>NZ_JADIJE010000002.1 GCF_015278315.1 Microbacterium ureisolvens | reverse complement strand
ACCCTCGCGTTTGTACGCGTGCGCTCGCTCCGGATCCCGCTCTCCGCGGCGTCGCGATGCGCCGCCTCGGCCGTCCGCCGGGCGCCGGCGAGCAGCTCGGCTTCGCCCGCGGCGGCGAGCCGCTTCGCCGTCTCCTCGTGGCGCACGCGTGCCGGCTCCAGTCCGGCGGCGGCCGCACGCGCCCACTCGAGCTCCGCATCGATCCGCGCGAGTTCGCCGGGAACCTCGGCGCGCTGGGCGTCGATCGTCGCGATGTCGTCGTCCAGGCGCGCGGCGGCGGTCGCGGCATCCGTCAGCTCGGCTTCGCCCGCGACGAGCGCTGCCTCCTGCGCGAGGGCCGCGGTGGCGACCGCCAGCTCGCCGGTCAGCCGCTCGACCACGGCCGTGAGCTCGACCGCAGCGTCGGCGTCGACGGTGCCGGCCGCCCGCTCCCACGCCGCGTCGGCCGCCGCGGCGGCCTCTGCCGCGGAAACCGCGGTGCACTCGGCGCGGGCGACGGCGTCGAGCGTCGCCCGCAGCACCTCGGCGGCCCGGGCGGCTTCGAGCCGGCGGCGGTCGCCGGCGATCTCGTCGCCCGCGTCCTCGAGCGCCTGCAGGCGCGTGCGGGCGCGGCTCAGCTCGGCCTGGTCTCTGGCGAGCGCGACCACGGCGGCGTGAGCGGCGTCTGCGGCCGCGCGCGTGTCGTCGGCGGTGGCGCGTTCGCGCGCGAGGGTGTCGAGGCGGTAGGCGGCGCGGTGCTCCGCCAACTCGACCGCTGCGCGACGGGCGGCCAGGTCGGCGGGTAGGTCGTCGGCGCGCTCGTCGACGGGCAGGAGGTCGTGGGCCGCGATGAGTCGCTCGGCCTGATCGAGAAGCGTGCGCGCCCGCTCGCCCAGTGCGTCGAGCTCGTGCTGAGCGGCCTTGCTGCGCTCCCCCAGCTCGCGGGCGTACTCCTCGTAGCGCCGCGAGCCGAACAGCGCGCGCAGCAGCGACTGGCGCTCGGTGCCCGACGCGAGCAGGAACCGCGAGAACCGGTTCTGAGCGAGCAGGATCACCTGCTGGAACTGCAGCGCATTGAGACCGAGCACATCGTCCAGGAGCAGCCCGACCTCGCGCGGCTTGCCCGCGCGCCCCACCCAGGCGCCGTCCACCAGCTCTTCGAGCTCTGCGCGCGTGGGCTCGGTGGTGAGCCCGCTGCCACGGCGGGACGGACGCTGATACTCCGGGGCGCGCGTGACGCGCCAGCGCCGCTCGCCGACCGTGAATTCCAGGCGCACCTCGGTCGGGTCTTCCGGAGCGCAGTGATCGCTGCGGAGCCGCTTGTCTCCCGACTCGTAGCGGGGCACACTTCCGTACAGCGCGAAGCAGACACCGTCGAGGATGCTCGACTTGCCCGCGCCCGTGCGGCCGGCGATGAGGAAGATCCCGTCGCGCTCGAACGCCTCGAAGTCGACGCTCTGCCGCTCGCGGAAGGGACCGAAGCCGGCGAGTTCGAGGTGGTGGAGTCTCACGCGGTCGCCTCCACACGGGTGCGCTCCTCGAGGAGCTCGCCCACCAGCTCGGCTTCGCGTGCGGTCGCGCCCTCGCCGTCGCGCACGTGCGCGAGGAACGCGTCGACGAGCTCGGCGTCGTTGCGGGCGGCGCGGACACGCTGCGCGTACGTGCGCTCGTCATCGCTGCGCGCCGCCGCGGGCGCGTGGCGGACTTCCGCGCAGAACGGGAAGCGGGCGAGCAGACGCCGCATCGGGTCGCGCTGGGGCAGCGGATCGGTGTACTCGGCCCGCACCCAATCGCCGGCGTGCGCCGCGAAGCGCTCCTCCTCGAGGAGCTCCTCGAGCGTGGCGGTGAGTGTGGCCAGCGCGCGCGGCACCGGCAGCGGCAGCCACTCGACCTCGCCCAGGCCCTCCGGGCCGAGCTCCACCAGCCAGGAGCCGCGCGGCTTGTCTCCCTCGTCGAAGCTGTAGTGCAGCGGGGCGCCGGCGTAGCGCACGCCGGGCGAGAGCTGCTGGCGGCCGTGGATGTGGCCGAGCGCCATGTAGTCCACTCCGGCGAACGTCGACAGCGGAACGATGTCGAGCCCGCCCTGCTGGATGTCGCGCTCCAGGTGGGGCGTCGGCTCGACGCCCGCGGCGAAGCAGTGCGCGACGGCGATCGTGCGACCGCCGCGGGTCGCGGCATCCGTCCGCACCAGGTCCATCGCGTGCGCGAGCACGTCGGCCTGGGTGCGCACGCCGGGCCACAGCGAGCGCAGCAGCACCGGCTCGAGGTACGGGATGCCGTAGACGTGCACCGGGCCATGCTCGTCGGCGAAGCTGACCGGGGTGCCCACGAGCTCGGGGTCGGTGATCACGTGGACGCCTTCCCGCAGCAGCTGCGACTGGAAGCCGAGGCGCGCGGCCGAGTCGTGATTGCCGCTGGTGACCACGACGGCCGCGCCGGCGTCGGCGAGACCCCGCAGCGCGTCGGACAGGAGCGTGTACGCGCCTGCCGCGGGGGTCGCGGAGTCGAAGACGTCGCCCGCGACGATCACCAGGTCGACCCGGTGCTCGCGCACCTGCTCGACGAGCGCCTCGAGCACACCACGCAGCGCATCGAGCGTGGAATGGCCGTGGAACGACCGCCCGATGTGCCAGTCCGAGGTGTGCAGGATCCGCATGCTCACACGGTACGTTCGCCCGCGGACATCGCCGCCGAGGCAGGCCGCGCAAGGGCGAACCGCGAACGGAGCCGACAGCCGGTTGAACGGTCCCGCGGCGAGGTGCAGGCCCGCCGGCCGCGCGCCGGACGTATCGTGGAACATGGCCCACTCCGCAGACACCGCCCCGCGCTCCACCGTCGTGGCGCTCGTCGGCGCCGACAGCGACGAGCTGCTGACGGGTCTGGCCGACGTTCCGGCGCTCGTCGCCCTCTCGCTGCGCGAGGCCGAGCCGGCGGTCGCCGCCCACCTCGTCGCCTCCGTGTCGATGCCGTACGTGGTGCACGACGCCGATCCCCTCGAGCACGTGGCCTCGGCGTGGGTGGAGCTGTACGAGGAGCGCGCGACCCTCGGCTCGCTCGAAGCGGAGGTGGGTGCGCTGCTGACGCTCTTCGCCTCGGGGGAGGCGGTGATGCCGGACTACTACGTCGTCGCCGGGCCCGAGGCGATCGAGGGCACCTGGCGTCACTGGTGGCTCGGCGCCCTCGCGCACCACGCGCCGTCGCGCGTGCTGCCGGTGGAGGCGTCCGGCGCGGCGCTGCGCGCGCGTCTGCGCACGCTTCCCGCCTCGCGGCCCTGGCCCGAGCCGTCGTCGTGGCTGCCGCGGGTGCAGTTCGACATCCCCGATCGCGTGGGCCTGCGCGATCAGCCCGGAGCCGCCTGATCCATGGCAGGAGTGGAACGGTTCGCGCACGCCGGCGCGACGATCGTCGCCGAGCGTCGCGGCCACGGCGAGCGCGCGTACGTCCTGATCCACGGCATCGGCATGGGGCGCAGCGTCTTCACCGACCTGGCACGCCACCTCGGCGACGGTGAGGTCGTCGCCCTCGATCTCCCCGGGTACGGCGAGGCGCCGGAGCCCGCCCGCGTGCTCACGATGCAGCGCACGGCCGACCTCGTGGCCGCCTATCTCCGGAAACGGGTCATGCGGCCGGCGGTCGTCATCGGGCATTCGATGGGCGCGCAGGTCGCACTCGAGATCGCGGTGCGCCACCCGGAGGTGGTCGACCGCATCGTGCTCGTCGGCCCGACGCTCGACCCGACGGCGCGGTCCGCACCCCGGCAGCTGTGGCGCCTGCTGCGCGACATCGCGGTGGAGAGCCCGCGCGTGATCGCGCGCGGCGCGCGCGAGTACGTGCGGGCGGGACCCCGGCTGCGCGCCAAGTTCCACGCCATGCTCGTGCACCGCCCCGAGGACGTGCTGCATCTCGCGGACGTTCCGGCGCTCGTGCTGCGCGGCGAGGACGACCTCGTCGCCCTGCCGGCCTGGTGCCGGCAGGTCGCGGACGGTCTGCCGCAGGGACGGCTCGAGGAGGTGCCCGACCACGGTCACGAGACGATGATCCGGGATGCCGCACCCGCCGCGCGCCTCATCCGCGAGTTCGCCGGAGAGGGCTGATCACCGGCGTCGTGACTGCCTCGGGGCGGCGGATTCCTGCCATGTGCGCGGAACCCGGCAATGTCGGAACCCCCGCGTAGGTTTCACAGTGTCGGAACCAACGGAGGAAACCATGTTCGCTGTATACGCCGCCGAACAGCAGTACCACCACGACATCTGGACGAGGGACCGCGAGCACCAGATCCTCGCCTCGATCCGCGACAGAGAACTCGCCGCCCTCGCACCGCACCGGACGACCCGCGTCGTCGCCGGCGTCGCCCGCCCGCAGCGCGCGGCGTGGGCCCGGCCGATCGGTCTCCGCACGTCGCAGGACTGCAACACCGCCTGCGCGGTCGCCTAGCCGGCCGTCACGGCGCCCGCGGGTCGGGTGCGGGCCCCGCAGCACGCGATGCCTGCTGGGCCGCGCGGTCACGGGCGAGCGCGTCGCCCACCATCTGACCGCCGCTGCGCAGCAGAGCGCGCCGCCACGGCAGCGTCCCCTCGATCTCGATCTGGATGGAGACCGAGAGGATGGTGCGGATCAGGACGATCATCCCCAGGATCGCGGCGTCCTCGAGCGAAGGCTTCGAGGTGATGGTGCGGATGAGGTCCGCCGCCACGAGCACCTCGAGCCCGAGCAGGATGGCGGCGCCCAGCGTGGTCCGCAGCGTCGTGAAGGCCGCCTGACCGCCCTCGTGTCGCGCGGGCGAGCGGGCGCCCAGCACCAGCGCGACGACGAAGCCGACGATCATGGCGGCGGCGCCGACCGCCTCGAATCCGACGGCGACGGCGGTGAACACGGCCTCCATGTGCACGCGCTCAGCCTAGAGCCGTCCTGGCCCCCGTCGCCGTCGGAATCGCGGGTCGATCTCAGGCCGAGTCGCGCCCCGGCTGGGTCGGGCTGTCGGCGTCACCGGTCGAGACCTGGCGCGCCAGCTCCTGCACGTCGGCGTCGGGCAGGTCGATGCCGGACTGGTCCAGTCGCTGGCGCAGCACCTCGGCGATGCGCTCGAGCGGCTCGGTGCCGACGTCCTGACGCGTCTGCGCCACGATCCCGGTGACCTTCTCCAGCTCGGACGCGTTGTTCTGCGCCATCGCGGGGAGCCGCTGCTCCTGCTCGGTGCCCAGGGCGCCCGGCGTCTGCTGGGCCTGGCTGGCGGTCAGGGTGTCGCGGCCCTCGTCATGACCGTGATGGTCGGCGCCGTCGTCGATGACACCGATCCCCACCGCCTCGTGGCTGGGCTGGCCGCTGCGGGCTCCCTCCGAGGGTCCGGTCGCGGCGGCACCCTGCGGTTCGGGTGCGGGAGTCTGTGCACCGGCGGGAGCGGACGCCGCCGACGCCTCTCCGTCCTGGGTGCCGGGCGACGATGGGGCCGCACCGCCCTGCTCGGGCGCCTCTGTCCACGTGCCGGCGGGCTCCGCGTCCTCGGCAGGCTCCCCCATCGCGGGCGCTGCCTCCGGCTGCTCCTGTCGCGCCGGCTCGGCCGCACCCGAAGTGTCGGTCGCTCCGTCGGCGTCGCCCCGGTCGGGGTAGTTCACACCGGGCTGCTCGTACTCGTTGCCTGTCGTGCTCATCAGGGCTCTTCCCCTCGCTCGCTGTCGCTCACCATGTCGGGATCGGCGCCGCGCCGGGCCGCCTCGCCCTCTACCGGGTCGTCCGGCTGCAGCGCGGCATCCGTCAACAGAGCGGATTCGTCCGCACTCGCCGTGCGCTCCCGGGACTCCTGGTCATCCACCGCCTCCCAGCCCCCGGCGGGGGCGGCGTTGATCACGCCCTCGGGGAGGTCCGGGTCGGTCGGTCGCTCGCGATCCATGGCGTGCTCCTCTCGTCAGCCTCCAGCCTCGGGCAGCGATGCCCCCGGCGACATGGGCTTGACAAGGGCGGTCGACGATGCCGTCGAGCGGCTCCCGTCAGGGACGAGGATTGAGGATGCCTCGGCGCGAGGGGTTCGCGTCGAACCAGTCGGCGACGTACCAGCACACCGGCACGACCTTGCGGTCGCCGTTCTGCTCGAGATCGTCGACGGCGCGCTCGACCAGTTCGCCGGCGTAGCCGTGGCCCCGGAAGGTGGGGACGGTGTACGCGCGCGTCATGGCCACCGTGCGGCCGTCGTCGCGGTAGTCCAGCACGCTGACGAGGTCGTCGCCGCGGTGGAGCGTGTAGCGCGAGGCATCCGTCTCTTTCGTGAAGCGCAGCTCGGTCACCCGCACAGGCTACGCCTGACCCACCTCACCGGGACGCAGCGGACTGGATGTCGCGGCGATCGCTCAGGGTCGGGCCGAGCCGCGTGCAGCGCGTAAGCGAGGCACCTCCCGCAGAGATTGAGCAATCTGTCACATTCCGAAACGATCTGGGCCTCCGCATCCGTGCGATTTGACGTTTTCCGACAAAGTCGGTAATAATCGGGCTCATGACTGACAACGCGCTGTATCTGTCCGCCCGGGAGGCGAACAGGACTGCCGGCATGATGATGGCCGGTCGCGTTGCCATGTGTTGTCGAATGTGCCACTAGCACGGTGACCCCCGTCGGACTCCTCCTCCGCTTCTGAACACGGATCGTACGGAGTCCCCCGAAGCACCGGTTTCGTGCGTCGATCACGCGCACCCGGATCCGCTTCGCACACCGCCCAGCGTCGGGCACAGGCCACTACCGGCCTACGGCCTCCTCGCCTCCGACGACAGGGCCGCAGCACACCAACCCGGTTCCGCCATCCGGGTTCCTCCCGCAAGGACCATCATCATGTCGACCACCGCTCTCCTCGATCGCCCCGCCACCGCCCCCGTCCGCCACCTGCGCGCCGTCAACCACCCGGCCGCCGTCGAGACGCCCGCCGCCCCGGCCGCCGAGCCGGTGCAGGCTCGTGCTCTCCCGGCCGGCACCGCGCCGCGCGGCTTCGCCCTCTACGTCGGCATCGACGAGGCCAAGGCCGCAGCCTCCGGGGTCAACCTCGGCGTCCTCGTCGACGCCCTCCGCCGCACCATCGCCGAGCTCGCCCCCTCCGCCGAGACCTATGCGACCGTGGCCCTCGCGCCGGTCGGCTCCGGCGGCCGTGACGTCGACGTGGTGCGTCTCGCGCTGCACGAGCCGTCGGCCGTCGCCCGCACCAAGCAGGAGGAGCCCGAGGACGAGGAGCCGGCCTCGGGCGGCGTCGTCGTCGACATCTCACGCAAGCGAGTGCTCATCGACGGCGAGTCGGCCGCGTTCACGTTCAAGGAGTTCGAGCTGCTGCAGTACCTCGTGCTGCGCGAGGGCCGCACGATCGAGCGCACCGAGCTGGTGACGTCGCTCTGGCAGGGCGCGACCGACGAAGACGCCCCCGGTGAGCGCACGATCGACGTGCACGTCCGGCGCCTGCGGGCCAAGCTCGGCCGCTACGAGGACATCGTGCGCACCGTGCGCGGAGTCGGCTACCGCTTCGACCGTCACGCCGACGTCGTCATCCGCTACGGCCACGGCACGCCGTCGCCCGACCGCTTCTGACGCGCGGCTCTCCGGCACGGATGTCGGAGGCCGGGGCGTAGGGTGGGCGGCATGACCACCTCGCTCTCGCGCATCTCTCGGACGAGGGATGCCGAGCGCTTCGGCCGGCGGGAGTCGCACCGCGACCCGCGGCCGGATCACGGCCGGCCCCTCGAGACGGAGTACCGTCCGCGGCATCCGCTCGATCTCCGCCGCACCGTGCTGTTTCAGCGCCGCGGCGCCGGCGACCCGACGATGGCGGTGGCCGGCGCAGTCATCTGGCGGGTGAGCCGCACTCCGGCCGGCGTGGCGACCCTCGCGATCCGCGAGACGCACCCGGGTGTGATCCGCGGTGCGGCATGGGGTCCGGGTCGAGACTGGGCTCTGGCTCAGCTGCCGGCGCTGTGCGGGGCGGACGACGATTCATCCGGCTTCGAGGCGGCGCGGCATCCGCTCATCGCCGACGCGCATCACCGCAACCCGGGCCTGCGCCTGTCGCGCACCGGCCTCGTCTTCGATGCCCTGGCCTGCGCGATCTTCGAGCAGAAGGTCACGGGCATGCAGGCCTTCGCCGCGTGGCGGCGAATAGTGACGTGGTGCGGGGAGCGCGCCCCCGGCCCGACGCCCGTCCCGATGTTCGCGCCGCCCACGATCGACGGCTGGCAGCACGTGCCGTCATGGGTCTGGCACCGGGCAGGGCTCGAGCCGCCCCAGTCGAAGACCGTCGTGCGCGCGGCCCGCCGCGGCGATTCGATCGTTCGCGCGGTGCTCGCCGCGGAAGACGGAGAGGCCGTCGACCGGGTCCTCGTCAGCCAGCACGGCATCGGCCCGTGGACCTCGGCCGAGACGCGCATCCGCGCCCTCGGCGACCCCGACGCGGTGAGCGTCGGCGATTACCATCTCGCCCACGAGGTCGGCTACGCGCTCACCGGGCACCGGACCGACGACGACGGGATGCTGGGTCTCCTGGCCGCATGGCCGCGTCACCGTCAGCGCGTGATCCGCCTCATCGGAGCCAGCGGCGTGCGCGAGCCGCGACGCGGCGCACGCCTGCATCCTGAGGACCACCGCGACCGCTGATCGCGGGTACGGCCTCACGATCGCGGCTTCGCACCTCCTCGTGTTGCGTCGGCGCCGCGAGGCGGCGTTCTGTTCGGTGAGATGGATGCCGCGACCCGGCCGATCCGAGGACCGGCCGAGCCGCGGCATCCGTGTCAGTCGCCTTTCACGTTGACGAGCTGACGCAGCGTGTGCCGCACCCGCACGAGGTCTGATGCGTCTGCCATCACCCGGTCGATCGGCTTGTAGGCCTGCGGGATCTCGTCGATGAAGGCGTCGGTGTCACGGAACTCGATGCCCGCCATCGCCTGCCGCAGCTGCTCGTGCGAGAACGTCCGGCGCGCGGCCGACCGCGAGTACTCACGGCCGGCACCGTGCGGCGAGGAGTTCAGCGACAGCGGATTGCCGAGCCCTTCCACGACGTACGATGCGGTGCCCATCGAACCGGGGATGAGCCCGGGTCGCCCCTCATCGGCCTGGATCGCACCCTTCCGCGACACCCACACCTGCTTGCCGAAGTGCTTCTCGGACTCGGTGAAGTTGTGATGGCAGTTGATCCGCTCGTGCTCGGCGACCGGCTCCCCCATCACCTCCGAGAGCTGCCGCGCGACGCGGTCCATCATCTCCTCGCGGTTGAGCAGTGCGAAGTGCTGCGCCCACCGCAGCTCGCGGATGTAGCGCCGGAACTCCTCCGTGCCTTCGACGAGGTAGGCGAGGTCGGGGTCGGGAAGCTCGATCCACCACTGCTCGGCGAGCCGCTGCGCGACGCCGATGTGGTGCGTCGCGATCTTGTTTCCGACGCCCCGTGAGCCGGAGTGAAGGAACATCCACACTCGGTCGAGTTCGTCGACCGACACCTCGATGAAGTGGTTGCCCGACCCGAGAGAACCGAGCTGCAGGCGCCAGTGCTCGGCGTACCGCGCCGGGTCGAACTCGGCCTTGGTCGCGAGCTCCTCGAGCTCTGCGACCCGCGGCTCCGCGGTCGCGACGACCTTGCGGTTGTCGCGCCCTGCCGACAGCGGCACGGCACGTTCGATCTGCTCGCGCAGCGCGGTGAGGTCGCGAGCCAGCAGTTCCTCCTTCGTGAACTGGGTGCGCACCGCGATCATGCCGCAGCCGATGTCGACCCCGACCGCGGCAGGCATGATGGCGCCGAGGGTCGGGATGACCGAGCCGACGGTCGCGCCCTTTCCGAGGTGGGCATCGGGCATGAGCGCCAGATGCGGGTGGATGAACGGCATGCGTGACGAGGTGCGGGCCTGCTCGACGGTCTTCTCGTCGATCAGGCTCGCCCACGAGAGCAGCCGTGCGGAGAGCCTCTCCATGATTCCTTTCCCTGTGATGGCGCGCACCGGGGCGGTGCGCGAAGAGCGGCCGTCGAGGTCGGAGCTCTCCGGAAAGGAGAACGCCCCGGACCTGTGCGGTGCGGGGCGTGGATCAGCGGATGCTGCTACACGGCCGGCGCCGGAGGGGACGACTCGTAGCGGTCGCCGGGCTGCTGACCCAGGACCGCGCGGAAACGGAGTTCGCGCTTCGCGTTCATCCGTCGCCCCTCTCGGTTCGCTCGTGAGACTGCGCCGATCGACGCAGCCTCGCCACGCTAGAGGACCGCCCGAGGTCGCGTCAAGCGATCCACGGGATCTCGTTCCTGCTCGCCGGCGAGTTGCGGATCTCCGCCGCGTGCCCGCTCCACGACGCCGTCGCACGGAGAGGCGAAGGCACCGGCGGCGGGCCTTGCCGATGTCGGAGGCCGGGGCGACACTGGGAGGCGCCACGCGGCCGGGCGCGGCATCCATCCTCTCTCCCCAGGAGTTCGACATGCCCAGCCTCAATCCGTATCTCTCGTTCCGCAGCGAAGCCCGCGAAGCGATGACCTTCTACCAGAGCGTGTTCGGCGGCGACCTCGACATCTCCACGTTCGGCCAGTTCGAGGGCATGGTGCAGGATCCGTCCGAGAACGACCTCGTGATGCACTCGCAGCTGACGAGCCCTGACGGCTTCGTGCTGATGGGCGCCGACACGCCGACCGGTATGGACTACCAGAAGCCCGCCGGCATCTCGGTGTCGGTCAGCGGCGACGACGAAGCCTCGCTTCAGGGCTTCTGGGACAAGCTCGCCGACGGCGGCAGCGTCACGATGCCCTTCGACACCCCGCCGTGGGGCGGGAAGTTCGGCATGCTCACCGACCGCTTCGGCATCGACTGGATGGTCGCGGTCAACGCGCCGCAGTCCTGAAACGGAGCACCGGGCCCGGCGCGCAGCCGGGCCCGGTGATCCGGATCCGGTCACACCTGCGACCGCCCGGTCAGGCGTACTCGCTGTCGTCCACGGGCGAGGGGGCGGGTCCGAGCCCGTCGAGCTCAGCCCAGAGGTCGTCGGGGATCGGCGTCGCCGCGAGCTCGTCGAGCTGCGCCAGGCGCTTCGCTGACGAGATGCCGACGATGGTCGAGTCGACCAGCGGCGAGCGGAGCGAGTAGTGCAGCGCGACCGCGGGCAGCGCCACCCCGAAGGAAGCGCAGACGCGCTCGAGACGCGAGACCCATTCCTGAAGCTCGGGCGTGGCGGGGCGGTAGCCGTACATCGCACCCTCACGCGTGCCGGTGGCGAGGATCCCGGCGCCGAACGGCGCGGCGTTGAACACGGTCATTCCACGCTCGCGTGCGGCCTCGAAGACCGGCGCCGCCGAGCTGTCGACGACCGTGAACCGGTTGTGCACCAGCACCGCATCGAAGACGCCGGTGCCGACGTAGCGCGACATCATCGGCGCCGGGCCGGCGGCCACGCCGATGGCATCCACCCGGCCCGACTCCCGCAGCTCGATGAGGCCCTCCACGGCGCCGCCGGCGGCCATCGCCTCATCGAAGGTGACCGTGTACGGATCGTGGAGATGCAGCAGCGGCAGCCGGTCGACGCCCAGCCGAGCGGTCGTCTCCTCGAACGAGCGGAGCACCCGGTCCCGGTCGAACGCGCCTGTCTCGGGGTCGCAGTCGACCTTCGAGATGACGCGGGTCGCGGCATCCTCTCCCGCACGCGCGATCGCGAGGCCCAGCACCGCCTCGGACCGCCCCGCGGAGTAGTTGTTCGACGTGTCGACGAAGGCGTGCGTGCTCGCGAAGAGCTGCTGGGCGAAGGCGACGGCGGCGTCCTCCTCCGGCGAACCGGGGATCGTGTCACGGCCGAGGCCGGAGGTGCCGAGGGTGAGCGGGCTGACGTTGAGGGTCATGGTGTCCGTTCCGTAGGCGGTCGCTCTCCAACCTACCGACTGCCACGGGGGGCGAGGGCGGCCCTAGGCTTTCGGCATGACCTCGACACGGAAGGGCTGGACGCGCGGGCACTCGGGCTGGGCCCTGGGCACCGCTCTCATGTTCACGCTCGGCATCGTCTTCGGGCTCATCTGGGGCAACGTGCTGCTGGGGATCGTGCTCGCCGCCGCCGTCTCGATCGGATGGCTCATGGCGTACGAGTCGTGGCGCGGCCGCAACGTCGGCCTCGAGAACCGGGACGACGACGGCGCGCAGCTGTAGCCCCACCCCACCGCACCTCGATTCGGCACTACCCCTCGGGGCGCTCCCGTCGTATGGTGAGCCGCAGGAGGTGGTCCGCATGCATGCGAACGTCGGCGATCGCGTGATCATCCACGGGCGCGTCGTCGGGGCGACCGAGCGCGCCGGCGAGGTCATCGAGGTGCGCGGCAGCGCGGAGAACCCACTGCTGGTCGTCCGCTACGACGACGGGCACGAAGCCATCCTGTCGCCGGGAAGCGACTGCGAAGTCCGCCACGCTTCCTGATCTCTGACGCGGGCGCGGCTCCGCGGCGGACCCGGCTCCGCCGCGCGCGGAGACCGGCGTGCACCGGCGCGAGGCGGACACCGGGGCGCCACGGTCCGAGCGGGACCGGCGTGCCCCGGCCCGAGGCAGACCGACATGTCCCGGCGCAAGCCTCCCGCCCCTGCGGTTCCGCCGCGCCGCCGGTCGAGGTGCGCTCTCCCCCGCGCGCGACACCCTATCAGGCCGCGCCGATTCTATGGTTAGGCTAACCTAACCCTCATGCACATGAGAACGCGCCTGCTCCTGCCCGCCGCTGCTCTGAGCGTCACCGCTCTCGCCCTCACCGCATGCTCCTCGTCGGCTGCGTCGGAGGACTCGGCCGAGGCCGCCGAGACCTCGACCGTCGTCGTCGAGAACGCCAAGCCGACTCTGGTGCTCGTCGAGGAGGACGGCGAGTCCTCGTACCAGGAAGACACCGAGGTCGCCCGCGATTCGGTCGAGGTGCCGGCCGACCCGGCATCCGTCGTCACCTTCGACATCGCCACGCTCGACACGCTGCACGCCATCGGCGCAGGTGACGCGGTCGTGGGGATCCCCGACATCGTGCTGCCCGACTACCTGTCGGAGTACGCCGACCTTCCGAAGGTCGGAACACTGTTCGAGCCCGACTTCGAGGCCGTCGCCGAACTCGAGCCCGAGCTCATCGTGACCGCCGCGCGCAGCACGGGCCAGTTCGACGAGCTCTCCGAGATCGCGACCACGATCGACCTCACGGGCGCCTACGCCGGCACGTTCGATCCCAGCGCCGGCCTCGACCGCGCGGCGCAGCTGGGCGAGATCTTCGGCAAGGAGGACGAGGTCGCGGAGCTCACCGCCGACATCGAGGAGCTTGTTCAGACCATCGAGTCCGAGGCCGAGGGCACCGCCCTCGTGCTGTCGGTGTCGGGCGGCGAGTACGGAGCCTTCGGCGAGGGCTCGCGCTTCGGCTACGTCTTCGACGAGCTCGGCTGGACGCCCGCCGTCGCCGCCGCCGACCTGCCGGGCGCCGAGGGCTCGCCGCACGGCGACACCGTCACGAACGAGTTCATCCTCACGGCGAACCCCGACTGGATCTTCGCGTTCGACCGCGGAGCTGCGACCGGCGAGGGCTCGAGCGCCGAGGAGACGCTCGACAACGAGCTGGTCGCGCAGACGACGGCGGCTGCGGAGGACCACATCGTGTACCTGCCCGCGAGCGAGCTCTACATCGTGATCAACGGCCTCACCGCCATCGAGAACGTGCTCACCTCGGTGCACGAGGCCGTCGCCGCCTGAGCCGCCGCATGACGCACGACCTTTCCGTGGGGAGCGCCGAGTCCTGACCCGCCTCTCCCCCACCATGTGGATCGTCGCGGGGGTGGCCGTCGTGGCCGCCCTCGCGACGATCTCGCTGTTCATCGGCGTCGCCGAACTCGATGCCTTCATCCTGTTCGCGAGCCGCATCCCGCGCACGATCGCGCTCATCCTCGCCGGTGCCGCCTTCGCGATCACCGGCCTGATCATGCAGCTGCTCGTGCGCAACCGGTTCGTCGAGCCCGGAACGACGGGGGCGACGGATGCCGCGAGCCTGGCGCTTCTGGCCGTCCTCATGTCCGTTCCCGGGTTGCCCCTCTGGGCCAAGGCGCTGTTCGCCGCGGTCGGCGCGCTCGTCGGGGTCTTCGGCTTCCTCGCCCTCGCCCGCCGGATCCCGTCGCGCTCGAGCGTGCTCGTGCCCATCGTCGGCATCCTGTACGGCGGTGTCATCGGCGCCGTGACGATGTTCATCGCCTACCGCAGCGAGCTGCTTCAGGAGCTCCTCAGCTGGAGCGTCGGCGACTTCTCGGGCATCCTCCGCGGCCGCTACGAGATCCTCTACCTCGCGGCTGCGGCCGCGCTCATCGCGTGGATCGCGGCCGATCGCTTCACCGTGGCCGGGCTGGGCGACGACGCCGCCCGCGGCCTCGGTCTGGACACCCGCGCGGTGATGGGCATCGGTGTGACGATCATCGCGGTGGTGACCGGCATCCTCATGGTCGTGACCGGCACCCTGCCGTTCCTCGGGCTCATCGCGCCGAACATCGTCAGCCGGCTGATCGGCGACAACATGCGCCGGGCGGTTCCCCTGGTCGCACTGCTCGGCGCGGCGATCGTGCTCCTGTGCGACATCATCGGGCGGGTCGTGCGGTTCCCGTTCGAGCTGCCGATCTCGATCGTCATGGGCGTGCTCGGCGGCGTCGTGTTCCTGTGGCTGCTCCTGGGGACCGCCCGCCCTTCCGCCGCCGCGACCCCCCGGCCGCGGCGCGCACCCGCCGGACGGGCGGTGGCGCGATGACGACGACCTTCCTCGACGGCGCACGCCGCGCCACGCGCATGCTGCGTCACCCGAGCGGCGCGCTGATCGCGCTGACCGGACTGGCGGTCGCGATCGTGGTGCTCTTCCTCTTCACCGACCTCCCCGGCAAATGGGAGTACGCGCTCGGCCTCCGCTGGCGGACCGTCGCCGGCATGGTGATCGCCGCCGCGGCGGTCGGTGCGGCGACGGTGCTCTTCCAGACGATCACCGCCAACCGCATCCTGACGCCGGGGATCATGGGCTTCGACGCGGTGTTCCTCGCCATCCAGACGCTGGTGGCGTTCGCGATCGGCCCGGCGCTGCTGGTGTCGGCTCCGCCGCTCGCCTCGTGGCTCGTGGAGCTCGTGCTGATGGCGGGCTCGGTCGTGCTGCTGTACTGGTGGCTGTTCCTGCGGCGCCGGCTCGACCTCCACGTGATCGTGCTCGCCGGTCTCGTACTCGGTGTGCTGTTCCGCTCCGTCACGGGATTCCTGCAGCGGCTGCTGGATCCCGACACCTTCGCAATCCTCCAGAACCTCACCTTCGCGAGCTTCACCGCGGTCGACCGTGAACTGCTCGTGCCGACCGGTATCCTCGTCGCCGTCGCGCTCGTCTCACTGTGGCCGGTGCGCCGAGAGCTCGACGTGCTCTCGCTCGGCGAGGGCACCGCGATCTCGCTCGGCGTCGACCACCGCCGTGTGGTGATGCACGTCGTGGTGGTCATCGCCGCGATGGTGGCGGCATCCACCGCCCTCGTCGGCCCGGTGACGTTCTTCGGGCTCATCGTCGCCAACCTCGCCTACGGCGCCGTGGGTCACCGGCATCTGCACAGCATCCCCGCCGCGATCAGCATCGGCGTGGTCGCCCTCGTCGGCGGGCAGCTGATCCTCGCCCGGGTGCTCGGCTTCGGCACCGAGCTGCCGATCGTCATCGAGTTCGTCGGCGGGCTGTTCTTCATCGTCCTCGTTCTCACGGGAAGGGCCCGCTGATGATCCTCACCGAATCCGTCGTCAAGCGTCACGGGGCGCTCGTCGCCGTCGACGACGTGTCGGTCCGCATCCGTCCCGGCGTCACGGCCATCATCGGGCCGAACGGTGCCGGCAAGTCGACGCTGCTCGCCGCGATCGGCCGCCTGACAGGCACCGACGGAGGCCGGATCTCGGTCGACGGCCTCGACGTCGCGACGACGAAGACCCGCGATCTGGCGCGGCGCCTCGCGATCTTGCGCCAGGACAACCACCTCGCGATCAGGCTGAGCGTCTCTGACCTCGTCGCTTACGGGCGGTTCCCCCACGGCGGGTCGGGCCGCAGCCGCGACGACCGCGAGCACGTCGACCGGGCGATCGAGCTGCTCGACCTCGACGCCGTGCGCGACCGCTTCCTCGACGAGCTGTCGGGAGGTCAGCGCCAGCGCGCGTTCGTGGCCATGGCACTCGCGCAGGACACCGACCACCTGCTGCTCGACGAGCCGCTCAACAATCTCGACCCCCGTCACGGCGTCTCGCTCATGAAGCTGGTGCGCCGCCTGGCCGACGAGCGACGGATGACGGTGGTCGTCGTGCTGCACGACATCAACGTCGCCGCGCAGTACGCCGACGACATCGTCGCGATGCGCGACGGCCGCGTCGTGCACCATGGTCCGGTGAGCGAGGTCGTCACCTCCGAGCGGCTCGCCGCCCTCTACGACACCCCCGCGCGCGTGGCCGCGATCGACGGCCGACCGATCGTGCTGTGGGAATGACCGAACAGAACCACCAAGGAGAACCCATGACTTCCACGACCTTCACGCTGGAGCCGACCGGCCTCGAGCTGCGCTTCCGTCGCGCGACGCTCGTCGCGCGCGAGTGGCTGACGCGCTCGTACGTGCGCGTGCGGCTGCAGGGCCCCGAACTCGCCGGCTTCACGTCGCTGGGCGCTGACGACCACATCCGCATCTTCTTCCCCGACGGCGACCCGCAGACCGTCGAAGAGCTCCGCGCCGCACCCAGCCGCGAGTACACCCCGCTCGCATGGGGCGAGGACTGGCTCGACCTCGAGTTCGCGATCCACGGCGACCCGTCCGCGGGCACGGCCGGCGTCGCTGCGGCGTGGGCGGCGACCGCGCCACTCGGCGGGCTCGCGGGGGTCGGCGGTCCGCGCGGCTCGAAGGTGCTCACGGGGCGTCCCGACGCCTGGCTGCTGGCGGGAGACGAGACGGCCGTGCCGGCGATGCGGCGCTTCGCCCAGGCGATGGACCCGGACGCCGTCGGCCGCATCCTCGTGGAGGTGACGGATGCCGCGCACGAGCTCGCGATCGACGCGCCGGCGGGTGTCGTGGTCGAGCAGGTGCACCGCGGCGACGCGCCGGCGGGGTCCGCGCTCGCGACGCGCCTGGACGCCCACGACGCGCAGGATCGACCGGACGGGTCGGTCTTCGCGTTCGTCGCGGCGGAGCAGTCGATCGTGAAGCCGGGCCGGGCGCTCCTCCTCGACCGGTGGAGCCTCGACGCCGATCAGATCATCGTCAAGGGGTACTGGAAGCGCGGCGAGACCGAGTACCACGCGCCCCACTGAGTCCGCCCGCGTTTCGTCTCGCTTCGCTCGCGAGCGAGACGAAACGGGACCACCGGTCGTTGAGCGAGCGAGCGCCAGCGAGTGAGACGAAACGGGACCGCCGGTGGTTCCGGGCGAGCGCCGGCGACCGGGACGAAACGCCCCGGGACTACCCGAGCAGCTCGGGCCGCTGGAACTCCTCGCCGCGCACGTGCTCGGCCAGGAACGCGAACACCGTCTCGTACCAGACCACCGCGTGCTGGGGCTTGAGCACCCAGTGGTTCTCGTCGGGGAAGTACAGGAAGCGATGCGGCATCCGTCCCTCCTCGTCGGCGTGGTGCTCGGCGAGCTCCGACCACAGCCGCAGCCCTTCCCCGATCGGCACGCGGTAGTCCTTGTCGCCGTGGATGACCAGCAGCGGCGTGCGGATGTCGGCGACGAACTGGTGCGGCGAGTGCTCGAGCATGGCTTCGGGCGTGAAGATGCGCTGCCAGTACTCGGAGCTGTCGGTCGTGCCGGCGAACTGATCGAGGGCCCACAGGCTCGCGTGGGTCACGATCGCCTGGAACCGGTCGGTGTGACCCGCGACCCAGTTGGCCATGTAGCCGCCGAACGAGCCGCCCATCGCCGCGGTGCGGGTCTGGTCGATGTCCTCACGCGCCTCGACTTCGTCGGTGATCGCGAGCAGGTCGGTGTACGGCTTGCCGCCCCAGCTGTTCCAGCCCCGCGCGATGAAGTCCAGGCCGTAGCCGGTCGACAGGGCGGGGTCGGGAAGCAGCACGGCGTAGCCGCGCGCGACCGCGAGCAGCGGCGCCCAGCGCCAGCTCCACGCGTTCCAGCTGTTGAGAGGACCGCCGTGGATCCACAGCAGCAGCGGAGCGGGGGCGTCCGCCGAGGCGCCGTCGGGCAGCAGCAGCCAGCCGCGCACGCGCGCGCCGTCTTCGGCGGTCGCCTGCACCTCGGTGATCGTGCCCGGCGCGGCCGGCGTCGCGGCGGGCGTCGCGAGCGGCGTGACGCTTCCGTCTCGGCCGATGCGGACGGGGTGCGGCGGCACGATCCATGACGAGCGCAGCGCGACGAGGTCTCCTGACGCGCGATCGACCAGCACGTTGGCGTACGCGAAGTCGTCGTCGGTGAGGCGCTCGACCGCACCGCCGTCCAGAGGCAGGCGGAACACCGGGCCCCGCCCGTCGTCGTCGGCCGTCGCGATCAGCGCGGTGTCGTCGGCGGCGAACGACAGCGACGAGGCCCAGCGGTCCCAGTCCGCCGCGATGCGTCGCGGCTCGGAGCCGTCGATGTCCGCGATCCACACCTCGTAGTCGGTCGGCGCCGCCGGGCTGCTCTTGACGGTGCGGAGATAGGCGACGCGCGCACCGTCGTGGCTGACGGCGGGCATCTCGTAGTCGACGTCGACCTCGTCGAAGAGAGTGGTGCGCTCCCCCGTCACGGTGTCG
Source organism: Microbacterium ureisolvens (assembly GCF_015278315.1). Taxonomy (GTDB): domain Bacteria; phylum Actinomycetota; class Actinomycetes; order Actinomycetales; family Microbacteriaceae; genus Microbacterium; species Microbacterium ureisolvens. The sequence goes on along the minus strand of NZ_JADIJE010000002.1, from coordinate 535,824 downwards.
ATCGCGACGATGACGCGGCGGCTGGCGCGCTGCTCGCGCTCCTCCAGCGACACCACCAGCGTCGCCCCGTCGGGCGTGAGCGCACCCGCGGCGTGGTCGGCGGCGCGGCCCGGCTTCGGGGTGAGGTCGCGCGGGCGCGGAAGGGTGACGGGATAGGGCTTCTCGTCGGCGACGGATGCCGGGGGCTCGGCGTCCGCGGCAGCGGTGAGCGCCTCCGCGGCCTCCTCGCGCGCGGCCGCGGCCTCGGCGACGACCGCGGCGATCGAGTCCTCGAGGTCGTCGAGGTCGAGGGCGAAGAGATGCGGCTGCGCGGGACCGAGGTCGTGGTCCCAGTAGCGCACGGGGTAGGTGTCGTGCAGGATCGCCGAGACCTTCTTCTCCTTGCGCTTGGCGCGCAGCGCCGCCTCGCCCTCGAGCGAGTCGGCGCCGGGAAGGAGTGAGGCGGCGATCACGATGCGGTCGGAGGCGTCGGCGGTGGCGGTGATCCCGTCGACGCCGCCGGCGAGCCGGGTGATCGGCCGCGCCTCGCCGCCCGCGGCGGGAAGCAGCCACAGCTGGCCGGACTCGTCGTCGGCGTCGGCCTCGGCGTCGGGGCGGGCGGAGACGAAGAGGATGTCGCCGCTTCCCGTGAACGCCGCGCCCGCCTCGCCCTTGGCCGAGCGGGTCAGCCGGCGCGGCGTGCCGCCCCCCGCGGCGGGCACCGCCCACAGCGCCCGCTCGTAGCCGGTGCCGTCCTTCTTGAGGGCCGCCACCGTGAGCACGGCGGTCGTGCCGTCGGGCGAGAGGGCCAGGGCCTCCACTCGGGGAAGCGCGATGTAGTCGGTGAGCGAGTCGAACGGGGTGGAGTCGGAGGGCGTCGCCATGCGCTCCACGCTAACCGAACGCTCTCACACCGCCGAACGTCCTGTTCTCAGGCCCATTGGGTCAGCTTGTCGGGGTTGCGCATCACGTAGACGTCGGTGATCGCGCCGCCGCTCACGCGCAGCGAGAAGACGGCGATCGTCCGGCCGTCGACCATGGCCAGGAAGCCCACGCCGTCCGGCGTCTGGATGGGTGCGAGCACGGCACCCGGCTCCAGCCGGGGCAGTCCGAGGAGGAACCGCGCCACGCGGTCGGCGCCGAGCACCGGGCGCCGCGCCGCCGAGACGCGTCCGCCGCCGTCGGAGCGGAGCACGACGTCGGGGTCGAGCACCGATACGAGCGCGTCGAAGTCGCCCGTCGACGCCGCCGAAGCGAACGCGCGGGCGACGGCGTCGTGCTGCTCGCGCGTCGCGGTGCCCGCGCGGTGCTCGCGCACCCGGCGCCGCGCCTGCGAGGCCAACTGGCGCACCGCCTCGGGACTGCGCCCCACGGCCTCGGCGATCTCGCCGAAGGGCACCGCGAACACGTCGTGGAGGACGAACGCGACGCGTTCGGCGGGCGTGAGCGACTCCAGCATCACCAGCAGCGCCATCGACACGGAGTCGTCGAGCGTCACGCGGTCGATCGGATCGACAGACACCGTGGCCGCGAGCGGCGAGTCACCGGGCACCGGCTCGGGCAGCCACTCGCCGACGTACCGCTCGCGCCGCGCACGCGCCGACCCCAGCATGTCGAGGCACACGCGACCCGCCACCCTCGTGAGCCACGCCCCGGGGTTGCGAATGGCGGCCCGCTCGGCCTCGGGCAGGCGGTACCACCGCACGTACGTCTCCTGCACGGCGTCCTCGGCGTCGGCGACCGTGCCGAGCATGCGGTAGCAGAGACCGAGCAGCGAGCGTCGCTCGCTCTCGACCTCGTCGATCGGCGGCATCCGTTGCTCCTTCTCGCTTGGCCGGCCTCTCAGCCGGCGCGTCCGGGGGCTTGCGCTCACATTCTCGCGCGCTGCGTCGTCGGATCTTCGAAGCACCCCGCAGCGGGCGGGACGAGAGGAGTCATGTCATGAGGATCGCGGTCGCCGGAGGAACGGGCGTCGTCGGACACCACGTCGTGGAATCGCTGCGCGCGGAGGGGCACGACGCCGTCGTGCTCAGCCGCGGCGCAGGGGTCGATCTCACCACCGGCGCCGGGCTCGACGCCGCGCTCGCGGGGGCGGATGCGGTCGTCGACACGGCGAACGTGTCGACGTTGTCGGCCGACGCGGCCACGCGCTTCTTCGAGACCGCGACCGGCAATCTGGTCGCGGCGGCGGAGCGCGCGGGCGCGCGCCACGTGGTGCTGCTGTCGATCGTGGGGATCGACCGGATGCCGCACGACTACTACGCCGGCAAGCTCGCACAGGAGCGCGTCCTCCAGGGGTCCGCCGTGCCCTGGACGATCCTGCGCGCGACGCAGTTCCACGAGTTCGCGGGTCAGCTGTTCGAGCGCGCGAAGGTCGGGCCGCTGCATGTCGCGCCGCGGGCGCGGGTGCAGCCCATCGCCGCGCGCGAGGTGGGGGCGCATCTCGCGGGCCTCGCCGCACGCCCGCCGCAGGGACGCGCCGCCGACCTCGCGGGTCCGCGCGAGGAGCGGCTCGACGAGATGGTGAAGGCCTACGCCCGTCGTACGGGGCACCGGGGCTGGGTGCCCTCCGTCAGCCTTCCGGGCGCGCAGATGAAGGGCATGCGCGCCGGCTTCGCGCTTCCGGCCCCCGGTGCGGTGCTCGGCACGGAGACCTTCGCGCAGTGGCTCGGCCGACAGCGCTGATCCCGCGTATCTGAGTGGCGTGGCCGGCCTCCTCCCCATCGGGGGCGGTCCTTCATCGCCTCCGTGAGCGGCTCGGGTGCGCACTCTCCCTCGATCGTGCCCGGGCCGCTCGGGACGCACGGCCCCCGCCGGCGATCTTGTGTGCGGCTACGCTGGCCACGTCGCCGCGAGGCACCGAGGAGGACCGTGAGACTCGCCATCGCCGGGGGCACCGGCATGACCGGCGTCCACGTCACCGCGATCGCACGCGAGCGCGGTCACGAAGCGGTCGTGCTCTCACGGCGCACCGGAGTGGAGCTGCTCAGCGGCGCGGGACTGGCCGGCGCGCTCGAGGGCGTGGACGCCGTCGTCGATGTGACGAACGTCACCACCGCGAAGCCGGACGTCTCGGTGATGTTCTTCGCGGGGGCGACGAAGAGCCTGCTCTCGGCAGAGCGCGCGGCCGGCGTGCCGCATCATCTCGTGCTCACCATCGTCGGAGCCGAGGCCGCACCTGACGGCTACTACGCGGGCAAGCTCGTGCAGGAGCGCCTCGTCGCCGACGGCGACGTGCCCTGGACGATCCTGCGGACCACGCAGTTCCACGAGTTCGCGGCCATGATGTTCCATCGCACGCACGCGGGCGCCCACGTCGCTCCCGCTGGGCGGGTGCAGCCGGTGGCCGTGCGGGAGGTCGCCGCGCACCTCGTCGACCTCGCCGAGCAGGTTCCCGCCGGCCGGGCCGCCGAGCTCGGCGGCCCGCGCGAGGAGAGCCTCGCCGACATGGTGCGCCGTTACGCGCACGCCATCGGGCATCGCGCACCGGTCCCGGTCGTCAACACTCCGGGCGCGCTCGGGCGTGCGTTCCGCTCGGGGGCGCTCCTGCCGGGCGCCGACGCGCTCCGCGGCACGCAGACCTTCGATGAGTGGCTGGACGCGCTTCCCGACGCGTAGACGGATGCCGCGACCCGGCGCACCGCGGCCGGTCGCGGCATCCGTCCGCTACATCTCCTCGTGGGTGCGGGGATCGCCGTCCCACAGGCGCCCGCGCTCGAGGGCGCTGATCGCGGCGAGCTGCTCGTCGGTGAGGGTGAAGCCGAAGACGTCGGCGTTCTCGCGCTGACGATCGGGATCGGCCGACTTCGGGATCGGAGTGCTTCCCAGCTGGGTGTGCCAGCGCAGCACGATCTGCGTGGGCGTGACCTCGTAGACCGTCGACAGCTCGTGCAGGATCTGCTCGGTGAGCAGCTCGCTGCGCCGGGCGAGCGGGCTCCAGCTCTCGGTGCGGATCCCGTGGGTCGCGTGGAAGGCACGAAGCTCCTCCTGCGGGAAGTACGGGTGCAGCTCGACCTGATTGACCGCCGGCACGACGCCTGTCTCCTCGATGAGCTCCGTCAGCATCTCCTCGGTGAAGTTCGAGACGCCGATCGACCGGACGAGGCCCTGCGTGCGGGCATCGATGAGCCCGCGCCAGGTGTCGACGTACCGGCCGACGCTGGGGTTCGGCCAGTGGATCAGGTGCAGGTCGATGCGGTCGAGGCCGAGCGCGTCGAGGGAGCCCTTGACGCTGTCGACGGCCTCCTGGCGGCCGTGGTGGCGGCCCGGGATCTTGGACGCGACGAGGAGCTGATCGCGTGCGACGCCGCTGCGGCGCACCGCCTCGCCGACCTCGCGCTCGTTCTCGTAGTTGACCGCGGTGTCGAGGAGGCAGTAGCCGGACTCGATCGCGGCGACCATGGCCGCGATCCCCTCCTCGCCCCGCAGGTTGTAGGTGCCCAGGCCGAGCTCGGGGAACCAGGCGTCGTCGTTCAGATTCACGGTGGGGATCGCGCTCATGGCTCCATCCTGGCGTGGATCGCCGCTCCCGGGCGCGGGGCCCGGGGATCAGGGGCGGTCGTCGGCGTCGAGCGTCCCTTCGGTGGCCGCACGTTCGTCGGCCGCGGCGCTGTCGGTCTGGTCGTCGTCGAGATCCGGGTCGAGCGGCCGGTCGTCGTCACCGAGGCCCAGCAGGCCGTCACCGTCGTCGGCGGCGGAGTCGACACCGTCGTCGAGGTTCCGGTCGACGTCGTCGTCGTCGCCGAGGGGTGGGATGAGCGGGTTCGTGTTGGACATGGCGCTCTCCTTTCGATGCCTCGAACGTAGGAGCGGGCGCGGCCCGGCGCAGGGGGCTTGCGAGCCCGGCGGCGAGGCGGTATCGCCTCTGCGCTCAGGCGGGGACCGAGCGCAGCCGCTCGCGGGAGCCCGGGATGCCGCGCTCCACGCGGGTCCACGATCCGTCGTCCTGCCGCACGTCGTAGGCCGTGAACGCGCAGGCGATGCCGCGCGCCGCCATGAGGTCGGCGGAGTCCATCAGCTGGAAATGCAGGTGAGGCGACGTGGAGTTGCCGGTGTGGCCGACCCGGCCGATGACCTCACCCGCGGCGACCCGATCGCCGACGCGCACGCGCACCGTGCCCGGCCGCAGGTGCGCGAACCCGGCATACAGGTCGCCCGCCCGCAGGATCACGTGATTGCCCAGGATCGCCGGGATCTTGCCCGGGCGGAACGTGAGCCCGTTCCAGATCATCCGGCCCGCCTCGCGGAACGGATTGATCCAGCGCCGCTCGGTCATCCCGTCGGAGGCGCCGACCACCTCGCCGGCGAACGGCGCGTGGATCTGCGCGTTCCAGGCGTAGCACCCGTCGGTGCGGCCGCCCACCGTCGCGGTCGTGAACGTCGATGCGGGGTGCACATGCACACCCGGACGATCGTCGACCCTGACGAAGTCGAAGGCGTACCGCTGACCGAGGATGTCGACCCCGTGGCTCGGGATGCGGGCCGCCGGCGTGGTCACGGCCATCCAGCCCTCGCCGCGCAGCGGGAACTCCACGATCACCGGATCAGCGAGCTCTCCCACGGGAGTCAACCCTCCCAGCGCTCGCGGATCCAGTCCAGCGTCACGACGGCCTGGTCGCGCTGGAACGCGCGAAGGGTGGGCATGCGGGGCGGGTCGGGACGGAGGGATGCCTCGAGGAACATGCCGGCGAACAGCGCCAGCACGCGGGTGGCGGCGTCGGCGGGCATTCCGCGGAACACCGGATGCCGCGCCAGCAGCCCGTCGAGCTCCGCGTCGCCGTCGTAGTAGCGCACGTTCACGAGCAGCGTGAGCGCGTCGAACCACGAGGCACCCCGCGCTCCCCACGGCCAGTCGACGAAGACCACGGAGCCGTCGTCGCGCAGCAGGATGTTGTCGGCCCGGGTGTCCAGGTGCACCAGCCTGTCGCCTCGGACGTCGTCGACCGACCGCGCCGCGGCATCCCTCAGCTCGTCATGGTGCGTCCGCACCCACGCCTCCAGCCCGCCCGGGAGCGCCGGCAGCGCCGAGGGGTCGACGCGAGCCCAGCGGTCGGCGTGCCCGGCGAGCGCGTCGGGCAGCTCGACGACGGGAACGTCGGGCGGCAGCGGAACCGACGCCATCACCTGGAGGGCATCGAGCACCGCGTGCAGTTCGTCGGGATCCCAGGGGGTGGACGGATGCCGCGCCTCCACGTCTTCGAGAACAAGGGCGACCCAGTCCTCGTGCTCGACGAACCCGAGGAGCGCGGGGGCGGGGACGCCGTCGGGAAGAGCCACAGTGATGGCGGCCTCCGAGCGGTGGATGCCTGGCGTCTCGGCGTTGACCGACAACCCCGCGGCCTTGACGAAGGCGCGGCGGCCGGCGGCGGTCACGACGCGGTCGGCCGAACCCGGCGAGTACCCGCCGGACTGCGACCTGGCCTCGACGACCGGGCCGCCGAGCACATCCTCGATGCCCGCGCGCACCGGCGCCGGGATCTCCGACCACTGCAGCCGATTCATGCGCCGACCGGAACCGATCCCGGCTGCGCGCCGACGAGCGCCTCGGCAGCACGGGCGGTGCGCAGGGCGAAGCGCGTCGTGTCGGTGCCGCGCGCGAGTGACTGCGCGTTCAGGCCGTCGATCATGCCGATGAGCTCCCAGGCCACATCGCCGGGTTCTGCCGTCGAGAACGCGCCGGCGCGGCATCCGTCCGTCACAATGCCCTCCACGAGCGCCTGCCAGCGCTGCATCTGCCCGCGCACGGCGACCGCCAGCGCCTCGCTGCGGCGGGCCATGGCCCAGCCCTCGACCCACACCACCGTCAGCTCGTCGCGCGCGCCGTCCATGAGCGTCTCGATGAGCGCCCCGAGCTGTGCGGCAGGATCGGCCGCGGCCGCCACGACCCGCTCCACGTCTCGCACCTCCTCCTCCACGAGGTCGGTGTACACCCGCGCCACGAGGTCGTCCATCGACGGCTGGTAGTGCGCCACGAGTCCCGACGCGACGCCCGCACGCTCGGCGACCGCGCGGAGCGTGAGCGCGCTGAGCCCATGCTCGCGCGCGATCGCAGTCGCCGCGGCGACGATCTCTGCGGCGCGCTCGGCGGGAGCCTTGCGGGTGCGTGGCCGTGCGGTTGTGCTTGACATGTTCACGCCAGCATAGGTAGCTTCTCTATTGATCGCTAGATCAATTACGGATTCCACTGGATGAAGGGGCGACGATGGCCTGGAGGATGCCGCACGAGGGCGACCCGCACGAGCGCACGTGGATGGCGTTCCCGAACGAGGGGCCCACCCTCGGTGACGACCCGGCCGAGCAGGAGCGCTTCTACGCGGCGTGGACCGCCGTCGCCCACGCCGTGGCGGAGTTCGAGCCGGTCACGATGCTCGTCGACCCGGCCCGCGCCGAGGGAGCGCGGCGGCGACTCGGCTCCGGCATCGAGGTCGTCGAGACTCCGGTCGACGAGTTCTGGTTCCGCGACCATGGGCCGACGTTCGTCGTCGACGACGATCGCCCGGGAGTGCTCGGCGCGGTCGACTGGGTCTTCAACGGATGGGGCGCGCCCGAGTGGGCATCGTGGGAGAAGTCCGCCGAGCACGCGCGCTTCACCGCCGGGCTGGTGGGCGCCGACGTCGTCAGCTCCCTCCTCGTGAACGAGGGCGGCGGCATCCACGTCGACGGCGAAGGCACGGTGCTCGTCACCGAGACCGTGCAGCTCGACCCGCGCCGCAACCGGTTCGCCGACAAGAGCCGCGTCGAGGCCGAGCTGCACCGCACGATCGGCGCGACGAAGGTCGTGTGGCTGCCGCGTGGCCTCACCCGCGACTACGACGAGTTCGGCACCAACGGCCACGTCGACATCGTGGCCACCATCCCGGCGCCGGGACGGCTGCTGCTGCACGACCAGCGCGACCCCGACCACCCCGACCACGAGGTGTCGCGCGCGCTGCGCGCGTTCCTGGCGGAGCAGACGGATGCCGCGGGCCGCGCCTTCGACATCATCGACCTCCCCGCGCCCGAGACGCTGCGTGACCACGAGGGGTTCGTCGACTACAGCTACGTCAACCACCTCGTCGTGAACGGCGGGATCATCGCGTGCGGCTTCGGCGAGGAGCGCGCCGACGCCCAGGCGCGCGAGATCCTCGAGGCCGCCTACCCCGGACGCCGCGCCGTCACGGTCGACGCGCGCCAGATCTTCGCCGGCGGCGGCGGTATCCACTGCATCACCCAGCAGCAGCCGAAGGTGGCGGGGGCATGAGCGCGACAGCACAGCGTCGGAAGTCCTGCGCGACGCGCCGGATGACGGATGCCGCGACCCGGCGTGTCGCCGAGAACCTCCGACGCTGTGTCCGAGAGGAGGCGGCGTGATGTTCCCCGTCGTGGAGAAGACGATCGCCGAGCTCCGCGACGCCCTCGAGTCGGGTGAGGTCACCGCGGTCGAGCTCGTGGACGCCTATCTCGCCCGCATCGACGCGTACGACGCCGCCGGCACCGCCACCGCCCTCAACGCGGTGGTCGTGCGCAATCCCGACGCGCGGGCGGAGGCTGCGGCATCCGATCTCCGTCGCGCCGAAGGGCGCACGCTCGGTCCTCTCGACGGCATCCCCTACACCGCGAAGGACTCGTTCATGGCGAGGGGCCTGACCGTCGCGGCGGGGTCGCCCGCCTTCGCCGACCTCGTCGCGCAGCGCGACGCGTTCTCGATCGAGCGGCTGCGGGGGGCCGGCTGCATCCTCCTCGGCCTCACCAACATGCCGCCGATGGCCAACGGCGGCATGCAGCGCGGCGTCTACGGCCGGGCCGAGAGTCCCTACAACGCCGACTTCCTCACGTCGGCCTTCGGCTCGGGGTCGTCGAACGGCTCGGGCACCGCGACCGCCGCGTCGTTCGCGGCGTTCGGCCTGGGCGAGGAGACCTGGTCGAGCGGGCGCGCCCCCGCGTCGAACAACGGCCTGTGCGCCTACACGCCCTCGCGCGGCGTCATCTCCGTGCGCGGCAACTGGCCGCTCGTGCCGACGATGGACGTCGTCGTGCCGCACACGCGCACGATGGCCGACCTGCTCGAGATCCTCGACGTGATGGTCGCCGACGATCCGGAGACGCGCGGCGACTTCTGGCGGGCGCAGCCCTGGATCGAGATCCCGGATGCCTCGGCCGTCCGTCCCGCCTCCTACCCGGCGCTGGGCGCGGTCGACGCCGGCGGCGCCCGCGCGACGCTGGCGGGTCGCCGGTTCGGCGTGCCGCGGATGTACGTCGATGCCGATCCGGACGCGGGTACCGATCCGCAAGGCGGCATCGGCGGCCCGACCGGCACGCGGGTCGAGACCCGCACCTCGGTGCTCGCGCTCTGGGAGACCGCCCGCCGCGACCTCGAAGCGGCGGGCGCCGAGGTCGTCGAGGTCGACTTCCCGGTGGTGACGAACTACGAAGGCGACCGCCCCGGGGCGCCGACGATCAAGAGCCGCGGGCTCGTGACGGAGGAGTTCCTCCAGCGCGAGATCGTGGACCTCTCGGCGTGGGCGTGGGACGACTTCCTGCGCGCGAACGGCGATCCCGCACTCGACCGCCTCGACGACGTCGACGGCGCCGCGATCTTCCCGCATCCCGAGGGGGCGCTGCCCGATCGGTACACAGGCTTCGACGACGACATCGCCACCTACCCGGCGCAGGTGCGCGAGCACCCGTACGCCGCCTTCACCGACATCCCCGAGATCGAGGACGGGGTGCGCGGCCTCGAGGAGACCCGGCGCGTCGACCTGGAGGACTGGATGTCGGGCCTCGGCCTCGACGCCGTGCTCTTCCCCGCGGTGGCCGACGTCGGCCCCGCCGACATGGACGTGAACGAGGCTTCCGCCGAGCTCGGCTGGCGCAACGGCGTGTGGGTGGCCAACGGCAACCTCGCGATCCGCCACCTCGGCATTCCGACCGTGACCGTGCCGATGGGCACGATGGGCGACATCAGGATGCCGGTGGGCCTGACCATCGCGGGGCGCGCGTACAGTGACGCCGACCTGCTGGCGTGGGCCGCCGCCTTCGAGGCGCTGCGGCCGCGGCGCACCGCTCCCCCGCGCACGCCCGAGCTCGGCTGACCGCTTCGGCCCCCGGCATCCGTCACCGCGCAGTCGGGCGCGAACGCCTCAGCGCGGCGGCGACCCCGTCCGGGATCGCCGCCGCGTGCGTCTGAAGAGGAGTCGTACGTCGTGGGTCAGCGCTTGGCCTCGAGGATGAGGTTGAACGGGGTCTCGGCGACGACGCGCACGCGCGAGAAGCCGGCCTGATTCAGCACCTCGGTGAGCCGTGCCGGACCCGCCTGCGCACCCAGCACCAGTTCGCCGCCGTCCGCGATGGAATGGGCGGTGCAGATCATGCTCGACGCGGCGTAGTACGTCTGGCCGACGATGTGGAGGTTGTCTTCGAGGCGGTCGGCCGCGTTCGGCTCGACCAGCAGCACCGTGCCGTCGGGCGTGAGCGCCGCGGCCGCGTGCCGCAGCACGCCGACCGGGTCGCCCATGTCGTGCAGGGCGTCGAAGAAGCAGATCAGGCCGAAGCCGGCGGCGGCGTAGTCCTTCGCACTCACCTGCTCGAACACCGCGCGGTCGTCGACGCCGCCCTCGCGGGCATTGCGGCGCGCCTCGGCGATCGAGGGCGCGTGGGTGTCGAAGCCGTGGAACCGCGAGTTCGGGAATGCCTGCGCCATCAGCACGGTCGTGTGGCCGTGCCCCACACCGACGTCGGCGACGGCGATGCCCCGCTCCAGCGCCGCCACCACTCCGTCCAGCGCCGGAAGCCATTGCGAAACGAGGCTCGCCCGGTAGCCGTTGCGGTAGAAGGCCGCGGTGCCGTGCGCGAGACGCGGGTCGTGGTCGCCCCACGCGATGCCCTCGCCGGTGCGGAACGCGTGCAGCGCCCGAGCCTCGTCGCTCCACATCGCCGCGGGCGTGTTCCACGCGGGCGGCAGATACACGGGGCTGTCCTCGTCCGCCAGCACCAGCGCCTGCTCGGGAGTGAGCGCGAATGTGCCCGCCTCGGCGTCGTACGCGACGTATCCGGCGGCGGCCTGCGAGGACGCCCAGTCGCGCACGTAGCGCTCGGCGCAGTCGGTGCGATCGGCCAGCTGCTGCGAGGTGAGCGGCCCCGCCTCGGCGAGTGCCCGGTAGAGCCCCAGGCGCGCTCCCAGGCTCACCATCACCCCGAGGTAGCCGGCGCCGAGGTGGTCCACAGCGCGCAGCACGAAGGCGTTCAGCGCGGTCTCATCGACGGTGGTCGTCGTCATGGTGTCGGTCCTTTCGTTGTCCGATCGACGTTGTGCTTCCATGCTCGGGATGCCGCGTCCCGGCGTTCAGTGGCATCCCGACCCTCGTTCGGGCCATTCGTGCCACGATGTGGAGCCAGGAGGCGACATGACCGCACGCACGCTCGATGTCAGCGTCGTGGCGCTGCCCGACACGGGGGTGGCGACGATGTTCGGGGTGCTCGACGTCCTCAACTCGTTCGCCCTCATGGGCATCGGCGATCCCGCAGCGCCCGCGCCGTTCCGTGCGCGCATCGTCGGCGCGGACGAAGGGCCGCTCATGGGGGTGAGCGGCGTCCCGGTGCCGGTGTCGCGGGCCGTGGGCGACATCGAGAAGACCGACATCGTGATCGTGCCGTCGATCGTGCTCGGCGCCGACGGTTGGCAGACCGGACGCTATCCCGAACTCGTGGACTGGGCGTCGCGCATGCACGAGCAGGGCGCGCTCCTGTGCTCGGCATGCTCGGGCATCTTCCTCCTCGCCGAGACGGGCCGCTTCGACGACCGCGACGTGACGGTGCACTACGACTACGCGACGCAGCTGCGGCGGGCGCACCCCGACGTTCGGGTGCACCCCGAGCGGGCGCTCCTGGTCACCGGAGCGCGGGACGAACTGGTGACCTCGGGCGCATCGACGACGTGGCACGACCTCGTCCTGTACCTCACCGGAAGGTTCGCCGGCGCCGCGCTCGCCCAGGAGACCGCCCGCATGTTCGCCCTGCAGTGGCACCAGGACGGCCTCGCGCCTTACATGGTGTTCGAAGGCCGCACCGATCACGGCGACGCCGTGATCGCCGACGCGCAGGACTGGCTCCGCACCCACTACTCCGTCGCCGCGCCCGTGGAGCAGCTGGTGGTGCGCTCCGGGCTCGCCGAGCGCACCTTCAAGCGGCGCTTCACCGAGGCGACCGGGGTGAGTCCCCTCACGTACGTGCAGCGGCTCCGTGTCGAGGAGGCCAAGCGGCGCCTCGAGCAGACCGAGGAGTCGGTCGAGGCCGTCGGGTGGCATGTCGGCTACGAGGACCCGGCCTTCTTCCGCCGGCTGTTCAAACGGGTCACCGGACTGCCGCCCGGCGCGTACCGCAAGCGCTACCGGGTGCCGGCGATCCAGGCGACCATCCGCTGAAGATCCGCGGCAGTGCACCTCCCCCGGCGCGCTAACGTGCTGGAAGTCCTTCCGATCCGAGGAAAGAGCGATGCAGCTTCGCACGGCCACATCCGCCCAGACCGACCCCGTCGCCCGCGGCCGCGAGCTGGGTGAGGCGTTCGCGCCGCAGTTCGCGCATACCGCCGCCCTCTACCTCGATCACTTCGCCGACCTTGGCATCGCCCGCGACCGTGCGCGCGGCATCGCAGAGCGCAGTCGCAGCGCCCTGGCCGGCTGGGCGCCGGAGATCGCGGCGGAGGCCGACGCCATCGCCGAGGCTGCCGGGGTCGAGCGGTGGCGGATCGCCGCGGTCGGTGCGCGCACCGAGATCCTCGCCGCAGCTCCGCCCGGCACCGAGGGCGAGTGCTCGACAGCCGTCCGCGTGGGCCACGGGCCGGCCGAGACGATGCAGACCTGGGACTGGCACGACTTCCTCGTGCCCGAGGGCCTGCTGCTCGCGCATACGTCGAGCTCGGGACTGCGGGTGAAGATGTTCACGGAGTTCGGCACCCCGGGCAAGATCGGCGTCAACAGCGCCGGGCTCGGCCTCCACTTCAACATCCTGTCGCACGCCTCCGACTCCGACGCGGGCGGGGTGCCCGTGCACGCCGTCGCCCGGCGCATACTCGACGAGGCCCGCTCGATCGCGGACGCCCACCGGATCGCGGCGAGCGCGGCGGTGAGCGCCTCGACGGTGCTCACCGTGTTCGAGAACTCCGCGGCGGGCTCGCGCGCCGCGTCGCTCGAGCTCTCGCCCGTGGGACTGGGAGTCGTGGAGCCCGCCGCCGACGGGTGGCTGTTCCACACCAATCACTTCCTCGACCCCGAGCTGGCTCTCGGCGACACGATGCCCGCCGACTCGACGACGCTCGAGCGCCTCGCGCACCTCGACGCGGTCAGGGAGGACCTCGGGGGCCTGGCACCCGCCGATCGCGCCCGCGCCGCGTGCGGCGGGCTGGGCGCCGACGCGGCGATCTGCCTCACCCCCGACCTCGCGCTGCCGCGGGTGGACCAGTGGACGACACTGCTGACGGTCAGCGTCGACACCGCCGGCTTCGGTCTCGAGGTGTTCCTCGGCCGGCCGGATCAGGCTGCGGCCGCGGGACTCACCCGCTTTTGATCAGGCCGGGTCAGCCGCGCCACGACCTGACGTCGTCGGCCGGGATCTGTGCCGAGACGGTCGAGCCGGGGACGGCGTGCCCGTCGGAGGTGGCGGTGGCGGCATCCGTTCTCTTCTCGACGGCCTCGTCGCCGTCCGTCCCTGGGCCATCGCTCTCGGCCCCGTCGGTGTGCAGCGACGGGGGTGCGGCCGCGTACGCATCGGAGAGCTCGCGGTAGGGCTTGGAGAAGAAGGCCAGCAGCACGACGAGCAGCAGGAGCAGGCTCGCGCCGACGAAAGCCAGCGCGATGCCGCGCGCCTCGCCCTCGCCGAGCAGCCAGCCGAACCTTTCCTGCCCCTCGGGCGACTCCATGTACGGGATCAGCCAGAACTGGGCGATCGGTCCGATGATGAACGCCGATACGGGTGCGGCGGCCGACTCGACGCTCGCGGCGAAGCCGAAGACGCGGCCCTGCTTCTCGAATGGCACGACGCGCTGCACGATCGTCTGCTCGGCAGCCTCGGCGATCGGCATGAGCGACATGAAGATGAGGATGCCCAGGGCGTAGAGCCACCACCACTCGCGGATCGCGAAGGTCATCCCGAGCAGCGCGACGCCGATGTTGACCAGCAGGAGCGTGCGGACGGGGTTCTTGCCGAGGCCGAACTTGGCGACCAGCGCGCCGCCGATGATGAAGCCGAAGCTCGTGACGCCGAGCACGATGCCCCACACTTCGACCGAGAACAGGGTGAGTCCGTAGGGGTCCATCAGCGCCATGAACACGCCGCCCACGAGGTTGTTGAACGTCGCGAACAGGATCAGGGCGAGCAGGCCCGGCACCGCCATGACGGCGGGGATCACGCCGCGGAACCCGAGGCCCTGCGGCGCCTGACCCTCGACGTGGGCGACCCCCCGTTCGGGAATCGGCACGAACAGGAGGTGGATGAGCGCCACGCCGGTCGCGGCGATCGCGATCGCGACCGTCCAGCCCATGCCGAGGAGCCCGATCGACAGCCCCGAGAACACGCTGGTCACCATGAACGCGATGCCCTGGACCGCGCCGACGAGGCCGTTGGCGTTCTCACGCCGATCGGCCGGCACCAGCAGGGTCACCGTCGTCGACAGGGCGATGTTGCGGAGATTCTCCACCACGCCGCCGATCAGGATGACACCGGCGAACACCCAGAACCACGGCCCGGTCCAGTCGAGCAGGGTGCTCTCGGGGAAGACGAGGAAGATCGCGCCGGCGAGGAGGTAGGCGACGGTCGTCACGATGCTCGACAGGAGCATCACGGCCTTCTTCTTCATGTGGTCGACGATCACGCCGAACACCACGCCGAACACCGCCACGAGCAGCATGTACGAGCCGCCGATGATCGCGGTGGCGAGGACGGACTGGGTCTCGAGGTAGACCCAGAAGGTCAGCGCGAACCAGAGGTAGCTGGTCGTGACATTGGCCACCGCGGTGTTGATCAGCACTTGGTAGAAAGCGCGGAGCGTGCGCGCACCCGGCGGCATCTGGAGACTGTCTTCGGATCCGGCGGGCCCCGCAGGGGTCGGCTGGCTCATGGCTGTTCCTTCGGCGTGTTCGCGATCGGGGAGGGCGGGGCGAGGGCCTAAGCTGGATGTGGACACTGTTCACATTCAGTGCTCACAACGTACACACCGGGGCGGGAGGACGCAATGAGCACCGCGCGCACCTATCATCACGGGGACCTCCGACGTGCCCTCATCGACGAGGGACTGCAGCTCGCCCGCAGCGGCGGTCCGGCCGCGGTGACGCTGCGCGAGGCCACGCGGGCCGCCGGCGTCTCTCCCAACGCCGCCTACCGCCACTTCGCCGACCGCGACGCGCTCGTGCGGGCCGTCGCCCGTGAGGCGCAGCTCGCGCTGGCCGCCGCGATCATCGAGCGGGTCGAGGCCGCGCCCGACGACCTCGCCCCCGCCGCAGCCGCGATCGAGCGCCTGCGGCGGGTCGGTCTCGCCTACATCGCCTTCGCCCGCGCCGAGCGCGGCTGGTTCGAGACCGCCTTCTTCACACAGGACACCCACGCGAACGACGGCATCGTGACCCTCGACGACGAGATCGTCGCCCCCTTCCGCCTCCTGATGGACACGCTCGACGCCATGGTGGAGGCCGGGGCGCTCGACGCCGAGCGTCGGCCGTACGCCGAATGGGCGTGCTGGTCGGCCGTCCACGGATTCGCCGACATCGCCGTGCACGGGCCGGTGCGGTGGCAGCCGGCCCCGGTCATCGACGCGCTGGCGGCGTCGGTCGTGGAGTCCGCGATCACCGGCGTCCGCGGCACCCCTGCGCCGCCTGACGCCTGACGACCGCCGAGCGCATCGCGCCGGTGCTGTCGAGTCCTTGCTCTGCATAGCCCGACCAGCAAGACTCGCATGGACGAAGGGGGCCGGTATGAGTGGCTCGGGGACCGCAGACGACCCGTGGCGGCTGACGACGGCGCCGGGGACCAGTGAGTACACGATGTACCGCGACGAGACGGCCGACCCGCCGGCGCTGATCTGCCAGGTGGGCTCCACGACGCTGAGGTACCACCTGAGCGCCGTCGACGATCTCGCCGGGTGGCTGCGCGAGCAGGACGAGTGGGTGCCGCTCGGCGCCGCCGACGAGCAGAAGCTCCCCGCTGCCGGCACGGTCGAGGCGTGGGGTCGCGACGAGGGCAATCCCGTCGGCGGCTGGTACGGCCTGCGAAAGGGGTACCGCGGACGCTTCGGCATGTATCTGCCGCCGTTGCTCGAGGAGCTCGGCCTGGCGGAGCTCACGCATGAGAAGCGCGGCAACCGTATGCGGGCGATCTGAGCCCCGATGCCGACCTCACCCGACGTCGACGCGTGGTTCGAGCGCTACGACAATCCGCAGAAGGCGCTCGTCGACGCGGTCCGCCGCGCTGTATTGGACGCCGACCCGCGCGTGTCCGAGACGATCAAGTGGCAGGCGCCGACGTTCGTCTACAAGGGCAACATCGCCTCGTTCTACCCGAAGACCCGCACGCACGCGAGCTTGATGTTCCACACCGGAGCGATGCTCCCCGACCCGGACGGCATCCTCGACGGCGAGGGCGACGTGTCGCGCGTGGCGAAGTTCGCCGACCAGGCCGATCTCGACCACAAGCGCGCGGCGCTGCAGCAGCTGGTGCGCGCCTGGATCGCGGCGAAGGACGCATGACCGCTACGATCGCGCCGCCTAACCTGATCCGCCGCGGGCTGGACTGGGTGGCGGACTACGTCTACGCCGCCCGCCGCCAGTTCGCGGTCTTCTCGTTCCCGTGGGCCGTCGGGCGGCCACGCCCGACGCCTTCCTCGTGGTCCGGTGGCGACCCGGCGCTGCCGGAGGTGTACCTCGTGCCGGGGGTGTATGAGCACTGGACGTTCCTGCGGCCGCTCGGTGACGCCCTCGCGTCCGCCGGACACCGCGTGAGGGTCGTGCACGGGTTGGGCGTGAACCGCCGGGGAATCCCGGCGACGGCCGACCGCCTCGGCGAACTGCTCGCCCGCACATCGGCCCCCGACGCTGGGCGCGTGCTCGTGGCCCACAGCAAGGGCGGGCTCATCGGCAAGCACCTGCTGGTCTCGTCTGGGGCCGCCGCGCGCGCGGCCGGAGTGGCCGCGGCGGGAGGAGATCCCGCCGCGGCCGCGGCAGCCGCGACCGACGGCGGGCGGCCGCTCGGCCTCATCGGCCTCGTGGCCGTCGCGACGCCGTTCGGCGGCTCGCGGCTGGCGAGCCTGTTCGTCGTTCCCAGCATCCGGGCATTCCGTCCCAGCGACGAGACGATCCTGACGCTGGGACGCGAGACCTCGGTCAACGGGCGCATCGTGTCGGTCTTCGGCCCGTGGGACCCCCACATCCCGGAGGGCAGCGCGCTCGACGGCGCCACGAACATCGCTGTGCCGACCTCGGGCCACTTCCGAGTGCTCAGCGCACGTGCGACCCAGCGTGCGGTGCTCGAGGGCATCGCGCTGCTCGCCCGACCCACCCCCGCCTGACACTCCGAGGCGCGAGAGGGTTTCCGCCAAGCGCCGTGCGGAGATCACTCCTTTCGCGATTCCGCGCGGAGCCGGATCGTCCCGTCGATGACCCAAGGGTGGTCACGTCCGGGTAAACGACCTCTCATGCGCGGCTTAGGGCGGCCACACACCCCCTTCCTACCGTCGACCCCACGGGACGACGGCGTTCCCCGCCCGACACGGAAGGGAACTCCCATGGTCACCGATACCCGGCCATCGCATACCGAGCAGGTCGCGCCCTCACGTCCTCCGCGACCGTGGTGGCACACGGCCGTCGGCGTGGGTATCACCCTGCTCTCGCTTGCCGCCCTGGTCGCCGCCGTGCCCGCGCCCGCCGTCGGCAGCGCGGGCTGGTGGCTCGCCACGATCGGGTTGCACGCGCCCTTCTGTGCCATCTCCGCGTTCCTGGCGGCAGGTTTCATCGAGCGCGTCGGCTTCCTGTGGCGCGGGCGGCGCATGCCCGTTCCGGGGGCGCTGCCCGTCGCACTCCCATCGGTGTGCGTCCAGGTGCCGCTGTTCAACGAGGCCGCCGTGTCGGCCAGGATCATCGCCGCCGTCGGCGCGCTCCGCTGGCCGAACCAGCTCCTGCACGTGCAGGTGCTCGACGACTCGACCGACGCCGACGCCCGTGCGCTCGTCGATGCCGCCGCCGACACACTCCGCGCTCGCCGCGACATCCGCGTCGACGTCCTGCGCCGCGTGGACCGGGTGGGCTACAAGGCCGGCGCGCTGGAGGCCGGACGCCGACGCACCGACGCCGAGTTCATCGCGATCTTCGACGCCGACTTCCTCCCCACCCCGGACTTCCTCGAGCGCTGCGTCCCGCACTTCTTCGATGCCGACGGCGCGGCGCTGAGCGACCTCGCTCTCGTGCAGGCCCAGTGGGGACACCTCAACGCGTCGCAATCAGCCCTCACCCGAGCCCAGTCGCTCTGGGTGGACGATCACCACACCGTCCAGATGTCATGGCGCGCGTCGCGGTGGGATTTCGTGAACTTCACCGGCACCGCGGGGATCTGGCGCGCGAGCGCGATCCAGGCGGCCGGCGGCTGGAAGGCGGCGAGCCTCGTCGAGGACTGCGAGCTGAGCTTCCGTCACCTGTTCGCCGGGTACCGGACCACCTTCGTTCGCAGCGTCATCGCTCCCGCCGAGCTGCCCGCGACCTTCACGGCGTACAAAGCGCAGCAGCGGCGATGGACGCAGGGCTGGGCGCAGGTGCAGCGGCTGCACCTGCGCACGCTCGCCCGCGCGTACGAAACCTCGCCAGCCAGACGCCTCCACCTGCTGTATCACATGGGCATTCCGTGGCAGTGGCCGCTCTGGGGCCTCTGGGTCGTCCTGCTGCCCGCCCTCATCGACGCCGGCCTCTGGTTCGGCGTTTTCGGCCCGGCCGTGGGCGCGACGGTGTACCTGGCGCCGATGGTCGTGTGGGTCGTGCTCGCCACGGTGCTCGCCTCGCTCGCCACCCCGCAGCCCTACCCCGACGCAGCGGCGCGCCTGCGCGCCCGGCTCGCGCGGATCGTCCCGTACGTCGCGATCAACACCGGGATGCTCCCCCACCAGTTCTGCGCCTACCTCGAGGGACTCGCGGGCCCCCTGCACACCGAGTTCGAGCGCACGCCGAAGACGGCCGCGCTCGGAGGTGCCAACGGCGCGACGGCCGCGGCATCCGCCCCCCGCGCGAAGCGCGCCTCGGTGCGGATCCACTGGCCCTACGTCGTCGCCGAGATGTGCTTCGTTGTGTACCAGCTCGGGTGGGCGCTCGCCTTCGCCGTTCGGCAGGAGCTCTGGCCCGCGCTCGGCGCGCTGTTCCTGGCCGTGTGCATCGTCGGCGTGGGTGTGTTCTACGGCGACCATGCGGGTCGCGTGCTATTCGTTGTGGACCGGGATCGGCTGCGGTGGCCCGGTCGTTGCCGCCGAGCGGCGATGCGCGCGAGCCGCGACGGTCAGACGGATGCCGCGCCGGGCGTCCAGACGAGGGTGTGGCCGGTCGCGGTGAACGACTCGTTGCCGGCGAGCTTGCCGGTCGTGGTGGACGCCAGCACGAAGCCGAGCGCCTCGTAGAAGTCGCGGGCCCCGTTGCCGTCGAGCACCTCGAGCTCGACCGGGCCGCCCGCACGCGCGATGAAGTGCTCGACGAGAGCGCGGCCGATCCCCCGTCGGTACAGGGCCGGGTCGACGTAGATCCACGTGATCTCGCCGCCCTGCTCCCCGACGCTCCCGGCGAGGAAGCCCGCCACGCGGCCGGCGTCCTCGGCGATCCACACCTCGTCGTCGAAGAGACCCTCGTTCTCGTAGGTGTCGGCCAGGGGCAGGTAGGCGTCGAGGAGGCCGGCGCCGCGCAGCTCGTCGAGACGGGCGGCGTCGTGGATGCGGCTGATGGCGTCCCAGTCGCGGGACTCGTAGGGACGGATGGCGAGGGTCATGGCAGGTCCGACCCTAGTCGTCGGCACCGGTGGACGACACGGCGACCGGCGCCGTCGTCGTCGCACGCCAGGCGGCGAGCACCTCGACATGACGCAGCAGGAACGCGCGCTCGTCGAGGCGCTTGCGACGCAGCCAGCCGGTGACCTCGTCGTTGCACTTGCTCGCGTTGCATGAGCGGCACGCCGGCACCACGTTCTCGAACGTGTAGCGGCCGCCGCGCGAGATCGGCAGGACGCAGTCCTTCTGGAACGGGCCGTCCACCGCGCCGCAGTAGGCGCACGCACCCCAGGCCTCGAGCAGGTCGGCCCACTCGCCCGGGGTGAGGTCGTTGTCGGCCGCCGCGACACGGCGCGCGCGGCGCCGCGCTGCGCGCGCTCGTCGGGACTGACTCACCGCCATGCTCGAAACGCTACCCACCGCGGCGTCCCGCGTGGCGCAGGCCCGCCCGGCGTCGCGCGCGCGAGCGGGTCAGGCGACGGGGTCGGGCACGCCGTCGAGGAGCTTCTCGATCGTCGTGATCACGCCGTGGTCGAGGTTCGACGGCGCGCGGTAGCGCGCCCGCTCGGTCACATCCGGATGCGCGTTGGCCATCGCGAACGACAGGGACGCGGCATCCATCATCTCGAGGTCGTTGAGGTAGTCGCCGAACACCGCCGTCTGCTCGTGGGTGATGCCGGTCGCCCGCTGGAGGCGCCGCAGCGCGACACCCTTGTTCACGCCCAGGTTCATCACGTCGATCCAGTGATGGCCCGAGACGACCACCTGGTGCGTCGCACGCAGATCGTCGAGCGCCGGAGCGGTGGACGCGGCATCCGCGAAATCGAAGATCGCGACCTTGAGGATCTGATCGTCGACCGCGAGCAGATCCTCGACGACCTCGAGCCGCGCGTAATACTTCTCCGCCTCGGCGAGGAAGGCCTCGTCGGCCCGCTCGATGTAGGCGGAGCGCTTGCCGCACACGACGACGCCCAGGTCGCGCCCCGCCTCGGCGAGCGCCCGCAGCCGCACCACGAGGCCGGCGGTGAACGCGGCGTCCATCGCGTCGGAGCTGATCTCCGCCTCGCCCTCCACGACGTACGCGCCGTTCTCGGCGATGAAGACGGTGTCGTCGAGGTGGCGCGCGAACGCATGCTGGAGCGTCGCGAGCTGGCGGCCGCTGGCCGGGGCGAAGCGGATGCCGCGGGCGTGCAGCCGGTCGAGCAGGGGCCAGAGGGCGTCGGGGATCCGGCCGGCGCCGTCGAGCAGCGTGCCGTCCATGTCGACGGCGATCAGGCGGAGGTCGGGTGAGGGGAAAGGCATGGCGACTCCACCCTACGTTCGGCACCTGAGCGTCCGTCGGGCGGCGCAACGGGCCGCCTCACGCGTACCCGGGCGCTCGCGGGGCTCACAACGCGCGACCGACGTCAGTGAGCAACACGAAACCACCGGGCGCACCCGCGCAGGTACCTTAGGGGGCGTGACCGCTCCCGTCGATGCCACCACCACGTCCGCCTGGGCCGAGCTCAGCTCGATCCGCGACTCGTTCGCCCCCGATCTGCGCGACTGGTTCGCAATCGATCCGCGCCGCGCCGAGCGCCTCAGCTTCGAGCTGGCCGATCTGCACGTCGACCTGTCCAAGAACCTCGTGACCGACGAGATCCTCGCAGCGCTCGTGCGCCTGGCAGAGCAGACCGGCGTCGCCGAGCGCTACGCCGCGATGCTCGCCGGCGAGCACATCAACACCACCGAGGACCGCGCGGTGCTGCACACCGCCCTGCGCCGCCCGGCCGGCGCGCAGCCCGCTCTCGTGGTCGACGGGCAGGACGTCGATGCCGACGTCCAGTCCGTGCTGACGGCCATGACCGCTTTCGCCGACCGCGTGCGCTCGGGCGAGTGGAAGGGCGTGACGGGCAAGAAGGTCACGCACATCGTCAACATCGGCATCGGCGGCTCCGACCTCGGTCCGGTGATGATCTCGGCCGCGCTCGAGCCGTACGCCACCGCCGGCATCCAGGCCCGCTTCGTGTCGAACATCGACCCCTTCGACCTCGCGAACAAGACCAAGGACCTCGACCCCGAGACCACCCTCTTCATCGTCGCGTCGAAGACATTCACGACCCTGGAGACCCTGACCAATGCCCGCCTCGCGCGCGACTGGCTGTGGGCGGGGCTGGAGGAGTCGGGCGCGATCGACGGTTCGGACGAGCAGAAGACGGATGCCGTCGCGCACCACTTCGTCGCCGTCTCGACCGCGCTCGCCAAGGTCGCCGCATTCGGCATCGACACCGAAAACGCCTTCGGCTTCTGGGACTGGGTCGGCGGGCGCTACTCCGTGGACTCGGCGATCGGCCTCTCGCTCATGATCGAGCTCGGCCCCGACGTGTTCCGCGAGCTGCTCGCCGGGTTCCACGCGGTCGACGAGCATGTGGCGAACACGCCGCTCGAGCGCAACGTGCCGGTGCTCATGGGCCTTCTCAACGTCTGGTATTCGAACTTCCTCGGCGCGCAGTCGCACGCGGTGCTGCCGTACGCCCAGCAGCTCTCGCGGTTCGCCGCGTACCTGCAGCAGCTGACGATGGAGTCCAACGGCAAGTCCGTCCGGTGGGACGGCTCGCCCGTGACCACCGACACCGGCGAGGTGTTCTGGGGCGAGCCGGGCACCAACGGCCAGCACGCGTTCTACCAGCTCATCCACCAGGGCACGCGGCTGATCCCCGCCGACTTCATCGCCTTCGCGAACCCCGCGTACGCACTCGAGGACGACGGCCGCGACGTGCACGGCCTGTTCCTGTCGAACTTCCTCGCGCAGACGAAGGCACTCGCCTTCGGCAAGACTGCCGATGAGGTCGAGGCCGAGGGGACCACGGGCGCGCTCGTCGCCGCCCGCACCTTCGCGGGCAACAAGCCCACGACGTCGATCTTCGCGCCGGCGCTCACGCCTGCCGTGCTCGGCCAGCTCGTCGCGCTCTACGAGCACATCACCTTCACGCAGGGCGTGATCTGGGGCGTCAACTCGTTCGACCAGTGGGGCGTCGAGCTCGGCAAGCAGCTCGCCCTGCAGATCGCCCCCGCGATCGAGGGCGACGAGGCCGCGATCGCGGCGCAGGACGCCTCGACCCGGTCGCTGCTGGCGTACTACGCCGCGCACCGCAATTAGAAGCGGACGGATGCCGCGACCCGGCGCACCGCGCCGGGTCGCGGCATCCGTTCCCGCTACTCCTTCTTGTCGACGGTGATCAGCGACGCTCCGACGGCGATCTCGCCCTCGAGCACCGGCGACACCTCGCCGAAGTCGTCGGCGTTGAGCACGATGACCGGCGTGATGAGCGGATACCCCGCCTTCTCGATGACCTCGCGGTCGAAGGTGACCAGCGGCGTGCCCAGCTCGACACGGTCTCCGTTCTTCACCTTGACGTCGAAGCCTTCGCCCTTGAGGTTGACGGTGTCGATGCCGACGTGGATCAGCAGCTCCACACCGCCGTCCAGCACGATGCCGAACGCGTGGCCCGTCGGCTGGGCCGCTGCGATGACGCCCGCCCCCGGTGCGAACACCGTGTCGCCGGTCGGCTCGATGGCGGCGCCCGGACCCATCACTCCCCCCGCGAACACCGGGTCAGGCACCTCAGACAGCGGCACCACGCGGCCGGCGAGCGGCGAGAGCACCTCGACGGCGACCTCGCGCACGGCGGTAGCGGTGGCCATCGCCGCGGCGGCCGGAGCGGCGTCCGACGCGTCGATCGCGCGGGGCTCCGCGGCCTCGACCGCGGCGGGCGCGACGTGCTCGGCGGCCGCTGCGGCTTCGGCGGCGTCACGCGCCGCCTCGAACTCGGCCTGCTGCTCGGGGGTGCGGAAGTTCGACCAGATGACCAGGAACATCGAGGTGAAGAACGCCAGCCCGATCGCGATCGCGTAGAGACCCGTCGGCTGGAACGCCGGGATCGTCAGCAGCGACGTGAAGACGAAGGCCTGCGTGGTGACGCCGTTCTCGAGGCCCATGATGAGGCTGCCGACGCCGATCGTGAGGCCGCCGACGAAGCAGCCCACGAGCATGCGCGGGTAGATGCGCTTGAACCGCAGATGGATGCCGTACAGCGACGGCTCCGAGATGCCGCCGAGGAGGCCTGCAGCCAGCGCGCCCGTGGCGGTCTGCCGCATCTGGGTGTCGCGGTGGCGCATCGACAGGACGAGCACGCCCGCGGTGGCGCCGAAGCAGGCGAAGTTCCACGCGCCCATCGGACCCTGGATGAAGTCGTACCCGAGCGTCTGGATGTTGAGGAGCATGATCGCGTTGATGGGCCAGTGCAGGCCGAGCGGCACCATGAAGGGATAGGCGAGCGGGATCACGATGGCGAAGATGAACGGCGAGAAGCTGTTGATCGCCGCGAGAGCCTGAGCCAGCACCGCCCCGACGTAGACGCCGATCGGCCCGATCACGAACGCGGTCAGCGGCATCATGATGAGCATCGCGAAGAACGGCACGAAGATGAGCTGCAGGTTCGCGGCGATGATCTTCCGCAGCAGCTTGTACAGCGGGCCCAGCGCCGCCGCCATGAGCAGCGGCGGGAACACCTGCGAGCTGTAGTTCGCGATCGGCATCGGGATGCCGAAGATCGGGACGATCGCGACCTGCGCGGCCTCGATGCCGAACAGCGCCGTCGGCTCGACACCCTCGGCGAGAGAGGTGAACCCCGGCAGCATGAGCACCGCCATGATCGCGAAGCCCACCCACGGATCGGCGCCGACCTTCTTCGTCGCGTTGTAGGCGACCATGAGCGGCAGGAAGACGAAGACGCTCTGCCACATCAGGTTGATGAAGGCCCACGACGGATCGAGCGTGACCCCCGGCGCGTTCCAGTCCGGGATGACGTCGAGCGTCGCCATCAGAGCCATGAACGTGATGAAGAACGAGGCGCCCAGCAGCGCGCCGAGAATCGGCCGGAACGAGTCCGACAGGAACTCGAACAACGAGTCGATCCACGCGACCTTGCCGCGCACGCCCTTGGCCCGTTCGCGCGCCTTGATCGCGTCGATGTCGTCGTCGGCTGCCGCGGCCCCGCCGCCGTCCTTCATCTCGGGCAGCGCCATGATGTCGTTGTAGACGTTCTGCACGCCGCCGCCGATCACCACCTGGAACCGCTCGCCCGCCTGGGGAACCGCGCCCATCACCCCGGGGACCGCCTCGACGGCCTTCGGATCGACGCCGGACGCGTCCCGAAGCTGGAATCTGAGCCTCGTCGCGCAGTGCGTGAGGCTCTCGATGTTGTTCGCACCGCCGACGGCGGTGACGATGTCGGCTGCAGACGATGTACCCATGGGATCTCTCCTTCGAGGAACGCGTCGACGACGCACTCCACGCCTGTGCCCCGTCGAGCGCTACGCTAGCGGTCCCCTCTCATTCAGCGATATACCCCGGTGAGGACGAAGATTCCGGATGCCGCGCGCCGCGGCGGCGCGCCGGGTCGCGGCATCCGTCATCGCCGTCTTCAGGCCCGCAGACGCCCGGCCAGCCGGGTGGCGTTCATGTACGCGATCGCCTCGATGGAGATCATCGGATTCACCCCCGACGCGGTCGGGAAGGTGGACGCGTCGGCCACGACGATGTTCGGCACCTCCCACGTCGCGCCGTCGGGATCGAGGGCGCTGGTGTCGGCCGAGCCGCCCATGCGCGCAGATCCCATGATGTGCAGGGCCGCCATCGAGCAGCGACCGGGCCCGTAGCCGGCCGCGCCGCAGCGGGCGACGAAGGCGTCCAGGGGCTCCCCGCTCGCGCGCGTCCACTCGATGCCCGCCTGATGGCCCGAGAACATGCGCAGCGCACCGGCCGCCTCGAGGATGCGTGACGCGCCGGCGACGCCCGCCTGCACGCGCGCGGCGTCGCGGTCGGAGAGCAGATAGTGCAGCGTCGGCTCGCCGGCCTTGTCGACGCGCACCTCGCCGGAGTCCTGGTCGCGCGTGATGACGCCGACGCTCGAGTAGTGCGCCAGGCGCTTCATCACCTCGAGGTGCGTCTGCGCGCCGCGCCACGATTGGAACGCCACCGACAGCCCCGGGTTCGCCGCCGCCGTCTCGTAGACCGCGCCGTAGCCGGAGCCGTCCAGGTCGGCATGCTCGGCGGAGTACCGCGACTGCATGGTGCCCTCCCACGGCCGCACCTCCTCCTCGAACTCCGCCCACACGGCGGTCGCGGGGTGCAGACGCAGGTGCTTGCCGATGTTCGGGTTCGACAGACCCGAGCGCCGCAGCAGGGCCGGGGTCTGGACGCTGCCGCCGGCGACGACCACCGCGCGGGCGCGGACGGTCACCGCGTGTCCTGCGGCCGTGCGCCCGGTCACCGCCGTCGCGACGCCGTTCGACGTCTCGATCTTCCGCACGTCGACACCGGTGTAGAGCCGCGCGCCGTTGCTCTCGGCGTCGGCCAGCCACGTCTTCGTCACCGACTGCTTGGCGCCGATGCGGCACCCGTAGCCGCAGCGGCCGCACTCGATGCCGGTGTCGCAGCCGATCACGTTGCGCTCGAGCGCTCCGACGTGCCAGCTGAGGCTCTCAAGCCCGCGCTGCATGATCTGGTCGCGGCGCGACGGCGCGCTGTACGCACCTGTCACACCGAGTCGAGCCCACACCGCATCGAGCGCCTGGTCGTACTCGGAGGTCGCGAACTGCGTCGCACCGAGCGCCGCCCACTCCTCGCGCACGTGGTCGGGCGTGCGGAACGAGGTGGAGAAGTTGACCACCGTGCCGCCCCCGAGGCACTGCGCCGACATGATGCTGAGCTGGCCCTCGGCGGTCGCCGACGGACCTGGCGCGTACAGGCGCGCGAGGCCGCCCAGCTCGCTGCCGTCGAAGTCGCGGTCGTCGTAGTAGCCGCCCTTCTCGAGCACGACCACGTCCAGCCCCTCCGAGGCCAGCACCGCCGCGGCCGTTCCACCGCCCGCACCCGACCCCACGACGACGACGTCGCAGTCGAGGCTGAGCTCCGACTCCGGAGTCTGCGGATGCAGCGGCGGGGTCGATGCGTCCTGCCGCGGCCCGGGCGGACCGGGATAGCCCATCGCGGCCCACAGCGGCGACACCCCCTCGGCGCCGGGCGCGACGTAGTACGACAGCATCGCCGCGGACTTGAGGTTCTGGAAGAGCACCCGCTTGAGCGGCACGCGGGAGTCCGACAGTGCGATGAGCGCGGCCTCGCGTCTGGCGGCCGGCAGGCTCGAGAACCTGCGCGGGCCGATGCCGAGGAGCATGCCGCCCAGCGGTGTGTCCCAGAGGGATAGCACGCGGGCGAGGAGCTCGGCCTCCTCCTTGCGTGGGTTCGCCTCGAGCATGCCCTCGGCGATCGGCACCGCACCGAGCCGTGTGGCCGAGGGGATGCCGTTGCCGTCGCCCGGGGCGAAGGTGTCGAAGATGGACTCGAATGTCGCCCGCTGCGCTGCGGTCAACGTCATGGGTGCCTCCTGGTGCGCCGTTGCTGCGGCCAGCATGCACGACCGGATCACGCGAGGCAAGAGCTAAGTGAACCGTGATTCACGGCGCCTCGTGGGTGAGACCCACCGCGCGGCGTAGTTGCGTGAGAGGTTTCTCATCCTCCGATCAGGCCTTTACGGGAAAAGGCGTTCCCACGTTCTGTCCAGGAAACCACCGGGACTCGTCCAGAAACGATGAGGCAGACTCGGGGACTTGTGCGTCCGGCCCGAGGGCGCATAGCGCCCGACCCGAGGGCGCATCGCGCCCCGACCCGCGGCGCACAACCCGAAGGATCGTACGTTCGTCATGCATACAGACCAGTCGCTCACTCCATCCCGCCGCAACCGCGGCCGCTTCTTCGCCCCCGCCGTCGCCGCCGGCACCGCTCTCGGCATCCTCGTCACGACCGGACTCACGCTGGCCTCCCCCGCCCTCGCCGCCGCCGCGCCGACGGCCGGTGCCGCGCTCGCCTCGGTGGCCGCACCGGAGGCGAGCGCCGAGACCTTCCGCCAGATCCGCACCGACGCGCAGGACTCGCTGGCCGCCGCCCGCACCGCGCTCACGGACGCCGGAACCCTCACCGCCGACATCGCCGCCGCAGGTCTCGACCTCGGCGTCGCCGACACGTCCATCGACACCGCCGACCTCGAGCGGTCGTCCGAGCGCCTCACCGAGATCGGGCTGGTGCCCGTGCTGCTGGTGCCGGCCCTCACCGTCGACGCGACCAAGGACACCACCGCGGTCACGGAGCGCGTCGCCGACCTGCGCCAGCGCCTCGAGGCCGCGCAGGCCCAGAAGGCCGCCGAGGAGGCCGCCGCTGCCGCTGCCGCCGCCGCGGAAGCCGCCGCTGCCGCGGAAGCCCAGCGCCAGGCCGAGGCGGCTGCCGCCCTCGCCGCGGCGAACACCCCCGAGGGCGCCAAGGCGACCGCTCGTCAGATGGCCGCGTCGCAGTACGGCTGGGGCGACGGGGAGTTCTCGTGCCTCCAGTCCCTGTGGACCAAGGAGTCCGGCTGGAACTACCAGGCCTACAACGGCAGCAGCGGCGCGACCGGCATCCCGCAGTCGCTGCCCGGGAACAAGATGGCCAGCTTCGGCGCCGACTGGCAGACCAACGCCACGACGCAGATCGCGTGGGGCCTGGACTACATCAAGCGCGCGTACGGCACGCCGTGCGCCGCGTGGGGTCACTCGCAGGCGACCGACTGGTACTGATCGGTCACGTTCGATCGACGGATGCCGCGCCCCGGCCGCAGCCGCGGGGCGCGGCATCCGTCACCCGTCACCCCTGACGTGATCCGGAGCCGTACAGCTCCCCGATCTTCTCCGACGAGAACCAGCCCTCGTAGGCGTCGCTCTGCGGCCAGCCCTCGGGCGAGTCCTGCCACTCCTCCTGCCGGCCGTAGGGCAGCAGGTCGATGAGCGGGAACGTGTGGCTCAGCTGCTCGGTGCCGCGACCGCTGGTGTGCCAGGTGCGGTAGACCGTGTCGCCGTCACGCAGGAAGACGTTGACCGCGAAGCCCCCGCCGGCGGGCGCGTCCATGTCGGCTCCGAACGGGCTGTCGGCGGTGGAGTACCACTCCATGCGGTTGCCGGTGCGCTCCTTGTACTCCAGCGCCTCGTCGATCGGCCCCTGCGTCACGATGACGAACCGGGCGTCGTACGGATCGAGGAAGTCCAGGCGCGTGAACTGCGACGTGTAGCCGGTGCAGCCGGGGCAGTGCCATTCCTTCCCCTCGAACCACATGTGGTTGTAGACGATGAGCTGCGACTTGCCCTCGAAGATGTCGGCGAGCCGCACCGGCCCGTCTCTGCCGACCAGCGTGTAGTCGGGCAACTCGACCATGGGCAGTCGCCGCCGCTGCGCGGCGATCGCGTCGAGCTCGCGCGTCGCCGCCTTCTCTCGCACGCGCAGCTCATCGAGCTCGCGGCGCCACTGGGCGGCATCGACGATCGGGGGCAGTGGCTTCTGGGTCGTGCTCTGCATCGGAACCTCCGAATGGGCGAGTGCGTATGTGGACACTGTACACATCTGGATGCCGACGTCAAGGGGCTCTTGTGACCCCGCGGATCCACCCTGGTGCCGCCCCGCACCGCGCCCCATACTCGATGCATGCAGGGGGACGCCGTCGCACGCCACGTCGCCGACGTGTGCCACGCGGTGGTAGACGGCCACGACGCCATCCCCGACGCGCTCGCGCTCGTCTCCCGTCTCGTCGGCTCCGAGTTCGCATCGTTCTCCGACATCTCGCTCGCCCGCCCGCACGAGTCCGTGGTGACTGAGCACGGCCGGGCACCGCTCAGCGCTGACGAATACGGCGAGTGGGCGCGGCTGCTGCCGACGCACCCCTACGCCCTGCACGTGGCGACCGCCGCGACCCCCGCGCCGCGGCTCACAGACGTGGTCGACCTACGCGAGTTCGCCGCCACCGAGGTGTTCCAGGTCTGCCTCGAGCCGACGGGCGCCCGCTACCAGGCGGCGATGCGGGTCACCCGCTCGCCGGCCGGGCTCGCGCTCGTCTCGCTCTGGCGGTCCTCGCGCGACTTCACCGAGGACGAGCTCGTGCCCGCAGCCACCGTCGTCCAGGCGCTGCGCCACGCCCTGCAGATGCGCGCCCTGCTCGACCGGCTGTCGGCGGCGGTGCTCGCAGACGACGGGCGGGAATCCCACGACTCCGACGCCATGCGGCGCGAGCTCACGGCCCGCCAGGCCGAGGTCATCGCGCTCGTTGCGCGCGGCCACACGAACCAGCAGATCGCCCTGCGGCTCGGCATCTCGCCGCGCACCGTGCGCAAGCACGTCGAAGACCTGTTCTGGCGCACCGGCGCGAGGTCCCGCACCGAGCTCGCGGTCCTGTGGACCGCGCCCGCCCGGCGCGGGAACGCCGTCACTGCGTCCGACCGCTGACCCGCTCGCGCACGGCGCCGTGGCGGTACGCGTCGGGCTGAGCCGTTGGGGCCGTCGAGAGGCGCCGGGCCGCGGCATCCGTCGACGGCTCGTTCCAGAAGGCGGTGTGGGTCGTCGGTACCGCTTCGCCGCATGCGCTCGCGTTGACGAACACCGTCGCACCGTACAGGAGCGCGCCGTCGTCGCCCCAGCCCACGTGCGAGGCCGAGCCGACCTGGTCGAGACGGTCGTTCACGCCGTGCGCCACTCCGCCGTACCACTCGCTCCAGTCGGTCAGGCCGTGCGCGTCGGCATAGGGGCTCGGGAGCACCCGGACGGTACCGGCGTTGTCGGTCCAGAGCACGCTGTGATCAACCGCGCCCCACTCCGCCGCGCCCGGGCTCTCGGGATCGAAGACGTCGGCGACGCCCGTCACCCACCCGTTCTCGGACTGGCCGTAGACGCCGCTGAAGCCCCCGCCCGGCAAGAGGCCCAGAGACTCGATCCGTCCGGGCTCGGGCCAGCGAGCGGCCTCGTAGTGGCCGCCGTCCCACGGCCCGTACCAGGCACCTCCCGCTGACTGTCCGGCATCCGACAGGACGCGCGAGAACGTGTCGGCCGCGACACCCGGGTTGCTCGCCAGCAGCGCTGCGCCCTTGGAGGTCCACACGACACCCTGTGGCACGATGCCCTCCGGCACCTCGACCGCGTACGACCCGGTCACGTCGCGCCGGTGGTTGATCGCCCAGGCCTCGGCCGATCCGAGATCGCCGCCGCCCAGCAGACGCGGCGGCCGGTCGGCCCACGGCCACCACGCCGCGTCCGACGTGAACTCGCCGGTGTGCAAGGTGCCGACGGGCTCGCCGCGGTCGTTGATCCGACGCACGTAGATGCCCTCAGCCTGGCCCGTCTCCACCCACGTCAGCGCGCCGGTGCGGAGGTTCTGCACCCACGCCTGCTCGCGCCCGGACTCATCCATCGTGCTCTGACCGTTGATCCACCCGCTCGGCGTCAGTTCGAAGGCCACGTCCCACAGCGTGCCCGCCGGCCCGACCGGCACCGGGTCGGTGCCGAGCCCGTACCAGACGAACGCGCGCCGCGCCTCGGTGCCGTCCGCCTGCGGAACCACCATGCTGCCGTAGTAGACGACGCCCTTGCCGGGCACGCGCTCGATGTCCATCACCGTGCCGTCGAAAGCCCCGTCGGGGCCCTTCATCACGTGGACCTCGCACGCGCCGGCCGCACCGGCCGACGGCGGCCCGGCCGCCGTCCCCCCGGCCGCCGCTGCCCCGGCCGCCGGCGCAACCCCCAGCGACCCCACGAGCGCCGCCGTCAGTGCGACCCCCAGATATCCACGCATGCGAGGTTCCCTTCACCGTGCGCGGCATGCGCCGCCTCTCGCCAGTGTGGAGCTGCCGCGCGCGAACGGGTGGGTGGCGCTTGCGCCACCCACCCGGTCGCCGCCCTCGGGGGCTTGCCGACGGGCCGGACGGGCCCGTGCCGGATTCGTCCTCGACAGATTCGAAGCGCTTCGATATCGTCGGCCACGGTCGAAGAAGACCCATCACCGAACACGACAGGAGTGTTTCATCGTGAGATTCAGGCGTTCCGCCGTCGGACTCGTCGTCGCGACCGGCGTCGTCGTCCCCCTCTCGGTCGTCCCCCCGACCGCGGCCGCACAGGTCACCGCCGCATCGGCGGCATCCGCTCCACCCGAATACGACTGGTCGAACGCGGCCATCTCGGGCGGGGGCTATGTGCCCGGCATCGTCTACAGCCAGACCGAACCCGGACTCGTCTACGCCCGCACCGACATCGGCGGCGCGTACCGCCTGGACCGCGACACCGACACCTGGGTTCCGCTGCTCGACCACGTCGGATGGGATGACTGGAACCGGCTCGGCGTGCTGAGCCTGGCGACCGACCCCGTCGACACCAATCGGGTCTACGTCGCGACGGGCATGTACACGAACGAGTGGGATCCGTCCAACGGCGCGATCCTGCGGTCCGACGACTACGGCGCCACGTGGGACGCGTCGCCGCTCCCCTTCAAGGTCGGCGGCAACATGCCCGGCCGCGGCATCGGCGAGCGGCTGCAGGTGGACCCGAGCGACAACGACGTGCTCTACTACGGCGCCGAGCAGGGCCAGGGGCTGTGGCGGTCGACCGACGCCGGTGCGACGTTCTCACGCGTCGAGACGTTCCCCAACGCCGGCGACTTCGTGCCGGACGCGGGATCGGGCAACTCGTACCTGATGCAGAACCTCGGCGTGCTGTGGACGGCCTTTGACACGTCGGCGACGGATGCCGGAGACCCGGCCCGCACGGTCTTCACCGCGGTCGCCGACACCGATGACATCCTCTACCGCTCCGACGACGCCGGTGCCACGTGGCAGCCGGTGGCCGGGGCACCGACCGGGTTCCTGCCGCACCACGGGATCGTGGACGAGGCCGGCAGGTTCCTCTACCTCTCGACCAGCAACACCTCGGGGCCGTACGACGGCTCGGACGGCCAGGTCTGGCGGTACGGGATCGATGACGGCACGTGGACCGAGATCACGCCGACCCTCCGGCCCGTCGGCGTGGACTTCGGGTTCGGCGGCCTCACGATCGACCGCAGTGATCCCGGCACGATCATGGTCGCATCGCAGATCCAGTGGTGGCCCGACATCCTGATCTTCCGGTCGACCGACCGCGGTGAGACCTGGACGCCGATCTGGGACTACGCGTACGACGAGACCGGCGGCTACGTCGCCGCCCGCTACTCGCAGTCGATCGACGAGGTCCCGTGGCTGGCGTTCGGCAAGGAGCGGGGCGGGCCGGTGCCGTGGGCCGAGCCCACGCCGAAGCTCGGCTGGATGGTGTCGGCGCTGGAGATCGATCCGTTCGACTCCGACGAGCTCATGTACGGCACCGGAGCGACGATCTACCGCAGTGAGGACCTCACGGCCTGGGACGAGCCGGGCGGCGTCATCCACCTGACGCCGGAGGCCTTCGGCATCGAAGAGACCGCGATCCAGGATCTGGTGGCGCCGGCCGGATCGGTCGACCTCGTCTCGGCGATGCTCGATCTCGGCGGCTTCGTCCACGACGATCTCGGTACGGTGCCGCAGAGCTTCCAGGCGCCGTACTTCGGGGGCGGCACGAGCGTCGACGTGGCGGGACTGGAACCCTCCGTCATCGTGCGAGCCGGCACCGACGCCGGCGGCGCACGCGTGGTCGCGGCATCCGTCGACGCCGGCGAGTCGTGGACGACCTCTCCCGCGGCCGAAGGCGCCACCGGGTCGGGCACCGTCACCGTGAACGCCGACGGTTCGAGCATCGTGTGGGCGCCGGACGGCGTCGCGGTGCGCCACTCGGCCGACGGCGGCGCGACCTTCGCCGAGGTCGCAGGGCTTCCGATCGGCGCGCGCGTCGAGAGCGACCGGGTCGATCCGCGGCGCGTGTACGCGTTCGCGGGTGGCGTGTTCTTCCGCTCCGACGACGGGGGCGCCACCTTCGGCGCGGTGAGCGAGGGCGCGCTGCCGGCCGAGGGCCCGGTGCGCTTCGCGGCGACGCCGGGCTCGATTGCCGACGTGTGGCTGGCCGGCGGCTCGGACGAAGGCGGCGCCTACGGGCTGTGGCACTCGCAGGACGGCGGCGCGACCTGGACCGCGACGAGCGGCTTCGACGAGGCCGACACCGTCGGCTTCGGGAAGGCCGCGCCCGGCGCCACGACCCCCGCGATCTACACGGCGGCCTCGCGTGACGGCGAGCGCGGCGTGTACCGCTCGACGGACGGCGGTGCGAGCTGGTCCCGCATCAACGACGACGCCTACCAATGGGGCTGGATCGGCGCCGACATCGAGGGCGACCCCGACATGTTCGGCCGCGTCTACATCGCCACGAACGGGCGCGGCATCGTCGTCGGCGACGACACCGCCGCAAGCGACCCGGCGGCGTGGCAGGCGGGCACCGTCTACGACCAGGGTGACGTCGTCGCATCGGGCGGAGCCGTATGGGTCGCCTCCTGGTGGACGCGCGGGCAGAAGCCCGGCAGCAAGAGGAACGGCGCGTGGCAGGAGATCGCCGCGACGCCGACCGGAGTGGCCGTGTGGACCGCGTCGCGCATCTTCGACACCGGCGACGTCGTCTCGTCCGGCGGCGAACTGTGGCGCGCCAGGTGGTGGACCCGCGGCGACGAGCCGGGGGCGAAGAAGAACGGGCCCTGGGAGCGCATCGGCTGACGTGGCGGGCTGCCGGCGGTGAGAGCGCCGGCAACCCGGCTCGGCCCTAGTGTTGCCCGCATCGGCGGGACCACGCCGGTGGGCTCGTTCCCCGACGGCGCGAGCCCGTTCGGCGTGCTGGACATGGCAGGCAACGTCGACGAGTGGACCTCGACCCGCTATGCGCCCTACCCCGGCGCACCGGCGGATGTGCCGGTTCTCGAAACGTGGGCGTTCGATCCGCACATCACCCGGGGCGGGGCGTTCCGCCACGACCGCGATCTCGCGCGCTGCGCCCGCCGCCACGGCGCGTACGAAGCGGATCTCGCGGCGATCGGCGTGGGTTTCCGGCTCGCGGCCGACGCGGAGGCGGCACCGCGCGAATCAATCACAGAAAGATAACGACGAACCCTTCCCATCGTTACCTCGCCGTTATAGAGTGCTTGCACGGTAGTTGTTTTGCTGTGGCAGCTGCCGGCATGTGATTGCAGGACACTCTTGGTGCAAGGGACAAGGGCCGGTCGGTAGCCTCTCCGACCGGCCCTTACTCTTGCCGCCGCGCGGAGCGCCGCCGGCACCGCCTCGGACCGCCGCCGGCGCACCCGATGACAGGTCAGGGGATGTGCCAGAACTCGGTGCCGAGCCCGTACATGTTCCAGATCCACCACCACTGCCCGAGCAGAGATACGACCAGCACGCCGATCCGCCACGCTGTGCTCGCCGGCAGCGCGAGCGCGCCGGCGAGCGGCGCGAGCGGGAACAGCAGCCGGAAGACGCTGGACTGCGGCAGGAACACCGCGAGCAGGTACAGCAGGTAGCTCGCCGCCCACAGGCGGATCTCGATTCCGAGCCGCTTCACGTGGGGCTCCACCGCGAGGACGATGCCGACCACGATGACGAGTCCCACGACGACGGCTGGTCCGAGCACGGGGGCGATCCCCCACTCGCGCAGCCAGTGGTCCGCCGCCAGCAGCCAGCCCTCACCCGGCACGAACGCGCCCGTGTCGCCCATCCACAGTCGTCGCCACGACAGCTCGGTGTCGAGGTACGCGTCCGGGCGACCGGTGACGGCACCCGCGATGACCTGCCAGGCCAGTCCCAGGGCGACCGCCGACGCGCCGGCGGCCCCGAGCTGCAGGAGCTCGTGCGGTCGCAGCGGCTCCGCTCGCCGCCGCATCCAGCGCCATCCCGCGAACAGCACGAGGAGGAGCGCGAAGGCGAGCACGCCGGGGCGCGTGAACGCCATCACCGGCACGATGGCGAAGAGCCACCCGTAGCGTCGTCGCTGCAGGCAGCGGATGCCGAGCAGCACGAGGAGGAGGAAGGATGCCTCGGCATACGCCACCTGGAACATCGCGGCCAGCGGCGCGGCGGCGAAGAACACCACGGCCCACATGGCGGCGGCTTCGCCCATCCGCTCGACGAGGATGCTGCGCAGCACGAGGCAGCACGCGTACCCCGCCACGAGGGAGATCACCACTGCCCCCGCCGCCCACGAGCCGAGGAACGATCCCAGCGCAGCCGACGCCCACGGATACAGCGGCATGAAGGCCCACGCGTTCTGCGCGACATCGCCCGCGTCGGTGAGCGGCAGCACCGCCGGGTAGCCGTCCTCGGCGATGCGCCGGTACCACTGGGCGTCCCAGGCGCCGATGTAGGTCCACAAGTCGGCGCCGTTCCCGAACCGCGAGTCGCGTGGCGACCACGTGGAGGCGATGAGGAAGAACGTCGTGGTCACCAGTCGCGCGGCGACGTAGACCGACGCGATGCGTGCGGCCGGCGCCGTGAGCACCGACGCGATCGATCTCTCACTGCGCGTCGCGGTCTCCACGCCGCGCAGTATCGCACGCGCAGAGAAACGCCCCATGTCGGAGAACCGCTGCGAGCGCCCGCCGCCGTCTCAGGCGACACATCACGAAAACATAACAACGAACCCTTGCCACTGTTATCTGGTCGTTATAGAGTGCTGGCACGGTAGTTGTTTTGCTGTGGCAGCTGCCGGCATGTGATTGCAGGACACTCTTGGTGCAAGGGACAAGGGCCGGTCGGTAGCCTCTCCGACCGGCCCTTACTCTTGCCGCAGAATGACCCGTTCCTCCCCAGCGGCCGCGCCCTCAGCAGCGCACGGAGTTCTCCACAGAATCAGTGTGTGATCTGCGCTTTCACGGCGCCGCGATGTCGGAACCCTTCGGCATGATCGAGTTATGCGATTCCCCCTCGCCGATCTCCGCGACCTCGTCTCGGTACTCGGCGACGCCCTGCGGCAGCCGCTCGGCGAAGAGGCCCAGCGCGCCCTCTCCGATGCCGAGCTGGTGGACGCACTGGCGGTCGTCGAAGAGCTCGGAAGATGGACGGAT
The DNA here is from genome assembly GCF_015278315.1 of Microbacterium ureisolvens. Taxonomy (GTDB): domain Bacteria; phylum Actinomycetota; class Actinomycetes; order Actinomycetales; family Microbacteriaceae; genus Microbacterium; species Microbacterium ureisolvens. Next base: position 498,987 of record NZ_JADIJE010000002.1, on the reverse strand, counting down.
GCCGCACGCCTGGGCCTGGCCGGAGAGGTCGGGCGCCGCAGCGAACCGGGTGCGACGGACATCACGCTCACGACAGTCTTCGGCTGCGACAATCCCGCCGAGCTGATCGAGCGGACCACCCAGGTGTCGAACACGACAGCCCGCGCACGCCTGCGCGTCGCGCGAGCGATCACGTCACGCGCGACGCTGACAGGTCAGCGGCGCCCGGCACCGCTCGATCACGCGCGGCGCGAGGTCGCCGCGGGCAACCTCGGTCTGGATGCCCTCACCACGATCGCCGACGGATTGCGCCCGCTCCAGCGCCGCTGCAGTGCCGACCAGATCGTTGCGGCCGAGGCCGAGCTCGTGCGCGCCGCTGTCGGCGCTGGCGGGGAACCTGCATGCAGTGTGTACGAGCTGCGGATCATGACGCAGACGTGGGCGCTCTACCTCGATCCCGACGGAACGCTGGCCGACGAAGACTCCGAGCGCATGCGCACGTTCCGTCTCGGCCGGGAGCGCAACAACCTGTTCCCGCTGCACGGGAACGTGACCGCCGACGTCGCCGCGACGCTGCAGAGGCTCCTCGATTCCCACCTCAATCCACGGATACAGGATCGCGCCCTCCGATTCGTCGACAGCGCCGCTGATGAGGACCCGACCGGCGGTGACGACGAGAGCATCCACGACCCGCGCACGGCTGATCAGAAGCGGCACGACGCCTTTGCGGGCATCCTCACGGCGGCCGCCGCATCCGTCTCCTCGCCCACGCTCGGAGGCGCGGCGCCGACACTGGTCGTCACCGTCGCCGAAGACCAGCTCGGGCGCGCCGACGGCGTGGCGTTCGTCGACGGCCCGGACGGCGAGCTGCCGGTCGCCGCGACTTTCGCGCGGCACGTCGGCTGCCACGGCACCGTCCACCGCGTCGCGCTCGGTGCGAACGGCCGGCTCAAGGCGATGAGCGTTCTCGACCGGACGTTCAACCACTGGCAGCGCAAGGCGATCGGCGCACGCGACGGCGGATGCATCATCCCGGGGTGCAGCGTACGCGCGGCGTGGTGCGAGATCCACCACGTCGTCGAGCACGCTCGGGGCGGCCCGACTGACGTCGACAACGGCGTCATGCTCTGCTGGCACCACCATCGCACGATCGAGACGAGCGGCTGGGAGATCCGGATGGCCGACGGCATTCCCGAGGTCCGGCCGCCGACCTGGGTGGATCCGCGAAGACGGTGGCGGCCGGCGAATCGCGTGCTCCACCGGGAGCTCGAGAAGAAGGCGCAGCCCGCGTAGGGGCGCCGACGCGGGAGGCGGTCTGCGCGACAGGTTCGGCGCGTCCGGAATGAGGCGCCGGCAGGGTCTTAGACTCCTCCGCCGCCGCCTCCGCCTCCGCCGCCGCCGGCGGAGCCGCCGCCCGACGAGCCGCCAGACGACGACGAGGCGGACGCCGTGCTCGAGAGGTGCGAGATCCCGGCCGAGAACGCGGCGGCATTGAATCCCGCGCCCCCCGCGTACCAGCCGGGCGAGTTGCCGTCGCCGTAGAGCACCGCTAGCTCGTCGGCCCACTTCTTCTCCTGGCCGAACACGACCGCGTACGGCAGCAGCTTCTCGTAGAGCTTCAGCTTCACCCGCGGGTCCGAGATGTCGACCCGTACGCGCTCGGCGCCCTGCGGCGACTGCAGCATGCGGATGCGATCGGCCTCGGCCCACTCGATGAACTGCTTGAGGCCGTGCAGGTGGTCGCGCACCTCCGCGCCGGCGGGCGTCAGCGGCTTGCGCGATACCAGCCCGGCGACGAGCAGCACGACGAGCACGGCGGCGATGATCAGGACGATCGGCACGAAGGGCGTCACGTACGAGACGAGCGCGCCGATGCCGAACAGCAGCACCAGCGCCGCCGAGATGATCACGATCGCGATCGGCCACGCGCGTGCTCGGACCGGCACCTGTCGACGCAGACCGCGCGTCGTGAGCTCCGACGACGCCGCCTTCAGCACCTTCTGCGCGGTGGTGGAGAACCTCGTGTCGCTGCGGCCGAACTCGAACTCCTCGCCGGGCACTCCCGACGGGAAGAGGCCGGGAAGCAGCATCCGTCCATCTCCGTCCGCGAGGGAGGGGTCGACGAGCACGGCCTTCAGCCGCGCGCCGCCGAACCACCTCGCCGGGCCCTCCTCGATGCGGATGCTGCCGACCACCGCCTGCTCGAGCACCTCCGCCGGGATCGCCTTGGTCGTGTGCCCCAGCAGCACGGCGCTCTCGAGCGCGTCAATCTCCCGCGGCGGGGTGTACTCCGCGATGATCACCGGCCGGCCGGGTGCGTCGCGCAGGTGGCGCCGGCGGGTCACCACGGCGAGCACGACGGCGGTCCCGAGCCCGAGCAGCGCGACGATGCTCTGCAGCCAGCCCCACGGCGATGCGAGGTACCTCGCATCGAACTCGGTGAAGGTGTCGGGCTCGAAGCCGATCGCGATCGTCATCGTCTGGGAAGGCTGCACATTCTCCACGGACGCCGTCACGGCCCCGTCGGCGTCGTCGATCGGGCACGTCTGCTCGTCGTCCTGGTACCCGAAGTAGCAGGCCTGCGCGCCCGTGCGCGCGGATCCGAGTTCGTCCGGCATCGTCACGCGCGCTGTGACGCGACCGAACGGCTGCGGCCACGCGGTGCCGTTGACGTCCCAGTAGAACTCGTCGACGCCGGTGTCGGGGAAGTACCTCGTGACGTTGGCGAGCGTGTAGGTGAAGACGTAGGTCTGGCGCCCGTGCACGTAGTCGTCCGCGCGCGAGGTGATGATGAAGAACCCGTCCTCCGACTCCGTCTCGGCAGGGCGCGAAGCGCCGTTCTCGTCGGTGATGGACACGAGCTCGGGGTGCAGCGGCGCACCCCGGTAGCTGTCGGGGACCGCGCGCCGCATGCCGCGGTTCTGATCGATCTCGGGGAAGATCGCCACGAATGTCTCGACGACGGTGAGCGTGCTGGTGCCGTCGTCGGCGCGACCGAGCTGGTACTCGACGTCGAGACTCTCGAAGGCGAAGTCCTCGACGTCGGCAAAGGCCGGCGCGGCCACGAGGGCGGGCAGCAGCATCCCGAAGAGCACGGCGACGATCAGGCCGACGCTCCCGAGCCGATGCGGGCGCGACGAACCGGCGACAGAAGAGCCCATGTGGCCAGCCTAGGGTCCGCGCCCTGCCCTAATCTTGTCGATATGACCGACCGTCGCCTCGCCATCGATGCCTGGGAGAGCCTCTTCCGGGCCCAGCACGAGGTGTTCGGCGACATCAACGACGACTTCCACGAAGACACGCTGAGCCAGGCGGAGTACGACGTGCTCCTCACAGTCACGCGGGCCGAAGACCTCACCGCGCGCCTGCGCGACGTGACCGCCAACATGCTGATCAGTCAGCCGAGCGTCTCGCGCCTCGTCGACCGCATGGTCGCGCGCGGCCTGCTCACGAAGGACGCCGATCCCGACGACGGCCGCGGCGCGCTCGTTCACGCGACGGATGCCGGAGCCGCGCTGTTCCGCCGCGTCGCGAGTTCGCACGGCAAGGCCATCGCCGAGCGCATGTCGCTGCTCTCCGACGACGAGCTGACCCAGCTGCGCGACCTCACCGCCAAGCTGCGCAAGAAGCAGCCGAGCTGCTGATCTGCTCCCGGGCGCTGACCGGAGATCCGGCTACGGAGTCCGCCGCCGGAGGGTGAGCGAGGCGAGGATCAGCGCGCCGACGGCGAATGCGACCACGACGAGGAGCGGCCCGAACACGTCCCACCCCTCGTCGCCGTCGGTGACGGCATTGATGGTGTCGATCGCGTAGCTCAGCGGCAGGATCTTCGAGATCTGGTAGAGCGCCTCGGGCATATCCTCGCGCGGCATGAACAGCCCACCGAGGATGATCTGCGGGAAGACGATGAGCGGCATGAACTGCACAGCCTGGAACTCCGTACGGGCGAACGCGCTGGCCAGCAGGCCCAGCGCCGTGCCCAGGATCGCGTCGACGACCGCCACCAGGCCGAGCTGCCAGAGCGGCCCCTCGACCTCCAGTCCGCACACCCACACGGCGAAGGTCACCGTGATCACCGCCTGCAGCGTCGCCATCAGACCGAAGGCGAGCCCGTAGCCGAGGATGAAGTCGGCCTTGGCGATCGGGGTGGTCATCAGCCGCTCCAGCGTTCCCGACCGGCGCTCGCGGAGCGTCGTGATCGAAGTGATGAGGAACATCACGATGAACGGGAAGAGGGCCAGGATCGGTCCGCCGAACTGATCGAACACGCCCTCCTGATCGCTGAACAGCCACGCGAACAGGCCGACCAGCAGACTCGGTGCGACGAGCATGAGCGCGATCGACCGGGGGTCGTGGCTGAGCTGACGCAGCACGCGCCCGGCGGTCGCGAGCGTCAGAGCTCCGTTCACGAGGCACCTCCCTCGTGCGGGTGCTTCGCTTGCTCGCGGGCCTCGCGGCGGGTGAGCGGATGCTGCTCGGCCTGCTCTCCGGCTGGCTCGCCGACCGGCGCGTCCTGCCCGGCCGTCGCGTCCTCGCCGACCGGCGCGTCCTCGCCGACCGGCGCGCCCGACCCGACAGACGCATCCGTGGCCTCCGGCGACCGCGCCTGGCGAAGGGCGTCGCGTTCGATGAGAGCCAGGAACGCGGCATCCGGATCCGTCGTTGCGGTATCGGCGAGAAGACCGTCGGGGGTCGTGTCGGCGATGATGCGGCCCGCCCGCAGCAGGACCAGACGGTCGCAGCGCAGCGCCTCGTCCATGACGTGGCTCGACACGATGAGCGTCGCCCCAGCGTCGGCGAGGCCGCGGAACACCTCCCACAGCTCGGCCCGCAGCACGGGATCGAGGCCGACCGTCGGCTCGTCGAGCACGAGCAGCTCAGGAGCACCGAGCATCGCGACCGCGAGCGACACCCGGCTCTCCTGACCGCCGCTGAGGGAGTCGATCGTCTGGTCGCGCTGGTCGGTGAGCCCGACCTGCTCGATGACGCGGTCGATGTCGGTGCGCGGCGCCCCGACGAGCCGGGCGAAGTACCGCAGGTTCTGCCGGATGGTGAGGTCGCCGTACACCGAGGCCGCCTGGGTGTCGTACGCCACCCGCTTGCGGAGCACTGCCGAGCCGGCCGGCTCGCCGAGCACCGTGACGCTGCCGCCCGCCACCTTCTGCACGCCGACGATCGCGCGCATGAGCGTCGTCTTGCCGCAGCCCGACGGTCCCATCAGCCCCGTCACCTGGCCGCGCGGGATGTCGAGATCGAGGCTCTCGAACACCTCGGTCTTGCCGCGCCGCACGTGCAGACCACGCACGTGGACGGCATCCGTCCCCGCACCATCCCTCACGAGATGAATGGTTCGCCCTTCACCGGCCGGCCGTCAAGAGGCCGTCGACGTAGTCTGGGCGCCATGCACACGCGCAACCAGGCGACGCTGCAGGTGGTGGCGGGTCCGATGTTCGCCGGCAAGTCCGAGGAGCTGATGCGGCGCGTGCGCCGTGCTCGCATCGCCGGGCTCGAGGTCGAAGTGATCAGCCACGCTCTCGACGACCGCCGCGGCGAAGGGCTCGTCAGTTCCCACTCGGGCCTGAGCGTGCCCTCGCGCTCGGTGCCCGACGCGGAGGCGCTCGTCGCGTCGGCACGCGGGCGCGGCCTCGATCTGGTCGCTGTCGACGAGGCCCAGTTCTTCGGCCCCGAGCTCGTGCCGGCGGTCGACGCGCTCGTCACCGACGGCCTGACGGTGGTGGTGTCGGGTCTGTGCATCACGTTCGACGGCCAGCCGTTCGAACCGCTGCCCGCGCTGATGGCGATGGCCGAGGACGTGCTCAAGCTGACGGCGGTGTGCGCCGTGTGCGGCGAGGACGCCGCCTTCCACCAGCGAACCGTCCAGGACGGCGGCGGTGATCCGCGCGTCCCGACGCGCGCGCAGGTGGGCGGCATCGAGTCGTACCAGGCGCGGTGCCGGCGCCACTTCACCGGCGCGCGCGCCTAGCGGCAGCAACGCGGATGCCCCGCCCCGGAGGGGGACGAGGCATCCGTCAACCGGACAGCGGCGATACGGCCTACTGCTCGATCGGCTGCGGCGTCTCGCTGGACTCGTGCGCGCGGATCGTCGGCGCCGAGCCCTCGGACGTCACCTCGATCTTGCGCGGCTTCGCCTTCTCGCTCACCGGGATCGTCACGCTCAGCACACCGTTGCTGTAGCTCGCGGCGATGCGCTCGGTGTCGATGCCCTGGCCGAGGTTCAGCTGGCGCAGGAAGCTCGCAGCCTCGCGTTCGCGGGTGATCCACTTGACGTCGTCGCCGCTGTGGAGCGTGCGCTCGGCACGGATCGTCAACAGCTGGCCGTCGACGTCGATGTCGACCGAGCCCGGGTCGATGCCCGGCAGGTCGGCCGTCAGCACGTAGTGGTCGCCGTCGCGGTAGAGGTCCATCGGCATGCGGCGGGGACCGCGGCGGGTGTCGAAGAGACCGGACGCAAGGCGGTCGAGATCGCGGAACGGGTCGTACGTGGCCATGGTTATCTCCTCTCGTTCGAGAGTTGAGCCGCCTCGGCTCAACTACGTTCAGATTAGCACTCGAGGAGTGAGAGTGCTAAGCGCTCGCTGTTCGCTCTGAACGAACAGAGTCAGCACTCGATCACGTTGACGGCGAGCCCGCCCTCGCTCGTCTCCTTGTACTTGTGCGACATGTCGATGCCGGTCTGCCGCATCGTCTCGACCACCGCGTCCAGCGACACATAGTGGGAGCCGTCGCCCCGCAGCGCCAGCCGCGCGGCGGTCACCGCCGTCGATGCGGCGATCGCGTTGCGCTCGATGCACGGGATCTGCACGAGGCCGCCCACGGGGTCGCACGTGAGGCCGAGGTGGTGCTCCATGGCGATCTCGGCCGCGTTCTCGATCTGACGGTTCGTGCCGCCCATGACCACCGTCAGCCCTCCGGCCGCCATCGCGCAGGCCGAGCCGACCTCCGCCTGGCAGCCGCCCTCGGCACCCGAGATGGACGCGTTGGCCTTGAACAGCGAACCCAGCGCGGTCGCGGTGAGGAGGAAGCGACGGATGCCACGCCGCCGGTTCGCGTCGGCAACCTGCCCCTCGTCCCAGCCCGCGGCCTCCTCGAGGCTCGCGGCGTGCCCGTGGTAGCCGAGCAGCGCGCTGCCGACCAGTTCGCCGTACGGTGTCACGGCGTTGCCCGCCCCGAGTCCCGAATCGGCGAGGAAGCGCCACCAGTACATCGCCACCGCGGGCACGATGCCCGCGGCACCGTTCGTCGGCGCCGTGACGACGCGGCCGCCCGCTGCATTCTCCTCGTTGACGGCGAGGGCGAACGCCCCGAGCCACTCCCCCGGCAGCTCGCGACGACCGTCGGCCTCCGCCGACTCGAGCTGTGCACGGATCGAGGCGGCGCGACGCTTCACCCCGAGGATGCCGGGCAGGACGCCCTCAGCCTCCAGCCCAGCCTCGACGCACGCCGCCATCGCGTCCCAGATGCGGTCGAGCCCCTCGGCGATCTCCTCGTCGGTGCGCAGCGACCCCTCGTTCACGCGCGCGGCCTCCGCGATCGTGATGCCGCGCTCGTCGCACAGCGCCAAGAGCTCCTCGGCACTGCCGAAGTCGAGGGGGAACGTCCGCGGGTGCGCCCGCGTGCCTGTCGCCGGGTCGCCGTCGCGGCGGATGAACCCGCCGCCGACGGAGTAGTAGGTCTCGCGGACGAGCAGCCCGGCATCCGTCGTCGCCGGCTCCACCGCGGCGGACGACGCTGGACCGGTCTCCCGGATCGGCGTCACGGCGAGGGCGCGCGGCGGTCCGTCCTCGACAGACATCCATGCCTCCAGAGTCATCGCGTTCGGGTGACCCGGCAGGCGCGTGCGTGGCGCGAAGACGATGTCGCCTCGCACGAACGGCACGGCGTGCGTGCCGGCGAGTTCGAGGCGCAGATCGTCCGGCCAGCCGCTCCACGCCGAGCGGACGGCATCCGGATCCGCCGTTTCGGGGTCCAGACCCTGCAAGCCGGCGACCACGGCGTCGGGGGTGCCGTGGCCGATCCCCGTGGCACCGAGTGAGCCGTAGAGGGTGCACGTGACTCTTCCGACGCGAGGAAGCATGCCGGACTCGTGCAGTCGGACGACGAAATCACGGGCGGCCCGCATGGGACCGACCGTGTGGGAGCTCGAGGGTCCTACACCGATGGAGAACAGCTCGAACGCCGAGACATAGGCGCTCATCGCCACCAGGCTACGCCGTCGGTCGGCACAATCTGCTCGGCGTTATCGAGTCGATAGGGGCAGGATGAGCGCCGGCGGGCGCGATGCATACGCAGTCTGCGGGCTCAGGCCTTCGGGCGGAAGGCGACGAGCCCGACGGTGTTCCCCTCGGAATCCTTCACGAAGGTCTGCCACTCGTCGTGACCGGAGGGCCCGAGCGTGTCGTCGTCGTGAGTGAAGATCACGTGCGGCGGCGAGACGACCTCGGCGCGGTCGCCGAGCCGCTCGAGCGCGGCGTGGACGTCGTCGACCTGCAGATAGACCAGGGCGGTCGGCGCGCCCCTGTCGAGCAGCAGCCTCACCCCGTCGAGATCGAAGAACAGCAGTCCGGGCGGGTCGAACACCGCCGTGGGCTGCGTGCCGAGGAGGCTGGAGTAGAAGGCGGCGGCGCGCTCGAGGTCGTCCGCGCGCTGGGCGACCTGCACAAGTCTCATGTCGCCATTGTGGCCCCCGGCCTTCCCGACGTACCAGAGATGGCGCAACCCCTTCCCGCCCGGGGTCCGCGCGGAGTATCAAGGAGGAGAACCGATCCCCTGGAGGTTGACCATGCTGTTCGTGCTCTACGGCATTCTGCTCATCGGCGGTATGTGGCTGGTGGGCATCTCGTTCGCGTCGCCGATCCTGCCGGGACTGGTGTTCATCGCGGGCGTGCTGTGCATCGCCGCGGCGGTCGCCGTGCCCATCACCGCCGGCGCCTTCGAACAGCGCAGGTAGCTCAGGCAAAGTCATGCTGAGACGCGTCGCCGAGGGCGTCCTCGTTCACGAGAGCGAGTTCCTCCAGAGCAACGCCGTGGTGGTGCAGGGCGGCGACGGCGTCCTGCTGGTCGACCCCGGGATCACCACGGGAGAGCTGGCAGAACTCGCCGCCGACCTCCGTGGCCGCGACCTTCGCGTGGTGGCGGGCTTCTCGACGCACCCCGACTGGGACCACGTCCTGTGGCACCCGGATCTGGGCGCGCCGCCGCGCTACGGCACGTCGCGGGGTGCAGCATCCATCCGCGCGCTGATCTCCGAGCCCGGCTGGACCGAGCAGATCACCGAAGGGCTGCCGCCCGAGCACGCCGACGAGATCCCCATGGAGCTGCTGGGACAGATCGATCCACTGCCCGAGGGTGCCATGAGCATCCCGTGGGACGGCCCCGCCGTGCGGATCATCGAGCACCGCGCGCACGCCCCGGGCCATGCCGCACTGCTCGTCGAGGGGAACGGCGTGCTGATCGCGGGCGACATGCTGTCCGACATCCTGATGCCGTTCCTCGACCTGCAGGCGGAGAACCCTGTCGAGGACTATCTCGCCGCGCTCGAGCTGTTCGAACGCGTCGCGGACGACGTGACGGCGGTCGTGCCGGGACACGGATCGGTCGGCGACGCCGATCAGTTCCGCGCGCGGATCGAGCTGGATCGACGGTACGTGAAGGCACTGCGAGACGGCAGGGCGCCGGAGGACCCGCGGATCGGGCCCAGGGCGCCACTGGAGTGGCTGACCGACGTGCACGAGTGGCAGTGGGAGCAGCTCACGGCACGGAAGCCATAGGCGGATCCTCCCCGGTGCGAGGCGGGCGCTACGAGGAGGCGATCGCTCCCTGCCAGCGGCGGTGCTCGCGCATCAGGAGCACCGCGAAGATGCCCCAGAGACCGAGGTCGTCGGTGAGACCCAGCGGCCCGAGGACGATCTCCGGAATAAGGTCGATCGGCGCGAACGTGTAGACGACAGCGGCGATGGCCGCGACCCATGTCGTCGGCGCGACACGGTGCTCGCGGCGCTTGATCGCCTTGAGGAACCTGAACCACATGCATCCAGTGTGCGGTCCGGTGGACGCGGGGGGCGCGTCGATACCAACTCGTGACGTTGAGGTGGATGCCCCGCTATCCCGGCTCGGTCGTCCGGATCAGGCCGCAGGTCACGCACGACCAGGCGACGAGGAAGCGCTCGTCGTCGAGGATCTCGAACGTCAGCGCATCGCCGCACGTGGGGCAGGATCGGGGATCCGGAGCAGCCGCCGTCATCGGGCAAGCCTACGGAAGCGCGGGTCGTCGAGGGCTGTTTGCTGCACATCGTTCGAGAGTCCACCCGGCCTTGGATGCGGCCTCCTCTTCCTCTCTGGCCGGGGACTCGCCGCAGCCGTATGATCGCAACACCGCAAGGAAGCGGAGTTCCGCGCGACCGGTCCGCCGCTTCGGATTCACGTCGAAGGAGACATCGATGGGCACGGAGAATCTCTCGCTGGTGGTCGGCTCTTATGACGACCCGGCGACAGCATCGGAGGACTACCAGGCGCTGCGCAGCGGCCAGGACTCCGGCGGCTACGAGATCATCGGGGCCGTCGTGCTGGTGCGCGACAAGGACGGCAAGGTCCAGGTCAAGGAGCACGGCGACAAGTCGGTCGGTCACGGTGCCGCCTGGGGCGCCGGGGCGGGCGTCGTGGTGGGGCTGTTCGCGCCGCCCCTGCTCGCGGCCACCGCGGTCGGCGCCGGCATCGGTGCGATCCTCGGGAAGATCAAGAAGAACCGAGACGAGAAGAAGCTCGGCGTCGACGCGGACGAATACCTGGCGCCCGGCACCTCGGCGATCGTCGCCGTCGTGGACGACCGCTGGACCGACCGCGTCGAGAGGGCTCTCGAGCGGTCCGACAAGCGGATCAGCAAGGCGATCGACGCCGACGACTACGAGAAGCTGCGGAAGGCGATCGAGGAGTCGGCTGACGACGTGGTGGAGCAGCTCAACTCCTAAGTGAGGCGTCCGCGGCGGCGGCCCGGCCCCCGGCCGGGTCGCCGCGGCGGCAGCGTCAGTCGTCCGCGTGCTCCCGCGAGAACAGGAGCAGGTCAGGAAGGCTGGTGGCGAAGTAGTCGGTGACGCCGTCTTCTCGCCGGGCGGCCGGCGCCCCGTAGGTGGCCCGCGCTTCACCGAGGGTCGCGGGCGGGTCCGCGCGCGGCAGACCGAGGGCTTCGAGCGTCGCGTCCCATGCGGCGATGGCGCGACCCTCGCCGCCTTCCCACGGGTGGAACGAGCGAGTCCGCAGAATCTCGTGCGCGCGCGCGGCATCGCCATGAGCGGCGAGAAGCTGGACGTACTCGATGGCGAAGTCGTCGCGAGTGAGGACGAGGCTCTCGATGGGGCGCAGGCGGGCCAGTCGCTCGTGCCCCGGTCGCCCGAGACGGATCGCGAGCTGGTCCTGTTCGTAGCGAAGACGTGCGTCCTCGGGTGCGGCTTCGATCGCCGACTCGTATCGCTCCCATGCCCGTTGGTCGTCGTGGGCGATGCTGTACGAAGCGAGCGCGGAGTTGCGGAACAGAACGGGGTCGACCCTGCCGAGGCCGATCGCCGTCTCCCAATGTGCGCCCGCTTCGCCGCGTCGGCCGTGCGCGTAAAGCAGCATGCCGAGGAGCGAATGTGCGACCGCGTCGTCAGGCTCCGCTGCGAGCGCCTCCTCGAGCGCGTCGAGCGCGTCGAGTCCGTGTGGGAAAGCCCAGGTGAGGTCGCTGGAACGCGCCATCGCACGCTCGGATGCCGCGCTGCCGCCATCCCCGCGCCGGTCGTGGATCGCCGCCGCGATGTAATGCGCGATCGGTCGGACGTTTCCGGCCGGGGTGAGCGGCAGATCCCCGACCCGGCGCAGCAATCGCAGTGCCTCGTCGAAGGCGCCCGCGTTGCGAAGGTCGAGGGCGACATCGAGCAGCAGTCCGGCGTCGTCGCCGACCGGTCGTCCCGCCAGTACGCGCAGCGTGGCGTCGAGAGGGTCGGCACGCAGGGCCGAGCCGATCGCGGCGTCGGCGTCGGCGTGCGCCCCGAGGCGCCGCAACACGATCACGCGCAACGCGATGCGGCGGGTGTCATGGCCGACGACGCCGTCGAGAGAGTCCAGCACCCGCAGTGCGGCGCGGTTCTGCCCGCCGTGGGCGAGCGACCGCGCGAGTGCGTGGCCCGCGGCCGCGGCCCAGGTGCCGTCCCACCCCGCTTTGCCGAATGACCGCTCTGCCTCGGCCGTTCGGCCGAGGCGCTGCAGCACGAGGCCGTGCAGGTAGAACGCCTCCGCGTCGGTGGGGTTCGCGTTGCGGCGGGTGAGACGTCTCAAGGCCACCTCGATCCGCTCGAGTGCCGAGCCGTACTCTCCCGCCCGATAGTCCCGGTCGGCGAGCGCGAGGTTGGTGCGCACATCGCCGGGATCGCGCTGGAGAGCAGCCTCCCAATAGGGCAGCGGCGACCGGGTGGGGTGCCGATATTGGGACAGGTGCACTCCAGTGAGATAGAGCTCCTCGACGGACTCGACATCACCCGGCAACGGCGGCTCGTCGGCCACCCACGGCTCCTCGTCCCCCACGACGGCCGGGGTCCAGCGGACCAGCACCTGCCCGGCTGCGCTGAGCAGCTCGGCAGCGAGCGCGTCGCCGGAGAACGCGGCGCCGGCCTCCAACCTGGCCGGCACACCCGGAACGAGGTCCGCCGTCCGCGAGGCAATGACCTCGCCGGCGTCGAGCAGACGCAGCACGGCCCCGCGCTGCGGCCGGGTGACCGCGAAGGACGCGGAGGGGCGCGCCCCCCGGTCGACGTGAACCGCCGCGTCGGGGGTGGCCTGGTGGGCGGGGCCGATCGCGGGGATCGGGTACCAGTACTGCGTGAAGACCTTGGTCTCACCCGGGAGCAGCCAGGAGAAGTCCGGCTGATTGTCGGTGTAGACGCCGGCCATCAGCTCGATGTACGGCCCGTCGGCGTCGGTGAGCTGAGCGTCCCAGGCGTGGCCGAACGGTGCGTCGCCCCACGTCCACTGCTTCTTGCCCGGCGAGACGCGGCGTTCCGCCCAGTGCACGAAGCCGGCGCCGGCGGCGTGGTCGTAGCCGCCGAAGAAGTCCTCCGTCGAATCCACGATCATGTACGAGGTGGGGACGGGGATGTTCCGGTACCAGTCGATCCGGTTCGCAGCAGGATCTCGCTCGGCGAGCGCGGGATAGTCGACCCCGTAATAGGGCCGGTCCGCCGCGGGGAACGCGGTCAGCGCGCGGCGTGCGTGGTCGGCGACGTAGCGCACGTCCTCCGGGAAGAAGGACTGATACTCGTCGTGCACGCGCGCGGCGACGTTCGCCCACCACAGGAAGGTCTGACGCTCGTCCGTGCGATTGTGCAGCCGGACGGCGACTTCGACCACGGAGCTGTCCGCGCGGAGACGTACCCCGTGCTGCGCCGACATCCGAGCGAACGGGTCGTGGTCGTGGCACCAGACGGTGACCGTGCCGTCATCGTCCCTCTCGATGACGGTCTCCACGGGAAGGTAGGTAGCCGGACGGTGATGCTGCGGCCAGTTGAACTCGACGCCGCCCGAGATCCACGGGCCCGCGAGTCCCACGAGAGCCGGCTTGATGACGTTGTTGCGGTAGAAGAAGTCGTAGCCCGTCGTCTTGTCATAGCCGACGTGGATGCGGCCGCCGAGCTCGGGAAGGACGACGACGCGTACGTACGCGTTCTCGAGGTGGACGGCATCCCACGTCCGTGAGGACGCGTGGTCGGACACGTTCTCGGTGAAGGGGATGGGGTAGACCTTGCCGCTGGACCCCTGATACACGCGGTGGTCGAGGAACATCGGATACCGACTCGGCGCGCCCGCCTCATAAGTGCGGATCGTCAGCGGCTCGCGCCACGCGACCGCCTCTCCGCGCCGGAGCGCCTCTTCGAGGTCGGCGGGGACATCGGGAAGCTGGAGCTTCTCGAGGGGTTCGTGCGAATCATCGACGACCGTGGCTTCGTTCACGGGGTCGAGGTCCGTCCGTTCAGCGGTCATCGCTGACCTCCTTGGGAGACTGCGGCGGCGGGCCGGGTGCGTGCGTGATCGCCCGCAGATGACGCGAGCATATAAACGCTAAGAGCGGATCACACGGGAAGGTATGGTGAGAACGAGGACGTTCATGGACGAAACACTGATTACCGCTGCCCCCTTCTACCGCAGGGACGGCTTCGACAACCAACGTCTCTGCGTGGTCCCCCGCCCTCAGGTCGAGGCCGCCCTCGGGCGCGCGGTGACCCGGCGCATGACCGTCACCGACGTCGGCTACTTCCCCGCCGCATCGGGTCACCGGCGAGTTCGAGCCAAGGGCGCTCCCGAGACGATCGTCATCCTCTGCGTGGCCGGCGCCGGCGAAGTCAGGATCGCCGGCGATGTCTACTCGCTCACGCCGGGGGCCTGCATGACCATCGCAGCGAATCAGGCGCACGAGTATCAGGCGTCGCTCGATGATCCATGGACGATCTGGTGGATACACGTGCGAGGAACAGACGTCGCCGAGCTCACCGGGCCAGTGCTCGGCATCCCCCATCCCCTGACTCGGCTTCGCGCCGTCGAAGGGGTGGTCGCGCTCTTCGACGAGCTGGTGAGCCTCCTCGAACGCCGCCAGTCCCCCGCGCACCTGCTCGCGGCGTCCGGCATCGCCTGGCAGCTGCTGACCCGTGTCGTGGCGGACAGCATCCTGCCCGCCGAGGGCTCCCCGCTCGAACGAGCCATGCATTTCCTCGAGGCTCGCGTCGACAGCAACATCCAGGTGGGTGAGCTGGCCGCCATGGTGGGGATGTCCCCCTCACACCTGAGCGCACTGTTCCGCCGGGCGACCGGGAGCGGTCCGGGGGCGTTTCACACCTCGATCAAGATGGCGCGCGCGCGGAGGCTGCTCGACACCACGACGGCGAGCGTGGCCGAGGTCGCCACCGCGGTGGGATACGCGGACCCCCTGTATTTCTCGCGCCACTTCCGCCGTGTACACGGCGTCAACCCCACGCAATACAGGGCGCAGCACAAAGGTTGACGGCGCTGCACCCCGGCGATGCCGGAGTCAGCGGAACGAGGCCGTCCGGAGCCCTCGCACCGCCGCAGAGCGGAGCTCGAGTGCGGGCTCCTCCCCCGATGGCCGAACACGAGCGTCCACATACACGCCCGTCGTCGGGGACCAGGCGAAAGCCTTGAGGGTCAGCGGTGCATGTGCGAGCGCGGCACGGTACGGCGCCAGGTCGATCTCGAGGGGTCGTCCGTACCAGTACTGATCCGCGATCAGTTCGTCGCCGATGTACGCACGGAGGACGTCTCCGGTCCAGTCCAGCGTGAGAATCGCCTGCTCGCCCTCCAAGGCCCGCTCGGGAACCGTCACGTGCGACACCGCGGCCTGGGCGAAGTCCTCGTCCGTCGGAGCAGAGTACCGGCTGGACGACCCTCCCTGGCGGATCGGGGCGAGCGGGTCGCCCTCGAAGGGAGAGACATCGAGGAAGACGGATGCCGGAGCCGCCGGTGTCGCGTAACGCGTGAACACCGACCCGGCGCAGGGCATCACGACGAGGTCGTCGCCCTGCAGCGGCGGCACCGCGTCGAGCACGGCGTCCGTCTCCGTCAGCACGGCCCGGAAGGCACCGTCGAACCATCCTTGGCCATGCCAGATGACGACCGTGTCACGCCCGTCGACGTCGCCTCGCCAGACGGACTCCGCGGTGTCGCGATCGAGGAACACCAGAATGGAGTCCCCGACGTGAACCTCGCAGTCGATGCCGGGAACCACGCGAGGCGTGGCGATGACGACACCGTCTGCGATCCGCACATCGGCGCCGGAGATCTCGTCGGCGGGCACGCCCTCCACGTGGAGTTCGACGGCGATGCCGTCGACGGCTGCGAACAGCACGACGGTGCGGCCATCGACCGAGAGCTGGGTGATCGGCTGTGCCGTCACGCTCAGACCCGGCACGTCGCCGTAGCGCTGACGCAGCGGCCAGACGAAGTAGGAGCCGCTTGCGAGCGTGGCCGGCGCGGACGGAATCACCACGTCGCGGTCCGCGAACTCGACCGTGAACTGCACATCCTCCAGCGCGGGAAGCGCTGCGATCGCCGGCTGGTGGTTGTTGGCGAAGAGGAAGCCCCGCTCCTCGTCGCCGCGGACCGACCAGCGCGGTCCGCCGTCCTGCTGCGCCGGGATGGTGGCCGGCGCGGTCGCGAGCGCCGAGCCGAACGCGTCGAGCATGAGGTGCTGCTGACGCAGCTTGTGGAAGTGGGGTCGCTGCGTGCCGACGGCGCCCAGGGGTGCGAAGAAGTCGTAGTCGCGCACCGGCGCGTCATTCGGATAGCCGGTCGCCTGGGACTCCTGTGTCGTGGAGAGCTCACCGATGACCTGGGTGCCGCCGTGGTACATGTAGTAGCCCTGCCAGGCTGATCCGCTGCCGACCTTCGTCAGCGCGAGAGCGGCGACATCGTCGGGGTCGACGAGCGGACGCCGGTGGTACGCCACCGCCATACCGCCGCCGAGCTCGCAGGTGACGAACGGCCACGGGTCCTCCGCGCCGAGGGTGGCGTCCGCGTCCAGGTGCGCGGGCGTGTCCCGGAGGTCGGCACCGACGGTGAGGTCGTCGCGCGCGGTGTTGTAGGTGAAGTGCATGACGCCGAAGGCGGGCCATCCGGTGTCGGACTCTTCCCAGAACCCGTCGGAGTAGCCGGCGTAGACCGGCAGCACCTGACCACGGGGCAGCACGGCGCCACCCCACCCGGTGGCGGTCCACAGGCTCGCGCGCATGCCGACGGACTCGGCCGTCTCGCGCAGCGTCGCCAGATGCGGGCCGTTGTCATAGAGCTCGTTGTCGACCTGGATGCCGATGATCGGCCCGTCGGGATTCTCCGCCGAGTGGAACAGCCCGCGCACCTGCTCCTCGATCGCGGCGTACCAGCCATGGGCGAGGTCGAGGTAGGCGGGATCGTTCGATCGGTGCCCGATCGGCAGAGCCTGCAGCCAGTCGGGGAAGCCGCCGTTGCGCGCTTCGCCGTGCGCCCAGGGTCCGATGCGGAGCATCACCTTGAGGCCGACCTCGTGGGCGATTTCGATGAAACGGCGGATGTCGCGCGGGCCGTCCCAGCGAAGCTGACCCCGGACTTCCTCGTGGACGATCCAGAGCATGTAGGTGGCGAGCACGTTGATGCCGCCCGCTTTCATCTTGCGCAGCTCGCGCTCCCACCTCTCGGGAAGGTCGCGGCTGAAGTGGTACTCGCCCATCACGGGGATCCACGGCTCGCCGTTTCGCGTCACATACCGGGTGGTGAGCTGGATCCGCTCCGCGGCGTCGTCGCTGTCGCCCATCTCGAGCGGCGCGGGCGCCACGCGGGCGGGGGCGTCGATCCTGACGCGGTTTCCGCCGCCGCGTACCTCCTCGTCGAGAATCGGCGCGGGGTCGTCGTGGCGAGGCTGGTGGGTGTCGAACGGATCCATCACCCCACGAACCTAAGCGGGGCCGGAGTGCGGTGGCCATGACGAATCAACGGCGTCCCTGGACAAAGCGCCGGGCTTCGCTCCCCGTGCGGTTCGGCGCGGATGCCGGGAGAGCTCGACGTGAGCACGGCGGTGCTGACGCACGGCCGTCGCGATGGCCGCCTACGCGGATGCGCCGTCGAGGAACGGAACGACCACACCGAGGACGAGGTCGGTCCGTGCGAGTCCGAAGAAGTGGCTTGTGCCGGGAAACACGGCGAGCTGGGATGCCGGAACCCCGACGAAGTCGCCGTTCACGTCGCCGCCGCGGAGGCGCAGGAACTCGACCGCGTGGTCGAGTGAGACCATGTCGGCGTCGCCCACGGTGATGAGCGTCGGTGCCGCGATCCCGCGGATCTCGGCTTCCGTGCGATCAGGAAACCCGCCTGCATAGGTCGCGCCGAGTTTGTCGAGCAGCGCTTGGAGGTGGTCGAGGTCCGGGTGCGGAGACTTCGCGAGGTACGCCGCCTCCATCGGCGTGCCGGCGATCATGTCGACCGTCATCGAGCCGACGGCATCCGCGTTCTCGGACCCGCGCATGCCCGACGCGGCGAACGAGGTGGACGAGATGATGACCCGCCTGACCCGCTCCGGGTGATCGATGGCGAGGTCCAGCGCGACGGCTCCGCCGACGCTGAACCCGAAGATGTCGGCGCGACCGACGCCGAGGTGGTCGAGCACGCCCAGCACGTCGTCAGCGAACGCCGCTGCAGAGAAGGGCCGGTCGATGTCATTGGTGCGCCCATGGCCCTGGAAGTCGACCGCGATCACTTCTCGCCCGGCTGCGAGGTCGGGAATGAGCGCGCCGAACTGCTGTTCGATGTCGAACAGACCGCCGTGCAGCAGCACCAGCGGCGTGCCCGCAGCAGGATCGCCGTGGACTTCGTAGTACATGCGAAGCTCACCGAGCTCGACGTAGCCGGTCTGGGTGGCGGGGGCGGAGGATGTCGGATCCGTCATGCGATCACGGTCTCAGAGCCCCGCCGCAACATCAACCGCCCCGGCGCGCCGCGCCCAGCACGCCGGATGCCGGGTGCGTTCGGCACCCGGCATCCGGACTGAGGAGTCAGCCGCGAAGCCGCGGATCCGCTGCGCGCGCGCTCAGCGGGCCTCGGGCTGCGGGCCTGCTGAGGAGACCAGCTTCTCGTCCAGGACGTAGCCCTCTTCGCCGTGCTCGGCCAGGTCGACGCCGGCCACCTCGTCCTCGCTCTTGACGCGGAAGCCGAGCGTCTTCTCGATGACGAACCCGATCACGAGCGTGAGGATCAGCGAGTAGCCCAGCACCGCGAACGCGGCGATCGCCTGGACGATCAGCTGCGTGCCGTCACCGCCCATGAACAGGCCGGTGCCCGTGGCGAAGAAGCCGAGGTACAGCGTTCCGATGAGGCCGCCGACGAGGTGGATGCCCACCACGTCGAGCGAGTCGTCGAAGCCCCACTTGTACTTGAGCTCGATCGCGAGGGCGCACAGCGCACCGGCGACGAGGCCGAGGACGATCGCCCAGATCGGGGTGAGCGCGGCACACGCCGGCGTGATCGCCACCAGACCGGCGACGGCGCCGGAGGCGGCGCCCACCGAGGTCGGCTTGCCGTCCTTGACCTTCTCGACCACGAGCCAGGCGAGCAGGGCTGCAGCGGTCGCGGCGATCGTGTTGACGTAGACGAGGGCGGCGGTGCCATCGGCGGCGAGCTCGGAGCCGCCGTTGAAGCCGAACCAGCCGAACCACAGCAGGCCCGCGCCCAGCAGCACGAACGGCGGGTTGTGCGGAACGTGCGCACCCTTGCGGAAGCCGACGCGCTTGCCGAGCACGAGCGCCAGGGCCAGCGCCGCCGCGCCGGCGTTGATGTGCACCGCGGTGCCGCCGGCGAAGTCGATGACGCCGACCCCGAAGACCTCCTGCAGCCCGTAGGTGATCCAGCCGCCATAGGCGAAGCTGCCGTCCTCGGCGAGGCCGAAGTTGAAGACCCAGCTCGCAACCGGGAAGTACACGACCGTCGCCCAGATCGCGGCGAACAGCATCCACGAGCCGAACTTCGCCCGGTCGGCGATGGCGCCCGAGATCAGGGCGACCGTGATGATCGCGAACGTCGCCTGGAAGGCCACGAAGGCCATCGGCGGATACGCGGCGCCTTCCGGCACCTCGATGAGGCTCTCGAGCCCGATGGCCGACCAGTCGATCGCCCAGGGCGCGACGAGCCCGTCGGCGCCGGGGAAGGCGATCGCGTAGCCGTAGATCACCCACAGCACGCCGACGAGGCCGGCTGCACCGAACGTCATCATCATCATGCTGATGACGCTCTTCGCTTTGACGAGGCCTCCGTAGAAGAAGGCCAGACCGGGCGCCATCAGCAGCACGAGTGCTGCCGACAGCAGGATGAATGTGGTGTTTCCCTGATCCATGACGCGAGCCTCTCTGCAGGCTTCTGCGAGGGACCGCCGGGTTGCGGTGCGCCTTCGATCTGCGCCTGCCAGCAGATCACTGCCGTGCAACCCATTTTCTTCAGACGCAACTCTGACCACGGTTTCTGTCGCGTGAACCTTGCATGACAAGGACTGAGACGGGTTTTACGCGCGCGAAACATCGACGACACCCGCCTGGTGATCGAGTGTTGTTACTCTCAATCAACACGCTTCACCAACAGTCAACCCGACCTGAGGAGATCCGCATGACCTTTCCCGCCTTCGCCGGGGGTGACCTCGTCACGCTCCCCACCGCACCGCAGTCGCTGCGCGACCGCGCGCTGGCGGACGACGTCCGCTTCATCCTCGCGGTGTTCGTCGACCTCAACGGCAAGCCGTGCGCCAAGCTCGTTCCCGTCTCGGCCGCCGATGAGCTGGAGGCCGGCGAACTCGGGTTCGCAGGCTTCGCCGCGGGCCTCATCGGGCAGCGCCCGCACGACGCCGACCTCATCGCGGTGCCCGACCTCGACTCGTACGCGCCCATCCCCTTCGTGCGCGAAGGCCTTGCGATCGTGCACTGCGACCCGCACGTCGACGGCGAGCCGTGGCCGTACGCCCCTCGCGTCATCCTCAAGCGCGCGCTCGCGCGCCTCGCCGAGCGCGGCCTGTCGGCGAAGGTCGGCGCCGAAGTCGAATACTTCCTCGTCGACCGTTCTAGCGACGGGACGCTGACGGCAGCCGACGCGAAGGACGAAGGGCTGCGCTCCTGCTACGACGCCCGGGGCGTGACGCGCATGTACGACCACCTCGCCGCGGTCAGCGACGCGATGAACGCGCTCGGGTGGGGCAACTACGCCAACGATCACGAGGATGCCCCGGGCCAATTCGAGCAGAACTTCAAGTACGACGAGGCCCTGGTGACGGCAGACCGCGTCATCACGCTGCGCTACCTCATCGGCATGCTCGCCGAGCAGCGCGGCATGACGGCGACGTTCATGCCGAAGCCCTTCAGCGACCGCGCCGGCAACGGTCTGCACTTCCACCTGTCGCTGTGGAACGAGGACGGCGCTCCAGTCTTTCCCGATTCGGCCGACGAGCGGGGCCTCGGGCTCTCAGAGGTGGCCTACTCGTTCGTCGCGGGCATGCTCGACCACGCGCCTGGCCTGCAGCTGTTCCTCGCGCCGAGCGTCAACTCCTACAAGCGCCGCGGCGCGACGACGAGCGCCTCGGGAGCGACGTGGTCGCCCAAGCACGCGACCTACGGCGGCAATGACCGCACGCATTTCATCCGCGTGCCCGACGCGAACCGCATCGAGCTGCGCGCGGCAGACGGCTCGGCGAACCCGTACCTCGCTCTCGCGGCGGTGGTCCACGCAGGCCTCGACGGCATCGAGCGAGCGGCCGACCCGGGCGCGCCCTGCGGGCCGGGCGAGTTCCGCCAGACCTCCGCCGTGCTCCCCCGCACGCTCCTTCACGCCGTCCAGTCGCTCCGCGATGACGCCGTCCTGCGCGAGGCGCTCGACGACGGCGGCCACGGGGTCGGCGAGTACTTCGCCGACGCCAAGGAGGACGAGTTCCTCGGCTGGCACAACACCGTCACCGAGTGGGAGCTCGACCGCTACCTCACCGCGTACTGAGCGCCGCGGCATCCGTCACGAACGAAAGGAACCACCCATGTGCGGAATCGCTGCACTGCAGATTCGCAACCCCGCGCTGCGCGGCCAGCTCGGCGGCCTCATGCACGGCATGCTGTGCGAGATCGTCGAGCGCGGCCCCGATTCGGCAGGGCTCGCCCTCTACGGGTCTGAGCGGCTGACCCCCGAGGGATCCTCCGCGATCACCGTGATCACGGATGCCGACCCCGACGACCTCGCCGAGGCGCTGCGCGCGGCCCTTCCCGAGGGAGCGGAGCCGACCGTGATCGCGTACGCCGAATCGGTGCTCGTGAACGCCGAGGCCCCGGCATCCGTTCTCGAGAATGCGGTGCGCGCCGCGCTTCCCGGCGAGAGCATCATCGGCCGCGGATCGAACGTGGCCGTGCTCAAGGGCGTCGGCCACCCGGTCGAGCTCGCCGGCGTGTACGGGCTCACCGAGATCGGCGGCACCCAGGCGCTCTCGCACACCCGCATGGCCACCGAGTCCGCGGTGACCGCGGTCGGCGCGCACCCCTTCACCGTCGCCGAGGACCTCTGCCTCGTGCACAACGGGTCTTTCAGCAACCACGCCTCGATCCGCCGGTGGCTGCGTGCCGAGGGCGTCGAGTTCGACAGCGAGAACGACTCCGAGGTCGCGGCCCGATTCATCGCGTGGCGAATGGGCCACGGCGACGACCTCAAGACTGCGCTCGAGGCGCTGCAGGGCGTGTTCGACGGCTTCTACACGCTCGTCGTCACCACCGCCGACAGCATGGCGGTCGTCCGCGACCCCATCGCCTGCAAGCCGGCGATCATCGCCGAGACCGACGACTGGATCGCCATGGCGTCGGAGTACCGCGCGCTCGCGGGCCTCCCCGGCGTCGAGGACGCCCGCATCTTCGAGCCGTCGCCCGGCGTCGTGTACACCTGGGCCCTCGCGCCCGTCCTGGAAGGAGCAGTCCGATGACCCTCATCGCCCCCGCAACCACGGCGACGAAGATCGACCTGGCCGATTCGAGCGTGCGGCAGCTGAACCGGCTGCTGCACGACGCCGTCGACGGCGACGCGTTCGTCGTCGAGTCGCCGGTCGGCAGCCACAACATCGCGGTCGGCATCACCGCCGACATCGACGTGACCGTCGAGGGCAACGTCGGCTACTACTTCGCCGGGATGCATCAGACCGGCACCGCGACCGTCCACGGCAGCGCCGGCGTCGGGCTCGCAGAGAACATCATGTCGGGTGTGGTGCGCGTGACCGGCGACGCCTCGCAGTCGACCGGAGCCACCGGCCACGGCGGTCTGGTGATCGTCGACGGCAACACCGGCGCCCGCTGCGGCATCTCGATGAAGGGCGTCGACATCGTCGTAGGAGGCAGCATCGGCCACGCGTCGGCGTTCATGGCGCAGGCCGGCCGACTGGTCGTCTGCGGCGACGCCGGCGAGGCCCTCGGCGACTCGATCTACGAGGCGCGGATCTATGTGCGCGGCGAGGTCGCGTCCCTCGGCGCGGACTGCATCGAGAAGGAGATGCGCCCCGAGCACCTGGCCGAGCTCGCCGAGCTGCTCGAGCGTGCCGGCCGTGCCGAACGGCCCGAGGAGTTCCGCCGCTACGGCTCGGCGCGCAACCTCTACCACTTCAAGGTCGACAACGCCGGCGCGTACTGACCCCAGATCTCAGGAGCTAGAAACCATGACCACCGATCTCGCCGCCCTCGGCCTCCGCGAATCCGCGACCTTCGACCGCGCCACCATCGCCGACATCCAGCGCGCCGCCGACACCGGCATCTACGACATCCGCGGGTGGGGAGCCAAGCGCGCCTTGCCCCACTTCGACGACCTGCTCTTCCTCGGCGCGAGCATGTCGCGGTACCCGCTCGAGGGCTACCGCGAGAAGTGCGCGACCGACGTCACCCTCGGCGCCCGCAACGCGCTCGAGCCGATCCACCTCGACATCCCGGTGACGATCGCAGGCATGAGCTTCGGCGCGCTGTCGGCCAACGCCAAGGAGGCCCTCGGCCGCGGCGCGAGTGAGGCCGGAACCTCGACCACCACCGGCGACGGCGGCATGACGCCCGAGGAGCGCGGTCAGTCCAAGACGCTCGTCTACCAGTACCTGCCGTCTCGCTACGGAATGAACCCCGACGACCTGCGCAAGGCCGACGCCATCGAGATCGTGCTCGGCCAGGGCGCCAAGCCCGGCGGCGGCATGCTGCTCGGCCAGAAGATCACCGAGCGCGTCGCGGGCATGCGCACGCTGCCGATCGGCATCGACCAGCGCTCGGCGAGCCGCCACCCCGACTGGACCGGACCCGACGACCTCACCATCAAGATCGCCGAGATCCGCGAGATCACCGACTGGCGCAAGCCCGTCTACGTCAAGATCGGCGCCTCGCGCCCCTACTACGACACCGCCCTCGCGGTGAAGGCGGGCGCCGACGTGGTCGTCCTGGACGGCATGCAGGGCGGCACCGCGGCGACGCAGCAGGTGTTCATCGAGCACGTCGGCATCCCGACGCTCGCGGCCATCGGCCCCGCCGTCCAGGCGCTGCAGGAGCTCGGCGTGCACCGCACCGGCGTGCAGCTGATCGTGTCTGGCGGAATCCGCAACGGCGCCGACGTCGCGAAGGCGCTGGCGTTGGGGGCGGATGCCGTGGCCATCGGCACGGCGGCCCTCATCGCTCTCGGCGACAACGACCCGCGCTACGCCGACGAGTACGCGAAGCTCGGCTCGGCCGCCGGGTTCTACGACGACTTCCAAGACGGCCGCGACCCCGCGGGCATCTCGACGCAGGACCCGGAGCTCTCGGCCCGCCTCGATCCGGTCGCCGCCGGACGCCGCCTCGCCAACTACCTCCGCGTGCTCACGCTCGAGGCGCAGACCATCGCCCGTGCTTGTGGCAAGTCGCACGTGCGCAACCTCGAGCCCGAGGACCTCGTAGCCCTCACTGTCGAGTCCGCAGCGATGGCCGGTGTGCCGCTGGCCGGCACGTCCTGGATTCCCGGACGCAGCTGACGCGATGTCTCTCGACCTGGGCGCACTCGCCGACCTGGATGTGGTCACGCCCGCCGATGCCTCTTCGGAGTCGTGGGCGAACGGCCTCGGCGTCACGCGGGTGCTGGCGAAGCGCCTCGCGTGGCGGCTGAGCGTTGCGGAGCTGCGGGGACGGATGCCGTTCTCGGCCTTTCCCGGCATCGACCGCGTGCTCATCCCGCTGAGTGCACCCACGGTCACCCTGGCCGTCGACGGCGTCGAGCGTCGCGTGACGCGAGAGCGCGGCATCCGTTTCCGCGGGGAAGCCCGCGTCGTCGCGACCGCGGATCGCGGCGGCGTCTCGGTCGTGAATCTCATGGTCAAGCGCGGGCTCGCGGAACCGGCGTACCGCGTCGAGCTGCACCGTGGCACGGTGCGCGTCGATCCGGCCGCGACCCTCACCGTGCTGCTGGCGGGAGCAGCGACGGTCGACGACCTTCCGCTCCCGCCCGGCAGCGCCCTGCTGCAGAGCCCGCGTGAGCGGCGCATCGTCTGCGATTCCGCGCTGATCGCGCAATTCATCCTCACTCCTTCCGGCGACGAGCCGAACACCTGAAAGGCCTCGCATGTCTTCCCACCCGATCGCGATCATCGGCGCCGGTCTCGCCGGCGCTGCCACCGCCTGGCAGCTGGCCCGGCGCGGGCATGACGTCGTCATCCTCGAGCGCAGCGCTCCTGCCAACGAGTGGGGCAGCTCGCACGGCTCGGCGCGCATCCTGCGGTACACCTATCCCGACGCGTTCTACACGGAGCTCATGGTGCGGGCGCGCCGCGGCTGGGACGAACTCGAGGATCTCCGCGGCGAGCGCCTCATCACGCCGACCGGGTCGCTCGACTTCGGGGCCACGCGCGAGCCCGCGGCGCTGGCGGCGGTCCTCGCCGAGGCGGGCATCCCGCACGAGCTGCTCACCGCAACAGAGGCTTCGGCCCGCTGGGCGGGCTTCGCCTTCGACGGACCCGTGCTGTGGCACGAGAGCGCCGGCGTCATCGACGCGGAGGAGACGGTGAAGACCATGGTCGCCCTCGCCGTCGCCGCGGGGGCAGAACTGAGGCAGGAGTGGGCCGCCGCACGCGTGCTCAACCACGGCGAGGACTATCTCGTCGAATCGGAGTCCGGTGACACCGTGGTGGCATCGCAGGTGGTCGTGGCGGCGGGCGGCTGGCTGCCAGCGCTGCTCGGCGGGCTCGGCCTGCCGCAGGAGGCGCTCGACGCGTTCCCGAAGGTCGAGGTGCGGCAGGAGCAGGCGCTGCACTTCCCCTACCGCGACCCCGAGGCCGCGTGGCCGACCTTCATCAACAAGCGGCCCGACATCCAGGTGTACGGCCTGCCGGGCGGGCGCGACGCCGGCTTCCGCGGGCAGAAGGTCGCCGAGTACAACGGCGGGCGCGTCATCGGCTCGGCCCTTCACCACGACCGCATCGTCGACCCGGCCCGGCGCGACCGGCTCGTCGCGTACGTCGCCGAGGCGCTGCCGGGGCTGGTACCCGAGCCGTACGCCGAAACGACGTGCCTGTTCACGAACGCACCGGCCGACGAGTTCATCATCGACCGGGTCGAGGGCGTGACGATCCTCTCACCGTGCTCCGGCCACGGTGCGAAGTTCGCCCCGCTGCTCGGCGACCTCACGGCGCGACTCGTCACCGGCGAGGACTCCGGGGTCGCACGCTTCCGTCCGCTCGCGACCCTGGCCGGCGCATGAGCGTCGCGGGGATGCTGCGCGAGATCGCGGCGGTGGGCGCGGATCCGGCGCGCGGCGGCTTCAGCCGGGCCGGATACTCGGATGCCGACCGCGAGCTGCGCGAGTGGTTCACCGGGCACGCCGAGGCCCGGGGCCTCGACCTCGAGCGCGACCGCAACGGCACGCTGTGGGCGTGGTGGAACCCTGCCGGCAGCTCCGAGGACGCCGTCATCACCGGCAGCCACCTCGACTCGGTGCCGGGCGGTGGCGGCTACGACGGACCGCTCGGCGTGGCATCCGCTCTGGCCGCGGTCGATCTGCTCGAGGCCCGTGGCGTCGTGCCCGCGCGGCCCGTCGGCATCGCCGTGTTTCCCGAGGAGGAGGGCTCGCGGTTCGGCGTCGCTTGCCTGGGCTCGCGTCTGATGAGCGGCGCGATCAGCCCGGAGCGCGCGCTGGCTCTCGCCGACCGCGAGGGCGACACGTTGGCTGAGGCCCTGCGCCGTGATGGGCTCGACCCGGCGCTCGTCGGTCCCGATCCCGAGCGGCTCGCGCGCATCTCGTCGTTCGTCGAGCTCCACGTCGAGCAGGGCCGCGGACTCATCGATCTCGATCAGCCGGTTGCGATCGCCTCGTCGATCCTCGGTCACGGCCGCTGGCGCGTGACCGTCGACGGTCAGGGCAACCACGCCGGCACGACCCTCATGGACGACCGACGAGACCCGATGGTCGCCGCCGCGCGCATGATCGTCGAGATCCGCGACCTCGCCCGCCGCACGCCTGACGCACGGGCGACCGTGGGCCGCCTCGAGCCCGTGCCGGGCGGCACCAACGTCATCGCCTCGCAGGTGCGCTTCTGGATCGACATCCGTCATCCTGACGACCTTGTGACGGCAGCGCTCGTGTCGGAGGCACGCGACCGGGTCCTCTCGACGGCGCTCGACGAAGGGTGCCGCGCCGAGGTGCGCGAGGAATCGCTGAGCCCCACGGTCGACTTCGATCTCGGATTGCGCGAGGCCCTCCGCGCAACCCTCGCCGACGCCCCGGAACTGGGCACAGGTGCTGGTCACGACGCAGGCGTGCTCGCGGCATCCGTCCCCACCGCGATGCTCTTCGTCCGCAACCCGACCGGCATCTCGCACTCCCCCGAGGAGCTCGTGGAGGACGCGGATGCCGAACTCGGCGCCGTCGCACTCGCCGACGTGCTGCAGCGGCTGGCCGCTCCGACCGCCGGGGCCGTGGTCGGGGCGGACCATATGATGGCGAGGTGAGTGCCGCGATCCCCGGAGCAGCCGACGGCGCGGGTGGAGTGCTCGAGCCGATCATCGCGCAGCAGGTGCGGCGCTACCGCGCCGAGCAGGGCATCTCCGCAGCCGACCTCGCCGCGCGCACCGGCCTGTCGAAGGCGATGATCTCGAAGATCGAGTCCGCGACGACCTCGTGCTCGCTCACCACGCTGCAGCGTCTGGCCGACGGCTTCGGCATCCCGGTCACCGCCCTGTTCCGCGGGTCGGCGAGCGACCGCGAGGCGTCGTTCACGAAGGCCGGCGCCGGGAGCGTCAGCGTACGCAGCGGAACTCAGCACGGGCACCTGTACCGGATGCTCGGGGTGCTGAAAGACACCCCGAACGCGCTCGAGCCGACCCTCGTGACGCTCACCGACGCGTCGAACGTCTTCCCTCTCTTCCAGCACCCCGGCACCGAGTTCCTCTACATGCTCGAGGGCCGCATGAAGTACGGGCACGGCGGCTACGAGTACGAGATGGAGCCGGGCGATGCCCTGCTCCTCGACGGCGAGGCCGCGCACGGCCCCGTCGAACTCATCGAGGTTCCGATCCGGTTCCTGGCGATCCGCTCACGCTGATCGTCGGCCGACCGACGGTAAGGCGGATGCCTTCCGGCGGTCAGCACCTCACCGACGGTCAGAGGCCCCAGTACTCGAGGATCGCGGCGCAATAGTCGTCGTTGGTGCCGGTGGAGCCGAAGATCTGCTCCTCGCTGATCACGGTGTCGGTCGCGACGTCGATCACGAGGAGCAGCCGGACCTGCCCGTCACCCTTGGCCAGGATCTTGCCCTCCTCGCTGACCAGGCGGCCACCGCCGGTGAGCAGCTGCGTGATGGTCAGTGTGCCGTCGCCGTTGTCGACGATCTTCAGGTCTTTGGAGAGCGTGTTCGGCTGGATGTCTGTCACGGTCAGCCCGTTGTGCGTGAACGTGCGCACGATGCTGATCTCTTCGTGGAACCACAGCACCTCGTCGCCGCGCGTCTTGACCGCTCCGCTTCCGGTCTGCTCGTAGGTGAATGTCGGCTGCAGTCCGGCGCTGCAGAAGTCCTCAGCGACTCCGCTGTCGGAGAAGTCGAGGTCGTACCGCTCGACGACGGCCGCGTTCGCCGGAGCGCTTCCGGCGAAGAGAAGGCCTCCGGCGAGGAGTGCAGCGAACGGCAGGGTGAGCTTCCTGAACATGATGGTGCCCTTCGGGTGAGCAGAGATACGGAAGGCCCGCGTCACGGCACGCCTCTCGCTGATCCCCCGGACGGCCGGCTGCAGTGACGACCTCCTTGGCGGTGAGGGTACTCCGCGGCCCGGGCGCATGACACCCCCGCTCGCACGCGTCCGTCCCGAGGACCGCCGAGCGACCTTGCGTGCAACGGCCCGTTCGTGCGTATCCGCAGCGATTCCGAATCAACGCTCGACAGACGGCCCCGAATCGGACAGTGTTGACCTGCTGCCGGTCCTGGGATCTGACCGGCGCAAGGGGGAGCTGGGGAATTCTCCGGACTTGGGGTCCATCGATTTCACAGCACGACGGCCCCTCGACGCCGACAGGTGTCGAGGGGCCGACATCCGTACTGACATGCGTCGCGCCGTTGCGGGCGCGGTCGCTGATGGACCAGCTCTCGCGCGCGGGACGTCGGTTCGACGACGAGGCTCAGGGCGTCGTCACGGCGCGGCCTTCGCTACTCGAGATCGGCGCAGAGGTCCCGCGTGCGGCCGGCGACGGCGGTGAGCGTGAATACCTGCTGGGTGTCGACGTGGTACGTGACTCGACCGGTGTACAGCGTCGTCGACGGACCAGCCGGCACATCGCTCGGGAAGAGGATGAGCACGGTGTGTCCGGTGCTGCGGACGCTCAACGAACCGTCCGGATTGCGCGTCTCGCTGATGACCGAGCCGTTCGCCGCCAGCTCCACCGTCTCACCGGTGTCCACGTTCTCGAAGGTCAGCTCCGCGCCGCGCCCGGCCGTGAGCGTGCGGACGACGTTGCCGTCACGGTCGGTGAACTCTCGGGTCTCCGGTCCGCCGGTCCCCGTCACCCGCAGCTCGAATTCGCACGCGGTGCCCGCCGGCAGCACGATCTCGAAGTCGGCCGCGGACGCCGCGGTCGGGGGCGCCGCCGAGAGAACGAGACCGGCGATCGCGACTGCCGCCCATCGGCGTCCGTGAGTCCGACTGTTCGGCTCCGTGTCGGCTTCGGCCAGTACCTGGTGTCGCCGCTTCATCATGTACCTCCCCCAAGTTCCGCGCGTCAGAGTACTCCTCCGTCGGTGGCGCCGGTAGGTGCAGCGAACGCGCGGTCGCGCGGCGCCGCGGCGATGACGGCGGCCGCGACCAGCCCGAGCCCGACGAGACTTCCGTGCGGGTAGTAGCCCAAGCCGATGGTGAAAACCACGATGAAGACGAACGTCGAGGCGAGGAGGATCCTCGCGCTCCTCCCCCATCGGCGCCCCGCAGAGAACGCCGCCAGCAGGCCGGTGAGTGAGATGGCCAGCAGCCCGAGGGCCTCCGCTCCCCACATGAAGTGCAACGGCGCGTCGGCTGACGTGCTGAGGTAGCTGAGCGCAGTGATCGGTGCGGTCGCCAAGATGGTCCACACCATCGTGATTCCGCCCCATCCGGCGCGGTGCAGATCCGGCAGCAGGGCCAGGCCGATGGCAAGAAACGAGAGACCCGCCAGAGCCCCGAAGACGATGTACGGGTCGCCCGCCCAACGGACCGCCGCGTGATAGGCCGGGTTGACCGTGATGTCCTCCGGCCAGAACCCGCCGCCGGGGTCCCACACGCTCAGCGGCAACGGAAGGGTGACCAGCGCCCACGCCGCTGCGAGGGCTGCCAGCACGATCCGGTACGGCCGTGACCGGTCGGCGAATGAGTGTCGCCCCATGACGCCCATGCACCCATGATGGCAGCGTGCGCGCGCGTACGACCGCCGTCGCGACGGGACGGTGACCGACCCTTACGCACCGGGCGACAGGAGAGGGAACCAAAGACGGTCGCGAAGGCGACTCGTGGTCAGCGAGGCTGAGCCAGGTTCCCTCGACGACCGGCATCTCGCCGGCGCGTCGAAGATCGAGGCGCGGTGTGACGCGCAGCCGTGTTTCCTTCGTCGACCGAGAGCATTACCGTCGAAGTGTCGGCATCAGCGAAGGAGCGTGCCATGACTACGACTACTCACGATGTGTCCTTGCTCGACGATCCGGTCGCGCAGCAGCTGCTCGCGTCACCGCTTCCGGCCAGGCTCGCCTACAACTGGTCCGATGGAACGCCCCGCGTCGTGCCCATCTGGTTCCACTGGGACGGTCGGAACGTCGTGGTGGCGAGTCCACCTGCGGCGCCGAAGCTGAAGGTCTTGGACAGCCGGCCCGAGGTTGCGGTCACCATCGACACCGATACGTTCCCCTATCGTGTGCTCTCCATCCGTGGGCGCGCGGAGATGGACATGCTCGATGACGTCGCACCCGAGTACGCCGCAGCGGCGGAACGGTACTTCGGCGAGGAACAAGGACGAGCGTGGGTCGCACAACTGCGCGGCCATCCGATGTGTCGAATTCGCATCGTGCCCGAGTGGGTCAACATCCTCGACTTCGAAACGCGTCTGCCGAGCGCCCTGAGCCTCTGACCGCCGACGCTCGCCAGCCCGAGATGCCAGAAACAGAAAAAGCCCCTGAACGGGGCTTCTTCCGATTACTGTCTCAACACAGTGCGCGCCCGAAGGGACTCGAACCCCTAACCTTCTGATCCGTAGTCAGATGCTCTATCCATTGAGCTACGGGCGCATGTTGCTCGCTCTCGCGCACAACTCGTCAAGAATACCCCACGGTTTCCCGTGGCGCGAATCGAGGGCGGGATGCCGGATTCCCGGGCGTGTCCACGCGACGAGGCACTCCCGGTCAGGCGTCGGCACCGTCCAGTGCCCGCAGCTGGCGTTGCAGCGCCACGCGTCGGTAGGAGGTGTCGATGAGCTCGGTGAGCAGCTCCCAGTCGCCGGCATCCGCCTGCACGCGGATCGCGAGCCAGCCGTACGCACCCTCGTACGGCGGCACGAAGACATCGTCGCGCTCGAGCAGGACCGGTCGCTCGAGATCGTCGGGGATGAACTCCACCGCGCCCAGCTCCTCGTGCGCCACGCCGACGATCGCGAACTGACGCTTTCCGGCACGGAAGGTGCACCGACCGTGCGCCTGCACCTCGGCCGCCTCGGGGTAGGCCATGCAGATCCGGCGCACGCGCTCGGTGAGCGGATGGTCGGGCGGGAACTGCATCGGATGCGTCGGAGCGTCGTCGGCCACGGCTCGAGGCTACGCCGCCGACCGCCGGCGTGTCAGGACTCGAGCTCGCTCACGTCGATGCCCGAGACGCGCGGAGAGGGCGCTGCGGGTTCGACGGCGGGTGCGGCATCCGTCTCCGCATCGTCGTGGTGCCGTTTGTGCGCAGCCAGGCGCGGGAGGTCGACCAGGCGGATCGACTGCATGCGGGCGGCGCGCATGCGGTCGTAGTCGGGGTCGAGCTCGGGGCGCATGCCCTCGACGCGCAGCCGTCGCTGGAGGTTCGCCTCGACGTCTCCCCACGCGGCGTCGCGCGACTGCTCGATGAGTGTGCGGACGACGTGCGGGTCGTCGGCCATGCGCCGCAGCGCCTGCGCGACGCCCGAGTACTGGCGGCCGCGCTTGCGCAGGTTGCGCATGTCGCGATCCCGGTAGTCGTGGGTGCCGTCGGGCTCGGTGAACTTGCCCCAGGCCCGCTTGCGCTGGCGTTTGATGAGGGCGGCCGCCTCGTCCTGCTCGTCGGCCAGGCCGATGAGGGTCTCGCGTGCGAACGGCGCGAAGGCCGTCGCCTCGAAGGGCTCGTCGTGGGCGATCGTCTCGACCAGGATGCGGTTGCGGATCGCCAGGCGTGCGGCGGCGGACGCGATGGACACCCCTTCGGCGATCGCCTCTGCGGTCTTGCCCATCGCACCTCCCGTGACCAGGCTAGCGTCCGGCGGACCCTCGCGAATCAGCGAGAATCGAAGCCGCGGGTCGTCGACGGCGACGACCCCCGGCGAGAGGCGGCAGATGGCCAAGCAACGACCCCTGGACGTGCGCGAGCGCACCACCGTCATCACCGGCGCCGCCGCCGGGATGGGCGCCGAGGTCGCCCGCGTGCTCGCACGGCGCGGCGCGCACATCGCCCTTGTGGACCGCAACCCCGACGGCCTCGCCGCGGTGGCCTCCACGCTCGCGGGCACCGGTCACACCACGCACGTCGTCGACCTCACCGACGACGACGCCGTGGCCGCGGTCGTGACGGAGGTGGAGGCATCCCACCCCCGCATCCAGTCCCTCGTGACCTGCGCCGGATCGTCGATGCTCGGCGACATCGACCAGCTGACGATGGCCGAGATGCGGTGGCTCATGGACGTGAACCTGTGGGGGACCGTCAACATCACGCAGGCGCTGCTGCCCGCCCTGCGCCGAGAGCCTGCTGCCCACATCACGCACCTCGTGTCGATCTACGGCCTGGCCGCACCGGCGGGGCGTATCCCCTATGCGATGAGCAAGTTCGCCGTGCGCGGCTTCACCGAGTCGCTGCGGCACGAGCTCGAGCGGTCGACGGTCACCGTGGGCGCGGTGTATCCGGCGGGGGTGAAGACCGGGATCATCCTGCACGGCCGGTACGCGGCGGCGATCGATCCCGCGGTCGCCCAGCGCGCCGCGTCGGCGCAGGCCGCGATGTATCACACCGCCCCGGAGGACGCCGCGGAGCGGATCGTCGGGGCGACCGTCCGGCGGAAAGCGCGCACGATGATCGGCCGTGAGGCGCGCCTGGTCGACGTGCTCGCCCGCGTCACCCCGAACCACTACTGGGCCCCGATGCGCGGTGCGCTCCGCGACGCGATCGACACGACGACCCCGGTGCGCTGACCGGCGGCGGGAAGGTCTGCGTCAGGCGGGCTTGGTGTACGTGGCGCGACCGAAGCCGAGGATGAAGTAGCCGATGAACGCGAACAGCCACAGCAGGAAGAACGACCAGGCGCCGCCCTTGCCGAAGCCCTTCCCGACGCGGATCGCCACGACGATGCTGAAGATCCAGCCGACGACCGGGATGAGGTACAGCAGCCCCAGCCACGCGGAGTAGCCGGCGACCTTCACCAGCACGAAGACGTTCACGATCGGGATGATCGCCAGGATGCCGGGATACCCCGCCTTGTCGAACACCTTCCACAGCGCGACCGCGACGAGGATGTACCAGATCAGGCCGACGACGCCCGATACGGAATACAGGGCGGACAGATCCGCCCCGGACGTGATGGTGTTCGCGTCGATCATGCGCTCAGCCTAGGGGGCGGGGCGCACCGACCCATGTAGCAAGCGACTCGCGTCGTTGCAACCCCCTGCACGGGCCGAAGGCCCGAGCGTAACGTCGATGTCATCCCTCATGAGAGGAGAGATCGATGGGATTCATGGACGACGCGAAGGAGACGGCTCAGGCCGTCGGCGAGAAGATCAAAGACGCCTGGGAAGACACCACCGATCGAGTCGGGGACAAAGTCGACGAGATGAAGGCCGACGCCGAAGTGCGCAAGGCCGAAGCGGAGCGCGACTCGGTGAAGACGCGCAACGACATCAAAGAAGATCTGCGAGACAGCTGACTCGCGCACGAGGAAGGCGGAGCCGCCCGGGGGGCCGGCTCCGCCTTCGTCGTATCAGGGGAGGATCGTGGGGATCAGTCGATCGCCGCGATGCGCCACGACGCGGTGACGGATGCCTGGGGCTCGATGACTGTGAGCCCGGCGTCGTAGTCGTACGACCCGGCGTTGAACGCGTCGGGCGCGCACGTCATCGGCTCGACGGCGAGACCCAGGCGGCTCTGCGCGGCGTCGGGCTTGTCGGCGGTGTGGATCTGCACCCACGGGCAGACCGCGTCCCACGACATCTCGACACCGGAGCCCGCGGCATCCGTCACCCGCACCGTCGTGGTGCCGTCCGCGTCACGGACGAGGCCCGAGTACGCGTGGTCGATCTCGGCGGCGCCGATCTGACGCGGGGAGCGGAAGTCGAAACGCCCCGGGTCTTCGGCGTCGACGGCCACGAGGGCGGTCGGGATGAGACGGTCGGGCGTGACCTGGAGCACCTCGCCGGCGGGGAGCTCGAGCGTCCAGCCGTCGACGCGGCCCTCGCCGGCGACGAGGTACGGGTGCGGAGCGGTGCCCCACGGAGCCGGTTCGTCGCTCTCGTTGAGCGCGGTGACGGACTGCGTGAGTCCGTCCGGCCCGAGCGAGAACGTCGTCGTGACCACGAGGCGCCACGGGTAGAAGGTCTGCGGCTGGATGACGGCGGCCAGCGTCACGTGGTCGGGACCCTTGTCGACCGCCTCGAAGTCGAGCCACGTCGCGAGACCGTGCAGCGCGTGTGAGCGGGCCGGCTCGGTGACCGGCAGCTGGAAGTCGCGTCCGCCGAACGAGTACTTCCCGTCGACGATGCGGTTCGGCCAGGGGGCGAGCGTCGCGCCGCGGTGCGCGGGGCGCACCTCATCGGCGTCGAACGGCACCACGAGGTCGCGGCCGCGATAGGTGAGGGAGCGCAGCGTCGCGCCGACGCTCGCGACGACGGCCTCGTAGTCGCCGGCGCGGAGCGCGTGCTGGGTTCCGGATGCGGGGGGACGTGCCATAGGGGCTCCTTGCGGAATGAGGGGATGCCGCCAACCAGAGTAGCGGCGAGGTTCGGCGTGCTTCGAACCCGCGGAGTCGGTAGGTGTGCGCCTCGAGACCGGGGGGTCGCGCCGAGACCGGGCGCCTCGGCCACGGTTTCGGCGCGGAACCCCGGTCTCGCCGAGACCGGGATTCGCGGGCCGGGCTTACAGGCCCTGCGCGAGCCGGTAGTAGGCCTGGTTCCAGCGCAGCTCGCGCTGGAAGCCGCGGACCGTGGTGTCTTCGTCGATCACGACGAGCTCGGTGCCGGCGATGTCGGCGAAGTCGCGGAACACATCGATGCCGACCGCCGTGGTCATCACCGTGTGGTGCGCGGCGCCGGCGGTGAGCCAGCACGCGGCGCTCGTCGCGAAGTCGGGCGCCGGCTTCCAGACGGCGCGGCCGACGGGCAGCTGCGGCAGATCGGGCGCGTCGACGTTCTCGACGACGTTGGCCACCAGGCGGAAGCGGTCGCGCATGTCGCTCATCGCGACGACGAGCGCCGGGCCCGGGTCGGCCGTGAACACCAGGCGCACCGGGTCGTCCTTGCCGCCGATGCCGAGCGGGTGCACCTCCAGGCGGGGCTTGGCGGTCGTGAGCGAGGGCGAGACCTCGAGCATGTGCGCACCGAGGATCTTCTCGTCGCCCGCGACGAGGTCGTAGGTGTAGTCCTCCATGAGGCTCGCACCGCCGGGGAGGCCCGCGCCCATGACGTTGGCGACGCGCACCAGGATCGCGGTCTTCCAGTCGCCTTCGGCGCCGAAGCCGTACCCCTCGGCCATCAGGCGCTGCACGGCGAGACCCGGCAGCTGCTTCAGCGTGCCGAGGTCCTCGAACGAGGTCGTGAAGGCTCCGAAGCCGCCCTCCTCGAGGAACGACCGCAGGCCGAGCTCGATCGCCGCGCCGTCTCGCAGCGACTGGTGTCGGTCGGCGCCGGGCAGCAGCTCGGGCGCGACGTCGTACTCCGCGAGGTACACCTCGACGAGGGCGTCGACGTCTTCCTCGGGTGCGGCCTCGACCGCCGCCACCAGCTCGTTGACGCCCCACGTGTTTACCTGCACGCCGAACCGCAGCTCGGCCTCGGTCTTGTCGCCCTCGGTGACGGCGACGTAGCGCATGTTGTCGCCGAAGCGCGCGAGCTTGAGCGTGCGCGAGGCCGCCCAGCCCGCGGCGGCGCGCTGCCAGTCCTCGACCTGCTGGCGTACGGCCGGGTTCGACACGTGGCCGACGACGGTCTTGCGCGCGACGCCCAGGCGCGTCTGGATGTACCCGAACTCGCGGTCGCCGTGCGCGGCCTGGTTGAGGTTCATGAAGTCGAAGTCGATGTCGGCCCACGGCAGCTCGACGTTGGCCTGCGTGTGCAGGTGCAGGAGCGGCTTCTGCAGCGCGTCGAGGCCGGCGATCCACATCTTCGCGGGGCTGAAGGTGTGCATCCACGCCACGACGCCGATGACCTCGTCGCGCGCGTTGACCTCGAGCGCGAGGCGGCGGATGGAGTCGGAGTCCTTGAGGACGGGCTTCCACACCACCTTGACGGGGAGTCCTTCGAGGCCGGCCGCGACGGCCTGCGACTGCTCGGCGACCTGGCGGAGGGTCTCGTCGCCGTACAGCGTCTGGCTGCCGGTGACGAACCAGATCTCGTAGGCGTCGAGCGAGGTGGACAGGGGTGTGCGGGTCATGAGGATTCCTTCGTGGATCACAGAGCGGAGACGGCGGCGGCTTCGACGGCGAGGCCGGCGCGGTAGCGGTCGAGGTAGGCGGCGAAACCCGCGGCGTCCGCGGGATCGGGTTCGGCGGTGGCGATGGCCGCACCGGCGAAGACGCGGTCGTCGAGGAACGAGGCGAGGGAGATTCCGGATGCCGCGGCTGCGGCATCCGTCTCCTCCACCGCCCGCGCGTACGCGGCGAGCACCGCGATGCCCCACGCGCCACCCTCGGAGGCGGTGTCGCCCACCGACACTGGCGCGCCGAGAGCTCCGGCGAGGAAGCGCTGCGCCACCCCGGCGGTGCGGAACATGCCGCCGTGCGCGAACATGCGGTCAAGACCCACGCCCTCGTCGTCGAGCACGCGCATGCCGAGTGCGAGCGTGCCGAAGACGCCGTAGAGCTGGGCGCGGATGGCATTGGCCAGGGTGAGCCGGCTGTCGGGCGTGCGCACGAAGAGCGGGCGCCCCTCGGTGAGCCCCGCGATCGGCTCGCCGGCCAGGTGGTTGTAGGCGAGCAGCCCGCCGCCGTCGGGCTCGCCGTCGAGCGCCTCGCGGAACAGCGTCTCGTACACGGCGTCGTCGGTCAGTGGGGCGCCGGCCGCCTCGGCGAAGCGCGCGAACATGCCCACCCACGCCGCGAGCTCACTCGCGCCGTTGTTGCAGTGGACCATCGCGACCGGGTCGCCGACGGGCGTGGTCACGAGGTCGAGCTCGTGGTGCACGCGCTCGAGCGGGCGCTCGAGCACCACCATCGCGAAGATGCTGGTGCCCGCGCTGACGTTGCCGGTGCGCGGGGCGACGGCGTTGGTCGCGACCATGCCGGTTCCGGCGTCGCCCTCGGGGGCGCAGAACGGGATGCCGGGGCGCAGGGTTCCCGACGGATCGAGCAGCGCCGCACCCTCGACCGTGAGCGCACCGGAGGCCGCACCGGCTACCCGCACGTCGGGCAGGAGATCGGCGACGTGGTCGACCGGCAGGCGCCCCGCCGGTCCCTGAGCCGGTCGGAGGGCGTCGTAGCGGGCGAGGAGGTCGGCGTCGTAGTCGGCGCTGGCGGAGTCGATCGGGAACATGCCCGACGCGTCGCCCACCCCCAGCACCTTCTCGCCCGTGAGCTTCCAGTGGACGTAGCCGGCGAGCGTGGTGACGAACCGGATGCCGGGCACGTGCGCCTCGCCGTCGAGCACCACCTGATGCAGGTGCGCGATCGACCAGCGCAGCGGGATGTTCACGCCGAACGCCTCGGTGAGCTCGGCCGCGGCGGCGCCGGTGTTGGTGTTGCGCCACGTGCGGAACGGAGCCAGCAGCTCGCCCGCCTCGTCGAACGCGAGATAGCCGTGCATCATCGCCGAGACGCCGATCGCACCGAACGTGTCGAGCGCGACACCGTGCCGTTCACGCGCGTCGGCGACGAGGTCGGCGTAGGCGGCCTGCAGCCCCGACCACACGTCGTCGAGCGCGTACGTCCAGAGACCGTCCTCGTACCGGTTCTCCCACGCGTGCGAGCCGACGGCGAGCACGGTCGCCGGGTCGTCGGCGTCGACGAGGCACGCCTTGATGCGGGTC
The DNA here is from genome assembly GCF_015278315.1 of Microbacterium ureisolvens. Lineage (GTDB taxonomy): Bacteria > Actinomycetota > Actinomycetes > Actinomycetales > Microbacteriaceae > Microbacterium > Microbacterium ureisolvens. Next base: position 460,540 of record NZ_JADIJE010000002.1, on the reverse strand, counting down.
GAGCCGAGCTCGATCCCGAGCGCGGTGCGGCCCTCGCGCAGGGCCTCGGCTGCGGCATCCGTCATCGCTCTTCCCCCTCTTCGCGGCGCTCGTCGCCGGCCTGGCCGTAGACGTTCTGGTACCGGTCGTACAGCCGGTCGATCGCCTCCTGCGGGATCGGGATCAGCGGGCCGGCCTCACGCGCGTAGTGCACGGTGCGGGCGACGTCCTCGACCATGACGGCGGCCTTCACGGCGTCCTTGGCCGAGACGCCGATCGTGAAGGGGCCGTGGTTCTGCATCAGCACGGCGCGAGAGCGGTGGCCGGTCAGCGTCTCGACGATGCCCCGGCCGATCGAGTCGTCGCCGATGATCGCGAACGGCCCGCTCGGGATCGGGCCGCCGAACTCGTCGGCCATTGCCGTGATGACGCACGGGATCTCCTCGCCGCGCGCGGCCCAGGCCACCGCAAAGGTCGAGTGCGTGTGGACCACTCCCCCGACCTCGGGCATGTGACGGTACACGTACGCGTGCGCCGCAGTGTCGCTGGAGGGGCTGCGCTCGCTGCCGAGGGTGCCGGGGATCACGTTGCCATCGAGGTCGCAGAGGATCATGTTCTCGGGCGCGAGGTCGTCGTAGCTCACGCCGCTGGGCTTGATCACGAACAGGTCGGCGCCCGGCACGCGGCCCGACACGTTGCCGCCGGTCCACACGATCAGGCTGTACCGCACGAGCTCGCTGTGCAGCTGCGCCACATCCGCGCGAACGGCGGCGATGGATGCCTCGATCTCGGGGCTGAAGGTCGGCGCGGGCGTCGCCGGATCCGGGCTGGTCACGGGGTCCTCCGTCGGGTCTCGTGTCAAGAAGTCGGGCCGAAAGCGGCCCGATGGGTCATGTTACCGGTAACAACGTCGCTTCGCACCGGGACTTTCACGCCATCGGGGCGGGATCCCCGAGTTGGACGCCGCTCGGCGGCGGGGCAGTCGAGGCCCTCACCACCAGCCGGGGCTCCGCCGCGGCGGACGACGCCTCCCCCAGCACCTCGGCCACCGCGCGACGCGCCTCGCCGGCGAGGTCGAGACCGACCGTGGTGAGCGCAGGACGGTAGTACGCGGCATCCGGATTGTCGTCGAAGCCCACGATGCTGACACCGCCCGGAACGTCCAAGCCCGCCTCGCGGAGGCCCGCGATGAGTCCCAGCGCCATCTGGTCGTTGGCGGCGGCGACCGCCGTCGGCCCGCCCGGCGCGCGCACGGCTGCGGCGATCTCGGGCGCGAGCGCCGCCCCGGCGGCTGCGGTCCAGTCGCCCCTCCAGGACGGTCCCGGCTCCAGTCCGGCATCGGCGAGGGCGCGCAGCGTCCCGGTATCGCGCGAAAGCGCCTCGAGCCATTCCTCCGGCCCCGCGACGCGGCCGATCCGCCGATGGCCGAGAGCGACCAGGTGCGAGACCGCGAGCGCGGCTCCGCTCTCCTGGCGGGCGGCGCCCGCGTCGGTGTGCAGCGCCGTGATCGCGACCGCGGGGTGCGCGTCCATCAGCGCGGAGAGGGTGGCCGCGTGGGGCGCGAGCACGATGAGCCCGTCGACGCCCTGGCCGAGGAGCCGGTCGGCGGCGTCGCGGACGGATGCCTCGGCCGAGGCATCCGCGTAGGCCGTCGCGATCCACCGCCCGGCGTCGCGCGCCGCCGCCTCGAGCGCAGCGATGCCGACCGCGGGGCCGTACAGGGTCGCATCGGAGGCGATGACGCCGAGGGTCCGCGTGGTGCGGGTGCCCAGCGTGCGAGCGGCGTTGTTCACGCGGTACCCGAGCTCGGCGATCGCGTGCAGCACGCGGTCCCGCGTCTCGGGGCGGATGTTCGGGTGCTCGTTGATCACACGCGACACGGTCTGCGTCGACACGCCGGCGGCGCGCGCGACGTCGCGGACCCCCACCCGGGAGGCGACTCGGTCGCGCGGCTCGCTCATCGCGCTCACCCTATCCGCACCGCGGCCGCGCGCTACGCGTGCGCGGCACGAGGAGATCCGGGCAGAGCTCGAGCGCGCGAGGGAATGTGATCCCTCACTTTCCCGGCGCGTCCCTAACGTCCGGCAGAAATCGACAACGGTTATATACCCCTCGCGTTACGGAACTGTTACCGCTAACATCTTGCCAACACACCGAATGTGAGGGCTAACATCTCACCCGGCGGCACCGCGCAGTGGCGGCGCCGCACACACCGAGCCGGCAGCGATGCCGGACCAGAACGAGGAGGTTTTGGAATGAAGAAGAAGACGCTTCTCGCCGGGTTCGCGCTTCTGGGGGCTCTCGCCCTCACCGCGACCGGCTGCGCGAGCGACAGCGACGCCACCGGCGACGCAGGTTCGGGCGGCGACGACGGCGTGGTCACCGTCGGGTTCGCCCAGACGGGTTCGGAGTCCGGCTGGCGGTCGGCGAACACCGAGTCGATGAAGGAGGCCTTCTCAGCCGAGAACGGGTTCGAGCTGATCTTCAACGCCGCAGACAACGACACGGCGGCGCAGATCGCCGCGGTGCGCGACTTCATCAACCAGGGCGTCGACGCGATCGTCATCGCGCCGATCGTGGAGGACGGCTGGGACGACGTGCTCCAGGAGGCGGCGGATGCCGGCATCCCGGTGGTGCTCGAAGACCGCACCGTCTCGGCGTCGGACGACCTCTACGCGAGTTGGGTCGGCCTGGACTTCAAGAAGGAAGGCGTGATGGCCGGCGAGTGGGCGGCCGAGACCTTCGGTGACACCCCCACCAAGATGGTGGTGCTGGAGGGCACGACCGGATCGGCGCCCGCGAACGACCGGGCGGAAGGCTTCGACGAGGCCATCGAGGGCACCGCCATCGAGAAGATCGACTCGCAGACGGGCGACTTCACGCGCGACGGCGGCAAGACGGTCATGGAGGGCTTCCTGCAGAAGTACGGCGCCGACGGCATCGACCTGGTCTATGCCCACAACGACGACATGGCGCTCGGCGCGATCGAGGCCATCGAGGCGGCCGGCGCCGAGCCGGGCGTCGACATCCAGATCGTCTCGATCGACGCGGTGAAGGATGGCATGCAGGCCCTCGTGGACGGCAAGATCAACTTCATCGTCGAGTGCAACCCGCTGCTCGGCGACCTCGCCGCCGGGCTCGTGCTCGATGTGCTCGACGGCAAGACCGTCGAGAAGAAGGTCTACGTCGAAGACCAGACCTTCACGCAGGAGCAGGCGGCCGAGGTCATCGACAGCCGTCCGTACTGATCGCCCGCACCCACCCTGTAGCAAGCAGGTCGTGAGCGCACCGCCGGGGAGCCGCCCAGGCTCCCCGGCGGCCGCGCCGACGCTGAAGCACCGAAAGGCAGCTGAGCCATCATGTCCGCGGACACCGCAGTCCCGCCGGTCGTCGAGATGACCGGGATCACCATCCGATTCCCCGGCGTGCTCGCCCTCGACGGCGTCGACTTCACCCTGCGCCCGGGCGAGGTCCACTCGCTCATGGGCGAGAACGGCGCCGGCAAGTCGACTCTCATCAAGGCGCTCACCGGCGTCTACGCGATCGACGCCGGCGAGATCGTCGTCGGAGGCCGCCTCCGACGCTTCGCCAGCACCGCCGACGCGCAGGATGCCGGCATCTCCACGGTGTACCAGGAGGTGAACCTGTGCGCGAACCTCTCCGTCGGCGAGAACGTCATGCTGGGCCACGAGCCGCGCACCGCCCTCGGCATCGACTGGAAGGCCGTGCACCGCCTGGCCGCCGAGCACCTCGAGAGCCTGGGGCTCACGATCGACACCCGCTCGACGCTGTCGAGCCACTCCATCGCGATCCAGCAGCTGATCGCCATCGGCCGGGCGATGGTGCTCGACGCCAAGGTGCTCATCCTCGACGAGCCCACCTCGAGCCTGGACCGCGGCGAGGTGGAGCAGCTCTTCGGGGTGATCCGCGACCTGCGCGGCAAGGGCGTCGCGATCCTGTTCGTGAGCCACTTCCTCGACCAGATCTACGAGATCTCCGACCGCATCACGGTGCTGCGAAACGGCCGGCTCGTCGGCGAGCACCTCGTGCGAGACCTGCCGCGCGGCGAGCTCGTCACCAAGATGATCGGGCGCGAGCTCGACGAGCTGACGGCACTGGCCTCGGTCGCCGACCGCTCGATCGACCGCACCGGCACACCGGTGCTGCGGGCGAGCGACGTCGGCAAGCGCGGCTTCCTCGAGCCCGTCGACCTGGAGGTGTACGACGGCGAGGTCGTCGGTGTCGCCGGCCTGCTGGGCTCGGGGCGCACCGAGCTGGTGCGCCTCCTCTACGGTGCCGACCGCGCCGAGACCGGCCAGATCGAGGTGCACGGCCGCGTGGCCAAGCACGGGTCGCCCCGGCAGGCCATCGACAACCGCGTCGCCTTCTCCTCCGAGAACCGGCGGGCCGAGGGCATCATCGCCGACCTGACCGTCGCCGAGAACATCGTGCTCGGCATCCAGGCTCGCCGCGGCGCCATGCGCCGCATCCCCCGAGCCGAAGCCGACGCGATCGTCGCGGAGTACATCGCGGCGCTGGGCGTGCGGCCCGCGGATCCGGCGATGCTGGCGGGCAACCTCTCCGGCGGCAACCAGCAGAAGGTGCTGCTCGCGCGTTGGCTCGCCACGGCACCAGAGCTCCTCGTCCTCGACGAACCCACCCGCGGGATCGACGTCGGCGCCAAGGCCGACATCCAGCGCAAGGTCGCCGAGCTGAGCGCGCAGGGCCTCTCGGTGATCTTCATCTCGTCCGAGCTCGAAGAGGTGCTGCGCATCGCGCAGCGGATCGTCGTGATGCGCGACCGCCGCAAGATCGGCGAGCTCGATTCGCACGACGTGGACCTCGACGGACTCATCGACTACATCGCCAACCAGGCGGAGGCCGACAAGGCCGAATCCACCCAGGCAGAGGAGAGCGCCGCATGAAGGCGATCGTGAAGCACCGGCTGTTCTGGCCCGTCGTCGCGCTGCTCGCGCTCATCGCGATCAACACGATCGCGCGCCCGCAGTTCATCCTCGTGACGATCCGCGACGGCGAGCTGTACGGCGCGCTCATCGACATCCTGCGCAACAGCGCGCCGCTCATGCTCGTGGCACTCGGCATGACGATCGTGATCGCGACGCGCGGCATCGACCTGTCGGTGGGCGCCATCATGGCCGTCTCGGGCGCCGTGGCGCTGACGATCATCGACGGCTCGTCCGACCCCGGCAATCTCGGCACCGTCCTGCTGGCCCTGCTCGTCGCGCTCGCGGTCTCGCTCGTGCTCGGCGTCTGGAACGGGTTCCTCGTCTCGGTCGTCGGCATCCAGCCGATCATCGCGACGCTCGTGCTGATGCTCGCCGGGCGCGGCGTGGCGCTCCTCATCACCGAGGGCTTCATCACGACCGTCAACAGCGCACCCTACGAGTTCATCGCGACGGGGTATCTCATCGCACTGCCCTTCGCCTTCCTCATCTGGGTGATCGCGGTCGCGGTCCTCGCGCTCTTCGAGCGGCGCACGGCCCTCGGAGTCCTGACGGAGGCGGTCGGCATCAACCCCGAGGCGAGCAGGCTCGCGGGCGTCCGCGCGCGCGGCATCGTCTTCGGCGCATACGTGCTGAGCGGTGGTCTGGCGGGCATCGCGGGCATCATCTACAGCTCCAACATCCGCGCGGCCGACGCGAACGCCGCGGGCCTGTTCATCGAGCTCTACGCGATTCTCGCCGTCGTGCTGGGCGGCACCTCTCTCATGGGAGGCAAGTTCACCATCGCCGGCACGGTCATCGGCGTGCTCACGATCCAGACCCTGGAGGCCACCATCCTGTTCCTCGGCGTGCCCTCGGCGCAGAGTCCCGTGTTCTTCGCGATCGTCGTGATCGTCGTCGTCCTCGTGCAGTCGCCGCGCCTGCACCGCTGGGCGCGCGGGGCGCTGCGCTCCGCGAACACGCGCAGACGGACGGATGCCGGCACCCGAGCGGGGGTGGCGTCATGACCAGTCTGGACACGACCATCCGTCGCGGCGTCGCGCCGTCGCGGTACGCCACCTTCATGAGCCGCCACGCGTCACTCATGCCCACCTTCGCGGCCGTGGCGATCCTCATCGTCCTGCTGATCGGGGCGCAGGCCCGCTTTCCGCGATTCCTGAGCCCCGGCAACCTCTCGGCCCTCCTCCTCGACAACGCGTACCTCGTCGTCCTCGCCGTCGGGCTCACCTTCGTGATCCTCACCGGCGGCATCGACCTCTCCGTCGGCTCGGTCATGGCCTTCACCGGCATCCTCGGTGCGAGCCTGCTCTCCCAGGGCATCCCGGCCGCCATAGCGGTGCCCGTCATGCTCCTCGCCGGCGCGGCCATCGGCCTCCTGGTCGGCATCCTCGTGCAGTACTTCGACGTGCAGCCGTTCATCGCCTCGCTCGCCGGTCTGTTCCTGGCGAGAGGGCTCGCGTTCGTGGTGAGCCTCGCCTCCATCCGCGTGGAGGACCCGGCCGTGCTGTGGCTGCAGCGCACGCGGTTCGGCGCGGGCGGCTGGTACATCACGCCGACCGGTATCATCGCCCTCCTCGCGGTCGCGATCGCCTTCGCCGTGCTGCTGTGGACCCGCTTCGGGCGCACGGTGTACGCGATCGGCGGCAATGAGCAGTCCGCGCGCCTGATGGGCCTGAACGTGGCCCGCACGAAGATCGTCGTCTACGTCATCAGCGGCGTCTGCGGCGGCCTCGCCGGACTGCTGCTCACCGCCTACTCGGGCGCCGGCTACCCGCGCAACGGCATCGGCACCGAACTCGACGCCATCGCCGCCGTCGTCATCGGCGGCACGCTCCTCACGGGCGGCATGGGCTACGTCCTGGGCTCGCTGGTCGGCGTGCTGGTGTACGCGACGATCAAGAAGCTGATCTCGTTCATGGGTGCCGAGCAGGCGTGGACCCAGATCATCATCGGCGCGCTGCTGCTCGTGTTCATCGTCGTGCAGCGCGTGATCGTCGCCCGCTCGCAGCGGCGCAGATAGGCGGCGACACCACGTCTGCACGCAGCGGTCGCGCCGAGTTCCGCCGGGATAATGGCCTGATGGACGAGGCGCGGCCGCTGCTGCAGCTCTCCGGGGCGACGGTGCGCTTCGGGGCGGATGCCGCGATCGACGGCGTCGACTTCCGCCTGTTCCCCGGCGAGGTGCACTCGCTCATGGGCGAGAACGGCGCCGGCAAGTCCACGCTCATCAAGGCGATCACCGGAGCCCTCCCCCTGGACGCCGGCGTGCTCACCCTCGCGGGCGAGGTCATGAAGTTCACCTCCCCGCACGACGCCCAGCAGGCGGGCATCAGCACGGTGTATCAGGAGATCGACCTCCTGCCGAACGTCTCGGTCGCCGAGAACATCGCGCTGGGCCGAGAGCCGCGCCGGGCGGGGATGATCGACTGGCGTCGCATGCGCCGGGAGGCCCACGAGGTGCTCGCCGACCTCGGGCTCGACATCGATCCTGCCGCGCGCCTGGGCACCCATTCGCTCGCCGTGCAGCAGCTCGTCGCCATCGCACGCGCGATCTCGACCGATGTGCGGGTCCTCGTGCTCGATGAGCCGACGTCGAGCCTCGACCTCGACGAGGTCGCCGAGCTCTTCCGCGTCGTGCGCGACCTCAAGAGCCGCGGCGTCGCTATCCTCTTCGTCTCGCACTTCCTCGATCAGGTCTACGAACTGTGCGACCGGGTGACGGTGCTGCGCGACGGCAAGTTCATCGGCGAGTACCTCACGCGCGAGCTGCTGCGCATCGATCTCGTCCAGGCGATGCTGGGCCGCAGCGCCACCGCGCTCCACGCCGTCCCGCGCACGGAGCCGTCCGACGACGGCGAACGGCCGGTGCTGTCGGCGCGCGGCGTCAGCGCAGGTGCCGGCATCCGCGACGCCGACGTCGACCTGCACGAGGGCGACGTGCTCGGTGTCGCCGGGCTCCTGGGATCGGGCCGCACCGAGCTCGCCCGCGCCCTCACCGGCATCGACCGCATCGACAGCGGCGTCATCCGCATCGAGGGGGACGGCCGCGGCCCGTCGGGCCCACGCTCGGCCATCTCGCTCGGAGTCGTGTACTCGTCCGAGAACCGCCGCACCGAGGGGATCATCAGCGAGCTGAGCGTGCTCGAGAACATCACCCTCGCGCTCCAGGCCGACCGGGGCGTGATGCGCCGCATCCCGCCCGCCCGGCAGCGCGAACTGGCTGCGAGCTGGGTGGAGGCCCTCGACATCCGTCCGCCCGATCTCGACCGCCCGGCCGGCACCCTCTCGGGCGGCAACCAGCAGAAGGTGCTGCTCGCCCGGCTGCTCGCGCTGTCGCCGCGCGTCCTGGTGCTCGACGAGCCGACGCGCGGCATCGACGTCGGGGCCAAGGTCGAGATCCAGAACCTCGTGGGCGAGATGGCCGCCAACGGCCTGTCGGTCATGTTCATCTCGGCAGAGCTCGAGGAGGTGCTGCGGGTCGGCCACCGCGTCGCGATCGTGCGCGACGGCCGCATCGTCGACACCATCCCCTCCGACGCGCTGACCGTGGACTCGCTGCTCGCGCTCGTCGCCCGACCGGATGAGCTCGATGACTGACCCGCGGGCGGCGGCCGACGACGCATCGACGCGCGCCGCCAACATCTTCGACGTCGCCCGCCTCGCGGGGGTCTCGCATCAGACCGTCTCGCGCGTGATCAACGACCTGCCCAACGTCCGCCCGGCCACCCGAGCCCGCGTCGAGCAGGCGATCGCGCAGCTGCGCTACAGCCCGTCTCCCGCCGCCCGCGCGCTCGTGACCCGTCGCACGCGCACGATCGGGCTGGTGACGCCCGGCGTCCCCGACTTCGGGCCTACCTCGATCGCCACGCATTTCAACTTCGCGGCCCGGGCCGCGCGCTACAGCGTCGACACCGTCAGCGCGGTCGACCCCGACCCCGCGGCGATCAAGGGGGTGGTCGAGGGACTGCTGCGGCAGCGCGTCGACGCGATCGTGCTGATCGTCGTCGACATCGGGGTCCTCGAGGTCGTCCGCGGCCTCGACCTCAGCATCCCGCTCGTGGCCGCGACGGCCTCCGCCCGGCGGAGTCCCCACATCGTGTCGATCGACCAGTACCGCGGCGCGCGATCGGCCGTCCGCCATCTGGCCGAGCTCGGCCACACGCGGATCTTCCACCTCGCCGGTCCGACTCGCGCGCCGGATGCGCTCGAGCGGATCCGCGGATGGCGCGACGAGCTGGCCGAGCGCCGGCTCGAGGTCGTCGAGCCCCGTCACGGCGACTGGTCGGCGGCGAGCGGGCATCGCGTCGGGCTCGAGCTCGACATCCGTCCCGGCTCCGCCGTGTTCGTCGGGAACGACCACATGTCGATCGGCCTGCTCTCGGCGCTGCGCGAGCGGGGGCTTCGCGTTCCCGAGGATGTGAGCGTCGTCGGCTTCGACGACGTGCCCGAGGCGGGCTACCTGTATCCGCCGCTGACGACCGTTCGCCAGGACTTCGACACGCTCGGCGAACTCATCATGCAGAAGGTGCTGGTGTCGGTCGAAGAGCCCGACAGCGTCACGGAGGACACCCCCCTGCCGACCCACCTGATCGTGCGCGAGTCGACCCGGGCGCCTTCGGCGTGACCCGGCGGGCCGGTCTGCGAGCGGATGCCCCGGCCACGCGCCTTCCCGGCTCCGGGGATGGCACGCTGGACTCATGAGCGCGCCCTCTCGGAATGCCGGCCGGCCGACGCTGCGCGCTCGGCTGCTGACCGCGCTCTCCGGCGACCCCGACGGCACGCCGCCGTGGGTGCGGGCGCTCGCCGACGGCGATGACGCGGGCTGGTTCGCCGACGGCGGGCCCGTGTGGACCGTGCACGCCGGCACCGGCACCTTCGTCGCCGGCATCCGCGCCCTCCTGATCCAGGCCCTGCATCCGGGAGCGATGGCCGGGGTCCACGACTACTCGCGATACCGCGACGATCCCATCGGCCGCCTGACCGGAACGGTGCGGTGGATCATCTGCGTCACCTACGGCTCGAGGGAGCAGGCCGCGCGCGAGACGGCGCGCGTCGCGCGGCTGCACGAGCGGGTGCGGGGCTCGTACGAGTCGGCATCCGGCGAGCGCTCCTACTCCGCGGCCGACGCCGATCTCGTCGAGTGGGTGCACCTGGCGTTCACGGAGGCATTCCTGGGCGCCCACGAGCGGTGGGGCGGGGCGATCCCGGGCGGGCCCGACGCCTACGTCGCGGAGTGGTCCCAGGCGGGCAGGCTCATGCGGCTCGCGGATCCGCCGCTCACCGAGCGAGACCTCCACGCACGGATGGACGGCTACCTGGAGCGCGGCGAGCTGCGTCGCGACGAGCGCGTGGACGACGTCGTGCGGTTCCTTCGGAAGGCCCCCTTCCACGGCGTGATGCGCCCGGCGTACCGCGTGCTCTTCGCCGCCGCGGTGGCCAGCCTCCCGGTCCGGTATCGGCGCTTGCTCGGCCTGCGCCGCTCGCCCTTCCCCGTGATCACCCTCACCCGCGTGGTGCTCTCGGTCTCGGCGAAAGCGCTGGCCAGCGGACCGCGCGCGCAGGACTTCGCCCGCGAACGACTGCGCCGCCTGGTCGCGGGCGAGGGCGAGGGCGAGCCCGAGCGGTTCGCGACGGCGGTCGACCCTCGACCCTGACGCCTTGGGCGACCGATGGCCCGCGGCCCCGCCGGCAGTGGCAGGCTGGAGGCATGCGCATCGCCCTCACCGGCTCGTCCGGAAAGCTCGGCACCGTCGTCGCCCGCGAACTGCGTGCGGCCGGATACGACGTCATCGGCCTCGACGTCGTCGGCACCCGCGGCCACGACTTCGTCCAGGTCGACCTCACCGACTACGGCCAGGTCGTCGACGCCCTCGCCGCCGTGAACGACCGCCACGACGGGTTCGACGCGGTCGTTCATCTCGGCGCGATCCCGGCCCCCGGCATCCGCTCCGATGTCGCGACGTTCCACAACAATATGAACGCGACGTTCAACGTGTTCTGGGCGACCGTGCGGCTCGGCATCCGTCGCCTCGTCTACGCGTCGAGCGAGACGGTGCTGGGCCTGCCTTTCGACGTGCCGCCGCCGTACATCCCGGTCGACGAGGTGTACCCGCCGCGGCCCGAGTCGGTGTACTCGCTGGTCAAGACGCTCGAGGAGCGCATGGCCGTCGAGCTGGTGCGCTGGCACCCCGACCTGTCGATCACCGGCCTGCGCTTCTCGAACGTGATGGTCCCCAAGGACTACGAGGCATTCCCCTCGTACGACGACGATGCGATGAAGCGCAAGTGGAACCTGTGGGGCTACATCGACGCCCGCGACGGCGCGCACGCGGTGCAGCGCGCGCTCGAGGTCGCTCCCCCGGGCTTCGAGACGTACATCATCGCCGCCGCCGACACCGTGATGTCGCGCCCGAACGCCGAGCTCGTCGCCGAGGTGTTCCCCGGCGTCGAGACGCGAGAGTTCGGCGAGCACGACACCCTCCTGTCGATCGACAAGGCCCGCCGCCTGCTGGGGTACGACCCGCAGCACTCGTGGCGGGACCACGTCGCGGGGTCATGACCGACGATCCGCGCCTCGCCGCCGCACGCTATCGGGCGGCGAGGTCGGGCGCCGACGGCACCGAGGAGGAGACGGATGCCTCGCCCGAGGGCTCGCAGGTCGCGCGCGCGTATTCGGCGGCCGACCGCGCCGCCGTGGTCGAGACCGCGATCCAGCAGGCGATCCGGCGCGGCGAGTTCGACGACCTCCCGGGCGCCGGCAAGCCCATCCCCGGACTCGGCGAGACGCACGACCCGGACTGGTGGATCCGGCGCAAGATCGAGACGGAGCAGCTCACCGGCCTCGGCCCTCCCGCGCTCATGCTGCGGGTGGAGAACGCCGAGCTCGACGCGAAGCTCGACGAGCTGTCGCGCGAGGACGAGGTGCGCGATGCGCTCGAGGACTTCAACCGGCGGGTCATCGAGGCCCGGCGGCAGCTGCTCGGCGGCCCGCCCGTCGTGACGCCGACGCGCGAGGTCGAAGACGAGGTGGCCGCATGGCGCGAGCGCCGCGACGCTCGTGCCGCCGCCGCGACGGCTGCCGAGACGGATGCCGCACCCCGGCGCCGTCGGCCGTGGTGGCGGCGTCCGCGCGGGTAGCGGCCGGCTCTCCTGAGTCGGGGCGCACCGCGCGCGTCCGGGGCCTCGGCGGAGCTCAGCCGCGTCAGCGGCGCGGGATCGTCGAGCCGCGGATGATGAGGCGCACGGGCAGGTGGTGCGTGCCCTCGCCGATGTCGACGCCGTCGATCGCGTCGAACACCCGCTGCGCGGCCTGACGGCCGAGCTGCTGCAGGTTCGCGTCGATGCTCGTGAGCTCCGGCCGCGAGTTCGTCGCGAGCACCTCCCAGTTGTCGTAGCCGATCACCGCGAGGTCTTCGGGCACGCTCCGCCCCAGGTCTCGCGCCGTGTCGAGAACACCCCGGGCGATCTGGTCGGAGCCGCAGAAGATCGCGTCGACGTCGGGGTGCCGCTGAAGCAGCAGGGCTGCGGCATCCCTCCCCCAATGCTCGGTCCATTCCGAGAACATCGGATCGCCCACGAGCTGGAGTCCGGCGGCGTCCAGCGCCGCCCTGGCCCCCGCGATGCGGTCTTGCGCTGCCGCATACGTCGGATCGCCCGTGATGTGCGCGATGCGGGTGCGGCCGCATGCGATCAGGTGCTCGATCGCCAGGCGCCCGCCGGCGTAGTTGTCAGGGGTGAGTGAGAGGTCGCGCGGGTCGTCCGAGGGCGCGTACGCGTACACGACGGGCACCGGGATCTCCTGCCCGAGCGACGGACGAGGGTCGGTCTGACGCCCGACGACGATGATGCCGTCGACGCGCCGGCTCAGCAGCGCCTTCAGGTGATGCTGCTCGCGGATCGCGTCGCCGCGCGCGTCGCAGAGGAAGACGTTCACCTGTCCGGCACCGAAGGCGTCCTCGGCCCCCATGAGGATCGGGATCATGAAGCGGCCCTCGAGATCGCTGGTGAGGAGGCCGACGGTGCCGGTGCGGCCGGCCAGGAGCCCGCGCGCCATCGCGTTGGGGGTGAACGACAGCTCTTCTGCGGCATCCATCACGCGCCGGCGGGTGGCCGACGCGACGTCGTCGCGCCCATTGAGCGCCTTCGAGGCGGTGGCGATCGACACCCCCGCTTTCCTCGCGACATCGCTCAGTGTCGCGCTGCGTCCTCCGGCATCGCTCGGCGCCATCACCCCTCCTCGTCGTTGCGGAAACGTTATCGACAGGACGTCTTGACCGCTCGTGATGACTCACGATACCTTGCCGAAAGCGATTTCGATCATTTTCGGAATCACCCACAGCAGCGGCGCCGCAACCGCGCAGCGCACGCTCGACGATGAGCCAAGGAGACTGTGATGACACCCACCCGACGTCGCGCCGCAGGCTGGCGCGCCGCGACCGCATTGCTCCTCTCGGGCGCCCTCGTGGGCCTCGCCGGCTGCGCCGGCGGCGGCGGCGCGAGCACCGCCCCGGAGGACATCCCGACCGAGGGCACCGACGACGGCACGACGCTGACGCTCTGGACGCGTGCGCCCCTCGAGAAGCAGGCCAACCTGCTGGTCGACGCGTACAACGAGACGCACGAGAACCAGGTCGAGCTCACCGTCGTGCCCAACGACGACTACGTCGCCAAGGTCGGCGCCGCGGCGGGCTCCGGCGGACTGCCCGACCTCTTCGCCGCCGACATCGTCTACGTGCCGAACTGGGTCGAGCAGGGTCTCTTCCAGGACCTCACCGCGCAGATCGACGGACTCGACTACAAGGACGAGATCAACAAGGGCCATTTGTCGGCCGGCACCGACGCCGACGGCAACGAGCACGTGCTGCCCTTCGTGCTCGACCTGTCGATGCTGTTCTGGAACAAGGCGCTGTTCGAAGAGGCCGGCCTCGACCCCGAGAAGGCTCCGGCGAACATGGCAGAGTACGCCGATGCCGCCAAGAAGATCCAGGCGCTGGGCAAGGACGGCGTCTACGGCACCGCGACGGGTCTGAACTGCGGCGGATGCCTCGTCTTCACGTGGTTCCCCAGCATCTGGGCATCGGGTGAAGAGGTGCTGGGCGACGACGGCCGCGAGTCCCTGCTCGCGAACGACGCCGCCAAAGAGATCTACGGCACGTGGCGCGACCTCTGGGAGTCGGGCGCCGTGCTGCCGAGCTCGCAGGACGAGGCCGGCCCGACGTGGACCGCCGGATTCACCGAGGGCAACGTCGGGCTGATGTTCTACCCCGCGACGCTGCTGTCGTCGACGCCGTTCGACGCGGGCGTCGCCGGCATCCCGGGTGTCGACGGCGGCGCCTCCACGTTCGTCGGCGGCGACGGCATCGGCATCTCGAAGGACTCCGAGAAGGCCGCGCAGGCGTGGAACTTCCTCACGTGGCTGATGTCGGAGGAGGCACAGGTCGAGGTCCTCGCGAAGAACAACGACGTCGTCTCGCGCGCCGACTTCGCCGACAACGAGTACGCGGCCGAAGACCCGCGCCTGGTCACCATCAACGAGGTGGCGTCGCAGGGCGACACCCCGGTGGCGCTCAACTTCCAGCAGGCCTTCAACGCCCCCGGCAGCCCCTGGCTGACGCTCGTGCGAAACGCCGTGCTGGAGGGCACCGACACGGTCGACGCCGACAACGAGGGCATCACCGAGATCCTCTCGCAGTGAGCCACGGCGGCGGCCCGGGCGACCGGGCCGCCGCCCCCCGAAAGACCCCGGAGAACGAACGCGATGTCCGCACAGACCCTGAGTCCGACGACCAGTCCCCCGAACGCACCGCCGCGGCGGCAGCGCACGTCACGCGCCCGCCGCGAGGCTCTGCGCGGCTGGCTGTACGCGTCGCCCACCGCGCTCTTCGTGGTGTTCGTCTTCCTCGTGCCCCTCGCGCTCGTGCTGCAGATGTCGGCCTCGGACTGGCCGCTGCTGTCGGGCAACCAGGGCTGGAACCTCCCCGACAACTACGTCGACGCCGTCCAGCACCGCCTGTTCTGGGACGCGACCTGGTTCACGCTGAAGTACACCGTCATCACGACGATCCTGCTCATCGGACTGGGCCTCGGACTCGCCCTCCTCGTGCAGGAGTCCACGCGGTGGAAGTCGATCCTGCGCACATCGTTCCTCGTGCCGAGCGCACTGGGCCTGGCCTCGGCATCCCTCCTCTTCTACGTGCTCTACTCCCCCTACGCCGGACCGTTCGCCGACCTGATGCAGTCGTGGGGCTTCACGTTCCTCGGCACGCCCGAGGGAGCGCTGTGGTCGACGGTGTTCCTCATCGTCTGGCGCTACGCGGGCTTCTACATGCTCCTGATGCTGGTGGGCCTGCAGGCGATCCCCGACGACGTGTACGAGGCGGCGCGCATCGACGGCGCCTCGACGTGGCAGACCTTCCGCACCATCACGCTGCCCCTGCTGCGCCCGACTTTCGCACTCACGATCGTGCTGTGCGTGACAGGGTCGCTGCTCGCGTTCGAGCAGTTCTACATCCTGACCAAGGGCGGACCCGACAACAGCACCATGACGATCGTGCAGCTGATCTACAACGTCGCCTTCCAGGGCCAGAACAACCTCGGCATCGCCGCCGCCCTGTCGGTGATCGTGCTCGGCGCCCTGATCCTGATCAACATCGCCCAGCTGCGCGCGTTCCGCCGCACCGACGAGGACTGAGGAAGCCCCGGAATGTCCGTCCAGACCCTCCCCTCGGCGACCACGCTCATCACGGTCAAGCCGTCGCGGCGCCGCCGCTCGCCGGCGACCCGCATCGTGTTCGGCATCCCCTACGCCGTGCTGACGACCGCGCTCGCGATCATGTTCCTCTATCCGCTCATCTGGACCGCCGTCTCGTCGGTCGCCCCCCGCGCCGGCACCAGCCAGCCCGAGGGCTGGGGCTTCGGCAACTACGCCGCCCTCGCGAACTACCAGGCAGGCATCTGGGTGTACCTCGGAAACTCGACCTTCGTGGCGCTGCTGACGGTCCTGCTGACGCTCTTGGTCTCGACGCTCGGCGGATACGCGTTCGCCCGGTTCTCGTTCCCGGGCAAGAACCTGCTCTTCCTCACCGTGCTCGCGATCCTGATGGTGCCCTACACGACGCTCCTCATCCCGCTCTACGTGATCCTCAACGCGGTGGGACTGAGCAACTCGCTCGTCGGCGTCGCCATCGTGCTCACGATGTTCCAGCTGCCGTTCTCGATGTTCATGATGCGGATCTCATTCGAATCCGTCCCGCGCGAGCTCGACGAGGCGGCCATGGTCGACGGCGCCAGCACGTTCGGCGCACTCCGCCGCGTGCTGCTGCCGGCGGTCAAGCCCGGCCTCATCACCGTGGGCATGTTCGCCTTCCTCGCCGCCTGGAACGACTTCATGGCGCCCCTCATCCTCATCACCGACACGAACCGGATGACGCTGCCCCTGGCCGTCTCGAACCTCCGCGTGCAGGTGCAGGGCGTCATCGACTATGGCGCCACCGAGGCGGGCGTCGTCGTGCTCGCGCTGCCGTGCATCGTGCTCTTCCTGGTGCTGCAGCGCCACTACGTCCGCGGATTCATGTCAGGAGCGTTCAAGGGATGACCATGCAGACCACCATCGCCGCACCCCAGGCGCCCGTCGTGCCGCCGCGGAGCCGCCTGCGCCCGCTCGGGCAGAGCGAGGTCCGGATCACCGGCGGATTCTGGGGCGACCGCCAGGCGGTCAACGCCGCGGGCACCCTCGTCCACATCGGCTCGCGGCTCGAGTCCGAGGGCTGGCTGCCGAACTTCGACCTCGCCGTCGCGGGAACCCTGCCCGAGGGCCGGCGCGGCCGCGAGTTCTCGGACTCGGAGGTCTACAAGTACCTCGAGGCGCTCGCCTGGGAGATCGGCCGCAACGACGACCCGGCGCTCGAGGAGCGGTTCCGCGCGGTGGTCGCCAGGGTGGCCGCGGCGCAGGAGCCGGACGGCTACCTGAACACGATGTTCGGCCGCCCCGGCCAAGGCGCACGGTGGTCCGACCTCGAGTGGGGGCACGAGCTGTACTGCCTGGGGCACCTGTTCCAGGCCGCGGTGGCCAGGTCGCGGACCCGGCCCGGCGCCGACGACGGCCTGCTCGAGATCGCGCGGCGCGCCGCCGACCTGGTGTGCCGCGAGTTCGGCGCCGACGGCCGGGACGGCATCTGCGGACACGCCGAGGTCGAGGTGGGACTCGCCGAGCTCGCGCGCGTGACCGGTGAGCACCGCTACCTCGAGCAGGCGCGCCTCTTCATCGAGCGGCACGGCCGCGGCACGCTGCGCGACATCGAGTGGGGCCGCAAGTACTTCCAGGACGACGTCCCCGTCCGCGACGCCGAGGTGCTGCGCGGCCATGCCGTGCGCGCGAACTATCTGTCGGCCGGCGCGACCGACGTCGCGGTCGACACCGGCGACACCGGGCTGCTCGACGCCCTGCGGCGTCAGTGGGAACGCACTGTCGCCCGGCGCACCTACGTCACCGGCGGCCAGGGATCGCACCACCAGGACGAGGCGTTCGGCGAGGACTGGGAGCTGCCCGCCGACCGCGCGTACTCCGAGACGTGCGCGGGCGTCGGCTCGATCATGTTCGCTTGGCGGCTGCTGCTCACGGGCGGCGACCCGCGCCACGCCGACCTCATCGAGCGCACGCTGTACAACGTCGTCGCCACCTCGCCCGCACCCGACGGCCGCTCGTTCTTCTACGCCAACACGCTGCACCAGCGCGTGCCCGGCGTGCCGGCCGACCCCGACGCGACGTCGCCGCGGGCATCGTCGTCGCTGCGGGCGCCGTGGTTCGAGGTGTCGTGCTGTCCGCCCAACGTCGCCCGCACGCTCGCGAGCCTCGACGCCTATCTCGCCACCGCCGACGACGAGGGCGTGCAGCTGCATCAGTACGCGCCCGCCGCGGTGCGCACGACGCTCGACGATGGACGCGCGATCGCCTTCGACGTCGAGACCGACTACCCGGCCTCCGGTCGCATCCGGGTGATCTCACGAGCGGATGCCGCGACCGGCGCCCCCTGGACGCTCGCGCTGCGGGTGCCCTCGTGGGCCGAAGGCACGCGCCTGCGCGTCACGCCGGTCGACGGGCCGGCCGAGGAGCGAGAGGCGAAGCCCGGTGCGGCGGAGGTCCGGCGGGCCTTCCGCGCCGGAGACGTCGTGGAGCTCGAACTGCCGATGGCGCCGCGGCTGACCGCCCCGGACGAGCGGATCGACGCGGTGCGCGGATGTCTGGCGATCGAGCGCGGGCCCGAGGTGTTCGCGCTCGAGTCGGCGGACCTCGGTCCGGCCGGTGTCGACGACGTGGCAGATGTCGCACTCGCACCGGGCGCGACCCCGGTCGAGCGCGACGGACGCATCTGGATCGCGGTCGTCCCTCACGGCCGGAGCGACGCCGCGTGGCCATACGCCGATGCCGGCGGGCAGGCTCAGGAGGCGGCATCCGTCGACGTCCCGCTGGTGCCCTATCACGAGTGGGCCGAGCGGGGACCCTCGACCATGCGCGTCTGGATCCCCGCCTCGCCCTGACTCAGTGATTCGGGTTCGTCGCCTTGCCGTCGAGCCACAGCGTGTTCGACGGGTCGGAGTGGGTGGTGTCGGTGCCGACGTGCTTGTCGCTGATCTGCGGACCCTTCGTGATGACGTGCACGAGGGCCATCGCGTGGCCGCGGCCGAGTCCGTAGTCAGCGGCGAGCCACTCCACGATCGGCGTCGCCTTGGTGCCCTCGCCGAAGCCCTTCTCGTTCGCCTTCTCGATGAACTGCCGGGGTGTGAGGCCAGTCTTGTCCTCGATGTTGTCGAGGTATGCCTGGAACGACATGTTCTCTCCTTCTCAGTGGTCAGCAGGGATGTCGAGCACTCCGGGAGCGTCCTGCCACTCCTGGATGATCCGATCGGACGCGTGGATGCACAGCACGCGGAGCCGGCCGGTGCCGCAGTTCTTGAAACCGTGCCACGCGCCGGTGGGGGCCGTCGCGGTGTCTCCCGCGCGAGCGTGCAGCACCTCGCCGTCGATCGTGATGCGGGCCTCGCCCTCGAGCAGCACCCATGTCTCAGGGTAGGGGTGGCGGTGGATGTCGGGGCCCTGGCCGGGCTCGTTGTCGACGAAGAAGTACGACACGGCGGCGCCGTGCTCGGCGCCGATGAATCGGCGGAGGCGCCCGGTGCCGACGACGAGGTCGGCGGCGGGGACGATGGCCGGGGTGAAGGTGCTCATGGGATGCTCCGTCCGTGGGTTCCTGGTGCCACCAGCCTCGCGGTGCCGGTGCCGGGCCCCTATCCTTTCGATGTGGATCGAAAGTTCGTCGACTTCCAGCTCGCGCCCGACGACCTCACGGCGATCCGCTTCGGCATCTCGCCCGGCCACGAGCTGTGCCACGCGGTGCGCGCTCTGCTGCTGCCCGACGAGTACCCGCTGCAATGGGGATGGATGCGCGCCACGCGCGGCGCGATCCCCCGCGACGACTTCGAGGTGCTCGCCCTGCTGATACGCGAGGACGGCTACTTCCCGGACTTCCTCACCACGACCCCGACCTGGGAGCTCACTCCCGAGGCGGAGGCCGAACGGCTGCGCGACATCGACGACGCCCGCTTCGAGGTCGACATGACCAAGGTGCTGGTGCGCACCGAGGGCGCGCGCCATGAGGCGGTGCAGCGCATGCTCGATCACCCCGACCGGGCGCGCGCCATGATCGCCGACGCCTGGCTCTCCGTGTGGCAGACGGGAGTGGCGCCGGTCTGGACGCAACTCGAGCGCTTGCTGCGCGCCGACATCGCGGTGCGCTCGCGCCGCATCGCCGAGAGCGGCATCGGAGCGATGATCCAGACGCTGCACGATCGCGTGCAGTGGTCCGACGGCGCGGTGCGCGTCACGATGCGCATCTGGAGCGAGGTCGTCGACTGCCGCGGCAGCGGTCTGGTGCTGGTGCCGTCCGTGATGGGCGCCACCGGATGCTTCGTGCTGACCGAGCCCCCGGCGCAGCCCACGCTGTTCTATCCCGCACAGGGTGTGACCGCGACCTGGGCGCGGGACCCCGCCGACGTCAGCGCCGCGCTCGGCGCCCTGCTGGGACCCGCGCGCGCCCGCATCCTGCTCGATGCGCACGAACCGCGGACCACGTCGCAGGTCGCCGGCGACACCGGCATCGCCGTCTCGACGGCGTCGCACCACCTCACCGTGCTGGCCGACGCCGGCCTGCTGACCAGCACCCGTCAGGGTGCCCGCGTGCTCCATCGGCGCACGCCGCTCGGCGAGGCGATGGTCGGCGCCGTGCTCTGAGCGCGCGCCGCACGTGCCGTGCGTTCGGGGCGGGTGCCGTGCGTTCTGGGCGCCTGCGGCGCGCCCCGGACCGGAGACTCCGGACGCCCCGGCCAGGAGCCGCACAGGTGGGCTCGGATAGACTGGTCGCCGCCCATTTCGATGTGCATCTACCTGTCTGCGGCTTCGGCTGAGGACAAGGCGGCACCACTTGCCGCCGACCCTCGGCGGACACGGCCTGGAGAAAGATGCACACGACACTCGTCGATTCCGACACCGCTGCGCGCCCGACGACCCGGCGTCCGAGCCTCATCCGCGAGGCGGGCCTCACCTACTTCCCCGTCGCGCTGATCGCGCGCCTGCCCTTCGCCATGATGGTGGTCGGCATCCTGACCCTCGTCGTCTCAGCCCGCGGATCCCTCGCGCTCAGCGGCGCGACCAGCGCCATGACGGGCCTCGGCACCGCACTCGTCGGCCCGCTCCTGGGCGCCGCCGCCGACCGCTTCGGGCAGCGGCGCGTGCTGCTGGTCGCGGGAGTGGCGAACAGCGCGCTGCTGGCTGTGATGGCATGGCTCGCGTTCGCGCCGGTTCCGGATGCCGCACTCCTGGGCGCCGCGTTCCTCATCGGCGCGTCCATGCCGCAGGTGGCCCCGCTCTCACGCAGTCGCCTGGTCGGCATCATCGGGCGCTCGTATCCTGCCGAGCGCCGGACCCCAGTCGTGAACGGGGCGATGGCCTACGAGTCGGCCGCGGACGAGATCGTGTTCGTCTTCGGGCCGGTGATCGTGGGGCTCCTTGCGACGACCCTGAACCCGGCGGCGCCGGTGATCGGCGCCGCGGTGCTGGGCCTCGTCTTCGTGAGCGCGTTCGCGCTGCACCCGACGGCCCGCACGGCGACCGCGCTCGGCCGCGAGGCGCGCCCCGAGCAGGCGCCTGCCCGCGAGCTCGTCCGCGCGCGCGTGCTGGCGCCGGTGGCCGGTGCACTCGGCATGGGGCTGTTCTTCGGCGCGATGCTGACGTCTCTCACGGCCTTCATGGCCGAGCGGGGCGTACCCGAGCAGGCGGGCCTCGTCTACGGCGCGATGGGCATCGGGTCGGCGGCGCTCGCGCTCGGCGTCGCGCTCTTCCCCGCACGCTTCACGCTCCGCGCGCGCTGGCTCACCTTCGCCGCCGTGCTCGCCGCCGGCGCCGTCGCGCTGCCGTTCGTGACCACCGTGGGCGCGATGGCCGTCTGCCTGCTCGTCATCGGAGTGGGCATCGGGCCGACGCTGGTCACGCAGTACAGCCTGGCCGCCGCCTTCAGCCCACGCGGCCGCTCCGCCACCGTGATGACGATGCTCGGCTCCGCCGTGGTCGTCGGCCAGTCTGCGGCATCCGCCCTCACCGGCCTCGTGGCCGACACCGCCGGAGCCGGCGCGGCACTGGTCGCCCCGCTCCTCGCGGCGACGGTGGTGCTGGGCGCCGGCGTCTGGAACGCGGTCTCCTCCCGCGGCTGACCCCGGTTGCCGCTGACCCCGCGCTTCACAAGCCCGAAAACCTGGCCGGTCGCGCGACACGCCGGGTCGCGGCATCCGTCATCGGCGTGTCGAGGTGACCGACCAGGTTTTCGAACCACCGCTTGAGGCGGTCGGGAACACCACCCCAAGTTTTCGGACCACCGCTTGGGGTGGTCGGGAACACCACCCCAAGTTTCGGACCACCCCGCCCGCTCGCCCGGAAGCCGCTGCCACCGCGGCCGGCCTCAGCCCGAAAACCTGGCCGGTCGCGCGACACGCCGGGTCGCGGCATCCGTCATCGGCGTGTCGAGGTGATCGACCAGGTATTCGGACCACCACTTGAGGCGGTCGGGAACACCAACCCAGGTTTTCGGACCACCACCGCGGGTTCTCGGGACCACCACCGTGGGTGCGCGGGACCACCGCACACCGGGCACCGCGCGCAAACGACGAACGCCCGGCCCGCGCGAGCGGACCGGGCGTTCTGGGCGACAGGACTCAGAAGTCGAAGTCGCCGATGTTCTCCGCGTCGAAGACGAACGGGTCGCCGAGCAGCACGACGCCGTCGGGTCCGACCTCGTAGTCGCCGAGCTTGCCGGCCTCGAACGAGTCGCCTTCCTCGCCGGTGATCTCACCGGTGATGAGCGCCTGCGCGGCGAAGGCGGCGAGGTAGCCGAGGTCGGCGGGGTTCCACAGCGCGAAGGCGGTGACGGTGCCGTCCTCGACGTACTCGCGCATCTGGTTGGGGGTGCCGAGTCCGGTCAGCGCGACCTTGCCCTTGTACTCCGAGGTCGACAGGTAGCGCGCCGCGGCAGCGATGCCGACCGTGGTCGGCGAGATGATGCCCTTGAGCTCGGGGTACGTCTGCAGCAGCGCTGCGGTCTTGTCGAACGACGTCTGGTCGTCGTCGTCGCCGTAGACGACCTCGACGAGCTCGATGTCGGGGTGGTCTGCGGCCAGCAGCTCCTTCATCGTCTCGATCCACGCGTTCTGGTTGGTCGCGTTGGCCGAGGCCGACAGGATCGCGATCTGACCGGCGTCGCCGATCTGCTCGGCGATGAGGTCGACCTGCACCTTGGCGATGCCCTCGGCGGTGGCCTGGTTGATGAACAGGTCGCGGCAGTCGGGGTTGGTGTCGGAGTCGAACGTCACGATCTTCACACCAGCCGAGCTCGCCTCGTCGAGCGCGTCGCAGATCGCCTCGGGGTCGTTGGCCGAGACCACGAGCGCACCGACGCCCTGCTGTGCGGCCGTCTGGATGTAGCTGACCTGCGAGGTCGGGCTCGCCTCGGTGGGGCCGACCTCCTCGAGCGAGCCGCCGAACTCGTCCGCTGCCTCCTGGGCGCCCGACGTCGAGGTGTCGAAGTACGGGTTGCCGAGGTTCTTGGGCAGCATCGTGATCGAGAGCTCGGCGTCGCCGCCGTCTCCCCCGTCGCCGCCGTCGCCACCGTTGCCTCCCGCACAGCCGGTCGCGACGAGCGTGACGCCCACCGTGAGCGCGACCGCGGCGAGGGCCATCCGGCCCTTGCGCTGAAGTCCGAACATCGTTGTTTCCCTTCTTGGTTGCAGGTGCTGGTGCAGTGCTGCGGGTAGTGGATGGATGCGGCTACGAGACGCCCTGCGCCTCGCCCCGCCCTTTTCTCTTCCCGATGGCCGCGGCGCGTCGACGCTGCAGCCAGGCGAGGAGGCTGGAAGACACCACGGAGAGGATGAGCAGCACTCCCGTGATGATGTTGATGACGTCGCTCGTCACGCCGGCGAGCCGCAGGGCCGACCCGAGCACGCCGATCAGCAGGACGCCGGCGATCACGCCGTGCAGGGCGCCGCGGCCGCCGAAGATCGACACGCCGCCGAGCAGCACCGCGGCGATCACCTGCAGCTCCATGCCCATCGCGTTGTCGCCGCGGGCGTTTGAGTAGAGCAGCGTGAAGTACACGCCGGCGAAGCCCGACACCGCGCCCGACAGCACGAACAGCAGGAACTTCGTGCGCCCCACGTCGATGCCCGAGAACGCCGCCGCCTCCTTGTTGAGGCCGATGGCGTACAGCGAGCGGCCGAAGGGCGTGAAGTGCAGCACCACGGCGAAGATGACCGCCAGCACGACGAACGGGATCATGACGACGGGGATCGGGGTGCCCGGGATGTTCGCCTTGGCGAGATCGGTCCACTCTTCGGGGAACTCCGTGATCGCCGTCGTGCCCAGGAGCCCCACCGCGATGCCGCGGAAGAGCGCGAGCGTGCCGATGGTCACCGCGAGCGAGGGCAGCCCCACCACCGTGATGAGGAAGCCGTTGAAGACGCCGGCCAGGGTTCCCACGATGATGGCGGCGAGGGCGGCGAGCGGGACGGAAGGCCGGCCTGGGTCAGGATGCCGGTCATCACGCTCGACAGCCCCACGATGCTCGCCACCGAGAGGTCGATCTCCTCGGTGATGATGATGAGGGTCATCGGCAGGGCGATCAGCAGGATCGGCGCGATCTCGCGCAGCAGGTAGGTGACCGTCAGCGGGCTGTCGAAGTTCTCCACCGTCGCCAGGGCGACGACGACCACGAGGATCAGGATCCCGATGATCGCGGCCTCGCGCGTCAGCAGCGCGCGGCGCCAGGCAGGGCGGGCGTGGGCCTTGTAGACGCGCGTGGTCGCGGCATCCGTCACGGCGGTCATCGCGCCTCCTCCCCTTGGTCGCTGAATCTCTGTGCGATGAGTCGTCGGTGCTGACGGGCGGCGAGCACGCGGTCGAGCACGATGGCGCCGAGGATGAGGGCGCCGACGACGGCCCGCTGCCAGAAGTCGTCGATGCCGAGGATCGGCAGCGCGCGGTTGATCGTCAGCAGCAGGAATGCCCCGATCGCGGCGCCCCAGACCGTGCCGACGCCGCCCGAGATGGCGACGCCGCCGATCACCGCGGCGCCGATCGCCTGCAGCTCCCAGCCGAACCCGGCCGCCGAGCTGACCGTGCCGTAGCGCGCCGCGTAGAGCACGCCGGCCAGGCCCGACAGCGCGCCCGACACCACGAACGCCGTGATGATGCGGCGGTTGACCTTGAGTCCGTACAGGTGGGCGGCCGCGGGGTCGGAGCCGATCGCGTAGAACTCGCGGCCGCCGCGCATGTTGCGCAGATACCAGGCGGCGAGGACGAGGACGACGACGGCGATGATCGTGAGGATCGGGATGCCGATCAGCTGGTCCGTTCCAAGGCCGCGGAAGTCGCGCGGCAGGTCGGAGGCGTTGATCCGATCGCTGCCCGTCCACGCGACGTTGATGCCGCGGTAGATGTACATCGTGCCGAGCGTGATGACGAGGGCGGCACGCGGGCGAACGCGACGAGCGCGCCGTTGATCGCGCCGAGCAGTCCGCCCAGCAGCACCCCGGCGAAGAAGACGCCGATGATCGGGATGCCCGGCACATCGATGAAGAGGCGGCCGGTGAGGTAGGCGGTGAGGCCGACGATCGAGCCGACCGAGAGGTCGACGTTGCGCGTGATGATGACGACGGCTTGGCCGACCGCGACCAGCAGCAGCAGCGACGGCGTCAGCAGCAGGTCGCGGAACCCGTCGGAGGAGAACAGGAAGTTCGGGTTCGCGACGGTGGCGGCGACGATCACCAGCAGCAGCGCCCCCAGGATGCCGGTCTCGCGGGCGGTGGCGAGGTGGCGCACGAGCCGCGACGCCGCACTGGAGCCGGGCCGGACCGGCGGCTGGACGGGAGCGGTGGTGGTGCTCATCGGGTGACCTCCGCGTCGGCCGTGGCAGCGTGCATGACGGTCTCGGGTGTGGCGTCCTCGCGTGCGAACTCTCCGGTGATGCGGCCTTCGCGCATCACCAGCACACGATCGGCCATGCCGAGCACCTCCGGAAGCTCCGACGAGATCATGAGGATCGCCATCCCCTGCTGGGCGAGCTGCGAGAGCAGCCGGTGCACCTCGGCCTTCGTGCCGACGTCGATGCCGCGCGTGGGCTCGTCGACGATGAGCACCTTCGGCTCGGTGGCGAGCCACTTGCCCAGCACGACCTTCTGCTGGTTGCCGCCCGACAGCGTGCCGGCCTCGGCGTCGAGCGCCGCGGTCTTCACCTCGAGCCGGCTCGCCCACACCTGCGCGGCCTCGTTCTCGAGCCCGGACCACACGAGGCCCCACTTGGCGAGCTTGGTGCGGATGGCGAGGGTGATGTTGCGCGAGACGCCGTCGTCGAGGACGAGGCCCTGCTTGCGGCGGTCCTCGGGGACGAGCGCGATGCCCCGTGTGGTCGCCAGGCGCGGGTTGCCGCCCGGCAGCGGCGAGCCGAGCAGGGTGACCCGACCGGACTCGTAGGGGTCGACGCCGAAGACGGCGCGTGCGACCTCGCTCCGGCCGGCGCCGACGAGCCCCGCCAGCCCGACGATCTCACCCGCACGCAGCGAGAAGGTGATGTCGCGGAACACGCCCCTGCGGGTGAGGCCCTCGACCTTCAGCGCGACGTCGCCGACCTCGGACGGGAGCTTCGGG
This sequence comes from Microbacterium ureisolvens, assembly GCF_015278315.1. GTDB lineage: Bacteria > Actinomycetota > Actinomycetes > Actinomycetales > Microbacteriaceae > Microbacterium > Microbacterium ureisolvens. Next base: position 434,353 of record NZ_JADIJE010000002.1, on the reverse strand, counting down.
AACAGCTCGGTCACGTCGCGTCCGACCATCAGTCGCACCAGCTCGTCGACCGAGGTCTCATCGATCGGCGTGGTCTCGATGTACGAGCCGTCGCGCATGACGGTGACGGTGTCGCACAGCGCGAACACCTCGTCGAAGCGGTGCGAGATGAACAGCAGCGCGCGTCCCTCGTCACGCAGGCTCCGCGCGACGGCGAAGAGCCGCTCGACCTCGACGCCCGACAGCGCGGCGGTCGGCTCGTCCATGATGAGCACGCGCGCATCGAGCGAGATGGCCTTGGCGATCTCGATGATCTGCTGATCCGCGATCGACAGGCCCTCGGTCACGCGATCGGGGTCGAGAGCGACGCCCAGCCGCTGGAAGATCTCCATCGCCTCGGCGCGCATCGCCTTGCGGTCGATCCGCCCGAGCCGGCCGGTGGGCTGGCGGCCCATGAAGATGTTCTCGGTCACCGAGAGGTCGGGGAAGAGCGTCGGCTCCTGGTAGATGACGGCGATGCCGGCGGCCTTCGACTGCGCCGTGCTCGTGAAGTCGACCGATTCCCCGTCGAGCAGGAACTCGCCGGCGTCGCGGCGGTACAGACCCGCGACGATCTTGACGAGTGTGGACTTGCCGGCGCCGTTCTCACCGATCAGCGCGTGGATTGATCCGCGCTCGAGGGTGAGGCTGCCCGAGCGCAGGGCGACGACCGGTCCGAAGGACTTGACCACGCGGCGCAGCTGGAGCGCGGGCGTCGGGTCGGGTGCGGCTGGCGCGGCGGGTGCGACATCGGCTGCCACGGCATCCTCCTCGTCGAGGGAATCAAAGAATCTGAAGCTTCCTGAATCGATTCAGGTGAAGTTCAGGCTACTCTAAAGTTCAGTCCGATCCCGGTCAAGTCGCTCGGCGACGTCGACCCGATCGTGACCGGACTCAGGATCCGACGACGAAGTGGAGACGATGACGTGCCAGTGAGCATCCGCGATGTCGCGCAGCGCGCGGGAGTCTCGGTCGGCACGGTCTCCAACGTCCTCAACCGCCCGGGCGAGGTGTCGACAGAGTCGGCCGACCGCGTCATGCGCGCGATCGAAGAGCTCGGCTACGTCCGCAACGACGCGGCGCGCAAACTCCGCGCCGGCGTCAGCACCACGGTGGGGTTCGTCGTCCTCGACGGGCAGAATCCCTTCTACAACGACGTCGTCCGCGGCGCGGAGGACGAGGCCACCCGTCACGGCATCGCGATCCTGTACGGCAACACCGACGAGGACCATCGCCGAGAGCGCCTCTACCTCGATCTCTTCGAAGAGCAGCAGGTGCGCGGCCTCCTCATCGCCCCGTACGGCGACGTCACCTCGCGGCTGCAGCGGCTGCGCGCACGGGGCATCGCCGCGGTGCTCGTCGACCGCTTCAGCGGCGACGGCCGATTCTCGTCCGTCTCGGTCGACAGCGTGGCCGGCGGACGGCTCGCCATGGAACACCTCATCGAAGGCGGGCGGCGCCGCATCGCGTTCGTGGGCGGGCCCTTCGACATCCGCCAGGTGAACGACCGGCTCGCCGGGGCACGCGTCGCGGCCGAGAACGCGGGCGACCACGTCGACCTCGAGGTGGTCGCGACGGCGGCGATGACCGTCGAAGAGGGCGTCGCTGCGGGGACCCGGATCATCGCGCGCCCGCGCCGCGAGTGGCCGGACGCCCTGTTCGCGGCCAACGACCTGCTGGCCCTCGGGCTGCTGCAGTCCCTGGTGGTGGATGGACGGATGCTGGTGCCCGACGACATCGCGATCATCGGGTTCGACGACATCTCGTTCGCCGCCGCCGCGGCGGTGCCGCTGTCATCGATCCGCCAGCCCAGTCGCATGATCGGGCGCACGGCGCTGCGGATCGTGCTGGAAGAGGCCGCCGACCCCGACAGCATCGCGCGGCAGACGGTGTTCCCGCCCGAGCTCGTCGTGCGGGCCTCGACGCGTCCCCGCTGACGGCGCGGCCGCGCCCCCAGACCCGCGGGCGCGATGCCCGAAAACCTGGCCGGTCGCGCGACGCGCCGGGTCGCGGCATCCGTCATCGGCGCGTCGAGGTGATGGACCAGGTTTTCGGCACCCGAGACGGTGGGCCGATGACCGGACCCGCCTACCGGCACGGCACCGCAAACGGCGACCGGGCGGAACCCTGGCGCTGCTCTAGGACGGGGTGCCGGCGAGCAGTCGGCGGATCTCGGCGAGCGTCTCCTCCTGCTGGGCGAGCAGGGCGTGGAGCCGCTCGGCGGTCGCCGCGTCGGCCTCCCCCGCGGCACCCGGAGGCCTGCGGGCGCCTGACGCGGCGGCATCCTCGGCGAACACGGGGGCGCCGGGCGCACTGCGCGGCCCCGCCCCCGACGAGCCTGCCGCCACGCCCGCCGCGACGGCACCCGCGACCGCGCCGGCAGCGACCCCCTTCGCGGCGTGCACGGCCAAGGGCGGCTGGGATTCCGCGGCGGCGGACGACGCAGCTGTCGGGCTCGGCTCCGCTGCCGGCTCCCCTGCCATGACCTCGGCACCCTCGGTCGGCGCCGGGGGCGCGGCATCCGTCTCCGTCTCCTCAAGCTCTTGCGCAGCCTTGCGAGGACCGAGGAACAGGTTGGCGAGATAGCCCGTGAACGTGCCGAAGATGCCGACGCCCACGACGATGATCATCGTGCCGATGAGGCGGCCGGCGTTGGTCACCGGAAACTGGTCGCCATAGCCCACCGTCGAGATGGTGACGAGCGTGTACCACAGCGCGTCGGAGGCCGAGGTGATGTTGGCGCCCTCGGCGTTCTCCTCGACCGCGAGGATCGAGATGCTGCCGAACTGCAGCACGAGGACGCCCATCAGCAGCAGGGTCATCAGGGCGCTGTTGGCGCGGTCCTTGACGAGCGTCGTCCAGACGGTGCGCGGGCCGAGCTCGCGCAGCAGCCGGAACACCCGCAGCAGGCGGAACAGGCGCAGGATCTTGAACTGCGGGAACGGCAGGCTCGCGAGGAGATCCGCCCACCCGAAGCCGCGGAAGAAGTAGCGGCCGGCCGACGGCGCGGTCGCGATGCGGTAGATGAAGTCGCCGAGGAAGATCGCGCTGAACAGCGCGTTCATCACCGAGAGCACGAGCTCGAGCGCCGAATCGCCCGCCATCGCGTACACCAGCACGAGGTTGACGATCGACAGGATCGAGAGCGCGCCGATGAAGATCTCGTACGCGGTGTTCTTCAGCTCGGCGCGCGCGGCGGCGCGCGCCTGTGCGCGGGCGCGCGAGCGCTCGCGGATCTCGGAGAGTGATCGGGCCATGTCGGCTCCTCGGATCGGGCTGCAGCCGGACCCGCTCCGGCCAGCCCCATTGTCCTCGCCCGCGCCGCGCGGTGCGAGAACGACTCTCAGTCCAGCGCGGTGGCGCGCTCCCCCGCCTCGATGCGCACCGAGAGGCGGTTGTTCGCCGGCGGCAGCGGGCACACGTAGTGGTCGCTGAAGGCGCACGGCGGCAGATAAGCCTGGTTGAAGTCGACCGTCACGGAGCCGTCGGCCGCCGGCGCCTGGATCTCGAGGAACCGGAAGCGATAGGCGTCGACGTTGCTGGTGGCGTCGGCGATGACCGCGCTCAGCTCCTCGGCAGGGTCGCCCGTGACCGTGAGCTCGACGGGAGCCCCGGCGACCTCGAGCACGACTGTGCCCACCGCGGGCTCTTCGCGCTCGTAGCCGTCGACGCTGCGGATGACGGTGATCTCGCCCGCCGCCGCGGGGCGGAACACGCCCGGCACCGCCCACGCCTCGTCGAAGGGGAACGACAGGATGCCGCGCAGCCGCGTGCGTCCGGGAGTCTCGGGGTCGAAGACGCGAAGGGCCGGTGCACCCTCGCGGCTGATCGCCTTGAGGCGGAGGCGACCCACGTCCAGGTGCTCGCCGGGCGCCAGCACCACGTCGTCCGCCGGGGCGTCCGGCGCGTCCGCACGGAGTCCCGCACCGACGACCCGGCCGTCCACCGCGCGCCAGACGCCGGGCGCGCCCTCGTACGACCGCGGCTCGCCGTCGAGCCAGTGCGTGTGCCGCAGCGCGGCGATGCCGTGCTCGGACGCCACGGCGCTCCAGCGCTCGTCGGTGACGGTGTCGGGGGTGCTTGCGGGGAGGGTCATTCGTGTCCTTCGGCGTGGGGCGCGGTGTCGTCCCTCCATCCCAACACGCCGCGAGCGAGCGCATTCCCACCGGCGACGGCCGGCGTCACCGGGCGTCATCCGGCGTCACGCTGGCACCTTGCCATCGCGATGATCGGGGCATCACCGAGTGGGGCGCGAGCCCCAACAAGCTGGCGTCGCTGGGCCTCAACGTCATCCTTCTGGCGAACCTCGTCGGCGCGGGCTGGCTGCAGCTGCGCTTCGTGCGCGCCCGCACGACGTTCGAGCGCCTCGAGCGGTGGCAGACCGGCTTCCTCCCGGTCTACCTCGCGTGGGCGGCGATCGTGGTGGTCGTCTTCCCGCCGCTGTTCGGCTACGCATGACGGACGGGGGACGGATGCCGCGGCATCCGTCCCCCGTCACAGTCGGTTCAGTAGTCCTCGGGGGCCAGGTCGCCCTGTCCCTCGTCGCCGAGCTCGGCGATCGTGGGGTCGAGATCCTGGGTCTCGGGCTGGAGGGCGGCGGGCGGCTGGTCGGCCCGCGGCACCTCCTCGTCGTCGGCGGGAAGATGCGCCGGGTCGTCGCCGGTGGCGGTCGCCGAGTCCTCCTCGAAGACGCCGGCGTCGGCCGCCGTCGTCTGGTCCCACTCGACCTGGGCCGGATCCCGCGTGGGATCGGGTTCGATAGAGGTGTCCTCGTCGCGGATCGGCTGGACGCCCGGCTGGCCGTCCGGGGCGCGGGGGATGTCATCAGGCAGGTTGTCCGACATCGTTCTTCCTCTCTCCCTGGAACACCCACGCTACGGACGCCCCGCCCGGGTCGCACGGGGCTTGACGCCCCCTGAAGAGGACAGGTAGGTCGGGGGGCGCGGCTTCGGTTGGGGCCTGCGAGCAGAAGAGGGACGGATGCCGCGGCCCGCGGCATCCGTCCCTCTCATCTGACCGGGGTCAGGGCACGACGTCGACGGCGTCGCAGCCGAAGAAGCTCAGCCCGTCCTCGGTCGTGCCGCGCACGCACAGCTCGGTGGTGGTCTTGCGCACCGGGATGTCGCGGCCCGCGGCGTGGAGCATCGCGTCACGATCACCGTCGGCCGTCGTCACGTCTTCGAGATGCACCTTGCCGTGCCGCTCAGGCACGCCGTCGGCCGACGTCATGAGCGGATCGCGGTCGCCGATGCGGACGCTGTCGGCGTCGATCGCGGTGGCATCGAAGGCGAGCGGCAGCCCGAACTCGCCGGCGGTGGTGGTCAGCACCGCCATCGGGATGCTCGCCTCCTTCACGTTCACCGGGTTGCGCACGGACCCCGGCTTGATGTCGAGCTTCACCGGCACGGCGCAGTCGATCGAGAAGTCGGTCGAGGCCTGATCGTTCGCGGGATCAGGATCGGCGACCTTGGCGAGCACCGGCGCCACCGCGGCGGCGATCGTGACGGTGTGCACACCGGGCTCCGCGCACGTGATGTCGTACGAGCCGGTGTGCTCGCGAGGCGCCCCCACGGCGAGCGCGTCGGCATCCCACGACGCCGAGGCCGGGGCGACGATGACGCCCGGGCCCGCAGTGACCGTCTCTTCGACGACCGCGTCGACGGGCCCGTCGGGGCCGAGGTTCTCGACCTCGGTCGCGACCTCGAAGGTCGTGGTCGCGCCGACGACGCTGAACCCGACGCCATCCGCGGCGATCGCCGTGACCGCCAGGTCCGCTTCGACGCACTGGGCGTCCTCGGGGTGCTCCAGGCAGTATTGGCGCACGGCGGGCGCGAGGTCGATCTCGGCCAGCGTCGTGCCGGCCCGCAGGTCGTTGACCACCATGGTCTCGGCATCCGCGTCGAACGGCACCGTCAGGATCCCGGGCCCGGGACGGATCACGCGACGCTCTCCCCCGGTCTCGGTCTCCTCGAAGACCCAGCGCGGGTCCCACGCGTTGATGCTGTCGACCAGGTCGCCCGCGTTGCCCTCGAGACGCAGCTCGAGCAGCGCCGGGTCGCCGATGTGTGTGCGTGCCCGCTGCATCCCCACGACCACCGCCGTGGGCGTCGCCGTCGTGGCGCCGAACTCGGCCTCGACGACGAACGAGCGCGCCGTGTCGTCGTAGTCGTACTCGGGGATGGGGGCCGCGACCGGATCGGTGTCGCTGAACGGATCGGCGTACCCGGTCATGGCGCCGGCGGTCAGTGTCAGAGCCGTCGCTGCGGCCACAGCGCTCACGACCAGCACGGTGCGGCGCTTCGTTGTGGTGTTCATCGTCGTCTCCTCAGCAGTTTCCGTCGAGGCATTCGGTCAGGAACCAGTCCATCCGCCGGATGTCGCCGGCTCTGGGTGGTCGTCTGTCGCTGTTCATGAGGTCGTCGGGATCGGGTTCGGAGACCCACCACGTCGGCCCGTCGGTCTCGGCGATCGAGCGGCAGTCGGCCGCGGTGCGTCCGAGGTTCGGCGCATCGGCCTCGCACTCGGCCTGCGTGTCGAACATCGTCGGGTTGGGCGTGTTCTCCCAGTAGCCGCCGTCGCAGCAGTACTCGTCGGGCAGTCCGAACGGCGAGTGGCCCGTCTCGTGCAGCACCGTCCCGAGCGAGGTCGGCTCGCTGGTGAACATGCCGTTCGAGGCGCAGTCGCGGAACGTGTTGGCATGCAGCACGGCACCGGTGTCGGCCCACGAGTAGTCGGTCGCCCAGTTCGCCGGCCCCTGCGGCTGGCACTTCGTCGCATTGGGGTCGGATGGCGTCGGGGCGGCGACCTCGGAGTCGCCCGTGCCGGTGGCCAGCCAGAAGTTGAAGCCCTGCTGCCGTGCGAGGAAGAAGCCCTCCCCGAAGTGCGCGCCCTGGATCGTGCTCGCCACGGCGGTCTGGAAGGCCGTGTCAGCCGCGCCGGTGAAGTCGTCGCCGTCGGCGATCAGCACCACGTCCACGCGGTTCGCGCGCCCACCGGTGAGGAGCACCGGCACCGCGGACCCCTGCTCGGGCGGGCCGACCCGCGTGCGTCGCCAGCCGGTGAAGCTCTCTTCGCCGTTGGTCGCGACCTTGCACGAATAGACGAGGTCACCCGCGTTGACATTGGGCACCGTGAAGGTGGTGGTGGATGCCGTGGTCGCGACCTGGTCTGGTCCGGCCTTGTCGTTCACCCAGATCTCGAGCTGGTCCACCAGGACGGTGCGGTTGACCAGCGGCGGGCCCGATCCCGTGGACGTGTCCTGGATCGTGTCGCCGACGTTGAGCGCGGGGTCCAGCGCTTCGGCCGTGATGGTCACCGTGTCGCCGGGCTGCGGCCACAGCGGCGAGTGCGTGCACCGGACCAGCGCGTCGGACGCCGTCTGAGGCGGGGCGTCGACGTCGGCCTCGACGCGGAAGCGCACGAACACGCTCTCGTCGCCGCCGCCGGTGGTCGTCAGCTGCGAGTCGCACTGGCCGCTCACGTCGCCGGTCACGGTGCAGCCGCCGAGCGTGAGATCCACGGTCAGGTGGAGGTCGTCGCCCGGACCGGCGGTGAGGTCGCAGATGTCGTCGTCGAAGTTCAGGAAGCCGTCGGAGTCCGAGATCTTGACGACGACGGGCACGGATGTCGTCACGTCGGCGTCGACCACGTGCTCGGCGATCCAGTTGGGCGAGATCTCGTCCTCGTCCTCGATCTCGCCGAAGTTCGTGTCGTTGCCGTCGATCGTGACGCGCGAGTAGAAGTCGGAGCCGTCGAACGTGTCGGTACAGCCGCGCTCTTCGACGCGCTCGATCACGACGCGCACGTTCGTCAGGGTCTCGCCGCTCGCGGCGGAGGGTATGAGGACGGCGAAAGTCGATCCCGCGAGGAGGGCGACGGCCGCGATCGCGATCCGGCTCTGACGACGGCGGCCCCTCGGCCGCGCTGGTGTGGGTTCCATCGAAGGCTCCTCTGCTCGTCGACATGACGGTGCTCGTCCGAAGAGGGGCTCGCGTCACGCCGTGATACACGTCGGGCCTCGACCGAGCGGGAACCGGTCGCCGCGGAGTGGGGCGCGCGCACGTCCGACGCCCGGCCTACGCTCGTCTCATGCGCGAGACGCGAGGGTTCCGCGGATGAGCGGCGCCGGCACCCGCAGGTGGGTGCTGCACGTCGACCTCGACCAGTTCATCGCGGCCGTCGAGATCCTGCGCAACCCCGAGCTGGCCGGCAAGCCCGTGATCGTCGGAGGCCGGGGCGATCCCACCGAACGAGCGGTCGTGTCCACCGCCTCGTACGAGGCGCGCGAGTACGGCGTCGGCTCGGGCATGCCGCTGCGCATCGCCGCGAGGAAGATCCCGGATGCCGTCCTCCTGCCTGTCGACGCACCGCTCTACCTCGCGGCATCCGAGGAGGTCATGGCGACCCTGCGCGCCCAGCCGGGCGCCGTGGTGCAGGTGCTCGGGTGGGATGAGGCGTTCGTCGGCGTCACGACGGACGACCCCGAGGCGTACGCGCGCCGCACACAGGCGGCCGTGCTCGAGCGGACCGGCCTGCACTGCAGCATCGGGATCGGCGACACCCTCGTACGCGCCAAGAACGCGACCGACTTCGGCAAGCCGCGCGGCACCTTCGAGCTGACGGCCGAGAACTGGCTCGAGGTCATGGGCGACAAGCCCACCATCGCGCTGTGGGGCGTCGGCTCGAAGATCTCCAAGCGCCTCGCGCTGCTGGGTGTCGACACCGTGGCCCAGCTGGCGATCGCCGACGCCGACGCGCTGACGGCGGAGTTCGGGCCGAAGATGGGCCTCTGGTACCGGCAGCTCGGCCGCGGCGACGGGGCGAACGTCGTCGACGACACCCCGTGGGTGGCGCGCGGGCACAGCAAGGAGACGACGTTCCAGACGAACATCGTCGATCCGGCCGAGATCGAGGACGCCGCCCGCCGCCTCCTCGACCAGGTGCTCGACGAGGTCGCCGCCGACGACCGCCCCGTCGTCGGGCTCGGCCTCAAGGTGCGCTACGCACCCTTCCTCACGAAGACGTTCACCAAGAAGATCCCGTCGACATCCGACCGGGCCGTCATCATCGAGCGCGCCCTCGAGCTCGTCGCCAAGATCGAGCCCGGCCGCCCCTTGCGCCTCCTCGGCGTCCGGGCCGAGATGGCCATGCCCGACGACGCCCGCGAGGGGCACACTCCCACCCGCAGCGGGTGGTGACGGCGGCTCAGCGCAGGTCGGCGAGCGCGCGGTGGACCGACGCCACGGCGCTCGAGCCCTCCCCCACCGCGGCGGCGACGCGCTTCATCGACCCGCGGCGCACGTCGCCGGCGGCGAAGATGCGCGGCACCGATGTCTCGAACGGCAGTGGCTCGCGACCGAGGCCCTGCCAGCGCTCCAGCGACTGCACCGACACGTCGGTGCCGGTGCGCAGGAACCCGTCGGCGTCGCGGTCGAGCTCCGCGAGCCACGACGTCGCGGGCTCGGCTCCGATGAAGCAGAAGAGTCCGCGGGCGGACACCTGCCCGACGGAGTCGATGCTGACGCCCTCGAGGGCGGAGGAACCGCTGAGCCCGACGACGCGCGACCCGGTGTGCACCGTGATGCGCGGATCTTCGAGGAGGCGATCGACGAGGTACGACGACATCCGGCTGCCGAGGTCGGTGCCGCGGACGACCAGGTGCACGGGGCAGCCGTTCGCGGCGAGGTACAGCGACGCCTGGCCGGCGGAGTTCGCACCGCCCACGACGACGACCGGGGACTCGAGCACCTGGCGGAGCTCGAGCGGGGTCGCGGCGTAGTAGATGCCCGCGCCCTCGAACTCACCCCAGCGGTCCAGGTCGAGCGTGCGGTACGCGGCACCCGAGGTGACGATGACGGTCCGCGTGCGGATCAGGCGCCCGTCGGTGAGGGCGATGTCGATGTGATCGCCCGCCGGGCGCAGGTCGACGGCCTCGCAGGGCGCATAGACGCGGACGCCGAACTTCAGCGCCTGCAGGGACGCCTGCCCGATGAGGTCGCCGCCGCTCACGCCGAAGGGGAAGCCGAGGAAGTTCTCGATGCGCGACGTCGCCGCGGCCTGCCCGCCCGGGGCGACGGCATCCAGCAGCACCGTACTGAGACCCTCGGACGCGCCGTAGATCGCCGCCGCAAGACCCGCGGGTCCGCCTCCGACGACCACGAGGTCGACCACCTCGTCGGCCGTGGCCTGGTAGCTGAGGCCCAGGCGCTCGGCGACGAGGCCCGGCGTGGCCCGGCGCATCGGCTCGCCCTGGATGAAGGCCACGGGAAGGTCGTCGAGGGTGATGCCGTGCTCGCCGAGCGCGCCGAGATCGCCGGGAGCGAGCTCGATCGCGGTGTGGACCAGGTCGAGCCGCTCGGCGAAGCGCCGAAGTGCCAGGAAGTCGCGCGACGACCGGGGTCCGACGAGCTTGAGGGTCAGCGCCGCCGGCCCGCGCCGGAGGATCTCGCGGCGCGCCCACAGCGCGTGCAGCACGATGTCGCACAGCTCGTCGTCCTCGGCCATGAGCAGCCGGAGGCGCGCTCGGCTCACGCGCAGCATGCGTCCCGCGCGCGAGGCGCGGGCCGACAGGAACGCCCCCTGCCCGTTGAGCAGCCCCAGCTCGCCGACGAAGCTGCGCGGACCCATCCGGCCGATCGGGGTCTCGCCGACCCAGCCGAAGGCGACGCGGACGAGTTCGACCTCGCCGCTGTCGACCAGGATCAGGTCGTAGTCGAGGTCGCCGGCCTGGAAGAGGTACTCGCCCGCTGCGACGTCGTGCGCCTCCCCGAAGGCGAGCAGGCGGTCCCACTGGGCGTCGGTGAGGGGCGGCTTCATCATCCGCTCGATCTCGTGCTCTTTCATCGGATGACCTCGCGATCGCTCATCGGACCTCAGTGGATCAGCGCGCGCCAGTCGGCCGGCACGCGGCCCGCCGGCCCCGGCACCGGCTGCGTGTCAGGACGCGACTCGGGCGGAGCCAGCAGCGGCCCGTCGACGTAGTCCTCGGCGACGTAGTCCCAGAACCAGTCCTCACCCGGCTCGAAGCTGCGCACGTACCGATGCCCGCTCGAGCGGAAGTGGGCCGTCGCATGCTGCGCCGGCGAGGTGTCGCAGCACCGCACCTGGCCGCAGACTGCGCAGCGCCGCAGGTGCACCCACCACCCGCCGACGTCGTCGCAGTCGGCGCAGCCCTCGCCCGAGGGCGGCACGGTGGGGTCGATCTCGTCCAGGCTCATCCCGCCTGCCTCTCGTCGCACGTTCTCCGTCGGAGCGATGCTAACGCCCCGGCGGCGGAGCGGGGCCGCCGTGCTTCCGGAGCGGGCGGGGGGCCGGAGCGGGCGGTGGGCCCGGAGCGGGCGGGGCCAGGAGCGGGCCGGCGGCTAGAGTGGCGCGCAATGATCGAGGTGGCCGAGGGCGTGCTCGTCGCGACGAGCCGGGTGATGTCGACGACGTCGACGGTGCTCTGCCGGAACGGCGAGGCACTGCTGATCGACCCGGCGTGGCTGCCGGACGAGCTCGACACGCTCGCCGACGAGCTGGAGGGACGCGGCCTCCGCGTGGTCGGAGGCTTCGCCACGCACGCCCACCACGATCACCTGCTGTGGCACCCGCGGTTCGGCGCCGCGCCACGCTGGGCCTCCGCCGCGACCGCGGCGGTCGCCCGCGACGAGCGCGCGGTCCTTCTCGCGAGCCTCGGCGACGGCTTCCCCGCAGACCTGGCCGATCTCATGGGGCGTGTCCAGGCGACGGATGCCGCGATCCCGCGCGCATCGGTTCCGCCGGGCTTCGCACCCGAGCTGATCGTCCACGACGGCCACGCGCCGGGTCACACCGCGGTGTGGCTGCCTGCGGAGCGCGTGCTGATCGCCGGCGACATGCTCAGCGACCTCGAGCTGCCGCTCCCCTTCGACCCCGACGACCTGCCCGCGTACCTCGCGGCCCTCGAGGTGCTCGAGCCGTACGCCGCACGGGCCGAGGTCGTGATCCCCGGCCACGGGACGCCGGGCGCCGGCGCGATCGCCCGGCTGGAGGCTGATCGTCGCTACCTCGCCGAGGTCATGGCGGGCACGACGCCGAGTGACCCACGCCTGGCGAACCCCGGGATGCACGAGGAGTACGAGCACCTCCGCCGCCTGGTCGCGGACGCCTCGTAAAGCCGACGGCTCAGCGCTGCTCGACCAGCGCTCGCGCGCGGCGGCGGTCTCCGATCAGCGGTGCGACGAACGCGGCGACGATGGCGAACGCCATGGGGATCAGCAGTGCCGCGCGCAGACCGAACTCGTCGCCCACGAATCCGAGCGCCGGCGGGCCGACGAGGAACGCGACATAGCCCGCCGTCGCCACCAACGACACCCGCGCCGCCGAGTCAAGTCCCGAATCCCCGGCCGCGCTGATCGCGACCGGGAAGCCGAGCGAGGCGCCGAGCCCCCACAGCAGCACGGCTGCGGCGGCCACGATCTGGTTGTCGACGAAGATGACGAGCGCGAGGCCTACGGCCGCGAATACACCGCTGGCGCAGAGCACCGCGGGGCGTCCGAAGCGCTCGATGAACCAGCCGCCCGCGAACCGGCCGATCGTCATCGCCGCCGCGAAGACCGCGTAGATCGTCGAGCCGAGCGCCGCATCGAAGCCGTGACCGTCCACCATCACCAGCGGCAGCCAGTCGTTCGCGGTTCCCTCCGCCAGGGCCATCGCCAGGATGATGACGCCGATGAGGAGCAGGCGCGAGTCCTTCCACAGGGCGCGACGAGCGGATGCCGCCTCCGGCGTCGCGTGCCTCGCCGCTGCGCGCCCGGTGTGGGCGGGCAGCCGTGGCACCGCGAACACCACGGCGATCAGGGCGAGCGCTCCGACGAGCACGAGGTGCCAGGCGACCGGGAACGCCGCGGCGGTGGCGAAGATGCCGATGACCGCGCCGACGACGGTGCCCAGGCTGAAGCATCCGTGCAGGAACGGAAGGAACGATCGCTCGGCGACGCGCTCGACGTCTGCACCCTCGACGTTCATCGCGACCTCGCCGCCGCCCATCCCCGCGCCGAAGAGGAACAGGCCGACGGCGACCGCGATGGCGCTGCCCGCCGCGGCGCCCAGGCCGATCACGGGCATGCTCAGCACGATGCCCGCCGCGCCGACCGCGATGACCGGGCGCGCGCCCAGCCTCGCCACCAGCGGGCCCGACGACAGGATGCCGACCATCGACCCGAGCGACAGGCCGAACAGCACCAGACCCATCTCGGCGGTCGAGGCGCTCAGCAGATCACGGATGTCGGGGGTGCGGGTGACCCATGATGCGATGCCGACGCCCGGCACGAAGAAGAGAGCGGCCAGTGCGAGGCGGCGCGCACGGAGGGTGGAGAGCATGGAGATCCTTCGGTTTGTGTACAGACGTACACAGCGAACCTGTACCATCGTACACATCACGGAGCGGAGGCGAGGCCCGACATGGTCGCACGGGGTGCGAACGATCCCGCTCGTCGCGAGCGGATCATCGATGCCGCGCTCGCGGTGATCGCCGAGCGCGGCGTGCATCAGACCAGCCACCGTGCGATCGCCGCGCGTGCGGGGGTGCCGCTCGGATCGCTGACGTACTACTTCGACGGGCTCTCCGACATCCTCGAGCACGCCTTCCAGACGCTCTCGGAGCGGATGGCGCTGCAGTACCGCGCCACGATGGAGTCCGCCCGCGACCGCGCCGAGGCCTGCGCGGCCGTCGTCGACCTCATCTGCGGGTCGTACGCGACGACCGACGAGGTGCGGGCCCTCTTCGAGATGTACTGGTTCGGCAACTACAACGCCAGGGTCCACGACCTCTGCCGCGACTGGCTCCTGGTCAGCCGCGCGAGCCTCGGGCTGCACTTCACCGAGCCGACGGCGCGGGCCCTGGACGCCCTCGTCGAGGCGTGGCCTATGCACCAGGCCTGGGAGGCGGAGCCGCTGGACCGCTCCTACGTCGCGGCGGTGGTGCAGACCATCGTCGACCGCTTCGAGCCGGACGTGGACCCGGCGGCGGTCTGACGCGACCGGGGTCCGACGGCGAGACGAGTCGTCGGCGGACGGCCGTTCAGTCGAACTCGGCGGCGGTGTTCCGCGGGTACGCCCCACCCGCGAGCTTCACCAGGTGCGCGTGGGCGTACTCGCAGACGAGGGCGTGGCGGTAGACCATCCGGGGCACGTCGACGTTGGAGTCCATCCACAGGCTCATCCCCGCCAGCTTCCAGTGGCGGAAGGTGTCGTCGCCGGTGATGAGCGCGAGGATCTCGAGGAACGAGTCGTCGAACCGGATGGAGTGGACGGCGCGGCGGTACTCCTCCACCGTCAGCGCCATCGAGAACGGGATGTTCATGAAGCACAACGCGGTCTGGATGTCGAGCCGCTGGTAGCGCCGGCGGCCCCGCTCAGCATCGAGCGGAGGGATGTCGAGCTGCGCGAAGTCGAGCGCTGCCGGCGGCGTGAGCGGTATCCCGTCCAGCGCGATGAGCACGTCGTAGACGTTGACGTCGTGCTCCACCACGGCCGAGTCGCCCAGACCAGCAAGCGTCTCGGGCCGGAGTTCGACAGGCGCCATGTCGACGGCCGTGTTGCGGATGATGAAGTTGACGAGGTTCGTCTCGACCACGAAGTGGCGGATCAGCAGCTCGACGGCACCGGGCGCGACGAAGCGACGCAGGAACCAGACGCACAGCGTGTCCATCGTGCGCAGCGGCATCCACCGGAAGGGCAGCACGCGCTTGACGATCGAGATGAGCGCGACGAGCACTCGTGAGAACACCCGCGCGATCGGATAGAACCAGCGCCGGGACAGGCGCCGTTGGTCGTTGATGATCTGGCGCACCAGCGCGCGATCGAGCGGGACGGAGGGATCGGCGTACACCGCCTCCCACATGCTCGGGTCCGAGCGAACGAACTCCGGCATGCTCGGCCGCGGCGCCGCCACGTCAGCGGTCCAGTTCCTCGAGCTGCAGCGCGTAGAGGCGGGCGACCACCTGGGCGCACCGGACGACCTCATCGGCCTCCCGCTCGTCGATGATCCCCGAGGTGAGGATCGCCTCGAGGTCGCCGGTGTGCGCGCTGTCGGCATCCTGGTGGTAGCGCATGAAGTGCACCTGGTTGTCGGCCAGGCCGAGCACCTCCTGGAACCGCGCCGCCCAGCCGGCGGCGCGCTTCGCGCCCAGTCCTTCGATGACGAACATCGCCCCGAGCAGTCCCACCGGGTTCGGCTGGTCGGCGTAATGGAACATGTACCCCGACAGCGCCTCCGAGCCGACGTTCTTGCGGCCGGCGCGCAGCGCGTCGAGCGAGCCGCCGATCGCGACGTAGTCCCGCTCGATCATCAGATAGTCGCGGTGCTCCTCCTCGGCGTGGCGGATCGCGGCCGATCGCAGCGCGAAGTGATCGATGTCGAAGTTCGACGCCGCCCGCGAGATCCACGGCGACCCGTCGACGACCTGCTGCCGGAGGTTGAACAGCAGCCGCTCGTAGTCGTGCAGGGTCACCGTGCCCTCGGCGAGCCGGCGCAGCACCGGCACATCCGCGAGGCGCTCCTCGAGCTCGACCCACACGTCGGCGAGCCGTTCGAAGAGGTTCGCGGCATCCGCGGGCGAATCGGCGGGGACGGTGGTAGCAGAGGTGGTCATGTCGGGGCTCCTTGCTGTCCGGGCGGGGCGACCACCGTGAGGTGGGCGAATGCGAATGAGAACCGCCCCGACTCGGGCACGGCCAGCAGCACCGTCTCGCCGACCGCGAACCGGCCGGTGCGCCACGCCTCTTCGAGGGCGATGAAGATGCTCGCCGAGCCGGTGTTGCCCCGCGTCTCGAGGTTCGAGAACCAGCGATCGGTGTCGAGCGTCGGGATGCGGCGCTGCAGCGCGTCGAACGCCACGTCGCGGAACACGTTGGTGCTGTAGTGGCACACGACGTGGTCGAGGTGGCGGACGTCCACGAGTCCGATGTCGACGAGCTCTTCGAACTGCCGGATCCCGGCATCCGCGAGGTCGTCCAGCACTCCGACGTCCTGCCGGAGGAGGAACATCCCGGCGGCGTCGGCGTCGTCGATCGCGCGGTCCTGCCACGTTCCGCCGACGACCGGCTCGGCGCCGGTCATGCCGGCCCGCATGCAGACGTCGTGCTCGTGGGCGAGCGACACCTGCCGCACCCAGTCGACCCGCAGCGACGGCTTGGCCGGATGCGGCCGGAATTCGACCACGACCGCCCCGGCGCCGTCTGACAGCATCCAGCGCAGGAAGTGCGAGTCCATTCCCGCTCGGATGCCGTCATAGCGGCGCTGCCGCAGGCTCCGGCTGGCGAGCTCGGAGCCGACCACGGCGGCGCGCGGATGATCGCCCAGGCGGATCTTGCTGACGGCCGCATCGAGGGCGGCGAGGCTCGAGGCGCAGACGCCGGACGCCGAGAGCAGCTGCATCGGTCCCCCGCCGAGACGCCCGTGCACCATCGACGCGAATCCCGGTACGAGCACATCACCCATCGTGGTGGCGCAGGCCAGCATGCGGATGTCGGTCGCATCGATGCCGCGGTCGTCGAACGCGGCCAGCAGCGCCTTGACCGCGAGCTCTTCGTTCAGCTCGGTCGGCTCGCCGTGCTCGTCGAGCGCGTAATGCCGCTGACGAATGCCGTTGGACTCGAGGATGCGGCGCCGGATGCGGTCGGTCACCGGATCGTCGCCGCCGAGGCGCGTGACGATCGCGTCGTTGTCGACCGGCTCACCGGGCAGGTAGCGACCGAACCCCGTCAGATAGGCGTGCGCGGTCGTCCCCATGGTGATGAGACTAGGCCAGCCGGCCCGCGAAACGGATGCCTCTGCAAGCAGGTCTTGCCTCACCGCCGGGCTTCCCGTGGCGCCCCGGCCGATGCGGCGGGCGGGGCGGCGGCCGATACGTTGGAGGGGTGAGTGAGGAGATCGTGGCGCGGGCGATCCTCTTCCCCGTGATGGTCGGGGCGGGACTGCTGATGCTGTGGCTGGCCCGCGCGGCGGCGTCGGGACGGCTGGGGCGCAATCAGCTCGCCGGCGTCCGGCTGCCCTCCACGCTCGCGAGCGACGAGGCGTGGCTGGCCGGGCACCGGGCGGCGCGGCGACCCACCGAGATCGCGGGATGGTGCGCGCTGGCCAGCACCGCCTCCGCTCTGACTCCGCTTCCGTTGCCTGTCGTCGTCGGCGTCGTGCTGCTCGGCGCCCTCGCCATGATCGCGTTCACACTGTGGGGAGCGGTCCTCGCGAACCGCGCCGCCCTCGCCGTCTGACCAGTCCGGCGAGATCAGCGCAGGAGCCCGCGCTGGAAGCCGACGGCTACCGCAGAGGCGCGATCGGTGACGCCGAGCTTCGCGTAGATGTGGAGCAGATGCGTCTTCACCGTCGCCTCGCTGAGGAAGAGCGCGGCGGCGATGTCGCGATTGGTCGTCCCCTGGGCGACGAGCCCCAGCACCTCCAGCTCGCGCTCGGTGAGTGCGGGCTCGGGCTCACGCAGACGCCCCATGAGCCGGTTTGTGACCGCCGGCGCCAAGACGGCCTCGCCGCGCGCCGCTGCCTCGACCGCGCGGAGGAGGTCGTCGGTCGCGACATCCTTCAGCAGGTAGCCCGTCGCACCCGCCTCGATCGCGGGCAGCACCTCGGCCTCGGTGTCGTAGGTCGTGAGCACGACGACCCGGGACCGCGAACCCAGGTCCGCGAGACGGCGGATCGCGGCGACGCCGTCGAGCCGCGGCATCCGCAGATCCATCAGGATGACGTCCGGGTCCAGCGCGAGCGCTAGGTCGACGGCGCGCGATCCGTCAGCCGCCTCCGCGACGACCTCGATGCCGGTCGTGCCGGCGAACATGCCGCGCAGGCCGTCGCGGACGATGGGGTGATCGTCGACGATCATGACGCGGATGGTGGCGACGGTCATGCGCCATCCCTCGAGAGCGCCGGAAGGGTGGCCGAGACCGCGGTTCCGGAGCCGGGAGCCGATTCGATCGCCAGCGAGCCGTCCACGCGGGCAGCGCGTTCGCGCATCGAGATGAGCCCGAAGCCGCCGCGCGTCTCGTGGGCCGCCGGATCGAACCCCCGCCCGTCGTCGCGGATGTCGATCGACACCAGATCTCCCATGTACGACAGCGTGACGCCTGCGCGGGTGGCGTGAGCGTGCTTCGCCGCATTGGCGAGCGCCTCCTGCGCCACACGCAGGAGCGTCGTCTCGACTTCGGGGTGGAGAGGCTGTGCGTTGCCCGTCGTCTGGACGACGGCGCGCACACCGCTGCGTTCGCTCCATTCGGCGGCGAGGGTGGTGATCGCCTCGGGAAGGTGCGCGGCATCCAGCATCCGCGGGCCGATCGCCCGCACCGAGCGCCGCGCCTCGTCGAGGCCGCCGCGCGCGAGCGACATCGCCAGCCCCAGATGGTGTCGCATGTCGGCGTCGTCGTGCCGGTCGGCCGATCGCTCCGCGGCCTGGAGCTGCGTGATGATGCCCGTGAACCCCTGCGCCAGGGTGTCGTGGATGTCCATCGCGATCCGCTCCCGCTCGTCTCTCGCGCCGCCCTCCCGGGCCTGATCGATCAGCAGCTGCTGCAGCTGCTCGTTCTCGTGGAGGGTTTCCTCGAGCTGCGCGATGATCCGCGTGCGCTCGTCGGCGCGCTCGGCCGTGACGTCGCCGAACAGGCTGAACAGCGCCACGAGCATGACCAGGGCCACCAGTACCAGGGCGTAGACGAGCGCTCCCAGGGGTGTCAGCGCGATGACGCCGCCCAGGAGCGGCGTCATCGTGACGAGGGCGGTCACCGCGACGCCGACGATCCGCCATGCGCCGCGCAGGACGTGCCATGACTGCAGGTAGCCGACGAAGCCGAAGAAGCCCGCGAACCACGGATCGCGGAACGCCAGGACGGCGATCAGGCCGATGAGCCCCCAGACGAAGAGCGGTCCGGGCGGACGCACGCTCGACATCAGCCAGATCCACAGCCCCGCGACGAGCGCGATGCCGAGCGTGACGAGCTGGTCGTGCCACGACGAAGACCCCGCGACGAGCGACAGCGCCATCGACAGCACCAGCAGGACGTAGGGGACGACCGTCATCACCCGCTCGAGCTGCTGCTCCACGACCACGAGGTTTGCGGCTTGCCGGCCCATCGGTCACTCCCAGCGGAAGAGCTTGGCCGCAACCAGGCTGAGCACCACTGCGTATGCGGCCATGAGAACCAGCGGCGCGAGGTCGAGCGAAGCGCCCGTCCAGACCTGGTGCAGGGCCTGACGGAACGCGCCCAGGGGCGTGAACTCCCCGATGCGCACCATGGTAGCGGGCATCAGGGCGACGGGCTGGAGCAGCCCGGCCAGGTACGCGAGGGGGAAGAACAGCAGCACGCCGATGCCGTTGGCGGCCATGCCGCTCGGCGCGACGGCGGCGATGACCAGCCCGATCGAGAACATCGACAGGATGCCGAGGGCGTAGACGATGAGGAATGCCAAGGGGTCGGCGGGCACGGGCACTCCGAGCGCGACGGCGGCGACGGCGACGAGGAGCAGCCCGCTCGCGAGCGCGACCGCCGCCTGCAGGATGAGCTGCACCACGAGGATGATGCCCGGTCGCACCGGCGTCGTGGACAGCCGGCGCAGGATCCCCTTCTCGCGATAGGTGGCGAGCGTGGTCGGCATGAGGTACAGCGCGACCAGGCCGACCGAGATCGCGAGGGTCATCGGCAGCAGCGTCACGTCGGCCTGCCCGACCGAGCCGCCGAACACGATCAGGATGAACGCCGGAATCGCGAAGGTGAAGAGCGCGCCGGGCTCACGGGCGAGCAGCTTCGTCTCCACGATGGTGAGCTGCGCGGTCGCCGTGCTCCGCGGGGCCCTCCGGTCCGCCTGCATCAGGTTCGAGCTGGTCATTCGCCGACTCCTCCGGTGAGCTTCTCGAACGCCTCGTCGAGGGTGCGCTCCGCCACCCGCTCGGCCAGCGCCGCCGGGGTGTCGACGGCCACGATGGTGCCGCGGTTCAGCACGGCGACACGGTCGCACAGCGCTTCGATCTCGCCCATGAAATGACTGATGAGGACGACCGTCACTCCCCCGTCGCGCACACGACGCACGAGTGAGAGCGTCTCCCGTCGGGCGCTCGGGTCCAATCCGGTCGTGAGCTCGTCGAGCACCACGAGTTCCGGGTCGCCGACGAGGGCCAATGCGATGAAGAGTCGCTGCTTCTGGCCGCCCGACAGCTTGCCGATGCGCCTGCCCGCGAGCTCCGAGAGCCCCCACGTGCTCATCACCGCCGGCCAGTCGGCGGGCGATCGGTAGAACGAGGCGTAGAGCTTGAGCGCTTCTGCGACCTTGAGGTTCGCGGGCAGTTCGGTGTGCTGCAGCTGCACCCCCAGCGACTCGTTGAGCCGGCGCCGCTCGGTTCGCGGGTTCATGCCGAGCACCCGCACCGACCCGGCGTCCGGCGTCCGCAGCCCTTCGATCACCTCCACGAGCGTGGTCTTTCCGGCCCCGTTCGGGCCCATGATGCCGAAGATCTCGCCCGCGTCGACAGACAGCGTGACGTCGGAGAGCGCGCTGCGACCCGCATACGACTTGCTGACCTGTTGAACCTCGATGATCGCCATGACCTCAGCATCGCCTTGGTCGTGCCCGCGCGGATCGACCGGTGAGCCGATGTGCGCCCGCCGTGGATGACCTTCTGATCCACCGATCGGTTGATACGCAAGTCGAACATGCGAGACCGAGTTCTGTCCGGTCGCGCGATGCCGCTGCCCGCGGTCCTCGCGAGTCTTTCCCCATGTCGCACAACGAACTCCTGCTCCAGACGATCGAGACGTCCAGCCGCATCCGCGATGACGCACAGGCGTCCGGGCGCACGCCGCGGCGCACCCTGCGCGATCGACTGCTGCGCTGGAGGGTCGCGCCGGAGCCGATGACCCCCGAAGAGCACCACCACCGCCGGCTGCTCGAGAACGCACGCCGGGAGCGCGAGGCGGAGATGCTTCGCCAGATGGCGATGTGGGTGGCGATCCGCCCGTTCTGATCACGAGCCACGCGCCGCCTGCCGACACCGTTGTCGTACACACCTGTTCATGTTAGCTTTCGAACTCGAACACCACAATCCGACTTAGGAGGAAGCATGTCTCGTTCCGCACGATCCACCACCGCCCCCGCGAGCACCGTCTCCGGGCGCTGGCTGCTGCTGGGCTTCCTCGCCACCGCGCAGCTGATGCTGATCATCGACGTGACGGTCGTCGCGCTCGCCCTGCCTCGGATGCAGGCCGAGCTCGAACTCAGCCGCGGCACGCTGACGTGGGTCGTGAGCGTCTACGCGCTGGTCTTCGGCGGGTTCATGCTGCTCGGAGGCAAGGCGGCCGACGTATACGGCAGTCGCCGCGTCGTGCTGGTCGGTCTCGGCGTCTTCACGATCGCCTCGGCGCTCGCGGGCTTCGCGGCGGATCCGGCCACCCTGCTCGCCGCGCGGGCCGTCCAGGGACTGGGCGCGGCGGCCCTCTCGCCGGCGGCACTGTCGGTCGTGGCGCGCATCTTCCAGGGCGCGGAACTCGCGAAGGCGCTGGGCGTGTGGTCGGCCCTCGGCGGCGCCGGCGCCGCTGTGGGGGTGCTGCTCGGCGGCGCGCTCACCGCGGGGCCGGGGTGGCCGTGGGTGTTCTGGATCAATGCGCCGATCGGTGTGATCCTCTTCATCGCACTCGCCCGCACCCTGCCGAGGCTGAGCGCACCGGGCGGCGCACTCGACTGGATCGGCGCCTTCCTGGTGACAGCCGCGACGGCAGCACTGATCCTCGGACTCGTCAACGCCGGAGACGCGGGGTGGGGCACCCCGGCCACATTGGTTCCCGTGGTCGCCGCCGCGCTCGGCTACGCGGCCTTCGTCTGGCGCCAGCGCGCCGCCCGGCACCCGCTGATCGATCCGACGATGCTCGCGCGGCGCCCGGTGGCGGCGGGGTTCGGGCTGATCTTCGTCGCCACCGCGCTCATGATCGCCGTGTTCTTCCTCGGGTCGTTCATCTTCCAGCGGGTGCACGGCTTCTCGGCGCTCGACACGGGCCTGGTATTCCTCCCGGTCGCCCTGGGATCGATCGTCGGTGCGCAGCTCGGCGGCCGCGCGGTCGTGCGGCTGGGCGTCCGGGTCGTCGGCGGTTCGGGCCTGGCCATCGCCGCTGCGGCCTCCCTCCTCGCCGCGACCACTGTCAGCATGACGTTGCTCGTCGTCGGGATGAGCCTCGCCGCACTCGGCATCGGGCTGGCTTTCGTGGCATCCGCGACGAGCGTCTTCTCGGCGGTCGCGCCGCAGGATGCGGGCGTCGGCTCCGGAGCTCTCAGCACGTTCCACGAGTTCGGCGCGGCGACCGGCGTCTCGGCGGTCTCGAGCATCGTCGCGGCCGGCATCGCCGGCGAGAGCTTCGCCGCCTACAACCAGGGGTTCTGGCTTCTCGGCGTCGTCGCGGTCGTTTCGACGGCCCTCGCCTTCGCGCTGCTGCCCGGGCGGACGGCCGCGGCCTGGTGGCGCGGCCTCAGCCCTGCGGAGCGAGCGCGGCCAGAACCGTGACCGAGACGAGCCGGGGCGCCTCGTCGGCGGTGATCTCACCTCGATGGACGGCAGCGGATGCCGCGTGCAGCACGGCCTGGATGGTCGTGAGCTGCCACTCCACGGGCATCGCCGTCGTGAAGACCCCCTGGTCGCGGCCGCGCTCGAGCAGAGTCCGGACGCGTCGCGCGGGCTCTTCGTGCGCCTTCCGCACGGCATCGGGCGGCAGCGCCTGGTTGGCCGCGACGACGATTCCGCCGAAGCGGAACGTCAGCTGCCACGTCGCCACCAGCAGTCGCTCCATCGCCTCTCGAGGGTCGCCGTGGGTGTCCACGGCGTTCAGCGCCTCGTCGGTGTGCGCGATCGCGCGCGCCGCGACCTCGGCGATGAGCGCGGGACGTGAAGCGAAGTGGCCGTACAGTGTGACCCGCCCCACGCCCGCCTCCTGAGCGATGGCGAGCATGCTGGCGTCGGGGTCGGCTGCGAGCAGCGATGTCGCTGCCTCCACGATCGACTCGATGTTGCGCCGGGCGTCGGCGCGCTTGCGCGTGGTGCTGGCGGTGGACATCGACGCCCTCCTCGAACGAGCTCGTCTTCACCCTACGGCGTCGCCCCCGGAGCGAGCCGCTTCGACCGACGGGGAAGGGCCGACCGGCGAGGAGACCGAGGCGCACAGGCTCGGCCGGCGCAGAGGATCTCGCGGGAGAATGCGCTGTGACCACTCCGTCCCACCTCCCCTCGCGCCGCGGCCGCGTCGTGGTGATCGTCGCCCTCCTCGTGTACGCGGTGCTGCTCGCGTGGGTGATTCTCTGGAAGCTCGAGACTCCCTGGATCGGCGACGCCGCGGGGCTTGCCCGCCCGATCAAGCTCGTGCCGTTCGTGCCGAGCGGCGATGCGGGGGCGAGCACGCCGGCCGAGATGCTGATCAACCTCGTTCTGTTCGTACCACTGGGCCTCTTCATCGGCGCGCTGGCGCCGACCTGGACGTGGTGGCGAGCCGGCGTCAGCGCGCTGGGCGCGAGCCTCGCGCTCGAGATCGTGCAGCACCTGATCTCGACGGGCAGTTTCGACACCACCGACCTCATCGTCAACACGGGGGGTGCCCTCCTCGGATGGGCGATCTTCGTCGCGGTGCGTCGAACGGCGGGCGAGCGGACGCCGCCCATCATGACTCGCGTGTGCGTGATCGTCTCAGCGCTCGCACTCGTCGCGGTGGTGGCGTTCATCGCTTCTCCGCTGCACTACGGCCCGCAACGGGATGTCGTCGTGGAGCGCCCGTCCTCTGCCGCCATGCCGGGATGACCCGCTCCCCTGCCCTCGGGTGGACCGATCAGTGGGCCGCCGCGGCGTCGGCGACCGGCGCCCCCGACGGCGAGGCGCCACCGGCATCGGACCAGCTCCCGGCCCGCGCGGCCGCTTCGGCGAAGGAGGCGAACGGCGTCGCCGGACGCCCGAGCGCCCGCTCCACGTCGTCCGTCAACGAGGAGTTGCGTCCATCGAGGATCTCCGAGAACAGGTGGTCGAGCACGACCACGACGTCCTCAGGGATGCCGTCGGCGATCGCCCCGTCTATGAAGTCGGCGCGAGTGACATCGGCGAACACCACAGGACGCGCGGCAGCCCGCGACAGCGTCGCCGCGATGTCGTCGAACGTGAGCAGTTCGGGTCCGGTGAGCTCATGCACCCGCCCGGCATGGCGGGCATCGGTGAGCGTGGCCGCGGCCACGGCCGCGAGATCGTCGACGTCGAGGAACGGCTCGGTGACTCCGCCTGCCGGAATCGCCAGGACTCCGCCCATGACGGCCGGCCGCAGGTAGCCCTCGCTGAAGTTCTGCGCGAACCAGGCCGACCGCACGACCGCCCACGACAGCCCCGAGTTCTCGACGAGCAGCTCCGCCGCTCTCGCCGCAGGCTCTCCGCGCCCCGACAGGAGGGTCACATGCTCGACGCCGGCGCCGTGCAGCGTCTCGAGGAGTTCCGCGATGACCTCCGTCGCACCGGGGGCTGCGACATCCGGCGAATAGGCGACGTAGGCGGCGCGGGCCTCATCGACGGCCGGGCGCCAGATTGAGGCATCCGTCCAATCGAACGGAATCGGAGTGGAACGCCCGACGGCGCGCGTGGGCACCCCTGCGGCGGAGAGCCGCGCAGCCACGCGGCGGCCGGTCGTGCCGGTGCCGCCGAGCACGACGGTGCGGCGGGTCAGGTCCTGGAATCGGTCTGGAGTAATCGTCATGGCTTCAGGTTCGACAGTGACCCGCCCTTCAACCAGCCCGGGATCCGGGTACCCCGCCGGCGGTCACCCAGTACGCCTGCGGTCTTCGCGGTCAAGCCTGCGGCACGTCGTGGAACACGAACAGCAGCTGGCCGGCCGCGCTGTTCGCGCGCAGCACCGTGTCTCGCAGGACCAGTCGGCCGAGCGTCGGGTGATCGAGACGCACGACGCCGAGCGGACTCAGGCGCACCGGATGACGGCGCCACAGCGTGGCGAACTCCGGGCTCACCGCCTGAAGGTGCAGGATCACGCGCTCGAGAGGCGACTCATCGGGGTGCTTCGCCTGCGACGCGCGCAGGCGCCCGACCATGTCGAGCGCGACCGGCCCCCACGGCGCGAACAGCGAGCGGCAGTACGGATCGGTGAAGAGCAGCACCGCCCAGTTCGGGGGTGATGCCGTGGCGGGCGCATCGAACGGGACGTGCGGCGCGAAGATCTCATGCGCTCTGCGGTTCCACGCCAGCACGCTCATGTCGAACGCGAGCACGGCGGCGGGAACGGCGTGCAGGGTGGCGAGCGTGCGGCTCAGTCCGTCGTCGACGACGTGCGGCGCGTCTTGCGAGGCGTCACGCGGACGATGACGGGCGGTGCGCGTCAGGTCTGCGAGGTACTCCCGGTCCTCGGTCGACAGCTGCAGCGCACGCGCGATGGCATCCAGCACCTCGGCGGTGGGCGATACCGCCCCCTGCTCGATGCGGGTGTAGTACGACGCGCTCACCCCCGCGAGCACGGCCACCTCCTCGCGCCGAAGGCCGGCGACCCGTCGCCTCCCCGGGGTGTCGAGCGGGCGCGCGGCGTCGCGCCGCGCACGGAGGAAGTCGCCCACCACGACGTCGTTCATCGCGTCCGCCTCACTTCCAGCGGCGTCAGCCACCGCCACAATACGATCGTATTGCAGCGGTCGCATCTGGTGCCGCAGGACCCCGCCTGGGCTGCCGCGTGGCATGAATCCACCCGAGAATGGCCGGACGGTGAGGCGATGCCTCTCGCCCCGGTGACCGAGGCAGGCCGATCTCCCTGACCAAGACCTGGTCTGGCTGACCTTCGCGACTCGCTCCATCCTGGGATGGACGCGGGCCGTCCCTGATGCACGAGGCGCAGAGGACGCGCCCTCCCGACGATTCGAGGAATGAAGGAGAACACATGGCTTACGTGACCGCAGACATGAACATCTCGCTGGACGGCTACGTCGCCGGACCACGGCAGAGCGCGTCGGCACCGTTCGGCGAAGGCCTGTCCGACGCGATCACGACATGGATGTTCGACGCTGCCGACGAGAACGCGGCCGAGCTCGCAGAGATCACCGGCGCCGACGCCTACATCATGGGACGCAACATGTTCGGGCCCGACCGCGGGCCGTTCGATCTCGACTGGCAGGGCTGGTGGGGCCCTGAGCCGCCGTACCACGCCCCCGTCTTCGTCCTCAGCCATCACGAACGCGACGCTCTCGCGCTCGACGGAACCACGTTCACGTTCGTCACCGGAGGCATCCGCGAGGCCCTTCGCCTGGCGGAGGAGACCGCCGGTGACGGCCGCATCGACATCGCCGGCGGCGCGCAGACGGTAAACCAGTACCTCGCCGCCGGGCTCGTCGACGAGCTGCGCGTGCACATCGCGCCGGTGATCCTCGGCGGTGGCGCACGACTGCTCGAGGGCGTCGAGGGCACGCTGCTCGAGCCCATCGGGGGGCGCGTGGCGAGCACCGTCGCGCACCTGCGCTACCGCATCGTCCGCTGAGCCCTCAGGTCCGGGGTCGCCACGGCGGCGACCCCGGCCATCACGCCTGCGGCACGGCATGGAAGATGAACAGGAGCTGGTCCGACGCACCGCCGACCCGGAGCACGGTGTCCCGCAAGACCAATGGTCCGAGTGCCGGATGATCGAGTCTCACCACTCCGAGCGGCGTGATGCTCACCGGGTAGCGTCGCCACACTGCTTCGAACTCGGCGCTCCGCGCCCGGAGCCGTGTGATCGTGCACCGCAGCACCGGCTCGTTCGGGTGCTTCGCCAGTGACGCCCGGAGCCGGCCGACCATATCGAGCGCGACGGGCTCCCACGGCCGGAAGAGCGAGCGGCAGTACGGATCGGTGAAGAGCAGCTCTGCCCAGTTGGGCCGGGCGCTGGAGGCCGGTGCGTGGAAGTCCACCATCGGCGCGAACATCTCGTGCGCTCGGCGGTTCCAACTCAGGATGCTCATGTCGAACGCGAGCACCGCGGCCGGCACGGCGTGCAGGGCCGCCAAAGTCCGGCGGAGCCCGTCGTCCAGCTCATACGGTGCGCCGATCTCGGCATCGCGGCCGGCGCGGCCGGCTCTCGTCAGGTCGCGCAGGTGCTCCCTGTCGTCAGGCGACAGCTGCAGGGCCCGAGCGATCGCCTCCAGTACCTCGGCGGTCGCGCTCACGGCGCCCTGTTCGATGCGCGTGTAGTACGAGACGCTCACCCCAGCGAGCCCTGCCACCTCCTCGCGCCGCAGGCCCGAGACCCTCCTCAGTCCGACCGTCTCCGGTGGCGATGCGGCGTCTCGGCGCGCGCGGAGGAAGCTGCCGACCGCGATGCCCGTCGCCTCGTCGGGATCCCGCAGCATCATGCGCGCACCTCGGCGCCCCAGAACTCCAGGTAGCGACCGCCGCCCTGCATCAGCTGGGCGTGGGTGCCGTACGCGGCTAGCCGTCCGCCCTCGACGAACGCGACACGTTCTGCCGTGCCGGCGTCCTCTACCCGGTGGGTGACCATGACGACCGTTCGGCCGGCGATCAAGGTTTCGATGCTCGCTCGGAGGGCGGCATCGGTCGCGGGGTCGAGCGCGGAGGTCATCTCGTCCAGGAGCACGATGGGCGCGTCCTTCAGAAGAGCCCGAGCGATCGAGACGCGCTGGCGCTCGCCGCCAGAGAGCTCACTGCCCCGCTCGCCTACCGGCGTGTCCCAGCCTGCCGGGAGCCGTCGGATGACCTCGTCGAGACCGGCAGCGCGGGCAGCGGCTTGCACGTCCGCTTCGTCGGCATCGGGACGGCCGACGCGGATGTTCTCCTCGATCGTGCCGTCGAAGAGGTAGACCGACTGGAAGACGATCGCGATCTGCGCCATCAGGGCGTCCTCGGCGACCTCCCGAACGTCGATGCCCCCGATGCGCACGGCGCCCTCGTCGGGATCCTGGAACCGGGCGATCAACGTGAGCAGCGTGCTCTTCCCCGCCCCGGACGGACCGACGACCGCGAGGCGTTGCCCTTCGGGGATCTGCAGCGTGAAGTCCTCGATCACCAGACGTCCGTCCGCGGCGTGCGTCACGGCATCCAGTTCGAGATCGTTGCGGAGAGGAACCATGGGGTGTGCGGGCACCGCCAGCGGCGGGCTCGTCAGGATGCCGCGCAGTCGGAGCAGAGATCCTCTCGCCGATCTCAAGCCGGCTGAGGTGTCGGTCAGCGACAGCAGCGGTTCGGTCGCGGTACCGGCGAGCACCAGCAGGGCGACAGCCTCGGCCGGTTCCAGCCGGCCGCCCAGCGAGAGATAGACGGCGAACGTCAGGAGAGCGGCGAATGCCGCCCTCACGATGACCGCCGAGCCCATCGCGTCCGGCACGGTGGCGAACACCCGTCTGCGCGAAAGATGCTCCAGTCCGGTGAGTTCTTCGTCCAGCGCGAGATGCCGTTCTCCGCTGCGGCCCGCCGCCCGAAGAACCGGCTGGGCCTGCAGATACTCGATGATCCGCCCGGTCGCTTCCCGATCACGCTCGGCGCGCTCGTCGTCGAGGCCGGCGTTGAAGCGAGCCGCCCACCGCTGGACGATGACGACGAGGGGTACGGTCATCAAGGCCACCGCGGACAACCGCCAGTCGACCAAGAGAACGACGCCGACGATCGTGAGCGGGGTCACCAGCGCACGGACGAAGGGCGCCAGCAGATGCGCCGTCACAGCCAGCGACTGCAGCAGGTCGCGGCTCACGATGGCCGACACCTCGCCGACGCGATCAGCGCGGTACCAGCCGAGGGGCAGACGCACCAGCTGTTCGGCGAGCCGGCGATACATGCCACGCAGCATGCCCACGCCGACCCGCATGCCGAACAGGTCGCTCGTGAATCGCAGCGATCCGTAGAGCGCGACGGCCGCGGCGTCGGCGATGAGCCACGGGATGGCCTGCGAGGGATCGTCGGAGAGAAGCGCACGAAGCAGAGGCACCAGCATCCCGAGCGCCAGTCCCTCCGCCACCGACGTGAGCGCCATCAGCAGCACGGTGCGCCGCAGGCTCCGGCTGTGCTGGTCTCCCAGCACATCGAAAAGCAGACGGATCATCGGCGTTCCCCCTCACCCGAGCCTGCGCTCGGCGATGCGATGGTGTGAGCTCGTCGCGGCGCGGTGTACCGGCCGTCCGTCGACGGGAGCGCGTGCGGCGGGCCGAGCTCCACGATCACGCCGTCCTCGAGAACGGCGACGATATCCGCGTCGGCCACGGCCTCACTGCGATGCGAGATCAGGAGGATGGTGCGACCTCGCCGCAATTCGCGGAGGTTGCGGCGCAGGAGGCGCTCGGTCTCAGGGTCCGCGAAGGATGTCGGCTCGTCGAGCACGAGCACCGGCGCGTCGGTCAGCAGCGCTCGCGCGATCGTGATCCGCTGGGCTTCGCCGCCCGACAGCGTCGCCTCGGCCTCGAGGTCGGTGTCATATCCCCGCGGCAGCTGCAGGATTCGCTGGTGGATTCCCGCGAGCCGGGCGGCCCGCACCGCTTCTTCGCGGGAGGCGCCGGGCTTTCCGAGCGCGATGTTGTCGAAGACCGAGGCCCGAAGGAGCTGCACCTCCTGGAAGACGAACGACACGTGCTGGTACAGCGCATCGGCGGCGATGTCGCGGATGTCGACTCCGCCGACCGACACGGAGCCGGAGGTCACGTCGAAGAAGCGCGGCAGCAGCCGGACGAGCGTCGATTTGCCGGCGCCCGACGAGCCCACGAGCACCGTCAGCGTGTCGGGCTCGAGAGTCAGGTTCACGCCGCGCAGCACCTCCTCGCCATCCGGATAGGTGAAGCGCACGTCGCGGAAGTCCACACGTCCGCCCACCGGCATCCGTGGATCTGTCGGATCGTCGAGGACGGGGGTTCGCAGAACGATCTCTATCCGCCCGAGCGCCCTCCCGGCCGCGGTCAGGTCGTCGAACCCGTGACCGAGGGTGGCGACCGGCGCCGTCAGCCCCAGACCGAGGAGCAGGAACGGCAGCACGTCGGGCGGCTCGACCCCGCCGGTCCCGATCAGCCACAGCGCGCCGACCGACACCACGAGCAGCACGAACGGTGCCGAGAGCGCGACTTGCATGCCGGCCGCGGCGGGCGACATGCCGCGCACCCATGTCGAGAAGACGCCCACGAATTCGTCTGCGGCGGACAGGAGCGCCCGCTGCGCATTTCCGCCCTCCCCGAACGTCTTCGCGACGGGAATGCCCTGGACCAGGTCGACGACAACGTTCGACAGCCGTGCGAGTGAGCCCTCGTACTGTGTCTGCTCGCGCGTGCGCGCGGGCATCATGAGGAACGGGACCAGCGCGAGCGCGACCGCGACGGGGATCAGGCTCACGAGGGTCAATCTCCAGTCGATCGTCAGGAGGTAGGCGAGCGACACCAACGGCACGACGATCGCCGACGCGATCTGCGCCGGCATATGGGCGACGAACGGGTGGAGCGCGCCGACGTCGTCGCCCACGATCCTGCTCAACTCGCCGGCGCGACGCGACGACAGCCATCCGAGCGGAACCTTCCCGAGGTGCTGGACGAGCTGCCTGCGCAGGGCGAGCTGCACACGGCCGTCCAGCAGATGCCCGAGCATCCCCGACGCGGCGCCGAAGACGACATTCAGCACCACGCCCGCGATGCCGATGGCGACGACCGTCCAGACGCCCCCTTCGGCAGGCGACGGCGACAGCAGGATCCGGCCCAGCTCGGCCACCGCGAGCAGTGGGAGAAGACCGGCGACCGCGCCCACGACCTCCAGCGCCGCGACACCGATGAAGTGGGGGGCGTAGCGACGTGCGGCCGACGAGGCGCTGCGAGAGAAGCGCTCCCCCGTCGTGTCGTCGGGCCCTCTCCGCGCGTCGCGACTCGCGGACGCGGTGCCGATCGGTTCAGAGCTCACCGGCCGGTTCATCGAGACTCCTTGCGTCTGTCAACGGATGCCGTACCCGACGTCTTCGCGCACGTCACGAGGCCGTCCGGTCCTCCGGGCCGTCCGGTCATCGAGTGATACGGAAGACGGGATGATCGCCGGCGACCCGGTCGAAGGATGCGAGCGCGTCCCGCGGCCCGAGTCCGATGTGGGGCCGGGCTCCCGGTGCCACAGCGACGTAGCGGCGCAAGATCTCCGCGCGCCGCGCCGCCTCGACTTCGTGGAGGCGCACCGTCTCGTCGCGGCCGTGGCGACGCAGCGTCGCAAGTCCTGCTGCCGCCCGGACGCTGCGGACCCAGTTCACGCTCGGGCCGAGCATCGAGACCAGGTATTCGCGGTCGCGGAACGGCGTCACGGCGACGGGGATCGAGATCGGCTGACCGCTGGCGCGCCCGGTCACGGTCAGAACCGCGCCGTGGCGCGGTGCCCACCACCGCGCGCCGTATGCCGGCATGTCCATCCTGGTGAGCATTCGCATGAGGCCACGTGGCCTGTCGCCGCGATACAGAGCGCGCTTGATGTCTCCGACCCATCGCCTGGCCGGCCTCACGCGGGGCGGGTCCACAGCACGAACGCGGCCGCTCCCGCGACGCACGGCGCGACGAGCAGCCAGCCGAACAGCGGCGCGAGACCGACATCCCCCGAGGTGTCGCGGATGGTGAGAGCGGCGATCGCCAGCAGCGCTCCGGCGACGAGGAGTCCCGCCATGAGCCAGCGTGTGGCACGGGCTCCGGCGTGTGCCGCCCAGAGAGCGGCGCCCCATCCCAGAAGTCCCAACCCGCCGACGACGACCAGGATGCCGACATATGTCGTGACCGCCGTGTCGACGTCCGGCTGGGTGTAGCCGGGGTACCCGGCGCTGACGTGGTCCCTCAGCAGGGCGCGGAAGTGTGGAACGAGCGGAAGCGCCGCCGCGACCAGCGTGAGGGCGGCTCCCAGGTACAGCAGCGTGAGCGAGACGCGGCGGCGGGCGGCAGGTGCGGACGACATCGATCCTCCAGTACTGAAAGTCACTATCTTTAGGAAGTGACTGTATGATTGTGTCTCGGGAGAGTCAAGAGCTTTTGAAAGTGACTCTCTTTTCCGTCGATCGCTTGCTATCGTTTCGACATGACGGGACTGCGCGAGCGCTCCAAGATGAAGGCGATGCGGAGCATCCAGGAGCACGCCCTCGACCTCTTCGACGAGCGAGGTTTCAACGCCGTCACGATCGAGGAGATCGCCGCAGCCGCGGAGGTCTCGCCCTCCTCGATCTACCGCTACTTCGGGACGAAGGAAGGCATCGTCGTCGCCGATGAGTTCGATCGGGCGAGCCCCGACGCATTGAGCGAGTTCATCGATGCGAACGACCCGATCGGCAGCCTCCTCCGAGCCATCCGCACCTACGAGTCGACGCCCGACGGCTCCACCGCGGACGCGCCGCACGATGAGCCCCGCGAGAACGAGGCGCGGCGCCGGGTCCGCTACTTCTTCACCGAGCCCTCGGTGCGGCAAGCGGTCTGCGCCGTCCTCGACCGTGCCGGCCAGAGGATCACGCCCCTGCTCGCCGAGGCGAACGGTCTTCCGCCCGTGCAGGCGAGGGTGCTCACGAACTCACTCGTGTTCGGCTACTTCGCCGCGCTCGAGCAGTGGTTCCTGGACGACACGCAGCGGCCGATCGCCGACTACGTCGACGAGGGGCTGGCGCCTCTGCGGAGGATCTGGCCGGCGAAGACCTGACGCGCCGCCGCCCGCTTGTATCTGACTCCGCTGAGCCGGCCTCATGTTGAACGGAGCCGTTCCCACGGGGCCTCGTCGGGAGCGATGACACTCCGCGATTCCCGACAGAAGGATCGGATCATGGACGAAAGCACGTCACCAACCCTTGGTGCAATCATCTCGAACCTGGCCGTACGCCGGTTCATCTACAGCACCTACGTGCTCGCTCTCCTCGTCGTCGGCGCCACCCAGGTGGCGCTCACCTCGCTCGGAGTCCCGAACCCCGACTGGCTGATCGCCACCCTCGCCGTGCTCGGCTATCTCGGCGTCCCGGTTGCCGGGCTCGCGGTCGCGAACACGTCGAAGAAGGCCGCGGCTGCGGAACCGCAGCCCGAGCCCGCCGCTGCGGCTGCGGCTGCGGCCGCGGGACGACAGGGCCCGCAGCCCGCCGCGGCCTGAATCGGGAATTCCGTCCGCGCGTGCGCGCCGGCCGGGACAGCGACGGATGCCGCGCCCCGGCCGGTCGGGTGGGTCACGCGATGAGCGCGAGCACGCCCGTGGCGATGAGAGTGGTGAGTCCGGTCCAGACGACGATGGCGACGCCCTGCCAGAGCAGCACCCAGCGCCTGCTCACGCCGGAGGCGACCAGCATGGCGGAAGTGAACTGCGTGGGAAGGGCGAGCGGTCCCAACAGGCTCGCTCCGGGGACACCGAAGCGAACGAGGAAGCGCCGGAAGCGCTCCCGACCCTTCGACTCGGGCTTCGCCCCGTCGATCCCCACTGCGTCAGGTCGCTCGCCGACCAGGACGGCGCCATCGGACACGGCGCCACCAGCCGCGGCGGTCTTGACTCGAGCGCTGCGAGCGACGACCGCCTCACGAACGCGAGCCCCGAACACGACGACGGCGAACACCGACAGGAAGTTGCCGGTCGCGGCGACGGCGAACGCGATGAAGGGGTTGAGGCCGGCCCAGACGCCGAGGGTCGAGGCGAGCTCGCCCTCGAGGAACGGGACCGTCGCGACGGCGCCGACGATCAGGAGTTGGACGAACTCCGGCACCTGCACGATCAGGTCTTGCAGGCCCTCGACGAAATTGGATGTGTGGTTCATGGTTCTTCCGATCAGCTGTGCGGCAGCACCGCTGCCGCCACGATGGCATTGGTGATGACTGCGGTCATCGTTCGGGTGACGGCCGCCGCTGCCGCCTCGGCGCCCCAGTTCCCGCTCTCGAACTGCTTCGCGCGGGTGATGGTGGGAGTGGTCCAGGGGATCTCACGGTGCAGCACGGGCATCGCACCGCTCGCCGAGACCAGCGCGATGAGCGCCGCTGTCCGCGGATGGGGCTGGGCGTCGTCGACGAGCACCGCTCGGGCTGCGCGGACCAAGTCGGCGCGTCGCCCGGAGCCCAGCTCCAGCGCCGTCGATGGGATGAAGCCGAGCGTCTTGCGCACCTCGCGGCGGATGTCACCTCGCGCGACGAGTCGGTCGAGCACCGGCGCACGAAGCGAGGGCCCCACCGCAGCGAGCACGGTCTGCACCTCGCGCGGCTTCTCGGCGACGTAGTCCCATGCAGTCCGAAGCAGCGCGTCGGTCGGCTGGTCTCCGGCCGCGCGCACGATCGCGCCGCGCATGCCTCGGTCTTCGATTTCGGCTCCGCCCCTCTCAGCGAGTTCGGCCAGCAGGGCGCCGGCGAGCACGTAATAGAGGGTGTTCTCGGCCGCGATCGTGCCGGACTCCGGCTGGAAAAGCGTGAGCATCAGGTCTTCAGCGAGGAGCGGCTCGCTGCTGGCGGAGCCGATGCCGGCAACGGATGCCGCAGCCCGGGCGTCTCGTGATGGGTTGATGTCGTTGGGCATGACGGCCTCTCGATCGTGATCCGGTCGGTAGCACAGCGCCCTGCGAGGCGGAAGTCCGGCTAGTACGCTGTGCTAGTACGGTGTACCAACACAGTGTGCCAGTAAGGTATTCCTGTCAAGTCCGGATCGAGGCCAGGAGGTGCGCGATCGACACGCGAACCCGCATTGTGAAGGCCGCGATGGAGATCCTGTACGACGGCACAGGTGAGCGACCGAGCGTTCGAACGGTCGCTGCCCGGGCCGGGATCGGCGCCAGCACGCTGCGGTACTACTTCCCCACGCAGCGAGCGCTCATGGACGCGGTGCTGACCGCCGTCTACGACGAATCGCTCCCCGACGAGCGCATCCGCGACACGTCGGCGCCCGCACGGCAGCGGCTCATCGACTCGCTGTGGAGCATCCTCGATCCCGTCGCCTCAGTGACCGAGGCGCGCGCGGTGTGGGAGGGCGTCTTCTCGTCGTTCATCGGGCCGACCGCGTCGGACGAGTCGCGGGCCGGCTACCTCGTGCTCGAACGCGAAGCGCTGCACCGTGTCGAGGCGTGGCTCGCGATCCTCGAGGCCGAGGGAACGTTGAAGCCCGGCGACAACAGCGCTCGCGCGCGTTTCCTGCTCACAGTGGTCGACGGCCTGTCGATCGAGCGAGCGCTCGCCGCCTCGGGCGAACGCATCGAAGGCGAGCGTGCGACGCTCGCGTTCGCTGTGGACGCCGTCCTCGCGGAGGCTCCTCGAGCCTGAGTCGCATGCAGTCTCGCGTTCGGGCAAGTCCTTCAGTGACCCGGGGTCGTGCCACCCGACTACGGGGAGATCAGCTCCCGCCGGACAACAGCGGCGCTCCACCGTCCGAGAATGGCGCCCGCGACGATGTCCGAGATGTGATGCTGGCCGCGGTACACCCGCGAGAACGCGATCGCTGCGGGAACCCCGTACCGAAGGAGGGGGCCGAGCAGCCTGGCGCCAGGCGCGCCGTGGCGATCGAGCAGGTCGGCGAGCGTGCCGTGGAGCGCGAAGGCTGCCGCCGTGTGGCCGGAGGGGAACGACGACGTCGCGTGCGGCCGCTCCGGGCGCCACACCCTCTCGGGTCGTGGCCGTCCTGCGAGCGCCGCGGATGCGACGAAGCACGCGGTCTCGAGCGCGAGTGCCGCCGCAGGGGCGACAGCGGAGCGCCGGTCGCGCGTCGACAACCAGGTGACTGCGCACCAGATCGCCCCGTTCGCGATCGTCTGCGGCACGCCGGAGTACCACGAGAGGGGCCCGGTGAAGCGGTCGATCGGTTCGCGGGGTCCAGTCGGGTCGACGAGGTCGGCCATCGCGGCGACGTCGCTCTCGGCCGGCCGGTGGCCGAATGCGCCCTGGAGGGCACGCACGACGCGGTCCTCGCGTGGGTCGTCGCCGCCGAGGGGCCGCATCACCCGCCCGGCCGCGCCGAATATGGCGATCGCGCCGAGCCCCGGCAGAACGACGGCTCGGAGCAACGACATGCCCGCAGACTAGTGGCACGGGGCGGGATGGACGTGGATCGCAGGGCCACTCCCGGGAAGCACCTGAACGCCGGTCGTTGAAGTGTGGACAGACGCGCGGCGGGACCAGCCCACGCGCATCAGGTGAATAGCTCGTCGAACGCGTCGATGCGTACCCGCGGCGCAGCGACGGCCGGCTTGATCGCGCGCTCGGGCGTGACGGCGTCAGTGCTGACCGAGTTCATGAGTGCGCGAGCGGACTCATGGAGGAATCTGCTGGGTTTGGCGGCGACGTGTTTGGCCAGGAATGCGGTGGGATGCGTGGGCAGCTGCGAGGGCACGTACACATCGAGGGTGTCGCGTGCCCGCGTGATGGCGACGTAGAAGAGGCGCTCCTCCTCGGCGAGACCGGCGGTCGAGGTGAGCGCCATGTCCGAGGGCATCGCGCCGTCGTTCGCGCGCAGCAGGTGTACCGCGTCCCACTCCAGGCCTTTCGCGGAATGGATGGTGGACAGGGTCAGCCAGTCTTCATCGAGGTGTGGCTGCTTCGCCCAGTCACCGGCGACATTCACCGGGTCGATCGCCTGCTCGCTGACGAACGTGCGCAGATCGGATTGCTGAGCGGCGGCCTGCGCGATGCCGTCGACTTCGGTGACGCGACGATGCCAATCCGGATAGTGCGCGCGCAACAGCGGATCCACCACCCCCCGGCAGGCCTCGACCAGCTCCGGCACGGCGGTCGTGGCGTCGACGGCGCTCAGCAGCGACAGCGTCGACGCGAGCCCGGTGCGCGCCTTCGCCGGTGCCGCCGCAACCGCGTCGGCCGCGGCATCCGCGCTCCCGTCCGCGAGGATTCCGGCCAACCCGCGGGCACTCGCTTTGCCGATCGCGCGGTGTCGGGTGAGCAGGCGGTACCAGGACACCTCGTCTGCCGGGTTGAGCACCACCCGGAAGCTGGCCAGGAGGTCGCGCACGTGCGAGGTCTCCAGGTAGCCGATCCCGCCGAACTTGTGGAACGGGATACCCCGCACCTTCAGCTCGACCTCCAGTTGCGCACTGTGAGAGCCGGTGCGCATCAGCACGGCCTGCGAACGCAGCGGCGTGCCGTCCACGTGCGCGGCGAGGATGCGGTCCGCGATCGTGCGGGCCTCGTCGTCGGCGTTGCGGCAGGTCACGAGCGTCGGCCGGGCGCCCGGCTGCGAACGGTCGGCGACCAACCGCAGTCTCAGCGCTCCTGGGCGCACCTGGTTCGCGAGATCCAGGACCGTTTGGGTGGAACGGAAGTTGCGTTCCAGGCGCACGAGCGTGGCATCGGGGTAGGCCTCCACGAGTTCGAGCAGGTGGCCAGCGCTCGCCCCTCGGAACGCGTAGATCGCCTGTGCGTCGTCGCCGACGACAGTGAGCCCGCGACCGTCCGGACTGAGCCCGCGCACGATGTCGACCTGCAGCTGATTGACGTCCTGGTACTCATCGACCAGCACCCAGTCCCAGCGCGCCCGCAGCCGCGCACCGACATCGGGATCAGCGACCAGCGCCCGCAACGCGATGAGCAGATCATCCAGGTCAAGCAGGCGGCGCTCACGCTTGCGGTCACGGTAATGACGCAGCAGGGCGGCGATCTGATCGGCCTGCTCGAGCGCCCAGGGAAACTGCTCCTCGATCACGGCACGGGCCGGTGTCGCAGTGTTGATCGCACGGGAGGCGATGTCGGCGATGGCGCGCGTCGTGGGCAGCCGCACGTCGGTGCCGTCGAGCCCGTGCTCCGCGCGCAGCAGGTCGAGCAGATCGATGACATCGTCAGGATCGATGACCGTCACCGCCTCCAAGCCCAGATGCTGAGCGTGTTCGGCGACGATGCGGTGCGCGACGGCATGGAACGTGCCACCGGCGATACGCTGCGCAGCCTGCGCGTCCCCGCACATCACCGCAGCACGAGAAAGCATCGCGGACGCCGCGCGGCGGGTGAACGTCAGCAGCAGGATCCGCTCCGGTGCAACCCCCGCCTCCAGCAGCCGCGCCACTCGCGCGGTGAGCACCCGCGTCTTCCCCGTACCCGCCCCCGCCGCGACCACCAGCGGCCCGTCCCCATGCTCGACGGCCGCAAGCTGTGCCGGATCCAGCCCGCCAACCGCATCATCTTCTGCCACGGGGGTGACCGTAGCCAGCCCCTCGGACATTCAGGCCCCTCTTGGCGAACTCGCGCAGATGCCGAAGCGGGTCCGCGCGTGGGCGGCAGTCCTACCTTTCAGCGGGTCGTCACGGTGGGATGATGTCCTGCGCGTCTCGCGGGTATACCAGCCGCAGCTCGACGCCGTCCTCCACGGGTCTGCTGTAGACCCACACGGGCCGTCAGTCGAGGGGTGTGGGACCGATCTGCGTCGGCTGCTCAGACAACCCCATCCGCTCCACGAGCTGATGAGCTCTCTCACCCTCCGCCGGACGCACCGTCACGTAAAGCGTGACTCTGTAGGGCTGGTAGTCGATCCGAGGTTCGCCCACCATCGTCGCGCCCGCCGGCGGTGAGATCAGCCATGCCGGCGGCACTGCATCCTTGGCGGTCCAGACACCGAGGAGCTGCCAGATGGCGTACCCGCCGACGATGATCAAGGCGATCGTCCACCCGACGAGACGCCGGTCCTCGGCGTCGAGGGGCCGCGGCGCCTCCTCTGTGTCGGTGTCGTCTTGATCGGTCAACAAGCTCTCCTTAGAGTCCTCGCGTCCACGTGAGGATCTGAACGACGCCTCGGTACTGAAGCTCGCCGTACAGCGGTACGACCCTCTTGACCGTAGTAGCCGAACGCGTTGGTTGCGCGCACGCTGGCCCGGGAGCTGAGCGGTCACAGCCGTCTCCCGGATCGAGACGAGGATCCCGGGCAGATCGACGGCGAGCTTCGCGACATACCGCGCGGGCGATTGACGACCTCGAGGGACGCATTCCGTCGAGCACTCAGCGCCCTCCGGCGAGTGGACTCCACGATCCAGTCGAGGGTCCCGACCGAGCGCGCCGGATGTGGATCTGGCGCGTTCGCGAGACGCAACGGCGTCTACTGCTGGACGCGGGATGCAGAGGGGACGCCGACCTCGTCGAGCCAGTCGGCGAGGAGCGCCGCCAGGAGGCCGGGGCGCTCGTGGGGCAGTGCATGACCGGCATCGCCCACGGTCACGACGGTGGCACGCGGGTAGTGATCGCCGAGGCTCTGTTGCCGTTGCCAGCCGACCCAGTGATGGTGCCGGCCCGAGATCACTAGGACCGGAGCAGTCACGGTTGCAGTGTCCGGATCCGCGGCATGCGGACCCGCGGTGATCGCCCTCTCCAGGGTCTGCTCGTCGACCTCGCCGATGACCGGGACCACGACGCGACGGAATCGCTCCAGGGTCTCAGCGGTTCGAACGACGAAGTACCCTTCGTACTCGGCTCGCTGATCCAGGGCCCGTGCCTCGGACACGTGATCGTCTCTCACCACGGCGAGTGCAGGGGTGCGCTGCTCCCCGGGAAGAGCCGGGCAGACCAGGGCGATCCCCGCGACGCGGTCGGGATGGCGGGCCGCGATCGCGCGAGCGAAGTGTCCACCGAACGAGTGCCCGAGCACGAGAAATCTCCCCGCCCGTGCCTCCTCCTCCAGGAGGCGGTCGACGAGGTCGAGCACGTCATCAGGTTGCCGAACTCCCGACGACGGGCGGGAATCGCCGTGCCCAGGCAGGTCGATGTAGACCCGACGCACCGGCCGCGCCCCGATCATCGGTTCGAGAAAGCCACGGACCTCGCCCCGCGCGGAGTACGCGCCATGAAGCGCCAGCAGTGGGATGCCGTCGCCGACAACCTCGTACGCGAGCGAAGCCGAATCGCTCAGCTGAACACTCATCGGCATGTCCCCATGATGATTCAAGCGGAACACCCACCCAAGCGATCGCTGCAGATCCGCTCGAATCGGGATCCTCATTCGGGGCGGCTGTCGAGTGAGGTGGTCGTCCGGCTGTCAGCCGTTCCCGGTCGGGGATGTGGTGATCTCTCGGCGTCTGCGGTTGCGTCGGTCTTCGAGGATGACGCTGATCAGGACGGCAGCGGATAGGAGCGTCAACCCTGTCTGGGTGATGGCATCCGCGCCACTGGTGTGGTCGGCGCCGTCTCCGGCGATGAGCCAGCGGCCGTAGTCACCGAGCCCGTGCAGCAGGATGGGCGCCCAGAGGGTGCCGGTGACGCGGAGCGCGGCGTAGAAGAGCACACCGTCCATGGCGGTGACGGCGATCTGGAAGGCGATGGTGCCGACCGGCACTCCGCTGATGCCGCTTCCGACGCTGTTCGCGGCGCCGAACGCGAGTGCTGTCGCCAGCAGCGTGACGGTTTCGCCGTGGTGGGCGCGGACTGATTCCAGCAGGATGCCGCGGGTGAACAGCTCCTCGCCCAGCCCGACGAGCAGGTAACAGACAAGCCCGATGAGGATGTAGCTCACGGACAGTTGCGCCCACGGTGCTTCGGCGAACAGGGCCACGATCTGCACGACGAGGAGGACGGGTATGAGCCACATCCACCAGCGACGCGGCGTGGATCGCCGGAGGGGCGCGTCGGTCCAGATGTCGTGCCACCAGCCCGACAGCCGGGCGAACACGAGCCCGGCGGCGATGGCGATCGGAAGCGGGATGAGGTGCGTGAGCGCGAGCTCGGTCACCGGATCGGCCTCGCCCGCGCCCAGCGCGTCGATCAGCAGGCCACCGCCGGCAGCGACGATGACGTAGAACGCGAACGCGACCAGACCCACCCACACGACGCGGGGAACACGGTCGTCCACGGTCGCCGCGACAGTGCCCGCGTGGGTCACGGCGTCGCTGCGACGCCGGTAGCGGGCGTGGAGAGTCTCTCATCCGCGCCGCGGATGACGAAGGCGACGCTCGCGAGCGCGATGACGACACCGACGATCTCGATGATCCCTCCGGTCGCAGCGAGAGGACCCGGAGTGCCGTGCCCGACGGCGAAGGTCGAGAAGTCCCAGAAGCCGTGCAGCACCATCGCCCAGATCAGACTGCCGGTGACACGGCGCAGGATGTAGAAGATCGTCCCGCCGCCGAATGCGAGAGCGACCTGCTGAAGCGTCGGGGCCAGCGGCTGGCCGCCGAGTGCGTTGATGAGGTGCATCAGGCCGAACAGTGCCGAGGTGAGGAACCACACCCACACCTCCGAGAGCCGACTGCGCAGGCCCACCAGCAGCAGCCCTCGGGTCGTCAGCTCCTCCGTGAAGCCGACGAGAAGCAGGACGACGGATGCCGCGAAGAACGCGCCGTCGTACGAGCTCCAGTCCGTGGAGACGAGGTTGACCAGCAGCGCCAGGACCATGATCGCGGGGGCGATGATCGGCCACGAGTGCGCGGACCGGTGCCGATCGAACAGCGCCGGCCGCCACCACCCCAGCAGCGTCGTCGTGATCGCGAGCAAGATCGCACCGACGATCAGCGAGAGCCCAGCCCCGAGGAACAAGTTCGCGCCGCTGTCGCCGAGGTCGGTGTACGGCACCCCCGTCAGCTGCTGCACCGCGAACACGACCGCGACGTACCCGAAATAGATCACCACGCCGATCCATACACGCGGCTGTACCCGCAGACGCTCAGCTGCGCTCGAAGTCATATGACGTTCTCCTTGACGAGTTATCGGCCAAGTGAAGCGCATACGCAACGAGCAGCAGGCCAGCCACGCCCAACGTTCATCACCGCGACACTCGCCCCGCGTCTCCGCACGTCGTGGGTCGCTCAGCGAACTACGGGAGTCTGCTGATACGAGACCAAGTGGATGCGTTCGTCGGTTTTGACGTAGACGCTGGTCATCAATGCTTCGAAGGGTTGCGAGTCGCCGCGCCGGATCGCGACGCCGCGGTAGACGAGCACGGCGCTGTCATCCCCTGCAGGCACGATCTGAGGTTCCTCTATGCGGAATGAATCCCAGGGCGGCGCGTCGGCGAGTGACTGCGTCACCGTCGCGCGGTCCATAACGACGCCGTTGGCGAGCACCATGACGCCATCGGAGGACATGATCTCACCGTAGAAATCGGCGCCGTCTCCATCACACAGAGATTGCCATCCGCGACGTTCCAGGCCGAGCAACTCGTCGATGTCCATTCCGTCACGCTACG
This sequence comes from Microbacterium ureisolvens, assembly GCF_015278315.1. Lineage (GTDB taxonomy): Bacteria > Actinomycetota > Actinomycetes > Actinomycetales > Microbacteriaceae > Microbacterium > Microbacterium ureisolvens. The sequence goes on along the minus strand of NZ_JADIJE010000002.1, from coordinate 392,297 downwards.
CAAGGCCGATTCACCATGCCACAGCTTGACAGCCACGCACCTCAGGCGGGTGCCGTCAAAGGGGGCGCTGCGGTCACCCCGCGTCGTTCTCGTCCGACTCGGGTGGGCCTTGCCGGGCACCGAGGATGAGAAATGTGACTGCCAGGGTGGCGAACGGGAGGGCAATCGCCCAGTTATCCATGGTGAGCCACATTGCAATCGCGACGGCGAAGAACGAGATTCCGACGCCGAGGTATGTTCGGCGACTGTTCGATGAATCGCTCATGCGAAAACGGTATTGAGTGGCACAGCGGGGCACATCCGTCGTGTGGAGGATATCGACCTCGCGCGGCAATGAACCCGCGGGCGCGGCTCTATTCAGGCGGCGGTGAGGATCGCCTCGCGCCGCCGCAGCAGTGTGTCGGTGCGCGTTGCGGTCTCGACGGCGAGGGTGCCGAGGTGCTCGGCGAGTTGAGTGAGGCGAACGTCAAGGTCCTCGGCATTGACTCGGGCTTCGGAGATGCGGTCCATCACCATCCAGTCGCTGAAGACGTTGTCGAACAGGACTTCGAAGACGGCCAGCGTGTCGGAGATCTCGACGCCTGCGACAGTCGGAGCTCCGAGGTCGGCGAGCTCGGTGGAAAGTCGCTCGAGCGCGCGGTTGACCTCGATGAATGCGTCGGTGGCGTCGCCGATGTTGGAGTGCTTCACCATGTCTGCGACGAAGCCGCCGCCGAAGAACGTGTCGTACGCCGACCACCCGCCAGCGCTGTCCAGCTTCATCAGCGCGTCGTCGAGGGCAGTTTTCGTGGCGCGCAGCGCATCGACGGCCTCAGCGATCTCGAGCTGACGCGCCGCCGCCACGCCTAACTGGGCGGCAATCTCCGCCAGTTCCACCGCGTCGCCGCCGCCGGCCGCGCACAGCGCGACCTCATAGCCGGCAAGCGCTTCGCGGTACGCGTCATCCGCGCCGCCCAAGGCATCGCGTCCACGGCGGACTCGGCCCGCGCCGGCGATGGCGCTGTCCAACCGTGCCTGTGCGCCGGCCACGGCGAGCCTGGCGGCATCCGCTTCGGCGCGCTCGACGGCCAGCCGATCGGCCCTGTCTCCGCGCAGCGTCGCCCATATCTTCGTCGGCGAGAGCTTCTCCAACCGGCGGACGTCGGACAGCTCCACCTGCAATCCCCGCTGCATGCTGGCCAACTCACCACGGCGCGTCTCCACGAGCGCCTCGGCAGTGTCAAGCTGGACACCGAGTCGCTGGAGGGACGCACGGGCCTCTGCGGCCGTGCGGACGGCCTCGGTCAGCGCAGCAAGATCCGGTTCGGTCACCCAGTCACTGTGCCACACGCGTCCCACCTTCAACCGAGACTCCGCCCCGGGCCGTGAGACCGAACGAGCCGTGCGCTCGCCGGTCATCCGCCGTGCCTGTGGAGAATCGACTCGGCCTATCGATAACCGGCGGGCTGCCCGCGGGCGTGCTCCCGCGTCGTTGATCATCCGCGAAGCGGTCTCGGCGCCCACGGTGCAGTACGTGGCGGTGCGCGCTTGGCGAGACGAGCCGGATCGGGGTCAGCGGCTTGCGGCGTCGATGAAGAAAGTTCGCACACTCGTGATGTAGCCGTTCGCTACGGTGATGACGTCGATTCCTCGGGCGACGGGCGCGCCCTGAGGGCCGAACGCCCATGCGAGGGCGCCGATGTCCGAGCCGACGTAGCGCTCGCCATCTTCTGCGAACACGAAGCTGTCAGGTACGCCGGCAAGAAGCGTTGCTGCCTTCTCCTCGACGGCCGCACGACCGTGAACGGTTCCCTCGGGATCGGTGAACTCAACATCTTCGGCGTAGACGACGTTGATCGTGCTGCGCCGGGCGTCGGCATCTCGGTTACCGAAGACCCCGTGCAGGTTGGCTGAGAGGAGTTCTGAGACGCTGGTCATTCTTCGCCCAATCGCTGTCGAGAATCACGTAGCAAGCTCAACCGTCGGACCAGGACGCGATATTCCGCGCTGCACGCATCGCGGGAGCCGGAGCTCCGTCATGCACACGGTCGGCATGCCGTGTGCGATCCGCGGCGATAGCATTCGTCGCATGGCTGAGGAGCCCCCAACGTCGGTTACGGTCTACCACCACTTCCATGCAGCGCAGACGAAGGTATGGGCCGCTTGGACGGACCCCACGATCGTGCGTGCCTGGTGGGGATCCGACCCCGATGGTGTCGTGACATCGGCAGCTCTCGACCTGCGACCAGGCGGCCGTTTCGTCATCTCATTCCAAGATTCCAGTGGTGACCTTCACACCAGCACCGGCGAGTACCTCCGCGTCGAGGAGCCGGCTGAGCTGGAGTTCACTTGGTCGTGGCTCAGTGAAACCAACACTCCATCTCGAGTGCACGTCGTCTTCGCGAGGGATGAAACCGGAACACGCATGCGTTTCGTGCACCAGGACCTCCGCGGTATCTCCGATCACGACTATGCCGACGGGTGGCGACGCACCTTCGCGAAACTGGATCGCATCCTCGCCGGCTAGCTCCAGTGTCGTGCCGCGTCCATCGGCGCGGATGCCGGTCGCTCAGGGAGAGGGCGATGCGATGCCGCGCTGCGGTCTGCCAAGGTTCCAACCTTGTCCGCCACACTTCGCGCACAAGTGCGCGATCGTCCTCGCACCCTCCTCGCGTCGGCAAGACTCTGGGAACACCTGAACACGGAGGCCCTCGATGATCACTGTTCATCTGCGCTACGAGATCGATCCCGACAAGCTCGACGACTTCACCGAATACGGCCGCGCGTGGATCCGACTGGTCAACAAGCTCGGAGGCCAGCACCACGGCTACTTCATGCCCAGCGAGGGCGACAGCGACGAGGCGTTCGCGCTGTTCACGTTTCCGTCGCTGGCCGAGTACGAGGTCTACCGGAATGCCTCGAAGACGGATCCCCAGTGTCAGGAGGCGTTCGAGCTCGCGCGCACGACCGGGTGCATCCGTCGCTACGAACGTCGGTTCCTTTCTCCCGTGTTCTCTTGACGGTCCCTGAAGTCCGAACCGACTTCCCCCGCTCCGCCTTGAACCCCCACGCGCCGAAAGGACTCGATCTTCCGGTTCTTGCGATCCGGGGTGTGGCCCAGCCCGCATATCGGTACCCTGCCGCGCGAAAGTCGCCCTCCACGCGCCATCGATCGAACCTCGACGGGAGCCGAGGGGCTGCGCGCTACGCTTCGATTTGGTCGAGCAGGTCGAATTGCGTCAATAGCTGGCGGCTCACGAGGCCGACTGTGCGGGAGAGGGAATCCTGGGTGAGTTCGTTGACGATGGGGATGTCGCGCACGGCCCAAAGTGCGAGCGTTGACGCCCACGCGGCATCCCTTGCCTTCTCCATGGAGAAGTTGGTCATCAGATCAGCAAGCGGCGAGAGGGGAGCGCCGTATTTCACGACATCCTCGTCGAGGAACTTCTGGCGGATGGGTCGTACGCGTTCGGCCAGCACCTTGTTGATCTTCACGAAGTCTGCGTGGATGCTGCCTGAGTCGGGCGAGCGCTTCAGCTTGCGACAGGTGTGCACGACAGCGACGGCGAGGTCGTGGTTGATATGAGCGTTCATCCCGGCAAGTGCGAACTGCAGGGGAAAGAGACGCTTGGAGCGACGCTCCACGAGCGGTGCCCACGCCTTCGAGATGTCGCGGCCCGCAGCAATATCTCGCGGCACGTCCAGGAACAAGTCGGCGAACATGACGTCCAGATGCTCGATGAAGTCAGGGTCGGCGAAGGTGTCATCCGCCACCCGCAGGCCGACCAGAGCAGTCGCATCGCGATACACGTCCGCGAAGTCGCGGATTCCGTCCGTTTGCGGCAGCGGAGCGCGCACGCCGTCAAGTTCGAGAACCACTTTGCCGATAGGCGAGGACCGGTCGACGTTCGTGGGCGTCGTCATGCCGCCACAGTACTGCGCAGTGCTCGCGAGCGGGTGGGTACGCGAATTCGAAGGAACGGACCGGCATGGGGCGCGGATCCCTCATGGGGTGAGTCGCTCCTCGACCGCCCGCAGGCCGGTCCTCGTCCGCACGCGGTGTGGTGCGGTTTCGATCACCGAAGACCATTCCAACGACGTGCGAATATGCACGCGTGGGATTTCTCGTGCGCCAAGTCGTCTTCGTTGCGCCAGACGACGATGTGGCTGCAGGCCTTCTTCATCCCGGCCCGCCGGAAGGGGTCGTGTGCGATCCCGGTCCCGTCGGGCTGTGGTCCCTGGAGGCGCTTCTCGCCGGACGCCCCTACGCCGAGGTCGCGGCCGAGCAGCCTGAGCCCGTAGCACTCTTCCACGGTGGGCAGCGCTTCGTGCTGCCGCTGAGTACGGCGCTTCGTGACCAGCTGGCTTCTGTGCGGGGCTGGCGCGCTTCGCGGGTTGCGCGCGGCTGGGCTCGTACCGATGAGGTGCGGGCTGAGCGGCTGACGCGCGCGGACACGCACAAGCTGCTTTACCGGCTTCATCTCTGCGCGTCCACCGCGGCGAACAGCGACAGCCGTCTCTACTTATGGGTTGACGTCGACGAGCGCGCACTTTTCTGAAATCGAGTTCCAGCGCCACGCACGCAGAGCGGTCGCTCAGCGTTCACTCATGGCGACCCGTGCTGTCTCGGCGGCGACTATCCGCAGCTGGCATTTCGGGACCGCGGTGGATCGCTAGAGTTGGCAGTCGATTTCGCGCTCGGCGCGGCATGTCCCACAGCCTCGCGGCGCGCCAGAGGGGTCCTTCAATGAGCGGCACATCGACGTCCTCATCTGCCGGGTGGTACCCAGCGCCTGACGGATCATCGGCGACGTGGTGGTGGGATGGCGCACGTTGGACGCCACCCGGTCAACAGTCCCATACGGTGCCTGCGCCGACGGGTCGTCTCGCCAAACTGGCGGTGGCGACCCAGGTGCTGCTGGCGATGTGCGCCGTGTCGGCGATCTTCACGATCGGGATCGAGACCTTTGGGATCGGCGCCATCAATGCCTACCTCGACGGCAACGACCGAGCCATTGACTTGATCAACGTCTATGACCAGTTCATGTCCGTGGTCAGCGTTATGACGAGCGTTGCCATCGTCGCGACCGGCGTGGCCTGGGTGCTCTGTACCAGGCCGCCAAGCGATTCGTGGGGCAGACGCGGCGCTCGCCCGGCTGGCACGTTGGAGCGTGGTTCGTGCCGATCATTTCCGCGTGGTTCCCCTACCAGAACATTTCCGATCTCTGGCGAGCGGTCGGCCGCTCCCGACCCGGGTGGCAGATCGTCTGGTGGCTGTGCTGGCTCCTCAGCAACTCGATGATCCAGGTGTCGACCCGCCTGTACCTGAGCGCCGAGACGCTCGAGCAGTTCCAGATCGCGATGTCGGTGAGCATCGCGGGAGAGGTTCTGCTCCTAGCCGCCGCGGCGCTCGCGTCGCTTGTGGTCCGCGGCATCACGCGCGGCATCACCCGACCCTCGGCTCCGCAGCCTTCGTCGCTCATGCACTGACGCGCGGCGCGTGGTCACACCCGCATCGTCCTTGGCTACTGCCTTCATACTCTCGATCAACTTGAGCGACACGTTGGCAGCAATCGTCGATTCTCCCGACACAGTGGGCGAGCGGGCCCGTTGACGCGAATCGGCTTGCGCGCGATGGTGTTCGTGCTGCTGGGCGTGTTGCTGATCACCTGGGGACTGGGATCTGCGGCGGCCACCCACACGATAACCGGTCCGTGAGCGCGCGTTTAGGCGGCGGAACGATCCTGGGGGCGTCACACGAACGACGAGTTCGCGATCTCGTCGGCTCTCTCGGCAACAGGTGCCGGGTCATGGTGACAGGGTGTACACGACGACCGCGTCGCGCTCGAGACTGAAGCGGAGTGACGCGCCGTCGACTGTTCGTTCCACGGAAGCCGACCCGCCGGGGGTGTCGCAGGCGATCTTTCCCCATCCGTTATGGTCATCTGCGCGGAGGAGGATGCAGTGACCAGTGCCGTCGGCAAGGGGCGCCGTCCACGGCTCGATGCCGGCGACGGCTTGGAAACCCTGGATCTGATCGGCGTCGATGCCTTGGTCCTCAAGCCACGAGTACGAGCCGAGCAGGCTCTTTGCGGTCAAGCACGGGTCTGCTGGCAAGGTCAGGTGCTCGCCGGGCGCTGGAGCGGCCGCACCGTCCAGCGACGCTTCGGGAAACTCGCGTGGCTCGCACCAGTCGGGTGGCATGGTCTTGCTCGTGGTGCGAGTGGGCGAGGCACCCTCGCGCACCCCCTCCGGCAAGGGGTTGCGCGTCGCATCATCGGAGCCGGAGGCTGGCGGGTTCTGCTCGGTGGCCGGGGTTTGCGCCGCACAGCCGGCGCACACGAGACCGATGAAGATGGCGACAGGGAACACCCGCCGCCGTATGGCGAGGTTCATGCCGGAAGGCTAGAGCCAATCCACGCTCTTCACCATGCCGTCCGCCAACCGGTCGGTGAGCGTGCAGCATAGATGGATCTGTCAGGCCCGCGCCTACGCGAACGTGGGTGAGGGCGGGCCGGGAAGGTGCCGCGCTGACTCGCCGGCCGCTACGGCCCTTCGTGGAAATGCGATCGCCGGGCTCTCGCTTATGGTTCCCGGCGGGGGAAAACCTTCAGCGTTCGCCCCTCATCTTGAAGGTGCAGCTCGACGCCGTCAGAGAACAGGTTGTACTTCTCGAATGCTTTGCCCTTGGAGGTCACCACCGTGATGCGCGAGATGTTCTCGAGCACAGCATGGGCTGGGGCTCCTCCGTCTGGCATCGCCACAATCTTGGGCTCGTCCTGCGCCAGATCCAGGATTGGCTTTTCGATCGCGAGGAGCATGCGGGACAGATCAGTGGCGAGTTCCTGCGCGGTATCGCCGCCAGGGTCACAAGCTTCCGCGATCCACGAGATGCTGCCATCGTCATCGATGTGAACCTCGCGGATTGACCACCGTTCCTTGCCGTCGCGGATTTCACGTGCGAAGAGGTAGTCCCAGGTCATCGATCTCCTCCTTCAGGAACCCTGCGAACCGGCATCGCTTGAACCCATGTTCGGCTTTCATGACCAATCCGCTGGATCTCGCCGAATCGCCCGCTCGACGCTGACTGAGCGGTAAAGCGTATTCAACTTGGGGTCCCCGACATGTGGGATGTTCGCGACGATACCGCTCGCAACTCGTCCTGCCGCGAGCGAGGGGGCAGAGTGCGTGGCGGGATGGTGAGCAAGAGCCCCCGCGTGGCATCTCTGGGGAGCAGTTGGCATGATGAATCAGCAGGAAGGGCCTCGGATGCGTAAGGTCGTGCTGTACTCGCTGCTCTCGCTGGACGGAATCGCCGAGGAACCCAGTAACTGGGTTTTCCACGCCGACGATCGCCTGGTCGAGCACCTTGGCCACGTGATCGCCAGCCAGACCGCGGTGCTGCTGGGGCGAGGGACCTTCGACTACTGGGTCGACTACTGGCCCTCCTCGAACTTCGAGCCGTTCGCGTCGTTCATCAACACGACGCCGAAGTACGTCTTCGCCTCCACCACGCCGTCGGTGACCTGGGCGTCGTCGACGTTCGTCGACACTCCCGCCGTCGGGTACGTCGCCGAGCTCAACCGGGCGGAAGGCGGAGACATCGGCATACATGGGAGCATCGCCCTCGCGCAGAAAGTCCAAGCTGGACGAGCATCCGGCTGAAGCAACGGCAGATCGAAGCAACGTCGACCAAGGCGCACCCACGATCGACAGCGATGCGAGCGGAACGACACCGCCAGAAACCCGTCCGAGCGACGTCGGCTCAAGAGGAAAATTGCGGAGACGGAGGGATTTGAACCCTCGGTCCCCTTGCGAGGACTCCACCTTAGCAGGGTGGTGCACTAGGCCTGACTATGCGACGTCTCCAGGCATCCGGCCGTGAAGGCACGGATGCACCCAGCAATCATAACCGAGACCGGCGCCGCTTCTTGCACCGGCTCGAAGCACGTCGATCCGGCGGACCACCTCGATGCAGGGAGGGCAGAGACGCCGGGTCAGTCGGCGATGGCGACCTGGTGCCCGCCGCGGCTCTTGGCCACGTACATGGCCTGATCGGCGCGACGGATGAGGTGGTCGACGCTCAAGATGCTGCGAGCTGCACCCGCGCTCGCGACACCGATGCTCGCGCCGATCGGCAGCGACTCGGTCAGGAAGCCGTACTCTCCCTCGAGCGCACGCAGGAGCCGCTGGGCGACCTCGGCCGCACCCTCGGCATCGGCATCGCAGATCACGACGAACTCGTCGCCGCCGTAACGGGCGACGACGTCGCTGCCGCGGACACTCCCCTGCAGGCGGCGGGCCACCTCGCGCAGCACCTCGTCGCCGAGCTCGTGACCCAGGCGGTCGTTCACGGCCTTGAACCCGTCGAGGTCGATGAAGATGACCGACGCGTGCGACACATCGGTGAGGGCCGCGAGCTCGTCGAGGGCCCGGCGATTCGGAAGATTCGTCGTCTCGTCGTGCATCGCCGCATGCTCGAGGCGCCGCTGCAGCCGCACCGCGTCGAGCTTCTGCGCCGCCTGGCCGGCGAGGGCCTCGGCAAGCGGCGTAGCCTCGTCGTCGAAGACGCGGGGGTGCCGGAAGAAGCACGCGAACATGCCCAGGGCGACACCTTCCAGGCGCAGCGGCGCGGCGATCAGCGCATCGACCCCCGACTGCCGCATCGCGCCCGCAAGGTCTGGTGAAAGCGCCTCCGCCTCTTCCTCGCCGCTCACCTTTACGACATGGCCGAGTTCGCGGGCCCTCGCCGACACCGCGACCTCGGGAAACACCCCGTGCAGCGGGTTCGTGCCCGCCGTCCGATGAAGCAGTCCGTCCTCACCGAAGAGGACGACGACCGACTCCTCGGCCTGATAGGCCTGCGCCGCGGTGGCGGCGAGGATCGCACTGAGCCGTTCCTCGTCGGCCGCCGCCGCGAAGGCGATGGAGGCGTCCATGATCAGCTGCAGCCGGATCTGAGTGCGATCGGCCAGGTTGTGCAGCCGGCGCAGGCGGTTGCCCGAGGCGTAGCGGTCGGAGGCATCCATCACCGTCAGAACCGCGCCGTCGCCGTCTTCGGCGCGGGCGACCAGCACCGCCCGCTGTGGATCTCCGACACGCGACATCATGGTCGAGACGGCACCCGTGCCATCCAGGAAATCGGGGACCGGAACCAGCACATCTCGGAGGGCGCAGCCCACGATCTCCTCGCGCGCCCACCGACGGAACCACGCGTTGGCCTCGACGATGCGCTCGTCGGCGCCGACGCGGATCACGCCCACGGGAAGCGCGTCGATATCCGGGCCGGTCATCGGCTTCCTCTCCCGTCTCGGGCGCGCGGTCTGCGTCCGAAACGTATCGCAATGCGGCACTCTCGCGACAGGATCATACGCAGATCCAGCATCCGCACCGGCCGGTCGGGCGACTCGCTGTGGATGGGGCACAGCCGGCCACCGAGACATCCGCCGGGGTCGGCCCGCTACTCCTCCGGGCGGGTGCAGGTGGTCTGGGCTGCGGTCTGGCCGGCGATGTCGGACGGCAGCTCGACGCGCGTCTCCGCGGCCGGCGTGTCGACCGGCGCGGGCGTCTCGGCGGTCGCCGTCTGTTCCGGCACGGGGGTCGCAGCCGTTGTCGGCGCGGTCTCGGGCTTGGCGGCCTCGCCGGTCACCTCTACGCCGTAGCCCTGGCTGGCCTCGCCGGTCAGAGTGAGCGGCTGATTGGCCTTGAGCGCGTCGAAGAGCACCGTCGCGGCATCCTTCACGGGCATCACCCTGCTGGCGCCGTCGCCGGCCGAATACCTGGTCGGGTACTGCACGAAGACGATGTCCTCGTAAGGAACGTCCCTCACGGCCATGGCGATCTGCACCATGAGCGTCGGGTTCGTCAGTCCCGAGCTGAGGGTGAGCTGCCCCTGCTGCACCTGGCTGATCGCCGTGGTGGCGAGGTTCAGCAGCGTCGACGGGTTGGCGAGCACGGCGTCGGACTGGAGCTTGCGCACCATCGACGACATGAACTGCTGCTGATTGGAGATGCGGCCGAGGTCGGAGCCGTCGCCGATCCCGTGGCGGATGCGCAGGAACTGCAGCGCCTGGACGCCCTGCAGCGTGTGCGTGCCGGCGGTGAGCTCGAGACCGGTGTGCGAGTCGCTGATGTCACCGGCGACGCACACGTCGACGCCGCCGATCGCGTCGGACATGTTGATGACCCCTGTCCACCGGATCGCGGCGGCGAAGTCGATCTGGTCCTCGATGAGGGACTCCACGGTCAGCACGGTGCACGCGAGCCCGCCGTACTCGTACGACGCGTTGAGCATCTGCGACGACATGGCGGAGTAGCTGCCGGTGCCGTCCTCCTTCGGGCACGACGGGATCGGCACGAGCATGTCGCGCGGGAAGGAGACCACGGTGACACGGCGCGGCTCGTCCGAGATGTGGACGAGCATCGTGACGTCGTTGCGCTCCCCCTCGGTGCTCTTGGCCTGGCAGGCTCCGGAGAGCGCGGCGTTGGCCCCTTCGCACGAGTCGGTGCCGACCATCAGGATGTTCACGCCACCCTCGATCGCGCCGAGCGACGGCGGCAGCGGCTTGTCCTGATCGAGCACGACGGCGTTGGCGGTGATCGCCTGCGTCGCATCCCACACGTTGTAGGCGGCGATGCCTGCGGCGCTGACGCCGAAGACGGCGAGCACGACTCCGAACATCGAGAAGAGGGTGGCGAACGGATGCCGCGACTTCAGCACGCCGTGACGCGCAAGGGGCATCCGGCCCTCTCCCGAGGGCCGCTTGTGCGCCGCCATCAGCCGCGGCCCCGCAGGTTTCCGTTGGAGCAGGTCGTCTGAGACGCGTTGGACCCGGTGATCGTCGAGGGAAGGGCCACAGCCGCCTCCGTGGGTTCTGGGGCGGGCGAGGTAGAGGTGGCGTCCGGAGTCGGCGCGGAGTCGGTGGCCTCCGGCGCGGTTGCGTCGGCGGGCGGGGGGTCGGCGAGGACGACGCCGTCGTTCGCGGCCACGTCACCGGTGAGCTGGAGGGGCTGGTTCGCGGCGAGCGCGGCCCAGAGCTCCGCAGCGGCTTCCTCGTTGGGAACGACCTTGTTCGGGTCGCTCGGGTCGGTGAAGGTCGGGTACTGCACGAAGGTGATCTCGTCGAGCGGCACGTCCTTGACGGCCAGCGCCAGCTGGGCGAGCCGCACCGGGTTGGTGAGGGATTGGCTCGGGGTGATGTTGTCGACGGCGGTCGTCGCGAGCTTGTACAGCGTGCCGACGTTCGAGAGCACTTCCTCGCTCATGATCTTGCGGACGAGGCTCGACATGTACACCTGCTGGTTCGAGACACGGCCGAGGTCGGAGCCGTCGCCCACGCCGTAGCGCGTGCGCAGGAACTGGAGCGCCTCGATCCCCGCGATCGTGCGCGTGCCGGCCGGCCAGTCGATGCCGGTGTTGCGATCGCGGATGCCGGCGGCCAGGCAGACCTCGACACCGCCGACAGCCTCGGTGAGCTCGATGACCCCGCCCCACGTGATCTTCGCAGCGTACTGGATGTTGAGCCCTGAGAGCTCCGACACGGCGCTCACGATGCACGGCAGGCCGCCGAGCGAATACGCCGCGTTGATCGACTCCTTCGAGACCGGCGACGTCATGGAGCCGTCCTCGCGCGTGCAGGCGGGGATCGGGATCCGAAGGTCGCGCGGGAAGGAGATCGCGGTCACGCGGCGCGGGTTGTCGGAGATGTGCACCAGCAGGTTGACATCGTTCAGCTCCGCCTCGGCGTCGGCGCCGGTGCAGCGCTTGCCGAAGAACTGGGCGTACTCAGGCTCGCAGGCATCCGTTCCAGCGAGGAAGAAGTTCGCCTCGCCCTCGATGGCGCCCATCGTCGGCGGGGGCAGCTCTTCCTGACCCTCCAGCTCGACGGCGTCCACGGCGAAGCTCGTGCCGAGGTCGATTGCGGCGTACGCCGCGACCCCGGCCCCCGAGACGAAGACGACGGCGGCCACGACGGCGACGACCTTCAGCAGGAACGAGGCGGGGCCCGGAGACGACAGCTCACCGTGGCGGGCCACCGTGCGGCGGCCACGCCGGGGAGATCTGCTCGTCGCGCTCACTCGGGTCCTCTCGGAGTCTGTCCGCTTCGGCGGGGTGTCGCGGGAAGCGCCGTGACAACCGGTCGCCAGGAGTTCCTGTTCTGTTCCTTCTGCGGCCCGATGGGCTTCAGATGGCTGCCGTAGTCGGGAAGTATTCTGGCATGCTGCCCTGAGGGCGCGCTGAGGGACACCGCTTCCCCGCCACGACCCGCACCGCCGTCGTTTGTCGAGATCTCGCAACAATCGCCCTGTACTATCCCGCCGTGACTGTCTCCGCCTCCTCGCCGGCGCCCGCGACGTCGAAACCACCTCGACGGCGGCACGCTGCGGTCAAGCCGCTGGCGCGTCACGCCGCGGCGGAGACGTCCGCGCAGCGCCGCCGCAGGCGCAGGAACATCGTGATCTGCCTGGTGGGCGGTCCGCTCGCAACGGTCTTCCTGGTGGCACTGCTGGCAGCCGGGGCGTTCGCGCAGCAGGTGCTCCAGGTTCGCGAAGACATGGAAGTGGCGAAGGAGCAGCTGGGGGTGGCCGCTGCGGCGGCCGTCGGGATGGATTTCTCGGGGTTCGCGCAGGCCAGCGAAGAGATCGTCGAACGCACCGAGCGGGCACGTGCGACCTCGAGCGGCCCGCTGTGGGATCTCGCGGCGGAGATCCCTCAGGTGAGGAACAACGTGCTCGCCGTGCGGGGCATGACGGACGCCGTGAACACGATCACCTCGCGGTCACTGCCTCCCCTCGTGGAGATGGTGTCCACGGCCGACGCCGGCGGTGGCGCCGATCCGGGCCTCGGGATCGATCTGCGCCCGTTCCTCGGGGCCGGGACCGTCCTTCCCACGGTCATCTCGTCCCTGGAGGAGGCTTCGGCGATCGCGACGAGCCTGGATCGGACGGGTGTCGTCCCCGCCGTATCCGAGCCGGTCGATGAGATGGTCGACCTCATCGCGATGGCCGTCCCCGCCTTGACTCTCGTTCAAGAGCACCTTCCGGAGCTCATGCACGCGGCGGGCGCCGACAAGCCCATGCTGTACCAGCTGATGATCCAGACTCCCGCGGAGATCCGCGCGACAGGTGGCGGTCCAGCCCACTGGCTGGTGCTCAAGGTCGAGAACGGCAGGGCGGAGCTGGTCGCTCAGGAGAACGGCGTGGACCTGATGTACTCCGCGCTTCCCGAGGCGGGGTTCGACACCGTGAACGGCTCGCTCATCAAGCTGCAGCCCAAGGTCCGCTCCCTCTATCCCTTCGAGCTGACGAACTGGTCGTCGAACTTCACGATGACACCGCACTTCCCGAGGGCCGTGGAGCTCTTCCATGCCGCACGCAAGTGGACCGGACAACCTCAGTTCGACGGGGTGATCTCCATCGACCCGATCGTGCTGGCGCACATGCTCGAGGCGACCGGCCCCTTGACCCTCGCCTCCGGCGAGGAGGTGAACGCCCAGAACACGGGTTCCCTGCTGATGAGCGAGCCCTACGAGCGGTTCGGGGCCGACAACGCGGCGATGGACGCCTTCTTCAGTGAGGTGACTTCCGTCATGTTCGACGCCCTCACCGGCGGCGAATGGGAGATCGGCCCGATGTGGGACCAGCTGGTGCGCAGCGCCGAAGAGGGCCGGATCAACCTCTGGTTCGAAGACGCGGGTCTGCAGTCGCTCGCGCACGAGTACGGCCTGGACGGCGCGCTCCGCGAGGACAACACCGAGGCCACCCAGCTCGGCGTCTACTTCAACGACTACTCCGTCGGCAAGCTGAACTACTGGCTGGATTTCACGCAGCGAGCGACCTGCAACGCGGATGCGCGAACCATCACCGTTTCCATGGACCTGCGCAGCCGCATGACCGACGACATCTCGAGCGAGTACACGCTCGGGCTGCGCAACGGCTTCCGCGGCATCGACGAGAGGACGATGATGCTCGACGTGCTGTTCTTCGCCCCGCCCGGGGCGGAGATCCTGTCGACGGAGCCGGAACGCGGCGACTGGCAGGACGGCGCCAACTGGCAGGGCAACCGCTTCCGCGACCGCACCGGCGTCGACCACGGCAACACGGCGGAGAGCAAGACGCTGCTGCTCGAGATGGGTGAGGAGCGCACGATCTCCTACGAGGTGCAGCTCCCCGAGGGGTCGCTCGGACCCCTGGAGCTTCGCCACTCGCCCGGCGCCAACGACACCGCCGTCACCGTGGACGCGAACTGCGGCGCGCTCTTCGCCAGCCCGGAAGGCTCGCGCAACATCCGTCTGTCGACCATCGGCTGACCCGGTGGCCGCTCTGCGGAGGGTGTGGGATTCGAACCCACGGGACATTGCTGCCCACTGGTTTTCAAGACCAGGTCCATCGGCCGCTCGGACAACCCTCCCGACGATGCCGCCCCGGGGGAGGCATCCGTCGAACAGGCGTCGAGTCTAGCCGACGGCGCGGTCGTCGCTGTTCCTCTCACGACGCCTGCGCCCGGCGCCGAGCAGGTGCGACCCGGACCGGACCCCGGCCCGAACCTGCCCTGGCGACAGGTCAGAGGCCGCGCAGCACCGCCGCGACGCCGCCTTCGTGCACCGACGTCGTGGTCTCGCCCGCGGCGTCCTGCACCTCCTGCGGACCCTGCGCCATCGCCACGGCGCGGCCGCCGTGATCCCGCGCCCAGCGGAACATGCCGACGTCGTTGCGACCGTCGCCGATCACGAGAACCTGCTCGGGCTCGATGCCGAGCTCCGTGCGCACGAGCTCCAGGCCGGTGCTCTTGTCGACGCCCTGCGGCGCGATGTCGAGCCAGGCCGTCCAGCCGACCGCGTACGAGACCTCGTGCAGCCCGATGTCGCGCACCAGCTCGAGGTAGTCCTGCTCGTCCTGTTCGGGAGAGACGACGACGACGCGGCACACGCGCTGCGCGCCCAGTTCCTCGAACGGCACACGGCGCGCATTGACGAGATTCCAGTCCTCGAGGTACTCCGTGTACAGCCGCTTCCCGTCCGGGAGCTCGACGAGGTACCGCGCGTGAGGAAGGTGCTCGCGCAGGAGCGTCAGCACCTCGCGCGGATCGAAGGTCTCGACGTGCCAGCGGTCGTAGATCAGCTCCTCGCCGTCCACACGCGCCAGCACGACGGCGCCGTTCGAGCAGACGACGTACTCGGGGGCGAGCTCGAGCACACGCAGGATCCCTCGCGTGCCCTCCCAGCTGCGTCCGGTCGCGATCATGACCTCGTGGCCGGCCTGCTGCGCGTGCGCCACCGCCTCGACGACGCCTGGACTCAGCGACTCGTCCTCGAGCAGCACGGTGCCGTCGATGTCGAGCACGATGAGCATCCGGGCGACGGGCACGCCGGGGCGCTCGGTCTCGCGGGCGAGCTCATCGACGAGCTGGGCGGCTTCGGCCGGAGCCTCGACCTCGATCTCGCCGGTCTGGGGCAGGCTCTCCTCCACCGCGGTGTCGGTGGCGACCTCGTCGGTGGCGCGGCTCAGCTCACCGGCTCGGTCGGCCTCCGGGGTCACGCGGTG
This sequence comes from Microbacterium ureisolvens, assembly GCF_015278315.1. Classification (GTDB taxonomy): domain Bacteria; phylum Actinomycetota; class Actinomycetes; order Actinomycetales; family Microbacteriaceae; genus Microbacterium; species Microbacterium ureisolvens. Next base: position 376,775 of record NZ_JADIJE010000002.1, on the reverse strand, counting down.
GGCTCCATCACTTCGAGTCCGCCGAGGAACGGCCGCAGCACCTCGGGCACCGTCACGGAGCCGTCCTCCCGCTGGTGGGTCTCGAGCAGGGCGACGATCCATCGCGTGGTCGCGAGCGTGCCGTTGAGCGTCGCGACCGGCTGCGTCTTGCCGCCTTCGGGCCGGTAGCGGATGTCGAGCCGCCGCGCCTGGTACGTCGTGCAGTTCGACGTCGAGGTGAGCTCGCGGTACGCGTGCTGCGTCGGCACCCAGGCCTCGACGTCGTATTTGCGTGCGGCGCTCGAGCCGAGGTCGCCCGCGGCGACGTCGATCACGCGGTACGCCAAGCCGAGGTCCTGCAGCATCCCCTCCTGCATCTCGACGAGGCGCAGATGCTCGGCCTCGGCCTCTTGGGGCGTCGTGTAGACGAACATCTCGAGCTTGTTGAACTGGTGCACGCGGATGATGCCGCGGGTGTCCTTGCCGTACGACCCGGCCTCGCTGCGGTAGCAGGTCGACCAGCCGGCGTAGCGCTTCGCGCCGCGCGAGAGGTCGAGGATCTCGTCCATGTGATACCCGGCGAGCGGAACCTCGCTCGTGCCCACGAGGTACAGGTCGTCGTCCTCGAGGTGGTAGACCTCGGCCGCGTGCTTGCCGAGGAATCCGGTGCCCCGCATGACCTCGGGCCGCACCAGCGTCGGCGGGATCATCGGCGTGAAACCGGCCTGCAGCGCCCGGTCGAGGGCGAGGTTCATGAGGGCGATCTCGAGCCGCGCCCCGATGCCGGTGAGGAAGTAGAAGCGGCTTCCGGAGACCTTGGTGCCGCGCTCCATGTCGATCGCGCCGAGCTTCTCGCCGAGCTCCAGGTGGTCGCGCGGCTCGAAGCCGAACGCGGGGATCTCGCCGTGCGTGCGGAGGGTGACGAAGTCGTCCTCGCCGCCCGCGGGCACGCCCTCGATCACGATGTTCTCGAGCGCACCGAAGACCTCGGCGGATGCCTCCTCCGCGGCGGCGACCGCGTGCTGGGCCTGCTTCACGCGCTCGCTGAGCTCCTTGGCCTCGGCCACGAGAGCGGCCTTCTCCTCTTTCGGCGCCTGCGCGACCCTCTTGCCGTGCGCGTTCTGCGCGGCGCGCAGCTCTTCGAACGCCGTGATCGCAGCCCTCCGTGCACGGTCGGCCTCGATCGCCGCGTCGACGGTGTCGGGCGATTCGCCGCGCGCCTCCTGCGAGCGCCTGACCAGGTCGGGATTGTCGCGGAGCAGCACGGGATCGATCACCCTGCAAGCTTAGTCGGCGCCTGCAACACCGCTCCGGCTGTCAAGCCCCACGCCGGATGCGCCCACCGGAGCGCTTCGCACCCTAATCTGGTCCACATGGCGGCGGCATCCGGATCGGGCGAAGACGTTCCCACCGACGGCGTACCCGCCGACGATCTGCGCACCCGGGACGGCTCGACCGAGGGGGCGCCCGTCGAAGACCTGCGCACCGGTGAGATCCCCACCGACCTCGACCCCCATCCCGCCGACGCGGTCTACGCCGACGGCCCCGACACCGCCGAGCTGGAGCTCGCCGACGCGGCTGCGACGGCGGATGCCGCGCCCGCGACCGCGTCCGGCGCCGAGGCGCCGGACGGTCAGGGCGCAGCCGGCGAGGACGCCGACTCGAGCGCGGCCAAGCGCTCCGGTGCGCACGCCGACGACGCACCCGACCCCGGGAAGGCCGCCGAGCCCGACGACGTGATCCGCGAGCCCGGCGACGTCGCGGCCGACACCGCGGACGACGAGAGCGGCGAGGCGCGCCGGGTCGGCCCCGAGGGCGAGACGCGCCCTATGGAGACCGACGGCGAGCGGCCCTCCCCCAAGGCCGCCCTCGTCTACAACCCCATCAAGGTCGACGCCGACACGCTGCGCGACACCGTCACGCGCCTGGCGGCCGAGGCCGGCTGGTCGGAGCCCCTGTTCTACGAGACGACCGTCGACGACCTCGGCGACGACGTGACCCGCCAGGCCCTAGAGGAGGGCGTCGACACCGTGCTCGTCGCCGGCGGCGACGGCACCGTGCGCGCGGTGTCGGAGGCGATGAGCGGCAGCGGCGTGCCCCTCGCGATCGTGCCGAGCGGCACCGGCAACCTGCTGGCCCGCAACCTGCGGCTTCCGCTGACCGAGCCCGAAGCGATGGTGCGCGCCGTGTTCGACGGCGACACCCTGCCGATGGACGTCGGCTGGACCGAGCTCGCGCGCCCCGACGGCTCGACGGCCGAGCACGCCTTCGTCGTGATGGGCGGCATCGGCCTCGACGCGGCGATGATCGCGAACACGAACCCGCAGCTGAAGAAGACGGTCGGCTGGGTCGCCTATGTCGACGGCGCCGCCCGTGCGCTGCCGGCGGCCAAGCCCTTCCGCGTCGTGTACGAGCTGCCCGGTCACCGCCTGCACTCCTCCCGCGTGCAGAGCGTGCTGTTCGCGAACTGCGGCAAGCTGCCGGCAGGCCTCGACCTCATCCCCGAGGCCTCCATCGCCGACGGCGCCCTCGACATCGTGATCTTCCAGCCCAAGGGCCCCTTCGGCTGGCTCTTCGTGTGGCGGCGGGTCGCATGGGACAACAGTTTCCTGCGCCGTTTCCGCGCCGGCCGGCGCGTGCTGTCGCTGCGCACCAAGGACAACGCCGTGGTCTACTCCCGCGGCGCCGGCATCGAGCTCGCTACGCAGAAGCCGCAGCCGGTGCAGCTCGACGGCGACGAGTTCGGCGAGGCCCTCTCGGTGAAGACCCGCGTCGAGCCGTCGTCCCTGCTCGTCGTGGTGCCCAAAGGCCACACCACCCACGACCTCTGAGACGACGGATGCCGCGGCCCGCGGCATCCGTCGTTCCACACGTCCGCGCCCGTCGAAGCGCGCCTCAGCCCTTGACGGCCCCGCCGAGACCCGCCGAGCGCAGGAACACCGACTGGAACAGCAGGAACATCGCGATCGGGATGAGCGTCGCGATCGCGAGAGCCGCGAGGAACACGTCGAGCTCCGTCTGCGACTGCACATCGGGAAGGCGCACCGACAGCGGCTGCACCGCGGGGTCGGGCAGCACGAGCTTTGGCCAGAGGTAGTCCTTCCAGGCGGCGATGATCGCGAACACCGACACGACTCCGAGGATCGGCTTCGACATCGGCAGCACGATCGACCAGAACAGCCGGAAGGGTCCGGCGCCGTCGGTCTTGGCGGCCTCGAACACCTCGCGCGGCAGATTGTCGAAGAACCGCTTGACGAGCAGGATGTTGAACGCGTTCGCGGCCATCGGCAGCCACACGGCGAGGTAGTTGTTGAGCAGGCTCGCGTCGCGGCCGAGGAACGGCGGCGACACCACCGTGAGGTAGAGGGGCACCAGCAGCACGATCCCCGGGATGAACAGCGTCGCGAGCACCAGCGCGTTGAGCACCGGCGCGTACTTCGGGCGCAGCACCGACAGCGCGTAGCCGGCGGTGGTCGCGATGAACAGCTGCGAGAACCAGGCGCCCGCGGCGATCACGATCGTGTTCCAGAAGTACTGGTCGATGTGGATGTCGTTCCACGCGGTCGACAGATTCGCCCAGTCGATGCCGTTGGGCCACAGCGCGAACGGCTGCTGCAGCGTGTCCTGGGTCGGGGTCACCGCCGACTTCGCCAGCCACAGGATCGGCCCGAGTCCGGCGATCGTGAGTGAGACGAAGAGGAACACGTGGGTCAGCGACATCCCGAACCGCGTGCCGGGGCGACGGCGCTCCGAGCCGGAGATGATCGACCGCTCGGCCATGTCGTCACCCTTCGACGAGCCCAGGGAGCGGGAGAAGAGGCGCCTGCCGCTCTTCGACAGGCTCAGCGACCGGGGGTCGGCCTCGCTGCTGGTGGTCGACGTGGTCATGAGGTGCTCCAGCGGTTCGTGAGCTTGAAGTACAGCCAGGACAGGATCGCGAGCACGATCGCGAGCAGCACCGACACCGCGGTGGCCTCGCCGTAGTCGCCGCCCAGACTGTTGCGGAACGCCTTGTCGTAGATGTACAGCAGGATCGTCTTGGTCGCCCCCGCCGGTCCGCCGCCGGTGAAGAGGAAGGGCTCGAGGAACACCTGCGCGGTCGCGATGACCTGCAGGATCAGCATGATGAAGAGGATGCCGCGCAGCTGCGGCAGCGTGACGTGCCACACCTTGCGCCAGATGCCGGCACCGTCGACCTCGGCGGCGTCGTAGAGCTCCGGCGGCACCGACAGCAGAGCCGCGAGGTAGATGATGATCGACCCGCCGGCGGCTGCCCAGGTCGCCTCGAGCACGAGCGACGGCATCGCCTGCACGGCCGACGAGATCCACGGCTGCGGCGGAATGCCGAACCAGCCGAGCACGGTGTTGAAGACGCCCGACGGATCGGCGCTGTAGAAGAACTTCCACAGCAGCACCGCCACCACCGGCGGGATCACCACGGGAAGGTACGCGAGCGCCGAGTAGAGGCCCTTGCCGCGGCGCACCTCGCTCATGAGCACCGCGACGAACAGCGGCAGCGGAAAGCCGAACAGCAGCGCCAGCAGCGCGAAGTAGATCGTGTTCACGACCGCGCGGCCGAGCTGCGGGTCGGACAGCACCGCGACGTAGTTGTCGAGGCCGACCCATTCCGACACCAGCAGGTTCGTCTTCTGCAGGCTCATGATCACCGACTGCACGATCGGCGACCACGAGAAGAAGAAGAACACGAACACCATCGGCAGCACGAACAGCAGGTTCGCGAGGCCTCCGCCGCGGTACCAGGTGAGCGGGCTTCGTCGGGTCTTGCGCCGGGCGGGCGGCGCGGCGGGCGGCGGCGCCGCGGCTGCGGGGCGCTCCGGGAGGGTCGCGGTCATCGTCGGCCTTTGCTGTGAAGAGGTTCTGCGTCGGTCAGGGGCGTTTCGTCTCGCTTCGCGCGCTCAACGACCGAGACCCGGGTTGTTGAGCGAGGGAGCGCCGGCGACCGAGACGAAACGGGTCGGAGGACGGATGCTGCGACCCGGCGGCGAGGCCGGGCCGCAGCATCCGCTCGTCCCTCACTCGTCGAGGAGCGCCTGAGCGTCGGTCTGCGCCTGCGCGAGCAGGGCGTCGATGTCGGCGTTCTCGTCGGTGAGAACCGTCTGGACCGCGGTGTCGAGGAGAGCGTAGACCTCCTGGGTCTGCTTCTTCGGCTCACCGACGGGGATCTGCTCCCAGATGTTGTCGGTGAACGCCGTCATCTGCTCGCGCGGCACGTTGATGTACGGCTCGATCCAGGTGAGCGACTCCTCGTACAGCTCGCGGCTGAGCACCGGCAGCAGCGGCGTGCCCACGGCCTGGTCCGACTCCGAGAGCGCCTTCGCGTCCGCCACGGCGGCGTCCTCGTTCAGGAGCTTCTGCATGTAGTACCAGTCGATCCAGGTGACGGCGGCCGCCTTGGTCTCGTCGTCGACCGTCGGGCTGATCACCGCGATGTCGCCGCCGCCGAGCGTGCCCGGGTCGTCGCCCTCGACGGGCACGACGCCCAGACCGTACACGGCGGGGTCGAGGCCGAAGTCGCGCACGAGGGCCGTGTAGACGTCGGAGCCCGACGTGTACATGCCGATGTTGCCCGCGGCGAACTCCTGGTTGATGGTGCCCCAGTCGAGGTCGACCTTGGCGCCGAACGAGTCGTCCTCCCACTTCAGGTCGTGGAGGAACTCGAGCGTCGCCCTGGTCGCGTCGTTGTCGATGGTCGAGGTGGCGCTGCCGTCGGCTTCGTCGGTCTGCGTCCGGCCGCCGCGCGCGACGGTCTGCGCGGTCAGCTGCCAGCCGCCCGTGTTGTTGATCGCCATCTGCGCGTACCCGGCCTTGCCGGTGGCGTCGTGGATCGCCTTGGCGTACTCGCGCACCTCGTCCCAGGTGGCCGGGGGCTGGTCGGGGTCGAGCCCGGCCTGCTCGAACAGGTCGCGGTTGTAGTGCAGGCCCATGGCGTAGGCCTGACGCGGGAAGCCGAAGATGTTGCCGTCGGCGTCTTTGACGCCGTCGAGGATGATCGGGTTGAAGCTGTCCTCGTAGCCCAGCTCCTTCACCTCGGCGGTGACGTCCATGAGCTGGCCGTTCTCGAGCAGCGTCTTGGAGTCGGTGAACGGCACCGTGAAGACGTCCGGCAGGCTGCCGCCGGCCAGCTGCACGGCGAACGTCGGGCCCTCCCATTCGTACTCGACACCGATGATGTCGATGTCGGGGTGCTCCTTCTCGAACTGCTCCTCCTGCGTGGCGAACGCCTCGTACGCCGCGGCGTCGGCGCCGGGCGGGAAGGTCGCGACGCGCAGCTCGAGCTTGCCGTCGCTGTTCTCGTCGCCGCCGGCCGCCGAGCAGCCGACGAGTGCGCCGACCGTCGCCAGGGTGGCGACACCGGCGAGCAGGACCCTTGCTGGTGACTTCATCGTCTTTCCTTTCTGAGAGGAGGTGCCGCGTCAGCCTCTCGGCGCGGACGTCTCCGGGGTGATGGTGCGGGTGTGGGATCGGGATGCCGCGGGCTCGAGCCGCAGCCATGCGGCGGCGTTGCCCGGCAGCAGGCCGGCCTCGAGCGGCGAGCTCGAGAGGAGGACGGCCGCGCCGGGGGGAAGCGCGACCGGGTCTTCGCCGGTGTTGACGACGCACGCGAAGTCGTCGCCACGCCGGAAGGCGAGGATGTCGGGGCCGGCGCCGTTCGCGGCGGGGGCAGGACGGGCAAGCAGGGCCCCTTCCTGAGAACCAGCACTGTCGTCCCACCAGTCGAGCGGGCCGTCGCCGAGCTCGGGGAGCTCGCGGCGCAGGCGCAGCGCGTCGCGGTAGAGGTTGAGGGTCGACGCGGGGTCGGCCTCCTGCGCCGCGACGGTGAGCGTGTTCCACCCCTCGGGCTGCGGCAGCCACGTGCGGGCCCGGTCGGGGCTGAAGCCGAACGGAGGATGGTCGCCCGACCACGGCAGCGGGACGCGGCATCCGTCCCGTCCTGGATCCGTGCCGCCGGAACGGAAGTGCATCGGATCCTCGATGAGGTCGAGGGGCAGATCCTCGACCTCGGGCAGGCCCAGCTCGTCGCCCTGGTAGATGTAGAGGCTGCCGGGCAGCGCTGCGACCAGCAGCGCCGCGGCACGGGCACGGTGCAGCCCCAGCTCGGGATCGGTCGGCACGCCGAACCGCTTCTTGAGGAACGCGAACGCGGTGTCTTCGCGCCCGTACCGGGTGACCGGCCGCGTGACGTCGTGGTTGCTCAGCACCCACGTGCTCGGGGCGCCGACGGGCGCGTGGGCCTCGAGCGTCGCGGTGATCGAGTGGCGGAAGGATGCCGCGCCCCACGGCCGTGCGAGGAAGTCGAAGTTGAACGCGGTGTGCATCTCGTCGGGCCGCAGGTAGTTGGTGAACCGCACGATGTCGGGCACCCAGATCTCGCCGACGAGCACCCGCGTCCCGGGATACGAATCGGCGATCGCGCGCCAGGAGCGGTAGACGTCGTGAAGCTCGTCGCGGTCTTCGGTGGGGTGCTGCCCCGGCCCTTCCTTCTCGCCGACCTCGGGAAGATCCGGGTCTTTGATGAGGAGCGCCGCGGAGTCGATGCGCACGCCGGCGACGCCCCGGTCGAACCAGAAGCGCAGGATGTCCTCGTGCTCGCGGCGCACGTCGGGGTGGTTCCAGTTGAGGTCGGGCTGCTCGGGCGTGAACATGTGGAGGTACCACTCCCCCGGCGTCCCGTCGGGGTTCGTCGTGCGCGTCCACGTCGAGCCCTGGAAGCTCGACACCCAGTGCGTCGGGATCTCGTCGCCGTTCTCGCCCTTGCCCGGGTGGAACCAGAAGCGCTCGCGTTCGGGACTGCCGGGGCCTGCGGCCAGCGCCGCCTGGAACCACGGGTGCTGGTCGGAGATGTGGTTCGGCACCACGTCGATGATGGTGCGGATGCCGAGGGCCAGCGCCTCCTGGATCAGCAGCTCCGCCTCCTCGAGCGTGCCGAAGCGGGGGTCGATGTCGCGGTAGTCCTGCACGTCGTACCCGCCGTCGGCCAGCGGGCTCGGATACCAGGGGTTGAACCAGATCGCGTCGACGCCGAGGTCTTTGAGGTAGCCCAGGCGCGCGCGGACGCCGGCGAGATCCCCGGTTCCGTCGCCGTTCCCGTCGGCGAAGCTGCGCACGTACACCTGGTAGATGACGGCTGACCGCCACCACAGCGGGTTGTCACTGGCGGGAACGGGGTGCGCGCCGCGGGTCAGGACGTCGGTGTCCAACGGTTCTCCTCATCGAGTAGGAAAGGACGTGATGCGTTGAATGTAGTTCAGGGTGGCTTAGTTTGCAATTGTCGAATGAATCTTTGCAAGATTACGATTTGGTTGCGTCGGTGAGGGTTGGATGACCGCTGTGCGGGATCATCCTCCGGCGCGCTTACCCGCGGCGTCGGCTTCGCCGGCGGCGCCCGCCAGTCCCGAGCCCGCGCGCTCTGCGGATGATCCCGCTCCGCTGGGCGGTGCGCCGCGTCCGGCGGGACGCGCGACGCGGGGGTGGGAGGAAAGGGCTGGGTTGTGCGCCGCGCTCAAGTTCGGTCGTTGAGCGAGCGAGGAACGAGCGAGACGAAACGCCCCGCACGCGGTCGCGACGTCGGGTCAGGAGGCGGCGGGACCCGTGGAGGAACGCAGCACGAGCTCGGGCTCGAAGAGCAGCTCGTCGCCGGCCTCCGTCGTGCCGGCGATCTGCGAGAGCAGGAGGTCGATCACCGTACGGCCCATCGACTCGATCGGCTGGCGCACGGTCGTCAGGGGCGGCTCGGTGCAGCTCATGAGGAACGAGTCGTCGAAGCCGACGACGCTCACGTCCTCGGGAACGCGCAGGCCGGCGCGGCGCGCGGCGCGCACGGCGCCGAGGGCCAGCGGATCGCTCGCGCACACGATCGCTGTCGCACCAGCCGCGAACAGGCGCGAAGCGCCGGCCTGGCCCGATTCCAGGGAGTAGAGGCCGCGCACGACGAGGCTGTCCTCCAGCGGCGCGCCGAGGCGCTCCAGCAGCGGACGGGCGGCGGCCAGCTTGCGCTGCGACGGGATGTGATCGGGCGGCCCCAGGAGCAGTCCGATGCGGCGATGGCCGAGCTGATGCAGGTGCTGGATCGCCTGTTCGGCGGCGGCCGCATCGTCGGTCGAGACGGTGGCGAAGTCGAGCGCGTCCAGCCGCGCATTCACGAGCACGGTCGGCAGGTTCACCTGCCGGAGCCGGTCGTAATGCTCGTGCGAGGCATCCGCTTGGCTGTAATTCCCACCGAGGAAGATCACACCTGACACCTGCTGCTGCAGCAGCAGGTCGACGTAGTCCGACTCGGTGATGCCGCCGGCGTTCTGCGTGCACAGCAGCGGCGTGTACCCGTTCTGCGTCAGACCGCCCCCGATGATCTCGGCGAGCGCGGGGAAGATCGGGTTCTGCAGCTCGGGCAGCACGAGGCCGACCAGGCGCGCCCGCTCGCCGCGGAGCTTGGTCGGCCGCTCGTACCCGAGCACGTCGAGCGCGGTCAGCACGGCCTGGCGCGTCGCGTCCGAGACGCCGGGCTTGTCGTTGAGCACGCGGCTCACCGTGGCCTCACTGACCCCGACCTTGCGCGCCACCTCGGCGAGTCGCTTCGACATGCGCTCAGTGTACGCAAGAACTTGCAGGATCGCGCAAGCCCGCGCAAGTGTGAGCGTCGAACTCTTCGCCACCCTCCGCCTGCGCGCCGAAACGAGGAGTAGCGCCGAAGCGCAGCGCCCCATGTCTCGGCCGTGACTCCTTGGTTCGCGATCCGCGCCGTCACGCCGTTGTCAAGACCGCCGCGCGCTGGCGCGCGCGGACGAGGATGGGGCCATGGCCGGCCCCTCGATCGTGTGGTTCCGCGATGACCTCCGCCTCGCCGACAACCCGGCCCTGCGTGCGGCGATCGATCGAGGCGAACCCGTCATCGCGCTGTACGTGCTCGACGAGGAGAGCCCGGGCATCCGGCCGATCGGCGGCGCCGCCCGTTGGTGGCTGCACCACTCGCTGGTCTCCCTCGGCGAGCGCCTCGAGGAGCGCGGAGCGGCTCTCGTGCTGCGGCGCGGCCCGGCCGATCGCGTCGTGCGCGAGATGGTGACGGATGCCGCAGCCGGCGCCGTCTTCTGGAACCGCCGCTACGGCGGGCCCGAGCGTGAGATCGACGCCGGGCTGAAGGCCGCCCTCCGGGACGACGGCGTCGAGGTCGCCTCTTTCGCGAGTTCCCTGCTCTTCGAGCCGTGGACGGTCAAGACGGGGAGCGGAACCCATTTCTCCGTGTTCACCCCGTTCTGGCGCGCGTGCCGGTCGCTGCCGTCGCCTCGCCCACCGCTGCCCGAACCGCGCCGGATCGAGGGGGTGGGCCGGGGTCCGGCATCCGACGCCCTGGACGACTGGGGGCTGCTCCCCCGTCACCCGGACTGGGCGGCCGGGCTGCGCGAGACCTGGCAGCCCGGCGAGCCGGAGGCGCGGCGGCGACTGCGGGCGTTCCTGTCGGACGACCTCGCGAGCTACGACCGCGCGCGCGACGAGCCGGCGGCGGGGGCGACCTCGCTGCTGTCGCCCCGGTTGCGCTGGGGCGAGGTGAGCCCGCACACGGTGTGGCACGAGACGGTGGAGGCCGGGCACGGCGGCCGGTTCCTGTCGGAACTGGGCTGGCGGGAGTTCGCGTGGCACACGCTGTACCACTTCCCCGAGCTGGCGACGAAGAACCTGCGACCGGAGTTCGACGCGTTCCCGTGGCCGCGGCTCAAGCCCAGCCGGCTGGAGGCCTGGCAGCAGGGGCGTACCGGGGTCGCCCTCGTCGACGCGGGCATGAAGGAGCTGTGGCGCACCGGCTACATGCACAACCGGGTGCGCATGGTGACGGCATCCTTCCTCGTGAAGAACCTGCTCATCGACTGGCGCCACGGCGAGGAGTGGTTCTGGGACACGCTCGTCGACGCCGACGGCGCCAACAACCCGTTCAACTGGCAGTGGGTCGCCGGCTCCGGTGCCGATGCGGCGCCGTACTTCCGCATCTTCAACCCGGAGCTGCAGGCGAAGAAGTTCGACCCCGACGGGCACTATGTACGCGAGTGGGCGCCCGAGCATCTCGGCGACGAGCCGCCCGAGCCGATCGTCGAGCTGGGCGAGACGCGCGCCGCGGCGCTCGACGCCTACGAGCACGTCAAGCGGGCCGCGCGCTCGTGAGCGCGCGGCCCGCTGTCTGAGCTCGAGCTACCATGCGTACGCTTCGGGCGCCTGACCGCCGGGGCCGGGGAAGAGCTCGTCGAGCTCCTTCAGGTCGTCCTCGCTGAGGCGGATCTCGAGCGCAGAGACCGCCGACTCGAGCTGCTCGACGGTGCGCGGGCCGATGATGGGCCCGGTGACGCCGGGCTGGTGGAGCAGCCACGCCAGGCCCAGGGCCGACGGCGTCCAGCCGCGCTCCTGCGCGAACCGCTCGTAGGTCGCGAGCTGGTCGCCGCGCTCCGCGCGCTGCGCCGATACGCGCTCCGACGCCGAGCGCGCCTTCGCGTCGGTGGAGCCGCCGCTGAGCAGACCGCCCGCGAGCGGAGACCACGGCAGGATGCCGAGGCCGTAGTTCTGCGCCGCTGGGATCACCTCGAGCTCGATCGAGCGCTGCACGAGGTTGTACAGCGACTGCTCGCTCACCAGGCCGAGGAAGTGCCGCTGCTTCGCGATCTCGTTCGCCTGCGCGATGTTCCACGCCGCGAAGTTCGAGCTGCCGGTGTAGACGACCTCACCGCGCGCGACCAGCACCTCCATCGCCTGCCACAGCTCCTGCCACGAGATGTGCCGGTCGATGTGGTGGAACTGGTACAGGTCGATGCGGTCGGTCTGCAGGCGCCGGAGCGACCCGATCGCCTCGCGCCGCACCTGCCAGGCCGAGGCGCCCCGCGCGTTCACCACGTCGCCGTCGGGCGTCGGGTCGACCATCGGCGAGTGGACCTTGGTCGCGAGCACGATGTCGTCGCGCACGCCGGGGCGTGCCGCGAACCAGCGGCCGATGATCTCCTCGGTGGTGCCGCGGCCGCCGGCGCCGCCGTAGCCGTTGGCGGTGTCGAAGAAGTTGACGCCGAGCTCCAGTGCCCGGTCCATGATGGCGAACGCGTCCTCCTCCGAGGTGCGGTCGCCGAAGTTCATCGTCCCCAGCACGATCCGCGAGACGGAGGTGCCGGTTCGTCCGAGATGCACGTAATCCATTCGGACATCGTCACACGACCCGAAGCGGCCGGGGCCGGATTCCGAAAACGTTTCCCGGATGTCCTTCCATGTCGGGCGTCGGAATGCCCGGCGCCGGGCCGGAGTTGCGGGCCATCATGACAACGATCGGAATCATCGGTGCAGGACACATCGGCAGCGCGCTGGCCCGCGCCTTCCCAGGACTCGGCTACGACGTCGTGATCTCGAACTCGCGCGGACCCGAGAGCCTCGGGGGCGTCGTCGCGGAGCTGGGCCCGAAGGTCACCGCCGCCACCGCGCCGGAGGCGGCCGAGGCCGCCGACATCGCCGTCGTGACCGTGCCGCTCAAGGCGCTGAAGGACGTTCCCGTCCAGCCGCTTTCGGGGAAGATCGTGCTCGACACGAACAACTACTACTTCGAGCGCGACGGCCACGTCGACGTCCTCGACCGCGGCGAGGCGACGACCTCCGGCCTCCTCCAGGAGCACCTGCCGAGCTCGAAGGTGGTGAAGGCGTTCAACCACCTGTACGCGTCCGACATCAACGCCGGCGGCTCCCCTGCCGGCGAGCCGGGCCGTCGGGCGCTCGGCACCGCGAGCGACTTCCCCGAGGCGATCGACTTCGTCACCGGCGTGTACGACGCCCTGGGCTTCGACACCGTGAGCGCCGGCCCGCTGAGCGAGTCCTGGCGCCTCGAGCGCGACCGCCCCGCGTACGTCGTCGCCCAGACGGCCGACGAGCTGCGCGAGAACCTCGCCAAGGCCAACCGCCTGCCGTAATCCTCCCGATCCGGAATGCGGATGCCGGGGCGGAAGGTTGCAGTAATCGATGAGCACTGCAGTCCCCGCCCCGGCCTCCCCCTCGACTCTCTCGCTGTCGGTCCTCGACCTCGTCCCGGTGCGCACCGGGCAGACCAGCGCGCAGGCGGTCGCGGCATCCCTCTCGCTCGTCGACGCGGCCGACCGGCTGGGCTTCCGGCGGTACTGGTTCGCCGAGCACCACAACATGCCCGCGGTCGCCTCGACGACGCCGCCGGTGCTGGCGGCGGCCGCCGCCGCACGCACATCGCGCATCCGGCTCGGGTCGGGCGGCGTCATGCTCCCCAACCACTCGCCGCTGGTCGTGGCCGAGCAGTTCGCGGCGCTCGAAGCCCTGGCACCCGGCCGCATCGACCTCGGGCTGGGCCGCGCGCCCGGCTCGGACCCCGTGATCACGCAGCTCCTGCGCCAGAGCGGCACCACCAGCGACGTCGAGCGGTTCCCCGACCACGTGCGCGACATCCTCTCGCTCGTCGCGCCCGACGGCGCCTCGCTGCGCTTCACGTCGGGCGGCACGTACGACGTGCACGCGACCCCCGCGGCCACCACCACCCCCGAGGTCTGGCTGCTCGGCTCGAGCGACTACTCCGCCCAGCTCGCGGCCGCCCTCGGCCTTCCGTACGTGTTCGCGAACCACTTCTCCGGCGAAGGGCTCGAGCGCGCGCTCGACCTCTACCGGTCGGCGTTCCAGCCGACGGAGGCGCTCGGCGCTCCGCGCACCTTCCTCACCGCGAACGTGCTCGTCGCGCCCACCGCCGAGGAGGCCGAGGAGCGGGCGCTGCCGAACCTGCGCATGACGGCACGTCTGCGCACGAACAAGCCCCTCGTCGCACTCGAGACCGTCGAGCACGCGCGCGCGAACGCGGCGGACTTCGCCGGTCTCGGCGACACGTTCATGGCCTCGGCCCGCGCGAAGTGGTTCGTCGGCACCGCCGAGGCCGTGGCATCCGATCTCCGCTCCTTCGCCGCGACGCACGGCGTCGACGAGATCATGATCTCGCCGATCGCGGGCTCCTACGAGGACGAGCCGATGGATGCCGCGCCCGGCCGCCTGCAGACGCTGGAGCTGCTCGCCGCCGAGCTCGACCTGAGCTGAGGTGCGGGCGCTCGGCTGAGGTGCGAGCCCTCGGCTGAGGTGCAGGCCGGGGGCTAACCCCCGGGGACGGTCGGCCGTCCTCGCACCCCCGGGTCTCGGCGCCTACCAGGCGATGAGCTTGTGCGGGCGGAAGATCAGCACCAGCGAGTACTCGGCCCACATGCGCTCGTGCGTCCAGCCGAGGTGCTGGATGCCGCCGCCGTACTTGGCGAGGTAGGCCTCGCCCAGCCGGTCGAGCCACGCGGTCGTCGGCTCGTCGGAGATCTCGACGGTGCCCTGCAGCACGTGCAGCTGCTCGCCGTCGTCGCCTGCCTCGAGGTGCAGCATCGCCTTCGGGTTCTCGCGGAGGTTCTTCGCCTTCGCCGAACCCGGCTGTGTGAAGACGTAGGCGACGTCGTCCTTCCAGAGGAACCACACCGGCACCGCATGGGGGAAGCCGTCGCGCCCGATGGTGCCGAGCCACCCGATCTCTTCGCCCTCCAGCCGCGCGAGGGCCTTGGCCTGGCGCTCGTCAGCCGGGTCGAGCACGAACGGGGCGGCCATCACTGCGCCTCCGGCTCGCCCGAGAGGAGGCCGCGCAGCCAGTCGCGCGCCTCGACGAAGACGTCGTCGGCATACCTCTCGGGGTAGTGGACGACGGCTCGGTCCGCGCGCGGATACGAGCCGAGGAAGGTCACCTTCGGGCTGAAGCGGCGCAGGCCCATGAGGGCGTCGGCCATGCGCTCATCCTCGAGGTGACCGTCGGCGTCGACGACGAACCGGTACCGGCCGAGCTCGTCGCCGATCGGCCGCGAGGCCAGGAGCGACAGGTTGATGCCCCGGGTCGCGAACTGCTCCAGCATCTCCAGCAGGGCGCCGGGGTGGTCGTCGGGAAGCTCGACGATGAGCGAGGTCTTGTCGGCTCCGGTCGGCGGCGGCGGCACCACGGTGCGACTGACGAGCACGAAGCGCGTCACGGCGTTCGGGTTGTCGCCGATGTTCGAGGCGAGGAGTTCGAGCTGGTGGTGCTCGAGGATCCCGGGTGGGGCGATCGCGGCATCCGCGTCGCTCGATCCGTCGAGCAGCCCCATCGCGCTGGCCACGTTGCTCGCGGCCGGCACGTGCGCGTGCGCGGGCAGCTCGCGGGTGAGCCACTCCAGGCACTGGGCGTACGCCACGGGGTGGGCGGCGATCAGCGACACGTCCTCGAGGCGCGCACCGGGGCGGCCGACCAGGACGAACTCCACCGGCACGAGGTACTCGCCGACGATGCGCAGGCCCGGCACGGTCGCCAGCGCGTCCTGCGCCGTCGAGACACCGCCGTCGACGGAGTTCTCGATCGCGATCATCGCGGCGTCCGACCGGCCGGCGATGACGTCGGCCAGCGCCTCGCCGACATTGCGCACCGGCCGCCACTCGTGCCCCCGCGCCTCGGGCACCTGCGCCAGCGCCGCCTCGGTGAACGTGCCCGCAGGGCCCAGGTAGCTGTAGGTGCGGCGGACGGGAACGGAAGCCTGCTCGGCGACGACCTCGGAAGTCACGCGTGCCAGCCTATTCGGCCCGGCCGATCATACGGACCGCCGGGCCGCTTGTCACGGACCGTGCGCAGGTCGATCAGGACGGGCAGACTGGGACGCATGAGTCGCGCAGGACAGCCCGCCGAGGCATCCGACCTCATCGACATCGATGAGCTGATCGCCGCCTATTACGACATCAAGCCCGACCCCTCGGTGCCCGAGCAGCGCGTCGCGTTCGGCACGAGCGGTCACCGCGGGTCCTCGCTGTCGGCGAGTTTCAACGAGACCCACATCCTGGCCACGACCCAGGCGATCGTCGACTACCGGCGCTCGCAGGGCATCGAGGGTCCGCTGTTCCTCGGACGCGACACGCATGGGCTGTCGCTGCCCGCCGAGCGCAGCGCCATCGAGGTGCTCGTCGCGAACGGCGTCGACGTGCGGGTCGATGCCCGCGACTCGTGGGTTCCGACGCCGGCGCTGAGCCACGCGATCCTCACGTACAACCGCGGGAAGGATGCCGCAGACCCGGGCCGCGCCGACGGCATCGTGGTGACGCCCAGCCACAACCCGCCCCGCGACGGCGGTTTCAAGTACAACCCGCCGAACGGCGGCCCGGCCGACACCGATGCCACGGGCTGGATCGCGAACCGGGCCAACGAGCTCATCGCCGCGGGCCTGGAGGGCGTTTCGCGAACCCCCTTCAAGGACCTCGACGCCGACACCCTCGGCGAGTACGACTTCCGCGACGCGTACGTGCGCGATCTGGCGAACATCATCGATGTCGAGGCGATCCGTCGTGCGGGAGTGCGCATCGGCGCCGATCCGCTGGGCGGTGCGTCGGTCGAGTACTGGGCGCTCATCGCCGAGGTGCACGGCCTCGACCTCACTGTGGTGAACCCCGACGTCGATCCGACGTGGCGCTTCATGACCCTCGACTGGGACGAGAAGATCCGCATGGATCCGTCGTCTCCGTCGGCGATGGCCGGACTCATCGGCCGCCGCGAGGAGTACGACATCCTCACCGGCAACGACGCCGACGCCGACCGGCACGGCATCGTGACGCCCGACGGCGGGCTCATGAACCCCAACCACTACCTCGCCGTCGCGATCGACTACCTCTATTCGCATCGGCCGGACTGGCCGACGGATGCCGCGGTCGGCAAGACCCTCGTCAGCTCGATGATCATCGACCGGGTCGCCGAATCCCTCGGCCGCGCCCTCCTCGAGGTGCCCGTCGGCTTCAAGTGGTTCGTACCCGGCCTCCTGGACGGCTCCGTCGCCTTCGGCGGAGAGGAGTCGGCGGGCGCGTCGTTCCTGCGCAAGGACGGCTCGGTGTGGACCACCGACAAGGACGGCATCCTGCTGTGCCTGCTCGCGGCAGAGATCCTCGCCGTCACGGGCAAGACGCCCTCGCAGCGCTACGCGGAGCTCGAGGCCGAGTTTGGGTCGTCGGCGTATCAGCGCGTGGATGCCCCGGCCTCGCCCGCTCAGAAGGCGGCGCTCGGGAAGCTGGCTCCGGAGGCCGTCACCGCCACGGAGCTCGCCGGCGAGCCCATCACGGCGAAGCTCTCGCACGCGCCGGGCAACGGCGCCGCGATCGGCGGGCTCAAGGTGCAGACCGAGCACGCGTGGTTCGCGGCGCGTCCGTCGGGCACCGAGGACGTCTACAAGCTCTACGCCGAGTCGCTGCGCGGCCCCGAGCACCTCGCGCAGGTGCAGGCCGAGGCGCGCGAGGTCGTGTCGGCGGCGCTCGCCGGGGCCTGAGTCGCAGGCCGCGGCCGCCCGTCACACCCGAACCCACACGCAAAACCGCGAGCCCACACGCAAAAGCGCGAACCCACACGCAAAAGCGCGAACCCACACGCCGGAGCGTGTGGGCTCGCGCTTCTGGTGTGGGTTCGCGAGGGGAGTCGCGGACCCGGGTCAGCGGGTGACGCCGCGGCGACGCGTGACGAGCACGTAGATGCCGAGCACGATGATCGCGCCGAGGATCGAGCCGATGATGCCCGACGGCTGCAGGAAGCCGCCGTTGGGGTCGCTTCCGAAGATCAGGAAGCCCAGGAACCCGCCGACGAATGAGCCGACGATGCCGAGCACGATCGTGAGCAGGATGCCCATGCTCTGCTTGCCGGGGATGACGGCGCGAGCGATGAGGCCGGCGATCAGGCCGATGATGATGAGGCCGAGAATGGTCCAGAGCATGATCTCTCCTTTGTCTCGTGGACACTGCGGGGGGTGCGGTGTCTCCGTTGAGATGCCGACGACGCTACCGCCCCCCCGGCCTCAGAGTCCGGAACAGGCCTACCCCTTGACAGCGGTCTGAACGCGCGGCAAAATCCCGGCGACCTTGGGATCGGCAAGCGCTTTCCGCGCATCTGCGTCAGAATGGGAGCGTGCCCGATCTCAGCCTCCGCCTCGACGACACCGACCTGACCGTCTCTTCCGCGGGCGTCGACATCGCCCGCTATTCGTTCGACCCGGGCGGTGAGCCATCGGAGGGCCCGAAGCCCTTCCTGCACCCGCTGCGCGCCCTCGACGGGGCGCCGCTCACGGCGTTCCGGCCGTGGGACCACCGTTGGCACAAGGGCCTGCAGTTCACGTGGACCCACGTGTCGGGTCAGAACTTCTGGGGCGGCAACACGTACCGCCCCGAGCACGGAGACTACGTACTGCTCGACAACGTCGGCCGTATGCGCCACGACCGCTTCACGACGGTGACGGATGCCGGAGCCGAGGTCGCTTTCACCGAAGAGCTCACGTGGATCACGCAGGCGGGCGAGGAGTGGATCTCCGAGACGCGCACGCACCGCTTCCACGGCGTCGACACCGAGCGCGGACTATGGGCACTCGACTTCTCCACCACCCTCCGCAGCACCGCCGACCGCGAATTGGAATTCGGCAGCCCGACGACGCAGGGCCGCCCGAACGCCGGCTACACCGGCTTCGCGATCCGGATGCCGCGTGCCTGGACCGGCGGCCGCGTTCTGGCAGGCGGGCTGCCTGACGACGCCGGCGCCGACGCGGTCATGGGGCTGGCCGGCCCCTGGGTGGCGCTGTCCGGCGAGCACGATGAGGTCGACGGCGGCGGAACGGTGCTCGTCTTCGCGGGCACATCTACGGGCGGCCCGGCGATCCGCTGGTTCGTGCGCAGCGAGCCGTTCCCTATCATCGCGCCCTCGCCGGCGTTCGACCAGCACATCCTGCTCGCACCCGGCGCGGAGCTCTCGCTCGCCCACCGGCACGTCTTCGGCGACCGCATCTGGACCCCCGCCGAGACGCGCTCGTTGGCCGAGGAGTTCGCGCTCTGACCCTTCGCCGGGTTGCAGGCGTTTCGTCTCGCTCGTTCCTCGCTCGCTCAACGACCGGGGCCGAGCGTCGCGGCGTTTCGCCTGACTCGTTCCTCGCTCGCTCAACGACCGGGGGCCAGGCAACGACCTGCGGGCGGGTGCCTCAGCCGGCTGTGACCTCCAGCTCGGCACGCACGGGAAGGTCCCACGCCGACGGGCCGGCCGCCAGCGCGTACGTCCCGGCCTGCACCCGCGGCGCCCTCGTGGACCCAGTCCTGGGCGGCGCCCGGCAGCCGCACGGCGTCGTCCCACACCGCCAGACGCGCCGGCGAGAACGACAGCTCGACGTCGCGGACCTCGCCCGGGGCCAGACGCACGCGCTCGTAGGCCACCAGCAGGCGGCGCGGGGTCGCAATCGCGAAGCCCTCGGCGGGCAGCGCGTAGAGCTGTACGAGCTCCTCGGCGTCCCGGTCGCCCGAGTTGCGCACCCGCACCACCGCGGTCACCGGCACCTCATCGGCCCGCCGCTCGAATCCGGCGTGCCGGTGCGTGGGCTCCGGCGCCGGGGTCGCGGCATCTGTCACCGAAAGCGACTCGTAGCCGACGGTCGTGTACGTGAGGCCGTGCCCGAAGGCGAACGTGGGCCGCTCGGCCTGGTGGCGGTAGGTCGCCCCCTGGCGGAGGGTGTCGTAGTCGAACAGGTCGCCCGCCTGTTCCTCGGTCGCGGGCCAGCTCTGCGACAGCCGGCCCGCGGGCTCGCGATCGCCCGACAGCACGTCGATGACGCCGTGTCCGAGCTCCTGCCCGCCGTGGCTCGACCAGACGACCGTGTCGGCGTCGACGTCCGCGAGGACGTAGGGGTAGCTCGACACGACGGTGAGCACTGCGCGCGGGTTGGCCTCGCGCGCCGCACGCCACAGGTCCGCCCAGGCGTCCGGCAGGCGCAGGTGCGGGCGATCCTCGGTCTCGCGGCCATTCAGGTGCGGATCGTTGCCCACCGCGACGATGACGGCGTCGGCGTTCGCAGCCGCCTCGGCCACCGCGGCCGCGCCCGACCGCACCACGCGCACGCCGAACCGCTCGGCCTTATCGAGCGTCACCGCCTCGGCAGCCAGGAGGCCCGAGTCCCGGAACACCCGCAGCCAACGGCCCGACCCCAGGTGCAGCAGCGACCAGGTGCCGTCGGCGTGCACGTGGGCGCGGAAGCTCTCCTGCACGACCCACTCCCCGACACGGGCGGCGTCGGCTCGCACCGGCCACGAGCCGCCGGTGAGCAGCAGCCCGCCCGCGCGGGAGCGGAGCGTCAGGATGCCGTCGCCCCAGTCCGTGACGTCGAACAGTGCATCCTCGCCCGCGGCGTCGGCCGACGCCTCGACCACGGCGCCGTCGGCGCTCGACACGACGTACCGGCCGTTGGAGACGGCGCGGAGCGCGATGGTGTCGGCGCCGGTCACCACCTCGGCCTCGCCGAAGCGCTCGGCCGCGGCCGCACCGATCCCGACCGCATACGGCGGGGTGCCCGCGTACCAGTCGGTGAGCACCAGGTCGGCCAGCGGACCCACCACGGCGACCTTCGACACGTCCGGGAGGGGCAGCACGCCGGAGTCGTTCCGCAGCACGACGACCGAGCGCGCCACCGCCTCCCGGGCGAGCTCCCGCGCCCCGGGCGCGTCGATCGCGTCGGCCCCGATGCCCGCATAGGGGTCGGCGTCGCCGTCGAACTCACCGGTGCGGATGCGCAGCTCGAGAAGGCGCAGCACCGCCTGGTCGACGTCGTCGCGGGTGAGGAGACCTGCGGCGAGCGCCTCGTTCACGTACCCGATGGTCGGGGCGGCGTTCGCCTCGTTGTCGGTGAACGAGTCCAGGCCCGAACGCACGAGGGCGGCGGCGGCGTGGACGTGATCGGGCTGGGCGCGCTGCGTGGTGACGAGGAAGGTCGGGGCTCCGGCATCCGACACGACCGCGATCGATTCGTCCGACCACGACCGGGCCTCCGCGACGAGCTCGGGCTGCGTGTGGGCCGGGATGCCGTTGACCTGGTTGTACGCGAGCATCATGCCGCCCGCGACCCCCGCCTCGATCGCCGCGCGGAAGGCCGGCAGCTCCTCTTCGTGCAGGGTGCGCAGCGACATCTCGGACGACGTCGTGGAGCGGTCGGTCTCGTTGTTGTACGCGAGGAAGTGCTTGAGCGCGGGCACGGTGCGCCACACCCGGGGATGGTCGCCGCGGAGGCCCTTGGAGTACGCCGTGCCGAACACGCCGGTGACGTGGGGGTCTTCGGAGTAGCCCTCCTCGTTGCGGCCCCATCCGGGGTGACGCAGGGTGTTGACGACGGGCGCCCACACGTTGAGGCTCACCAGCGGGTTCTCGGCGCGTTTGGCGCGCACCTCGATCGCGGCCACCTCGCCGACCTTCTCGACCAGATCGGTGTCCCACGTCGCGGCGAGCCCGACCGGCTGGGGGAACACGGTCGCGCGGCCGAGCCACGCGACGCCGTGCAGCGCCTCGCACCCGGTGTGCCAGGCCGGCACTCCGAGCCGCTCGATCGCGGGGGCCGCCTGGTGCAGCATCGCGATGCGCTCGTCGGGGGTGAGCCGGTCGAGCAGATCGCGGGCGCGCACCCGAAGCGGCTGGTCGACCTGCCGGAACACGGGCGGGTCCTGCTGCGGCGCGTCGTCGACCGGGGTCGTCGCGGTCTCGGTCACAGTGTCGGTCATCGGTCGCCCTCCTGCTGGATGTCGATGCGGATCTCTCCGGATGCCTCGGCCCGCACGATCCGCTCCCCCACCTGCAGCGCCCACGGAGCGCGGGCGTCGTCCGAGCTCGCGAGGACGGTGTCGCCGTCGCGACGCACGCGGAACCTCGTGGGCGCGGTGCCGTCGCGCCCAGGCACGGTGGTCACCCGGTCGTAGCCGTCGGGCAGCTGGAAGCAGCGCAGGGTCACGCCGTCGGCCCAGTCGTAGTCGGGACGGGTGTCATCCGCGCCGAACGGCAGCACGGTGCCCGGCCGCACGCGCAGCGGAACCGAGTCGTAGCCGTGCGTCTCGGAGACCCAGCGCCTGCCGTCGGTCACCGAGCCGTCGAGGAGGGAGGTCCACTCCCCCTCGGGCACGTAGTACTCGACGCTCCCGTCCGCCGTGAACACCGGTGCGACCAGCAGCGCGTCGCCCAGCATGAACTGGGTGTCGGCGTCGAAGCCCGAACGATCGTCGGGGAACTCGAGCACCATGGGGCGCATCATCGGCGTGCCGCAGGAGTGCGCCTCCTCGGCGGCGCACGCGAGGTAGGGCATCAGCCGCATCTTGAGCTTCGTGAACGAGCGCGCGATGTCGACGGCCTCGTCGTCGAACGCCCACGGCACGCGCACTGAGGACGACCCGTGCAGGCGCGAGTGCGACGAGAGCAGGCCGAAGGCGAGCCACCGCTTGAACAGACCCGGGTCGGGGGTTCCTTCGAAGCCGCCGATGTCGTGGCTCCAGTAGCCGAAGCCCGACATCGCCAGCGACAGCCCGCCGCGCAGCGACTCGGCCATCGACAGGAAGGTCGAGTCGTTGTCGCCGCCCCAGTGGACGGGGAACTGCTGCGACCCGGCGGTCGCCGACCGGGCGAACACGACCGCGTCGCCCACGCCGTGGTGCCGCTCGAGAGCGCGGAACACCACCTCGTTGTAGAGCTTGGCGTAGTAGTTGTGCATGCGATACGGGTCGGACCCGTCGTGCCAGACGACGCCCTCGACGGGGATGCGCTCGCCGAAGTCGGTCTTGAACGCGTCGACGCCCTGCTCGAGCAGCCCCTGCAGTTTCGCGACGTACCAGTCGGCGGCATCCGGGTTCGTGAAGTCCACGAGCCCCATGCCCGCCTGCCACATGTCCCACTGCCACACGCTGCCGTCGGTGCGCCGGAGCAGGTAGCCGCGGTCGGCGGCCTCGCGGAACAGCGCCGAGCGCTGCGCGATGTAGGGGTTGATCCACACCGAGACGTGCACACCACGCTCGTGCATCCGGGCGATCTGGCCGACCGGGTCGTGGAAGGCGCGGTCGTCCCATTCGAAGTCGGTCCACTGGTACTCGCGCATCCAGAAGCAGTCGTAGTGGAACACCGACAGCGGGATGTCGCGCTCGGCCATGCCGTCGACGAACGCGCTGACGGTGTCTTCGTCGTAGCTCGCGGTGAACGACGTGGTGAGCCAGAGTCCGAACGACCAGGCCGGCACGCGCGCCGGGCGACCGGTGAGGGCGGTGTAGCGGCGCAGCACGTCTTTGGGCTCGGGGCCTGCGATGACGTAGTAGTCCAGCGACTCGCCGTCAACCGAGAACTGCACGCGCGAGTTGACCTCGCTGCCCACCTCGAACGAGACGTTGGCAGGGTTGTCGACGAAGACGCCGTAGCCGCGGCTCGTCATGTAGAACGGCACGTTCTTGTAGGCCTGCTCGCTCGACGTGCCGCCGTCGGCGTTCCAGGTGTCGACGGTCTGGCCGTTCTTCACGAACGCGCCGAAGCGCTCGCCCAGTCCGTAGACGCGCTCGCCGGGCTCGATGCTCAGCTGCTGGTGCACCCAGGTCGGCTGGGCGCCCCCGGCGGCGGTCCCCGCCGTGCCGGCGGTGCCGGTCTTGCCGTTCTTCCCGGTCGTGTCGGTGAAATGCCCGATCGACCGCGGCAGCGAGCTGGTCAGCACACGGCCGTCGCTCTCGAAGTCGACGCGCCACTGCCCGGCCGTCCGGGCCACACGCACGCTCAACGGGCCCGACCGGAGCACGCCGGCCTCGTCGTCGATCGCGATCTCGGGCCGGAAGCCCTCCGCGGCGCGCACCTCGAAGTCGGGGCCGCGGTGCACGGCTCCGGCATGCCGCTCCACGCGGACCTTGACCACGCCCGGCGCGGGCGCCGAGAACGTCACGGTGAGCATCGCGCGGTTGAGCGTGTCGCCCCGGTCGCGGATGACGGCGGTCGGCGCGTACACGGTCATCGTGCCCTCCGCCTCGTCGTGGCGGATGTCGTCGACCTCGACCGCGTACAGGGGGGCGAGCCCCGGGCGGGTCAGCCAGTAGCCATCGGTGAACTTCACTCTGCGTGCCTTTCGATGAGCACCATGGCGGCGCCGGGGGCCAGCTCGAGCCGGCCTTCGACGTCCGCGTCCGACAAGAGATCCCGGCGCGCCCCGGGCACCGTGAGGTGCCGGGGCTCGTCGCCGTGGTTGAGGAGGAAGAGGGCCGCGCCGCGCTGGACGGCCTCGACGCCGTCGGGCAGCACGCGGTCGGGAAGCACGCCGGTGACCTCGGACGCGTCCAACGCGTCGTCCAGCACCGCGGTCAGCGCGTCGTCCGAGACGACCGCACCGAGGTACCAGGCGGTGCCCTCGCCGACTCGGTGCCGCGTGA
Source organism: Microbacterium ureisolvens (assembly GCF_015278315.1). Classification (GTDB taxonomy): domain Bacteria; phylum Actinomycetota; class Actinomycetes; order Actinomycetales; family Microbacteriaceae; genus Microbacterium; species Microbacterium ureisolvens. The sequence goes on along the minus strand of NZ_JADIJE010000002.1, from coordinate 352,559 downwards.
TCGCGGGGGCGCCGGCCAGGTGGCCGGAGGCGAAGCGCGCGAGCACCTCGGCCCCGTCGGCGCGAAGACGCTCCCCGAGCACCGTAGCCTCGGCCGTGTCGGGCGCGGCCTCCCAGGCGGACTCCATCGCGAGCGGCGTGGGCGCGTCGGGCAGGCCGACCCACTCCTCGCCGCTCACGCCGACGAGGTCGCGCAGGAGCACGGGCGAGCGCCCGGTGAGGATGCCGGCGTTGCCGTCGGCGACGCCCGAGAACGGTCCGACGACGAGGCTCGCCCCGCCTTCCACCGCCGCGCGGAGGGCGGCTGCGGCATCCGTCTCGACGATGTACGTGTGCGGCACGAGCACCGTGCGGTAGGCGGAGAGGTCGGCTCCGGGCCGCACGAGGTCGACGGCGATGCCGCGGCGCCACAGCGCGCGGTGCCAGCGGGCGACCTGCTCGAGGGTCCGCAGGCGCTCGGTCGGGCGCCCCGGCTCCTCCGCGGCCCAGCGGGACGGCCAGTCGAAGAGGAGGGCGACGGATGCCGCGACCCGGCCGCCCACGACTGGCCGCAGCCGGCGCATATCGGCGCCGAGCGCGCACGTCGTGCGGAACACCTCGGTGTCGGCACCGGCGTGCGGCAGCATCGCGGAGTGGAAGCGCTCGGCGCCGGTGCGCGCCTGGCGCCACTGGAAGAAGCAGATCGCGTCGGCCCCCCGCGCGACGGCCTGCAGCGAATCGAGGCGGGCGCGCTCGGCGCTCTTGGGGAGATTGTGCGGACGCCACGAGGTCGCGCTGATCGCCTGCTCCATGAGCACCCACGGGCGCCCGTCGCCGAGCGAGCGCATGAGGTCCTGCACGAGGGCGATGTCTGACGACACCGTCGGCGACGCGTGGTCGGGATACTGGTCGTCGGCGACGACGTCGACCTCGTCTGCCCATTCCCACAGGTCGGTGAGCGGCTCGAAGCCCATGAAGTTCGTGGTCACCGGCTGTGCCGCGCCGGCGGCCCGGATCGCGTCGCGCTGCTCGGCGAACACCCGCTGCAGCGCCCACGACGTGTAGCGCCGGAAGTCGAGGGACTGCGCAGGATTCACCAGGTAGGGCATGCGGCGCGGCGGCACGATCTCGTCGAAGTCGCGGTAGCGCTGGGCCCAGACGACGGTTCCCCACGCGTCGTTGAGGGCGTCGATGGTGCCGTGACGCTCGCGCAGCCAGAGCCGGAAGTCGCGGGCCGCCTCGTCGCCGAAGTCGATCTGCCCGAACTCGTTGCCGACGTGCCACATGCGCACGGCGGGGTGGGCGGCGTAACGCTTCGCCATCGCGGTCGCGATCGCCAGCGCTCGCTCGCGGTAGACCTGCGAGGCAGGGGTGAACTGGTTGCGCGACCCGGCTGCCAGGCGCACGCCGTCGGGATTCACAGGCAGCGTCTCGGGGTGAAGGATGCCGAGCCACGGCGGCGGCGACGCCGTCGGGGTCGCGAGGTCCACGGCGATCCCGTGCGCGTGCAGCAGGTCGAGCACCTCGTCCAGCCACGCGAAGTCGTAGTCCCCCGGCGACGGCTCGAGCCGGGCCCAGCTGAAGACGCCGACGGTCACGAGGTTCACGCCGGCGCCGACCATCAGCTCCGCATCCTCCTGCCACACCTCGCGCGGCCACTGCTCGGGGTTGTAGTCACCTCCGAAGCAGATTCCGAGCTCGCTCGTGAGGTCGGAGAACGCGCCGAGGGGGCGCGGAGTCGCGGTGGCCATGGAGCAGGAACCTCTTCGCTGAGTTTCGTTCGTGGGCGGTTTCGGAGAGCCGGTCAGTGGTCGAGCGTCGAACTTTCGAAGCGCTTCAACACCGAGACCATATACTAAGGGTGTGACGATGTCCACGCACCGCGATGACGCGGCTCCGCAGGCCCCCGGTTCGGCTCCCGAGCTCGCCGAAGGGCTCCACAGCCTGCGCGCGTCCGGGCCGGCGTCGCGATGGCTCGAGGCCTATCCCGTCGGCAACGGCATCCGGGGGGCGATGTGCGCCGGCCTCGTCGGGGGCGACCGGCTCTGGCTCAACGACATCACCGCGTGGTCGGGCCAGGTCGGCGCCGACGTCCTTCAGGGAGTGACGGCGCGCGGCGCCGCGGCGCTCGATGAGGTGCGCGCCGCAATCGACGCCGGCGATATCGAGACGGCGGAGTCGCTGCTGCAGCGCATGCAGGCGCCGTGGGTGCAGGCCTACCTCCCGCTCGGCTGGATCGATCTGACCGTGGAGACGGATGCCGGGGGCCCCAGCACGCTGGCCTCGAAGCCCCTCGGTGAGCGAGCGGGGAACGAGCGAGACGACACCGCGAAGATCTACTCCCGGCGCTTGGATCTCGCGACCGGTGTCGCGACCCACGCGTACTCGATCGGCGACATCGACGTGACCCACCGCACCTGGGCCGACCTCGTCACCGGAGCCCTGATGCTCGAGGTCACCGCGAACGAACCCGTGCACGTGCGCCTCGAGGTCGGGTCGCTCCTGCGCCCCCGCTCGGCGCCGCGCTCGGCCGGCGGCGACCTCGCCACCGAGTGGTGGCTCCCCGTCGACGTGGCGCCCGGCCATGAGGACCCGGCCGAGCCCATCCGGTACGACGAGGAGCACGGTCGCCACGCCGCGATCCTCGTGCAGGCCCGCGGCGCGGCCGCCGTGGTCGACGCCGCGCTCGTCGCCGAGTCCGCCACCACGCACCTCTTCGCGGTCGCCACGGCCACGGCGCCCTCGCTGCCCGGGGAGCCTGCCGATGCCCGCGACGCCCTCGGCCGCGCGGCGGCGGTGCTGCGCGGCATCCGCGGCTCCGTCGATGTCCACGCCACCGCCGCCGACCTCCGCGCCGCCCACGAGGCAGCGCACCGCGAGCTCTACGACCGGTGCGCGCTCGAGCTGCCGGTGACCGATGACGCCGTCGCCGCACTCGACACCGTCCAGCGCGTACGGCGCGCGGAGGAGCACGACGATCCCGGCCTCGCAGCGCTGGCCTTCCACTACGGCCGGTACCTGCTGATCGCGTCGTCGCAGCCCGGCGGCCTGCCCATCACGCTGCAGGGCCTGTGGAACGCCGAGCTGCCGGGCCCGTGGTCGAGCGCGTACACCCTCAACATCAACACCCAGATGGCCTACTGGCCGGCCGAGACGACGAACCTCGCGGAGTGCCACGAGCCGCTGCTGCGGTTCACGCGGCGGCTGTCCGAGACGACGGGGCCCGTGGTCGCCCGCGAGCTCTACGGCGCCGACGGCTGGGTGGCGCACCACAATTCGGATGCCTGGGGCTTCGCCGCGCCGGTGGGTGCCGGTCACGGCGACCCCGCGTGGGCGAACTGGTCGCTCGGCGGCACGTGGCTCGCGCTGCACCTGTGGGAGCACTACACGTTCAGTGGCGACCGCGACTTCCTCCGGAAGGAGGCGTGGCCGGTGCTGGCCTCGGCCGCCGCGTTCGCGCTCTCGTGGATCCAGTCCGACGGCGAGCGCTCGTGGACGAGCCCTTCGACCTCGCCCGAGAACCACTACCTCGACGCCGACGGCCGCGAGCGCGGCGTCGGCGAGACCGCGACGATGGACGTCGCGCTGCTGCGCGAGCTCTCCGCCGTCTGCCGGCGCGCGGCCGCCGTGCTCGGCGTCGACGAGCCGTGGCTCGCCGAACTCACCGCCCGGACCGACGCGCTGCCCGACCCGGCGGTGTCCGAGCGCGGCGACCTTCTCGAGTGGGACCGCGAGCGTCCCGAGGCCGAGCCGCTGCACCGCCACCTCTCGCACCTCGTCGGGCTCTTCCCGCTGGCCCAGATCACCCCCGACGCGACGCCCGGACTCGCGCGTGCGGCATCCGAATCCATCCGCCTGCGCGGCCCCGAGTCCACCGGCTGGGCTCTCGCGTGGCGCGCGGCGATGCAGGCACGGCTCGGCGACGGCGACGCGGTGCACGCGCAGCTGCGGCTGGCGCTGCGCCCCGCCGACGAGAACTCCGGCGAGCACCGCGGCGGGCTCTACCCGAACCTCTTCAGCGCCCACCCGCCGTACCAGATCGACGGCAACCTGGGCGTCACGGCGGCCATCGCCGAGGCGCTGGTGCAGTCCTTCGACGAATCCGAAGCGGCCGACGCGGCCGCCCGCGTGACGCTGCGGCTCTTGCCCGCGCTGCCTCCGCAGTGGACCGAGGGCGCGGTGCGCGGCATCCGGTCCCGCGGGGACGTGTCGGTCGACCTCGAGTGGGCGGGCGGCGCGCTCGTGCGCGCGCGTCTTCGGGCCGGCGCGCGAGCGGCGACAATGAGTGTGCACGGGCCGGACGGACCGCTCGGCACGTACGATCTCGCCCCGGGAGACACCCGGGTGATCGATGCAGGGGAACGGGGAGACTCATGGTGACGATCGCGGACGTCGCGCAGGCGGCGGGCGTGTCGATCTCGACCGTGTCGTACGTCATGAGCGGCAAGCGCGCCATCTCGCAGGAGACGCGCGACCGGGTCGAGAAGGCCATCGACAGCCTCGGATTCAGCCCTCACGCGGGCGCCCGGTCGCTGGCCTCGCGCTCGACCAACGTCATCGGCCTTCAGGCGCCGCTGCGCACCGGCGTCGACGTGCACGTCGTGATGCAGATCGTCACCGGCGTCGTCACGCAGGCGCGCAAGCACGGCTACGACATCCTCCTGCTCGCCAGCGACGACTCCAAGGCGCTGCAGCGCGCCGCGAAGGGGTCGATGGTGGATGCGCTGCTCGTCATGGACGTAGAGTCCGACGACCCGCGCATCGACACGCTGTCGGGGCTGGGGCATCCGAGTGTCCTCATCGGTCTTCCGGAGGGGCGCCGCGCGATCCCGTGCGTCGACTTCGACTTCGAGGCCGCGGGGTGGCTTGCGGTGGACCGCCTCGTCGCGCTGGGGCACAGACGCGTCGCCCTCATCGGCTCGCCGCCCGAGGTCATGACGCGCCACACGTCGTACGCCGACCGGCTCGCGCGGGGCTTCCTCGCCGCGTGCGAGGCGAGCGGTGTCGTCGGCACGGTGCACGCATGCCCGAGCACCGCCGAGGCTGTCGCGACCGTCGAGGACGTGATGACCGAGAACCCCGACATCACCGGCTTCTTCGTCCACAACGAGGGCGCGCTCCCCCACGTCGCCACGACGATCACCCAGCGCGGACGCCGTGACGGCGAGGAGCTCGCCATCGTTGCCCTCTGCCCCGAGGACGTCGCCCGCTCGGTGTCGGGCCTGGCCGACAGCATCGCGGTGCCCGCCGAGGCGATCGGCGCGGCCGCGACCGACATGATCTGCGAGATCCTCTCGAGCGGCGCCAAGCCCGCGGTCCGGCTGCTGCCGCCCGCCCTCACCGGCCCCACCGCGGCAGCATGACGGTGAGCAACGCCCGGGGCTGTGTGGCCCGACCGGTCGGAGAGTGACCGGCGCATGCGGATCGACCCCGACAGTCGCGCGCTGGGCGGCTTCTCGACGTTCCTCACGTTCGTCGCCCTGAACCTCCTCTACATCGTGCTCTGCCTGCCGGTGGTGACGATCGGCGCCGCGACGAGCGCGCTGTTCGAGGTGACGATCCGCTACTCCGACGACGAGAGCGGACGACCCCTGAAGGACTATTTCCCGGCGTTCCGCGCGAACTTCGGCCGGTCGACCGTCCTGATGCTGTGCCTGCTCGCACCCGCCCTGCTGCTCGGATTCTCGAGCGTGTTCTGGTTCTCCCACCCGGCGCTCTTCGCCGGCGTCGCGGGTGTGGTCGCGGTGATCGGCGCGGTCTACCTCTTCGCGGCCTTCCTCTACGCCATGGCGCAGGTCGCGTACTTCCGCAACAGCGTGGGCCAGACGCTGAAGAACTCGCTGCTGCTTCCGGCGGCCGAGCCGGTCCGCACCCTCGGGGTGCTCATCATCCCCGTGACGGCGGTCGCCCTCACGATCCTCTTCCCGCCCGTCGCGATCCTCGTCGCCACGATCGGCTTCTCCGTCGGCGCCTACGCCACGGCCTTCCTCTTCCGCAGCGTCTTCACCCGCCACGACGCCTGACCCCCTCAGCTTCGGAGGTGACGGATGCCGCGGCCCCCGGCATCCGCTCTTCTCTGTGTCGTCAGCCCCGGCCCTCGCGTTCCTCAGCTGAGGACGAGCGCCGAGTTGCGGACCGCAGGCTCGGGCACGACTCCGCAACTCGGCAGTGTCCCTCAACTGAGGAACAGAATCGTTCGCGGACCGGGGCGCCAGGGCGCGGCGGTCCGGCCTCGGCTGAGGGCCGGTGCGCGGTTGCGGACTGGCTGCTCCAACGGGCTCCGGAACGCGGCATTCCGTCCTCAGCTGAGGACGAGAGCGCAATTGCGGACCGCGGACCCCAGCCGGCTCCGCAACTCGGGAATGCTCCTCAGTTGAGGACGAGATCGACGTACGGACAGGTGGCGCGCGGGGGCCTGCGGCATCGATGCTCGAGGCGGCGGGGCGGCACCGGAAACGACGAGGGGCCCGGGATGCGGCGCATCCCGGGCCCCTCGCTGGAATCACCGGATCAGCTGGAGAACTCCTCGGTCACGGCCACGCGCTGGTCGTTCTGCGACTTCGCGTTGTCCATGTCGAACTCGAGCACCTGCTCGTAGCCCAGGCCGTTGGCGGTCTCGATGAGCTCGTCGCGCAGCGACTCGAACTGCGCCTCGTTCTCGGCGAAGACCATCTGCCACGAGTACTGCTTGATGATCTCCTTGACCTGGTTGCGCAGCGTCTCGATCTCGGAGCTGTCGGCGGGGGCTGCGTAGCTCGCACCCGGCGCGACGAGCACCTGGTCGTTTGCCTCGAGGTACTCCATGGTCGAGGTCGCGTCGCCCATCTTGGCCGACCAGTCGTCGGTCAACGGGTTGGCGATCGACGCCTGGTAGGTCGGCCAGAAGGTGTAGCTGTACGGGAAGCCGGTCTCGGTGTCGACCTCGATCGGAAGCACCGCGTTGAGGTTCAGCGCCGAGACGCCGTCGGCGTAGTCGCCGCCGCCCCACTCCTCGGGAACGGTCGCGCCGCCCTCGAGGAACACCTGCTTGCCGAAGTCGGTGAGCTCGGGCTCGCCGGCGTCGTTGACGTCCCACGTGAGGCCCTGCGGGCCGGCCGACGCACCGGTCTGGCTGCTGTTGGCGTAGGCGCCCTCGGCGGAGTATAGCCAGTCGATGAACGCGGCGATGCGCTCCGGGTCCTCGGCCTTCGAGCCGATGGCGAACACCTGCTTGCCGCCGTACGCCTCCGCGCCGTACGAGAAGATGTTCTGGTCCTGCAGGGGTGCCATCTGGAAACCCTTGCCCGCGGCCATGTTGGCCTCGGTGTTGAAGGCGGACTGGCCGAGCCAGGGCCACCACGAGAAGAGCACCTGCCCGTTCTGGAACTTCGAGAACAGCGTGTCGTAGTTCTGCGTGGTCGACTCGGGGTCGACGAGGCCGAGCTGGTTCGCGTCGAAGTACAGCTTGAGGTTGCGCATGTACTCGCTCTCGGGATCCAGGATGCTCTGGTAGTCCGAGCCGTCGGCCTTGGCCAGCACGAAGCCGATCTCGTCGTAGCCGTAGAAGCAGGCCGGCTGCTTGGCCGTGACCATCATGTTGCCGTCCCAGTCCTTGAACAGCGAGAACGCGTAGGTCGGCTGGCCGTTGTCGGCGGTGGGGTGTGCTGCCTGCATGTCGGCGAGCACCGGCAGGAGATCCTCGAGGGTGCCGATCTCGGGGTAGCCGAGCTCCTTGTAGTAGTCCCAGCGCACGTACGGGCCGAAGGTGGGGTTCAGGCCCTCCGACGGCTCGGTCGGCTGCAGCGACGACACCGCCGACGGGAAGCCGTACACGCCGTCCTTGCCGTCGTTGAGGTGCTCGACGGCCTTGTCGAACTGCGCGGCGTTCTCCATGGCCGGGTAGTAGTTCGCCGAGTCCTGCACGAGCCCGCCCTCGATGAGCTCGTCGAGCTTCTCACCCTTGTCGGTGATTATCAGGTCTCCGAGGTCACCGGCCGCGACGCGGGTGTTGTAGAGGGTGTCACCGCCGCCCGCGACGTTCGGGGCGATGATGTTGAGCTTCATGTTGAACTTGTCTTCGACGATCTTGGCGAACCAGCCCTGCTGGACGCCCATGTAGTTCGCGAGACCGTCGAACACGTCGATCGTGATCTCCTCGTCCCACTTCTCCGGGAACTCGTCGATCGGGCCCTGCTCGCCGCCGCCCGCACTGCAGGACGCGAGCGACCCCGCCGCGAGCAGCGCCACGACGGCGAGGGACACCTTCTTTCTCAGCTTCATTGCTTTCCTTTCTTGGTGGGACCGGCCGCCGTCATCCCTTGACGGCGCCCAGCATGATGCCCTTCACGAAGAAGCGCTGGAACAGGGGGTAGATGAAGATGATGGGCAGCACGACCAGCACGGAGACCGTCATGCGTATGGAGGTCGGTGTCTGCTCGGTGGCGAGCCCGGCGATCTGACCGATGTTGCCGCCGGCGTTCTGCGCGGCCTGGGCGAGGCTCGAGGCCTGGTTGATGAACATGTAGAGCAGGTACTGCAGCGTGTACAGGCTCTGGTCGGTGATGTAGATCAGGGTGTCCTGGAAGCTGTTCCACTGCGTCACCGCGCTGAAGATGGCGATGGTCGCGAGGATCGGCGTCATGTTCGGCAGGTAGACCCTGAAGAACACCTGCAGGATGTTGGCCCCGTCGACCTCGGCGGCCTCCTGGAGCTCCTTCGGCATCGACTCGACATAGGTCTTCGCGAGGATGACGTTGAACGGCTGCACCACGAACGGCAGGACGTACACCCAGAAGTTGTTGGTCAGTCCCAGCGTCTTCATGATGATGAAGACCGGGATCAAGCCGGCACTGAAGTACATCGTGATGATGAGGAAGCGGTACCAGAACTTGCGGCCCCACATGCGGGTCTGCGTGAACATGAAGCCGAGGAACGCCGACGCCAGCACGGTCAGCACCGTGCCGATGACGGTGCGGCCGATGCTGACGACGGTCGCCATCGGCAGGCCCGGCAGCTGGAAGACCTGCGCGTAGTTCGACAGGTGGAAGCCCACCGGCCACAGGCGCACGTCGCCGAGCGCCGAGACGTCGTTGGCACTGATGGAGTTGATGATCAGGTAGTAGAAGGGGTACGCGCAGATGAGGGCGAACAGCGCGAACACCGCGTAGTTCGCGAGGCGGAACAGGACATCGCCGGCAGTCGAGCGGTAGCGGGCGGAGGTATCGCCCTTCTTCGCGGTGGTGAGCGTCTTCGTCATCGTCGTGGTCATGATCGGATGCCTTTCACACGATCGATTCGCCGCGGACGCGCTTGGAGACCGCGTTGACGGTGAGCAGGAGGGCGACCGAGATGAGGCTCTTGAGCATTCCGATCGCGGTGGCCAGCGACAGGCTGTTGCCGGTCATGCCGATGTTGTAGACGTACAGGTCGAGGACCTGGATCCATTCCTTGTTGAAGGCGTTCTGGAACACGTAGTACTGCTCCATGCCGTTGTTGAGGATGTTGGCGATCGACAGCAGCAGCAGCACCAGGTAGGTCGGCATGAGTTGCGGCAGCGTGATGTAGCGCATCAGCTGGAAGCGCCCGGCGCCGTCGATGCGCGCCGACTCGTACAGCGACTGGTCGATGCCCGCGATCGCGGCGAGGTAGATGATCGCGCCCCAGCCGAGGCCCTTCCAGATGCTCCAGAGCGTCATGGTGATCCACACGTTCTGGTCGGTGTCGAGGAACTTGATCGGCGCCGTGACGAGCCCGGCATCCATCAGCACGTCGTTGACGAGGCCCGAGCTGGAGAACAGCGAGAAGGCGATCATGTAGACGAGCACCCACGAGATGAAGTTGGGGAGCGCGGTGAGCGTCTGCACCGAGTTGCGGAACCACGGCGCCTTGATCTCGTTGAGGAGGATCGCGAAGAAGAGAGGGAGCACCGAGGTCGCGATGCCGAGGAAGCTGATCGCGAGGGTGTTGAGCAGCACCTGGCCGATCTGCGCCATCTGAGTCGGCGAGCTGACCAGCATCTGGAACCACTGGAGTCCGACGAACTCGCTGCCCTCGAGGCCGAGCGCCGGCTTGTAGTCGTACAGCGAGTAGATCCAGCCGTAGAGCGGCAGATACGAGAACAGGAAGGCGAGCACCAGGAAGGGCACGATGCACAGGAAGAGCTTGAACGACGTGCGACTGCCGGCCGGCCGGAGCCGCCGGCCGCGGCGCTTGTTCGTGTTCTTCTCGAGGTTGTGGACCGCCGCCTCCTGGAAGACGGTCTGCGCCTGAGCCTGCGTGGTCATCGGACCGTGCCCGGACGTGCGGCACCCGATGAGGGCGCCGCCGGGTGAGCATGACGCCGTTCCATGTCACTCCTTCGTGTACGTGGGGGTGGCCCTGCCGCAGGGGACGCGGTTGCCGGTGCCATTGTCGAACCGCTTCGATTTCGAACCGCTTCGATTGAAGGGTAAGCGGCACCACCACAGTTCGTCAAATGTCATCTCGTAACGCCGGGGTAACGATCCCCTCGCCTCGCGACGCACCGCTCTCCCATCGGAAAACGCCTACCATTGTCGGATCGGGCGCGCGGCGGCGCCCGCTCCCGGACCTGCTCCGGGTGATCACGACAGGACCAGCGACATGAAGCGAGTCGGCATCCGCGACGTCGCCGAGCGCGCGGGCGTGTCCATCAGCACGGTGTCCAACGCGCTCAATCGCCCCGACATGGTGAGCGAGCGCCTGGTTCGCCGCGTGCGATCGGCCGCCGACCAGCTGGGATACGTCCCCCTGCAGGCGGCCCGGCAGCTGCGCGCCGGACGGTCGGGCCTGCTCGGCATGACCGTCATCAACATCGCGAACCCCTTCTTCGCCGACATGGTGGCGGGCGCCGAGGACGCCGCCTCGGCCGCGGGGCTGCGTGTACTGGTCGGCAACTCCAGCGACGACATCGCCAAGGAGCGCGACCACCTCGAGCTGTTCGAGCGCGTCCAGGTCGAAGGCGCCCTGGTGAGCCCCTTCGGTCCACTCGAGCCGTGGCTCGAGCGGCTGCGCGGACGCGGCATCCCGGTCGTCCTCGTCGACGCGGTCGACGACACTGGCGAACTGCCCTCCGTCTCGTTCGACGACGTCGCCGGCGGACGCCTCGCCGCCGAGCACCTCATCGCGACCGGGCGGCGACGCCTCGCCTTCGTGGGGGCCCGCGAGGAGGTGCGCCAGGTGCGGGAGCGCCTGCAGGGTGCGCGCCTGGCCGTCGCCGCGCACCCGGGTGCGAGCATCGAGCCGATCTGGACCCAGCGCACCACGTCCGACCGCGGCCTCGCGTTCGGCGAGCAGCTGGCTGCCCGAGCCCCGGCCGAGCGCCCCGACGGCATCGTCACCTCGAACGACCATCTCGCGATCGGCCTGGTCCACGGCCTCATCTCGCGGGGTGTGCGCGTCCCGGAGGACGTCGCCGTCGTGGGGTACGACGACATCGAGTTCGCGGCGATCGCCGGCGTGCCGCTCACCTCGGTGCGCCAGCCCGCGCGCGAGATGGGCCGCACCGCCGCCGAGATCCTGCTGGCGCGGATCGCGGGCACCGCCGGGGCCGACCTCGGCAACATCGTGTACCAGCCCGAGCTGATCGTGCGCGCCTCTACCGCCGGCTGAACCCACCGATCGCCTTCCGCAGTGCCGCGATGGCGGCATCCGTCAGTACCATGTCATCATGACGCAGAAAGCGTTTACCGGTGCGATCCGCACCATCTCGATCGTCCAGAATCCCCGACCCGGCCGTTCGGTCCTCAAGCTGCTCGCGCGGCGACCCGGACGCATGGCACTGGCTCTGCTCGCGTTCGCCTGCAAAGAGATCCCGCTGTGGTTCCTACCGGTGGTGACGGCCGAGATCATCGACATCGTCGCCACGGGCGGCGAGGTGTCGACGGTGCTGATCTGGTTCTCGGTGGCCGCCGTGCTGCTGCTGCAGAACTATCCGATGCACATCGTCTACACGCGCAACTTCATGACGGTGGTGCGCGACACCGGCGCCGACCTGCGCAACGCGCTCGCGGCGCGGCTGCAGAGCCTGTCGATCGGGTACCACACGCGGGTGAGCTCGTCGATCGTGCAGACCAAGGTCGTCCGCGACGTCGAGAACGTCGAGCTGATGCTCCAGCAGGTCACGCACCCGCTGCTGTCGGCGACGATGGTGCTGATCGGCGCGATCGTCATGACCGCCATCGCGGTTCCGCAGTTCCTGCCGGTGTACGCCCTCGCGGTTCCGGTCGCCCTCGTGCTGCGGTGGGCGCTCAGCCGCCGCTCGCGCGCCCGCAACGAGGTGTTCCGCCGCGAGGTCGAGGGCTTCGCGGCCCGCGTCGGCGAGATGGCGTCGCTCATCCCGGTGACGCGCGCGCACGGCCTGGAGCGCACCGCGGTGTCGCGCGTGCAGGCCGGCGCCGACGGCGTGCGCCGCGCGGGCCTTCACCTCGACATGCTCAACGGCCACGTCGCGTCGATCTCGTGGGTCGCGATGCAGCTGCTGGGACTCGGATGCCTCGTGCTCGCGGCGATCTTCGCGCTCACCGGCATCCTCCCCATCACGCCGGGCGAGGTCGTGCTGCTGTCGACGTACTTCACCCTGCTCACACAGGGCCTCACGTCGCTGCTCATGCTCATCCCGGTCGGCGCGCGCGGCCTCGAGTCGATGCGCTCCATCTCGGAGGTGCTGCAGGAGCCCGACCTCGAGCAGAACGAGGGCAAGCGCGCGGTGGACCGCGTCGGCGGGCACCTCGAACTCCGTCACGTCTCGCACCGCTACGACGGAGCAGAACGGGATGCCGTGCACGACGTCTCGCTCGACATCACGCCCGGCGAGACCGTGGCCTTCGTGGGCTCGTCGGGTTCGGGCAAGTCGACGATGCTCAACCTCGTGCTCGGCTTCGTGCGCCCGACCGCGGGCCGCATCCTGCTCGACGGCGCCGACATGCAGGAGCTCGACCTGCGCACCGTGCGCCAGTCCGTCTCGGTGGTGCCGCAGGAGTCGGTGCTCTTCGAGGGCACCATCCGCGAGAACATCGCGTACGGCCTCGACGACGTGTCGGACGAGCGCCTGCGCGAGGCGCTGCGCGACGCGAACGCCGCGGAGTTCGTCGACCGGCTGCCCGAGAACTGGGACACCGTCGTCGGCGAGCGCGGCGCACGCCTCTCGGGCGGGCAGCGCCAGCGTCTGGCGATCGCGCGGGCGCTCGTGCGCGACCCCCGCATCCTGCTCCTGGACGAGGCGACCTCGGCGCTGGACCCCGAGTCGGAGGAGCTCGTGAAGGAGGCGCTCAACCGCCTCATGAAGGGCCGCACCACCCTCGTCGTCGCCCACCGGCTCTCGACCATCCGGCAGGCCGATCGCATCGTGGTGCTCGAGCACGGCGAGGTGGTCGAGGTCGGCGCGCACGACGACCTCGTGGCCGCCGCCGGCCGCTACGCGCACCTTCACGCGACCCAGGCGGGCCTCCCCCGGTGACGCGCGCGCCCCTGCAGAACTCCTCCAGAATCGGGCGGGGGCACGCGAAGAAGCGTTTCCGCAAACCCGACGCGTCGATTCCTGCGGAGTTCTGCAGACGCGACTGCGCCGACCGTGATGGGATAGCGCTTTCCGGGATGAGCGCCTACCCTGGAGGGAGCGGATGCCGCCGGTTGCGGCATCCGCTCGCGATCCACCCGAAGGAGCCCCCGTGACCGACACCCTCCGCTGCGCCATCGTGGGCACCGGCGCCATCGCCCACTCGCACGCGAGGGCGATCGCGGCGTATCCCGATGCCGAGCTCGTGGCAGCCACCGACCTCAGCCGCACGTCGGCCGACGCGTTCGCCGAGTCGTACGGGGTGCCGGCGGTCTACGACGACCTCGAGTCGCTGCTCGCGGCCGAGCACCCCGACGTCGTGCACATCTGCACGCCTCCCGGCGCGCACCACGCGCAGACCCTGGCCGCCTTCGCCGCGGGAGCGCACGTGGTCGTGGAGAAGCCGCCGGCGCCGTCGCTGGACGAGCTGCAGGAGATGACGGATGCCGCGGCCGCCGCGGACCGCCGCCTCGCGGTGGTCTTCCAGCAGCGCACCGGCACCGCGGCCGCGCACGCCAAGCGCCTGCTCGACTCGGGCGCGCTCGGCCGTGCGCTCGTGGCCCAGTGCCAGACGCTCTGGTACCGCGATGCGGCGTACTTCGCCGTGCCGTGGCGGGGGAAGTGGGAGACCGAGGGCGGCGGCACGACGCTCGGCCACGCGATCCACCAGATCGACCTGCTCGCGTTCCTCCTGGGCGACTGGACCCGTGTCGAAGGACGCCTGTGGAGGCTGGACCGCGAGACGCAGACCGAGGACGTCTCGACCGCGACGATCGTGTTCGACGGCGGCGTGGTCGCCCAGATGGTGTCGAGCACGCTCTCTCCCCGCGAGGTCAGCACCATCCGCATCGACACCGAGAAGGCCACGATCACCGTCGACCACCTGTACGGCCATGGCCACGACAACTGGCTCATCACCCCTGCCGCCCACGTCGACCCCGCCGAGGCGGCCACCTGGGAGCTGACGGACGCGGAGGAGCCGAGCGGCCACGCCCCGCTCCTGCGCGACGTGTTCGACGCCCTGCGCACGGGCGCGCCGCTGCCGCCGACGGCGGACGCGCCGGCACGGTCGATCGAGATCGTCGCCGCGATCTACGCCTCGGCCTCCGCCGACGGCGACGTGGTCACGCCGGCAGACCTGGCCGTGCACCCCACGCACCGCAAGAGCTTCGCGAGCGCAGTCATCGACCTGCGACCGGCCCGATGACGGTCGACGCGACCCTCGATCCCGACGCTCCGGCGCCGCGCGAGATCTACCGCGACCCCGTGTACGACGGTGCGACCGACCCGACCGTGGTGCGGGCGGCCGACGGCTGGTGGATGTTCTACACGCAGCGCCGCGCCACCCACCCCGACCCCGGACCGGGCGTCGCGTGGGTGCACGGCTCTCGCATCGGCGTCGCCCGCAGCGACGACGGCCTGCGCTGGGAGTACGTCGGCACGCTCGAGCCGATGACACCCGGCCTCGATGCCGCGCGCGGCCTGCTGCTGCGCGAAGGCGCTCCCCCGGCTGCCGTGGCCGAGACGCACTGGGCACCCGAGGTCATCCACGACGGCGCCCGCTGGCGCATGTACCTCACCGAGATCGACGGCATCCCGACGGAGTGGGCGGGCCACCCGCGGCGCATTGTCGAGTACACATCGGCCGACCTGCGCGAGTGGACGCGGCGAGGACCCCTCGAGCTCGCCAGCGACCTCGTCATCGACGCCGCCGTGGCTCGGTGCCCCGACGGCCGCTGGCGTCTCTGGTACAAGGACGAGGCCGCCGACTCGACCACCGCCGTCGCGGTGTCGGACGACCTGGAGTCGTGGCACCTCGACGGCACCGCAATCGGCGGCCGCCCGCACGAGGGCCCCTTCGTCTTCGCGCTGGACGGCGCGTGGTTCATGCTCACCGACGAGTGGCGCGGCATGGCCGTGCATCGCAGTGACGACGCCGTGCGGTGGGAGCGTCAGGGCGGGGCGGATGCCGTCATCCTGGGCGAGAGCGGACCGCCGCGCGACGGCGTGCAGATCGGCCGGCACGGCTCGGTGGTCGTCGTGGACGACGAGGCCCGCCTCTACTTCTTCACCCATCCGTGGTGGGACGGCAGTGAGCTCGCCGACACCGACGAGCGCAGTCACCGGCGCAGCGCGGTGCATGTCGCACGGCTCCGCGTGGTCGACGGCGTCCTCGTCGCCGAGCGCTGACCGGCTCCCGCCGGCCCGCGACTGTGACCGGGCACAGTCGCGCACCCGCCGACTCGGCTCCCCGTTACTGAATCGTTCTAATTTCTCGCCCAGATGTCTTGCGAAACGTTTTTAGACGAGGTACCGTAGCGGGCAAGCGCTTTCCAATCACGGCCCGATCCGCACCAAGGGAAACGCGCCCCACACCGCAACACAGACGACGAACGTCTCTCGCGGACAGCGAACGCAGACGTTCAAGAGAGGACAAGGATGTTCAGCAAGAAGCGGGCATTCGCCGTCGCCGCGATCGCGGCCGGCACCGCCCTGGTGCTCGCCGGCTGCGCCGGCGGCAGCGAGGACGCCCCCGAAGCCGACCCGACCTTCGACCCGAACGAGGAGGTCACCCTCGACCTCGCGTTCTGGGGCAACGACGTTCGCGCGGAGCTCTACAACGAGGCGATCGCCGCCTTCAACGAGGAGTACCCCAACATCACGGTCAACTCCACGTTCCTGGCCTTCCCCGAGTTCTGGGAGAAGCGCCAGACCGAGGCCGCCGGCGGCAACCTGCCCGACGTGATGCAGTTCGACTACTCGTACCTGCGCCAGTACTCGCAGAACGAGCTGCTGCTCGACCTCGACCCGTTCCTCGGCAACATCATCGAGACCGACCCGCTGCCCGAGAACATCCTCAGCATCGGCGTCGTCAACGACGTCACCTACGGCATCGCCACCTCCACCAACGCGTGGGGCCTCTTCACCAACCCGAAGCTCCTCGAGCAGGCGGGCGTCGAGGAGTTCGCCGGCGGCAGCTGGGAGGACTACACCGAGTGGATGGGTGAGGTCACCGACGGTGCCGGCGGCGCATTCTGGGGCGGCGGCGACTTCACCGGCCGCATCCAGAACTTCGAGCTGCAGCTGCGCTCCGAGGGCGAGAACCTGTTCAACGAGGACGGCACCCCCGGCTTCGACGAAGAGCGCCTCACCGAGTTCTGGGAGTCCGGCCAGGACATCCGCGACGGCATCGGCATCCCGCAGCAGCGCGTCGAGGAGGTCGCCCCGAAGGGCGCCTTCGACAGCGCGCTGACGGCCAGCGAGCTCACGTGGGACAACTTCGGCGCGGGCTACCTCGCGGGCCTCGGCGCGGACTACACCGAGCTCGGCCTCATCGCTCCCCCGGTGACGGAGGAGGGCGCGAAGGACCTGTACCTCAAGCCCTCGATGCTGCACACGATCTCGGCCAACACCGAGCACCCCGAGGCGGCCGCGACGCTGGTCAACTTCCTCGTGAACTCGCCGCAGTCCGGTGAGATCTTCGGCACCAACCGCGGCCTCCCGGCCTCGGAGACCGCCCTGGACGCCGCCGAGCTCGACCCGCTGAGCCAGCAGGTCAAGGACTACGAGGCGTCGATCGCCGACCGCCTCGGCGACGCCCCGCCCGTGCCGATCGTCGGCTACGGCACCCTCGAGGAGAAGTTCCGCCAGCTGGGCACCGAGCTCAACTTCGGCACGATCACGGTGGAGGAAGCGGTCTCGCAGTTCTTCGCCGAGATGGACGTCGTCCTCAACCAGTGACAGTCTTCCGGGTCCGGGCGCAGCAGGCGCCCGGGCCCGGAACACCACTCCTCAGAACCCGCATCGGAGAGTCCTCGTGAGCACCACAGCGACCAGAGTCATCGTGACCGGTGAGAAGTCATCGCGCCGGTCCCTGTTCCGCAAGCCCCGGCCGGAGCACCTGAACCGTCCCGGCCAGCGGCAGCGCGTCGTGCGCGAGACGGTCGCCGGCTACGGATTCCTCGTGCCGTGGCTGGTCGGCTTCTTCGGCCTCACGCTGATCCCGATGGCGTACTCGCTGTACCTGTCGTTCACCAGCTACAACATCTTCAGCCCGCCCCGGTGGATCGGGCTCGACAACTACATCCGGATGTTCACGTCCGACCCGGCGTTCATGCAGTCCGCGCAGATCACGCTGATCTACGTGCTGGTCGGCACCCCGATCACGCTGGCCGCCGCTCTCGGCGTGGCCATGCTGCTGAACTACCGCGACCGCGGCGCCGGCTTCTTCCGCTCCGCCTTCTACGCCCCGTCGCTCATCGGCGGTTCGGTCTCGGTGGCGATCGTGTGGCGGGCGATGTTCGCCTCCGACGGCCCGGTCGACAACGCCCTCTCCGCGATCGGCATCGACCTCGGCGGCTGGATCGGAAACCCCGCCCTGGTCCTTCCCGCGATGATCCTGCTCGCGATCTGGCAGTTCGGTGCGACCATGGTCATCTTCCTGGCCGGCCTGAAGCAGATCCCCAAGGAGCTGTACGAGGCCGCCGAGATGGACGGCGCCGGCCCCTGGCACCGCTTCCGCGCGGTCACCCTGCCCATGCTGTCGCCGGTCATCTTCTTCAACCTGCTGCTGGGCCTCATCGGCGCCTTCCAGGTCTTCGCCTCGGCCTACATCATCTCCAACGGCACCGGCGGCCCGGCCGGCATGACCAACTTCATCACCCTCTACCTCTACAAGCGCGGCTTCTCGGACGGCCAGATGGGCTACGCCGCCGCCATCGCGTGGGTGCTGCTGATCGTCGTCGCCATCATCGCCTTCATCCTCTTCCGCACCCAGCGCTCCTGGGTCCACTACGCCGGAGACAACCGATGAGCACCACATCCTCGTTCGGCGAGAACGCCCTCGTCCTCACCGAGAACCAGGTCGACCCCGACCGCCCGTCCACCGCGGCGCCGCAGCCGCGCCGTAAGGTCAAGCGCCGCACCTGGCAGACCGTCATCTGGTTCGTCGTGCTCCTCGCGATCACCGCGGTCGTGCTCTACCCGCTGGTGTGGCTGCTGTTCGCCACCTTCAAGCCCAACAGCGAGTTCGGCTCCAACATGGGCCTGCTGCCCAACACCCCCACCATCGACAACTACGTCAAGGTGCTGGAGGGCATCGCGGGCGTGCCGATGTGGCGGTTCTACCTGAACTCCCTCATCATCGCCGTCGGCTCCGTCATCGGCGTGCTGCTGTCATCGTCGCTGGCCGCGTACGCATTCGCCCGCATCCAGTTCAAGGGCCTCGGCATCCTGTTCGCGGCGATGATCGGCACGCTGCTGCTGCCGTTCCACGTCGTGATCATCCCGCAGTACATCATCTTCAACAACCTCGAGATGGTGGACACGTTCTGGCCGCTGCTGCTGCCGAAGTTCCTGGCCACCGAGGCGTTCTTCGTGTTCCTGCTGGTGCAGTTCATCCGCCAGATGCCCCGCGACATGGACGAAGCGGCCCGCATCGACGGCGCCGGCCACATGCGGATCTTCTGGTCGATCATCCTGCCGCTGATCAAGCCCGCCCTGATCACCTGCTCGATCTTCGCGTTCATCTGGGCGTGGAACGACTTCCTCGGACCCCTGCTGTACCTCACCAGCCCCGAGAACTACCCGCTCCCGATCGCGCTGCGCCTCTACAACGACCAGACCTCGGTCAGCGACTACGGCGCCACGGTCACGGCATCCTTCATCGCCCTGCTCCCGGTCCTCCTCTTCTTCCTGGTGTTCCAGCGCTTCCTCGTCGACGGCGTCGCCACCCAGGGCCTCAAGGGATAGGACCTGCCATGGACCGTCGAGAACTCCGTGCGGCGCGTCGCGCCGACGCCTCGGGCAGCGGGCCCACGCTCGAAGAGCGCGAACCCGCCCGCTACCCGGGCGCGAAGGGAGCCTTCGCCCTGTTCGGCGAGGTGCTGCTGACGGGCCTGCTCGTGACAGCGGCCGGGCTTCTCGTCGTCACCCTGCCGGCCGCACTGGCCGCCGGCATCCGTCATCTCCGCCGCTACGTGAACGCCGAGCAGTCCCACGTGCGCACGTTCTGGCAGGACTGGCGTGCGGCACTCCCCGGCGGACTGGTCGTCGGTGTCGCGGGGGTCGCCCTGGCGTTCGTGCTGACGCTCGACATCTATCTGGCGAACTCGGGCGCGCTGCCCGGCGGCGGTGTCGTCGCCCTCGTCGGCTGGCTGGGCCTCGCCGCCGGCGCGACCGCGCTGCTGGTCGCCGCCGGCGCATGGACGCCCGAGGGCGGCTGGAAGGCCGCCGTCCGCGGCATCCCCTCGGCCGTCGCCGCCGACCCCGTCGCCGCGATCTACCTCGCCGCCGCGGCGGTGCTCGTGGGCGTCGTGACCTGGATGCTCGCGCCCCTCATCGTGGCCGGGCTCGGCTGCGCCGCCTTCGCGGTCGTCGCCCTCCCGGCGCGCCGCAGCCGGCGCTGACCGCCCGCCCTCCCTTCTCCGATCCGAAACCCCAGCCAGAGGAGCTGCTCGACGTGCTGTACGGCGCCGACTACAACCCCGACCAGTGGCCCGAGGAGGTGTGGGACGAGGACGTCCGCCTCATGCAGGAGGCCGGCGTCAACATCGTGAGCCTCGGCATCTTCGCGTGGTCGCGCATCCAGCCCGCCGAAGACGTGTGGGACTTCGAGTGGCTCGACACCGTCATCGACAAGCTGCACGCCGGCGGCATCGCCGTGAACCTCGCGACGGCGACCGCCTCTCCCCCGCCGTGGGTGAGCGCGACCTACCCCGAGACGCTGCCCGCCGACGAGTCGGGCGCCTCGTACTGGCCGGGCAGCCGTCAGCACTTCGCACCGTCGTCGCCCACCTACCGGCGCCTGGCCGGCGAGCTGGTGCGTCGCCTGGCCGAGCGCTACGTGCACCACCCCGCCGTGGTGATGTGGCACGTCGGCAACGAGTTCGGGTGCCACCTCTGGATGGACTTCTCCGATGCCGCGCGCGACGCGTATCGCGTGTGGCTGCAGAACCGCTACGCGACGGTCGACGCGCTCAACGACGCATGGGGCACCAGCTTCTGGTCGCAGCGGTACGGCGGCTTCGACGAGGTCTTCCCGCCGCGACTCGCGCCGTACAGCCACAACCCGTCGTCGATGCTCGACTGGCGCCGCTTCACCAGCGACATGCTGCTGGAGTGCTACCTGATGGAGCGCGAGATCCTGCAGGCCGCCGGCGCGACGCAGCCGATCACCACCAACTTCATGGGACCGTTCAAGCCCGCGGACTACCGCAAGTGGGCGCCGTTCATGGACGTGATCGCCGACGACTGCTACCCCGACCCCGCCAACCCGCACCGCGTGCGCGACGCCGCCTTCCAGCGCGACCTCGTGCGATCGCTCAAGCCGGGCGTGCCGTGGCTGCTGTGGGAGCAGGCGACGGATGCCGTCAACTGGCGTCCCGCGAACCCCGGCAAGCGCCCCGGTGCGCTGGTCGCCGAGACCGCCCAGTCCATCGCGCGCGGCGCCGACGGCATCATGTTCTTCCAGTGGCGCCAGTCCCGCGCGGGCAGTGAGAAGTTCCACTCGGCGATGCTCCCCCACGCCGGCACCCGGACCCGCATCTGGGACGCGGTCACCGAGCTCGGCGCGCGCCTGGCCGCGCTTCCGGCCCTCCCCGCGCCCGGCCGCGACGCGCAGGTCGCGCTCGTGTTCGACTGGGAGAACTGGTGGGCCGTCGAGGAGCGCGACCACCCGACCGAGATCGACTACCTCGCGCTCGTGCTCGAGTGGTACGGCGCCTTCCACGCCCGGCACATCCAGGTCGACATCGTCGGTCCGGAGGAGGTCGAAGGCTACGACCTCGTCGTCGCCCCGGCGCTGTACCTCCTCCGCGACGAGGGCGGTGCGGCGCTCACCCGCTTCGTCGAGGCGGGCGGCACCCTGCTGACCGGCCCCTTCAGCGATATCGTCGACGCGCACGACCAGTTCCGCGACGGCGGCTTCCTCACCCAGCTCGGTCCGGTGCTCGGTCTGCGCTTCGAGGACTTCGGCGCCCTCGCCGGCACCTCGTCGGCCGCGGCCGGCGTCGGCGCGCTGAACGCCGACGCCGTCCAGGCTGCGCGCAGCGCCGCCGCCCGCGGCGCCGTCACCTTCGAGCTGAACGGCACCGAGCTGTCGGGCCGGGTGGTGGCCGAGTCCATCCACGCGTCCGGCGCGGACGTCGTCGCGGCGTTCACGTCGGGAGCGCAGACCGGCGCCCCGGCGCTGACCCGTCACCGCTTCGGCGCCGGCGAGGCCTGGTACACCGCGACGCAGCCGGGGGCCGACGCGCTCGATGCCGTCGTCGGCGCGGTGGTCGCGGCATCCGGCGTCCACCCCGTCGTCGCGGGCCTCCCCGCGGGCGTGGAGGCGGCCCGGCGGGGGGACCTCGTCACCCTCATCAACCACGGCGACGCGCGCGTCGAGATCGCGATCGAGGGGACGGATGCCGAGACCGGCGTCGCCGTCGATCGCGTGGTGCTCGACCCCCAGGGCGTGGCGTTCGTCTCCGCACCCGCCGCGCCCTCCGGCCCAGCCGCGCCCTCCGGCCCCTCGCTCACCGCGAGCGACGCGGTGGCGCGCGCCTGAGCCCACCGTCAGCATCCCTGACACCCATCGCAACGAAGACCGGAGCATCTCCATGCCAGCACCTCGCCCCCTCCTCGCCACCGCTGCCCTGACCGTCGGCGCCGCCCTCGTCCTCTCGGGCTGTGCCGGCGACTCGTCCGACGACGACGCCGCAGCGTTCGACCCCGATGAGAAGGTCAGCATCGATTTCGCGTTCTGGGGCAACGACGACCGCGCGACGCGCTACAACGAGCTGATCGCCGCGTTCAACGAGGAGTATCCGAACATCACGGTCAACACCTCGTTCACGGACTTCCCGAGCTTCTGGGAGAAGCGCCAGACCGAGGCGGCCGGCGGGGGTCTTCCCGACGTCTTCCAGTTCTCCGACAGCTACCTGCGTCAGTACGGCGAGTCGGGCAACCTGCTCGACCTCGCCGAAGTATCGGATTACATCGACACGACCACCTTCGATGAGTCGCTGCTCGGCACCGGCGCACTCGAGGGAGTGCAGTACTCGCTGCCGACGGGCTACAGCCTGTGGGCGAACTTCGTCAACGACGACCTGGTCGCCCAGGTGGGCGTGGAAGCACCGGAAGGCGGCACCTCCTTCGAGGAGTTCGACGACTGGATGGCCTCGGTCACCGACGCCACCGGCGGTGCGGTGTATGGCGGCACCGACTACACGCAGCGCATCCAGGTGTTCGAGTTGCAGCTGCGCGCCGACGGCGGCGACCTCTACACCGAAGACGGCGAGCTCGGATTCGCCAAGGACGACCTCCGGGAGTTCTGGGAGTCCGGCGCCCAGATCCGCGATGGCGTCACCGTGCCGCAACAGAAGCTCGAGGAGCTCTCGCCGAAGTCGGGCTTCGGCGCCGCGATCACCGCGAGCGAGATGAGCTGGAGCAATTTCCTCGGCGGATATCTCGCCGACTCGGGCGCCTCGTCGATCTCGATCGTCGCCCCGCCGACCTCCAAGGAAGGCTCGAAGGACCTCTACCGCCAGGCCGGCCTCCAGGTCGCGATCGCCGCGAACAGCGAGCACCCGGAAGCCGCGGCCCTCTTCCTCGACTTCGTGGTGAACAGTCCGGACGCCGGCGAGATCTTCGGCACCACGCTCGGATTCCCCGCGTCATCGTCGAAGCTCGAAGGCACGACTGTGGAGGGCGCCGACAAGCAGGTCGCCGACTACATCGAGTCCGCCGCCGAGCGTATCGGCGACGCGCCGCCGGTCCCTGTCGTGGGATATGGCTCGCTCGAGCAGACCTTCTGGGATCTCGGCAAGTCGATCGGCCTCGGTGCGATCTCGGTGGACGACGCCGTGACGCAGTTCTTCGCAGAAGCGGACGCCATCCTCGGCTGAGCGCCGTTCAGTACGAACGAACGGATGCCGCGGCACGACCTCCTGCCGCGGCATCCGTCTGTCGGCCTCCGAGCGCTGCCCTCGCGACCGAGCCCCCGTCACCCTGCTCTGAGTCCCGGGACCTCACCGGAACCGGGGCTTTTCAGCGAAACCACGGACAGCGCCCACGGTCTCGGCGCGAATGCTCTGTCTCGGCGAACGCGGATCAGTCGAGGGCGACCGCCACCGCGACCCGCTCGACCGCGGAGCGCTGCGCCGCGTCGGCGAGGAGGAGCGCGGCGCGGCCGTCGTCGAAGGTCGGGCTCGCTGACGCGCCGCCGCGGGCGAGCGAGACGAAGGCGCGCAGCTCCTCGGCGTACGCCTCGGCGTAGCGCTGCAGGAAGAAGTCCTCGTAGGGAGAACGGGCCTCGGTCTGCGTCGCGGTGGAGAGGCTCACGAGACTCGTCGCGCGATTGGCGACCTGCAGCGACCCCTTGCCGCCGAAGGCCTCCAGACGCTGGTCGTAGCCGACGGCGCTGTGCCGCGAGTTGATGATCGTGACGACCGCGCCCGAGGCGGCTCGCAGCGTCACGACGGCGGTGTCGAAGTCGCCGTGCTCGCGGGCGCCCGGATCGAACGTCGTCGAGCCGACCGCGCTGACCTCGACGATGTCGGGCAGGAAGAAGCGCGCCATGTCGAAGTCGTGGATGGTCATGTCGCGGAAGATGCCGCCCGAGACGCCGATGTAGGCGGCGGGCGGGGCGGCCGGATCGCGGCTCACGATCGTCAGCTGCTCGAGCTCGCCGATCTCGCCGGCAGCCACCCGCGCCCGGACCTCGGCGAACGCGGGGTCGAAGCGCCTGTTGAAGCCCAGCGCGACCGGCACGCCGGCGGCGGCCACCTTCGGGCGCAGCGCCTCGACGCGCGCGATGTCGAGGTCGATCGGCTTCTCGCACAGCACCGGGATGCCGGCATCCACCGCCTTCTGGATCAGGTCGACGTGCGTGGGCGTCGGCGAGGCGATGAGCACAGCGTCCACGTCGCCGGCCGCGAAGACCTCGTCGGAGTCCGCGGTCGCCTGACCGCCGAATCGCTCGGCCACCCGTCGGGCGCCGTCCATGAACGGGTCGGCGACCCGCGTCAGGACGGCGTCGGGGTTCGCGGCGATGTTCTCGGCGTGGACCTGGCCGATGCGGCCGGTGCCGATGAGACCGAAGCGGAGCGGAGCGTGTGACACAGTCGATTCCTTGTCGTGGAGCAGGCGGGGTGCGTGGGGAGCACGGGTGTCGTGCGGACGCGGGTCAGACCCAGGGCCGGAGGGCGTCGCGGTTGACGCGCTGGTCGCCGGCGCGTTCGGACCGGAAGTCGTCGATCGCGACGTCGGGGGCGTTGAGCACGTCCTGCTCGACGACGACCCAACCGTCGAAGCCGCGCGCCGCCATCGCGTCCATCACGCTGGAGAGGTCGAGGTCGCCGCGGCCGAAGGCGACGAAGGAGCCCGACGACCAGACCTCGGTCATGCCGCCCCCCGCCGCGAGCACGCGGCGCAGCTCGGCGCGGTCGACGTCCTTCAGGTGCAGATGGTTGATGCGGTCGCCCCAGCGCGTGACGGCATCCACCGGGTCGCCGTCGGCGATGAGCAGGTGCCCGGTGTCGAGGGTGAGATCGACGTCCACGTTCGCGAGGAAGCGGTCGATCTCGTCGGGCGACTCGACGAACGTCCCCGCGTGGTGGTGGAACGTCGGCTCGAAGCCGGCTTCTCGCACCAGCGCCGCGGCGCGCTCGGTGTTGGCCAGGAGCCGGTCCCACGCGTCGGCGGCAAGCGGGTCGGCCTCCGCGCCGCGCCCGGGGTGGGCGCGACGGGCCACCGACCCGTCGTCGGCGAGCGTCGGCAGCGGCAGCCGTCGCGGACCCGCTTGCGCGGCATCCGAGAAGACCCGCAGCGCTTCGTGGAGGGAGGGCAGGGATGCCGCGAACGCGTCGTCGTCGGAGAAGGGCAGCTGCACCCAGCCGCCCGCGAGTTCGAGCCCGAACCTGTCCAGCCGGGAGCGGAGCTCGGCGTCGCGGCCGAGGAAGCCGAGCGGTCCGAGATCGACGCCCCGGTAGCCGGACTCGGCCAGCACCTCGAGCATGTCGTCGGCGCCCACAGTGGCCGCGCCCTCGGGCGTCATCTCGAACACTCCGAAGCTCACCGGCGCTCCCGCTACCTCGGCCTTCATCGGGTCATCACGGCCCATGGTCATGGACTCCTCCAAGGTTCAGAGGTCGGGGTGGACCAGACGGGCGGCGGCGTCGACGGCCCCTGCCACGTCACCGTCGGGCGGGTACAGCAGCGCACGTCCCGCGGTCAGGCCGCGGACGCCGGGAAGCGTCAGAGCATCCTCCCACGACGAGAAGGTCTCGTCCGGGTCGCCGCCCGTGTCGCCGCCCAGGAGCAGAGTGGGAAGCGTGGTCGCCGCCATCACCCGCTCCATGTCGGGCACGACGGGAAGCTTCATCCACGTGTAGGCGCTGCTCACGCCGAGCCCCGCGGCGATCGCGATCGAGAGCACAACGGCGTCCGTCGAGAGGTCGTTGACGATGCGGCCGTCGACCCAGCGGCTGAGGAACGGCTCGAGCATGATCGGGATGCGGGCTTCTGCCGCCGCCGTCACCGCCTGGGCGGCAGCCTCCAGCGTGGCCGCCGTGCCCGCGTCGGCGTGGTTGACGCGCAACAGCACCTTCGCGAAGTCGACCCCCGAGCGCACCATCGACGGCACGTCGTAGCCCGTGAAGCGGTCGTCCATCTCGAAGGTGGACCCGCGCAGTCCTCCACGGTTCATCGAGCCCACGACGACCTTGTCGTCGAGGAGTCCGAGCAGCGCGAGGTCGTCGATGATGTCGGGCGTGCCGAGCACGCCGTCCACGCCGGGGTGGCTGAGTGCCACGGCGAGCCGCTGGAGCAGCAGGTACCGGCTGGCCATCGCGTCGCCGCGGTCGCCGACTCCGAGCGCGCCCCGGGCCGGGTGGTCGGCGGCGACGATGAAGAGCCGGCCGTCGCCGCGCACGACGTCGCGGCGGGACCGGCGCGCGAGCGCCTCCGCCACGGCCACCGGTCGCTCGGCGCGCAGGGCGCGGAGCGTGTCGAACTCGAGCGCATCCAGCGCGACGGCGCTCATCGGGCGACCCGCTCGGCGCGCAGGGTGAGCACGAGGCGCCCCGGCGCCCGTCCGGTGAGGTACACGCGGCTGCCCTCGGCGGCGTCGGTGGCCCCCAGGAACGCGTAGTCCTCTCCGGGGTGGTATCGCGCCGGGCCGGCCGCCCGGTAGTCGTCTCCGGCGTCGAACGCGATCGCCGTGTCTCCGACGACGTAGCGCCCGATCCCCTCCGTGAGCACCGCTGCGCCGTCGTCCCCGAGCGACCTCGGTCCCTCGAACCGGCCGCCGTCGCGGAACGCGAGCTCGAGAGCCCACGGGCTGTCCGGACCGACGATGTCGATCGAGACCACCGCGCCGTCCGCCGTGGGGCGCACGTCGATCGCCGTGCGGAGGGCGACCTCGTCGCGCCGGCGTTCCGGGAAGGCCATCGAGCCGAAGAACCGCCCGTCATCGGTGAGGGCGTATTCGCCGGTGGCCGAGCGGTGATCCGCCTCGAGCGGCTGGTAGTAGTTCGCCGCGACGGTCTCCTCGAGCACATGGTGCACAGTGCCGTCAGCGTCGTGCCGCGTCTCGAAGCGGTCGGCGCGGAAAGGTCCGAGGCCGAAGAAGTCCCGCGAGAGCCGGACCGAGTCGAGCACGGCATCCCCCGCGAACAGGCGCAGGAACGTCGGGTTGGTCGAAAGGCCCGAGCGCACGCGCCGGAACCGCGGATAGTCCGACCCGCCGAAGACGACGAGGCGTCGCTCGGCCGCGTCGTCCACCACGAGCGAGGACTGCTCCCACGCGCGCTGCGGCGCCGGGGGTGCGGCATCCGGCAACTCCCCTCCGAGGCGGGGCTCGATCAGCAGCTCGGCGAGAACGGTCGCCGGGTGCAGGATGCCGCCGTCCAGTGCGCGCTCGGCCGCCCAGGCGAAGTCACCGCGGCCGAGCTCGATCGCGTACCGGCGGTAGCCCACGAGGTACGGCGCGAGCGGGAAGCGCCGCAGCTGGTCCTGCCGTCGCGAGTGCACCGTCTCGACGCTGTCATCGGGGTGGATGAGGCCGAGGGTGCTCTCGAGGTTGCGGACGACGGCTTCGCGCGCGTCGTCGCGGCCGAACTCGTCGGCGATGACGCTCAGCGACGGGTTCGACACGTACGCGGCATAGTTCGCACTGCGCTCCGAGAAGACCCCGTCAGGCGTGATGTCGACACCCTCGGCGAGCCACTCCTCGGCCCGCGCGCGCAGCGCCGCCGACGGACGCCGCCGGTGCAGCCGCGCCAGCGCCGCGGAGATCTCCCAGCGGTGGTTCGGGGTGTGGACGCCGCCGGTGAGGAGCGCCGGCTCGACCGCATCGGCGATCGTGTCGAGCTCGGCGGCGACGGCGCCCAGGTCCTCGCTCGCCGCGCCCGAAGCGCCGGCGGAGGTGGCGGCGGCCAGGCCGATGAGGTGGAGGGTGTCGCACACGTCGTTCACCGTGAAGGACGAGTCGGGCGGGGAGTCGACGTTGTCGCCGCCGATGAACAGGCCGCTCGGCCCCTGCAGCGCCCGCAGCGCGCGCACGTTCTCGAGGGCCGCGGCTGCGAGGGCGGGATCGCCGTGGCGGTCGGTGCCGTCCCACAGGTAGGCCGCCACGAACATCTTGGCCCGCTCCATGAGCCGCCGATGCCGCTCGTCGGGGCCGACGCCTTCGGCGAGCGCCTGTTCCACGTCGACGGTGACCGCCTGGCCGAGTGTGCGAGTGAACTCGGTATGGTCCGGCATCCTCAGTCCTTCAGGCCGGAGTTGACGTCGGCGTTCATGATCTGCCGCTGGAAGACCGCGAACAGGACCACCATCGGGATCAGCGAGATGACGGAGGCCGACAGCAGCACGGACCAGTCGATGTTGTCGGCGCCGACGATCGAGCGGAGGGCGACCTGCAAGGTGTAGCGGTCGGGGTCGCGCAGCACGATGAGGGGCCAGATGTAGTCGTTCCACCGCCATTGGAAGGAGAAGATGGCCAGCACGACGGCGATCGGCTTCGCGAGCGGCAGCATGATGCGCCAGAAGGCGCCGAACTCCGAGACGCCGTCGATGCGCGCGGCCTCGAGCAGCTCGTCCGGGATCGTCTTGAAGTACTGCCGGAACATGAAGATGCCCGTCGCCGTGATGATCGAGGGCACGATGATGCCGGCCAGGGTGTTGTACATGCCGAGGTCGCGGACCACCGCGAACGAGCTCGGCATGATGACCTCGGTGGGAAGCATCGTGGTTGCAAGGATGCAGATGAAGAACACCTTCAGCCACCACGCCTTGTACTTCGCGAACGCGTAACCGGTCATCGCACTCACCAGCACCGTCAGCACCGTCGTCACGACGGCGACGATGGATGTGTTGAGGAAGTACTGGGCGAAGTTGAAGCGGTTCCAGGCGGTCTCGTAGCCGCTGACCGTCCAGTTCTCGGGGAAGAGCGTGAGGGGCAGGCTGAACAGCTCGGAGCCCGGCTTGAAGGAGCTGAGCAGGAACCACGCGACGGGGATCAGGAAGCCGAGGGCGAGCAGCCACAGGAGCAGCGTGCTCGGCAGGCCGCGGAAGGCCTTCGGGGTGCTCTTGCGCGTCTGGGACGCGGATCGGAGACTCGTCATGCGAGATCGTTCCTCTTGTCGAAGCGCATCTGGATGACCGCGATGATGATGAGGATCACCATGAGGACCATCGACGCCGCGCTGGCGTAGCCGACGTCCGCGCGCTCGAAGCCGGTGCGGTAGATGTACTGCACGATGAACATGTTCGACGTGCCCGGACCACCGCCGTTGAGCGCCTGGACCATGGCGAACTCCTTCATCGAACCGATCGTGGTGAGGAGGATCACCATGAACGACGTCGGGCGCAGCAGCGGCAGGACGATCCGGTAGAAGCGCTGCCACCCGTTGGCGCCGTCCAGCTGCGCCGCCTCGAGATAGGACTGCGGCACGTTCCGGATGGCGGCGATGAACAGGAGCATGTTGAACGCCGTGCCGCCCCACGTGCTCACGATGAGGATGAGTGCGAGTGCGAGGTTGGGATTTGTCTCCCACTGCAGGCCGTTGCCCCCGAGCGACTCGATCAGGAAGTTGACGAGCCCGAAGTTCTCGCCGAAGAGCCACTTCCAGATGACACCGGCCACGATCGGCGAGATCAGCCACGGCAGGAAGAAGATGATCCGGGCCGTGTTCTTGCCCTTGGCCAGGCTGCTGGTCAGCAGCACGGCGATGCCGAGGGCCGCCACGTAGTGCAGCGGCACCGACAGGATCGTGTACAGGAATGTGCGGCCGAGCACCGAGTAGAAGACCGGGTCCTGCGCGAGCTCGACGTAGTTCTCTCCGCCGATGAAGTCGGGAGTTCCGACGCCCGAGTAATCGGTGAAGGAGTACCAGAGACCCAGCGCGCCCGGCCAGACGAAGAAGAGGCCGAACAGCACCACCGAGATCGCGATGAAGCTGAGCGGGGCGAGCACGAAATGGGTCGAGCTCCGCCGCCGGGGGCGGCGGACGCCAGGCGTCCGCCGCCCCGTGGTGATGAGCGCAGATGTCTCAGCGCTGCGCCCATCGACGGTCTTGGTGGTCATGGTCACTCCAGCGCGCCCAGCTGATCGGTGAACAGCGCGTTGATGTTGTCGATGGTGGTGTCGACGTCCTGCTCGCCGGCGAGGTACTTGACCGTCTCGTCACGCACCGGGTCGCCCTCGGTCGTCACACCCTGGGCGCCGTACTTCAGCTCCATGGCCTTGATGTCGCCGACGATCTCGGGCGAAGCCGCGATGTCCTGGTTGTAGATGTCGAAGGCCTCACCATCAGACGCGTAGGTGATGTCGAGTCCGTCGATCGCGGGGATGAACGAAGAGGTCTCCGAGAGCTCGGTGTAGTTCTCCGGCTCGTACAGCCACTCGATGAAGTCGTACGCCGCCTCCTGCTGCGGCCCCTCGAAGACGACGACGGATGCGGCGTTGCCGTAGTTGGTGGCCCGCTCCTCGCCGGTCGGCAGGTAGACGGAGGCCCAGTCGAAGTCGGCGATGTTCACGGCGAAGTCGGCGATCTGCCACGAGCCGGAGAGGTACGACACGACGTCGCCCGACTTGAAGAGAGCATTGGGGTCGGCATCCGACAGCCACACCGAACGCGGCATGAACGAGTCGTCGTTCAGCGAGTTGAAGTACTCCAGCGCGACCTTCGTCTCGTCGTTCGTGCTGAACTCGCCCGAGTCATCGGGCTGGAAGTAGTCCGAGCCGAACTCGTACAGGAAGGACTTCAGGCGGTGGGACGACTTGTCCATCACCATGCCGTAGGTGGTGCCGGTCTTCTCCTGCACCTCCTTGACCGCGGCGACGTACTCGTCCCACGTCCAGATGTCGTCCTCGCTGGTCGGGTAGGCGACTCCCGCCTCGTCGAAGAGCGACTTGTTGATGAACATGCCGACGGCGGTGATGTCGGACGGGAGCGAGATGACGTTGCCGTCCTCATCCTTGTCGGACAGCTCCGTGCGGATGTCGCTGCCGTCGGCGATGTCCGAGAGGTCGACGATCGCGTCGCGCCACACCGGGTCGACGGCGCCCACGCGGCCGATGGCCGGAAGGTCGTTGGCCTGCGCCGCGTTGCGGAGCTTCGTCGTGAGGTCTTCGTTGGCGATGTCGACGATCTCGACCTTGACGCCGGTCTCCTCCTCGTACTTCTCCGCCATGTGGGCGTAGCCGCCGCCCTGGTTGGCGTCGCCCGAGAGGAAGAACTGGATCGGCTCGTCGGACGCGCCGCCGGCGTCGCCCGATCCGCAGCCCGTGAGCGCCACGGCGGTCACCGTCGCGGCGGTGAGCGCGAGCGAGATCCGCACGCGGGACTTTGCTGAATGCTTCATCGGATTTCCCTTCACCCCGGGAGACCTGGGGCCAACGTCGTTGTCGATCGAGCGCGGGATTTCGCGCTCTGTGTGGCTTCACCGGAACCGGGCTCCGGATCTGATCGCTGATACGATGTTAGGACATTAATGCAAAGTCCACCACCGGGCAAGCGCCTTCCCGTCCAATTCCCAGTCAGTGGGCAAGCGCATTCCGTTCGGTAAGGTCGATGCTTCGACGCTCAGACTCAGTGACGAGGAACACATGGAGATCGCCACCACCCGCCCCGGATCCGGCAGCGTCGCCCCCCGCGCGCGCGTGCGTTCGAATGCCCCGGAGCAGTCGCTGGACGGTCAATGGCGGTTCCGCGTCTCACCGTCGCTGCGCAGCGCGCCGGCCGACTGGCGGACGGTCGACGCGGACGACTGGGGAACGGTCGAGGTGCCCGGACATTGGAACCTGCAGGGTTACGGCTCCCCCGCGTACTCCAACGTGCAGATGCCGTTTCCGGTCGATCCGCCCTTCCCTCCCGATGCCAACCCGATCGGCGATCACCGGCTCGACTTCACCGCGTCTGCGGCGGTGCTCGGACACCGCCGCAGACTCCTCCGCTTCGACGGGATCGAGTCCGCGGCCGAGATCTGGCTGAACGATACGCTCCTGGGCACGACCCGTGGAAGCCGGCTCACGCACGAGTTCGACGTCTCGGACGTGCTGGTCGACGGCGTCAATCGCCTGGCCGTCCGCGTCGCCCAGTTCAGCGACGCGACGTACCTCGAGAACCAGGACATGTGGTGGCTGCCGGGCATCTTCCGCAGCGTGACGCTGCTGGCCAGGCCCGACGGCGGCGTCGACGACGTCTTCTTGCGCGCCGACTACGACCCGCTCACCGGCACCGGGGCCCTCGACCTCGCCGCCGCAGTGGACGGCAGCGCGTCGGCGCGCGTCGTCATCGCCGAGCTCGGCATCGACTCCCCCGCCGACGAGCCGCTGCGGATCGCCGACGTGGAGCCCTGGACCGCTGAGCAGCCGCGGCTTTACGACGTCGAGGTCCGCACGGCGTCGGAGACGGTCGCGCTCCGCGTCGGCTTCCGGCGGGTCGAGGTGCGCGATGCGCGGCTCCTCGTCAACGGCGCTCCGATCATGCTCCGCGGCGTCAACCGGCACGAGCATCGTCCCCGCCACGGCCGCGTCTTCGACGCCGCCGTCGCGCGCGACGAGCTGCTGCTGATGAAGCAGCACAACATCAACGCCGTGCGCACGTCGCACTACCCGCCCCACCCCGATGTGCTCGACCTGTTCGACGAGCTGGGCTTCTGGGTGATCGACGAGTGCGACCTCGAGACGCACGGCTTCGAGCACGTCGGCTGGCGCGGCAACCCCAGCACCGACCCGGTGTGGCGCGACGCCTTCCTCGACCGCATGCAGCGCACCGTGCACCGCGACAAGAACCACGCGAGCGTGATCATGTGGTCGCTCGGCAACGAGTCCCACGCCGGGGCGAACCTCGAGGCGATGGCCCGGTGGACCAAGGTCACCGATCCGACGCGCCTCGTCCACTACGAGGGCGATCGCGAGAGCCGCTACGTCGACGTCTACTCGCGCATGTACGCGTCGCACGACGAGGTGCGCGAGATCGGCGAAGAGGCGCTGCGGCCCGTCGCGTTCGACGCCACCCCCGCCCAGGCGCATCGCCTCGGGCTGCCGTTCCTGCAGTGCGAGTTCGCCCACGCGATGGGCACGGGTCCCGGCGGGCTCCAGGAGTACTGGGACCTGTTCGAGGAGTACCCGCGGCACGCGGGCGGGTTCGTCTGGGAGTGGCTCGAGCACGGCATCGCCGTGGACGACCCGGACGGCGGCACCCGCATCCTCTACGGCGGCGACTTCGGCGAGGAGGTCCACGACGGCAACTTCGTCATCGACGGACTGGTCGACGCCGACCGCAACCCGCGTCCCGGCCTGCTGCACTACGCGGCCGTCATCGCACCGGTCGTGATCGACGTCGACGCCGACCGCACCGCCGTTCGCATCGCGAACCGGTACGACTTCCTCGACCTCGGCCACGTGCGCGTGCGCTGGTCGCGGACGGTCGACGGCGAGATCACGGCGTCGGGCACGCTCGACCTGCCGCCCTGCGCCGCGCGCACCGCGGTCAGCATCCCGCTGCCGGAAGAAGGACGGACGGATGCCGCAGCCGCCGTCGCCGATGTTCTCAACGTCGAGGCGGTCACCCTCGCCCCGTCTGCCTGGGCGGACGCGGGTCATGTACTCGGCAGCGGCCAGCACGTGTCGGACGGTCGGCCCGAGGCACCGCCGGCCCTCACCGCAGCGGTGACCCGGGAGCGGGTCGGCGGTGCCGCGTTCGACGTCACCACCGGCGGGCTCCGCAGCCTCGGCGCGCTCGCAGTCAGCGGCCCGACCGTGGGCATCTGGCGCGCGCCCACCGACAACGATCGCGACCTCGGCAACGACGAGCTCGAGCTCCCTCCCTATTCCGAGCGGTGGCGGGCGGCCGGCATCGACCGGACGATGACGCGCCTGGTCGACCTGACCGCCGAGGGCGGCGCGCTCACGGTGCGCACCCGCACCGGCACCCCGATCCTCGACAGCGCCGTCGACGCGACGCTGCGGTGGACGGCTCTCGAAGGCGATGCTGTGCGCCTGGACGTCGAGCTCGAGCCGCGCGGGACGTGGACCACGGAGTGGGCACGACTCGGACTCGACCTCGTCATCGACGGCGCTCCGATCGGCGTGGACCTCGCCGGCTCGGGCCCGATGCACAGCTACCCCGACCTCCGTTCGGCGGCACGCTTCGGCTGGTGGCACCTCGACGCCGACGATCTCGTCGTCGACAGCATCCGGCCTCAGGAAAGCGGTTCCCGCATGGGCGTCCGGGATGCCAGAATCGTCACCGGGGGTGGTGCACTGCGCGTGTCGACCCTCGACCATCCGTTCGCGCTCACGGTGTCGCCGCACAGCCGCAAGGCTCTGGACGCCGCCCTGCACAACTGGGAGCTCACCCCTGAAGGCCGCACGTTCGTGTCGATCGATCTCGCGCAGTCGGGCGTCGGCACGGCGACCTGCGGTCCGGGAGTGCTCCCCCGCCACCGGCTGCCCGCTCGGTCGGCGGCCATCTCGCTGATCCTCCGCCCCGAGCCCGTCCCGTCCTGACCCCTCACCTCAGCGAGGCTCGGCCCGACCGACACGCTTCCGGACACCGACCGATGAAAGACCGCCCGTGACCTCTTCGCACGACGCCTCCGCCCGCCTCGACCCGCACTACGAGATCGCCGACATCGACCGGCGCCTGTTCGGCGGGTTCGTCGAGCACCTCGGACGCCACATCTACGACGGAATCTTCGAGCCGGGACACCCGTCCGCCGACGCCGAGGGCTTCCGCACCGACGTGATCGACCTCGTCAAGGAGCTCGGCGTCTCGACCATCCGCTATCCCGGCGGCAACTTCGTGTCGGGCTACCGCTGGGAGGACGGCATCGGCCCGGTGGCCCAGCGCCCCCGCCGCCTCGATCTCGCCTGGCACTCGACCGAGACCAACGAGGTGGGCCTGCACGAGTTCCAGGCGTGGCTCGACCGCGTGGGCAGCGAGCTGATGCTCGCCGTCAACCTCGGCACGCGCGGTACGCAGGAGGCGCTCGATCTGCTGGAGTACGCCAACGTCGACTCGCAGACGGAGTGGACCGACCAGCGCGCCGCGAACGGGCGCGAGACGCCCTTCGGCGTCAAGATGTGGTGCCTCGGCAACGAGATGGACGGCCCCTGGCAGGTCGGGCACAAAAACGCCGACGACTACGGCAAGCTCGCCTCGCAGACCGCGAAGGCGATGCGCATGGTCGACCCCGACGTAGAGCTCGTCGTGTGCGGATCGTCGGCGCGGTCGATGCCGACGTTCGGCTCGTGGGAGCGCCAGGTGCTCGAGCACACCTTCGACGACGTCGACTTCATCTCGTGCCACTCGTACTACCAGGAGCACGACGGCAACGCGCAGGAGTTCCTCGCGTCGGGGGTCGACATGGCGCGCTTCATCGAGTCGGTGGTGGCCATCGCCGATACGGTCGCCGCGACCAAGAAGAGCGACAAGCGCATCATGATCTCGTTCGACGAGTGGAACGTCTGGTACCTCCACCGCGATGACGGCACCGAGTCGGGCCACGAGTTCAAGGGCGGCGCCTGGCCGGTGGCGCCGCGCCTGCTCGAGGACAAGTACAACGCCCTCGACGCCGTGGTCTTCGGCGACCTCATGATCACGCTGCTCCAGCACGCCGATCGCGTGCGCTCGGCGTCCCTCGCGCAGCTGGTGAACGTGATCGCCCCCATCATGACCGAGCCCGGCGGCCCGGCCTGGCGCCAGACGACCTTCTTCCCGTTCTCGATCACGTCGCGCCTCGCGCAGGGCCGCGCCGTGCGGGTGCCGGTGTCGTCAGCCACTTTCGCGACCGAGAAGCTCGGCGACGTCGCGGCGCTGAACGCCGTCGCGACCATCGACGACGAGGGCGTGTCGCTGTTCGTCGTGAACCGTTCGACGACGGATGCCGCGACCCTGCGCGTCGACCTCGAACCGCTCGTGCGCGCCCTCGGCCGGGAGGTTCAGGTCGTCGAGTCGCACCTGCTGCACGACGACGACCTCTACGCCGCAAACACCCTCGACGACCGCGAGCGGGTCGGCGTGCGGGCCGCCGAGGCATCCGTCGACGGCGCGGAGCTGTCACTCGCGCTGCCCGCCGTGTCGTGGGCCGCGATCCGGCTGGCCTGAACACCCTGAGCCGAACAGGTGCCGGCGCGCGGGCCGCGCCGGCACCGCGGCTCCCCTTCCCGGAACGTCGACGACGACAGGAGACCGAGCGATGACGCTGCTCAAGACCGCCACTCCCCCGATGGGCTGGAACAGCTGGGACTCGTACGGCACGACCGTGACCGAGGCCGAGGTCCTGGCCAACGCCGAGTTCATGGCCGAACACCTGCTCCGCCACGGGTGGGACACGATCGTCGTCGACATCGACTGGGCCGATCCCACCGCCCGCTCGCACGGCTACAACGAGTCCGCCCCGCTGGTGATCGACGGATTCGGCCGGGTGCAGCCCGATCCGGTGCGCTTCCCGTCGTCGGCAGGCGGCGCCGGCTTCGGCCCGCTGGCCGCCCGCGTGCACGGGCTCGGCCTGAAGTTCGGCATCCACATCATGCGCGGCATCCCTCGCCTCGCGGTCGAGCGCGACCTCCCTGTGCTCGGCGCCCGCGTCACGGCCGCGACCGTCGCCGACCCGGCGAACGTCTGCGAGTGGAACCC
Source organism: Microbacterium ureisolvens (assembly GCF_015278315.1). Classification (GTDB taxonomy): domain Bacteria; phylum Actinomycetota; class Actinomycetes; order Actinomycetales; family Microbacteriaceae; genus Microbacterium; species Microbacterium ureisolvens. The sequence goes on along the minus strand of NZ_JADIJE010000002.1, from coordinate 315,894 downwards.
GCACTATCTCGGCCTCGATCACTCGCAGCGCGGCGCGGCGGCCTACTACCACTCGATCGCCGACCAGTACGCCCAGTGGGGCGTCGACTTCATCAAGGCCGACGATCTGCTCTGGCCGTATCAGGCCGCCGAGATCGAAGCGCTCTCGACGGCGATCGAGACGGCTCCTCGCGAGATCGCGCTGTCGCTCTCACCCGGGCGGGACCTGTCGGCCGCGCACCTCGAGCACCTGCGCGCGCACGCCACGATGTGGCGCATCTGCGACGATCTGTGGGACCGGTGGGAAGACGTCGAGGCGAACTTCGCGCGCCTCGCCCGATGGGCGCCCCTCGCGGGCCCGCAGGGCTGGCCCGACGCCGACATGCTGCCGCTCGGCCGCATCGGCCTCCGCGCCGAGCGCGGCGAGCCCCGCGAAGGCGCACTGACGCTCGCCGAGCGCCGGACGCTGGTGACGCTCTGGGTCATGGCCCGCTCTCCGCTCATGATCGGCGGCGACCTGCCGACGAGCGCACCAGAGACCATCGCCCTCTTCACGAACGACGCGGTGCTCGAGATCCTTCGCGACTCCTCCGGCAACCGCGAGCTCCTGCGCGAGCGCGATCTCGTGGTCTGGGCCGCCGAGCACGGCGATACGCGCTGGGTCGCCGTGTTCAACACGTCCGACGACGCGCGCGACGAGCCCTTCGACACCCGCTCGCTCGGCCTCGGCCACTCGCCGGACGCGGTCGTCGACGTGTGGAATGCGGCATCCGTCCCCGTCGAGGCGGTCGAAGAGCAATCGGATGCCGCGCGCGGCGTCGCCCCCGGCAGCAGCGTCGTGCGGCTCGGACTCGAGCCGCACGGGTGCGTGCTCTTGCGCTCGTGACGGATCGGTGGTCGGATGCCGCTGGGAAAGCGCTTGCGTGGTATCCGATCGCATGGCACACTATTGGAAAGCGTTTACCCGCACGGAAGCCCGCCGGGCGGGTACCACAGCCTTCAGAGAAGAAAGCAGGACCCCATGACCGACACGACACTCGCTCCCGCCTCGGCTGAGGCACAGGCCCGCCCGCAGGTGCGCGAGATCGGCATCATCATGAACGGCGTCTCGGGCCGCATGGGCTACCGTCAGCACCTCGTGCGCTCGATCCTCGCAATCCGCGAGCAGGGCGGCATCGAGCTGGCCGACGGCACCAAGGTCACCGTCAAGCCGCTCCTCGTCGGCCGGAGCGAAGCCAAGCTCGCCGAGCTCGCCGCCAAGCACGGCATCGAGGACTACACGACCGACCTCGACGCCGCCCTCGCCGACCCGCGCTGGGAGATCTACGCCGACTTCCTCGTGACCAAGGCGCGTGCCTCGGCGCTGCGCAAGGCCATCGCCGCCGGCAAGACCATCTACACCGAGAAGCCCACGGCCGAGACGGTCGACGAGGCCCTCGAGCTCGCCAAGCTCGCGCAGGAGGCCGGCGTCAAGACCGGCGTCGTGCACGACAAGCTCTACCTGCCCGGCCTCCAGAAGCTCAAGCGCCTCATCGACTCCGGCTTCTTCGGCCGCATCCTGTCGGTGCGCGGCGAGTTCGGCTACTGGGTCTTCGAGGGCGACTGGCAGCCCGCGCAGCGCCCGTCGTGGAACTACCGCGCCGAGGACGGCGGCGGCATCATCGTCGACATGTTCCCGCACTGGAACTACGTGCTCGAGAACCTGTTCGGCGAGGTCAAGACCGTGTACGCGCAGGCCGCCGTGCACATCCAGGACCGCTGGGACGAGAAGGGCGAGCACTACACCGCGACCGCCGAGGACGCCGCCTACGGCATCTTCGAGCTCAAGGGCGACATCGTCGCGCAGATCAACTCGTCGTGGACCGTGCGCGTCAACCGCGACGAGCTCGTCGAGTTCCACGTCGACGGCACGCACGGCTCGGCCGTCGTGGGCCTGTTCGGCGCGAAGATTCAGCACCGCAACGCCACCCCGAAGCCGGTCTGGAACCCCGACCTGGCCGACGACCACGACTACGACGCCGACTGGGCCGAGGTTCCGACGAACGACGTGTTCCAGAACGGCTTCCGTCAGCAGTGGGAGGAGTTCCTCGTGTCGTACGTCGAGGGCACCGACTACGAGTTCGACCTCCTCTCGGGCGCGCGCGGCGTGCTGCTGGCCGAGGCCGGCCTGCAGTCCAGCCGCGAGGGCCGCAAGGTCGAGCTGCCGACGCTGTCGCTGGACTGATCGGGAGCACGGATGCCGAAGCTCACCCTTCTCTCCGACGCCGGGGCACTCTCGGCCGTCGAGCTCAACGAATCGCCCGGCTACACCAGGCCCGAGGGCGCGCTGCGCAGCCGCGTCGCGTACGCCGCGGCGCACGTCGTGCCCAAGACCTGGGCCGACAACACCCCCGGCCAGCCGGCCGAGGTCGACTGGGACGCCACACTGGACTTCCGTCGCGCGGTGTACTCGTGGGGCCTGGGCGTCGCCGACGCCATGGACACCGCCCAGCGCAACATGGGGCTCGACGCCGCCGCGACGCGCGACCTGATCGCCCGTTCGGCGCAGGTCGCCCGTGAAGAGGGCGGCTCGGTCGTGGTCGGGGTCAACACCGACCACGTCGACGCCGAGCGGATCTCGCTCGACCAGGTGATCGACGCCTACAAGGAGCAGCTGCACTTCACCGAGGAGCAGGGCGCGGGCCCCGTGCTCATGGCCTCGCGCCACCTCGCGCGCGTCGCGGAGTCGGCCGACGACTACCGCCGCGTGTACCGCGAGGTGCTGCAGGCGGCGAGCGGCCCGGTGGTGCTGCACTGGCTCGGCACCGCGTTCGACCCGGCGCTCGAGGGATACTTCGGCTCGGGCGATTGGCGCGACGCGTCGTCGGTGCTGCTGGAGATCATCGAGGAGAACGTCGACAAGGTCGCAGGCGTCAAGATGAGCCTGCTCGACGCCGCCTCCGAGGTGTCGGTGCGCGAGCGCCTTCCCCAGGGCGTGCGCATGTTCACCGGCGACGACTTCAACTACGTGGGCCTCATCGGCGGTCAGGACGTTCCCGACGCGACGCAGCCGGAGCGCAACCCCGAGAGCACGCGTCAGCACTCCGACGCGCTGCTCGGCGCGTTCGCGGCGATCACGCCGGTCGCCTCGGCCGCCATCCAGGCGCTCGACGCGGGCGACCCGGCACGGTACCTCGAGATCCTCGGCCCGACCGAAGAGCTCAGCCGCCAGGTGTTCGCCGCGCCGACGTTCTACTACAAGACCGGCGTCGCGTTCCTGTCGTGGCTCAACGGCCACCAGCGCGCGTTCCAGATGGTCGGCGGCCTGCACTCGGCGCGCAGCCTCCCGCACCTCTCCCGCATCGTCGAGCTCGCGAACTCGTCGCTGGCCCTGGAGCGTCCGGAGCTCGCGGCGATCCGCTGGCACGGCATGCTGCGCCACAACGGCATCGACGTCCCCGGGGTGATCGCATGAGCGCGGACCCGCGTCTGTCCATCAACCAGGCCACGATCAAGTACGCCGACCTCGCCACCGCGCTGCGTGTGACGGCCGAGGCGGGCGTGCAGGCGATCGGCCTGTGGCGCGAGCCCGTGCAGGAGGTCGGTCTCGCGACGGCCGCGTCGATGCTGGCCGACTCCGGCCTGCGCTTCACGACGCACTGCCGCTCCGGCTTCTTCACGATGCCCGAGGGTGCCGCCCGCCGGGCCTCGATCGACGACAACCGCGTCGCGATCGAAGAGGCCGCGACGCTGGCCGCCGCGGGCGCCGAGGGCTCCACGGCGATCCTCGTGCTGGTGGCGGGCGGACTGCCCGAGGGCTCCCGTGACCTCGTCGGCGCGCGCGAGCGCGTGCGCGACGCCATCGGCGAGCTTGCTCCGGATGCCGCGGCCGCCGGCGTGACGCTCGCCATCGAGCCGCTGCACCCGATGTACGCCTCGGACCGCTGCGTCGTCTCGACACTCGGCCAGGCGCTGGACATCGCGGCGGACTTCGACCCGGCCGTCGTGGGCGCCACCGTCGACACGTTCCACATCTGGTGGGACCCCGACGTCCTCGCCTCGATCGAGCGCGCCGGCCGCGAGGGCCGCATCGCCACGTACCAGGTGTGCGACTGGAAGACGCCGCTTCCCGCGGACGTGCTCCTGAGCCGCCACTACCCGGGCGACGGCGTCATCGACTTCGCGTCGCTGACCGCCGCCGTCGAGGCGACCGGCTACGACCGCGACATCGAGGTCGAGATCTTCAACGAGGAGATCTGGGCCACCGACCCGCTGCTGGCCGTGCAGCGGACGGCGGCCGGGTTCGAGGCATCCGTCTCCCCTCACCTGCGCACGCGCGTCGCGAGCTGACGCGCAGCACGAGCTGAAGCGCTCGCGGGGTCTTCGCCCCCGCGGGCGCTTCGTCGTTCCCCGGAGAGGTGAACGCCGATGCCGGACGTTGAGCGAGCGAGGAACGAGCGCGACGAAACGCCCCGGACCGCCGGGAGGGTCAGCGGTCGGAGGCGGCGGCGAGCGCGCGGAGCTCTCGCAGACGCGGGGTGACGGAGCCCGCGGCCTCGATGCGCACCGGAAGCTCGACGGCGCCCGTGGCCGCGGTGAGCGGCACCTCGCGGACGGCGTCGCCGGCGCCGGCGGGCACGACCTCGTCGAGTACGACCGCTTCGCCCACCAGCACTCGCAGGCGGGCATCCTCGTGGCCGCCGAGCCACACCACACGCAGGGCGTCGGCAGTGCCGCTCCAGTCCCGGAGCGTCAGAGCGATCGTGCCGCGGGTGCGCCGCCACCGCGCATCGCCCGAGATCCCGATCTCTTCGTCGGAGGCGGCCAGGCCGTGGTCCGACTCGGGCTGCTGCTCACCGAACGCGATCACGTCGCGCGTGCGCGCCTCGAGCCCGAGCGATGCCGCGTCGATGTGCTCGAGCTCGGCGCGGCGAGCGGCGGCGGAGGCGGTATCCGTCCCCTGCGCCAGCGGCCACGAGACCGTATAGCGGGCGTCATGGATGGCGGCGAACGGCTCGAGGTCGACGCTGTCGCCGTCGGCAGTGGGCACGCGCAGCCGGCCCGGCGCCTCGCGCACCGCACGCTCGAGCGCGTCGGGCGCGAGCACCGGCGTATCGGCGAGCGGCCGGAGCGCACCGACGGCGATGTGGCCCATGCGGGCGCCGTTGCCCCGGTACGCGACGGCGTCGTCGGCCACGCGCTCGGCGAGCACATCGGGGCCGTCCACGATCCACGCCCAGTCCGAGCCATCGGCAGGGCGCTCGAAACGGAGCCGGCGCGGGAGCGTGAGGTGCACCACGGACAGGCCCTCGCCGATCTCCAGACGCACGCGGGTGCCGGCTGCGGCCGAGGACGCGGCATCCGTCCCACCCTCGGTCGACAGCCGGACGGACGCTTCACCGTCGACCCAGTCGGGGATCAGCAGGGCCAGCCGAGTCGGCCGCGCCGCCCGCACGCGGATCGTCGCGTGGACGGCCGCAGAGTCCGTGCGCTCGTCCAGCGTGATCTCGAGGTCCGCACCGTCGAGCTCCGCCCGAGACGGCACCAGGGCGTTCACGCGCACCTCGCCCGCGTGCTCCGCGAAGACGAGCGCGCCATGTCGCGCTTGCGCCTCGAACCCTGAGCCCATGCAGCACCAGAAGCCCTCCGCCTCCGGCGAGTAGACCCGGTAGTGCGCGGGCCGCTGCGGCGTGAAGTAGACGAGCCCGCCGTGCTCGGGGTGCTGCGCCGAGCGCAGGTGGTTGGCGCGCGTCCGCTCGGCCCAGTGCAGATACGCGTCATCGCCCGTGAGCACGTGGAGCTCGGCGGCGAGCTTGATCATGTTGTGGCTGTTGCACGTCTCCGGCCCTTCGCGCGCGATGAACATGCTCGTGAAGTCCTGCGGGAAGTGCTCGCGCACGCTGTCGCCGCCGATCGCGGCGCTGCGGTGCCGTGCGACGCGGTCGAAGAACACCCGCGCGGCGGCTCCCTCGCGGGCCTCGACCTCGGGGAGCAGCCCGGGAGCCAGCGTGCGAGCGGCGCGTTCGATCGTCGCGAAGCCCACGGCGACCGGGATCTGCGTGTTCGCGTGCAGACCGTCCAGCTCGTCGCGACCCGCGGCCAGCGGCTCGACGAGGCCGCGGCGCGCGAAGCGCCGCGCGAGGCGCAGGTACGCGGCATCCTCGAGCACCAGCGCGGCACGCGCGAAGGCCTCGGTCATACCGCCGAACTCGCACTCGAGGATGCGCTCGAAGGCGTCGTCGTCGAGCTCCGCCGCGGTGCGCAGCCACCAGGCGCCCAGGTCGGCGAGCGCGTCCCTAGCGGTCGCGTCGTCGGTGAGCTCGACCGCGTCGACGAGGCCCGCGAGGATCTTGTGCAGGTTGTACAGCGGCACCCACCGGCCGTTGAGGTGGAAGGCGCCGGCGTCGATCCGTCCGGCGCGCAGCTCGTCCCAGAGCGCCTCGCCGTCGGGCACGCCGCCGACGTACCCGGTGCCGCCTGCGAGCTGGCATTCGCGGATGCCGTCCACCAGCGTGCGCACGATCGCCGGGGCGGCGGCATCCCCTCCCGCCGCGAGCGTGCTCGCCGCCGACAGCACGTGCCCGGCGGTGTGCCCGTCGAGCCCGTCGGCCTCCCAGCCGCCGTACGTCTCGGCGCGCGGGGCGAGCCCGGCCTCGCGACGGAACGGCGCCAGGAGGCGGTCGAGATCGAGCCGCTGGAGCGTGGCGCTCACGGTCCGCTGGGCGTCGAGGTCGGCGCCGTCGGTGAGGCGCACATGGGTGCCGGGCACGAAGCGCGGCTCTGCGGTGGGCGGCATGGCTCTCCTTCGAGAAGGCACCTGAGGCATCCCGTGAGGAAGCGGACGGAGGGAAACCGTTTCCCAATCTATCGCCCGAACCGGACACAAGCCCTAGACTCTCGCCTGTGAGCGACATCACCGCGCCGACCCGAGGCGCCGCAACCCTGCACGACGTCGCGCGCGAGGCCGGTGTCTCGCTCGCGACCGCGTCGCGCGTGCTGAACGGATCCACGCGGAAGGTCGCAGAAAGCTACCGCGAACGCGTCGAGGCCGCCGCCGAGAAGCTCGGCTACACCGCCAACCTGTCGGCGCAGGCGACCGCGCGCGGCACCGCCGCCATCGTCGCACTGCTCGTCGCCGACATCGCCGACCCGTACTTCGGACAGCTGGCCTCGGGCGTCGCCCGCGGCGCCGACGAGGCAGGACTCGTCGTCACGATCGCCATCACCGAGCGCGACCCGCAGCGCGAGGTCAAGCTCGTGCGCGCGCTGCGCGGACAGCGCCCGCGCGGACTCATCCTCGCGGCGTCCCGCGTGGAGGGGCCCGACGCCGTCGGCCTGCAGGGCGAGCTCGACGCGTTCTCGAACATGGGCGGACGCGTCGTGGTCGTCGGCCCGGGCGGCGGCGCGGCGCGCTCGGTCGCCGTCGACAACCGCGGCGGTGCTGCGACGCTCGGCGCCGAGCTCGCCGGCATCGGCTACCGAGACGCGATCGTGGTGGCGGCAGCCGAGGGCATCCGCACCTCCGACGACCGCGTCGAGGGGTTCACCGAGGGCTTCACGGCGGCGGGCGGCACGGTGCGCGAAGTGCGCCGAGGCGGCTTCACCCGCGACGCCGGGTACGCGGCAGCCGCCGAGCTGCTCGAGGGCGACGTGCCCGCCGGCACTCTCATCTTCGGCATCAGCGACGTGGTCGCGATCGGCATCATGTCGGCCGTGCGCGACGCCGGGCGGCAGGTCGGCGCCGACATCGCCGTCGCCGGCTTCGACGACATCGCCACGGGTCGCGACATTCGTCCCGGCCTCACCACCGTGCGCGTGCCGCTCGAGGACCTCGGCTACCGCGCGCTGCACGCGGCGACGGATCCGGACTGGGATGCCGCCGAGCCGCAGCTCCCGCTCGAGGTCATCGTCCGAGGCAGCACCCCTCCCCGCTCCTGACGGCGGTCGGCCGCGGCCTCCCGAGTTCCCCTGGGCGGGGAAACGTTTCCGGGTAGGCTGAGGCGCGCCGCTACGCAAGGAGACACGGATGCCTCGACCGCCCCGCGCCGACCGGGCAGCGCGCGTCACGATCGCCGACGTCGCCGCCCGTGCGGGCGTCTCGCTCTCGACCGTGTCGCGTGCGCTGAACGGCAACCCGACGGTGGACCCCGCCCTCGCCGAGCGCGTGAAGGAGGCGGCCGCCGCCCTCGACTACACCGCGAGCCCCGTCGCCCGCAGCCTCGTCCTCGGGCGCACGCAGACGGTCGCGGTCATCGTGCCCGACCTCGGCAACCCGACCTTCCAGGCGATCCTGCGCGGACTCAGCCGCGCGGCCGCCGCGGACGACTACCACGTGCTCGTCGCCGACTCCGCCGAATCCGTCGAGGAGGAGCGCGTGCTCGCCGGCGCGACGCGCCGGCGCACCGACGGCGTCATCCTGTGCGCGCCGCGTCTGCCGCAGGACGAGCTCGACCGGCTGGTGGGAGGACTTCGCCCGGTCGTCCTCATCAACCGCACCTCCGGCGAGGTGCCTTCGGTCCGCGCGGACTACCGCACGGCCCTCGCCGCCGAGCTCGCGCACCTCCACGAGCTCGGGCACCGGCGCATCGTCTTCCTCGCCGGCGCCCCCGGCAGCGTCGCCAACGCCGCCCGTCTCGAGGCGATCGCGGCGTTCGTCGCAGAGCACGGCGACACCGAGGTCTCCGAGATCCCCTGCGGCGTCGACTTCGAGGCCGGCGCCGCCGCCGGCGACGCCGTGCTCGCCTCCGGCGCGACCGCCGCCCTGGCCTTCAACGACCTCGTCGCGATGGGCCTCCTCAGTGCCGTGCAGGCGAAGGGATGCCGCGTCCCCGACGATCTGTCCATCGTCGGCTTCGACGACATCCCGTTCGCGCAGTACACGACTCCCCCGCTCACCACGGCGGCGGTGCCGGCCACCGAGCTCGGGTCGCAGGCGTGGTCGCGCATGCGCGAGCTGCTGGAAGGCGCCGAGCCAGGGCATCCGCTCACCGTCCTCCCCGAGCTGACGGTGCGCGGCACCACCGGTCCCGCCGCCTGACACGAGCGACCGCGCGGACGGTGCGGTCGGTCCGGGGACCGCTCACCGCGCGCCGGGTTCGGGTCGGTCGGCGGCGCGTCCGCACGGGTGCGCCGCCCCGCGCGACGCGCCCCGCGCGACGCGCCCCAGGCGACGCGCCCCGCGCGACTCGTTCGAGCGTCCGGTCAGCCGGCGCCCATTCCCCCGCAGCCTCCCCACATGCCGTGCCGGTCCGGCGCGACGTCTTCGACCATGAGCACGTCTCCGCCGAGTGTCACGATGTAGGCGGTGTCACCCACGAACGAGAGCGACGTCGGCCGGTCGAGCTCATCGACGACGACCGTGAACGTGCCGTTGCCGTTGACGCGCAGGAGTTCACCGCTGTCGGGAAGACCCGGGGTTCCCGGCTCGACCATGCCGGGCGAATCGCCCTGCGACAACGCGTACAGACCGCACGACGCTGCTTCGACGTCGACGATGAGGCTGTAACCCGAGGCGACCACCCGTTCCACCGGGTGCTTGGGGTTGATCGCGACCACCGCGCCGGTCGAGGGGTCGTGCGGGATCGGCCCCGCCTCGGCCATGTAGATCGTCCCGTGGCCGAGCTGAAGGCCCGTCGGAACGACATTGCCGTATTGCGCGACCTCGCTGATCTCGCCGTCGAGGCCGGCGAACAGCACGCGGTTGTGATGCCCGTCCGCGATGAGGAATCCGTCGTCGTAGGGCACGAGCGTGTACTGGACTCCGCTCGGCACGAAGTAGTCCGCATCGGGCGGGTTGTCGATCGACCACGTCGCCGTGTCGGCGATGAGCGTGATGTCGTCGACGTCGTCGACGCGGTAGACGCCGCCGATGTCGGTGCCGCCCACGTCGGGACCGACCACGCTGATGAGCAGGTACGCGACATCCCCGATGAATGTCACGTCCAGCACGCCGCCCGGACCGGTCACGGGCAGTCCCGTCACGTAGGTCGACGTGGCCCCGGTCGTCGTGTCGACGCGGACAACCTGGCCTGCGCCCCGATCGGCGACGTACAGCGCCCCGTCCGGTCCGATGACGCTGCCGAGCGGTTGCACCATTCCGGTGGCGAGCTCGACGGCGACAGGCTCCGGCGCAGAGCCGGGCGGGGCGGCACTCGCCGCGGCCGGAAGCAGCGCGGCCGACACCAGTGCAGCCGTCATGATCGCGGCGAGGGACGCCGCTCGTCTGATACCCATGTCCCCAATCCCCTTCGACAGGCCTCGATCGCACCGCCCGGTGGGTGATGCGACCCCTGAGAACTGCCCTGCCCAGGATCACGGATATCGCTGCGACACGGCAGCACGTGCTCAGGATCCTCCTCGGCCCGCGCACGGTCAAGGCATCAGTCGGCGCACCCTCCCGCTACCCGGCCACGCGGAACCGGAGGTGCGTCTCGCTCGCGAACGCCGAGGTCTCGAGGCGCTCGAGGTCGACGCGCTGGCCGAGTCCCGCGAACAGAGGGATCCCGTCTCCCAGCAGCACCGGGACGACGTCGAGGTGGAGCTCGTCCACCAGGCCCAGCCGGAGGCTCTGACGGGAGATGCTGCCGCCCAGGAGGCTGACCCACTTCGACCCGGCCGCGCGCTGGGCTTCGTGGACCGCCTGCGCGATGTCGTCCACGACGAAGGTGTATGTGATGCCGTCCCTCTCGATCGGATCGTGCGGCGTGTGGGTCATGAGGAACACCGGGACCTTCAGCATCCCGCCGTAGGGGATCTCCCCCTCCTCGATCGTCTGCGTCTTGTTCGCCCCGCCGACGACCGCGCCGATCTGCGCGCAGACGCGATCGACGACGTCCTCGTCTTCGGGCGCGGACGGGAAGTCGAACATCCAGTCGACGCCGCCGTCGGGCGTCGCCAGGAAGCCGTCGAGCGTCACCGTCGCATGAACGATCACCGTTGCCATGACCTGTCCTCCTCGACATGAGAGATGAGTCGCTCGACTCACCTCTCACGACACTACGCGCCACGGAAAGGTGAGTCAACCGTCTCATCTCGGTCCATACTGAAGGCATGCCGAGAGAGCTCTCCGCCTACCATCGCCAGGTCGCCGCCACCAACCGGCAGCAGATCCTCGACTCCGCCACTCGACTGTTCCTCGAGACCGGATACGACCGCACCTCGCTGGCGCGCGTCGCAGCGAGCGCGGGCGTGTCGAAGGCGACGCTCTTCAAGCAGTTCCCGACCAAGGCCGAGCTGTTCGAGGCGACGGTCCTCGCGGCGGGGAGCACCCCCGCGGCCCACCTCCCCGAGCCGCCACCCGGCGACCTGCGCGCCGGGCTGCTCGCGCTCGGCCTGGCCTACGCCGAGCTCCTGTCACGCCCTGGCGTCGAGGAGCTGCTGCGCACGGTGATCGCCGAGGCCCCCCGCTTTCCCGAGCTGCGGGAGCGGACGTTCGACTTCGGCACCCTGCCGGTGATCACGACGCTGCACCGCTACCTGCGGGCGGAGGACGCCGCCGGCACTGCGCGCGTGGACGACATCGACGCCGCGGCGGCCCAGTTCCTGGGCATGATCTCGACGGTCGTCTTCTGGCCGCGCCTCGTGCACGGCGACTGGGTGCTCAGCGACGAGGAGGTCCGCCGCGTGGTGGACGAGGCCGCCCGGACGATGGTCGCGCGATACGGCGCGCCCGCGGGTCGCTGACGAGACCACCGCGGTCCGCCGGGCCACCCGGGCGGCCGGCATCCCGATTCCGCGTGCTATCCTGAGAAAACGTTTCCTGAAGGAGTGAGATGAGCCACCGCCGGTATGCCCTCGTCGGGGCCGGACACCGCGCCCAGATGTACGTCGACGCGATCATCGGCCGCTACGCCGACGACGCCGCGCTCGTGGCGATCTGCGAGCCGAACCCGGTCCGCGCGCAGTACTACGTCGACCGCGTGGTCGCCGCGGGCCTCCCGGCCCCGGCCGTCTACGGTCCCGACGACCTGGAGGCGATGGTCCGCGACCAGCAGGTCGGCCGCGTCGTCATCTGCGCCCGCGACGACCTCCACGCGCCCCTGATCGTGCGGTCGCTGGATGCCGGCGCCGACGTCGTCGTCGAGAAGCCTCTCACCATCGACGGACCCTCCGCGGCGGCGATCGAGGACGCCATCGACCGCACCGGCCGCGAGGTCGTCATCACCTTCAACTACCGCTACTCGCCCCGCAACTCCGCGCTGCGCCAGGTCATCCAGGACGGCGTGATCGGCGAGGTCACCTCGGTCGACTTCTCGTGGGTGCTCGACACCAAGCACGGCGCGGACTACTTCCGCCGCTGGCACCGCGAGAAGGAGCACTCGGGCGGCCTGCTCGTCCACAAGGCCAGCCACCACTTCGACCTCGTCAACTGGTGGATCCGCTCCGCGCCGCGCCGCGTGTTCGCCTCGGGCGGCCTGCGCTTCTACGGCGCCGACAACGCCGCCGCGCGCGGCATCCACGACCGTCCCGCCCGCGGCACGCACGACGGGGGCGACGCGTTCGAGCTCGACCTGCGCGACGACGAGCGCCTGAAGGCGCTCTACCTCGAGGCCGAGCAGCACGACGGCTACCTCCGTGACCGCGACGTGTTCGGCGAGGGCATCACCATCGAAGACAACCTCGCGCTCGTCGTCGACTACCTCTCGGGTGCCACGCTGTCGTACTCGCTCAACGCCCACTCGCCGTGGGAGGGCTACCGCGTCGCGGTCAACGGCACGCTCGGCCGCGCCGAGCTCGAGGTCGTCGAGCGCGGCGCCGTGCTCGCCGACGAGGGGCTGCACCCGGTGCTGGACCCATCCGCTGTCGACGCCGGCTCGTCGGGCTCGCTGCGTCCCGAGGGCGAGCGCCTCATCGTGCAGAAGCACTGGGAGGCGGCCTACGAGGTCCCGATCCTGAACGGTGAGGGCGGCCACGGCGGCGGTGACGCGCTCCTGCTGGCCGACGTGTTCGAAGGCCCCGGCGACGACCCGCTCGCCCGGCCCGCCGACTGGCGCGACGGGGTCCGCTCCATCGCGGTCGGCATCGCGGGCAACCTCTCGCTCGAGACCGGCCTGCCGGTGCAGGTCTCCGACCTCGGCATCCGCTTCCTCACCGCCGACGCGGCCGACGCCGCGGTCGCACGCGCATGACCCGCATCGCGGTCACCGGCGGCGCGGGTCGGCTCGGCCGCAGCCTCGTCGCGGGGCTCGCCGCGGCGGGCCACGAGCTGGTGTCGCTCGACCGCGGCATCTCCGACGCGTCGGAGCTCTCCGATGTCGAGCAGATCGCGGTGGATCTGACGGAGACGGATGCCACGACCCGCGCGATCGCCGACGCCCGTGCCGACGCGCTCATCCACCTCGCCGCGATCGCGGTGCCCTTCAGCGCCCCCGAGGACGTCATCCTCCGCACGAACGCGACGATGGCGCTCAATGTGATGTCGGCCGGAGTCGCGGCCGGCATCCCGAAGATCGTGACGGCGTCGAGCCCGACTGTGCTCGGCTACGGTGCGCCGACAGGGTGGCTGCCGGACCGCCTCCCCCTCGACGAGGAGTCCGCGCCCCGTCCCTGGAATGCGTACGCGCTGTCGAAGCATCTGGCGGAGCAGACGATCGCGATGCTGGCGCGCCAGACGGGCGACGCGACCCGGTTCGCGGCGTTCCGCCCGTGCTACGTCATCGCTCCCGAGGAATGGCGCGGCGCGCCGACGCAGCAGGGCCACACGGTGCTCGAACGCCTGGCCGACCCCGCCCTGTCGGCGCCGGCCCTGTTCAACTACGTCGACGCCCGCGACGTCGCCACCTTCGTCGACACCCTGCTGCTGGCCCTCCCCGAGATCCCCAACGCCGAGGTGTTCTTCGTCGGCGCCGACGACGCGCTCGCCCGCCGCCCCCTCGCTGAGCTTCTTCCCCGGTTCGTGCCGGGCACCGACCTGCTCGCCGCGGAATTGACCGGCACCGCGCCGGCGTTCTCCAACGCGAAGGCCCGGCGTGTGCTCGGCTGGGGCCCGGCGCACACGTGGCGCGGTGAGCTCGGCGACGCTTCGACAGGCTCAGCGACCGACTCGGACTCAGTGACCCCCTCCCCCGACCTCGCCCGAAAGGACGTGCTGGCGTGAACTTCGACGGCATCCTCTTCTTCCCCGTCACCCCGTTCGACGCCGACGGCCGCGTCGACGAGGACCTGCTGCGGCAGCACATCGACACCACGCTCGCGCACGCGCCCGGCGGCGTCTTCCCCGCCTGCGGCACCGGCGAGTTCCACGCCCTGTCCACCGAGGAGGCGACGCGCGTCGTCCAGGTCGCCACCGAGACCGTCGCCGGGCGCGTCCCCGTCGTCGCCGGCACCGGCGGCCCCCTCGGCCACGCGACCGCGCTCGCGCGTGCGGCGGCCGACGCCGGCGCCGACGCGCTGCTCGTGCTGCCGCCGTACCTGGTCGGCGGCCCGCAGGCGGGCCTCGTCGCCTACGTCGAGGCGGTGGCCGCGGCATCCGATCTTCCCGTCGTGATCTATCACCGCGGCACGGCGCAGTACTCCGTCGACTCGGTGCGGCGCCTCGCCGCGAACCCGAAGGTCGTCGGCTTCAAGGACGGCGTCGGCGACGTCGGGCTCGCGCAGCAGATCGTGCGCGCGGTCGCAGCCTCGGGCCGCGACGACTTCGCCTTCTTCAACGGCCTCCTCACCGCCGAGCTGACGCAGGGCGCGTACCGGGGCATCGGCATCCCGCTGTACTCTTCCGCGGCGTTCGCGATGATCCCCGAGGTGGCGAACGCGTACTACCGCGCCTATGTCGACGGCGACGAGGCGCGGCGCGCCGAGCTGCTCGACGGGTTCTACTCGCCGCTGGTGCAGCTGCGCGACGAGACCCCGGGCTTCGGCGTCTCGCTCATCAAGACGGGGTTGCGCCTGGGCGGGCTCCCGGTCGGCTCGGTGCGCGCACCCCTGGTCGACCCGACCCCCGCGCAAGAGGTCCGTCTCGCCGAGATCCTCGAGGCGGGACGAGCGCTGCTGTGATGACGGATGCCTCCGCCGCGGCGGCGACCGCGATCACCGGATCGCCCCTCGAGGACGCCCCGACGATCGCCGCGTTCGACGCGCGACTGGTCCGAGTGCCGCTCACCCGGCCGTGGGCGGCCGATGTCACGTCGGTCGGAGTGGTCGCGACGCACGTGGTGCGCTCGGACGGCGCCGAGGGCTGGGGGTTCTCATGGACCCCGCAGATCGGCGCCGAAGCGGTGCACGCGCTGCTCGCGAACGACATCACCGCCTTCGCCGTCGGTCGCTCGGCCGATCCGGGTTCGGAGTGGCTGGCGCTCTGGCAGCACCTCCACGAGGCCGGTGGCGGCGGCCTCACGACGATCGCGATGGCGGGCCTCAACCTCGCGCTGTGGGATGCCGCGATCCGTGCGGCGGGCACCTCGCTCCCCGGATTCCTCGGTACACAGCGCGAGAGCGTGACGGCGTACGGCTCGGGGGTCAACCTGCACTACACGCAGGACGAGCTCGTCGCCCAGGTGCGCCGGTGGGTCGACGCGGGCTTCGACGCGGTCAAGGTCAAGGTCGGCAAGCCCGACGTCGCCGAGGACCTGGACCGCATGCGCGCGGTGCGCGAGGTGCTCGGCCCCGATCGCGCGCTCATGATCGACGCGAATCAGCGGTGGGAGCTCGACCGGGCGACGCGGTCGCTCGAGGTGCTCGCCGAGGTGTCGCCCGCCTGGATCGAGGAGCCCCTGCGCGCCGACGACCTGTACGGGCACATCGAGCTCGCCAAGCGCCTGGCCGCATCGAGCGGCATCCCCATCGCGGTCGGCGAGAACCTCCACAACGTCTATCGCTTCGACGACTTCCTGCGCACCGGCGCCGCGCAGATCGTGCAGCCCAACGTGGTGCGCGTCGGCGGCATCACGCCGTTCCTCGGCATCGCGGCGATCGCGGCCGAGTACGGCGCAGCGCTGCACCCGCACCTGCTCCCCGAACTGTCCGGGCAGCTCGCGCTGTGCCTGCGGGCGGTTCCGGGCGTTCCGGCCCCGATGGCCGAGGACGTGGAGGATGCCGGATTCGGCGCCCTGGGAGCCCTCCTCGACCCGTCGCCCGTGCGCATCGCGGACGGAATACTCACCGAGGTCCCGCACGCTGGACTCGGCATCCGCTTCTCATGACTCCCCTCCCGCCGAAAGCGCACAGAATGTCCATCGAGCCGGCTCCCGAGCGCAGTCTCTGCGCTCGCGAGCGGACGGCAAGCCGAAAGGATCCCCGATGACCACCGCTCTCACCACCACCACGAGCGCCGAGCTCGACACGCTCACCGCGGCCGCCGCGGCCGCGGCGCCGATCTGGCGGGCAGCGGATGCCGCGACCCGCGCCTCGTGGCTGCGCGCGGCCGCCGATGCGCTCGACGCCCACATCGACGAGCTCGTCGCGATCGCCGACGAGGAGACCCGCCTCGGTGAGACCCGCCTGCGCGGCGAGGTCGGCCGCACCACCGGGCAGCTGCGACTGTTCGCATCGGTCGTCGAGGAGGGCTCGTACCTCGAGCTCACCGTCGACGACGCCGACCCGTCGGCCACCCCGCCGCGTCCCGAGCTGCGCCGCATGCTCGTCGGCGTCGGCCCGGTCGCGGTGTTCTCGGCATCCAACTTCCCCTTCGCGTTCTCGGTCGCGGGCGGCGACACGGCCTCGGCTCTCGCGTCGGGCAACCCCGTCATCGTGAAGGCGCACTCGGGCCACCCGCGCCTTTCGGAGCGCACGGCGGCGATCGTGGCGGACGCGCTCGTCGCCGCCGGGGCGCCCGAGGGCTCGCTCGCGCTCGTCGAGGGCCGCGAAGCGGGCAACGCTCTGGTGCAGCACCCGGTCATCCAGGCGGCCGGCTTCACCGGATCGCTCGGCGGCGGCCGCGCCCTGTTCGACCTCGCGTCGGGACGCCCCGACCCCATCCCGTTCTACGGCGAACTCGGCTCGGTGAACCCCGTCGTGCTCACCGAGGCGGCGGTCGCCGCCCGCGGCGAAGCGCTCGCGCAGGGCCTCGTCGGATCGTTCACCCTCGGCGTCGGCCAGTTCTGCACGAAGCCCGGCGTCGTGTTCGTGCCCGCCGGCGCGGGCTTCGAGGAGCTCGTCGCGGGCTTCGCCACCGGTGCTGCCGGCGGACCGCTCCTCACCGACCGCATCACCGAGGCGTTCCCGGCCGGCATCGAGCACCTCGAGGCCGACCCGTCCGTCGCGGTCGTGGCGCAGGGCCTTCCGGCCGAGCCGGGGTCGGCGCAGCCGGTCGTGCTGTCGACGGATGCCGCGGCCGTCGCCGCACGCCCCGAGACGCTCCTCGAAGAGTGCTTCGGCCCGGTGACGCTGCTCGTCCGGTACTCCTCAACCGAGGAACTCCACGCTGCCCTCGAGGCCGTGCCGGGTTCGCTCACGGCGACGCTGCACTCCGAGTCGTCCGACGACGTCGCCGCGGTGCTCGAGGTGCTGACCCGCAAGGCCGGTCGCGTGCTCTTCGCCGGCTGGCCGACCGGCGTCGCCGTCACCTGGTCGCAGCAGCACGGCGGCCCGTGGCCCGCCACCACGTCGCTCCACACCTCGGTCGGCGCGACCGCGATCCGCCGCTTCCTGCGGCCCGTCGTCTTCCAGGACGCGCCGGAGGCGTTTCTTCCCGAGGTGCTCCGCGACGAGGCGCTTGCCGCCCTTCCCCACCGCCGCAACGGCGCGCTCCGCCTGCCCTGACCCCTGGCGACGAACGCGGCGGGGCACCTTGGTGTCCCGCCGCGTTCGTGCTTCAGGCACACGGTGCGCCCTTCATCTCGGTCGCTGGCGCTCCCTCGCTCAGGCACCGGGATACAGGAATCTGGCCCGCCAGCGAGCGGCGCTGTTCCGGCGTCAGCGGGCGCCGAAGGCGCGGGCGAGCTGAGCGCCGGCCTCGACGAGCCAGCGGGCGGCGTCGGCCATCGCGGCCTCGCCAGAGCCGGCCAGGTCGGTGAGCGAGGCCGTCGCAGCGAAGCCCGAGGCGTCGGCATCCGCGGCGATGCGCCCGGCCACGAGCCCGACGGGCACACCTGCCGACGCCGCGACCGCGCCGACGTGCGCGGGCACCTTGCCGGCGGCGGACTGACCGTCGTACGACCCCTCGCCCGTGACGACGACGGATGCCGCGGCCACCGCCGCGTCCAGTCCCACCAGTTCCGCGACCGCCGCCGAGCCGGGCACGAGTCGAGCGCCCCACGCCAGCAGGCCGAAGCCGGTGCCTCCCGCAGCGCCTGCGCCCGCGGCATCCGTGTCCGCCTCGAGCAGCGTCGCCAGCCGAGCCAGCGCGGCGTCGAGCACCGGCACGTCGTCGACGCCGGCGCCCTTCTGCGGGCCGAACACGGCAGCCGCTCCTCGGGCTCCGAGCAGCGGGTTGGTCACGTCGCTCAGCACTGTGACCCCGCCGGGCGGCAGCGGCGCGAGATCCGACAGGTCGGCGGCGGCCACCGTCGCGAGTCCGCGGGCGCCGTCGGCGATGGCCCGACCCTCGGCATCCGTGAACCGCGCACCGAGGGCGGTGAGCATGCCCGCGCCGCCGTCGGTGGAAGAGCTCGACCCGATTCCCAGCACGAGCCGGGAGACCCCGTGATCGAGGGCGGCGGCGATGGCCTCGCCGAAGCCCCGCGTGTGAGCGTCGAAGGGACGCAGCCGGGGCGGCGTCCCGAGAAGCTCGATGCCGCTGGTGTTCGCGAGCTCGACGACCGCTGTCCCGTCGGGAGCATCGGGCGTCGGCGGAAGCAGCACCCACGATGCCTCGACCGGCGTTCCCTCGGGGCCGCTCACCGTCACGGGGATGCGGCGCGCCGCCGGCACCGCGGCCGCGAAGGCGTCGACCGTTCCCTCGCCGCCGTCGGCCATGGGCATGAGGCGGACGAGATCGTCGGGGCGCTCACGGGTCCAGCCGACCGCGAGCGCGTCGGCGGCGGCCGCGGCGCCGATGGTCCCCTTGAACGAGTCGGGGGCGATCACGACGGTGTGTGCCATGGCGTCATTCTCCTCGGGCGTGCCCGATCGGGCGTCAGTGCCTGCGCACCGATGTCCATTCCGGTGACGCCGATGCGGGAAAGCGTTATCCTGCACATCATGGTATCCATGGAGCGACCGGAAGCCGAGCCCGCTGCGCAGAACGACTCCCCGCGGCCGCGTGCGGTAATCGCCACGGGCACCGGCAGGTACGCCGACCCGTGGCATCCGTATCCGGCGACGTCGGAGCGCATCGCCGCCGCCCTCCGCGCCGACGGATGGGACGTCGCCGTCGATCATGACGTGGACCACGCCCTCGCTGCCCTCGACGGCGTCGACCTGCTGGTCGTGAACGCCGGCGACCCGTGGCGGGAGGGTGCGAGCGAGCTCGAGCGCCGGGCGGACCCGCACGCCGAAGCCGGTCTGCGCTCCGCCATCGCTCGCGGCATCGGCCTCCTCGGCGTGCACGCGGCACTGTCGAGCCTGCGCGACTACGCGGCCTGGCGGGAGGCCATCGGCGGCGAGTGGGCACCGGGCGTCTCGTGGCATCCGCCCATCGGCGACGCGCGCGTGCGGGTCGTCGACCCGGACCACCCGGTGAGCGAACGGATGCCGCACCTCGACGTCTTCGACGAGCGCTACAGCGACCTCGTGGTCGACGACGCGGTGCGCGTGCTCGCCGTGCACGACGTCGAGGGCGCCGAGCACCCCGCGGTCTGGATCAAAGAGGAGCCGACGCGCGCGGTCGTGTCGTCCTTGGGTCATGACGAGCGCGCCTACGACGCGCCCGAGCACGTCGCCCTGCTGCAGCGCGCGGCACGCTGGGCCGCGCGAGTCTGAGCGCCCCGCAGCCTCGGCCATCCTGCGACCCAGGTCGGCACTCCCGCGCCACAGCGTCGGAGAATCTGCCCGACACGCCGACAACGGATGCCGCGACCCGGCGCGCCGCGCAAGACCTCCGATTCTGTGCACGGCTCCGCGACGGCGGAGACGGCGGCGACAGCGCCCGCGGGCGACCGGGCAGAATGGAACGCGGCGCCGCTCGGCGACCACCCCCTCGCCCCCGACCGACGGAGTGACATGACCTGGCTCGTGACCGGAGGCGCCGGCTACATCGGCGCCCACATCGTCCGCGCGCTCGCCGAGGCGGGCCTGACGCCCGTGGTGATCGACGACCTGTCGAGCGGGCACGCGAGCTTCGTCCCCGACGGCGTGCCCTTCGTCCAGGGCTCGATCCTCGACGGCGACCTCGTCGAGCGGACGCTCCGCGAGCACGACGTCGTCGGCGTCATCCACCTCGCCGGCTTCAAGTACGCCGGGGTCTCGGTGCAGCGGCCGCTGCACACGTACGCGCAGAACGTGGAGGGCACGCGAGCGCTCCTGGCGGCGATGGACGCCGCCGGCGTCGCGAACCTCGTGTTCTCGTCGTCGGCCGCCGTGTACGGCACGCCCGATGTGGCGCTCGTCACCGAGGACCTGCCCAAGCGCCCGGCTTCGCCGTACGGCGAGTCCAAGCTCATCGGCGAATGGCTGATCCGCGACCAGGCCGTCGCGACGGCCGAATCGGAGCGCCCGCTACGCCACACCGCGCTGCGGTACTTCAACGTCGTCGGGTCAGGCGACCCGGCCGTCTACGACAGCAGCCCGCACAACCTCTTCCCCCTCGTGTTCGAGGCGCTGCTCGCCGGCAAGACGCCCCGCATCAACGGCGACGACTACGACACCCCCGACGGCACCAACGTGCGCGACTACGTGCACGTCGCCGACATCGCGGCCGCCCACGTCGCCGCCGCGCAGCGCCTCCTCGCGGGCGAGCCGATCGAGCCCGCCTACAACCTCGGATCGCAGAACGGCCTGAGCGTGCGCGAGATCATGGACGCGATGGCGCGCGTCACCGGCATCGAGTTCACACCCGAGATCGCTCCGCGCCGCCCCGGCGACCCCGACCGTATCGTGGCGACCGGCGAGCTCGCGGCCCGCGACCTCGACTGGAAGAACCGCTACAGCGTCGACGAGATGGTCCGCACCGGCTGGGAGGCCCGCCGGGCCGCGCAGTGACCGGTTGACGGATGCTCCGACCCGGCGTCTGCGCCGGGTGCAGGGCGTTTCGTCTCGCTCGTTCCTCGCTCGCCCAGCGACCGCGCGCCGACGGGCCGGTCGTTGAGCGGAGGGCGCTCCAGCGCCCGCAGACGAAACGCCTCAGGTGTTCGCGAGTGTGAGGGCTGCCCTTCGACAGGCTCAGTGACCGGCGGCGGCGGGGGCCGTGCTCTGCCGCACGATGAGGCGCGTCGGCACCGTCTCGAAGGTCGCCGGAGCGTCGGCCTCGATGCCGTCCACGAGCGCGGCCACGGCCCGAGACCCGAGGGCATCGAAGTCCTGACGGACCGTCGTGAGCGGCGGACGGTAGTCAGCGGCATCGGCCACATCGTCGAAGCCGACCACGCTCACATCGCGAGGCACCGACCGACCCGATTCGGCGACGGCGCGCAGCACCCCCAGCGCCATCTGATCGTTGGCGGCGAAGACGGCGGTGGCGCCGTCGTCGAGCAGAGCGGATGCCGCGGCGAAGCCCGACGACGATGTCCAGTCGCCGCGCGCCACAGGCACCTCGGGCGCGCCCGCCGCGGCCAGCGCCTCGCGCCAGCCGCGCTCGCGCTCGGCGGCCGCGAACGAGCCCTCGGGACCGGCGAGGTGGTGCACGGAAGCGTGCCCCTGCGCGAGCAGGTGTTCGACCGCGAGCCGCGCGCCGGAGGCGTGCTCGGTCTCGACGACGCCGAAGCGGGGATCCTGCGGTGAGTCGACGACGACGAGCCGCAGGCCGGCGGCGGGCAGGTCCGCCTCGCGCACGCGCTCGGTCGCCTCGTTCAGCACGATCGCGCCGTCCACACCCTGCTCGGCGAGCCGCTCGAACGCGGCTGCGACCTCGCCGTCGGCCCCGAGCGTCACGACCGTGAGCGCGTAGCCGCGGCTGGCCGCGGCATCCGCCACCGCCTGCAGCATGCGGGAGTTGCCCACCGAGGTGAGCGTCGAGACCACGAGCCCGATCGTCTGGGTGCGGCCGGTGCGCAGGGCCCGGGCCGCGCGGTGCGGGCGGTAGCCCAGCTCGGCCATCGCGGCCTCGACGCGCGTGCGGGTCTCCGGGTCCACGCGAGGACTGGCATTGACGACCCGCGAGACGGTCTGACCCGACACGCCCGCGAGCTCAGCGACGTCGGCCATCGATACGCGTCTCGCAGACATCGCCCCGCCTTCCACCGGAGCCGCCGAACCGGCCGGATCGCGGCATCCATGTTGACGCTAACATAGCCGACTTGATAACGTGTTGACGTGAACATGCCTCAGGACGGCTCGACGCCGCCCGCCCACGACATCCCCGGCGAGACGCTGGGCGCCGGCGTCGTGAAGCGCTCGACGCTCCTCGCCGACGGTCGCGAGCTCATCTACTACGACGATCGCGGCACCACGCTCGGCGCCGAGCGCTCCGTCGACGCCCGCGAGCCCGCTCCCCGCCCCGAGACCGCGACGATGCGGCGGGACGTGCTCACCGGCGACTGGGTGTCGATCGCCGCGGCGCGGCAGAACCGCGCATTCCTGCCGCCGGCGCACCTCGACCCGCTGGCGCCCCAGACGCCGACCAACCCGTCCGAGATCCCGTCGCTGTACGACGTCGCGGTCTTCGAGAACAAATCGCCGTCGTTCGGCCCGGCTCTCACCGTCGCCCACGGCGACGCGCCCGCCGGCACCGACGCGCCGCGCGACCTCGACGATCTGGTCGCCCCCGGCCTCGGCCGCACCCGCACGAGCGTCGGGCGGTGCGAGGTGGTGTGCTTCAGCCCCGAGCACTCGGGCTCGTTCGGATCGCTCACGCCGACGCGTGCCCGCACGGTCATCGAGGCGTGGGCCGACCGGACCGCGGCGCTCTCGGCCCTTCCTGGTGTCGAGCAGGTGTTCCCGTTCGAGAACCGCGGCGAGGCGATCGGGGTGACGCTCCCCCACCCGCACGGACAGATCTACGCCTACCCGTACATCACGCCGCGCACGACGAGCCTGCTGGCATCGATCGATCGCGAGGGCGCCGACCTGTTCGAGCGCATCCTCGCCTTCGAGCGCGGCGGCGAGCGCGTGATCCTCGAGGGCGAGCACTGGACCGCGTTCGTGCCGTTCGCCGCGCGCTGGCCCATCGAGATCCACCTGCTGCCGCACCGCCACGTCGCCGACTTCGCCGAGACGACCCGGGCCGAGCGCGACGAGCTCGCCCCGTTGTACCTGCGTCTGCTGCGCGGGGTCGACGCGCTCTACGACTCCCCGACGCCGTACATCGCCGCGTGGCACCAGGCACCCGTTCACCGGGGCCGCGAGGCTGCGCGTCTGCACCTGCAGCTGACGTCGCCCCGCCGCGCCGCCGACAAGCTCAAGTTCCTCGCCGGATCCGAGGCCGCCATGGGCGCCTGGATCGGCGACATCCCGCCCGAGACGGCCGCCGCGAGGCTGCGCGAAGCCGTTCTGTCCATCCCCGAGGAGACCCTGTGACCGCCACCGGCACCCGCACGGCAGACGCCGCGCGCACCCTCTTCGTCGAGCGCTTCGGCACCGAGCCGGTCGGCACCTGGTCGGCTCCAGGCCGCGTGAACCTCATCGGCGAGCACACCGACTACAACGACGGCTTCGTGCTGCCGTTCGCGATCCAGCACCGCACCCACGTGGCGCTCGCACCCCGCGAAGACGGTGTCTTCCGCGTGCGCGTCATCTCGACGTTCGACGAGGGGATCGTCGACGTCGCCCTCGACGAGCTCGACGCCCTCTTCCCCGAGCGGCGCGACGAGATCCCCGAGTGGTCGCGCTACCCGCTGGGTGTCGCGTGGGCGCTGCTCGCGGCATCCGGAACCGACCCGCGGTCCGTCCGCGGCGTCGATCTGGCGTTCGCGTCCGACGTGCCCGTCGGCGCGGGACTCTCGTCGTCGGCCGCGATCGAGGGCGCCACGGCTGTCGCCCTCGCCGAGACGTGGGGCATCGACCTCGACCGCGTCGCGCTCGCCCAGATCGGGCGCCGCGCCGAGAACGAGGCCGTCGGGGCGCCCACCGGCATCATGGACCAGATGGCGTCGCTGCTCGGCCGGGCCGACGCGGCGATCTTCCTCGACTGCCGCTCGCTCGATGCGAACGTCATCGACCTCGGATTCGCCGATGCGGGCCTGGAGCTCATCGTGATCGACACCGGCGTGAAGCACTCGCACGCCACCGGTGGCTACGGCGAGCGTCGCGCGGCCTGCGAACGCGGCGCCGCGGTGCTCGGCGTCGCCGCGCTGCGCGACGTCACCCCCGACGACCTGCCGCGCCTGGCCGAGCTCGTCGACGAGGTCACCTTCCGCCGCGTGCGCCACGTGGTCACCGAGAACCAGCGCGTGCTCGACACCGTCCAGACACTCCGCGAGCACGGCCCGACCGCGATCGGCGACCTCCTCGTCGCCTCGCACGCCTCGATGCGCGACGACTTCGAGATCTCGGTCCCCGAGCTCGACACCGCCGTCGAGGCGGCGCTCTCGGCCGGCGCTGTCGGCGCCCGCATGACCGGCGGCGGCTTCGGCGGCGCCGCGATCGCGCTGGTCGCCCACGACAAGGTCCAGGCGGTGACGGATGCCGCAACCGCCGCGTTCGCGGCCGCCGGCTTCGCCGCCCCGACGATCTTCACTGTGACCCCGTCCGCCGGCGCCGCCCGCGACTGACGGTCCCGCGCCTGGGTTGCTCGGAGGTCCGGGGCGTTTCGTCTCCGGGCGCTGGGGCGCCCTCCGCTCACGGCCGAGACCCCCGGCCGTTGAGCGAGCGAGGAACGAGCGAGACGAAACGCCTCGAGCGCGGCGTTCACGCTCTGCCGCTGAACGCGACGTGAACGCTCGTGACGCACCCGCGCAAGAGACTGGCGATGACGGATGCCTCGGCCTAGCGTCGAACGCAGGGCCGCGGCATCCGTCTCCCGGCCCGGAAGGAGCCACCGTGGCGTACATCACCGTCGGAACCGAGAACTCGGTCGACATCGACCTCTACTACACCGACCAGGGACCGGCCGATGCGCAGCCGGTCGTGCTGATCCACGGGTTCCCGCTGAACGGCGAGTCGTGGGGCAAGCAGCAGGCCGCCCTGCTCGACGCCGGCTACCGCGTGATCGCGTACGACCGCCGCGGGTTCGGCGCCTCGACGAAGGCCGGCTCGGGCTACGACTACGACACGTTCGCCGCAGACCTTCACGCGCTGATCGAAGACCTCGACCTCCGCGACGTCGTGCTCGTCGGCTTCTCGATGGGGACCGGGGAGATCGCGCGCTACCTGTCGCGCTACGGCAGCGGCCGCGTCGCGAAGGCGGCGTTCCTCGGTTCGCTCGAGCCCTACCTGCTCAAGACCGACGACAACCCCGAGGGCGCGGGACCGCTCGAGTTCTTCGAGGGGTTCGCGCAGGCTGCGCGCGACGACCGCTACGCCTTCATCGCCGGGTTCTTCAAGGACTTCTACAACCTCGACGACAACCTCGGCTCGCGCATCTCGCAGGAGGCCCTCGACGCCAGCGTCCAGGTCGCGAGCCACGCCGGCAACACGGCGATCGCAGCGGCCCCCCTCACCTGGCCGACGGACTTCCGCGGCGACATCTCGGCGGTCGACGTGCCGGCGCTCATCCTGCACGGCACCGCCGACAACATCCTGCCGATCGACGTGACCGCCCGCCGGTTCAAGGACCTCCTGCCCGACGCCACCTACGTCGAGCTCGAGGGCGCGCCCCACGGCCTGCTGTGGACCCACGGCGCTGAGGTGAACGAGGCTCTGCTCGCCTTCCTGCACAGCTGACCCGCGGTCCTGCGCCGCTCGGCCTGCGCGCGCCCGGCGTCGGGCCGTCGGTCCAGTGAGGACCCGCGCCGCGGTGCTCCGTGCGAGCGAGCGAGCGAGTCCCGTGCGCCCCCGGTCGTCGAACGGGCGGGACCAGCGCCCCGGTCGTCGAACGGGCGGGACCAGCGCCCCGGTCGTTGAGCGAGCGAGGAACGAGCGAGACGAAACGCCGCGCGCCGGGCGACGACCCCGATAACGGAGGCCCCGGCACCCGCCTACTGGCGCGGTGCCGGGGCTTCCAAATGTCCGGATCAGCTCCGGGGGTGAAAAATCGAGCGCTGTTCGGGTTTACTTTCCCTATGACAGCGAGCGGCACGGGGCGACGAGGCTCCTACGCCAAGGGCGTCGCGAAGCGCGAGGAGATCCTCAGCCGCGCACTGGACGTCATCGCCCGCGAGGGCTATCGCGGCGCATCGGTGAAGGAGCTGGCGGATGCCGTCGGCCTCAGCCAGGCCGGACTCCTCCACTACTTCGACAGCAAGGAGGAGCTCTTCACCGAGATCCTCCGCAAGCGCGACGAGCGCGACGCCGCCGGCCGAGGACTCGACGCCGATCTGCGGCGTGGGCCCGACGCGGGTCCGGCAGGCGACCTGCCCGGCGTCCGCGAGGACTACCTCGGCATCATCCGCCACAACGCCGAGGTCCCCGGCCTCGTGCACCTGTTCGCCCGGCTGTCGGTCGACGCGGCCGACCCGCAGCATCCCGCCCATCAGTTCTTCCTCACGCGCGGCGAGAGTCTGCGCGCCCACTTCGAGCAGGCGATCGCCGCCGGCCAGGCCGCCGGCGCGATCACCGACCGGGTGGATGCCGCGACCCTTGCGCGCCTCTTCCAGGCGGTCGCGGACGGCATGCAGCTGCAGTGGATGCTCGAGCCCGACGTCGACATGGCGGCGGCCGTGGAAGCGCTGTTCGATCTGCTGGACCCGGAGGCGACGTGACAGACACATCGACGAGCACGCGATACGTGGTGGCCGACACCGTCGCGGGCCAGGTGCGTGGGTTCTGGCGCGGCGAGCCCGGGGCGGGCGGTTCGGCCGCGTTCCTCGGCATCCCGTTCGCCAAGCCGCCGGTGGGCGCGCTGCGGTTCGCGGCGCCGGTGCCGATGGACCCGTGGGAGGGCGTGCGCGATGCGCTCGCGTTCGGCGCCACCGCGCAGCGGGGTGACACCGGGAACACGCTCATCCCCGAGCCGTCGATCCCCGGCCACGCGACGCTCAACGTCAACGTCTTCACTCCTGCCCCGGGGGAGACGGATGCCGCATTGCCGGTGCTCGTCTGGATCCACGGCGGAGGCTACATCTCGGGGTCGCCCGCCAGTCCTTGGTACGACGGACGCGCGTTCAACCGCGATGGCGTCGTGACCGTGACGATCTCGTACCGGCTGGGATTCGACGGCTTCGGGCACATCGAAGGGGCGCCGTCGAACCGCGGCGTGCGCGACTGGATCGCCGCCCTCGAGTGGGTGCAGGCGAACATCGCGGATTTCGGCGGCGATCCGGCCCGGGTGACGATCGCGGGCCAGTCCGCCGGCGGCGGCGCCGTGTTGCGACTGCTCGCGATGCCTGCGGCGCAGCACCTGTTCCACGCGGTGTGGGCGCTCTCGGCGGCCCGCGCCGACGTGGCGCCCGAGCGGGCCCGCTCCGCCTCGAACCGCCTCGCGCGACTCGCCGAGGTCGAGCCCACGCGCGACGGCTTCGCGTCGGTGCCCGAGGAGACGCTCCGGTCGCTGCAGGAGAAGGCGTCGCACCCGGAGTCCGGTGACCGGCTCGCCGGGGTTCGGACGCTCCTCGCGGACGGCCTGTCGTGGGGGCCGATGATCGACGTCGACCTCGTGCCCGAGCCGACCCTCGCAGCGCTGCGCTCCGGCATCGGCGCCGACAAGCCCCTCGTGCTCGGCACGACCGACGACGAGTTCACGATGGTGCTCGACGACGCGGCGAACAAGCTCCGTTTCGTGCCGGCCGGTCTCGCCTTCGCCAAGCTCGGCGTCGACCGCGAGCGCCGGCGCGCGTACCTCGCCGACAACCGGCCGCAGCGCCGCAAGGGCACCGCGGCGCTTCTCGGCCGCTATGTCACCGACACCGTCTTCCGCTCGACGGTCGTGAAGGTCGCGGACGCCCGCGCCGCGGCGCCCACCTGGGTCTACCGCTTCTCGTGGCCCTCGCCCACGCGCCGGTGGGCGCTGCACTGCCTGGACGTGCCGTTCTGGTTCGACTGCCTCGACGATCCTCACGTGGCGGCGATCGCCGGTGACGAGCCTCCGCGTCGGCTGGCCGCGGCCGTCCACGGCGCGGCCGTCGCCTTCGCGCGCGGCGACGACCCGGGGTGGCCGGCGTGGTCGGGAGCGCCCGGCACGACCCGGGTGTTCGGCGGCGAGGCATCCGCTCCCGACGTCGTCGCCGACGGCTACCGCAGCGTCCGCGCCCTCCTCTGACCCCACCGCTCCTCCCTGAGTCACAGCGATCCGGATCAGCACGTGAAGAATTCAGGAGACACGCCGGGGAGGGCGGCGCGAAGCGGTCTGGAACCGCGCGTTCTCCTGAATCCTTGACGGTCGGTGAGAGAGCAGCCCGCGCAGGGCCGCCAGGACGACGCCCGGATCCCACATGATGTCCTCGGCGATCGGACGAAAGGTCGCCAGTCCGAGCTGTGCCGCCGACTGGTCGCGGCGCCGATCACGACGTTGGGCGTCCCAGCTCGAGTGATGAGCTCGACTGTCGCACTCGATGGTCAGCCACCCGTCGACGAGGAAATCGACGATGCCCACCCCAGGGATCCGCTTCTGTACCTCGAACGGGACGCCGAGAGATCTCAGCATGAGCCGGATCAGCGACTCAGGACCGGATTGGCACCGTCCATCGAGGAGCGGCCGGATGACACCGTACCTGCCGGGAAGCACCCGGAACAGCTCGTCGATGTCCCCCGGGTCCAGCGCTCCCATGTTGATCGCGGAATCGAGCGTCGCCACCGCGGCGCGCGCCGGCTGACAGCGCACAGCCTGAACGAGGGCATCGAACAGCTCCACGCAGGCGGACCGGGGATCGGGCGTCCGGTGGAGCTCTCCCCAATGCCGTCGAACGCTGCGCGCCAGCGGCCGGAGCCTCGAGGAGTTGACAGGCAGGTGCACGTGGAGTGTGCCCCGGTCGAGTGCGAAGATTCCCCTCTGAATCAGGGCGCTGGTGCAGGCGAGGCGCCCGCCGAGCCTGCAGGCCTCGACGATGTCGTGGGGTGCGTCGGGCTCGAGGTAGACACCGGCGCGCGCGCGAAGCAGGCGGCCATCTCGCACAGCCGCCTTGAGGGATCGGTCGGTCCAGCCGCTCTTGAGGAGGTCGGACCTGCGGAAGAAGACGGAGCCGGTATGCATCCGACCACCGTGGACGAGCACCGGTCGACTGCGGGGCGTGCGGTCCTGGTCTGTGTGGAGCTGGCATGAGGCCGCTGGTGGGGAGGAGGCGGCAGCGGCGTCAAGAACTCAGGAGAAACGGCGGCTCCTCACCCGTACGGCGCCGGGTGGGCGCCGTACGGGTGAGTCTTCCTGAGTTCTTGACGCCAGCCCTTGTCCGCGAGGACCGGCGACCGGCCGGTCAGCTGAGCGCGGGGACGACCTCGCGCTCGAACAGCTCCACGCCGGAGAGGTCGTAGGCGGCCTCGGGGAAGTAGTGGATCGCGTAGGTGATGCCGTGCTGCTCGCGCTCGGCGAGCCGCTCGACGACCTGCTCCACCGCGCCGAACGCGGGCGAGGCGAGGTACTCGCGCTCGATGTGGTCGGCACGCTCCTGGCCGACGTGCGGCAGCAGACGCTCCTTGACGACGGCGAGCCGCTCGCGCGCCTCGGTCTCGGTGGCGCCGACGATCGTGTTGAAGTTCGAGGAGCGCGTGATATCGGCGAAGTCGCGACCGAGGGCGTCGCAGTGCTCACGGAGGATCGCGCTCTTGCGGTCGATGTCTTCGAGCGAGCCGGCGTAGTTCGTGTACGACGCGTACTTCGCCGCGATCTTCAGCGTGACCTTCTCACCGCCGCCGGCGACCCAGATCGGGATGCCGCCGTCCTGCAGCGGCAGCGGCTGCACGATGGCGCCGTCGACCTGGTAGTGCTTGCCGTCGAGGGTCGCGCGTCCGGTCGTCCAGGCCTGCTGCATGATGTCGACGCCTTCGCGCAGCATCCGCAGTCGCTCCGGGATCGGCGGGAAGCCGTAGCCGTAGGCCTCCCACTCGTGCTCGTACCAGCCGCCGCCGATGCCCATCTCGGTGCGTCCGCCCGAGACGATGTCGACGGTCGCGGCGACCTTCGCGAGGTACGCCGGGTTGCGGTAGCCCATGCACGTGCACATCTGGCCGAGCCGGATGCGGCTCGTCGTCGCGGCGAACGCCGCCATCAGCGTCCACGCCTCGTGCGTCGCCTCGTCGCTGTGCACCGGCGTGGTGTGGA
This sequence comes from Microbacterium ureisolvens, assembly GCF_015278315.1. Classification (GTDB taxonomy): domain Bacteria; phylum Actinomycetota; class Actinomycetes; order Actinomycetales; family Microbacteriaceae; genus Microbacterium; species Microbacterium ureisolvens. The sequence goes on along the minus strand of NZ_JADIJE010000002.1, from coordinate 285,680 downwards.
AGTGGTCGTAGACCCAGAGCGACTCCCACGGACCGGCGTCGGCGCGCTCGGCGAGCCCCTTCATCACCGCCCAGTGCTCCGCGGGCTCGATGCCCACGAGATCGAATCGCCAGCCTTGAGGGATGAAGGTTCCGAAGCGCATGGTCATCAGCCTAGGGCGATGACGGATGCCGCGACCCGGTGCCGACTGCCCCTCGCCGCAGGCCTCGCGAGAGGGTATATTTCCGCCCACTCGGCCCGGGAACCGGCGCGGACACCCGAACTTTCGCGCCAGGCGACTCAGCGCGGCGGGAAGACGCGGGCGTGCGGCATCCGCTCGCGCATCACCGCGATCGCTTCGGGGTTGTGGTCCACGAGGACCGCGTCGCGGCCGAGCGCGGAGGCGACGGCGCCGGTCGTGCCGCTGCCCGCGAAGAAGTCGAGGACGCGGTCGCCGGGCCGCGACGAGGCCTGGACGATGCGCCGGAGGACGCCCTCGGGCTTCTGGGTCGGGTACCCGGTCTTCTCGCGCCCGGTCGTCGGCACGATGGTGTGCCACCACACGTCGGTGGGGAGCTTGCCGCGCTCGGCCTTCTCGGGCGTGACGAGGCCGGGCGCCATGTAGGGCTCGCGGTCGACGGCGTCCGAGTCGAACCAGTAGCACTTCGGATCCTTGACGTACACCAGGATCGTGTCGTGCTTGGTGGGCCAGCGCTTGCGGGTCTTGGCGCCGTAGTCGTAGGCCCAGATCAGCTCGTTGAGGAACCGCTCGCGCCCGACGAGGGCGTCCATCAGCACCTTGGCGTAGTGCGCCTCGCGGTAGTCGAGATGCAGGTAGAGCGTGCCGTCGTCGGCGAGGAGCCGCCACGCCTCGAGCAGCCGCGGCTCGAGGAAGCCCCAGTAGTCGTCGAACCGGTCGTCGTACGCGCGCAGGTCGCCGCGGATCCGCTCGTACTCGCGCCCGTGAAATCCCCGACGGACCGCTCCGGCAGCCTCGCCCGCACCCTGCTCCTCGGCAGAGCCGGCGGGAGGGGACGGATGCCGCGACCTCGCGGTCTCGATCGAGCGCTCCTGCGGGCGGCCGGTGTTGAAGGGAGGGTCGAGATAGATCAGGGTGAACGAGGCGTCGGCCAGGGAGCGGATGACCTCGAGATTGTCGCCGATGTGGATCTCGACGGTCCCGGGGATCGCAGGCCCTCCGACAGGCTCAGCAACGGGGGTCGCGGGCACTTCGACAGGCTCAGGGACCGCTGGCCCCGGAGTCGCGAGCCCTTCGACGGACTCAGGGACGGGCTGGACGGTCACGGAACGCGACGCAGCCACGCGTCGGTGGCGAACTTGGACTCCACAAGCGCCTCCGCCTCGGCGTACTCGTCTTCGGTGATGTGCCCGGGGACAGCCCCGTAGAGGGTCGCGAACGTCTCCTCGAACTTGCTGATGATCGCTTCGCGCGGCAGGCCCGTCTGGCGGCGCAGCGGGTCGACGCGCTTGGCGGCAGACGTCGTGCCCTTGTCACTGAGCTTCTCGCGACCGATGCGCAGCACCTCGGTCATGACCGCGCCGTCCATGTCGTAGCTGAGGGTCGCGTGGTGCAGCACTCCCCCGTTGGCGAGCCGCTTCTGCGCCGCGCCGCCGATCTTGCCCTGCGGCGAGGCGATGTCGTTGAGGGGCTGATACGTCGCCCCGATCCCGAGGGCGCGCAGCGCCTGCAGCACCCAGTCGTCGAGGAACGCGTACGAGTCCGCGAAGGTCAGGCCGGCGACGAGGGATGCCGGCACATACAGCGAGTACGTCACGATCGAGTTGGCGCCCATGAGCATGGCGCCACCGCCAGAGATGCGTCGGACGACGTCGAAGCCGTGCTTTGCCGCGCCGTCGGGGTCGACCTCGTTGCGCAGGGACTGGAAGGATCCGATCACGACGGCGTTCTCGTTCCACTCCCAGATGCGAAGCGTCGGCCGGCGGCGGCCGTCGCCGACGCGACCGGTGAGCACCTCGTCGAGGGCGAGGTTCATGCGCGGCGAGACCGGACCGTCGTGCACGATCTCCCAGTCGAAGTCGCGCCAGCCCGGGGCGGTGACCAGTGCACGGCGCACCGCGGTGCCGACGGCCTCGGGGGTGAAGCCGAGCAGTTGCGCCCCCTCGGGGAGCGCCGAGCGCACGGCGGCCGCGATCGCCGCGACATCCGACTCGATGGGCAGCCCGTTGACGGCGGCGTCGATGTCGGCGAGGGCGTCGTCGGGCTCGAGGAAGAAGTCGCCCGCGAGGTGGAACTCCGCGATGCGGCCGTCGCGCTCCTCCAGGTCGACGACCACGAGCTTTCCACCGGGCACCTTGTATTCGCCGTGCATGCTTTCAGCCTATTGGGCGGGTGCGGGCGCGACCGGGCGCCGCCGGAGGACGGCGCCCGGCTCGCACCTCAGTTGATGCCGGGGATGACGAGCCAGCGGTTCGCCAGCACGATCCACAGCGCGATGACCGCGAGCGCCGCGATCGCGACGCCGACGCCCTGGCGACCGCGGAACACGATCCCGAGGACGATGACGATGAGCGTGGCGATCGCGAGCACCAGCGATCCGAACGGGATGCCGGGAAGGAACAGCGACAGCACGAACAGCGCGGCGACGACGATCTCGATGATCCCGATGAGGGTGTTGCCCTTGCCGCGGACGCGCAGGATGCCGTCCACGATCGCGAGCACGCCTCCGACGAGGGCGATGAGCAGGAGCCAGCTGAGAGTGATCAAGGCGGGGGGAACCTTTCGCGAGGGATGCCGCGGCGGGCGCCGCAGCGCGCGTCAGCCTAGCGACGGGGCGGACCGCGCCGCCGGAAAGGCCGAGGGCTGGACGCGGGCCCGCGCGAACTGGTATGAGGCGGCGGCGACGGGGCGAGGCATCCGTCGCCGCCGCCTCTTCTCAGGACGGCGCGCGCTCGCTCACGAGGTGCAGGCGCGTCCGTCGAGCAGGAACTGCCACGGCGTGCCCGGCTCGCCCTTCGCGTGGATCACCGTATCGGGCGCGTTGCCGGTCTTCTTGGTGGTGCCCGTGACGGTGACGATCCCTCCGTCCTGCGCGATGGCGGCACGGGTGGCCTTGGCGACCGTCTGCCCGTCGCGGACCGCGAAGGCGAGCGAGTACCGATCGGCCACGGCACCGGAGAGGCGGACGGTCGCCGAGTACCCGCCCGTGCCTGCGTCGAGCGTCCACTCCACGTGGCAGTCCAGGGGCGCGATCGCGGGGTCGGCGAGGGCGATGAGCTCACGCGCCTGCTCGACGAACCACTGCCCGGCGGCGGGGTCCTCCATGCCGCGTTCGGGGTCGAGCGGTCCCGCCGTGCCGCGGTAGCACTTGCCGTCCGACTCGCCGGGCACCTTGATCCAGAGGTACGCGTCCACCAGCGGCACGTCGGTCGTGGTGTCGGGACGCAGCCCGAGGCCGCGGTCCGGCGGGTTGCACCAGTCCTCGTGCGTATCCCAGTAGGCGCCTTCGTGGTTCCACGGTCCGAGCCCGTTGCGGCTCGTGTCGATCACGAAGCGCGTCGTCGCCTCGACGTCGCCGAGGATCAGGGCGTAGCGCGAATCGACGCCCTTCGTGTTCAGCGCCGGGTCGGCGGCATCCGCGCTCCACTGGCCGTACTGCGACATCGCGACGCCGTTCCAGTTCGTGGCCGGACCGCCGTTCCAGTACTGGTTGCCGCACGAGCCGAAGTCGCCGGGGTTCACCTGGGTCACGTAGGCGATGCACTGAGACACCCACGTGCCGAACGACGTCGAGTTGCTCGTGAACTGGTAGTTCGAGGCGTTGAGGAAGAACCCGTCCGCGCGCTCCACGCCGCCCTTGAGCAGGCGGTCCGAGATCTCGCCGACGTTGAGCCAGCTCGACCCCGTTCCGTCGAGATAGACGGATGCCGCGGGCAGGGCGCCGAGCGCGTCCACGGCGTGGTTGAGCTGCGCGAAGCGCTCGGCCGCCGCCGTCTCTGCGGGGACCTCGGCAGGCTGGCACCACTCGGCGACGCCGTCGAGGGTGACGTAGTGCGGGATGATTCCGAGACCGTCGGGCTCGAGGATGACGGTCGCGGGTCGATCACCGATGCCCGCCGCGAATCCGTCGATCCACGCCTGGTACGCCGCGGTGTCGAGCGCCCCGCCCGCGGAGTACTGCGCGCAGTCGCGGAAGGGCACGTTGTACGCCACCAGCACGGGCATCGCGCCCTGCGCGGCGGCCGCCGTCACGACGGCGTCGACCTCGGCCCGCACCTCGTCGGGCGTGCCGGAGGTGAACCAGGTCGCCGAGGCGATCGAGCCCAGAAGCTGGGCGTCGTCGCGCGCCTGCCCGCTGAGCGACTGCGACGCCTCGAGCGTCGTGCTCCACGGATTGACGTACAGGTCGGAGCCGACGAGTCCCGCACCCGGGGCGTCGTCGGCTGCCGCAGCCGAAGAGCCGAGCGGGACCGCGAGCCCGACCGCCAGTGCCGCGGCGGCGCCGAGGACGAGGGCGCGGCGCCTGCCGGGCGGATGAGCGGCGGGACGGGCGGATACGTGGAACATGGGGATTCTCCGTTGGTCGTCGTCGACCGCCGGGCGTCTTCGCCCGGGGAGCAGCGTCGTGCGTGCCTGGGGCGGCGTGATTCCGCCTTCGGAAGAGCGTGGGAGCGCTCCCACAATGCTTGCTGGGGCCAGGATGTCCCACGACGCCCGCGGCGTCAATGAGCAATCGGCTCACGTCCGCCCATGCCGTGCGGGCGCAGGCGCAGCCACGACCACCGATCCTGACCGCCGCCCCTGTTCACGCGGTCCCCGGGCCGCGGCCCCCGGCCCCCGGCCACTCCGGGCGCGAGATCGAGAGCCGGCGTCAGCTGCGGGCGGGCATGCGCTGGTCGAGCCACGCGAGCAGGTCGCCGCGGACGTCGGCCTGCATGACCTCGTTGAAGATCTCGTGGCGTGCGCCCGGATACACGAGCGTCGTCACGTCGGTGAAACCGGATCGGGTGCGATAGGCGTCGGCGAGCCGATGCACGCTGCGCGGGCCGCCCACGGTGTCGTCGCGCCCGACCATCAGGAGGGTCGGGATGTCGCGGCCGAGGTTCTTGCGAGGCAGCCCGTACATGCGCAGCGAGTCGAGTACGCCGATCAGCTTGATGGGGTCCTCGCTCGTGGTGAGCGGATCGTCGAGGAAGGCGCGTCCGACCGCGAGATCGCTCGAGAGCCACTCGGTACCCATCGCGTCGGGACCGGCCCACGGCTTGTTCAGTCCGCTGGTGTGGATCGAGCCCGGCATGCGCAGCGCGGACCCGGTGAGAACCAGTCCGTCGTAGGCGTCGGCGTGCTCGTTCACGAGCATCTGGGCGAGGACCGACCCGCCGGAGTGCCCGAGCAGCACCAGCGGCAGCCCGGGGTTCTCGGCGCGGATCTGCTGCGTGAATTGCCACATCGTCGCCAGCGCAGCACGCAATCCACCGGGCCCGAGGTGGCCGAGCAGCGCGACGTCGCCCTTGTGCTGCGTCATGCCGGTGCGGCCGTGGCCCCGGTGGTCCGCCGCCCACACGATGTAGCCATGGGTCGTGAGAGCCTCGATGAGCGTGGCGTACCGCCCGGCGTGTTCGCCCACCCCGTGCAGCAGCTGCACGACAGCCCGCGGGTCGGTCTTCGCCGGATGCACGTCGAAGAAGATCGTGATGCCGTGCGCATCGAGGAACTCGGGCATGCGGCGAGTCTAGGGCGCGGCGAGTGGGGCGCGATGAACCGGCCCGGGTCGCGGCATCCGGTTTTCCTTAGCAAGACTAATGAGCTAGGCTAAAGAATCGGATGAGCAGCCACGGAACGCAGACGACAGACCCCGCCGCAGAGGCGGCGGATCAGCCCGACCTCTCCGTGGCCGCCTCGCGGCTTCGGATCGCGACGTTCCGTCTCGCCCGCCGCATGCGCACGCAGCGCGCCGTCGACTCGATGAGCGACGGGCAGTTCGCGGTGCTGGCGGGGCTGTGGACCCACGGCCCCCACACCCTCGGCGAGCTGGCCGACCGCGAGCGCGTCTCGGCGCCGTCGATGAACCGCACGGTCAACTGCCTGCAGGAGTCCGGCTGGATCACCCGCTCGGCCGACGAGAAGGACGGACGCAAGGTCGTCATCTCGCTGACCGATGCCGGCCGCTCGATCGTCGACGAGACGGCCCGGCGACGCGACGCCTGGGTCGAGGCGGCGCTGGCCGGGCTCACCCCCAAGGAGCGCGCCACCCTCGCGCGCGCCACCGAGATCATGGAGAGGATGGCCGCCCGATGAGCGCGATGTTCCGGTCCTTCTCCGCGTTCAACTACCGGGTGTGGTTCATCGGCGCGCTGGTGTCGAACATCGGCGCCTGGATGCAGGCCACCGCCATCAGCTGGGTGGTGCTCACCGAGCTCACCGACAACGACGCCGCCGCGATGGGCGTCACGATGGCGCTGCAGTTCGCCCCGCCCCTGCTGCTGGTCGGGGTCACCGGTCTCGTCGCGGACCGCTTCGACCGCCGCAAGCTCCTGCTCCTGACCCAGAGCCTGCTGCTCCTGCTCGGCGTCGCGATCGGCGTGCTGATCTTCGCCGGCGCGATGACGCTGCCGATCATGTATCTTTTCGCCCTCGCGCTCGGCGTCGTCGCGGCGTTCGACAACCCCGCGCGTCAGGCGTTCGTGTCCGACCTCGTCGCCCGCGAGAACGCGTCGAACGCCGTCGCGCTCAACGCCGCCTCGTTCAACGGCGCGCGCATGATCGGCCCCGCCGTCGCCGGCATCGTCATCGTCGCGGTGGGCACCGGCTGGGTCTTCGTCGCGAACGGCGTGACGTTCCTCGCGATGCTGGCGGCCCTCCTTCTCATCCGCACGCACGAGCTCATCCCCCGCGTGAAGGCGCCGCAGTCGTCGCGGCTCGCCGACGGCTTCCGGTACGTGGCCGGCCGACCCGATCTCATCGTGACGTGCGCGATGGTGTTCCTCATCGGCGCGTTCGGGATGAACTTCCCCATCCTCGCCTCGACGATGGCCGTCGAGTTCGGCAAGGAGGCCGACGGGTTCGGCCTGCTGAGCTCGATCCTCGCGATCGGCTCCGTCGCCGGCGCGCTGCTGGCCGCCCGCCGTGACCGCGCGCGCCTTCGCGTCCTCATCATCGGCACTGCGATGTTCGGCGCCGCCGCCGTGGTCTCCGCCTTCATGCCGACCTACTGGCTCTACGCGATCACCCTCATGTTCACGGGCTTCGCGGTCGTCACGATGATGACCACGGCGAACGGTTACGTGCAGACCACGACCGATCCCGTGCTGCGCGGTCGCGTGCTGGCGCTGTACATGGCGATCCTCATGGGCGGCACCCCGATCGGCGCGCCCATCGTCGGCTGGGTCGCCGCTGAGTTCGGCCCGCGCATGGCGATCCTCGTCGGCGCCGTCGCCGCGTTCGTCGCCTTCGCGATCGGCGGCACGTGGCTGCTCGTGTCGGGGCGCCTGCACCGCCACGAGCGCAAGCGGTTCCGCCTCACCCTGGAGGAGACGCGGCCCCTCACGGTGATCGCACCCGAGGAGTTCAGCGACGAGGTCGCCGGCACCACGCCCATCCGCGTGCTGCCGGACGACGACGAGCTGCGCTCGCGCGCCCGCGCCAGCTGACCCCGCGCTCAACCGCTTCGTCCCGAGGCGTCTGCTGCCCCTCGCCCCCGCCGAACCCACACTCCCGGCGCGAACCCACACGCTCCAGCCGGTAAGCGGGTGTGGGTTGGCGCGGTCGATGTGGGGTGGGCAACGGGGCCAGGGCGCCGGGGCGGCGCGGCGACTTCTCCACAGCGGGCTGCGAGCGCGAAAGTTCCACATCACGACTTCCGGCCGTCGAGACGGTTCGGCGGGCGGAAGAGGATGCGGGGATGGATGCCGAAGCCGCCCGCGCGCTCATCCACAGCCCTGCATCGCTCGAGCGCCTCGGACGAGATCCGCAGGCCCTTCGCCGTGGCGTGCGGCAAGGGGAGCTTCGGCGACTCCACCGCGGGCGGTACGTCCGCGCAGACGACTGGTCGGCCATGCGGCCGGAGGATCAGCACCTGCTCGAAGTCCTCGCCGTGGAACCGGCGCGGCGCGGAGGCGATGTCGTTGCGTCACACGAGTCCGCCGCCGTGCTGCATGGGCTGCCGCTGTATCGTCGGCGTCCCCGCGGGGTGCATGTGAGCGGGCCGCGCACGCGAGGAGTGGTGTCGGCCCCGGGACTGGTCCTGCGTCATGAGGTCGAAGTCGCACGCGTCGACCGCACCCAGGTCGGCGGCATCCCCTGCACGACTCTCCAGCGCACGGTCTACGACCTCATACGGACCACACCGCGCGAGACCGCCGTCGCGGCCGCCGACGCCGCCCTGCGCCTCGTCGCGTGGAGCGAGGCCGAGCGCTCGTACTCGCTCATCGTGGCGGAACAATGGCGTCAGGAGCTGCTGGCGCGGATCGCCCGGTCCTCGGGGCGTCGCGGTATCCGTCAGGCGCGATGGGTCGCCGCCTTCGCCGACGGGCGCGCGCACCTGCCGGGTGAGAGCGTGAGCCGGCTCTACCTCGACGATCTGGGCTTCGCGGCTCCTCGGCTGCAGGTTCCGTTCGAGGGCCCCGGCGGCAGGAGGTACGAGATCGACTTCGGTCTAGACGACGTCGACGCGTGGGGCGAGTTCGACGGCGAGGGGAAGTACTCCGACCCCGCGATGCTTCGCGGCCGGACCAGCCGCGAGGTGTTCATCCGCGAGAAGGAGCGGGAGGACTGGATCCGTGGGCACAGTGGTCGATCATTCGTCCGGTGGGGATCGCCGCACATCACGTCAGCCGAGGCACTCCGCCGCCGGTTGGCGGACTTCCACATCGCGCCGCGGCGCTGAGGCCTCGGGGATCCCCGCCAACCCACACATTCCGCGCGAACCCACCCGTATCGGGGACCTCGCCGATGTGGGTTGGCGCGCGCGATGTGGGTTCGCGAGAGAAGATGTGGGTTCGCGAGACGGGGCCCGGCGAGACCCTGCGCGGCTGCGAGCTCAGCGCGGCTCGCGCACGCCCACCCTCTCGAGGTGGGCGTTGGTGAACCGCCCGTCGGGGTCGAGTCGCTCGAACACCGCCCGCGCGTCGGCCAGGCGCGGGTGCACCCTCTCCATCGCCGGGCGCTCGAAGCCGTGCAGCTTGCCCCAGTGCGGACGCGCGCCGAACGGCTCGAGCGCGGCCTCGATACGGGCGACGGCGGCGGCGACCTCGTCGGCGTGGTTGTACCAGGTGAAGTGGATGATCACGACGTCGCGGCGATAGGCCGGGCTCAGCCACAGCTCGTCGGCGGCGGCGGTGCGCAGCTCGGTCCAGATGAGATGAGGCCGGATGCCGTCGCCCAGTGCCCGAACCGCGTTCAGCGCCGCCGGCGCGGCGGCCCGGTCGACGAAGTACTCGCTCTGGATCTCATCGCCGAACGACGGCTGCGCGTCGAGCCGGAAATGCGGCAGTCGCAGCATCCACGGCCCGGGGACGCCGGCGAGCTCGGTGACGTTGTCCTCCACGCCGAGCGGCGAGTCGCCGGTGAGCGCGCGCACGCCGTCGAGGACCGTGTCGGGCACCGCGTCGTCGTCGGCGTCGAGGCGCGTCTTGATCCAGACGTAACCGACCGACGGATCCTCCCAGCGCGAGAACACCGACACGCTGTACCCGGCGGACGTGAGCTCGTCGTAGTGCGCGAGCGCGGCATCCCATGTCACGCCCGTGTAGATGTCCTGCCGCACGCGGAAGGCGGGCTCGATGTCGAGAGTGAGCGCGACCACGATGCCGTAGGCGCCGAGACCCACGACGAGCGCGTCGAAGTCGGGTTCGCCGCGACGCACCTCGTGCACCTCGGCGTCGGCCCCGACGTAGCGCAGGGCGCGCACGGATGCCGAGAGCACCGGATTGCGGTCGCCCGAGCCGTGCGTGGCGGTGGCCGTGGCCCCGCCGACGTTGATGTGCGGCAGCGAACCCATGTTGCGCAGGGCCCAGCCGCGATCGTCGAGCCAGACGGCCAGCACGCCGTAGCGGATGCCGGCCGGCACGGTCACGGTGCGGGCGGACTCGTCGAGCTCGAAGTCGGCGGCGAACCCGGTCACGTCGACGAGGGTCCCCGTGGTGTCGGGCAGATCGGTGAACGAGTGCCGCGTGCCCAGCGCGCGCACCCGCCCCGGCTCCGCGAGCACGCGCCGGACGTCGTCGACCGACGTCGCGTCGACGATCCGGGGCGCCGTGTACTCGTAGGTTCCTGCCCAGTTGCGCGGCATCGCGCCTCCTTCTCGGATGTGCGTCCTGCTCGGGACGATGGGGGTCAGTGGGCGGCTTCGGCAGCCAGTCGCTGCGAAGCTGTCGCCATGTGGGTCGCCATCGCGGAGGCGGCGGCATCCTCGTCCTCCGCCTCGATGGCGCGGAAGACCGCGGCGTGCTCGTCGATGGCGGTGCGCGCCTCGGTCTCGTCATGAACGGCCCGGTCGGCGTACACCTGCAGCAGCGAGCGCACGACGTGCAGCAGGTCGACGAGGGTGTCGTTCCCGGCCGCGGCGGCCAGCGCGTTGTGGAAGTCGAGGTCGGCGCGCGCGAACGCCTTGAGGTCGCCCACGCCGCCGCGCATGCGTTCGAGAGATCCGGAGAGGGCACGCCGATCGGATGCCGCGGCCCGGCCGGCGGCGAGCCGCGCGACGTAGATCTCGAGGCCCGAGCGCAGCTCCAGCAGCTCGGCGGTGTTCTTCTGGCCGATCAGCAGCCCCCACCGCAGGGTCTGCGGCAGCAGCTCGCTGGCGGTGCCGCGCAGGTACGTGCCCGAGCCCGGACGGACGTCGACGATGCCGAGGATCTCCAGCGCGGCCAGCGCCTCGCGCACCGCGGACCGGCCGACGCCGAGCGTCGCGGCGAGCTGCCGCTCGGGCGGCAGCCTGGTGCCCGCTTCGAGGTCGCCGCCGGTGAACAGATCCATCAGCCGCCGCGCGACCTCCGACACCGGCGTGCCGCTCGGCAGGGCGCCCAGCGCCGCGGTGATCTCGGCGGACCGGTCGTCGGGGTAGGCGGGCATGCGAACAACTTACGGCAGTCGGGCGGGATTCGGGATTGCTTTCGGTCAACCGGTTTGTCAGACTGTCGTCAGGCGACGCAGGTCGCCTTTCTCGCGGTCTTGCGAGAAAACGTTTCCTTGGCTCGATGGTGAGAGGCGATCAACGATGAAGTTCCGGAGCAGGAAGCTGATGGCGGGCATGACGGGGACGACCCTGGCAGCCCTCGTGCTGACGGGGTGCGCCTCATCGGCGCCGGCCAGCACCGAACCCACGCTCGACCCCGACGAGGAGGTGTCGATCGACTTCACCTTCTGGGGCAACGACGTGCGCGCCGAGCTCTACAACGAGGCGATCGACGTCTTCGAGGAGCAGCATCCGAACATCGACGTCTCGGTGCTGTTCCTCTCGCCCAACGACTACTGGGAGAAGCGTCAGATCGAGGCGAGCGGCAGCGGTCTTCCCGACGTCGTGACCATGGATCTCGCTTACATCCGCCAATACTCGCAGAGCGGCTCGCTGCTCGACCTCGAGCCGTACCTCGGCACCATCATCCAGACGGAGCCGATCGAGCCGTCCGTGCTCGGCGCCGGCGTGGTCGACGGCGTCACCACGGCCGTCCCGATCTCCACGAACGCCTGGTCGATGTTCATGAACACGACGATCCTCGACGAGATCGGCGTCGAGCCGTTCGCAGGCGGCACCTGGGACGAGTACTACGAGTGGGTCGCCGAGACCAGCGACGCCGCCGAGGCGGCCGGCGTGGCGGACGTGTGGGGCGGCGTCGACCCGAGCTCGCGCTTCGTCAACTTCGAGATGCAGCTGCGCGCCGAGGGCAAGGAGCTCTTCGACGACGAGGGCAACCCCGGCTTCGACGAGGAGCGTCTCACCGAGTACTGGGAGCAGGGCGCCGCGGTGCGCGAGGCCGGGCAGTTCGTGCCGCAGCAGCGGGTCGCCGAGGTGCAGCCGATGACCGCGTTCGACGCGGGCCTCGGCGCGAGCGATACGCAGACCGACAACTTCCTCGCGGGATACCTCGCGAACCTCGGCGAAGGCTACGAGGTCACGCTGCAGGCTCCGCCGCTGTCGGAGGAGGGCGCGAAGGATCTGTACCTGAAGGCCTCGCAGATGTACTCCATCGCCGCGAACTCGGAGCACCCGGCTGCGGCCGCGACGCTCATCGACTTCCTCATCAACTCGCCGGAGTCGGGCGAGATCTTCGGCACCAACCGCGGCCTGCCGGCGTCGGCGACGGCGCGGGAGGCCGCGGACCTCGACCCGGTCAGCCAGGACATCGTCGACTACGAGGCGTCGATCGCCGACCGCCTCGGCGACGCCCCGCCCGCGCCGATCGTCGGCTACGGCTCGCTGCACGAGAAGTTCCGCGAGCTGACCGAGGAGCTGAACTTCGGCACGCTGACTGTCGACCAGGCCGTCGAGCAGTTCTTCGCCGAGATGGACGTGGTGCTGAACCAGTAGCACGTCGGGTGCGGCAGCCGGCTCCGGGGGGGTGCCGGCTCCCGCACCGTCTCGGCGCCGTCGGCCCGTCGGCGCGCCCCGCCACGCCCGCAGTCTCCGTCACCCTCTCCACCCGCCCGCGACCGCACCCGCCCGCGACCCGCACGCGGCCCGACCGCACCCGACCCGACCCGAGGAGCCCCACCCTGTCCGCGCCCTCCCCCGTTCCCGCCCCGGCCACGCCCGACCGGGAACCCACCGCCCGGCCCTCGCTCGGCATCCAGGGCCCCGTCGTCGCGTTCCACGATCCCTGGGCGGGCGGCGCGTCGGACGACATCATGCGCACGGGCACCGGCATCCCCATCGCCTCTCAGGACCCGGCGCCGACGCCGGCCGAGTTCACGGCGCAGCTGCGCGAGCTGGGCGCCGACTTCTACGTGCACCACGTGATCCCGACGCAAGAGGATCACGCGGCCCTCTTCGACGACCTCGCCGCGGCCGGCATCGGCCTCGTGCTCGGCAACGAGTACGGCAACATCAACGGCCCGCACGCCGACGGCACCAACCGGTACGACCTGCCGGCGGAACTGGTGCGCGACGCAGCCGCATCCGGAGTGCTCGAAGGCGTGCTCTACGACGAGCCCGAGCACCTGCAGATCCACGCCGACCAGTACCGGCACGACGCGCATCTCCCCCACTTCGGGCAGACCGACGGACTCGACGCCGCAGCCGCCCTCGACGTGATCGACGACACGGTGCGAGCGCTCACGACCGACATCGCAGACGCGGTGAGCCAGGCCGGCGGCCGGCCGGTGCCGGTGCTCTCGGAGCAGGTGTTCCCCGTCATGTTCCACGCGCTCGCGCGGGCCGGCATGACCCCGGCACCCAAGGTCATGAAGGAGTCGTTCCAGCCGCTGCAGCTCGGCACCGCGCTCGGCGCCGCCCTCCAGTACGACCGCGAGCTGTGGATATGCGCCGACCTCTGGGGTCCCGACGTCGGGCCGTGGACCACGCGGGCCCCCGGCTTCCCCGGTCACTCCCCCGCCGAGTTCGCCTCGGCCCTGCGCCTGGCGTACCTGTTCGCACCGACGCGGCTCTTCGTCGAGAACATCGATGTGCTCACCCGCCACCTCGGCCAGGGCCGCTTCGCGCGCACGGCGCACGGCGAGGTGTGGCTGGAGTTCGCGAAGGACTTCGTGCCCCGGCATCCGCTGCGCTGGAGCCACCGCGACGCGCGTCCCGACATCGCCCTCGTGCATGCCGACGACAGCGACTTCGGCCGCGGCGAGCGGCCGTTCGGAAACCGGCAGGCGACGGCGCCCGCCGCTTCGCAGAGCGTCTTCGCGGCGTGGCACGCCCTCAGCCACGGGCAGCTCCCCGCGCACGGCAGCTGCCTGCACATCCCCGGTTACGACTTCCCGCGCCACGGCCTCAACGGCATCCCGCGGTCGCGATTCCCGCTCGACGCCGGTGCCACAGAGCCCACGCGCCTGCACGGGCTGTTCCAGGCGACCCGCGGGGTGCTCGCGTTCGACGAGCACGTGCGGGCCGATCAGCTGGCGGATGCCGGACTCGTCGTCGTCGCCGGCAGCCGCCTACCCCGCGCGACGCTCGACGGCCTCCGCGCCCGCGCCGAAGCGGGGGCGACGGTGCTCATCGCGGCCTGGCTGTGCGGCCCGGATCGAGCGAAGACCGAGAGGGTCGGCAGCGGAGACTGGGTCGTGTACGAGGACTTCGACGACGCCGACGCGCAGGAGGCGATCGCCGCCCACGCGGGCACGCCCGACGTGTGGTCGCAGCGCTTCGGCGCCCACGAGCTGCGGATCACGACCGGGGACGCCGCCGGTGAGACGCTCGAGTTCGAGATCGCAGATGCCGCGACGCGGCGGATCGGCTGAGCCTCCGGCATCCGTTCGCCGCGCTTGCAATTGGTCAACCGGTTTGTCACAATGGTCCGGAAACCACCTCGATCACCGTCGATGAGCAGGAGTCACCGTGGACCAGAATCAGATCACCGCCGACGCGCCAGCGGTCGCGCGCTCGACGATCCGCAAGGTGTCGATCCGCCTCGTGCCGTTCGTCGCGCTGATGTTCTTCATCAACTACCTCGACCGCACCGCGATCGGGTTCGCCGCTCCGAACGGCATGAACGAAGACCTGGCGCTCTCCGCCGCGCAGTTCGGCTTCGCGTCGGGCGTCTTCTTCATCGGCTACATCCTGCTCGAGGTGCCCTCGAACCTGGCGCTGCACAAGTTCGGCGCCCGCCGCTGGCTCTCGCGCATCATGGTCAGCTGGGGCATCGTCGCCCTTCTGTTCACGTGGGTTCAGAACTTCGAGCAGCTCGTCGTGCTGCGCTTCCTCCTCGGCGTCGCCGAGGCCGGCTTCTTCCCGGGCGCCATCCTCTTCCTGAGCCTCTGGGTGCCCGCGCAGTACCGCGGCCGCATCCTGATGCTCTTCTACCTGGCGCAGCCGCTCACCACCGTCATCGGCGCCCCGCTGGCCGGCTGGCTCATCCAGCAGCACGAGGTGTTCTTCGGCCTCGAGGGCTGGCGCTTCATGTTCTTCGGCGTCGCGATCCCGGCGATCGTGGTCGGCATCATCGCGTGGTTCTACCTCAAGGACAAGCCGGCCGACGCCAAGTGGCTGACGCGCGAGGAGCAGGTCTGGCTGACCGACGCGCTCGACCGCGAGAAGGCGGCCACGCAGAAGAAGGAGCAGGGCCACGTCTCGGCGCGCTTCGCCTTCAAGAGCGGCCGCGTCTGGGTGCTCTCGTTCATCTACTTCGGCTTCATCTACGGCCTGTACGCGCTGGCGTTCTTCCTGCCGACCATCATCGAGGGCTTCCAGGCCCAGACCGGCCAGACCTTCGACACGCTGCAGAAGGGCCTCATCACCGCGATCCCGTACCTGCCGGCCGCGATCGTCATGTACTTCTGGTCGCGCGACGCCTCCAAGCGCGGACTCAAGACGTGGCACATCGCCGGTCCTGCGATCGCCGGGGCCATCAGCATCCCCCTCGCGCTGTTCATGGGGTCGCCCGCCGCGACGATCGCCGTCATCACGATCACGGCGTGCGCCATCTTCGCCGCGCTCCCGAACTTCTGGACGCTGCCGACGCGCTTCCTGACGGGTGCCGCCGCGGCGGCGGGCGTCGCGCTCATCAACACGATCGGCAACCTCGCCGGCTTCTCGGCCCCGTTCATCACCGGTGCGGTGCACGACTGGACCGGTGGCTACGAGATCCCGATGTTCATCGTCGGCTTCGTCATGCTCGTCTCGGCGGTGCTCATGGTGCTGCTGGCCCGCAGCAACCGCATCAGCCCGGTCGACGTCGACGACACGGCCGCCGATGCCGCCGTCGACGCGGAGGCCCTGCGCACCGCGGCAGACCCCCGGGGCGACGCGCGATGACCCGACTCTGGAACGAGCCGGCGGACTTCGCCGACGAGATGATCGACGGCTTCGTCGCGGCGAACGGGCGGTACGTCCGCCGGGTGCCGGGCGGCGTGGTGCGCTCGACGGTGTCGCCGGCCGGTCAGGTCGCGGTGGTCGTCGGCGGCGGCTCGGGCCACTACCCCGCGTTCGGCGGGCTCGTCGGCCCCGGCCTCGCGCACGGCGCGGCGATGGGCAACCTGTTCGCGTCGCCCTCGACGCAGCAGGTGTACGCGGTCGCGAAGGCCGCCGATAACGGCGGCGGCGTGTTCTTCAGCTATGGCAACTACGCCGGCGATGTGCTGAACTTCGACGCCGCACAGGAGCGGCTGAGGGCCGACGGCATCGCCTGCGAGACGGTCACGGTGACCGACGACATCGTGTCGGCGAGGGCGGACGAGAAGCACAAGCGGCGCGGCATCGCCGGCGACCTGACGGTGTTCCGCATCGCCGGCGCCGCGGCGGCGGCGGGCGCCGACCTCGCCGAGGTGACGCGCCTCGCCCGTCACGCGAACGAGCGCACGCGGTCGTTCGGGGTGGCGTTCACCGGGTGCACGCTGCCCGGCGCCGAGCAGGCGCTCTTCACCGTGCCGGAGGGGCGGATGGCGATCGGGCTGGGCATCCACGGCGAGCCCGGCATCGACGAGACCGGCATCCCCACCGCCGACGGGCTCGCGCAGCTGCTGGTCGAGAAGCTGCTCGCCGAGGTGCCCGAGGGCGTGACCGTCGAGGGCGCCCGCGTGGTGCCGATCCTCAACGGCCTGGGGTCGCTGAAGTACGAGGAGATGTTCGTCGTCTACCGGCGCATCGCACAGCTGCTCCAGGACGCCCGCCTGGAGCTCGTCGACCCGCACGTGGGCGAGTACTGCACGAGCTTCGACATGGCCGGCACCTCGCTCACCCTGTTCTGGCTCGACGAAGAGCTCGCCGAGCTGTGGGAGGCCCCCGTGGACACGCCGTCCTACCGGCGCGGCTCCGTCGCGCCGCAGGAGCGGACGGATGCCTCGACAGCCGCCGCGACAGTGGCCGACGTCATCGAGCCCGGGGACGAGTCATCCCGCTCCGTCGCCCGGACGGTGCTCGCCGCGGTGCGCACGATCGCCGAGACGGTGGATGCGCACGTGGACGAGCTGGGCCGCATCGACGCGATCGCGGGAGACGGCGACCACGGCATCGGCATGCAGCGCGGATCGCACGCGGCCCTTCGCGCCGCCACGACAGCCGTCGACGCCGGGGCAGGTGCCCGCACCACGCTCGCCCGCGCCGCCGACGCCTGGAGCGACAAGGCCGGCGGCACGTCCGGCGCACTGTGGGGCGTCATCCTGAACGCGGTCGCCCGGGGGCTCGGCGACGAGGGCCGCCCGGATTCGGCCGCCATCGCCGCCGGTGTCGCGGCCGGCTCCCGCGGCGTCACCGACTACGGCAAGGCCGAGGTGGGCGACAAGACCCTCGTCGACGCACTCGTGCCCTTCAGCTCGGCGCTGACCCACGCCGTGGACGCCGGCGCCTCACTCACCGACGCCTGGCGGACGGCGGCGGATGCCGCAACCCGCGCCGCGACCGCGACCGCCGACCTGCTGCCGCGCATGGGCCGTGCCCGTACGCACGGTCAGAACAGCGTGGGCACGCCCGACCCGGGCGCGATCTCGCTCGCGCTCATCGTGACCGCCATCGGAGAAACGCTCGCCGCCGAGACGCTCGCGGCCGAGAACCAGAAGGAGAACGCACATGGCTGAGCCGCTGCGCATCGTGATCGGCGCCGACGACGCCGGCTTCGACTACAAGGAGATCCTCAAGAAGGATCTTCAGGACAACCCCGGTGTCGCCCTGGTCATCGACGTGGGTGTGGACGCCGACGGCCACACCCCCTACCCGAAGGTCGCCATCGAGGCCGCCCAGCAGGTCGCGAAAGGCAACGCCGACCGGGCGCTGCTGATCTGCGGCACAGGCCTGGGCGTCGCGATCGCCGCCAACAAGGTGCCCGGCATCCGCGCCGTCACCGCCCACGACTCGTTCTCGGTCGAGCGCGGCGTGCTCTCGAACAACGCGCAGGTGCTCACCATGGGCCAGCGCGTCGTCGGCATCGAGCTGGCCCGCCGCCTGGTGCGCGAGTGGCTCACCTACCGGTTCGACACCACCTCCGCCTCGGCGGAGAAGGTCGCCGTCATCGACGAGTACGAGACCACGGGCTCCTGCTGATGAGCGGGGTCACGGTGGGGGTCAGCCTGAAGACGTACTTCGGGCACGAGCGGGCGCGCGCCTGGTTCGCCGACGTGGCGATCCGCGCCGCCGGCCACCCCGCCGTGGCCGACGGTTCGGTGCGGTTCTTCGTGATCCCCACCTACCTGCAGATCCCCACCGGTCTCACCGCGTTCGCGAACACCCCGGTGCTCGTCGGCGCGCAGGACGTCTCGCAGCATCCGCCCGGCGCGTACACCGGCGAGATCACCGCCGCCGAGCTCGCCGAGATCGGCGTCCAGGTCGCCGAGATCGGCCACGCCGAGAGACGCCGCCTGTTCGACGAGACCGACACGGTCACCGCCGCGAAGGCAGCCGCCGCCCTCACCCACGGCATCACCCCGGTGCTGTGCATCGGCGAAGCCGAACGCCTGGGCACCCCCGCCGCCGCGCTCGCGAACGTCGAGCAGCTCGCCGCGAACCTCGAGAACGTTCCCGCGGGCCCGGTCATCGTCGCCTACGAGCCGGTCTGGGCGATCGGCGCCGCCGAACCCGCCCCCGACGACCACATCGCAGCGGTGACCCGAGCCCTCCGCGCCGCCATCGACGCCGACCCCGCCCGCACCGGCAGCGTCGTCATCTACGGCGGCTCCGCCGGCCCCGGACTCCTGACCCGCCTCGGCGACAGCGTCGACGGCCTCTTCCTCGGCCGTTTCGCGCACGACCCTGACGCGCTCGTGGCGGTCCTGGACGAGGCATCCGCCCTCGCCTCCTCCCGCTCCTCGCACTCCTTCCCGTCCGTGAGACCCCAGTGGCAGGACGAGACCCAGGGCGAACCCCACGGTCTCGTCCTCCCGCTGTCGTCTCACGGAGACACGGTCGAGGTCGACGCATGATCGGGCTCGGCACGTACGCGTTCTTCTGGCAGCACTCCGACCAGGTGCCCGAGCCGCTGTCGCTCGTCGGCGCGTTCGAGGCCACGAAGGAGCTCGAGGTCGAGCTGTTCCAGATCTGCGACTACGCACCGCTCGAGTTCATGACCGCCGCGGAGCTCAGCGATGCGGCCGCGGCCGCCCGCGACCTCGGCCTCACGATCGAGCTCGGCACCAAGGGCGTCGAGCCCGACCGGCTCGCCCGCTTCCTCGAGCTGGCCGGCGTCTTCGACGCGAAGCTCGTCCGCAGCATGCTGTACTCCCCCGACAACCGCCCCACCCTCGGTCAGGCCGCGGAGTGGCTGCGCGCCGCACTGCCGGCGTACGAGGCATCCGGAGTCGACCTCGCCCTCGAGACGTACGAGCAGGTCGCGACGGAAGACCTCGTCGGCCTCGTCGCCCGCATCGACAGCGAGCGGCTGGGCATCTGCCTGGACCCGGCGAACGTCGTGGCCCGTCTGGAGCTGCCGCGCGACTGCGTCGAGCTGACCGCCCCGCACGTCAAGAACGTGCACGTCAAGGACTTCGCCTTCGCCCGCCAGCCCGGCTGGGTCGGCTTCACCTACGGCGGCGCGCCCATGGGCGAGGGCCTGCACGACTACCCCCACCTGCTCGAGACCGTGCGCCCGCGCGAGCGCGGCGTGAACGAGGTCGTCGAGCACTGGCTCTCCTGGCAGGGGAATGCCGAGACCACCGTCCGCACCGAGCGGGAATGGACCCGCCGAACCATCGAACACCTGAGGAGCACGACATGAGCACCACCGCTGAGAACACCGGCACAGCCACGTACAGGATCGCCGTCGTCGGCGCCGGCGGCAAGATGGGCATGCGGGTGTCCAACAACCTCGCGGGGACCGACCACACCGTCTGGTACGTCGAGAACTCGCCGGCCGGCCGCCAGCGCACGATCGACGCGGGTCGTGAGCTGACGGATGCCGCGACCGCCGTCGCCGACGCCGACATCGTCGTCCTGGCCGTGCCCGACCTCGCCCTCGGCCCCGTCACCGCCGACCTGGTGCCGCAGCTGAAGTCCGGCGCGATCGTGCTGACGCTCGACCCGGCCGCCGCCTACGCGGGGCTGCTCACCACCCGCGAGGACGTCATCCAGGCCGTCGCGCACCCGTGCCACCCGTCGGTGTTCCTCGAGCGCACCACCAAGGAGGAGTGGGCCGACACCTTCGGCGGCATCGCCGCCCCCCAGGACGCGATCGCAGCCGTCGAGAGCGACGACCCCGCGCACAAGGAGATCGTCGAGGCGACCGTCCGCGCGATCTACGCGCCCGTCATCGACGTGCACTTCGTGACCGTCAAGCAGCTCGCCCAGCTCGAGCCGACCCTCGTGGAGACCGTCGCCTGCATGATCGGCTCGCTCCTCAACGAGGCGCTCGACGAGGCGATCAACACCATGGGCGTGCCCGAGGCGGCGGCGCGCAGCATCCTGTACGGCCACACCCAGGTAGCCCTGGCCAACGGCCTGCGCGGCGACAACCCGTTCTCGGACGCGTGCCTCATCGCCATGGACTACGGGCGCGAGTCGATCATCAAGGACGACTGGAAGAAGATCTTCCGCGACGACGAGCTCGACAAGAACCTGGCGCGCATGCTCCACCTCGACCACATCGAGCGCTGACCGGTGGGCCAGCTCGAGGGCAAGACCGCGCTCATCACGGGCGGGGCACTGGGAATCGGCCTGGCCGTCGCCCAGCGCTTCGCCCGCGAGGGCGCCCGGGTCATCCTCGCCGACCGCAACGGCGAGGGCGCGGCTGCGGCCGCTGCCGAGATCGGCGAGAACGCCCGCGCCGTCACGATGGACATCTCGGACGAAGCCGCGGTCGAAGCGGCGTTCGCCGAGGTCGAGGCGGCGGGCTGGGCGCCCGACGTGGTGGTCGCGAACGCCGGCGTGCAGCTGTTCGGGCAGGACGCGCCGGCGGCCGACCTCGACTTGGACGTGTGGCGCCGCACGATCGACATCAACCTGACGGGCACGTTCCTGACGGTCAAGCACGCCCTGCGCAGCATGGTGCCGCGCGGCGGCGGGTCGATCATCCTCACCGGCAGCCCGACCGCGGTCAACGGCGAGGGCAGGGACTTCACCGCCTACAGCGCGTCGAAGGCCGGTATGCACGGCCTCGGCCGCACCGTCGCCGCGGCCTACGCCGACAAGGGCGTCCGGGTGAACACGGTGCAGCCCGCGTACACCGAGACGCCCCTCGTCGCGGCGATCAGCGAGGACCCCGAGTCCCGCGCCGCGATCATCGGCCGCATCCCGATCGGCCGCGCCGGCACGCCCGACGACGTCGCGGGCATCATGGTCTACCTCGCCAGCGACGACGGCGCCTTCGCGACGGGTGCGACGTTCCAGGTCGACGGCGGCATGACCTCGCTCTGAGGCCCGGCGGCGTCCCGGGTTCCGGGCGCCTTTCTCCGTCGGGGCGCAGCCCTGCACCCCGACGGGGAGTCCGCGCGCCGAACCCCCGAAGCACGGACCACGGACGGCACGTGACCTCGAACGCGATCGGAGTACGAGGATGGGAACCATGACGGACCTGTGGAACGGCGAACGGGCGCGCACGTGGCGCAGCGGCGCCTGGTCGCTGGAGGTGTGGGCCGACGAACTCGCCGACATCGCGTTCGAGGGCCGCATCGTGCTGCGGTCGGTGCGCGCCGTCGTGCGCGACCGCAACTGGGACACGGCGAGTCTGGTCGTCGACCGCATCGCGTCGTCCGACCTCGCCCTCACCCTGCACGTGCACACGGAGGGTCTGGGCGCCGATCTCCGGGGCATCGTGCGCGCGGAGGTGCGCGGTCCCGGGCGGCTGCGCGTGCTCACCGATCTCGAATCGCAGGCTGAGTTCGCGACGAATCGCACCGGTCTCGTCGTGCTGCATCCGCCGACCGTCGCGGGTACCGCCCTCCTCGTCCGCCACTCCGACGGGGCGGTCGCCCACTCGCGCTTCCCGGAGCACATCAGCCCCCACCAGCCGGCGTTCGACGTCGCCGGGCTCTCGTGGTCGCACGAGGGCCTCGACGTCGACGTCCGCTTCGAGGGCGACGTGTTCGAGATGGAGGACCAGCGCAACTGGACGGATGCCTCGTACAAGACGTACAGCCGGCCACTGGCACTGCCCTTCCCCTACACCCTGGCGGCGGGCGAGCGGGTCGTGCAGTCGGTGGACCTCGCGGTGTCGGCAAAGCCGGTTCCGCTCGCGCCGGCCGAGGTCACCCGTCTCCGCCTCACGCAGGGGCCGGCCTTCCCCGCGATCGCGGTGGCGGCCTCGACGGCAGCCGGTCCCGCCCCCTTCGCCGATGACGATGCAGCGACGCCGGCCGCCGTGCTGGTCGAGCTCGATCTCGCCACCCGCAACTGGCGGGCGGCGCTCGACCGGGCCGCGGCATCCGCTCTCCCGCTCGACGTTCGCTTCGTGCTCGACCATTCCGACCCGGAGAGCGTGCACGACGGCGCCGCGGCGCTGCGCGGACTGCCGGTCGCGCGCGCCAGCGCGTTCTGGCCGACCGGGCCCGCGCGCCACGTCTCCGACCTGGAGGCGATCGCCCTGCTGCGCCATGCCGTCGACGAGGCCGGCGTCCGGACCGAGGTCGTGGGCGGAGCACGCTCCCACTTCACCGAGCTGAACCGCGAGCAGCACCGTTTGCCGCGGGGCCTGGACGGCATCGTGTTCAGCAGCACGCCGCTCTTCCACAGCCTCTCCACGGCTCAGCTCGTCGAGGCGCTGCCCATCCAGCGGCTGGTCGCGACACAGGGGGTGCAGATCGCGCGCGGGGCTCCCGTGCACATCGGTCCGATCTCGCTGCGTCCGCACTTCAACGACGTCGCGACGACGGCGCCGCCGATGCCCGCCCACGACGACCTGCGCGAGGGCTACGGCTCCGCGCTGATCGACGCGGTCGACGAGCGCCAGCAGGCACCCGAGCTCGCCGCCTGGACCGTCGCGAGCGCAGCCGCCCTTGCGGTGCCCGGCGTCGCGACCCTCGCGTACTTCGAGGAATGGGGTCCGCGTGGCCTCCGCGGAGCGGACGGCGCGCCCTACCCGGTGCTCGGGGCGGTGTCGGCCCTCCGCTCGCTGTCGGGCCACCCGGCTCTTGCCGGCGACTCCGCCGACGGCCTGGTGTGGGCGATCGGCGCCCGCACCGATGAGGGCGCGGTCGTCCTGGTGGCGAACCTCGACCGGTCGACCCGGGCGGTCGAGGTCGAGCTGCCCGACGGCTCTTTCCGCACGGCGGAGGTCGCGCCGGGCGAGTTCGTGCAGCTCTGACCCCCCGCGACCCGTCGTGGCGTCAGCTCACGACGGGTCGCGTCGCGCGATGACTCAGGCCTCGACCCGGGTGATGCGCAGGGCGAGGGCCTCGCCCTCGGGCAGCTCCACCGGCGCGGACGCGCGGTCGTAGGCGTCGTTGCGCTGCACGTCGTCGAGCGTGAAGCGGCGCCCGACCGGCGTGACCGTCATGTTCCAGGTGTCGATGATGTCGACCTCGAAGGCGTCGCCGGGCTCGGGGCGCTCGCCGGGGAAGCCGATCGGCAGCCGGAACGACCAGTCGGCGGGCGCCGAGCTGCCGAGGTACTGCAGGTAGGTGCGACGAGGGATGCCGGCGACATGAGCGGGGTCGTCCCACTTGTCGACGGGGTCGAGGCCGGGCCCGTCGACCTCCTCGAGGATGCGCCGCAGGAAGCCCAGCCGTACGGGCGAGTCGCCGCGCAGGGGGCCGCCCTCGACCATGTGGAGGCTGCCGGACGCGGTGACGAAGCTCTCCCCGTGCGAGGCGTAGCAGCCGGCGACCGTCGACACCCAGAACTGGTGCACGAGCTGCTCCGCGTCCAGGTGTCCCCAGCGCTCCGGGATGTCGCCCTCGTACTTGATCTCGTCGAGCACGACGGGCTTGCCCCACACGTCGCGGTACAGCCCGGCACGGCCGAAGTCCGTGGTGACCGAGCCGTTCTGGATCGAGGCGTGCGTCACCCACGGCTGGTTGTTGTCGTACAGCTCGATCCAGTTGTGGATCGAGCGCAGGTGGTCGTACGGGTCGATCTCGGCCAGGAGCGCCCCGGTGCGGTCCCAGCGCTCGTCCGGCCGCTCGAGCTGGTCGAACTCGTTGCACAGCGACCACCACACGTGCGGATACGCGGCCAGGCGCGCGACGAGGTAGCGCAGGTAGACGGCGTCCTCGTCCTCGGTGAGCTCGTTCAGCCCGAACTGACCGCGGTCGTACGCGTTGTAGATCAGCACGTCGGCCTGGATGCCCCGTTCGCCGAGCAGCTCGACGGCGCGGTCGAGCCGCTGGAAGAACGCCGGCACGGGCCGGGTCACGTCCCACCGTCCGTCGGTCTTCTCGAACGGCCAGAGCGTCGGGATGTGCTCGATGTAGCCGCCGCCCTGCGGGAAGACCATGAAGCGGAACTTGTTGAACCCCGCCTCGGCGATCGCGTCGACGGTCGACGAGTACAGGGGCTCCTCCTGATGCAGCCAGTTGTACGCGGTCGCGCCGACGGGCCGGATCGGGGTGCCGTCGGCGTGGGCGAAGTGGAAGCGGTGCGCGACCCTTACGGGCCCGCGCTCTGTGCCGCGCACGACCGCGAACGTGCCGGATCTGCCCGAGAGCGCGGCATCCGCGCTCTCCGTCGTCCACGACCACTCCCCCTCGAGGTCCGGGGAGAACCGTACGCGGTACGTCGTGCCGCCGTCCCAGAAGCCGGGCACGACGCGCTCTGCGCCGGAGCCGTGGTGCCGCGCGCGCAGGGTGAGCGGCGTGCGGTCGGCCGGGATCGCTTCGGCGCCCTCGAACGCCAGCTCGATCGGGCGGTACAGCTCCTGCGGCTGCGGGGCGGGCTCAGAGGACACGGGGATTCTCCTTCGACTCGGGTCCGTGCGGGGTGGTCAGGGGGCGGTGCGGCGCGAGCTCTCGCGCACGATCAGCTCGGGCTCGTAGACCCGCTGCGCGACGGCGCCGTGCTCGATCGCCTCGAACAGCAGGTCGACGGCGGTCGCACCGAAATCCTCATGGCGGGCGCGCACGCTGGTGAGCGGGATGAGGGACGCCTCGGCGAACTCGTTGTCGTCGTAGCCGACGAGCGCCACGTCCCGCGGCACCGAGACGCCGCCCGCCGCGAGCGCCTGCAGCACACCGAGCGCGAGCACGTCGTTGGCGGCGAAGACGCCGTCGGGGCGCTCCGCGGCGGGCCGGGCGGCGAGCGCGGCTCCGACCGCGCGGCCCGCGGCGATCGAGCGCTCGGCGACCTCGACGACCTCGATGCCCGCAACAGGCTCGGCCGCGACCGCCTGGCGCGCTCCTGCGAGGCGGTCGGTCACCTGCTGGACGGGCAGCGGACCACCGACGAACGCCAGGCGGCGGCATCCGCTCGCCACGAGGTGCTCGGCCGCCTGGCGGCCTCCGGAGACGTCGTCGATGGAGATGGACGGCTGGCTCGCCTCGCGCGCGCGTCGTCCGACGAGCACCGACGGCGTGCCGCGCTCCCGCATCGCCGCGAGCCGCTCTTCGATGGGCTCGAACGACGACACCAGCAGCCCGCGCACCTGACGCTGCTCGAACGCCTCGAGGTACGCGTCCTCTCGATCGCGGTCGCCGTGGGAGTGCGCGAAGAACACCGTCATGCCGAGCCGCTCCGCCCGGTACTCGACCTCCTGCGCGATCTCGCTGAAGTGGGGGTTGCTCACGTCGGGCGACAGGTAGCCGATCAGACTGCTGACGCCCAGGCGCAGCTGGCGGCCGGCGCTCGAGGGCACGAACCCCAGCTCGTCGATGGCCTCGCCGATGCGCCGCGCCCGCTCCGCCGAGACGCGGTCGGGGTGGTTGAGGTAGGCCGACACGGTGCCCACCGCGACTCCCGCCCGGGCCGCGACCTGGCGGATTCCCGGACGACCGGGCGCGCTCCCCTGCGGCGACACCTCAGCGCCAGTCATGCTCGGCGGCGAAGCCGAGCCGCGCGCGGATCTTGCGGGTCGACATGAGCGACTCGAACTCGCCGAGATCGTCGGCCACTGGCGTTCCGGGGAACCAGCGAGCGGCAACCTCGCGCGACGGCTGTGCATTGCCGGATTCCGGTGCGGCCACGTTGTACACCTCGAACCCCGGCCGGGCCGCGCCGAGCGCGAGCGCGACGGCGAGCGCGCCGTCGCGGGCGTCGACCCACGAGCCGACGAGGTCGCGGCGGTAGCCGGGCTCTCCGGCCCGCTCGAAGGTCGCGTACTCGTCGGGAGCGACGACGTTCGTGAAGCGCAGGGCCGTGATGGAGGTCTCGGGGTTCCAGCGGACGAGCTGCGCGGCGATCGCCTCTTCGGCGACCTTGCCGAGGCCGTATGTGTTGTTGGCCGCGGTGTACGTCTCGTCGACGGGCAGTGCCGGCGGGGCCTCGTCGAACGGGAACCCCATCGCGGTGATGCTCGAGGCCAGCACGATGGTGCGGATGCCGGCGCGGTGCGCGGCGAACAGCGCGTTGAACGAGACGGTGACGTTGTTGTGGAAGGTCGCGGCGTCGGGCACGAGTCCGTTCACCGGGATCGCGGCGAGGTGCACGAGCGCGTCGAGCCCCTCGTGGCGCGCTGTCACCGAGAGGAACGCGTCGAGCGTCTGCCCGAAGTCGGTGAGGTCGACGCGGGTGAATCCCGGTCCGGGCGCACCCGCGAGGTCGAAGCCCATGACCTCGTGGCCGTCCGCGCGCAGCCGTTCCACCGTCGCCCGCCCGAGCTTGCCTCCGCTGCCGGTGACACCGATCCGCATGCCGTACCTCCTTGTGCCGCACCCGTGAGGTGACTCCGAACTTGAAACGTTTCGAATTCGGTGCGACACTCACTGTACACGTTGCTACTGAAACGTTTCGTTTTTCTCAGAGAGGACGCTGATGTCCGTCACCGTCGAGGCACCCCGCATCGAACACCACCGCGAACCGCTCGGGATCGGAGAGCGGATGCCGCGCCTCTCGTGGCGTGTCTCCTCCGCGCCGACGGGCTGGCGTCAGAGCGCGTACTCCGTCGAGGTGGCGCGCGACGGCGGCATCACGACCTACGTCGTCGACTCGCCCGACCAGGTGCTGGTGGCCTGGCCCGGCGAGCCGCTCCGCTCGCGCGACGTCGTGGCCGTGCGGATCGCGGTGCGCGGCGAGGACGGCGCCTGGTCCGAGGCATCCGTCCCCACCGTCCTGGAGGCGGGCCTCCTCGAGCCCTCCGACTGGACCGCCAGGCCGGTCGGCTCCCTGCGCAACGAGAACCCGATGTCGGACCAGCGGCGACCATCGCTCGTGCGGCGGGGCTTCGAAGTGCGCGAGGGCCTCGTTCGCGCTCGGCTCTATGCCACCGCGCACGGCGTGTACGAGGCCGAGCTCAACGGGCAGCGCGTCGGCGACGACACGCTCTCCCCGGGCTGGACCGTGTACGGCAAGCGCCTGCGGTACTACACCTACGACGTGACCGACGTCGTGAAGCCCGGCGCGAACGCGCTCGGCGCGTGGCTCGGCGACGGGTGGTACCGCGGACGGCTCGGCTGGCGCGGCGGCTTCCGCAACCTCTACGGCGACGACCAGTCGTTCCTCGGCCAGCTCGAGCTCACCTACGACGACGGGTCGCGCGAGGTCATCGCGACCGACCACACGTGGCGTTCGGCGCCGAGCCCGATCCTGCACAGCGGCATCTACGACGGCGAGGACTACGACGCCCGCGAGGAACTGCCCGGCTGGTCGACCGCCGACTTCGACGACGGCGAGTGGGAGGGCGTGCAGGAGCGCCACCGCGACCCGGCGACGCTCGTCGCCCCGACCGCTCCCCCGGTGCGCTCGACCGAGGAGGTGCACCCGATCGCGGTGCTGACCGGCCCGAGCGGCTCGCGCATCCTCGATTTCGGGCAGAACCTCGTCGGGCGGGTGCGGATCCGCGTATCGGGCGAGGCCGGCACCACGGTGACGCTGCGCACGGCCGAGGTCATGCAGGACGGCGAGATCTACACGCGTCCCCTGCGCGCCGCCCGCTCGACCGACAACTACACGCTCGCCGGTCGCGAGGTCGAGGAGTGGGAGCCCCGCTTCACCTTCCACGGCTTCCGCTACGTCGAGGTCGCGGGCTGGCCGGGCGATCTCGACGCCGACGCGGCCTCGGGCGCCCTGGTCGCTCGGGTCTACCACACCGACCTCGAGCGCACGGGCTGGTTCGAGTCCTCCGACCCGGCACTCAACCGCCTGCACGAGAACGTGCGCTGGGGCATGCGCGGCAACTTCGTCGACATCCCCACCGACTGCCCCCAGCGCGACGAGCGCATCGGCTGGACGGGCGACATCCAGGTGTTCGGGCCGACGGCGTCGACCCTCTACGACGTGTCGGGCATGCTCTCGGGGTGGCTGCAGGATCTCGCGATCGAGCAGCTTCCCGACGGCACCGTGCCCTGGTACGTTCCGGTGATCCCCGCCGACAAGGCCTGGACGCCGATGCGGCCGGGCGCCGCGTGGGGCGACGTCGCGACCCTGCTCCCGTGGACCCTCTACGAGCGCTTCGGCGACGTGGGCGTCCTGCAGGCGCAGTGGGACAGCGCGCACCGCTGGGTCGACCTGCTCGAGCGCCTGGCCGGGCCTTCGCGTTTGTGGGACTCGGGCTTCCAGCTCGGCGACTGGCTCGACCCGGCGGCTCCGCCGGACGATCCCGCCGACGCCCTCACCGACCGCTACCTGGTCGCGACCGCCTACTTCGCCAAGTCCGCGCGAACGGTGGCGCGCATGGCAGCAGCGCTCGGGCTCGCCGACGAGCGCGCGCACTACGACGCGCTCGCCGACGAGGTGGTCGCCGCCTTCGAGGCCGCGTACGTGAACGCCGACGGCACGATGACCAGCGACGCGCAGACCGCGTACGCGCTGGGCCTGCAGTTCGACCTGATCACCGATCCGGTGAGGCGTGAGGCCGCGACCACCCGCCTCGCGCAGCTGGTGCACGACGCGGGCAACCGCATCGCGACGGGCTTCGTGGGCACGCCGCTCGTGTCGGACGCGCTGAGCTCCGGCGGCCAGGTGGCCACCGCGTACGACCTGATCCTCGAGCGCGAGTGCCCCTCGTGGCTCTACCAGGTGGAGCAGGGAGCGACGACGGTGTGGGAGCGCTGGGATTCACTGCTGCCCGACGGCACCGTCAACCCGGGCCAGATGACCTCGTTCAACCACTACGCCCTCGGCGCCGTCGCCGACTGGATGCACCGTGTCATCGGCGGGCTCGCGGCCGACGCCCCCGGCTACCGGCGGATCCGGTTCGCACCGCGCCCCGGCGGCGGACTGACCTCGGCCACCGCGCGCCAGCTCACCGCGTACGGCGAGGCGGCGATCTCGTGGCGCATCGAGGATGAGCAGCTGCACGTCGAGCTGACCGTGCCTGTCGGCACCGAGGCGGTGCTCGACCTCGACGGGTGCGAAGAGGAGACGCTGGCCCCCGGCACGCACACGCGGGTCGTGGGCGTTCCCGCGACATCGTCCGTCGTCACCGCCTGACCGGCGGTCGACCGGCCCATCTGATTCCGGATGCCGCGGCCCGCGGCATCCGGAATCCCGTGTCGATCTGCGGATCAGCCGCCGGCCGCCACTGGCGCCACGCGCGGATAGTGAATATCCTTTCGTTAGCGAATCCACAGTCGGATCGCCACGAACGGAGACACCGTGCCCTTGACGCCCTACACCCGGCCCGCGGACGGGCAGGTGCGCCTGCTCACGAAGGTCGCGCGTATGTACCACGAACGGGGCGTCCGCCAGGCAGACATCGCGACCGCGCTCAATATCTCACAGGCGAAGGTGTCGCGTCTGCTCAAGCGGGCCGAATCGGTGGGCATCGTGCGCACGATCGTCACGGTCGCCCCCGGGGTGTACGCCGAGCTGGAGGAGCAGCTCGAGGAGAAGTACGGGCTCGCTGAGGCCGTCGTGGTCGATGTCGACCCCGACGCCGACGAGGGCGAGCTGCTGGCCTCGCTCGGAGCGGGCGCCGCCGCCTACCTCGAGGCGACACTGTCAGGCGCCGACCGGATCGGCGTCTCGTCGTGGAGCCAGACCATCCTCGCCATGGTCGACCGCATGCGGCCTTTCACCGTGCGCGGCGCGACGGAGGTCGTGCAGCTGCTCGGCGGCGTCGGCGCTCCGGAGGCGCAGAGCCACTCCAACCGCATCCTCGGCGAGCTCGCGCGCACGCTCGGCGCCGAGCCGGTGTACGTGCAGGCGCCCGGTGTGGTCGGCGACCCGGCCATCCGCGACAGCCTGCTGCAGGACCCGTCCATGCAGGAGGTCGCCCGCCACTGGAACGAGCTCACGATGGCGATCATGGGCATCGGCAGCATCGAGCCGTCGGACGTGCTCGCCACGAGCGGCAACGCCTTCCCGGCGGAGGAGCGCGAGGCGCTGCTGGACGAAGGCGCCGTCGGCGACATCTGCCACCGCATCTTCCGCGCCGACGGATCGCTCGTGCGCGGCGCCATCGACGATCGCATCATCGCGATCACCGTCGAGAACCTGCGCCGCATCCCGCGCCGCGTCGGCATCGCCGGCGGCGAGCGCAAGCTCGAGGCGATCCACGGTGCCCTCGCCGGCGACTGGGTGACAACCCTCGTGACCGACCTCCGCTCCGCCGAGGCCCTCGCCGACCGCTGACCGCCGAGCGGCGGCGGCAGCGGCATCCGTCTGTCCCTGATCCGGCGATTTCCGGGGCCGCGGGCGTCCGTCACCACGTCAGGGGATCTCACGAAGGCAGGACGATCCGGCGCGGAACGTCCTGCGCTCGCCAGATCTCCTGACCCGGCGATTCCCCGGGGCCGCGGGCGTTCGTCACCACGTCAGGAGATCTCACGAAGGCAGGACGATCCGGCGCGGAACGTCCTGCGCTCGTCAGATCTCCTGACCCGGTGAAGGGTGGTCAGCGCGCGGCGAGAGAGGCTGCCAGGCGCTCCACACCGAGCCGCGGGCTCGTGAGCACGGGCACATCAACCGACACGGCCTCGGCGGCGGACGCCATGGATGCCTGGGCCAGCACGATCACGTCGGCCTCGGCCGCACCGCGCTCGATGGCGGCGGCGACGAGCCTGTCGTGGGTGGCGCGATCGCCACCGGCGACCGCCGCGAACGCGCCGTCGATGACCTCGCTGGTGAACTCGGGCTCGACGCCGGCCAGCACCGCCCGCTCCTGCAGCAGGCCCAGGGTGGGACGGCAGGTCGTGGGCAGGGTCGCGAGCACGCGGATGCGGCGACCGGCGCGGACCGCGGCATCCGCCATCGCCTCGTCGACGCGCAGCACCGGCACGCCGGCCGCCGCCGCCGCGGGGGCGGCGAGCTCGGAGATCGACGAGCAGGTGAACATGACGGCATCCGCTCCCCCCGCCGCCGCGGCGCGGACCAGGTCGTCGATGCGCTCGGGCACCGAAGACGCGCGGGCCTCATCTCCGAGATCGGCCACGATGCGGTCGTCGAGGTAATTGACGACCGTCGCGCCCGGCAGGAACTCGGCCGCGAGCGCGCCGAAGGGGGCGATGTTGACCGCTCCGGTGTGCAGGAACGCGATGCGGGGTGCCGAGGTCATGGGACCAGCCTTCCAGCTACTCAGCCCTTGAGGGCGCCGCCGGACATGCCGGCCATGATCTTCTTGTTGAGCGTCAGGAACAGGATGAGCAGCACCACGATGTTGATGCTGACCGCCGCGAACAGCGGACCGTACTGCGTGGAGCCGTACTCGTCGCTGAGGCTCAGAAGGCCGACCTGGATCGTGGCGAGGTCGGGCCTCGTCGTGAACGTCAGGGCGATGAGCAGGTCGTTCCAGACGCTGAAGAACTGCACGAGGCCGATCGTCAGGATGGCGTTCTTCATCATCGGGATGCCGATCACGAAGAACGACCGGAGGGGTCCGGAGCCGTCGACGGTCGCGGCCTCGAAGATCTCCCGCGGCACCGATCGGAAGTAGGTCGCCATGAGGAACGTCGTCAACGGGAGGCCCATCACGGTGTACGTGATGATCAGCGGCCACAGGGTGTCGGTGATGCCGATGCGGAAGTAGGTGATGAACAGCGGCACCAGGATCATCTGACCGGGCACCATGATGCCCGCGAGGATGTAGAGCAGGACGCCGTTGCGCCCCTTCCAGATCATGACCTCGAGCGCGTACCCCGCGGCGACGCCGATGAAGACGATCAGCAGCACCGACGGGATGGTCACCAGCACGCTGTTCATCCAGTTGCGGGCGACGTTGCCGTTGGTGAGCGCGGTGACGTAGTTGTCGAAGTTCCACGTCTCGGGCAGCGACAGCGCGGGATTGGAGAGGAACTCGGACTGGGTCTTGAACGAGCCCAGCACCATCCACACCTGCGGGTACAGCACCACGACCATGAGGACCGCGACGAGGATCCAGATCGGGAGGCGGCGCAGCGCCTTCGCCAGCGTGCGGCGGCCCCGGCCTTGACCGGGCTTGCGGACGGTGGGTGTGGCCACCGTGTAGGCGGACGTCTCGGGGTGCGTGAGAGTCATCGTCGGACCTCCGCCTTCCGGCGCGACGATCGGAAGATCGCGAGGGTGAACACCAGGCAGAGCGCGGTGAGCAGCACGGCGATGGTGGAGCCGTAGCCGTACTCGGCGTACTCGAAGGCGGTGCGGTACATGTACAGGGTCATCGGGGCGGTCGACGTGCCCGGTCCGCCGCCGTTGAGGGCGAGCAGGCTGTCGAACACCTTGAGCGTGGCGTTGAGGCTGAAGATGATCGACGACAGCAGGATGGGCAGCGACAGCGGCACCACGATGTGGCGCACCAGCTTGAATCCGTTGGCGCCGTCGAGGCGGGCGGATTCGATGACCTCCTCCGGGATGTCGAGCAGACCCGCATACAGGAGCACGGCGTAGAAGCCCATCGAGCTCCACAGGGTCATGACGATCGCCGTCGTCATGGTGCCGACTGTGGAGGCGAGGACCTCGACGCTCTCGCCGCCGAAGAAGTTGATGATGTCGTTGACCGGTCCCTGGTTCTCACCGACGGCGACGAAGCTGCGGAAGAGCAGTGCGACGGCGACCGTCGGGAGCACGGTCGGGAAGAACACGAACGTCCGCACGAGCGTGGAGCCCTTGCGCAGGACGAAGACGTAGAGGAGTGCCAGGCCGTAGCCGAGGGCGACCTGCCCGATGGTGGCGACGATCGCGAAGAAGACGCTCACCCACATCGACTGCAGCGCGTTCGGGTCGGTGAAGAAGGTCGTGAAGTTCTGCAGGCCGACCCAGTCGAACCCGCGCAGCGAGTTGCCTTCGAAGAAGGAGAGGCCGAGCGACCAGCCGACGGGCACCACCTTCAGCAGGGTGTAGAGCACCAGGGCCGGTGCCAGCAGGATGAAGATCGTCTTCCGATCTCCGAAGATCGAGTTCATCTGCGAACTGCTTTCTCTGTCGAAGAGCCGGCTCCCCGGGCGAGCGCCCGGGGAGCCGGTGCGATGTCTCAGCCGTTGGCGTCGATGCTCGCCTGGAGCTGGGTCATGTACTCCTCGGCCGTCATCTGGCCGGTGGTCAGCAGCGTGGCGTTGGTCGACGCGAGCGAGTTGCTCTTCGAGTCCATCAGCGCCTCGAACCACAGTACGGTTTCGTCGGTCGCAGCGATGCGCTCCTGGATCTCGGCGGTGTTGGCGGAGATGTCGGTGACCTCGCCGTTCACCTTGAAGCCGGAGATGACACCCGCGTCCTGCAGCGCCTGATGGCCGTAGTTCTCGGCGATGCAGCTGACCCAGTCGACGACCTTCGGGCCGAACTGCTCGGCGTTGATGATCATCGGCGCACCGGCGTTCGCGGCGTACTGGTCGATCGAGCCCTCGCCGCCCTCGACCGCGGGGAACGGCATGAAGCCGACGTTCTCGCCGCCGATCTCGTTGCGCTCGGGGTCGTTGATGGCGCTCAGCAGCCACGAGCCGTCGTAGGTCATGGCGGCCTGGCCGGTCAGGAACATGTTCGACGAGGTGTCGCCGTCGCGCGTCGAGAAGCCCTCGCCGAAGTATCCGGCCTCGGCGAAGTCGGCGAGCGCCTGGGCGCCCTCGACGTACTCGGGGTCGGTCAGCTTCGCCTCACCGTCGCGGACGGCGGCCATCGCGTCGGGGCCGACGTTGCGGAAGATGTACATGCCCATGATGCGGGTGAGCGGCCAGCCGTTGGCGCCCGCCTCGGTCATCGGCACCACACCGGCGTCGGCCAGAGTGTCGGCCGCGTCGACGAGCTCGTCCCAGGTCTGGGGCTCCTCGATGTCGTTGTCGGCGAGGATCTCCTTGTTGTAGAAGATGCCCTCGATGTTGTACTGGTACGGCAGCGAGTACATGCCGCCGTAGACCTGCTCGACGGTCGATGCGGCGGCGGGGAGCACGTTCTCCCAGGCGCCGGAGCCCTCGAGGGCCGCCTTCAGGTCGCCGACGAGACCCGCCGCGTTGAGGTCGCCGTCGGGGCGGATGAGAGCCGTGCCGGCGATGGTGTGGGTGGGCAGCGCGCCCTGGCTGGCGAGCAGCGTGACCTTCTGCACGGTGTCGGCCTGCGCGACCTTCTGGTGCTCGAGCGGGAGGGCCTCGTTCTCGGCCTCGCACGCGCCCTCCGAGAGAGCGGTGAGCTGCTCCTCCAGCACCGGGTTCTCGTTCGCCGTCATGACGGTGAAGACGTCGGGGTCGGTGCCGCCCGCGCCGGCGTTGCCGCCCTCGGTCGAGGCGGTGTCGGGGTCGGCGTCGCCCCCGGCGCAGGCGGCCAGCGGCAGGACCGCGGCGAGTGCGATGCCCAGCGCCGCGATGCGGCGGCGGTTGCTGCGTGTGTTCATAGCGTCCTCCTTGACGACGACCATGCGGGTGAAAGGTACGAGCACGACAGTAGGCACGATTTCGACGTGTGTCAACAGTCAGTACTGAAATTCTATTCACTTTGAGACGATTCAGGGGATAGACTGCATTTCCATGCAGTGTTGCGAGATCTTGCAACGCTGTCGCAAACTGACCTCTGCATCAGGGCCGTGGTTGCCGCGACGCAGCGAGCCCCACGAGACTGAACGCCACTCGGAAGGAAAGCCATGACCGCCACGACCGCGACCCGGGCGCACGCCCGGCTGCGACCCCTCGGCGCCGACAGCGCGCGCTGGGCGAGCGGCTTCTGGGGTGACGTCCACGATCGCACCCGCGACGTGACGATCCCGCAGATCTGGTCCTCCCTGAGCGATCCCGCCGTGAGCCCCGGCCTCACCAACTTCCGCATCGCCGCAGGACTCGCCACCGGCGAGCACACCGGCCCTCCCTTCATGGACGGCGACTTCTACAAGTGGCTCGAGGCGGCGATCGCACGCCTGGAGACCGACCCCGATCCGGAGCTCGCCGCGCGCATCGAGGAGATCGCGCGCCTCATCGCGTCGGTGCAGCGCGAGGACGGCTACCTCCACACGCCGACCATCATCTCGACGCGCAACCACGAGGACGCCATCGCCCTGGCAGACCGGTTCAACTTCGAGACCTACAACCTCGGCCACCTCATCACCGCCGGCGTGCGCCACTACGAGGTCACCGGCTCGACGACGCTGCTGGATGCCGCGCGCAAGGCCGCCGGCTTCCTCGAGGATCTGGCGACCAACAAGCCGCTGGAGCTCGCCCGCAGCGCCATCTGCCCGTCGCACTACATGGCGGTCATCGATCTCTACCGCGCGACCGGCGACGATCAGTACCTCCGGCTGTCGGAGGCCTTCATCCGCGTGCGCGACGACTTCGCGGGCGGCGACGACAACCAGGACCGCGTTCCTGTGCGCGAGCAGACCGCCGTCGCCGGTCACGCCGTGCGCGCGAACTACCTCTACGCGGGGCTGGCCGACCTCGTCGCGGAGACGGGCGACGAAGAGCTGGAGGCGGTGCTCGAGAACCTGTGGCGCGACGTCGTCGACACCAAGCTCTACATCACCGGCGGAGCCGGCGCGCTCTATGACGGGGCATCCCCTGACGGCTCCCCGTGGCAGGACCAGATCAGCCGCGTGCACCAGGCCTACGGCCGCGCGTACCAGCTGCCGCACACCACGGCCCACAACGAGTCGTGCGCCAACATCGGCCTCATCCTGTGGGGCGAGCGGATGCTGGCGCTCACCGCAGACGCGGCCTATGCCGACGTCATCGAGCAGGTCGCCTTCAACAGCCTGCTGTCGAGCATCAGCCTGGCCGGGTCCGAGTACTTCTACACCAACCCGCTGCGGCAGGTGCGAGACCTCCCCTATCCCCTCCGCAGACCCGGCGACACCGCGATCCATCCGACGCCGCCGCCCCCGCCGTCCGACGAACGCCTGCGCGAGTCGTACCTCAGCTGCTTCTGCTGCCCGCCCAACATCGCCCGCACGCTGGCGCGCTTCCACGAGCGCGCCGCCTCGCTGGGCGAGGACGGCCTCTACGTGCACCTGTACGGCGGCAGCACCCTCGACGTCTCGACGGCCGACGGCGGGCGCCTCTCCCTGCGCGAGGACGGGGACTACCCCTGGAGCGAGACGGTCTCCTTCACCGTGACGGATGCTTCGACTCCTTCGTCACGCAGCGCAGGTGCTTCGGCCCCCGGCATCCCGCTGCACCTGCGCATTCCCGGCTGGTCGTCGGGCGCGACGCTCACCGTCAACGGCGAGCCCGTGCCGGTGACCGAGCCGGGCACGTACACGCGCATCGAGCGCGAGTGGCAGTCGGGCGATGTCATCGAGCTCACGCTTCCGATGCCGGTGCGGGTGCTGCGCGCGCACCGTCTCGCCGAGGAGGCGACGAATCAGGTCGCCGTCCGCCGCGGACCCGTCGTCTACTGCGTCGAGAGCGCCGACCTCCCCGAAGGCGTCGTGCTGGAGCAGGTCGCCCTGCGGCGCGGCGCGGCGCTCGCGCCGGTCGAGACCGAGATCGCAGGACACCGCGTGGTCGCCCTCGAGACGGAGGCCGTCGTGCTTCCCGGTGGCGACGAGGACGAGCTGTACGACGACCTCGCCGACACCGAGCTCGCCACGGCATCCGTACGGCTGATCCCGTACTTCGCGTGGGGCAACCGCGGCGCCGGCGAGATGTCGGTCTGGCTCCCGCTGGTGTGGTGACGACATGACCGCTTCGCACTTCACGTCGCAGCACGTCGTCGCGACCTACATCATCGAGACCTCGCTGCCCCTGCAGCACGCCGCCGAGGTGCTCGCCGGCGAGCAGTCCACCGGCACGTTCGTGCGCGTCGAGCGCGAGTCCGAAGACCTCCGTGCCCGGTTCGCGGCGCAGGTGGAGTCGATCGACGAGCTGCCGCTCACCGGCGCCTCGCCGCTCCCCGGCTCGGTCGGCGACCCCGAGCGCCGCCGGCGCGCCCGGCTGCGGCTGCGGTTCCCGCTCGACAACTTCGGACCTTCGCTGCCGAACCTGCTCGCGGCGGTGGCCGGCAACCTGTTCGAGATCAAGGAGCTGTCGGCCATCCGGCTGGTCGACCTCGAGCTGCCGGGCGCGTTCGCCGAGCACTATCCCGGCCCCGCCTTCGGCGTCGAGGGCACGCGGCGGCTCGTCGGCCGCCCCGAGGGCGCGATGATCGGCACGATCGTGAAGCCCAGCATCGGCCTGTCGCCCGCGGATCTCGCCGACGTCGTGTCGCAGCTGGCCGAGTCGGGCATCGACTTCATCAAGGACGACGAGCTGCAGGGCAACGGGCCGAGCGCACCGCTGGCCGAGCGGGTCGCCGCGGTCATGCCGGTGCTCGAGCGGTATGCCGACCGGCACGGGCGCAAGCCGATGTACGCCTTCAACATCACCGACGACATCGGCCGGCTCGAGGCGAACCACGACCTCGTCGTGGCTGCCGGCGGCACGTGCGTGATGGCGTGCATCAACCTCGTCGGCCTGCCGGGACTGGAGTTCCTCCGCGGGCACAGCGAGGTGCCGATCCACGGCCATCGCGCGATGTTCGGCGCGTTCGGGCGCTCGGAGCAGGTCGGGATAGGGTTCCGTGCGTGGCAGAAGCTCGCCCGGCTCGCCGGCGCGGATCACCTGCACACCAACGGCATCAGCAACAAGTTCTACGAGACGGACGAACAGGTGCTCGACTCCATCGCCGCGGTGCGCGAGCCGCTGCTCGGCCTGACGCCGACCGTGCCCGTGCTCTCGTCGGGGCAGTGGGGCGGCCTCGCGCACGCCACCTATGCCGCGGTGGGCACGACCGACCTCCTGGTGCTCGCCGGTGGCGGCATCCACGGTCATCCCGACGGCGCCGCGGCGGGCGTGGCGAGCATGCGCGACGCGTGGGCGTCGGCCGCACGCGGCGAGAGCGCCGACCACGCGTACGAGAACTCCCCGGCGCTGCGGCGGGCCGCCGAGCTGTTCGGACCCGTCCGTGCCTAGAGCCCGCGTCGCCTTCTACGGCGACGACTTCACCGGCAGCGTCGACGCGCTCCTGCAGTTCGCGCGGCGCGGGTGGACCGGGCGGCTGTTCACGCGGTTGCCGGATGCCGCGACGCCGGGCGGTGCGCAGGCGCTGGCGCGCGCGGCGGCCGAGGTCGACGTGGTGGGTGTGGCCGGCATCTCGCGTTCGCTGCCCCCCGCCGAGATGGACGCCGAGCTGCGACCGGTGTTCGCCGCCTTCGCCGCGCTCGACCCCGACGTCGTGCAGTACAAGGCCTGTTCGACCGCTGATTCGGCGCCAGAGGTCGGCAGCCTCGGCCGCGTGATCGAACTGGCGCGCGAGACGTTCGGCGACAGGCCGGTGCCCATGCTCTTCGCGCAGCCGGACTTCGGACGCTACACGCTGTTCGGCCAGCACTTCGCCGCAGAGCAGGGCATCGTCTACCGGCTCGACCGCCAGCCGACGATGTCGCATCACCCGTCGACGCCGATGACCGAGGCCGATCTGGCCGCGCACATCGGCCGGCAGACGCGCCTGCCGATCGGCTCGGTGTCGCTCCTCGCGTACGACGATCTCGAGGCGGCGCTGCGCGACGCCCCCGAGGCCGGCGTCGTCCTCGACGCCCTCACCGACGAGCATCTCGTGGTGGTCGGCGGGGCGGTGAGCGCCCTTCGCGGACCGGTGTTCGCGATCGGATCCGGCGGCCTGTCTCACGGCATCGCCGCCGCCGCGCCGGGCGACGGACCTCTCCTCCCGACCGCGACCGACACCCAGGGGCCGGTGCTCGTGGTCTCCGGAAGCCGCTCGGCGCAGACCCGGCGCCAGGCGGACGCCGCAGCCGCCGCAGGGTGGCTGGTCGAGCCCCTCCGCCTCGGCGCCGCAGGGGTCGAGGCATCCCTTCCCGTCGTCCTCGCCGCGCTCCGGGCCGGCCGCGGCGTCGTGCTGACCTCCGACGACGCCGATACGGCCGCGGCCGCGGGCGGACCGGTGCTCGCGGCGATCGCGGAGGCTGCGGCATCCGTCATCTCCGCCGTCGCGCGGGACGACGCCGCACGACGCGTGATCGTCTGCGGCGGCGACACCTCCAGCCGCGTCGCGCGGCTGCTCGGAGTGGAGGCGCTGTCGATCGCCGCGAACCCGTGGGGCAACGTGGTGCTGCTGCGGGCGCATGCCGCAGACCCTGCGATCGACGGCCTCGAACTGCTGCTCAAGGGCGGCCAGGTCGGCGCCGACACGCTCTTCCTCGACGTCGCGGCGCTGGGGGACGCATCCGGGCGATAGGTTGGGTCGCCGTGGCCCGCTTCTCCGTCGTCCCCTCGTCGTACGTCTTCCTCCGTCGGGACGGGGCGGTGATGCTGCAGCTGCGGCAGAACACCGGCTACATGGACGGATGCTGGGCCGCCGGCGCCGCGGGTCATGTCGAGCTGGGCGAGACCGCCGTCGACGCCGCCGTGCGCGAGGTGCGCGAAGAGCTCGGGCTCGACATCGCCCCCGCGGCGCTCACGCCGATCGCGGTGATGCAGCGCACCGACGGCACCGACAACCCCATCGAGCAGCGCGTCGACTGGTTCTTCGTGTGCGACGCGTGGGACGGCGAACCGCAGATCCTCGAGCCGCGCAAGTGCGCCGAGCTGGGATGGTTCGACCTCGACGCGCTCCCAGAGCGCGTGCCCGACTACGAGCGGGAGGCACTCGCTGCGCTCCGCGCGGGCGGCGCCGCGACGCTGCTGCAGCACGGCTTCGCCGCCCGCTGAATCGCGCTCCGGCGGCACCCCGACGGCGGCCGGCCGCAGGCGCCGTGCGGGCCGACCCGCGGTGCGTCGCGCCTCTCGCACAATCGAGACTCGCGTGTCATGATTTCTCCCACCGCACATTGGAAGCCGTCGTGAAGCCGTCAACAGGAGTCTCTCCGGAGGGCGCACATTTCCCGCCCTACGCGCGAACCTTCGCCGGGGTGCTCGGCGGCCTGGCGGGGCTCGTGGTGCTGAGCGTCATCGCCGGCGTTCTGGTCATCGCACCGATCACACCGGTCCTCGCGATCTCCGGGCACGCGGCGCGCAGCGCGGTGTCGCTGTTCGACGGGATGCCCAGCTACCTCGAGATCGACCGCCTCATGCTCCCGACGACGATCTACGCACGCGACCCGCAGACGGGTGCGGACGTCGAGCTGACCTCCTTCTACGACCAGAACCGCGAACCGGTCAGCTTCGACCAGGTGTCCCCGGTCATGTACGACGCGATCCTGGCCTCGGAGGACCCCCGCTACTACCAGCACGGCGGCATCGACATCCTGGGCACCACCCGCGCCCTGCTCAGCAACGTCCAGGGCGGTGACGTCCAGGGCGGCTCCTCGATCAGCCAGCAGTACGTCAAGAACGTCCTGGTGCAGCGCTGCGAGCGCGACGCGGAGGCGGAGTACGAGACGAATGAGGCGGGCGAGGTGATCACCGACCCCGCCACCGGGCTGCCCATCGAGAAGGTCAGCCGTGAGCAGGCCCTCCTGAACTGCTGGTCCGACGCCACGACGGCCGAGGGGTCCGAGGGCTACACCCGCAAGCTGCAGGAGATGCGGTACGCGGTGCAGCTGGAGCAGCAGTACTCCAAGAACGACATCCTCCTCGGCTACCTCAACATCGCCAACTTCGGCGGAACGACCTACGGCATCGAAGCCGCCGCCCGCTATTACTTCAGCACCACCGCCGCGCAGCTCACGCTGTCTCAGGCCGCGACGCTCGCGGGCATCGTGCAGAACCCGAACACGTTCCGCATCGACCGCACGGGCGGCTCGATCATCGGCGCCGACGGAACCGGGTACAACAAGGCGGCCGACGGCTCGGTCGATGACGTCACCCCCGGAACCCTCGCCGGGCTGGACTCCCTCCTCGCCGCGGGCACCATCACCCCGGAGCAGTACCTGGCGGCCGGCGACGCGTACAGCGCCACGAAGGGCCGGCAGCTGTACGTCCTCGACCGCATGCGCGAGGACGGACGCATCACCGAAGACCAGTACGTCGCCACGGCGCTGGAGCCCATCACGCCGGCGTTGACGCCGGCGAAGGTGGGATGCTCGTCGACCGCGGCCCCCTTCTTCTGCCAGTACGTCGTCAACACCGCCCGCCTGGACCCGGACTACGCCGGCGCCTTCGGCGAGACGGCCCAGGACCGGCGCCGCTCGCTGACGCGCGAGGGACTGAACATCTACACCACGCTGGACTGGCGGCTGCAGAACGCCTCGCAGGACGCCATGCGCCGCTACGCCCCGGAGACGGTGGCGGGACTGACCTTCGGATCGGCCACGGTGAGCCTCGACACGACGAACGGCCGCATCCTCGCGATCAGCCAGAACAACCGCTTCACGGAGGATCTCGACCTCTCCAGCAAGGATCCCGCCTACACCTCCCTCGTCTATGCGGGCGACTGGGCGCACGGTGTCTCGGACGGGTTCGCGACGGGGTCGACCTTCAAGCTGTTCACCCTCGTCGACTGGCTGGAGAAGGGGCACTCCCTGTTCGAGCCCGTCAACGGCAGTCTCCGCGCGATCCCCCGCCTCCAAGACCGCTGCGAGGGCACCTGGATCAACCGCGAGAATCACACGGTGCGCAACTTCGGCGGCGTCAAGGGCTACACCGGGACCCCGATGCAGTTCACCGCCCAGTCGCTCAACAGCGGCTTCATCGGCATGGCCGAGAAGCTCGACCTGTGCGACATCGAAGAGGTGGCGGCCCGGATGGGTGTCACCCGCGGCACCGGCGCACCGATCGACATCGAGGGCGCCGCGGGCATCATCGGCACGAACAACATCGCCCCCGTGGCGATGGCGGCGGCGTTCGCCACAATCGCGAACAACGGCGTGTACTGCGTTCCGCACGCCATCGAGCGCGTCGTGAACGCCGACGGTCAGGAGCTGCCTATCCCCGGCGACCGGTGCTCCCGCGTGCTCAGCCCCGAGGTTGCGGCAGCGACCGCGTTCGCGCTGCAGGGCGTCATGGTGCCCGGCGGCACGGGCGCCGGGGGCAACCCGAACGACGGCACGCCGATGCTGGGCAAGACCGGAACGCACGAGCAGATCCAGACCTGGCTGGTCGAGTCGAGCACACGCGTGACGACCGCCGTCTGGGTGGGCAACAGCTTCGGCGAGGGCGACGTGTTCCGTTCCTTCTACAACGGGCGTGCGCTCTCGACGATCCGGCTCCCGATGGCCCGCGACATCCAGGCCACCGCCAATCAGCTCTATCCGGGCGGCGCGTTCCCGCCGCCCCCAGGCCAGCTGGTCCGGCGGCCCGCGCCACCGCCCGACCGCGACCCCGACCCGGAGCCCGCTCCCGCTCCCGCTCCCCCGCCGGGGTGAGGACCGCCGCGCAGCCGACGCCTCACGACCCTCTGGTCAGCGCGCTTCCATCCGCACGCTCCATGACGTCCGCTCCCGCCGGATGCGGTACTGCTCCGGAAGCGCCGGGCCGACCGACGCCGAGCCCACGCCCTGCTGCGCGTGGTCGATGTTGAGCCAGACCCGACCCGAGTCGACGAGCTGGTGCGGCTTCACGGCGCGATCGAGGTCGTGCGACGTCCAGCGGCGGGCGGTGAAGTCGAACTCGGGGCGCCCGTTCACGCGGAGCGACGGGATGCCGGACCCCGCGACCTCGAGCCATCGGGTCTGCACGTGGTTGCCGTTCTCCTGCGGCACCGGGTACGCCACCTGCAGGTCGTCGACCGAGCGGTCGAACCAGCCGATCCGCGAGCCTTCGCAGGAGTCGACGTAGGTCTCCCCCGGTCCACGGCCGAACCACGCGACGCGCTCGGCCGCGCCCGGCAGCCCGAACAGCAGTCCGAGTCGCGGCACCGGGATGTCGCGGTGCATGTACGGGGTGTCCGTCCACGGACCGACGAAGTCCGCGTCGACGTCGAGCACGAGCCCGTCGCCGTCGGCGGTCCAGGTCATCGTCCAGGCCACTCCGTGAGGATGCGTCCGTGGCGCGGTGCGCCCGCTGACCCGAAGACGATCGTCTTCGGCGTGGATGCCGTCGATCCGGTGCAGCAGCCGGTGGAGCATCGTCTTGCGCCACACCGCCGCGAGGTTGTTGAGCTCACCCTGGCCGTGGTCGTTCTCGGTCGGTGCC
This sequence comes from Microbacterium ureisolvens, assembly GCF_015278315.1. Taxonomy (GTDB): domain Bacteria; phylum Actinomycetota; class Actinomycetes; order Actinomycetales; family Microbacteriaceae; genus Microbacterium; species Microbacterium ureisolvens. The sequence continues at coordinate 242,221 of NZ_JADIJE010000002.1, read as the reverse complement.
CGGTACAGGTCGAGTACCGGACCGTCGATCTCGAGCCCACCGAGGCGCACGAGACGCCCGGTCGCCGCGTCGAAGACCCCCTCGCCGACGCGCACGGTGCTCGCCCCGTCGGCTGTCGGGGTCCGTCGGGCGGTCGGCGCCGCGCTTTCGCGTCGGGACCCTCGAAGTCCGCTGGGGTCTCGGGGCGGGTGGGGGGTTTGCGGCCCGGCGACGGTGGCGGGGCTGACCCGCTGGGCCCACGCGATCACATGCCCGGCCGGCGCCCACCGCACGTCCGCGGCGAGCGTGGCCTCCACAGTGAGCACGGCGTCGGAGCGGACGGATGCTTCGCCCCCCGCGCGCTGATCGCCCGATCGCCGCGCGGATCGGCCTTCGTTCACAGCGGCGGTCGCGGCATCCGGAATCCGCACCTCCGCCGATGAGCCGGCCGCGATCGCCGGCACGTCGAGCACGCCCTCCGCGGCGACGGAGCCGTGGACCTCGACTTTCCACCCGAATATCAGGTCCGCCGTATCTACATGATGTCGGTTGTTCATTATGTACACCGTGTCGAGCCCTTCGCCGGGCAGCACATCCGGGCCGCCATCGACTCCGCCCACAACGTCCTCACGCCCGCCGCCGCCGCGGAACTCGATCCGCACCGGCTCGTGCGCCTTCTTCAGCTCCACGAGGCCGGGGGTCGGCGTGCGGTCGCTGAACACCAGTCCGTGCAGGCTGAAGCGGCCACCGCCCGGCTCGTAGTCGACGTCGTCGCCGTGCATCACGAAGGGCACGCCGTCCGGCGTGACGGCGTCGAAGCCGTGGTCGATCCACTCCCAGACGAATGCGCCGCAGAGGCGGTCGTGTGCGCGGATGATGCGCCAGTAGTCCTGCAGCGAGCCGGGGCCGTTGCCCATGGCGTGGGCGTACTCGACCAGGAGGAACGGCAGGCCACGGCGGCGCTCCTCGTCGGCCTCGGTCACGCCGTCGGGCAGCGGCGCGGGGCCGCCGGACTCGTCCAGCACCAGGCCGTGCATGCTGAGGCGCCCGCCGCGCGGCTCCTCATGCCGGCCGATCTGCTCGAGCAGCTCCAGCGACGGGTACATGAGCGAGTAGAAGTCGGAGTCGCGGTAGCTCGGGTCGCGTTCGTACAGCACGGGTCGCGACGGATCGCGCTCGTCGAGCCACCGACGCATCTCGGCGAAGCCCTCGCCGGTCATGCTCTCGTTCGCGAGCGACCACACCACGACGCTCGGGCGGTTCTTGTCGCGCTCCACGGTCCGCCGCAGTCGGTCCATGATCGCGTCGCGCCACTCCGGCAGCGCGGGCGGGTTGTGCGCCCAGCCCTCGTAGATGAAGCCGTGCGTCTCGAGGTCGACCTCCACCACAACCCACAGCCCGTACTCGTCGCATAGGCGAAGGAACTCCGGATGCGGCGGATAGTGGCTCGTGCGGACGGCGTCGATGTTCGCCCGCTTCATCATCACGATGTCCTGGATCATCGTGTCGCGATCGAGGGTGCGCCCGGTGCGGGGGTGGTGCTCGTGCCGGTTCACGCCGCGGAAGGTCACGGGCCGGCCGTTCACCGTGAACACGCCGTCCACGATCTCGACCCGCCGGAAGCCGACGGAGACCTCGATCGTCTCCCCACTCGAACGCAGGGTCCCGCGGTACAGGCGCGGGCTCTCGGCACTCCACGGCTCGACGACGACCGTCACGCTCTCGCCGGCGGGAACACGGATGCCGAGCTCCGGGATCTCGACGACCGCCGGGGCGGAGGCATCCACCCTCAGAATCCCGGTGCCTGTCGCGGCGTCGTAGTCGGCGTGCACGAAGTGGTCGTCGATGGCCCCGGCCGGACGCGAGAGCAGCTCGACATCGCGGAAGATGCCGGGGAGCCACCACATGTCCTGGTCCTCGAGGTACGTCCCCGCCGACCAGCGATGCACGCGCACGCACACCACGTTGCGGCCGGCGCGGACGGGTGCGTCGAACTCGAACGGCAGCCGGCTTCCGGTCGACCAGCCCAGCTCCTCGCCGTTGAGCCAGACCTTCGCGCACGAGTCGACGCCCTGGAAGCGCAGCACCGCCGATCCGAAGCCGGCGGGCACGTCGAACACGAGACGGTAGTCGCCGGTGGGGTTCTCGGCCGACACATGCGGCGGATCGAGCGGGATGGGGTAGGCGGTGTTCGTGTAGAGCGGGCCCTCTTCGGTCCCGAGCATGCGACGCGCCGGGCCGCCGGCCAGAGGTGTGAACTCTTCGAGCACCCAGTGGGACGGCACCGGCATCGCGTCCCACGCGGAGTCGTCGAAATCCGGCGCCAGGAACGAGTAGCCGGTGCCCGCAGCCGTCGGCGAGAGGCGGAAGCGCCAGACCCCGTTGAGGCTTCGCACCTCGGCGTCGCTCACCGCGTCGGCGCGCGGCATCCGTCTTCCCGTCCCCGGTTCCGTACTCTCCCAGTACGGTGTCGCATGATCGTGCGGCGTCCGATCGGTGGAGGCGACGGCCGACGATCGGGTAGTCTGCATATCCATAGGAGTTTGCATATCCATTCTTGCTTGAATGCGATTGCAGTCTAGCTCAGCGAGGAGTGCCCGTGGCAAGAACAGCCACCCCCACGACGCTGCCGCCGTCGCGCGTGCCGGAGGCCGTGGCGCTCGCGGTGGACGAGCCGGCGCGCCTCAAGACCCGCGCCATCGACCGGGTCGCCTACGCCGGCGACGCCTCGCACTTCCTCTTCACCCCGCGGGCGGTGCTCGTGGCTGCCGACGCGGGCGAGGTCGGCCGGGTCATGCGGGCCGCGACAACCGCGGGATCGCCGGTGACCTTCCGCTCGGGCGGCACCAGCCTCTCGGGGCAGGCCTCCACCGACGGACTGCTGGTCGACGTGCGTCAGCGGTTCCGGCGGATCGACGTCCTCGACGGCGGGGAGCGCGTACGGGTTCAGCCGGGCGCGACCGTTCGGCAGGTGAACACGCGGCTCGCGCGGTACGGCCGCCGCCTCGGCCCCGACCCCGCCAGCGAGATCGCCTGCACGATCGGCGGCGTCGTCAACAACAACTCCAGCGGCATGGCGTGCGGCATCACCGAGAACACCTATCAGACCCTCGAGTCCCTCGTCTTCGTGCTGCCGTCGGGCACGGTGGTCGATTCCGGTGCCCCCGATGCCGACGCGGCGCTGCGCGCCGCCGAGCCCGACCTCGTCGACCGCCTGCTGCGGCTGCGCGAGCGAGTGGTGGGGGACCCGCGCTCGGTCGAGACCATCCGCGCCCGGTTCGCCATGAAGAACACCATGGGCTACGCCGTCAACGCGTTCCTCGACTTCGCGACCCCCGCCCAGCTGCTCGCGCACCTCGTGGTCGGAAGCGAGGGCACGCTGGCCTTCGTGGCCGAGGCGACCTACCGCACCGTGCCGATCCTGCCGCGCATGGCCACCGCGCTCACGGTGTTCCCAGACCTCGACGCGGCCACCCGCGCTCTCCCCGAGCTCGTCGCGACGGGTGCGGCGACCCTGGAGCTGATGGATGCCACGTCCCTGCGCGTCGGCCAGTCGCTGGGTGGTGCGCCCCGCGAGATCGCCGGCCTGCGGGTGCGGGACCAGGCGGCGCTGCTCGTCGAGTACCACGCGCAGGACGACGACGAGCTCGCCGCGCTTGTCGCGGAGGGAGCGCGCGTGCTCGGCGCGCAGTCCCTGGAGGCGGCGGCGGCCTTCTCGTCGGACCCGGCACAGCGCGCCGTGGCCTGGAAGCTGCGCAAGGGCCTCTACGCGTCGGTCGCCGGTGCCCGGCCGACCGGCACGACGGCGCTCCTCGAAGACGTGGTGGTGCCGGTCGAGCGCCTGGCCGCCACCTGCGGCAGCCTGCAGACGCTGTTCGAGAAGTACGACTACGGCGACAGCGTGATCTTCGGCCACGCCAAGGACGGCAACATCCACTTCCTGCTCACCGACCGCTTCGAGTCGCCCCAGCAGCTGGCCCGCTACACCGCGTTCACCGAGGACATGGTCGACCTCGTGCTCGACGCCGGCGGCAACCTCAAGGCAGAGCACGGAACCGGACGCGTGATGGCGCCCTACGTGCGGCGCCAGTACGGCGACGAGCTCTACGAGGTGATGCGCGAGCTCAAGCACCTGTGCGACCCCGCCGGCATCCTCAATCCCGGTGTCATCATCGACGACGACCCCGAGGCGCACCTGCGCAGCATCAAGCTCGCCGATCCGATCGAGGCCGAGGCCGACCGCTGCGTCGAGTGCGGCTACTGCGAGCCGGTGTGCCCGAGCCGCGACCTGACGCTCACGCCGCGCCAGCGCATCGTCACGCGGCGCGCGATCGCGCGGGCCGAGGCATCCGGCGATCACGCGCTCGTCCGCGAGCTGGAACGCGACTACGACTACGCGGGCGTCGACACGTGCGCGGTGGACGGCATGTGCCAGACGGCGTGCCCGGTGCTGATCAACACCGGCACCCTCGTCAAGCGGCTGCGCCGCGAGAGCGCCGGAACGGCCGCCGCCGCGGCATGGAAGGGCGCCGCGCAGGCGTGGGGGGCCGGCACGCGGGTCGCCGCCGCCGGACTCACCCTCGCCGACCACCTGCCCGCCCCGCTGGTGACGGCCGCTACCGATGTGGGCCGCGCCGTCCTCGGCGACGACACCGTCCCCCGGTACACCGCCGACCTTCCCCGCGGCGGCGCGCCGCGTTCGCGCCTGGGCTCTTCCGTCGGCGCGGGCGGAGACGATCCGATCGCCGTCTACCTCCCCGCGTGCGTCAACGCCATGTTCGGCCCCGCCGGCGACGGCGTCGGCGCCACCGAGGCGTTCCGGCGCCTCGCGGAGCGCGCCGGCGTGCGGCTCGTGGTGCCTGCCGGCGTCGACGGGCTCTGCTGCAGCACGCCCTGGACCTCGAAGGGCTACGCCGGCGGGCGCGAGGTGATGGCACGGCGCGTGGCGGCGGCCGTGGCCGAGGCTTCGGCGGACGGGCGCCTCACGATCGTCACTGACGCCTCGAGCTGCACCGAGGGCTTCGTCCACCTGCTCGCCGGCGCGGGGGTCGACGCCCGCGTCGAAGACGCCGTCGCCTTCGCCGAGCGCGAACTGCTGCCGCGCCTGGGCACCGTGACACCGGTCGCCGCGACCCTCGCGCTGCACCCGACGTGCTCGTCCACCCAGCTGGGCCTCGACCCGTCGCTGCGCCGCGTCGCTGAGGCGGTCGCCGGCGAGGTCGTCGTGCCCGATGCGTGGTCGTGCTGCGGCTTCGCGGGCGACCGCGGGATGCTGCATCCCGAGCTCACCGCCGCGGCCACGGCCGCCGAGGCGGCAGAGGTGCAGGACCTCGGCGCCGACGCCCACGCGTCGTGCAACCGCACGTGCGAGCTCGGCATGACGCGGGCGACCGGCGTCGACTACCGCCACGTGCTCGAGCTTCTCGAGGAGGCGACCCGCCCGGGCTCGCCGGCCGGCGGGCGCGGCTCGAGCGCGACCCGCACCGGGAGTGCCGGAGACTAGGCCCTCGCTGACAGAAGGGTGCGACCGGGCAGGGCCGTGCTCCGAACCCACACTCTTCGCGCCAACCCACACCGCGGGTACGGCCCGAGGGTGTGGGTTCGCGGCGGAGGTGTGGGTTCGCGGGCGTCGTGCGGGCTCGCGGGCGGCGGTGCCTGTGCCCCGGGGTCAGCCGGCGGTGGACTCGCGCACCACCAGCTCCGGGCGGAACCGCACCCGACGCTCGTGCTCGCCCTGAGGCTCTTGGAGATCCTTCAGGAGCAGGTCGACGGCGGTGTAGCCGATGAGATGCGCGGGCTGGCGGATCGAGCTCAACGGCACGACGGTCGCGGAGGCGAAGTCGATGTCGTCGTAGCCGATCAGCGCGATGTCGCGCGGCACGTTCACGTCGGCCATGAGCGTGAACGCCTGCAACGCGCCCACGGCGAGGAGGTCGTTCGCGGCGAAGACGGCGTCCGGGCGCTCGGCCGCGGGCCGCGCACGGAGCAGCTCCCCGGCCTCGCGCCCCTGCAGCACCGTGAGCGCCGACATCTCGATGACCTCGAGGGTGGCACCGGCGACCTCGGCAACGGCGCGCCGCGCGCCTTCAAGGCGGTCGGCCACCTGCCGGATCGTGTGCGGGCCGCCGATGAAGGCGACGCGTCGCCGGCCGGTCGACAGCAGGTGCGACACGGCGAGGTAGCCGCCCTCGACGTCGTCGACCGAGACGGAGCCGAACGACCGCTCGGCGTCCTCGTGATCGACCAGCACCACCGGCACGCCGCCGCCGTGCAGGCGCTCGAGTCTCGTCAGGTCGCCGTCGACGGGGGTGACCAGCACGCCGTTCACCCGCTGCTCGCGGAACAGCTCGAGGTACGCGTCCTCGCGGTCGGAGCGCTCGTCGCTGTTGCCCAGCAGCACGCTCATGCCCGCCTCGGCCGCCCGGTCCTCGGCGCCGCGCGCGACCTCGGCGAAGAACGGGTTGCCCGCGTCGAGCACGATCAGCGCGATGCTGCGGCTGCGCCCGGCGCGCAGCTGCCGGGCCGCGTCGTTGCGCACGAACCCGAGCTGCTCGATCGCCTGCGTGACACGCTCGACGGTCGCCGCCGACACCTTCTCCGGACGGTTGAGCACGTTCGAGACGGTGCCCACCGAAACGGATGCCGCGGCCGCGACATCCCGCACGCTCACCACCATGACACCCCCAGGGCTTCTCTCCGCTGTTCGCGAGTGTAGGGCACCGGGGAAGCGTTGCCCCGCTCCCCCGGTGCGGGATCAGGCATCCGCCGTCGCCTCCTCGCGCCGCGCAGACAGCTCGGAGAGGCGGTCGGCGATCTCGCGCTTCGTGTCGGGGCCGGCGTGCATGGCCAGCGCCTCACCGAGCTCGCGACCGGACGACCACTTCGTGTTCGCGCGGAAGGCGTGCGCTTTCTCGGGGTCGACCGCCTCCAGCACGCCCGCGATCGCCTCGTAGGCCTCGAGGTCGTCGATGACGGCGGCGAGCGTGGAGTCCAGGCCGATGCGCGATGCCGCGACCGCGGGTGCGGCATCCGTCACCTCCCACTCGTGAGCCCCCGAGCCGACCTCCAGCTCCCTGCCGTCGGGCAGCACGACGACGGCGGTCGTGTTCGGCGGCACGACAGCCTCCACGCGGATCACGCCGTCCTGTCGCGCCCACCCCGAGCGGGCGGTGCCGTACGGGGTGAGGTGCTCGGCCCACGCGTGGTCGAAGTCCGCGAGAGGGCGGGGCTGGATGCGGATCCGCTCGTAGCCCGGCGCGTCGGGCGCGAGGCCCGCGACGACGCGATGGAGCCAGTCGCCGACGGCGCCGAGCGCGTAGTGGTTGAACGACGTCATCTCGCCCGGGTTGATCGACCCGTCGGGCAGCATCGAGTCCCACCGCTCCCAGATGGTGGTCGCGCCCATCGTCACGGGGTAGAGCCACGACGGGTTCTCCGTCTGCACCAGCAGGCGGCGCGCGGTCTCGAGGTTGCCGGTGCGCGTCAGGGCGTCCTGGATGATCGGCGTGCCGACGAATCCGGTGCTGATGCGGTAGCCCGACAGCCGCGTGAGCTCGGCGAGCCGCGCGCCGAGCACCTCCTGCTGCTCGGCGGGCACGATGTCGAACACGATCGCCATCGCGTACGCGGTCTGCGCGTCCGACATCATCCGCCCGGCGGGCGTCACGTACTCCGCGAGGAACGCCGCGCGCACGTCTTCGGCGATCGCCCGGTACTGCCTGGCCTCGTCGTCGCGGCCGAGCAGCGCCGCGGCACGGGCCACGGCATCCGTCGACGCGAACAGGTAGGCCGAGGCGACGACGTCGGGATCCGTCTTGGCGTTGGCCGGCAGGTGCGGCGGCGCGTCGGGGTCGAGCCAGTCGCCGAACTGGAACATCGCCTCCCAGAGCCGGCGCGGACCGGCGAGCTCGATGAGCGCGTCGGCCCAGCCCTTCATGCTCTCGTACTGGCGCTCGATCGTCGCGACGTCGGCGTACCGCTCGTGGAGCACCCACGGCACGACTGTCGCGGCGTCGCCCCACGCCGCCGCGGGGCGGGCGGCGCCGAGCGCGTTCGGCACGACGAACGGCACGACTCCGTCGACCTGCTCCAGCGCGAGGTCGCGCAGCCACGAGTCGAGGAAACCGCGCACGTCGTACAGGAACGCCGCGGTGGGCGCGAACACCTGGATGTCGCCGGTCCAGCCCAGGCGCTCGTCGCGCTGCGGGCAGTCGGTCGGCAGGTACAGGAAGTTGCCGCGCAGACCCCACACGATGTTCTCGTGCAGCCGGTTGACGAGGGGGTGGGATGCCTCGAACCAGCCGGTGCGCTCCATGTCGCTGTGGATCACGACCGCGGTCACCGCGGACGGGTCGAACTCGCCCGGCCAGCCCTCGATCTCTGCGTAGCGGAAGCCGTGGAAGGTGAACTCCGGCTCCCATTCCTCGATCCCGTCGCCCGAGAGGGTGTAGTGGTCGGTGGCGGCGGCCGCCCGCAGGGGGCGTGTGCCGAGCTCGCCGTGCTCGAGAACCTCCGCGTGACGCAGCGTCAGCCGGGTGCCCGCGGGGCCGGAGACCCGGATGCGCAGCCGGCCGACGAGGTTCTGACCGAAGTCGAGCACCGTGCGGCCGCTCGGCGTCGTGATGACCTCGCGCACCGCCAACACGTCGAGGCGCCGGACGAAGGGCGACACCCGCGCCTCGGGCGCGTGGATAGCCTCGAGCTCGACGGCCCGTTCCCAGCCGTCAGCGGCGTACCCGGCCTGCGCGAACGAGCGGCCGTCGGCGTCGACGAGCGCGAGACGGGCGTCGTAGTCCTCCCCGGCGTAGAGCCCGCTGGCAGTGATGGGTCCGGTCGACGCCTGCCACGAGGCATCCGTCCGCACCCACTGGCTCGAGCCGTCCGCGTACTCGATGAGCACCTGCCCGGCGAAGCGGGGCTGGTCGGCGTAGAGGGGCCGCGCATTGTCGCGGAATCCGTAGCGCTCGGTCGCCCAGGCGCCGGCCAGGCGCACGCCGATCGCGTTGCGGCCCTCGCGCAGGAGCGCGGTGACATCGGTCGTCTCGTGGATGGTCCGCTGCGCGTACGGCGTCCACCCCGGCTTCATCACCTGGTCGTCGACGTCGACGCCGTCGATCGCCACCTGGTACACGCCGAGCGCCGTCGCGTAGAGCGTCGCCCGCGCAACCGGCCCGGTGACCTCGAACTCGGCGCGCAGGTACGCCGGCTGCGCGGTCTCGGCCGGCGACGGCAGGCCGATCGCGGCGGCCTGCCACTCCCCCTCGCCGAGGAACCCGGCCACGACCAGCCGGGGCTCGCTCCACTCGCCCGTGACGCCGTCGGCACCGGTCACGCGGACGCGCAGCGACGCCTCCTCGCGAGGCTCCAGCGGCGGGAACGGCCAGGCGATCCGGGTCGACGCCCGGCCTTCGATGCGGTGCGAAGACACCCCCTCGCCGCGGGTGACCTCCACCTCGGCGGCGGTCTGCCGCCAGTCGGGGGTGTCGGTCCGGATGCGCCACCCGATCTCGGGCGACGGCGAGGCGACGACGTCGCTGCGGTACGGCGCGTCGGTGACGATGTGCGGGACGGGGCTGCTCATGGCACTCCTCTGTGTGGTCTGCAGCGGTCGGCGGTGGCTGGGGTGGACGGGGACGGATGCCTCGGTCAAGCCCTCACGACGGCGCCGGGGGTGGCGAGCGCGGGGGTGGTGACAGAGATCCGGTGCGTGCCGTGGTGGAGCTCGGCGGGAGCGGGGACGCCGTCCACGGTGACGACGGATTCGTCGGTCGTCGGCAGATCGAGCACGGCGCGCGAGCCGAACGGCACCTCCAGGGTCGCCTCGAAGACGTCGTCCGCGACGCGCCAGTCGATCGCGAGGCGTCCCTGCGGTGTCTGGATGGACGCCGACGCACGGTCGAGGCCCTCGGCCGGGCGCGGCGCGACGTGCACGGTGCGGTAGCCGGGATCGCCGGGATCGGGCGCCAGCCCGGCCACGGTGCGGTACACCCAGTCGATCATCGCGCCGTAGGCGTAGTGGTTGAACGAGAGCATGCCGGTGTCGTCCTCCGAGGCGTCCTCGGTGGGGAGGGCGTCCATCGCACCGGAGTGGATGCTGCCGTCGGGCTTGATCGCATCCCAGCGCTCCCACACCGTCGTCGCGCCGCGGTCGACCTGGTACAGCCACGACGGCGCTTCGCGCCGGAGCAGCATGAGGTACGCCTCGTCGAGGTGGCCGCTGCGCGAGAGCGCGAACAGCACGAGGGGCGTGCCGAGGAACCCGGTCGCGATGCGGCCGTTCTCGCGGCGCACGTTCTCGGCGAGGCCGTCCGCGATCTCAGCGCGGCGAGCGTCGGGAGCCAAGGCGAACTCGAGCGCGATCGCCGCGCCGCTCTGGGTGAGGATCGCCTCGTCACCCCACCGCTCGAACGTGGCCTGGGCGACCCGGTCCGCGAGGGCTTCGTAGTCATCGGCGCTCTCCGCGTCACCGAGGACGCGCTCGGCGCGGGCGAGCAGACGGGCGGACCAGGAGTAGAACGCGTTCGACACGAAGTCGCTCGACACCTTCGCCTCCCACGGGCGCTCGCCGGGCGCGTCTGGGTCGAGCCAGTCGCCGAACTGGAAATCGCCGCCGGGCAGCACCACGCCCTCGCCCGCGCGACGACGAAGGTGGTCCACCCAGCGCCGCATGCTGCTGCGCTGACGCGCGAGCACCTCCGTGGACCCGTACGACTCGTACACCGCGAGCGGCACGATGGTCGCGGCATCCGCCCATCCCGCTCGTCCCATGTTCTCGGTCGGCACGCCGCCCATGAGCATGTCCTGCGGACGGATGATGTCGGGCACCACCGCGGGCACGCCGCCCTCGTCGGTCTGGTCGATCTCGAGATCGCGCAGCCACGACATCCAGAACGACTCGGTGTCCATGAGCGTGTTCGCAGTGGCCGCGAACGCCTGGGCGTCGCCGGTCCAGCCGAGACGCTCGTCGCGCTGCGGGCAGTCGGTGGGCACCGAGACGAAGTTGTCGCGCTGCGACCAGAAGACGTTGGAGTGGAACCGGTCGAGCGCCTCGTGCGACGACGAGAAGGTGCTGCGCGGCGCGAGATCGCTCGAGATCGCGACGGCGGTGGCCGACACGACCTCCGCGCCCTCGACGTCGGCGTAGCGGAAGCCGTGGAACGTGAAAGCCGGCTCGAGCGTGTGCTCGCCGTCGCGGTCGAGCGTGTACACGTCGGTGGCCTTCGCCGAACGCAGCGCCTTGACGTGCAGGTCGCCCGAGGGCTCGAGCACCTCGGCGTGACGGACCGTGACCACGTCCCCCGCGCGGCCGTGAACGACGAGCCGCACCCAGCCCGAGACGTTCTGGCCGCCGTCCAAGCGGGTCCGCCTGCCGTGCCCGTCAGCGGTCATGGCCAGCTCGTCCACCACGCGCACGGGCGGTGCGGAGCGGGGTTCGAAGCGCGAAGCGTCGAAGTCGACGACGGATGCCGCGACCCACCCTTCGCCGGCGAACCCGGGTTCGTGGACCGTGGGGTCGTCGAGGCGCAGGTCGGTCACCGTACCGTCGTAGATCGAGGCGGACCGAAGGGGTCCGAAGCCCGTCCGCCACGAGGCATCCGTCTTCGCGACGACCTCGCCGTCGGCCTCGAGCTGCGCCAGCGCGCCGGTGCGGTCGCCGTAGATGGCCTGGCGCCGCGCGAAGCCGAAGCTGCCCCGGTACCACCCGTCGGCGACGGCCAGCACGATGACGTTGACGCCCTCGCGCAGGAGGCCGGCGACATCGAGGGTGTCGACGAGGATGCGCTCCTGGTACGAGGTCCACCCCGGGGTGAGCAGGGCGTCGGTGGCGCGTGCGCCGTTGATCCAGGCGTCCACGAGCCCGAGCGCGCTGAGCCGCAGCCGGGCGGTGGCGGGAACCCGATCGAGCGTGAACTCGGTGCGCAGAAGGGGCACCGGACCGTCGGGCGGGGTGTCGGCGCCGATCACGACCGCCTCGAGGCCGGGGCCGTCCACTCCCGCTTCGACGACGAGGGGCTCGCTCCACGCGGTCCAGCCGGTGGTGGTGGCCAGGCGCACGGCGAAGGCGCGGCGCTCGCGCGGCGAGAGGGCGCCGGGGATCTCGACGCCGAAACCACGGGGGTCGGCGACCGGCTCCGACGCGATCGGCTCGGCGCCCTCGTCGCCCTGCGCCAGCTGGTACCCCAGGACGCGTGCGTCCGGGTCGTCGCTCTCGGCCTTCCAGGCGAGCCGGAGCCCCGTGCGCGGGACGCCGAGGAGGCCGGGACCGTGCTGGGCGCGGAGCTCGACGACGCGGGTCGCGGCATCGAGCGCAGCGGGAGGGGGAAGAGCCGTCATGGCTGTCGTCCTTTCGGCGGGCGGCTTCCTCGCCGACCCGCCCGACCATCGTGAAACGATTCATGGTTTCCTGTCAACAGGAGTGTAGACCGTTACACGATCGTGACTGAACGTTTCAAAACGACTGTTGACCGCGGCCGCGGAAGAGTCGTACCGTACGAGGGTTGAATGGTTTCAATGTCACCCGGCAGAGGACACCATCGACGAAGCACCAGGGATTCCGGCAGCGTGGGCGGACCATCCGCTCGGCTTTACAAGGAGGTAAAGATGAAGAGCTCCCCGACCAGGAGAGTGCTCCTCGCGGGTGCGGGCATCGTGGCAGTGGCTGTGCCGCTGGCCGCGTGCAGCGCGGGAGGCGGCGATAGCGACGGCGGCGTCGAGATCTCCTTTCTGACGCAGAACACCGGCACGAACGTCGAGGTCGCCGAGGCGCTGATCGAGGCGTTCGAAGCCGAGAACGAAGGCATCACCGTGCGACTGGAGACCCAGCCCGCCGGTACGGAAGGCGACAACCTCATCAAGACCAAGCTCGCCACCGGCGAGATGGAGGACGTCTTCTACTACAACTCCGGTTCGCTGTTCCAGGCGATGAACCCCGACCAGAACCTCGTCCCGCTCGACGACGAACCGTGGGTGGGCGACCTCATCGACACGATGAAGGCGGTCGTCTCGACCGACAACGGCATCTACGGCGCCCCGTTCGGGGCGACCCAGGCCGGCGCGGTCGTCTACAACAAGCAGGTCTACGCCGACCTCGGCCTCGAGGTGCCCACGACGTGGGACGAGTTCGCCGCCAACAACGAGGCCATCAAGGCGGCCGGGATCACACCGGTGATCCAGACGTACGGCGACACGTGGACCAGCCAGCTGTTCGTGCTGGGCGACTTCGGCAACGTCCTCGCGCAGGACCCGGACTGGGCCGAGGCCTACACCGAGGGCGACCGCAAGTACGTCGACGAGCCCGCGCTGGCGGGCTTCGCGAACCAGCAGGCGGGCTTCGAGGCCGGCTGGTGGAACGAGGACTTCGCCTCCGCCCTGTACGACGACGGCGCACGGATGGTCGCGACCGGTGAGGGCGCGCACTACCCGATCCTGACGGGCATCGTCTCGACCTTCCAGCAGAACTACCCCGACGAGCTCGAGAACATCGGCGTCTTCCCGCTGCCCGCACAGAACGCGGAGGACACCAAGCTCACGGTCTGGCTGCCGAACGCCGTCTACATCCCCAAGACGACCGAGGGCGACAAGCTCGAGGCCGCGAAGACCTTCATCGAGTTCCTCAACTCGCCGGGTGGCTGTGAGATCCAGACCACGGTCATGACGCCGAGCGGCCCGTTCGCCACGAACGCGTGCACCCTGCCCGACGACGTGCCCGGTCTGCTGAAGGACATGCAGCCGTACTTCGACGAGGGCAACACGAACCCCGCACTGGAGTTCCTGTCCCCGATCAAGGGACCGAACCTCGAGAACATCACGGTTCAGGTCGGCTCGGGCATCAGCCCCGCCGAAGAGGGTGCCGCGCTGTACGACGAGGACGTCGTCAAGCAGGCTCAGCAGCTTGGACTCGAGGGCTGGTGATCCACCGGCACTGATCGGCGGCTGACCGCTCCGGGGGCCGCGTCGCATGCGGCGCGGCCCCCGCTCACATCAACGGAGATGACATGACCACGATCGCAGAGCGACCGCAGCAACAGCAGACCACCCCGCCGCCACGCGACAGACGGCGGTCGATCAAGAGCATGTACCCCCTGTGGTTCTACATCCCCTCGGGTGTGCTCTACGTCGTCCTTTTCGCCGTCCCGACCTTCGCGTCGTTCTACTTCAGCCTGACCCGCTGGTCGCTGTTCGACGTGGAGTTCATCGGATTCCAGAACTTCGTGACGTTCTTCACGGAGCCCATGCTCTTCCAGGGCCTGATCAACACCTTCATCTACGGGTTCGTGACCTCGGGACTGAAGGTCGTCCTGGGTCTGGCGCTGGCTCTGCTGCTCACCGGCAGCATCCTCGGCCGTGGCTACCTGCGCGCGACCATCTTCTTCCCGGTGCTCGTCTCGACCATCGGCATCGGCGTGACGTTCAAGGTCCTCATGGACCCCTTCGACGGACTCATCAACAACGCACTGGCGGTCTTCGGCATCCAGGGGCCCGCGTGGCTCACCGACCCCGCGTGGGCGCTCTTCTCGGTCGCACTCGTCGACGTGTGGAAAGGCGTCGGCATCGCCACGCTGATCTACATCGCCGGAATCGTCGCGATCCCGCAGGAGTTCTTCGAGGCGGCGAGGGTCGACGGCGCGAGCGCGTGGCAGACCTTCAAGAACATCACGCTGCCTCTCGTGCAGCCGGCCACCGCGACCGTGGTGCTGCTGTCGCTCATCGGCGGTCTCCGCTCGTTCGAGCTCATCTGGGCGATGACCAGAGGCGGCCCCGGATTCTCGAGCGACGTCATCGCGTCGGTCATCTACAAGCAGTACCAGGCCGGGTTCTACGGACTCTCGACGGCCGGCAACGTCGTGCTCTTCATCGTCGTCACCGCGATCGTGCTGCCCATCAACTACTACCTCACGAAGCGGCAGGTCGAGTCATGAGCCTCACGCGCACCCTCACCACGGCCGGCCCGAAGTCGGCGCGGGTACGACCCGACCGCAAGCCGCTGACCTTCCGGCGGTTCATGAAGAAGTACTTCGTCGGCATCATCGCGATCCTGGTGTCGATCGTGGTGTTCATCGTGCCGTTCGCGTTCATCTTCGTCACCGCGGCCAAGAACGAGCAGGAAGCCTCCCTGCTCGAGTTCACGCTGCCGCAGCAGGGCTGGCAGCTGTGGGAGAACGTCGTCACCGTCTTCTCCGCGCGCGACTACATCCTGGTGACCGCGTTCATCAACAGCACGATCCTGACCGTCGCCTCGGTCGCCATCATGGTCGTGCTGGCCGCGATGGTCGGCTATGTGCTCCAGCGCCGCAAGTCGCGGTGGAACCACCTGATCAACTTCTTCGTGCTGGCCGGCCTCATCGTCCCGCCGGCGGTGGTTCCGACCATCTGGGTCATGCAGTCGCTGGGATTGTTCAAGACCATGCCCGGGATGATCCTCATCGAGGTCACATTCGGTCTGTCGTTCTGCATCCTGCTGTTCCGCGCGTTCGTCTCGACGATCCCCCGAGAGCTCGACGAGGCCGCCATCATCGACGGCGCCGGACCGCTGCGGCTGTTCTTCACCGTGGTCCTGCCGCTGCTGAAGCCGGTCGTCATCACCGTCATCGTCGTGCAGGCGGTCGCGGTGTTCAACGACTTCACCAACCCGCTGTACTTCTTCCCGGGCGATGCCAACGCCACCGTGCAGCTGACGCTCTACAACTTCTCGAGTCAGAACCTGAGCCAGTGGAACCTGCTGTTCATGGACATCCTGCTCATCACGATCCCGCCGCTGGTGATGTACATCTTCTTCAACCGGCAGATCGTCGCGGGCATGACCAGCGGAGCGGTCAAGGGGTGATGCGCGGTGCGGTCACCAGAACTCCGCGGGGACGGTCCCCCGGAGCCAGGCGAGTTCGTTGTCGCGGATGAACGTCGACAGCGTCTCGTCGGGGGTGAGGCCCACGGCCAGCCACTCGTCGAGGAGGCGCAGCAGCTCGCGACCCGAGTCGATGTCGGGGGCGTCCACGACGCGACTCCACGCCTCGACGAACCCCTCGGGGGTGGGCACCGTGCCGACGAGCTTCGAGATGTACTTCGGACCCGGCAGCACGACCCGGTTCGCGGCCAGGGCGGCTCGCGCAGCCGCCAGCGCCAGGTGCAGTCCGGCGTGGCGACGGAGGAACTCGTCGCCACGCTCGACGGCCTGCCGCAGGAAGTAGCCGCCGTAGAGGCGCGCCTGTGCCACGTGCGATCGCACCCGCTCGTCCCACACGTCGTCGGGCAGCTCCGCGATCCGGGCGACGGTCTCGTCGAGTCCGGCCAGCGCGCTCCACGCGACGCGCGCGCCCAGGAACGACGCGCGCGTGGGGTCGTCGGCCTTCTCGACCGCCGCGGCGAGGTAGCTGGGGCTCGCGAGCTTGATGTCGATGTAGGAGCCGGGATAGTCCTCGTCGCGCCGCTCGATCCAGGCGAACCGCCCCTGCGCGGTCTCGGCCGCGAACCGCTCGTCGTCGACGACGAGGTAGACGTCCACGTCGGAGTCCGGGCGCTCCCTCCCCTGCGCCACCGAGCCGACCAGCACGACCCCGAGAGCGCCGGCCTGGTCCCGCACCGAATCCACGTAGGCGGCCAGCGCCCGCTCCTGCTGCTCCATCCGTGCTCCCTCGCGTCGAATCGGCTCCCACGCTATCGACACTGCGCGACCCGGCGCGTACGATGCGGAGGGAAACGCTTTCCGGGTTGCGAGAAACGTTTCGGACCCTTATCGTTGAAACGATTCACAATCGCACCGCGATTCCGAATGACGGATGCCGCGACCGCCGCATCCCCGAACCGCAGAGGACCCTCCGGCACATGACCAGCGCCACCGCGACGAAGCGGGTCTGCTTCCAGCTGCTGATCCGCCCCGAGCTGCTCGACGAGTACATCGCCCGCCACACGCCGGTGTGGCCGGAGATGCTCGCCGAGATCGCAGCGGCGGGGCGCCGCAACTACTCGCTCTTCCTCGGCGACGGTGGCCGGCTCATCGGCTACTACGAGACCGACGACGACGCGGCGGCGCAGGAGTATCTCGCGCGCTCCGAGGTCGCCGCGCGCTGGGAGGCAGAGATGGGCCGGTTCTTCGTCGATCTCGACGGCCGTCCCGACCAGGCCGCGACCCCGCTCACCGAGATCTTCAACCTCCACGACCAGCTCACCGCCGCCCGGGGCGCGGCGAGCGGGCTCACCTCCCCGACAGACCCCGCCCACCAAGAAGGCACCGCATCATGACGACGCTGTCACCCGACATCCTCACCGCTCTCGAAGGCCAAGGCATCGAGCTGCCCAGCTGGGCGTTCGGCAACTCCGGCACGCGCTTCCGCGTCTTCACCACGCCCGGCACGCCCCGCGACCCCTACGAGAAGATCGCCGACGCCGCGCAGGTCAACGCCTACACGAAGCTGGCTCCGAACGTCGCCCTGCACATCCCGTGGGACAAGGTCGAGGACTACTCCGATCTGCGCCGGCACGCCGAAGACCTCGGCGTCAGCCTCGGCACCATCAACTCGAACACCTTCCAGGACGAGGACTACAAGTTCGGGGCGCTCACGCACCACGACGACCGCATCCGCCAGAAGGCGATCGACCACCACCTCGAGTGCATCGACATCATGGATGCCACCGGCTCCCGCGACCTGAAGATCTGGCTCGCCGAGGGCTCGAACTACCCGGGCCAGACCGACATCCGCGCCCGCCAGGACCGTCTGCAGGACTCGCTGCAGAAGATCTACGACCGGCTGTCCGACGAGCAGCGTCTCGTGCTCGAGTACAAGTTCTTCGAGCCGGCGTTCTACCACACCGACGTTCCGGACTGGGGCACCTCGTATGCCCAGGTGGCCAGCCTCGGCGACAAGGCGATGGTCTGCCTCGACACCGGCCACCACGCGCCCGGCACGAACATCGAGTTCATCGTGATGCAGCTGCTCCGCCTCGGAAAGCTCGGCTCGTTCGACTTCAACTCGCGCTTCTACGCCGACGACGACCTCATCGTCGGTGCCGCCGACCCGTTCCAGCTGTTCCGCATCATCTTCGAGGTGGTGCGCGGCGGCGGCCTGAACAACCCCGACGTGGCCTTCATGCTCGACCAGTGCCACAACGTCGAGGACAAGATCCCGGGGCAGATCCGCTCGGTGCTCAATGTCCAGGAGATGACCGCCCGCGCCCTCCTCGTCGACCGCGACGCCCTCGCCGCCGCACAGCAGCAGAGCGACGTGCTCGGGGCGAACGCCGTCTTCATGGACGCGTTCTACACCGACGTGCGCCCCGCCCTCGCCCAGTGGCGCGAGTCGCGCGGACTCGCCGCCGACCCGATGGCGGCGTACGCGGCATCCGGCTACCAGCAGCAGATCGCGGCCGACCGCGTCGGCGGCACCCAGGCCGGCTGGGGCGCGTAAGCGCCGCAGCCCTCCAGCCACCGGGGGCGTGGGATGCCGTGCCGGATGGGGCTTCGCCCCAAACCCCCGGCCGCGAACGCGGACCTCCCCGCGCCCCTGGTGCACCACTTCGATCCCGGCACCGGTGCCGACCCGAACCCCAAGGACACAGATGAGCGAGCCGTACTCCGCCGCGGACGGACTCGTGCGCGTCTACCCCGCGCGCGAGCCGAACGGCACCGGACTCGTGTGGGCGCACGGCGGCGCGTTCGCGTTCGGCGACCTCGACATGCCCGAGTCCGACTGGGTCGCCTCCCAGCTCGCCGCGCGCGGCACGACCGTGGTTTCCGTCGACTACCGTCTGGCGCCCGTGCCGCCAGGATGGGATGCGGCGGGCCGCGCGGGCGGCGCTCATCACTACCCCGCCGGCTCCGACGACATGCTGGCCGCATGGGCCTGGGCGGTCGCGAACGCAGACCGCCTGCGGATCGACCGCGAACGCCTGGCGATCGGTGGCACGAGCGCGGGCGGCAACCTCGCGGCAGGCGCCACGCTGCGGCTCATCGAGCGCCGCGCGGCGCAGCTGCCGGCCCTCGTGCTGCTCGCCTACCCGACGCTGCTCGCCGTGCAGCCGGCGCCCGATGCGGCCCTCCGCGCCGCGCTGGACGCCCAGCCCGAGGCCGACCGCTTCGGCGCCGACGCCGTGCGCGCGATGTACGAGAACTACCTCGGCGGCTCCCTCGAGCGCGCCCCGCTCGGCGCGATCCCCGGCCTTGCCCGACCCGTCGATCTCGTCCAGTTCCCGCCCACCCTCATCGTCAACGGCGACGTCGACGAGCTTCGCGTCTCGGGTGAGGTGTTCGCCGCGTCGCTGCGCACGGCCGGCCGCGCCGTCGAGGCGGTCACCGAGCTCGGGACCGAGCACGGTCACCTCAACCGGCCGCACGAAGCCGCGGCATCCGTCACCCTCGATCGTTTCGCGACCCGCCTCGCCGGCTTGTCGATCCGAACCCCCGCTCCCGCCCTCACCCCCCAGGACGCCCCGGCGGCCTGACCCGCGGACCGCCCCGCCGCGATCCGCCCCGGACCACACACGAAGGAACCACAATGACCAACCCGGCCGTCACCGACCTGATCACGCGGTCGAACCGCCTCGGCGCCGACCCGAAGAACACCAACTACGCCGGCGGCAACACGTCGGCCAAGGGCACCGAGACCGACCCGGTGACCGGCGAGCCCGTGGAGCTGCTGTGGGTCAAGGGCTCCGGCGGCGACCTCGGCACGCTGAAGGAGGCGGGCCTGGCCGTGCTGCGCCTGGACCGCATGCGCGCCCTGGTGGACGTCTACCCCGGGGTGGAGCGCGAGGACGAGATGGTCGCCGCGTTCGACTACTGCCTGCACGGCAAGGGCGGCGCCGCACCGTCGATCGACACCGCGATGCACGGCCTCGTCGACGCCGCGCACGTGGACCACCTGCACCCCGACTCGGGCATCGTGATCGCGACCGCCGCCGACGGCGAGCAGCTCACCGCGAAGATCTTCGGCGACAAGGTGGTGTGGGTGCCGTGGCGCCGCCCCGGCTTCCAGCTCGGCCTCGACATCGCGGCGATCAAGGAGCAGAACCCGCAGGCCATCGGAACGATCCTCGGCGGACACGGCATCACCGCGTGGGGCGACACCTCCGACGAGGCCGAGCAGAACTCGCTGTGGATCATCGAGACGGCCGCGGCCTACATCGCAGGCAACGGCAAGAGCGACCCCTTCGGCGGCGTCCGTGCAGGCTTCGAGGCGCTCCCCGAGGCCGAGCGTCGCGCGAAGGCCGCCGCTCTCGCGCCCACGATCCGCGGGCTCGCGTCGACCGACAAGCCCCAGGTCGGGCACTTCACCGACGCAGACGTCGTGCTGGAGTTCCTGGCCTCCGAGAAGGCTCCGGCCCTCGCCGCCCTCGGCACCAGCTGCCCCGACCACTTCCTGCGCACGAAGGTCAAGCCGCTCATCCTCGACCTGCCGGCCTCGGCGTCGGTGGAGGAGAGCATCGCACGGCTGCAGGAGCTGCACGAGGCGTACCGCGCCGACTACCAGGCGTACTATGACGCGCACGCCACGGCGGAGTCGCCCGCGATCCGCGGCGCCGACCCGCTCATCGTCCTCATCCCCGGCGTCGGCATGTTCTCGTACGGCGCGAACAAGCAGACCGCGCGCGTCGCCGGCGAGTTCTACGTCAACGCCATCAACGTCATGCGCGGCGCGGAGGCCCTCTCGACCTACACGCCGATCTCGGACGCCGAGAAGTTCCGCATCGAGTACTGGGCCCTCGAAGAGGCCAAGCTCCAGCGCATGCCCAAGCCCAAGACCCACCAGGGCCGCATCGCCCTGGTGACCGGCGCCGCCTCCGGCATCGGCAAGGCCATCGCGGTCCGTCTCGCGGCCGAGGGTGCCTGCGTCGTCGTCGCCGACCTCGACCTCGAGAAGGCGCAGGCCGCTGCCGCAGAACTCGGCAACACGGATGTCGCGATCGGCGTGGCTGCGAACGTCGCCGACGCCGACGCGATCCAGGCCGCCTTCGACGACGCGGTGCTCGCCTTCGGCGGCGTGGACCTCGTCGTCAACAACGCCGGCCTGTCGCTGTCGAAGCCGCTGCTGGAGACCACCGAGAAGGACTGGGACCTGCAGCACGACGTCATGGCCAAGGGCTCGTTCCTGGTGTCCAAGGCCGCCGCGAAGATCCTCATCGAGCAGAAGCTCGGCGGCGACGTCGTCTACATCTCCTCGAAGAACTCCGTCTTCGCCGGCCCGAACAACATCGCGTACTCGGCCACCAAGGCCGACCAGGCCCACCAGGTGCGCCTCCTCGCGGTGGAGCTCGGCGAGCACGGCGTGCGCGTCAACGGCATCAACCCCGACGGCGTCGTGCGCGGCTCGGGCATCTTCGCCTCGGGCTGGGGCGCCAACCGCGCCGCCACCTACGG
The DNA here is from genome assembly GCF_015278315.1 of Microbacterium ureisolvens. Classification (GTDB taxonomy): domain Bacteria; phylum Actinomycetota; class Actinomycetes; order Actinomycetales; family Microbacteriaceae; genus Microbacterium; species Microbacterium ureisolvens. The sequence continues at coordinate 220,896 of NZ_JADIJE010000002.1, read as the reverse complement.
CGTCAAGGAAGAGGACCTCGGCCAGTTCTACGCCAACCGCACGATCCTCAAGCGCGAGGTCGTGCCCGAGAACGTCGCGGACGCGGTCTACGTGCTGACCGGCCCCGAGCTCTCGCGCACCACCGGCCTGCACATCCCCGTCGACTCCGGCGTCGCCGCCGCCTTCCTGCGATGACGGCCTCCACATCCGCACCTCGTCGAGAAACCGCGATCTCGTCGAGACAGCACGTTGTGGGCGCCGACGGCGTGGTCGCTCGACGAGAAACCGCGATCTCGACGACCGACCGGCGTCGCACGACCGGGGTCGCACGATGACCTCCGGCGGCGTCGTCGCAGCGGTCGACCTCGGCGCCACCAGCGGGCGCGTCATGCTCGGGTACGTGGACGAGCGGATGCTGCGCCTCGAGCAGGTCGCGCGGTTCCCCAACGGTCCCGTCCCCGGGCCCGACGGCGGACTGCACTGGGACTTCACGGCGCTGTACCGGCACATCGTGGAGGGGCTCACCGAGGCGCTGCGCCGCGAGCCCGGCATCGCGAGCATCGGCATCGACTCGTGGGCCGTCGACTACGGCCTCGTCCACGCCGGGGAACTGCTGGACGAGCCCTTCCACTACCGCGATGAGCGCACCGCCCGCGGCGTCGAGGCCGTGCACGGCGAGGCGCCGTTCGAGGAGCTGTACCGTCGCAACGGCCTGCAGTTCCTCCCCTTCAACACGCTGTACCAGTACGCGGTCGAAGAGCGCCTGGGCGACGCCGAGGTCTCGCTCCTCATCCCCGACCTCGTGGCGTTCCTGCTCACCGGCGCCCGGTTCGCCGAGCGGACGAACGCCTCGACGACGGGGCTCGTGGACGTCGCCACGGGCGAGTGGGACCTCGAGCTCGCGGCGCGGCTCGGGATCCCGGCATCCGTCCTCCCTCCGCTCGTCGACCCGGGTGACGTGCTCGGCACGCTGCACGGCGAGGCGCGCGAGCGCGTGGGCGCCCCGCTCGAGGTCATCGCGGTCGGCTCGCACGACACGGCCTCCGCCGTCGTCGCGGTGCCGCTCAGCACCCCCGACGCGGCGTACATCTCGTGCGGCACGTGGGGCCTGGTGGGCGTCGAGCTCGACGAGCCCGTCGTCAGCGACGCTGCGCGCGAGGCCAACTTCACGAACGAGGGCGGCGTCGACGGCCGTGTGCGCTTCCTCCACAACGTCACCGGCCTGTGGCTGCTCAGCGAGGCCGTGCGCACGTGGGAGGCCGAGGACGGCGCCGCGATCGATCTTCCGGGACTGCTGGATGCCGCAGCCGCCGTCACCGGCGACATCCCGCTGTTCGACGCCAACGACCCGCGCCTCTCGGCGCCCGGTGACATGCCCGCGCGCATCGCAGCGGTGCTCGGCGAGGCGGGCGCGGCGGTGCCGGCCACCCGCGAGGCCTTCGCGCGCACGATCGTGGAGAGCATCGCGCAGGCGTTCGCCGACGCGGTGGCCACGGCCGCGCGACTGACCGGCCGCGACATCGACGTGATCCACATCGTGGGCGGCGGCGCCCTCAACCGGCTGCTCTGCCAGGCGACCGCCGACCGCTCCGGGCTGCCGGTCCTCGCCGGGCCCGTCGAGGCGACCGCACTGGGCAACGTTCTCGTGCAGGGGCGCGCGCACGGCTGGTTCGGGCCCGACGCGACCCTCGAGGACCTGCGGCGCGTGGTCGCGGCATCCGTCTCTCCCGAGCGGTACGAGCCGCGCTCGTGACCGGCTACGGGGCCGCGTTCGACTGGGCGCGACGTCAGGTCGACGAGGGGCGCCTGCCCACCGCCGTCGTCGGCGTCGCCACCGCCGGCGGCGTCGTGGCGCTCGACGCGTTCGGCGCGACGAACGGCCGGCCGGCGCGCGTCGAGGATGCCTACTGGCTGTTCTCGATCACCAAGGTGCTCACCGGTCTCACGGCGGCGCGTGCGATCGAGCGGGGCCTCCTCACCGCCGAGACGCCGCTCACCGTCGCGCTCCCCGATTTCGGCCGCGGACGCGACGACGTCGTGCGGCTGCGTCACCTGGTGAGCCACACGTCCGGCATCCCCGAGCCCACGCTCGATCCGGCCGAGGGCCTGCGCGCGGCGCTCCTCGCGCCCGGTCGCGACTTCGCCGCGGGCTCGGCCTCGCGCTACTCCACCGTCGCGTTCGACGGCATCGCCGAGCTCGTCCGGCACACCACCGGACAGACGTGGGATGCCGACGTCGCGGCGTGGGCGGCCGCGCTCGGCGCGACCGGGTTCACGCTCGACCCCGCCGCCGACCCGCACACGGTGGTCGATGCGGAGCGGCTCGGGCTCGACATGGGCGGGTTCGGGAGCCACCGCAACCCCGGCGCCGGCATGATCGGCACCGCCGAGGATCTCCTCGCCCTGGGCTCCGCGCTCCTGCGCATCGGCCAGGGCGAGACGGGCGGCGTGGTGCAGCCGGCGACGCTGGCGATGATGCGCCGCCCTCTCACCGGCGACGTCCCCCGACTGGAGCCCTACCCCGCCGAGCGCGGGCAGGACTGGGGGTTCACGTTCAACCTGCGCACGCGGGCTCCCGGGCTGATCGACCGCGACGTCTACGGCCACGCGGGCTGGGCGGGCACCGAGTTCTGGGTGCACCCGTCCGCAGGGGTCGCGTGGGTCCTGCTGACGAACCAGGGCGAGCGCCCGGGCGTCGACCCCGACGAGCTCGACAACGCGGTGGTGTCGGGCATCTGACCCCCGGCCGGCCGCGGTCACGGCGCCGCGGTCGAGGTGCGCACCTTCAGCTCGATGTCGAAGCCCTCGTGCACGGGCTCCGTGCGCCCGGCGAAGCGCTCGAGGAGCATCTCCACCGCCCGCGCGCCCATCGCCTCGCCCGGCTGGTTCACTGTCGTCAGGCCCAGGGCGGGGTGCGAAGCCATCGGCACGTCGTCGTAGCCGACGACCGAGAGCGGTCGGCCGAGCTCGGCCGCCGCCCGCATCGCGCCGAAGGCGAGCTCGTCGTGGGCGGCGAACACCGCGGTCACGGGGGTGCCCTCCTGCAGGATGCGCCGCACGGCCTGGTACGACATCCCCTCCCCCTCGTCGGTGCGCCACACCACGGCGTGCTCCTCGAGCCCGGCGGCCGCCATGGCGGCGTAGTACTCCCGCAGCCGCACGCCGTGGGGGAACGGCTCGGCGTGGTCGGACTCGGGCAGCGTGAGGTGGGCGATGTGCGTGTGCCCGAGCTCGAGGAGGTGCCGCACCGCCGCCCGCGCCCCGGCCGCGTCGTCCCCCGCGACCACGTCGTAGCGGTCCGACGTGTCGTGCCGCCCGAACATCACGACGGGCACGGAGGCCGAGATCCGCTCCAGGCCCGCCTCGTCGACGCGAGGCGACACCGCGATGAGCCCGTCCACCTGGCGATCCACGAGCGCCTCGAGCGCACGAAGCCCCTCGCGGGAACCTGCCTCGGCGGGGGCGATGATCAGCTGGTACGGCGTGCCCTCGAGGGCGCCCGTCGCACCGCGCACGATGCGGGCGAAGAAGTGGTTCGCGAGGTCGGGCAGCTCGATGCCGAGCGTGTACGTGCGACCGCGCATCGCACGTGCGGCGATCCGGGGGCGGTAGTTCAGCGCGGTCATCGCGGCGGTCACGCGCTCGCGCATCGCGTCGCTCACGCCGTAGGCGTTGCGCAGCACCTTCGACACCGCCGCGCGCGAGACGCCCGCCGCCTGAGCGACGTCCTCGATGGTCGCCGCACGCGGCCGCTCGACAGTCATGAGACGAGGGTAATGGCGATGCCGGAGGGGGCGGTGCACGGGGTCACCGCCCCCTCCGGCGTCATGTTTCAGCGGATCGAGAACGTCGCCGCGGCGTCGGCGTCGACCGAGCCGCCGACGGTCACCGTGTAGCTGCCCGAGGCGGTGGTCCACGCCGAAGCGGCGGCATCCCAGTACTCGAGCAGGTGCAGGTCGGCGAGGTCCGCGGGCGAGAGGGTCACCTGCACGTTGCGGTGCTCCCCCGGCGCGAGCGTCACGCGCTCCCACCCGATCAGGCGCTTCGACGGCTCACCCGACGCGTCCGGCAGCTCGAGGTAGACCTGGGCCACCTCGGTGCCGGCGACGTCGCCGGTGTTCGTGAGCTTGAACCGCACGCGGATCTCCTTGTCGCCCGTGGTGGAGCGCGGGGTCACCGTGACCTTGTCGTACGAGAACTCGGTGTAGCTCAGGCCGTGGCCGAACTCGAACAGCGGCTCGATGCCCTCGGCCTCGTACCAGCGGTATCCCACCTTCAGGCCCTCGCTGTAGTCCACCTGCAGGATGCCCTCCTCGTCGGGGACGCCCGGGTACTGCGCCTCCGATCCCGCCGTCGGGGTGTCTTCGAGCGACACCGGGAACGTCATCGGCAGCTTGCCCGACGGGTTCACGTCGCCGTAGACGAGCCTGGCCAGCGCCGGGCCGAACTGCTCGCCCGAGTGCCACGCGTGGAACACCGCGTCGACGTCGTCGATCCACGGCATCTCGACGGCGGAGCCGGCGTTCAGCACTGCGACGGTGGACGGGGCGGATGCCGCGACCGCGGCGATCAGCTCATCGCCGTTGCCGTCGAGCCGCAGGTCGGGAAGATCCTGCGTCTCACCCATCGTGTAGTGCCCGAAGACGATCGCGACGTCGGCGGCGGATGCCACAGCTGCCGCCTGCGCCGCGTTCGCGCCGTTGTCGTAGACGACCTCGCCACCGGCCTGGGCGACGCGGTCGGTGAGCGCGGTCAGCGGGTCGACCAGCGCGTCGCAGTTGAGGGCGGTGCCCCCGGGAGGGCCGAACGGGAAGTCCCACGCGCACGCGGTCTTGGCGCTGACACCGTCGGTCGGGACGCTGGACGCGGTCTGTCCGATGACAGCCACGGTGAGGTCGCCCGCGGCCAGCGGCAGCGCGCCGTCGTTCTTGAGCAGCACGGTGCTCTGCTCCGCGATCTCGCGGGCGAGCGCCTTGTGCTCCGGCGTCGACACGTTCGCGACGGGCGTCGCCGGCACGGGGTGATCGAACAGTCCTCCGGCGATGTAGGAGTGCACCACCCGGTAGGCGGCCTCGTCGATGCGCTGCTGCGTGATCTCGCCGGCGGCGAGCGCGGCGTCCAGTCGCGCGGGCGTGAACCACACCGGGCGGTTCAGCTCCTGGTCGAGACCTGCGTTCAGTGACGGAGCCGTCGAGTGCACCGACCCGAAGTCGCTCATGACGTAGCCCCGGAAGGGGTAGTCCTCGCGCAGGCTGGTCGTCAGGATCTCGTTCTCGCACGCGTAGACGCCGTTGACCTGGTTATACGAGCACATGAGGCTCCCCGGGTCGCTCTTGCGGACGGCGATCTCGTACGGGAGGTCGTAGATCTGCTTGAAGGTGCGCTCGTCCATGTTCGACGAGCTCTCCTCGCGTGCGATCTCCTGCTCGTTCGCCACGTAGTGCTTGAGGTTGGCGATCACCGGCTTGTCGGGGTTGCCGTCTTCCAGACCGCGGACGTTCGCCGCCGCCATGAGGCCCGACAGCACGGGGTCCTCGCCGAAGTATTCCGAGCCGCGGCCCGAGAGGGGCGTGCGCCCCGAGGCGATGCCCGGTCCGAGGATGACTGCGCTGCGCTTGTCGAACGACTCCGCGCCGTGCGCGACCGCCTTCTGCTCGCCGAGCTCGAGGTTCCACGTCGCCGCCACCGCGATCGGGCCGGGCCACGCGGTCGTTCCCGCAGAGCGGTACACGCCGTCGGGTCCGTTGGCGTAGATGACCTCCGGCGTGCAGGGCACCTGCGCCGGGTAGACGACGGGCGCCTCGCCCGGGAACCCGGGGTTCCAGGTCGTGCGCGCGGGGCTGTTCGCGGGCTGCTCGACGAGCCAGCGGTACTTCTGGTGCTGCGAGCTCGCGCCCAGCAGCGCCCGCGTGCGCTCGTCGGCGGACTTCGCGGTGTCCATCCATGGGACGCTGGAGCAGTCCTCCGCCGCAGCGGGCGCGGCGACCGCGACCACCGCTCCCGTGGCCACCAGTGTCGCTCCCAGCAGCAGGGCGGTCGTCCGTCGGCGCACGCGTGCCCCGCGCGTCCTCCGGCCGTTCTCGAACAACGTCATCGTCGATCCTCTCCATCGAGGAGCGGCCTGTAGACCGCTCTACATTCTGTAGACCGCTCTACGGTTACATTTTCGGACGAGCGAGTCAAGAGAACGGCGGGACCGAGTTTCGATCCGCGGCTCACTCGGTCCACGGAACCCGGCCCCGAGGCATCCGTGCGGGTTTAGCGTGTGTCTCATGGACGAACGGCGAGAAGACGAGACCCCGACCGGCGACAACCCCGTGGGCGGAGACGAGACCACCGAGGAGCAGCTCGAGGCCGACAACGCCGTCGAGGAGGACATGCTCGAGACGCTCGACCCCGACAACCCGCCGGCCTGACCGAGAACGCGCGACGCTCGACGTCGCGCCTGTGAGTCAGATCGCTAGATAAGCTAGCAATATGGTCACGGGTTCACGCCGCCGGTGGGCGGGGCTGGTCTTCATCAGCGTCGCCGTCGCGCTCATCATCGTCGACTCCACGATCGTCAACGTCGCCATCCCGGCGATCGTCGACGACCTCGGCATCACCTCCAGCGAGGTGCAGTGGGTGCAGGAGGCGTACACGCTCGTGTTCGCCTCGCTGCTGCTGGTGTTCGGCAGTCTCGCCGACCGCGTGGGGCGCAGGCGGATGCTGCTCGTCGGCGTCGTGATCTTCACCCTCGCCTCCGTCGGGGCGGCACTCGCCACGACCGGCGGGTTCCTCATCGGCGCCCGCCTGGTGCAGGGCGTCGGCGGCGCGATGATGCTGCCGACGACGCTGTCTCTCCTCAACGCGACCTTCCGCGGCCGGGAGCGTGCCATCGCCTTCGCGGTGTGGGGCTCGACCATCGGCGGGATGGCGGCCGTCGGCCCGCTGCTCGGCGGGTGGCTGACGACGGAGTTCTCGTGGCACTGGGCGTTCCTCATCAACGTGCCGCTGGGCATCGCGATCGTCGTCGGAGTGCTGCTGACCGTCGACGAGTCCCGCGGCGACGCCGACTCGATCGACGGAGTGGGCGCTCTCCTGTCGGTCGTGAGCGTCGGCGCCATCGTCTTCGGCTTGATCGAGGGCCGCACCTACGGCTGGCTGTGGACCGAAAAGGCGCTGACGATCGGCGACTGGACCTGGCCGTGGGATCTCTCCCCCGTGGCGGTCGCGTTCCTCGTCGGCGCGCTCGGGATCGCGGCGTTCATCGCGTGGGGTCTGCATCGCCGCCGCGCCGGCAAGCCCACCGTGATCGCGTTCGGGCTGTTCCGCATCCCCTCGTTCCGCAACGGAAACATCGCGGCGATGGTGGTGTCGCTCGGCGAATTCGGGCTCATCCTCGCCCTGCCGCTGTGGCTGCAGTTCGTGCTCGGGTTCGAGGCCGTCCAGACGGGGCTCATCCTGCTCGCGCTGGCCATCGGGTCGTTCGCCGCGAGCGGCCTCGCGGGCGCGCTGAGCAGCCGGGTGGCTCCGGTCTGGATCGTGCGCGCGGGCATCGTCGCCGAGATCGTCGGCGTCGCGGCGGTCGGGTTCCTGATCGCACCGGATGCCTCGTGGGCGCCGTTGATCCCCGCGCTGTTCATCTACGGATTCGGCGTGGGCCTGGCGACGGCCCAGCTGACCGGCGTCGTGCTCGCCGACGTGCCGCCCGCCGAGGGCGGCCAGGCGTCGGGCACGCAGTCCACGGCCCGACAGCTCGGAGCGGCGCTCGGCATCGCCATCCTCGGCACGATCCTGTTCTCGACCACCGCGTCGGTGCTCAGCGCGACGCTGGACGACCGCGGTCTTCCGGCCGAGGAGCGCGACCAGCTCGTGTCGTCCGTCGTCGACAGCGCGGGCGGGTCGATCGCCGGCCTGGAGCAGTCGCCGCAGACGGAGCAGTTCGCCGAGGATGCGAAGGCGGCCTTCTCCGACGGCACGAAGTACGCGAGCTTCGCGGCGGCCGGGTTCCTCACCGTCGGCCTCCTCGCCACGCTGTCGCTCGGCGCCGGTGCGAGGCCGCAGGAGGATCCGGCCGACGAGGTCGAAGCCGCCGAGCCCGCCTGAGGCGCGGCATCCGTCCCTCCAGGATCGGCGGCCGCCGCCGGCCGGCGCCGCGCGTCAGACCTCGCGGGTGATGGTCACCTTGACGTGCAGGTTGCTCTTGAACGGGCCGGCGTACACGCCGCGCAGCGGCGGCACGTCGCCGTAATCGCGGCCGCGGCCGACGAGCACGTGGCGGTCGCCGATCTCGATGTTGTTCGTGGGGTCGAAGCCCTGCCACTCTCCCGCGAACCACTCGACCCACGCGTGCGACTCACCCGTCACGGCGACGCCCACCTCGGCGGAAGGGCGCGGGTGCAGGTACCCCGAGACGTACCGCGCGGGGATGCCGACCTCGCGGAGGGCGCCCAGCGCGATGTGGGCCATGTCCTGGCAGACGCCCTTGCGGGCCTCCCACGCCTCCGACGCGGTCGAGTGCACGCCGGTGATGCCGTGCATGTACTCGACGGCGTCGCCGATGGCGACCGCGATCGCGTGCGCGGCGCGACCAGGGTGGTCGTGCTGGGCGGCGATCGAGCGGGCGAGCTCGGCGACCTCCGGATGCGGCGTCGTGCGGCGCGTCTGCGAGAGCTGCTCGACCGTCTCGAGCGAGCGCCCTGCCTCGCGCGCGAGCGCGTCCCACGTGACGTCGATGTGCTCGAGCGGCCGCGGGCGCACCTCGACGAGCGAGCGCGCCGTGATCGTCAGCGACGAGTGGGGCGAGAGCACGTCGAACGCGGCGACGCGCGTGCCGAAGTAGTCGACGTACTGGTTGACCGAGGTCGACGGCTCGATGTCGAGCGACGAGTTCAGCACGAACTGGCTGTCGGTGGAGCCGGGCAGCATGCGGGCCTCGTTGTACGAGGCGGTCACGTCGCCCTGGTAGCTGAAGCCGGTCTGGTGCTCGATGCGGAGTCTTTTCATGAGATCTCTCCGATCCAGCTGGGCTCGGCCTGCGTCGGGAAGAACCGGCCGCGGATGGCTTCGGACGCCTCGCGCGTCACCTTCTGCACGCGGTCCATGTGCGTCGGCAGCTCGCCGAGGATCTCGGAGATCGGCCGGTACTCGAGGTCGTTGCGGATCTGGCCGAGCGCGCGGAGCACGGTGTTGGAGTGGCCGACGCGGTCGGCGCGCGGATCGATGGCGCTCATGCACTCCTCGGCGCGCTGGATCGAGTAGATGATCGAGCGCGGGAAGAGCCGGTCGAGCAGCAGGAACTCCGCGGCGTTGCGGGCGCTGGGCATGCCGCGGTAGGTGCGCAGGTAGGCTTCGTAGGCGCCGCACGAGCGGAGGATGGTCGTCCACGACGGGCCGGATGCCTCAGTCAGCGACCTCGTCGCCAGCAGGCGTGCGGTCATGTCGGTGCGCTCGATGCTGCGCCCGAGCGTGAAGAACTGCCAGGCCTCGTCGCGACTGGTGGACGAGTCGACGATGCCGATCGCCAGCGCGGCGCGCTCGCGCACCCACTGGAAGAACTCGTGCACGCGGTCGTTCTGGAGGCGCCGCGGCATCCGTGCGCTCGTGGTGTTGAGCGTCTCCCACAGCTCCGTCGAGACGATCTCGCGGGCACGGCGGGCGTTCTCGCGGGCCGCGGTGAGCGCGTAGGCGATGCTCGACGGGTTCATGCGGTCGACCGCGAGCCGGGCCAGCACGTCCTCGCGGCGCACCTGGTCCACGCCCTCGGGCGGGAGCGAGCCCATGACGCTCAGGAGCGAGCGGCACGCGGTGTCCTCGTCGATCCAGGGATCCTCGAGGAGCAGCTGCAGATGCACGTCGAGGATGCGCGCGGTGCCGTCCGAGCGCTCGATGTACCGCCCGATCCAGAACAGGCTCTCGGCGATTCGGCTCAGCATGTCCCGTCACCCCCACCCCGACCGTGAGACGACACCTGGCCGCCGAGACCCCGGGTATCACCCGATGTCTCGTCCGTCAGCTGTCGTCTCAGTGATGAGGGAGGACTCAGTGATAACGGAGGACTCAGCGATGAGGGAGGAGCGGATGCCTCGGCCCCGGCCACCGCGGACGCCTGCTGCTGCTGCTGCTGCTCCTGCTGCTCGACGCGCGAGCGGGGGCGGTCCTGCGGCGAGTGCGTGGGCTCGCTCTGCGGGTCGTAGATGATCGGGATGGCCTCGGTCACGGTCGCCGCTTGGTCGGCGACGAGCTCGGGCACACGGCCCGGACCGTACTCCCCTGTCGACGGCGCGGAGCCGCCCACGATCCAGGTGTCCTTCGAGCCGCCGCCCTGGCTCGAGTTGACGACCAGCTGCCCCTCGGGCAGCGCGACGCGGGTGAGGCCTCCGGGGAGCACCCAGACGTCCTCGCCGTCGTTGACCGCGAAGGGCCGGAGGTCGGCATGGCGCGGGCGCATGCCGTCCTCCACGAGCGTCGGGATCGTCGACAGCATCACGACGGGCTGTGCGATCCAGCCGCGGGGGTCGGCGAGCAGGCGCTGGCGGAGCTTCTCGAGCTCCGAGGGCGAGGCATCCGGTCCCACGACCAGGCCCTTGCCGCCCGACCCGTCGACGGGCTTCACCACGAGCTCGTCGAGCCGGTCGAGCACCTCCTCGAGGGCGTTCGGATCTTCCAGCCGCCACGTGTCGACGTTCTTGAGGATCGGCTCCTCCGCCAGGTAGTAGCGGATGAGGTCGGGCACGTAGGTGTAGAGCAGCTTGTCGTCGGCGACGCCGTTGCCGACCGCGTTGGCGATCGTGACGTTGCCCAGGCGCGCCGCGAGCATGAGCCCGGGAGCCCCGAGCATCGAGTCGGCACGGAACTGCAGCGGGTCGAGGAAGTCGTCGTCGACGCGGCGGTAGATGACGTCGACGCGCTTGGGCCCGCGTGTGGTGCGCATGAACACCTTGCCGCCGATACAGAGCAGGTCGCGGCCCTCGACGAGCTCGACGCCCATGAGGCGGGCCAGCAGCGTGTGCTCGAAGTACGCGGAGTTGTACACGCCGGGCGTGAGCACCACGACGTTCGGGTCCTCGATGCCGGCGGGCGCCGAGGCGCGCAGCGCCGCGAGCAGCTTGTTCGGGTAGTCACCGACCGGGCGCACGCGCATCGAGACGAAGAGCTCGGGCAGGGTCTGGGCCATCACGCGGCGGTTCGAGATGACGTAGCTCACGCCCGACGGCACGCGCACGTTGTCTTCGAGCACGCGCATCTCGCCGTGCTCGTCGCGGATGAGGTCGATGCCCGACACCTGGATGCGCACGCCGTTGGCGGAGTGGATGCCGGCGGCCTGGCGGTAGAAGTACTGGCTCGACGCGATGAGCCCCGCTGGCAGCACCTCGTCGCGCACGCAGTACTGGTGCCCGTACGCGTCGTCGAGGAAGGCCTCCAGCGCTCGGACCCGCTGCTTGACGCCGGCCTCGATGCGCGACCACTCGTCGTACGTGATCACGCGCGGCACGGCGTCCAGCGGGAAGGGCCGCTCCTCGCCGGCGAAGTCGAAGGTCACGCCCTGCGCGAGGTACGAGCTCGCGAGGGAGTCGGTGCGGCCGCGCAGCTCCTCCTGGGTCATCTGCGCGAGCGCCTGGTAGAGCTCTCGATAGGCCTCGCGGGACTCGGCCGGAGCGCCCGGATGCGCCGGGCTCCCGAACATCTCGTCGAACGCGGGTACCCCCGAGGGCGTCTTGCGCGGCGCCAGCGTGGAGCCGTAGCCGTCGAACAGATCACCCATGCGAAGAGCCTAATGCGGGGTTCGTTGCGCTCGTGTTTCCGAGCCCGCCTGCCCCCGTCCTCCGCCCCGACGTACGCTTGCTGCATGGCGGCGAACGCCTCTGCCCGCGGCATCCCGGCTCCCCTCGCGTGGGTGGCGGGGATCGCCGCCGTGGTGCTCGGCGCAGGGCTCGGAGAGCTGGTCGCAGGCTTCGTGGCGCCGGCATCGAGCCCGGTCGCCGCCATCGGCGCGGCGCTCATCGACCTCGCCCCACCCTGGGCGAAAGACACCGCGATCGCACTCTTCGGCACCGCCGACAAGATCGCGCTCGTCGCCGGGATCGCGCTGGTCATGCTCGTGCTCGCCGCCTTCGCCGGCTGGCTCGAGGTGCGCTTCGCGCCCTGGGGCGCGGTGGTCGTGGGGGCATTCGGCCTCGCCGGGGCCGTCATCGCCGCGACGAGACCGGCCGCCGGCGCTCTCGCGTGGCTCCCGTCGGTCGTCGCGGGCGCCACGGGCGCGGTCACCCTGTGGCTGCTGGCGCGCCTCCTCCGCCGCGCCGTGCCGCCGGCGTCCCGCACGACCTCGGATCCGCACGAGCGGACGGATGCCGCCAACCCGGGCCCGTCGCTCGACACAACCTCGGATCCGCAGGAGCGGACGGATGCCGCGACACGCCGCGCTGCGGCATCCCCCGCCGGCGTGTCGCCCGGCATCTCCGCAGCTGCGGATCCGCGGGAACGAATGAGCGCGAACGGCGGCCCCGCCGACCCCGCCGACGTGGACCACCCCGACCGCCCGGAGCGGACGGAAGCCGCCAACCCGGGCCCGTGGCTCGACACAACCTCGGATCCGCAGGAGCGGACGGATGCCGCCAACTCGGGCCCGTCGCTCGACACAACCTCGGATCCGCGGGAGCGGACGGAAGCCGCGACACGCCGCGCTGCGGCATCCCCCGCCGGCGTGTCGCCCGGCATCTCCGCAGCCGCGGATCCGCGGGAACGAATGAGCGCGAACGGCGGCCCCGCCGACCCCGCCGACGCGCACCACCCCGACCGCCCGGACCGCCCGCACCACCCCGACCGCCCGGAGGCGTCGGAGCGCCCGGAGCGCCCGAGCCGGCGCACGTTCTTCGCCTGGGCCGGAGCCGCCGCGGCGGTGGGGATCCTCGCGGTGGCGGTCGGAAGCATCCGCTCGACGGCGTCGGCGGGTGTCGCCGCGGCGCGGCGGGCGCTGCGGCTCCCGGTGCCGGCGGTCGCGGCATCCGCTGTCCCCGCCGGTGCGGAACTGGGTCTTCCGGGGCTCGCCGACGTCGTCACGCCGAACGACCGGTTCTACCGCATCGACACCGCCCTCATCGTGCCCGAGGTCGACCCGGCGGACTGGCGGCTGCGCATCCACGGCATGGTCGCGAACGAGGTCGTGCTCACGTGGGACGACGTGCTCGCTCTGCCGCTCGAGGAGTCCTGGACCACCCTCACCTGCGTGTCCAACGAGGTCGGCGGCACGCTCATCGGCAACGCGCGCTGGCTGGGCTATCCGGTGCGCGAGCTGCTCGCGCGGGCGCGTCCCGACGCCGACGCCGACATGGTGCTGTCGCGGTCGATCGACGGGTTCACGGCATCCACTCCGCTGGAAGCCCTCACCGACGCGCGCAACGCCATCCTCGCCGTCGGCATGAACGGCGAGCCGCTGCCGCTGGAGCACGGGTTCCCCGCGCGCCTGGTCGTTCCCGGGCTGTATGGCTACGTCTCGGCCACCAAGTGGGTGACCGACCTCGAGGTGACGCGATTCGACCGCGCGACCGCCTACTGGACGACGCGCGGCTGGTCAGAGCGCGGGCCCATCAAGCTGCAGTCGCGCATCGACGTGCCGCGGCGCGGGCAGGGACTCAAAGCCGGCGAGGTCGTCATCGCGGGAGTCGCGTGGCAGCAGCAGGTCGGCATCGAGGCCGTCGAGGTGCGGATCGACGAAGGCGAGTGGATGCCGGCGACCCTTGCCGACGCGATCTCCGACGACACCTGGGTGCAGTGGAGTTTTCCGTGGACCGCGACCCCAGGCGATCATGTGATCCAGTGCCGTGCGACGAGCACGACGGGAGAGGTGCAGACGGAGCAGACCGCTCCTCCCGCCCCCGACGGCGCGACCGGCTGGCACTGGCGCACGGTGTCGGTCTTCGACTGAGCGAACGCGGCGCTGCCGCGAAGCCGGCGCCGAGCCGCGAGCCGGCCGGCAGGTGTGTCCGCGGGTCAGCCCGCGAGCACGACCCGCAGCTGCTCCACGGCCCAGTCCAGCTCGGTCGCGCGCACCACGAGCGGCGGCGCGATGCGGATGGTCTGGCCGTGCGTGTCCTTGACGAGCACGCCGCGACCGATGAGACGCTCGGCGATCTCGCGACCGGTGCCGACGGCCGGATCGATGTCGATGCCCGCCCACAGCCCCACGATGCGCACGCCGGTGACGCCGTGGCCGACGAGCTCCTGGAGCTTGGTCTCCAGGTGCTCGCCGAGGAGCTTCGCGCGGCTCTGGAACTCGCCGGTCTTCAGCATCTCGACGACACGCAGCCCGACGGCCGCGGCGAGCGGGTTGCCGCCGAAGGTCGAGCCGTGCTCGCCGGGGTGGATGACGCCCAGCACGTCGCGGTCGGCGACGACCGCCGAGACGGGGAGGATTCCGCCGCCGAGTGCCTTGCCCAGCAGGTACACGTCGGGCACGACGCCCTCGCGGTCGCACGCGAACGTCTCACCCACACGGCCGAGTCCGGACTGGATCTCGTCGGCGATCAGCAGCACGCCGCGGCGTGTGCAGGTCTCGCGCACCTTTCGGAGGTAGCCCACGGGCGGAACCACCACGCCAGCCTCACCCTGGATCGGCTCGATGAGCACAGCCACGGTGTCGGCGGTGATCGCGGCGTCGATGACCCGCGCGTCGCCGTAGGGCACCGAGATGAAGCCGGGGGTGAACGGCCCGAAGTCCTGACGTGCCTGCGGGTCGTCGCTGAAGCCGACGATCGTGGTCGTGCGGCCGTGGAAGTTGCCGTGGGCGACGACGATTTTCGCGGCGTCCGGCGCGACGCCCTTCACGCGGTAGCCCCACGCGCGCGCGACCTTGATGCCGGTCTCGACCGCCTCGGCGCCGGTGTTCATCGGCAGGACGAGGTCTTTGCCGCACAGCTCGGCGAGCGCGGCCGCGAACGGGCCGAGCCGGTCGTTGTGGTACGCCCGGCTGGTGAGCGTGAGCCGGCCCAGCTGCTCCTGCGCGGCGGCGAGGATCGCGGGATGCCCGTGGCCGAAGTTGAGCGCCGAGTAAGCCGACAGCAGGTCGAGGTACCGCTTGCCCTCGACGTCTGTGACCCACGCCCCCTCGCCGCGCGCGATCACGACGGGCAGCGGGTGGTAGTTGTGCGCGACGTGCTCCTCTTCGGCGGCGATGATCTGGCCCATCACCGCATCGATCGAGGCGGAAGTGGCGGTCATGATGCTCCTCCTCCGCCTCGTCAGCGCCGCAGCTCGAGCGTGCAGCACTTGATGCCGCCGCCGCCGAGCAGCAGCTCGGACAGGTCGACGAGCACCGGGTTGTACCCCCGCTCGCGCAGCTGCGCCTCGAAGCCCTTCGCACGCGGCGAGATGATGACGTTGAGGCCGTCGCTGGACGAGTTGAGCCCGAAGACCGCGCCGTCGGCATCCGCGACGCGGATCGCGTCGGGGTAGCGCTCGGCGAGGATCGCCTGGCTGCGCTCGTCGAACGCGTGCTCGAGGTAGGCGATGTTCGCCTTCTCGACGCCGCCCGGGCCCTGAACGGGGTCGAGCACCGAGATGGCGGTGTCGAGGTGGTAGAACCGCGGGTCGACGAGGGTGAGGCTCACGACCTCCTTGCCGAACACGTCGGCGAGCTCGCGGTGGCTGTCGCCGGTCGAGCGGAAGCCGGTGCCGGCGAGGATCGTGTCGCCGACGAGGAGGAAGTCGCCCTCGCCCTCGTTGACTTCGGCCGGCTCGGCGACCTCGAAGCCGTTGGCCCGGAACCAGTCCATGAAGGCCGGGCCCTCGGGCACGCGCTCCTGGAAGCGGAACTTCGCGCCGTACGCGATGTTGTCGATGACGAATCCGCCGTTGGCCGTGTAGACCATGTCGGGAAGACCCTCGATGGGATCGATGAGGTGCACCTCGTGCCCCAGCGCGAGATAGGTGTCGTACAGCGCCTGCCACTGGCGCACCGCCAGGGCCGTGTCGGTCGGGTTCGCCGGCTCCATCCACGGGTTGATGGTGTAGCTGACCGTGAAGTGCTCCGGCCGGCACATGAGGTAGCGGCGGACCTGCTGGATCCGGCCGGGTCCGGTCGCTGAGCCGTTCTCTTCGGTCGCTGTGCTCGTCGAAGCGGGTGCGGGCGCGGTGTTCTGCGTGGACATCTTGCTCCTGTATAAGGCGCGGCGGACGCTGTCCAGAGGCCCGGCGGCTTCGTTCATCGGCTCTTCAGCCTGTCGAAGGACAACCGGGCACGCCAGGATCATTCTCTCACGACCGCTGCGCGCCCCCTGGGAGGACAGTCGAGCGGATGCCGCATCGCGGCGTGGTCGAGAGCGCGGAAACCCTCCGCGATCCGCCTCCGGACCGACAGTTCGCGCGCTCTCAGGGTCTCAGGGGGCTGCGAGCACGACGACCTTCCCGGTGGCGTGGCCGTCGGCGACGTAGGCGAGCGCGTCGCCGGCCTCGGCGAAGGGGTACCGCCGGTCGATCACCGGCCGGAGGGCACCGGATGCCGCGAGCTGGAGCAGCCGCTCCAGCACCTCGGTCTTCGGCGTGGCCGCGAGCGGCCGCAGCGGCCGCTTCGACCCGATCGACCGCACGGTGGCGGCGATGATCCGGCCGATCGGTCCGAGGAGGCGGCCGCCCTCGCCCGACACGAGCGCGACCCGGCCGCCGTCGCGCACGAGGCCACGCAGCGCACGCAGCCGCGCCGTGCCGGCGATGTCGATCACCGCATCGAATCCACCGTCGGGCAGTTCCGGCGAACCGGGCTGCACCGCCCGGTAGTCGAACACGCGCTCGGCCCCGAGGCTCTCCACCAGCGCGCGATTGCGCTCCCCGCACAGCGCCCACACCCGCGCGCCGCGGAGTGCGGCCAGCAGCACCGTGAAGGTGCCCACGCCGCCGCCGGCTCCGATCACCAGCACGCGGGGCGGCTCGGAGCGACGCCGGGCGGCGGCATCCGTCACCCCCGCCAGCTCCAGCGCCTGCCACGCCGTGCCACCGGCGACGGGCAAGACCGCCGCGACCACCGGATCCAGGTCGGCGGGACGCCGCACGAGACGGGCGGCGGGTGCGAGGGCGTACTGCGCGAGCCCTCCCCCGGCGGGCAGCTCGCCGACGACCTCGTCACCGACGGCGAAGGAGGTGACGCCCTCGCCCACCGCGACGACGGTGCCGGCGGCATCGATTCCTCGGACTGCCTGACGCGGGCGGCGCAGGCCGAAGGCGAGCCGGACGAGACGCGGCTCGCCGCGCATGACCCGGGTGTCGCCGTTGTTGAGGCCCGTGGCGCGCAGGCGCAGCAGCGCCTCGCCGCGTCCGGGCGCGGGGACGGCAGCCGTCTCGAGAGCGACGGTGTCGGCTTCGCCGTACCGATGCTGGCGCCAGGCCGGCATGGTGTCGGAGCGGAACGTGCCGGGCACGTTGCGGGAGCGGTCGGACATGTCATGCCTCCGGATAGTCGAAGAGGTCGTCGAGGCCGACGCCGAACGCGCGGGCCAGCTGGAAGGCGAGCTCGAGGGTCGGCGAGTACCGCCCCTGCTCGATGGCGATGAGGGTCTGCCGGGTGACGCCCACCCGCCGCGCGAGATCGGCCTGGGTCATACCGGCCGCCTCGCGCACGGCGCGGATGGAGTTGGTGACCTTGGTGGGCTTGACCATCAGACGAGCCCCCGGCGGTAGGCGATCACGCTCGCGACACCGCCGATGATCGATGACAGTGCGAACCCGAAGAACATCGTGTTGGCGATCCAGAACCAGTCGGCCTCGAACGCGCACAGCACGATGACGCCGAGGCCCGCGATCACGAGGAAGGCCTGCCCGACGCGGGTCGACATGTGGGCGATGTCGCGGTCGCGCTGGTCGCTCTTGCCGACGCCGTCGGGGTCACGCATGCCGGCGAGGATCCCCCACACGATGCTGACCAGGATCGCGGCGACGATGCCTGCGCCGATCGTCCACAGCATGAGCGGCACCCAGTCGACGTCGGTGAGCGGCCCGCCGCCGGCCTGCTGGAGCACCAGCACGACGTAGACGCTCACGCCGAGCACGCTGACGATGAGGCTTGCCCAGACGTTGCGCTCTTCGTAGACCATGACGACCTCCGATGTCTAGAATCTTTGACATCGGCAACGGTACGCCGGGGCGGCATCCGTGTCAATAATCTTTTACATCGACTTCGCGGGCCCGCCCTCGTGGCCTCGAGCGCGCGGCTACTGCTTCTCGGTGGCGGCCTCGAGCTCGTCGGCGGTGCGGGCGACGGGCCAGCCGTCTTCGGTCCACGCGAGCTCGCGGATCGCGAGCTGCATCAGCCCGCCCTGCGCCGCGTCGTAGAAGTGGAACCCCAGCCGGCCGGCCGACACCGACTGCCCGCCCGGGCCCACCATGTCGCCGTGGGCCTCGAGGATCAGATGCGCTCCGTCCATCGTCAGCTCCGCGCCGTCTGGACCGACGTACGGTCCCGTGACATCGCGCGAGCGGCCGACCGCGATCCGGTAGGTGGAATCGGTGCCCTTGCAGCACGACTCCTCCGACACGAACAGATAGAACCAGCCGTCGCGCGGGTAGATGAACGGGGCCTCGATGGCGTTCGGCGGCCCGATGCGGCTCGCGATCGTGACCGGCTCCGCGCCGGGCGCCGGCATTCCGCTCGGCCACTCCAGCTGGATGAGCTGGATGCCGCCCCAGAACGATCCGAAGGCCATCCAGGGCGTCCCGTCCTGGTGCGCGACGATGCCGGGGTCGATCGCGTTGTAGTCGTCCTCGCCTGCCGTCGAGCGCCACACCAGGCCCTGGTCGACCCACTCGTACGCGGGATCGTCGGGATCCAGCGTGGTGTTGGTCGTCAGGCCGATGGCCGAGGTGTTCTTCCCGAAGGTCGATGCCGAGTAGTAGAGGTAGTACGTGCCGTCGTGCTCGTAGACGTCGGGGGCCCAGAAGTTCTGGACGCCCGGCACGGCCTTGTAGGCCCACTCGGGGCGCGAACCCGCGTCCCACACCGTCCCGACGTACTCCCATGTGAGACCCTCATCCGTCGATCGCCGGATCTGAGGCGCTCCCAGGCCTTCGCGCACGTCGCCGGTCGAGAACACGTACCACGGCTCGCCCTCGGCGCCGACGACGAGCGCGGGGTCGTGGACCGTGATGTCGCCCTCGAGCTCGAGCTCAGTGGCGGCGGGAGCGGCGGCGCAGGCGGTGGCGGTGGCGGCGGTCACGGCGACGGCGATCATCAGGAGGAGCAGCCGCAGGCTACGAGGCACGACCGAGCCGGATCACGTTCCACGACACCGGCGGCAGCTGCATCGTCACCACGCCGTCCGTCAGCGCGGCCGTGTCGTTGGCCCGCGGCAGCACGGTGGTGTCGTCGTCGACGGTCGCCGTCCAGCGCGGATCCTCGTGTGCGTAGGAGGTGGCCTCGACGACCTCGACGGCGCCGTTGCGAACGTCGACCTCGAGGGTCAAGGTGTCGCTCTCGGACCGGTTGACGGCGAAGACGACGATCTCGCCGGACTCCTCGTCGTACGTCGCGACGCCGTCGATGAGGGGAACCTCGCCGAAGCGCGCGGTCTCGTACGTCGGCGCGGCGATGACCGGGCGCAGCACTACGCCCTTCGCCAGGTTCGACGTCTGCGCGAAG
Organism: Microbacterium ureisolvens; assembly: GCF_015278315.1. Lineage (GTDB taxonomy): Bacteria > Actinomycetota > Actinomycetes > Actinomycetales > Microbacteriaceae > Microbacterium > Microbacterium ureisolvens. The sequence goes on along the minus strand of NZ_JADIJE010000002.1, from coordinate 201,313 downwards.
GGGTGGAAGATGGTCTGCTTCCAGATCCGCCCGCCGGGTTCGGTCATGATGGGCGCGATCACGTTGACCAGCTGCGCGAGGGATGCCGCGTGCACGCGGTCGGTGTGGCGCAGCAGGCTGATCAGCAGCGAGCCCACGACGACGGCATCCGCCACCGTGTACCGGTCCTCGAGCAGGACCGGCGCGACCGGCCAGTCGTCCCCGGTCGGCGGTCGCGACTCCGCGCGCTTCTGGTACCAGACGTTCCACTCGTCGAACGAGATGTTGATCCGCTTGGAGTGACGCCCGGCGGCCCGCACCTGGTCGGCGGTGGCGACGACGTCCTCGATGAAGCCGTCCATGTCGACCGACGAGGCGAGGAACGACCCGAGGTCGTCGTCGTCCTCCCAGTAGTAGGCGTGCGCCGAGATGTAGTCCACGTGCTCGTAGGTCTCGGTGAGCACCACCCGCTCCCACTCGCCGAAGGTCGGCATCGCAGAGCTCGACGATCCGCAGACGACGAGCTCGAGGCCGGGGTCCATGAGGCGCATCGCGCGCGCCGTCTCGGCCGCGAGCCGGCCGTACTCGGAGGCGGTCTTGTGGCCGATCTGCCACGGGCCGTCCATCTCGTTGCCGAGGCACCACATGCGCACGCGATACGGCTCCTCGACACCGTTGTCACGGCGCCACTTCGCCATCGCGGAGCCGGCGGGCACGTTGCAGTACTCGAGCAGGTCGAGCGCCTCCTCGACGCCGCGCGTGCCGAGGTTGACCGCCATCATCGGCTCGACGCCGGCCTTGGCCGCCCAGGTCATGAACTCGTCCACCCCGATGGTGTTGGGCTCCATGGAGTGCCACGCGAGATCGAGCCGGCTCGGGCGCTGGTCGACCGGACCGACACCGTCCTCCCAGCGGTAGCCCGAGACGAAGTTGCCGCCGGGGTAGCGCACGGTCGACACCCCCAGCTCGCGGGTGAGGTCGATGACGTCGCCGCGGAATCCGTTCTCGTCGGCGGTGGGGTGCTCGGGGTCGTGGATGCCGGTGTACACGCAGCGGCCGAGGTGCTCGACGAACGAGCCGAAGGTGCGTCGACGCACCGGTCCGACCTGGAATGCGGGGTCGAGGGTGAAACGCGCTGCGCGCATGCTGGGGGTCTCCTCCCGGGCGCCGGACGACCGTGTCGTGGCGCGAATGTGTACATCGTTGTAGAGCGAAGATACACAGCGGTTCATCGAGGTGTCAATTCCTCCCCGATCCGTTGATTCACTTGACAGAGCCGAGTGGATGTCGCACTATCTCTAACGTTGTAATGGATCACGGGATCCACCGGTCAAAGGCGACACACCTCGGCTACCACCTCACGCAGAAGTGAACGAGAGCCCGCGACCTCCCACCCACACCGGAGGCACCAATGAGGAAGACCAAGATCGTCGCGGCTGCGGCGCTGGCATCCGTCGCCGCGCTCACCCTGACCGCCTGCGGCGGCGGGGCCGGCGAAGGCGACGCCGACACCATCCAGTTCATGTTCCGAGGCGGACCTGACGAGAAGGCGGCCTACGAAGCGGCGATCGAGCGCTTCACCGAGGACACCGGCGTGAAGGTCGACATGATCGTCACCGACGCCGACCAGTACGCCACGAAGCTTCAGGCCGCGGTGTCGGGCGGCAAGGTCCCCGATGTCTTCTACATCGAGCAGGCCAACCTCCAGTCCTACGTGCACTCCGGCGTGCTGATGGACATCACCGACCTGGTCGAGGAGAGCGACATCGACCTCGACAACATCTGGCAGTTCGGGGTCGACAGCTACCGCTTCGACGGCACGCTGCAGGGAACCCCCGAGGGGAAGCTCTACGGCCTGCCCAAGGACGTCGGCCCGTTCGCCTTCGGCTACAACAAGACGATGCTCGAAGAGGCCGGCATCCCCCTTCCCGACCCGGCCACGGGATACACGTGGGACGAGTTCGTCGACGTCACCAAGCAGCTCACCGTCGACAAGAACGGCGACGGAACGGTCGACCAGTGGGGCACCGGCCTGAACGTCCAGTGGAATCTGCAGTCGCTCGTGTGGAGCAACGGCGGGGACTGGACGAACGAGGACCGCACCGAGGTCACCGTCGACACCCCTGAGTTCGCCGAGGCGCTGCAATGGTTCGCCGACCTCACCAACGTCGAGAAGGTCACCCCGAGCGCCTCCGACGCGGCGACGCTCGACACCTATCAGCGCTGGATGGCCGGCGAGATCGGGTTCTTCCCGGTAGGCCCGTGGGACGTCTCGGTCTACAACGACCTCGACTTCGAGTACGACCTCATCCCCTGGCCCGTCGGCTCGACCGGCGAGCAGGCGACGTGGCTCGGAAGTCTCGGCATCGGCGTCTCCGCGACGAGCAAGAACCCCGAGGCATCCGTCGACCTCGTCACCTACTTGTCGACCGACGTCGAGGCTCAGGAGAGCCTCGTCGCCGCCAACATCCAGATCCCGAACCTCATCGACATGGCGGAGGAGTGGGCCGCCGAGGAGGGTGCGGAGCCGGCCAACCGCGCCGAGTTCGTGAACATCGCCCAGAACACCGGCCGCGCGATGCCGGCGGCGTACACCTACGGCGCGGCCTGGTACGACGAGCTGTGGACCAACATCCAGCCGGTCCTCGACGGCGAGCAGACCGCCGAGGACTACCTCGCCGAGGTGCAGCCGCGCATGCAGACCCTCCTGGACGAGGCCAACATGCGCGCCGAGCAGGCGGCCTCCGCGGGCTGACGCGTCACCGAGCGGGCGTCCCTCCTGGGGCGCCCGCTCCCGACCTGGAGCGACCATGACGACACAGATCCCGACACCGGCCGCGCTGCGATCCGCCACGAAGGCAGCGCTGACCCCACAGCCCGAAGAACCGACCATGCGCTCCAAGCGCGAGGTCAACCGCCTTCACCGCGTGGAACACCGCTGGGCCCTCCTGTTCATGGCGGCGCCGATCATCGGTTTCGTCGCCTTCACGGCCTACCCGCTCGGGTACGCGATCTACGCGTCGCTGACGCGATGGAACGGCCTCGGCCAGACGACCTTCATCGGCGTCGAGAACTACGTGCGGCTGTTCAAGGACCAGTACTTCCTGACGTCGCTGTGGAACACGGCGTTCTACATGATCGGCATCCCGATCGGCCTCGTCCTGTCGCTCCTGCTCGCCCTCGCACTCAACCGGGGCATCTTCGGGCAGACCGCGTTCCGCACGATCTACTACGTGCCGGTCATCTCGTCGCTGGCGGCCGTCGCGATCGTGTGGCAGTTCGCCTACAACGGCGACTACGGCCTGGTCAATCAGTTCCTCGCCCTGTTCGGGATCCAGGGCCCCGACTGGCTGCAGAACACCGCCACGGTCAAGCCCGCCCTCATCATCATGGCGGTATGGAAGGGCCTCGGCTACTCCACGCTGCTGTATCTGGCCGCCATCCAGTCTGTGCCGCCCTCGCTGATCGAGGCGGCCAAGCTCGACGGCGCCGGCGCAACGCAGCGGGTGTGGAACATCGTCGTGCCGATGGTGCGGCCGGTGACCTTCTTCCTGGTCGTGACCAGCATCATCGGCGGAGCGCAGCTGTTCACCGAGGTCAACATCATGACGCCCAACGGCGGTCCCGAGTTCAGCTCGGCCACGGTCGTCTGGTACATCTTCCGGCAGGCGTTCCGGTACCAGGAGATGGGCTACGCGACCGCGATGGCCGTGGTGCTCGGCATCCTGATCTTCGTCGTGACCCTGATCCAGTTCCGCCTCAACAAGCGCAACGACTTCAGCATCGAGTGAACGGTCCCGCCATGTCAGATCACACCCGCACCCTCACCGTCCCCGACGCCAAGAAGCGGCGCCTGCGCCCTTCCACCGAGAAGAGCCAGAGCCGGCTCGTCAACGCGATCCTCTTCGTCGTGCTCGCAGTCGGCTCGATCGCGATGCTCGCGCCCCTCATCTGGATGTTCACCACGTCGCTGAAGACGAAGGTCGAGGTCTTCGCGCTCCCGCCCGTGCTGTGGCCGGCCGATCCGCAGTGGGACACCTATATCCGGATGTGGGATGCCGCGCCCATCCTGTCGGGAATCCAGAACAGCCTCATCGTCTCGCTGACGGTGACGATCATCGGCTCCATCACGTCCACGATGGCCGCGTACGCGCTGGCCAAGATGCGTCTTCCCTACAAGAACGCGATCTTCCTGGGGCTCCTCGCGGGGCTGATGATCCCCTACCCGACCCTGATGATCCCGCAGTTCGTGATGTTCGCGCAGTTCGGCTGGGTCGACACCCTGCTGCCGCTGATCGTGCCGCTGCTGTTCGGCAACATCATCATGATCTTCTTCATCCGCCAGTACCTCGCGAGCGTGCCCGACTCGCTGATCGAGGCCGCGTACATCGACGGCGCATCCCACCCCCGGGTGTTCGCCACCATCGTGGTGCCACTCATCCGTCCCGCCATCGCGGCGCAGTTCATCCTGTGGTTCATGGCGATCTGGAACGACTACCTCGCCCCGATCCTGTACCTCAACACCCCGGCGAACCAGACGCTCCAGGTGGTGATCGCGAACCTCAACGTCGAGTTCGCGACGCAGCGCGACTACCCGCTCATCATGGGCGCGAGCGTCGTCGCGCTGCTGCCGATCCTGATCGTGTTCCTGATCTTCCAGCGGCAGATCATCGCGTCGGTCGCGCTGACCGGGACGAAGGGCTGACCGTGACCGCCCACCGGCGCCCGACCGCGGCGGACCTCGCCGACGTCCCCGGCTGGGCGGGGGTGGTGATGCTCGTCCTCCGCGCGGTCACCCAGCTCGTCGGCGTCCATGTGCTGATCGTGCTCGGCACGCTCGCCGGCGGCGTCGTGGCGGGACTCGCCCCGGCGGCCACCGCCGCGCGCTCGATCACCGCGCACCTGGCCGACGGCACCGCGGGACTGGCGATGTGGCGGGAGTTCTGGAGGGCCTGGCGGGAGTCGTTCCGGCGCGCCAACCTGCTCGCGCTGCCGTTCTGGGGCGCCGCGGTCCTCCTCGCGGTCGACGCGTGGGCCGTCGCGCACAGCGACGGCGCAGTGCGGGCGGCGATGGGCATCGCGCTCGTCGTCGTCTCGGTGTACGCCGTCGTGGCTCTGGCGTATCTGCCGGTCGTCGCGGGCGAGTTCGACGACCCGTGGGCGGCGAGCGTGCGATACCTGCTGCTCGCTCCGGCGCTGCATCCCGGCCGCGGTCTCGCGATCCTGGTGAGCCTCGCGGCGATCGGCTGGGTGTACGCCGTCGTCGCTCCCGTGGCGGTGCTGTTCGGACTGGCCCTTCCGGTGCTGGTGACGGGGTGGATCGCCGCGTCCGCGTTGGCGCCGGCGGGGAGCGAGTCGCCGCGCTGACACCCGCGGCGAGGCGGGCCCGGTCCGGTGACCCGGTCCGTGACCCTGGCGCGGTCCGGTGACTCGGGCGCTCGCCGCGTCGCGGGCGCTCGCCGCGTCGCGGGCGCCGCAGCGCCAGGGCTGGCGCCGGTCAGGGCTCAGGCGCCGCCGGTGGACTCCCGGGCCACGACGGCGAAGTCGGCCTCGACGTAGCGGGGACCGATCAGCAGATCGGGCTCCATGATCCGCTCCACGATGAAGTCGACGGCTGTCTGCGCGATCTGGGCCTTGCCGGGCGAGATCGTCGAGAGCGTCGGTGTCGAGTAGGCGGAATCCTCGATGTCGTCGAAGCCGATCACCTTCACCTGGCCGGGCACGTCGATGTGCCGCTGATGCAGTTCGTGCAGCACGCCGAGAGCCAGCGCGTCGTTCAGGCCGAAGACGGCGTCGAACTCCACGCCGTCGTCGATCAGGCGCCGCGTCGCCTCGGCGCCCGTCGACCGGTGCCAGAGCCCCGCCTCGCGCACGAGCATGGGATCGAACGCGATGCCGGCATCCTCGAGCGCGCGCCGGTAGCCGGTGGTGCGCAGCGCCGCCGAGCCGACGAGCTCGCCTGCGTGGCCGCCGACCACCGCGATGCGTCGGGCTCCGCGTTCGATCAGATGCGCGGTCGCGGCGCGGGCGCCCTCGACATTGGCCATCGTCACGTGGTCGACCGGCCCCCCGAAGATGCGCTCCCCGAGGAGGATGAGGGGGTAGTCGACGCTCAGCGCGCCCACGTCGTCCTGGCTCATCTCCAGCGGCGAGAACAGCAGTCCGTCGGTGAGGCTGCGACGGGGGCTGCGCAGCACCTCGAACTCGCGTTCGCGCTGTGCGGCGGTGTGCTCGATGAGCACCGAGACGCCGTGCTTCTCGGCCGCCACCATGACGGCGTCGGCGAGCTCGGCGAAGTAAGGCAGAGCCAGCTCGGGAAGCGCGAGGCCGATCACGCCGGCGCGCCCCTTGCGGAGGCTCCGCGCCGACATGTTGACCTTGTAGCCGAGCTCCGCGATCGCCTTCTCGACCCGCTCCTTCGTGGCCGGGCGGATGTGCGGGTAGCCGTTGACCACGTTCGACACCGTCTTGATCGACACGCGGGCTCGGGCTGCGACCTCGTGCATCGTCACCGCCGCGCGCGGGCTGCGCCGCAACGGCGAGGGGCGTACGGGAGGGGGCGCCGGGACGCCTTCACCCGGGTCGTCGCCGGGCTGCGCGTCGTCGGTGGTCACTCTCGCGATTCTAGTGATCCGCCGCGTGTTTCCGCGGATCCAGCGCAGGTCAGATCACCGACTCCGACCAGGGGTCGGGGTTGCCGAAGCGGTGCGCCGTGATGGTCACGGACTGCTCGCGGAGGAACGGCAGCAGCTCGAGGCGGCCGGCGGTGGTCACCTCGCCGTCGTAGATCGCGAGGTCGGGGTCGCCGTCCACCGCCCCCGCGACGGTGGCATGGAGCTCCGCGACCGACGCGGCGCGCCCGATCAGCCGCACGCGCGTCGGCCGGGGCGCCGGATCCGCGTCGGCGACCGCGGCGATGAGGTCGTCGGCCGTGAGGCGCTGCAGCCACTGCGCGTCGGTCTCGACGAAGACGGGGACGTCCTCCTCGGCGAGCACCCGCCGCACGGCGGCCGGCAGTCCGACGGGGGCGCTGAGCGTGAGCGCCGATCCGGCGCGGAGTCCCGCGACCACGACCCGCAGCACCGCGTGCCACGGCGCGTCCGCGGTCGCGCGCAAGGCGACGGCGGGGATGGGCCGGTAGCGGAAGAGGTTGCGCTCCACGCCCAGCCCCGAGACATCCTTCACCTGGCCGAACTCGCGGTCCCACGCGATCGCGTCAGACAGAGCGCCACGGCGCAGCCCCTCGAACGCCTCGTAGTCCAGCGACGGCTGGGCCGCCTCGATGAGCGCCGCGATGCGGGTGTCGAGGCCACGCAGGTGCAGCGTCGCCGATGCCGGCGCCCCGGAGGTCGCGCGCCAGCGGCCGAGGCCGACGAGGTAGTTCGGTCCGCCCGCCTTCGCGCCGGCGCCCACCGACGAGCGCTTCCACCCGCCGAACGGCTGGCGCTGCACGATCGCGCCGGTGATGCCGCGGTTGACGTAGAGGTTGCCCGCCTCCACGCGCTCGAGCCAGTGCGAGAGGTCGTCGGGATGCTGCGTGTACAGCCCGGCCGTGAGCCCGTAGTCGACGGCGTTCTGGAGCTCGATCGCGTGCGAGAGCGACGTGGCGTGCATGATGCCGAGCACGGGGCCGAAGAACTCCTCGCGGTGGAACCGCGACCCCGGCTGCACGCCCGTGCGGATACCGGGGGTCCAGAGCCTGCCGGCATACTCCGGCGCGGTGTCGACACGGCGAGGCTCGACGAGCCACGACTCCCCCTCCTCGAGGGTCGTGAGCGCCCACTCGAGCTTGCCGCGCGGCACCTCGACGACCGGTCCGACCTCGCTGAGCGGATCGGAGGGCGGGCCGACGCGGAGCGAGGTGGCGGCATCCACCAGCTGACGCGCGAAGCGCTGGGAGTGGCCCACCGGACCGACGAGGATCGCCAGCGACGCCGCGGAGCACTTCTGCCCGGCGTGCCCGAACGCGCTCTTGACGAGATCGGATGCCGCGAGGTCGAGGTCGGCGGTCGGCATCACGATCATGGCGTTCTTGCCGCTGGTCTCGGCCAGGAGGGGCAGCTCGGGGCGCCACGAGCGGAACAGCGCCGCCGTCTCCCACGACCCGGTGAGGATCACCCGGTCGACATCGGGGTGCGACACGAGCGCCTGCCCGAGGCCGCCCTCATCGATGTCGACGAGCGCCAGCACGTCGCGCGGGACCCCTGCCTCCCACAGTGCCTCGGCCACGACCGCGGCGCAGCGCCGCGCCTGCGGGGCCGGCTTGAAGACCACACCCGATCCCGCGGCGAGCGCGGCCAGCACTCCCCCGGCGGGGATCGCAATGGGGAAGTTCCACGGCGGAGTGACGACGGTGAGGCGCGCCGGCTCGAACACGGCGCCGCTCACGCGGTCCAGCTCTCGCGCGGTCGCGGCGTAGTAGTTCGCGAAGTCGACAGCCTCGCTGACCTCGACGTCCGCCTCCGCGAACACCTTGCCGGTCTCGGATGCCGCCACCTCGATGAGCTCGCCGCGACGGGCCTCGAGTGCCCGGGCGGCCGCAGTGAGCACGCCGGCGCGGTCCGCAGCGGGGAGGGCGCCCCATCCTGCCGCGGCGTTCCGCACGCGCGTCATGATCTCCTCCAGCGCGGGCCCGTCGGTCACCAGCGCGGCGGCGATGGTGGCGTCGCCTGCGCCGGACGTCTCGATGCGCGACAGGATGCCGCGGGCCCAGGTCCGATTGCCGGGCAGCGCCGGGTCGCTGTCGGCGGTGTTGCGGAATCCGGGTGCGCCGGTGGCCCGCGCGGCCGACTCCCGCGGCGCGAAGATGGCGGTCTCCACGAATGCCTCGGCGCCGAAGACCTGCTCGGGCACGGAGCGCTCCATCGGCGCCGTGTCGCCGGGCACGGCGGAGCGTGCGATGCCGATCACGGCCTGCGTGAGCCCGGACTCGTCGGCGGCTGCGGCGCGGCGCAGCCGCGCCTGGGCACGCGGCGACTCTGCTGGAGCGGCGTCGCCCGGGCCGGCCGGCGATGCCGCCTCGGCGGCGCGGTCCTGCACGCGGTTGGGCCCGCTCGCGAGCGCCGGGTCATCGGCGCGGGCGAGCGATGCGAGGAACCGGTCGCGCTCCCGTTCGAACATCGAGGGGTCGTCGGCCAGGTCGAAGGCGGCGGAGAGGAAGTTGTCGCTGGAGGCGTTCTCCTCCAGGCGCCGCACGAGGTAGCTGATCGCGACGTCGAACTCGTCGGGGCGCACGACCGGCACGTACAGGAGCACGTGCCCGACCTCGCGCGCCACGGCTGCGACCTGGCCCTGCGCCATGCCGAGCAGCATCTCGAACTCGATGTCCGGCGTCGCCGAGCCCGTCGAAGCGCTCGTCGAGAGGCTCAGCGACCGGGCCTTGGCGAGCAGCCAGGCGTAAGCGATGTCGAAGAGGTTGTGACCGGCGACGCCGATGCGCACCGCCGCGGTGTGCGAGGGCTCGAGCGCGAAGCGCAGACAGCGGACGTAGTTCGCGTCGGAGTCGACCTTCGCGTCGTACGTGGCGAGGTCCCAGCCGTGCATGACGGCATCCACCCGCTCCATCGCGAGGTTCGCGCCCTTGACCAGCCGCACCTTGATGCGTGCGCCGCTGGCCGCGACGCGCGCCTGCGCCCACGCGGTGAGGCGCTCGAGCGCCGGCAGCGCGTCGGGCAGGTACGCCTGGAGGACGATGCCCGCCTCCAGGCGGCGCAGCCGCGGGTCCTCGAGCAGGCGGGTGAACACCGCGATGGTCAGATCGAGGTCGCGGTACTCCTCCATGTCGAGATTGATGAAGGTCCCGTCGGAGGCGGCGGTGAGGTACAGCGGCCGCAGCCGCTCGACGACCTTGTCGACGACCTCGTCGAACGCCCACATCGAGATGTGGCTCGCGATCGCAGAGACCTTCACCGAGACGTAGTCGACGTCCGGGCGGCGGATGAGCTCGTGGATGCCGTCGAGGCGTCGCAGCGCCTCCTGCTCGCCGAGCACCGCCTCACCGAGCAGGTTGAGGTTCAGCCGTGCCCCGCTCTCGCGCAGCGCCGCGATCGCCGGACCGAGCTTGTCGGGGCGGGCGTCGACCACGAGGTGCCCGACCATCTCGCGCAGCACACGGCGGGCGATGGGCACCACCGGCGACGGCAGCACCGGCGCGACCGCGCCGCCCACGCGCACGGCGCCGCGGAGGTACCACGGCAGGAACTCCGGCACGAGCGGGGCGACGCGATGGAGATGGGATGCCGCGGCCGAGAGGCTCTCGGGCCGCATCACGCCGTCGACGAAGCCGATCGTGAAGGGGAGCCCGTTCGGATCCTTGAGCACGCCGGCCAGGCGCTCGGCCGCAGGGTCGACCTCGGCCTCGGCGCTCTCGGCGATCCATCGCTGCGCGAGGGCCACCGCATCCGTGGCGAGGCGCTCCTCGGACAGGTCTTCCATTCGCACTCCCGATGTCACGTCGTCGGACTCCGTGCTTCCAGCCTGCACCCCGATGCGCCCGGCAGGCGCCGCATTGTGGACAGTCGGCTCGACTTGCTGCATGAGGTCAAGGGTGCGGCATCCGTCCATTCGTGAAAAGCGATCATCTACGATCTGTATCGTTCGGGATTATCGATGGGATGCCGGTGTTCGAACTGCGACGGCTGAGGCTGCTTCACGAGCTCGCGCTCCGCGGCACCCTCGCCGCGGTCGCCGAGGCACTGTCGTACAGCCCCTCCACCATCTCGCAGCAGCTCGCGCAGCTGGAGAAGGAGGCCGGTGTCGCGCTGCTGGCGCCCGAGGGCCGCCGGGTGCGGCTCACCGAGCACGGCCGCGTCCTCGCCGCCCACGCAGCCCGCGCGCTCGACCTCGACGAGCAGGCGCGCGGTGAGCTCGAGTCGCTGCACCCGGGCCTCGCGCCGGTGCGTGTGGCCGTCATGCAGACCGCGGCGCTGGCGATCGTGCCCGCCGCGCTGGGCATCCTCGGCGAACGCGCCCCCCGGCTGCGCGTCGAGCTGGTCGAGCTCGCGCCCGAGGTCGGGCTGTTCGAGCTGACGGCCCGCGGCGTCGACCTCGTGATCGCCGAGCAGTACCCCGGGCACACGCGGGCGCACGCGGACGGCCTGGAGCGCGAGACGCTCGGGACCGACCCGATCCGCCTGGCGGTGGCATCCGGCGATTCCGCACGGTCGCTCGAGGATCTGCGCGACCGGGCGTGGGTGATGGAGCCCGGCGGCACAGCCTCGCGCCTGTGGGCGGTGCAGCAATGCCGTGCGGCGGGCTTCGAGCCGGATGTCCGCTACGAGCTCGCAGACCTGTCCGCCCATGCTCGGCTCGTCGCGGCCGGTCAAGCGGTCGCCGTGCTGCCGGACCTGCTGTGGGAGGGCACGTCGCCGGCGGTGTCGCTCCTGGACTTTCCCGGTCGCCCGGCGCGCGAGATCTTCACGGCCCAACGCACGGCCTCCCGAGGTCGCGCCGGCATCCTCGAGGTGCGCCGGGCCCTCCGCGACGCCTTCCCGGCGGCCGGACGCGTCACCGCGGGGCCTGCGCCCTAGGCTGGGCGGGTGTCCGACTCGCCCGACGCCGCCCGCGCGCCGCAGCGCCGCTTCCGGTGGCTCCGCGCGGCGAGCGATCGTGTTCCCACTGCGTGGTTCGCCGGCATCGCGACGGGCCTGTTCCTCGTCGCCACCGCCGCGTTCGGCGGCCTCGCGACGGCCGCCCCCGCCGAGCTCGCCCGTCTCGAGCCCGGCGAGGAGCACCTGACCTCGCAGCGGTCGCTCACGGTGCAGCGGGCTGTCCTGATCGACGAGCTGCCGGGCACGGGGCTCATCCTCGAGGACGGGCAGCGCGTGCTCGCGGTGGTCGTCGAGGCGGTGAACGAGTGGGACCAACCTCTGCTGTCGACCGGAGCGGGCGGCGTGGCGGCCTCGTTCTGGATCGAGGAGCTCGACGATGACGCCCAGTCGTCAGTCGCGCGTATCGATGACGCCACGATCGGGCCGGTTCTGCAACCCGGGGTGCCGGCCGAGCTCGTTTACGTCTGGGCCGTGGACGCCGATGCTTACTCGGCCGGTGACCAGTTGACGGTGACCCTTGCCGACCTGTCCCTGTACACCGGCTCGTTCGTGACCCAGGGCCAGTGGTGGGACGATCCGTCGCCGGCGGCGCGGATGACGCTTGCCCTCGAGGACGTCGGAGCGGGCGCCGACCAGGAGACCGACGGTGACGGCTGAGCGCAGAATGCCCGCCTGGGTGGCGTGGTCCCTCGGCGTCGGCTTCATCGTGGCCGCATGGTTCGTCGCGCTCGCGACCCCGGACGAGCAGCAGGCGCAGTCCGCGTTCGCGGTTGCAGCGGCCGTCGGCGAGGAGGCGACCGGTCGCAACGTCGCCGTGACCATCACCGACCTCCGCCGCGCCTCAGAGGTGAGCGCGGGCGGCTGGTCGGCCGAAGGCAACTGGCTCGTCGTGGACCTGGACGCCGCGGCCGTCGTCGCCGAGGAGAACGCCCACCTGAACCACGCGATGCTGGAGATCGACGGCGTGCGCTTCAGCGCAAGCGACCGGCCCGACTCGCTCAGCCGCGCCGCCCTGTCAGCTGGTGTCCCGGTCTCGGGCAGCCTCGCGTTCGAGCTGCCCGAGGGCCTTGACGCCGGCACGGGGACGCTCGAACTCGCCCTCGCCGCCGACACCCGGCTCGACTCGATGATCGTGCTCGAGGTGGACCTGGGCGAAGTAGCCGAGGTGACGACCGCCGAGCTCGCGGCGTCGGAATGGACGAATCCGTGAGCGGCTGGTGGCGAGCGAACGCGCTGGCCGTCGGCGCCATCGCGCTGCTGGTCCCGGCTCTCATCGTGACGATCTCGTGGAACGAGCGATCGGGCGTCGACGCCAACAGGGGCGACCACCCGATCACTCTCGACGCGGGTGCGTCGACGTCCTACGCCGGGGCGACCGTCGGTCCGGCCGCCGCCGAGTTCACGGATCTCCCGCTCGCGCCGCAGGACTCGCGCGTCGTCACGGTCACGATTCGGATCGAACCCGGCTCCCCGGCGTTCGGCTGCACCGCACCCCTGCTGCGCGAGACGACCGGAGCGCAGCGCCAGTGGAACGCGACCGACGATCTCGGCCGCGAGTGGGATCCCGAGGTCCACACGTTCTGCGACCCGGACGACACGACACCGTACGAACTCGAGCTGGACTACCTCGTGCCGGCCGACGCGTCCGGCCCGTTCGCCGTGGAGCTCGTCTCGGCGACCGGGCTGCCCGAGTTCGTGCGCGCGGTCGTCGAGCCCTGATCGGGGACGGATGACGCGGCATCCGCCTGCTGTCCCTCCACCGCCGCGCGCCGCCGCAGCGTGCCGATGACCGAGTCGTACCCGCCCGCCACGAGCGCGATGCGGATGGGTTCGATGAGGAGCGGTGCGATGAGGAAGATCAGCTGGTCGTTGGTCAGCCAGAATTCATCGAGATCCTGCGGACCGAAGACGCGGGGCACCGCCCACTCGAGAAGGCCCTGCAGCCCGAGCAGCAGCGTGTACAGCAGCACGAACCCGCCGATGAGCACCGGTCCCGCCCGCCACATCAGCACCAGCGCTCTGCCGATCGGCGTGAAGCGTGAGACGAGGTCGGACCAGAGGTCGGCGAGCCTCGACCGCAGCCGTTGCGGCAGCGACCGGTAGCGGGAACGAAGCCGGCGGCCGACATCCCCGCCCAGCTCCTCGGTCGGCACCGCCTGAGCCACCACTGCTTGCCCGTACACCACGCCCGCGATCGTGAGCCACGCGACGGGAAGCAGGATGATCCCGCCCGCCTCACCGAGCAGCCATTCGACAGCCTCCCAAAGCCACGCCAAGGGCACGAAGACCGACGCGATGGACTCGCGGAGGTCGGCGAGCCACACCATGCCTTGACGCGTCGCCACCCACGAGGTCACGAAGCCCACGCCGATCGAGATCACGACGGCGGCGAAGTACACCCACACCGCCTCGAGGTAGGCGGCGAAGATGCCGAACCAGCGCGGCAGCCGGTCCTTGTAGCGCTTGAGCAGCCAGCGGAGCGCGAAAGCCACGACGACGATCGCCACCGTGATCGGCGTCAGCGTCAGCTCCCCCGCGAGACCGTCACCTCCGGCATCCGTCCCCAGCACGTCCTCCGCGATCTGACGCCCCGTGCTCAGCTCGAGGACGCGAGCCGAATAGGCCGCCGCGTCTTCACGCAGGTATCCCCACGCCGCATAGAAGGCGAAGAACGGCAGGATGCCGGCCATCAGCGCGGCGAAGAACTCGCGGCGTCGTGCGGTGCCATCGGATGGCAGCGGCGCGATCGCGCGCAGCTCGCGCATACCGTCGCGCAGCACCAGGAACATCGCGACCAGCGCGACGAGGCGGGCGAGGATCGCGACCGGCAACAGCAGCGAGCCGGCCACGGCGTTGTACGAGCCGACCCAGCCCGCCGCCTCGATCACGATGTAGCGGGCCAGGAGCGCCGCCAGGTACAGAGCGAGCAGCACCGGCCAGTGCCGCAGCAGCAGGCGGCCGGCGGTGCGCGGCACGGCGAGCAGGGCGGTCACGGAGCCCACGGTAGCGCGCCCGCACGCAGGAGTGCCCGGGCCGGGGCCCGGGCACTCACGTGGCGAGACGGGTCAGACGCCGTCGGTGCGACGCGTCCGCGTGTTGTCGTCGACCGGATCGGCGGTGCTGCGGGATGACACGGTCGCGTCGTCGACGCGGTCGTCGCGATACTCGCGGCGCACGCTGTCATCGGCTGCGTCGACGGACGCGTCGGTACGGGCGTCCGCCGCCCGCGGGTCGGTGCGGGCGTCCTGCACTCGCGGGTCGGTGCGGGCATCGGTGCGCTGGTCGGCGTCAGCCGCCCGCGTCGTGGTGCCCGACTCGGTCACATACGGGTCCACCTCGTCGGCCTTGCGCAGGGTCTCCTCCTGCTCGGCGCGATACTTGGCGGCGTCGGCTTCGTGCTCGTCGATCGTGCTCCGGCGCTTGTCGGCGTCGATCGACGCCTGCGCTGCGCGGGCCTTCGCCTGCTCGGCGGCCGCCACCGCGGACGCGGCGTCGGCGCGTGCCTGCGCGACCTGCGCCTCATGCTCGCGC
This sequence comes from Microbacterium ureisolvens, assembly GCF_015278315.1. Lineage (GTDB taxonomy): Bacteria > Actinomycetota > Actinomycetes > Actinomycetales > Microbacteriaceae > Microbacterium > Microbacterium ureisolvens. Next base: position 186,254 of record NZ_JADIJE010000002.1, on the reverse strand, counting down.
GCCTGCAGTTCGGACTCGCGCGCCTCGGAGCGCAGTTTCTCGGCCCGGTCGTGCTGGGCCTGCGCGCGACGCTCGCGGCGCCCCCGGGCGGTCAGCAAGAGCGCGACGACGACGATCACGAGGACGATCACGATGCCGACGATGATCCAGATGAGGGTGGTTGTGTCCACGGCCCCTCCTTCTCCCTCCGGCGCCGGCGGGTGCCGGCGCCACCACCGTCAGGGAACCGCGCCGCGAAGGCACGGTACACCCATTGCGCGGCCGTCGCGGGTGCGCTACGAGCGTCCGGCAGGCGCCTGTGGACGGATCTTGCCGGCTCTCAGCCGCTCCCGCTTATGATGTAAGCCTCGCTGGGCACCACCCCTTGTCCCCCCGCCATCTGAAGGGCAGCGTTGTCTGACCTACCCGCTTTGACTTTCGACGGAGATCGCTCTCGCGACGACGCCGAACTCCTGCGACTCCAGGAATGCTCCACCGAGCCCATCCGCACGATCGGGCGGATCCAGTCGCACGGACTCCTCTTCGGCGTCGACGAGGTGACCGGCGTCGTCGTCGTCGCCAGCGAGAATGCCGAGCACTGGCTCGGCCGCGACCTGCGGGAGGCGGAGAGCAGCGTCCTCACGTGGGCGATCGGCCACGGCGTCGCGGTCGACCCGGTCCGCGCCGAGTTCGAGGGACAGACCTATGACGTCATCCCTCACCGGGGTACGTCTCCCCTTCTGCTGGAGCTCGAGCCCGTCGTCCCCGATCTCGATTACGTCCGCACCGGCGTCGTCAGCGCCATCCAGCGCCTCGCCGGGATCACCGATCCCGACGAGCTGCGTCAGCGCGCGGCCCGCGAGATCAAGGCCGTCACGGGCTTCGACCGGGTGATGTGCTACCACTTCCACGACGACGGGCACGGGCAGGTCGTGGCCGACGAGCGCGAGCCCGAGATGGAGTCCTACTTCGGACTCCACTTCCCCGCTTCCGACATCCCTTCGCAGGCGCGCGAGCTGTACATCGAGAAGCGTTCGCGCGTGATCGCCTCCACCGAAGACCCGGGGCTGGCCATCCACACCCTGCTGCCCGAGGCGGAGCCCGTCGACCTGGGCGCCACCGAGCTGCGCGCCGTGTCGCCGCATCACCTCGAATTCATGCGCAACATGGGCCAGGCCTCCACCGTGTCGTTCGGCCTCATCATCGACGACCGCCTCGTCGGGATGTTCACATGCGCGCACCGATCGCCCCGGCGCGTCCCGGTGCTCCTGCGCCGTGCGATCGAGGTCATGGCATCTCAGGTCGCCAGTCAGCTCGCCGCGGCGGACCAGATCCGCCGGCTGCGCCGGCAGCTCGAGGCGCGGGAGCGCCGGATCTCGATCATCGCCCCGCTCTACGGTCGCGCCGACGTGGGCACCGTCCTCATGTCGGGAGAGCGCACGGTCCTCGACATCGTCCCCGCCGACGGAGCGCTGCTGCGTCTGGCAGACGCCGTTCACACCGTGGGCGTGGTTCCTCCCGCAGACAAGCTCTTCGCCGTGATCGATGAGCTCGGCGCAGGACGCTTCCTCTGGGAGGCCCTTCCTCTGGAACGGCCGGAACTGGCGGTCGAGGTGCCGGGGGTCACCGGCCTCCTGGTCGTGCCGCTGGGTGGTGAGGGCGACGCGCTCGTCTTCGTGCGCAGCGAGGTCTCGCGGTCCATCGACTGGCTGGGCGACCAGCGGCCGGAGAACCGCGACTCCCCGCTGTCGCCGCGACGGTCGTTCTCCGCCTGGCGCGAGAGCGTCACCGGACGCAGCCTGCCGTGGGGCGAGCACGCACAGGACGCCTTCGACCTCGGCGAGGAGATCCGCGCAGCCATGGTGGCGCGCACCCAGGCCGAGCTCGCCGAGCTGGCGCTGCGCGATGCGCTCACCGGCCTGCACAACCGCCGCTTCCTCGACGATCGCCTCGAGGACCTGCTCCGCGGCTCGGACAAGCCGGTCTCGCTGGTCTTCCTCGACCTCGACGACTTCAAGCTCGTCAACGACACCCACGGGCACGAGATGGGCGACGGGGTCCTCGCCGCGATCGGCAAGCGGCTGAGCGGCGTCGCCCGGACCTCCGACGTGGTGGTGCGGCTCGGCGGCGATGAGTTCGTCATCGTGTGCGTGGACGCCGGCGCCGAAGAAGCCGCCGCGATCGCCGGCCGCGCTCTGGCGGCGATCACGCACCCGATCGTCGTGCGCGGGATCGAGATCACCGTCAACGGCTCCGCCGGCGTCGTCGCGGCCGAGCGGGGCATGGCGCCCGCCCAGCTGCTGGACGCCGCGGACGCGGCGATGTACCGCGCGAAGCGCGGGGGCGGCGGCCGCGTCTCAGCGTGAGGGCCGGCTTCCCAGCTCCACCGGCCGCGTCTCAGCGTGAGGGGAGCTCGGGCTCAGGGACGATGCGGAGGCCGCTCGACGAGTTCGCGGTGTCGACGAGCTCCTGCAGCCACAGCCGGTTGATCTCGGGCATCGGCGCGTCGTACTCGAAGCGGAGCGTGGTGACGGGAGAGATCCACACCGACTGGCGCAGCGCCGTCTTCTCGTCGACGAGGGCGAACGACAGGTTCTCGCGCCGCCGCAGCTTGGCCATGATGACGAGCTCGACATGCGCGAGCGTGCGGTCATCGATCTTGAAGGAGGCCGGAGGCGACCCGTAGTGAAGTGTGCCCACCCATCGATCCTACGGGTCGCTTCGCGCGGGGTAGTGTGGGGCCATGGCGATCGTGAACCGACTCACCGTCGACGGACGCGACTACTTCCTCCCCGACCCCGTCACCGAGCTCAAGGGCAAGATCCTCGAGGCGATCAAGGCCGGTGGCGGCTACGTGAACGTCCCGCCGCTGCGCGGCGGCCCCGGCGTCGACATCCTCTTCTCGCCGGGCATGCCCGTGACGTGGTCGCAGTTCGAAGTGGGCGACTCCAACCCGCCCGTGGACGAGCCGCCGCTCGACGACGTCGCCGACTACGAGCTCTGACGGCGGCGAGTCGCCGCGCCGGTCCGCTCAGACCTGAGCCGACCGGCTGACGTCGTTCAGGCGCGGGCGAGCAGCTCGTCCATATCGGCGACGGGAAGCGGCAGCCCCCACAGGAAGCCCTGACCGCGGTGGCAGCCCCGTGCGCGGGAGCGCTCCAGGTCGGCAAGGGTCTCGATGCCCTCGGCCACCACTCGCCAGCCGTGGCCCGCGCTGCTCTCCACCACTGCGGCGATGGCCTCGTCGGCGGCGGCATCCGTGCGCTGCGTGAGCGAGCGGTCGATCTTGACCTCGTCGATGGGCAGCACCTCGATCATCGCGACCGTGGTGTCGCCGGCAGCGAAGTCGTCGACCGAGATCGCCACTCCCGCAGCATGGAGGGTCTGGATCGCCGACAGCATCGGCGGACGCAGCTGAGGTGCGGGGGCTTCGGTGATCTCGATCGTGAGCACGCCGGGCTCCAGCCCCAGCGCGTCCAGCCGCGACATCACGGAGTCGGCGTATTGACGGGAGAAGTGAGCCGGCGAGGCGTTGACCGCCAGACCCACTTCGTGCCCGGCGCGGCGCCACTGCGCGACCTGTGCCGCGGCGCGGTCGAACACGTGGCCGTCCACCTCGTCGAGGAACTCGCCCTCCTCGGCGAGCGGGATGAACCGGTCGGGTGGGATCGTCCCCAGCACGGGATGCTCCCAGCGGCAGAGGGCTTCGACAGCGACCGGCGGCGGCGCGGTGAGAACCGCATCGGGCGCCGACGGCGCCAAGTCGTACTGAGGCTGAAAAGCGATCGACAACTCACCTGCAGAGAGCGCCGCACGCAGATCCCGAGTGAGCTGAGGCGAGCTGACCATGATCCAACACTCGGGCACTGCGCTTCTCGTACGCAACACCGGACACGGGCGCGCCACTTGGCTATAATGCGCGCACCCCTGAATCAGAGCGTTGCGGAGCCGCTTCGCGGGCCCCCGGCCACCGGGGGTTCGATCGTGACCGTGCCGACGGCGGACCGGCGGACTACTGTAGAGACGATGGGCACGCTGACCTACGACTCCCGAGTCACCGCATCGTTCGACGATCGCATCCTCGCGCACCTTCAAGCGGTCATCTGGGCGAAGCTGCGCCGGGGCGAGTCGTTCCCGTTCACGTGGACCGACCCGATGCGCAGCGGGCTCGGTCGCACCTCGATCTGGCTGAGCCCGAGCGTCTCGCTGACGTTCGAGTACTTCGGCGGCCGGCAGCCCCGCCTCAACCCGGGATGGGTCGAGGCATTGACGAAGTCGGCGAACTCGCCGGGCGGCCTGACGCTCGTCCCCGAGCCGGACCCGCCGACGGGCACCGCTTAATCGCGAGCCCCGGCCCTGTCAAGAGCCGACATCGTCGGGGGCGACGTGCGTACCGTCTCTGCATGACACAGCACGTCGACGCCATCGCCACGGACGCAGGCGTCCACTGGACGAAGCCGGCGCGCGGGGCGTGGGCGGCCGACCGCAACGGCCGGGCCTTAGGCGAGGTCCGGCGCGAAGCTCACGGCTTCACCGCGACCCGCGGCGGCCGCAGGGTGGGCACCTACCGCTCGCTCGGCGCGGCGCTCGACGCCGTCGATCACCACCACCTCACGAGCCCCGGCCGCTTCTGGACGCTGCTGCTCACGACCGTCAACGTCGGCATGGTCGCGGCGATCTCGCTGATCGCGACCGCGATCCTGCGCTGACTCAGTTCCAGACGCTGGGTGCCTCGGCACGGGTGGGCGGGAGAGCGGATGCCGCAGCCCAGTCGTGCACCCACGCGTCGACCTCGGGGATGCCCTCGGGCCGCCCCACGGCGGCGAGCAGCTCCTCGTGCGAGAGGGTGCCGCCGGACCGCTTCATCATGCGGGCGCGGATGATGGCGCGCGCGTAGACCTCGCCACCCACGACAGCGCGGTGCTCGAGGTACACCGCCTTGTCGTCGTGCCCGATCATGCGCGACTCGACGTCGAACTTCTGCCACAGGTTCAGCGACTTGCGGAACGTGACGGTCTCGCTCGACACGACCGCGTACCAACCGCGCGCCTTCATGACGTCCCAGAGCCCCGTGCGCACCAGCAGGTCCCATCGGCCGAGATCGAACAGCGACAGGTAGCGCCCGTTGTTCATGTGACGCAGCAGATCGATGTCGGTGAGCAGCGTCGTCAGCCGGATGCGACTGATGCCGGTCGGGGCCAGCCGCCCGCCGCGCCGCAGGCGCTGCCGCGCGGTCAGCATCACGATCAAGGTCCGCCACATCACGTTCACGAGGTGCGATGGTAGCGATCCTCGACGCCGACGCCGATTCGGTTGTCGATTCCCGACATCGGCGGGCGCGCTCTCCGTGCCGACGCACGGGCAGCGCCGCCGGCATCCGTCCGCCCCGTCCGCGTCACCGCACCCTCGGCCGTCGCACCACCGCCGCGACCCCGCCTGTCAACCCCTGTTCACCGCCCGTTCGCCCGATTTCGGGTCTCGGCCCCGGCCGCGTAGAGTCTGGCCCATGGAAGCCGAAACCCAGACCGACATCGTCGTCCGTCCGGTGCGCGACGTCGACGCCGAGGCCCTCGGGCGCGTCCACGCGACCGCCTGGCACGAGACGTACGACCATCTCATCAGCAAGGCCGCCCTCGAGGCAGTCTCGCCCAAGCGGCTCGCCGAGCTCTGGACCCACTGGGCAGTCCAGGGTCCCGAGTTCAAGATGTTCGCCGCGCTCGTGAACGGGGAGATCGTCGGATTCGCCGGTTCCGGTCCCGCCCGCGACAAGGACGCCCCGCGTTTCCGCGAGCTGTACTTCATCTACCTGCTGGACGCGTACCACGGCACCGGCATCGGCCAGAAGCTCTTCGACAGCGTCGTCGAGCAGGCCGAAGGCCTCTACCTCTGGGTCGCCGACGACAACCCCCGCGCGCACCGCTTCTACACGCGCAACGGCTTCACGCTCGACGGTGCGACGCACACCGAACCCTTCCTCGGCGAGACGCTCACCGAGGTGCGCTTCGTGCGCTGACGAGCCCGCCGCAGGAGGGCGTGTCCGGTTCGCCGGGCGCGCCCTCTCGCCGTTTCCGGGGCCGCACGAGCCTGGCGCTCGATGCCCGCGGAATCCGGAAGACTGGACCCATGCCGTCTCACGCGCTCACCGTCTGGCCCCTCGAGGGCATTCCCGAGATCGAGGCGGGCACAGACCTCGTCGACGTCATCGCCGGCGCGGCGGGCGACGGTCTGGCCGACGGCGACATCCTCGTGGTGACCTCCAAGATCATCTCGAAGGCCGAGGACCGCTTCGTGGTCGCCGACGACCGCGAAGACGCGATCACCGCCGAGACCGTGCGCGTCGTCGCCTCGCGCACCACCCCGAACGGCTCCACGACCCGCATCGTCGAGAACCGCCTCGGCATGGTGTCGTCCGCAGCCGGGGTCGACGCCTCGAACACCCCCGACGGCACCGTGCTGCTGCTCCCGGTCGATCCCGATGCCTCGGCGCGAGCGATCGCGTCGGGCCTGCGCGGGCGGCTGGGCGTGCAGGTCGGCGTCATCGTGTCGGACACGCTCGGCCGCGCCTGGCGCGATGGCCAGACCGATCACGCGATCGGCGCCGGCGGCGTGCACGTCTTCGAAGACCTGCGCGGGGGCACGGATGCCGAGGGCCGCCCGCTCGTCGTCACAATGCCGTGCGTCGCCGACGAGCTCGCCGCGGCCGCCGACCTCGTCAAGGGCAAGGCGTCGCGGCGCCCCGTCGCGGTCGTGAGAGGCCGCGCCGATCTGGTCGGCGCCCTGGATCTTCCGGGCGCGCGCTCGATCGTGCGGCCGCTGGAGCGCGACATGTTCCGCCTGGGCGCCGACGAGGCGTACGCCGAGGGATTCGCCGCCGGCCTGGCGAAGGGCCGCGACTCGGAGCACGAGGCGTTCTCGTCGGGTCCGTAGCGCCCGCGTCCGCTCCCGCACTCACCGCCCGCACCGCTCCCTGAGCGACGGAACCGCCCGCCCAGGCGTACCCGGGCGGACGGTTCGAGGAGGAGAGGCTTCGACGAGAGGCGGAGCAGGTCAGCGCCCGGCGGAGAGCACCGCCTCCCCGGCCGAGACCTGCACCTGGACCGTGCTCGAGGCGCCCGGGGTCGAGCCGATGCGGTTGTCGAAGCCGCCCGCCGAGACGTCCGAGGTCACGTCGTACTCGCCCTCGGGGACCGTCACGCGCAGCGATCCGGCACTGACGTCGAGCTGGACCGTGTCGGGCTGGGCGCCGGTCAGCGTCGCGTCGAGCGACCCCGCGCTGACCTGCAGGTCGGCTGCGCTCACGTCGGCGAGCTCGATCGTGCCGCGGCCGGCGCTGACGTCCGCCGTGAGCGACTCGGCCGCGCCCGAGACGTCGAACGAACCGGCAGCCAGCGACAGGTCCAGGATGCCGAACTCGCCTTCCGTGACGAACTCGCCGGCAGCGAGCGACACGTCTGCGTCGAGGCCCTCGAGCGACGACGGCAGCAGGAGGACGGCATCCGTCGCCTGACCGCCGAACCATCCGCGCCAGCCGAACCAGCCGAACCGGTCGGGCGAGGAGACCTCGAGGGTGTCGCCGTGGCGCTCGAAGCGCCAGTCGACGGCGCCCCACGAGCCGGTGACCTGGAGCTCGGCCTCCGACACGTCGCCGAACTCGACGCGCAGCGTGCCGGCGGAAGCGTCCACGGTGAGCTCGTCGACGCCCGCGGCGTCGAGCGTACGGGACGTGGTCTGGACCGACGCGGAGGCGATGGTGCCTACCGCAGCAGAGATCATCGTGCCCAGGAGCACGAGACCGCCCAGGACGATCACGACGATCGCCACGGCGCGCGATCCGCCGGCGGGCGGACGGGGCGCCTCGGCCGTGCGGTCGGGAGCGGCCGGAGGAGGAGTGAGGGTGGTGCTCATCGGTTCGTTCCTGTCTGCGGCCCGTGGCCGCTCGGTGTCGTGGGGGGCGGCGTGGCGCCGCCGTGCTCGAGGTGGGCGAGGGCCGCCAGCACGCGGCGGTTGCCCGACTCGTCGGGTTCGAGATCCAGCTTCTGGAAGACCGCGGTGATGTGCTTCTCGACGCTTCCCTCGGTCACGTGGAGCGTCTTGGCGATCGCCTGGTTGGAGCGCCCCTCCGCGATCAGGGCGAGGACGGATGCCTCGCGCTCGGTGAGCCGCTGCATCCGGTCGTCGCGCGTGCGCCGGCTGAGCAGCTGCGCGACCACCTCGGGGTCGAGGACGGTGGCCCCGGCCGCGATCCGCTCGATGGCTTCGAGGAAGTCGGCGACGTCGGCCACCCGGTCCTTGAGGAGGTAGCCGAGCGCGCCCCCGCTGGACGAGATGAGGTCGGCGGCGTAGCGCTCCTCGACGTACTGCGACAGCACGAGCACCGCGAGCTCGGGGAGCCGCGCCCGGAGCGAGAGCGCCGCGCGGACGCCCTCGTCGGTCCAGCTCGGCGGCAGCCGCACGTCCAGGATGCACAGCTGCGGGGCCGTGTCATCGACGGTCGCGTCGAGGTGCGAGGCGTCCGGCAGGGCGGCGACCACCACGTGCCCGGCGTCCTCCAGCACGCGCACCAGTCCGGCGCGCAGGAGTGCCGAGTCCTCGCAGATCAGGATGCGCACGGGATGCTCACCTCCACGCTCGTCGGCCCGCCGGCGGGGCTGTCGATGCGGGCCTCGCCGCGCGCGGCCAGGACGCGGTTGACGATGCCGTCGAGACCGCCGCCGGGGATCACGCGGGCGCCGCCCACACCGTTGTCTTCGATCCGCGCCCACAGGACGCCCGGTTCGCGCAGTCGCACGACGAGCCGCACCTCGGTGGCCCGCGAGTGCTTGGCCGCGTTGGTCAGCGCCTCGGCGATGGCGAAGTAGGCGGCCGCTTCGGTCTCGCGGCTGCAGCGTCCGTCGAGTCGCACGTCCATGTGAACGGGCACGACCGAGCGGGCGACGAGCGCCGACAGCGCCGCGTCGAGGCCCCGATCGTCGAGCACGGACGTGTGGATGCCGCGGGCCAGCTGCCGCAGCTCCGTGATGGCCGCCTTCGTCGAGGTGTGGGCCTCGGTGATGAGCGCCTTTGCGGCGTCGGGGTCGGCGTCGATCTTCTGCTGCGCGAGCCCGAGCGTCATACCCACCGACACCAGTCGCGGCTGCACGCCGTCGTGGAGGTCGCGCTCGATGCGCGTGCGCTCGACGTCGGCGGCGCGCACCGCGCCGGCGTGCTGGCGGCTGGAGGTGCGAGCGGCCTCGGCCAGCTGCGCCTCACGCGAGGGCACCATGATGGCCCGCGCGATGATGCCGTGGAGCACGCCGAGCCCGATCATTCCGGCGGCCGAGACGAGCACGGCGATGATGCCCACCGGCACGGCCCATGAGATCGGCACCTCGATGCCGGTGCGGGCGAGGCGCACCGCGCTCGCGTCGGCGAACAGCGGAGCGAAGGCGAGCACGGCTCCCGAGGCGAGCAGGCCGGCGAGCGCCACGACCACCCAGCCGAGGATCGTCGCGATCGCGAGATTCGCGATGGCGCGCCAGGTGACCGGGTCGATCGCCTGCATCCACACCGTTCGAAGGAAGCCGCCGAAACCGGGGCGCCCGCTCGAGCGCGGACGAACCGGCGGGAGGCCGAACCGGTACAGCCCGTCGACCCGCTGGGTCTCGAGCCACCCGAGCGCGAAGAGCACGTAGACGAGCGCGAAGAGGACGATCAGGCCGATGCCGATCACGAACAGCAGGCCGATGCCGAGGCCCAGGAGAGAGAACAGGAGCGAGAAGGCCGCCGCGCCGATGACGCCGAGGGCGGCGAGCTGCGCGATGGCGCCTGCCACCTGCGCCGGCCGGGTCACCGGGCGGACGGAGGGAGAGTCCGGAGAGGTCATGCCACTTACGGTAGGCGCGTGCCGCGCCGAGCGCGCCTGAGCCATCCGGAGTCTTCTCTTCGGGTTATCCCCCACCCCTGGTTGCCCTGCGCAAGCGATCTCCGGGATTCGAGGCGCGCTAGGGTGGCGTCGATGTCAGCAGCCGCCAGATCCCGAAAGACCCAGGGGACGCAGCAGCCTTCGTTCGACTTCGACGAGTCCGCCCTCGGCTCCCTCGAGCCCGGCGACGGGGCGACCCTGGATGCCGGCCGTCTCGACGGCGTCGCGTACGCGGGCATCGAGCGCGATTCCTGGGAGCTCGACGTGGGCGACACCGTCGAAGCCTGCCGTTTCGAGGGCCTGGTCCTGGGCGCCTGGACGCTGCGTGGCGCCCGCGTCGTCGAGTCGGTCTTCTCGGGTGCGAACGTGCCGGCGGTCTCGGCCGCACGGGGCGGCTGGCGGGATGTGGAGCTTCGCGACAGCAGATTCGGATCGGTCGAGGCCTACGACGGCGAGTGGCGCGGCATCCGTTTCGTCCGCTGCAAGCTCGGCTACGTGAACCTGCGCGCGGCGGAACTGCTCGACGTGGCGTTCGAGGACTGCACGATCGACGAGATCGACCTGATGGATGCCTCGGCCAGACGCGTCGCGTTCGCATCGACGCGCATCGCCGCCCTCAACGCGAGCGGGGCACGGCTGGCCGACGTCGACCTGCGCGGCGCAGACGTCGGTCAGGTGATCGGGCTGGACGGCCTCCGCGGCGCGACGATCTCGCCCGACCAGCTGCAGCTCATGGCTCCCGCCCTCGCCGAGCTCGCCGGCATCGTCGTGGAGCCGTGAGGCCGCCCCCGGACGCCCGGGCTCAGCGCCCCGAGACCTTGCCGAACAGGCGCGCGATGGGCGCCAGCACGAGCGGCCTTGCGGCGACCCAGGCCGCCGCGATGACGACCAGCGAGGCGACGAAGAACCAGAAGCCGGTCCAGTTGTCGGCGTAGGCGTTCGGATCTGTCGAGCCCTGCGCGGCGTACATGTGGTTGAGGTTGCGCAGCGCTCCGGTCGCGAACACGAGGAATACGTGCACGGCGATGAAGACCACGAAGTAGAGCATCACCGGGAAGTGCACGGCGCGCGCCCACTCCACCGGGTACGCCTTGTTGAGGCCGGCGGCGTTCTTCGGCCACACGCCGGACATGCGTACACCGGTGATCGCGGCCAGCGGCGCGGCGAGGAACACGGTCGCGAAGTACGCGAGCTGCTGCAGCGAGTTGTAGTTCACCCAGCCGTTCTCGGTGGGCCAGTCCAGGGAGACGTACTGGAGTGCCGCCGAGACGGCGTTGGGGAACACCTCCCACGATGTCGGCACGATCCTCATCCACTGCCCGGTCACGAACAGCAGCACGACGAAGACGACGCCGTTCACCAGCCACAGGATGTCGAGCGACTGGTGGAACCACAGGTTCAGGCTGATCTTGCGCCGGTTGTTGTTGCGCGGCGACCAGAAAACGGAAGGCCGCTTCTCGGTGCGCACCTGCAGACCGGTGCGGATGATCAGCACCATCAGGAACACGTTGAAGAAGTGCTGCCACCCCAGCCACGCCGGCAGGCCGACCGGCGCCCCCTCGGGCAGGTGGTACTCGCCCGGATACGCGGCGAGGAAGTCGACGCCCCACGACGTCGACAGCAGCCAGCGCACCAGGGCGACCGCCATGCCTGCCGCGATCAAAAGCCCGGCACCGCCGACGATCACCGCGCCGGCCCACTGCAGGCGGGTGAAGGGGCCGATCCGCTTCGGCTCTGCCGGGGTCGGCCGGGCAGCGGCAGCACCGGCACCCGCCCACACCGTGCGGGTGAACGGCAACGGCTTTGACAGCGGCACGCCGGTCGCCGTGGCCGGCACGGCCGGTGCGGCCGGCGCGGAGGGGACGACGGATGCCGCCACCTCTGCCGGCGCCGCCGCCGGCGTCTCGGTGATCGGCGCGGATGCGGCATCCGTCACCGTCGCGGCGGCGGGCACGACCTCGGTGGTGTCGGCGATCGCCGCGGTCGCGGCCGGTGCGAAGCCGGCGGGGGGCCAGGGCTCGCCTCCGGCTACTCGGGGCAGGCCACGTCGCAGCGGCTTCGCACCCTCGCCGGCCGCCGGCTGACTGGTCGCGACACGCGGGGTCGGGGCATCCGTTCGCGCATGTTGCGCCGACTGAACGTCGGCTGGGCGGTCCGGCGGAGTGGGAGCGACCGCTTCGGTGGTCACGACACGCGGGGTCGCAGCATCCGTTCCCGCGTGTTGCGCCGACTGAGCGTCGGCTGCTGCGGCGGTGGAGGGGAGAGCGGATGCCGGGGGCCACGGCTCTCCGCCGGGCACGCGAGGCAGTCCCCGGCGGATCGCCCGGCCCGCTGTCCCGGCGCCAGCGCCCGCAGTTCCGGCGACCTCAGCCGCCGGGGCGACCTCAGCCGCCGGGGTCGCGCCAGCGACCGGGGTCGCGACTGCGGCAGTTTCCTGCGACTGCGGCTCCGATTGCTGCAGCGGTCGCAGAGAAGTGGCGCGGTCGGCCTCAACGGCGGCAGCGGCCGACGCCGCAGCGACCACCGGGCCGTCGCCGTTCGGCACGGGCGCGGCCCCGGCTGGCGGCCACGGGTCGCCGCCGGGCACGCGCGGCAGACCGCGCCGCACCGCAGAACCGTACGTCGCCATGCGGGTTACGCCTTCTTCGCCTCGAGCGCGGCGATCAGCTGCGGCACCACCTGGAACAGGTCGCCCACGACGCCGAAATCGGCGATCTCGAAGATCGGGGCGTCGGCGTCTTTGTTGATCGCGACGATCGTCTTCGCGGTCTGCATGCCGGCCTTGTGCTGGATCGCGCCCGAGATGCCGAGCGCGACGTACAGCTGCGGCGAGACCGAGACGCCGGTCTGGCCGACCTGATACGAGTAGGGCACGTAGCCGGCGTCCACCGCGGCTCGGGAGGCGCCGATGGCGGCGCCCAGCGCGTCGGCGAGCTGCTCGACGAGGGCGAACTTGTCGCCCGAGCCCAGGCCCCGCCCACCCGACACGACCTTCGTCGCACCGCGCAGCTCCGGGCGGGACGACGAGACCACGGCCTCGTCGACCGACGTGATCGTCGCCGCGCGCCTGCCCGAGGCGCGCACCTCGAGCTGCTCGACCTCGGGGCTCGCGACCGCCTCGGCGCGGGCGTCGACCGACCCCTGGCGGATCGTGATGACCGGCGCACCCCATGTGACGGCGGATTCGACGTTGTAGGCGCCGCCGTAGACCGAGTGCTGGGCGACCACGCCCTCCGCGTCCCGCGAGACGCCGACGGCGTCGATCGCAAGACCCGAGCGGGTGCGCGCCGCGTAGCGACCGGCGACCTCGCGACCCTCGATCGAGTGCGACACCAGGATCGCGTCCGGCCGCACCTGGTCGGCCGCCGAGGTCAGCGCGTCGACCGTGGGGACGTTCAGCCCCTCGCCGGGCGCGGCGACCAGAACGGTCGCGGCGCCGAGGGCCGCGGCATCCGTCGCCAGCGCAGCGTCGCCCACGATCAGCGCGACCGGCGTGCCCACCGAGGACGCCGCTCCGAGCAGCTCGGCCGCCGACTTGGCGAGGCCGCCCGACGGGGTCGTGTCGAGGAGGACGAGGATCGAGTCATCGGCAAAAGTCATCACACACGCATCCTCACGCGAGCCGGTTCTGGATGAGGAAGTCCGCGAGCTTCTCGCCCGCGTCGCCCTCGTCGACGATCTTGACGCCGGCTTCGCGCGGCGGCTTCTCACTGAGCGCGATCACGATCGACCGAGCCGCATCGGGGTCGTGCGGGTCGATCTCGAGCTCGGCGAGCGACAGGGTCTCGAACGGCTTCTTCTTGGCCGCCATGATGCCCTTGAAGTTGGGGAAGCGCGCGTCGGGCAGCGCCTCGGTGATCGAGATCACCGCCGGAAGCGCCGCCGTCACCTGCTGGGTCGCCCCGTCGGAGGCCCGCGTGCCGAGCACCTCCCCCTCGCGGATCTCGACCGAGCTCAGGTAGGTCGCCGACGGCACATCGAGGATCTCGGCCACCATCGCCGGCAGCACGCCGCCGACGCCGTCGGTGGACTGGTTGCCCGCGATCACGAGGTCGAACCCGGTGCGCTGCAGCGTCGCGGCGAGCACCTCGGCCGTGAGGCCCATGTCGGCTCCGAGCAGACCCTCGTCGACGACCTGCACCGCCGACGCCGCGCCCATCGCGAGGCCCTTGCGCACCGTCGCGGACGCCGACTCGGGGGCCATCGAGAGCACGACGACCTCGGTGCCCGCGTTCTTGTCGGCGTACGACAGCGCCACCTCGAGCGCACGCTCGCCGATCTCGTCGAGCACGGTCTCGCTCGCACCGCGATCGGCCAGCCCGGTCTCGAGCGACAGCTTGCGATCCCCGTAGGTATCCGGGACTTCCTTGACCAGGACGACGATCTTCATGACGATCTCCTCACGCTGGCCACGAGTCTATGGCGCGCAGCGCAATGTACCCAATCCCGCGACATGAACCGAGCGTGACCGACCTCTGACCGCCTGTGTGTATACATAAACTCCGTTTCGCGGCATCCGTCGTCCGTCTGTCCGCCCCCGGACCGGTACGGTGGATCGAGGAGGTCGTCATGGCAGCACCCAAGCGTCTTCCGGTCGACCCGATCGCCGAAGCCAAGCGCCAGTGGATCGCCCATGGCTGGGAGCCGGCCGCTGCGGGCATGACCGCGGTCACGTCGATCATCCGCGCGCAGCAGCTGCTGTTCGCGCGCATCGACTCGACCCTCAAGCCCTTCGGCCTCTCGTTCGCGCGGTACGAGATGCTGCGCCTGCTCGGCTTCACACGGGAGGGACGGATGCCGATGGCCAGCGCCATCGCCCGCCTGCAGGTGCACCCCACGAGCGTCACGAACACCGTCGACCGTCTGGCCCGCGACGGGCTGGTATCCCGGGAGCCGCATCCGGCCGACGGGCGGGCGGCGATGCTCGTGCTCACCGACTCCGGCCGCGAGCTCGTGGAGCGGGCCACCGTCGCCCTCAACACCGAGGTGTTCGAGTCGCCCGGGCTGACCGATGCCGATACGACGGAGCTCGTGCGCATCATCGCGCGGTTCCGCAAGGACTCCGGCGACTTCACCGAGCCGCGCCCCCAGCCCGACCCCCTCTGACATCCGGGCCGGCGGGCCCGGCCCCGATGGCTCAGCGTCCCGTGAACTCGGGGGCGCGCTTCTCGCGGAAGGCGGCCATGCCCTCCTTCTGGTCCTGGGTGTCGAAGAGGCTCGCGAACACGTGCCGCTCCAGGCGCAGGCCCTCCGCGAGCGAGGTCTCCTGGGCGGCGTCCAGCACGGCCTTGGCCGCGTACAGAGACGGCAGGCTCTTCGACGCGATCGTGTCGGCCGTCTTCTGCGCCTCGGCGAGCAGGTCGGCGGCGGGCACGACGCGCGAGACGAGTCCGGAACGCTCGGCCTCCGCGGCATCCATCATCCGTCCCGTGAGGATGAGCTCGGCGGCCTTGTAGTACCCGACCGCCCGGATGAGACGCTGCGAGCCGCCCATGCCGGGGATCACGCCGAGGTTGATCTCGGGCTGCCCGAACTTCGCGGTGTCGGCGGCGAGGATGATGTCGCACATCATCGCGAGCTCGCAGCCGCCGCCGAGGGCGTAGCCCGACACCGCGGCGATCACCGGCGTGCGCACCGCCGCGAACTGGGCCCAGCCGCCGAAGTGGTCGCCCATCAGCATCTCGAGCCCCGTCTTGGACTCCATCTCCTTGATGTCGGCGCCCGCGGCGAAGGCGCGCTCGGAGCCGGTGACGACGATCGCGCCGATCTCCTCATCGGCGTCGAAGACGGATGCCGCGGCCACGACATCGCGGCACACCTGGGTGTTGAGCGCGTTGAGCGCCTCGGGCCGGTTGAGGGTGATCCATCCGACGCGTCCCCGCGTCTCGGCGAGGATCGTCTCGTACTCGGTGGCCTGGCCCTCGGCCGTCTGGTGCTCGGTCATGCGTGCTCCGTCCCGGCCGCCTCGGCGCGGCCTCTTCGATGGTAGATGCGGCGAGAACGCACGAGAGCACCGTGCCCTCCCGCCGCAAGGTGCTGTCGTGCGGTCCCGATGGCCCGGGGCCGCGGGTCAGTCGGAGAACTCCCGGATCGAGTTGATGATCCCCGAGAAGTCCTGCCCCGCCCCCGGCCCGTCGGCGAAGTGCGCGTAGATCTCGCGGGCGAGCATGCCCATGCGGGCGTCGACGCCGGTGAGCTGGACGGCCTGCTCGGCGAGACCGAGGTCCTTGTTCATGAGCGCGCCCGCGAAGCCCGGCTGGTAGTCCCGGTTGGCGGGGCTGGTGGGCACGGGCCCGGGCACGGGGCAATTGGTGGTGAGCGCCCAGCACTGGCCCGAGGCATTCGAGGCGACGTCGAAGAGCGCCTGATGCGACAGCCCGAGCCGCTCCCCCAGCACGAACGCCTCGGCGACGGCGATCTGCGACACCGCGAGGATCATGTTGTTGCAGACCTTCGCGGCCTGGCCGAGCCCGGCTCCGCCGCAGTGCACCACACGGCGGCCCATCGCCTCGAGGAGCGCACGGGCGGCCTCGAAGTCCTCGTCGGTGCCCCCGACCATGAAGGCGAGCGTCGCGTTCTCGGCTCCGACGACCCCGCCCGAGACGGGCGCGTCGAGCGAGCGGTGGCGGGCGGCCTCGGCGAGCGCGTGTGCCGCCCGTGCCTCGTCGACCGCGATCGTGGAGCAGTCGATGAACAGGGCACCCGGTGCGGCCACGTCGAGGAGTCCCGGTGCCCCGCCGGCGCCCCGGTACGCGTCGAGCACCTGCGTCCCGGTCTGGAACATCGTGATGACGACGTCGGCGGCGGTTGCGGCATCCGTCCCCGACTCCGCCACGACGAGACCGGCCTCGCGAGCGCCGTCCACCGCAGCGGGGAAGACGTCGAAGCCCACCACCTCGTGACCGGCGGCGGACAGGTTCTTCGCCATGGGCAGGCCCATGTGGCCCAGGCCCAGGAATGCGATCTTCGTCATGCGGAAACCCCTCGTCCGTGTGCGCGGGTCAGCCGGCGAGCAGCTGGCGGCCGATGATCACGCGCATGATCTCGTTGGTCCCCTCAAGGATCTGATGAACGCGCAGATCGCGCACCACCTTCTCGATCCCGTACTCGTGGAGGTAGCCGTAGCCGCCGTGCAGCTGCAGCGCCTGGTTCGCGACCGAGAAGCCGGCGTCGGTCGCGAAGCGCTTGGCCATGGCGCACTGCATCGACGCGTCGGAGGACTTCGCATCCAGCGCCGCGGCGGCGTCACGGACGAGGGCGCGCGCTGCCCGCAGCTCGGTGGCCATGTCGGCGAGGGCGAACACGACGGCCTGCTTCTCGGCGAGCGGCTCCCCGAACGTGAAGCGCTCGTGCACGTAGGTGACTGCGCGGTCGAGCGCCCACTGCGCGCCGCCGAGCGAGCACGCGGCGATGTTGATGCGGCCGCCGTCGAGCGCCGACATCGCGATCTTGAAGCCCTGGCCCTCGGTGCCGAGGACGTTCGCGGCGGGGATGCGCACCTCGTCGAGGATCACCTGGCGCGTGGGCTGTGCGTTCCAGCCCATCTTGTGCTCGATCGCTCCGAAGGAGAGCCCCGGGGTGTCGGCCGGGACGAGGAACGCGGTGATCCCGCGCGCGCCGGCGTCGGCGTCGGTGCGGGCCATGACGATGTAGACGGATGCCTCGCCCCCGCCGGAGATGAATTGCTTGACCCCGGTCAGCACGAACTCGTCGCCGTCGCGGATGGCGCTCGTCGTGATCGCCGCGGCGTCGGATCCCGCGCCCGGCTCGGTGAGGCAGTAGCTGCCGAAGCCGGCCATCGACGTCAGGAGCGGGAGCCACTGCTGACGCTGGGTGTCGTCGCCGTAGCTGTCGATCATCCACGCGACCATGTTGTGGATCGAGATGTAGGCGGCGATGGCGGGGTCGCCCTGGGCGAGCTCCTCGAAGATCGCGACCGCGTCCGCGCGCGAGAGTCCGGAGCCGCCGACGTCCTCGCGGATGTAGATGCCGCCGAGACCGAGTTCGCCGCCGCGGCGCAGCGTGTCTCTGGGGAAGACGGATGCCGCATCCCATTCCAGTGCGTGGGGTGCGAGCTCGGTCTGCGCGAAGTCGCGGACCGCTTCGAGGATGGCTGCGCGCTCGTCGTCGCTGATGGCGGCGGGAGCGAGCACGGGGACAGTGGTGGCGTCCATGGAGCTCTCCGGTGAGTCAGGGTGACGGCTTCGTCACACACCCATGATACTAGGACTTCCATGTATCTCTTCGGGCGTCCGGATTCCTGATTGCTCGCCCGCCGTTCACGATCGCGTCACCTTCACCGGGAAAGCTCGCGGCGACCCGTCTGCGCCCCGCCGCGCGCCGCGTCACACCCGCAACCCCGACCGAGGACACGCATGCCTTCGCATCTTCTTCGCCGCGCTGTCGCGTTCACCGCGACGGCCGCGACCGTCTGCGCGCTGGCGCTGACGAGCAGCACCGCGGCATCCGCCGCCATCGTCGCCGATCCGCTCAGCGACTCCGCTCCCAACGCCGCGCTTCGGCTCACGCCGTTGGGCACCTTCGAGTCCGACGCCTTCGGGGAGTCGGCGGCCGAGATCGTCCAGGCCTACCGCGACCGGCTCTTCGTCGTCAACGCGCAGGCCGGCACGGTCGTCGTGCTCGACAACACCGACCCCGCCGACCCCACCGAGCTGTTCTCGATCGCCTCGAGCGGTGTGGCCAACTCGCTCGCGATCCGCGACGACGGCCTCGGCGTCGTGGCCTTCGAGGCCGAGACCAAGACCGACCCCGGCCACCTCGTCTTCTTCGACGCCGACCAGGACTCGGTCGACGCCGCGACCCTCGGCACGGTCGCCGTGGGCGCGCTCCCCGACATGGTCACCGTGTCGAAGGACGGCAAGTACGCGGTGGTCGCGAACGAGGGCGAGCCCGCCGACGACTTATCCGTCGACCCCGAGGGCTCGGTGAGCGTGGTGACCCTGCCCGCCACCGTGAGCGCGCCGGCGCAGAGCGCCGTGAAGACCGCGGGCTTCGGCGCCTTCGAAGCGGGCGGCACGAAGGTGCTCGATCCCCGGGTGCGCGTGTTCGGTCCCGACGTGGCCGCTCCCGACCAGGGCAGCAAGCCGCTCGGCACCAACCGGGTGAGCCGCAACCTCGAGGCCGAGTACATCACGGTCGACGGCACCATCGCCTACGCGGCGCTGCAGGAGGCCAACGCCATCGCCGTCATCGACCTCACCAAGCCGGAGGTCACCTCCATCCTGCCGCTCGGCTACAAGGATTACGGCGCACCGGGCAACGGCCTCGACGCGAGCGACCGCGACCCCGAGGATGCCCCCACGGTCAGCATCGCGACCTACCCGGGCCTCAAGGGTCTCTACATGCCCGACGGCATTCAGTCGTTCTCGGCGACGGTCGACGGCAAGACCGCGACCTACCTCATCACCGCGAACGAGGGCGACGCGCGCGAGTGGGGCGAGGAAGACACCGCCTCGTACTTCATCGACGAGGCGCGGATCAAGGATCTCGGCGAGGACGGCCTCGCCCCGATCTGCGCGACCGGCCCGCTCTCGGGGATCGCGGACATCCAGGAGGACGACGTGCTCGGCCGTCTCAAGGTCGTCACGGACCTCGGCATCGCCACCGGCGCCGACTGCTACAGCGAGCTCTACGCCTACGGCGGGCGCTCCTTCTCGATCTGGGACACCAAGGGCAACCTGGTGTTCGATTCGGGTGACGACTTCGAGCAGATCACGTCGCAGATCCCGGGCCTGGTCTTCAACGCCGGCAACAACAACAACGACAGCAACGACCGCAGCGACGACAAGGGCCCCGAGCCCGAGAACGTCACGATCGGCGTCGTCGGCGGCAAGACCTACGCCTTCGTGGGGCTCGAGCGCGTCGGCGGCGTGATGGTCTACGACATCACGAACCCGGCGGCGGCGCAGTACGTCACGTACGTCAACAACCGCGACTTCGCGGCGGATGTCGAGACTCCGGCCGCGGGCGACCTCGGCCCGGAGGGCATCCAGTTCGTCTCGGCGCTGCGCTCGTCCACCGGCACGCCCCAGCTCGTCGTGGGCAGCGAGGTGTCGGGCACCACCACGGTGTGGGACGTCGAGGAGCTGACGGCCACGCAGCCCGACGTCCGCGTCCTCACCATCAACGACTTCCACGGACGCCTCGTGCAGGAGACCGGCGGGGTCGCGGGCGCGGCTGTGCTGGGCGGCGCGGTCGAGAAGTACCGCCAGCAGAACCCGAACACCCTGTTCGTCTCCGCGGGCGACAACATCGGCGCCTCGGCCTTCGAGTCGTTCATCGACGACGACGACCCGACGATCGACGCGCTGCGCGCCGCCGGGCTCGACGCGAGCGCGGTCGGCAACCACGAGTTCGACCAGGGCTTCGACGACCTGGTGAACGACGTCATCCCGAGCTTCGAGGGCGATGAGGACGCGGACGCGATGAGCGACTTCGCCCTCGGTGCGAACGTCTTCACGAAGGGCACCGACGAGCACGCGCTGCAGCCGTACACGATCAAGTCGGTGAACGGCACGGACATCGCCTTCGTCGGCGTCGTCACGACGCAGACTGCCGGCATGGTCAGCCCGGACGGCATCGCCGACATCGAGTTCCGCGACCTCGTGGAGTCCGCGAACGACGCGGCGGCGGATGCCGTGGCGGAAGGCGCCGACGTCGTCATCCTGCTCGCCCACGAGGGCGCGGAGGACGCGGCGATCGAAACGATCACCACGCCCGAGGAGGAGAACGCCTTCAGCGACCTGGTCGCGAACGCATCGGACGACATCGACGCCATCGTCTCGGCGCACACGCACCAGCGGTACGCGCACGAGATCGGCGGGCGCCCGGTGATCCAGGCGCACCAGTACGGCACCGCGCTCGGCACGCTCGACATCGAGCTGACCGATGCCGGCGAGCTCGAATCGATCACGGGCGGAACGGTGTCGCTGTACGACACGGTGGTCGGTCAGCACATCGCCTACCCGCAGCCGGAGACCAAGGCCGTGGTCGACGCGGCGGTCGCGGTCGCGATCGAAAAGGGACAGGTGCAGGTCGGGTCCATCACCGCCGACATCCTGCGCGGCAAGACCGCCACCGGCAGCGAGGACCGCGGCGTGCACTCCACGCTCGGCAACACGGTGGCCGACGTCTACCTGTGGGCGACGAGCCAGAACCCGAGCTACGGCGGCCAGGACGCGCAGATCGCGTTCATGAACCCCGGCGGTCTGCGCAATGACCTGCTGTTCGGCGACGACAACGGCGCCATGTCGTACCGCGAGGTGGCGAACGTGCAGCCGTTCGGGAACACCCTGGTCACGCTCGACCTGACCGGCGAGCAGATCGAGGAGATCCTCGAGCAGCAGTGGCAGCCCGACGGCGCGTCGCGCCCGAAGCTCGCGCTCGGCGTCTCGAAGGGCTTCACCTTCGAATACGACCCGGCGGCCGCGCGCGGCGCGCACATCGTGTCGATGCAGTACCACGGCGAGGAGGTCGCACCCACCGACACGTTCCGTGTGGTGACGAACTCGTTCCTCGCAGCCGGTGGTGACAACTTCTTCACCTTCGACGAGGGCGAGAACGTGCAGGACTCGGGCCAGATCGACCTGCAGGCGACGGTCGACTTCTTCGCGGCGGCGGGCGGCCCGGTCGCCCCGTCGCCGGCGGACCGCGCGTACCTGATCGGGGCGCAGCCGCCGGTCGAGGGCACCGACCCCGGCACCGACCCGGGCACCGATCCCGGAACCGGCTCCGGCACCACTCCGCCGGTTCCGGTCAACCCCGGCGGCACCCCGCCGGCAGCCGGCGCGCAGCGCGGCGGCGACTGGGCGAAGGTCGACGTCGGCTCCGGTCGCGTCGAGCAGGGCGGCACGCTTCGCGTCTCGCTGTCGGGTCTCGAGCCGGGTCAGACCATCGCGGCGACGCTCTTCAGCGACCCGATCGTCGTCAGCGGCATCCCCGCCGCAGACGCGCAGGGCCGGCTGAGCTTCAGCGTCGCGATCCCGTCCGACCTCGCACTGGGCGACCACCGCCTGGTGATCACGTCGGCGGGCCTCGATCCGATCGAGGTGGGTGTCACCGTGGTGAGCCCCGGCGCCCTCGCCACCACCGGCTCGGACCTGCCGTGGGGTCTCGCGGTGGGCGGCGCACTCCTGCTGATCGCGGGAGCGGCGTTCGTCGTGGTCCGGAGGCGCCGCAAGAACACTGCGAGCTGACGCATCACCGCAAAAGGACGGCCCCCACCATCCGGTGGGGGCCGTCCTTTTCGTCTGGCAGCCGGGCCGTCAGTCGCTTCCGTCGGGCCACACCATGAACGGGCGCAGCTCGAGCTGCCCGTTCCGGGCCATCGGATGCCGCGACGCGATCTCGATCGCCTCCTCCAGGTTCTCGACCTCGAGGATGTCGAAGCCCGCGATCACCTCGGCGGTCTCGGCGAACGGCCCGCGAGAGGTCAGCACCTTTCCCCCGCGCACCTTGACGACGGTCGACTCCGAGACGGGAGCCAGCACCTCGCCGATGACGCGCTTGCCGCTGGCGTCGAGCGGGTCGACCCACAGGTCGACGTCGGACTCATCGGGCTGGGCGTCGGGCTCGAGCGAGGTGACGACGAACATCATGTACTTCATGGTCTGATCCTTCCGTTGGGGGCGGGCGCGTGCCAGCCTCACTCCGGGCGTCGCACGGAGCGGGGAGAACTCGACACTTCGCCGGAGCGGATTTCTCAGCGGAAGATCCGCGACCGCGGGCGCCGCGCGATGGCCCCGCTGATCACGGCGGCGACGGCGCACAGGACCGCGGCGGCGAACCAGGCGACGGTGTACTGCCCCGTCTGGTCGCGTACGACACCGGCGAGCACCGAGGCGATGCCGGCGCCGACCTGATGGGCCGCGAACACCCAGCCGAACACCAGCGGCCCGCGCTCGCCGAAGATCTCGCGGCACAGCGCGATGGTCGGCGGCACGGTGGCGACCCAGTCCAGCCCGTAGATCACGATGAACACGACGATGCTCGGCTGCACGGTGGCCGACAGCAGGCTCGGCAGGAACAGCAGGCTCACCCCGCGTCCGGCGTAGTAGACCGCGAGCAGGATGCGCGGGTTCACACGGTCGGTGAGCCAGCCCGAGAGCACCGTCCCCGCGATGTCGAAGATGCCGACGACGGCGAGCAACCCGGCTGCGGTGGTCTGCGGCATCCCGTGGTCATGGGCGCTGGGGATGAAGTGGGTGCCGACGAGCCCGTTCGTCGTGGCGCCGCAGATCGCGAAGCCGACCACGAGCGCCCAGAAGGCGCGCACCTTCGACGCGTCGCGCAGCGCGTGCAGCGCGAGACTCGCGGCGCTCGCGCCGCGCCCCTCGACCGGCGGTGGGGCGGCCGGCGCCGGCACGCTCTCGTCCTCGCCGTAGCGGCGGACGCCGAGGTCGGAGGGACGGTCCCGCAGCAGCGCCAGCACGAGCGGCACGACCAGCAGCGCGCCGCTCGCGATGATGAGCGACGCGATGCGCCACCCGTAGTCCTCGGCGGCGACGGCGATGACCGGCAGGAAGATCAGCTGCCCGGTCGCGCTGCCCGCCGTGAGCACGCCCGACACGAGACCGCGGCGCTGGGCGAACCAGGTGTCGGTCACGGTCGCCGCGAACACGAGCGCCATGGACCCGGTGCCGAGGCCGATCAGCAGACCCCACGTGAACAGCAGCTGCAGCGGCGAGGTGACGAAGATGCTGAGCGCACTGCCGGCCGCGATGAGCATGAGCGCCGTCGCCGTGACCGCCCGCAGGCCGAATCGCTGCATGAGGGCGGCGGCGAAGGGCGCCGTGAGTCCGAACAGCAGCAGGTTCAGCGTGACCGCGACAGACATCTCGGTGAGCGACCAGCCGAACTCCTCCTCGAGCGGCAGCATCAGCACGCCGGGCGCCGCCCGGAAGCCCGCCGCGCCGATCAGCGCGACGAGAGCGGTCGCGGCGACGAACCACGCGGGGTGGATGCGACGGGCGCGGGAAGCGGATGCCTCGTCCCCACGCTCGTCGAGCCGGCTCATGCCGCCGCTCCGACGTGGAGCCGGAACGGCTCGCCGCCCATGCTGCGGCGCGCCCACGTGGTGCTCCGCGCATCGAGGGGCTGCGCGCACGACGCGCACCAGTCCGCAGCATCGGCCACCGTCCCGCATCGCGCGCACGCGATGGTGAGCCCCCACGGGCCGTCGGGCTCCACCGCGCGCGTGAAGCGCGCGTAGGCGTGGAGCACCGGAAGCGCCGCGGCGCCCGTCGCCGTGACGATGTACCGGGCGCCGTCGCGGGCGAGCAGGCCTTTCTCGACCATGCTCCGCAGGCGCCGCGCCAGCACGCTGTCGGCGGCCCCGGTCGCCTCTCGCAGCTCGTCGAACCGCGTGCGCCCCGACAGCGCCTCGCGCAGGACGAGCAGCACCCAGGGGTCGGCGAGCACGTCGGCGGCATGGGCGATCGGGCAGGTCGACGTCGACCAATCGGAGCGGAGCGGCACGAACCTACTTTCTTCAAGAAAGTCGCTCCTGTCAACCCATCCGTGGCGCCGGAATCATCCTGCGGGCTGACCCGGATGGGCCTCCGGGTGGACGCGCACATACGAGCCGCTCCGTAGCGTCGAAGACATGGCCAGCACCACGTCCTCGATCCCCGTCCGCCATCGTCGCGAGCTGTCGTCGGCCGCGGCGCTGCTGCTCACCATCGGCGGCAACATCCTGGTGGTGGGGATCGCCGCGCTCGCCATGGCCGGCGTCGCCGTCGCGGCGGTGGCGGTGTTCGGCGCCGGCATCCTCGACGCGCTCTGAGCACTGTCGGCGCGGGGTCTCCGGGCGCTAGTGTGCGCCTGTGACCGAGCGCGCCGTCCCCATCCTCCCCAGCCGCGACCTCACCGAGACGCTCTCGTTCTTCGAGCGCCTCGGGTTCGAGAATCGCGGCGCGCCGCCCGAGGAGTGGCAGTACCTGATCATCGGGCGCGGCACGATCGAGCTGCACTTCACCGAGGACGCTTCCGTGGACCCGCTCCGCACCGCCGCGATGTGCTACCTCTACGTCGACGACGCGCAGCGGGTGTACGACGACTGGGCCGACCTCGTCGAGCCCGACCGCGCCACCGGCAGCCGCATCGAGCGGCCGGTCGACACCGACTACGGCATGCGCGAGTTCGCCGTGGTGGACCGCAGCGGCAACCTGCTGCGCATCGGCAGCCCGCTCTGAGCTCCCCACGACAGACCGTGTGCCCTAGGCTCGCGCCATGACGGACGTCGCGACGAAGCCCCGCCCTGGTACGAGCCTGCGCGGCTTCTCCGCGCCCCTCATCCTCATCACGGGCCTGGTGATCGTGCCCTTCGGACTCGCTCTGCTGTTCAACAGCTACACCGCTCCCGACGATGCGGCCTACGTCCGGATGGCGTTCGCGAGCGTCGCGGGCGCGACCGTGGCGATCACGGCGGTGCTGGGACTGCTCATCGACCGCATCGTCCGGCGCGGGAGCCTCTCGACGATCGCGATCTTCGCGGTCATCGCACTGGTCGTCGTGCCGTGGCAGCTGGCCGCCATCTCGTCCGCCTCGGATCTGCTGCTGGCCCGGCTCGGTCTCTGACTCGACTGAGCCTTCTCCCGTACCGCGCCGGCCCGCCGGGGCACCCCGCCGGGCGGGACGTGCCCGCCCGGCGGAGTTCTCAGTAGACGACGACCGGGACGGGGATCGCGGCGCGCGAGTCCTTGTAGTCGCCCGTGCCCTCGAAGCTGGTGCGGATCAGGTGGACGCCGCGACCCGGCAGCGTCACGCCCACCTTCACGCGACCCTTGTCGGCCGCCGTGAGCTCGACCGTCGCCACCGGGGTGCCGTCGGCGGTGACCGTGACCGTGCCCTCGGGCGCCGAGCCGTCGGCGGCGGTCACGATGCCGGCGACCGGCACCGTGGTCCCCGCCTTGGCCAGCAGCTTCGTCGGGGCCACCAGCGTCTTCGTCGCCACCGGCTCGCGGTCGACGAGCACCACGGCGGACCGCGCCGGGATCGTGATCGTGCCGGTCGAGGCATCCCACGTGGTCGTCTTCACGACCGCATCCGAGCCGCCCGCGAGCGCCGGCGTCAGCGCGAATCCGCGCCCTGCGAGGCCGTCGACGGTCTGCGTGATCGGCTCGGGCGACGAGTTGAACGCGACCAGCGCGCCGTCGAGCTCGGGGTCGGCGTCCTCGCCCACGAGGTCGTCGATGAGCATGACGATGGCGCCGGGTGCGGCATCCGTCCCGCTCCCCGGGAAGGTGACCTTCTCCTCGATGAGGGCGGCAGACCCCAGTCGCAGCAGGCCCACCTCCTCGCGCACACGGAGCAGGTCGAGAGCGGATGCCTCGGCCGCGGCGATGTCGGCGGCGCCCGGCTTGTTCGCGGGGTCGGCGAGGAGCGGCCGGAGGTCGTCCCAGTGCTCGCCGTTGTCGGCCTCGCGCGGCAGGCCCGAGCCGAAGGTCGACTCCTGGCCGGTCCAGTCGATGCGGTTGAACCAGTCGCCCGAGTTGTAGCTGTTGCGGTCGAGCGACTTCGAACGCAGCAGCTCGGTGCCGGCGTGCCAGAACGAGGGTGTCTGGGCGTAGGCGGTCGTCGCCAGCGACAGCGTGTTCATGCGCACGCGGTCGGCCATCGGGGTGTCGGCCGGCAGCTTCAGCACGCCGAGGTCGAACAGCGTCTCGTTGTCGTGCGCGTCCACGTACGTGATGATCTCGTCGGGCTGGTCGGCGTAGCCGGCGGGCTGCCCGTTGTAGTCGAGTTCGTCGCCGGCCGTCACCGTGCCGTCCGACGCCGTGAACGAGAAGTCCCGCAGGTTGCCGGCGAGCCCCAGCTTGACGAGATCGGTCTTGTGCGCGAGGTCCGCGAACGCGTCACCCGGCGCCGAATCCTCCCGGCCGTTCGGGTCGGTCGCCAGACCCGTGCCGTAGCCCTGGAAGAACTTCGAGTCCGACGCGACGGGGCTGCCGCCGTGCACGGCGTCGCGCAGCCGGTCGCTGAACGTGCCGATGCCGGTGCCGCCGAGCTGGCCCTGGGTGGCCTGCTCGAAGAGGCGGTTGTCGGCGACCTCGCCGAAGTTCCACCCTTCGCCGTACAAGTAGATCGATTCGCCGTCGACGCCGTCCTTGCCGAGCTTCAGCTCGTTCAGGGCCGCGCGGATCGCGAGCATGTTGTCCTTCGAGTGGTGCCCCATGAGGTCGAAGCGGAAGCCGTCGACCTTGTAGTCGCGTGCCCACGTGACCACCGAGTCGACCATGAGCTTCTGCGCCACCTGGTGCTCGGTCGCCACGTTCTGACAGCACGTCGACGTCTCGACGCCGCCCGCGAGGTTGAGGCGGTGGTAGTAACCGGGCACGACCCGGTCGAGCACCGACTTCGCGTCCTGCCCCGACTGCGCGGTGTGGTTGAACACCTGGTCGAGCACGACCTGCAGCCCCATGCCGTGGAGCGCCCCCACCATCGAGCGGAACTCGGCGACGCGCGCGCCGCCCTCGGGGTCGACGGCGTACGAGCCCTCCGGCGTGGAGTAGTGGTACGGGTCGTAACCCCAGTTGAACCCGTCGGCGTCGATGACCTTCTCGATGCACTCCTGCTGCTGCGTGCTGTCGGCCGGCATCGACGCGAGGTCGCAGTCGGGCACAGCCTGCTTCGACCGATCCTCCTCGATCGTCGCGATGTCGAACGTCGGCAGCAGGTGCACCGTGTTGATGCCGGCGTCGGCGAGCTCGCGCAGCTGGGCCGTGCCCGCGCTGTCGCGCGAGAACGCCGCGTACGTGCCCCGCTCGTTCTCTGGCACCGACTCGTCGGTGATCGAGAAGTCGCGCACGTGCAGCTCGTAGATCGCGCGGTCGACCGGCCGGTCGATCACGGGCGCCTTGGTCTTCTCCCACCCCTTGGGGCGCCACTCCTTGTCGCCCAGGTCGATCGCCACCGAGCGCTCGGAGTTGATGGTCAGTGCCACCGAGTACGGGTCGGTGACCTGATTCGTCTCGATCGCGCCCGTCGTGGGGGCGTACACGACGACCTCCCACAGGTACTCGTCGCCCTTCAGCGCCTTGTCGCCCGCGACCGTCCAGATTCCGGATGCCGCGTCCCACGTCGCGTCGTGACGCACCGGCTCCTCGGTCCCTGAGCCCGTCGAAGGGTCCCAGGTGAGCAACGTCGCCGACCGCGCGGTCGGCGCCCACAGGCGGAAGGTCGGCTTCTTGCCCTGGAACGTCACACCGAGGTCGGCATCGGCCACGGCGTCCGCGTAGAGGTCGTCGAGGACGCCCGGGATCTGCACCCCGGTGAAGCCCGACAGCACGCCTTCGGCGTCGCGCTGCGACACGGCCAGCTCGCCGCGGACGAGGGCTGCGGCATCCGTCCCCTCCGGAACGCGGAGCGCGACGAAGTTCGCGAGAGCCGGGAAGCCGGCCTTCTGCTCAGCGGTCAGACCGCCGTCGACGACCGTGAGGTCGATCGCGTCGCCACCGGTGACCTCGCCGTCGACGAGCGCGAGGGACGCGTCGGCGGAGGCATGCAGCTGCCACGAGGCGTCCGCCGCTTCGGCGCCGAGGTCATCCGGCCACGCGATCGTCTGCGCGTCGATCCAGTGCGCTCGCAGCTCGCCGGTGCCGGCCAGCGGCGGGTCGGTCACCTCGATCTCGAGCACGTGCGTGGCGAGGGTGTAGCGGAAGGCGATCAGCTTGCCGTCGCTCGCGCTGAACGAGTAGTTCGCGCCGCCCGGGGCTCCGCCCACGCCGTAGTTCTCGTTCCAGCTGAGACCGTGCGCGACCTTGATCTCGTACGCCCCCGCGGGGATCTCGTCGGTCGAGAACTCGTAGACGCCGTCCTTGTCGCCGTCGGCCATGAGGGTCGCGAGGCAGTCGGGCGCCCAGTCGCCGGCGCAGCCCAGCTCGCTCTGCGCCGAGCCCGGCAGCGTCACGATGGGGCCCTCCGCCGTCGACTGCACGATGTTGGAGCGCGGGTCGAAGTAGAACGTGATCGGTCCGCCGGTGTGGCTGATGGTGATGTTCCCGCCGCCCGGTGCGCCGTTCGCGCCGTAGTTGACGTCCCACGTGCCATTGATCGCGACCTTGTACTCGTAGGTGCCCGCGGGCAGGTCGAACGTGCCGGCCCAGATGCCGTCGGCGCGGAGCGTGAGCTTCGCCGCCTCGCAGCCGGGTGTCCAGTCGCCCGCGCAGCCCATCTCGGAGTTGAGGCTTCCGGGCACCGTCACCATGTCGATCGGCGACTCGGGCTCCTCCTCCACGACGAGCGACACGGCGTTGCCCACCGATGCATACGTCGAGGCGGCGGCGTGGCGCCCGGCGGCGTCGGTCGTGACCGCGCGGTACTCGACGAGCGTGCCGTTCGCGAGATCCTCGATCGTGTGGAAGACGCGCGGGTCGGTGTCTTCGGCGGTGCCGAGGGCGTGCCATTCGTCGGACCCGACGACGCGCCACGAGAAGCTGGTCTCCCGCCAGGTCGCATCGTCCACGTCGGCGCTGACGGCGACCGAGCCCGAGAGCGCGGCACCGGCGGTCGGCGCGCTCACCGAGATGCCCAGCGGCGATTCCGGAGCGGTCACCGTGGCCCCGGCACGGTAGACGACGGCCGACAGGGCCGGGACCGTGACGGATGCCGCGGCCGCGGTATCCGTCGACACCGCCGTGTCGGTGCCGTAGACCGGCGCGAACGACGCGCCTGCCGTGAGCGTCGTGAGGCTCACCGTCTTGGCGGCCGTGGTGTTGTTGAGCGCGACCAGGTACTCGACCTTCTCGTCGCGATCGACGCGCGAGAAGGCGTAGACGCCGGCACCGTTGTCGGCGTAGCGCTCGATCTGCGCGCCGGTCACCAGGGCCGGGTGCGCCTCGCGCAGCGCGGCCAGGTCGGCGATGCGCTGGTAAACCGGCGCGTCGGTGTCGTAGCGCGCGACGGATCCTGCGGTGGAGCCGTCGATCAGCTTCTGGTTCTGATACTCCGCCACCTGCGTGGCGAAGAGCGTCTGGCGTGCGTCCTTGTCACCGCCGGTTCCTGCGAAGCCCTGCTCGTCGCCGTAGTAGACGACGGGCTGGCCGCGGCCGAGGAACATCAGGTCGTGCGCGAGCAGGTCGCGCTCGAGGGCGTTCGGCGTCGACTGCAGCATGTAGCCGACGCGGCCCATGTCGTGGTTGCCGAGGAAGGTCGGCAGCGCCGTCGCCGACGAATCGGGCGTCGTGTACCAGTCGTCACCGGCGTACAGACCCTGGAGGCCCTTCGCGCTGTTGCCCGCGGCGAAGCTCACGGCCGAGGACTGGAAGGTGAAGTCGAGCACCGAGTTCATGTCGGTGTCGCGGACGTACGGCGACAGCTTCACCGGATCGGCGTCGTAGACCTCGCCGAACATGAAGAAGTCGGGCTTCTTCGCGACGTCGTGCGCATAGTCGAGCACCTCGGTCGTCCACTGCTCCCAGAACTCGAAGTTCACGTGCTTCGCGGTGTCGATGCGGAAGCCGTCGATGCCCAGGTCGATCCAGTTCTGGTAGACGTCGACGAACCCGTTCACGACGGTCGGGTGCTCGGTCATGAGGTCGTCGAGCCCCGAGAAGTCGCCGTACGTCACCGACTCGCCCGACCACGTCGAGTCGCCGCGGTTGTGGTACAGCGTCGGATCGTTCAGCCACGCGGGAACCTTGGCCGTGGTGTCGTTCACGACGGGCGTGTACGGGAACGAGGTCGCGGCGTCGAGCGTCGGGAACGTGCCGGTGCCCGCGTAGTCGGCCGGGTCGAAAGGCGTGCCCGAGGCGTCCTTGTACGGGCTGGTCGCCTGATCGATGTACGTGTACTGGCCCTGCGTGTTCGAGATCAGGTCGGCCGTGTGGTTCGTGATGATGTCGAAGTAGACCTTGATGCCCTTGTCGTGGGCCTCGTCGATCAGCGCCTCGAGCTCGGCGTTGGTGCCGAGGTGCGGGTCGATCTGCGTGAAGTCGGTGATCCAGTAGCCGTGGTAGCCGGCGCTCGCGTTCGCGCCCTCGCCCTGCACGGGATTGTTCTTGAAGCTCGGCGTCAGCCAGATCGCGGTCGTGCCGAGGCCGTCGATGTAGTCGAGCTGCTCGCGGAGGCCCGCGATGTCGCCGCCGTGGTAGAAGCCCTTGTCGGTCGGGTCGAACCCGGTGGTGAGCCGGTCGCCGGTGAGCCCGCCCTGGTCGTTCGTCGTGTCGCCGTTCGCGAAGCGGTCGGTCATCACGAAGTAGAACTGCTCCTCGCTGCCCGGCTGGCGCACGGGCGCCGCGACCAGCGCGTCGTCGTCGGCCGTGTAGCCCGCCCGGAGGCTCTTCACCTCGACGCCGATGCGGTGGGTGGTGTCGTCGAACACGAACCGCAGGCGCGACGGTCCGGCGACCGTCAACGGGATGTTCCCGCCGTTCAGCGCGCCGTCGGCGCCGTAGCTCTCGTCCCACCCGTCGTTCACAGCGACCTTGTACTCGTACGAGCCGGCCGGCACGTCGAACTCCGCCGCGTACTGGTCGGCGGTTCCGGTGGCGGCGAGCTCGGTCGCCGCGCAGTCGGGCTTCCAGTCGTCGGTGCAGCCGAGCTCCGACTGCAGGCTGCCCACGAGCGCGAACGTGCGCTCGGCGGCCGCGGCGGGGGGGATCGCCACTGTTCCGCCGGTCACGATGAGGGCGGCCGCCGTGAGGCTGGCGGCGACGAGGCGGGCACGGGCTGAGGTCGACTTCGACACAGGAGCTCCTGGGTGGGGATGGGCACGCCGACGTGCCCCGCGGTGCAGTGTGCGACCGACGCTAGCAGTGGGTCGAGGAATACTGCAAGCGCTTGCAGTATGAGAAGGCTTTCATTGAGCGGATGCCGCGGGCCGCGGCATCCGCTCGATCAGCGTCGTCGCAACCGCTTGCAGGTCGACCGGCCGCCCGGGAGCCTCGGTCTCGACGCGCTGAACCCGTCAGCTGCGCTGCACGTAGTGCCGCACGACGTCGTCGCGTTCCACGAGGAAGCGATCGTCTTCGGGGTAGTACACCGCCCGGTCGACGTCTTCCCCGGCGAAGGCGCGAATGCTCTCGAGGCTCTCCCATCGCGACACCGTCACGATCTCCGTGAGGCCCTCGGGCAGTTCGCGGGTCAGCGTCCACGCGTCGCGATTTCCGGGAGTCGAGCGATACTGCTCGATGCCGGTGCGCTCGACGTAGTCGACATACTCGTCGCGATCCTCGGTGCGGATGACTCCGCGCCACATGCGGACGATGCTGTGCTCACTGTTCATGGCGACATCCTCGCCGCACGGGGCGCCGATGCGCAGCCCGCTGATGCCCGCCGCGCCGTCCCTTCCGTGATGGAGGGCGGCTGCGGCAGGATGGCCTCGGCGGCCGTTCGACCGGCTCGGCCGCCGCGAGAAGAGGGGCGTGCGGTGGCGAGCATCGACGGATCGTGGGCGATCGAAGTGGCCACGCTCGCGGGGTCGCGGCGGTACGACCTCATCCTCGCGACCGCGGGGACCTCGCTCACCGGAACGGCGATCAGCGCGACGGGCCCGGTTCCGCTGCGGAACGGGACGGCCACCGGGGACAGGGCGGCGTTCACCCTCGACCTCATGGCGCCGCTGCCGATGTCGCTCCGGTTCGAGCTGCACGTCGTCGGCGATCGCCTGGCGGGCACCGCTCAGTCGGGCCCGTACCCGGCGTCGACCGTGGTCGGCACCCGCACCGCCTGAAGCCGAGCTCAGAGGCGTTCGAGGATGGTGGCGTTGGCCATGCCGCCGCCCTCGCACATCGTCTGCAGCCCGTAGCGGCCGCCGGTCGCCTCGAGAGCCGACACGAGGGTGCCCAGCAGGCGCGTGCCGGACGCGCCGACGGCGTGGCCGAGCGCGATCGCACCGCCCCACGGGTTGAGCTTCGCCGGATCGGCGTCGAGCTCGCGCTGCCACGCGAGCGGCACCGACGCGAAGGCCTCGTTGACCTCGTACAGGTCGATGTCGTCGATCCCCAGTCCGCTGCGCTCCAGGATGCGCCGGGTCGCCGGGATCGGCCCGGTGAGCATCAGCATCGGATCGTCGCCGACGACGGCGAACGAGTGGAACCGCGCCCTGGGCGTGAGGCCCAGCGCCGCCGCCTTCTCCTCGCTCACGATGAGCGCAGCGGATGCCGCGTCCGTGAGCGGCGACGAGTTGCCTGCGGTGATGCGCCAGTCGAGGTCGGGGAACCGCGCGGCGAGCGCGTCGGTGCGGAAGGCGGGTGCGAGGCCCGCGAGCGACTCCACCGAGGTGCCCGCTCTCACCGTCTCGTCGAACGCGACGGCCTCGGGGCCGCCGGCCAGCACCGGCACGACCTGCGAGTCGAAGCGGCCGTGGCTCCAGGCGTCCGCCGCCCTCCGGTGCGACTCGGCCGAGTACGCGTCCAGCTCCTCGCGGCTGAAGCCCCACCGCTGGGCGATGAGCTCGGCCGACACACCCTGGTTCACGAGGCCGTCCGGGTAACGTCGCGCGACCCCGTCGGAGACGGTGCCGCCGTGGGCGGACGAACCCAGCGGCACGCGGCTCATCGACTCGACGCCGGCCGCGATCACGATGTCGTAGGCACCGGCGATCACGCCCTGCGCGGCGAAGTGCGCGGCCTGCTGGCTCGATCCGCACTGCCGGTCGATCGTGACGGCCGGCACCGTCTCGTCGAACCCCGCCGCGAGCACCGACTGCCGGGCGACGTTGAGGGACTGGTCGCCGACCTGGCTGACGCACCCCATGAGCACGTCGTCGATCTGACGGGACTCGAGCCCGTTGCGCTCGAGCAGCGCGGTCAGCACACCCGCAGCGAGGTCGACCGGGTGCACCGCACTCAGCGCTCCGCCCGGCTTGCCGCGCCCGGACGGGGTGCGGACCACATCGACGATGACGGCCTGGGGCATAAGAGACCTCCTGCCCAGAAGCCTACGGCGGTTCAGCCGGCCAGCGCCGCCGCCCGCTCCTGCGCCGCCTCGAGCAGCCGGGGCACGCCCTCCTCCAGCGTCGGACCGAACGTGTCGCCCGGCCGCTGGCCGTCGAGCCAGCGCGTGTACAGCGCCTCGCAGAACACCGCCGCCTTGAAGAAGGCGAGCGCCTCGTACCAGGGCAGGAACGAGAGATCGAGCGAATGCCGCGCCGCATAGCGGTCGACGAGTTCCGACGTCTCGGGGAACCCGTCGAGCCGCGTCACGGTCGTCAGCTCGAGAGGCGTCGGCCGCACCCCCGGTCGCGCGTACGTCGCGGTGAAGTAGCCGAGGTCGGCGAGGGGATCGCCGAGCGTCGCCATCTCCCAGTCGAGGATGGCGGCGACCCGCGCCGGAGCACCCGGCGCGTACATGAGGTTGCCGATGCGGAAGTCGCCGTGCACGACCGAGGCCCGCTGCGTCTCGGGCATCCGCTCCCCGAGCCACGCGGCGAGCTCCGCCACCGACGGGAACGACCGCCGCGAGTTGACCTCCCACAGCGCGGCGAAGCGTCCGACCTGTCGCGCGAGGTAGCCGTCCGGGCGCCCGAGCGCGGCGACCTCTCCCTCGTCGACCGGCACCGCGTGCAGAGCGGCGAGTGCGTCGACAGCGGCGAACCCGATGCCCCGTCGGCCGTCGGCATCGTCGAGTGCCGGGGGCACGGCATCCGTCACCACATCCCCGTCGATCCGCGCCATGACGTAGAACGGCACGCCGAGCACCGGGGGATCGTCGCACTCGCCGACGATCGCCGGCACCGGCACGCCGGCGGCGGCCAGCACGCGCTGCACGCGGGCCTCGCGCGCCATGTCGTGCGTGGAGGGCGGGTGCGGCGGGCGGGGGCCGCGCCGCAGCACGAGATCGTGCGCGCCGTACGAGATGGCGTACGTGACGTTGGAGTGCCCCTCGCCGATGCGCTCCCACGCGAGGTCGCCCTCGCCGAACCCGGCCGCGCGCAGGTACCCCTCGACCGCGTCGACGACCAGGAGCGGCGGTCGGTCGAGGCCCGCGGCATCGGCCCACGACGCGACGACCTCGACGCCGTCGGGGCGGACGTTCACGGGGTCACCTCGTCGAGGCGGGCGGCCCCCGCCTCGACCTCGCGGGAGCGGGCGGATGCCGCGCGCCGCGCGATCGCCCAGCGATGGGTCTCGCTCGACCCGTCGTAGATCCGGAACGGGCGGACCTCGTTGAGGTACTGGATGAGCGGCAGGGCGTCGGTGACTCCGTCGCCGCCGCACAGCTGCACCGCCCGGTCGATGACTCGGAAGACGGCCTCGGAGCAGTGCACCTTGGCCACCGACGACAGCGCCTCCCCCGCGCGGGGATCGGCGACGAGCACGCGGGCCGTCTTGTCGATGATGGCGTCGGACGTCTCGAGGTCGATGACGCTGTCGGCCAGCAGCGCCTGCGCGACGCCGAGGTCGCGCAGCCGCGAGCCGAACAGCTCGCGCGCGTTCGCGCGGTCGAGGGCCGTGTCGTGCGCCCGGCGCGCGAGCCCGAGCCACCGCATGCAGTGGGTCAGCCGCGCCGGGCCGAGCCGCACCTGGGCGTAGCGGAACCCCTGACCGGGCTCCCCGAGCACGTCGTCGTCGGAGACGAGGCATCCGTCGAAGCTCACGTACGGATGCCCGCCCGCGATCGCACCCTCGATCGTGTGCACGTCGGGACCGACCGTGACGCCCGGCGCGTCGAGCGGCACGAGGAACATGGTCGCGCCCTCGGGCGCGTCGGCGCTCGCCGGTGTCCGCGCCATGACGATCGCGAACGCCGCCCCGTTCGCACCGCTGATGAACCGCTTGCGCCCCGAGATGCGCCACCCGCCGTCGACACGCTCCGCGGTCGTCGACAGCGCGCGGGGGTCGGAGCCGGCTCCCGGGTGCGGCTCGGTCATGGCGAAGCTCGAGCGCACGTCGCCGCGCACGAGCGGTGCCAGGTAGCGCTCCCGCTGCGCGGGTGTGCCCACCACGTGGAGGAGGTGCATGTTGCCTTCGTCGGGAGCCATGATGTTGAGCACCGCGGGACCGATGGGCGAGTAACCGGCCTCCTGGAACACCGGCGACCATCGGTCGAGGGGCAGCCCGAGGCCGCCGTAGGCGACCGGCGCATGCGGGGCGAAGACGCCGGCGTCGCGGGCCTGCGCACGCAGGCTGTCACGGACGTCGTCGGAGAGCGCCGCACCGGGTGCGGGTTCGGCCGGCAGCACGACCTCGCGGATGAACGCCCGCGTGCGGTCGCGGAGGTCGCGGACGTCCCCGACGTCGGGAACGGATGCCGCGCTCATGCCGCACCTCCTGCCCCGAGCAGTCCGCCGTCGAGGGTGAGCACCTGGCCGGTGATCCACGACGCATCGTCGCCGACCAGGAAGGCGACGGCTCCCGCGACGTCTTCGGGGATCCCGAGCCGCCCCATCGGGTAGCCGCCGGCGACCTCTTCCTCGCGCCCCTCGTACAGCGCCCGCGCGAACCGGGTCTTGACGACGGCCGGTGCCACGGCGTTGACCCGGACGCGGGGGGCGAGCTCGACCGCGAGCGTCGTGGTGAGGTGGGCGACCGCGGCCTTGGTGACGCCGTACCACCCGATGCCCGGTGACGGCACCGCCCCGGTCACCGACGACAGGTTCACCACGCTGCCGCCGTGCGCGCCTTCGCCGAGCCCGCTGCGCAGCGCCTCCTGCGTCCACGCCAGCGTGGATACGACGTTCACCTCGAGGATCTTGCGGGCGGCGCCGAGGTCGAGCTCGGCGACCGGACCGTACACCGGGTTGATGCCCGCGTTGTTGACGAGGATGTCGAGGCCGCCGAACTCCGAGACCACGCGATCGAGGACGGCGGCCCGGTGGTCGGCGTCGTCGGCGGCTCCGGCGACGCCGATCGCCCGCCCGGCGGGGAGCGAGGCGACGGCCTCGGCCAGCTCATCGGCGTGCCGCGCCGTGAGGCACACCCGCGCCCCGTCGGCGGCCAGTCGTGCGGCGATCGCCAGGCCGATGCCCCGGCTCGCGCCCGTCACGATCGCGGTGCGTCCGTGCAGTTCGGTCATCTTCGTCCTCACTCCTCAGGGCCGCTCCACCGTACGGCAGCAGACGGCCCGCGTTTAATCGTGCGTAAGAAACCCCACCCGCACAAGCCTCGATCCGCCGGGATCGGCCGGGTTGCGGCATCCAGTTTCTAATGCATAATAAAAACATGCTTCGCGGCGATGACGCCGCACCGGAACCGGAGGTATCGGCGATGACGCTGACGAGAGACATCTACGACGAGGATCACGAGCAGTTCCGCGAGGTCGTGCAGGCCTTCGTCGAGCAGCACGCGCGGCCGAACGCCGACCGCTGGAGCGCGGAGGGCAAAGTCGACCGCTGGCTCTTCACCAAAGCCGCCGAGGCCGGCATCCTCGGCTTCGCGATCCCCGAGGAGTACGGCGGCGGCGGCGCCGACGACTTCCGCTTCCACGCGATCATGGGCGAGGAGCTCGCGCGCAACCCGGTGTCGGACGGCATGGCCGGGATCGCGCTGTCGAACGACATCGTCATCCCGTACTTCACCGACCTGACGAACGACGAGCAGAAGCAGCGGTGGCTGCCGGGCATCGCCGCCGGCGAGTTCATCGTCGCGGTCGCCATGACCGAGCCCGGCACGGGCAGCGACCTGTCGGGCATCCGCGCCTCGGCGGTGCGCGACGGCGACGACTACATCGTCAACGGCACCAAGATCTTCATCTCGAACGGGCAGAACGCCGACCTCGTCGTCACCGCGGTGCGCACCAGCGAGGATCCCCACCGGGGGCTCAGCCTCCTCGTGATCGAGACGGATTCGCCGGGATTCTCGCGCGGCCGCAACCTCGAGAAGATCGGGCTGCACGCGCAGGACACCAGCGAGCTCGTGTTCCAGGACGTGCGCGTGCCCGCCGCGAACCTGCTCGGCGCCGAGGGCGACGGATTCTTCGGGCTCATGCGCAACCTGCCCCAGGAGCGTCTGTCGATCGCGGCGGCCGCCGTCGCCTCGAGCGAGGGCGTGCTGGAGCGCACGGTCGCGTACGTGAAGGACCGCAAGGCGTTCGGCAAGCCGATCGGATCGTTCCAGAACACCCGGTTCGAGCTCGCCGACATGATCACCGCGACCGACGCGAGCCGCGCCTACATCGACCGGTGCATCGCCCTGCACTCCGCGGGCGACCTGTCGGCCGAAGATGCCGCGGCGGCCAAGTTCTGGACCACGGAGCAGTACGTGCAGGTCGTGAACCGCTGCCTGCAGCTGCACGGCGGGTACGGCTACATGCGCGAGTACCGCATCGCGCGCGACTACGAGGACGCGCGCATCACGACCATCTACGGCGGCACGACCGAGATCATGAAGGAGATCGTCGGTCGGAGCCTCGGACTGTGAGGAGCTCATCGATGACTGACGCATACATCTACGACGCCGTGCGGACGCCGCGCGGCAAGAACCGCGGCGGAGCGCTGCACGGCACGAAGCCCGTCGACCTCGTGGTCGGACTCATCGACGCCCTCCTCGAGCGCAATCCCGGCGTCGACCCCGCCCTCATCGACGACATCGTCCTCGGCGTCGTCTCGCCGATCGGCGAGCAGGGCGGCGACATCGCCCGCACCGCGGCGCTGGTGGCGGGCCTGCCCGAGACCGTCGCGGGCGTGCAGCTGAACCGCTTCTGCGCGTCGGGACTGGAGGCGGTCAACACGGCGGCGCAGAAGGTCGCGTCCGGCTTCGAGGACCTCGTGCTCGCGGGCGGCGTGGAGTCGATGTCGCGCGTGCCGATCGGGTCGGACGGCGGCGCGTACGCGCAGGACCCCACCACGAACTACGACCTCTACTTCGTGCCGCAGGGCATCGGGGCCGACCTCATCGCGACGATCGAGGGCTTCTCACGCGACGACGTCGACGCGTACGCCGCCGAGTCGCAGCGCCGCGCCGACACGGCTTGGCGCGAGGGCAGGTTCGAGGGCTCCGTCGTGCCGGTACGCGACCAGAACGGCGTGACGCTCCTCGACACCGACGAGCACCGCCGACCTGACACCTCGGGCCTCGGAGGCCTGCCCGCCGCCTTCGTCGCGCTCGGCGAGAACGCCGGATTCGACGCCGTCGCGACGCAGAAGTACCACGCGGTCGAGCGCATCCACCACGTCCACACGGCCGGCAACTCGTCGGGCATCGTCGACGGCGCCGCGCTCCTGCTGATCGGCAGCAAGGAGGTCGGCGAGCGCCTCGGCCTCACGCCCCGCGCCCGCATCGTCGCGACCGCCGTCACCGGCTCCGAGCCGACGATCATGCTGACGGGGCCGACCCCCGCAACTGAGAAGGCACTCGCGAAGGCCGGGCTCGAGGCATCCGACATCGACCTGTTCGAGCTGAACGAGGCCTTCGCCGCCGTCGTCATGAAGTGGATGAAGGATCTCGACATCCCGCACGAGAAGGTCAACGTCAACGGCGGCGCCATCGCTCTCGGGCACCCGCTGGGGGCGACCGGCGCCATGATCCTCGGCACGCTGCTCGACGAGCTCGAGCGACGCGACCAGAAGCGCGGCCTCGCGACGCTGTGCGTCGGCGCCGGCATGGGCATCGCCACCGTCATCGAGCGGGTCTGACCCCGCACTCGTGCCGAGCGGGGCACGAGTCGAAGTATCCGTCCGAATCGACCGGAGAAGAGAACACACCTATGAGCACCACGATCGACGAGACGACCGTGTACCAGGGATACGCATGGGAGCAGGATGCCGACGGCGACGTCGTCATCACCCTCGACGATCCCGACAGCACCGTCAACACCATGAACCCCCACTTCGTCGCCGCCCTCAAGGCGACGGCCGACCGGCTGGAGGCGGAGCGCGAGAGCATCCGCGGCGTCATCCTGGTGTCGGCGAAGAAGAGCTGGTTCGCCGGCGGCGACCTGAACCTCCTCCGCGCCGCCGACCCGGCGAAGGCGGCGGAGGAGACAGCGCACATCGACGCCGTCAAGGCCGACATGCGCCGGCTCGAGGTGCTGGGCAAGCCGGTCGTCGCCGCGATGAACGGCACGGCGCTCGGCGGCGGCCTCGAGGTCGCGCTGGCGGCGCACCACCGCATCGCAGCCGACGTCCGCGGCGCGCAGTTCGGCGTGCCCGAGGTCTCGCTCGGGCTGCTGCCGGGGGGCGGCGGCATCACGCGCCTCGTGCGCATGCTCGGGCTGCAGAAGGCGCTGACCGACGTGATCCTGCCCGCGACGAAGTTCTCGCCCGAGGACGCACTCGCCGTCGGCATCGTCGACGAGCTGGTGCCCTCGGTGGAGGAACTCGTGCCCGCGGCGAAGGCCTGGATCGCGGCTCACCCTGCACCGGTCAAGCCGTGGGACGAGAAGGGCTTCCGCATCCCCGGCGGGGCGCCGAACTCGCCGTCGCTCGCCGGGGCGTTGCCGGCGTTCCCGGCGACGCTGCGCAAGCAGCTCAAGGGCGCACCGCTTCCCGCCCCGCGCGCGGCGATGGCCGCGGCGGTCGAGGGTGCGTACGTGGACTTCGACACGGCCTCCAAGGTCGAGACCCGGTACCTCGTCGAGCTCACCCACGGCCAGGTCGCGAAGAACATGATCAAGGCGTTCTTCTTCGATCTCGGGCACATCAATGCCGGCGGCTCACGACCTGACGGCTACCCGAAGTACCAGGCCCGCAAGGTGGGTGTCGTCGGGGCCGGGATGATGGGTGCCGCGATCGCGTACGTGTCGGCGAAGGCCGGCATCGAGGTCGTGCTCAAGGACGTCACGCTCGCGGCGGCCGAGAAGGGCAAGGACTACTCACGCGGCTTGGAAGACAAGGCGCTGGCGCGTGGCCGCACGACCGCCGAGAAGTCGTCCGCGCTTCTGGCCCGGATAACCCCGACGGCGGACCCGGCCGACTTCGCCGGCGTCGACTTCGTGATCGAGGCGGTGTTCGAGTCGGTGCCGGTGAAGCAGGCGGTGTTCCAGGAGATCCAGCACGTCGTCGAGCCCGACGCCGTCCTCGGCTCCAACACCTCGACGCTTCCGATCACGCTGCTGGCCGAGGGAGTGGAGCGCACCGACGACTTCATCGGCATCCACTTCTTCTCCCCCGTCGACAAGATGCCGCTCGTCGAGATCGTGCGGGGTGAGCGCACGAGCGATGAGGTGCTCGCGAAGACGTTCGACTACGTCCAGCAGATCCGCAAGACCCCGATCGTCGTCAACGACGCCCGCGGCTTCTTCACCTCCCGCGTCATCGGCACCTTCATCGCCGAGGCGGTCGCCGCGGTCGGCGAGGGCGTCGAACCCGCGTCGGTGGAGCAGGCCGCACTGCAGGCGGGCTACCCCGCGGGCGCGCTCCAGCTGCTCGACGAGCTCACCATCTCGCTGACGCAGAAGATCCGTCTCGAGACCCGGGCCGCCTCCGAAGCTTCTGGCGAGGTCTGGGTGGAGCACCCGTCCGAGGCGGTCGTGGACTGGATGGTCGACGACGCCCAGCGCATCGGCCGCCGCGAGCGGGCCGGCTTCTACGACTACGACGAGTCGGGCCGGCGCGTGGGCATCTGGCCCGGTCTGCGCGAGAAGTACGGGTCGGGACGAACTGTGCTCCCCTTCGAGGACCTGCAGGAGCGGATGCTGTTCGCCGAAGCCCTCGACACCATCGCGTGCCTCGACGCCGGCGTGCTGACCTCGGTGCCCGACGCCAACATCGGCTCGATCTACGGCATCGGGTTCCCGGCCTGGACCGGCGGGGTGCTGCAGTACGTGAATCAGTACGCCGGGGGTCTGCCGGGGTTCATCGCGCGGGCGAACGAGCTGGCCGAGCGGTACGGCGAGCGCTTCCGTCCGCCGGTGTCGCTCGTGGCGAAGGCGGAGGCGGGTGAGACCTATGAGTGACACGGCCACTCGGTCGTTGAGCGAGGAGCGCAGCGACGAGACGGAACGCACGCGCCTGCGCACGCG
Source organism: Microbacterium ureisolvens (assembly GCF_015278315.1). Classification (GTDB taxonomy): domain Bacteria; phylum Actinomycetota; class Actinomycetes; order Actinomycetales; family Microbacteriaceae; genus Microbacterium; species Microbacterium ureisolvens. Next base: position 144,514 of record NZ_JADIJE010000002.1, on the reverse strand, counting down.
GTTCACGGAGGCCCTCGGCATCGAGCACCCCGTCGTGCAGGGCGGCATGATGTGGGTCGGCCGCGCCGAGCTCGCCGCCGCCGTGTCGGAGGCGGGCGGCCTCGGCATGATCACGGCCCTCACCCAGCCCACGCCGGCTGATCTCGTGAAGGAGATCGAACGGGCTCGCGCGCTGACCGACAAGCCGTTCGGCGTGAACCTCACGATCCTGCCGTCGATCAGCCCGCCGCCGTACGACGAGTACCGGCGCGCGATCATCGACGCCGGCGTGACGATCGTCGAGACGGCGGGCGCGAACCCCGAGCCTCACATGGACATGTTCCGCGACCACGGCGTGCGCGTCATCCACAAGTGCACCTCGGTGCGTCACGCGCTCAAGGCCGAGAAGGTCGGCGTGACGGCGGTGTCGATCGACGGCTTCGAGTGCGCCGGCCATCCCGGCGAAGACGACGTGCCCGGCCTCGTGCTGATCCCGGCGGCGGCCGATGCCCTCGGCATCCCGTTCATCGCATCAGGCGGATTCGCCGACGGCCGCGGCCTCGCGGCGGCCCTCGTGCTGGGCGCCGACGGCGTGAACATGGGCTCGCGCTTCATGTGCACGGCCGAGTCGCCGGTGTCGCAGGCGGTCAAGGAGCGCATCGTCGAGGCGACCGAGCTCGACACGAACCTCATCTTCCGGTCCCTGCGCAACACCGCACGCGTGGCGAAGAACTCCGTCTCGGACGAGGTCGTGCGCATCCTCGCCGACGGTGGACAATTCCCCGACGTGCGCGAGCTCGTCGCGGGCGCCCGCGGCCGAAAGGTCTTCGAGAACGGCGACCTCGAGGCCGGCATCTGGACCGTCGGGCAGGTGCAGGGCCTCATCCGCGACATCCCGCCTGCCGGCGACGTCGTCCGTCGCACCGTGGCGCAGGCGCACGAGGTGCTGACGCAGCGCCTGTCGCTGTTCGCCTGACGCATTTCGGGGACGGATGCCTCGCCCCCCGGCATCCGTCCCTCCCCGCTGCTCGCCTGCCGCGGTGCGCGACCCCCCGCGCGCACCGTGGCAGGCGAGCGCTCGTCGGGGTCGGGTGGCGGCACCCGTGAAGATCGGAGATCTGGCGAGAGTCGGGCGGATGCCGCGCCATCGGCCGATTCTCGCCGGATCTCCGCGTTTCACCCGGGATTCGTCCGCTCCTCGCCGAACAACTCCGCCCGCGGCACACTGCCGCCATGCACCGAGGCCCCGGCGGGCTCGCGCGCCATAGCCCGAGGCCCGCGGGTGGGAATCGGAGATCTGGCGAGAGTCGGGCGGATGCCGCGCCATCGGCCGATTCTCGCCGGATCTCCGCGTTTCACCCCCTGGGAAGCCCTCGCCGTCTCCTCCACAGCCCGGGGGTCATGAGCAGGATCCACAGATGCGGCGGACGCCGCGAGTCTGCGACCCGTCGACCCGCAGACTCGCATCGTGAACGGTGCAGCCGCGGTCCTGCGCTCCTTGGGCGGCATCGCGCGCACGCGCACGCTGGAGTCGTTCGGCATCAGAGAGCACGCTCGGTCCCGGCTGGTGGCGGAGGGGGTGTTCGAGCGGGTCGGCCGCAGTTGGATCTCGCTGCCGGGAACCGACCCGGAGCTCCGCGCGGCGGCCGCTGCGAGCGCGGTCCTGACCTGCATCACGCAGGCCCGGCGGCTCGGGTTGTGGCAGGTCGCCGAATCGGTCCCGCATCTTGCGCTGGCCACGAACGGCAGGCGGCGCATCGAACGGGCACACCTGCACTGGGCGACGCCCGCCGTGCCGCGGCATCCGGATTCCCTTGTGGACCCGATCGAGAACGTCCTCGTGCTCGTCGCACAGTGCCAGCCGCATGACGCCGCCCTTGCGATCTGGGAATCGGCGCTGCGGCGCGAAGCGGTGAGGAAGGAGGCCTTAGGAGACTCAAGCTGCCACCCGCGGCCAGGAGGCTCTGTGCCGAAGCGAGCGTCTGGTCGGATTCCGGGCTCGAATCGCCCGTCATCCCGCGGTTGCGCTGGTTGCGGCTGCCGATCCGGCAGCAGATCTGGATCGCCCGCCACCGCGTGGATTTCCTCATCGGCGACCGCCTCGTCTTGCAGGTGGACGGCGGCACGCACGTCGGCCCGCAGCGCGAGGAGGACATCCGACACGACGCCGAGCTCACCCTTCTGGGCTACCACGTGATCCGGGTCGGCAACGGCCAGATCACGCAACGCTGGCACGAGGTGCAGGACCTGATCATGCGGGCAGTCGCGCAGGGGCTCCATCGGGCGCGGTGAGAAACGGACATCCGGCGAAGATCGGAGACTTGTCTCTGAACCGGCCGATTCTCGCTGGATCTCCGATTCCGGCGGGCTGACATCGGCGGGCGAGTGGATGCCGAGAACGCGGCTCAGGCGCCGGCGCCGTGGCGGACGAGGTCCTGGGTCTGGCGGACGAGCTCGTCGAGGCTGCGGGTGCGGGGATTCCACCACTCCACCGCCCAGTTCATCGAGCCCAGCAGCAGCAGCCGGAAGATGTTGATGTCGAGGTCGGCGCGCAGCTGACCGGCGTCCTGCGCCGCGTGGAAGAGGTCGCGCCAGATGCGGCTGTACGCCGCCTCTTCGGCTGCGGGGCGCACGCGCAGGTGCTCCGGCACCTGTCCGGCGTTGCGGACGGAGGCGGTCGTGTAGTCCGAGATCTGCAGCTCGTACCGCAGGTGCGCATCGACCGCCGCGAGGATGCGGTCGAGCGGCGACGCGTCGGCGGGCATCGCGGCGATCACCTCATCGACGTGCACGCGCACGCGGTGCGCACCCGCCCACATGACCTCTTCGACGAGGTCGTCGCGCGACCCGAAGTAGTAGTAGATCGCCGGCGCCTGCACGCCGGCGACGTCGGCGACGTCGGTCAGCCGGGTGCCGGCGTAACCCTTGCGGCTGAGCACCTGCGCGGCGGCATCGAGGATCCGCTGCCGTGTGCGCTGCGACTTCAGCGTCGCGCCGTCCTCGCCGCTCTGCGACACCGGTGGCCCCTTTCGATCCTCCACATTCTAACTGGGATTCGAAAATATGCCGTCGATCTCTTGTCACGGCATCCCCACCGCGTTACCGTGAATCACCATTCACTTCCGCCCGCCCTCAACGACGAGATCTCGGCGACGAGATGGAAAAGGCCCGCCATGACCCTGCTCCAAGACGACAGCAGCACGTCCGTCCTCACCACGACCGACCCACGGGACGGCACGACGATCGCCTCCTATCCGGTCGCCTCGGCCGACGACGTGCGGCGCACCGTCGAGGCTGCCCGCGAGGCGGCCACGTGGTGGGCAGCGCTCGGCTTCGCCGGCCGGCGGCGCGTGTTGACGGCCTTCAAGGCCGCTATCGCGCGCGACGCGAAGGCACTCGCCGCGACGATCGCCCGCGAGACGGGCAAGCCGGAAGGCGACGCGCTGCTCGAGGTGATGCTCACGCTGGGGCACCTGGACTGGGCCGCGAAGAATGCCGAGCACGTGCTCAAGCGGCGCAAGGTCAAGGCCGGGCTCGTCAACTACAACCAGCACGCCACGCTCGGCTACGTGCCGTACGGCGTGGTCGGCGTCATCGGGCCGTGGAACTATCCGTTCTACACGCCGATGGGCTCGATCTCGTACGCTCTCGCCGCCGGCAACGCCATCGTCTTCAAGCCCAGCGAGCTCACGCCGGGCACCGCTGTCTGGGTCGCAGAGAAGTGGCGTGAAGCGTGCGACCGCCCCGTGCTCCAGGTGATCACGGGCGACCGAGGCACCGGCGCCGACCTCGTGCGCGCCGGCGTCGACAAGGTCGCCTTCACCGGCTCGACGGCGAGCGCGAAGAAGGTCATGGCAGCCTGCGCCGAGAGTCTGACGCCCCTGGTGGCGGAGTGCGGCGGCAAGGACGCGCTCATCGTCGCGGCGGATGCCGACCTCGACGCCGCGGCCGATTTCATCGCCTTCGGCGCTCTCGGCAACGCCGGCCAGACGTGCGTCGGCGTCGAGCGCGTGTACGTCGAGCAGCGCGCGCGCGATGCGCTCGTCGACAAGGTCGTGGAGCGCGCCAAGCGCATCGTCGTCACGGGTGACGCACCCACCTACGGTCCGATGACGCTCGCGGCCCAGACCGACGTCGTCGCGGCGCACGTCGACGACGCCCTCGCCCGCGGCGGCAAGGCGGTCTTCGGCGGTCCCGAGTCGATCGCCGACCGGACGGTGTCACCCATCGTGCTGGTAGACGTGCCGGAGGAGGCCGACGCGGTCCAGCGCGAGACCTTCGGCCCGACCGTGGTCATCAACGCCGTCGCCGACCTCGACGAGGCGATCACCAGGGCCAACGCCACCGACTACGGCCTCGGCGCGGCCGTCTTCACAAAGGACGCGAAGAAGGGCGAGCGCGTGGCCGCGCAGCTGCGCGCCGGCGTCGTGACGATCAACTCCGTGCTCGGCTTCGCCGCGATCGGCGCGCTGCCGTTCGGCGGCGTCAAGGGATCGGGCTTCGGCCGCATCCACGGCGCCGACGGCCTCCGCGAGTTCAGCGCGCCGAAGTCGATCGCGCGCCAGACGCGCAAGGCCGCGCTCAACCTGCTGACCCTCGAGCGGTCGCCGCGCGACATGCACCTCGTGGAGCGCATGATCCCGATGCTCCACGGCAAGGCCAAGTAGCCCGGCCCGGGGACGCCGGGTGCGCCGGCCCCGGCAACCCCGCGAGGGTACAACTGGTCGCCGAGAGGTAGGGAACCAACCCTCATCTCGGCGACCAGTTGTTCTCTCGCCGAAGAACGGGGCTCCACACGGCCCGGCCCGAGCGCGAGCGCGAGCGCGAGCGACGCGAGGGTCAGGCCGCGACGCCGAGCACGATCTCGACGAGCCGCGCCAGGCGCTCGGCCGCCGCGGTGTCGCGCACCGGCAGCAGCGGCGTCTGATCGGCCACGACGCCGAGCCCCGCGTGCACCAGCACCGCGGCCTCGCGCCCGCTGAGCTCGGGCCGCACGGCCTGCAGCAGCGCGGTCCAGTCCGCGATGTGCGCGCGCTGGACGGCGCGCAGCCGGCGCTGCTCCTCGGGCGCGAGGTTCCCGATCTCCGAGAAGTAGATGCGCATCAGCGCGAGGTGCGAGAACGTGTGGTCGACGTACGCGCGGCTGAGGCGCCGCAGCGCGTCCTCGGGCGACGAGGCGGACTCGCGGGCGTACAGGGCCGCGCGCTCGAGCTCGACCGCCGCCCGGTCGCAGGCGGCCAGCAGCAGGGCCGACTTGCCGTCGAAGTGGCGGTAGACGCCGGACGGGGTGAGGTCCACCTCGACCGCGATGTCCTCGATGGTGACCTCGTTGTAGCCGCGGGCGGCGAACTGCCGGATCGCGGCGTCGATGAGCCTCGCCCGCCTGCCTCGCTCGGACGCGGGCTCGTCGTCCGCGCGGGCGGCGGGTGCGGCATCCGTCTCCGTCGCGTCGCCGGCGGCCGGCAGCGTGCCGTCGAGGGCGCGCCAGGCGGCGTCTGCCAGCAGCGTGCGCAGGGCCTTCGCGCCGACGACCGTCCGGTGCGCCGTGATGCTCGCCACGACGCTCAGCGCGCCGAGCACCAGGAGCCGGCGGTCGATCTCGTCGACGTCGGGACGGTAGACCACGTGGGCGCTCTCGAAGCGCCCGCGCAGGGTGCGGAACTCGGCCGTGAGCAGCTCGCGGTCGTCGGATTCGAGGTAGCGGCCCTCCCAGCGGTAGATCCCGCCGGTCGCGCGCATCTCGACGGTGGTGGCGATCACCGCGTCGACGAGCGCGTCGAGGGCCACCTTGGCCTCTTCGGCGGAATCCAGCGGCAGCGCGGCCACCGCGTCGGTGTCTTCGATGAGACGGTGCGCCATCGTGAACGCCGTCTGCACGAACAGCGCGTACTTGTTCGGGAAGTGCCGGTACAGCGCGGGCGCCGAGATGCCGACCGCGGCGGCGATGTCCTGCATGCCGACCGCGTGGTAGCCGTGCTGGGCGAAGGCGAGGGCGGCGGCCTCTTCGATGCGCCGCTTGCGGTCGCGCGGCCTCGTGCGGGCGGCGGCGGGAGAAGGCACGGCGACGGGCATGCGCGACAGCCTACCCGCGTGGACCCTGCGCGCGGCCGCAGGCGCGATGTCCGGTTCACTTGGACGGTCGGCATCGATGTGAATTTCCGTTAACAAAAATCGTGACATCCGCCGATTCTCCTGCCATACTCGACACCAGCCACCGGTGCCGCAGCGATGCGGCATCGCGACGAAGACGTTGACGAGAGGCAACCCGATGACCGACTCCGCCCCCACCGCCATCCCCGCCGCTGCGCGCCGCAACCACTGGATGAACCAGGTCGCCACGCACGCGGTGATGAAGCCGGATGCCGCGGCCTTCCGCTTCCTCGGAGCCACCACGACCTGGACGCAGACCCGCGACGGAATGGACGCCTTCGCGGCCGCGCTGGCCCGCCGGGGCGTCGCCGCCGGCGACCGGGTGCTCCTGCTGACCCTGAACCGTCCCGAGGTCGTGATCTCGGTCTTCGGCATCAACCGGATCGGCGCGATCGCCGTGCCGATCAACGTGCGGCTCACTCCGCCCGAGATCGCCTACATCGTCGACGACGCCGACGCGGAGGTGCTCATCGTGGAGGCGCCGCTGGCACCGCTCGTGGCAGCCGTGGCCCAGCTCACCGACCGCGTGAAGCGGGTCATCGTGATCGGCGACACCGCGGCGCTCACCGACGGGCACGAGGCGTGGACCGACCTCATCGCCGAGGACCCGGCGGGATTCGAGGCGCCCGACGTGCCCGAGGACACCACCGCGCTCATCATGTACACGTCGGGCACGACCGGCCGCCCGAAGGGCGCGATGCTCGACCACATCAACCTCTACGCGCAGTCGATCACGTGCATCCGCGCGAACAACGTCGTCGACGAGAGCGACATCTCGTTCATGACGGCGCCGCTGTTCCACATCGCAGGGCTCGGGTCGATCGCCGCCGACTTCATCATCGGCATCCCGACGGTCATCCACCCCCTCGGCGCCTTCAACGCCACCGAGCTCCTCGACGCCTGGGAGCGCGAGAAGGCGACCATCGTCTTCAACGTGCCGCAGCAGTGGCAGGTGATCTGCGCCGATCCCTCGATCCCCGAGCGCGACCTGCACCTGCGCATCATCAGCTGGGGTGCCGCACCCGCGTCCGACACGCTGCTGCACGCCATGGCCGACACCTTCCCGCACGCGACGAATGTCGCCGTGTTCGGTCAGACCGAGCTCTCGCCCATCACCTGCGTGCTGCGCGGCGAGGACTCGCTGCGCAAGCTCGGCTCGGTCGGCAAGCCGATCCCCACCATCCAGTACCGCGTGGTGGACGACGAGATGAAGGATGTCGCACCCGGCGAGGTCGGCGAGATCGTGTACCGCGGACCGACCCTCATGAAGGGCTACTGGCGCAAGCCCGCCGAGACCGCCGAGGCGTTCGAGGGCGGCTGGTTCCACTCCGGCGACCTGGTCCGCCAGGACGAGGAGGGCTTCGTGTGGGTCGTCGACCGCAAGAAGGACATGATCATCTCCGGCGGTGAGAACATCTACTGCGCCGAGGTCGAGAACGTGCTCTTCGCCCACCCGAAGATCATCGAGGCCGCGATCTACGGCCGCGCCGACGAGCGCTGGGGCGAGGTGCCTGTCGCGGCCGTCGCACTCGCGCCCGGTGAGGAGCTCACCATCGAGGAGCTGCACGGCTGGCTCTCCGACAAGCTCGCCCGCTTCAAGCAGCCGAAGGCCCTCGTCGTGGTGCCGGCACTCCCCCGCAACGCGGCGGGCAAGGTCAACAAGGTCGCGCTGCGCGCGGCCGACCGCGAACTGACGCCGGCGTAGCCCATGACAGCCGCTGTGGCCGCGCTCGTCCGAGAGCGCGGCGGATCCGTCGCGCTCACCGACGTCGCCCTCCGGGCGCCTGGCGAGCACGAGCTCGTCGTCCGGGTGATGGCGTCGGGCGTGTGCGCCACCGACCTGTTCGGCATCGACGGGGGCGCCGGTGACCGCTACCCCGCGGTCTTCGGCCACGAGGGTGCCGGCATCGTGGAGGCCGTCGGCGCGGGCGTCACGCGCACGAGGCCCGGCGACCGCGTGGTGCTGGGCTTCGGCTCGTGCGGCGCCTGCCCCGCCTGCCAAGACGGCCACCCGGCGTACTGCGAGCGGTTCGCCGAGCTGAACTACGCCCAGCGGTCCGACGCCGCCACCGCCGACGGCGAGCGCGTGACCACGGGCTGGATGGCTCAGTCGTCGTGGGCGACACACGTGGTGGTGCACGAGTCCGCCGTGGCGTCCATCGGACCCGACGTGCCCTGGGAGGTGGCCGCGACGCTCGGATGCGGCATCCTGACCGGCGCCGGCACGGTGCTGAACGTGCTGCGCCCGGTGCCGGGCGATGCGCTCCTCGTGCTCGGCGCCGGGACGACCGGGCTCGCCGCCGTCATGGCCGCCGCGCACCGCGGCGTCGGCCGCATCGTCGTCAGCGACCCCGTCGCCGCCCGACGGGCGCTCGCCCTCGAGCTGGGCGCGACCGAGGCGCACGCGCCCGACGAGCTCACGGTGTCGCCCGTGTTCACACAGGTCGTCGACACCGTCGGCTCGCAGCAGTCGCTCGACACCGCCATCGCGGCCCTCGCCCCTCGCGGCGTCGCCGCCACCGTGGCCCTCAAGCCGGGCGCCAACCCCGTCAGGGTCTCGCAGACCCGCGTGCTGTGGGGACGCACGCTGACCGGCGTGATCGAAGGCGACTCCGACGTCGCCCGTGACGTTCCCCTGCTCGCCGCGCTCTGGCGGGCGGGACGGCTTCCCGTCGAACGGCTCGTCGCGCCGTACGCGTTCGCCGACGCCGCGACCGCCATCGCCGACGCGCGGGCGGGCCGAGTGGTCAAGCCGGTCCTGGTGATGGACGAGACGGATGCCGCGCCCGCGGCCACCGCGAGCGCCACGCCGGCGGTTGCACCGGGCGCTGCACCGGCGGCTGAACCTGCCGCGCCCGGGGCCGCGGCATCCGCTCTCCCTCTTCTCGAGCGCCTGCGCACGGGCCTGCCCGAGGACGACCTGGCGGCGCTCTGGCGCTCACTGCCACCGGTGACGACCGGCGAGCTGCGGGGCCTGTGGCACGGATGGGCCGCCACGCACGATCACCGCGCCGGGCGCATGCTCGAGCGGAGCCGGTGGTACGGCAAGCTCTTCCGCTCCGACGACGACGTGGCGCCGATCGTCTGCACGGCCGACGACGGCACGCTCGTGTCGGATTCCCGGCTCGCCCGCGGCGGCGCGAGCCTCCGGCTGATCGAGCACGACGGGGTCGTGACCGCGTCGATGGTCTACGACGGGCAGCCCATCATCGACCACTTCGTGCGGCTGAGCCCCGGCGCGGTCTTCGGCGTCATGACCGGACGCGGCACCGACGACCACGGCCGCGCCTTCCACTTCGTCCTCGAGCGAGTCGAGGAACGTCCCGTCGCCACCGGCGACACCCTTCCCGCAGCACACAGCACCTGACGCATTCGAGGAGGAATGATGTCGACCCTTCGCACCACCCGCCCCTCCCGCCGCCTGCTGCCGCTCTTCGCGGCCGGCGCCACCGCCACTGCCCTCGTCCTGGCCGGCTGCGCCGGCCGCGAGCCCGAACCCGAGGCCGCCGGCCCCGAAGAGGCGCAGTGCGACCCCGGCTTCACCGACACCGAGGTGCGGATCGGCAACAGCATCCCGCTGTCGGGGCCGGCTGCCGCGTACGGCGCGATCGGCCAGACGCTCAGGGCGTACTTCGACGACATCAACGCAGACGGCGGACTCGAGTTCGCCGACGGGGTGACCCGGGAGGTCACGGTGTCGGTGCTCGACGACGGGTACGACCCCGCCAAGACCGCGGCCAACGTGCGCACGCTCGTGGAGCAGGAGGACGTGTTCGCCCTCGCGGGCGTGCTGGGCACGGGTGCCGCGATCAGTGTCGCACCCTACGTCGAGGAGGCCGGCGTGCCGAACCTCTACACGGGCACCGGCAGCGACGCGATCCTGGGCCTCCACGAGACCGAGCCGTGGACGACCGCGTTCATGCCGCAGTACGGCTTCGAGGTGCAGGCGCTCAGCGAGTACATCGTCGAGAACCACCCCGACGCGAAGGCCGCGATCCTGTACCAGAACGACGACTTCGGCGAGAGCATCCGCGCCGGCTTCGAGGAGGCGTTCGAGGGCACCGGCGTCGAGCTCGTCGCCGCGGAGTCGTACGAGGTGGCCTCGGCCTCGGTCGACAGCCAGGTGACGACGCTGGCCTCGTCGGGCGCCGACGTGTTCCTCAACTGGGCGGTGGGCGCGTTCGCCACGCAGTCGCTGAAGAAGAAGCTCGAGCTCGGCTGGGACGCGACCACGGTGATCAACGCGCCCGCCGCCGATGCCACGTTCTTCCTCAAGCCCGCCGGACCCGGCGCGGCCGACGGCGTGGTGTCGATCGCCTACACGAAGGACATCACCGACCCGTCGCAGGCGGGCGATGCGGGCTTCGACGCCTGGACCGAGTTCGCCGCGGCGCACCCGGACGAGGTGAACGCGCTCTCGGCCCCGGCCGCCGCCGGCTATCAGACGGCGCAGCTGCTGGAGGCGGCGCTGACGCAGATGGACGGATGCACGCGCACGGCGCTGCTGGAGGCTGCGACGTCGTTCGACGAGCTCGAACTCGACCTGGCGCCGGTCACGGTGACCACCACGCCGGACTACCCCTTCGTGTTCCGCGAGATCAAGGTGCAGGTCTTCAACGGCGAGAACTGGGACCTCGCCGAAGGCACGTACACGGTCGGCGACTGACACATGGCCGCTCTGCTCGAGATCTCGGACGTCCGGCTGTCGTTCGGAGGCCTGCAGGCCCTGGACGGGCCGAGTCTGACCGTCGCGGACGGCGAGGTCGTCGGGCTGATCGGGCCCAACGGAGCCGGCAAGACGAGCCTGTTCAACTGCGTCAGCGGCCTCTACCGCCCGCAGCAGGGCAGCATCCGGGTCGGGGGCGCCGAGGTCACTCGGCTCCCCCGGCACCGCATCGCCGCGCTCGGCGTCGGCCGCACTTTCCAGAACCTCGGCCTGCTGCCCTCGCAGACGGTGCTCGAGAACGTGCTGGCAGGCGCCTACCACGCCACCCGCGGCGGGTACTGGGCGAGCGCGCTCGCCCTCCCCGACATCGCGCGGACCGAGCGGGTGATGCGTGCGCAGGCCCTCGAACTGCTCGACGACCTGGGCCTGGCCGCCGCCGCGCCGCGCGTGGTCGGCACCCTGCCGTTCGGCACGCTCAAGCGCGTCGAGCTGGCGCGCGCGCTCATCGCGCAGCCCCGGCTCCTGCTGGTCGACGAGCCGGCCAACGGCCTGATCCACGGCGAGGTGCTCGAGCTCGGCACGACCCTGCGTCGCCTCGCCGCAGAGCGCGGCACGGCGATCCTGCTGGTGGAGCACCACATGGGCCTCGTCGGCGCAGTCTGCGACCGCGTCGTCGTCCTCAACTTCGGCCGCGTCATCGCGACCGGCACGCCGGCCGAGGTGGCCCGCGATCCGCAGGTCGTGGCCGCCTACCTCGGGAGTGCCGCCGCATGACGCTGCTGTCGGTCGAGATCGCCGCCGCCGGCTACGGCGCGGTGACGGTGCTGCGCGACATCGTGTTCGAGATCCCGCAGGGCGGGCGACTCGTCGTGCTCGGGGCCAACGGCGCCGGCAAGACGACGACGCTGCGCAGCATCTCAGGGATGTGCCGCGTGGCGGGGTCCATCCGCTTCGACGGAGCGGAGATCAGCGGGATGCCTCCGCACCGGGTCGCCGGGACCGGCATCGCCCACGTGCCCCAGGGGCGCGGAACCTTCGGCGACCTCACGGTGCGCGAGAACCTCCTGGTCGGCGGCACCAGCCGGCCTGCGCGGGAAGCCGCGCGGGAGGCCGCGCGCTGGCTCGAGCGCTTCCCGCGGCTCGCCGAGCGGAGCGGACGGCCGGCGTCCGGTCTCAGCGGTGGCGAACAGCAGCTGCTCGCGATCGCCCGCGCCTACATGGCCGCGCCGAGGCTGGTGCTGCTCGACGAGCCCTCGCTCGGGCTCGCGCCGAAGATCACCCAGGAGCTGTTCGCGACCCTCGACGAGATCGGACGGGAGACCGGCACGGCGATGCTCCTGGTCGAGCAGAACGCCGAGCTGGCGCTCGGCATCGCCGAGGAGGCCATCGTGATCGAGAGCGGCTCCGTCACCGTGCGCGGGCCCGCCGCCGAGCTGCGCGACCAGGACGAGGTGCGCCGCGCGTACCTCGGGATGTGAGGAGTCAGCATGTTCCTGCAGCAGGTGGTCGACGGCATCGCGACGGGTGCGGTGTACGGCGCGCTGGCGCTGGCCATCGTGCTCGTCTACCGCGCTTCGCGCACGCTGAACTTCGCGCAGGGCGAGCTCGCCCTGCTGGGCGCCTACGTGTCGTGGCAGCTCACCGCGTGGGGCGTGCCCATCTGGGGCGCGCTCCTCGCCTCGATGGCGGTTCTCGCACTGCTGTCGGCTGGCATCGAACGCGTGCTGGTGCGCCCACTCGTGCGCCGCCACCAGCACCTGCCGCTCATCATCGTGAGCCTCGGGCTGATGATTGCGCTCAACGCCCTGATCGGCTGGGTCTGGACCTACCAGACCAAGGAGATGCCGGCCCTCTTCGGCGCAGGCTCGTTCGTCATCGGCGGCGTCTCGGTCTCGCGCCAGGACGTCGGCATCGTCTTCTCGGTGCTCGTCGTCGCGGCGGGCCTGACGGCGCTGTTCGGCTTCACACGCGTGGGCCTGCGGATGCGCGCCGCGGTCTCGGCGCCCGAGTCGGCCGAGCTGTCGGGCATCTCGACCGGCCGCACGATGTCCATCGGCTGGGCGATCGCGGGAGCCGTCGGCGCGCTCGCCGGCACGATGATCGCCCCGGAGCTGTTCCTCCACCCCGGCATGATGGGGCCGGTCCTCATCTACGCGTTCGCCGCCGCGACGCTGGGCGGGCTCGAGTCCCCCGTCGGCGCGCTGGTCGGCGGTGTCGCGGTCGGGGTGATCGAGAACCTGGCCGGCAGCTACCTCCCCGCGGTCGGCTCGGAGCTCAAGCAGGTGGTCGCGCTGCTGATCATCGTGGCAGTGCTGCTGCTGCGACCCCAGGGGATCTTCGGACGCCGAGAGCTGGTGCGCGCATGACCTCGACCACGAGCACGACCTCACCGGTCCGCACGCTCCTCGCTTCGCGGCGCCCGACCGGCTCGCTGGCGGAATGGCTGCGCCGCCCGCGCCCGCCGCTCGCCCCGCCGCGCTGGCTGGCGATCCTGCTCGGTGTCGCCGCCGCCGTGGGGCTGATCGCGGTTCCCCTCGTCAACCCCAGCTACATCAACCTCACCGTGACGCTCGTGATGATCTGGGCCATCGTCGGCCTCGGGCTGAACCTGCTCGTCGGGTTCGGCGGGCAGGTCTCGCTCGGGCACTCGGCGTTCTTCGCGATCGGCGCATACACCGTGGCCGTCGCTGGCGAGGCCGGGATGCCGCATCCGCTCACGCTGGTCGTCGCCGGCGCCCTGCCGTTCGCGGTCGGCTACCTCATCGGCCTGCCGGCCCTGCGACTGCGCGGCCTGCAGCTCGGCCTCGTGACCCTCGCCATGGCGATGGCGACGCCCGCGGTCATCCGCGCGCTCGAGCCGTGGACCCACGGCAGCCGGGGCATCGCGATCGACGGCGATCCGCCCGGGTGGATCCCGCTGGCGCACGACCAGTGGGTGTACTACCTCGCGCTGGCGGTGGCCGGGCTCGCGTACCTGGTGACGCGGCGGCTGGCCCGCGGGCGCCTGGGCCGGTCGTTCGTCGCGGTGCGCGACGCCGAGCTCGTCGCCGAGACGCTCGGCGTCGACGTCTGGCAGACGAAGACACGCCTCTTCGCCGCCTCGGCGGTGTACGCCGGGGTCGCGGGCGGCCTGTACGCGCTCCTGCTCGAGTTCATCGGTCCCGAGAACTTCGGCCTCACGCTGTCGATCTCGTTCGTGACGCTGATCGTGGTCGGCGGCCTCGCCACGGTTCCTGGCGCGGTCCTCGGCGCCCTGTTCGTGCAGTACGTCCCGACCTTCACGTCGACGATCAGCCCGGCCGCGACCGGCGCGGTCTACGGCGCGGTGCTGATCGTGTTCGCCTTCTTCCTTCCCTACGGGCTGGTGGGGCTGCTGCGCGCCGCGCTCGGCCCGGCGGTCCGTCGGATCCCCGGGCGCCGCATCGGCGACGCCTGAGACGGCGAGCCGCCCCGCGGCTCAGGTGTCACGACGCGCCGCAACACCCCACCCGACGCCACCACTCGTGCCACCTCAGTCCCGCAAGCGGCGGCTCAGGTGTCACGACACGCCGCAACACCCCACCGAACGCCACCACTGGCGCCACCTCAACCCCCGCGTGCGGAGCGGCAGCGACGCTGCGACACCGAAGGGGTCAGCCGCGCGCGTCCGGCGTCGCGTAGGTGCTGCGCTGCTCGATGACCGCGAGGGTGCAGCGCGAGATGCAGACGAGGCGCCCCGCTTCGTCGACGATGCGGATCTCCCACACGTGCGCGCGTCGCCCGATGTGGGCGGGGGCGACCGTGGCCGTCACCCAGCCCGACGAGATCGGGCGGATGTGGTTGGCGTTGATCTCCTGCCCGACCACGTGGAACCGCTCGCGGTCGACCGCGAGATAGCCGGCCCACGACGCGAGCGTCTCGGCGAGCGCGACGGATGCCCCGCCGTGGAGCACACCTGCCGGCTGCACGGTGCGCCGGTCCACCGGCATCCGTCCCACCAGCGCGTCGTCGCGGATCTCGACGATCTCGATGCCGAGGTTCTCGATGAGGGTCCCCGGCGCCATCGCGGTCAGGTCGATGCCCGCGACGTCGCCGAACCAGAGGCTCATGGCCTCACCCCGCGGCTTCCTCTTCGCGGTCGGCGGCGGCCAGGTGTGCGGCATCCGCCACATACCCCTCGATGTGACGCTCGTCGGGACCGTTGTACTCCGACAGCGGGCGGATGAGCGCGTTCGAAGCGAGCTGCTCCATGATGTGGGCGGTCCAGCCGGTGACCCGGGCGGCCACGAACAGCGGCGTGAACGTGAGGGTGTCGAAGCCGATGAGGTTGTACGCGGGGCCCGACGGGTAGTCGAGGTTCGGATAGATGCCCTTTCGGCTCACGAACTCCGACTCGAGCGTGTCGTACAGCGCCGCGACCTCGGGGCGGTCGTAGTGCTCGACGAGCGTGTCGAGCGCCGCCTTCATCGTCGGCACGCGAGAGTCGCCGCGCTTGTAGACGCGGTGCCCGAAGCCCATGATCTTGCGCTTCTCGGCGAGGGCCTGGTCGAGCCACGGGCCGACGTTCTCGGCAGTCCCGATCTCGTCGAAGATGTGCAGCACCGCCTCGTTGGCGCCGCCGTGCAGCGGCCCCTTGAGCGCGCCGATGGCGCCGACGACCGCGGAGTACAGATCGCTGAGCGTCGAGGCGATGACGCGGCCGGTAAAGGTGGATGCGTTGAACGAGTGCTCGGCGTAGAGGATCATCGACCGGTTGAACGCGTCGACGACGACCTCGTCGGACTCCTCGCCGAAGGTCATCCAGAGGAAGTTGGCGGCGTAGTCCAGGTCGTCGCGGGGCGCGACCGGCTGCTGGCCGCGACGGCGCCGCTGGCCGTACGCGACGATCGCCGGGAGGACGGCGAACAGACGGATGCTGCGCGCGAGGTTCTCGTCCGCGCTGCCGCTCGCGTCGAGCACAGAGCCGGTGCCGGCGAGATCCCGGGCGCCGATGAGGCTCACCGCCGTGCGCACCTCGTCCATCGGGTGCGCGTCGATCGGCACGAGGTCGATCGCGGCGCGGACGTCGGCCGGCAGGTGCCGGTAGGCGCGCTCGGTGGCGCGCAGCTGCGCGAGCTGCACATCGGTCGGCAGGTCGCCGTGCCACAGCAGGTAGGCGACGGACTCGAACGGCTGCGTCGCCGCGAGCTCCTGCACCGGGTAGCCGCGGTACAGCAGCGAGTTCGTCTCGGGGTTCACCTTCGAGACAGCCGTGTAGTCCACGACGACGCCGGCGAGCCCCTTCTTGATGTCGGGTTCGGTCATGACAGCTCCTTCGGGGTCAGTGACTCAGCGGGCGATCTGGAAGTTGAAGACGTCCTGGTCGAAGTGGTTGTACTGCTCGTAGTCGATGAGGTCGTAGAGGTCGGCGCGGTGCTGCATCTCGCCGAGCTTCGAGGTCAGGTGCCCGTCGTCTGAGAGCGTATCGAGTGCGCGGGATGCCGCGCCCATCGCGATCCGCAGCAGCGACACCGGCCAGATCACGATGTTGACGCCGACGTCTCTCAGCTGGTCGACGCTGAATAGCTCGGACTTGCCGAACTCGGTCATGTTGGCCAGGATCGGCACGTCCACGGCGGCGCGGACCGCGGCGAACTCGTCGAGCGACCGCATGGCCTCGGGGAAGATCGCGTCGGCCCCCGCATCCACGAGCGCCTTCGCGCGCTCGGTCGCGGCATCCAGCCCCTCCACCGCGCGGATGTCGGTACGCGCCATGATGAGGAAGTTCGGGTCGCGTCGCGCGTCGGCCGCGGCCCGGATTCGCTTGACGGCGGTGTCCTCGTCGACGACGGCCTTGCCGTCGAGGTGGCCGCAGCGCTTGGGGTTGACCTGGTCCTCGATGTGGGTGCCGGCGATGCCGGCGTCCTCGAGCGTCTGGATCGTGCGGGCGACGTTCATCGGCTCGCCGAAGCCGGTGTCGGCGTCGATGATCGCCGGCAGGTCGGTCATGCGGGCGATCTGCTGGCCTCGCGCGGCGACCTCGGTGAGGGTCGTGAGACCGATGTCGGGCAGGCCCAGGTCGGCGCTGAGCACCGCACCCGAGATGTAGACGCCCTCGAACCCCTTGCGCTCGATGAGCCGGGCACTGAGCGGATTGAAGGCGCCGGGGAACCGCAGCAGCTCACCGGACGCGAGCCGCTCGCGGAACAGCCGCCGCTTCTCGTGCGCGGGCACGGTGGAGTACAGCATCAGAACAGTCCCTTCGGCGCCGGGGCGCCCGCCAGCACGCCGAAGCCCGCGACGATCGTCAGCTGCTGCACTTCCTCCGGGGTGAGCTCGGGAAGGCGCTGGGCCAGGTCGAGGAAGCGCTCGATCTCGTCGGCCGTGAGCACCGGCTCGGCGAGCAGGCGGAACTTGCGCACGTAGTCCTCGCGGGCGAACGGACGTGCGCCCAGCGGGTGGGCGTCGGCGACGGCGATCTCGTCGACGATGGTCTCGCCGTTCGTCAGGCGGATCTCCACACGACCGCCGAAGGCCTTCTCGTTCGGGTCGTCGGAGTGGTAGCGGCGCGTCCACTCCGCGTCCTCGGCGGTCGTGATCTTGTTCCACAGCTCGACGGTGTCGGCACGCCCCGCACGCTCGGGCGTGTAGGAGTCGACGTGGTGCCAGCCGCCGTCCTGCAGCGCGACCGCGAAGATGTACGGGATCGAGTGGTCGAGCGTCTCGCGCGAGGCCTTCGGGTCGTACTTCTGCGGGTCGTTCGCGCCGGAGCCGATGACGTAGTGCGTGTGGTGCGACGTGTGCAGCACGATGGCCTCGACGTTCGCGGGGTCGAGGAGCTCGGGGTGCTCGCCGTGGAGCTTGCGGGCCAGGTCGATCCACGCCTGCGCCTGGTACTCCGCGGAGTGCTCCTTCGTGTACGAATCGAGGATGCCGCGCTTGGGCTCGCCCTCACCCGGCAGCGGCACCTCGTACGAGGCATCCGGCCCGTCCAGCATCCACGCGATCACGCCGTCCTCGCCCTCGTAGATCGGGCTCGGCGACGTCTCGCCGCGCATCGCGCGATCGACGGCCTCGACCGCCATCTTGCCCGCGAACGCGGGGGCGTGCGCCTTCCACGTCGAGATCTCGCCCTTGCGCGACTGGCGCGTCGCGGTCGTCGTGTGAAGCGCCTGCCCGACGGCCTGGTAGATCGTCTCGACATCGAGGCCGAGGAGGGTGCCGATGCCCGCGGCGGCCGACGGGCCGAGGTGGGCGACGTGGTCGATCTTGTGCTTGTGCAGGCAGATGGCGCGCACCAGGTCGATCTGGATCTCGTACCCGGTGGCGAGGCCGCGCACGAGCGCGGCGCCGTCGGCGCCGACGTGCTGCGCGACGGCGAGGATCGGCGGGATGTTGTCGCCCGGGTGCGAGTAGTCCGCCGCGAGGAACGTGTCGTGGTAGTCGAGCTCGCGCACGGCGACGCCGTTCGCCCACGCCGCCCACTCCGGGCTCGTCTTGCGGTCGAGGGCGCAGCCGAACACCGTGGCGCCCGAGCCGCCGACCGACACGGCGTGGTCGAGAGCCTGCTGGCGCGCCGCGCTCACCGGTGCGCGGGTCAGGGATGCCGCGGCCACCGCCGCGTTGTCGATCACGCGGTTGATGATCATGTCGACGACGTCCTGGTCGACCTCCACAGGGTCGGCGGCGACCTCGGCGATGTGCCACGCGAGTTGGCCCTCGCGCGCGAGGTTCTCGTCGCTGCGGTGGACACGGAGGTGATGGATGACGGTCATGACCGGCCTTTCAGGTCGAGCGGCCCTTCGACGGGCTCGGGGACCGGACCGGTCGCGGGGACCGTGCCGGTCGCCGAGCTCGTCGAAGCGGCGAGTGATTCGAGGATGCTGTGCAGGGCGTTGTGGAGGTGCACGTGTGTGGCGTGCGCGGCGAGGTCGGCGTCGCGCGCCGAGATCGCCGTCGCGATGAGACGGTGCTCGGCGACGGATGCCGCGAGCCTGGCGGGATTGTCGCGTGCGAGCCGTCGCACCCTGACGAGGTGGGTGCGCACCGTGCGCAGCGCGGCCGTGAGGTAGTCGTTCGCGACGGCGGTGTCGAGTGCGAGGTCGAAGTCCGCGATGAGCGCGTAGTAGGCGTCGCGACCGTCGGCCCCGGCGTCGCCGCCGCCGAGGTCGACCCGCGCGAACTCGTGGGCGAGCTCGGCGAAGGCTGCGGCATCCCCTCGCTCCGCCGCCAGACGCGCGGCGGACTCCTCGAGCGCGCGGCGCACCTCGAAGATCTCGCGGATGTCGTCCGCGTCGATCGCGGTGACGACGGTCACGCGCGGCGACTGCTGCGCGACGAGCCCGTCGCCCGCCAGCCGGCCGAGAGCCTCGCGAAGCGGCGTGCGGCTGACTCCGAGACGCGCGGCCTGCTCGACCTCGCCGAGCACCGCGCCTGGTCGCAGCACGCCCGACTGGATCTCGTCGAGGAGGGTCGCGTACGCACGGTCGCTGGCGCGCATGCGCATCACCTCCTCGTCCGACACCTCGGCCAGTGTATACATAAAGCACCCTCCGTGCCATCGGAGATCGAAGCTGGCCGCTTTAGGTATACATGCGGGGACCGAGGGCGGGTCAGTCGGCGACAGTGACCGCAGTCGGCGGCGGGGGCACGCGGTGGCCGATCGACTGCTCGAGGAGTGCGCGGAGCGCCGGCGCCGCGACGTCGTCGAGCGAGTTCAGCCGCACGTTTCGCACCTTGGCGCCGGTGCCGCCCAGCAGCCCCGCGGGGTCGTCGAGCTCGGCGCCGTACGGGAACGCGAGCGCGACATGCGCCGCGTGCGCGAGGATCCACGCGAACTGCTCGGAGTTCTTCTTCGGGCCGGTGCCGTAGCCCGAGCTGCGCTGCGCGGGCCACACGACTTCGACGGTCTGCGGCAGCACGTCGAAGATCAGCCGGCGAGCGGCGAGCGCGATCTCCTGGACGGCCTGTGGGCGACCCTCGAGGCTCTCGCGGAACGGAGTCGAGTCGGTGGTGACGATGCCGGCGGCCATGGCGCGACCGTACCAGCCGGCACCGGCGCCAGGCAGGCCGGGGCGCTGCCGTGAGGAAAGCGTGAGGAGTATTCAGGAATTTGTGAAACGGGCGTACCTTCAGCGCCATGACCAGCGTCATCCGCACCAGCGGCCTCGCCAAGCACTATGGCCGCGTCCACGCCCTCGATGGTCTCGACCTCGCCGTCGACGAGGGACAGATCCACGGCTTCCTCGGCCCCAACGGCGCCGGCAAATCCACCACGATCCGGGTTCTGCTCGGGCTCGCGCGCAAGACCGGCGGCGAGGCATCCGTCTTCGGACAGGACCCGTGGCGGGACGCCGTCGCGCTGCACCGCCGCATCGCGTACGTCCCCGGCGACGTCAGCGTGTGGCCGAACCTGTCCGGCGGCGAGGCGATCGACCTCATGGCGCGACTGCGCGGAGCATCACGGCACGACCGGGCGTACACGGCCGAGAAGGAGCGCCTCGCGGAGGCGTTCCAGTTCGACCCACGCAAGAAGGGTCGCGCGTACTCGAAGGGGAACCGGCAGAAGGTGGCGCTCATCGCCGCCTTCGCCGTGCCCGCCGACCTCTACATCCTCGACGAGCCGACGAGCGGCCTGGACCCCCTCATGGAGGTGATGTTCCGCTCCGAGATCGCGCGCGTGCGCGCGGCGGGCGCGACGGTGCTCCTGTCGAGCCACATCCTCTCCGAGGTGGAGCAGCTGTGCGACCGCGTGTCGATCATCCGCGCGGGCAAGGTCGTCGAGTCCGGCACTCTGGCAGACCTCCGGCACCTGACTCGCACCGAGATCTCCTTCGAGGGGACGGATGCCGCGGCCGCCGCCGGTATCGCCGCCGCGCACGACGTCGTGGCCGATGACGGGCGGGTGCGCTTCACCGTCGACAGCGACGCGGTCGCGGGGATGCTCCCCGAGCTGGCCGCCCGCAACGTCGCCGGGCTGCGGGTCGCGCCTCCGTCGCTGGAGGAGCTGTTCCTGCGGCACTACGGTGACGACCTCGCGGCGCTCGAGGGCAACGGTCACCGGCGATGAGCCGCTTCCTCGCGCTGATGGGCCAACGCGCGCGGCGCGACTGGCTGCAGGTGGTGCTGTGGGCAGTGGGCACGGCGCTCCTCGCCTATGCGTCGTTCATCGGGGTGAGCGACGCGTACGGCACTGAGCAGGACCGCACGTCCCTTCTCGCGGCGGCGCTGGCCAACCCCGTGATCCTGCTGTTCCGCGGCCTTCCGTCGGGCACCGACGAGGGCGCGTTCATGGTGTTCCTCATCTTCCCCTGGCTGGCGATGCTGGCGGCCTTCATGAGCACGTTCCTCGCGGTGCGCCACACCCGCGGCGACGAGGAGGCCGGCCGCGCCGAGCTGGTCGCGGCCACACCCGCCGCCCGCACCATGCCGTTCCTCGCGACCGCGCTGCACGGCGTCCTCGCGAACGCCCTCCTCGCAGCCCTGACCGCCGCCGCGTTCCTGGCCGTCGGACTGGATGCCGAAGGCTCGCTGCTCGCGGGGTCGGCAGCGGGCGCGGTCGGCATCGTGTTCCTCGGCGTGGGACTCTTCGCCGCCCAGCTCATGCGCACCTCGCGCGGGGCCAACTCGCTGGCCGTGTGGACGCTCGTGGCGACGTTCGTGATCGCGGGCATCGGCAATGCCACCGGCACACCGAGCGACGACCTCACGCACATGGAGAGCTCATGGCTCACGTGGCTCTCGCCCTTCGGCTGGGGCGAGAACACCCGCGCCTTCGACGAGAACCTGTGGTGGCCTGCTCTCCTCTGCCTCGGCGTGGGCCTGGTGCTCACGGTCGTTTCGGTCGTGCTCGTCTCGGCCCGCGACCTCGGCGGCAGCTTCGTGGCCGAGCGACTCGGCCGGGCCACCGCCTCCGCGGCGCTCTCCACGCCGACCGGCCTGGTCTGGCGGCTCACGCGCGGGGCGGTGCTCGGCTGGGCGGTCGGCGGCCTCCTCACCGGCATGCTGTCCACGTCGCTGGCCTCGATCGTCAAGGAGGTGGGCGCCTCCAACCCGGCGGTCGAAGAGATCCTGCGGCAGATCTCGGGTGAGGGCAGCGTCGAGCAGGGCACGATCACGACGTTCTTCACGATGCTCGGCGTGCTCGCGGCCTGCTGTGCCGTGCAGATCGTGTGCCGCGCGCGCCAGGAGGAGGCCCACGGCACCGCCGAACCCCTGCTCGCCGCGCCCGTCGGGCGCGTTCGCTGGCTCGCGGACTACCTCGTCGTCGCCCTTCTCGGCATCATCCTCGTGGTGGTCGCGGCGATCGGCGGTGCCGCGCTGGGCCTGGCGAGCCAGGACGGCGACTGGGACCTCATGCGGACCGTGCTCGTGACCGGCGCCGGGCAGGTGGCCGCGGCATCCGTCTTCCTCGTCATCACGGCGCTCGCGTTCGTCGTGGTGCCGCGTGCGACGATCCCGCTCGGCTGGTCGCTCGTGCTGCTGGGCATGATGCTGGGACTGTTCGGGCCGCTCTTCCAGTTCCCCGACTGGCTCGTGCACCTGTCGCCGATCGCGGTGACCCCGTTCGTCGACGGCGACGAGGTCGACCTCCGCGGGCTGTGGTGGCTCGTGCTCGCGTCCGGCGTCGGGGCGGCCGCGTCGCTGTCGCTCATGCGGCGGCGCGAGATGGCCACGGCTGGCTAGATCGCCATGACGAGCGAGCATCCGGGTGCAGAGGCTGCCGAGCAGGCGGCGGCGATGCTGACCGCCGTGGGCATGCCGCGCATGCCGGCGCGCGTCATGATGGCGCTGGCGGGCTCCCCCGACGAGGGGTACACCGCCGCCGAGCTGGCCGCACGGCTCGGCGTCTCACCCGCCGCGGTGTCGGGCGCCGTGCGCTACCTCGTGTCGATGCGGCTGATCCATCGGCTGTCGAGACCCGGCGACCGGCGCGACCGGTACGACCTCGCCGAGGACTCGTGGTCGGGCATGATCTCAGCCAACGCGCCGCTGTACGGCAGCCTGGCCGCCTACCTCGACCGCATCGCCGACGACAACGCCGGCGCGCCGGTCTCAGCGGCCCGCGCGCAGGAGATCGCCGACTTCCTCCGATATCTGGCGGAGCGGATGCCGCAGCTCGCGGCCGAGTGGCGGGCTCAGCGTGAAACCGCCGCGGGCGGTGCGGACGCCGCGGACGGGTAGCCTTGCCCGAGTGACAGACGCGCCCCGCTACATCGTTGCCACCGACGGAGCCTGCAAGGGCAACCCCGGACCGACGGGCTGGGCGTGGGTCGGCGAGGACGGCCACTGGGCCGCGGGGTCGATCCCGTCCGGCACGAACAACGTCGGCGAGCTCACGGGGCTGCTGAAGGCTATCGAGGACCACGCCGACGTCGCCAACCTGGTCGTCCAGGCGGACTCGAAGTACGCCATCGACACCTACACCAAGTGGATGGACGGCCACCGCCGCCGCGGCTGGAAGACGTCGACCGGCTCGCCGACGAAGAACGTCGACATCCTCGAGCAGCTCATCAGCGCGCGCGATGCGCGCCGCGCCGCCGGCCTCCCCGACGTCGTGCTCGAGCACGTGCGGGGGCACTCGGGCCATGTGCTCAACGCGTGGGCCGACGAGCGCGCGGTGCGCGCGTCCGAGCACGCGGCGAAGGGCACCGCGAGCGCCTGGTCGTCGCTCGGCGCCCAGGACCGCATCGACGTGTCGTCCCGCCCCAAGAACGGCCGCTGACCTAGAGCTGGGCGCGATAGTCGCGCCACGCCTCGCCCAGGCGCCGCACCCCCTCCTCGAGCACGGGCTCCGGGGCGGTGAAAGGCACGCGGATGTGGTCGTCGTAGACGACGGATGCCGTGAACTCGGTGCCTCCGGCCACCGCGACGCCGCGCATCGCGGCCAGGCGCGACAGCGCCGTCGCCGACCCGACGGGTAGCCGCGCCCACACTGCCAGTCCTCCCCGCGGCGGCGTCACCTGCCAGTCGGGCAGCTGCTCGGCCATCTCCGCCAGCAGCCGGGCGGACGCGACGGCGTGCGTCTCGCCCACCGCGCGGCGCAGCGCCCGCGCCTCCTCGACGAGGTCGAGCGCGAGCAGCTGCGCGGGCACGCTCGTGGACTGGTCGACGAGCTGGCGCACGCCGCGCAGGCGCCGGACCAGCACGGGATCGGCGCGGAGCCACCCGATGCGAAGCCCCGACCACGACCACTTCGACAGCGAGTCGACCACGATGGTGGGCGCATCAGGCCGCAGCGCAGCCAGCGTCGGGGGGACGACCCCGTCGAACGACACGTGCGCGAGCACGCGGTCCTCGAGCACGGGCACGCCGTATTCGGCCGACAGGTCGGCGATCCGGATCCTGCCCGCGGACGGCAGGCGCGTGCCGGTCGGATTGTGGTGGTGCGGGTTCACGGCGATGAGCACCGGCCGCAGTGCGACGATCGCCGCCTCGAGCTCGTCGACGTCGACGCCCTCGGGCCCGATGGTCACGCCGTGCACGCGGCCACCGCGGCGGCGCACCGAATCCGCGAGACCCGGCCACGTGACCGACTCGGTGAGAACGACGTCGCCCGGCGAGACCAGTTCGTCGACCACGAGGCTGATCGCCTGCTGCGCGCCGTGGGTCACGAGGATCTGCGCCGCGGTCGCCGTGGTCCCCTCCTCCTCGAAGAGCGCCGCGATCCGGGTGCGGAGGCTCGGAAGACCCGCCGGGTCGGTCTCGGAGAGCGTCACCGGGTCGAGCGTGGGTGTGTGCGCGCGGACGATGTCAAGGGCCAGCTGCGGCATCGCGGGCACCGCCCGCAGCAGATCGATGCCCGAGGGGAGCGCCGAGAACAGGCCCTCACCGCGCGCGGTGCGCTCGCGTGCCGGCAGCGCGGCGGCCAGGTGACCGGCGACGCGCGTTCCGCTCCCCTGCCGGCGCTCCACGAGCTCGTCCTCGCTCAGCAGTGCGTAGGCCGCCACGACGGTTCCCCGCGACACCGCGATCGCGCCCGCCAGCGCCCGCTCGGGCGGAAGGCGGTCACCGGGACGGAGCTCGCCTCCCTCGATCAGCGCCGCGATCGCCTGCGCCAGTCGCGCGGTCAGGGTGCCGTCGCCGTGCGCCCATCGGCCCAGGCGGCCGGCGAGGCGGGAGGCCTCGACGGTGCCGCCGAGGGCCACCCTGTGGTCCACCAGCCGCTCATTGGCCCTGTCGACGGTCGTCATACCGCCGCATTCTGGTCCAATGTTCCGTACCGCCGCCACAGAATCCGCCGCACGCATGCCAGTTGCGCCTGATTGGACTATTGGAGAGCTCCTCGCGTGGATCGCCGCCGACGAGGCCCGCTCGCACGACGAAGCGCTGCGTCCGGCGCTGTCCGCCCTCGCCGCCGGTCTCGACTCGGATGCCGCGCCCGGCCTGACTCCGCGGTCGCCGATCGCGCTCGTCCGGGCCGTGGGCGCGCGCGTCCGCTCCGCGCCGCTGATGCGCGACCGCACGCTGGGCTCCGTGACCGCGGTCGCCGGGACGCTCGCGGCGACTGGCGCCGGGTTTCGCACCACCGGGCGCGGCGCGGAGGCCGGGCCACCGGCATCCGTCCCCGCCGTTCTGGTTCTGCCCGCCTGAGCGCCGGCGCGGCGACGCCCACAACTGCTGCACCGACCTGCGAGTGCTGCATAGATCTGCGGCGCGGTCGCAGGAAAGTGCAGCAGTCGCGGTCAGTCGGCCGCGGTCAGCCCTCGGTAGAACCCTCGTAGAGCCCGATCGCGTTGCCGTCGGGGTCGTTGATCACGGCCCACCAGCTGGTGGGGCTGATCTCGCTCTTCTCCATGACGACCGTGGCGCCGGCATCCTTCGCCGCCGCGATCGTGTCGTCGATGGAGTCGACCTCGACGTAGGAGCGGGGCTGACTGAACCCATCGCTGCGCGGCGCGAGGCCGCCGCCGGAGATCTTGTTTGGCGCCTGCCACATCGGATAGCCCTCGTAGCCAGGCACCTCGGCGATCTGCCAGCCGAAGAGGCCGGAGTAGAACGCGGTCGCCCTGCCGAAGTCGCTGACCGGGATGTCGATGTGCGTGATGTCGCCGTGAGCCATGGTGGTTCCTCTCGTCTGATCGGCCTCCGTCAGTCTCCGCGGCCTTCCGCCGTCCCACAAGGGCCCGCGAGAGTACAGCTGGTGGACGAGAGGTAGGGAACCAACCACGCTCTCGGCGACCAGCTGTACTCTCGCGGGGGCCCAGGGGCGCGGCGGGCGTCGGGGGCGGGGGCGGGGCAGCCGGGGATCAGGAGGAGGCGACCTCGGCGAGGTGCTTCTCGAGGGCGTCGATCGCAGGACGCTGGCCCTTCACGAGGCGTTCGCGCGCGGCATCCGTGGTCGTCCATTCCAGGCGGTCGACCTCGGGGAACCGGGCCGTCTTCCCCGACCGCGGTGGCCACTCGAGCTCGAACTCGCCGAACTCGACGCCGTCGAGCGAGAACCCGGCGCCGTCGGCGACGAACACGGTCACCCGCTTGCCCGACGAGTACGCGAAGGTGCCGAGCTCGGCGTAGGGCGGCTCGGGAGGATCGATGCCGAGCTCCTCGCGGAACTCGCGGCGCGCGGCATCCAGCGCGCCCTCGTCCCCTTCGACGAACTCGCCCTTGGGGATCGACCAGGCGCCGGCATCCTTGCTCGCCCAGTACGGCCCGCCCATGTGTGCGATGAGCACCTCGAGCTCGGGCTCGAGCCGGTAGAGCAGGACGCCGGCGCTGGTCGTCTTCGGCATGTCAGCCGCCGGTCACGCCACGCGGGTCTTGGGAGACACCGTGTAGGTGTCCTCGGGGTCGCGGTAAACCGCGTCGCCGAGCGCCTCGTCGATGGCAGCGAGCGTGTCGGCGTCGAGCACCACGCCCGAGGCCTTGACCGTCTCGGCGAGCTGCTCGGGACGCGATGCCCCCACCAGCGCCGAAGCGACGTTCTTGTTCTGCAGCACCCACGCGATCGCCAGCTGCGGCAGCGACAGCCCTGCCTGCTCGGCGACCGGCTTCAGTCGCTGCACGGCCTCGAGCACCTCGTCGCGGAGGAACCGCTGGATGAAGCGCGCGCCGCTCTTCTCGTCGGTCGCGCGCGAGCCCTCGGGCAGCGGCTGGCCGGGAAGGTACTTGCCCGACAGCACGCCCTGCGCCATCGGCGACCAGACGATCTGCGAGATGCCGAGCTCCTCCGACGCCGGCACGACGCGCTCCTCGATCACACGCCACAGCGCCGAGTACTGGGGCTGGTTCGAGATGAGCTGCACACCGTAGCTCTTCGCGAGCGCGTGGCCCTCGCGCAGCTGCTCGGCGGTCCACTCCGAGACGCCGATGTACAGCGCCTTGCCCTGGCGGACGATGTCGGCGAAGGCCTGGAACGTCTCTTCCAGGGGCGTCTCGTAGTCGTAGCGGTGCGCCTGGTAGAGGTCGACATAGTCGGTGCCGAGGCGCTTGAGCGACCCGTTGATCGACTCGAAGATGTGCTTGCGGCTCAGGCCGGTGTCGTTCGCGCCGCCGGGGCCGGTCGGCCAGTAGACCTTGGTGAAGATCTCGAGCGATTCGCGGCGCTGACCGTCGAGCGCCTTGCCGAGCACGGTCTCGGCGGCGGTGTTCGCGTAGACGTCTGCGGTGTCGAACGTGGTGATGCCGGCGTCGAGCGCCGCGTGGACGGTGGCGATGGCGGCCGAGTCGTCGACCTGCGAGCCGTGCGTGACCCAGTTGCCGTAGGTGATCTCACTGACCTTGAGACCGCTGTTTCCGAGGTACCGGTAATTGACCATGAGAAAACGCTACCCGCCCCGAGGGCCTCCTCGGCGCGGGCAGCGTTTCCAGGTCACCGCACCGAAGCGGTCTCGTCCTCGGTCGCGTCATGCTCGGTCGCGGCAGCGGCCCCGCCGCCCTCCGCGTCGACGGAGAGGGCACGGGCCTCCTCGTCGAGATCGGCCGCCGCCTGCTCGAACTGAGAGTTGTACAGGCGGAAGTACGCGCCCTTGGCCGCGATGAGCTCGTCGTGCGTGCCCTTCTCGACGATCCCGCCGTTCTCCATCACGAGGATGAGGTCGGCGTCGCGGATCGTCGACAGGCGGTGGGCGATGACGAACGACGTGCGCCCCTCGCGGAGCGCCGCCATGGCGTGCTGGAGCAACAGCTCGGTGCGGGTGTCGACCGAACTCGTCGCCTCGTCGAGGATCAGCACCGAGGGCTGCGCCACGAACGCGCGCGCGATCGTGATGAGCTGCTTCTCACCTGCTGAGATGTTCGACGCGTCCTCGTCGAGGACCGTGTCGTAGCCGTCCGGCAGCGAGTGCACGAACCGGTCGACGTACGTGGCGCGTGCGGCGGCGAGGATCTCGTCGTCGGTGGCATCGGCGCGTCCGTAGCGGATGTTCTCGCGGATCGTGCCGGCGAACAGCCAGGGATCCTGCAGCACCATGCCGGTCTCGGCGCGGATGTCGCGGCGGGTGAGCTCGGCGATGTTTTGACCGTTGAGGAGGATCCGGCCGCCGTCGAGCTCGTAGAAGCGCATCAGCAGGTTGACGAGCGTCGTCTTGCCGGCGCCGGTCGGACCCACGATCGCGACGGTCTGCCCGGGTTCGACCCGGAACGACAGGTCGTGGATGAGCGGACGGTCGGGCGAGTACGAGAACGCCACGTCCTGGAATTCGATCGTGCCGTCGCCCTCGACCGGTGCTGGGGCGTCCTCGGCGTCGGGCTCCTGCTCGGGCTCGTCGAGCAGCTCGAACACGCGTTCGGCCGAGGCGGTGCCCGACTGCACGACCGCCGCCATGCCGCCGAGCTCGGACAGCGGCTGCGTGAACTGCTGGGAGTACTGGATGAACGCCTGCACGTCGCCCAGGCGCAGCTGGCCGCCCGCGACCATCAGCGCGCCGAAGACGGCGATGCCGACGTAGGTGAGGTTCCCGATGAACATCATCGCGGGCATCATGATGTTCGACAGGAACTGCGCCTTGAACGAGGCCTGGTACAGCTCCTCGTTCTCGGCGCGGAACGCCTCGCGCGAGGCCTGCTCACGACCGAACACCTTCACGAGCGCGTGGCCCGAGAACGACTCCTCGACGCGCGCGTTGAGGCGGCCGACCTTGCGCCACTGGATGCCGAACGCCTTCTGCGAGCGCGGCCCGATGACGCCGAACAGCACGCCCATCAGCGGGAACGAGATGAGCACGACGAGCGTCAGCTGCCACGAGATCGACAGCATCATGATGAGGACGCCGATGACCGTGAGCACGGCGGTCAGCGCCTGCGACAGCGACTGCTGCATCATCTGGGTGATGTTGTCGATGTCGTTGGTCACCCGCGAGATCAGCTCGCCGCGCTGGACGCGGTCGAAGTAGCTGAGCGGCAGCCGGTTGATCTTGGCCTCGACCTGCTCGCGCAGACGCCACATGGTGCGGACCATGATCACGTTGATCACATAGCCCTGCACCCACATCAGCAGCGACGACGCGAAGTACAGCGCCAGCACGATGAGGAGCACGCGGCTGAGCGCCATGAAGTCGACGCCGGCGCCCGGGACGAAGTTCTGCATCGCGCTGACGATGTTGGCGAGGTCCTGCTGACCGGCGGCCTGGAGACCGTCGACGACCTGCTGCTTGGTCGTGCCCGCGGGAGCCATGCCCGAGACGACGCCCTCGAACAGGATGTTCGTCGCCTCACCCAGCACCTTGGGCGAGAGCACGGCGAGCACGACGCCGATCGCTCCGAGGATCGACACGAAGACGAACGCCACCGCGTTGGGCTTCAAGAGCCCGATCAGCCGGCGGAACGACGGACCGAACCGGGCGGCCTTGCCGGGCGCGACCGCGCCCGACCAGTCGTCGGCCGCGATGCGGGCCTGCTCGCCCATCTCGATCTCGAGCTTCTCCTCCGCCGAGAGCACCTGCTCGACCGGCTTGCGGCCGCGGGTGCGTGTGCGCTTCTCGTCGCTCATCGTGCGACCTCCGCTCCGAGCTGGGATTCGACGATCTCGCGGTAGGTCTGGCTCGTCTCGAGCAGCTCCTCGTGGGTGCCGAGTCCGACGATCCCGCCGTCGTCGAGCACCACGATGCGGTCGGCGTCGGTGATCGTGGAGACTCGCTGCGCGACGACGATCTTCGTCACGTCGGGCAGCTCGCGCCACAGCGCCTGCCTCAGCCTCGCATCGGTGGTGAGATCGAGCGCCGAGAACGAGTCGTCGAACACGAGGATCCTGGGGGCGTGCACGATCGCTCGCGCGATCGCGAGTCGCTGGCGCTGCCCGCCCGACACGTTCGAGCCGCCCTGCGCGATGAGGGAGTCAAGGCCGTTCGGCATCTGGCTCACGAAGTCGCTCGCCTGGGCGATCTCGAGCGCGCGCCAGAGCTCGGCATCGGTCGCGTCCTCCTTGCCGAATCGCAGGTTGGACGCCACCGTGCCGGTGAACAGGAACGGCCGCTGCGGCACCAGGCCGATGGTGCTCCAGAGCGCGTCGAGGTCGGCCTCGCGCACGTCGACGCCACCGACGCGGACCACGCCGCCCGTGACGTCGAACAGGCGCGGGATGAGCGAGACGAGCGTGGTCTTGCCGGCGCCGGTGGACCCGACGACGGCGACGGTCTCGCCCGGCTCCGCGCGGAACGTGATGCCGGACAGGATCGGATGCGCCGCACCCGGGTACGTGTAGGAGACGTCTTCGAACGCGACGGCACCGGGTGCCGGGAACTGCGCGCGCGCGTCGTCGGGCCGGACGAGGGACGAGCGGGTGCCGAGCACCTCGGTGACGCGTTCGGCCGAGACCGCGGCGCGCGGGATCATGAGCGCCATGAAGCTCGCCATCATGACGCCCGACAGGATGATCATGACGTACTGCATGAAGGCGAACAGCGTGCCGATCTGGATCTCGCCCGCATCCACCTGGATGCCGCCGAACCAGATCACCCCGATCACGGTGACGTTGAGGATGAGCATGACCGCGGGGAACAGCACGACGAAGAGCGACCCGACCTTGCGGCCGACGACCATGATGTCTGTGTTCGCCTCTCGGAAGCGCTCCTCTTCGATGGGCTCGCGCACGAACGCGCGCACGACGCGGATGCCGGTGAGCTGCTCCCGCATGATGCGGTTCACGCCGTCGAGCTTGCCCTGGAAGCTGCGGAACAGCGGCACCATGCGCGCGATCAGGAGGCCGGCCACCACGAGCAGCACGGGCACCGCGACGGCGATGATCCACGCGAGGCTGGCGGCCTGCTCGATCGCCAGGATGACGCCCCCGATCGCGAGCAGGGGCGCCGAGACGAGGAACGTCGCGCCCATCATCGCGAGCATCTGCACCTGCTGCACGTCGTTGGTGTTGCGGGTGATGAGCGACCCGGCGCCGAAGCCGGTCACCTCGCGCTCGGAGAAGCCCGAGACGCGCTCGAAGATGGCGTCGCGCAGGTCGCGACCCATGCGCATGGCGGCCTTCGCCGCGAAATAGGTCGCGATGATGGCGGCGACGATCTGCCCGAGCGAGACCGTGAGCATCACCAGGCCGGTGCGCCAGATGTAGTCGGTGTCGCCCTTCGAGACGCCGTTGTCGACGATGTCGGCGTTGAGGCTGGGCAGGTACAGCGATGCAAGGGCAGAGGCGAACTGGAACAGCAGTACGCCGAGCAGCAGCCAGCCGTACGGCTTGAGATATCGGACGAGGAGTTTTGCCAGCACGAGGGTTCTCCCGGACGCGGCGAAGCCTTGGCAGGGCTCCGCCTCTACGGATCTGAGGGTGCCGACCCACCTTCGCACGGGCCGCCGACATCGCGGCAGTCCCGTTCACTGAGGGCGGAACGGAGGTCGCGGCCGCCTCCCAGTGGCGGCCGCGGGTCACTCTAACACGATATATCGCGACGCGCGAGACCGCTCCCACGCGCCATCCGCATCCCGACAGGCGGGACGGTGCCGCGGCCCGCGGCATCCGTCGTCCGTCTCAGGCCGGGCCGCCCTGCGCGATGTCGGCGCGCTCGCGCCAGCTGCGGGCGGTCACCCGATCGAGGGCCACCTGGCGGCGCAGCGCGTCGGCCTTCTCGTAGAGCGAGGGCTCGCCCCAGCTCGTGAGCACCTTCACGAGCACCGGCAGCAGCTCGATCATGAAGAACAGCCCGGCGATCAGCCAGTGCGCCCACGCGAGCGTGGGCTCGCGCTCCGACAGCCGCTCGAGCCCGCTGATCTGGCTCAACAGGCCCACCGCACCGGAGTTGCCGCTCGCGATCTCGGCCGCCCGCGCGTCGTACGCGGCGAGCGCGGCCTGATACTGCTCCCGCGCCCCGGGCAGCTCGTCCCTCGCCTGCTGCTTGTTGACCTCCTCCGACGCGCTCGCGTCGGCCGTGCCCGCCGCCTGCGCGGCGGCGAGGTCGGCCTGGGCGGCCGTCAGCTGCGTGTTCAGGTCGTCGTACGCCGCCTGCGCGGCCGCGAGCTGCGCCTCCGCGGCGCCAGAGCTCGCGCCCTCCCCGGCGACGCCGCTGCAGCCGGGCACTTCGCCTGCGCCCTGGCCGGTGAGCTCGCACTGGTAGATGGCGCGCGCCTGGTCGATCACCTGCTGCTGGGCGGCGAGCTTCGCGGTGAGGTCGTCGACGGTCTGCTGCGCCGACGCCGCCGACGCCGATGTGGTGTCGGCTCCGGCCACGACGCCGCTCGCCGCCTGGCTCTCGAGCGCGGCGACACGCTCGCTCGCGGCGTCCAGCGCCTGCTTCTCCGGGCCGGCGGTGACGGCGTCCTGATCCGACTGCGCCTGCGTGATGTTCGTCGCGTTGACCTCGCGCGCGATGTCGTTGTGGAAGATCTGCAGCACCAGCGGCTCTGCCACGACGATGCCGATGACGGCGGCCATGATGACGCGAGGGATGGCGAGCGCGATCAGCCGCCCGATGCTCTGCGAGGAGCGCATCGTCGAGGTGAGGAAGCGGTCGAGGTTGAAGATGATGAGCGCCCACACGATCGCCAGCGGCAGCGCGCCCCACATGACGATCCGCACTCCCGTGGTCAGCGCGAAGTACATCGAGATCGCCGAGATCAGCGCCGTGCCGGCGATCACGAAGAACATCTGCACGAAGCGCGGCGTCTCGGTCGGCACCTCGTCGAGCACCGAGCCGTCCGCACCGCCGAGGACGGCGAGCTTGCGCCAGCCCGAAGTCCGCTCTCGACGCGCGCGGTTCGCGCGCTTGGCCCGGATGGGAGGAACGGATGCCGCCACATCCGGCTCCTCGTCGGCGACAGGCTCGTCGACAACCGGCTCGGCTGCGCGGGGCTCGTCGATCGCACCCCACTCGCCGATCGTGGCCTGCTGCTCGGCCGCCGGCCGGGTCACCGCGACGGGCTGCGTCGGGTTCATAGCCAGCGCGTCGTCGAGGAGGTCCTGGGTCACGGGGAACGGGTCTTCCGGGCCGTCGGCGTCGGCGCGCTCGTCCACTGGCTCGCCGGCGGCCTGCTGAGCGCGCACGTCGTCGAGATACAGATCTTCGGCCTGTTCGCCGTCTGTCTCGAACTCGATCCGGCCGTCGGAGCCGAACCGGCCCGGCCGGTGCGCGGAGTAAGAAGACATCCGCACACCATAGAGCGGGCTACCTGTGCGGCAGGTGTATTAGAGGCGCATGAGATGACGGATGCCGCGGGCCGAGGCATCCGTCTCCCCCGCCGGCTCCCGGAGAAGTCAGTCCTCGAGCGGGGTGACGGCCGCGACCGCCTCGTCCTCCTCGGTGGCGACGAGCTGGCCGCAGGCGCCGTCGATCTCCTTGCCGCGGGTGTCGCGGAGGGTCGTGGGGATGCCGGCGTCGTTGAGGCGGCGGACGAACTCGTTCTGCACGCCGATCTCGGACGCGGTCCAGATCGAGCCGGGCGTCGGGTTCAGCGGGATGGGGTTGACGTGCACCCAGCCGCGGCCGCGGGCGTTGAGCTTCTCGGCGAGGAGGTCGGCGCGCCAGCCGTGGTCGTTCATGTCCTTGATGAGGGCGTACTCGATCGAGACGCGACGGCCCGTCTTGTCGAAGTACGCGCGAGCCGCGTCGAGGGCCTCGTCGACCTTCCACCTCGAGTTCACCGGGATGAGCTCGTCGCGCAACTTGTCGTCGGGGGCGTGGAGCGACAGCGCGAACGTGACCGGGATGTCCTCCGCCGCGAGCTTCGTGATCGCCGGCACGAGGCCGACGGTCGAGACGGTGATGCCACGCGCGCTCATGCCGAGGCCGTGCTGCTTGTCGGTCATCAC
This sequence comes from Microbacterium ureisolvens, assembly GCF_015278315.1. Taxonomy (GTDB): domain Bacteria; phylum Actinomycetota; class Actinomycetes; order Actinomycetales; family Microbacteriaceae; genus Microbacterium; species Microbacterium ureisolvens. The sequence continues at coordinate 110,570 of NZ_JADIJE010000002.1, read as the reverse complement.
GCGGACCGCCTGCATCACGCGCGCGTAGTTCGCGAGCGGCTCGCCCATGCCCATGAAGACGATGTTCGACACCCGCTCGGCGGAGTGATCGCCCTTCTTCTTGCCGCCGAGGCCGCCCTCGGCGATGAGGCGGTTGGCGCGCACCACCTGCTCGACGATCTCGGCGGCCGACATGTTGCGGGTCAGCCCCGCCTGGCCGGTCGCGCAGAACGGGCAGTTCATGCCGCAGCCGGCCTGCGACGACACGCACAGCGTGATGCGGCCGGGATAGCGCATGAGCACGGACTCGACGAGCGCGCCGTCGTGCAGCTTCCACAGGAACTTGATCGTGTCGCCGCGATCGGTCTCGAGGCGGCGCACCTCGGTCAGGAGAGGCGGCAGCATGCCGTGCACGAAATCCTCGCGTCCCTCGGCGGGGAGGTCCGTCATGTCGGCGGGATTGTGCGTCCAGTGCTGGAAGTAGTGCTTCTCGAGCTGCTTCGCGCGGAAGCCCGGAAGCCCGAGTTCCTTGACCTTCTCGACGCGCTGCTCGGGGGTGAAGTCGGCCATGTGCACGGGCGGCTTGCCGCGCTTGGGGCTGGCGAACTGGAGGAGGGGACGACCCTCGGCATCCTTCTTCTGCGTCCAGCCCTCGGTCGCCGGACGCACCTGGCGGGGTTTGGTGGTGCGGACAGGCGAATCGGTCATGGTTTCCAGGGTAGGCGACGTGCCTGGACGGATGCCGATGCGGCCGCCCGCCCGCGCCGAGCAGCTCTCCGCTGCGCAGGTCAAGCCCCGTTCTGCGCCTGCCGGGCTCGGTTAGCGTGGCCGCGTGAACGACGACGTGACGGTACGCCCCATACGCCCGGACGACGCCGGCGAGGTCATGACGCTCCAGCGCGCCGCGTTCGTCTCCGAAGCACTCATCTACGGCACGCCCGACATGCCGCCGCTCACGCAGACGCTCGACGAGGTGGCGGCCGAGCTCATCGACAACCTCGGCTGCGTCGCTCTGGACGGCACCCGCATGGTGGGCGCGGTGCGCGCGCGCCGTGACGGCGACCTGCTGCTCGTCGGGCGCCTGAGCATCGCCCCCGACCAGCAGGGGCAAGGCATCGGCACCCGCCTCCTCGCCGCGGTCGAGCGCCGTGGGGTCGAGGCGGGAGCGACGGAGGCCGAGCTGTTCACCGGATCGCTCAGCGAGGCGAACCTGCGCCTCTACCAGCGCGAGGGCTACGCCGAGAGCCAGCGCGTGCCGGGCGACGACGGCATCGAAGAGGTCTACATGCGCAAGCGATTGGACGTCGACCGCCGGGACTAGGCTCACCGTGTGGTCCCCGTCGAGAACCTCCTCGCGTTCACGCTCGCCGCAGTCGTCCTGATCGTGATCCCGGGTCCGAGCGTGCTCTTCACGATCGGGCGCGCGCTCGCCCTCGGTCGCACCGGCGGGCTCCTCAGCGTGCTCGGCAACGCGCTCGGCCTGCTGCCGGTCATCGGACTGGTGGCTCTCGGTGTCGGCGGCATCGTCGCGCAGTCCGTCGTGCTGTTCACGATCGTGAAGGTCGCCGGCGCGCTTTACCTCATGTACCTCGGCGTGCAGGCGATCCGCCACCGGCACCGGGCAGCCGCCGAGGCGAACGGCGGGGCACTCCCCCGCTCGGCGTGGCGCCAGCTCGGCGAAGGCTTCATCGTCGGCCTCACCAACCCCGAAGACCATCGCGTTCTTCGTCGCCGTGCTCCCCCAGTTCGTCGACCTCTCCGCCGGCATGGTGCCGCTGCAGATGATCGAGCTCGGCCTGGTGTTCTTCGTCATCGCGCTGATCTCGGACGGGATCTGGGCGCTGGTCGCCGCGAGCGCCCGCACGTGGTTCGGCCGGTCGCCCAAGCGCATCGCGACCCTGTCCGCCACGGGCGGCGGCCTCATGATCGGGCTCGGCGGCATCCTCCTCTTCACCGGGAACAAGCACTGATGCGCGCTTCGACAGGCTCAGCGACCGGGGGCACGGGCTCAGCGACCGGGGACGGTCGCGATCCGGCCCGCCGCCGCATCATCTTCCTGGACGTCGACGGCACGATCCTCGAGCACGGCTCGCACGTCGCGCCCTCGACGGCCCGCGCCGTCCGCGCGGCGCGTGCCGCCGGGCATCTGGTGTACCTCAGCACGGGCCGTTCGGCCTCCGACATCCACCCGCGCGTCGCCGAGATCGGGTTCGACGGAGCGGTGACGAACTCCGGCGCGCTCGTGGTGTCGGGCGACGAGGTGGTGGTGGACCGGCCGCTCTCGCCGGAGGCGACGGACCGCATGCTGACCGCGATGCGCAGCCGCGGCATCCGTTACTTCCTGCAGACGCGTGACGGCGTCTACGCGAGCGACGACATGGCCGAGCTGATGCGCGACTACGCCGCCGCACTGGAGGCCCGCGCGGCGGCCGGCGAAGAGGTGCGGCCCGAGGACTCGCTCGTCGGGCTCGCCGAGCGCACGTTCCCGCGGGCCGATGACGCCGACCTCAGCCGCATCGACAAGGCGGTCTTCGTGAGCGACCACGAGGAAGGTCTCGAGGAGCTGCGGGCCGACCTCGGCGACGAGTTCCTCATCGTGCCGGGGAGCATGCCGCTGCCCGGCGGCTCGAACGGCGAGATCAACGAGCGCGACACGACCAAGGGGTCGGCGATCGAGCTGCTGCTGGAGCACCTGGGCCTGGAGGCCGCGGACGCCGTCGCGATCGGCGACAGCTGGAACGACATCGAGATGTTCCAGGTGTGCGGGGTCGCGGTGGCGATGGGCAACGCCCACCCGGAGCTCAAGGAGCTCGCGGACTTCGTCACCACCGACGTGCTCGACGACGGCATCGCCAACGCCTTCCAGCGCCTCGGCCTGATCTGAGCCGCGCCTGACCTGCCCTCAGCGGGGCGCGGCGGGACGGGCATGGGCGAGCACCCGCGTCGCGGGCTGCTCCCGGCCGTCACGGGCCCGCCGTCAGCTCGAGGGCGACGCCTGTGCACCGAGGTTCACGAGATTGCCGTCGGGGTCGCGCACCTGCGCGACGCGCTCACCCCACGGCATGTCGGTGGGCTCCCGCTCGGCCGTCGCTCCGGCGTCGAGGGCAGCGCGGAAGCTCGCATCGACGTCGTCGACGTAGAACCACAGCGCGACGCGGTCGTGAGCCGCCGGCGGGGCGACCTCGTGATCCACCCCGATGCCGAGGGCCTCACCGCCCAGTTCGAGCGAGACGTACACGTCGGCGCCGGCCTGGTCGTCGCGGAACCGGTAGACGACCGTCCCGGCGAGCGCGGCCTCGTAGAAGGCCACGAGCCGAGGGAGGTCAGGCGTGGAGAGGATGGGGAACAGCGAGCGGACACCCATGCGCCCCACCGTACGCCGGAGGCCTCCGTCCAGGAAGGTCGGGCTCAGTCCAAGAAGATGTCGGGGAACAGCGCCGAGTCCGGCGTACCCGGCACGGCCGCGTAGCCGGAGAAGTCGCTCACACCGGCGGCCTCGAGCACGTCCTCGACGATGAGCGTCTGCCCGGTGTACTCGCGCGACGGCTTCGTGAAGATCTCGTACGCGGCGTCGGCGTAGATCTCGGGCGTGCGGCTCACCTTCATCATGCGGTCGCCACCGAGGGCGAACTGCACCGCGGCCGTGGCGATAGTGGTCCGCGGCCACAGGGTGTTGGCAGCGATGCCCGCCTCGGCGAACTCCGCCGCCAGACCGAGCGTCGCCATCGTCATGCCGTACTTCGCCAGCGTGTAGCCGGTGTGTGCGCCCAGCCACTTCGGCGACAGGTTGAGCGGCGGCGACAGCGACAGGATGTGCGGGTTCTCGGCATCCTGCAGCATCGGCACCGCGGCGCGGGAGAGCATGAAGGTGCCCCGCACGTTGACGTCCTGCATGAGGTCGTACTTCTTGGCGTCGAGGTCGAGCGAGCGCGACAGGTCGATCACCGAGGCGTTGTTCACGATGATGTCGATGCCCCCGAACTCGCCCTGGGTCTTCAGCACGGCCTCGGTGACGTCGTCGTCGTTGCGCACGTCGCCGACGATGGGGAGCGCCTGGCCGCCGGCGGCGCGGATCTCTTCAGCCGCCGAGTGCACGGTGCCCTCGAGCTTGGGATGGGGCGTGTCGGTCTTCGCCAGCAGCGCGATGTTCGCGCCGTCGCGCGCCGCGCGCAGCGCGATCGCGAGGCCGATGCCGCGGCTGCCGCCCGACATCAGGATGGTCTTGCCGGCGAGGGGCTTGTCGCTCATGTCATGGTCCTTTCGGGTGATGCCCGGCGTCGAGATCGTGGTTTCTCGCCGAGGCACCGTGTCGTCGGCGCCGGGAGTGTGGTCGCTCGGCGAGAACGCGGTTGGTCGATGAATGCTCGGGAATCAGGAACGGGACTTGGCGGATGCCGCGGCGAAGGCGGCGACGCGCGCCTTGGCCTCGTCGGTGTCGAAGCGGGCGCCGATCGAGGCGGCCTCGTCGTCGAGATTGTCGGCGAACGAGCGGTGGGCGCCGGTGCGGACCAGGCGCTTGGCCTGTCCGAAGGCGGCGGTGGCGTTGTCGATCCAGAAGCGCGCGACCGCCTCGGCGCGGGACGCCACGTCGTCCGCCGCCACGACCTCGGTGACGAGCCCCCAGTCGAGCGCGGTCTCGGCGTCGATGGTGAGGTCCTGCAGCAGCAGCTGGAGCGCGCGGCGCTGACCGACCGCCGCCGGCAGCAGCGTCGAGACGCCGAGGTCGGGCGTGAGGCCGATGTTGGCGTACTTGCTGACGAACTTCGCCTGATCCGACGCGACGATGTAGTCGGCGGTGAGCATCAGGCCCAGTCCCCCGCCCGCGACGGCGCCCTGGACTGCCGCGACGATCGGCTTGTCGGACTCCACGAACGTGCGGATGCCGTCGTGGATCGTGTGCGCCGCACCGGTGACGTCGGCACCCGAAGCGCCCGAGGTCGCCATCTCGAAGACGTCGCCGCCGGCGCAGAACGCCGGGCCTGCGGCATCCAGGATGATCGCCCCGACCGACGCGTCGGACGTGAGCTCGTGGGCGACGGCCTGCCAGCGCGCGCCCATCTCGAAGCCCATCGCGTTGAGGAACGCCGGCCGGTTGAAGGTCACGCGCGCGAGAGCGCCGTCGCGGGTGACGAGGATCGAGTCGCTCACGTTTCTCCTTACTTCGGCGCCATGCGGATGGCGCCGTCGAGGCGGATGGTCTCGCCGTTGAGGTAGCCGTTGTCGACGATCGACATCACCAGGCGCGCGTACTCGTCGGGCCTGCCGAGGCGCTGCGGGTAGGGCACCTGCTCGCCGAGGGAGTCCTGCGCGGCCTGCGGCAGCGACGCGAGCATCGGGGTCTCCATGATGCCGGGCGCGATCGTCACGACGCGGATGCCGTAGCGCGCGAGCTCGCGGGCGATGGGCAGCGTCATGGCGTGCACGCCGCCCTTGGATGCCGAGTAGGCGGGCTGCCCGATCTGGCCGTCGAAGGCCGCGACGCTCGCGGTGTTGACGATGACGCCGCGGTCGCCGCCTTCGGCGGGCTCCGTCTTGGCGATGGCCGCCGATGCCTGCGAGATGACGTTGTACGTGCCGATGAGGTTGACGCGGATGATCCGCTCGAACCCGTCGAGCGGCGTCGGGTTCCCCTCGCGATCCAGCACTTTGGCGGGCGGGGCGATCCCGGCGCAGTTCACGACGACGCGGAGGGGACCGGATGCCGCAGCCGCGGCGACGGCGGCCGCCACCTGTTCCGGGTCTGTGACGTCGGCCGGAGCGAACGATCCGCCGAGCTCGGCGGCGACGTCGGCGCCCGGCGAGGACGGCAGGTCGACGATCGTGACGGCGGCGCCGGCCGCAGCCAGGCGACGGGCGGTGGCGAGCCCGAGTCCGCTCGCACCGCCGGTGACGAGCGCGGAGGCACCCGTGAGGTCCATGGATTCTCCTTCGAAGTCCGGATTCTGCGGAACCGCGTATCAGCATACGCGGGACTGAGTCCCAGGCGTGTCGGCACCCGCATCACCAGGCTAGCCGCGCGCCCGCGAAGGGTCACTCCGCGATGATCGGTCTCACCCTGACCAGCGCGGAGATGCGGTCGAGCAGCTCCGTGGGGCGGCCGAGCAGCACGCGCGCCTCGGTCCGGGCGACGAGGTACTCGAGAAGGCCCTGGGTGGCGCGAACTTCTCGCGGGCGGTAGCCGGAGAGGTAGTGCTGGGTGACGTCCCACACCACGAGGCCGCCGTCGTTCGCGGCGATCCGCACCGGGAACGTCGGCGCGGACTCGGGCTTGTCGGTGAGCCCTCCGCCGAGCAGTCCCTCCAGCAGCGGCCCGACCGAGTCGGCGATCACCGGGTGCACCCAGCGGGTCGTCTGCGGCTCGAGGGTCACGGCACGCACGCCGTCCCACGGAATGAGCGGGCCGGTCCGGTCGCCCAGCCACAGCGTCAGGCCGTCGGTGGTGAGCCGGATGTGGCGTACGGCGGTGTCGCCGATCGCGAGGGCCGGCGCGTCGCCTTCCAGCGCCGTCATCGGACCCCGCCTGCGGGTCGCGCGCACGGTGGCCATGCACCCATCCCATCACGTGGGACGCATGGCCCGGTGCCCCGGCCCGGGTGTTTGATGGGCGAATGGAGATCCGGTTGAAGCGCGTGTACGACGATCCGGCGCCCGACGACGGGTTCCGGGTGCTCGTCGACCGGCTCTGGCCGCGAGGGCTGTCGAAGGAGCGCGCCGCCCTGGATCTCTGGGCGAAGGAGGTCGCTCCGTCGACCGAGCTGCGCAAGGCCTTCCATCACGGCGCGATGGCATGGGCCGAGTTCGAGACCGCCTACCGCGCCGAGCTCGACGGACCGGCCCGCACGGCCGTCGCGTCGCTGCGGGCTGAACTCGCCCCGCATCCCGTCGTGACGCTGCTGCACGCCGTGCACGACGACACCCGCAACCACGCGCTGATCCTCCGCGAGGCGCTCGAGTCCTGATCCTCACCCCCGCACCCGCCCCGCCGACCCCGGCAGGATGGGAGGGTGACGATCCCCGTCGACGACATCGAGGTCCCGCCGCAGGTGCGCGCGCTCGCGCGCGGCGCCGCCCTCACCCCGGTCTGGCGCAACGACTACGGCGGGGTGACCTTCCGCACCGACGACGGCAGGTACGTCAAGCACGGGCCGCGCAACGCGGAGTCCTCGTTCGCCGGCGAAGCCGCGCGACTGCGGTGGGCGGGTGCGCACGTCACGGCGCCTCGCGTGCTGGAGGAGGGTGGCGACGACACGCACGAGTGGATGGTGACGGTCGCGGTCCCGGGTCGCTCGGCGGTGGATCCGCGATGGATATCGGATGCCGCCACCGCCGTCCGCGCGGTCGGCGAGGGTCTGCGCGCGCTGCACGACGCGCTGCCGGTGGCCGACTGCCCCTTCGACTGGGGCGTGCCCGCGCGCGTCGAGAACGCGGCGGGACGTGGCATCCGTGTTCCCGATGCGCTGCGCGAGCCGCCGCCCGTCGACCGGCTCGTGGTCTGCCACGGCGACGCCTGCTGCCCCAACACGCTGATCGGCGACGACGGGCGGTGGAGCGGTCACGTGGACTTCGGCACGCTCGGGATCGCCGACCGGTGGGCCGACATCGCCGTGGCGTCGATGTCGACGGCGTGGAACTATGGCGAGGGATGGGAGGACGCCCTCATCGAGGCGTACGGGATCGCACCCGATCGCGAGCGCCTCTCGTACTACCGGGAGCTGTGGAACGCGACATGACCGACATCACCGGCACCGTGGCGAAGATCGACGGCGCACCGAACCTCGTCATCCTGCGGCGCTTCCGGGCGACGGCCGACGAGGTGTGGCGGCACCTGACCGAGTCCGACCTGCTCGAGCGCTGGATCGGCCGCTGGGAGGGCGACCCGGCGAGCGGGCACGTCACCTTCTACATGACCGCGGAAGGACAGGATCCCGAGCCCGAGGAGTACACGATCCTGGAGTGCGACCGGCCGCGGCGGTTCGCCGGCGACACGTCGCAGGGCGGCGGAGCGTGGCACCTGTGGTTCGAGCTGGCGGAGGACTCGCCCGGCGACACCGTGCTCACCTTCGGCCAGCGCCTCAACCCCGGCGAGGACGTCGGCTCGATCGGCCCGGGCTGGGAGTACTACCTCGACCGGCTCGTCGCCGCGCAGGCGGGCGTCGACGTCGCGACGGTGAACTGGGACGACTACTTCCCCGCGCTGCAGCCCGGCTACGAGCGGCTCGTCGCCGCGGACTGATCCCGGCCCGCCCGGTCAGGACCACACGAACCGGAAGGTGCCGACGGCTACGGCCGCGCCGATCGCGAGCGCCATGATCGCGATGCCCCCGAGAAGGGCCAACGCATCGCGGGGGTGCAGGCGGGACGGGCGAGCCCACGTCCGCGGGATGCCGGACCCGAACCCGCGCGCCTCCATCGCCATCGCGAGCTTCGTGCCGCGACGGACGGCGAACACGAGCAGCACGAACGCCATCGAGAAGAACCGCCGCACGGCGCCGGTGTCGCCGACCCCCCGCGCGCGCCGCGCCAGCTGCATGCTGCGCCAGTCGTCGAGGAACAGCCCGAGCGTGCGCGTGCCGGCGAGGACGCCGAGCACGAACCGCGACGGCAGCTTCGCGACCTGCGCCAGCGCGTCGGCGAGCTCGGTGGGGTCGGTGCGGCCGAAGAGCAGGATCGTCGGCAGGCCGAGCGCGATGACGCGCAGGCACACCGCGACAGCGAGGGCGATCGACTCGTCGCTGATCGTCGCGTACCAGAACGACCAGTAGACGGTGCCGCCGGGCTCGGCGTACAGCAGCATGCTGACGCCCGCGACCGGCGCGAACACGATGATCGGCAGCATCCGCTTCAGCACCGTCAGGGCGCCCAACCCGGTCAGCGGGATGCACGCGAGCTGCAGCGCGATGGCCACGAGCGCACTGGTGACGTCGATCGAGGCGAACAGCGGCACGGAGAGCAGCAGGGCCAGCACGATCTTGGTGACCGGGTTGACGCCGTCGAGCCACGCCCGCCGTGTGTCGTAGGTGCCGTCGTGCATCGCCGGCGCGTCGACGGCGGTCATGCGCCCACCCCCGCGGGCACTGGCGCGCCGAGGTCGATCCGATGGCCGCCGAGGTGACGCAGCACCTCTTCGTCATGGCTGACCGCGACGACGGTCGTGCCCGCGGCGATCTCGGACTGCAGCAGCTGCACGAGCTCGATCCAGCCACGGCGGTCCTGCCCGAACGTCGGCTCGTCGAGCACGATGACCGGCGGCGCGTCGGCGAGCACGGTGGCGACCGAGAGCCGGCGCTTCTGGCCTCCAGAGAGCGTGAACGGGTTCGCCGCGGCCAGCGGTGCCAGGTGCAGCCGCTCGAGCAGCTCGTCGACGACCTCGCCGACCGCGGCGGGATCGACGCCTCGTGAGCGCGGGCCGATGGCGAGCTCGTCGCGCACCGTCGACGCGAGGAACTGGTGCTCGGGTTCCTGAAACACCGTGCCGATGCGGGTGAGCAGCTCGCGCGACGTCCACCGCGAGGGGCGGCGACCGGAGCGGCCGGCGAGCTCGGAGGCCGCGACGACCTCGCCGGCCGCCTCGGGCAGCAGGCCCGCGAGCGTCAGCGCCAGCGTGGACTTGCCGGCGCCGTTCGCGCCGGTGACGATCGTCGCGGCGCCCCGCGGCACGCGCACGTCGAGTCCCGCGCGCACGATGGTGCGTCCGTCGCGCGAGATCGAGAGAGCGGATGCCGCCACCGCCGCCTGCGCGTCGACCGGAGCGGCCGGCAGCACCGGCAGCTCGACCGGGCGACCCGGCACCCACACCCCGGCGGCCGCGAGCTCTGCGCCGTGGCGGGCGAACACGTCGGAAGGTCGTCCGTCGGCGAGGAGCCCGCCGTCGGCGGCGACGACGATGACGCGGTCCATGAGGTCCGCCCACACGGCGGTGCGGTGCTCGATGACGACCAGCGTGGCGCCCGTCTCGGCGAGCGCCCGCTCGATGCTCGCGCGCACCTCGCGGACGCCCTCCGGATCGAGGTTGGCCGTGGGCTCGTCGAGCAGCAGCACCCCGGGCCGCATCGCGAGGACGCCCGCCAGCGCCAGCCGCTGCTTCTGCCCGCCCGAGAGCGCCTTCGTCGGCCGCGTGAGGGGCACGTCGAGCCCGACTGCGGCGAGCGCCTCGGCGACGCGCGCGGGGATCTCGGATGCCGCCACCCCGAGGTTCTCGCACCCGAAGGCGACGTCGTCGCCGACCTTCGACAGCACGACGCCCGAGTCGGGGTCCTGCAGCACGAGTCCGACGCGTCCCCGGTGGGCTTCCGCACGCTCTCCGTCGATGAGGAGCGAGCCCGTCTCGTCGCCCTCGTCGGCGCCGCCGAGGAGTCCCGCCATGCCCGCGAGCAGCGTCGACTTGCCGGCGCCCGAGGCGCCCAGCAGCAGCACGCGCTCGCCGGGTTCGATCGTGAACGAGACGTCGCGCACCGCGGGCGCGCGGCGCCCGGCGTAGCGCCAGCCCCAGCCCGCCGCCGTGATGCGGGCGGGACGGGTGGCCGCCACCGTCAGACCTCGCGGCGCGCTTCGCGTCCGGCCGCGAAGCGGTTGAGTGCGCCGGTGGCGGCGAGCGCACGCACCGCGAGCCAGCCGACGAGGCCTGCGAGCAGGGCGCCCGACACGACGAGCGACACGAGGTAGATGACGTTGAACTCGAGGGTCTTGAGGATGTTGGGCGAGCTGCCGTAGAACAGCTCGAACACCCAGGCGCCGACGGCCGCGCCCACGCCGGCGAGCATGGCGACGGGCAGCGTGAACCGGCGGTACAGGAAGAGGGCGAAGATCAGCTCGGCCCCGAGCCCCTGCACGAGCCCCGACAGCAGGGTCGAGACGCCCCACACGTTGCCGATGAGCATCGAGACGATGGCCGCGATCACCTCGACGAGCAGGGCGGCGCCGGGCTTGCGGATCACCAGCCCGCCGATGACGCCGCCGATCAGCCAGATGCCCACCGCGAGGCCCCCGAGGCCGGGGGTCAGGCCGTCCATCGCGATGAACCAGGCGTAGCCGACGGTGTTCCAGGCCCAGAAGACGAGGCCGATCGCGACGCCGAGCACGGCGGCGACGACGATGTCGACCACGCGCCACCGGGGGCTGCGCGCGGGCTGCGGGTTCTTCGCCGCAACGGGGGTGGATGCGGACGTGGACGCGTGCATATGAGCTCCTCCCTGCGCCGGCATGATCCGGATCAGGTTCGACGGTCGAAGCGTGGGTCGCTTCCTCTCAGCCCGGCTCACCGGACTCCCGTGGTTGTGGCGCAAGTATACCGCCGCGATGACGGGTATTTTGGGGGGATGACCTCGGACGACACCCCTGTGCCCACGCGCCGTGCGCGCCGGGCGCGGACCGGTGCCGTCCCGACGACGCCCGACGACGCCGCGATCGCCCGGGGCATCCTGACCGCCCCGACCGCGGGCACCGAGTCGGGCCACCCGGGCACCAGCACCGCCCCGGAGGACGTCGCGGCCGTGCCGTCCAGCATCGCGACCGTTCCGCTGGCAGCTGCTCCGGCCGCGGCAGCGCCCACTGTTCCCGTGTTCGAGCAGGCGCCGGACACCATACCGGGCATGCCGGGCCTCGCCTCCGAGCCGACCGCCCCCGTCGCCACGTGGAATCCCTTCGAGTCGGTCGATCCCACCGAGACCGCCGCTCTCGCCGCCGAACGCCCCGCCGCCGGCAGCCGCACCGCTCTGGCCTGGGTGGACGAGACCGCCGTCGCCAGCCCCACGGCTCCCGGCGACCTGTCGGCCGCCGCGACCCCCTACGTGACCGTCGATGCCGATCTGCTCTCCGACGCCCCGCGACGCTCGCCGCTGCGCGCCGGCGTCGTCGTGCCGACGCTCGCGATCGCCGCCGTGCTCGCCGGCTACGCGGGCACGACACTGCTCTGGCCGCTGCACGCGGTCGCGCCGACCGTCACCGCGATGGAGGTGCAGCCGATCGCGGCCCCGGCCGCCGTTCCCGCATGGCCCGCCCAGGGCAGCGCGGCGGAGGCCGTCGGAGGCATCCCCGGCACGCTGGCATCGACGGCCGACCCCGACTCGATCGCCAGCATCACCAAGGTCGTCACGGCGCTCGTGGTCCTGGACGAGCTCCCACTCGCCCCGGGCGAGCAGGGCCCCGAGTACCGGTTCACCTCGGCCGACAACTCCCGCTACTGGCAGTACCGCCGAGGCGGCGAGTCGGCGCTGGACGTACCCGTCGGCGGGACGCTCACCGAGTATCAGATGCTCGAGGGCATCCTCATCGGCTCGGCGAACAACTACGCCGACCGCCTCGCGCAGAGCATCTGGCCGTCCGACGCCGTGTTCGCGGCCGCGGCCTCGGCCTGGCTCGCGACACACGGCGTGCCCGGGATCACCGTGTACGAGCCGACGGGCATGGACCCGCGCAACACCGCCACCAACGAGGCGCTGGTGACCCTCGCTCAGAAGGCGCTCGCGAATCCGGTGATCGCCGAGATCGTCGCGAAGCAGTCGATCGACCTGCCCGGCGCCGGCCACGTCGAGAACACCAACGGGCTGCTGGCCGACCCCGGGGTGGTGGGCATCAAGACCGGCACGCTCGACGCCTGGAACCTGCTGTCGGCCAAGGACGTCGCCATCGGCGACACCACGGTGCGCCTCTACGCCTCGGTGCTCGGCCAGCCCGACGATGAGAGCCGCCTGGCCGCCTCACGCGCGCTCTACGCGCAGCTCGAGCAGGAGCTCCAGCTCAAGCCGTCGGTGACCGCGGGCACGGTGACGGGCTTCGTCGAGACCCTGTGGGGCGACAAGGTCGAGGTCGTCACCGCCGGCGACGCCTCCGTGATCCTGTGGAACGGCGGCAGCGGAACGGTCGACACCACGTACGACCTCGGCGAGAGCCGCGAGGCCGGCGACGTGATCGGCTCGCTCACCGTCGCCGGGCCGCTCGACGACACCAGCGTCGAGCTGCGGCTCGCCACCGACGTCAGCGATCCGTCGCCCTGGTGGCGACTCACGCATCCGCTCGACCTCTTCGGCCTGAACGGCTGACGCCCCGCGCCTTACGCAGGCGGCTCAAGGCACGAGGCCCTCGGCGGCCAGTTCCTCCCACAGCGCCTCCGGGATGCTGATCTCCATGAGTTCCGCGTTGCGGCGCAGCTGGTCGGGCCGGCTGCCGCCGACGACCACCGAGCGCACGGTGTCGTCCCGCAGCGGGAACTGCACGGCGGCGGCCGGCAGCGGCACCCCGTGCGCGCGGCACACCGCGACCAGCCGCTGCAGCCGCACCCACAGGGCCTCCGGCATCCGTCCGTACTCGTACCTGTCGGATCGCTCCGGCACGTCCTTCGCAAGCAGGCCCGAGTTGAAGACGGATGCGGCGACCACGCCCGTGCCCTGCGCTCGGCACTCGGGCAGCACGTCGTCCGCGGCAGGCTGCTCGAGCAGCGTGTAGCGGCCCGCGACCATGATCAGATCGAGGTCGGCGCTGTGGACGGCCGCGGCGAGCGCCTCCGTCGCCATCGAGCCGATGCCGATCGCCTGCACCGCCCCCTCGGCCCGCAGCTGCTCGAGCGCGGGGAAGGCCTGGCTCAGCGCCAGGTCGAGGTCGTGACGCTCCGGATCGTGGAGGTACAGCAGGTCGACGCGGTCCAGGCCCAGGCGCTCGAGCGACTCGTCGAGGCTCGCGCGGATCCCTCGCTCCGAGAAGTCCCACTCCCGTCGCAGGGTCGCCGGCACGTGGAAGTCGGCGGCGAGGTCGAGCTCGCCGGCGTGATCCGGGTTCGGTCGCAGCAGGCGTCCGGCCTTCGTCGAGATCACGTACTCGTCGCGCGGTTTGGTCCGAAGGAACGCCCCCAGGCGTCGCTCCGACAGCCCGAGGCCGTAGTGCGGCGCGGTGTCGTAGTGACGGATGCCGCTCTCCCACGCCGCGTCGAGGATCGCCCAAGCCTCGTCGTCGGTGAGCTCGCGGAAGAGATTGCCGACGTTGGCGGCGCCGTACCCGAGACGCGGGAGCGCGAGGGGCTCAGGCCGCGGCATCCGTCGTCCCGTACTCGTACTGCGCGCGGCTCTCGGGCTTCATCTCCATGCCCGCCCCCGGTGCGAGCGGCGCGTGGTAGGCGCCGCCGCGGACGTCGGTGGGCACGACGAAGTGCTCGTGCAGGTGGTCGACGTACTCGATCATGCGGCCCTCGCGCGTGCCGGCGACGGCCACGAAATCGAACATCGACAGGTGCTGCACCGCCTCGCAGAGGCCGACCCCGCCGGCATGCGGGCACACCGGGACGCCGAACTTGGCCGCCAGCAGCAGGTTGGCGATGTTCTCGTTGACGCCGCCGACCCTGACGGCGTCGATCTGCATCACCGAGATGGCGCCCGCCTGCAGCAGCTGCTTGAAGATCACGCGATTCTGCGCGTGCTCCCCCGTCGCCACGCGCACCGGTGCCACGCCGCGGGCGATCTCGGCGTGCCCGAGGACGTCGTCGGGGCTCGTCGGCTCCTCGATCCACGCCGGCTCGAACTCGGCCAGCGCGTTCACCCACGCGATCGCCTCCGGCACCTCCCAGCGCTGGTTCGCGTCGATCGCGATGGGGAACCCGTCGCCGCACACCTCACGCGCGATGCGCAGACGGCGGATGTCGTCCTGCAAGTCGGCGCCGACCTTCAGCTTGATCTGGCCGAAGCCGTCGGCGATCGCCTCGCGGCACAGCCGTGCGAGCTTCTCGTCGGAGTAGCCGAGCCAGCCGGGGCTCGTCGTGTAAGCGGGGTAGCCGGTTGCGAGGAGCTCCGTCTCGCGCTGCGCGCGGCCGGGCTCCGCCGCGCGGAGGATGTGGAGCGCCTCCTCGCGGGTGAGGGCGTTGCCGAGGTAGCGGAAGTCGACGAGATCGACGATCTCCTCGGAGGTCAGGCGCGAGAGCAGCTGCCACAGCGGGAGCCCGGCGCGCTTGGCCTTGATGTCCCACAGCGCGTTCACGACGGCGCCGATCGCCATGTGCATGACGCCCTTCTCGGGACCGAGCCAGCGCAGCTGCGAGTCGCCGATGAGCTCGCGGTTGGTGGCGCCCATGTCGTCGAGGAGGGGCTCCAGCTCACGCCCGACGAGATGACCGGCGAGCGCGTCGAGGGCCGCGACCTGGACGTCGTTGCCGCGGCCGATCGTGAAGACGAAGGCATGGCCCGAGAGGCCGTCGGAAGCGGCGCTTGCGCCGAGCGACGAAGGGGCCGGAGCGTCGGTGACGATCCGCAGGTAGGCGGCGGAATAGTCGGGATCGGGGTTCATCGCGTCGGAGCCGTCGAGGCTCAGCGAGGTCGGGAATCGGATGTCTGTCGTCTCGAAGGCGACGATGCGGCTCACGGTTGCGGATCTCCTGCGGCGTTGGGTGCGGGTGGCGAAGCACACGCAGTTAAACATCCGATGTCTATACTGTCAATCACGCCCGCGGAACGACCGGCGCCGTCGCCGGCCCGCACCGAGAATCCAGGAGAGCCATGAAGTTCGCGCGCCTCGGCGAGTCCGGAAGCGAGATCCCCGTCGTCCTCGACGGCGACCGCTTTCTCGATCTGCGCCCGCTCACATCCGATGTCGACGGCGGGTTCCTCGCCGACGACCCGGTCGGCCGCACGACCGCCGCCGTCGCCGCCGGGCAGCTGCCCGAGCTGGAAGGCGCCGATGGCCTGCGGATCGGCGCTCCGATCGCCCGCCCGAGCGCCGTCGTGTGCATCGGCATGAACTACGCCGCGCACGCCGCCGAATCCGGCGCGCAGCCGCCGAGCGTTCCGGTGATGTTCCTCAAGACGCCCAACACCGTGGTCGGCCCGAACGATGCGGTGACGATCCCGCGCGGCAGCGAGAAGACCGACTGGGAGGTCGAGCTCGGCATCGTGATCGGGCACCGGGCCGCCTACCTCGACTCGCCCGCCGACGCGGCCGCGCACATCGCGGGCTTCGTCACCGCCAACGACGTCTCGGAGCGCACGTTCCAGCTCGAGGTGTCGGGCGGACAGTGGTCCAAGGGCAAGTGCGCACCAGGCTTCAACCCGACCGGACCGTGGCTCGTGACGCCCGACGAGGTCGACCCGCAGGCGCTGCGGCTGCAGAGCCGCGTGAACGGCGAGCCGCGCCAGGACTCCTCGACGGCCGACATGATCTTCCCCGTCGACCACATCGTGTGGCACCTGTCGCAGTTCCTGACGCTCGAGCCGGGCGATCTGGTGCTGACCGGCACCCCGCAGGGCGTCGCGCTGTCGGGGCGCTTCCCCTACCTCGCCCCCGGAGACGTCGTCGACATCGAGATCGAAGGTCTCGGCGCCCAGCGTCAGGAGTTCGTGGCATGGGCGGAGTGAGCGGACAGTCGCTCGAGGGCCTCGTCGCCGTCGTGACCGGCGGCGCGTCGGGCATCGGCGCGGCGATCGCGGATGCCCTGGCCGAACAGGGCGCGCAGGTCGCGGTGCTCGACCTCGACCCGTCGGGCGCGGACCCGCGGTTCGCCGCGTTCACCGCCGACGTGTCCGACCGCGCCGGGGTCGACCGGGCGATCGCCCAGGTCGGCGAGCGCTTCGGTCGCATCGACATCCTCGTCAACAACGCCGGCATCGGCGCGCAGGGCGACGTCGCCGCGAACGACGACGACGAGTGGGCGCGCGTGCTGTCGATCAACGTGACTGGCATCGCGCGCGTCACCGCGGCGGCGCTGCCGTGGCTGCGGCGCTCGCCGGCTGCGGCCATCTGCAACACGTCGTCGATCGCCGCCACCGCCGGCCTGCCGCAGCGCGCCCTCTACAGCGCGTCGAAGGGTGCCGTGCTGTCGCTGACCAGGGCCATGGCCGCCGACCACCTGCGCGAGGGCATCCGCGTCAACGCGGTCAACCCCGGCACCGCAGACACCCCGTGGGTCGGGCGCCTGCTGTCGAGCGCCGCCGATCCCGAGGCCGAGCGCGCCGCGCTCGAGGCGCGCCAGCCCCACGGGCGCCTGGTGTCGGCCGACGAGGTCGCCGGCGCCGTGCTCTACCTCGTGAGCCCGGCGTCGGGCTCGACGACCGGCACGTACATCGAGGTCGACGGGGGCATGTCGGCGCTGCGCCTCCGCCCCGCCGGCTCATGATCGCCTGCGCGCGCCGAATCCCTGGTCGGTGACCCGACGCGCCGCGAACGGATGCCTCCTCCCGGCGTGCCGCGCCGACCGGCCAGGTTTTCGGGCACCCTGCCCTGCTCAGCGAAGACGATAGACGCGCTCGGCGTTCTCGCGGAGCACGGCGTGGTGGCCGCGAGTGCCGACGCGGTCGTCGAGCCACGAGGTCACGGTGTCGATCCAGCGCCCGAACGGGCCCGACACCGGCCAGTCGCTGCCGAACAGCAGACGGTCCGGCCCGAACGCGTCCAGGGCGATGTCGAGGAACGGCCGCACCTGGGCGTCGGTCCACTCGCCCGCCGACTCCGCCGGCAGGCCCGAGACCTTGCACGTGACGTTGGGGCGCCGGGCGAGATCCCGCAGCGATTCCGCCCACGGCGTGCCGTCGGCGGGATCGGCGGCCTGCGGCGACCCCAGCTCGGGCTTGCCCAGGTGATCGAGCACGATGGCGAGGTCGGGCAGCGCGTCGGCGAACGCCACGACGTCGGGGAGCTGCGTCCACCGCACGCACGCGTCGAAGGACAGCCCGGCTGACGCGACGGCCTCCGCGGAGCGGAGGAATCCCGGCCGCACGCAGAAGCCCTCGGGCTCGGACTGCAGCAGCCGGCGCACGCCGACGACGAGGGGCCTCTCGGCGAAAGCGGCCAGATGCCGGTCGGTCGCGGCGGGATCCTCGAGCGGAGCACGGGCCACGATGCCGCGCAGCGGCACGCGGTCCGCGAGCGACGAGACCCAGTCGACCTCGGCGACGGCTTGCTCGGGTGCGCACTCGGCCTGCACGAAGACGAAGCCGCAGTCGTCGTCGGGTGCGTCCTGCAGCGCGACGTCCAACTCGTCAGGGCCGAAAGATCGGAGCAGCGGCCCGTCGAGCCAGTCGTACGTCAAGACGTCGGTGTCCCACAGATGGAGGTGTGCGTCCACGACTCGCATGCCACCATTGTGGCGCGGCGGGCGGCGGTGGCGGCATCCGTTTCTGTGGACATCCGATGTCTAGGATGGGCTCGTGGCCGTCACCGACGAAGCGATCGAGAAGATCAAGGACATGATCGTGCGCGGCGACCTGACCCCCGGCTCCCGCCTGCCGCCGGAGAAGGATCTCGCCGAGCGGCTCGGCCTGTCGCGCAGCTCGATGCGCGAGGCCGTGAAGGCGCTCGAGGTCATCCGCGTGCTCGATGTGCGGCGCGGCGACGGCACCTACGTGACCAGCCTCGAGCCCAAGCTGCTGCTCGAGGCGATCTCGTTCGTGATCGACCTGCACGACGACGACTCCCTCCTCGAGATCTTCGCCGTGCGGCGTGTGCTCGAGTCGCACGCGACGGGGCTGGCGGCGCAGCGTGCCGACGACGACGACGTGGCGGGATTGGATGCCGAGATCCGCGGTGTCGCCGCCGACACCGATCCCGAGACGCTGGTCGAGCACGACGTGCGCTTCCACGGCGCGATCGCGCGGCTCGCCGGCAACGACTACCTCGCGAGCCTGCTCGAGAGCCTCACCAGCCAGACCGTCCGCGCACGCGTGTGGCGCGGGCTCACGCAGGCCGGCGCCGTCGAGCGCACGCTCGCGGAGCACCGGGCGATCCTCGAGGCGATCGCCGACCACGACGTCGAGCTGGCCACCGCGACCGCCCAGGTGCACATCGCCGGCATCGAGCGCTGGCTGCGCCAGGCCCGCGACGCCTGACCCCCGGCCGCGCGCGGGCGCCGCTGGCCCCGAGTGCGACCCGACGCCGCGCGCGGGTCAGGCGAAGCGGACGGTCTGCTGCAGGCGCGTGCGGTAGTCGAAGACCTCGTTGCCGCCGACGTCGCGCGCACCGGTGATGCCGCGGCGCAGCACCGTCGCGAGGGCGCTGCGCGAGACGATGGCGACCCGCACACCCCGCACCTTGCCGATCTCGTCGATGGGGGTGACCACGTCCTCGTCGGGGAGCACGACGATCGCGCCGCTGAAGCGGACCCCCGCCGCGCGGGCGATGACCCGCATCCGCGCGAGCAGCTCGGCGATCGGCGCACCGGGCACGCCGTCGCCCACGAACTCGCCGCGGCGCAGCCGCACGGGGCCGCCGAAGTCCTCGGACAGGATCGCGTACAGCCCGCTGGGGCCCAGCACGATGTGATCGATCTTCGCATCGGGGTCGACGCCCCTGCCGGACGCGTCGACGTCGTGCCACACGGTGTAGCCCATGCCGAGGTCGGCGACGACGCGGGCGGTCGCCTCCTCGGCGAGCGCGTCCGCCAGGAGCCGCCGCAGCGCCACAGGGGCCGAGCGGACCAGGGCGGGGTCGTAGGGGTCATCGAGCGTCACGCCGCGGCCTGCCCACTCGCGGATCAGCGTGAGATAGCGCTCGCGGCGCCAGCCGCCCGGGTGACCGTAGGAGCGCGCACGAGGGCGCGTGTCGGTGCGGGCCGCCGGCGGGCGCCAGCCCGACCACTCCGGAGCTGCCGCCTCGCCGAAGCCGTGCCCGCGGTCGTACGCAGCACGGGCGTCGGGGGTGCCGACGAGCTCCCACGCGCGCTGCACCTGGATGAACACCGCGGCGTCACCGCCGGTGTCGGGGTGCGTCTGCCGCAGCCGCAGGCGGTAGGCCTTGCGGAGGGTCTCGTCGTCGACGCCGGGGTCGACGGCGAGCACCTCGTAGGCCGACGCCGAGAGCGGACTGTCGAACACGCACCCTCCCGAGCGGTCATGCCGCGGTCGCGGCGAGAGTCAGGTTACGACACGTGGCGAGGGGCCGGCTGTCAGCGCCGTTCGTTGCGGCGGGCGTAGGCCGCCGCGCTGCGGCTGGACAGCGCCAGCAGCAGCAGGATGTCGAGGCTCAGCGACACGTAGGTGGTGTCGATCTGGATCTCCTGCCCCTGCGCCCACCACGCGACGAACGACGTGCTGATGGAGCCGAGCGCGATGAGCATCACGATCACGCGCGCCCAGTTGTGCCCGAGGAAGACGAAGACCGCCAGCAGCAGATCGGCGAGCAGCACCGCTGCGCCCGCGGCGAGCACGACCCACAGCGCGGCCTGCGCGCCCTCGGGCGAAGGGTCGAAGCCTTCGAGCACCGAGTCGGGGTCGGCCAGCAGGTCCTCCCATCCGGCGGCGATGCCCACGAGCACCACCACGCCCGCCAGCACGCGCAGCAGGATGAGGCACACCCCGGCCACGGTCGTGGTGGGGCGGCGCATGTGCGGGTCGTAGACGGTCGGCCGCAGCAGCCGCGCCGGCGGCTCGTAGGCCGGTCGCTTCTGCGGTGCCGGCTGCTCGGGCCTCTTCTGGGGCTCGCGGGCCACGCTCACGCGGTCACCTCCCCCGCCTCGGCCACCCGCGGCTCGACGCCCCGCACGTCGACGATCGGCAGGTCGCCGTCGGTGCGGATGCTGTCGCCGCCGCCGTTGCGCGCGTGATAGCCGGTGGCGAAGTCGGCGATGACGTCCACGACCACGCGGGGGTCGGCATCCGTCACGGTCTGGACGATGTGGTCGCGCTCGACGTCGGTGTCGGCGTCGATGCGGTGGGTGACCTGGAGCGTGAACAGCGACAGGCCGACGCTCGTGTCGAACGTGCCGGCGGCGAGCCAGTCGACGCGGCGGCCGCCCGGAAGGAGCCAGTCGTCGGGACACCGCCAGAACCTCACGTGATGACGCTGCGCGGGGTTGCCGTCGACCTCCTGCTGGTACGCGAAGTCCTGCTGACGGCCGAAGAGGAACAGCGGGCTCACCGGGGCCTCGTCGTAGCTGCGCCGCGTCAGCGTCGAGGTCACGATGCGCCACGACGAGCCGAGGGTGACGGGGTCGGCCGGCGTCCAGCCCGCCTCCTCTATGGCCGTCTGGATCTGCTCCCCGGTCCCGAGGAACGCGAGGTTGACCGGGTCGCCGAGCAGCCCGTCGCTCGTCCTGGTCCGCCCGATGAAGTAGTCCGGCACGTAGATGGTCGTGAGGATCCGGTGCAGCCGCGGCAGCACGAGGTAGGCCAGCAGCACCCAGAACGCGAGGAAGAACGGGATGCCCCACCACCCCACGTGGAAGGTCTCGGTGAGGCTGAGGTAGGCGAGCCACAGCGCCGCCGCGCCGGCGAAGACGAAGAAGAACCAGTCGATCGCGACGCCGATCGAGTAGCTGCGTCGCCGGCTGCTCATCGTCGCGTCCCCGTGCGGTGCGGTGTCAGTCCCAGAGGGGGACGTGGGGCCGGTGGGCGAGGGCGGATGCCGCGACATCCGGCGGCAGGTCGGCGAGCGTCGCCGGCTGCCAGCGCGGGGTGCGGTCCTTGTCGATCACCTGCGCGCGGATGCCCTCGGCGAGGTCGGGCTGGGTGGTCGCGAACCACATGACGAGGCCGTACTCCTGCTCGAGCGCGGCACGCAGGTCCGGGAGCTCGCGCGCGCGGCGCACGGCTGCGAGCGTCACGGCGAGGCCGGTGGGTGAGAGCTCGCCGAGGAGGTCGGCGGTGGCGGATGCCTCGAGCTCGGGTCGCGCGCGAAGCCGCTCGACGATCTCGGACACGGTGTCGGCTGCGAACGCGTCGTCGATCCACGGCCGGGCGCGCTCGAGCCCCGCCGGCGCCGGGGTCTCGTCGAACAGCAGCACCAGCTCGGTCGGCGTCGACGGATCGGCGCGCGTCTCGAGCGCGTCGCGGACGGCGTCGAGGCGGTCGTGGGGCACGAAGTGATCGGCGAAGCCGGCGTAGATCGCATCGGAGGCATCCATGACCGCGCCCGTGAGCCCGAGGTATTCGCCGAGACGGCCGGGAGCGTGCGCCAGCAGCCATGTGCCGCCGACGTCGGGCGTGAAGCCGATGCGCGTCTCGGGCATCGCCAGCTGCGAGCGCTCGGTGACGATGCGGATGGCGGCGTGTCCGGCCAGGCCGATGCCGCCGCCCATCGTGATGCCGTCGGCGAGCGCGACGAACGGCTTCGGGTACTCGGCGATGCGGGCGTTGAGCGCGTACTCGTCGCGGAAGAACAGCGCCGACTCGTCGGCCTTGCCGCCCGTCACCCGCTCGGCGAGCCCGCGGACATCGCCGCCCGCGCACAGCCCGCGCTGGCCTGCCCCGTCGAGGAGCACCACGTCGACCTCGGTGTCCTGCTCCCACGAATCCAGCGCCTCGTGCAGCAGGTGGATCATGCCGAGATCGAGCGCATTGATCGCCCGCGGGCGGTTGAGCGTGAGGCGTCCGAGGCCGCCGCCTGTGCGGGCGAGGACGGTGGGCTCGGCAGCTGGCTCTGCGGCGGGCTCGGCGGTGGGCTCGGCGAGGTCGGTCACGAGCGCAACGTTACCGGGCGAGCGAAGTTCTCCCACGCTGGACCGGGATTTCCGCCAGGATGGGACTCAGTTCCGCAACGAAGCGGCCCCGTCCCATAGCCCCCGCGGGGTGTCAGCTCACGACCTACGAGAGGGTTCGGCATGCCCCACGGCCAGTCGCTGGAGTTCTCAGGTGTCACCAAGCGCTTCGGCGCCGTCACGGCGGTCTCAGGGCTTTCAGCCCGCGTCGAACCGGGGAGGGTGACCGGATTCCTCGGGCCGAACGGCGCCGGCAAGACGACGACGCTGCGGATCCTGCTCGGGCTGGTCCGCGCGACCGAGGGGACCGCCACGATCGGCGGCCGGCGCTACGCCGAGCTCGACAGCCCGCTGCAGACCGTGGGCGCCGTGCTCGAGGCATCCAGCTTCCATCCCGGCCGCACCGCCGCCGCCCATCTCACGATCTACGCGCAGGCGGCGGGCATCTCGAAGGCGCGCGTCGGCGAGGTGCTCGATCTCGTGGGGCTGACTGATGCCGCGGGCCGCAAGGTCGGCGGCTTCTCGCTCGGCATGCGCCAGCGGCTCGGCCTCGCGTATGCCCTGATCGGCGATCCGGGCGTGCTCGTGCTCGATGAGCCGTCGAACGGCCTCGATCCCGAGGGCATCCGGTGGATGCGCGGCTTCCTCCGCCAGCTCGCCGCCGAGGGGCGCACGGTGCTGGTGTCGTCGCACCTGCTGGCCGAGGTGCAGCAGACCGTCGACGCGCTGCTGATCATCTCGCGCGGGCGGCTGGTGTTCCAGGGCGAGGTCGACGAGCTCACCGACTCCGACGAGTCGGCCACCGTGGTCGACGCCCCCGACCGCGCCGCGCTGACGGCGGCGCTGCAGGCGGCCGGGGTGCCCTTCGAGGTGCTCCGCTCGGGGCTCACCGTGCGCGGCGTGGACCCGACGACCGTCGGCGCCGCCGCGGCGGCGGCCGGAGTCGCGCTGTCGTCGCTGCACCGGCGGGGCCCCGCGCTCGAGGAGGTCTTCCTCGACCTGGTGAACGGCACCCGGGTGCACGCGAGCGCCGGTGTGGGCGCGCTGTCGCCGGTCGGAGCGACGGATGCCGCAGCCCCGGCCGAGTCGGATGCCTCGGCGGCAGCGGTGGCCGGCGGCGCGGCGGGCGTCGCAGCGGGCGCTGCGGTTGCGGCGGGCGCCGGAGCAGACGTCGAGGCGCCGACGGACGAGGACGCGGAGGCCGAGGAGGCCGAGGAGTCGGCGCTCAGCGCCGCCGCACTCGACGCCGAGGCGACCGGAGCGCCCGGCGCTGCGGCATCGCTGGCAGCCGCTGCCGGTGCCGCCTGGGCGGACGAGAGGCGGGCGGACGAAGACATCCGCCGCTCCGACGTGGCCGAGCCGGGAGCGGCGGAATCCGCTGAGTCCGAACCCGTACTCGCTGTGTCGGCGGAGCCTCTGGCCGCGGAGCCTGTGGCCGAGGAGCCTGTAGCCGCAGAGCCTGTAGCCGCGGAGCAGGTAGCCGCGGCGGATGCCGAGCCCACCGCGCCGACTGCGCCTGTGGCCGCACCCGCGGAGTCCGGGGCCGCTGTGCCGGCCGCAGCTGCCGACGATGTCGACCAGTCGGAGCCCGTCTCCGAGCCGGACGCGGCGGCGGATGCCGAACCCGCCGGGCCTGACACCCCCGATCCTGCCGCGACCCACGGTGCCGTCGCAGGGCCGCAATCCGACTCACAGCCGGACGCGCCGGCGGATTCCGGGTCCGTCGAGCCGACGGCATCCGAACCCCCTTCCGATCACGACGCCGAGGCCTCGCCGGACGCGGACGAGTCCGGTGCGCCCTCCTCCCCCACCTGGGCGGTGGCGAGCACCGGAGTGATCGACGTCGTGCCACAGCCCGCCGCCGCCTTCGACCCGTGGGCGCCCGAGGATTCCGACCCGGACGTCGATGCCATCGGCGAGATCGACGATGAGCTCTCGACGCCGGAGCCGGTCGACGCGGACGACGATCGTCCCTGGGAGCATTACGAGAAGACGGAGTCCGACCGCGAGGCCGACGCCTTCTTCGCCGCCTTCGACCACACCGCGAACGTCGGCGCCGGCACCGCCCCCGAGACCGAGCCCGACGGCGACAGCGCCCCCGACACCGAGCCCGACGCCCACAGCGCCCCCGACACCGCACCCGGCCCCGGCGCTGCCACCGACTCCGAGCCCAACACCGACCGCGACTCCGCACCCGACAGCGCCCCCGACACCGACTCCGACCCCGGCACTGCGTCGGACGCAGACCCCGCTCCCGAGGCGCAGCCCGAGGCATGGGTGCCGCCCGAGGCCGATCCCGGCGACGACGCCCACGACGGCCCGGGCACACCGGAAGCCGGCGGCACGCCCGCGGACGAGGCATCCGTCGCCGACGACGACCCGGCCGTCCTGGCGGACGTCACCGCCGCCGACTCCCCCGAATCCCGCGACGACGAAGGAGGCGACCGATGAGCCTCACCGCGGCGACACGGGCCGAGACCACGAAGCTGTTCTCGACGAGCATCTGGTGGATCCTCGCGATCGTCCTCTTCGCCTACGTCGCGTTCACGGCCGCGGCGCTCGGCTTCGTGTTCGCGGCCGCGGCGACCGGATCGCTGCCGGGCGACGCGCCGCCGCTGCCCGAGGAGGGCCTCGCCGCGACGCTGTACAGCACAGCCACGACCGTCGGCTACGTGTTCCCGCTGCTCGTCGGCACGCTCATGGTGACGGCGGAGTTCCGGCACAAGACCCTGACCCCGACCTTCCTCGCGACGCCGCGCCGCGGGCGCGTGCTCGCCGCGAAGCTCGCCGTCGGCATCCTGATCGGCGTCATCCTCGGGATCATCGGCATAATCGCCGCGGTCGGCACGTCCGCGGCGTTCCTCGCGGGCTTCGGCCTGGGGACCGAGCTCACGTCGCCCGACACGTGGGCGATGCTCGGACGGATGCTGCTCGCCTACGTCCTGTGGACGCTCATCGGCGTCGGGGTCGGAGCGCTCGTGCGCAACCAGGTGGCCGCCATCGTGGGGGTGCTGGTGTTCACGCAGTTCGTCGAGCCGATCGGGCGCACCGCCGCCGCGTTCGTCGAGGGCCTGTCGGATGTCACGCGCTTTCTCCCGGGCGCGGCGAGCGACGCGCTCGTCGGGGCGAGCGTCTTCTCGGCGTCGATGCCGCAGGGCTCGTCGGACGAACTCGAGTGGTGGGTCGGCGGGCTCGTGCTCCTCGGCTACGCCGTGGTCTTCGTCGTGCTCGGGCAGCTGGCGAGCTGGCGTCGCGACGTGAGCTGACCGGTCCGGGGCAGGCCGGCGCCGTCAGGTGGCGGGGGCCGGAGCCGGAGCAGGGGTCTTGCGCTTGCGCAGCTTCTTCTCCGGAACGACCGGGATCGTGCCGGTCTCGGCGGCGATGTCGACCACGTCGACCGCCTCCTCGGCGACCTCGACGCGCAGCGCCTGCACGAGCGCGAGACCGTGGCGGGTCGTGAGGATGATGCGGTGGTACTCGGGGTGACCGTCGAGGTCGATCACGACGCTCGGCCGTCGCCGGCGGACCAGCGCGAAGTCGTCGCCGCCCGCGGAACGCCAGGTGCCCATCGCGATCACTCCGCGCACGAGCGTGCCGGGGCTGGGGATGCCGCGGAGCCAGGTCCACGCGTCGTCGGTGAGCTGCACCTTCGTGATCGCCGAGCGCTCGATGACGACATTCCCCTTGCGGAATGACAGCGCTCGCTCCGACAGCGACAGCACGACCTCGAGCTGCGTCGAGTCGAGCAGCAGCGTCACCATGTGCCCAGTCTGCCAGCGCGGGCGCCCGGAACCGGCCTCATTTGCTTACGGGAGGGCAACGATCCGCGACCCCGCCGCCCGCGCGCGGTGCAAGACTGGATCGGTGACCGTCGTGTCCCCCTCCGTCACCGAGCCCGTCGCCGCCGCCACCCCCGCCGCCGTCGACGCCGCGCTCGCACGCGCCGCAGCCGGCGAGCGCCTCGACGCCGGCGACGCCGAGACGCTGCTCGGTGCGACCGGGGAGCGGTTCGAGCGGCTGCTCGAGATCGCCGCGGAGATGCGGGATGCCGGGCTCGCGGCATCCGGTCGTCCCGGCGTGATCACGTACTCCCGCAAGGTGTTCGTGCCGCTCACCACACTGTGCCGCGATCGCTGCCACTACTGCGTCTTCGTCGACACGCCGGGGCAGCTGCTCAAGAAGCACAAGCCCGCGTACATGTCGCCCGAGCAGGTGCTCGCCGTCGTGCGGCAGGGACAGGCGATGGGCTGCAAGGAGGTGCTGCTCACCCTCGGCGACCGGCCGGAGGATCGCTGGCCGGAGGCGCGCGCATGGCTCGACGAGCACGGGTTCGCCTCGACGATCGAGTACGTCGCGCACATCGCGCGCCTGGTCACCGCCGAGACCGGCCTGCTCGCGCACGCCAACCCCGGCGTCATGAGCGCGGAAGAGCTGCGGATGCTGCGGCCCGTGGCGCCGTCGATGGGGATGATGCTCGAGACGACCTCGCGCCGGCTGTTCGAAGAGCCGGGGCAGGTGCATTTCGGCTCGCCCGACAAGGATCCCGCGGTGCGGCTCGCCGTGATCGACGACGCCGGTCGTGAGCGCGTGCCCTTCACCACCGGCATCCTCGTCGGGATCGGCGAGACGATCCGCGACCGCGCCGACTCGCTCATCGCGATCCGCGACGCGCACGAGCGCCACCGGGTCGAGGGCGCCTCCGGGCGTGGCGCGCAGGGTCACGTGCAGGAGGTGATCGTGCAGAACTTCCGCGCGAAGCCCCGCACCGCGATGCAGTCCGCGCCAGACGCCGACCTGCTCCAGTACGTCGCGGCGGTCGCCGTCGCCCGGCTCGTGATGGGCCCGCGGATGCGGATCCAGGTGCCGCCCAACCTCTCCGACCCTGCCGAGTTCGGCCTGCTCGTGCGAGCCGGCGCCGACGACTGGGGCGGGGTATCGCCCCTGACGGCCGACCACGTGAATCCCGAGCGCCCCTGGCCGCACCTCGATGACCTCGCCCGCATGACCGGGGAGCTCGGGTTCGAGCTGCGCGAGCGCCTGACGGCCCAGCCCGAGTTCGTGCTCGACGCCGAGACGTGGATCGACCCCGGCCTGCGGCCCGCCGTGGCCGCGCTCGCGGACCCGGAGACCGGCCTCGCGGCGGTCGGCGTCGAGAACCCACGCGATGCTGTCGAGCATCCAGGAGGCACGCCGGTCGACGACGCCTCCGGCGTCCCTTCGGGCCCTGATCTCCTGAGTTCTCGACAAGGGCGAGGGGTCCGGCGGCTTGCCGAGGCCGCGGCGGCCGACCCGGCCGCGCTCGACGACGCGGAGTGGGTCGCACTCCTCGAGGCGACCGGCGACGACCTCGACGCGCTGGCGGCGACCGCCGACGACGTGCGCCGCTACACCGTGGGCGAGGCGGTCACCCTGGTGGTGAACCGCAACCTCACCTCGAGCGGCCTGCGCACCAGGGCGACCGACGACCCGACGACCTTCACGCTCGACGACGTCGGCGCCATCGCCGCCGACGCGTGGGAACTCGGCGCCACGGAGCTCTGCGTCCAGGGCCTGCTCCCCGCCGACGATGAGCCGGCGGGCTACCTCGAGATCGCGCGCGCCGTCAAGGCGGCGACCCCCGGCATCCACCTCCACGCCTACCGCCCGCAGGACGTGCGCGACCTCGCCGACCGCGGCGGCCTCGGGCTCGAGGGCGCACTCGCCGCGCTGCGCGAGGCCGGCGTCGACACCGTGCCGGGCACGGGCGTCAAGGTGCTGAGCGAGCGCGTGCGTCAGCTCGTCGCTCCGGCCGACCTCGAGATCGACCGCTGGATCGAGGGCATCACGGCAGCCCATCGGGGCGGCTTCCGGTCGACGAGCGTGCTGTTCTACGGTCACGTCGAGACCGCGGCCGAGCGCGTCGCGCACCTGCGCCGGCTCATCGCCATCCAGGCGGTGTCGACGGACTCAGCGACCGGCGGCGGCTTCAGCGAGTTCGTGCCGATCCCGCTCCCCGGGCCCGCGGGCGGAGTCCCGCTCGTCCCGGGTCGCGCGCCGATCGACGAGCACCGCGCGATGGTGGCGGTGTCGCGCCTGCTGCTGTCGGGCAGCATTCCGCACGTGCAGATCCCGTGGACGCGCCTCGGGCGCGAGGCATCCGTCGTCCTGCTCCAGTCCGGCGGCGACGACCTCGGCGGCACGCTTCTCGACGGCCGGGTGAAGCCCGAGGCGGGCATCGAGCAGGGACTCGAACTGCCGGTGACGGATGCCGCGGCCATGGTCGCGCGGCTGTTCCGGCCGTTCCGCCTCCGCACCACCACGTATGGCACACCGCACCCGGTCGGTGAGCCCATCGAGCCGCGGGGCCCGGAAGCATGATCCGCGTCGAGGTCGCGATCGTCGGGGCCGGATTCGCCGGCATCGGCGTGGCCTCCGCTCTGCGCCGCGCGGGCCGCGAGGACTTCGTCGTGCTCGAGCGCGCGGCATCCGTCGGCGGCACGTGGCGCGACAACACCTACCCGGGCGTCGCGTGCGACGTGCCCTCGCACCTGTACGGGTTCGCGGCGCACCCGAACCCGTCGTGGTCGGGCACGTACGCGAAGGGCGCCGAGATCCATCGGTACCTCGACCGCGTCGTCGACGCCGAGGGCCTGCGGGATCGGCTGCGCCTGAATACCCCGATGCGGACGGCGCAGTGGGATGCCGCGCACGACGTGTGGCGCATCAGCACCGGGTCGGCGCCTGACGCCGACACCATCGTCGCCGACGTGCTCGTGCTCGCGTGCGGGAGGCTGACGGAGCCCACCATTCCGCGGATCTCGGGCCTCGAGCAGTTCCCGGGGCCGCTGTTCCACTCCGCGCGGTGGGACCACGACGCCGACCTCGCCGGAGCACGTGTCGGCGTCGTCGGCACGGGGGCCAGCGCGGTGCAGATCGTGCCCGAGCTCGCGCGCACGGCCGCGCACGTGACGCTGTTCCAGCGGACCCCGGCGTGGATCGTCCCGCGCGGCGGCGATGCGTACTCCGACGCCGACCGGGCCCGGTTCGCGGCGACCCCGCAGGCGCTGGAAGCGCTCCGCGTTGAGCTCTACGCCGAGGGGGAGGCGCGCTTCGCATCGCGCTCGGGCGACTCCGCGGCCGCGGCGGAGGCCGAGGCCGTCGCCTGTGCCCACCTCGCCCGGCAGGTCGCCGACCCCGCACTCCGCGCCGCGCTCACGCCGGACTACGCCTTCGGCTGCAAGAGGGTGCTGCTCTCGGACGAGTTCTACCCGGCGGTCGCCTCCGACGCTGTGACCCTCGTGCCGGAGGCGCTGGCCGCGGTCGAAGGCTCCGCGCTCATCGCCTCCGACGGATCGCGCCACGAGGTCGACGCTCTCGTCCTGGCGACCGGCTTCGCCTCGACCCGCCAGCCGTACGCCCAGCTCGTCACGGGCGAGGGCGGCGTGACGCTCGCCGACCACTGGTCAGCAGGCATGACGGCGTTCGCCTCGACGGTCGTCGCCGGCTTCCCCAACCTCTTCGTGCTCAACGGCCCGAACGCCTCGCTCGGCCACTCCTCGTCGGTGCTCATGATCGAGGAGCAGGCCGGTTACGTCACGCGCGTGCTCGACCGCCGGGCGGGCCGGGTGCTGCGCGTCGATCCCGCCGCCGAGCGGACCTACACCGACGAGATTGCGCGGGCGGCGGCATCCACCCGCTGGATGACCGGCGGATGCCGCAACTGGTACGTCGACGAGCGCTCGGGCCGGCTCGCCTTGCTGTGGCCGGGCACGGTCGACGCGTTCCGTGAACGGCTCGCCCGCGCCGACGGCTCGGAGTTCCTGCCCGCCCCCGCTCTGGAAGGGAGCACCGCATGACTGTCCCCCTGCGCTTCGGCTACAAGGCCTCGGCCGAGCAGTTCGGCCCGGCCGAGCTGCTGGACTACGCGATCCAGGCCGAGGAGGCCGGGTTCGACTCGGTCTTCATCTCGGACCACCTGCAGCCCTGGCTGCACGACGGCGGCCACGCTCCTGCATCCGTTCCGTGGCTCGGCGCGCTCGGCGCGAAGACCTCGCGCGTGCTCATCGGCACGTCGGTGCTGACTCCGACGTTCCGCTACAACCCGACCGTCGTCGCGCAGGACTTCGCGACGCTCGGCGTGATGTACCCGGGGCGGGTGATCCTCGGCGTCGGCACCGGCGAAGCGCTCAACGAGGCGAACCTCGGCATCACGTGGCCCGAGCCGCCCGAGCGGTTCCAGCGGCTCAAGGAGGCGATCGGCCTCATCCGCCGCCTGTGGTCGGAGGACCGCGTCAACTTCGACGGCACGTACTATCACGCGCACAACATCACGATCTACGACAAGCTGCCCGAGCCCGTGCCGATCTACATCGGCGCCGCAGGCCCCGCCGCGACGCGGCTGGCGGGACGCATCGCCGACGGCTTCATCACGACGAGCGGCAAGAAGCGCGAGCTCTACACCGACACGCTGCTGCCGGCGCTCCACGAGGGTCTCGAGAAGGCCGGTCGCGCGCCCGATGCGATCGACACGCTGATGGA
Source organism: Microbacterium ureisolvens (assembly GCF_015278315.1). Taxonomy (GTDB): domain Bacteria; phylum Actinomycetota; class Actinomycetes; order Actinomycetales; family Microbacteriaceae; genus Microbacterium; species Microbacterium ureisolvens. The sequence goes on along the minus strand of NZ_JADIJE010000002.1, from coordinate 79,696 downwards.
GATCAAGGTGTCGCTCGCGCAGACCCTCGACGAAGCGCGCGAGAAGACCCGTTTCTGGGCGCCGTTGGCCCTCACCCCGGAGGAGAAGATGGGCGTCGACGACCCCATCGAGATGCAGCGGCTCGGCGAGGCCCTGCCGATCGAGCGGGCTGCGTCGCGCTTCATCGTGTCGGACGATCCCGACGAGCACGTCGAGCGCATCGGCTGGTACATCGACCTCGGCTTCCGGCACCTCGTCTTCCACGACCCCGGCCACGACCAGGGCACGTTCCTGCGCATGTACGGCGAAGAGATCCTGCCGCGCCTGCGCGCGAAGTACGGCGCGTGACGCCGCTGTTCGGCAGGCGGCGGCGGAACTCCACGGATCCGCATGCCGTCCGGCCCGTTGCGGGCGCCCCGGCGGCGGAAACCGCCGCATCCGTGGAGTTCCGCCGAGCACGGTGGATCGTCGTCGTTCCGGTGAAACGGGCGGCCCGCGGCAAGTCGCGGCTCGACGTGCCCGGCGCGGACCGCGCCGCGCTCGCCCACGCGATCGCGCTCGACACGATCGAGGCGGCGGCTCGGTGCGAGCTCGTGCTGCAGGTCGTCGTCGTGTCGGACGATCCCGCGCTCGCGCGGGAGGCGGCGATGATCCCCGCGCTCCGTTTCGTTCCCGAGGGCGAGCCCCGCGGCCTCGACGCGGCGGTCGCGACGGGCGTGGCGGCGCTCGATCCGCAGGGGCGGATGCCGCGCGCCGCGCTCCTCGGCGACCTCCCGTCGCTGCGGCCCGGTGATCTCGCCGACGCGCTGCGGGCCGCGGCATCCGTCGACCGCGCCGTCGTGGCCGACGCCGAAGGCACCGGCTCGACGCTCGTGACCGCCGCCCCCGGCGTGGAGTGGAGGTCGTCGTTCGGCGACGGCTCGTTCGCCCGGCATGTGGCGCTCGGCTGCGAGGCGCTGGCGGTGACGGATGCCTCGACCCTGCGTCGCGACGTCGACACGGCCGATCAGCTCGAGGCTGCGCGCGCCCTGGGTCTGGGTCCGCGCACGGCCGCGCTGCTGGCCTCCCTCCCGGATAGCCTGACCTGATGAGCGACTACGAGGTGCTGGAGATGGGTGGGCTCGACCAGTGGCGGGCACACTACGGCGGGTTCACACCGGAGAGGTCGCGTGATGGCCGGCGCATCGTCGACCACGAGCTCACGATGCAGTACATCGGCATGAGCGCGAACGCGTTCGAGCCCGGTGAGGAAGCGGGCTACTGGCACGTGCACGAGCGCATCGAGGAGGTCTACGTGTTCCTCGCCGGCCGCGGGCAGATGGCCCTTGACGACGACCTCGTCGACGTCGGTCCCGGCACCGTCGTGCGCGTCGGTCAGGGCGTCTTCCGCACGTGGCGCGCACTGCCCGACAGCCCGGAACAGCTGCGCTGGCTGTGCCTTCGCGCGGGCGGTCAGGAGCTTCCGGAGTTCCCCGACGACAGCCGGCGTGCGCCCGAGCGCCCGTCCCCGTGGGCGTGAGACCGCGCGGGACGCGGCATCCGTCACCCTCTCGCTGTGACGAGATCAGGTGATGTCACCGTGGTAGGACGATCGGCGCCGAAACCTCCTGCGCCCGCGACATCACCGGATCCGGTGACGGATGCCGCGACCGCGCCCGCTCCCGATGACCGGGGTCAGACGATCAGCAGGTAGACCGCGCCGACGATCGTGAAGACGATCACGAGCCTCTCGAACAGGCTCTGCGGCATGCGGTCGGCGAGCCAGCGGCCGAGAAAGGCCGCGGCGACGACCAACGGCACGAGCACGAGGTTGATGAGCAGGCCCGGCACCGTGATGATCCCGATGCCGATCGAGAACGGCACCTTGAACAGGTTCACGATGGCGAAGAACCACGCGGCGGTGCCGAGGAAGGCCTTCACCTCGAAGCGCGCCGCGAGGAAGTACATCGACATCACCGGACCGGCGGCGTTCGCCACCATGGTGGTGAAGCCGCCGAGCGAGCCGTAGGTCGCGGCAGCGACGCGGTGCGAGCCGCCGCTCTCGACGCCCGAGGCGAACCGCCGGCGCAGCAGAGTGATCGCGATGACGGCGAGCAGGATGACCCCGATCGACTTCTTGACCCACACGTCGTCGGTGAACCACAGGAACACCACCCCCAGCAGCACGCCCACCACCACCGCGGGCGCGAGCCGGAGAAGCGTCCGCCAATCGGCATGCCGGCGGTACATCGTCACGGCGAAGATGTCGGCGACGATCAGCAGGAGCAGCAGGACGCCTGTCGACTGCTTCGCCGGCAGCACGGCGGCGAAGATCGCCACGGCGATCGTCCCGGCACCCGGCACGGCGGTCTTCGACAGTCCGACGACGACGGCGCCGACGGCCAGGAGCGCCCACGCCCACCACGCGAGTTCCGGCACGTCACACTCCGGCGGCGTCGAGCGCCGCCGCTCCGAGAGCGGCGCTGCGCGCGGCATCCGTCATCCACAGCGGACGGACGAGCGGACGGATGCCGAGCCCGGACACCTCGTCGGCAGCGGCCTCGTCCTCCTCGGCGAGCAGCCAGGAGTCGAGCAGCCCCTCACGCTCGCGGGCGCCGTACAGCGCGGCGACGGCCGATGCGGAGGTCTCGACGCCGATGGCGGTGAGGCAGACGTCGGCCATGCCTCGCACGACCTTGCCGCCGATGATCGGCGAGACGCCGACGATCGATGCGTCCGTCGCACGCAGCGCCTCGCGCATGCGCGGCACGGCGAGGATCGGACCGATCGACACGACAGGGTTCGAGGGTGCGATCAGCACGGTGTCGGCCTCGGCGATCGCCTCGGCCACTCCGGGCGCGGGCGCCGCCGCCTCGATCCCGGGGTTCTCGAAGCGCGCCGGAGCGAGCGTGGCGCGGTAGCGCGTCCACCACTCCTGGAAGTGCAGGCGCGATCCGTCCTGGAGGACGACGACCGTGTCGACCTCGGCGTCGGTCATCGGCAGCAGCCGGGCCCCGAGGTCCCAGCGGAGCGACATCCGCTCCAGCACCTGCGTCGGGGCGAGGCCGTCGCCCAGCCAGCCGGTGCGCGCGAGATGGGTGCCGAGGTCGAGGTCGCCGAGCGTGAACCAGGGCCAGCCCGCGCCCCACTCCTGCAGCTCGTGGTTGACGCGCTCGCTGTCGCCCTGCCGGCCCCAGCCGCGCTCGGTGTCGTTGACGCCGGCGAGCGCGTACGTGATCGAGTCGACGTCGGGCTGGAGCCGGACGCCCGACAGCCACAGGTCGTCTCCGGTGTTGACGACGACGGTCAGCGCGGCGGCGGTGTCGTCGATTCCGCGGGCGCGGAGGGCGGCGCGGACGCCGAGGACGAAGCGGGAGCCGCCGACTCCGCCCGCGAGCACGACGATTCGGGGCGTGCCGGTCACGTGGGCGTCAGCCTCGGCGGTCGGCGCGCAGCTGCGGCAGCACGCCGGTCTTGGGGGCGAATTCGTCGGCGGCGTGCGGCAGCGAGAACTTCGCCACGGCGTCGATGAGCGCGTCGACGGTCTGCGCGTCGGCGATCACGTCGACGTCGAGGCCGGCACGGCGCGCATCTTTGGCGGTGCGCGGGCCGATCGCGGCGATGAGGGTGGTCTCGGGGATGTCGGGGAACTGCTCGTGCACCTGCTGGGCGACCGAGCCGCTGGTCACGAGGATCGCGTTGATGCGGCCGGACTGCACGTCCTCGGCGATGCGCTCCGTGACGGGGACCCCGACCGTGCGGTACGCGACGACGCTGCGGACGCGGTGACCGGCGGCGGTGAGCATCCGGGTGAGGACGGGCTTCGCGATCTCGCTGCGGAGGGTGAGGATGTCGCGGGCCTGCGGCTCGAGCGCGATGAGCTGCTCGGCCATGCCGGCGGCGGAGTTGTCGCGTTCGGGCACCAGGTCGACGCGGTAGCCGACCGCGAGGAGCGCGGCGGCGGTCGTCTCGCCGACGGCGGCCACCTTGGTGGATGCCGGCACGACGGCCCGGTACGCGTAGAGCACGTCGACGGTGGTGGCGCTCGTCACGGTGAGCCAGTCGAACTTGCCGGCGGCGAGGTCGGCGAGGGACTCTTCCAGCGCCGCTTGATCGTTCGTGGGCGCGAAGTTGATGAGGGGGGCGATGACCGGGGTGGCGCCCTGGCGGCGGAGGGTCGCAGCGACGCCGTCGCCCCAGGGTCCGCCGCGGGGCACGAGGACGCGCCAGCCGGTCAGTGGTTTGACGGACTGCTGCTGTGCTGCGGCGGTGTTCATAAGGGGGTCGACTCTCGATGGTGCTCAGTCGGCCGCCCTAGACGATGAGGCAGCCGATGCGCGATTCGAATCGGGTTCGCGCGATCGGCAGCATACGCACCATTGCACTGCCTTGCTTCACGAGCATACCCCTGATCGCAGCGGGTGCGACCCGCGCCCTGTGCAGAGCGCGGGGGCGGGCCGTCAGCGGGTGTAGAGACGGACGAAGCCCCACACGGCAGCGCCCACGGCGACGGCGCCCGCGATGACCGCAACGGCCGTCAGCGCAGGATTGCGGCGCTGGAAGGCGCGCGCCTTGTCGATTCCGTCGTCCACGGCGATGCCGACGCGTCGCGGCACGTTGGCCTTCTCTTCGATGGCGGCCAGCGCCGCCTTCAGCTCGGTCCTCGCCTGCTCGACGGGGTCGTCGATGCCGAAGGGGACGGCGGTGCGCGGCAGCACCACGCGGGACTTCGACAGCGGCACGGGCGCGTCAGAGCTCATCGCGCACCTCCTTCACGTCCAGGGCGATCGACTGCACGGGGTTCTGCCTCTCACCGATCTTCTGGAACCGGCGGTAGCCGATGAACGCGAACACCGCCGCGAGCAGCAGCGCAGCGACGAAGACGATGAGAGCGGCGGCCCACACCGGCATCCACAGTGCCAGCAGGGCGATGAAGACGGTTCCCAGCGCCGGCACCGACCAGAAGAGCACGAACAGCGCGAGGAAGACCCAGAGCGCACCCCAGCCGCCGTCCTTCGCGGTGCGGGCGAGCCAGGCCTTGGCCGCTTCGATCTCCGCGATGACGAGGTTGCGGACCAACTCCGGGATCTCACCCAGCAGGGTGAGCAGGCTGTCGTCCGCGCGGTCGCGGAAGCCACGAGGAGTCGTCATGACGTCAGGCCCCGCCGCGGCCGTTCTGGGAGGCGTCGTCGTCGATCGCGTCGTCGACCGCGTCCTTCACCGCCTTGGCCGAGGTCTGCGCCGCCGTCTCCACGTCATCGGCCGAGTCCTTGCCGACCTTGATCGCGGCGTCGAGTCGCTGCCCGGGCGTGCCCTTGGATCCCGCGGCCTGCGTCACCTTGACGGCCGACTCCCACAGCTGCGACGGCAGAGCCATCGCCTGAGACTTCGCGAAGTCCTTCACCTTGTCGACCTGCGTCTGCACCGGCTCGGCGTTCCAGACCTTCAGCCACTGCGCCTTGATCTGCTCGTAGCGCTCGCGGCCGGCACGACTGCCGAGCACGTACCCGATCGCGATCCCGACGACGAGTCCTGCCTTGCCCTTCATGAGGTCTCCTCACGCTCGGTGTTGCCCCTGACGACCATCCCAGGTTAGCCCTGTATGCCGATTCCGGCATCCACCCTTGACACCGGTCGCCGCCGCGTGCTCACCGAGCCGCGGAACCGCCCCACAGCACGGCTCGCCGCAGTCGGTCTGTCTCCTCGTGCGCGTCGGCGACCACCTGCGCGAGCCCGCTCCCCGACAGCCACGCGCCGACCGCCGCGATGCCCGGCGCCCGGCCGATGGCGGTGCGGACCTCAGCGGTCCGTTCGCGATGGCCGATCTTCGACGCGGGCGGCACGAGCGTGTATGAGGCGCAGTGCGCGTCGATGACCCGGTCTTCGCCGAGCCGGACTCCGAGGAGAGCGGATGCCTCGGCTGCGGCGATCCTCGCCGCCTCGGCGTCGCTGAGACCCGCGGTCGCCGGTGCGGGGCCGTCGCTTGGGCTGGAGCCGCCGAAGGCGACCCGCAGCAGGTGGCGGCCGGGTCCGAGGTCGCGGGCGAGCCACTCCCAGCGGGCCGTCTCGTGCACGAGGCCTGTCGCCCGCGAGGAACCCGGCACGGCGTGCAGGTGCACGCCGCGGGGGCCCCCGTCGAGCGCGCGCGCCTCCACCAGGAGCGTGACGACCTCGCGGGCGACGCCCGCCGGAGATGCCTGCGCGAATGCGGGATCTCCGAGCACCGGGCCGAGCAGACTCCGCGCCGCCGCCTCGTCGGTCGCGATCACCAGCGCATCGGCCGCCAGCGGGCCGGGCGTCTCGCTGTCCGCGCCACCAGCCGCGGCGGCCGGGACGACGTCGGCGGCCGCGTTCGCGCCCGCTCCCCCGTCGAGCTCGACGATCCACCCGCCATCCGAGCGTGCGAGCCTCGTCGCCCGCGCCCCGGTGCGGATCTCGACCACGCGCTCGGCGAGCCGCTCACGAAGAGCGGCGACGAGGAGCGGCATCCCGCCTTCGAGTCCTTCGATCGTGGGACCGCCGCCGTCGACGCGCACGTCGGCGACCGCACCGCCGAGCCAGCCGGTGCGAGTCAGCGCGGTGCTCAGCCCGGGGGCTGCGACCTCGACGTCGACGTCTTCGGGAAGAAGACCGAAGCGGTCCACCGTGAGCGGAGCGACGAGCCGGTCGCGCACCTTGTCGCCCATGCGTCCGCGCACGAGTCGGCCGAGACTGCGCTGAGTGCCGATGGTGAGCGGCGGACGCAGTCGATCGAGATACGCGCGCCACGTGCCGCCCCAGCCGATGATCCGGCGGACGCTCTCGTCCCACGGATTCGCGGGGATGCCCAGCACCTGCTCGACCGGCAGGGGCGCCGCAGCCCCCTTGGCGAGGCCCCCGATCCAGTCGCTGTCGTCGCGCGGACGCACGATCGCGGCATCCGGCAGCACCTCGTCCACCAGCCGCCGCACCGCTCCGCCGCGCGTGGACCAGCAGGTCGCGCCGACCTCGACCGCTCGGCCGCCCAGCTGAGTCGACGCGATCGTGCCGCCGAGGCGAGCGGATGCCTCCACCACCGTCACCGCCATGCCGACCTTCGCGCACTCCCAGGCGGCGACGAGTCCGGCGATGCCGCCGCCGATCACGACCACGCGCGTGTGACGGGCGTGGTCGACGAGGTCCTGGAGGGGTTCAGCCGCGTCGGTCACGGCATCCATCCTCCCATCCGCCCTCCGTGCCGCCGCGGGACGGACGGTGGGAGACTGGGGCCATGACGCTCCACATCACGGGCGACGCCGCCGCCGATCAGCTGCTGACCGACGACCCGCTCGCGCTCCTCATCGGGATGCTCCTCGACCAGCAGGTCGCGATGGAGACGGCGTTCGCCGGACCGCTCAAGATCTCGGAGCGGGCGGGGACGCTGGATGCTGCGGCCCTGTCGACGTTCGACCCGGAGGCGTTCACCGAGCTGTTCAAGGCGACGCCCGCCGTGCACCGGTTCCCGGGCTCGATGGCGGCCCGCGTGCAGGCGCTGTGCGCCGCGGTCGATCAGGACTGGGGCGGCGACGCGTCGGCCATCTGGACCCGGCCGGGGGCGTCCGGCGAAGCTCCGGACGGCGCGACGGTGCTGAAGCGCCTCAAGGCGCTGCCGGGGTTCGGCGAGCAGAAGGCGAAGATCTTCCTCGCGCTGCTGGGCAAGCAGTACGGCTACGCCGGCGAGGGCTGGCGCGAGGCCGCCGGCGCGTACGGGGAAGAGGGTTCGTTCCGCAGCGTCGCCGACATCGTCTCGCCCGAGTCGCTGACGAAGGTGCGCGAGTACAAACGCGCCATGAAGGCCGAGGCGAAGAGCGGAGGGGGCGGGGTCTGATGCGCAAGACCGGAGGCGACGTCGACGAGTTCGTCGCCGGCGTGAAGCCGGCGAAGCGGCAGCGGGATGCGGTCGCCATGATCGAGCTGCTGCGCGAGGTCACCGGACGCGAGCCCGAGCTGTGGGGCACGATCGTCGGCTTCGGATCCTGCCGCTACCGCTCTCCGTCCGGCACAGAAGGAGACGCGCCCATCGCCGCGTTCGCACCGCGGCGAGAGTCCACCACGGTGTACACGCTGCGAACCGAGGCGCACGGGGAGCTGCTGTCGAAGCTGGGGCCGCACGAGACCGGCGTCAGCTGCCTCTACATCAAGGATCTCGAGGCGGTCGACGCCGACGTGCTGCGCGACATCGTCGCGGAGGACTACCGCCGCGTGCTCGCGGGCGAGACCGGCGACGTGCGCTACACCGTCACCGACTGACCGAAGGTGCGGAGGACGCGAAGACGCGGAGGGCGGTCGCACCCGCCGTCGGGCTGATTCGGGCTCGCGGCACCGGGCACCCTAGCGAGTGCGCCTTGAGCGGAGCGGGCGCACCTGGGATCAGAACGGGGCGGCTCCGTCGTACGGTGCCGCCAGAAGTCGCGCGAAGACGCTCGATGGGACGAACTGCACGGCCGACGTCGGCTTGTCGACATAGCGGCGCCGCGTGGGACTGATCCACTCGAGGACTCCCCCGCCCAGCTGACGCACTCGCCACGCGGTCGCGTGCTTGACGGTGTGATGTCGGCGACAGATGTGAGCGAGATTGTCGTCGCTGGTCGCTCCGCCCTTCGCGCGGTCGATCGTGTGGTCGATGTCTGCGCGCTTCGGCCGGTGCGGGCATCCGGGGAACCGGCACCGCTGATCGCGGGCGCGGAGGAATCTGCGCAGCGCCGCGGTGGGACGATAGCGATCGACCGCCATCGGGAGCCCGCTGTGCGGGTGGAACATCACGCGATCCCAGCCGGGCGCTCCGGCCGCGAGTTCGCAGGCTGTCGCGCGATCGATCGGACCGTAACCGGCGAGCAGCGCAGGCTCGTTGCTCTTACCCGCCGCAGTGAGCACCGGAACCGTGATCTGCACCTCCGCGCGGATGGAAGCCAGTACGTCGCCGTGACCTGTCGGCGCGCCGGTGAGCACCAGATCCGCGAAGATGTCGGCGCGGAGCTCGTCCAGCGCTCGCTCCTCAGATCGTGGCCGGGTGGTCAGCCGCGGCGCTTGTCGATCACCCGCGGATCGCTCACCAGGGCGAGACGACTCCGCGACGCCGGCTTCGAGAATGATCAGCGACGGACCCTCTCGCTCGCCCTCAATCGGTACCGCGGGGCGAGACGGCTCAGCGTCGCCGACCACCTGGAGGGCCGTCGATTCCCGTTCCTCGCCGTCGCTCACAACCACGGCCCGTTCGGCGTCACGCTCCTTCTCAGCCATTCGAGTGAGTCGGTCGAAGATCGCGTGCGCCAGAACGGCGGGGAGGTCGGCGAGCAGCCGCGCCATACCGTCTTCGAGATCGATCAGCCGGATGCGACGCAGCCCGACGGCTCGGCTCCGAAGCTCCTCCGCCAGATCGGGGTCGATGCGCGCCGCAACGACTCTAGCGATGGCTCGAAGCCGGGGCGGAGTCTCGAACCCGGCCGCCTCCAGCATGATGCGCTCGTACTGCTCGCGCATCGTGGGATCGCCGATCGAAGCTCCGGCATCGACGATGGCCGAAGCGTGGGCAAGATCGATGCGCCCTTCGCGCAGCTGCGCGAGCGTCGCGGCGAACGACTCACGCAGCGTGCTCGCCGCCGACATGCGCGCCTGGACGGTGCGGTCGCTCAGCCGCATGGCCGCGCCGAGCTCTGCGGAGATCTCACGAAGCGGCAGATCGTGGGGCGTCTTGCGCCCTGCATCCCGCCGGGCCTGCTCGCGCGCGCGAACGATGTCGGCGGCATCCGTGAGAAGTCGCGCCTCTTTCGCCTGCAGACGCGCGATCCGTGAGCGAGTCGTCTGCACGTCGGCGACGACCCGCTCGAGCGCAGTTCGGCCGGCGTCGTCGTTGTCGGCTCGTTTGCCCATGATGCTCCCGCAGAACAGCACCACGCAGGGTGCGACGGAAGACCGAACGAAGTGGGCACGAGTTCGATCTCTGCCCTCATTCTAGAACATAAGTTCGAATCTGGCAAGCGTTTCAGCGCACTCCATCGTCCGTCAGCGTCCGCCTCCAGGCGGTCTCACGGTCGAGCTGACCGCTCGACCGGAAGAGCCGCACCTGGTGGGTCTCACCCAGCACGTGAGCGAGGTCGTGGCGGTCGGCTGGCTCGAACGCGAGGCTCTGCCAGAACGGGCCCGACCGGCGGCTGAAGAGCCAGGCCGTCGTCGCCCCTTCCGCGGCTGCGCGATACAGCGCGAACCGCGCGAGCGCGCTTCCCCTTCCCCTCGAACGCTGCGCAGGGTTGACGGCGACGCTGCGGATCAGGGCATGTCGGCCGTCACCGCTCACCTCGTAGCCGGTGCTGCCGACGACGGCACCCTGCTCATCCCGCGCGAACCACAGCCGTACTCCCGGAGCGTCCAGCCCACTAGAGGTGAGATCGACTTCGCTCAGGAACGCCGCAACGGCCGCGACATCGCCCGGACCGCATCGCTCGAGACGCACTCCGCCAGTCAATCACCGGATCGATGCGACGGATGCCTCACCTCCACGGCCGGCGCGCGTCATCCGCACTCCGCGCCCATCCTCCACCGCCCATATCGGGACGCTTCGGAGCAGGTTCTCCACATCCTGCGCCCGATTGGACACCCGGTCCCAACAACTGGCTAGGGTGGGGGAACCCGCCCGGATCCGCCCACTCGCCATGGAGACACCGTGCTGCCCTTCCTCATCGTCGGAGGCGTCGGCCTCGCCGTCCTGCTGATCTCGCTCATCGTCGGCGACATCTTCGACCACTTCGACATCGGGGACGGCGCCATCTCGGGCACGGCGCTGGGCATCGCGGCGGTCGTATTCGGGGCATCCGGCGCACTCATCACCACCAACGGGCTCGACACCATCTGGGCCTACGTGCTGGCGGCGGTGCTCGCCATCGTCGCGTACGTCATCGCGGTGGTGTTCGTGAAGCGTCTGACGAAGAGCTCCGACGGCGTGCCGGCCTCGGCTCTGGGCCTCTCCGGCGTCACCCGCTCGACGATCTCCCCCGCCGGAGGCGAGGTGAGCCTCGACGGCCCGCACGAGGTCGAGCGTCGCCTGGCGTACGCCGACGAGACCATCGCCGAGGGCGTGCGCGTACGCGTCGTCGAGCACTCCGGCACCCGCGTCAAGGTCGTCGCGGAGTAGATCCCCCCGCGGTCAGGGCCGGGAAGCCCCGGGCCGCGGCATCCCTCGAGAAAGGTCGTCCATGACGAACGAGCTCATCCAGATCATCGCGGTCATCGCCCTCGTCGTGGCAGTGCTCGGGCTGATCACCTTCATCGCGCGGCGCATCCGCCGCGTGCCCCCGAACGAGGCTCTCGTCATCGTCGGACGCGGAGCCGGGCGGCCGGCTGCCGGTGAGACCGGCAGCGGGCAGCGCGTCGTGATCGGAGGCCGCACGTTCGTGTGGCCGATCCTCCAGCAGGGCTTCTCGATCTCGCTCGAGCAGCGCCAGATCGGCATCACCGTCGAGGGCGTCGACAAGAACCGGATCAAGATCGCGATCAAGGCCTCGATCAACTTCAAGGTCTCGGGCACCGAGGACGGCGTGCGCCGCGCGGCCCAGCGCTTCCTTTCGCAGCAGGACCTCCTGACCGAGATCATCAAGGAATCGCTGGAGGGCTCGCTGCGCTCCATCGTCGGCGACATGACGATCGAGCAGATCATCTCGGACCGCAAGAGCCTCTCGGACCGAGTCGTCGCCGAGACCAAGGCCGACCTGGTCGAGCAGGGCCTGCAGGTCGACCTGCTCAACATCAGCGACATCTCCACGCCGGGCAGTGACTATCTCGCCAACCTTGGCCGCGCGGAGGCGGCACGCGCCCGCCAGGTCGCCGAGATCAGCGAGGCCGAGGCGTCGCGCGCCAGCGAGTTCGCCCGCATCGAGGCCTCCGAGCAGATCGCTGAGCGCCAGAAGGCGCTGGCCCTCAAGCAGGCGACCATCAAGGCCGAGACCGACCGCGCTAACGCAGAGGCACAGGCGGCCGGACAGCTCGCGACCGCCGAGCAGGACAAGCTCGTCGCCGTGCAGGAACGTGAGGCGCTCACCGAGCAGGCGCTCGTGACGCAGGAGCGCCTCGACATCGAGATCCGCAAGCCGGCCGAGGCGCAGGCATACGCCGAGGTGCAGCGGGCGACCGCCCTCCGCGACGCCGCGAACGCGGCCACCGAGGCCGACGCCTTCAAGCGGACGAAGATCGCCGAGGCGAACAAGGTCGCCGCCGTGCAGGACGCCGAAGCCGCCGCGACCGCGGTGCGCTTCTCGGGTGAGGCCGAGCGCGACAAGCAGGTCGCGCTGGCCGCCGGTATCCGCGCCGAGGGTGAGGCCCGCGCGTCCGCGATCCAGGCCGAGGGTCTCGCAGAGGCCGCGTCGACCGACGCCAAGGCGCTCGCGCTTCAGAAGTACGGCGAGGCGGCCCTGGCGCAGGAGATCATCTCGCGCCTGCCCGACATCGTGCGCGCCGCGGCCGAGCCGATCGCGTCGATCGACAAGCTCACCGTCGTCTCGACCGACGGTGCGTCCGAGATGACCAAGACGGTCGGCAAGGTGCTCGGCGAGGGAACCGAGGTCGTCAAGGGCCTCACCGGGCTCGACCTCAACACGCTGCTGCAGTCGTTCGCGCTGAAGACGGCCGGTGCGGACGCCCTCGCCGCCGCCGACGACGCCCGCGACGTCGCGAAGACCGCGGCCAAGGGTGTCGTGAAAGCCGGCGGCTCCGCCGGCTGAGCTCGTCGCACGAAGCGCCCGGTCCACGTGGGCCGGGCGCTTCGCCATGTTCGCGCACGCGCGGTCTCTACGGGGCCGGCGCTTCACGGTGCGAGAGCCCGCGGGGCCCAGCGGGCGCCTCGGGCCTTCAAGCGCCGGGCGTGCCGCCCCGCGTGCGTGCGGGCGGCGGGCGGTCTACTGCACGCCTCGGCCGGTCTTCTGCTGCAATCGCTCGATGTGCTCCGAGGCCTCGGCCTTGGTGATGCCGGCCGGGATCTCCTCGCCCGCCTCGCGCGCCAGCGTGTCGAGGTAGCTGCGCTGCGCGGCCGTGATCGGCTCATCACCGGTCACCCACTCCGACGGGTCCTTCTCGGCCGGGTTGTCGCCCGTCCGGCGGGCGCCGAGGACTTCTTCTGCGTCATTGGAATCGGACATATGTGCGACGCTAGTCCGGTCGTGCGACATCGGGTGCGGGGTTGACAACCTGGCCGCAAGGCGTCCGCTTCACTCGGGCGGAGTGAACTGGCTGACGATGAACTTCCCGCCCGCGGGATCCGCGACGACCGCTTCGCGCGTCCAGGCAGTGTCGGTGGCGGAGTGGACCCGGCCGCCCAGTGCCTCTACCTGCGCCACCGCATCATCGCGATCCGCCACGGTGAAGATGATCCACCACCGCGCACTCTCGTCGCTCGGGGTGAAGCCGGCGACGACATCGGCGAAGCCCGGCGGCGCTGAGGCTTGGCGCTCATGGATGCCCGGGTCGATCGTCGACGCGAGGTGATCGCCGTAGCCGGGCAGGCGGAACATTCCGGCACCGAGATCGGCGGAGACCTCCCAGCCGAAGACGTCACGGTAGAAGCGCTGCGCCGCCGCGGGATCCGGGGCGTGCAGGTCGCTGAAACTCCATGCCCCCGGTACGTTCGCGACCTGCGCGCCCGGCCGGCGCCGCGGCTGCCACAGCCGAAAGACCGCACCCTGCGGGTCGGCGCACGTCGCCATGCGGCCTCCGGGGCCTGCGTCCTCCGGTGCCTCGAGCACACGCCCGCCGGCGTCCGCCACGGCCGTCGCAGTCGCGTCGGCATCCTCGGTGGCGATATAGCTCATCCACTCCGCGCGATCACCCGCGGCGAGCGCCGCCGCATCCTCGCCGTCGAGCGTTGCGATGAGATAGGCGCCCGGAGCGCCCGACGGCATCGCGTCGTGGAACTCCCAGCCGAAGAGCCCACCGTAGAAGCGCGTCGCCGCCTCGAGGTCGGGAGCGGTGACGTCGACCCAGCAGGGGACGCCGGCGGGGTATGTGCGCGGTTCGGGCATGGGCGTTACCCTTCTCACCGTTCGTCACCGACCCTAGGCGGTGCCGCCGACACGACGGAGAAGGCGCCCCCTCGACCAACCCAGGCCCGGGGGCAGGCGGACCGAACCGGAGGTCAGGCTCCGCGCAGGCGCTCGGCGAGGTAGTCGTGCAGCCCCTCGAGCGGGACGCGCTCCTGACCCATCGTGTCGCGGTCGCGCACCGTGACGGCGCGGTCGTCGAGGGAGTCGAAGTCGACGGTGACGCAGAAGGGCGTGCCGATCTCGTCCTGACGGCGGTAGCGGCGGCCGATGGCGCCGGCGTCGTCGAAGTCGATGTTCCAGTCGCCGCGGAGCTGCTCCGCGACCTCCCGAGCGATCGGCGAGAGCTGCTCGTTGCGCGACAGCGGGAGCACAGCCACCTTCACCGGCGCCAGGCGCGGGTCGAGCTTCAGCACGGTGCGGGTGTCGGTGCCCCCCTTGGCGTTCGGCGCCTCCTCCTCGTGGTACGCGTCGACGAGGAACGCCATCATCGCGCGGGTGAGGCCGAACGACGGCTCGATGACGTACGGGATGTACTTCTCGCCCGAGGCCTGGTCGAAATACGACAGCGACTGACCCGACGCCTCCGAGTGCGAGCCCAGGTCGTAGTCGGTGCGGTTGGCGACGCCCATGAGCTCACCCCACTCCTTGCCGGCGAAGCCGAAGCGGTACTCGACGTCGATCGTGCCGTCGGAGTAGTGCGCGCGCTCGTCTTCCGGCACGTCGAACCGGCGCATGTTGTCGGGGTCGATGCCGAGGCCGACGAACCAGTCCCAGCACTCGTCGACCCAGTGCTCGAACCACTCCTGCGCCTCGGCGGGCGGCACGAAGTACTCGATCTCCATCTGCTCGAACTCGCGCGTGCGGAAGATGAAGTTTCCGGGGGTGATCTCGTTGCGGAACGCCTTGCCCACCTGGCCGATGCCAAACGGCGGCTTCTTGCGGCTCGCGGTGAGCACGTTCGAGAAGTTCACGAAGATGCCCTGCGCGGTCTCGGGACGCAGGTAGTGCAGGCCCGACTCGTCGTCGACGACGCCGAGGTAGGTCTTCACCAGACCGGAGAAGGCCTTGGGCTCGGTGTACTGCCCCTTCGTGCCGCAGTTCGGGCACGGCACGCCGGCGAGCCCGCCCTCGGGCGCCCGGCCCTTGCGCGCCTCGAAGTCCTCGACGAGGTTGTCGGCGCGGAAGCGCTTGTGGCAGTGGAGGCACTCCACGAGCGGGTCGGTGAACGTGGCGACGTGACCGGATGCCTCCCACACGCGCTTGGGCAGGATGATCGAGGAGTCGAGGCCGACCATGTCGCCGCGGCCGCGCACGAACGTCTGCCACCACTGCCGGCGGATGTTCTCCTTGAGCTCAGTGCCGAGGGGACCGTAGTCCCACGCCGACCGGGATCCGCCGTAGATCTCACCGGCCTGGAACACGAACCCGCGGTGACGGGCGAGGGCGATGACTTTGTCGAGGCGAGACTGCTCGGCCACGGTGGCTCCAATGGTCGGGAGGGGGATGCACGAGGGTGCGGGATGCCGCGGATCTCGGCATCCGTAGAGTCTAGTCGGCGCGCGGGATGGGGCCGGTCTCGCCGTCCGCGCGCTCGAAGGCGCGGTCCCACTCCTGCAGCTCCTTGCGCCGGCCGATGAGGCCGTCCAGCGACACCTGGAAGTGCAGCCCGCGCCGGGCGTTGACCTGCTTGATGTTCTCGACCAGCTCGGAGGAGAACGACGACAGTGCCGTGCGCACCTCGCGCACCCGGTCGCCCGGCTCGTCCCACAGGTCGGGATGCTCCAGGATGTCGAGCAGATAGTCCCGGTCGAGCGCGGCGGTGAGCTTGCGCAGCGTCTCGCCGTATTCCACGGCGGCCGTCGCGCGCTGGCCCTCGTCGCCCTTGCGGTCCAGACGGTCGAAGAGCTCGGTGGCGTTCTCCGCGACGAGCGAGACCTCGGCGCTCACCTCACCTGCGACGGGATTCCCGGATGCCGCGGCCGCCGCGTACTCACCGCTCAGCGCACGCAGCCGCGCGACGAGCGGGCGAACGGTGTCGGGCAGCGGGGCGTGCCGGTTCTCGCCGCGGCTCCTGCGGCGCGAGCGGCTGACGCCCCAGACCGCCACGCCGGCGGCCAGGACGACGGCAACGGTGAGCACCCCGCCGATGATCGGCCCGCCGCCTACGCCGTCGTCGCCGGCGCCGGCGGCATCGGACGCCGCGATCACGCCCTGGACCGTCTCGGTGAGCGCAGCCTCGAGCGAGTCGGTCGACTGCTCGGCCTGGTTGGCGATGCCCATCGCCTCACCCTGCCCCAATGCGTGGGAGCCGGCCCACAGGTCGTCGCCGACCGCGACGATCACCGTCTCGCAGTCCGGATGCGCCGTCGCGATCTCGCGCACGATGTCTGGCCCGGATGCCTCCAGCAAGGCGTTGTCCGACAGCACCGCGATGCCGATCGAGGCGTCGCCGACCTGCTGCGCCAGGGTCGCCTCGAGCGCGTCGGCGTCCGGCACCTCGGGTGAGACGTAGATGTTGTCGACCTCGATGCCGTCGATCGCGTCGTCGACGTAACCCTGCCCATCCGCCGCGTACATCACGCTCCCGCCGCTCAGAAGTTGTTGATCACGGACGCGAAGACGAGGTCGATCTTCGCGGCGTCGGACGCGTCGAACCACTGCCCGCCGGTGGCCTCGGCGATCCGCTGCAGGGCGCCGGCATCGGCGCCCTCGCCGTAGGCGATGGGGAAGATGCGCACCGGCGCCTCGTCGCCGCCCTCGCGGGCGGACCCGCCGATCTTCGCGATGAGCGAGTCGAGCGAGATCGTCGAGTCGGTGTCCTGACCGTCCGACAGCAGCACGATCGCGTTGATGCGCCCGGGCTCTGCGCGCTCGAGCATCTCGTCGTACGCCGCGGCGATCGCGTCGTAGAGGGGCGTGCCGTCGCGGTGGGCGAAGCGCAGGTCCTCGAGCGACGCATCCACCGATTCGCGGTCCGACGCGAGGGGCTCGACGTTGCGCAGGACGACGATGTTCTCGCCCGCCTCGGACTCCACCCCGGTGGTGAACGCCCACACGCCGACCTCGTCGGAGGAGCGGAAGTGGCCGAGCGTCGCCTGCGCCCCCTCGATGGCGCCGTCGAGCTTGGAGCGCCCATCGCCGATCGCCTCGTCCATCGAGCCCGAGATGTCGATGACCTCGAGCACCGACGACGGCTTGCGGATCTGCGTCCACTGGTCGATCGCGGCCGAGACGACCTCGACGGCGGGCTTCGGCAGCGTGACAGCGGGACCCGCGGGATCGACGCCGTACTCGGCCGTGAAGAGGTCGCCCAGCGGCACCGACGCGTCCAGGGGACGGAAGCCGTACTCCGGCAGGATCTCCTGCGCCGCATCCGTCTGCAGGAAGGCGGCGAACGCGGCGCCCGCGTCGGCCTGCTCGGGCGTCACCCAATCGACGCCGAGCACGGTGATCGGGTTGTCGGACCACATCGAGCCGCCCGACGGGTACACCGCGACGAGCTTCTCCTTCGGCGGCGTGAGCGTCTCGCCCGGCTGCACGGTGTGCGAGTCGGGGTTGCCCTGGTTGTAGTTGAGGAGCGAGGTCTCTTCGAGCGCGACCGCCGACACGTAGCCCGAGCCGCCCGCGCCGTTCTGCGTCTCGTCATACAGGCGCGTCAGCACCTTTCCGGTGGTGT
Organism: Microbacterium ureisolvens; assembly: GCF_015278315.1. GTDB lineage: Bacteria > Actinomycetota > Actinomycetes > Actinomycetales > Microbacteriaceae > Microbacterium > Microbacterium ureisolvens. Next base: position 62,019 of record NZ_JADIJE010000002.1, on the reverse strand, counting down.
CGCCGTAGTGGATCACGCACTCCTCGAACACGCGGGAGAACTCGGCGGCGGCGGCCACGTCGTCGGCGGTGAGATCGGCGGTCTTGCCGGATGCCTCGTACGACTGCATCAGGATCGCCGAGAGTCCGGTGGTCGACGTGTTGGGATTGGTCTTCGAGATCTTGAACGACCCCCACAGCGGTTTGCCGACACTCGCCCAGCCCTGCGGATCCTGGCACAGCGCCTCGAAGTCGGCGATGCCGATCTCCGAGTCGGGCCACCCGAGGGCCTCCGCCATGGTCTCCGGCACGCCGAACACGACGGGCGTGTGGGTGAAGGACTCGGGCTCGCCGACGAGGGACGCCGACGCCGCCGCCGCGACCCGATCGGTCCACACCGTCGAGGCAGGTGACCACATGGTGGGCCAGCGGCGCGTGTCGTCGTCGGGCCAGTCGCCGCCGGCGGTCAGGAACCGCGTGGCGTCCCCCGACGAGACATTGATGGGGTGCACGGTCGCGCATTCCTCGAGCTGCTCGTGCTGGGACGACTCCTTGAACGCGTCCGCCAGGGCGTCGAGCATGTTGACCTTCTCCGACGAGGTCGCCACGACGACGCTCGTGCAGCCGTCGTCCGCGAAGTCGCCGTCGGCGGAGTCACCGCCTCCGTCGGAGGTCGCTCCGAAGCAGCCGGTCAGGGCGAGGATCGCAGAAGTCAGCATGGCGCCGGCAGCCGCCGCGCGCGCGGCCCGGCGACCGCTCGGGGTCGGCATCGACAGCGAGGAGCGGGTGGACGGTCGCAGGGGGCGAGGGACCATGGGTCCAGAGTAAGTCCCCGGCCCTCCGGATCACACCGGGCGGAGTGCCTCCCGGCCGACCTCCGCGACGGACGTGTGACCCGAGAGCCCGAGGGTGATGTCGAACTCGGCCAGCACGTTGCGCACCACCTCGCGCACCCCCGCCTCGCCGGCGATGCCGAGACCGTACGCGTACGGGCGGCCCAGCGCGACGGCGGTCGCGCCCAGCGCGAGCGCGATGAGCACGTCGGCCCCCTGACGCACGCCCGAGTCGAACACGATCGGCACACGGCCCGCGACCCGCTCGGCGATCGTGGGCAGCACGTCGAGCGTCGGCACCGACTGGTCGATCTGCCGGCCGCCGTGGTTCGAGATCCAGATGCCGTCGACGCCCGCATCCAGCGCGCGGATGGCGTCGTCGGGGTGCACGATGCCCTTCAGCAGGATCGGCAGCGACGTCCACTGACGGGCCTTGGCGAGGTCGTCCCACGTCAGCGCCGGCGTCGAGAACACGTCGAGGAACGTCTCCACCGCCGCGCGCGGCAGCGGCGAGCGCAGGTTGTCGCGCACGCTCTTCGAGCCGGTGAGCGCTGCGCCCTTCCGCGCGATGCCGAGCCCCGCGCGCACCGCCTTCGGGGTGACCTTGACCGGCGGTGCGGGGGCGGCCGCGGCATCCGTCCCCTCCCCACCTTCCGAGCGTGCCGACGCACGCTCGCGCACGAGCTGCTGGAAGACGGGATCGCTGGTGTACTGCGCGATGCCCATCGCGCGGGTGAACGGCAGATACGCCAGGTCGAGATCCCGTGTGCGCCAGCCGAGCAGGTGCGTGTCGAGGGTGACGACGACGGCTTCGCACCCGGATGCCTCGGCCCGGCGCAGCAGCGAGGCGTTCAGCTCGTCGGAGGCCGACCAGTAGAGCTGGAAGAGCCGAGACCCGCCGGGCGCGGCCTCGGCGACGGCCTCCATCGGGAAGGACGCCTGGTTCGAGAGCGTGTAGGGGACGCCGAGCGATGCCGCAGCCCGCGCCACCGCGAGATCGGCGTCGCCGTGCGCCATCTCCATCACCCCGAGAGGGGCGAGCAGCAGCGGCGTCGCGCGACGCACGCCGAGGAAGTCGATCGACAGGTCGCGAGACGACACGTCGCGGAGGGGGCGGGGCCAGATCTGCAATCGACCGAACGCCGCGCGGTTCGCGGCTGTCGTGCGCTCGGCACCGGCGCCGCCGGCGATGTACGCGAACGCCTCCGCGCTGAGCGCCTTGCGCGCGACGGATTCGAGCTCGTCGACGTCGACGGGCACGCGCGGCCGGGTGCCGCTGATGCCGGCGCGGTAGATCTCGGACTGGGTCCGGCGGGAGATGCCGCGCGATGCGGCGGCGGGGTCTTCGGGAGCGACGCTGCTCTGGGCCATGCGGCCCAGCCTACGCAGGAGCACGGGCGTGCCGAGCCCACCGGGGTCAGGTGCCGAAGCCGCACCACTCGGCGACCCACGTCAGCATGTCGCCGCGCATCTCCTCCCCCACGAACAGCTCGAACTCGCCTTCCTCTCCGTCGAGCTCCACCCGCACGTCGAAGAGCGTGCCGCGCTTGTCCTCCTGCACCGCATGGGGATCGCACCGGAAGGGGACGAGCGGGAGGTCGACGACCGCGGCATCGGTGTCGCCGGGCCGCACCGCGAGGCCGAGCGGGTACAGATCCTCCTCCGGAGGCACCCCCGCGAACGACAGCAGGTTGGTGCCCTCCACCCCGATCACGGTGACCGTGCCCTCGCCGGTCGGCGTGACGGTGAGCTCGAGCGTCGCGGGCTGCCCCGGTGCGGACGGCTCGAACCCGGTGAACGCGAGGGTCGCGGCATCCGTCACCCGCTCCAGCACGCAGTCGCGGACGTGCATGTCGGCGACGAAGCCGAGCAGGTCGGGAGCGGATGCCGTCACCTCGGCGCTGCCGGAATCGGAGACGAGCTCGAGAACCGCCGTACCCTCGCCGTCGTCGGGTGCGGAACAGTCCGCAGCGGGCAGCTGGATGCGGATGTCGACCGTCACACCAGCGGGGATGGTGCTCACGCGATCGGCGAACACCCGGGTCGCCGGGCCGTCGAACCGTGGATCCTCGACGCGCACGTCCCCGACCGTGATGGGCTCGTCGGATCCGTTGGTCACCCGCAGCTGCGCCTGACGCGGCGCCACGTCGGCCCGCAGCTGGGCGACGGCGACGGTGACACCCGCGGGCAGGGTCGGCGTGGGTTCGGGCGCGGGCGTCGCCGCAGCGCACCCGGCGAGCAGCAGCACGCCGGCGAGCACCGTCGCAGTGGCGACCGTTGCGTGCCGTCGCGGCACCCCCGAACTCCACGGACCGAGTGCCGGGGCCGGCCGCAGAGCGGCGTGGCGCGGCATCCGCCCTCCGTTTCGGTGGAGTTCCGCGCGCCGGTGCATCGCTACCGCGTCAGCGTCTCGCGGGCGACGGTGAAGTCCTCGAGCGCGACGGGGTCGATCTCGACGCCGAGGCCGTGGCCGAGCGGCACGCGCACGTGGCCGTCCTCGAGCACTGCGGGCTCGGTCACGATGTCGCGCGTGTAGAAGCGGCTGGACGCCGACACGTCGCCGGGCAGCGTGAATCCGGGGAGTGCGGCGAGCGCGGCGTTGGCCGCGCGTCCGATCCCGGTCTCGAGCATGCCGCCGCACCACACCGGCACGCCGGCCGCGAGGCAGCGGTCGTGGATGCGCACCGCCTCGAGGTAGCCGCCGACCCGCCCGGCCTTGATGTTGATGACGGATGCCGAGCCCAGCGCGAGCGCGTCGGCAGCCGCCTTGTCCGACACGATGGATTCGTCCAGGCACACCGGTGTCCGCAGGCGCCGGGCGAGGGTGGCGTGATCGACGAGGTCGTCCTCCTGGAGCGGCTGCTCGATGAGGAGCAGGTCGAAGCGGTCGAGCTCGGCCAGGGTGTCGGCATCCGCCATCGTGAACGCCGAGTTCGCGTCGACCTGCAGCGGGATGCCGCCGAAGGCGTCGCGCACGGCGGCCGTGTCGTCGACGTCGCGACCGGGCTTGATCTTGATCTTGATGCGCACGTAGCCCTCGTCGAGGTATCCGCGCGCGGCGTCGACGAGAGCGGCGGGGTCGCGCTGGATGCCCACCGACACGCCGCTCGGCACCCGGTCGCGCACCGCGCCGGCGTACTCGCCGAAGCTTCGGCCCTCCGCGCGGAGGGCGGCGTCGAGCACCGCGAGCTCGAGTCCGGCCTTGGCCATGCGGTGCCCCTTGAACGGCTCGAGCACGCCGGCGACCTCCTCGGGCGCGAGGCGTTGCCGGTCGAGGAGGGCGGGCGCGAGGAACCGCAGCGCCACGTCCCACGCGCCCTGCGTGTACTCGCTGGAGTACAGCGGGTCGGCCTGCGTGACGACCTCGCCCCAGCCCTCGCCGTCCGAGGTCAGCGCCCGGACGGCGATGACCTCGCGCACCGTCTCGGTGCCGAACGACGTCGTGAACGGGGCGACGAGGGGCAGATGCAGCACGCGCAGCTCGAAGCCTTCGAGAGCGACGGGCGCGGCGGGCCGGGCGATGGGCATGCGCTCAGCGTACGCCCGAGGTTGTGCGCCGCGAGCCGGAGGTCGGTGCGCGCCGTGGCGAGCCGCGCGCCAGTCGGCGGGAGCCCGGGGCCCGTCGGCGCGGTCGGCGGGAGCCAGGGGTCGACGACCGAAAACCTGGCCCGTCACCACAACACGCCGGAAACGGATGCCGCGCCCCGGCGCGCCGCGTCACCGGCCAGGTTTTCGGCACCGGGTGGGCGGCCGGGCGAGCGGTCGGCGGGTCGCGTCGAGCGACCGAGTCGGGTCCGCCGTGAGCAGCGGCGATCCGCGCTCGGGCTGGGTCAGTGGGCGAAGCGCGCCGTGGCGAGGTCTCGACGCACGGGCACGTACGTCGACCGCGCGCGGCGCGGCCGGCGGCGGCGCGGCTCGGCGGGCGCGCTGTGGGTCGCTGTCCCCCGCATGGCGTCGCCCATGGCGACGATCAGAGTCTCGATGTGCTCGCGCATGGCTCCTCCTCGTTCCCTTGAGAAGAGCGGCGGGCGTGTGCGCTGATACGTCCGTCTATCTGCCGCTCACGGTACGCGGGGGTTCCGACATTCCGGCCCCGGGCAGGGCCGGCGAGACGCGGAGATCCCGACACCGCAGGCCCCATGCGAGAACCGGAGCGGGACGCCTGTCTGCGTGCCCGCGAGCGTCGCCGGGAATGGGTCGGCCCGGGGCCTTCACACCCGCACGCGCGGCCGGGCCGGGTCAGGCGGGGAGCTCGGCGAAGGCGCGCACGGGGAACGTGCCGAACCCCTCGACCGCGGGCGGTGCCGAGGTGAACCGCGCGCCGCGCGGCGGTAGCTGCCCGAGGTTCGTGAGGTGCTCGACGACGTGCACACCGGCGCCGAGCAGCAGCGTGTGGGCGGGCCGCTCGCCGCCCGACTCCGTGTCGTCGATGTTCACCGAATCGATGCCGACCAGGACCGCTCCCCCGTCGATGAGCCACTGCGCGGCGTCGCCGGTGAGGAACGGCGCCCCCGTGCCGTACTCCGGCTGCCCGAACCAGCGGTCCCATCCGGTGTGCAGCAGGACGGCGGCGCCGCGCACGTCGCGATCGGCGAGCGTCTTGGGACGGATGCCGCGACGCGAGGCGTCCCACGCGTCCTCGAGGTGGAACACCTCGGCGCGGAGTCCGACGAGCGTGGCCAGGTCGAGTCCTGCCAGGTCGCTGCCCTCGGCGTAGCGGTGGAAGGGCGAATCGAGGTAGGTGCCGGTGTTGCCGATCATCGTGATGACGTCCATCGCGAACTCGGTGCCCCGCGCGTAGCGCGCACGCGAGTCCTCGCGCGTGAGGTGCGGCGTGATGGTGGGGGCGGGCAGCCCCGGGTAAGTCACGAGACCCGCTCGGATCGGGTGGCTGAGGTCGACGACCCGACCCCCCGCGTCAGAGCCCGCCGGCACGTCTACGCCCCGACTGCCGCGGTGTGCCTCTTCGACGATGCGCAGGCCGCGCAGCTCGACCTCGTCCACGAGAGCGAGGCCGAGGTGGGTGATCAGCAGGCGCGCGATCTCGTCCTCCGAGGCATCGGCAGAGGGCAGGTCGAGGCGGAAGCCCGTACCCGACAGCCCTCCCCCGTTGGCGAAGCGCATGTCGAAGTCGAAGTGGGCGCGGTACTCGGGCATGCCGGTCAGCCTAGGGGGCGGCATCCGTCCCGCCCGACCGGATGACGACAATGGCAGGCGATCCGGGGGAAGCGGCAGGAATGCTTCGGCCCGGGCATTCTCCGAATCGCAGGGTGCGAGCGCAACCCCGTCCCCGCCGGCCCGCCGCGCTCCTAGCGTCGAGGCATGGACACCTTCGACTTCGCCCCACGAACCGCGATCGTGACAGCTTCCGACTCGGGCATCGGACAGGCGACGGCGATCGCCCTCGCCGAGGCGGGCCTCGACGTCGGCATCACGTGGCACAGCGATGAGGAAGGCGCCGAGAAGACGGCGGCCGCCGTGCGCGAGCGCGGCCGCCGGGCCGAGGTGACGCGATTCGACGCCACCGACCTCGAGAGCGTCGCCGGCACGATCGATGAGCTCGTCGAGCGCCTGGGCGGCCTCGACGTCTTCGTCAACAACGCCGGCGGCGGATCCGGCGGGCCGTTCCTCGAGGTCTCGCTCGAGGACTGGCGCCAGATCGTCGCGCTCAACCTCGACGGCGCGTTCGCGGGACTGCAGGCTGCCGCGCGGCACCTGGTGCGTGCCGGCAAGGGTGGCCGTCTCATCGCGATCACGAGCGTGCACGAGACACAGCCCCGCGTCGGCTCGGCCGCCTACGTCGCGGCGAAGCACGGGCTCGGCGGTCTCATCCAGACGATGGCGCAGGAGCTCGGCGAGCACGCGATCACCGTGAACGCGGTCGCCCCGGGCGAGATCGCCACGCCCCTGACCGACCAGGATCCCGAGGATGCCGAGCGCACGCGCCGCCCGGGCATCCCCCTCGGGCGACCGGGCAAGCCGGATGAGATCGCAGCGGTCGTGGCGTTCCTCGCGTCGCCGGCGTCGAGCTACGTGACCGGCGCCAGCTGGAGCGTCGACGGCGGCATGCTGCAGATGGGCCCGCAGGCGGGCTCGCACCTCAAGAGCGACGACTGGCGGAAGGGATGACGATGAGCCACGACGACACCACCGACGGCACAGGCATGACCGACGAGGAGAAGCGGCGCGACCAGCTGACCTCGGCGCCCGACGCCGTCGAGTCCGACGCCGATCCCCGCATCGACGTCACGCACCGCGACGGCGTCACCCGCATCGACATCCGAGACGACGCGGACGTCCGGCCGGGCGACCCCACGAAGGATCCGCAGGAGTAGGGGCCGGCGCGCCCCAGGTATCGGCGGGGTGGGGCGCGTTTCGTCTCGCTCGCCGGCGCTCAACGACCGGGCCCGGGGTCGCCGGCGCTCGCCGACCGGGGCCGGGCCAGCGTCGTCACCGGCGGGTGCGGGATGGGGTCGCCGGAGCTCGCGGGCGGTGCGGGGTGGCCGGTCGTTGAGCGAGCGGGGAACGAGCGAGACGAAACCCGTCAGGGCCGGACGAAAAGGTACCCACGCGCGTCGTCGAAGCCGCCGATCGCGAGGCCGTCGGCCACGTGGCCGAGAACGGCATCGCGCACCCGGAGGCGCCAGGCCGCGGCATCCGTCGGCGCTTCGCGACGCATCGTCTCGATGTCGTGCGGGATCTCGACCGACGCCACGACGCGATCGTCGTCGGGCGTCGGCGCGGGCGGAGCGGCGAGCGCCCACGACACCATGATGCGGTCGGTCTCGTCGCCGCGGTTGACGCCGTCGTCCATGGGTCCGTAGTGGTTGACGAGGTACTCGGTCACACGCGTGCCGAGCACCCGCAGGTTGAAGTGGGCGTTGCGGGCGACGAGCGGGTCGAAGGTCCAGGTGATGTGGCCCACGCCGCGGGCGAGCGCCCACTCCTGCTGGTGGCGCTTCAGCACCCGGCCGAGCCCCTGCGACCGCTGGTCGGCGAGCACACCGGTGATGTGGCTGTGCATCGAGCGGGCCGACGGCTCGGCGAAGAACGCGACGGATGCCCCGACCATGCGCTCCTCGTCGTACAGGCCGACCGCGTAGTTGCCGGCGTGGGCGAGTGCGCGCAGCAGGTTCGGCGGCATGCCGCCCCTGTCGCCGCCCCAGACCTCGGCGAGCACGGCCGACGCGCGATGCACCTCCTCGACCGTGTCGAGGAAGCGGATGTCGATGCCGGGCGGGGTCGGGGTCTCGGCCATGCGTTCACGGTACTCCGCCGCTCGCGCCTTTCGTCTCGCGCGTTCCCCGCTCGCTCGACGGTCGGCAGAGCCTGGTGCCTGCGGGCCCCGATAGCCTGAAGCGATGGGTACGGGTGACGAGGACGCGAGAAGAAGACTCACCCGGATGCCTCGCCAGGGCGCGATCGTCGCGGTCCTGGCGATCGCGGGGCTCGCGTCGTCGTTCATGTTCACGCTGGTCGTGCCGATCCAGTCCAAGCTCCCCGAGCTGCTGAACGCCAGCCGCGAAGACACCGCGTGGGTCGTGACCTCGACGCTCCTCGCCGCCGCGGTGATGACGCCGATCGCCGGCCGGCTCGGCGACATGTACGGGAAGCGCCGCATCGTGCTGGTGCTGCTCGCGCTGTTGGTGCTGGGCTCGGTCATCGCGGCGGCATCCCCCGGCATCGTCGGGGTGATCATCGGCCGCACGCTGCAGGGTGCGGTCACCGGCGTCATCCCGCTCGGCATCTCGATCCTGCGCGACGTGCTCCACGAGGACCGGGTGGATGCCGCGATCGCCCTGATCAGCGCGACGCTCGGCGTGGGCGGCGCGCTCGGACTGCCGATCAGCGCCCTCATCACCGAGCGCAGCGACTGGCACGTGCTCTTCTGGGTCGCCGCCGGGCTCGGCGCGATCGTGTTCGCCCTCGTGCTGTGGATCGTGCCCGTGAGCGCGCTGCGCACCGGCGGGCGCTTCGACTACCTCGGCACCCTCGGCCTGGCGGTCGGCCTCGTCGGGGTGCTGCTCGCGGTCTCGCGGGGCAACGAGTGGGGCTGGACCTCCCCCGCCGTGCTCGTCTGCGGCCTCGGCGGTCTCGCGGTACTGCTCCTGTGGGGCTGGTATGAGCTGCGCACCGACGACCCGCTGCTGGATCTGCGGGTCGCCGCACGGCGCCCGGTGCTGCTGACGAACCTCGCCTCGATCGCCTTCGGGTTCTCGCTCTTCGCCTCGAACGTCGTCTACCCGCAGATGCTGGAGCTGCCCGCGGCGGTGGGCGGCTTCGGCCTGTCGCTCGTGGCCGCGAGCCTCGTCGTCATGCCGGCGGGCCTGGTGATGATGGTGCTCTCGCCGTTCTCGGGCCAGCTCGCCCGCACGGTGGGCCCGAAGCTGCTGCTGGTGCTGGGCGCGATGGCGCTCGTGGTCACCTACGGCTTCACCCTCCTGTTCTCGAGCGAGGTGTGGCAGATCCTCGTCGCCAACATCGGGATCGGCTTCGGCATCGGCTTCGGCTACGCGGCCATGCCGATGCTCATCATGCGCTCGGTGCCGCAGTCCGAGACCGGCGCCTCGAACGGCCTCAACGCCCTCTTCCGCTCGCTCGGCACGAGCACCGCCGCCGCCGTGGTCGGCGCGGTGCTGGCCACCTTCGCGATCGACCTGGACGGGGTGTCGGTCCCCGAGCCGGCCGCGTTCCAGGTCTCGTTCCTGCTCGGCGGCGGGGCGGCCGTGATCGCCCTCGTGGTGGCGCTGTTCATCCCGCGACACCACGCGCCGCAGGAGCGGCATCCGTCCCTCCGGGAGTGATCCGGCGCCGCACGCCTTGCGCGGGGGAAGCGCGGTTGTCAACCCCGGTCCGGGAAGCGTCGGGCGCGCCTACGGTGTGGTTCTCCCGGAAGCAGGACCCGCATGACCACACCCGACCCGATCGACGACGCCCGCGCGGCGCCGCTGCGAGTCGCGATGATGGCGCCGATCGCGTGGCGGACGCCGCCCGTGCACTACGGACCGTGGGAGCAGGTGGCCTCGACGCTGGCCGAGGGCCTGGTCGCCCGCGGCGTCGACGTGACGCTGTTCGCGACCGCCGATTCGGTGACGACGGCGCGGCTGGACGCGGTCGCGCCCCACGGCTACGCGGAGGATCCCGCGATGGACGGGCGCGTCTGGGAGGCGCTGCACGTGGCGCACGTGCTGGCGCGGTCCGGCGACTTCGACCTCGTCCACAGCCACCTCGACTGGCTGCCTCTCGCCTTCGGCGAGCTGTGGCGCGCGCCGCTGGTCACCACGGTGCACGGATTCTCGGGTCCCGGCATCCTGCCGGCGTACCGTCGCGCATCGTCGGCGCTGGTCGCGATCTCGGCCGCGGACCGCTCGCCCGACCTGCCCTACGCCGCCACCATCGGGCACGGCCTCGACCTCGACGCGTTCCCCGCAGGACCGGGCGGCGACGACCTGCTCGTCTTCGGCCGCATCCATCCCGACAAGGGCGTCGCCGACGCCATCGAGATCGCCCGCCGTGCGGGTCGACGTCTCCTCATCGCCGGCATCGTCCATGACGAGGAGTACTTCCGGCAGCGGGTGGAGCCCCACATCGACGGCGAGCGGGTGGTCCACCTCGGCCCGGTCGGCGCCGTGGATCGCCCGGGCGTCCTCGGCTCGGTGGCGGCGCTGCTGCACCCGATCCACTTCGACGAGCCGTTCGGCCTGTCCGTGATCGAGGCCATGGCCTGCGGCACGCCGGTGGTCGCCTACGCGCGCGGCGCGCTTCCGGAAGTGGTCGACGAGGGCGTCACCGGATGCCTCGTCCCGCCCGCCGACGGCATCGCAGGAGCCGTCGCCGCCGTGGGGCGTGCGATCGCCCTCGACCGCCGGACCGTACGCGATCGCGCACGCGACCGCTTCAGTGCCGACCGCATGGTCGACGCCTACCTCGAGCTGTACCGCGGGCTGCTGGCCGCGGCATCCGACCCTCGCCGAACCCGCCACGACACCGGCTTCGCGAAGGAGATGACGAGATGACCCGGTTCGGCTTCCTTTCCACCTACCCGCCCACGCGCTGCGGGCTGGCCACCTTCAGCCGCTCGCTGGCCGCGGCGATGTGCGGACCGCAGGACCCGGCGGTGATCGTGCGCGTGCTCCAGGACGGGGACGCGGCCGATGACCCGCGCATCACACCGCCCGTCGACGCCGCCGTTCCGCGGGACGACCCCGCCGCCGCGGCCGAGGCCCTCGCCGGCTGCGACGTCGTGATCGCACAGCACGAGTACGGCATCTACGGCGGTCCCGACGGCATCGACGTGCTCGAGACCATCGCACGACTGCGATCCGCGGTGATCGTGGTGCTGCACACCGTGCTTCCCGCCCCCAGCGGGCCGCAGCGCGACATCATCGTGCGACTGGGTGCCCTCGCATCGGTGCTGGTGGTGATGACCACGCACGCGCGCGACACGCTCCTGCGCGAGTACGACGTCGATCCGCGTCGCGTGGCGCTCATCCCGCACGGCGTGCCGGTGCCGCAGGCGGGCGCCGCCCCCCACGCGGGCGCCCTGCCGCGCATCGCCACGTGGGGCCTGATCTCTCCCGGGAAGGGGCTCGATCGCGGCATCCGCGCCCTGTCCCTGCTGCGCGAACAGGGGTTGCGTGCCGAGTACGTCATCGCCGGCCAGACGCACCCGAAGGTGCTCGCGCACGACGGCGAGCGCTACCGCGACTCGCTGCAGGGACTGTCGCGGGCGCTCGGCGTCGAGTCGGACGTGCACTTCGTCGACCGCTACCTGGACGACGCCGAGCTGGACGAGCTGCGCGGCTCGGCGGACGTCGTACTGCTGCCGTACGAGTCGCAGGAGCAGGCGACGTCGGGAGTGCTCGTCGAGGCCGTCGCCTCGGGCGTGCCGGTCGTCGCGACCGCGTTCCCGCACGCCGTCGAGCTGCTCGACGGACGCTCGGGCATCGCGGTCCCGCACGACGATCTCGCGGCCATGGCCGCGGCGCTGCGGCGCACCCTGGACGCCGCTCGCGGGCCGCGGCGGATGACGCGGCCGGCCGCCGCCGGAGGACTCGGCCTGCCCTGGCCGGAGGTGGCCGCGCGCTACGCGGCCCTTGCGGCCCGGCTGCGCGCCGAGCGGGCCGCGTGAGCGCACCGCTGCCGCTCGCGCATCTCGCAGCCCTCACCGACGACCGCGGGATCTTCGAGCACGCGTCGAGAGCGTCCCCGCGACGCGAACACGGCTACTGCCTGGACGACGCCGCGCGTGCCCTGATCGTGACCGTGCGCGAAGACGGCTCGACCATCGCAGGCCGGCTCACCGAGACGTATCTGACCTTCGTCGACCACGCCGTCGTCCCCGACGGACGCGCGCGGAACCGGATGGACATCGACGGACGCTGGCGCGATGCGCCCGCGCGCGGTGACTGGTGGGGGCGCGCCCTGCACGGACTCGCCGTCGCGGCGACCATGTCCGGCGACGAGCACGTGCGCCGGCGCGCGCACGCGGTGTTCGAGCGGGCGGCACGAGCCTCCGGACCCGGGCTGTCGCTGCGCACCGCCGCGTTCGCCGCGCTCGGCGCGGCGGCAGTGCTCGAGGCCGACCCGCGTTCGGCCGCCGCCCGTCGTGTGCTCGATGACGCCAGGCCGGTGCTCACCGCGCCGGCGCACCCCGGCTGGTGCTGGCCCGAGGACCGCCTGCACTACGCGAACGGCTCCCTTCCTGACGCCCTGCTCGCGGCGGGGACCGCACGTGGCGAGCGCGACCTCATCCGGCGCGGACTGGAACTCCTCGACTTTCTTCTCGCACGCGAAACGCGCGACGGCCACCTCTCACCGACGCCCGTCGGCGGCCGCGGGCCCTTCGACGCCGCTCCGGCATTCGACCAGCAGCCGCTCGAGGCCGCCGCGATCGCCGACGCCGCGCTGCGCGCGCGCACGGTCACCGGTCAAGAGCGCTGGCAGCGCGAGGTCCGCCGCGCGTGGGCGTGGTTCGAAGGCGACAACGACGTCGGCGTCGCGCTGTTCGATCCGGTCACCGGCGCCGGCTACGACGGACTGACCCCGACGGGCCGAAACGACAATCGCGGTGCCGAGTCGACGATCAGCGCACTCGCCACTCTGCAGCGGGCGCGGGTGCTGGAGGGTGCGTCCGTCGTGTGAGGGACGTCAGCGGCCGGCCGGTTCAGCGGCCGGGGTTCAGCCGCCGGGCGCACGCAGCGACGCGAGGCGCGGTGAGTCCGGGCCGAGGCGCTCGGCGACCGCGACGGCCGAGCGGATCGCGCTCTCGTGGGAGTCCGCGTCGGCGGTGTACAGCCCCGCGAGCGACACGCCGTGCTGCCCCTGCAGCGGGCGCAGCCGTCGTTGCGCATCGAAGTAGTCGGTGTCGATGAGTCCGTGCTCGTAGGTCGCCGTGGCGTACAGCGGCCGCGGCAGGTCCTCGTCGTAGGTCACCCAGCTCTTGAACACATCTGCCCCGCGCGACGGGTTCCAGACCGACAGCGCGCTGTGCGCGGCATCCGTCCGCACGTTCACGACCGACCACGCGGACCGATCTCGCGGCATGAGGCGTCGATCCCCGTGGATCGCGATCGTGGTGTCGAAGTACCGGAATCGCCTCAGCTGTCGCGTCGTCTCTGCGAGCTCCGGCAGCGGTGCCAGCAGGTCGTGCGCCTGGCGCGCGTTGCACGCCAGCACGAGATGGTCGAACGGATGCCGCGACCCGGCGGCCTCGACCAGCAGCGTGCCGTCGGCATCCCGGGTGACGGCGTCGACGCCGGAGCCCGTGTGCAGCGTCGTCCGCCCCAGCGAGGCGACGAGGGCGTCCACGTAGGCGCGGAGTCCGCCCGGGATCTCGCACTGGTCGGGCGGCCGCAGGCCGCGAGGCAGATTCGCACCCAGGTAGTACAGGGCGTTGTAGGCCGCGAACCGCCGGAACTCGTCGAGGTCGACGCACCAGAACGCGAGCAGCAGAGGGAAGAGGAAGTCGTCGACGAACGCCTTGGGCAGCCCCTCGCGCTCGACGTACTCGGCGATCGTCACTGTCGTGTCGTGCTGGGCGAGGAACGCCGGCAGACGCGACAGGAACGCGCGGAAACGCAGCAGGTGGGCGATCGCCCGAGGTGTGAGAGAGGCCCATACCAGCCGGCCGCGCCGGAACGGCGGCATCGCCACCGGACGCGTGCCGTCGATGCGCGAGACGGTGAGCGTCGCCGGATAGGTCGTGCGCGGAACGCCGAGTTCGTCGAGGAGCCGGTTGAACGTCGCGTAGGCGGCGCTGCGGGCGAAGAACTGGAAGCCGGCGTCCACTCGGAGCGCCCGGCCGTCGACCTCGACGTCGACGGTGTGCGCGTGGCCGCCGAGGCGGTCGTCCCTCTCGAACAGCGTGACCTCGTGATCCCGCTCCAGCAGCCAGGCGCTCGCGAGCCCCGCGGCGCCGCCGCCGATGATGCCGATCCGCATGTGTGCGCCGTCCTGTGAGCCCCTGGCTCACACTAACGCCCGAGCGCGGGGGGCTATCGCGCCCGCGAGCCCGTCGCTAGCCTGACCACACACCGGGGGCGACGGAGGCTGGCCATGGACGGGCGGGAACAAGGCGATCAGGGGAGCGATCCGACGCGGGGCGAGAACAGGCCGGAGCAGGTGCCGGTCGGTCCGCCGGACGGCGCCACCGCCGCGGCCGACGCCACGAGGACGGGCACGCTGGCCGCCCGCAGCGGCACCGACGCCGCCGGCACGACGGCCCCCGACGACGGCGCCGACCACGACGCGAGGTTCTTCGGGCAGCCCTGGGCGCTCGCGCACATCTTCGGGGTGGAGATGTGGGAGCGGTTCAGCTTCTACGGCATGCAGGGCATCCTGCTCATCTACATGTACTACTCCGTGTCGGAGGGCGGCCTCGGGATCCCGGAGGCGACCGCGACCGGCATCGTCGGCGCCTACGGCGGCACCGTCTACCTGTCGACCATCCTCGGCGCCTGGGTGGCCGACCGCCTGCTCGGCTCGGAGCGCGTGCTCTTCTACAGCGCCTGGGTCATCATGGCCGGGCACATCGCCCTGGCCCTGCTCCCCAGCGTGTGGGGGCTGGGGGTCGGGCTCGTCCTCGTCGCCGTCGGTTCGGGCGGGCTGAAAGCCAACGCCACGGCCGTCGTCGGGACGCTGTACTCCGCGAAGGACCCGCGCCGCGACGCCGGGTTCTCGCTCTTCTACCTCGGCATCAACCTCGGTGCGTTCCTCGGACCGATCGTGACCGGCTTCCTGCAGAGCAACGTCGGCTTCCACTGGGGCTTCGGCGCGGCGGCGATCGGCATGGCGATCGGCCTCACCCAGTACTCGTTCGGCCGCAAGCAGCTGCCCGCCTCATCCCGCGTCGTCGCGAACCCGCTCCCGGCGAACCGCCGCGGGATGATGATCGGGATCGGCATCGCCGGCCTGCTGCTCATCGTCGTGCTCGTGCTCACCGGCGTGATCCGCGCCGACAATCTCGCGGGCATCGTGATCCTCGTGACGCTCGGCGCGGCGATCGCCTACTTCTCGGTGATCATCTCGTCGCGCGCGATCACCGGCGACGACCGCTCGCGGGTGATCGGCTTCATCCCGCTGTTCATCGTGAACGTGGGGTTCTGGTCGCTCTACCAGCAGCAGTTCACGGTGCTCACGATCTACTCCGACAAGCAGCTCGACCGCACGATCTTCGGCTGGGAGATGCCGGTGTCGTGGGTGAACTCGATCAACCCGATCTTCGTCATCATCCTCTCCGGCGTGTTCGCCGCGATCTGGACCAAGCTCGGCGATCGTGCGCCGTCGGCGCCCGTCAAGTTCGCGCTCGGCGCGATGATCATGGGCGTCGCATTCCTGCTGTTCCTCCCCTGGGCCAACGGCGCCCCGAACTCGACGCCGCTGCTGGCGATCGTCATGATCCTGTTCGTCTTCACGATCGCCGAGCTCTTCATCTCCCCGCCGGGCCTCTCGGTCACGACGAAGCTCGCACCGCAGCGGTTCCACACCCAGATGGTGGCGCTGTACTTCCTCTCCATCGCCCTCGGCACGGCGATCGCCGGCTGGCTCGCGCAGTTCTACAACCCCGAGGACGAGATCCCGTACTTCACGATCCTCGGCGGCATCGCGATCGTGCTGGGACTCGCGCTGCTCGCGTCCGTGAAGCCGGTGCTGAAGCTCATGCGGGGCGTGCGATAGGGATGGCGGATGCCGCGGCCCGCGGCATCCGCCATCGAACCAAGGGATCGCCGCAGGGAAGGGGCCGAAGTGGCCACAACGTCACTGTCGATTCCAGCCGGCCTTCAGTGGATGAACAATCAAAGTGAGATCGGCACGCTCGTCTCGGCCTCGGAGAACGCCCACAGCTTCTCTATCGCCCGGCGGCGGCCGAGCCGCAGCACCGGCACCCGTACAGCTCGGCCCGTGTTCATCCACCGCGGTCCGTAGAACTGGCCGCCGCGGGCGGAGGGGTCGGTCGCGGCTCGGATCTGCGGCATCGCGCCCTCGCTCGCGGGCATGCCCCGTCGCGCCGCCGTGCCCGCGAAGAAGGCCGCCATCCGTCCACCGCCCCCCTCGCGGACCGTGCGGGTCTGAAGGTCGGTGTGCGAGAGGCCGGGGTGGGCGATGAGGCTCTGCGCGCGGACCCCCGCGTCGCGGAATCGTGCGTCGAGGCCCAGTCCGAAGTGGTAATTGGCGAGCTTGGCGTTGCCGTAGACGAGCCACGGCTGATACTTGCCTCGGCGATAGGGATTGTCGAGGTCGATCGCGCGCCCGAAGTGATGTGCTGTCGAGGTCACCGTCACGACCCGGGCCGCGGGAGCCGCGAGGATCGACGGGAGCAGCAGCGCGGTCAAGGTCCAGTGGCCGAGATGGTCGATGCCCAGCTGCATCTCGTAGCCGTCCTCCGTCGTGCGCTCGGGCATCGCCATGACACCGGCGTTGTTCACGAGGATGTCGATCGACGGATGCGTCGCCGCGATGTGCTCCGCAGCCCGCTTGACCGATGCCTGGGATCCGAGGTCGAGCTCGACCAGCTCGAGCGAGGGGCCCGGTGTCTCGGCGCGTATCTGCTCGAGCGCTTCGGCACCCTTCTCCAGGTCGCGGACGGCCGACACGACGTGCGCGCCCTTGGCGGCGAACGCCTTCGCGGTCTCGAGTCCGAGTCCCCCGTTCGCACCCGTGACGACGGCCACGCGGCCGTGCAGGTCGGGGATCGAGTCGCGCGTGTAGACCATGGTCCTCAGGCTACGACTCGGTGCCCAGGCGCGTGCGGTTCCTGCTGCGCGGGCAGGAGCTCGGGCGCCGGCCCCACGCGCCCGACGACGCCGACGAGCTCATCGATCCCGTCGAAAGTCATGCGCCTCGAGCGGCGGTCGGGGTGGACCGACGCGGCGTCGCCCCACTCAGCCCGCCCGCCGCGCGCTGAGCCCCGCGCCGAGGGCCGTCAGGACCGCCGCGACCAGCACCACGACCGCGGCGACCGCCATGTTCGCCGTCGGCCCGTAGGTCGCGGTGAGCTGGCCGCCCGCCCACGATCCGCCGGCGATCCCGACGTTGAAGAGCACCACGATCGATGCGCTCGCGAGGTCGCGGAGGCGATCGGATGCCGCGCGCATGAGCGCCGTCTGGATCAGCGGGAACATCGCCCCCGTGCCGGCTCCCCACAGTGCCAGTGCGACGATGACGACGGGCGTGACGTGAGGGAGCACGGCGAGGGCGGCGTAGGCGGCGACGAACACCAGCAGCGATGCGGTCAGCGCCGTCCGGGGGAACCGGTCGGCGAGCGGGCCCGCCACGACGACGCCGAGGATGCCGGCGGCGCCGTAGACGAACAGCAGCGCACTCGCCCAGCCGTCGGCGATGCCGGCGGACTCGGCGAGGTAGGGGCGGATGTAGACGAAGGCGAGGAACTGCGCCAGGCCGATGAGCAGGCCCGCGAAGCCGTAGGCGAGGAGCGGCGGGATGCTCCGATCGTGCCGGAGCGGTGCCCGCTCCCCGGCGGGGAGCGGCACCACGACCGAGCGCGGAAGCCGGCGGAAGACGACGGCCGCGAGCACCAGCATCCCGATCCCCATCACCGCGAACGAGACGCGCCAGCTGGTGAGCTGCGCCAGCGCCGTGGCCGTCGGAAGACCGAGCACCGTGGCCGCCGTGCCACCACCGGTGACCAGCGCGAGACCGCGGCCGAGCTGCGCGCCCGAGAGCAGCGAGGTGGCGTAGACGATGACGATCGCCCAGAAGACGCCGTGCGCGAGAGCCGCCACGACCCGCGTGGCGAAGGCCACCTCGTAGCTCGGCGCGAACGCCGTCGCGATGTTGGCGACGGCGAACAACGCGAGCGAGACCGCGACGACGACGCGGCGGTCGATCCGCCGCGTCGCCCGGGTGAGCGGGATGCTCGAGGCGATCACCACGATCGCCCACACCGAGACGAGCAGGCCGATGCGCAGCGGATCGACCCCGAGGTCGGCGGCCATCTCGGGCATGAGTCCGGCCGGCAGGGATTCGGCCGTGACGGTGACGAAGACGCCGAGCGAGAGCAGCAGGAGCGCGCCGAGCGGGAAGCGCGCGACGGAGGAATCGGGGAGGGTGACGGATGCCGTGGACGAGGTCATGGAGCGAGGCTAAACTTTGACATCAATGTCAATGTCAAGCTTCGGCGCGACACACATCGACACGGAGGACGGAACGGCATGAAGATCGGCGAACTCTCCCAGCGCACCGGCATCCCGGCGCGCATGCTGCGCTACTACGAGGAGCAGGGGCTGCTGGCCTCCGAGCGGTCGGCGAACGGCTATCGCGCGTACGACGAGGCCGACGTGGATCGCGCCGCGCGCGCCCGCGGCCTCGTGCAGGCGGGGCTGTCGACCCGCCTCGCGAAAGTGGTGCTCGACGTCGAGCGCCAGTGTGCGATGGAGCGGCCGACATGCTCGCGCGAACTCGCCGAGATGCTGGCCACAGAGCTCTCCGCGCTCGACGACCGGCTCGCGTGCCTCACCAAGAGCCGCGATGCGGTGGCGCGGTATCTCGACCTCACGCGCAACGGCGACCTGGTGCGCGTCGCGGACTCCGCGTGACGGCATCCGTCATTCCGGCCCCTCGCCGACAGGGCAGAATCGAACAATGGCCGCGCCCCAGCTGAACCCCGATCACGCCTGCCTCATCGTCCACGGGAGCGACCGCCCGGGCATCGTCGCCGCCGTCTCGGCGATGATCACGCGCATCGGCGGGAACATCGTGGCCTTCGACCAGTACTCCGACGACCCGACCGGTGGGGCGTACTTCCAGCGGGTCGTGTTCCATCGCCCCGGCTTCGCAGCCGACCGCCCGCACATCGAGGACGAGATCGCCGAGACCCTCACGGGCTTCGAGCTCGAGTGGTCGCTCACCGACCAGTCGACCCCGAAGCGCATGGCGATCCTCTCGTCCCAGCAGGATCACTGCCTGCTCGACCTGCTGTGGCGCCACCGCCGGGGCGACCTGCCGGTGACGGTTCCCATGGTGATCTCGAACCACACCACCTCGGCCGAGGACGTCCGCTCGTTCGGCGTGCCGTTCTTCCACGTGCCCGGTGTGCCCGGCCCCGACAAGTCGGTCTCCGAGGCGAAGATCCTCGAGCTGCTGAAGGGCAACGTCGACTTCGTCGTCCTCGCCCGCTACATGCAGATCCTCTCCGGCGACTTCCTCGCGCAGCTGGGGGTGCCGGTGATCAACATCCACCACTCGTTCCTGCCGGCCTTCATCGGCGCCGAGCCGTACAAGAAGGCCAAGCAGCGCGGCGTCAAGCTGATCGGCGCCACCTCGCACTACGTCACCGACGACCTCGACGAGGGCCCGATCATCGAGCAGGACACCGTCCGGGTCACCCACGCCGACTCCGCCGCGGAGCTCGCTCGTCGGGGCGCCGACGTCGAGCGCCAGGTGCTCTCGCGCGCGGTGCTGTGGCACGCCCAGGACCGCGTCATCCGCCACGGCAACCACACGATCGTCTTCTGAGGCGGCGGCGCCTGCCAGGATGAGCGCATGACGCGCAATCCCTGGGCGGTCGCCCTCTGGGCGACCGGCGGGCTGTCGCTGGTGATCGCCTTCATGCTGACCGTGGTCACGTGGCAGCTCGTCGACAACGAGACCTACGATGTCGCCGGGGTGGCCTCGATCGAGGGGTGGGTCCGCCTGCTGGTCGCGATCGCCGCGGCCGCGTTCACCGGAGCCGTCGTCCTCAGCGGCGTGCAGCGAATGCTGCGTCTCGGCACCGGCCCCCTCGCCGGCACCGGTCGCACGGCGGTACCCGGCTACCCCGACAAGACCGCCCGCTAGACGAGGCGCAGCTCCGCGTCGATCGCCGCCGCGGTGCGCTGCAGCGGCGGCAGGTACCGCTCCACCACGTGGTCGACGGAGTCGCGCGTCGCGCTCGTCGACACGTTCACCGCGGCCACGACCTCACCGCGGCGGTCGTGCAGCGGCACAGCGACCGACCGCAGCCCGGGCTCGAGCTCGCCGTCGACGAGCGCCCACCCCCGCTCCTCCACACGCGCCAGCTCCGCCCGCAGCTCGCCCCGATCGGTGACGGTGCGCTGGGTGAGGGACGGGAGAGCGGATGCCGCGAGCACCGCGTCGCGCGCGGCATCCGGCATCCCGGCCAGCAGCACACGACCCATCGACGTCGCGAACGCCGGGAACCGCGTGCCGATGGTGATGCGGACGCTCATGATGCGCCGCGTCGGGACGCGGGCGATGTAGACGATGTCGCCGCCGTCGAGGACGGCCGCCGAGACGCTCTCATCGACCTCGCGCGACAGCCGCTCGAGGTGCGGCTGCACGATCTCGGGGATCGACAGCGCGGAGAGGTAGCTGAACCCCAGCTCGAGCACGCGCGGGGTCAGCGCGAACGTTCTTCCAATCCCCGAGTCTGCCGAAGGGCGCACATAGCCCAGCTCCTCGAGCGTGCGGAGGAAGCGGCCGGCCGCGGCGCGGGTGATGTCGGCGCGCCGGGCGACCTCGCTCAGCGTGAGCTCGGGATGCTCCGCGTCGAACGCCCGGATCACGGCGAGCCCGCGTGCCAGGGACTGCACGGTGTCGTTGCCCTTCACCACGACGCCGTCGTCGTCACGTCGCGCGTCGTCGGTCACCGGCTCACCCTACCGACCCGCCGTGCTCCGACAGCGCCGATAGCGCCTACGGCACGCTCCCGGCTTCGCCGAGGGCGCCAGCGCCAGCGCCAGCGCTGCAGTTCCCTGCGAGCGCGGCGTCGCGCGACGCCGCGCTCGCAGGAAAGTGGCGCGTTCGTTCCCCTCACCACCGCGCCCTCACTTCAGCGCTCGAGGACGACGGCGAGGCCCTGCCCCACGCCGATGCAGATCGCGGCGACCGCGACGCCTCCGCCGCGGCGCGCGAGCTCGTGCGCGGCGTGGCCGATGATGCGGCCGCCCGACGCACCGAGCGGGTGACCTATCGCCAGCGCGCCGCCGTGGATGTTGAGCTTGTCGGGGTCGAGCTCCGGCCAGCCGGCCAGGCACGCGAGGGACTGCGACGCGAACGCCTCGTTGAGCTCGACGAGGTCGACGTCGGCCCACGTGCGGTCGGCGCGCGCGAGCGCCTTGTTCGCGGCCTCGATCGGCGCGATCGGGAACTGGTCGGGATCGACGCCGTGGGCCCCGCGCCCGGTGATGCGCGCGAGCGGCTCACCCGGCAGCGCGCCCTCGCGGCCGAGCAGCACGGCCGAGGCGCCGTCGTTGATCGGCGAGGAGTTGCCGGCGGTCACGGTGCCGTCGCCGTCGGCGGCGAAGAGGGCCTTCAGGCCCGCGAGCTTCTCGACCGAGGTGTCGTCGCGGATGCCCTCGTCGCGCGTGAGCTCCGCACCGGGAACCTGCACCGTCTCGGCGTCGTAGACGCCCGCCGCCCACGCCTCGGCGGCGAGGCGGTGCGAGCGCACCGCGAACTCGTCCTGCGCGTCGCGCGAGATGCCCCACTCCCGGGCGATCTGCTCGGCGGACTCGCCGTTCGAGATCGTCCAGTGCTTCGGCAGCTTCGGGTTGGTCATGCGCCACCCGATCGAGGT
Source organism: Microbacterium ureisolvens (assembly GCF_015278315.1). Taxonomy (GTDB): domain Bacteria; phylum Actinomycetota; class Actinomycetes; order Actinomycetales; family Microbacteriaceae; genus Microbacterium; species Microbacterium ureisolvens. The sequence continues at coordinate 40,171 of NZ_JADIJE010000002.1, read as the reverse complement.
GTTCCACAGCGTCTGGTTGCCGACGCTCGGCCACGGCCGCGGCGACTTCTCGACGACGAAGGGCGCGCGGCTCATCGACTCCACGCCGCCCGCGAGCACGACGTCCACATCGCCGGCGTCGATGGCACGCGATCCCTGGATCACTGCCTCCACCGATGACGCACACAGGCGGTTGACCGTGACGCCCGTCACCGACGTCGGGAACCCCGCCAGCAGCGCGCCCATGCGCGCGACGTTGCGGTTGTCCTCCCCCGCCTGGTTCGCGTCACCGAAGATGACATCGTCGATGCGCGCGGGGTCGAGGCCGGTCCGCTCGATCGTCGCCTTCATGACGACGGCGGCGAGGTCGTCCGGCCGGACTCCCGAGAGCGCCCCGCCGGCGCGGCCGAACGGCGTGCGGACGGCGTCGTAGACGTAGGTCACCATGTCATTCACCTTCCCGGATGCCGGGGCCACCGGCATCCGTCAATTCCAGGCCCGTGAGCTCCGCGAGAAGCTCGAGGGTGTTGTCGCCGAACGCCTCGCGCACCGCGAAGCCGTCGGGCGTGACGTCGAAGACGGCGTGATCGGTGTAGACGCGCGTGACGCAGCCGACGCCGGTGAGCGGGTAGGTGCACGCCTCGACGAGCTTGGACTCCCCCGTCTTGGTCAGGAGGTCGGTCATCACGTACACGTTCTTGGCGCCGATGGCGAGGTCCATCGCGCCGCCGACCGCGGGGATCGCGCCCGGGGCACCCGTCGACCAGTTGGCGAGGTCGCCGCGCTGCGACACCTGGAAGGCGCCGAGCACGCAGACGTCGAGGTGGCCGCCGCGCATCATGCCGAACGAGTCGGCGTGGTGGAAGTACGCGGCGCCGGCGAGCGCGGTAACCGGCTGCTTGCCGGCGTTGATGAGGTCGGGGTCGACCTGTCCGCGCTCGGGCGACGGACCCATGCCGAGCATGCCGTTCTCGGTGTGGAGGATGATCTCCTGGTCGGCGGGCAGGTAGTCGGCGACGAGCGTGGGCGCACCGATGCCGAGGTTGACGTACGAGCCCTCGGGGATGTCCTGCGCGATGCGCGCCGCGAGCTGCTCGCGGGTGATCCGGGTGGCCTGCGATGCGGTCTCCGTGCTCACTGGTCTGTCCCCTCTGCGGTCGCTGAGCCGGTCGAAGCTCCCTCGAGCGGGCGCCCTTCGATGTCCACTCCCCCGACGAAGCGGCCGTCGTCGAGCCAGCGGCGCTCCCCCACGGCGACGACGCGGTCGACGAAGATGCCGGGGGTCACCACCGTCTCGGGTTCGAGGGCTCCGAGCGGCACGATCTCGTCGACCTGAACGATCGTGGTTGTCGCGGCCGACGCCATGATCGGGCCGAAGTTGCGGGCGGTCTCGCGGTAGACGAGGTTGCCCCAGCGATCGGCGCGGTAGGCGCTGACGAGAGCGACATCGGCCCTGATGGGGTACTCGAGGGCGTACGTGCGCCCGTCGATCTCGCGGATCTCCTTGCCCTCGGCCAGCTGCGTGCCCACACCCGTGGGCGAGAAGAAGGCGCCGATGCCGGCGCCCGCGGCACGGATGCGCTCGGCCAGATTGCCCTGCGGCACGAGCTCGAGCTCGATCTCGCCGGCGCGGTAGAGACCGTCGAACACCCACGAGTCATGCTGGCGCGGGAACGAGCAGAGGATCTTGCGCACGCGCTTGTTCGCCAGGAGCGCGGCCAGGCCGACGTCGCCGTTGCCGGCGTTGTTGTTGATGATCGTGAGGTCGCCCGCCCCCTGCGCGATGAGCGCGTCGATCAGCTCGACGGGCTGCCCGGCCCGGCCGAAGCCGCCGATCATGATGGTCGCGCCGTCGCGGATGCCGGCGACGGCCTCTTCGACGGAGCCCACGGTCTTGTCGATCACGTACTCGCCTCCTTGCTGTTCGCTCTGCGAACATCTGTACGCTCTGCGATCCAGTGTAACTCCTGGTCGGCGCGGACGGGAAGCCCAGCCCCCTTCAGGCCCGGCTTGCGCGGCTGACCGCGGCCCGCGGCAGCCGTCACCCTCCGGTTCGGGGCGGCGCGGGAGACACCCGGGGCGAACCCGCACGCCCCGAAGGCGCACGGCCCGCCCCGAAACGACCGGGCTCACTACGCCGGGACGGCACCGCGGGCCGACGCAGCGGGCGGGGGTCAGGCCTCTTCGGCGAACACGTCCTTGGCGATGCGGAAGGCGGTGTTCGCGGCGGGTACGCCGCAGTACAGGCCGGCCTGCAGGATCACTTCCTTGATCTCATCGACCGTGAGCCCGTTGCGAAGCGCCGCGCGCAGGTGCATCGCGAGCTCCTCGTGGTGGCCGAGTGCGATGAGGGCCGTGAGCACCGCGACCGACCGCGACCTGCGGTCGAGCCCGGGGCGCGACCAGATGTCGCCCCATGCGACGCGGGTGATGAAGTCCTGGAAGTCGGCGGTCAGCTCGGTCGTGCCCGCGATCGCGCGATCGACGTGCTCGTCCGACAGCACCTCGCGGCGCACGACCATGCCCTGGTCGTAGCGCTCCTCGTCGGCGAGGCCCTCGCCGTCCGGGCGCGTCATGCCGCACGCTCCGCCGTGACGCGGTCGAAGAACTCCTGCAGTGCGGCCGCCGTCGCCGCCGGCGCGTCGGCAGGGGCCAGGTGCGAGGCATCCGGGATCCCGACGGAACCCCCGTTCTGCACGCCGTCGGCGATCTCGCGAGCGGATGCCTCGGGCGTGACGCCGTCGTGATCGCCCCACACGGCGAGCACCGGGGTGTCGATCTCGCCCAGGCGCGCGCGCACGTCGAAGTCGGCGAGCGCCTCGCAGCACAGCGCGTAGCTCTCGTCGTCGGTGTTCTGCAGGACGTGGAGGAGCCGGCCCGTGAGGTCGGGGTCACGCTCGATCGAACTCGGCGCGAACCAGCGCTGGGCCGAGCCGATGATGAGGCTCGACGTGCTCTGGGCGCGCACCTGCGCCGCCCGTTCGTGCCAGCCGGCGGCCGCGCCGATCGCCGCGCCGGAGCAGATGATCGCGGCGGCGTCGACCCGATCGCCATGGCGGAGCAGCAGCTCGAGCCCCACGCAGCCGCCCAGCGACACCCCGGCGTAGAGGAACGGCTCGCCGACCGCCGCCGCGACGGCGTCGGCGAGCTCGGCGATCGTGAACGGCGCGGTCGCCGCCGGGGCGGCGCCGTGTCCGGGCAGGTCCCATGCCACGACCCGGTAGTGCTCGGCGAGCGCCGGGATCACGCGGTCCCACAGCAGCGTGGAGGTGCCCAGCGACGGCCCGAGCACGAGCAGCGGAGCACTTTCGGCCCCTGAGCCCGTCGAAGGCCCGACCGGGGTGGTGAGCGAGATGGCGGGGACGGTCACGTGTTCTCCTCCTCGTCGAGGCGGGTGCTCCGGGATCGGGTGCTCCGGGATGCCGGGGCGACGGCCTCATCGACGAGGCGTCCGGCGAGGCCCGTGTAGCGGGCGGGATCGAGCATCTCTCCGACGAAGGCGTCGGGCTCCACCCCGCGCTCGGCCGCCAGCGCGGCGACCTCGGGAAGTGCGACGAGGGCGTCGGCGAGATCTGCGCCGCCCGCGGCATCCGTCACGAGCTTCGAGACCCGGGCCGCACCCACGAGCGGCCCGAGCACGAGCGACAGGCGCTCGGCGACGATGAGGCCGCCGGTGGCGGCGAGGTTGCGCTCGACGGCGTCGGTGTCGACGTGCAGGCCCTCCACGAGCGAGGCGGCGTGCGCCGTCGCGCCGAGCGCGAGGCGCAGCAGTTCGCGCAGCGTCTGCCACTCGGCGTGCCATGCGCCGTCGGGGCGCTCGTCGCCGGCGAGGGCCGAGGCGAGATGCAGCGTCGCGCCGAGCTGCGGCGCGCGGAGGGCCGCCGAACGGATGAGAACGGATGCCGCGGGGTTGCGCTTCTGCGGCATCGCCGACGAGCCGCCTCCCGAGCCCTCGGCCAGTTCGCCGATCTCGGTGCGGCTGAGAGTCGCCACGTCGGTCGCGATCCGGCCGACGGCGTCGATCGCCTGGACGAGCGCGTCGCCGAGCTCGGTGACAGGCCAGCGCGTGGTGTGCCACGGCGCGTCGGGGGCGGCGAGCCCCAGCTCGTGCGCGAACGCGGCCGGAAGGGCGGCCGCCGCCTCCGGGTCCGCGATCTGGGCGAACGAGGCGAGCGTCCCGGCGGCGCCGCCGAGCTGGGCGGGCAGCCGGCGCTCCACCTCTTCGACGCGCTCCTTGGCGCGCACGACACCGCGGAGCCACCCGGCCGCCCGCAGGCCCACGGTCGTCGGTACGGCGTGCTGGGTCAGCGTGCGGGCCACCGCGACGTCGTCGCGCCGCGAGCGCGCCAGCGACCGCAGCGAGATCTCGGCGTGCGCGAGCGCCCCTGCGATACGGCTGGTCGCCGACCGCGCCACCAGCATCGCCGCGGTGTCGACGATGTCCTGGCTGGTCGCTCCGCGATGCACCCACACGCGGGCGTCCTCCCCGACGCGCTCCTTGAGCCGCCCGACGAGCGGGATCACCGGATTGCCACCGGCGACGGATGCGGATGCCAGGGCCGCGAGGTCGACGCCGTGGTCGCGGCATCCGCGCAGTGCGCCCTGCCAGCCGAACTCCGTCTCGAGCTCGTCGACCGCCTCCGCGGATGCGACGCCGACCTCGACCCAGGCGCGCGCGAGCGCGACCTCGGCGGTCACGAGGGCGTCGAGGTACGCGGCATCCGTCACCGTCTCGTCGTGACCGACGGTCACCGGCGAGAGCAGGCCCTCATCGAGTGCGGGCCGGTCACGGTCAGAAGGCAAGGAACACGGTCTCCTTCTCGCCCTGCAGGTGGATGTCGTGGTGCAGGTTGCCGTCGGGCAGGCGCGTCGCGATGAGCGTAGCGCGCTCGTCCTCGTCGAGCGAGGACAGCAGCGGATCGGCCGCGAGGAGCTCCTCGTGCTCGGGGAGGTAGATGCGGGTCACGAGCTTGTCGGGAAGCCCGCGCGCGAACACGATGACCGAGTAGAACGGCGCGCCGCCGTCGACCGGACCGGGGTTGCGGGTCCAGAACTCGTAGCGGCCGACATCCGTCGTCGCCGCACGCCCGAAGCCGGTGAACGAATGGTCGTCACGGCGGAAGGCGCCGTGGGCGCGCGGGATCTCGCCGTTCTCGTCGGCGCTCCAGATCTCGATGACCGAGTCGGGGATCGGGGCCCCGGCGCCGTCGAAGACAGTGCCCCCCAGCACGATCGAGCCCGGGCTGTGCGGAAAGACGACCTGGTGCTTCTTCTCGTAATCCAGGCCGAAGGCGAAGAACGGGCCGACCGTCTGGCCGCCGGTGGCCTCGTGGGTCTTCGGTCCCAGGTCGCGCTTGGTGCGACCACCACCGGTGGCCGAGCTCGTCGAAACCATCAGTGCTCTCCTTCTTCCGGCTCGAACCAGGTCGCGTCGGGGCCGTCGACCACGATGTCGAAGCGGTAGCCCATCGAGAACTCGGGCACCGACAGGTCGTGGTCGTACTGGCCGATGAGGCGGTCGCGGTCCTTCTGGCGCCAGATGGTGTTGTAGATCGGGTCGAGCGGGAACAGCGGGTCGCCCGGGAAGTACATCTGCGTCACGAGGCGCTGGGTGAAGCCCGTGCCGAAGATCGAGAAGTGGATGTGCGCGGGACGCCACGCGTTGACGTGGTTCTTCCACGGATAGGCGCCGGGCTTGATCGTCGTGAACTTGTAGAACCCGTCGTCGTCGGTGACGATACGGCCGGCCCCGGTGAAGTTCGGGTCGAGCGGGGCCGGATGCTGGTCCCGCTGGTGGATGTAGCGGCCCGCGGCATTCGCCTGCCAGATCTCGACGAGCTGGTTGGCGACCGGACGCCCCCACGAGTCGAGCACGCGGCCCTCGACCGTCATGCGCTCGCCCTGCGGCTCGCCGATGTGCTGCAGCGTCAGATCGGACTCGATCGCCGCGACATCGCGCTGCCCGAACGCCGGCGACCACAGCTCGATCGTCTCGGGGTCGACGAGCTTCGGGTTCTTGGTCGGGTGGCGCAGCAGGCTCGACCGGTACGGCGGAAAGTCGTGCAGGCTCATGTTGAGCCTCTCGCCGGCCGCTTCACGCCGCGCGGCGGCGGCGTGGTAGTCGACGATCTCCTGCGTGATCTCGTTCTGCGTCAGCTGGTCGGGCGAGGCCAGCAGCGACTCGGGTGCCGCCACGGTCTGCTCCAGCACCACCGACGACGAGAACGCCTCTTCGCCCCGGGGATCGGGCTGCGTCGCACTCATCAAGGTCTCCTTCGACGACTCGGGTCGTCCCAGGGTCGCACTGCCCGGCGAACGACTCTTCCCGGATTCCCACCCAGTGGGAATAGCGGATGCCGCGGGCCGAGGCATCCGTCGCTCTGTTCTCCGCCGAGCCCACACCTTCGCACCGAGCCCACACCGTCGCACCGAACCCACACGAACGCGCAGCCCGTTGCGGGTGGGTTCGCACGGAACGTGTGGGCTCGCGCTCGTTCAGGGGCGCCGGAGGTCGTGGTGGAGGTCCTTCGCGGCCTGCACGACGAGCGGGCCGAGGCGGCGCTCGTCGGCGCGCTCGAGGTGCACGACGAGGCCGAGGGCGCTCGGCGGGAGGCCCTCGACCCGGGGCAGGGCGGCAGCGACCGAGACGTTCCCGAGCGTCATCTCCTCGCGGGTGGTGGCGTAGCCGAGGGCACGCGTGCGGGCGATGTCGGCGCGGAGCTCCTGCTCGGTCGTGATCGAGTTCACCGTCTCGCGCTCGAGCGGCGCGCGGAAGTACTGAGCCAGCCACCCCTCGTCGCGCGTCGCGAGCAGAGCCTTGCCGACGCCGGTCGTGTGCAGCGGCCCGCGCCCGCCCATGCGGCTGAGGGTCGCGATGGACTGGCGCCCGGTGAGGCGCCCGACGTAGAGGGCGGTCGACGTCTCGGGAGTCGCGCCGTCGAGCACGGCGAGGTGCACGTTCTCGCCGGTCGCCTCGTACAGCCTCACCATGTGCGGCAGCGCCGCCTCGCGCAGCCGCAGCGACAGCGGCGAGAGCTCGCCGAGCTCCCACAGCCGCGGCCCGATCGCGTACGTGTGGCCGGGACCGCGGGTGAGGAGGCCCTCGGCCACGAGCGTCGCGAGCAGCCGGTGGAGGGTCGAGGTCGCCAGCCCGGTGCGCGCGGCCAGGGTCGTCGCGGTGACCGCCGGCTCGTCGTCGGTGAAGCAGCCGAGCACGCGCAGCGTGCGCTCGAGCACGCCCTCGCCGTCCGCCATCGGATCCTCCCCGAGCGACGTTACCCGCACGCCGCATGCATAACTCCACGGAACCGTCGCGGGGGCAGGCGAAAACCGGCGGCGTGGGGCCTCGGTGCCCCGGATCGCGTGGAGTTCTGCAGGTCGCAGCTGTGCGAGAGTGGGCGCATGGCCAACTCGCCGTCCGGCGACTCGATGACCGACCGCATCGTGCGGGTGCTCGAGACCTTCACGGCCGAGCGGTCGATGCAGTCCGCGTCCGAGATCGGCCGGCGCGCGGGGCTGCCGTCGTCCACGGCGCACCGGATCGTCGACGAGCTCGTCGACGCCGGCCTGCTCGAGCGCGACGAGGACCGGCGCGTGCACCTCGGCCTGCGCCTGTGGGAACTCGCGCTGCGCGGCTCGACCGCCCTCCGGCTGCGTCAGGCCGCGCTCCCCCACATGGAGCGCGTGCAGGCCCGCATCCGCGAGCACACCCAGCTCGCCGTGCTCGAGCAGGACGAGGCCCTCTTCCTCGAGCGCCTCTCGCACCCTGATGCCGGCGCGAACATCACCCGCATCGCCGGCCGCCTGCCGCTGCACGCCTCGTCGTCGGGCCTCGTGCTGCTCGCCCACGCCCCGGCGGCCCTGCGCGAGCGCGTGCTCGCCGGTCCGCTGCGCGCGCTGGCTCCCGAGACGGTGACGGATGCCGCACGCCTGCGCCGCCTGATCGCCGAGGTCCGCCGCACCGGAGTGGTGGTGGCCCCCGGCTCGATCGAGGCCGTCTCGACCGGTGTGGCCGTGCCGATCCGCGACGCCGGCGAGGTGGTGGCCGCGCTCTCGGTCGTGCTGCCGCGCGAGAGCGACCCGGATGCCGCGGTCGAGGCGCTGCGCGAGGCCTCCGCGGGGATCGAGGCGGCGCTGCGCGCCGACCGCCGCTGACCCGGCCCGCTTGCGCGCGCAACATCGGATCCGCACCTACGGACGCCGGCACAGACACGCCGGGCCACCGGCGACAGGAGCGGCGTGTCCCCCGAGGCCCCGCACCCGCGGATCCGATTCTGTGACGTGGCACGCGAGGACGCGATCGACCAGGTGGGAAGAGTCCTCCCGTTCAACGGGAATCTCAGCGCTCCGAGGGCCGGCGGCGTGACACTGGGCCGAGGCATCCGTTCCCGAACGTCGAAGGAGACGCTCATGTCAACGATCCGCACCCGCGTTGCCATCGTCGGCGCCGGCCCGGCAGGGCTGCTGCTGTCGCACCTGCTCGGCATCGCCGGGATCGAGTCGGTCGTGATCGACCAGCGCTCCCGCGAGGAGATCGAGACGACGATCCGCGCCGGCATCCTCGAGCAGGGCACCGTGGAGGTGCTCGACTCGTCGGGCGCCTCGAGCCGCGTGCGCACCGTCGGCAACCGTCACGACGGGATCGAGCTCCGCTTCGCCGGGGCGGGCCACCGCATCGACTTCGCCGAGCTCGTCGGCCGGGGCGTGTGGCTGTACCCGCAGCACGAAGCCCTGAAGGACCTCATCGCCGTGCGGCTCGACAAGGGCCAGGACCTCCGCTTCGGCGTGACGGCCGTGCGGGTCGAGGACGCGGCATCCGATCGTCCCCGTGTGATCGCCACCGACGCCGACGGCTCGCCCCTCGAGATCGAGGCCGACTTCGTGGTGGGCTCGGACGGGTCGCGAAGTGTCGTGCGCGAAGCGGTCACCGGTTCGCACACCGGCGGCTACTTCCGCGAGTACCCGTTCGCATGGTTCGGGATCCTCTGCGAGGCCCCGCCGAGCGCCGACGAGCTCATCTACAGCAACTCGCCGAACGGCTTCGCGCTCATCAGCCAGCGCAGCGCCACGGTGCAGCGGATGTACTTCCAGTGCGACCCCGAGGCCGACCCGAATGCGCTCAGCGAGGAGCAGCTGTGGGAGGAGCTCCAGTCGCGCGTGCCCGGCACGACGCTGAAGGAGGGTCCGATCTTCCAGCGCGATGTCCTGCGCTTCCGCAGCTTCGTGGCGCACGAACTGCTCCGCGGGCGGGTCGCGCTCATCGGCGACGCCGCCCACACCGTGCCGCCGACCGGCGCCAAGGGCATGAACCTCGCCGTCGCCGACGTGCTGGTGCTCGAGCGGGCGCTCCGCGCCCTGCTGCTCGAGAACGACACGCGGCTCATCGAGACCTTCCCGGAGAAGGCGCTGCACCGCATCTGGAAGGCGCAGCACTTCTCCTGGTGGATGACCAACATGCTCCACGTCGCCCCCGACGCGTCGGACTTCGATCGCCTCCGCCAGCTCGGCGAGCTGCAGTCCGTGGTCGAGTCCGAGGCCGGCCGCCGCGTCCTCGCCGAGGCATACACGGGGTGGCCGCTGGAGGGCCTCACCTGACGCTGCGCGGCGCCTCGCCGCATCGTCGGCACGGCCTCCCGGACCCGTCCCGAAAACCTGGCCGGTCACGTCGACACGCCGTCGGCGTCGCCCTCCGACCGGCGAGTCGCGTCGCGCGCCAGGCTTTCGGCACCGCAGAGGTAGGGCGGCACGGCAAGACTGCCGCTCAACGGGAATGAGCGGATGCCGCAGCCGCCGCGTCGGCTATAGTCCCAGCCCTATGGCCTCACCGTCGCGGACCGCGCGGCCGCGTCCGTCGCGCGGGGCATCCGTGGCGATGCTGCTCGCCGCGGTGTGCCTCGTCGCGGCGAACATGCGGCCCGCGATCACGGGGCTCGGGCCGCTGCTGGATCAGATCGGCGCCGACACCGGGATGTCGCTCACGGCGCTCGGGGCGCTGGCGGCGGTGCCGCTCGTCGCGTGGGCGCTGTTCTCGCCGCTCGCGCACGAGCTCAGCCGGCGCTTCGGCCAGCCGCGCGTGCTGCTGTGGTCGCTGCTGGTGCTGCTGGCCGGCACGCTGGTGCGGTCGATCCCCGGCCCGGTCGCGAGCCTGTGGATCGGCACCGCGATCATCGGCATCGGCATCGCGATCATCAACGTGCTGATGCCGGCGGTGGTCAAGCGCGAGTTCTCGCGCCACATCCCCGCGGTGACGGCGGTCTACACCGCGCTGCTGGCCGGAATGGGCGCGGTCTCGTCGGGCATCGTCGTGCCGATCTCGCACATCGAGATCGGCGGCGACCCGGCCGGATGGCGCTTCGCGCTCCTCGTCACCGGCGCAGCGCTGCTGCCGTTCGCGATCGCGGCGTGGTGGTGGGCACACCGCGGAGCCGCACGCGCACACGACCGCTCCGCGGCGCCGCGTGGTCGCACCGGCATCTGGACCGATCCCGTCGCGTGGCAGGTCGCCGTCTACATGGGGCTCCAGGCATCCATGTTCTACATGTTCGTGACGTGGCTGGCGCCGCTGTCGATGTCGATCGGCCGCTCCGAGGTCGTCGCCGGCGTCGACGTCATGGTCTACCAGCTGTTCTCGCTCGCCGGATGCCTGCTGCTGCCACTCGTCCTCCGCGGCGCGCTCGAGCGCTGGGCGCCGGCCCTCATCCCGTCGCTCGCGATCGTCGGCGTCGCAGGGCTGCTCGTCGCCCCTGATGCGGTGCTGGTGTGGGCCTCACTCATCGGCCTCACCGGCGGCGCGACCCTCGCCATGTCGCTCACGCTGATGGCGCAGCGCGCCCGCGACCACGACACCTCGGCAGCCCTGTCGGGCATGTCACAATCGGTCGGTTATGTCATCGCGGCGGTCGGGCCGGTGGCCTTCGGCGGACTCCACAGCCTCACCGGAGGCTGGGCTGCATCGCTCTCGCTCGTCCTCGCCGTGCTCGCGGGGCTGACGGTGGTCGGCGTGTTCGCCGGTCGCGACAGGTTCGTCCTCGAACGTCGCTGACGACGACGGATGCCGCGGCCCCCGGCATCCGTTCGCACATCGTCCGCGCGATCCTCCGCGCCTCCACCAGACCACCTGCGCGCCGCGCGCGGGTGCCCCGAGGGCCGCCGGCGTCAGTCCTCGGGGAAGGCGAGCGTGCGGAGAAGGGTCGCGAGCGCCTCGCGGTCGGCCTCGGTCAGCTGGGCGTGCACGCGCTCCTCGGCGGCGCGCGCGGCGTCGCGCGCGGTCGCGACGAGCTCGCGCCCGGCGTCGGTCGCCACGACCACGTTCGCGCGGCGGTCCGAGGGGTCGGGCCGGCGCTCGACCAGCTTGCGCGACTGCAGCTCGTCGACGAGGCTCACGACCTGGCTCGGGTCGAGGCGCAGGAACTCGGCGAGCTCGCGCTGCGACGGCCGGGCGTCGCCCGCCGCGAGGACCAGCACCGAGTACGACCGCGCCTTCAAGCCGTGCTCGGCGAGCGCGGCGTTGCCGGCGGCCAGCGCGATCGCGTTGGCGCGCGCGAGCAGGAAGCTCAGGTCATCGGTCAGCGCCGACGAGCGCAGGTCCGCGGGGGCGACGGCATCGGCGGCTTTCGGCATGGCCACGATCGTAGCCCAGTTCATGGATGAACGGAATGATTGACTTTCTCAACAGTTGGCTATTCAATGGATGCCGACACGAAGGAGTCTCACGTATGTCACTCGACGGCGCTTCCCCCGACCTCCGCCCCCTCGACGGCAAGGTCGCCATCGTCACCGGTTCGGGCCGCGGCCTCGGCCTCGCCTACGCCCAGGAGCTCGCCCGGCAGGGCGCCGCCGTCGTGATCAACGACGTCGACGACGCCACCGCCGCCGAGGCCGTCGCCACGATCGAGTCCGACGGCGGCCGCGCGGTCGCGGTCGTCGCCCCGGTCGGCCCCACCGAGACCGCGCAGCAGCTCGTGAAGACCGCCGTCGACACCTTCGGCCGGCTCGACATCCTCGTCACGAACGCCGGCGTGCTGCGCGACACGGTGCTGTGGAAGATGAGCGACGACGACTTCGACACCGTCGTCAACGTCCACCTGCGCGGCACCTTCACCTGCGTGCGCGAGGCCGCCAGCTGGATGCGCGAGAACGACGTGGCCGGGCGCATCATCTGCATCGGCTCGCCCACCGGTCAGCGCGGCAACTTCGGCCAGACCAACTACGCCGCCGCCAAGGCGGGCGTCGTCGGCATGGTGCGCACGTGGGCACTCGAGCTCAAGCGCGCCGGCATCACCGCGAACGCCGTCATCCCGGTCGCCGCGACCGCGATGACCGCGACCGTCCCCTACTTCGCCGCGGCCGTCGAGGCCGACGCGGCGGGCGAGCCCATGCCCACGTTCTTCCGCCACGACCTCGGGTTCGGCACGTCGGACGACGTCGCGGGACTCATCGCCTTCCTCGCATCGGATGCCGCAGCCGCCGTCACCGGCCAGGCCATCGGCATCGGCGGCGACAGGCTGCAGCTGTGGTCGCACCCCGAGGCGGTGGCGACCGCGTACAGCGACGGCGGCTGGTCGTACGAGGACCTCGCCGCCGGCTTCGCCGACGCGGCGGGCCCGCTCCAGTCTGTGGGCGAGAAGTTCCCGCCCCTTCCCGAGGAGCTGCAGCGCTCGTGACCCGCTGACCGTTTCGTCTCGCTTCGCTCGCTCAACGACCGAAAGACACGTCATGACCCGCTACGAATCCGCGATCGACCTCGACGCGATCACCGCGATCGACGTCCACGTGCACATCGAGATCGACGGACACGGTCACGCTTCGCTGCCCGACGACCTGCGCGACGCCGCGTCGAAGTACTTCAGCGCGGACGGCCCTCGCCCCGACCTCGACTCGGTGGCCGAGTACTACCGCGAGCGGTCGATGGCCGCAGTCGTCTTCACCGTCGACGCCGAGACGCAGCTCGGCCACGCGCCCGTCTCGAGCGAAGAGGTCGCCGAGGGCGCCGCACGCAACAACGACGTGCTCATCCCGTTCGGGTCGGTGGACCCCCGCCGGCCGGACGCCGTCGACCGCGCCCGCCGCCTCATCGACGACGCCGGTGTGCGCGGCTTCAAGTTCCACCCGACGGTCCAGGGGTTCGACCCCTCCGACGAGGCGCACTTCGCGCTGTACGAGCTGCTGCAGGCCGAGGGCATGGTGGCGCTGTTCCACACCGGCCAGACGGGGATCGGCGCGGGCCTCCCCGGCGGCCGGGGGCTGCTGCTCGGCCTGTCGAACCCGATCCTCCTCGATCCGGTCGCCGCCCGGTTCGCCGACCTGCAGATCATCATGGCGCACCCCTCCGTGCCCTGGCAGGACGAGGCCCTGTCTGTCGCCACGCACAAGCACAACACCTGGATCGACCTGTCGGGCTGGAGCCCGAAGTACTTCCCCGAGTCGCTCGTGCGAGCGGCGAACTCCTACCTCAAGAACCGCGTGCTCTTCGGCTCCGACTTCCCGCTCCTCACCCCCGACCGCTGGCTCCGCGACGCGGACCCTTCGGCAGGCTCAGGGACCGGGATGTTCAAGCCCGAGGTCATGCCCGGCATCCTCAAGGCCAACGCCGCACGACTGCTCGGCCTCGGCTGACCGGCCGGGACGCGGCATCCGTCATCGCCACACGCTTCCACCCCACACGCAAGGAGATCCCATGACCACCACCGTCGACTACGCCGACGTCGCAGGACTCGCCGGCACCGACCTCGGCTGGACCGAGTGGCTCGAGGTCACGCAGGACCGCGTGAACCTCTTCGCCGACGCCACCGACGACCACCAGTGGATCCACGTCGACCCGGAGCGGGCCGCCGAGGGCCCGTTCGGCGCGCCGATCGCGCACGGCTTCCTGTCGCTTTCGCTGACGGTGAAGTTCTGGTCGGAGTTGTTCGATGTGACCGGTGTCACCACGCGCGTCAACTACGGCCTCGACAAGGTGCGCTTCGTCTCGCCGGTGAAGGTGGGCGCGCGGGTGCGCATGAACGCCGTCATCGCCGAGGTCACCGAGGTGCGCGGCGGCTACCAGTTCGCCGTCGACCAGACCATCGAGATCGAGGGCTCCGACAAGCCGGCCGTCGCCGCGCGCGGCCTGTACCGCTTCTACGCCTGACCCGCACCGGAGGAGACTCCTCGAAGGAGAGGACACCGCAACGATGCACAGGGGAATCGGGTTCTGGCTGGCCAAGCGGCGGCTGAAGAACCCCGACAAGCCCGCCGTGATCTTCGGCGGCGAGCAGCTGACCTATCGTGAGCTGGCGGATGCCGCAGACCGGGTCGCCGCCGTGCTGTGGCACCGCGGCCTCCGGCGCGGCGACGCGGTGGCGTACATCGGCGAGAACAGCCCGCAGTTCCTGCAGGTGATGTTCGGGGCCGCGCAGCTCGGAGCGGTCTTCGTGCCCGTGAACACCCGCCTGGCGGGGCCCGAGATGCGGCATGTGCTCGTCGACTCCGGAGCGCGCGCGGTCGTGCTCGACGCCGAGTTCCTCGACCGCGCGATGGCGGGCGTCGAGGCCGGGCGCATCGCGCACGTGATCGTGACCGGTGACGGGCTGCCCGAGCATCCCGGGCTCGCGCGACTCATCGCCGAGGCGCCCGGCGGCCACACGGTGGCCGATGTGGACCTCGACGATCCTGCGGCGATCATCTACACGTCCGGCACGACCGGCCGCCCCAAGGGCGCCGTGCTGAGTCACGGCAACCTCACGTGGGTGGCCCTCAACTGCGTCGTCGACTACGACGTCGTGTCGGACGACGTGTCGCTCATGATCTCGCCGCTGTTCCACGTCGCGTCGCTCGGCATGGGCGCGCTGCCGGTGCTGCTCAAGGGCGCGACGCTCGTGCTCGAGAAGGGCTTCGAGCCGGGCCGGGCGCTCGCGCTCATCCAGGAGCGCGGCGTCACCATGCTCAGCGGCGTGCCCACGACCTACCAGATGATGGCCGATCACCCCGCGTGGGCGACGACCGACCTGTCGACGCTCCACAAGCTGACATGCGGCGGCTCGGCCGTGCCGACCCGCATCCTCAACGCCTACGAGGAGCGCGGCCTGTCGTTCTCGCAGGGCTACGGCATGACCGAGACCTCGCCGGGAGCGACGTCGCTGGCCCCCGCCATGACCCGCGAGAAGCAGGGCAGCGTCGGGCTCCCGCACTTCTTCACAGACGTCCGCATCACCGACGAGCGCGGTGACGTGGTGCCACGGGGCACCGTCGGCGAGATCGAGATCGCGGGTCCCAACGTCTTCCTCGGCTACCACGGGCAGCCCGAGGCGAGCGCCGCCGCCTTCACCGACGACGGCTGGTTCCGCTCGGGCGACCTCGGGTACCTCGACCCCGACGGCTACCTCTACATCGCCGACCGGCTGAAGGACATGATCATCTCGGGCGGCGAGAACATCTACCCCGCGGAGGTGGAGAACCTCATCTCCGACATCGAGGGAATTTCAGGTGTCGCCGTCGTCGGAGTGCCCGACGACCGGTGGGGCGAGGTGCCCTGGGCGGTGGTGACGCTGCAGCCGGGCGCCGAGGTCGACACCGAGACCGTGCGCTCCCACCTCGACGGCCTGCTCGCCCGGTACAAGCTGCCCAAGAACGTGGTCGTGGTCGAGGATCTCCCCCGCACCGCCTCCGGCAAGGTGCGCAAGGCCGACCTGCGCGAGCGCTACGGGCGGGGAACGTGACCGTGACGCCCGAGCCGCCGAGCTCGGCGCCGCAGCCGCCGGTCCCCTCGCTCGAGCGGGCGTTCGAGGTCGTCGCCGAGCTCGGTGCCCTCGAGGACCACGGGATGACCCGCGCCGGCCACCGGCGGATCATCCCGGTCGTCGGCGGCACGGTGACCGGCGGCTTCACCGGGACCATCCTCCCCAGCGGAGCGGATTGGCAGACCGTGCGCGCCGACGGGTCCATCGAGATCGACGGGCGCTACAGCGCCCGCGGCGACGACGGTTCGCTCCTCTACATCCGCGCTCGCGGCATCCGCAGCGGCGACCCGGCCCTGCTGGAGGCGCTCCTGGCGGGCGAAGAGGTCGACCCGCACTCCTATTACTTCCGCGCGGCGCTGACGCTCGAGTCCGCCGCCCACCCCGAGTTCGAGCGGTCGGTCTACGTCGCGTCGTACATCCGCGAGGCGCACCGCGTGCGCTACGTCGCGTACCGCCTCACCTGACTCGCGCGCCGGACCGCCGAGCCGACGCGCATCCGCTCCCCCAACCCACACCCATCCCGCCAACCCACACCTGAGGACGCCCACCATGATGTGGGCTCGCGTGAGACGTGTGGGTTCGGCAGGAACACGGGGCCGGACCGCGCGAAGCCTCGACCCCCGCCCCGCGCGCCGCGCCAACCCACACCCGTCGCACCAGCCCCCCACCCAACGCCAACCCACATTCATCCCCAACCCACACCCATCCCGCCAACCCACACCCGAGGACGCTCACGATGATGTGGGCTCGCGTGAGACGTGTGGGTTCGGCAGGGCCAGGGGCAGGACCGAAAAGTCAGTCGACGAGACCCGCGAAGTCCCTGACGGCGGGGAAGGCGAACTCGCGGTGGCGGCGGGTGAAGAGCTCGAACGACCGGTCGGCGGGCCAGTCCTCGCCCATGTACTGGCGGGGCAGGCGCGGGTCGGTGCGCAGCAGCGCGAGCCAGTCGGCCACGAGGAGTGTGCGCGCGGTGACCGGCGGGAGATCGGATGCCGCATCCTCACGCTCCCAGTGCGCGATGAACTCGTCGTGCGCGGCGCGGATGCGCTCGACGTCCCAGGCGTCCCGCACCGCCTCGCCCATCGGGAACCCGTCGAGCTCGGACGCCGAGAAGGCGTTCACCGAGGCCGGCGGCAGGTCGGGGATGATGGCCCCGAGCGCCGCGGCGAGGTCGACGGCGCCCGGAGCGATCCAGAGGCCGTCGCGCAGCAACGCGAAGCCCGACCAGGTCAGCGCCGCCCGCAGGCGGTGGCGGAGATCCCGCAGGTGCTCGGGAACGCTGAAGGTGACGAGCGTCCATCCCTCGCCCTGGGGCTCGAACGGGGCGGGCCCGTTGACGCGGCCGGATGCCTCGCGCAGCACCTCGCTGCCGTGCCCGGTGAGCTCGAACCCGATCTCGCGGCCGAGGCGCCGGCGCTCGAGCATGCCGCTGTCGACCATGCGGTCGAGGTTCGTGCGGACGGCGGATGCCGCGACCCCCGCGCTCTCGAGGGTGCCGATCAGCACGCTGGCGCGCAGCGGTGCGAAGTACCGGTCGCACACGAACTCGCCGAAGAACGCCAGCAGCAGCTGGCGCGGCTTGCGCGTGAGGATCGACGCATCGGCGGCGGTGGCGACGCTCACGCCGCCTCCGGGCGCACGGCCTCACCGCGCTTGGCGCGCTGGATCTGCTCGTACACGTGCGTGCGCAGCTCGGTGAATCGGGGCAGCGCCCGCGTCGTGATCTGGTCGCGCTCGGGTGCGAGGTCGATCGCGAGGTCCTCCTGCACCCACGTCGGCGACTTCGACAGCACGATCACGCGCTCGCCCAGGTAGACGGACTCGTCGATGTCGTGCGTCACGAAGAGGATCGACATCCCGCGCTCGCGGTGGAGCTTGCGCACCAGATCCTCGAGGTCGGCCCGCGTCTGCGCGTCGACGGCCGCGAAGGGCTCGTCCATGATGAGCACCTCGGGCTCGTACGCGACGGCCCGGGCGATCGCCACGCGCTGCTGCATGCCCCCCGACAGCTGCCACGGATAGCTTCCCGACGCGTGGTCGAGGCCGACCGCGGCCAGGGCGTCGTCGACGAGCCGGTCGCGCTCCGCGCGCGTGAGCTTCTTGTGCTTGAGCGGAAGCTCGACGTTCCCGCGCACGGTGAGCCACGGGTACAGGCTGCGTCCGTACTCCTGGAAGACGAGCGCCATGTTCGGCGGCGGGGCGGTCACCTTCCGTCCGCCCAGCTCGACCACGCCCGAGGTGGGCTTGAGGAGTCCGGCGATGCACTTCAGCAGGGTCGTCTTGCCGCATCCGGACGGGCCGACGATGCACACCAGCTCGCCGGCATCCATCCGGAATCCGATGTCGCCGATCGCTTCGACGTTCCCCGTCGACGACTCGTACACCTTGCGCAGGTGCTCGACGTTCAAGAGCGTCTCAGGCACGCTCCACCTCCTTGATTCCGTGATACCAGCGCAGCACGCGTCGCTCGACGAAACCGAAGATCGCCGCGAGCAGGATACCGATGAGACCGAGCAGCAGGATGCCGCTCCACATCTCGGCGATGAGATAGTTCCGCTGGAAGTAGACGATCTGATAGCCGAGCCCGGACGACGAGTACGCCAGCTCCGAGATCACCATCAGGATGAGCGCGATCGACAGCGACTGCCGCACACCGGCCATGATGCGCGGGCTCGCCGCCGGCAGCACGAGGTAGCGCAGCCGCTCCCCCGGCGTCACCGCGAACGAGCGGGCCGTCTCGGTCATGACCGAGTCGGTGGAGCGGACGCCCTCGATCGTGTTGAGCAGGATCGGCCACACCGACCCCACCACGATGACCACGATCTTCATGGCGTCGGTCGGGCCCATGAGCACCACCACGATCGGCAGCAGCACGGGCGGCGGCACCGCGCGGAAGAACTCGAGCATCGGCTCGAGCAGCTCGCGCAGCCACCGGTTGAGGCCGATGAGGGTGCCGGCGACGATCCCGACCACGATCGACACGGTGATGCCGATGGCGAGGCGGCCGAGGCTCGGCAGCACGTCGGTGATGAAGGCGGGCCCGATCCACGTGTCGACGAAGGCCTGGAGGATCTCCAGCGGCGGCGGGAAGAAGAGCGCCGGGCTGATGGTCGCCCACACGCCCCAGATCAGCAGCAGCAGGAGCGGCAGGCCGATCGCGTAGAGCGTGCTCTCGCCGATCTTCGCCCACACCCGTGAGCGCCGCCGGGGCGTCACGACCGTGCTGGTGTACAGCGTCACAGCACTTCCTCCCCTCGCACCGACTGGTGCCACGCCAGCGAGCGCCGCTCGATCGCGCGGAACACCAGGTTGATGAGGAGGCCGAGGAGCCCGGTCACGATGACGAGCGCGTAGACCTTGGGCCAGTTGCCCGCCGACTGCGCGAAGACGATCTCGCGGCCGAGGCCCGGGTTGCCGATGAACATCTCGGCCGTGATCGCGAGGATCAGCGCCACGGCCGCGGCCAGGCGCAGCCCGGTCATGAGGTAGGGGAGCGCCGTCGGGAACACCAGGTTCACGATGCGCGATCCGCGCGAGAGCCCGAAGCTGCGCGCCGTGTCGCGGGCGACGGTGTCGACGTCGGCGACGCCATAGAGCACCTGGATGAACACCTGCCAGAAGCTGGCGTAGACGATGATGACCAGCGCCGCCTCGATCCGCAGGCCGAACATGAGGATCGCCAGCGGGATGAGGGCGACCGACGGGATCGGCCGGAGGAACTCGACGGTGGTGTGCGTCGCACGGCGCAGGAACGGCACGAGCCCGATGACAGTCCCGAGGACCGTGGCGAGCACGGTCGCGATGACGAGCCCGAGGCCCCACGCGGTCATCGTGCGGCCGACGTTGCGCCAGAACTCGAGGTCGCGCATCTCCTGGCCGAGCGCACCGAGGGTGACCGTCGCGCTCGGGAAGTACCGCGGGTCGACGAGCCCCAGCGTGGGAAGCAGCTGCCAGGTGACGAGGAATCCCAGGATGCCGGCGACGCCGAGCGCGAGCTTGCGCAGTGTGCGCGTCCTCCGCGCACTGCGCGGGCGCGGCGGCGTGGCGACGATCATGGGAGCGTCGGCGGTGGCCATCGGCGGATCCGATCTGGTCGAGGCGGCGGGGAGCGAAGGTACGCGGGAGGGGACGGATGCCGCGGCCCGCGGCATCCGTCACCCTCTCGTCGTGCGACTACTGCTGCTGGAGCAGCCGGTCGTAGTCGGGCTCGGCGTCGATGTACGCGAACTCGACGGCGAGCGCGCCGAGGTCTTCGATGCCCGCGTCGGCGAGGTCCCACGTGAAGGTGGGGAGGGTGATGCCCGCGGCCGCCTCCTCGGGGATGTCGAGGTTGGTGGCGATCGCGGCGCGCACCGCCTCTTCGTTGCCGGAGGCCCACTCGAGCGCCTCCGCCATCGCCTCGGAGTACGCGGCGACGAGGTCGGGGTCCTCATCGATGAGCGCCTGCGTCGTGATGTTGGTGAGCACCGACAGGCCAGGGATCGTCGCCTGGTACGGCTGCACGACCGAGACGCCGCCCTCGCCCACGATCATGCCGCGGAACGGGTCGGGCGCCCACGCGGCGTCCATCGTGCCGGCCTCGAGCTGCGCCGGGACGTCGGGGAAGGCGACCTCGACGAACTCGATGGTCGAGGGGTCGCCGCCGTCGTCCTGCACGGCCTTGCGGATCGTCAGGTCGCCGGCGGCGCCGATCGTGTTGACCGACACCTTCTTGCCGGCGAGGTCGGCGGGCCGCGTGATGCCCGCGTCGCCGAGCGCGACGACGGCGTTGACGTCGTCCCCCTCGGCGAGGCTGTTGGCGTAGTTGCCGACGATGACGACACCGAGGTCCTGCGCGTCGGCGCGGATCGGGCCGAACGGCTGTCCGATCGCGAACTGGATGTCGCCGCTGAGCAGGGCCGGGATGGCGTTGGCGCCGCCCTGCGCGGGGACGACCTCGATCTCGAGGCCGTGCTCCTCGAAGATGCCCTCGTCGATCGCGGCCCACAGCGCCCCGGTCTCGGCGATCGGCAGCGCGGCGACGCGGACGGTGGTGAGTTCGCCCGACCCGCCGGCATCGCCGGTGGACGTGGCGGTCGACTCGGGATCGGCGGCGGAATCGGTGCAGCCGCTCAGGGCGAGCGCGGCGGCGGCGAGCACGCCGAGGGTGGCAAGACTCTTCTTCATTGACGGGCCTCTCGTGATGGTGCGGGGGTGCCGGCGGCCGGGTTCGCGTGCAACGAGGAGTCGGAGTCCTCACCGCAGTGTGCCGGACAGTGCCATCGTGCGCCTCCGCCGATGCATTGTCAATGGTTTTGTGACGCCCGTCACGAATTGCTTGAACTATCCGCGAGCCGGCGTGCCGGCATCCGCTCAACGGAAACCCGCCGCCGAGCCACCCCGCGCGCGGCACAGGATGGAGCCGCACGTTCACACGTGCCTATTGCCATTACCTATGGCGATAGGTATTCTCGGAACACCGCGGTGCAGCGACGCACCCGGAAGAGGAAAGGACCTCGACAGTGGCTCACCCGACACCCGTGTCCCCCCAGGCGGCAGCGCTCGTCGACGGCTTCTCGCTGGAGATGACCGGCAAGGACATCGCGGGGCTCGAAGAGGCCCGGGACATGATTCCGCAGGGCACGAAGATCAATGTCACGTTCCTCGGCAACGAGGACCTCGAGATGCGGGTCGCGGCCGCGAAGGCCGTGCGGGAGCTGGGCTTCGTCCCGGTGCCGCACCTCTCGGCGCGGCGGCTGCGGTCGCAGGACGAGCTCGAGGAGTTCCTCGGCCGCCTGCAGGAGGTCGGCGCCACCGAGCACGTCTTCGCCGTCGGCGGCGACCCCGCCGAGCCCGAGGGTCCGTACCCGGACGCGCTCACGGTGATCCGCTCGGGCGTGCTGCAGAAGTACGGCGTCCGCGAGGTCTCGATCGCCGGCTACCCCGAGGGACACCCCGACATCGCCGACGACGTGCTGTGGCGGCACCTCGACGAGAAGGCGCTCACCCTTGCCCAGCAGGGATTGGATGCCGTCGTCCTGACGCAGTTCGCCTTCGACACCGATCCCGTCATGACGTGGATCCAGGCTGTCCGCGACCGTGGCATCGACGCGCAGATCCGCATCGGCACCCCCGGCCCCGCCGGCATCAAGCGGCTGCTCGGCTTCGCCCGCCGTTTCGGCATCGGCGCGAACGCGATGATCGTGAAGAAGTACGGCTTCTCGCTCACCAACCTGATGGGCACCGCCGGGCCCGACCGGTTCGTCTCGGATCTCGCGGCGCTCCTGTCCGAGCCGCCGGCGGGCGCGGCCGCACACGGTTACGGCGACGTGAAGCTGCACTTCTACACGTTCGGGGGCCTCCTCGCGACCTCGCAGTGGGCGCGGGAGTTCGTCGCCGCGCAGTCCTCGGGGGCGCGCCGATGACGGCGCACCTCGAAGCGCTGCGCGACCACGCCTGCCTCATCGTGCACGGCCCCGACCGGCCGGGCATCGTCGCGGCAGTGACCGCGCTCGTCACCCGCGTGGGCGGCAACATCGTCACCCTCGACCAGTACTCCGACAACCCCGAGGGCGGTGAGTTCTTCCAGCGCGTGGTCTTCCACCGGCCCGATCTGCAGGCAGCGCTCCCCGAGATCGAGGCCGACCTGGACGAGACGCTGAGCCCGCTCGGCATGGAGTGGCGCCTGACCGACCAGTCCATCCCCAAGCGCATGGCGATCCTCGTCTCCACCAGCGACCACTGCCTGCTCGAGCTCTTGTGGCGCCACCGCCGCGGCGAGCTGCCGGTGACCATCCCGATGGTGATCTCCAATCACACCAACACCGCCGAGGACGTCCGCAGCTTCGGCATCCCGTTCTTCCACGTCCCCTCGCAGGGGCCTGACAAGTCCGCCGCCGAGGCGAAGATCGTCGAGCTGCTCAAGGACAACGTCGACTTCGTCGTCCTCGCCCGCTACATGCAGATCCTCTCCGACTCGTTCCTCGACGACGTGGGGGTGCCGGTGATCAACATCCACCACTCGTTCCTCCCCGCCTTCATCGGTGCGGCGCCCTACCGCAAGGCGAAGGAGCGCGGCGTGAAGCTCATCGGGGCGACCAGTCACTACGTCACCGAAGACCTCGACGAGGGCCCGATCATCGAGCAGGACGTGGCGCGCGTCACGCACGCGATGACCGCCGGCGACCTGCAGGCCCGCGGCGCGTACGTCGAGCGCGCCGTGCTCTCCCGCGCCGTGCAGTGGCACGCGCAGGACCGCGTCATCCGGCACGGCAACCACACCATCGTCTTCACCTGACCCGACAGAGAGCGGATGCCGCGGGCCGCGGCATCCGTCATCACCCGACCGAAATCCCATGAACAGAGAGGTTCCCCATGGCGAAGAATCTGCAGGAGCTGCTCGACGGCCAGAACGCCGTCGAGATGCTGCGCAACTCGCAGATCGGCTCGTACATCTACCCGGTGGTCCCCGCGGACTTCCAGAACTGGATCAAGGAGCAGAAGGCCTGGCGCGACTCGGCCGTGCTCTACGACCAGTCGCACCACATGGACAATGTGTTCCTGAAGGGCTCCGACGCCATCCGGCTGATCTCCGACACGGCGATCAACTCGGTCGCGACCTTCCCGGTCAACCGCGCCAAGCAGTATGTGCCGACGACCGCGTCGGGCCACGTCATCGGCGACGGCATCCTGTTCCACGAGGCCGAGGACGAGTACGTCTACGTCGGCCGCGCGCCGGCGTCGAACTGGCTGCTGTACCACGGTGAGACCGGCGGCTACTCGAACCTCGATGTGACGGTCGACCGGCGCTCGCCGTCGCGCCCCTATGGCGACGCGGTGAGCCGGCGCTACTACCGGTTCCAGATCCAGGGCCCGGCGGCGTGGCAGGTCATCGAGAAGCTCAACGGCGGCCCGCTCGAGCAGCTGAAGTTCTTCAGCATGTCGGAGATGCAGGTGGGCGGTGCCAACGTCCGCACCCTCCGCCACGGCATGGCGGGTGCACCCGGCCTCGAGATCTGGGGACCGTACGAGGACCACCACCGCGTGCGCGACATCATCGTCGAGGCCGGCCAGGAGTTCGGCCTCGTGCCCGTGGGCTCACGCGCCTACCCGTCGAACACGCTGGAGTCGGGCTGGATCCCGTCGCCGCTCCCGGCGATCTACTCCGGCGAGGAGGAGCGGGGCTACCGCGAGTGGCTCGGCGTCGACAGCTACGAGGCCACCGGCACCCTGGCGGGTTCCTTCGTGTCGCAGGACATCTCGGACTACTACCTGACCCCGTGGGAGCTCGGCTACGGCTCGTTCGTGAAGTTCGACCACGACTTCATCGGGCGCGACGCGCTCGAGAAGATCGACCCGGAGACCCAGCGCCGCAAGGTCACGCTCGCCTGGAACGCCGAGGACGTCACCAAGATCTTCGCGTCGCTCTTGGACACCGAGAACGAGAGCTACAAGTTCTTCGACCTTCCGCTGGCCAACTACGGGTCCGCCAACTACGACTCGGTGACGGATGCCGACGGCAACGTCGTCGGCTTCTCGATGTTCACCGGGTACAGCGCCAACGAGAAGCGGGCGCTGTCGCTCGCGACGGTCAACCCCGACGTGCCCGAGGGCGCCGAGGTCACGGTCGTGTGGGGCGAGCCCGACGGCGGCACCACGAAGGCCTCGGTCGAGCCGCACCGCCAGCTGGAGGTGCGCGCGGTCGTCAGCCCGGTGCCGTACTCGACGGTCGCCCGTCAGACGTACCACGGCGGCTGGCGCACCGGGTACCAGGAGTCCGCCTGACATTTCGCGGGTGATCGCGCCCGGCGCGCCCTCACTCCTGTCGTCCGGGTGGCACGACACGCGGCATCAGCACCACCGAGGCCGCGTGTCGTGACACCCGAGCGCCGGGCTGTCGGGTTCGGGCGGCACGAAGTGGGGCAGCTTCTCCACCGAAGCCGCATGTCGTGACACCCGGGCGTCGGGCCGTCGCCGCGGTCGGGGATGTGCGGGCCGCTACCCTCGGGCGAGAGAGGAGAGCGTTCGATGAGTCTGCGTTACGCACTGCTGGCGATCCTGCGCGTCGGCCCGCTGTCGGGGTACGACCTGCAGAAGCAGTTCCACCAGTCCGTGGGACACGTGTGGCATGCCCCCGACTCGCAGATCTACCCCGAGCTGCGGAAGATGGAGGAGCAGGGGCTCATCGAGGGCGAGGAGCAGGCCCGCGGCGAGCGCGGCACGCGCCGGATGTACCACGTGACGGATGCCGGAAACCGGGCGTTCCTCGACTGGATGGGGTCTCCGCTGGACTATCAGCGCGTGCGCGACCCCGCACACCTGCGCGCCGCCTACCTGGAGGCGGCGACGCCCGAGGCCGCCCGGACCTTCCTCGAGCGCCACATCGCGCAGTGGGAGGGCGAGCTCGCACAGTGGGAGGGTGAGCTGGAGCGCATCGACGCCGTCGCCAACCCGATGCTCGTGCGTCGCCTCGCGGTGACGGCGGACGCCGATCGCGAGCGCACCATCGCCTACAAGCGCTTCGCCTACGAGGGTCTGGTGGAGCGCGCCCAGGGCGAGATCGCCTGGGCCCGCCGGGGCCTGGACCTCGTGGACCGGCTCGACGGCGTCGCCGTGACCTCGGCGACCGGCACCTGACCTCACCCCGGTGGGCGCGCGGTCAGGCCTCGGCGTCGAGGCCGAAGGCCAGCCGGCGCAGGGAGGTCATCGCGGTGTCGAGCTCGTCGTCGCCGAGTGAGCCGAGCATGCGGGCATAGGCCTCGTCGAGCGCCCGGCCGGCCGCCTCGGCGACCGACGCGCCCTCGGGAGTGACGCGGATCAGCCACGCACGGCCGTCGTGGGGATCCCTGGTGCGCACCACCAGCCCGCCGGCCACGACCTGGTCCACCAGACGCACGACGTGCGCCTTGTCGAGGCACAGGATCTGTCCGATGTCGCGCTGCGACATGCCGCCCGACGACGCGGCGAGCTCGACGAGCGAATAGCTGCGCGCACGCAGTCCGAACGGGGCGAGTGCCCGGTTCGACACGGTGGCGGCGAGGGAGGTGAAGCGGGCCGCGAGGAAGCCGGGGTTGTCGCCGAGGCGTCCCGCCGCGCGCTGACTGCTCGCCTCTGCCAAGCGAATCCCCGTTCCGTTCCCGGCCATGCCGCTCCGCAGTCTAGCCCCGGCGGTACCCGGTCACTGAGAAAACAGTTGCAATGTGCAACTAGTTTACGTAGCTTGTCAGAACGCTCGGCAACGACGCCGTGCGCCCGAATCGTCCGGCGAGAACGACCTCGCGGACCGGAACCGGAAGAGGACCCCCATGTCACGCTTCTTCTACGGATCACCCCAGGGCATTCCACGCGGCGAACCGGCCGCCGGCCGGAGGCGGCGCAGAACACTCTCGACGACGATGGCGGCGGTCGCGGCATCCGTCCTCCTCACGGCCGGCCTCGCCGGCCCCGCCTCTGCCGCTCCTCCCGGCGGCCGGGACCCGCTCCCCCAGCTGTCGGCCGCACAGCCGGGCACGCTGCAGGAGTGCGAGACCCTCACCGGCTTCGCTTACCCTGCCACCAAGATCGCCTCGGTGTCGCGCGTCGCGGCGGGCACCGTCAGCAACGGGGGCCAGCCGATCGGCGAGCACTGCCTCGTGCGCGGCACCATGAACGAGCGCGTCAGCGCGTTCGACGGCCAGACCTACGCGATCGGGTTCGAGATGCGGCTCCCGGTGGCTTGGGCCGGCCGGTACCTGTACCAGGGGAACGGCGGGCTCGACGGCTCGGTGACCCCCGCCCTCGGCCTCACGCGCGGCGGCGAGAGCGGACTGCAGATGGGCTTCGCGGTGCTGAGCTCCGACGCCGGCCACAGCGGCGCGCAGAACCCGCTGTTCGGCCGCGAGCCGCAGGCGCGCCTGGACTACGGCTACCAGGCCGTGGGCACGCTCACCCCGATGGCCGAGGCGCTCATCACGGCGGCCTACGACCGCGCGCCCGACCGCTCGTACATCACCGGCGGGTCCAACGGCGGCCGCCACACGATGGTCGCCGCCGCGCGCTACGCCGACCAGTACGACGGGTTCCTCGCCATCGCCCCGGGCTTCAACCTGCCGCAGGCGGCCGTCGCGCAGCTGTGGCAGGCCCAGCAGTGGGCCCGCGTCGCCACGAACACGGCCGACCTCAACACGGCGTTCACCCCGCAGGAGCGCACGCTCGTCGCGAACGCCATCCTCACACGCTGCGACGGCCTCGACGGTCTCGTCGACGGCATGGTGCAGGACAGCACGATCTGCCAGCGGGCCTTCTCGGTCAAGCGCGACGTGCCGCGGTGCGACGGCGACCGCGACGGCACGTGCCTGACGAAGGAGCAGCAGGCCGTGATCGAGGAGGTCTTCGCCGGCGCCCGGACCAGCAACAACAAGGAGATCTACTCCTCGTTCCCGTTCGACCCGGGTCTCACCCAGGCCGGATGGGCGGGCTGGAAGTTCGGCTCACCGTACACGCGGGACGCACCGGCGGTCGGCTTCATCTTCATGACGCCGCCCGAGGACCCCGGCATCCTCGCGGATCTGCAGGGCTACGCGCTGGGCTTCGACGTCGACACCGAGGCGGAGAAGATCTACGCCACCTCCGGCATCTACACCGAGAGCTCGATGTCGTTCATGACGCCGCCCGACCCGACGCACCTCGACACGCTGCGCGAGCGCGGCGCGAAGATGATCGTCATGCACGGCGCGTCGGACGGCGTGTTCTCTCCGGACGACACGGCCGCGTGGTTCGACGAGCTCGACCGCAACTACCGCGGCGACGCCGAGGCGTTCGCGCGCTACTTCGAGGTCCCCGGCATGGGACACGTCGCCGGGGGCCCCGCCACCGACCAGCACGCCGGCCTCGCCGCCCTCGTCGCGTGGGTCGAGCAGGGCACGGCGCCCGCCCAGCTCGTCGCCTCGGTCAACCCGGCGAACCCCGAGGTGCCGGCCGACTGGTCGCCGACCCGCTCGCGTCCGCTCTGCGTGTATCCGCAGGTCGCGCAGTACATCTCGGGAGACCCCGAGAACGCGGCGAGCTTCGCCTGCGAGGACCCGCACCCGGGCCTGGCCTACGGCAAGCGCTGATCCCGGATCGGATCGGATCGGATCGAAGAGGGTGGGCCCCGTCAGGCGGGGCCCACCCTCTCCACGTCTGCGGGCTCTCTTCAGCGCGCGATCGCCGGCGCCCGGGCTCGTCGCGCCCGGACCGGCGGAGCTCCGCGACGGTTCTAGGCTGAAGACGTGCCGGACACCAGTCGAGACCCACGCGGAACCCCTGCGACCGATCGGCTCAACTACACGGCCTACCGGCTCGCGCGGGCCCTCAACCGCGCGGCCGAGAACAGCGCGCTGGCGTACGGCATCACCCTCCCCCAGCTGCTGATCCTGCAGGTGCTCGGGGAGGGCGTGCCCCTCTCGAACGCCCAGGTCGCCCGTCGCACGTTCGTGAGCTCGCAGGCCGCCCACGTGGTGTCGGGCGAACTGCTCGCGGCGGAACTCATCGAGCGCGTGGAGCACCCGACCAATCGGCGGGTGAGGCTGGTGCGGCTGAGCGAGGCCGGCTGGGCCAGGCTGGCGGATTGCGAGCGCGAGATCCGGGAGCGTGAGGAGCGCCTCGCCGAGGCGATCGGACCCGAACTCGGCGATTCGCTGGCGGAGATCCTCGAGCACGCCGCCGACGTGCTCGCGGGCGGCTACTTCGGGGACAAGGATGCCGAGGCCGAAGCGGTCGCCCGGCGACGCCGGCCGAGCAACGGCGCCGGCATGACGCCCGCCTGAGCGCCCCGGGACCCCTGGCGGGCCCTACATCTTCCGGCCGCTGCCGAGCCGCAGGACGACGAACGCCGAGCAGGCGAGAGCCGCCGTGCCGCCGATCGCCAGCGCAGCGCGCCCGCCGGCCTCGTCGATCACCCAGCCCATCAGGAGCGCCCCGAACGGCACCATGCCGTAGTTGCCGAGTGTCACGAGCGACATGGTGCGCCCGATGTGCTGTGGCGGCACGCTGACCTGCGCCGCCGCGTTGAGGATGCCCTGGTAATACCCCACGCCGAGGCCGAGCAAGGGTCCGAGGGCGAGGAAGACGGGCAGCATCGGTGCCGCGGCGTTGGCCAGCAGTGCGAGTCCGAGCCCCGCGCAGGCGGCGGTGAGCGAGCGCACTGCCACCTTGGTCCGAGACGCGGCCAGGATGCCGCCGAGGATCGCGCCGACCGCGTTGAGGGTGTGCACGAAGCCGACCGCAGCGGCGTCGCCGTCGAAGGTCAGCGCCACGGTCGAGGTGAGCACCAGCATCAGGTTGAGGGCCAGCAGCGCCACGACGGCGTTGACGACGAGCAGCGTGACGAGGGGGCGATCCTCGCGCACCCGGAACCCGTCGTCACCGGCCCTCCGGTCGCGGACCTCGCGCGGGTGCAGCGCGGACGGGCGGATGAGGGCGATCGACACGAACACGAGGACGAACGACAGCGCGTTGATGAGCATGCATGCCGTGGCACCCAGCCCCTGGAAGGCGACGCCGGCGAGCCCCGGACCGATCGACCGGGCGGAGGCGAGCGCGATGGTGCTCAGCGACACCGCCCGGCTGAGCTCACCCGGGCCGACGAGCTCGAAGATGATCGCCTGAGCCGCGACGCGGTCGAAGGTGTGCACGGTGCCGAGCGCCGCGACGAGCCCGTAGAGCACGCCGACCGGGGCGTCCGGCACGAGCGTCACGAGCGCCAGCCCGCCCACGATCACCGCCGAGAGCAGCGAGGTGATCAGCAAAATGGTGCGCGGTCGCACGCGGTCCGCCACCCGGCCGGCCGGGACGCTGAGGAGCAGCAGCGGCAGGAACTGCGCCACCGTCACCCCGCTGAGGGCGCGGGCGCTTCCCGTCGCGTCCAGGACCACGAGCGAGAGGGCGAGGTTCTGGAACCACGTGCCGGTGTTCGAGACGACCTGGCCGGTGAAGTAGAGCGAGAAGCGGCCGTTCGCGAACGGCTGGAAGACTCTGCCCGCGGTCACCTGATCACGCGCTCGCGGGCACGCGGTCGCGCAGGAAGGTCGCGATGCGCTCGCGCACCGAGGCCGTCGCGCGGCTGTCGGCGTTGCTGCCGCGGATCTCGAGGACCGGGATGCCGCGTTCCTCGAGTGCCGCCGAGATCAGGGCTCCGCCCGGCGTGTCGTCGGCGACGAGATGCACGACGCCGTCGACGCCGTGGGACACGGCCTCCTTGACGTACCAGGACGACGACATCGGCGGCACGTAGAGCAGGTCGGTCAGGCCGACGAAGCGCGCCGCCAGCGTGCGAACGGGATCGTCGCCGTACCGCGCGTACCCGTCAGCGGCGATGGCCAGGTACATCGACCAGACGAACACCGCGTCGAAGTCCTCCTGGAAGGACCGGTACATGTCGAGGTCCGACCACAGCCCGCGCCCGATCCACATCAGCCGGCGCCGCTCGCGCGGGGCGACCGCCGCTCCGTCGTCGATCCGGCGGGCGACGTCGTCGTGCAGCCGCTGTGCCGCCTCCACCGCCCAGCGCGTCCCCCGGTGCCACTGCGGCACCATGACGCTCGGGATGATGTCGGTGACCGGTACGGGCAGAGGTCGTGCCGCGGCCAGCAGATCGCGGGTGCGGCGGTTCCACTCCGCCTGCTCGTTGGCCAGTGCCATCACCCCGGTCAGGCGGTCGCGGTCCAGCCGCCGGTCCAGCCGGGTCTCGAGCCAGCCGATGAGATCCTCGATCTCGCCCTGGAGGAGGTCGATGCGCGCTGCCCCGAACACCTCGTCCCACCGGTGCGCGACCAGGTCCCACCAGCCCGCCGGCGCCGGGTCGGCCGCCGTGCGCGAGAGCAGGAAGGTCTCGGTGCCGGAGCGGCGACCCCACTGCTCGAAGATCTTGTGCGTGACGTCGCCCCCGCGCTCGGCGATGGCGAAGCGCGGCTCGGGCAGCCCACCCCAGGGTGCCTCCTCCTCGGGCAGGTCCTGAGCGCCCAGCGGCAGCACGTCGTACTGGCGGCTGTCGTCGGGGAGTCCTGCCGCGGCGACGGCGCGAAGACTCGCCGGTCCCGCGCGCTTGGCCGAGATGATCGACGACCACCACTGATTGACCACGTACGGCACGTCCAGCGCACGAAGGACCTCGTGCGGCGCGTCGGCATTCGCCAGCGCGAGCGCCTCGCCGCCGCGGACCCGCTCGGCCAGGCCGGCGAACCACTCGCGCTGGTAGGCGGTGGCCGCAGCGGCGCTCGGCAGCCGCTCGGCGGCGACGGCTCGCGTGCTCATGCCGACACCACCTCCCCCGCCGGTTGACGGGCGAGCTCGTGGGCGGCCTCGATCTCGCCGCCGGGAGCCACGCGGGTGCGCACGCGGAAAGGGACTCCCATCTCGGCGAGGAGCGCCGCCTGGTCGGCGACATCCCAGGCCGGTGCCTCATCGAGGTCGCGGATCGCTGCGACGACCAGGTCCGCCGCGCTCTCCACGACCGTGTCGCGCGTGAGACCTGCGCGGGCGGCGCTCGAGGCTGTGGGCGAACCGCCGACGCGGGTGAAGTGCTGATCGAGCAGCGCGTCGAGCACCTCTCCGACGTCGGCGCCGTCGGCGGCGGCGCCGAGCCACGCGCCGTCGCCGGTGTCGTGGTCTTCGCTGACCACGACGTACCCGTGCTCCTCGAGCTCACGGTAGAACGCGGCATCCGGGTGATTCGATCCCGTGACGTGGACGCGCGTGGCCGACGCCGGCACGTCCGCCTGCGCCTGCTCGATCCGCGCGACCGCGTCGGACGGCGGAAGCTGGGCGGCCGAGAGCATCGCGTCGAGCGCCAGGGTGCCGTCACAGCGTGGCGGGACGCTGCGGCGGCGGTCGCGCAGGCGGTCGATCGCACGCCCCAGTTGCCGCTCCGCCTGCGCCGCCGCCGCCAGCGCACCGACGTCGGTGGGACGGCCGGTCACATCGGCGAGGAAGGCCACGAGGCTCTCGAGCTGCACGCGCCCGAACCGGCGCGCGGCGAGCGAGTCCGCGCGCGGCAGATCGAGGAGGTGCAGCGGCAGCTGGGGCGCGACCGCGCGGAGCACGTAGAAGAGGCGCACGTGCGCCTGGCTGTCGGCGCACACGATGAGCGCGTCGCACTGGACTGCCCCGGCGGTCAGCTCGCCGAGGATCCGCGCGGCGGGCGCGTCCGCCGCCCCCAGCAGCTGTGCGGCGGCGGGGTCAATCGCCCCCAGCCACGATCCGGTGAGGCGCCGCGGAACGGCGCCGGCGGCGAGCACGAGCTGACGGGGCACGTCGTTCCCGACGATCCCGACCGAGGGGCTGCTCACAGCACGCCGTCCCGGCGCAGCCCCTCGACCCGCTCCTGGTCGTAGCCGAGCAGCCCCTCGAGCACGTCGCCGGTGTGCTCGCCGAGCGCCGGCGCCGGCCGCGACAGGTCGGCGGAGCTGCGCGAGAAGACGACCGGCAGGCCGCTGCCGTAGAGCCCTTCGAAGTGCCCGAAGCGCGGGTGCACGAGCGGCACGACCTCGCGTCGGCTGGTCACGATGTCGTCGCGGACGGCGGTCGCCGTGTCGCGGACGGGGGCCGCCGGCACGCCGTTGCGCTCGAGCGCCGACAGCACCTCGGCCGACGACCGCGTGGCGGCCCACTCGGCGATCATGCCGTGGAGCTCGTCGGCGTGGGTGACGCGCGCATCGCGCGACGAGAAGCGCGGGTCTTCGGCGAGGTGCCCGTTGTCCATGGCGGCGAGGGTGCCCTCGGCGAACTGGTCGGTGGGCGCGCAGATCGCGAACCAGCCGTCGGCGGACTGGAAGGTGCCGAACGGCGCGAGCCGCGGCACGACCGAGCCGGTGCGCAGCGGGAATCCGACCGACTCGAGCGCGTCGAACGGCTCGCACGCCACGAGCGACGTGAGGCTGCCGAGCATCGAGACGTCGACGTGCTGTCCCTCGCCGGTCGCCTCGGCGTCCATCACCGCGGCGAGCGTTCCGATCACGGCGAACAGCGGCGCGACGAGGTCGCCGATGGGAAGGCCGAACCGGATCGGCGCGTCGCCCGGCTCGCCGGCGGTCATCATGACCCCGCTCAGCGCCTGGATGATCGTGTCCATCGCCTTGCCCTCGCCGGCGACGCCCTGCGCGCCGAACCCGCTGATGGAGGTGTAGACGATGCGCGGGTTCACCTGCTGGACGGCGGCGTAGTCGATGCCGAGCCGCCGGGTGACGCCGGCGCTGTAGTTCTCGACGACGATGTCGGCGTGGCGCACGAGGTCGAAGAAGACGCCGCGGCTCTCGGGGTGCTTGAGGTTGAGGGTGACGCTCTCCTTGCCGCGGCCGCGCGCCATCATCGACACCGACATGTCGTCGGGACCGGTGCGCCGCATCTGCAGGCCGTCCGCCGTGACATACGGAGAGTTGTTGCGCGAAGAGTCGCCGCCGCGGGTGGGGTTCTCGACCTTGATCACCCGCGCGCCGAGGCTCGCCAGCAGCAGGGTGGCGTAGGGACCTGCGAGGGCCGTCGTGAGGTCGATCACGGTCTTGCCCGCGAGGGGGCCGTCGATGGTGCTCATGTCAGTCTTCCTTCGTGCGGGCGACGAGTCGGTCGCCGACCCAGTGGAGTTCCGTGTCGAATCCGGCCTCGCCGGTGATTCCCCGCAGATAGGCGGCGACCGCGTCGCCCCGCTCGGTGCCGCCCACGGGCACCGGGCGGGCGTCGCCGTCGATCCAGCACGGGATGAGACCGCCCTCGACGCGGTCCCCGTCGAGGGTGAGCACGGCGATCGCGGTGTGGCGGCTCTCGGGGTG
Source organism: Microbacterium ureisolvens (assembly GCF_015278315.1). Taxonomy (GTDB): domain Bacteria; phylum Actinomycetota; class Actinomycetes; order Actinomycetales; family Microbacteriaceae; genus Microbacterium; species Microbacterium ureisolvens. The sequence continues at coordinate 6,717 of NZ_JADIJE010000002.1, read as the reverse complement.
GAACGGGTACTCGGGCATCGCCGGGTCGGGGGTGAAGCCGAACAGCCGGCGCCGCTGGCGCGCCCAGGCCTCGCGCTCGGGCGCGTCGCCGGGGGCCGCAGAGAGCGCCTTCGTCACGGTCGCGAAATTGCCGAGCCCGTGGAAGACGGGCCTCCCCCGATAGAGCTCGACGCCCTTGAAGATGTGGGCGTGGTGACCGACCACGGCCGCGGCCCCGGCGTCGACCGCGGCATGCGCGATCTCGATCTCGTACGCGGCGATCTCGACCGGCACGTGGACGAGCCCTTTGTGCAGCGCCACGATGACGACGTCGGCGCGGGTCGCGGCATCCGTCACCGCCGCCTCGAACCGGCGCAGACTCGCGGGCTCTGCGAACGTGTCCACGCGCGGCGGCCCGCCGGGGTTCGCGTTGCGGGGCTCGTAGTGCGTGATGACGTCGATGTAGGCGGCCCCGGGCTTGAGGGTCGTCGCCCGGCTCTCGCGCGGCCCGACGCAGTTGACGCTCAGCACCGCGATCCGGGTGCCGTCGACCTCGACGACGACCGGCTCGAACGCCTCGTCGATCGTCTCTCCGACGCCCACTGTGCGCAGGCCCCGGTCCGCGCAGTGGCGGGCGGTCTCGCGCATGCCCTCGGGTCCGAAGTCGTACACGTGGTTGCCCGCGAGGGTGAGGATGCCGAACCCCGCCTCCGCGAGCGCGTCCAGCGCCGACGGGGGTCCGGGGAGGGCCGGAACGTCCGTCGTCTGCACCACGCCGGATGCGACGTGGGGGATCTCGAGGTGTCCGATCACGAGGTCGGCCGCGCGCAGCGTGTCGGCGGCGGGGTCGAGGAGGGGCCGCGCGTCGTCGCGCTCGAGGACGAGGTCGCCCACCGCGTGGATGGTGATCACGCCGGCCCGCCCGCGGGCGCCGCCGAGGTGCGGGTCAGGAACGTGCGCAGGCGCGTGGACTCGGGGCGGTCGAAGAAGTCCGCCGAGGGCCGGTCCTCGATCACCTGGCCGTCGGCCATGAACACGCAGCGGTCGGCCACGTGCCGGGCGAACTCCAGCTCGTGGGTGACCACGATCATCGTCATCCCGGTCTCGGCGAGGTCCTTCATCACCTGCAGCACCTCGTCGACGAGCTCCGGATCGAGCGAGCTGGTGGGCTCGTCGAACAGGAGGATGCGCGGCCGCGTCGCGACGGCGCGGGCGATCGCGACGCGCTGCTGCTGACCCCCGGACAGCTGACGCGGGTGGGCGTTCGCCTTGTCGGCCAGCCCGACGCGCGCCAGGAGCTCCATGGCCCGCTCCTTCGCCTCCGCAGGCGACACCCCGTGCACCTTGACGGGGGCCTCGGTGATGTTGCGCAGCACGGTCCAGTGCGGGAAGAGGTTGAACTGCTGGAATACCATGCCCATGCGGCGGCGCTGCCGCTGCACATCGGCATCGGTCAGCGGACGGATGCCGTCGCGATGCCGTTCGTAGCCGAGGAGCTCGCCGTCGAGGTACATCGCGCCGCCCTGGATGGACTCCAGCTGATCGATGCACCGCACGAGGGTCGACTTGCCCGAGCCCGAAGGACCCAGCACCGCCACGACCTCGCGCGCGTGGACCTCGAAGTCGACGCCGTCGAGGGCGAGGTGGTCGCCGTAGGACTTGCGCAGCCCCACGACCTGCAGCACCGGCGTCAGCGACTCGCTGTCGTGGACGTTCATGCCGTCGTCTCCGTTCGCTCGACGGTTCGCCGGGCGACCGCGGCCCGCGACATCCCCCTGCTGAAATGCCGCTCCACGCGACGCTGCACCAGCGTCAGCGCGGTCACCACGACCAGGTACCAGATGACGGCGACGATCAGCATCGGCACCACCTCGTAGGTGCGGTTGTAGATCACCTGCACCGAGTGCAGGAGGTCGCCCATCGCGATCACGCTCACGAGCGACGTGCCCTTCATGAGCGCGATCACCTGCGAGCCGGTGGGCGGGATGATGACGCGCATCGCCTGCGGCAGCACCACCCGCGTGAACGAGTGCCAGCGGCTGAAGCCCATCGCGGCGGCCGCATCGCGCTGGCCCGAGTCGACCGAGAGGATGCCGGCGCGGATGATCTCGGCCATGTACGCCGCTTCGTGGAGCGACAGCCCGATGATCGCCGCGGTCAGCGGCGTGATGAGCTCGTTCGTCGACCAGCTGAAGAGCTCGGGGCCGAACGGCACGCCGACTGCGAGCCGGGGCAGCAGATAGGCGAGGTTGTACCAGAAGATCAGCTGCACGAGCGGGGGGACGCCGCGGAACACACCGACGAAGACGATGCACGCCCAGCGCAGCGGCGCGAAGTCGCTCAGCTGTCCGGCTGCCAGTCCCGTGCCGAGGATCGACCCGAGCACCATGCCGACGGCCGTGAGCATGAGCGACATGCCGAGCCCCATGAGCACCGTGGGGTTGAAGAGGTACTCCGCGACGACGGGCCAGTCGAACCGCTCGTTCGTGACGAGGAACATCACGATCTGCACCGTGATCAGCACGAGCAGGGCGCCGACGACCACGCGCCAGGGGTGGATCCGGCGTCGCGCGTGGGCGACGTCCACCGTGCGGTCCGCGAACGGGTTGCGCACGGGCTGGGTCGTGAGATCGGTCATGGTCTCACTCGCTCGTCATCGGGTTGAGCGCCGGCGCGTCGACGGCGGCATCCTCGATGCCCCACTCCGACATGATGCGCTCGTACTCGCCGTTCTCGAAGATGGCCTCGAACGCCGCGAGCATCGGCTCGGCGAGCCCGTTGCCCTTCGGCATGAACAGGGCCAGCTGGTCGATGCCCGCGCCCTGCTCATCGGACTGGATGAGGTAGCCGTAACGGTCGGGGTCGGAGGCCTGCAGGTCGATCGCGGCGGACTGCGTGGTGCCGGCGTAGTCGGCGCGGTCGGAGTTGACGGCGAGGAACGTGGCGTTGCTGTCCTCGAGGCCGATGAACTCCGCCGGGTCGAGACCCTCCGCGTCGCACCACTCGTTGTAGCGCTGGAGCTGGCTCTCGGTGACCGAGCCGGTCACGCCGGCGACCCGGGCGCCGCACAGCGCCTCCGGGTCGTCGAGCTCGTCGGCGCGCTCCTCGAGGAAGACGTAGGAGGTGCGCGTGGTCATCCAGACCACGGCGTCGAAGTCGGCCTCGCGCTCGGGTGTCGTGCGCACGGGGCCGTTGAAGGCGTCGTAGCGGCCCGACAGCATGCCGGTCAGCATGGCGTCGAGGCCTGACGAGGTGATGATCTCGAATGGCACGCCCAGCTGCTCCGACAGCGCGGCCTGCAGATCGGGGTCGATGCCGGTGATCTCGCCGCCCTCCTCGATGGTCCGGTAGGGCGGGTGGGTGTCGCCGGCGATCTTGATGACCCCGGCGTCCTTGATCGCATCGGGAAGCTGATCGTAGAGGGGCGCCTCGGCCGCGGCGGCGGTCTCCTCCGGCTCGGCCTCGGGCGACGGCGACGCCGAGCAGCCGACGAGGAGGGCTGCGGCGACGAGGGGGACGGCGATGGCGGCGGCAGTGCTGGTACGCATGGGAACTCCACATCGTTGTGCAGAAGGGCGCCGCCTCGTGGCGACGCAATAACATCATAAAAGTTGATGGTTGAATTTCTCAACTATCAATTTCGACCACAATCTGCCGCGCTGAAGCAGTGCCTCCTGCGATGCGGCGTGGCGGCGGCCCCCTGCGGCCCGCGGCGGCGCGAAAAAGGGTGGGCCTCCGCACGCCAGGCGCGGAGACCCACCCTTCGTCGAGATGCCGGTCAGTGCGCCATCGAGGCGAGCACCTCCGGGTCGAGGGTCGCGATCGAACGGGTGTCCTGGAAGGCGCGCACGCCCTCGATGCCCTGCTCCCGGCCGAACCCGGACTGCTTCATGCCGCCGAACGGCGCGCGCAGGTCGAGGCGGGTGGCGCCGTGGTCGTTGACCCAGACGTAGCCGCACTCCAGCTGCGAGCCGACGCGCTGCGCCGCCTCGGGCGAGGCGGTCCACACCGAGCCGCAGAGCCCGCCCCACGTGTCGTTCGCGAGGCGCACCGCCTCTGCCTCGTCGTCGAACGGGATCAGCGGGATCACCGGCCCGAACTGCTCCTGCGTGACCACGCGCAGGTCGAGCGCCGGGTCGACGACGATCGCCGGGCGCACGAAGTTGCCGCCGGCCAGGTCGCCCTCGGGCAGCGCGCCGAACTCGCGGACGTCGGCTCCGGCATCCTTCGCCTCCTGGATGATCTCGTCGACGAACGCCTTCTGCGCGGGCTGATGCAGCGGCCCCATCGTCGTGCCCTCGTCGAGGCCGTAGCCGAGTCGAGCGGCCTCCAGCCGTGCGGTGAGCCCCGCCACCAGCTCGTCCAGGCGCGAGCGGTGCACGAAGACCCGCTTGGCGTTCATGCAGATCTGGCCGGTCGTGTCGTAGACCGCCGCGTACAGCCGGTCGAGGTGGGCGTCGTCGAGGATCGCGTCGTCGAGGAAGACCGCGGCGTCGTTGCCGCCGAGCTCGAGCGTCACGCGGGTGAGGGTCTTCGACGCCATCTCCATGATCCGCTTGCCGCCGTTGACGCTGCCGGTGAAGCACACCTTCGCGATGTCGGGGTTCTGGATGAGCCCCGCCATGTCCTGGTCGCGCCCGGTGACCACGTTCAGCACGCCCGGCGGGAGCTTCTCGGCCACGCGCTGGACCACGCGCGTCGTGGCCAGCGGCGCCGAGGGCGGCGGCTTCACGATCGCGGTGTTGCCGGCCAGCAGCGCGTGCGGGAGTGCCGCGCCGAGGATCGCGATCGGCCAGTTGAACGGCACGATCACCGTCACGACGCCGAGCGGCTGGTAGGCCACCTCGGTCGACACCGGGATCGCGCCCGGCACCGGCGGCAGCGTCTTGGTCGCGTCGACCTCGTCGGCGAGCATGAGCGCCAGATTCCAGCGGATCTCGAACACGAGTGCGTCGATCCACGCCTCCATGCGGACCTTGCCGTTCTCCTGCGACAGGATCGCGGCGTCCTCGTCGCGGTCGTCCGCGATCCCGGCGATGGCCTCGGCCATCTTCGCGGCGCGCTCCTGCGGCGTGAGCGCCGCCCACCCCGGGAAGGCCGCCTTCGCCGCGGCGACGGCATCCGTCACGTCCGACGCGGACGCCGCAGCCGCCTCGCCGACGACCGCGCCCGCCTTGCCGGGATCCGCGATGGTCAGCACGTCGTCGGTGAACCGCTCCTCACCCCCGATGTACAGGCCGGTCCGGACCGCAGTCCCCATCGCCGTCTCGCCCATGAAACGTCCACCTCTCCGTTGCTCACCGTCGATCCGCCTCGGGTCGGTGCGGATCGGCACCTCATCCAGCGTGCCCCTCCCCCGGTGCGGGAATCAAGATTGTCGACGATTTTCGCGAAGATTTCGTATGAAATGCTTCGCACCGTCCCTGCGGTCGCGAGATAGTGTCAGTGCACGGACGATGAGGCCGAAGGGGAAGACCGAGATGACGGATGCCGCGGTGCTGGGCGAGGACGAAGCGCTCGACCGTCCCGACCTCACGCAGCTGATCCGCGAGGCGATCCTCGACGCGCAGTTCGCACCTCACCAGCGGCTCATCGAGGCGGACCTCAGCGAGCGCTACGGAGCCTCGCGCGCGTCCGTGCGCACGGCCCTGCTGAACCTCGCGGGCGAGGGACTCGTCGAGCGCCTGCCCAACCGGGGCGCGCGCGTGCGCGCGATCACCGTGGACGAGGCGATCGAGATCGTCGAGGTGCGCATCGGCCTCGAGACGCTGTGCGCGCGCAAGGCTGCCGAGAACCTCTCCCCCGCCGACGCCGACGAGCTGCGGGCGCTGCGCGCCGACATCGAGGCGGCCATCGGGTCGGGCGACCTCATGGCCTACTCGCGCCTCAACCAGGAGCTCGACCGCCGCATCCGCGACCTCAGTCGCCACGGCACCGCCACGCAGCTGCTCGAGCGCCTGCGGGCCCAGTCGGCTCGGCACCAGTTCCGGCTCGCATTCCACCCCGGCCGCGCCGCCACCTCCGCCCCCGAGCACATCGCGATCATCGACGCGATCCTCGCGAAGGATCCCGACGCCGCCGAGGCCGCGACCCGCGCCCATCTCTCGGGCATCGTCGAGGTCCTCCACGGCATGGAGTAGGCGCGCGGCGCGAGCCGCGGCATCCGTCTCCGGATCAGGTGAATCGGCGAAAACAGGACGATCCGCACCAGAAACGACCTGCGTACGTCTCATCGCCTGAATCCGTGACGCACGGCGGGAACGCGGCGCGGCGCGAACCGGCGAGCGGGCCGCGGCTCTCGGTGCGCCCGGGCCGCGGCATCCGTCTCCGGATCAGGTGAATCGGCGAAAACAGGACGATCCGCGCCGGAACGACCTGCGTACGTCTCATCTCCTGAATCCGGAACGCGCGGCAGGAACGCGGCCCGGAGCATCGCGCGGCGAGAAGCGGCCCCGACCGGGCCGCTGAGCCTGTTGCGCGGACCCTGCCGCCTGAGCCTGTCTCTCGGAGCGCCCACCTGCTGCACGCCCTTCGACAAGATCTGGGACCGGCCCGCCGCGGCGCCGGCCGTAGAGCCTGTCGAAACGCGCTGGGCACGCAAGAGGGGCGGACGGATGCTGAACTGGTCCCCGTTTGTTGGACTGGTTTAGTCGAAGCCTAGGCCGCGAGGGTCTGGGTCCGGTATTGCACCGGGCTCAGGCCCTCGAGTCGTTCTGAGATGCGGTCGTGGTTGTACCA
>NZ_JADIJE010000029.1 GCF_015278315.1 Microbacterium ureisolvens | reverse complement strand
CCGGGGGCGGCGCCCGTGTCGTCGGCTCCCGTCGCCTCGCCTCCGGATGGGACGGGCACCTTCGCCCCCGCCGGGCCCGCGGTGTCCGACCACTCCGCCCCCGTCGCGTCCGTGCCGGGGTCATCGGCCGACGGCTTGGCCGCCGTCGCACCGCCGGCGGGCGGCTGGACGCCGCCGCCCCTCCCCGGCCGCCCCGTGGCCGCCGCGCGCTCCGAGGACGGGCGCGACGCGGAGGCCGTCGCCGATCCGTGGCAGGGCTTCGCCCTGGACTCCACCGATCTGAGCGGCGAGGTCACCGGCGCCGTGTCCGGCGCACCCGCGCCCATCTCGGCCGTCCCCGCGGCTCCGGTCGCCTCGGCGCCGCCGGCCGCTCCCATCACCTCTGCACCGCGCGCCGACGCGTACGCCGCGTCCGATGCGGCCACGACGGGCCAGGGCATCACGCGTCCGCCCGTCACGCGCGTGCCGGCCGCCGCAGCCGCCGACGGCGACGGGGAGCCGTGGGCGCCCGCGCGCTCTCCGATGAGCGAGTCGGACTCGTTCCCCGAAGCCTCAGGGCCGGTGTCGGCCGTCGCCGGCGCTCCCGACGCCGGAGCGCCGCGCTCCGCGCGTTCGTCGGTGTCGGCCTTCCACGCCAAGCCTGAGATCCCCGACGAGCAGGACGTGCTCGAGGAGACGATCATCGCGCGCCGCAAGCGCACCGACTGGACGCTCCTGCCGCCGACCGGAGACCCCGTCGCGCTGTCGGCCGAGGTCGTCATCCTCGGTCGCCGGCCCGCCGGCGACCCCGACTTCCCGGGTGCGCAGCTCGTGTCGATCCCCGACGGCACGGTGTCCAAGACGCACGCGCGCCTCGAGCTTCGCGACGACCGCTGGTACGTGACCGACCTCGACTCGACCAACGGCGTGCTGTTCGCGACCGTCATGGGCACGGAGGTCGAGGCGCCCCCCGGCGAAGAGGTCGAGGCCGGCGACCGGTTCCTGCTGGGCGACGCCGAGGTCCGCCTGCAGCGGAGCGACGGGTGATCGATCCCGACGACGAGCAGACGGTCCTCTCGCGCCGCGCGATGCCGGCGCGGGATGCCGACCCTGGTAGCGGCGCCGGCTCCGCGGAGTCCTCGCCCGCTGCCGGGGCGGCGTCCGACCCCGACCCGGTTGCCGACGAACCCTGGGACACCGAGACCACCCAGGTGCGTCGCCTCCGGCGCCGCGGCCCCGCACTGGAGGCCACGGCGCCGGCCGCTCGTGCGGAGCAGCCGGCGACCGCGCTGCCCCCGGACCTCGACGCCACAGTCCTCTCCGCGCGGTCGGGCCGCGCTGCGGAGGCCGAGCTCCCCACGCAGGCCGCCGAATCCGGACCTCCCGGCCCGCGGCGCGCGGGCAGCCCGCAGCCGGTGGACGATCCGCACGACGACGCCACGATCCTCGCGCGCGGCGCGCAGCGCTCCGCGCCC
>NZ_JADIJE010000028.1 GCF_015278315.1 Microbacterium ureisolvens | reverse complement strand
GTTAACGCGGAATGGCCACCCAGGGTGTGGGTGGCCATTCCGTGAATGGGTGTCCGGCGGTGTCCTACTCTCCCACAGGGTCCCCCCTGCAGTACCATCGGCGCTGAGAGGCTTAGCTTCCGGGTTCGGAATGGGACCGGGCGTTTCCCTCTCGCTATGGCCGCCGAAACTCTTTCGATGTTTCAGGTGTTCACAACGTGAAAAAAGTCTGCTGTTCAGTTGCGGTTTCCGACCGTACATCGGGAACCACTCAGTGGACGCGAGCACCAGGATTGGTGTGTTATCAAGTCATCGGCTTATTAGTACCAGTCAGCTGCACGCATTGCTGCGCTTCCACATCTGGCCTATCAACCCAGTAGTCTGGCTGGGAGCCTCTCACCCGAAGGTATGGAAGTCTCATCTTGAGGCCGGCTTCCCGCTTAGATGCTTTCAGCGGTTATCCATCCCGAACGTAGCTAACCAGCGGTGCACTTGGCAGTACAACTGGCACACCAGAGGTTCGTCCAACCCGGTCCTCTCGTACTAGGGTCAGATCCTCTCAAACTTCCTACGCGCGCAGCGGATAGGGACCGAACTGTCTCACGACGTTCTAAACCCAGCTCGCGTACCGCTTTAATGGGCGAACAGCCCAACCCTTGGGACCTACTCCAGCCCCAGGATGCGACGAGCCGACATCGAGGTGCCAAACCATGCCGTCGATATGGACTCTTGGGCAAGATCAGCCTGTTATCCCCGAGGTACCTTTTATCCGTTGAGCGACAGCGCTTCCACAAGCCACTGCCGGATCACTAGTCCCGACTTTCGTCCCTGCTCGACCTGTCAGTCTCACAGTCAAGCTCCCTTGTGCACTTACACTCGCCACCTGATTGCCAACCAGGTTGAGGGAACCTTTGGGCGCCTCCGTTACTTTTTGGGAGGCAACCGCCCCAGTTAAACTACCCACCAGGCACTGTCCCTGAACCGGATCACGGTTCGAAGTTAGACATCCAGAGTGACCAGAGTGGTATTTCAACAACGACTCCACGAATACTGGCGTATCCGCTTCACAGTCTCCCACCTATCCTACACAAGCCACACCGAACACCAATACCAAGCTGTAGTAAAGGTCACGGGGTCTTTCCGTCCTGCTGCGCGTAACGAGCATCTTTACTCGTATTGCAATTTCGCCGAGTTCGCGGTTGAGACAGTTGGGAAGTCGTTACGCCATTCGTGCAGGTCGGAACTTACCCGACAAGGAATTTCGCTACCTTAGGATGGTTATAGTTACCACCGCCGTTTACTGGGGCTTAAATTCTGAGCTTCGCCTTGCGGCTGACCCGTCCTCTTAACCTTCCAGCACCGGGCAGGCGTCAGTCCGTATACATCGTCTTGCGACTTGGCACGGACCTGTGTTTTTAGTAAACAGTCGCTACCCACTAGTCTCTGCGGCCACCACACCCTTTTCCAGGCAAGCTGGTATAAGTGGATGGCCCCCCTTCTCCCGAAGTTACGGGGGCATTTTGCCGAGTTCCTTAACCACGATTCTCTCGATCTCCTCGGTATTCTCTACCTGACCACCTGAGTCGGTTTGGGGTACGGGCGGCTAGAACCTCGCGTCGATGCTTTTCTCGGCAGCATAGGATCACCCACTTTTCATCCGCATCGTGTCTCAGCCTGTATGAGGAACGGATTTGCCTATTCCTCGGCCTACGCACTTGCCCCGGGACAACCATCGCCCGGGATGGGCTACCTTCCTGCGTCACACCTGTTAATACGCTAACCGCCTCAGCATGGGGTCGTGCGCTAGGCCCACAGCATCACCCCGAAGGGATCCGTCAGTGGGATTCAGACACTTAGCACTACTGGATTGGTTGGGGCGGTTCTTCGCCGGTACGGGAATATCAACCCGTTGTCCATCGACTACGCCTGTCGGCCTCGCCTTAGGTCCCGACTTACCCAGGGAAGATTAGCTTGACCCTGGAACCCTTGGTCTTTCGGAGGACGTGTTTCTCACACGTCTTTCGCTACTCATGCCTGCATTCTCACTCGTGTGGCGTCCACGGCTGGGTCACCCCGCCGCTTC
>NZ_JADIJE010000027.1 GCF_015278315.1 Microbacterium ureisolvens | reverse complement strand
GACGGCGGCGTCAGCGCCGCCTGGGCCGTTTGACCCCCATCGAGTTCGAGACCATCATGAACACGACCGTCGCACTGGCGGCGTGACTACAACCTGTCACCGATCCGTGCAGCAGTCCCGATCGTGGGAACGATCATCGGCTTCATCGTGTTCTTCGCCGTCGTCAGCACCGCGTTCAACGACGCCTTCAACGAGGAGGCGACCGTCGTCGAGCAGCCGGCCGAGTCCGGCACCGACGAGGAGACCACCGCGGAGGAGGAGCCCGCCGCGGCCGAAGAGGGCACGCGCGAGAACCCGTACCCGCTCGGGACGACGATCACCAGCGACGAGTGGGAAGTTACGATCAACAGCGTCACCTTCGCCGCCAACGACGCCGTCGCCGCCGAGAACGAGTTCAACGAGCCGCCGGCCGAGGGCTCGGAATACATCCTCGTGAACGCGACCGTCACCTACGTCGGAGCAGACACCGAAGGGTCGATGCCAGTCTTCGTTCAGATCGAGTACGTCACCCCCACCGGCGAGACTGTGAACTCCTACGACTCGCTGGTCGTCCCTCCGGACCAGCTGGACAGCACCAGCACGCTCTACAACGGCGGCACGGCTAGCGGCAACCTCGTGTTCGCGGTGCCCTCCGCGACGGCACAAGACGGCGTCATCGCCGTAGCGCCCGGAGTCATGGTCGACACGGTGTTCTACGCCGTCAAGTAGACCGCTCCAGCCCGAAGCCCCCGGCGCCCTCGCCGGGGGCTTCTGCGTCGCCTACGCACGCAACCCCATGGCACTCGTACGGCGATAGAGCCGCACGCGACGTACCGCATCCGCGCATCGCCCCGATATGGATCGAAGCACGCTGTGCACGTCGCGCAACGCGCGTTCGGGCACTGTCGTGTGGCGCAACGCGGTCACGCTACGCAGGGACTAACTGGATTTGCCCCCGAAGTACCTCTTCCGAATCTGCGTGAACCGCGCTGCCCAGACCGTCCGCCGCTGAGAGCGGTGGGCCTTCATTGCCGCGTCGTTTTGGGTGCGAACGGTGTTCCGAAGATTGTGAGCACTCCGGATCGCGCTCATGTTTCTTACGTGACCGCCTCTGCCAAGCAGGTACATCAACGCACCGAGTATTAGGGTGCCGAGGCCGACCAATGTCATGGCTGCCGCGATGGCGCCAATGTTGGATGCCCACTCGGGATAGGTCTTGGTCGAGACGCCTGAAGGGAACTGCAGCGTTACGGCGACGGCTAGTCCCAGAACGCCGGCAAGCCCGCCAACAGACAGGAGCGACCCGAAGACAATGAGTGGCCGCGCTGCGGTGATGAGTTCGTCGTAGGAATGATCCGCCTGTCTAAGAGCCCACTCCACGACGAGGTCGTCATGGACGTCACGCACGAGTCGCTGCTCGGCCGAATCTTTGGTCATGGACTCAAGCCCCGCCGACAGGTTCTTGGCTTGCTCGAGCGGTCGAGGAAGGCGTCGCCGCGAGGTTCCTATGAGAGCCCCGAGAGCCCCAAGTCCCGCGGCGAGAACCACCGCTCCTGCCGAAACGAGCGCGACGACCAGTTCCGTATCCAATCGACGCCTCTCTCGCCCGAACATGGGAGCGTGCAACGATCATAGCGACGCCCTGAACGCCGTCCGGTGCATCGACCGGCTATCCCGGCTGTGACGCATCGGACGCTGCCACCGCGTCGGGATAGAACGCGACTTAGCGACAACGCAAAAGGGATTCTGCGGGCCGACCCGGCCCCGTACTCCCCGCACGACGTCGGCATCGCCGGCGAATTCAGCACGGACCGGAACCGCCTGCGTGCAATGCCCGTTTACGGATCCGCGCGCAGGGCTTGTGCACGTGTGGACGCTCTGCAAGAAGACGATCACCGAGCACCCGTCGTCCGCCGGTATCCGCGGGTCTCCGACTGCTTCTGACTGCCCGTGAAACGCCATCGCGGAGCGGCTCTGCGCCGGTTGAACGTCGAACGCAGTGGCGCCTGCCGCGTCAGCACGGGAGGCCGCATCGATGGCACTGTGCATGTAAACCAGGAGTTGACGCGCACATTCCCTCTCCCTAATGTCGGACGCATGGACGATCAGTCACCGGATGACGGAGTATCGCTGTCCGAACTCGCAGCGATGGTCGATGGCACAGAAGCGGTTACCGCCTCCGTCGCGATCCGGCGAGCCGATCAACTGGTGCGCCGGTCGCAAACGCGATTGGTCGACCTGGTCGTTGAAGCACGTGCCGCAGGAGTTTCGTGGCAGGCAATCGGCGACACGCTCGGTGTGAGTCGCCAAGCGGCATTCAAACGATTCGGTGGTGCGGTTGCGCATCCAGAGAAGGAGATGGAAATGGCCAGGCAGACGATCGACCTCATGGATCGAACCCGTGCGGTGTTCGAGTGGCTGGACGCGGGTGACTACGAGGCGGTGCGCACCCAGATGACCTATGCGTGTGCTCGCACGCTCAGTAAGCGCAAGATTCAGGGAGTGTGGAACGAGGTCGTCACTGCGACGGGTCGGCTGGAGTCATCCACGGACCTCACGGTGCGGACTCCCGACGGCACGAACGCGCTTAACAAGCTCGCGAACAGGGTCCTCGCGAACGGCGCCATCGTGCAAGCGACGCTCCGTCACGAGGCCGGCGACTGGATCGGTCGGGTCGCCTACAACGGCTCTGGCAAGATCACCGGTCTGCTGATCGCCCCTCCAGGGGCTCGCGACTTGCCGTTCTGAGGCGAGCCGACCGCCACGGCATCGCGGGAGAGAGAGCCCGGCATCGAGAACGCGCGTGGACGCCCCGCTTTCGCGCAATGCCCGTATACGGATCCAACCCAGGGTGCGCCTCCGCGCTGACGGTGGCACCGTCGGCGCCATGAACGGAATGCAGATTGGCTATGCCAGGGTCTCCACCGCGGATCAAGACCTCACCTCGCAGCGGGATGCACTGCTGCGACTGGGAGTCCTTGATTCGAACATCTACCTCGATCACGGGCTGACCGGCACTAACCGGGCCAGGCCCGGACTCCGCGAAGCTCTCGCGGCCGTCCGGCAAGGTGACACGCTGGTGGTCACCAAGCTCGACCGGCTCGCCCGGTCGGTGAGGGACGCACGCGACATCGCCGACGAACTGACGACGAAGGGCGTCGCGCTCAGTCTCGGCGGGAGCAGGTACGACCCCACAGATCCGGTGGGGCGGCTGCTTTTCAACGTGCTCGCCATGGTCGCCGAGTTCGAACGCGACCTGATCAGCATGCGCACCAAAGAAGGAATGGCGGTGGCGCGAGCGAAGGGTCACCTGAAGGGCAAGCAGCCAAAGCTGTCGATGACTCAGCGAAAGCTCATGTTCGACGTCCAGGACCAGGGTGAGTACACCCAGACTGAGATCGCCGAGCTGTTCAATGTGTCCCGCGCCACCGTCTACCGCGAATTACGGCGCCGCCGCCTGGCATTCCTCGCCACGTGCGAAGCACACATCTTCTGAACGCGCGTAGTCGAGGCCACCCGCCGCCGCTGCCCGCGGCGGGCTCGCGACTGCGGCCAGGTTCCATCCGCAACAGGGTCGCGGATGGGACCCGGCCGGAAAGCCTCTAGGCCGCCACGTACTCCTGCCGGACCGCGCCGCGTGTGGCGATCTCGATGAACCCGAAGTCGTGGTCGGAGTTCAGGATGACGGCGTCGTTGACGACCGCGTACGCCGCGATGAGGCAATCGAACGCCGCTGCCGCGCGCATGAGCCCTGAGTTCCATAGCGCCTGCTGGACGTCCAGTGCGTGCTGTTCGTCGGGGTGTTCCCAGGCGGGCAGTAGCTGCTCCATGTCCGCGCGGAGTTCTTGGTACTCCTGAGGCGTCCGGGCCGAATGGCAGTACTCGAGGACTTGAGGAGGGCACGTGATGATCAGATGAGTGGGTGAGAGCTCCCGGAGCCTGGCCGCAATCGCATCGCTCGTCGAGGCCTTCTGCCAGATGCTGTTGTCGACGAGGTAGGTCGTCACTGGCCGGCAATCGCCGTCCGCGGCGGTATCGTCGGAGCGTCGATCTGGTCGGGCTCGAACGCGCGGGCGATAATCCGCTCGACAGCAGCGGGCTGGCGACGGACGGCGATGAGCGTACGCAGGGCGAGGTCCACCGTTTCGCGATTGGAGGTCGTGCCGGCGAGCTCTTTCGCTTGGCGCAGCTCGTCCGGGTTGATATCGATTGACGTGACGGTCATGATTCCTCCTCCGGTTTGTATAGAGCAGTATATAGACCTCTCGCGCGACTCCGCCTGGATCTCAACCGCCTACGGCTTCCATTGGGTCAGGTGCCCAAGAAGCTCCCTCCTATGCGCGCCGCACGTATGAGGATCCCAGCGACGATGCGGCTGCCGATGACGTCGGTGCCGGGCGCTGCGTGACCCGCCGGCAATATGCGCACTCCTAGGATGCTCGCATGACTAGCAGTTCCTATGGTCAGGCGCTGAGATCGCCTCGAGGGCTCGGCGCGGTGTGGGGTGCTGCCGGTGTTCTCGCGGTCGCTTTTACTCTCGGTGGCTGTGCATCTGTGGCGGCGACGCCTGGTGCAGAGAGTGCCTCCCCCTCGCCGACATGCGCGGTCGCTGAGCAGCCAGGAGTCGAGCCGTCGCCTGGCTGCGTCGTGTACGACGCGGAGAATAATATGGCGAGCAACGAGCTCTACCGGCAACGCATGGAGCAGCCGCAAGACGGGCGAGAAACGGGAGCACGCCTGATCGCACCCGTGACCGCGGCGCTCGAGGCCGTGCGGGTCTCGAGCGCTGGGATTAGCGAACCCGCCGTGCGTGCCGCGCTGGTCGAGGCGGGCGTGACCGAGGCGCACATCCAAAGCTATGAGCGCAACGGTGACGTGCCGTTCGGCGTGGCCGTCACCGGTGGCGGATGCCTCTTCGGCGCCGTGACACCGGAAGGCGTGCAGGTCGAGGTCGGCGGATTCATCATGGACGGCGGCTGCCTGCCAGCTCCGGGCCACTAGTACCGCGCCCGGCCCGCAAAGGGATCGCGGGCGGCCGGTGCCACCAACCACGGTTTCAATGCACGGGTCGCGGCTCGTCGGGTCAGATCTTGATGGGGAAGGTGAGCATGATGATGACGCCGGCGATGCCCACCACGATCCCTAGGCCGAGCAGGGTTCGACGGACCCAGAGCGCGACGTCGCGCTGCGACATGGCGGTGAGGAACAAGACCAGCGCGAACAGCACTGTGAGCAGCGAGTAATTGTCGCCGCGCTGGTTGTTTTCCAACGCCTGCTCGAACTTTTCGTCGGCTTCCGCCGTCAGTTGTGCGGCTTCTCCGGTTCCGGGCGGGACGTACTCGTCCATCGCGAGCGGGCCGCGTTCGGTGCGGCCGCCAGCCTCCCAGACATCGAAAGCGACAGCAAACTCCGGGGTGAAGCGTTCCTCGATGAACACCCTGAGATCATCGTTGCCCGCTTCCTCGGCGAGCACCCACTCCGTGAACATCGACAAGTCGTAGAGCCGCGCGTCCCGGGCTGTCCCCTCGGCGGCGGTCGCTTGGATGCGGGCGCTGGAAGCCTGGCTGAACGCGATGGACATCTCGCCGCCCCACTTGGAGGCCTCGAAACCGCACCACGCGGTCAGCACCGCCGTGATCGACAAGACGAACACGGTCACGATGTCGAGTATCCGGCTCTCACGTGACGTTGTGCTGGCTTCCGACATCCGTCTCCGCTTCCATTCGCAACGAACTCACGTTCGCTACAGTCTGGCGGACGAGTAGCGCGTACGGCGAGAGCAAGCCGGTGAGACGAGCGTCCGTCCCCTATCGCCGCTTGCGCCTCGGAGGCGACCGTTCGCGGACGCGTCATCGTCGGCGCGCGGTTGCTACTGAAGAATCCCGTCCGAAAGACTGGGGTCGGGCCGCCGTGGCCGGAGAGAAGGATCAGACACATGCATCAGCGTGAACCGGAGGCGTCGATCCGGGACGCTCAAGCGAAGCTGCTCGCGTCTTTGCCGTTCGACGACGTCGACGACTTCGCCGCCGCCGACCGCGGCTTCGTCGGCACCCTCGACGACCCGAAGATCCGCAACGCCGACGGCGACGTCGTCTGGGATGCCTCGACCTACGACTTCCTCCGGGGTGACGCGCCGGACTCGGTCAACCCGAGCTTGTGGCGGCAATCCAAGCTCGTCGCCAAGCACGGGCTCTTCGAAGTCGTCGAGGGGCTCTACCAGGTGCGCGGCCTTGACCTCTCAGTGATGTCGATCGTCGAGGGCGACACGGGAGTCATCGTCATCGATCCGCTGATCTCGACGGAGACCGCGATCGCCGCTGTGGGTCTGTACCGCGCGCACCGCGGCGACCGGCAGATCGTCGCCGTCATCCACACCCACAGCCACATTGACCACTTCGGCGGTGTCGCGGGTCTGGTCACCACGGACGACGTGGATGCAGGCACGG
>NZ_JADIJE010000026.1 GCF_015278315.1 Microbacterium ureisolvens | reverse complement strand
CCGGGGCGGCCGCGCTCGCCGGGGCCGCCGCGCTCGCGGTGGCGAGGAGGCCGAACCCGGCCGTCAGTGCGGCCGCGCGGATGCGTGCGCGGCGGTCGGCCGTACGCTCGCGGGCGGTCATCGGTTGAACCGATCGGGGTGGTAGCCGAAGAACCGGGCGTCGCCGAGGTCGAGGGCCGTCGCCGTGCGGTTCAGCTGCACGGCGTTCGCGCTGCCCCATCGCCCCGTGTCGAGGCGGTCCAGCAGCAGCTCGGTCGCGGCGATGGTCTCGGCGGCCGTGAAGTTGCAGTGACCGGCCGACGCCACGTACGTCTGCCGCAGCAGCGAGGCGTTGCCCGCCTGAGTGACGCGCTCCTCATACTCCTGCTGCTGCGCGACCGTCGAGATCTGGTCGCCGACGTTGTTGAGGGTGACCGTGGGCACGCTGATGTGCCCCGTGAACTGGTACGACGCGGCGAATCGCTCCACCGCGGCGGGGTCGGCCTCGACGCGCTCGCCGGCGTTGACGGTCGCGAGGTCCTCGTCGAGCGAGAGTCCTGCGGCGTCGTAGAGCGCGGCGACGACCCGGCGCGACTCGGGCGAGGCCTTCCGAAGCTGCTCGACGTAGTCGATTCCGGTGTTCCACGACGGCATGCCGCCGAAGACGATGGTGCTCGTGTGACGGCTGCTCATCGCCTGGCCGATGTACGGGAGCGGGTCGCCCGCGAGGGCGCCGTACCACGCCGCCTGGTAGGCGTCGGCGTCGCGCGGGTCGGGATCGGCGATCGACTGCGACCAGGCTGGCAGCTGCCCGACGGCGGCGGCCAGGGCGATGCGCGCGCGTCCCTCGGGAGTCTGCTGCGCCTCGGCGAGCCGAGTGAGCCACGCGTTCCGCGCGCTCTCGATGTCGGCTGGCACGTCCTCGACCGGCAGGACGCCCGCGGGATCCAGCAGCCGCGACAGGACGAATACGGTGTCGAGCTTCTGGTTCCACTGCGACACGGTCCCCGACAGGCCGCCGCACGCGGCGAGCACGCCGTCGATGCGGTCGGGGTGCAGCTCTCCGGTGGCGGCGGCGATCATGCCGCCCATGGAGTTCCCCATCGCGATCGCGCGATCGGGCTCTCCTACGGCGGAGGTGAACGCATCGAGGGCCTCGATCTGGTTCTCGACGGCGGCGCCGAGGTTCCAGCCGGTCACATTCCTCGTGGTCCCCCCGTAGGCGTAGCCGCGTTCGATCAGCTCCCGCTGCGCAGCCGATGCCGAGCCGCCCGCGAAGTCGAGGTTGACGAAGACGGTGCCATTCCAGTCGGCGGGCACCACGAATCGGTAGGCCGTCGAGTCCGACAGGCGGCCCTCGACGATCGTGTCGGCATCGTCCGCTGCGACCGCGGGGCCCGCCGCGGCGGTGAGCGCCACCACCGCGGCGGCGGTGATCAGGGCGCGGGTCGTCCGGTGTCCATCAGGCATCTGCACTGCTCCTCATCCAACGTCGTTGTTGTGCGGACCCGTCGACGGGCCCGTGACGAAGCCTGCCGCTCCCGAAAGCGAATATCAACCAAATTGATAATCCGTTCCCACTCACCGGGAGTGTGAGACGGATGCCGGGCGCCAGGCGGCTGCCATCAGCCGGTCTTCCCGGACCCGGTTCGGAGTACGTGGCGACGCGTGATATTCTCGGGAAGTTGAGTTTCGCGGGATCTCGCATCCCGCGGCTCGCGCGAGTGGCGGAATAGGCAGACGCGCTGGCTTCAGGTGCCAGTGCCCGAAAGGGCGTGGGGGTTCAACTCCCCCCTCGCGCACAGCAGGACCCAGTTCGTGGATACGAACAGAGGTTCTGACTGAGTCGAAGAACGGAGCCGGTCGGAGAGAAATCTCCGGCCGGCTCCTTCGTTTCGGCCGCGGTGGCTCGGAGGGTCGGCCGCAGATTCCGAAGGAGCGCCCACATGCGACTGCAGCAGTTCTCCCTGCCCGACACCCGCGCCTGCCGCGGTGCTCGAGAGCTCGCGCAGCAACTCCATTCGCCATCGCTGCTCAACCACGTGATCCGGTCGTGGCTGTGGGCAGAGGCGTATGCAGTGGTGGAAGGACACCGCGATGTCGATCACGAGCTGCTCTATGCAGCGGCGCTTCTGCACGACATCGGGCTGACGCCGGCGTACGACAACCACACGCTGGGCTACGAAGAAGCCGGCGGGTTCGTGGGGGAGGCGTTGGCTGCAGGGGCGGGATGGCCCGCCGGCCGTCGTCGGCGGATCAACGACGTCATCGTTCGGCACAACTGGCCCGAGGTCGACCCTGCTTTCGACCTCGAGGGCTACCTCCTGGAGACCTCGACCGGCCTGGACATCTCCGGACGCCGCGCCGAGGAGATTCCGCTCGAGTTCCGGCGTGAGGTGCTTCAGAAGTATCCGCGCCTCGAACTCGCCGACGAGTTCGGCGAGCACGTGCAGCAGCAGTCCATGCGCAAGCCGCACAGCCATGCGCGCCGGCTGATCGACGGCGGTCTCATCCACAAGCTCGCCGACAACCCGCTGGAAGGCGAGATCTAGCTTCTCCGCCCGTTCAGCCTGCCGACGTGAGCCTGCGGCCGGTCAGCCCCCGCCGAGGCCGTCGAGGGCCGGCACCAGGGTGAAGACGATCTCCTCGATCTCGCGACCGACGCCGGGCGCGAAGTCGACGTTGCGCGACACCTCGGTGAAGCCGGCCTTCTCGAGCACGGCGATCGACGCGGCGTTGTGTGCCGCGACCCGGGCGAAGAGGGGACGTATCGGCTCGCGAGAGATCAGCAGGCGCAGTGCCGCGGTCGCGACGCCCCGGCCCCAGGCGTGCCGGGCGATCCAGTAGGTGACCTCACGGTCGCCGTCGATCGTGAAGGTCGCGGCGGTGCCGGCGAACCCGCCGTCCTCGGTGACGACGAACGACAGCACGTCGCCGGACGCGCGCTGGCGGGCGATCCAGGCGTCGAAGGCCGCACGGTCGTCGGGATCCTCCGCCGTGAACGCGGCCATCGCGATCGCCTCGCGGTCGCGCATCATCTCGAAGACGGCATCGAGGTCGTCGTCGTCGAGGGGCCGCAGTTCGATGTGGTGCACGGCTTCACGCTAGCCGGGGCAGGGAGGCGAGAGAAGCGGATCCCCCGGCGCGGACGCGAGCGAGGCGGCGCGTCAGGCGAGACCGTGGATGTCGCGGACCAGCTTCTCGGCGAGATCGCCGTCGCGCGCGGCGAAGGCCTGACGGAACTGCTCGTACGCGGCGGTGCGCCCGATCGGGCATTCGATGAACGGGCGCCAGCCCACCATGTCGCGGCGGATGGCGATCTCGTACTCGCGGATGAACTTCAGCAGTGCGAAGTTTCCACTGGCGCGCGTCACCACGGCGAAGAAGGCGTGACTGGCGGTCGCGAGGGCGGCGGCGTCGTCGGTGCGCGATGCGGCGATCACGTCGTCCAGGCGCTCGAGCGCGAGGGCGATGCCCTCCTCATCGGCGCGCTGGGACGCCATGCGCACCGCAAGACCCATGTTGTAGGCGACGAGCTCGATGGTGTCGTTCTGCTGATTCGGATACGACACGCGTGTGTAGCGGTGCGGCGACACTTCGACCAGGCCCGTGCGTTCCAGCCGCTGCAGCGCCTCGCGCACAGGGGTGCGTGAGACCCCGAGCCATTCCGCCAGCTCCTGATCGCGCAGCCGCGCGCCCGGTGCCAGCCGGCCGTCCAGGATCGCCTCACCCAGGCGTGCGTAGACCTCATCTCCGAGGACGGCACCGCGCGGTTCGAGGGGGACGAAGGGGGCAGTCATGTGTGGCACCAGTGTACGCCGGACGATTCACGCGAATACACCCTCTGATCCGGGCCTCGGGCGGGCGTTGCGGCACCGTCGTATCGGGGCGAAATCCTCGGCATCCGGCCTCGCCCTCTCGCTGATATATCGGTACTATTTCCCTGTCCACGTTTCGACGTGGCCTATCCGGGGGGATCCGTCGACGCCCGGGCTTCGAGCTCCGCTCAGCCCGGGCGGACGATGGGCACGCGTCCGCGGTCCCCGGCAACCCCTCGTGTGCAACGTTTGTGTCACCATCCGAAGTGGGTCTCGCCGCGCGCCCGTGTCTTCACTACGTTGGACTCAATCGCCGCAATCGCGACGAGATCAACGAAGAACGGCAAGTAATGAGCACGCAGGGCACCGTCAAGTGGTTCAACTCGGAGAAGGGCTTCGGCTTCATCGCTCCCGATGAGGGCGGCGCAGACGTCTTCGCGCACTACAGCGCCATCCAGTCGGGCGGCTACCGCTCCCTCGAGGAGAACCAGCGCGTCGAGTTCGAGATTGCGCAGGGACCCAAGGGCCTCCAGGCCGAGAACATCCGCCCGCTCTGAGTCGAGCGGACTGATCGCCTCGTGCGATCAGTGAGCCGCGGCATCCCTGATCATCCGATCGGCGGATGCCGCGGCTTCGCCATGCCCGCAACGCACACGCCCTGAACGCACAAGCCCCGAACGCACACGCCCTGAACGCACCCGCCCGGAACGCACCCGCCCGGAATGCACACGCCCTCCTCGCCAGGGGTGGTGGCGGCGGGTCAGTCCCGGTCGCCGCGCACCAGCTCGAGACCGGCGCCGGCGAACTGACGCAGCGTCGCGTCGGGGAGGAAGGCCCGCGTGAGCGCCCCGCCGATCCGGGTGAGGTCGCTCTCGTCGCGGAACAGCAGGTACATCGTCTCGTATCGCGGGTGGAACTTCTCCTTGAAGCGGTGCAGCGACCGGAAGCCGTAGACCGGCTCGAGCGCGTCGGCCAGCTTGTCGCTGAGCGCGGCGATCATGCCCGCATCGGGCGGATAGTCGTGGGCCAGGGGCGCGCCGGACAGCGACATGATCTCGGCGCCCTCCTCCGAGAACAGCTTCGCCGACGACCCGATGAGGAACTCCATCACGGGGGCGAAGCCGCCTTCGCGGCGCCGCATGAGGTCGAGGGTCCACCCGCGGACTCTCGATTCTCCGCTTCCGCCGTCCTCCCCGCTGCCCCCGGGGCCGTACACCGGCAGCCACGAGAGGAAGCCGTCGACGTCGCCGTTCGGCGCCAGGGCGAGAGCCAGCCGCACCTCGGGATCCTCCGCCTCGACGAGCGTGCCGAGGGTGAAGCCCATCTCGGGGAGTCCCTTGTCGCCGACCCACATCTCCGAGATCGCGCGCAGCTGCTGCTGCACGCCCCATGACTCGTCCTTCAGGCGCGTCATGCGGAAGGTCATGTCTTCGCGGCCGGCGCGGTTGAGCGAGGACCGCACCGAATTCCACCGCTTGCCCGTGAACTCGAGGCCCGGCAGGTCGACGATCGTGTCGTCGGCGACCACGAGACTGCGCCAGGTGCCCGGGACCGCGGCGCGCGTCGCCTCGTCGGCGCTGAAGAAGCAGGGGACGAGCCCCGCCTGCTCGGCGTCATGGATGAATTCCCGGACGGATGCCGCGCGAGAGCGCTGCGGACCCAGCGGGTCGGCCAGGGCCAGAGCCACGCCGGTGCGGCGCTGGTAGGCGACGATGCCGTCGGTCGTGCGGGCGTAGCTGTTGCCCTCCCATGTCGTCATCCACGAGAGGGTGCCGCCGCCGTCGGCGTGCAGCATCCGCTTGACGTCCTCGATGCCCGGCGCCGGCTGACGGCCGATGCGCGACTTCCGCCGTGCCCGGAACGCGCGGCGCACCCAGATCAGGTAGACGAGCATCAGGAGCCAGAGGAAACCGCTCGCGAGGGCGAGCTCGGTCTCGCCGTCGATCGTTCCTTCGACCTGCGCCTCACTGGCGATGATGATCGCGGCCAGCACGATGAAGCCGAACACCACGTTGATCGTGGCGAGGATCACGGCGACCACCCAGGTCCACCGGCGCCCGCGCCGCAGTCCGTTGGCGACGATCAGGATCACCACCGTGTCGATGGCGAAGTCGACGAAGCCACCCGATGCCGGTTCGGTGGGACCGAAAGGGCCGTCGGTGGGAACGAGGATCGTGATGATCTGGATCGCCCCGAGCACCAGAACCGCGATGAACGCGATCAGGCGCTGCTCGCGGATCGTGGTGCGCTGGATCCGGAGGGAGCGATCGACGAAGAGCACGAGCAGCACGGCCAGCAGGTGCTCCAGGTCGGCGAGCGTCCCCCAGAAGAGCATCGCGATGAACACGAAGCCGAGCAGGACGAGCCACGCGCGCACCCGCCACGGGCTTCGCAGCAAGCCGACCGCCGCCGCGATGCAGGCCATGGTGCCGCCGGAGGCGCCGACGTCGAGCGCCGCCGCCTGCTCCTGAGCCCACGCCCAGGGCAGCTGCGAGAACCCCCACAGCAGCAGCGCCGTGCCGAAGATCGCGAACAGCTGGCCGACCCAGTAATAGGCCAGCGCGACGCGCGAGCCGCGGCGGAATTCGAGGTACGCCATGCCGACGAAGCCCGCGATCGTGAAGAGGTAGACCCACGGCGCGTTGACGAAGAAGGTCCCGGTCACCGGCGTCCACCAGCGGCCCGCCTCGAACGCGGGCAGCCCGTATGCCACGACCTCGAAGAGGTCGGTGTCTTCGAAGGGCCGCCACAGCCCCTGCCACACGACGCCCACCGCGAGGATCAGCGTCACCATGGTCAGTGTCGCGGGAATGCGCCGAACCCCCGCGAGGACGCGGTTGGATCCCCGAGTCGCCCCGTCGCTCATGCCCTCAGAGTAGCGGCGCGTGCGCGGCACCACGGGCCGCGCCGATGCGCGATCGTCAGCCGGTGGGGGACCGGCGGGCGTGGTCGGCGAGGGCCTTGGCGTCCTCGGCGTCGCGCATCGCGCGGCGCGCGGCGTCCAGCGCCGCGACCGGATCCTGCGCCTGGCTGGTTT
>NZ_JADIJE010000025.1 GCF_015278315.1 Microbacterium ureisolvens | reverse complement strand
TCGACGGCGGCGTCAGCGCCGCCTGGGCCGTTTGACCCCCATCGAGTTCGAGACCATCATGAACACGACCGTCGCACTGGCGGCGTGACTACAACCTGTCACCGATCCGTGCAGCAGTCCCCATATCCCGCCCGCGACGGACACTATCTGTGCTCCGCGCTGCCGCCGACCGGCGTGCGTACGCAGGGTTGGGCTCAAACCAGATGGAGGCTCCCCATTCGACGTGCGCTCGGCTACGACTATCTTTGGCGACGTCCGCTTGGTGAGGCTCCTATGGAACTGGCAGTCGCTAGGGCGAGGTAGTGGCGGCGCTCCGCCCCCCTCGTCATACTCGCGATGCTCAGGTAACCGACAGACCTCCAGTCGCTCACTGCGAAGGATTGAAGTGTGTCGGGATAACGCCGCGTCATGGTCACGGACGTGAATGCGGCCGCCATCGCCAGCAACTTGCGATGCTGGTCGAAGTCCGCATTTCGCCAGTCGAGCGTGATCTCGACCTCGTCGAGCGCTTGGCCGTTTCGCCGAACGGTCGCGATGGCAGAGCGACCGTCAAGCACCGTGACGTGGAGTTGCCACGGTGCGGCATTGAACAGCGCCTGCACGAGCCATGCGATCGCTGAGGCCAGACCGCTACCGGTACGGTCAGCGATGCTGATGAACGCTCCAAACTCATCCCTGTTCGCATCGTTGACCCGCATGCTTGGGACGTCCCGGCTGACGTTCCTGATCTGCATCAGCGCGTCGATCGCCCATCCTTCATTCGACGGCCCGTCTGGCGTGAGTACCTTCGCATCGACGCGCGGACGGGTCGCGAGACCCAGACCTAACGAACACACTGCAGCGGAAGCGAGAGGGGTCGAAACGACGAGCCAAGTGACGAACGTGTCAGCGGCGAAAGCAGTCGATAGGACCGTGACTATCGGTGTCAAGACGACCAACGCCCACCCAACAGACAGAAGCGCTCTGCCGGTTCGTTGATTCATGCGGAGATTGCGAATACCCGGAATGAGCGAGACGAGACGGGCGGCGACCGCGATCGAAAGCCAGGCGATGACTATTGCAAGCAGTGCGTTGGCGATCGGCGTGAGCACCTCAGCAACGAACTGGTCCCATCCCTTGCCGACGTCTGCGACCCAATCGCCGAGCCGGCCGGTTTCATTTCCGGAAGCCCCGGCGCATCCGCTTAGAAAAAGGACAACCGTCAGCCCGAGTGCCGCCGTAGGCGCTCGAAGCCTTCGCGCTGACCTCCGGCTTGAAACCATCGTCGATGCTCCTCAGCAATCGTCCGACCTCCCGCCGCCCCGGCTCCCGAGCTCCGTTCAGTTCGGGGCTGCGGCCAGGTGGTAGCAATAGCCGCACCACGCCGCACCGGAGATTGCTTCAGTCAGCGTTTGGCTCTGATTGTCCAGAATCCCGGTCGGCTGAAATTGTCTCGGGACACTGGGAGGAGCCTCCTTGCTCAGCGTGTGATACCCCGTCAGCTGGCGACCCGCTTCAACCCACCGGTCGGCGTCTCAATTGGAAGCCCAGCGCCAAGCGGTGAGGGGCGCATACAGTACCGAGGAAGCAGCTTTCCGCCCCCGCCGCCTCTGAGATGCACCGCAGAGGTCCTCGCTTGTTCACTGTCCTGCCGGCCGCTTTACGCGCTCCCTATGACCTGATGCGCCGCGTATTTCTCGGCGTAGAATCTATGCTGTGGATGGATCTCCCTCCGCACCAGACTCCGAGCGACTCGAGCTCACGGAAGGATCCTCGCGCCCGACCGATACCGAACGCGAGTTGAACGTGTTGCGCGCGCGAGCGTACGGTCCGCGTGCCGATATATACGCAGATCCCACGGCGCTGGCCAGGCTGATCGATCTGGAAGCCGCTGCCGCCCTCACGAGGACGACCCAACGCAGCCTTGGCGCCGTTGCCACCGCCGCGGACGCGTCGTCCACGGCCTCCCCAGGCGCGCTCAACCCTGCCGCCGCCGACCCGGGCTCGGCTGCGGGTGGCGGGATCGAGGAGCTAACGAGCCCCCCGAAGCGGAGAGCACAGTTTTCGTGGCGGGGCGCCCGGAGAGCGCGAAATGGCACCTGGTGGGCCGTAGCTGGGGTTGCCGTGATCGCAAGTATCGGTGCCGCTGCGGTGGTGTGGCTTGGCGGCCCCCGACCTGACGCATCGCTGCAACGGACGGCGGCTGACGCGAACAGCACGGCCATGGCGGTGCTGGGAGGGAATGGCTGGCGCCCAGTGGCCTCGACCCTGCGGCAATTCGAGCCCTACCATGGCGTGGTTGTGTGGTCCGTCGAGACTGCGATCGGAGATATCTGTATTGCCGCGTGGGACAGCACGGGCAGTAGATTCGATTTTCGGTGTTCTCCACCAGCGACTGAGCACTCCGTGCACCTGCGGAACGACCCGAATGCGACAGACGGCTTCGGGGACTGGCTCCCCGAGGGCAGCATCCTCAGCTTCCACCTCCGCGACAACACGGTTGACGTGTTCATCCGATCTGCCGCCAACTGACTGAGACCCTGTCGCCGACGCCTACCGCGCTCGTTGGCGACCGGCGTTCCCGCTGCGTCAGAACGACTGGAGGAAGGATCAGCAGAGTGCGTCTCCGCCGAAGTCGGCCGCCTGCGACGGTGGTAGGAGCCGCGTCACTCGACCGGGAGCAACTCGACATCAATCCGCCCGTCCGGCTCCACGAGCGCCTTCATCATCGTGTGCCGCGGCTGCCGGCGACGATCCGTGGGCGAACCCGGATTGAGCAAACGCAGACCGCCGGGCGTCACAGTGTCCCAAGGGATGTGGCTGTGCCCGAAGACGAGCACATCCGTCTCGGGGAAAGCCAGCCGCATGCGCCGCTCCCGCGACTTCGCATCTCCCGTTTCATGCACAACGGTGAACCGGACTCCCTCAATGCTGCGCGAGGCGATTTCGGGCAGAACAGCACGAAGGTCATCGCCGTCATTGTTCCCGTACACGCCCAGCACCTCGCCGTGGTGCTGCAACTCTTCGAAGACGGATACTGCTACCCAATCGCCGGCGTGGACGATGAGGTCGGCGGCATCGGCTGCACGCAGCACAGCACCGGGAAGGCGCCGCGCGCGGCCGGGAATGTGCGTGTCGGAGATGAGGAGGAGCCGCGATGTCACAACTCCAGCATCCCGGATGAGCTCCACTTCCGGCGCTCGCCTATTTCAAGACGGCCCTGTGTAATCGGCACTCGCTCAGCGGCGGTACGGCTGCCGCTCGCACGTGCACCGGCATCAGAGCGTCGCCAGTGAGATCGGCGCCTATGCCCTATCGAAGTGACCGGCGCGGGGGCGAGCCTTGAGCGCCATCACCTACTGTCCTTCTTGTGGTCTTCCGGCAAAGGGCTGTGCATGACCTACTCCGCTACCTGGAGCGACATCGTCGACCTGGCTTCTGAAGTGCTCGACGGCGACACTGTGCTTGACGCCGGGCAAGCGGAGGCAGCTGCTGCGATCGCCAGCACATATCGGCTGTGTCGGTGACCGGGCAGCCCCGCGCAGGAAAGACCACGATGCTGCGAGTCACGCGACTGGCGTTGGCTCGACGCCGACGACAGGGCTCATTTGAGTTCTATGGGCATAGCGACAAGCGAGAAGTCCACGACGTACGCCCCGCTGACCGACGTGTAGCACCGCATCTCTATGCGGCCAGCCGACGCGAGCGTCACGACCCTTTCGATATCGACCATCTGGTCGGCCCAGGGCTCGGTGTGGGCAACACGGCCCCATCCCGCCTCGACCCCGTCGACGGTCACCAAGCACCCGACTGAGGAGTCACTCTCGAAATGGCCGGCGCGCCCTTGCGCCCGAACAAGATAGCGCCCTGCCGGCACGGACAAGGGCGATCCCACCGGAACGACGTGGGTGACCGCCGGGCTCGTATTTCCCGGGTCCTCTGTTCGATAGATCGGAACGCCGGCGGCGGCTGTCGGCCCAGCGGGCCCGGCAGGTCCCGCAGGACCCTCAGGCCCAACAGCTCCGGCCGGCCCCGTCGGTCCCTCTGGTCCGGCGGGCCCTGCCGGACCGGCGACACCCCATCGCACCTCGCGCTCCGCGAGGAGGCTCGGTTTGGTGAGGCAGACGCCGTCCGGCGGGATCCGTAGGACGCCCGTGGTCTTGTTCTGGCACGCCACGATCTCGGCGGCGGTGTTGGCGGTGGGGGCGACCGCGCCAGCCGTCGCGGCGAGCGCAACGATGCCACCCGCCACGATCCCGGACATCCGTCCCCTAGCCACGGAGCACCACCACTGGGGTATCGGCAGCCGTCGCCGATGGGAATCCGGCATACGACAGATCAACACGCGCGAGCAGTTCGTCGTCGTCGGGCCTGTAGCCGATCAGGACTTGCTGCCTCAGCCACCACGGATCTCCTGGGCGGGCGGGCAGATAGACGTAGATCGGCTCATTCGCATCCTCCTGGAGCGATGCGCGCGGCAGGGTGACTTCTCGAGTGCGTGCGACCGAGGTGCTCCCGACGGGAAGCACGAGCGGCTCCGGCGTCGAGGTCCAGATCGCCGTTGGACCGATCTGCGCTCCGTCGATTCCGAAGAGCTGCACGCGTTCCTCCACGACGAGCCCGTTCTGCATCAAGAAGGCCTCGATCGCCGAGACCTCGGCGGTGTAGGTGACCGTCAGCTTGACGCCGGCGGCAAGCGGCTGAAGCGACATCGATGGATTCTGGATTGTTGGCATTGCTACCTCCTTCGGCCGGGCACCGCCCGAACCGGTGCCGTTGGAGGCGATCGTGCCGACCGCGGCCGGGTCACGGCATCCATCCCGCAGATGGTTGGTGCGCACCTCACGTCTTCACTCGCACCCCTGTGGTCGTAGGCGGTGTAAGACCTGGGTCTGATGCGCGGGGCTTCACGGGGCGGTACTCTCCGGGCATGTGGCTGCGGCGCCCCTCGCTTGCGGATGCGGTCCTCGCCGTAGTGTGCGGGGTCTCGGTGGCGGCGTTCCTGCTGCCGAGCACATGGTGGGCGCTTCCCATCGTCCCGGCCACCGCCGCGCTCGTCGTGATGCTTCCCCAGCGGCCGCTCACCGCTGGAGCACTGCTATCGGCTCTGTACCTGGTTCTCGACGTCATCGGGCTAACGGATGACACTGGCGCCTATCTGGCGCCGTTCTTCATCGGGGTCTACTCCGTCGGGCGGTACGCGCCGTTCTGGCGCGGAGCGCTGGTCTCGCTCACTTTTCCGATCTCCTCCATGCAGAACTGGGATGGCAGCACAATCGCCTTCGCCATCATCCTCACGGCGCTCGTCTTCGCATACGGCCGCGTCGTGCAGGTGCGCGCCGCCGGCGCACGGCGCGCGCAAGCATCTGCCGCAGAACTACAGGCGACCGACGCGGCAACGCTCGCATCCCAGATCGTCGCCAACGAACGCGCTCGCCTAGGTGGACAGTCGTTAGGGCTCCTCCGCGCGGCGGTCGAGGGAATGCGAGCGGATGCCGCGGCTGCTCGAGCCGACTTGGACGGGCCTCTCATCGAATCTGTGTCGCGCCGCGGACGTCAGGCTGTGACGGAGTTGCGCTGGCTGCTCGGCATCCTGAGGGCGGAGCCCGACGTTGATCGACCTGGGACACGTCGAGACCCCCGCATCCGCGTGATGGACGTGGTTCTCGCCGGCGTCCTCCTCGTCATGGGCCTCGTCGAACTGGCCCTCAGTCTGTGGGAGAGGCCCGAGCCGCTTGCGTGGGCAGTCGCCGTCGTACTGCCCGCGTGTGTGGCCGTTCGCAGGCGGTTCACTGCTGGTGCACTAATCGTGGCCGCCTTCGCTGCTGGTTCGGCCCTCGTCAGCGGGGTGCTGCCTACTGTAGGAAACCTTCTTTGTCTCGTAGTGCTCGCGTGGACGGCGGGCGTCGTGGCGCTTCCCATGAGCTGGCTCGTCCTCGCTGTACTCGCGGCCGCCTCAGCGGGATGGTTTGGACTGCACGATCCGGGCAACGCCGTGTTCACGCTCTTCGTGCTGGCGCTGCCCGCCTTCGCGGGATTCGAGTGGGGAGCGCAGGACCGTGCCGCCCGGGTCGCGTCCGCGCACGCCGATCGCCTGCGCGCCGACCTGGACGCACGGGTGGAGGCCGCCCGGCGCGAGGAACGGCTCCGGCTCGCCCGCGAGCTTCACGATGTCGCGAGCCACGCGGTGGGCGTCATGGTGCTGCAGTCGTCAGCGGCGTCTGCCCTCCGAGAGCGGGATCCTGCTGCCGCGAGGGATGCGCTCAGGACTGTCGATGAGGCTGCGTCACACACCTTGCGGGAACTCGAGGTGTTGTTCGACCTCCTCGACTCGGGGGCGATCGGCGCGCCGGGGCTGGCCTCGCCGACCCATGAGCCACTCGAGCGCCTTGTCGACCGCATGCGAAAGACAGGGCTGCAGATCTCACTCGATCAGACAGCGATCCCGGCGCATCTCGACGACGTGGTCTACCGCGTCGTGCAGGAGAGCCTGACGAATGTCGTGCGGCACTCGAACGCGCGGCACGTGCGGGTCAGCGTCCAGCGACGTGGCGACGAACTGCGAGTGAGTGTGACGGATGACGGTACCTCGACGATCGATCCACACCACCGTGCCGTCGAAACTCCCAGTTTCGGACTCATCGGACTCGGTGAGCGCGTCGACGGAGTCGGCGGCACGTTCCGCGCGGGCTGGCAGCATGACGGTTTCGGGGTCGAGGCCGTGCTCTCGGCCGAGCCCGTGGTGAGGCTGTGATGGACGAGCCGCCGATCCGAGTGCTGATCGCCGATGATCAGCACCTCATCCGTGCGGGCTTGCGGGCGATCATCGATGCCGAACCGGATCTCCGGGTCGTCGGCGAAGCGTCGGATGGGGCGACGGCGGCGCGCGAGGCGGTCGCCACACGTGCGGATGTCGTGCTGATGGACGTGCAGATGCCCGGTGTCGAGGGCATCGAAGGTGTACGTCGTGTGGTCGAGGTCCGTCCCGAGGCGCGCGTTCTGATGCTGACGATGTTCGATTTGGATGAGTACGTCGCCGGCGCCCTGCGCGCCGGGGCAAGCGGATTCCTGCTGAAGACCACGCCGCCCGCCGAACTCGCCACAGCGATTCGTGCGTCACGGAGTGGGGCGATGCTCTTCGCGCCGTCCGTCACCCGACGGCTCGTCGAGTCGTACGTCAGTCAGCCCGCTCACGTCGACGGCGTGCCGGAGCGTCTCGCCGGTCTGACGGCGCGTGAGCTCGACGTGTTCCAGGCGATCGCGCGAGGGCTGTCGAACAGCGAGATCGGCGCCGAGCTTTACATGGGCGAGGCAACAGTCAAGACCCACATCACGCGCATCCTGGCGAAGCTCGGCCTGCGTGATCGCGTGCAGGCGGTCGTGCTCGCGTACGACTGCGGGATCATGCGGCCCGGTGCCGACTTGAGGTGACCGCAGTACTGCAACCCCTGGAGATCGAGTAGCCAGGCCAAGCCGCGTATCGCGATGGGGAATTCCGGGATGCCGGGCGCGATCGGACTTCGGGGTGTCTGCCGCGACTCCGACCAGGGTCGGACGGGCTTACGACTTTGTGGTGGCCGATCCGAGACCTCCGACACCCGAGAGACGACCTCTCGTCGGATGCGAGCGTGCCTCGCCGCCGCCAGCATGGGGGCGTTCCGCACCGATGGTGCTTCGAAATCTCGTGAAAGTTGACAATCATGCGACGTCTGGACGTGACGCTGCGCTGGCTGGGAGCGATCGGGATCACCCTCGCACCGCTCGGACTATTCGTGCTTCCTGGCCTGCTGAATCCGGAGCCCTACGAAACGGCTGAGGAACAATTCACGGCGTTCGCGGAGGGAGTGAACGGCGTGTACCCCGCACAAATGCTCCAGCTCTTCGGGTCAATCTGCCTCATGGTCTCTGCCCTCGGGATCGGGGGCATCACGATTGCACGACGCCGCGGGCGCACGCTCGGCGTGATCGGCCTCGCGACCGGAGTGATCGGCGCAATCGCGCTCCTCCTCGTCATCGGCTTCGAGCTCGCCATGCTGACCGTGCTCATGTCGGGAACCGACACGCAGGCCACAGTCGCGCAGGTCATCGAGATCTTCGCCCAGCCTTCGTTCGGCATCCCGCTGATGGTCGGCCTCGTGGGCTTCTTCGTGACCCTGCCGCTCCTCGCCCTGGCGCTGTGGCGCAGCCGGATCGTGCCGCTCGTCGTCCCGCTACTGTTCGTGCTGCCCGTGGTCGTCGGCTTCGTTCCGCTGCCCATCGACGCCACGGTCGCGGGTGGCGTCGCGCTGCTGGTCCCCTGCGTGTGGATGAGCGCGCAGTTGATCCGCGGAGTAGTCACGAAGGCGGGGCCGGATACCGCGGTCGTCGCCGCAGCGAGCGCAGGTCGTTGAGCTTCGCAGGGCGAGACGAAACGCTCCGGGAATGCGCGGGGCGTTTCGTCTCGCACGCGCTGCGCCATCGCGCTGAACGACGGCGCGATCAGCCGGGCTCCCGAGGTGATGAGACAGCGTTGGCCCAGAGCCAGCAACGCGCTGCCCGATCCCAGCTGCTCGGCTCACCCCGGCTCTCCGCGCCGCGAATTCAATGCAATGATCAGGGCATCCTGAACGTCACCGACGAGAACCCTTACTCTTACGGCGCCGTCGACAGCGAGTTCGCGGCCAACACCCGGTTGGACTTTGCACGCACCGGTGCGATTGCCCGCTCCGCCTCCCATGACCTGCCGCAAACCCGGCTGGATTCCGTGCTGGACGGGGTTCTCCGAAGGGACCGCGTCAGCGAAGGCATCGTGTAGGACTCACGAGCTGCGGGTTGACTCGACCACGCCCGCTCACGGCCCGGTGATCGCACGCCCAAACAGCGAACTTCCACTGCCCGCTTTCGCGCATGGCTCGCCGAGCGACCCGCCAGGCGCGTCCACGCGGTGATGCAATAGTCGAGGCGTGCAAGGGAAACGGGCCTGCCAGCGACCGGATGGGGCGCTTGCGCAGGCGGAATCCCGAGGCAGTTGCTCCGATTCGCCGTTCCCAAGGGGGACGCTGGGGCACGAGGTCGCGACTGTGTTGAGTCGGAAGTCGACCTGACTGACACCCCCTTACCCACCTAAGGGGTGCGCGCGTGCCCCCCCCCCCCCCCCCCCCCCCCCCCCCCCCCCCCCCCGCCCCCCCCCCCCCCCCCCCCCCCCCCCCCCCCCCCCCCCCCGGGGGCGCGCACGAGCGGACGGCCCGCC
>NZ_JADIJE010000024.1 GCF_015278315.1 Microbacterium ureisolvens | reverse complement strand
TCGACGGCGGCGTCAGCGCCGCCTGGGCCGTTTGACCCCCATCGAGTTCGAGACCATCATGAACACGACCGTCGCACTGGCGGCGTGACTACAACCTGTCACCGATCCGTGCAGCAGTCCCGACAGCGGCGAAGTGTGTCCGAAGGTATCCACTGCGAAGCCCCACCACGCGCGCTGGCGCATCTTGAGGAGCCGGAACGCGAGACTCTCGGGGGTGTCATCCCGGATGTCTTCTACGACCTCTCGAAGATCTTCGACGAGACGCCGCACGTTGTCGGTTTCGTACTCAGCGTTCATGGCAGACGCTTCTGCCGAGTCAGCTGACGACGCAGCAGACGCTGCGGCATCCGCGGCCGCCTGGGCTGTACTTGCCAAACTGCGGATGGGCTCCGCGATGCTGTTCTCGATGGCCAACGCGATGTCATCCACTTGGCCGCCGATCGCGCCTGCGGCAAATCGGAGCTCTTCGCCGGTCTGCCGGAATCGAGCGGCGAAGCTACCGGCCTCCCGGTCGAGGTAGATACGCAGGAGCTCATCGTCGGTGAGCGCGCGCGTGGATCGTCCTTGGCGCGTCTGGCGCCGGCCCTCGTCGTCGAAGTGTGGCGGCATGGTCGGTCGTATCTCGACGCGGACGAATGGTGTGTCAGTCGCGACGTTCTCCTCAACGATGAACGCGTCGATTGGGACTGGGCGCGTCTTGCTGGCCAGATCCTGGATGCGGGCCACCGTACGATCAAGACCTTTAGGAAGTCCATACGGCACCCCATAGGCGAGCCCAGTCACCTCGTCCTCGACCTCGTCCACGCCAACGAGCAAGTGTGCCACCTCACGATCCGGGTCCAGAGCGACCCAGTTTGCGAGGGTCGCGAGGAGCTTGACCGACACGACATCTGGCTCGCGCTTGAACTCGAAACGTCCCGACTCGCCCAGCGACAACATCAGTCGAGCTTCCGCGCTGGTCCCTTGGTATCGCGTCGGCTTCGGCTCGTTCTCCATGACGTAGTTCTAGCAGCGGACGTCGAGCGTCCGTGAACCCTGTCACCGTGGTCAGCCGGCCGAAGTCGCGTGCATCCGAAGGCTCCTCCGTGACTAGATCGGGTAATCCTTCAGCCCGGACAGGGGA
This sequence comes from Microbacterium ureisolvens, assembly GCF_015278315.1. Lineage (GTDB taxonomy): Bacteria > Actinomycetota > Actinomycetes > Actinomycetales > Microbacteriaceae > Microbacterium > Microbacterium ureisolvens. The sequence continues at coordinate 10,266 of NZ_JADIJE010000024.1, read as the reverse complement.
TCAGTCCAGTCACGATTCCGCGGATGGCTGGCCAACCACTGGCGGATGTTGATGAGGACTTCGTCGACATCGTGCATCACGCGCATCTGCTTCCGAACGAACGTCCTGTCCGTCACGTTAGTGCGCAATGAGTGGGCGGGCTTCTGACGTGCAGTTCGCACTTCACGCAGCGGAGCCAGCGCCCATCTCGCCTTCTCGATGTCTACGTGATTCGTGGTCATGAATAGCTCGAGCCGGAGGAGTGTGCCCAGTGGCTGTCCAGCGGCGTTCTTCTTCGCGACGCCAACTTTGTCCAGCGCTGAGCCATTGATGTTGTCGGACAGCAGCTTGTCGAGGGAGTGGATGAAGTGATCCCACTCTCGTTGGTCCGGCCGCAGTAGCCAGCCGAAGTCGTCGGGCGCCTCATCAGTCCTGAATAGTGGTTCGCCCCACACGTTCTCGAACAACCTGTTGATGTTCTTGAGCTCCTGCGTGAGTCGCTCGAACGGGCCTACGCCGTCCGGCCAGTTGCCCATCTGGGACGCGAACCAGACGGGATGGGGAGCGACTCCATCATCGCTGACCTGATAGCTCGCCCAGCGCTGCTGGTGCTCGGGGGTGAGGTCCTTCAGATCGCCGTAGAACGCGGCGACGCGTCGCACGATCGGCGACTCAGGGTCGTCCGGATCTTGCTTTCGCATGTCATACGCGAAGCCGAGATGCACGAGCGAGACGCTGTCCTTATCCGAATGATCTTCAGCGTCGTGCGCCTCGTCCGTTAGCCAGAAGTTGATGCCGAAGTCGCTCATGCCGAAGCGGAACCGCGCGTCATTTCGATAGCCCTCCAGCACGTCCATGCTGAAGAACGCGACCTCCAATGTCGATCGGCCGCGAGCCATCGCACGTGCGAACGGCGCATTCTCGTACCGTTTGGGCAGCTTGACGCCTTTCATCGCTCTTGGCATCGGGTAGAGCGCGACGCCGTAGTCTTCCTGCGAGAGTTCGCGCAACTCCTCCATCTGCGTGACGCGCGTTCGCCGCGACGGCCACGGGCGAATGTGGATGTTCATGTAGTCGTCTTGCCCCACGACCTGGACGAGGCCAGCCTCGACGAGCTCGACGGCGGCCTCGATCTGCTGATCGCTGGCTCGGCCGCGACGGATGTGCAGCCCATTGAAATCGCGGGACTTCAAGTAACGTCGCTTCACGTCCTTGAGTAGGTCGCTGGCGTTACGAGATAGAGGGGTCTTCGCAGCCATGTTGTCTCCCTCTCAGCCGAATGTCACACTCTCTCAGCAGATTCGTTTCCAAACGTATTCGGCGGACGTCGCCCCGCCGTTGAACACGGCCGGTCGTCACACGTCAGCCGAAGGAAGCGCTGGTCACCTGACCTCGTGTTAAGGGCCCGACAGAATGCCGACCGGCATCTCGCCCGGGCCATTCAAGAGCGCACCCACGCGATTCGGGTCGGCACGGCTGCGACCGGATGCCGTCGTGACAAAGCCCGGAGACACACTCCTGCGCGACAAGCTCCGTGATGGCGCTGACGCCCGTAAAGGGATGCCGACCGAACGGCCCGCAGGCCGTTCGTGTCGTCCCGCTTGCGTGCGTTGCCCGAATGGGGATGCCGATCAAACGGCGTGAAGACCGCTCGCCAGGTCCCGCTAACGTGCGTTGCCCGCATGGGGATCCAGACCGTCCGGCCTCAGTGCGCCGTGAGCTTCTTGCGGACCGGTTTCATCGTGATTTGGCGGAGTTTCGTTAGCTTTCGGAAAGGGAGGGAGCAGGCGATGCAGAGGCTAACCATCAGCGAGGCTGCGAGAACGGCGATCCATGCTCCGCGCGCAGTCGTAATGCTCAGGTCTGCACCGCCGATCAAGGGCACGCTGGACGCGATCCCCATGGTCACGAGGAGTGAGACTACGCCGGCGGATGCTCGTGCAGCAGCGCCTTCCCCGCCGATCGCATATCCGCCTGCGATGCCACCCAGTACCACCCCGATCGCTCCGCTGCCGAGACCCTGGGTCAGGAGGTCGATCAGCGCGCTCGGCATGAGGAGCGGCGCGATCGCCAGCAGGAGAGGCGAGACGGCAAGCCAACGGAGAGTGGTGCGGTGGTCCGTCGACATAGGCATCGAAGCGGCAGACCCCAGGCACGCCCCAACGATCAGACCGGGCAGGAGGATGCCGAGAAAGGTACCGGCCCAGTCAACGGTCGAAGCGAGCCCGCTTATCTCTGACATGTAGGCGCGCAGAGCCGCAGTCCAGGCCAGCCCGCCGACAGCGCCGACCGCGACCGCCGCGAGCATGGTGGCGCGCGAGTTCTTTCCGCTCATTGCGAACCGGCACTCGTGAGGTTTCGCGTCGGCAAGGATGCGTCCCTGCCCACGCGGTTGAGCATCGCCCAGCCGATCGCGGCGAAAAGCAGAAACCAGCCGATGAGGACGAGTCTGCCGACGACGAAACCGGCGAACAATGCCGGTACGGTCGGCACGAACATGTATATGCCGGCGATGAGGACGAGCCACCTTCCTGCGCCGCACAGAACTCGGGCGCGCACTGAAGCGATCCCGAGGAGGATGAGGCCGATGCCGGTGCCAAGATTGCCGATCATGTAGCCGACGTCCAGCCATGCGGACTGGTCGGAGGGGTAGGGCAAACCGGATCCCGCGATCGCGACGATCTCCCAGCCCGCGAGGAAGACCAGGCTGGCAACGACCCACACCAGTGAAATCCTGCTCAGCAGCCCTCGCCCGGCCAGTCCCGCAACTCCGTAGAGCCAGAGGGCGCAGGCCATCATCAGATGCTGCGCGCATAGCACCACTTGGAACACGGCGAACGGGGCGTCAGCAAGCGGATAATTGAACAACTCAGGGGGCACCGCACCCGGCGCTGCCAGGAGAAATGCGCCGGCCCCCGCGCCGAGGAAACCGGCAATTACGGCCGTCCATCCGCCAATGCGCGCGATGTGGTGCGAATCCATACTGACTCTCCGTTCGGTAGCAGCCTGATTCAGCCGGTGATCCAGTCGAAACGCCGCTGGAATCCATCGCCACCGAATTGCCGTTCCGGCTCACCACCGGACGCGGGGATGAGGTGGACCTCGTTGACCGGGTGGGCCCATTCGTTCTCTTCGGGATTCAACGCGAAGAGGATGTGGGTGCCGTCCGGCGACCAGACCGGGGTGATCGGGTACATGCCTTCCGGCGCGCGATAGAGCGCGGTTAGGTCTGAGCCATCCGGCCGTATCGTCCACAGTGCGCCGGCGCCCTGCATACGCCCGGTCGCGAACAGCAGCCGTTCCCCGTCGGGCGACCACCTCACCCACCAGCTCGGCGTCACTCCCGGCGTGGGCAGGTCCCGGACGCCCGAGCCGTCCGCTTGAGCGATCGCAAGTGTCCCGCCCTGGTCCCACTCGCCGTCGATCGAGGCCCGGTAGATCACAAGCTCGGTGCCGTCAGGCGAGTAGTCGGCGGGGATGTCGTGGGCACCGTCGCGCGCGGTGGAGATGCGTACCAGGCCCGTGCCATCCGGATATGTCGAGGAGTAGGCGCCGTTGCGCGAGGCGTCGGCGTCGTCCCACCCTTCGAGGGCTATGCGCGCACCGTCGGGCGACCAGGCCTGGGCGACGAAGCTCATCGTCTCGTCAGGGGAGGCCAGCCGGGTGATCTCTCCACCCCGCACGGGAATCGTTGAACTCATCAGCGGCCACGCACTGTTTTCCAGGAACAGCACCGTGCTCCCATCTGGCGACACGCTCGCGCAGCATCCACTGCCCGGTTCGATCAGCGCTGCCTCGTCGCTTCCGTCCGTTCCTGCGATAAAGATCGTCTCGTCGCCATACTCTCCCCCGGCACGAGCGAACACGATCCGGCCACCCGCGTTGTCATCGTCAGTGGAACTGGTCTCGATCGGCGCGCACGCGGCCAGAGCCGCCGTCCCTGCCACCCCGGCAAGGCCGAACAATCGCAGCAGGGCGCGGGTGCGCCGTGTCGTACCCATCGTCGTGTCCCTCCATCCACAACGAAGCTAGGATCTGGCGCATCGGGCCAACATCCGTGGAATCACGTAAATTGCGAGCGAACGTGGACCAAGCAGTCGAAGGCGCAGACCACGACAGTGCGATGGATGCCGTGCGGCTCATCGCTACCGCGAAGGGTCTCGCTCGCGCCGGTCACACCGACCGGGCGTGGGAGGCTAGCGCTGATGCCGCGAAAATCGGCCGATCACTGGGGGACGCGTCGATCATCGCTCAGGCGGCAATAGCCGCAGGTGAACCTGATCTGCTGAGCTGGCGATCCGCCCCCGCCCGGCAAGCACTGTGCTTCGAGGCGTTGTCGCTGCTCGGCCCCATCGCTGAGAATGAAGAGGCCGAGACAGCAGCGCTCCGTGACCGCGTGAGGGCCCAGTTGGACGTGTTGTCCACCGGCTGGGCGGAGAAGCTTCCGCCTGAGGATTCCCCCGCCGTTGACAACGCCGCGGACGTGTTCGCGACCCTGTTCCTCGAGCATGAACGCCGACTCGGTCCAGGTCACGCGGCTCAATGGCTGGAACAGGGCGCGCGGGCAGTGGCCCTGGGGCGTATCGCAGGTGACCCCGGTATCAGTGCTCGCGGACGACTTTGGCGGATGGACGCCTTCCTCCAGCTCGGCCTACGGCTGCCCCTGCAGCACGAGCTGTCTGAACTGGCCGCACTCGTGCCCGCCACCGATTCCGTCGCATGGCGTGGGCGGCTCGCGCTGATTCACGCAACCACCGCACTCCGCGAGCACCGTATCGACGACGCACGACACGCCGCCGCCGAAGCACTCGATCTCGGACAGCGCGCCGCATCCGCCGAAAGCAGACACCTTGACCTCGTGCTACGCGCGGAGATCGCGTCACAGTCCGGTGAGAATCTCGCAGACGTCGAACGCGAAGTCCAGCGAGCGATCGAAGACGCACCGCTTTTCGCGCAGGGATGGCGGGCGCAGCTCCTCCTCCGCCTCGGCCGCGACGACGAAGCGTTGGCTATCTGGCACCTCCTGGCCCCACACCTTGACGCTATGCCTCAAGAGACGGCCGAGTGGCTCGTCGCTACGGCCGGTCACGCCGCCCTCGCGATCACCGCCGACGACACCGCCGCCATGCACAACATCCGTCGGTTGCTTCTACCGTTCGCGCACCAGCACATCGCCGCACCCGCCACGACTCCCTACGGAGGCCCCGTCGCCCTCGTCCTTGCCCGCCTGGACCACGCACTGGGTGAGCCGGTGCGCGCTGCGACCTGGGCGACAGAAGCCGTAAACCGCAGCGAGAACTTCGGCGCCGTGTGGCACGCCGCCGAAGCACGAGGCATGCTCCCCGGTGCTGGCCCTCGCCACGAAGGGCTAAGTCCGCGTGAGAGCGAGATCGCCGACCTCCTCGCGACGGCAAAGACCAACCGGGAGATCGCAGCAACACTGTTCCTATCCGAACGGACAGTCGAACAACACGTCCGCAACATCATGCAGAAGACCGCGCTGCCCAATCGTGCCGCAATAGCCGTCTGGGCAGCTCGAAGACGCTGACGCTTCGTCGTCCGCTGCCGCGGACACGAACGCCGCCTGACTCTACCGACGGCTTCGCCCCCCGCCCCTCTGCCGCGTGCACGCAACGGTCCCGCTACAGCGCACCGCCCGCAAGAGGATCCAAGCGGGTTGGCGATTTCTCGCGGCGGTTGCCCTGGAGGGTGATGTCAGGAGCCGTTGCCGGGCACTTCGTCGAGGTCTGTGTCGCGAGCGATGTCTATCCGAAGGTCAGGGTCGGGTTCTTCCACGCTCGGTTCGGGAAGGCTCGGCTCGGCGGGCAGACCCGTATCCGGGTCGACCGGTCCAGGGGCGGGGCGGTCGGACATGGGCGTCTCCTCTCTCATGCGGTGACGCGTCCATCGTGTCCCGAGCGCCCGGACGCTTACCACCGGGTTGACCCGGTCGCCCGCGGCGTCTACGGCTCTGTCCGATAAGCGGTGCGTGAGGGCCGGGCTGCGCCGTGTATGGATGGCAGATGGACCTGCCCTGAGCCGTACTCGTGGTGCCTCCACCGGGCAATGCCCGTATACGGATGGCAACCGACCCCTTCGGATGGCGTACTCGTGGTGCCCTCATCGCGCGATGCCCGAATCCCGATGGCCGGCGAGCGAATGCGTGAGATTGCGGCGTCGAATCACGTTCTTCCCTAGGATGCAACCCCCTCGGCGGAATTACCCCCATCGGCATCTGCTATGTGTGCCCCTCGCGGAGAGCACGGTCGTCATGTCAGATTCATTCGGCGGATCTGCCGGGGCGAGCCGCAATGCCCAAGCCGTCGGCAGTTTCGCCGCGCTGGCGGATCAGATCCGCGCGGCGGGCCTGCTGCGCCGCCGATACGGCTACTACTGGTCGAAGCTCGCGGGACTTCCGCTGGCCGTCCTGGTGATGCTCGCGATTTTCGTCTGGATCGGCGACACCTGGTGGCAGCTGTTCACGGCGGCCGGCTTCGGCATCCTGTTCGCGCAGGTCGCGTTTCTCGGCCATGACGCGGCGCACCGGCAGATCTTCGCCTCGGGCCGTGCCAATGACTGGGCGAGCCTCATCATCGGAGACCTGTTCATCGGCATGAGCTACGGATGGTGGCGCCACAAGCACGCGCGTCACCACGCGAACCCGAATAAGGAAGGCGCCGACCCCGACATCGAGCTGCCCTTCATCGCGGTCACGCCCGAAAGGGCGAGGACCGGCCGCACCGCACTGACGCGCTGGGCGATGTCTCACCAAGGCGCCTTCTTCTTCCCCATCCTCATGCTCGAGGGAATCTCACTCCACGCCTCCAGCGTCCGTCGCGTCCTCTCGCGCCAGCCCGTCGAGCGTCGGTGGTGGGAGATCGTCCTGCTCACGATCCGGCTGGGTGGGTTCGCGACCATCGTGTTCGTCGTGCTCTCGCCGCTCACCGCATTCGTCTTCCTCGCCGTCGAACTCGCCGTGTTCGGCGTGTACCTGGGCTCGTCGTTCGCCCCCAATCACAAGGGGATGCCGCTGGTTCCGTCCCACGTGAAGCTAGACTTCCTCCGCCGGCAGACCGAGATGAGCCGCAACGTCCGCGGCAGCCGACTCCTCGATGTCGCCATGGGCGGGCTGAACTACCAGATCGAGCACCACCTGTTCCCGTCCATGGCCCGCCCTCACCTTCGCCGCGCTTCGGTGATCGTTCGCGCCTACTGCGACGCGCACGGCATCCGCTACACCTCGACGGGTCTGCTCGCGTCGTACGCGATCGTCATCCGGTACATCGACCGGGTGGGTCTCGGCGAGCGGGACCCCTTCGACTGCCCCCTGATCGCCCAGCGACGCGCGATCTGAGCGGCCGACGAGGGCCCAGCGACACGGACGACAGTCCGGATGACTTGCCCCGCCTGCTCAGAGCACCTTCGCCGGCAATGTGTGCTGTCCGGAGTGAGTGAGGGTGGCCAGCACTTCTTCCAGGAAGCCGGCGACGACGTGAGCGTCGCTGACTGTCAGCCGTGCGGCGATCGCGCGAAGTGTGGTGGTGATCGGGTCGAGGTCGTCGGGGTTCACCGTGTCGTCAACCAGGCGGATGATCTTCTTGCGTCGGTCCTGGGAACTGACATTGACGACGACCAGGCCGTGCGCGAGCAGCCGGTCGACCAGCGCGGTGCCCGATGCCGCCGCCATCTGGAGGGCGGCGACGATCATCGTGGTGGTGACCTCAGTGGTGCGTCCCGTCTCCACCAGGAACCGCATGGCGGCCCGGTCGGTCTCGCTCAACCCTGCGGGCAGGCGTCGGCGTCGTCCGATCCGCGCGTCAGCCCGTCGCACGCTCTCCAGCAGCGCCCCGACGTCTGGGCGACCCGGATCGGCGCCGCTCCCGGTGGCCGCGATCTCCGACATGTCACTTCCCCTTCATCCCCGGAGCACGAGCACACCATGCGCCGCCCCCTCCCGGGTACGTACCCACAGCACCACGCAGCGGCGCAGATCACCTAAGCCATTGACGAGCGCCGCGCATCCGGCTAGCGCCACGTGACCCGACGCGCATCGGCGGTCCAGTAACGCGGCGCCACCAGCGACTACTCAGGCTCCGAAGCCTCGTGCGGATCATCGCCAGGAGCACGCGAGGGAATATCGGTCGGTTTCAGCGAGCGGAGACGCTCATCCGCGCCAGCCCGCGCCGGGGTACGCGGAATCGATCGGTCGGAATGCCGATGCTGAGCTCCAGCCTCCCCCCACCGTCTGTCGCGAGCAACGCGCCGCTCATCCGGCGTTTGATCGCTCGGCTGATTTAATCCGCTGGTCATCTCGCGACCCTAGGGCGCCCACATGTGCGCCCTCCCGGGAACCAGCCTGCAGCAACCCGAACTCAGTGATCACCGCGGACCATCCTGGCTTCAGGCTGGCATCTTGATCGGCGGCGTACGCTCGACGTATGGAGCCGCCGAACGTGTTCAAGGCCCGATTCGACGAGGTAGCTCCCGGCGGCCAGCGCCGCATCACCGTCGGCATCGAAACCCGCGACCGAGAGTCCGACGGATCCATTCCCACCGCCGCATGGTTCCGAGGAGAGGAATACCGCCTCGACATCGAGGATCAGACCGGCTTTGCCATCTACGTGCGACGCTTCTAGCCGACCACGCTGGCGTGAGCGCACCCGCATCCCGGACGACCAAGGCGTCGGATGCGCGCAGAACTCCCACGGGCCCGAGATCGCACCATCGGCGATAACGGAGACCAAAAGGCGGTCTTCCATGCCGGCGCACGCGGACGACGTGCGCGCCACTGCCACCATCGCGCAAGCTCCGCCCATGGATCGAGCCGGCCGAACTGCGCGCGAGCAGTGAAGTGCGCTTGTCACCAAGGAGCGATTCACCCCCTGGCCGTCCCGCTTACGGGCGCTGCCCGCAAAGGGATCGGGGGTCAGATCTTGATGGGGAAGGTGAGCATGATGATGACGCCCGCGATACCCACCACGATCCCTAGGCCGAGCAGGGTTCGTCGGACCCAGAGTGCGACTTCGCGCTGAGACATGGCGGTGAGGAACAAGACCAGCGCGAACAGCACCGTGAGCAGCGAGTAGTTGTCGCCGCGCTGGTTGTTCTCCAACGCCTGCTCGAAATTTGCTTCGGCTTCTGCCGTGAGTTGTGCGGCTTCTTCGGTTCCGGGCGGGACGTACTCGTCCATGGCGAGTGGGCCGCGTTCGGTGCGGCCGCCAGTCTCCCAGGCATCGAACGCGACAGCAAACTCCGGGGTGAAGCGTTCCTCGATGAACACCCGGAGATCATCGTTGCCCGCTTCCTCGGCGAGCACCCACTCGGTGAACATCGACAAGTCGTAGAGCCGCGCGTCCCGCGCTGCTCCCTCGGCGGCGGTTGCTTGGATGCGGGCGCTGGATGCCTGGCTGAAGGCGATGGACATCTCACCGCCCCACTTGGAGGCTTCGAAACCGCACCACGCGGTCAGCACCGCCGTGATCGACAAGACGAACACGGTCACGATGTCGAGGATCCGGCTCTCGCGTGACGTTGTGCTGGCTTCCGACATCCGTCTCCACTTCCATTCGCAAAGCTCACGTTCGCCTCAGTCTGGCGGACGAGTCGCGCGTACGGCGAGAGCAAGCCAGGTGGGACGTGCGTCCGTCCTCTATCGCCGCTTGCGCCTAGGAGGCGATGGTTCGCGGACGCGTCATGACGGGTGTGCGGTTGCTACCAGAGAATCCCGTCCGAAAGACTGTGGTTGGCCGCTGGGGCCGGAGACGAGGATCAGACATATGCATCAGCGTGAACCGGAGGCGTCGATTCGGGAGGCTCAAGCGAAGCTGCTCGCGTCGTTGCCGTTCGACGACGTCGATGACTTCGCCGCCGCGGACCGCGGCTTTGTCGGCACTCTCGACGACCCGAAGATCCGCAACGCCGACGGCGACGTGGTCTGGGATGCTTCGACCTACGACTTCCTCCGGGGTGACGCGCCGTACTCGGTCAACCCGAGTTTGTGGCGGCAGTCCAAGCTCGTCGCCAAGCACGGGCTCTTCGAGGTCGTGGACGGGCTGTACCAAGTGCGCGGCCTTGACCTCTCAGTGATGTCTATCGTCGAGGGCGACACGGGAGTCATCGTCATCGATCCGCTGATCTCAACGGAGACCGCGATCGCCGCTATGGGCCTGTACCGCGCGCACCGCGGCGACCGGCAGATCGTCGCCGTCATCCACACCCACAGCCACATTGACCACTTCGGCGGTGTCGCGGGTCTGGTCACCACGGACGACGTGGATGCAGGCACGG
>NZ_JADIJE010000023.1 GCF_015278315.1 Microbacterium ureisolvens | reverse complement strand
GCAGCTGCACCCCGTCGCGAACCGACGGTGCAACCCTCGACACGCGTTAGCCCCGATGTCACCGACATCATCGACAGGGCGACGCCGCAGCCCCCGCGTCCCGGCGGCACGCCGCGTCCCGGCAACAACCCCTTCGCCTCGTCGCAGGGCATGGGCCAGCGTCCGGCCGGCCCTCGTCCGGGCAACAACCCGTTCGCGTCGTCGCAGGGCATGGGCCAGCGCCCGACGCCCGGCAACATCCCGCGTCCGCAGGCTCCGCGCCCCGGCGCCCCGCGTCCCGGCGCTCCGCGCCCGGGCGGTGCAGGTCGTCCCGGTGGCGGCGGTCGTCCCGGCGCGCCGTTCCAGCAGCGCCCCGGCGGTCCCGGTCGTCCCGGCGGCGGTGGCGGCGGCTTCCAGCGCCCCGGCGGCGCGCCCGGTGCCGGTGCACCCGGCGGTGGCTTCGCCGGTCGTCCCGGCGGTGGCGGTGGTCGCGGTCGCGGCCCCGGCGGTGGTACCGCGGGTGCGTTCGGCAAGGGCGGCGGCAAGTCGAAGCAGCGCAAGTCGCGTCGCGCGAAGCGGCAGGAATTCGAGATGCGGTCGGCGCCGGTCGTCGGCGGCGTCAACGTCCAGAAGGGCAACGGCGAGATCATCCGCCTGCGCCGCGGCGCATCGATCGCCGACTTCGCCGACAAGCTCGAGGCGCTGCGCGGCTACACCGTGCAGCCCGGCACGCTCGTGACCATCCTGTTCAACCTGGGTGAGATGGCCACCGCGACGGAGTCGCTCGACGAGGCCACCTTCGAGGTGCTCGGCGAGGAGCTCGGCTACAAGATCCAGATGGTCTCGCCCGAGGACGAGGACAAGGAGCTCCTCGAGGGCTTCGGTCTCGACCTCGAGGCCGAGCTGGAGGCGGAGAACGAGGAAGACCTCGAGATCCGGCCGCCGGTGGTGACCGTCATGGGTCACGTCGACCACGGTAAGACCCGACTGCTCGACGCCATCCGCCAGACCAACGTGGTCGCGGGCGAGGCCGGCGGCATCACGCAGCACATCGGTGCGTACCAGGTCTGGACCGAGCACGACGAGATCGAGCGTGCGATCACCTTCATCGACACCCCGGGCCACGAGGCGTTCACCGCCATGCGTGCCCGTGGTGCCCAGGTGACCGACATCGCGATCCTCGTGGTCGCCGCCGACGACGGCATCATGCCGCAGACGGTGGAGGCCCTGAACCACGCCCAGGCGGCGAACGTGCCGATCGTGGTCGCGGTCAACAAGGTCGACAAGCCCGACGCCAACCCGGCCAAGGTGCGCCAGCAGCTCACCGAGTACGGCCTGGTCGCCGAGGAGTACGGCGGCGACGTGCTGTTCGTGGACGTGTCGGCCCGCCAGGGCACCGGCATCCAGGAGCTCCTCGACGCGGTGCTGCTCACCGCCGACGCGGGTCTGGACCTCACGGCCAACCCGAACAAGGACGCCCGCGGTGTCGCGATCGAGGCGAAGCTCGACAAGGGCCGCGGCTCGGTGGCCACGGTGCTCATCCAGTCCGGCACGCTCCGCGTCGGCGACGCGATCGTGGCAGGCACGGCGTACGGCCGCGTCCGCGCCATGATCGACGAGAACGGCGACCCGGTCGAGGAGGCCTTCCCCTCCCGCCCGGTGCAGGTGCAGGGTCTGAACTCGGTGCCGCGAGCCGGCGACACATTCATCGTGACCGAAGAGGACCGCACCGCTCGTCAGATCGCCGAGAAGCGCGAGGCCGCCGAGCGCAACGCGCAGCTGGCCAAGGCCCGCAAGCGCATCTCGCTCGAGGACTTCACCCGTGCTCTGGAGGAGGGCAAGGTCGAGTCGCTCAACCTCATCATCAAGGGTGACGTGTCGGGTGCCGTCGAGGCGCTCGAGGAGTCGCTCCTCAAGATCGAGGTCGACGACTCGGTCCAGCTGCGGATCATCCACCGCGGCGTCGGTGCGATCACCGAGTCCGACATCAACCTGGCCACGATCGACAACGCGATCGTGATCGGCTTCAACGTCCGTCCCGACACGAAGGCGCGCGAGCGCGCCGCCCGCGAGGGTGTGGACGTCCGGTTCTACTCGGTCATCTACAACGCGATCGACGACGTCGAGCAGTCGCTCAAGGGCCTGCTCAAGCCGGAGTACGAAGAGGTCCAGTCGGGTGTCGCCGAGATCCGCGAGGTGTTCCGCTCCTCGAAGTTCGGCAACATCGCCGGTGTCATCGTCCGGTCGGGCACGATCACGCGCAACGCCAAGGCGCGCGTCATCCGCGACGGCGTGGTCATCGCCGACGGCCTGGCGATCGAGTCGCTGCGCCGCTTCAAGGACGACGTCACCGAGGTCCGCACGGACTTCGAGTGCGGTATCGGCCTCGGCAAGTACAACGACATCCAGGTGGGCGACGAGATCGAGACCACCGAGATGGTGGAGAAGCCCCGCGCGTAAGTCGCGCACGTGAGGGGCGCCCCGCAGGTCGGGGCGTCCCTCACGCTTCGAAAGGAGCAGCATCATGCCTTCGGAACGTCAGGCCCGTCTGGGCGACCGCATCCGGGTGATCCTCGCCGAGCGTCTCGAGAAGGGTCTGCGCGACCCGCGGCTGGGATTCGTCACCATCACCGACGTCCGCGTGACCGGCGACCTCCAGCACGCCTCCGTGTTCTACACGGTGCTGGGCTCCGCCGAGGAGCGCGAGGCATCGGCCAAAGCGCTCAAGGCGGCGACCGGGATGCTGCGCTCGGAGGTCGGCAAGCACCTCAACGTGCGGCTGACCCCGTCGCTGGAGTTCATCCTCGACGCGATCCCCGAGAACGCCGGCCACATCGAGGACCTCCTGCGCGAGGCGCGCGAGCGCGACCAGGCGGTCGCCGGCATCGCGTCCAGCGCGACGTACGCCGGCGAGGCCGACCCGTACGTCAAGCCGCGCGAGCTCGACGACGAGGACTGATCCTCAGAACCACGGCGATGCCGCGACCGATTTCCGGTCGCGGCATTCGTCGTCTGCCGGCGCGTCACGCGGACAGCCTCAGGAGATCGGCGGATGCCTCGGCCAGGCCGTCGGCGATCAGCGAGTCGATCGCGGTCGCGCTGCGCCAGATCCGTGCGGTGCATCACCGCTCGGCCATCGTCCAACAATTGGGTTTACGTCGCATAAAACTAATGTTACGCTCGCCGATGTGGGGCGGCATTACACAATGCGTGCGAGGGCGCAGATCGCAGAGCAGACGCGGTCGCGCATCCTGGCGTGCGCGCGACAGGCACTGCTCGAGATGCCCTTCGACAAGGTGACGCTTCCGCTCGTCGCGGCCGCCGCCGAGGTCACCGTGCAGACGGTGCGAAATCACTTCCAGTCCAAGGAGGGCCTCCTCCGCGCCCTCGCGGACATGCTGTCCGAATCGCTGCGCGACGAGCGGGGCTCGACGCCCGTCGACGCCGCGGGCGCAGCCGCCGCGCTCGCGTCACAGTACGAGCACTACGGGCGCGCCTATGCGGGGCTGGTCGCAGCGGCCGAGAACTCGCTGGCGTTGGCGGCGATGATCGACCGGGGCCGGCGGGAGCACATGATGTGGCTGGAGCAATCGTTCGCGCGCCACCTCCCGCCCGACGGCTCTCGACGAGAGCGCGCGCTGGCCGCCCTCTACGCCGCCACAGACGTCGGAACCTGGCGGCTCATACGTATCGATCTGGGCAACGATGCGGAGACGACCGTCGATGCGATGACCGTCCTGATCGACGGCGCGATCGCCTTCGCCGACGCGAGCGGCTGAAGCAGAGGAGTCGGAGATGCATATCCTGTTCGCCACATGGGACGGTGCCGGCACAGTTCCCATCGACTTCGGCATTGCACGACGACTGCTGGCGCGCGGTCACACCGTGACAGTTCTGGGCGACCCCACTTTGGCGGACGAAGCCGCGCGCGCCGGAGTCGAGCTGCGGACGTGGAGAAAGGCGCCGCATCGGGCGTCTCCCGCGCGAGAGGACGATGTGCTGAAGGACTGGGAGCCGCGCACCCCGATCGGCTTGTTCCGCCGGGTGTCCGAGCGACTCATCACCGGTCCCTCGGCGGACTTCGCCGAGGAGACCATGGCTGAGCTGAAGCGACGCCCGCCCGATGTTGTTCTCGTGGATGCCGTGATTCTCGGTCCGATGGTCGCAACCGAGGCCGCGACCGTGCCGACGGTCGGTGTGCTGCCAGGCATTTATGTCTTGCCCGCTCCCGGGATGCCCCCGTTCGGGTTGGGGCTGAAGCCGGTCACGGGAACGCTCGGCAGGTCGCGCGACCGACTGCTCAACGCCGTGGTCCGGGCTGCGTGGCGCAGCGGGCTGCCCGCGCTCAATGCCGCGCGTGCATCTTACGGACTCGCGCCGCTGACCGACCCATGGGATCAGTTGCGCTCCTGCGAACGGGTGCTCGTGACAACCGCCGCAGCATTCGACTTTCCGGCCGACCTTCCGGCCTTCGCCCACTACGTCGGTGCGATCGACGACGACCCGCAATGGGCCAAGCCCGCACCCGGCACCCCTTCCGATCAGACCGGGTCGATCGCCGACTGGACTGCCGAGCAGCGTCGGCTCCCTCTCGTCGTCGTCGGCTTCTCCGGCTCGTTCGTCACCGGACAGGACGCGGTGCTGCGTCGGGTCACGGCCGCCCTCACGGCGCTGGGCGTGCGCGGACTGGTGTGCACGGGTCCGACGATCGATCCCGACCGCATCGCCGGCAGCGAACACGTTCGAGTCGTGCGAGCGATCCCGCATTCCGAGATCTTCCCCGACGCCGACGTCGTTGTGACCCACGGCGGCCACGGCACGATCACGAAGGCGCTGATGGCCGGAAAGCCGGTTCTCTGCCTGCCGAAGTTCCGCGACCAGCACGACAACGCGGTTCGGATGACGACGCGCGGAGCCGGATTGACGCTGAAGGCGGGCGCGAGTTCCTTCCGGATCGCTCGCGCGCTCGAACGGCTGCTCGTCGAGCCGGGCTTCGCGCGCGCCGCCGAGGACCTCGGTCAGCGGATGCGCGCCGAACTCGACGACGGGAAGCTCGTCGAGCTGATCGAACGCGCGCCGCGGTAGCCCTGCCGGACGGCGCTGGCTGCATCACCCGTCGCGTCCGGCGGCGCGGCTTCCGGGCGAGGGCCGCTGGGGGGCATCGAGCCCGCCGAGCGGCAAGCGCAGCAGACCCGCGGATGCCTCGGCCAGCCCGTCGGCGATCAGCGAGTCGATCGCGCGGTCGCGCTGGAGGGGATCGGGCCAGTCGGGCGCGACCTCGGCGAGCGGCACCGCGTGGGACGCGGCATCCCGCAGCGTCTTCAGCACCGCACCCCGGGCCTGCCGGTCGCTGCCCTCGTAACGCGCCTGCTTGCGGCGGTCGTCGCCGGTGTCGGGGTACCCGGCCGCGCGCCAGGCGCACCGGTCGCGCAGTGGGCACGCATCGCACCGCGGGGTACGGGCCACACACACCGTCGCACCGAGCTCCATCGCCGCCGCGTCGACGACCGCCGCGGTCTCGCGATCCTCGGGCAGGACGGCCTCCATCGCCGCCAGATCGCGGCGTGACGGGGGACCGGGCTGCGATCTGCCGTCGATCGCCCGCGCCAGCACGCGTCGGGTGTTGGTGTCTACGACGGGATGCCGGTCGCCGTAGGCGAAGACCGCGACCGCCCGCGCCGTGTAGTCGCCGATGCCGGTGAGAGCCAGCAGTGCGTCGACGTCGCGGGGGACGACGCCGCCGTGCCGGTCGCGGATCTCGACGGCGGCGCGGTGCAGCCACAGCGCTCGGCGCGGATAGCCGAGGTTCGCCCACTGCCGCACCGCGTCGGCCGGCGCGGCGGCTGCGAGGTCCGCGGGCGTCGGCCACCGCGTCAGCCACGCCTGGAGATGGGGGATCACGCGGTTCACCGGCGTCTGCTGGAGCATGAACTCGCTCACCAGCACGCCCCAGGCCCCGAATCCGGGGCGCCGCCACGGCAGGTCGCGCGCGTTGAGCCGGTACCACCCGACGAGCGGCGTGGCGAGATCGGGCATGCCGTCCAGCCTAGGTCTTCGCCTTTCGCCCTCGGCCCGGCCGTGCCGGCCGGGTGGGACCGCACGAGGTGGGGCCGCTCCCCGGCGCGCCGTAGGCTGGAAGCATGCGACTACCCGTCACGCCGACCACCACGCTGTGGCGCGAGCTGCGGGATCGCGTGCGGCGGCGCTACGGCGCCGGGCGGGTGATCGTCGCGATCGACGGAGTCGACGGCGCGGGCAAGACGGTGTTCGCAGACGGCCTCGCCGAGGTGTTCGCCGAGACCGGCGATGCAGTGTTCCGAGCGGGTATCGACGGCTTCCACCGGCCGCGCGCCGAGAGGTACCTCCGCGGACGCCAGAGCCCCGAGGGCTTCTATCGCGACTCCTACGACTACGCGACCTTCCGCCGCGTGCTCATCGACCCCTTCCGCGACGGAGCGCAGACCGCCGGCACCACGGGATTCCAGCTCGCGGCCTTCGATGTCGCCCGAGACGCCCCCGTCGAGTCGCAGTGGGTGACGGCGCCGCGGGATGCCGTGCTCGTCGTCGACGGCATCTTCCTCCACCGTCCCGAGCTGCGGGACCTGTGGGACGCCTCGGTCTGGCTCGAGGTGCCCTTCGAGACCACGTACGCGCGCATGGCTCTCCGTGACGGCTCCGACCCTGACCCCGACGCGCTGTCGAACGCCCGCTACCGGCAGGGTCAGGAGATCTACCTGCGCGAGGCGCGGCCCAGGGACGCGGCATCCGTCATCGTCGACAACTCCGATCTCGGACACCCGCGGATCGTGGGGCGCGGCTGATGGCGGCGCCCGGAATCCTGCTGGTCGACAAGCCCCGCGGCATCACCTCGCACGACGTCGTCGCACGGGCGCGTCGAGCGCTCGGCACCCGCAAGATCGGCCACGCCGGCACGCTCGATCCGATGGCGACCGGCCTGCTGGTGCTCGGGGTCGAGGGCGCGACGCGCCTGCTGACGTTCGTGGTCGGCCTCGACAAGACGTATGAGGCGACGATCCGCCTGGGCGTGTCGACCGACACGGACGACGCCGACGGCGAGGTGATCGCGGCGACGGATGCCTCGCCTTTGGCGTCCGAGGCGATCTCCGAGGCGATCGCGGCGCTGACTGGTCGCATCTCGCAGGTGCCCAGCACCTACTCGGCCATCAAGGTCGACGGGCGCCGGGCGTACGACCTGGCGCGGGCCGGTCAGGACGTGCAGCTGAAGGCCCGCGAGGTCACGGTGTCGCGGTTCGACGTCGTCGCAGAGCGGCGCGCTTCGGCAGGCTCGGCGGCCAGGGGCTCGGCGGCTGGGGGAGAGGGCTCACCGGCCGGGGGACAAGGCTCCGGAGCCGGACCGGTCGCCTCGGCTGACTCGGGTGTGGTCGATCTCGATGTGGTGGTCGACTGCTCCAGCGGCACCTACATCCGCTCGCTCGCGCGCGACCTCGGCGCCGCGCTCGGCGTCGGCGGGCACCTCACGGCGCTCCGTCGCACCCGCATCGGCCCCTTCGACGTCGCCGACGCAGCTGCCATCGACGCGCTCGCCGATGCACGCTCGGTGGAACCCGCCGAGGCTGCGGCCGCCGTGCTCGGACGACTGGACGTCACCGCCGAGGAGGCGCGCGACCTGCGTCACGGCAAGCGGCTCGTCGGCGCCGCCGAGCGGCTGGTAGCCGACCCGACCGCGGCCATCGACCCCGACGGCCGTCTCGTGGGCATCGTCGGGCGCCGCGGCGCCGATGTCAAGAGCACCATGAACATGCCCGAGGAGGCGCCCCGATGATCCTGTGGTTCACGATCGCGCAGGTCGTCGTCGCCGTCGCGGCCGGGCTGTTCTGCGTCATCGCCGGACTCGCGGGCCGACGCCCCAGCGACTGGACCGTCGGTTCCCTCGCCCTGGTCGAGCTGCTGCTGCTCGCGCAGGTGGTCATCGCGATCATCGCCCCGTTCGCGGGCAACCCGCCCTCCGGCAGCCTCCTCGAGTTCTGGGTCTACCTCATCTCGGCCGTGCTGCTGCCGTTGGCGGCGGTCGCCTGGGCGCTGCTCGAGCGCAGTCGTTGGAGCACAGTGATCATGGGTATCGCGGCGCTCTCCATCGCCGTCATGGTGTGGCGCATGCAGGTGATCTGGACGATCCAGGTCGCCTAGCGGAACTAAACTCGTCTGGTTATGTCGTCCTCCGCCCGCCCCCGCATGACCGGCATCGGCCGCGTGCTCGTGATCGTGTACGCGATCATGGCTCTCGGTGCCACCGGTCGGTCCTTCGTGCAGATCGTCGAGCGCTTCGACGAGGCACCCCTCGCCTACACGCTGTCTGCCGTCTCCGCCGTGGTCTACATCGTGGCCACGCTCGCGCTCGTCTTCGCCGGACGACGCGGCTGGTATGTCGTGGCGTGGGTCGCCATCGTGTTCGAGCTGGTCGGGGTGCTCGTGATCGGCACGCTCAGCCTCGTGCTGCCGGAGCTGTTCGCCCACCCGACGGTGTGGTCGTGGTTCGGCATGGGCTACCTGTTCGTGCCGCTCGTGCTCCCCTTCCTCGGGCTGTGGTGGCTCGCGACCCATCGGCCTGCCGCCGAGGCCGAGGCTCCCGCGCCCGCGGCGGTCGCGTCGTGATCGTCTTCCGCGACCCCAGCGAGGTTCCCGCGGGCTTCGGCCCGTCGGTGGTCGCGATCGGCAAGTTCGACGGTGTGCACTCGGGTCACCGTGCGGTGATCGACAGGGCGAGGGTGGATGCACTTCGTCTCGTCGCCGACGCTCCTCGCTCAGCAACCACCGCGGCCTCCGGCGCTCGCGTGGTCGCGGTCACGTTCGACCGCAACCCGCTCGCGCTGCTGCGTCCCGAGATCTGCCCCGACAGCCTCGTCGGCGTGGAGCAGAAGCTGCGCCTCCTCGCCGATGCGGGAGTGGATGCCACGCTCATGCTCACCTTCGACCGCGCCCTGGCGGACCTCGGCGCCCGCGAGTTCGTCGAGCACGTTCTCGTGGGCGCGCTCGGGGTGCGGGTCGTGATGGTCGGCGCGGACTTCCGGTTCGGCCGCGGCGGGGCGGGCAACCCCGACCTGCTGCGCGAGCTGGGGCCGGAGTTCGGCTTCAAGGTCGACGTGGTCGACGACGTGCGCGCGATCGACGCCGGCCGGCGGGTGTCGTCGACATGGGTGCGGGAACTCCTGGATGCCGGAGACGTCGCGGGGGCGACCCGCCTGCTCGGCCGGCACCATTCCGTGCGCGGTGAGGTCGTGCACGGCCTGAAGCGCGGACGCGAGCTCGGCTTCCCGACCGCGAACCTCTCGGCCGACCTCGAGGGCTTCGTACCCGCGGAGGGCATCTATGCGGGCTGGCTCGTCGACGAGGGCGCGCCCGGGGACGGGGCATCCGAGCCGCGCAGCACCGTGAAGTACCCGGCGGCGATCAGCATCGGCACGAACCCGACGTTCGACGACGTCCCCGTGCGTCAGGTCGAGGCGTATGTGCTCGACGAGACCGAGCTGGATCTCTACGGGCACACCGTCGAGATCGAGTTCGTGTCGCGCATCCGCGGCATGGTCGCGTTCGAGGGGATCGGGCCCCTCATAACGCAGATGACCGACGATGTCGCGAAGGTGCGCGACGAGCTGACCTGACCCTCGCGGTCGGGCCTGTGACGCTGCCCGTAGACCGGGCGCCGCGACGCTTCTAGCATCGAGGCGTGCACGCGCTGCTCCTCATGGCCGCCGAGGCGGCGGACGGTGACTCCGTCAACCTGTGGGGCGCGCTCGGCTGCGCCGTGGCGTACTCGGCGTCGCTGCTGGCGACGCTCGATGCGTTCGCCGACCTCATTCTCGCGCGCGGCGACTCGCCACCGGGGCGACTGACCCCCGGGGTCGGCATGAAGTTCGCGTCCAAACTCACCGCAGCGGCGATCGCGGTGATCTCGGCGGCGATCGTGCTCGCCCTCGACGGCAATTGGTTCGCGTTCGTCACACTGTCGATCGCGTTCGTCGTCGTGGTGGGAATCGGGGTGATCGTGCTCCTCCGCCACTCGCGGGCGAGCGCCACGCCCAGCACGCCGGTCTGACTTCGGAACACTCGGGCTGCTCAGATGAGCAAGTTCTGTGCAGATGTTGCGCATCTGCGCGGCGCTGTGTCAGCCTGAGGTGAGGACGACGGAGGGAGGATCGTGGACGCCGTCGACGAGCTCCTCTCCATCCGCGCCGCCGAGCTGTACTACGAGGAGAACCTCACGCAGGAGGAGATCGGCCGCAGCCTGCAGATCACCCGCTGGAAGGTCGGCCGCCTCCTCACCCAGGCGAAGGAAGAGGGCTTCGTCCGCATCGAGATCCTTCACTCGCGCGCACGTCGTCCGCAGCTGGAGCGTCGTCTGCGCGACCAGCACAGCCTCCACGACGCGGTCGTCGTCTCCCAGGCGGGCGTGCGCAGCCAGGACGAGCTGCAACAGCGTGTCGCCCAGGCCGCCGCGGACTACCTCGCCGCCCTGCGGCCGAGCCCTCGCGTCCTCGGCGTCAGCTGGGGCCGCACGCTCGCCGATATCGCGCACCACCTGCGCGACGGCTGGTCGTCGGGCACCGACGTGGTGCAGATCAACGGCGGCGTGAGCATGAGCGCCCGACCGGGAACGGCGGCCGCGACCGCGGTCAGCATCGCCCAGAAGGGCGGCGGCAGCGCCGCGCTGCTGCCCAGCCCCGCGATCCTCGAACAGCGCGCCACCAAGGAGGCCATCGAGGCCGATCGCGTCGTGGCGCGCGTGCTCGAGCTCGCCCGCTCGGCCGACGCCTACCTGTTCAGCGCCGGGGCCGCCGACCACCGCTCCGTCCACGTCGACAGCGGCTACCTGGCCCCCTCCGACATCGACCGCCTCGTCGCAGCGGGCGCGGTCGGCGACGTGGTCGGGCGCTACATCGATGCCGCCGGCCGGGTCGTCGACGACGCCCTCGACGCCCGTACCGTCGGGCTCTCGCTCGACGACCTCCGGCGCGCGGATCTCGCGATCGCGGCGGTCGCGGGTGAGCCCAAGCGCGCCATCGCCGCGGCCGTCGTCGCGGCAGGCCTCTGCACGGTGCTCGTGACCGACGAGTCCACCGCGCGCCACCTGCTCGAGGGCTGACCCGCACGAGCGGCCTTCCCCAACTCCCCACCTCCCAACGAAAGCCAGGTCAAGACATGTCAGGCACCTCCATCGTGACGCTGCCCGAGCGGGCCGTCGAACTGCTGGGCGGCCAACCCGACGACACGACGCTGCGCCGGTACCTGCACGGACTGCCCGGCGTCGACGCGGTCGGCCTCGAGCAGCGAGCGGCCGGTCTCGGCACGCGCTCCATCAAGACCACCTCCAAGGCGTGGGCGCTCGACAAGATCATCGAGCTGATCGACCTCACCACGCTCGAAGGCGCCGACACCCCGGGCAAGGTGCGATCGCTCGTCGCCAAGGCGCTGAATCCGGATGCCGCCGACCCGACCACCCCGCGCGTGGCCGCGGTCTGCGTCTACGGCGACATGGTGCCGTACGCCGTCGAGGCGCTCGGCTCGGCGCACGGTGATCCCGACGAGGGCGGCGTGAGCGTCGCGGCGGTCGCGACCGCGTTCCCGAGCGGGCGGGCGTCGCTCGACATCAAGCTGGCCGACACGGCGGAGGCCGTCGCGCACGGCGCCGACGAGATCGACATGGTGATCGACCGGGGCGCGTTCCTCGCCGGCCGGTACGGTCTCGTCTTCGACCAGATCGCCCGGGTCAAGCAGGCATGCCGTCGCGAGGACGGCACCTACGCGTCGCTGAAGGTGATCCTCGAGACCGGCGAGCTCAACACGTACGACAACGTCAAGCGCGCGTCGTGGCTCGCGATCCTCGCCGGAGGCGACTTCATCAAGACATCGACGGGCAAGGTGCAGCCGGCGGCGACGCTCCCCGTCACGCTCCTGATGCTCGAGGTCGTGCGCGACTGGCACCGCGCGACCGGCGAGAAGGTGGGCGTGAAGCCCGCGGGCGGCATCCGCACGTCCAAGGACGCCATCAAGTATCTCGTCACCGTCGCCGAGACGGTGGGCGAGGAGTGGCTGCAGCCGCACCTGTTCCGGTACGGGGCATCCAGCCTTCTCAACGACGTGCTGCTGCAGCGCCAGAAGCTGAAGTCCGGACACTACTCCGGCGCCGACTACGTGACCATCGACTGAGATCAGAGACCAGACCATGAGTTTCCTCGAGTACGCACCGGCCCCCGAGTCCCGCTCGATCCTGAACCTGCGGGACGAGTACGGGCTGTTCATCGACGGCGACTTCCGCCCGGCATCCGGCGAGTCGTTCACGACCATCTCTCCGGCCGACGAGAAGCACATCGCGACCATCGCATCGGCGAGCGAGGCGGATGTCGACACCGCCGTCGCCGCCGCGCGCCGCGCCTACGACAAGACGTGGTCGAAGATGAGCGGCCGCGACCGCGGCAAGTACCTCTTCCGCATCGCCCGGCTGGTGCAGGAGCGGGCGCGCGAGCTCGCCGTCGCCGAGAGCCTCGACAACGGCAAGCCCATCAAGGAGAGCCGCGACGTGGACGTGCCGCTCGTGGCGGCCTGGTTCTTCTACTACGCCGGGTGGGCCGACAAGCTCGACTACGCGGGCCTCGGGCCCGCCCCTCGCTCTCTGGGCGTGGCCGGCCAGGTGATCCCGTGGAACTTCCCGCTGCTGATGCTCGCGTGGAAGATCGCTCCAGCGCTCGCTGCGGGTAACACCGTCGTGCTGAAGCCGGCCGAGACCACCCCGCTTTCGGCGCTCATCTTCGCCGAGATCCTGCAGCAGGCCGACCTGCCGCCGGGCGTCGTCAACATCGTCACGGGCGCCGGCGCCACGGGCGCGGCGCTGGTGCGGCATCCGGACGTGAACAAGGTCGCCTTCACCGGCTCGACCGCGGTCGGCCGCGAGATCGCGAAAGCGGTCGCGGGCACCGACAAGAAGCTCACGCTCGAGCTCGGCGGCAAGGCCGCGAACATCGTCTTCGAAGACGCGCCCATCGACCAGGCGATCGAGGGCATTGTCAACGGCATCTTCTTCAACCAGGGGCACGTGTGCTGCGCGGGCAGCCGCCTCCTGGTGCAGGAGTCCATCCATGACGAGGTCGTCGACCGGCTCAAGAGCCGCCTGTCGACGCTGCGCCTGGGTGATCCGCTCGACAAGAACACCGACATCGGCGCCATCAACTCGCGGGAGCAGCTGGATCGCATCCGCGAGCTGAGCCGGATCGGTGAGGAGGAGGGGGCGGAGCGCTGGAGCGCCGACTGCGTGATCCCCGACAACGGCTTCTGGTTCGCGCCGACGATCTTCACGAACGTGCAGGCGAGTCACCGGATCGCGCGCGACGAGATCTTCGGCCCGGTCCTCTCGGTGCTGACGTTCCGCACACCGGCCGAGGCCATCGAGAAGGCGAACAACACCCCGTACGGTCTGTCGGCGGGCGTCTGGAGCGACAAGGGCTCCCGCATCCTCGCGGTGGCCGATCGCCTGCGCGCGGGCGTGGTGTGGGCGAACACCTTCAACCGGTTCGACCCGTCGTCGCCGTTCGGCGGTTACAAGGAGTCGGGCTACGGACGCGAGGGCGGCCGCCACGGCCTGGCCGCCTACCTCAAGGGCGGGTCGGCCCTGGAGAACTCCCGGTCGTTGAGCGAGCGGAGCGAGACGAAACGCGGCCGCTCGAAGAAGGAGGTGCGCGCGTGAGCACGCGTCTGACGATCCCCAAGACCTACAAGCTCTACATCGGCGGGGCCTTCCCGCGCAGCGAGTCCGGCCGCACTTACGAGGTCGCGACGCCCAAGGGCGACTTCCTCGCGAACGCCGCGCTCGCCTCCCGCAAGGACACGCGTGATGCCGTCGTCGCCGCCCGCGGCGCCGTCAAAGGCTGGTCGGGGGCGACCGCGTACAACCGCGGCCAGGTGCTGTACCGCGTCGCCGAGATCCTCGAGGGTCGCCGGGCTCAGTTCGTGGACGAGATCGTCCAGCAGACCGGCGTGTCGGCATCCGTCGCCGCCGCCGAGGTGGACGAGGCGATCGACCGCTGGGTCTGGTACGCGGGATGGTGCGACAAGTTCGGCCAGGTCGCCGGCAACGGCAACCCGGTCGCGGGGCCGTACTTCAACATCTCGGTGCCCGAGCCGACCGGTGTCGTGGGGATCATCGCCCCGCAGGACACGGCTCTCGTCGGCCTCGTGTCGGCGATCGCGCCCGCGCTCGTCACCGGCAACTCGGTCGTCGTCGTCGCGTCCGAGCGCTTCCCGCTGTCGGCGATCTCGCTCGCCGAGGTGCTCGCGACGAGCGACGTGCCCGGGGGAGTCGTCAACGTGCTGACGGGCTCTCCCGCCGAGCTCGCGCCGTGGCTCGCGTCGCACCCGGATGTGCACGCGCTCGACCTCGTGGGCGCCGGAGATCTGGACTGGGTCGACCTGCAGATCGCGGCCGCCGAGACGCTCACGCGGGTGCTCCCGCCGGAGAACGGGACGGATGCCGCAGCCCCGAGCCTCGCCCGCATCACGGCGTTCACCGAGACGAAGACCGTCTGGCACACGAAGAGCCTCGTCTAGGGCAAGGCCCCGCGTCCTGGGTGGGGGAGCGGGGCCTTCGCCTCGACGAATCCGGCTAGGCGAACATCTGGCGCAGCACTCCGAGGTCGCCCGCGTCGAGCGCCTGGGCGATCATGTCGGCGTCTGCCTTGCGGGGGAACATGTCGGCCAGGCCGTCCGCGAAGATTGCGCGCATGGCCTCGACGTCGCCCGCGTGAGCGGCGCGGCTCATGGCTTGGAGTGCGAGCTGGTACGGGATCTGTTCGAAGCCTCCGGGTGCGTCCACCGGGGCGTAGTAGTCCACCCACGGTATAGAGCTGTCAGGCGCGAGCAGCAGGACCTCGCCGGGCGCGATCATGTGCGTGTGATTGAGCCCGTCGAGGGCCAGAGGATTCGCGATGCAGAACCGGTCGCCGATCGCGTAGAGCGCGTCGCCTGGCGCGACGGTGTACGTCTTGATCCGGCCGTCATCGTCGAGGCCCACGGTGCCGGCGGCGAGGTCACGCGCGCCCCGGTCCACCAGCTCCCCGCTCAGGCTCGCTCTCATCGCGCCGACGTGGAGCCAAGCCGGGTTCTCGCATCCGGCAGGACTGTCCTTCGGGATCGCGGTGCCGTTGCCGACGTACACGTAGCCGTCGCCCAGCTCATCGATCATCTTCTCCCCGAGCTCATCGTCCGCCTCGGACGTCGGCTCGACCGTCGGCGCTTCGGTCGACTGGAAGATCGGCCATGAAGACACCTCCGTGTAAGCGGCCGATACGGTCGGCGCGGCGAGGGCGACGAGGCCGCCGACGACGAGCACTGCTGCTCCGGTGGTGATCTTGGCGGCGAGGTTCACGAGACGAACGTAGTGGGACTGGGTGTCTCAAGGCCAGCGGTGCTGTCGTACGTTCTCGGCACCACGGGGAACCTACGCGAGCTCGAGGCCGCCCCACTGACCGGGTTCGCGCAGCTCGCCGTAGTGCACGTCGGCGTCGTGCGCGGTGACCGAGGCGACGCACGCCAGCAGCGACAGCGTCGGATAGCCGAGCGGCCGGTTGTCGCGGATGATGGCGCCGTCGTCGGTCGGCGCCAGCTCGGCGGAGCGCTCCAGCACCTCGACCCACGGCATCCACCACGGCCCTTCGACGGCCGGGTCCGCGGTCTGGAACTCGCCCAGCCACCGCGCGATGCGAGGTGTTCCGGGGTCGTCGACGTCGTCGTGCGCGATCATGTGCGTGCCCGGCTCGAGCTCGACCGTGCGCAGCGCGACGCCGTCCCACGTCAGCACGCGCGCGCGGGATCCCTCGACTTCCACGAGGTTGAAGCCGTGCGTCGGCGGTTCGCCGGCGGGGGAGCGGCCGGCGACCGCGTCGAGCACGATGCCGCCTCGCGACAGGAGCTCGGACTCGGGGCGCGTCGACTCGTCGGCCCGGTTCAGGAGCACGGCCAGGCGTCCGGCTGCGGGGTCGGCCGCGAGCCAGGCGCCGCCGGCTCGCACGTCGCGCACGCCCACGACGCCGTCGTGAGCCTCGGGCCACCAGCGGCCGAGCGGGTTCCAGGGTCGTCCGGGATCCTCGTCGCGGATCGCGAGCACGCGCGTGGGCTCGTCCGCCGAGTCGGGGACGCGGATCACGACGGTGCACATGCGGGGCTCCTCGGGGTCGTGCGCCGGCCGGTGGCCGGGGTGTCGGGCAGTCGTGCCAAGATCGGAGGGTGTTCGTCGTGGTCGGGGTCACCGGTGGCATCGCCGCCTACAAGACGGTCCAGGTCGTGCGCCTGCTGGTGAAAGCAGGGCACGACGTCCATGTCATCCCCACGGAAGACGCGCTGCGTTTCGTGGGGCTGCCCACCTGGGAGGCGATCAGCCGTCACCCCGTGACGACCTCCGTCCACGATGACGTCGCACGGGTGCGGCACGTCGCGCTCGGCCAGGCGGCCGACCTCGTGATCGTGGCGCCCGCGACGGCGAACACCTTGGCGAAGATGACCGCGGGACTCGCGGACGACCTCCTGGGAACGACCCTACTCGCCACCACGGCACCGGTCGTCGTGGCGCCGGCCATGCACACCGAGATGTGGCGGCATCCCGCGACGGAGCACAACATGGCCACCCTCCGCTCGCGCGGCGTCATCGTCGTCGGCCCCGAGGAGGGGGAGCTCACCGGTGGCGACAGCGGACCGGGACGGATGTCGGAGCCGGAGGCGATCGTCGAGGCGGCGCTCGCCGCCGTCAGTGCCGAGGGATCCGACCTCGGAGGCCTGCGCGTCGTGGTGAGTGCCGGCGGCACGCGAGAGCCCATCGACCCCGTGCGCTACATCGGAAACCGCTCCAGCGGGCGCCAGGGCGTCGCGGTGGCGCTGGCCGCAGCCGAGCGCGGAGCGGACGTCGTCCTCGTCGCCGCACATGTCGACGACGGGGTGCTGGATGCGGCATCCGCCCTCCCGCGTGTGCGCGTCGTGCGCGCCGGGACCGCCGCCGAGCTCGGAGCAGCCGTCGAGGCTCAGGCCGCCACGGCCGATGTGATCGTCATGGCCGCAGCCGTGGCCGACTACCGGGTGGCGGAGGTGTCACCGCTGAAGCGGTCCAAGGAGTCCGCGCCCGTGGGCGGCGTCACGCTCGATCTCATCGAGAACGACGACATCCTCGCGGGCCTCGTGCGCGGCCGGCGTGGCGGGCAGACGATCGTCGGCTTCGCGGCGGAGACGCCCGGTGACGGCGAGACCCTGCTCGACCGCGGACGCCGGAAGGCAGCCCGCAAGGGCGCGGATCTCCTGGCGGTCAACGAGGTGGGCTGGTCGAAGGGGTTCGAGTCGGCCGACAACGCCGTGACCATCATCGACGCCGGGGGAGAGGTCGTCGCAGCCCGGCGGGGAAGCAAGCAGGACGTCGCCGCAGCGCTGTGGGACGCGGTGCTGGCGGTGCGCGAAAGCCAAGCGAAAACAAAGTAACGAAAGCGTAACGGCGCATGTAGAGTGGTCCGCACCATGTCGACGGTGACATGGTGTCCGACCCCCGGAGGACATGCCCGATGCCCGACTCCGCGGCACCCGATCGCGCCCGCGACCGGATCCACGCCCTGGCCGTCATGTGCGTGCTCGCCATCGCGAGCATCGTCATCGCCTTCCTCGGAGCCGCGCCGGCGCGCGTCACATCGACCGAGCTCCTCGGTGATGAGCGCACACCCGGCGACGCCGCCTTCATCGCCAGTCACCGAGGAGGAGCCGCCACCGCGCCGGAGAACACCCTCCCCGCGATCACGGCCGCGCTCGCCGCGGGATTCGAGTACGTCGAGGTCGACGTCGCACTCACCGCCGACCGCCACCCCGTCCTCATGCACGACAAGAGCGTCGACCGCACGACCGACGGCCACGGGCGACTCGCCTCGCTCACCCTCGCCGAGGTCCGCGAGCTCGACGCGGGGTCGTGGTTCGACTCGGCGTACGCGGGCACGCCCGTCCCGACGTTTACCGAGTTCCTCGATGCGCTCCTCGAAGCGGACGGGCGCGCGATCGTGGAGCTGAAGGGGGCGTGGGATGCCGAGGCCGTCGACGCGGCGGTCGCCGAGGTCGCCGCGCGCGGACTCGAGCGCCACATCGTCTTCGCGAGTTTCGATGCGCGCACGCTCGCGCTCGCCGCGGTGGAGTCCGACGTGCTGTCGCGGCTGCTGATCCTCAAGCATCTGCCGGCCGATGTCGTGAGCGCGGTCGCGGAGTCGGGCGCCCGGGGCGTCGTGGTGAGCCGGAAGGCGGTCCTGGCGCGGCCCGGCATCGTCGACGAGCTGCACGCGGCCGGGGCCAGGGTGGTCGTCTACACGCTCAACCGCGACACGCAGTGGGACGCGGTGACCGCTCTCGGCGTCGACGGCATCGTGACGGACGATCCGCACACCCTCTCGGAGTGGCAGAGCGCCTACGCCGGCCCCTGACCCGTCGCACGGTGCGGTCCGGGCGCGGCGTGGCCCGTGGCATCCGTTCCCGGACGTCTCTAGTCTCGAAACACAGCCGCAGGACGCGGCCGGGCACGGGAAGTGAGCAGTCGGATGCCGCAGCAGAACAGGTGGACGCGCGTCGTGATCTGCGGCATTGCACTGGCGACGGCGGTGGTTGTGACCGGGTGCCAGCCGGAGCCTTCCGCGACACCCACGTCGACGCCGACGAGCACGCAGACCGAATCGACCCCGACCGCGACCCCGGCGCCCACCGAGACGGCAGAGCCGGAGGCCGGCTTCGAGGTGCCCGCCACGTGCGAGGAGATCTACTCGCCCGCGATGCTCGCGCAGCTCCAGTCGGCGAACCCGCCACTGAACGATCCCGGCGTCACGATGCTCTCGAGCGAGAACGCCGATCTGCTCGAGCTGATCCACGGCGGCGCCGCGACACTGCGGTGCTCGTGGGGTCAGCCGAGCGAGTACGGCATGGCGACGAACGTCACCGCGATCGAGGAGGCGGAGGCTTCCAGCGTCCTGGACGCATTGCCGCAGGCGGGTTACGGGTGCGAGGCGCTCGGCGAGGGCACCGTGTGCCGGATCGAGCAGAAGGGCGTGACGCTCGACGACGAGGAGTACACGCGCGGCGAGACCGTGTATGTCGGCGCCGACGGCCTCGTGACGACGGCGTGGATCAACTTCTCTCCCGAGGGGTACACCGAAGACGTCGTGGCGACCATCTGGGGCTGAGGGCGGCATCCGCTCTTCCATCGCAGGAAATCCGCGCCCGCACGGCGGGCCTACTTCCCCTGACGGGGGCGTCGTCCCGTAGAATAGGCGGAGGGAAACCGCAGACGATGTCGCAGCTCGCAGAAGCGAGTGCCCGTGACCGGCGGCGGCCACCTCCCGATCCCGCGTTCGCGACGGCGTCCGCGCCGCCCGCGGGAGCACGCAGAACAATCGGTGTCATCCGATCCTCGCCGGTCCCGATCCGGCACTCACGCTCAGGAGGAGCATGCCGACCACGGCACCCGCCCAGACGGCGCAGCGTCGCCGCAAGTCCTCGTCCGCGCGCCGCGACGACGAGGCCCCGATCATCCCGATCCTCGCGCGCAAGGTGCGCGAGGTCGAGGCCAAGGCCCAGCGCGGCAAGCTCGGGCCGACCAACCGCGTCAAGTTCCAGGTCATCGCGTTCCTGGTGCGCGAGGAGCGCGCCCGCGTGAAGAGCGACGGTGAGCTGACGGATGCCGCGCGCGCCGAGCTGCTGAAGCGGCTCGACGGCGTCGCCACCATCCTCGCCAAGACCGCGGCCCGCGACACCTCGCTCATCCAGCTGCTCGAGGTCGACCAGGCCACGTCGCCGGTCGCGCGCCGGATGCGCCGCGACTGGCTGCTGGAGTCTGGCGCCGAACTGCCGCCCGACGAGCTCATCATCACCGACGTCGCGCCCGTCGCCGTGCCCGTCGTGCCCGCCGCGCTCGCCGAGCGCCAGGTCGTGCCGCAGCAGGTGGAGGCCCGTCGCGAGGCGAACCCGTTCCTCGCGCCCGACCTCTCGCTGCGCATCGCGAAGGAGACGCCGCGTCGCCGCCTGGACAGCTGGGAGCTGATGGGGCCGCTGTACAAGGCGTTCGAGACCGGCGCCGGCGGCGCGAGCGCGTCGATGGACCTTCCGCCCGTGCCGGAGTTCGACCGGATGTCGCCCAAGGGCCTGGAGGTCATGCCGCACCAGTCGCGCTTCCTCGAGTCCGTGCGGGCAGGGCACCGCACCTTCCTCCTCGCCGACGAGCCGGGCCTCGGCAAGACGGCGGAGTCGGTGCTCGCGGCATCCGTCGCGAACGCGTACCCGCTGCTGGCCGTCGTCCCCAACGTCGTGAAGATGAACTGGGCCCGCGAGGTCGAGCGGTGGACGCCGCAGCGGCGCGCGACGGTGATCCAGGGCGACGGCGAAGACATCGATGCATTCGCAGACGTGTTCATCGTCAACTACGAGATCCTCGACCGCCACCTGTCGTGGCTCTCGACGATCGGCCTGAAGGGCATGGTCGTCGACGAGGCCCACTTCATCAAGAACCTCACGTCGCAGCGCTCGCAGAACGTCCTGGCGCTGGCCACGCGCATCCGCGAGCAGGTGCGCAACCCGCTGCTGCTGGCGCTCACGGGCACCCCGCTCATCAACGATGTCGAGGACTTCGACGCGATCTGGCGCTTCCTGGGCTGGACGAACGGCGAGAAGCCGGGCCCCGTGCTCATGGACAAGCTCGACGACACCGGGCTGACCCCCGCCGACAAGTCCTTCTACCCCGAGGCGCGCGATGCGGTCATCTCGATGGGGATCGTGCGGCGCAAGAAGAAGGATGTCGCGGCCGACCTGCCCGACAAGCTCATCGCCGACCTGCCCGTGCAGCTCGACGACGAGTTCGGTCGCTCGATCCGCCAGGCCGAGCGTGAGCTCGGCGAGCGGCTGGCGGCGAAGTACCGCCGCATCATCGAGGCGCGCGGCGACCGCGGCCATGGTCCTGGTCGCATCGACGACGACATCGTGCGGCTCGTCGCTCACAACGAGCTCGAGGAGTCCAAGGCCGCCGGCACCGGCTCCGAGAACGTCTTCACCATGGTCCGCAAGATCGGCCAGGCCAAGGCGGTGCTCGCCGCCGACTACGCCGTGCAGCTGCAGCGCTCGGTGGGCAAGGTCGTGTTCTTCGCCAAGCACATCGACGTCATGGACGCCGCCGAGGCGCACTTCGCCGCGGCGGGTCTGAAGACGGTGTCGCTGCGCGGCGACCAGCCGTCGTCCTCGCGTCAGCAGGCGATCGACGCGTTCAACAATGACCCCGAGGTCGGCATCGCCGTCTGCTCGCTCACCGCTGCGGGCGTCGGCGTGAACATGCAGGCGTCGTCGAACGTCGTGCTCGCCGAGCTGTCGTGGACGGCTGCCGAGCAGACGCAGGCGATCGACCGCGTGCACCGCATCGGCCAGGACGAGCCCGTCACCGCGTGGCGCATCATCGCCGCGCACACGATCGACACCAAGATCGCCGAGCTGATCGACTCGAAGCAGGGGCTCGCCGCCCGCGCGCTCGACGGCGAGGCCGTCGACCCGCAGTCCAGCGACTCCGTGCAGCTGTCGGCGCTGATGCACCTGCTGCGACAGGCGCTCGGCGCGGCGTAGGACTCTGCGACGAAGGGGCGGCGCGCACTGAACTGGTCCCCGTTTGTTGGACTGGTTTAGTCGAAGCCTAGGCCGCGAGGGTCTGGGTCCGGTATTGCACCGGGCTCAGGCCCTCGAGTCGTTCTGAGATGCGGTCGTGGTTGTACCA
>NZ_JADIJE010000022.1 GCF_015278315.1 Microbacterium ureisolvens | reverse complement strand
TCGCGACGCGGACCACGTCGTCACGGAACTCGCTCGGGTACGGCTTGGGCACAGCAACATCCTTCCAGGCCTACCCCTCGGGCAAGCCAGATCAGATGTCACCTACTCGTGCAGCAGTCCCTTGCTGTGCGACGCGGCCGACAGACCGCTGCTCGCCGCAGGCGGGCCCGCCGGCGTCGTGCTGATGCGATCGCCCGCGCAGAGAGACACAACGTATACAAAGCCCGCGTGCGGTTCACGCCCTCCGACCAGATCGAAGGCTAAGCAAGCAAGCCCGTTTCCTGGCGTGCGCCGAAGTCGTATGTTCGCGGCATGGCGAACAACGATGAAGACCGCTACGTCGTCAAGCATGCCGACGGGTGGGCGGTAAAGAAGGAGAACGCTAAGCGCGCATCGGCTGTCTACGACACCCAGGCTGAGGCGATTGCTCGAGCTCGCGAGATCGTCGACAATACCGGCCGAGGACTGGGGGAGGTGCGCATCCAGGGCGAAGACGGAAAGTTCCGCGACAGCGACTCAGGCCGCCGCAACGAAACGCGCGCCAAAGACACCCGCTAGAACGCCCTGTTACGCGGTAGATCTCGGCGATAAGGCCGGTGGCTTCATCGGCGGTGGGGAAAGGAATAGAACGCCAGCCACAACACCACCAGCCAGAGAAGCCCCGTCGCGAGCGGCACGCGCAGGTCTCGTAGACCGGGCAGAGGGCTGGCCAACACGGGCTCACAGTAGCGCTGGCTGGGTGTCGCGGGAGTGCAAGATGCCAAGGGCACCGGTCGCGAGGAGCTCGAGGGGAATGGGGCCTGGCCGGCGCCACCCGAGGAGACTTACACGGAACCCGGGAGTTAGGGGCCGTATACGAACTTCAGCTCGGAATGCTCAACCACCGCAGAGGCCTGGTGACAGCCAGCCTTGCGCGACGAAGCCCTGTCGAAGCCGAGTCGCCGCACGCAGCCAACGCGGCCAGCAGCACGATTGCCAGGTCCATGGCGCCAGATTAGGCGACGCGCCGCGCCGATGGAAAGACTCTCCGACGCTACCTAGCTGCTGCCCAGCGAGTCCCGCGAGAAAATGCGATCCGAGGTAGGCAAAGAAGAGCCCGCACTTGCCTCCGGAAGAACTCCGGCCGGGACTGAGCTGAGTGCGGCGAAGCTGTCACCCCATGTATTCGTTAAGGAATAGAGGACAGGTTTCGATCGCTTTCGCGAGGATCTCTCGGAGGGATCTACGCCCAGCGACGTGCCTACCTGGCAGAGCTTCCGCAACGACAGCGCGGGGTGACAACCTCAATGTATCCTCCGCTCAGGAAACACTCAGGTTCCGAAATCGGAGGAATATCGCAATGAAGAAGTTGTCGAGGATCGCACTGATCGCTGGCGTGGCCGCCTCACTTATCGTGGGGACCACCACGGCGGCAAGTGCGCAGACGTTCAGCGGGGATAACTGGACGTGCACTGGGACACGGAGTGGCGTGGTAGTGGGCAACGCGTACGGGGGTGGTTCGGTCTGGTTCTTCCCGGCATACACCGGAGGCGGTGCTTACCGGACGCTCCCCGCGGTGATTGGAATCAACACCTACCAGGCCGGCCGTCAGTCGTTCTCGTGGACAGCAGGTAGCAACTTCTCTTCGGCTTACGCCACTTGTATTGGCTAAAACTCGAACGCGAGGATGCATGGGAGCCCGCGGAGGGGTAATCCGCGCGGGCTCCCATGCCCATGCTGGGCCGCACGCATCGGTGGTTCCCGTTGGCCGCAACCGCCCGAGCGCGGAACTGCGTGTTCAGTAATTGCGGACGACCTCGATGGTTCATACTGTCGCCTGTGCATGTCAGGCCGTCCCGTCCTCGAGCCCTCTCGTCAGTCATCGCTACCATGGCGGCCCTCATCGCCCTAAGCGGCTGCGCCGCTGCAGCCGAACCGAGGGTGGAACCCACCACTGCGGCTGATATTCCGCCTTACCCGGCCCAGGAACGGTATGTTCAGTGCCTTCAGGATGAGGGGTGGGAGATACAGCGTTCTCTAACCTCACCCCCTTACATCGATGGACTGTCCGAGGCCCAGCAGAGCGCTTTCAACGCCGCCTCTGACGCTTGCGGCGAAGAGACCGGATACAAGAAATCGCAGACGCCCTCGATGTGGTCAACAGAACAGGTGAGGCAGCTCTATGCGCAGGAGCTCGCGAACCACGAGTGCATCGTGGGTCACGGGTTCCCCAGCGATGATCCTCCCTCGGAGGCCGTGTTCCTCGACACCTTTGGCCAGGAAAACGCGCCGTGGTACCAGGCCATCAGTGCATACCTCATGGGAGGGAACATCGATCAGAGCGACTACAGCCAACTGCTTCGCGATTGCCCCCCTCCCTTAATGTTCATGAACATCGACGGCTTCTGATCTCGCAGCGGCTGTCCCTCCGTGCGCCTAACGCGGAGCGTTGATCGGCGGCACGGATGGAGCGAATCGCAAACTTGAGGAGGAAGTGTATACATGGCCGAAGCGGTGCGACGTCGGTGGTGGCCATGGACGGTTGCTGTAGTGGCGTTCATCACCGCCGGCGGCGCGGTCGGATGGGCTGCGGCATCTGTTCTCACTCCAGCCGAGGATCCGATGGAGTCTTCATCGTTCACATACGTCGCGGTGAAGTCTGGTGAGGTGGGCTCGAGCCTGAGTCTGAACACGATCGCGGCGTGGACGCCGGTGCCGGTCGGTGTCAATCGTGCGGTAGGTGTTGTGACTGAGGTTGTTTCTGCTGCTGGGGCCGACGTGGTGCAAGGATCAGTGCTCTACCGCGTAGACCAGCAGCCTGTAACTATCGGTCAGGGTGCGGTCCCGGCATATCGTTCGATCGGGCTTGACGCGGAGGGAGCTGACGTCGGGCAGCTGCAGCGTCTGCTTACGGCGGTCGGAGTCTACGCCGGTCCCGACGACGGAAAGGCCGGTCAAGGTACGATCGCCGCAGTAAAGCGCTGGCAGAAGGCGCTCGGCGTTGAGCAGACCGGAGTCATTCAGGTCGCCGACGTGATCTTCGTGCCCGACCTGCCGACCCGCGTGGCGCTGGATGAAAAAGTGATCGGGCGGGGTCTGATGGTCAGCGGCGGTGAGCAAACCGTCCGGGCGCTTCCACCGGCACCCGAGTTCACCTTGCCGGTCACCGACGCGCAGGCGGTGATGATGCCGGCGGGCACGCGAGTGGAGATCACCTCCCCCGACGGTTCAATGTGGCAAGCGGTTGCTGCCGAGCAGATTCGCGACGAGCAGTCCGGAACGGTGACTGTCTCTCTCGAGTCTCCAGATGGTGGGGCGATTTGTGGCGACCAGTGCGGTCAGGTCCCCGTGACCGGAGAGGCCCGATTGGTCTCGACAGTCGTAACGGTCGAGACCGTGGCAGGGCTGGTCGTGCCTTCAGCCGCGCTGGTGACCGCGGCTGATGGCGAGACTGCTGTGA
Organism: Microbacterium ureisolvens; assembly: GCF_015278315.1. Classification (GTDB taxonomy): domain Bacteria; phylum Actinomycetota; class Actinomycetes; order Actinomycetales; family Microbacteriaceae; genus Microbacterium; species Microbacterium ureisolvens. The sequence continues at coordinate 26,279 of NZ_JADIJE010000022.1, read as the reverse complement.
TCGACGATGAAGGCGAGCCGCGGCCGGTCACCGTGGTGACGTCCGCGCGTGGCATGAGCATCATCGAGGGTGTGCCTGCCGGCACCCGCGTTCGTGTGCCCGCTTCCGCCGAGGGTGTCGAATGACGAACGTCCTGCAGGCGCGTGATGTGATCTTCGAGTACGTGCCAGGACAGAGAGTGTTCAACGAATGGTCGGCCGAGTTCCCCGCAGGATCGGTGACCGCTGTAACAGGGCCATCAGGCCGAGGCAAGTCCACTCTGCTCTATCTGCTGGGCCTGATGTTGCGCCCCAGAGCAGGGGAGATCGATGTTGACGGCGTACCTGTCTCGGGTCTATCGGATGCTCGGCGCGCACGACTGCGGGCCGAGCGATTTGGTTTCGTTTTCCAGGATGCAGCGCTAGACCAGACGCGCACGGTGCTGGACAACGTGGTTGAGACGGCGCTCTATCGCGGGGAGTCACGACGAGATGCCTCAACTCGAGCTCGTCTGATGTTGGAGCGATTTGGCGTGGACGTCTCGCCCCAACGGAAGCCGGGGCAGGTCTCAGGGGGGCAGGCGCAGCGCATCGCGTTGTGTCGGGCACTGCTATACGCACCGCAAGTGTTGCTGGCCGACGAGCCGACGGGAAATCTCGATCCCGCAACGAGCGGGCTAGTCGTTGACGCGCTCCGCGAACATGCCGCGTCGGGCGCGACCGTGATTGTGGTTACGCACGATCCTCGTGTTGCGGAAGCGTGCGACCGAGAGATCCGGCTGTGAGGCGAGCGGGCGCGATCATACGCGAGGCCGTGGCGTCTGCATTGTCGGGCCCGGTCGCCTCGGCGGTTACGATTCTGATGGTGGCGGGCATGATTGTCACGGTCATGCTCACTACAGGGCGCACAGTTGGTGCGGAGCAGCGGGTTCTCTCCTCCATCGATTCAGCTGGCACCAGGTCGATCCTGGTGCGAGCAGACGCTGCTGCTGGAGTCACTTCCGACGTTATTGACCGCATCGATGGGATCGAGGGCGTGGAGTGGTCGGCAGCCTTCTCTTCCGCAGTTGACGCAACAAACGGTCGCACTCCTGACGGCGCTCGAGCGCCGGTCAGATTCGCCTATGGTCGGGACGTGGAGAGCCTTGGAGTTCCGGCGAGAGTACCGCTTCCTGGGCAGCTCGCCTATGGGTCACAGCGCGCGCTCGATGAGCTGGGCCTACCTGACATCGCCGGCGGGATCGTGCTTACCACCGGGCAGGAGTACGCCATGGCAGGGCTGCTCGAGATCCCCGACTTCCTTGTCGGGTTGGAGCCGGTCGTAATCGTGCCGCAGCCGGAGGCGACGGGGGAGGAGCCTGTCAGCGTTCTCGTGGTCATCGCTTCGCGTCCTGACCTTGTTGCCCCCGTCAGCGATGCCGTGCTCTCAGTTCTCGCCGCGGAAGACCCCTCCAAAGTCAGCGTGGAGACCAGCGAACCCTTGGCTCAGCTCAGGGGGCTAATCCAAGGTCAGCTCAGCACGTTCTCGCGCGGTCTGGTACTGGTGATGATCGCGGTCACCGGTCTGTTAGTCGCGGTGATCTTGTACGGCCTGGTGATGATGCGCCGGAAAGATTTCGGGCGCCGGCGGGCGCTAGGTGCAACCCGCGCGCTTATCGTGCTACTGCTGTTTGTGCAGACAGTGTTCCTCGCGGTGATTGGCGTTCTGGTAGGCACGGTCGTCTCCGTGGCTGTCCTCGTCACATCTGGCGACCCTTTACCGGGACCCGGGTTCTTCGGCGCCGTCAGCGTGCTCGCGCTGGGCACATCGGCGGTGGCATCCCTCGTGCCGGCGATCATCGCGTCGAGGCGTGAGCCCATACGAGAGTTGCGTGTGCCATAGCGCACTGTCGGCCCGTCCCAATGCACGAGTGGTAACAACCACTGCCGGCTGTCCGATCAAGCATGGGCGCCAGCAGTCGATTCGATCACTCAGTCGTCGTACCAGCTCAGCCCAAATCGGCCGAACACCTCCACCAGCTGCGGCAGATCCGGGTGCACCTGTGCCGGCTCCGTGGTGGGGGAGATGTGCACGCTTCGGTGTGGAGAATCGGGCCGCTCGAACACCGCCCACATCCGAATCTCATCACCGTGGCGGGAGGAGAACTCGACTCCGTCCACGAGCGGTTCCCGGCCGTCGTGCAGCTCGTACAGCCAGCGCGCGATTGATCGGGTGAGGTCACGGTCGCGGGCGTCCTTGAGTAGCGCGGTGTCGACATCGCGTGGGCTCAGCCCGTGCCGGCCCAGGGGATAGAAAGCGATCAGTGCAGCCAGGTTGCGGGAGTGCGTGATCGCCCAGTACCTGCCGGTCTGCATCGCCGCGCCGTACTGCCGACCGTCTAGCCAGGAGTACCCGACGGCACCGGGGGGCGCCTCCGGGTACTGCGCGACGCTGCCGTCGTCGTCCTCCACCTCGTCCAACCCGGCGGCCACCGGGGCGCTCGGCCGAAACCGGGCGAGCAGTTCGAGGAAGCAGCCGAGCAAACCGTCGGCGGTGTACAAGGTGCGGAACTCGCCTCGTTGGTCATCCCAGCGGCTGTCAAACCGGCCGGAGTCGGTGGCGTACTGCCACGGCGCCCATCCCCACAAGTCCGGCGCGAAGCCTACGTGGAACACCTCACCCGGGTCGCCGGTGATCTCCGGCGCAGCGAACTCGGTGACACGGACCTCATTGACGCGGAAGCGGAAGAGGTCGCCCAGCGCAGCGAGAGTCGCAGCGTCGCTCATCCGATGTACGCGAACGATTTCGCGGCGGCGATTACCGCGCGCGGGCCTGCGACCAGGTCGCCCTCACGCAGCAGCTGCGCTGGGGCCTCGTCGTTAAGCGACGGGTTGATGCCGCGGAACCAGGACTGCACGGTGATGGGGTCATAGCGTTCGCGCAGCAGCGCAGCAGCGTGGAAGGCGTGCCGCAGCCGCTCCCGATCGTTCTGACCGGGCTCACCGGTACCGTCCGCCCAGCTGGAGACCGACCGCGCCGATTTCACGCCGCCGATGTAGGCCACCAGCTTCACGCCCAGGATCTCGCGCAACTCCGACACCAGCTCCGGGAACGGTAGCCGTATCGAATCCTCATGGGCGCGCAGCCCAGGCCGGGGAGTTGAGGTGACGGTGTTGGGCATGGAGCGATGCTACCGCAAACTATCTCACAGAACTACTACTAAAACTGCACCCAAAAGTGCATGCACCAGCGCCAACGCATGTGACAGGGAAGGGCAGTGCTCGACGCGCGCCTGCGGCGACAATCAGCTCGCCTCACCCAATCGAATGGTCGTGCGGCCGTCATCAGGCACAGTGACCGGCCCAGTGGTCACAGTCCCGGACAGAAAGGATCAGAAAAATTCTTGCGCCTTCCTGTTCTGACTGACAGTCTCCAAGAGTAGCGACCATTGCTCGGTCGATCTGAATGAACGAGAGACAAGGACGTAATTTTACGATGAGCCGCAGTTCCAAGCCACTCCGCATGCAGTACGCCTCAATAGGCGCCGTAGTCGCTGTAATCTTAACCCTCGGGTTCCCGTCCCCTGCGTCGGCCGGACAGAGCCGCTATCAGGCTGGCAATCTGTTCTGCAATGGATCCGCTCACGATACCCGCACCCAGTCCAGCGCGAAGGGTGACGTCAGCCACCGAATCGACTACGAGAACAGTACGAATCAGATCATCAAGCGGTGGCTGGGATCTTCTTCATTCACTACTTTGTGGATCACGACTTTTACGAGCGATCGCACCGGCGGCTTCTGGTCGTATGGAGACGGTTCGACAGGAACGGTGACTGAAGGCAGTTTGTCCCGTTGGTGCGTGAACCCTTAACCGCAAAAGCGCATCGAATGCGTTACCGGATACTGGCGATCCTTGCATGTTTCTCTATACCGCTCCTCGCGACCGGCTGCGTTGCGGTCGACGAGCCAAAGGCCACTCCTCTCAACGACTACTTCAGCAGCGACGAGGATAGCCTCGCGATCGTACGTTGTCTGAGCGCTGACGGCTGGGATGCCACCTTCATCGAAGAAGACGGCAGTGTCGAGATGAGAGCGAGTCCGGGGCAAGAGGCAAAACTTGACGCCGCCTTCGCAACATGTATGGAGGATCTGAAGATATCCAAACCCACAGACGTAAGCAGTGCGGACATCGACGTTGCTTACGCATGGTATGAGGAGATCTCCGAGTGTCTAGACAGCTACGAGTGGCCGACGCCCCCAATTCCAAGTCGGCAGAGTTTTCACGATTCATATGACGATTCCGCCTGGTTGCCGTGGAGCGAGATACCCGCGCAAGACCTCCCTAGGGCAGTCGAGCAGTGTCCGGTGATGCAAAGACCTCGCTAGCCGTGGGCTCCACGACTCTGCCGGAACACATCAATCCCAACCAAAGAACCCCTACGGAGGTAAACAGTTGGGCGCAGTGTCGCCGAGCTCGGGTAATCTGAATCAAAAGGATTGGTTTTGTCGTGGATAGTGACAACACTAAGACTTGGCGCGACCAGCCGTCTCTGAATTCCTCGCGTATGTCATCGCTTAGTGACGGCGTGTTCGCAGTTACGATGGTCGCTCTCGGTCTCGGTCTCGCCGTACCAGCGATTGACGAAGATGAACTACTGTGGGCATTAGCAGAAGAGTGGTCCTCTTACGTTGCCTACTTGGTAAGCTTTGTTACGTTGGGTGCGACCTGGATCGGGCATAGCACTTTGACAAACTCCTCGAGTGAGGATCCGTCGCGTCTCGCTCGGCTGAATCTTCTGTTGTTGTTTGTGATCGGTTTGTTGCCATTCTCAACCCGCATTCTCTCCGAGAGTATTGCAACCGGCGCGGACGAGTGGGTGGCAGCCACGCTCTATGGGCTCCTCCTTTGGGCCATCGCTCTAGTGCTACTTGTACTGTGGCGAGTCGCGTTTCGTGGAAACACGCGCGATAGTGAGTTGAGTGGAACGCGGTCGTCCTTGGGTCGGCCGTTAGGTCTTAGCGTGTTGTGCTATCCGCTCCTCATAGTCGCCGGCATTTTTGCCCCATGGGTGGCGATAGTTGGCTATCTGATCATCGGCACTAGTCTCTTGATTCCGTACCGTCGGCTGAAATCCAGACGGGCAGCGCGGGCCATTAACTAGGACCGGAATGAACGAAGTGCAGGACGATGCCGGCTACCTGGTCGGGCGATGGGTCGCTGGCGACACGAGCGGGCCAGCGCCTACGCATATGGCAGGGAAGGGCAGTGCTCGATGTGCGCCTGCGGCGACAATCAGCTCGCCTCACCCAAAATCGGTTGGTCGTGCGGCCGTCATCAGGCAGAGTGACCGGCCCAGCGGTCACAGCGCCCGCAGGTTGGCACGCCTGGGTGTTGTGATTTCTACGTCGTAGCGGACGGCGAACTCGTTCGGGTGTAGCCCCGCTACCGTAGCGAGCTCGTCGAGTGAGAACTCGTGGTCCTCGAGGTGGACCTTCACGAGATCGCGCATCACTGTGGGAGTGTCACGCTCAATGGGCGCCGGCTCGACGGTACGCCATCCGCGTTGCGAGATCTGCACATTGAGGCTGCGGTAGCGGGCCTCGTCGATTACGTCCAGGTCGCGTGCGCGCCGTATCAGCGCCCCCATTGAGACACGCCAAACGAGTTTGAGCTGAGCCGCCCGCTGCAAGCTGATGCCCTTCAGCTGTGTACGGATCTCGGCAGCGGGCATAAGAAATTCGGCCGCGAACTCATCAGCCTCCTTCTCGGCTGTCTCCGGCGCGATCGCGTCACCATGTAGGACAAGATGCGCCAGCTCATGGGCGAGCGTGAACCGTTCGCGGTCGGCTGGTTGAGCGGCGTTGACGAACATCATGTGGGGCGCCCCGTCCAGCGGCGGGATGCTGATCGCGGAGATCTTCTGAGACTCTAGATCGGCGCGAACGATCACAATTCCGGCACGCTCGAGCGTGGCGGCGACGTTGCGGATCGGGCCCATCGGTAGTGCCCACATCGCTCGCACCGCGCGAGCCGCGGCCCCCGGGCCGCCCACTTCCGTTCCGTCCATTACGGGCACTTTGAAGCGGGTGTCGATCTCTACCGACTGGCTGAGGCGAGTGAGTCGCATGCGGGTCAGGTTCACTTGCGCCTGGATGGTGCGCAGGGTCGATTGAGGAAGCGACTGCTGCTTGCGGTGGTAGAAGACGGCGCTGCCGAATCCGTAGACCTGGTCGTTCCACGCGAAGGCGTCCGGTGGATAGTCGAGGGCGTGCGCGATACGGGCGAGTCGATCTGCATCGACGGGCGCGAGTCCGTGCTCGACCTTCGACATCGTCGCCGGCGACACGCCGATCGTCTTGGCGAGCTGGGCGCTCGACAGTCCCCGAGACTCACGCAGAAGCTGGAGCATCTGCGGGTTCATCACTGCGCCTCCGTCTTGCCTTCCTCGGTACGGACGGGCGTGCGCGTGCTTCGCACCGACGGGCCTTCATCGGGCGAATCGATGGGCACGAGCGGCACGGGCCCGGCGGCCATCGTGCCGTCGGCGCGCAGGTCGATCCACCAGGCAAGTTCGCGGCCGTAGCTGCACGCCACAGCAACGACGTCCAGGCCCACGCCGAGCTCGTCAGGGAAGTACCCCACCGTGATATGGGTGACGGTCAGCCCTTCGATGGCTACCTGCTGGTGCAGCATGGCAAGGCGCTGGTAGGTCGGGATGCCCGCCGTAGTGAGTTTGCGCCGGTGGCTGAACTTCTTCACACGGACTTCGATGACGCCATCGCCGAGTGAGACGGTGAGAAAGCCCCGCTTGCGAGAGGTAGGGACGTCCTGCGCGTCGAAATACTCTTCCATCCGCGAGCTGATGTGGTCGTAGACCACGTTGGCGCGGGACGTCTTGCTGGTGAGAGCGAGCGACGGCGCCGCCTGGACATTGCGGTGCCACTCGGCCCAGCCGTCCTCGATACACCCACGAATGGCCTCGAGATGCGGCTCGAGGTGAGGCCGAGCGTCTTCTTCTGACAGCAGGTCATCGATCACGGGACCTAGCCTCCACCCTTAAATTACAATTGTCAATATTTCGCACTAGTTTCGCTGCGAAGGCGGCGGGTATCGCGCCGCGCTGTACCCTCCCAACCTCCGGACGGGGCTCGCCTGAAGCTGCTCGCCTGGGGGAGTGGTAGCCAGCCGGCTCGCTAGGCTCGCCTCGTGGACCCCCCGTTTTGCGCTGTCTGGGTCACGGTTGAGGGGGCGCCTTTCTGACGGCTTTCGGCGTGGTCAACATCTATCTCTCCGGGGTCATGTGCGGACCCAGAATCTCGCTGATCCGGTGTGGATAGAGCGCTCTATTGGCGGGAGTGCCGTCGGCCGTTCCCGCTGAGCTCGCCCCAGTCTGCGGCCGGACCCCCGCCAGGTCCGTTGGAGCTGAGGAATGCGTTGTGCACCCGCGCGCATGCTCCGCGGAGCGTGGTGGACCAGCCCAGCACATCGCTGCGCCAGATCGCCTTGTACCGGATATCGGTGCCGTTCATGACTCGACGCAGCTCGATACGTCCGTACTCGACGCCCGCCGGATCGACCATCCGCCATCCGCCTGTCGGGCCCTCGACAGCGGCCATTATCGGGTGCCACTCGGCCATGGCAGATCCTTCCGTTCGGCCGATGCCGGGGAGGGGCTGAGAACGTGAAAAGACATAATCGCCATTATCAGCGAATGTCCTACCAGCTCGATACAGGTTTAATCATATCTTTGTTCTACACTTCCCGTATGGGGCAGGTGAAGCGGTACGACCTCATCAGCGCCAACCTCGAGCACGCTGCGCAGCGCGACGCGCGCCGCGGCGCGCCGATAGGGCTGAGCGTCGAGCAGGTCGCCGACACCGGCCGGCGGCAGGATGCCCGCGAGGCCGTGCCCGTGTCGGCATGGATGCCGCACCGTGTGGTTTACGACGAGGCGCGGCTCGTCGATGCGGAGGCCATCGCGTGGACCGAGGGCGCGGTGCTCATCCGCTGGACGCCGCCCAACAGCTCGCAACCGCTCACGTGTGGGTATATGCGGCCGCCGTGCGACGACGTTGATCGTTTCCTGCACGGGCGTAGCCTGGGCGCGTGAGTCGGCCGCTGACGTTCGACGAGTACTGTCTGCTGCATGGCATCGAGCCGGCGGGGTACCCGCCAGCGTTCGCTGCCTACCTCAACGAGATCGCCGGCTGGGACGGTGAGGTCGTCCGCGTCGACACCGGCGCCGACGAATTTCTGCCCACGATTAACTAGCTGCGTTGTTATTCGCGCTGATCGTCCGAGACACTGTCGTCTGATGCTGCGGCGAGGTCGGTTCTGATGGCATTGGCGCCGCGTGCGACGATACGAGGATGCGAGTGGGCGTCTATATCGATGGGTTCAACCTCTACTACGGAGCCCGCCGCTTATGTGGTCGTGGAACAACCGGGTGGCGGTGGTTAGATCTTCGCGCCCTGGGACAGAGCCTGCTGACCGGGCCCGGCATCGGCTGGTCGGCAGCGACAATTCACCGGGTGGTGTACTGCACCGCCCGCGTGAGCGGTCGTGACAACCCAGCTGGTCAGCGCGATCAGGACACGTATCTGCGTGCGCTGGTTGCGCACGGGTCCATCGACGAGTTGGCAATGGGAACCTACGTGTCTCGGGTAGCCACGGCGCCGCTCGCTGTGGAAGACCGCAAAAAACGCCCCGTTCTCACTCGCGCAGCGTGGCCAGTTATGGTCCGGGACGCTGCTGGCGGCGATGTGCCGGACGCTACTTTCATGGCATCGATCGCGCGTCGCGAGGAGAAGGGCTCGGACGTGAACGTCGCGTCGCACGTGCTCATTGATGTCCTCGAGGGACACGTCGACGCGGCGATCGTTGTCAGCAACGACAGTGACCTTGCTTTCCCGCTGCAGTACATCCGCGGGCGGGTACCGATGGGTCTCGTCAATCCGACACCCGGATATCCTGCCGGTGCCCTCAACGGCGACGCGAGCGATGGCGTCGGAGGACACTGGTGGCATCAACTCTCCGACGTCGAAGTGAAAGCCGCCCAGCTGCCGGCGACGGTCGGCAGACTGACCATCCCAAGTGGCTGGTAAGCCTAGGAGCCACCGGGTCGCTACCCAGCAGTGCGAACACCGTCCGGATCATCAACGTGACGCGCGCACGCTTACTTGGACAGTTGAATATCTGAATATCCAGGTATCCACTTTCCGTGCTACCCTAAACACATACCGCTCGACCCCTCTGGGGTCGAGTTTTTTTTTGTGCTTCTGAGCGTCTCCAGTCTTGTTGATCGTCACCTTGATCGTCGTCTCGGCGCCTGACCCGTCGCCGGCGAGGAGCCCGAGGCCGTCGCCGATGAGGAGCCCGAGGCTGCACGGCGCTGATTCCTGATCGGACAGCCGCGAGCGGCTGACTGTGCCCGCCCCTACGGGGCTCGTTTTTTGTCGTAGAAGCCTGCGGCATCGTACGGCCGGGAGCGCTCCGCGCAAGCGGCTGCGCCGCCGGCTCCGCCGAGACTTTCGGCACGCGGTCGCACGCTCCCTTATTTCGCGCCGAAACTCTCTCCCCCGCCGCCCTTCGGGTTGCACTCCACCCTCCCGCCCTCCTCGGCACTTCGTGCCTTCTACGGCAAAAACGGAGGGAAGGGCAAGAGATGCACAAGGTCGAGACAGCCGACGAGTTCTTCGGACGTATCCGCACGCGAACCGAAATCAAGAACCTGCTCATCGAGCTCCCGGAGAACCGGCTGGCATTGGCGACGCGAGAAGCGCTAGCGGGGAAGTTTGACCAGCGTAAGCGGGAGGCTCAGGCCGCACGACGTCGCGAGCGGATCGCCGAGCAAGCGCGTCAAGAAGCATTGCGGGTGGACGTGGCCGACGAGGTGCGTGCGATGCTTCCCGCTCCCCGGCTCGGCCCCTGGCGGCGCGCCCGCACTGCACACGCCCGGCAGGCCGCCCGATTCTGGGACCGCGTCGCACACATCGACGTCACCGCCGAGAGGGACGGATACGAGCGCTTCGCAACGAAGAAGAGGCTGGCGCAGGCGGCCCTGGTGATGGCGCGCTTCAAGGCGGCCCCCATCGACCCCATCACATGGGAGGAGTACGCCTCGATCGCCACGAAGGCTCCTCGGGTGATCCGCGAGCAGGCTCGACGGGAAAAGGAACGCCACGCAATCGCACGAGGCAAGATCATCGCTCCCGCAGGGATGACGCTGGACCGTGCCGAGGAAATCGCCCGTCGTGCTCTGGGAATCGCTGACGAAGACAACGGCGAGGAGTGATGCCCGTGAGGGGGAAGGTTCCCCCTCACACTCCCCCACATCGGTTCCTCCCCAACAGCAGCGGTCGGGCACAGTTTGTGGACTCATCCACAACCACCCCAACTGCTCACATGCCGGAGGCAGCTCGGGGTGACGATCGGACAATGAGCCGATTCGAAACCTTCGTCGTCAGCAACCGCCGCGACGCCTACGGCATCCCTCGCACCACCGGATCACTGATCGTCAACCTCGACGAAATCTCGAGCGTCAGCGACGCCACCGTAGACACGACATACCGAGCATCTTTCGACGAGCGCTGCCCAGCCGGGATCTTCGCCGGCGTCCGCGTCTCCCTCCGAAGCGGAGAGACGCACACCCTCATGCTCGGACAGTTCGCCACCACCAAGGAAGCAGACAGCGAAGTTGATGACTTCACGCGCTGGCTCACCGGTATGCCGCTCCTCGTGGACTGATGACTCCGGCAGCTCGAGCACGCCTACGCCATCCGCACGACGTCGGCGATACGGTCCAACCGCAAGCCGGACCACCGGGTCCCGTCATCACAAAGCACGATCGGCAGCTCCGTTCGCCCTAGCTCACCCGCTACCTCTTGCGCGATCTGGGCGGCGTCTTCGCTCTCGTCGACGTCGACCACCACGTAGCCAATTCCAGCCAAATCGAGGGCCCGTTTCGTGAAGATGCATGCTCCGCACCCCACCCGACCCAGAATCGTCACCGCACCCATCGCCCTCGTCCTCCCCATCGTTTTTCTGCCCTTCCCGGGCATTGCGATCAAGAGGCCGGCGGTCGGCGTGAGTGCCGAGCTCGAGGATTACCGGACCGAGCGCAGCGAGGGAGGATATGCCGCAGAGCCGGCACGGCAAGCCGTGGAGCCGGCCTACGATCGTGCGCCCGAGAAGGGAAGAAAACTGCGGCCGCTCCCCCAGTCGGGGCGGCGGCCGCAGCGCGAGCGGCTGGCACCACCGTGCAGCACCAATCGAGAAAGAAACCCCAGGCCCAGGGTTAACGGGCGTGTCTTACCGGTCGTTAACCCTTGCCCAAGGGTTTACTGTTCGCATGGCTCCCCGCAGACGCCCCCGAGGCTCGCTCGTCGACCCGGTGAATCTGGGCTACGAGGTGGAGCGGCCAGCCAAGGAGCGACTGGATCGAGTCGCGGAGATCGCGAACGTGTCATCTGCCGTGATGTTCGAGCACATCATGGCGCACCTGGAGCTGACCGACCAAGGGCTGCCCACAACGTGGCCGGCCAACCCGCGCGATGGGGAGCTGCCTATCGAGACGCCTTAACGACTGAGCCCCCCGCCTGAGGCGAGGGGCTGAAGCCAGTTACGACCCGGTTCAAGTTTGGCGACCGATCCCGGGTCGATATCCCCCAAAGAACCGCCCACAGGGGCGGGGCTTTGTCGTACCCATCCGAGCCACCCGGAAGGGATGCCCCTATGGTAGCCCGTGCACGAAACGCCGGCGATTTTGACGCCGTGCTCGGCGTGTCGGGAGCAGCGCCAGCCCAGGACGCCACCTCCGCTCCTGCACGCGAGCGGATGGGGAGTTGGACCCTCCCCGCACCTGCCGGCGCCTACGGCGCGCTGGTGGCCTGGCCGAGTGCACCCGCTTGGTTCGATGCCGTCATGGACGTTCTGCGGACACCGGACGGCGAGGCCGCGCGTCGGCGCGCCAAAGTCGCACCGGACACGTTGCTGCGGGTAGCGTACGCGGACCGCACCGCCGCAGATCAGCGCACCGGCCGCGGCGTGGCCACCGCGCACGAGACGGTCGCCGCGCAGCTCGGGATGAGCAGCAAGACCGTTCAGCGTGCGCGTCAGTTGCTCGAGGCGATGGGGCTCGCTGTAACCGTCGCTGAAGGGCGCTACCTCACGACGACGGAGAGGCGACAGGCTCGTGCCAAGCATGGGGGCGACCAGGTGCGAGCGGCGTCGACGCGAGCACTCGTTATGCCCGCCGGCTACCGGCCCCCCGTCGACGCCGCAGACGAGAATCTCGGCGCTGTGGAGAATGTCTACCTACCCCCGTCTACGGGGGTTAACAGCTCTTCTCACCTATCAGAAAGATCACCAAGACGCGCGCACGCGCGCGCGTCGAAGGCCGCCGCTCCGCGGCGGCCAGCTAAGACGAAGTCGACAGCGGCCAAAGGCTTGCGAGAGCCTCGCAGTCTCGAGGTTCAACGACTCGCAGCGGGACTCTGCCGCCGGATGCCGTGGCTTGATCGACACGGCCGTCACGTCGGCGGCCTCTGCGACCTGCTCGAGCGGCACGACCTCGTCGGCCGCGGATGGACGGTCGAACGGTTACTGCACGAGGTCGATCGTCGAGCGGTCAAGAGCAAGCTACGCGTTGCCGCGATCGACGACCAACGGGACCCACTCGCCTACTTCGCATGGCTGCTCCGCGCGACGCTGCCGGCAGGTGCGGCCGCACCCCAGTTCGCCGCCGCGGACGAGCGTCGGCGGCGCTCCGAACGGCAGGCCGCGGAACGTACGCAGGAGGCAACGCGACGTGCCGAGCTCGCTGAGGAATCCGCTGCGATCGAGGCGGCGATCGCAGCCATGCATGCGGAGTTTCCGACGCGCCCTAGCCGACGTCGGTAGTTCGTGGGACTATTCACTGAGGGCGAATAGGCAAACGAACGGACATGGCCCGTTTTGCCCTTGTCCCGCCCCCACCACCGCGCGGGCGCGCTTCCCAACCACCCTCGCCCAACGTTCCTTATGTGCAAGGGTGGTTGGGAAGTAAACGGTGCTGGGGGCGGGACAAGGGCAAAGTTGAAAACTGAACTAGTAGTACAAAACTGAAACAAACAACAGAACAGACCTGAGAGCTCTCGAGGACGATGCGGCCGATAGGCCGGGATGACGAAGGCGCGGAGGGTGCAGCGGTGAAGACGAGCGAACGGCAGATCACAGCGGAGACGGCAACGCTGGACGCGAGCAAGCGGCGTTCCGATCGGGGCAGCGCACCGACGGCTGAGGCGACGGCGATCAACGGAAAGGATGTGCTGCGATGCAAATGACCCTGCGTGATGAACGCATGCTCGACTGGCTCCGCGTGGTGCGCCTCGCGGACATGGACGCAGTGCGCTGGGCTCTGGCTGGGCTCGACGAGGACAGCCAGAGCACTGCAAACGAACCGCGTCCTGTGTCGCTGCGCCGTGCCCAGCAGTGGGTGGCTCGATTGGTGGAAGCCGGCCTACTTGACCGTGGCCGGCCCACCTTCCGGGATGGGTCGATCGTCTGGGCAACCTTCCAGGTAACCGGAAAGGCACGCCCAAACTTGTTTAAGCAGACGACGCGCCACGAGGTAGCGGTGGCGAGTACGTCGGCGCGGTTCCTGGCCGGCGGCGCGGAGTGGCGGCGCGATCGAGTTCCGCCGACGAAAGCGGAGCACATGGCGGACGGCGTCGCGGAGCGAGACGGCGTCATCCAGCTCGTCGAAGTCGAGCTGACGGCGAAGACCCTGCTGCGATATCAGGTGATCCTCCCCGATCACGTCCGCCGCATACAGGAGGGCGTCGATCGGGTCGTTTACCTCGGCACCCCGGAGGCCTCGCGGGCTATCGCCCGAGAGGCCGATAAGCTCGTCCACCCCTCTTTGCGATCGAGGATCGTCACGCTGCCGATCCTCGATGAGCGCGGCAGGATCGTTGATGACACGTTCAGGGGTGCCTGGTCCACGCAACCGGACAGCACGCACCTTGCCCCGCCCCCACCACCTCTCCCCGATCAACTCTCAGTGTGGGGAGGGAGGGACTGATGAGCACCAGTCAGGAGCGTCCGGCCCAGCCGGACGCCGCCAGCGACGCTCTCACGAGCGTCATCGGCGCCGTCTTCGGCGCCGTCCTCGTCGCACTCGTGCTCCCCCTCGCAGTCCCGTGGCTCGTGACGCAGATCGCCGGCTACCGGGTCGCGAAGCGGCACGCGTTCTGGATCACACACCGCTGGCACTGGGCAGTGAACACAGTGGGCGTCGTCATCGTCGCGGCCGTCCTGATGCTCGAGGCGTTCCTAGTCGGCCGATGGATCATCGCAGACGGCCCCGCCACGCTCGTCGCCCAGGAGAGCTGGTGGAGCATCGCGTGGGCCGCGCTGTGGCCATGGCTGCTGCTGAACTTCTTCCTGGGCGTGCTGCTGCTCCCGGTCGCGTGGTCGATTCGGCGCCGGCAGCTCGCCGACATGGTGCGTGATCGCACCATCCCCGACGTCGTGACGCAAGAGCGAATCGAAGCGGCACGCAAGCGCGCCGCCGACATCGTCTCGGCACGGAAGGTCGGCATGCGACTGGATCCCGCAACCGGCCAGCTCTCCCCCGCCGCCGGCGGCACGATCCTCACCGCGCCCCACCCCGTCGGCTCCGGCAGGCTCGCCTTCGGCCTCGTGACGCACAACACCGTCCGTACGCTGCGCGATCGCATGATCGACCAGCGACGCGTGCCGGACTGGATCGACGACTCGGGACGCTACGCCGTGCTACCCACCGGAGCCGGCGCCACCCGCGCCTACATCGTCGCGGAAAGCGGCGTGGGAAAGACCGTTCTCATCAACGGCCTGATCCTGCCGGCACTGGATCAGGGCTGGCGGGTGGTGTTCCTCGACGCCAAGGGCGATATCGAGGACGCCGAGAAACTCGCTACGATCGGCCGCGGCCGCGGGCGCTCGGTGCGTGTCGGTGAGCCGTGGAACATGTTCACCGGCTCCACCGAGCAGATCACCACAAAACTCATGAGGCTGATGCCGGCACCAGACGGCGCTAACCAGTACTACCTCGATGAGATCCGTGCCGTGCTGCAGGCGATCCAGGGCACCGGGCCCGTGACCGGCATGCGCGATCTTTTCGGGCGCCTCTCGGCACCGGCCCCGCATGTCTCCAACCAGATGGAGCTCGACGTGCTGACACAGCCCGTCGACAGGATGGGCACCACCAGGATCAGCCGCGTGCAGACGACGCTGCTGACCGCGTTGCGACCGCTCGAGCCCTTCCTATCCTCGAGCGGATGGAGCTACGGTGACGGCGCAGCCGATCTGACCATCGTGCCCCTCTCCCCCGTGGAGGAAGCGCAGGCGCGGCTCGGCGACCTCCTGCTCACCGACCTTCGCGGCTATTTGGCGACCCGGCTTGCGAAAAGGGACAAGTCTCCAATGCTCGTGGTGATCGATGAGTTCCCCCAGCTCGTGACCGGTGCCAGCGACCCAGGCGACAGCGCGGGCATGCTGTTCGAAACGTCGCGCTCGGCCGGCGCCGGCCTGGTGCTCGCAGGCCAGTCGATCGCGGGCCTGTCGAACGACGAGACGCGCCGGCGACGCGCGCTATCCAGCGGCGCCGCTCTCATATTCGGTCGCTCGAAAGACCCCGAGGACGTCGTCAAGTACGCCGGCACTGTGATGCGGATGGAAGCTTCTGGCGCTGCCGCCGGCGACGAGCTGCGATCCGCCCGCGCGCAGCACACCTACGTCGTGCCACCCCAGGACGTCCGCGAGGCCTCACAAGGATCGTTCTGGATCGTGCAGGGCGGCGCGATCGCGCCGTTCCGGTCGTTCCCCTCCCCCAAACCAGTGGCCGATGTCGAGCTCGTCGACGAGGAGGACGAGGACAAGCTGTCCGCCGTCGATGAAGCCCCCGCGAGCCAATAGCGCTCACGTCGCGGGACATTGTGCCGGCGGCCTAGGCGCCGCTAAGGGGCCAGCCGCACGCGGCCGCCCCACCACGCCCTCGCGGGGCGAACGTTCTTGCCGTGGAGCCTGCGGCATCTTACGGGCCTCGTCCTCCGCGCAAGCGGCTGCGCCGCCTACTCCCCCGAGACTTTCGGCACGCGGTCGCAGGCTCCCTTATTCGCACCGAAACTCTCTCCCCCGCCGCCTCCGGGTTGTACTCCGTCCTCTGCCCTGAATGGCACTTTCGCGCCTCCACGGCAAGAAAACGTGAGGGGGAAAGGATCAGGGACGAATGGGTGCAAAGACCACACAACGGGTAACGGTGATCGGTCGTCCGGGCTGCGTGCAGTGCACGGCAACGTATCGAGCGCTTGACGCGAGGCGCATCGAGTGCCGAAGCTCGTCGACGAGCTCCGGGACGGCGCGGGCGGATGAGTTGCGGGCGCTTGGGTTTACGCAGCTGCCCGTGGTGCAGGTCGAAGGTATGCGTCCTGGTCCGGGGTTCCTCGGATCCGCATATGTTGGTTGCCTTCTGTCTTGCTTTCTAGAAAGCAAGACAGAAGGAAAGAAAGCTAGTTAGAACGCTAGAAAGAAAGTAGGATGCGATCATGCAGACGGTCATGGTGTACAGCGAGGCGGGCGGCGTCAAGAAGACGACTACCGCAGTGAGTATTGCGATGGTTGCCGCGGAGGGTGTGACCGAAGATCCGGAGAAGGGAATCGCGGGTGTTGCGCCGAGGCGCGTGGTCCTGATCGATCTCGACCCGCGAGCGGCCACTACGAAGTGGCTGCGCGTCGAGCCCACGGGAGAAGGGCTCCACGTCGGAGCGATCCTCGGAGCAAAGGACGACCCGAGCGGCTGGGCCGAGGATCTTGCGGTACCGAGCAAGTGGAGCCCGAACCTTCGCGTAATCCCGGCAGCCCGCGAGTTGAGCAACCGCGAGAGCGAGCGTGACGACTACGCCGAGCTGCGCTTGAAGACCTCGCTGACCGACCTCGAGGCCGACCTCGTCGTCATCGACTGCGCAAACCGCCAGGGCGGTCCACTGACGCTCTCTGCGCTGCACGCCGCGGAGAGCGTACTGTACGCCGCCACTGCGAGCGATTCAGGCGTGGACGGCGTCACTGGGGCTCAGCGGACGGTGGCCGCGTTCCGACGCCACATGGCGGCGATCGGAGCCCAGGCGGGCATCGACGAGGCCGGCGTGGCGGTAACACGCGACGGCACGGGGTTCATGAGCTTCAGCGAAACCGACGCGATCGAGCAGCTGCGCGAGCTTGCCCCGATCATTCAGCCGATCGTGCCGCATCTATCGATCGTCCCCGAGAGTCGCATGGCGGGGGAGTGGTTCGGCAAATACCGGAAGGGAACGCCCGTGCGCGACAGCTACGCGGCAATCGTGGGAAAGGTGATCCGATGAGCATGCAAGAGCGACCCGCGCGACCTGGACGGACCAAGCCCGTGCCGGCGGCGGATGCCGGCGTAGACCCCATCGACTACCGACCCGGCACGCAGGAATCGGCGCCGAGCACAACACCAACCCCGCCGAGCATCCCTGACGAGGGCAGGGGTGCGCGAAGCGTGCCCGCGGCAGCCTCGACGCCAGCGGCGCCGAGCAGCGCCGGAACGCCGGCGATGAGCGCAGCTGCACCCCGTCGCGAACAGACGGTGCAACTCTCGACACGAGTTAGCCCCGATGTCACCGACATCATCGACAGGGCGGCAGCCGCCACTGGACGTTCAAAGCGTGACCTGGTGGAAGAGGCGATCCGCAACGCCGGGTGGCGCTGAGCCGCAATTGTCACCGCCTCGAGCGGGTCAACCCAGCAACCAGCCCAGGAGGTCGAAGAGGTCGGCCGTCACCTTCTGTCGGTCCACCGAATATTCGACACGCTGGCCTTTTCGGTCGCCCTCGACATTGGTGAGAACGTAGCCGGCGTGTTCAAGATCACGGATCGCGCCGAGGGTCGTCGACACCGTCAGCCCTGTCGCGGCGGTGATATCAGCGCGGGTTGCTGGACCACTGCTGAGCAGTGCGCGGAGCACACTTAGGCGCGTCTCGTTCTGAATCGCCCAATGCGCGGCTGCAGCAGCGCCCGACAGATTGGGCACCGGAGACCGTCGAGGCATACCCGTCATTCTTCCCTACCTCCCACCCACAGCCCGGAATGTCGCGTCCTCGCGGTATCGTGCCGCGTGTTGGAACAACATAACGGTTAATCTGCTAAGTTGCGGAATGTGTGGACAATGATTCCGGGATCGGAGCAATGCCCACATACACTCAGAAGGTCATCCCAGGGGGTGTGCATGGACAACGAGGGACAGTGCCCGCCGCAGCGGCCCGCTGGGGCCGTATTTACGGGCGCTCGACGGGCCGAAAGCTACTTCGAGGAGTGGCCGACGGAACTGGGCGGCGGGGGAGAGCCCGCCGCTTCAGGTGAGATTGTTGGCCTTGTCCCCCGAATGGGGGACAAGAGCGCGAAGGGCGCAGACATGGTGGGTGAAGACGAAAGTGTCATGGAATCCGAGGCGTTACTGCTTCGAGTAAGCCAGCCGGAGCCCGCACCGCCAGCGCCCGTGACGGGTCGCGTGGAGGACGTGCAGCCAGTCATCCCGACAACGGCTGAGCAGCCTCGGCGGTCAGGCTTCGGACTCGGCCGACGTGGACCATCCAAGGCGCAGCTGGCGGCCCAGCAGATCGAAGCCGATCGAACCACTATCCGGCTTGGGTCGTGGTCGCGAAGCGTCGGGGTGCTCCTCGCCAATCCGAAGGGCGGGGTAGGGAAAACCCCGAGCGCCTTGATCCTCGGGGGAGTGATCGCCAGCATTCGCGGCGGGCAGACGTGCGTGTTCGAGGTTACGGACGACCCGGGCGCTCTCGCCGTCCGCGCTGAGGGTCCGGCGCGAGCGGGCATCGCTGAGCTTGTGCGCGATGTCGGTACGATTCGCGGCGCTGGCCAGCTCAGCGGCTACGTGGCGCAGCAGACGTCATACGCCGCGGTAATCGGCACGGTGCACGATCGGGCGGCGTTGAGTCACACCGACGTGCAAAACGTGTCCGATTTGCTCGGATTCTTCTACCCGGTGCGAATCATGGACTCGGGCAATCAGGCCTCCTCGAGCGCGTTCTACGGCGCCGTTGCGTCGGCCGACGTGCTCGTGATCCCTGTGCTCGACGCGGTCGATTCTGTGAATGGTGCGCACCAGCTCGCAAGGTTCCTACACAGGCAGGGCGGCCACGCAGCCGCCCTCGGGCAAAACGCGATCGCGCTGCGCATCGACGACGGTCGACCCGTTGCGCCCGACGTGCGGGCCTACGTGGCCGACGCGCTCGCGTCGGCCGGGATCCGCCAGGTGGTCAATATTCCGTATGACCCGCACATCGCGGAGCGATCGACGATCACCCTCGACCGGCTGCGCAAGCCGACCATCGACGCTTACACCCATGCCGGCGCCGCCGTCATCACTCAGCTGACGAGACGACTGAACCACTAGAGAGGCAACCCCAATGGAAAATCCAATCGACGGGATCATCCCTGACTTCTCCATCTTCGGCGCCGAGTTCACGGAGCTCTGGCAGAAGCTCTTCGCGGGTCTCTGGGGAATCGCGATCGTGCTCGCGATCGTGTTTCTCATCCGCGGCATCGTGGGCATGGCGCAGAGCAGCAGCAGCAACCCGCAGGCCTACAAGGAGGGCCGCACTCAGGCACTGTGGGCCGGGATCTCGCTGGGCGCGCTCGTCGCGCTGGGCGTGATCGTCGGCGCCATCATCGCGGTCTTCGGATAGGTCAAGCATGAGCACGAACAGCAATCGACCCAAACGGCGGCTGTGGCCGTGGCTCGTTGGCGGGGGAGTAGTCGTGCTCGTCGCCGCCATCGTCCTCGGCGTGCTCTACGGGGCTCGAGGTAGCGGAACGCCAGATCCCACACCTGCGGGCGATGCGTCGACGCCGGCTCCCACGGGTACCGGCGTCGATGCGTGTCTAGGCGGGCCAGATCTCACAGCAGATCAGTTGTTCACCGCTCAGCGGGGTGCAGCACACTCGCCTGAGGGCGCGGTGTCATACGCCGCGTCCTTCATCCGGTACGTACTGCAGCTACCGCTGCCCGAAGACCTCGAGCAAGCCGCCAGTTGGAACAGCGATCTAAGCGCTGATTGGTGGAGCAGCTACGTGTCCTCGATGGAATCGTGGACCGGTCCGAACCCGTTCAGCGTTACGACGGTGAACGGGTCTTACGCGGTGCAGAACTATACGCCCGACAGCGCTGTCGTGACGCTCTCGCTCCCGATGGTGGTGGATGGGGCAATCACCAGCCGGACGTTCGTTCCGACTGTCACTCTCGGTCAGACGGTCGCTGGCAATTGGACAGTGACCGGCGTGGACAATTCCGCGGCCGAGGATGCAACGAAGCTCACCGACAGCACGGACTTCACCGGAGGGTGCTGAGCCATGGCTACGCCTACGCCTACGCCTACGCCTACGCCTACGCCAGACGGCGGGTGGAACCCGATCGGCGGTTTGATTGACGGGGCCACCGACGTAATCAACGGTGTCGGCGGTACGGTCGGGTTCTGGTCGGACCCGTTCGGAAACTCGTACAAAGCCGCACGCGATGCCGTCGACGGGCTCACGAAAGACTTCCTCCCCGCCCTGACTGGTGCGACTCTCCCTGACCTCAGCAGCCGTGCTTTTTTGGAGACGTACAAGGTCAGCTTCGCGCTCTCGCTCTTGGTTGCCGTTGTGCTCCTGGTGGTTCAGTTGCTTCGGACAGCGAAGGGAACGCAGTCGGGCAGGGACACGCTGCACGCGATCGGGCTGTATTTCCCCGGTTTCATCCTCGGGGTGATGTTCGGCCCCTTCATTGGCATTCTGATCGTCAACTTCATCCACGCGCTGAGCAACTCACTGTTGGAGTGGGCGTACGGCGGCACCGCGGAACAGCTCGCCATGGACCTCACGCGGGTTCTCCTCGAAGACCCCGCCCTCTTCGCGGGCGGCGTCTACATCGCATGGATGATCGGCTGGGCAATGGCGATCGGGTTGCTGTTCGTGGTGATCCTGTTCGTGGTGCAGCTCGTGACGCTCTATTTCTCGGGCGCTCTGATCCCACTCGCCTCGGTGTGGGTGATCGATCCGGCACGGCGCAGCACGGGGCTGCGCGCAGTGGGCGTATGGGTGGGCATCCTGCTCACCCATCCGCTTCTGTTCTTGTTGCTCGGGCTCGCGTTCCGACTGATCGGCAACACCCTGGACTCGTGGGGGAGCGACGGCTGGAAGAACTTGATCTCGCTGCTCGTCGCCGTCATGGCGATGTGGGCTGCTGCGCTGTCCCCGTTCTTCCTGGTTGGCTATGTCAAGAGCATCAGCGGAGGCGGGGCGCCGTCCGCAACCGGTGGGCCGGCACCGCGGATCGGGTCGCCGTCGCCGGCGCAGCTCCGGCCGTCCCCGTCGCCGCCGACTTCCGTGCCAACTCCTGCAACGTCACCGTCGAACGGACCGGCACAGACGGTTCGCGGTGCAGCCGCACCCGCGGGTCCCACGCTGGGGCAGGCGGCGGCTGCGCGCTCGGGTGCCAGCACATCGCCGGCTGGCAGCGGTCGTGTCGTGACAGCCGGAGCCGGTGGGGCAGCACGCGCGGGCATGGCCGCGCGTGCTGTAGGCGGCGCCGCCGGGGCGGTGGCGACGTCGGCCGTCGCCAAGGGTTACCGGGGTGCGAAAGAGGCCGCAGACACGAGCGTGACGCCCCCGCCGCGTGAGTCGTACGGGAAGGACCGGCTATGAGCGACGATGGACGCTACTACCTGGGCGGTGAGGGCGCACACCGCGGGTTCTTCGGCGGCCGCGTGTCGCGGGAACGCACGATTGGGATCGGCGCCGCCGTCATCGTCACGATGTTTTTGACGCCTGCATTTGGCGCGTGGGTCCTGTTCGCAGGGCTGGCGGTCATCGTGGCGATCTTCATGCTGACGATGAACACCCATCGTGGCAGCATCCTCGAGCGGCGCCGACGCCGGCAGCGCTGGAAGAGCCGCAGGACGGCAGGAACCGATCGGTTCATCCCCTTCGACGGAGCGCGTTGGGACATGCTCACCGACGCGCTAAACCGCACGCGCAAAACGCGCGACAAGGCCGAGAAGCGGGCCCGCGCCGACTGGCAGCGCGAGCTGCTCGCGATGCGAGCCGTTCCCGATGGGGCGGACGGGATGGGCTGGCTGCAGTCCGCTCGAGGAGTGCCTGGCATCGCATGGCACGGACCCTCGGGCGAAGAGCCGTACCTCAGTGTGGCGTTCGCGCTAGGCGGCCAGTTGCGCGGCCTCGAATCGGCATCGACCGTGCGCACCGCTGCTGACGCATTCTCACGCTTCCTCGCCAACCGAGCGCCGGAAGGGTCGCTGCTGCGTGTGCTGCAACCGCTCACGCGGGTCCTCCCGGCCGATTCCGCTCTTCAGGAGTGGTGGCTGATGAACAACCTCGACGAAACGGCGCCGGCCGACGCCATGCGCTCGTACGAGGAAGTTCTGATCAAGACAGGTCAGGGTGCCATGGTGCAGCGCCACTACCTCGTCGGCCGGTGGCCGGTAACGCCGCAATTCGTTGCTGCGGCTCGCAGGTATGGCCCCGATCGGGATGGGTGGAGGGCGCTCATGGCCGTCGAGATTGAGTCCGTCGTGCGAGGACTCACCGAGGCCCGGATGGGCACGGTCGAGCCGCTCACGGCTCGGGGTGTGACGGCGGTCATCCGCCACATGCAGAACCCCTCTCGCCCGGTCGACTACATGGCCGGTCTGACCCCGATGGACTTGGGCGAGCCGAGTCACGACGAGTTCTCGGCGCACATCGTCGACAGCGTCGACCCCGAGACGGGTCAGCCGGTGCAGTGGTGGCACCGCACCGCAGCGATCCACGCCGAAGACATGGCGGTTGCAGAGCGTACGCCGCTCTGGCTTGTCGATGCGCTCGTGGGCCGCGAACTGGATATCGTTCGCACCCTGTCGTTCCAGATCGAGCTCGTGCCCGCGGCCGAGGCAAAGCAGGCCGCGAAGGGCGACGTCGTCAAGGACATGGCCGATCAGCTCTCGGAGACATCGAACGGGCAGATCGGCAACGACGAGACGAGCACCCGAGTCATCGCGGCGCTACGTCGCCGCGCGGACCTTTCGGCCGGCTCGCACCACCATGGCGCGAACTGGATCGGGTTTGTGACGGTCACTGCACCCGACCGGGAAGAGCTCGCCGGAGCATGCCGGCGGCTCGCGGAAGTCTGCGAAACCAATCTCGGCATCGAACGGCTCGACTGGCTGGACTCGTACCAATCCGCAGCCAGCGGCACCACTTGGCCCATCGCGCGAGGCCTCGAGCGCCGCAAAGCGTCGTTCAGCGCCGCCGCGATGAACGTCCTAGCCGGCCGCGGAGAGAAGGAGGCGATCGCGTGAGTGAGTCGAACTTGACCCGGCGGCAGCAGCAAGCTGCCGTCGACGAGAACCCCGCCCGCGAGGTATCACCATATGAGCTGCCTGGCTCGCAGCTGCGCGGCTCCTATCGCGCAGCTCGTCGAGGTCTGTACGCCCCGAAGCTGACCGGCGCACCGTCGACGACTCGTCAAGCAGCCGTGCTGAACACGGCACTGATTGGACAGCCGACCGGCACGCAGGGCATAGCCAACGGCCGCGACCAGCTCTCGCACACACTCATCGCGCACGACCCGGTCACCGCCTACAACGCGCGCCCGCGGCTCGTCTCGAGCCCTAACACCGTCGTCGCCGGCGGGGTCGGCGGCGGCAAATCGAGCTTCGTCAAGACGGTCTGTGTAGGTCGGCCGCTGCTGCTGAAGCACCGGCGCGCCGTGGTGTTCGACAAGAAGCCCCAGGGCGAGGAAGGCGAGTACGCAGCGATCGCGCGCGCGTATGGCGCAGATCCGCTCCGATTCACCGTCGACGGATCCAGCTCGACGAGGCTGAATCTGCTCGACCCGCTCATCGTGCGCAACGGTGCCGGCGCCGCCGGTACCTACCGCCTACTGCACACCATCGTGCGTATCGCCCGCGAAAACGCCCGTCTGACCGACTGGGAAGAAGAGTCGGTCCGGGCAGCGCTCACCCTGACTCTCGCTCAGTTCGAGGACGGCCGGACGCCGACGATGAGTGATGTGCTGCCGTTCCTTGGCAGGATCCCCAACGACTCGAAGTATGACGATCTCGCACCCTCCGCGCGTGACCTCCTGCACCACGCCGGCCTCGGCGTGCGGTGGACGCTCACCGGCCTCCTCGAGGAGTACGCCGGTCTGCTCGACGGTGAAACGTCCGAGACGGTCGACCTGACCGGCAAGCTCACGAGCTTTGACATCTCGCAGCTCCCCAACGACGGCCCCGCCGTGAACGTCGTGCGCGCGATCGGCAACGAGTGGATGATGGGCCGGCTGCGCGGGGAACGGGGTTGGGCGACCACCGTGGTTTACGAGGAAGGGTGGGACATGGTTGATGGTCCCACCGCGCACCTGCTCAAGAGCAACCAGAAGCTCTCCCGCGCGCTGGGCCTGTCGAACGTGTTCGTCTTCCATAAGGGCAAGGACATTGCACCCGACTCGCCCGGACAGACGGTCATCAGCGAGGCGCAGTCGATCTACATGTTCCGGCAGGACAGGCCCGAGGATGCCGCCTGGGCGGTCCGCACGTTCGACTTCGAACCGAGCACGGCAGATGTGCTGCAGCGGCTCGCGCCCGGTCACTTCGTGTTCAAGTACGGCTCGCAGCCAGAGGTGGAGGTGCAGCACGTTCGCTCCGAGTGGGAGCGGGAACTGACCGACACCGACGACGCGATGCAGGTCACCGCGGAGGACGCCGGGTGAAGATCCTCAGCGGCGTCGCGGTGGGCGCTGCGGCTGTCGTGCTGGCAGGGACCACGTTCCTGCTCGGCTCGGTCGGCACGCAGGGCCCGAACTGCGGCGCCGCGTCCGCGGCAGCCGTGCAGGCGCGAACTGTCGCCGGTTATAGCGGCGATCAGCTCATGAACGCCGCAGCCATCATGAACGCTGCAACCGCGCTCGGGCTTGACGCCCGTGCGCAGCTGCTCGGCGTCATGGCTGCGATGGGGGAGTCGGGGCTACGGAACATCACCTATGGCGACTACGAGACCAGCGGCGTCACGAACCCGGACGGATCCCGCACGACGTCGATCGGCCTGTTCCAGCAGCAAGACTCATGGGGGAGTCAAGACGACCGGCTGAACCCGTCGACGGCTGCGACGCTCTTCTACCAGCGCCTCGTTAGCGTCGACGATTGGGAGCGTCTGCCGGCATCCGAAGCGATCCACCGGGTGCAGATCAACAGCAACCCGAACCACTACGCCAAGTGGGAGAAGCCCGCGCAGGAAGTCACCGCGGCGCTGACGGTCGCGTGTACGACCGGCAACTATGCGGCCGCCAACGGCACCGCACCGGGTGCCTGGGGCGGTCACGACAACGGCCGCATTCCACAGGCACAGCTCGCACCTATCCCGTGGTCGGATCTCGGCCCGCTCTACCTCCGGCCCGACGCCGCCGCCGCCCTCGCAGCACTCAACGACGCGTTCGAAGCTGAGTTCGGCTACAACCTCCCGATCAACGACGCATACCGGGACTACGAGGGCCAAGTCGACGCGCAGCAGTACTGGTGCGCCCGTCGTGCCTGTCAGAACGCCGCCGACCCGGGAATGTCCAACCATGGGTGGGCGCTGGCGGTCGATATCGGCACCCAGAGCCACGCCACGATCGGGTATGACTCGGCCACCTACCGGTGGCTGAAGGCCAATGCAGGGCGGTTCGGGTGGGTCCATCCAGACTGGGCGGAGCCCGGTGGCAGCGGCCCTGATGAAGCCTGGCACTGGGAGTTCTACGGCCTAGCCACCCCTACCTAAGGAGACGATCATGCTTGTCCAGATCCCTACAGCCAGCGATAGCAGCACTCTCCGCTGGGTCAACACTGCACACATCACCACCGTCACCGCTTGGGTCGACGAGCGGCCTCCGAGTTCCTTCCAGGCTGGCCTAGAGATGCGCGTCCTGCCCGCCGACTTCTCTCTAGAGGTTGACCTAGGGACGCACCCAACGGTTGAGGCCGCCCAGGCGGCCGCACGTACGTTCGTTGCCGATTACCTGTTGCTGGGGTAATGGCACCGGAGCGCCGGCATCCCGGATGACGCAGCTCGATTTGGCCAGCTACCTGATGGGCGCGGCGAGCTCGCTTGCAGCGCTCGGGCTCTACATTGGGGACTGCTGCACGGATCGGTGACAGGTTGTAGTCACGCCGCCAGTGCGACGGTCGTGTTCATGATGGTCTCGAACTCGATGGGGGTCAAACGGCCCAGGCGGCGCTGACGCCGCCGTC
>NZ_JADIJE010000021.1 GCF_015278315.1 Microbacterium ureisolvens | reverse complement strand
CATCGTGGGATCACTCTTCTTGCTTCTTGGCGGAAACAGCTGGGTTCCCACGATGGCCCATCAACGTCTACGACGCCGAGGACCCCGCGGGAAGTGACACCACGCTATGGGACTCACCCGCATGTCTGGCCGTGCGCGACCAGCATTCGCGCTTCTCTCGCAGAGACCGCGCCCGAGTGGCGCGTCACTCTGTTCACACGTGTCACAGCCGTGGGCTGGAAGTCTCCGCTGACCGGCCATAGACTCGCCGGGTCGGTGCGCTTATCAATCGACCTTGCTCCAAGGAGTTGAGGGTATGAAGAAGAGCCGGGTCCTGCTCGCAGGTTTTACTGCCGTCATGCTGGCGGCAGCTTCCGTCTTGTTGGGGGTTGCGCCGGCGGCTTTCGCGGTTGCGGCGTTCTCGATCCAGAAGTCGGTCGTGGAGCCCGGTCCTTTCTCGCCCGGTGACCCGGTGACCTATCAGATCACCGTCAACTGCTCGTCGACGAACGAACCCGGCTGCTTCAACACCCTCGTCGGTGACGCCCTCCCGGAGCCGCTAATCTTCGACCCGGCCAATCCGAGCCCGGTCACGGTGCAGATCAACCCTCCGGCGGGCCAGCCGGCCGGGGAGTTCGATCTGCAGGTCGACACGGTGGGGAATGCGTTCACCGTCGCACCCGCTCTGGATCTGACGGCTGATCCGCTGCTGTGGCCCGCCGGCTACAGCATGACGATCACCGTGAACGCGATCGTCGACCCGACTGCGGACGGCACGTGGGATGGGCAGACGGTCACCAACACGGCGACCGCCACCGGCGACAACGCACCGGACGCGCCCGCGTCGGCCGACATCGTGCTGGACGTCGAGACCA
Source organism: Microbacterium ureisolvens (assembly GCF_015278315.1). Taxonomy (GTDB): domain Bacteria; phylum Actinomycetota; class Actinomycetes; order Actinomycetales; family Microbacteriaceae; genus Microbacterium; species Microbacterium ureisolvens. The sequence goes on along the minus strand of NZ_JADIJE010000021.1, from coordinate 39,004 downwards.
CGCTCGTCCCGAGCATCGCGAAGTCCGTCGCCCCGACGAGCACGCTGCCCGCGGTTCCAGGACAGCCGGTCGACTGGACGCTGACTCCGGGGAGCGCTTCGAACCAGAACGTCGACACGATCGTCGTCCAGGACCCTATCAACCCGCCGACGGACTTCGGGGGGTACCTCGACTTCACCGGCGTCGACATCACCCCGCCGCCCGGGACCACGTCGACGACCTCCGAGTACTGGGTCGACCCCGGCGAGTGGAGCACGACTCCGCCTGACCCGATCAGCGATGCCGGCGGTGTGCGCGTGACCTTCACCGGCACGTTCCCGCCGGGGGCGAGTGGCACCGTGGTCGTGCACACGGTGACGAACGACACTGTCACCACGATCCCCGACGGCACTGATGTCACCGTCACCAACGACGCCTCGTCGACCGTTTCGACGGGTGGAACCACGAGTGATCCCGTGACCGACGACGCGTCGATCACGATCGCCCAGCGGCTGCCCGACGTGACGGTCGACAAGGCCTTCGCCGACACCACCCTCGTGAGCGGTCAGAGCACGACTGCTGACATCACCGCGACAGTGGGCGAGCAGAACGTGCAGACCCTCACCATCTCCGAGCCGTCGGCGGGCTCATCGACGTTCACCGAGCAGGGCCTGACCTTCGACGGCTTCGGCGATTCCGTCGCGTGGCCCGTCGCGGCGACGTCGGCCGAGATCACCTACACGTACAGCGACTGCCCCGACAGCACGGCATCCACCACGACGGTCAACACGCTCCCGGATCCCACCCCGAGCTGCACCGTGGAAGGGTTCACCGTCGTCTATTCGGCCGACGGCGATGACATCGTCTCGGGCACGCAGGCGATCGTCCCGATGGAGGTCACCGCGCTGCCGACCGATACGACGGTGTCAAGCACGAACGTCGTCGACACGGAGGTCGAGAACGCAAACGGGCAGACCGGCACCGACGATGCCCAGGCGCCGTTCACGATCGATCCCCTCACGATCGACACGACCGTGACCAAATCGATCACCCCCGACACGATCTGGGGGGTGCCGGGGACCTCCGCCGACGTCACGTTGACCGGAAACGTCAGCCCGGCCTCGACGACGGGCTCGGACAAGCTCGTCATCTCCGATCCGCCGTTCCCGCAGCTGGAGACCCAGTTCTGGGACAACTTCACCGCCACCGAGATCACCAACACCGACATCCCCGCGTGCACGACTCTGACGGTGCGCTATTGGCAGAAGCCCGACGGCCCGTGGACCGACTTCCCCGGCGCGACCGCGGTGCCCGGTCCCGAAGAGCTGTGGTCGTACCAGGTTCCGGCCGATCTGCAGGCCGACATCGGCGGCATCCAGCTGGAGTACGACCCCGCGCCCGGCGACGGATGCCCCGACGAGCTGCCACCCGGGTTCACGGTGGCCACGCACATCGGGGTCGAGGTGACGCAGCCGCACGACGAGGAGGTGACGATCCCCAACACGGCGCAGTCGCTCGTCGACAACCCCGACGCGGGCGGTGAGCAGACCGATACGGCGAGCGACGACATCAGCCTGCTCCCCATCGACGGCGACGGCGACGGCGCCGACTTCCTCGACAAGCAGTGGCTGCAGGACGACGTTCCCTCGCTGTCCGCCGACGTCCGCACGACGCGACTGCTGTGGTCGACCGACGGGTTGAAAATCAGCGAGATGACCCTCACGGACGTCGCCGAGACGCTGGACCCGACCGACACGGCCGCCTCGGTGTACGACGCCTGGGACCTCGTCGCGATCGATCCGATCACCACGACCACCGACCCGCTGATCGTCAACACCGAGGTCACCGAGGTCTCCTTGTTCTCCGAGAGCGAGGGCGACTGGGTCGACATCACCGCGAACGCGTGCGCGAACGGCTGCGACGGCCAGTTCGGCGGCTACACCCTGACCGATGCACAGGCGGCCGACACGCTGTCGGTGCGCTTCGTGCTGACCGAGCAGGCGACCGGGGAAGGAATCGGCTCCTCGTACGACCGCCGACCGTTCGACCTCGACTTCCGGGTGCGCGACACCCTCCGCAGCGACCCCTCCCAGGCGGTCCTGGGCAACTTCCACCCGTACGGATACAACACCGGTCAGCCGGGCCTCGTCGATAACACGGCCAGCGCCCATGGCGTCAACCCGGGGACGGGCGTGGACAGTGTGGATGTCGCGAACGACACGATCCTGATCGTCGACCAGCCCATCGACGCCACGCTGACGAAGACGTTCGACCAGGATCAGCTCGGCCTCCCGACGACCAGCCCGCCGGTTGACTCCGCCGACTATCCGCTCATCAGCGCGACGCTGTCGGCGACGAACATCTCGGCCGCACGTGTCAGCGGCATGGTGATCGAGGATCCGACCGCCGGCCAGGCTCTCGCCGATACCGTGTACGACACGCTCAACCTGTTTGACATCGACACCATCCAGATCCCGACGGGCATCACGCAGGCGGAGACCACCGTCACCCTCTCCCGCAGCGGGGCGACGACCGACTACACGTACGACCAGGCGCTCGCGTTGGATGCCGCCGCGCTGGCTGACGTCACCGGGTTCACGGTGGCTTTCCGGTCGGCCGACGGCAGCGCCGTCATCCCGACCAACGCCGCGGGGGTCGTGACGCTCACCTGGCAGCTGCGGAGCGTTCTGCGCTCCGACCCCGGCCAGCCGGTCACCGTGACACCGCCGGGCGACACGATCGTGAACGATGCCCACACCCAGCTCGAGAGCCCTGTCCTCGATGACTGCGCGGAGAATCAGTGCGGTACCGGTGCGGCCGACGCGAGCGACGAGTTCGCGATCGTCGAGGCCAGCTACGCCATCGAGACGACGAAGTCGATCACGCCGGAATCCGTATCCGAGGAAGGCTCCACGACCTACGTCACGCAGCTCGGCGGGCGACCCAATGGCACTGCGCGCACGACATTCTTCCAACTCACCGACACCACGCCGACGTTCTGGAACACAATGGACTACGCCGGTGCGCAGATCAACGTGCCCGCGCCCGTGAACCAGGTCGCGATGGACGTGCTCATCGACGATGACGCCGGCCGTGACGTCGTCTATGCCGAAGTCGCAGGTGCGTTGATCGCCACCTGCAACGACGCGCCGATCACCGACACCTCGGCGTGCTGGGCGTCAGGCGACTGGGAGGACGCTTCGTCGGGCGCGATCTTCACGTTCGACCTTCCCGCCGGCGTCACCGAACCGCTCGTCGTCGGGGTGCGCTTCCGCGCACAGCAGGTCGACGGCGACGGGAACATCGTCCAGTGGGAGCGCCCGTTCAACCCGCAGCTCACCTTCTCGGTGACGACCGATCGCCGCGAGTTTCTCCGCAGCGACCCGTCGGTCGAGGTCTCGACGACGCGTCCCGATCTCCAGCCCAACCCCGGCGAGACCGGGAACGGCGTGATCAGCGACGACGTGCAGTCGTTCAGCACCGCGCAGTTCGGCCCCGACCAGACGTTCGAGCAGTCGGGCACCGCCGCGGACACCACGATCGTCCTCCACCAGCCGAACGCCGTGGAGGTCACCAAGACCCGCGGCGGGTCGGCGCTCGTCGGCCAGACCGCCCCGATCCCGTACGTGATCACCGTCACAAACACGGGCGAGTGGGACATGACCGGGTTCGAGGTGGTCGACCAGATCGAGACGGATGCCGAGGGCTCGCTGCTGGTCGAGCCCGATCCGACCGCGTACACCTTCGCACTGAGCGGGCCCGGTGCGCCGACCGGTGATCCCGACTTCTCGGCATCCCTCGACGAGCAGACGGGACTGCTCACCATCACCGGGCCAGACGACTTCGTCTTCAATGCCGGCTGGACTCTCACGGTCAACGCGCCCCTACTCTTCCGCGACGACGTCACCCCCGACACCGTCGTATCTAACACGGTGACGGTGAGCTCGGACCGCCCGTTCGAGACGTGTCAGGGGACGACGACCGACCTCGTGCCTAAAGACCCGGAGTCGGGTGTCGACACCTGCTCGGCCGATACCGAGGTCGCGCCGCTGGCGATCGCCACCATCGCGGCGAAGAAGTACGTCAAGGGTGCACTCGCGGGCGATCCCGACGTGCCAACTGACGACGACCTCGGCGTGCTCAACGTCCAGGGTGACGCGGCCGCCTGCGACCCCCGCATCCCAGGCGTGACCAGCGACGGCTTCTACTCGTTCCCGTGTGCGCCGATCACCCGCCCGGGTGGCGAGGAGTCGTGGCGCATCGACTTCACCAACGGTGGCAACACGAGCGCACGCGTCGTCGCCGCCGTCGACACACTCCCCGCTGTCGGCGACCAGGGCGTGATCGTCCCCGGCGACCGCGGGTCGGAGTTCGGGGTCACGATATCGGGCACGATCTCGGCCAACTTCGCCGAACTGGCGGACAGCGCCTTCGCGAAGCACGGCATCTTCATCTCGCCCCTCCAGCTCAGCCAGGCCTGCAACGACAACGCCATCAAGGTCTACACCGAGGGCGCCGCGGAAGACCCCTCCTGCGCCTTCAACTGGGAGCTCGTAGACGCGGCGACTCCGCCCGCCACGCTCGCGACGGCGCGCAGCGTGCTGCTCGTGCTCGAGTACGAGAACCCCGACGAGCTCTCGCCGGCGCCAGGGCTGCGCCCGGGAGAGACGCTGCAGCTCACCTACGAGACGCAGACCCCATTCGTGCTGCCAGCGAACTCCGCCGTGCCGAGCGGCCTTCCCGTCGCCTACAACTCGTTCGCGACGGCATCCCGCTCCAACGCCACGGTCACCCAGCCCGAGCGTCCCTCGCTCGTCGTCGAGCCGCAGAAGGTCGGCGTCGCGGCGGCCACCGGTCAGCTGCTCCTGTCGAAGATCGTGGACGCCCCCGACTTCGCCACCCCCGTCGACCTGCCCACCAGCTACCCCTTGCTCGTGACGTGCACGTCGGGCGGGGAGCCGGTGACCCTGCTCGACGCCGACGGGAACGATGCGAGTCGCCCGTCTGTCGACGCCGAAGGGACGGTGCTGGAGTACAACAGCACGACCGGCCCTGTGAACCTCCCGCTGTTCTCCACGTGCACGGTGGTCGAGGATCCGCCCATCCCGGGGGTGACGGTGACGGTCGACCCCGCTGACGGGGTGATCGCCGACCGCGACTGGAGCCAGGAGCCGTCGGTGTGGGATCCCTACAACGGCGACCCGCAGCAGTCCTCGATCGAGATCACCAACGAATTCGCCGCGGGCGGGTTCACCGTAGAGAAGAGCGTCGACAACGGCGGTGCGGTCGATCAGAACGGCGAACCCATCGTCTACGAGCGCACCTACACGTTCGAGGCGAGCTGCCTCTATCTCGATCAGGAGACGATCCCCGCGGCCGACCTCGATTTCACCCTCACCGACGGTGAGTCCAAGACGTTCTCGAACATCCCCGCCGGCGCGGAATGCACGGTCGAGGAGACGGATGCCGGCGGTGCCGCGAGCACCGCGATCACGATCACGGAGGACGGTGGCGATCCGGTCACCGTCGACGAGGCATCCTTCACGATCCTGCCGTACGACGAGGGCCAGACGACCGCGCTGACCACGGTCGCCTTCGAGAACGTCTACACGGCCGGCTCGGTGTCGGTGGTGAAGTCGATCGTCGACCCCGGCGGTTGGGCCACCGCACCCTTCACGGTCGCGATGACCTGCGCGATCGCGGACGCGACTCCGGACCCCGTGTTCCAGGAGACGCACACGCTCACCCCGCCCGACGATCTGGTCTGGACGGTCGACAACCTGCCGACCGGTGCCGAGTGCACCGTCACCGAACCCGGCACGGGCGGGGCGAACGACTCCACGACGAGCGTCACACTGACCGTTAGCGACGACCCGACGGTGCCCGTCGAAGCCGACATCACCAACACGTTCACAGTCGGGTCGCTCGAGGTGCAGAAGGAGCTCGACGGGGCACCGGCGAACGCGCTCGACCCGGCGACGACCGACACGTACACCGTGAGCCTCGCGTGCACGCGGGAGGTCAACGGCGAGACGGTCGACGTGACGGTCCCGGGCGGTGCGACGCGCACCATCACGGGCGCCGGCACCGCGCTGTACGAGGGGCTCCCGACGGATGCCCTCTGCACAGTGACCGAGACGGATGCCGGGTTCGCCACGGGAGACATCACGATCAGCCCGGCGCAGCCCGTCACCATCGGCGAGGGCACGACACCGGTCGTCGTGACCGTGACCAACGAGTTCGTCAACGGCTCGGTCTCGGTCGAGAAGATCGTGGACGCTCCCGACGGATTCCCCACGCCGGCGGAGCACACCGCGACGGTGTCATGCACGTGGCAGGGCGCCGACGTCGCGCTCGCGAACGGCGGCGTGGTGACGATCGCCCCCGGCGAGCCTGCCGTGGTCATCCCCGACATCCCGGTGGACTCGATCTGCACGGTTGTGGAAGACGACTTCGGTCAGACCGTCACGACGATCACCCCCGAGTCGATCACCGTGACGGAGGAGGATCAGACGTTCGCCTTCGAGATCGAGAACACGTACGAATGGGCCTCGCTCGAGGTCGGCAAGATAGTAGAGTCCACCGCGCCAGAGGTGCCGACGGGCTTCGAGTTCCATGTGGTGTGCGTCTTCCAGGGCGAGGTCGTCGTCGATGAGACGTTCACGCTCGACGCGAACGAGATCGAGACGATCACCGAGATCCCGGCGCGCTCCGAGTGCCTCGTGACCGAGACCGACGACCGCGGCGCCGACGGGACGGTCACCGAGGCCGACGTCCCCGGCGCCTCAGGCGATCTGGCCCCGGTGATCGATCAGAACGCCCGCACCGTGTTGATCCCCGAGCTGCAACCCGACAGCACCGCCGTCGTCAACACCGTGACCTACACCAACGTATTCGACGCGACGGCACTGGTGCTCATCAAGGAGTTCGAGGGCGGCGGAGCCGATCAGTACGGCCTCGACCAGGAGTTCACGTTCGACGTCACCTGCACCTTCGAGGGGGAGACCCTCATCGACACCCAGGTGGTGCTGAACGCCGCGAACGGGTTCACGTCCGTCGTCCACGACGTCGTCGCCGGGTCCGAATGCACGGTCACGGAGGTGGACCTCAACGGCGCGGACGCCGTGGTGATCGAGCCGAACGACGGGCAGGACACGTCGACGGGCACGGGGATCGTCCCGGAGGGCGGCGGAGTCGTCACCGTGACCGCGACGAACTGGTACCTCACCGGCTCGCTCGAGGTGACCAAGACCTTCGCCGGCGACGGAGCCGAGAAGTTCGGCACCTCGGCATACGAACTGAGCCTCACGTGCAGCCGTGACGGCGAGATCGTCGACATCCCAGACGGCCGCATCCGCATCGTGAGCGCCGACTCGCCGACCGCGCTGTGGGAGAACCTCCCCACCGGTGCCGAGTGCCGTCTCGTCGAGGTGGATGACGGCGGTGCGAGCTCGACCGAGATCCTCGATGCCGACGGCAACGTGGTCGCCGGCGACGACGAGGGCTACACCTTCACCGTCGAGACCGATCCGACGATCCTGAGCGTCGACGATCAGCCGCAGTCGCCCCTGACCGTGGAGAACACATTCAATCTCGCGCAGGTCTCGGTGACCAAGACCGTCGCACCCACGACCGCCGTCGACATCAACGGCGACCCGGTCACATACGGTCCCTTCGAAGTGACGCTCGCGTGCATGTGGGACGAGCAGCAGGTGACCGCTGCCGAACCCATGGCGCAGACGATCGCCGACGGCGAGACCGTGACCTGGACCGAGCTGCCCGAGGGCGCCGAATGCACGATCACCGAGACCGAGACCATGGACGCGCTCGGCACGACGGTCACCATCACCGAGGCCGGCACCACCAGCGATCCGGCCGCCGGAACCGTCGCCGAGCTCCAGCCGCTTCCGAACGTGGACGCCGAGAACCAAACGTCCGTCGCGTTCGTCAACGAGTACGGCGACCCGCCGATTACCGTGAGGAAGGTGGTCGACGGCGCCGCCGCCGACGACTTCGCCGGACGCTCGTTCACCTTCCACGTGAGATGCGTGCTCATCGACGCCTCGCATCCCGCGCCGGGACTGCTCCTTCGCGACGCCACCTACGAAATCGGCGGGCCGGTCGGGCCACTCGTCACACTCCTGCCCACCGGTGCCGAGTGCACCATCACCGAGGTGGACACCGGCGGTGCCGACGAGACGACCATCAGCATCGACGGTGTGCAGCTGAACGGAACGACGACCGTCGCAGTTGTCGGCACGGTCGCGATGGACATCGTCGTAACGAACACGTTCTACCCGCCGCTGCCACCGACCGGTCTTGCAGGGCAGATGGCGGCGATTGGCGGTGCGGTCGGGTTGGCGCTGCTGGCCGTTGGCATGGTGACGTTTGTCATCGCGCGGCGGAGGCGCGTCGTGTAGAACCGGCCGCGACGCTGCAATGCTAGGTCGACGACCGGGAGGAGGTCGGCGGCAAGCCTGCGGTTACGGGCCACGCCGCGCCTCCTCGGCGTTTTCGGGCGACGTCCGGTCGCGATCGGCAACCTCGGCGAGATCGGTTCCTCGCGGCCGTGCGCGGACGCGTGATCGGCCGCGCGTTAGCGCCACTCCCAGGGCCGGACCAAGCTGGTGCAGAACGCAGCAGAAACGCACGCTCATCGAGCGCGAACGGACGGTGAAGCCCGCGAGGTAGAGGCTTCGTCCATTCGATCCTCCGTCGGTCAGTGCGACCGTACATATGGCTTTCGGCACCCTGGACGGCGACCGCACGCCAACGCCCCCTCATCGTTCAATGCCCGTTTAGGGATCCGACCCGAGACCCGGCTGCGCGCGACCCACTCCGCCGGAGGATGAGCGTGGGCTGGGTGAGACGAAGCTTCGCTTCTGGCCTGTCGGCAGCGACCGTTCGGGCGGCGCCGAAAGTTCACCGATCGGGCTCTCACTCTGCACGTGGCTCGGCCATATGATCGCAACACCCTGATGACGCAGAGCCCGGGAGCGGCCGGTTCGGTCGGCTCCGAGATCAACCGAAGGAGACAGATCGATGGGTACGAAGAACCTCGCACTGGTAGTCGGCTCGTACGACGACACAGCGGCAGCGTCGGAGGACTACCAGGCGCTACGCGGCGGGCAGGACGCCGGCGGCTACGAGATCGTCGGCGCCGTGGTGCTGGTCCGCGACAAGGACGGCAAGGTGCAGGTCAAGGAGCACGGCGACAAGACCGTCGGCAAGGGCGCAGCCTGGGGTGCCGGCGCCGGTGTCGTGGTCGGACTGTTCGCGCCCCCGCTGCTGGCCGCGACCGCGGTCGGCGCCGGCGTGGGAGCGATCCTCGGCAAGATCAAGAAGAACCACGAGGAGAAGCAGTTCGGCGTCGACGTCGACGAGTACCTCGCACCGGGCACGTCGGCGGTCGTCGCTGTCGTCGACGACCGGTGGGCTGACAAGGTCGAGAAGGCCCTGGAGCGCTCCGACAAGCGCATCAGCAAGGCCATCGACTCCGACGACTACGACAAGCTCCGCGAGGCCATCGAGAAGTCCGCCGACGACGTCGTCGAGCAGATCAACTCCTAGCGGTCACCTGCCCACTCACACACCGAAGGCGGCATCCCCCACGTGATGCCGCCTTCCGTGCAGTCGATGCCGGTTACGCCAGGGCCTTGGCCTTGAGAGCGTCGTACTCGGCCTGCGAGATGGCTCCCGAGTCCAGCAGGCTCTTGGCCTTGGCGATGTCGTCCGCAGCGCTGGAACTCGAGCCCGCGGTCTGACGGATGTAGGCGTCCTGCGCGGCGCGAAGTTCCTGCGCCTGCGCGATCGAGCGCTTCTGCATGCCGTTGCCGCGAGCGATCAGGTACACCAGCGCGGTCAGGAACGGCACGAAGATCAGGAAGATGATCCAGATCGCCTTGACCCAGCCGTTGACCGAGTCGTCACGGAACAGGTCCCCGATGATCGAGAAGATCACCATCAGGTACGCGACGAACACGAAGATCCAGAAGAACCAGAGAATCAGGTCCCAGAAACCACCGCCCATTGGATGCACCAATCGTCTGGGCAGACGCAACCGTCTGCCGAACCGCGACCCCGGATTCCTTGGGACCGTGATCGCGAGACTACGCCCAGGCCCGCATGCGATTACGCACCGCTCACGGACGATGCCCGCGTGTCGCGCCCACTCGGATGCCCGCTCGGTCCTGAGCCAGCAAGTGCACGCAACGGCGACGGTAGCCAGGATCGTCGCGCTTCTGTCGGTGCGGGCTAGCTGCGTCGTGCGTCGATCTCGCGGCCGTGGACGGTGAGCGCGTAGATCACGACGACATCGATCGCGAGAAGGGCCAGCGACAGCCAGGGTTGCACGGCGATGAGGGAGAGCTGGCCGATGGCGTTGAGCGCCACCAGGATGATGGCGACCACGCGCGCCCAGGTCGCCCCAGCGAGCAGGAAGATTCCGACGAGGATCAGCAGCAGCCCGATGATCAGGTGCCACCACCCCCACCCTTGCACGTCGATCGAGAACAGCCCGACCTGTCCCAGGAAGTAGGCGGTGTCGGGGCCGATGAGAGCCTGCAGCCCGTGGAAGGCATCGAGGGCTCCTCCGACGATCAGGACCACGGCGGCGAACACGCCCCATCCTGCCCAACCGGTGGTGTTGACGTCGTTGGCGGTCATGGGAGCCCCTTCATCGCGGCAAACGCGGTGTGGCGAACACAATCTCACCCGCGAGGCACCTAGCGGCACCCGCGGCACACATTATCGATGGAACGCGGCTGCACTCCGGTACAGCGGTGGCGTGGCGGCGAGGCGGCGGATTTCGGCCGCCATACTCAGGGGAGCAGCCCTTCTGCTGCAAGGTGTTGTGGGCCTACAGTGTGCGCATGGAATGGGTGATTCCCACGGTGGCGATACTCGCCATTCTGCTGGTCGCCGTCGTCGTCACCATCGCCGTGCTGGCCCGCCGGTCAAAGCCGGATGTGGCAGGTCAGCGGCGACGGGAAGGAACCGATCGCTAGCCTCCCGGCAGTGGCTTATCTCGACGCGCGCCGGACCCGGTATCCCAGGTGCACGAAGCCGGAGCGGAAGCGATGCTCGTCGAACAGCTCGAGGTCGAGTCGAAGCGTCTTGTCGAAAAGGCGGATGCCGCCGCCGACGACCGCTGGGGCTACGACGACGTGGACCTCGTCGAGGAGCCCTGCCCGCGCGGCGATGGAGGCGAGCTGTCCGCCGCCGATAGCGAGGGACCCGAGAGTGGAGTCCTTCAGCCGCCGACCTTCTTCGGCGTCGAACGTGTCGCGCAGTTCCGTGCGGCGAGTGGAGACGGATGTCAGCTTCCGCGTGTACACGATCTTGTCGACATCACGCCACCGCAACGCGAATTCGCGATCAGGCGGTGAGAGGTCTTCGAGCCGGACGTCGTCCCACATCTTCATGGCCTCGTAGACCTTGAGGTTGTAGAGGTGCGTGGTGACGGGTGCCAGCAGCTCGTCGACGAAGGCGTGGACTTCAGGATCGGGTGTCGCCCACTCCCATCGACCGAACGGGCCGGCGATGTATCCATCGAGAGAGGCAGTGTTGAAGTAGATCAGAAGGCCCACAATTCCGCAGGCTACTCGCCGCAGTGCGCGTTTGGGGATTGCGTGGCAGTTCCCTTCGCGGGCAGGGCCCCGCAAGCGGATCGAGGCTCGCGGAGGCTACGTCGGGGTCCAGATCGGACGTGAGCGTGCCCTCGCCTTGTGCTCCGCGCGCAACGCTCGGTTCGACGGGCAATAAGGGTGCCGGCTGTTGTGGTCGATGTTCAGCGGCGGCAAGGCCGCCGCGATGAGGCTCGGTTCGATCAGCCACGGCGTTTCGTGCTCCAAGATCGCGACCCGAGCGTGCTCAGCCATCCACTCCGACAGCGTCGCTTCACCAGGAGCGGTGAATGTGAGGCGGTGCCCGCTACCCACGCGCTGCAGCTCGATCCCGAGCGTCGCAGAGAGATGGCAGCCCAACGTCAGTCGAAGCGTCGATCCTTCCGCATTGCCGGTGTAGTGGTAGCGGATGCGCTTGTAAAGGTTCTGCCGACTGGGCGCCTTGCCATTGGCAGGTGGAGGCCCGGGCGAGATCCCCACGTATAGCAGGGTGCCGTGCTCGTTGACGTGACAGCCCGCAAGCGGGACGCCCGGCAACGACTCATCGAAATACCAGGCGTAGAGGCCCGGCCGAGCCGGAACGGCCGACGGTCGAGCGAGCACATCACTTCGACTGAACGCGACTCGTGGACGCATCAGAGATTCGATCGCATCGTCGATCATTCCCCAACTGTAGGCGCGCTGGCTCAAGGGATCCGCGGGCACGATGCGGCCCCTCTAACGCACGCTGCCCGCTTGGGGATCCTGGTGCATTCGGGATGTCTGCGATCCCGCGTATGCCGGTTCGCGGCGCAATCGCGGGTGTTGGTGCGACGGGCACCTCGGTTCTTGGGCGGCCCTTCTCGCGCGGTCGCGGTGGGCATCTGTGGCCGCTGTGGTGTATTCCGGGTAGAACGGGGTCATGGGATCCCCGCTGGTGTTGGGGCCGATGCTGCGCTACGTCGATGAGACGTCGGCCAGCATCTGGGTGGAGACGCGAGCCCAGTGCGTGGTGACCGTCCGCGCTGAGGGACGATCGTGGCCGGCTCGCAGCTTCGCGGTGCACGGCCACCATTACGCGCTCGTTGAAGTTGACCGGCTCGAGCCCGGCCGCGTCTCACCGTACCGGGTGGAGATCGACGAGGTCCCGGTTTGGCCGGAGGCGGGCTCGGAGTTCCCGGCGTCCGTGATCGCCACCCGTACGCCCGGGCAACGGCCGCGGATCGCCTACGGATCGTGCCGTACCAGCGTGCCGCACGACCGGTCAGGCAACCGAACCCATGGCGTCGACTCGCTGCGCGCATTTGCGCTCGCGGTCGCCGACGGCCGTGTGGACCGACCGGACCTGCTGCTGTTCCTCGGCGACCAGGTGTACGCCGACTCCACCACGAAGCAGATGCAGGCGTTCATCCGCAGCCGCCGCGACATCCATGAGGAACCGGGCAAGGAGCTCAAAGACTTCGAAGAATACGCCCACCTGTACCAGCTGGCATGGTCGGACGATGCGAATCGGTGGCTGCTCTCCTGCGTGCCGAGTGCGATGATCTTCGATGACCACGACATCCGCGATGACTGGAACGCCCCGCTCGATTGGAAGAGGAAGATGGAAGCCACCACCTGGTGGCACGAGCGCATCGTCGCCGGCCTGGGGTCGTACTGGGTCTACCAGCACCTCGGCAACTTGTCTCCCCGCGAACGTGCCACTGACGAGATGTGGCAGCAGGTCACTGGGCGCCACGACGCCGCTTCCCCCGACCTCGGTGGCGCACTCGACGAGTTCGCGGACCGCTGCGACAAGGACCCGAACAGCTACCGCTGGAGCTACTCCCGAGACTTCGATGGCACCCGTCTGATCGTCCTGGATTCCCGCGTCGCGAGAGATCTCACTCCCTCGGCTCGGGGACTGCTCAACGGCGAGGAGCTCACGTGGTTCGACCGCCAGATGCAGGGCGGATTCCGCCACGTTCTCATCGCCACCTCGCTCCCGTTCCTTCTGCCGCTGGGCCTGCACCATGTCGAGGCATGGGATGAGGCGATCGCGCAAGGCGCGTGGGGTCGACCGGCAGCGTGGGTCGGGGAACGGCTGCGGCAGGCCTTCGACCTGGAACACTGGGCGGCGTTCCAGAACAGCTTCCAGGCGGTCGCCGGCATTGCGACGGAGTTGGCAGACGGCGCCCGGGGGCCGTCGCCGCTGACGGTGACGTTCCTGTCCGGTGACGTGCACTTCTCGTACCTGGCTGAGGTCGAGCGGCAGAACGGCAGCCGCATCGTGCAAGCCGTCTGCTCACCGATGCGGAACCCCCTTCCCCGATTCCTGCGGTGGTTCTCCGTGGTGATGTCGTACGGCGCAGCGACCCCGCTGGGCGCCGCCGCCGCGCATTCTGCGAAGGTCCCTGACCCATCCTTTCGTTGGAAGACCGTGAAGGGTCCGTGGTTCGACAACAACATCGCGGTTCTGCAGGACGGCACCGACGGGTTCACCATGACGTGGCACACCGGTGTGGTCGAGGACTCAGACGATCGGCATCCTCGTCTCGAAGTGGTGGCATCCATCACGGTGCCGGCGAGGGGAGACTCCAAAGTGGTGTCGTGAGCGACTACGTATCCTGTCGAGCAATCCGCCCACACGTCGGTTGATCGAATTCGCTGTCTTTCAGGCGGCGTCGCCGATTTCATCTCCTGGGAGTGGGGGCGCGGTGTGCTCGGATGTGAGCATGATTCCGTTCGTGGAGGTGGCGGAGTCGGCGAGTTCCTGCAACCATTCGCGGTCCAGTCGGGGTGGTTCTGGTTCGTCGAATGTGAAGAACAACGGGATGGACGGGTCCAGCCAGATCGCGGATCTGCCGCCGGGCTGATCCTCGGGGTGCATCCATGACACGATGAAGCTTTCACCTCGGCGCAGTTTGGTCACGATGACGACCTTGAGGTGCGCGAGGGCATGATCGTCGATCCAGATCGGGGTGTCCATGTCCCCGTAGTGGAGCGTTCCCATGGCTCGATTGTGCTTCAGGCGGGCGGCAGCCGCGACGCAGATTCCGGTCGACACGGCGAGGATCGGGACCTCGCCGTGGTGCGGATCATCCCCATCCGGATGCTCCGGACCTCACCGGCGCACGGTGCGGAATCGGGACCGGCTTGGACCGTGTGGATACGGCTTCCGGGTGCCGGAGCAGCTGCGCGGTGCGGAGCACGTCTTCGCGGGAAGGGTGCGTGCTGGGCGGGATGCCGAGTCCCACCCAGATCGCCTCATACCCGCCGGTGCTGCGGACACGTTCGACGTAGGCGACGAGGCGGGCGGCGTCGTGGACTTCAACGCTGGTGTCGCATAGTCTCCACGCGGCATCTCCGAGCGGCTCGAACACCAGGCTCCCCTGATCGGCAGTGATCATCTGAACCTCCGAAACCACGATGCGCCAACGTCGACCCGTGCGCTACCCCTTGACACGCGGCGAACACACACTCCGCGCGGAGACGCAACCCCCGCGACACGAGATGGGGCCTCCCGTAACGTGCAGGCGGGAGAGAGAGGCGCGACGCGATCGTGTACGCGACGGAACTGACCATCGGAGACCACGCATACCTGCTGCGCGCGGGGACGGACGAGCGCGGCGTGCTCGACGAGTTGACAGCGGCAGTGCGGGCCGGCGGTGGTGTCGTGGAGTTGCCCGCCGCCGCACCGAACTCGCCGAGGTCCGTGCTGATCAGCCCCGGAGTCCCCGTGTTCATCGAACGCATCCCCATCCCCGATGACCATCCCACCCCGAACGACGGCGACAGCGAGGACCCCTGCACGGAATGGGAACTCTGAAACGGCGACCATCCCACGTCTGACCTTCGACGGTCACGACACGATGGGCCGATTGAACGAGGCTGCACGCCCAGGGCCACGCCACCCACCGGTCCGCGCGGAAGCAGTCACACGCCATCGTGAACGGATAGCGGAACCGACGTCGGGATCGGCGCAGGGGAAGGCACGGGCGCTAAGGGTGCGTGGCGTTGACCGCATCCACCACGTGCTCAAGGAACTCAGCCACCACCCGCGCGTCGGCCTCGGACAAGGCACCGGCGAGGGCGCGGAGGCTCGTTGTCAGCGGATCGATGCGGTCGGGATCGAAGTCGAGGTCTGTCGGCGACACGAGCTTCTTGCGTCGATCACTCGGGTGCGAGGACACCCTGACGAGGTCCCGTGCGACGAGCCGATCCACGAGCGACGTCGCGGACGACGGTGAGAGATACAAGCGTGTCGCGATCGACATCGGCGTGACCTCGGTCGACGTGCGATCGCTCTCGACGATGAACCGCATCGCATTGCGCTCGGACGACGTGAGCCCGGAGCGCTCCGGCCTGCTGCGGGCCAGCCGGGCTTCCGCCACGCGCAGCCGCTCCAACGCCAAGGCGACGGCATCCGTAGCTGTCCCGCTCATTCCGACCTCCCCCCGACAACGCGCCGTCAGTCCAACTATCCCAGCAGCGCCGACAGTCGGCCCTTCGGTGTCGCGGCATCTCGCACGCGCGGTCGGCGACACCGCGACGTGCACCTGCGCCCGTATGGCTCCACGGGGCCGCAACCAAGGTTTGCACCGGTTGGGCGAGTGGCAGCAGCACGATCACGCGTATTCATGTGCGTCGCAGGGTGCGTCCGAACGGGTTCTCGGTGCGCCACGCGAGGGGCCGGCCCGGATGTCCCCGGTGGCACGGTCAATTTGCAGCGATCTCTGCGTTGCGCGAGCTTCGACAAACCCCACCGATCCGTACCGCTTCGAGGTCAGCCGGTCATCTCGGGATCTGAGTCTGCCTGCATCGACGGCATCGGAGGCTCCGGCACGATATACAGCCCGGTCGGCGAGTTCGCGGCGTGCGCCAGCGCGTCGATCCAGGCGGGGTTCAACTGGGGTTTCCGGCTGCCGTAGAACTTGTAGACCAGCGTGCTACGCGGATGAATCCAAACGGTGGTGCGCCCGTCGCCTATGCTCGGGTCGTCGCGCCACGTGAAGTGGAACGGCTCGCGACGGCGCAGCTTGTTACCGATGACGAGTTGCAGGTGCGCGAGAGTCCGGTCGTCGAAGTCGACCTTGACGCTCCCTTCGTAGAGAAACTTTCCCACGAGACCCTCCAGAGCTGGGGCGGTCGTCGCAGCGAACCGGCCGCGGATGCGTCCAAGAACAGACGGGCGATGCTTCTGCCTATGGTCCTGCGGTACCGGGCGCAGCGGTAGCCCTTGACGAAGCGGCCTGCGACGCCGCGCGCGTCGACGAAAAAGTACGACCCCCCGTCCCCAACGTGGCACGGCCGCCGCCGGCCCGGCGGCGGACACTCCCGTTCCGAGCCGGCTTCGGCCGGCGGCAACCCCGGGGCCCCAGGTGCCCGCCCGCGGCAGACGCGTCACCGGCGGACGCGCGCTAGAGGCCCGCTCACCGGTCGAGCAGGTTGTGTCGGGTCCTCCTGTCGCTAGCCGTCGGTTCGCCCGCAGGACCGCGGGAACAGGCCGGATGCACGGCGGCGGTTCCGCTTCGTTCACCGCCCGCTTGGGGACCCCTCTACGTCCGGTCGACCGTTGCCCACGAGTGGACAATCCTGCATGACGGCCTGGGGGGTACTACGCGACCGATCGATCCGGCCGGAAGGCGCAGACCGCACAGGTGCCGTCGGTGACCAGCTTGTGACCGTCGACGGTGCAGTCCCAGCCGCCGATCGTGAGCCGGTTCTGGCGCGCCTCCAGCGCCGTCCTGGCGCGGGCGCACGCTCCGCAAGGCTCGGAGGTGCCGCCCGGGTGCTTCGCGCAGAACGGCGAGTCCGCGTTATGCGTGATGTGGCTCGTCGCGTCACGCGTCTCGTAGGCACTCCTCTTCTTCAAAGACTCGGTTAAGGAGCCTGAGCCTACGTTCGCCGTCACCTCATGCGTCGCGTTATGCGCCACGTCACGTGTCGCTCGGCCACCGATCGCGCGAGGCGGGGGAGCGGCCGTCGCGGCCCGCTGCCGATCGCGATATTCCTTCTGCCGGCGTCTCGCGCCATCGCGATACCGCTCGACCTCCTCGGCCGTTGACTGTCTGAGCGCACTCGCCCAGCCGGCGAGGTGGTATCCATCGTCAGTGTGCTCCCAGAGGCCGGCGCGCTCGAGCTCTTCGAATGCCGCCGGGTCGTCACCGTCGGGATGGAGGTACTTCGTGTACCGATCCGGCACCGCGCCGTCCGTCCCTTGGCCGTTGCACCACATCAGTGCCCCGGCGAGCACCCGGAAGGCTCGGTCGCTGAGATTGTCGATGCGGATGCTCCCCAACCACTCGGCGGGGAGGCGTGCGTCGACCATGACGATCAGATGGGGCCGTGGCTCAGGGCTCGACGCCGAAGACTCGGAGCAGTGCCGCGCGGGGAATCATCCGTCGCGGCCCGAGCTGCACCGTTGGGATCGTGCCCCGCTCGACCCCGAGCTTGATCGTGCGGTACTCGACGCCGACCAACTCGGCAGCGTCCTTATACGTGAGGGCGAGTGAGTTCGGTGAGCGGTTCATCTGCATCTCCTTCGTGAGCCACCAATGTCATCACACGCGCACACCGTAGCACCTCCCTGAGCCAGTTACGACATGATTGCGTCATGTCGTACCTTGTTCAGCGAATTCCTCCCTGCGATACTGGCGGGCATGGTGGACCTCGAGAACGTGGATGTCAGCGAGCAGCGCGTTGCCGTGGGTAACGGCGTCACCGTCCCTGCGAGCTGGACGGCTGTCTTGAGGAGTGAGCCCGACGTCCCCGGCGAGATTCGCGTCCGTGCCGCGTACGACCCCCGCCTCAGTCGCGTCGTGGCGGCCGAGGTCAGCGTGACCCGGAGCGGGGAGGGCGACGAAGTGACGAGCCTCACCTTGCGGGAGGTCCGCGTGCAGACGGCCCTTCAGGTCAGCGGTTTGAGAGTCTCCACGGTTGAAGAGCCCGACCAACCGATCTGCTCCGGCGGGGACTACATTCGGCGCATGCGCACACGCGAGGGGCGCGACCTCACGGCGAGCGTGGTGGACGCGTCGACGACCTACCGACTCGCGGCAGCCATCAATCTGCCGCCGCTGAGGGCCGTCGCCGATTGCCTCGGAGTCAGTCAGAGCACCGCGACTCGACTGATGAACCGAGCTCGTCTTGCGGGTCTCGCGCCGGGAGTTGACCTGCCTGACCCGTCGGCGACGGGGCCGGTGATCAACGCGCCGGTTCCGGGTGGTCCGACGATCGGCTGAAAGGAAGACGGATGCGGCGGCGATCGAATCAGGACGGCACAGTCTCGTCGTACACGACGCAGTCGGGGGAGACGAAATATCGAGTCGCATACTGGGTCGAGCGTCCCGACGGCGACTCCGTCCGCAGGTTCCGGCGCGGTTTCCCCACTGAGCGGGACGCGCTCAACGCACTCGTCGAAACGCAAGTCGACATCCGTCGCGGCGTCCATGTCGACGAGACGCGCGAGACCTTCAACGCTTATGCCGACAAGTACTTCGATTCGCTGCGCGTGCGCCCGACCACCCTCGCTGGCTACCGCAAGCATTTCCGTGTCCACGTGCTTCCGTCGTCAATCGGGCGGACGCCCATCGCCGACGTCACCAAGGATCAGCTCAACCGCTTCTATCGACAGCTGGAGCAGGCGGGCCGGAAGGATCGCGGTCACGTAGGGGAACCGCTCGGCGCCGCAACGGTGAGGCATGTTCACGTCCTGATCTCGCAGGTGCTGCAGCACGCGCTCGAGGACGGGCTCATCCGCTTCAACCCCGCGAAGCGCGCGTCGCCCCGACGAAGCTCGAGGCCGCACCGCCCGAGATGACGACCTGGTCGGCGGAAGACGCTCGGCTCTTCCTCGACTGGTCCGAGTCGTCGGGCGACTACCTGTGGCTGGCCTGGCTGACGCTTCTCGGCACCGGGATGCGGCGTGGCGAGATCCTCGGCCTCCGATGGAAGGACCTCGATCTCGACAACAAGGTGATCACGATCGCCCGCGCCATGTCCTATGTGAAGGAAGCGGGCAGCAGGCCGGTGATCGACTTCCGCGCCACCAAGAGCGGCCGTGTTCGCAACGTCGACATCGACGTCCGCCTCGCGGAAGCGTTCCGCGCGAGGCACGAGATGCTCTGTGCGGTCTCGCCGGAGCATGCTCGAGGTGAACACCTGATCTTCTGCAATCGCTACGGGGAACCACACAACCCGACCCAGTTCTCCCGTCAGTGGCGGGAGCGGGTCGCCAAGGCGGTCGCGGCGCATCCGGATCTCGATGCTCTGCACCTGCACGAGCTGCGGCATACGCATGCGACGCTTCTGCTGCGGGCCGGCGTGCATCCGAAGATCGTCTCGGAGCGGTTGGGTCACGCAGACATCCAGACCACGCTCAACACCTACTCGCACGCCGTGAAGACGCTGCAGCGCGGCGCCGCGGATCTCGTCGGGGCGCTGCTCGCGCCGGCGACAGTCGAGCAACCCGTCTAGCTGGGTCGCTCAGTTCTCGGCGTCGGTCTGACAGTCGCCTCGCCGCGCACGCCCGCGATCGTCCTGCTGCCGGAGCGGCGGCTATCGGTCGTGGTGGTTCGCGTCCTCGTCTTCGAGGATCATGCCGACTGATGTGGCACATGCATCTCCGCGCCAAGCTTCGATGCCCTCCCTGATCGCGAAGCCGGCGATGACCAGTCCCGCGATCGCGTCAGCCCACCACCAGCCGAACCAGGTGTTGAGCAGCAGCCCAGCGAGGACCGCGGCGGACAGGTACGTGCAGATGAGGGTCTGCTTGGAGTCGGCGACCGCGGAAGCAGAGCCGAGTTCGCGACCGGTGCGTCGTTCGGCGAGTGACAGGAACGGCATGATGACCACGCTGAGCGCGGTGATCAGGATGCCGAGCGTGCTGTGCTCCACCTCGCTACGTCCCGCCAATGCCATCAGGGAAGTGGCGATGACGTAGGTGGCGAGAGCGAAGAAGGCGATCGCGATGACGCGCAGGGTCGGCTTCTCCCAGCGTTCCGGGTCCCGACGCGTGAACTGCCAAGCCACCGCGGCGGCGGAGAGGACCTCGATGGTGGAGTCGAGCCCGAAGGCGATCAGCGCGCCCGAGGACGCAACATTGCCCGCGGTGATCGCGACGATCGCTTCGACGATGTTGTACGCGATGGTTGCGGTGACGATCCAGCGGATCCGACGTTGGAGGACATGCCGGCGATCGGCAGTGAGTGCGGTGGTGTTCATGCGCAGCTGCAGCCCTCGCCGTCGCAGCAGTCCGGTTCCACGACGAGAACCACCTGCAGCAGCTCGCTCAGCGCCGGCGCGAGATGAGGGTCCGCCAACCGGTATCGGCTTCGTCGGCCGTCGGGCGAGGCTTCGACGAGTCCGCATCCGCGCAGACAGGCGAGCTGGTTGGACATCACCTGGCGCGACACCCCGAGCGCGTCGGCGAGATCCGACGGGTAGGCCGGCGCATCCCGCAGCGACAGCAGGATCCCCACCCGTGTCGGGTCGGAGAGTGCGTGACCGAGGCGCGCGAGCGCTGCCGTGTGGGTGACCGTTGCGGTGGGCATGGAGCAGACGATACAGGAACTCATGTATTGAGGTAATTCTGAATCCACAACACCACGCCGACGTGTTCTGGCCCCTACGCTGCGACGGATGCGCTCTGAGCGTCAGATGTCCGAAAACCGCACCATAGTGGTCGAGACCCGCGGAATTCCGGGCCTCTCGGAGACCAAAAGTGAACGATAACTGTGCCACGAACTGTGCCACGGGATCTGAATCGAGTCGCGATCCCTTGAAAACACTGGGATCGCAGGTGCGGAGGATGGGGGATTCGAACCCCCGAGGGCTTGCACCCAACACGCTTTCCAAGCGTGCGCCATAGGCCACTAGGCGAATCCTCCAGGAGGCCCCGGAGGGCCGTCGACCATCCTACCCTGATCGGCTACCGTGCCCGAACCGGCGCAGTTCCGGCGTAGACGCTGCCGGGGCGGATGATGAGCGAGCGCGGGGCCACGAGTGCGAGGATGCGGCGTGACGTCGGCACCGAGGCGAGCAGCGCGACGCGCACCGCGGCCGCCGCGTCGGCTGCGGCATCCCCCATCCAGTAGGAGCGGGTGCCGGCGCGCGAATAGCTGGCGCGCTCGATCGCGATGAGGACGGTGTTCATCTCGGATGCCGGTGCCCCGTGCTCGTCGACGATCCGCCGTGCGAACGCACGCGGGGTCTCGCTGGCGGGCACGGCGATGCCCACGTCGATCGCGGCCTCCTGCACGGCCTGCCACGCGGCCGCCGCATCGCCGTTGCGCGCAGCCGCATCCTGCTGGCGGCGGCGCAGCTCGCGGATCAGGAAGGGCAGCGACAGCAGCACCAGCATCGCCGCCACAGCGCCGAGGATGGGCAGCGGGTCGAGCGCGGTGCGCGTCGCCGATCCGGCAGCCCCGTTGCGCTGCTCCTCCAGGTCGATCTGCGCGGTGTCGCCGGGCGCGGTCGGAGTGGTGGAGCTCTGCGGGGTGGGTGCGTCGGGGTCGGTGGACTGGCCGGGCAGCGCCGCCTCGGAGGTGAAGCTCGTCGGCACGCCGAGCCCGGACGTGGGCTCGAAGGGGATCCAGCCGATGCCGTCGAAGAACACCTCCGGCCACGCGTGCAGCTGCGAGCTCGATACGGTGAACACCGGCTGACCGTCGACGCTCTCGGTGGACGGGGTGCCGGGAAGGTAGCCCACGACGATGCGCGAGGGCATGTTCAGCGTGCGTGCCATCAGAGCGAAGGCGGAGGCGAAATGCACGCAGTAGCCCTGCCGCACCTCGAGGAAGCGGGCCACCGCGTCGGCCCCGCTGCCGTCGAAGCCCTCCTCGACGGGCGCCTCCAGCGAGTAGCGGAACTCCGTGCCCCGGAACCAGCGCTGCAACGCCGTCAGCCGGTCGTAGTCGGTGCCCGCCTCGGCGGTCACCTGGGCGGCGAGCTCGGCGATGGCGGGCGAGACGTCGGTGGGGAGCTCGGTGGTCTCGTCGCGCACCTGCGAGCCGACCGACGTGGCGGCGCGCACCTGCTCGAGGGACGGTCGCGCGGGGGCGAACGCCACCTCGTAGGACTGGCCCTGCGTCGAGCCGCTCGTCGTCGCGACCGTGTGGTTGTACGGCACCGCGCCCCACAGGCCGCCCGCGAGTCCGCTGACGTCGACCGCGGGGTAGGGCACCGGCGCCCACGGGGAGTCGAGGTTCACGACGTCGACCTTCGCGGTGTAGTCCCCGAGCCGGATGTCTTCATCGGAGTCGATCTCTCCGAACGCCCGCTCGCTGTCGAGCGACACCGTCTGCGAGCGGTCCGGCTCCCATACGCCGCCCTCGAAACGCGAGAGGGTCGTGGCCCGCAGGTACGGGACGGAGGGTGCGTCGGTGCGCACGCGCAGCACCGTCGTCTCCTGTGGGCGGCGCAGGTCGTCGCCGAGCTGCAGCGTCGCGTCGATGCCGGGTCCTGGACCCATGCCGGCTCCGGCGCGCGCGCCGGGCTGGGGCAGCACCGGCGTCGCGACGACCGCGACGACGATCGCGATCGCGCCGATCCCCAGTGCGGTCGCGGGGACGCCTGCGGTGCGCTCCGCCTCGCGCTCCAGCGGCTTCTCGCGCGAACGCGTCTCCGACCTGATCAGGAACAGGATCGTCACCGCCAGGAAGACGAACCCGATGACGTCCACGTCGCTCGGGGCCGCGATCGCCGGAATGAGCGAGACGGCGACGATCCCGACGGACGCCAGGAGCGGCATCCGTGCGGTGACCACGACGTGATCGACGATGATCGTCAGCAGGCCCATCGCGCCCACCACGACGAAGGCGAGCGGAAGGGTGGGCTCCAGCGGCGCCGCGCCGACCGTGATCTGCTCCATCGCCGCCTCGACCAGCAGCGGGACGGCGCGGAGGGTGTCGAGAGTCGGGATCACCCACAGGAGGGCGGTGCTGCTCAGGAAGATGAGCGTCATGAAGACGACCCACACACCCGCCTCGATCAGGGTGACGGCGACCGCCGGCAGGCGGTAGCGGCGCGCGGTATAGCCGGCCGCGAGCACCAGGGAGGCCAGGGCGAGAGCGCCGACGAGCCACCACCCGGGATCGATGACGCGCACCACGGGAAGAAGCGCAGCCAGGAGCGCCGCGAGGATGGCGAACGCGAGCAGTCGCTCGCCGCCGCGGGCACGCGCAGGCCGTGCCCGGTCAGCCGACGACATGATGCACCCCCCGCCCGATGGCGTTCGCCCACGGGAGCGCGAGGTCGCTGTCTGCCTGGATCACGGCGACATGCCACCCGTGGTCGGCGGCGACGTCGAGCGCGTCGCCCACGGGATTCGTGCTGAGCAGCACGGGAAGGGTGCTGTGGTGCGCGATGGATCCGAGGGCCAGGGCGTCTGTGGGATCCAGCCGGCCGACGATCAGCACGATGGGGCCGGTCGAGATGCCCGCGAACTGGCGGCTGAGCCGCGGCAGCGCGTCGTCGCGCTGAGCCGTCACGGTCGCGAAGCGCACGAGCATCGCGTCCACCTCGGTCATGTCGCCGCCGTCGATGCGCTCGGCGAGCACGTTGCCCTCGGAATCGATGACCTCGACGGCGTAGCCGTCGTGCACGAGCCGGGAGACCGCCGACACGCACGCCGAGACACCGGCTTCGAATCCGGGATCGACCCCCGGCGCGCGCAGCGCCTCGGGCGCCCACCGCAGCGCCGCGCGATCGAGCACCACGGTGGCCTCGGGGGTGGATTCCTGCTCCTCCTGACGCACCATGAGCTCGTCGCGGTGCGCCGTCGCGCGCCAGTGGATGCGGCGCATGGAGTCGCCCGGCGCATAGGGGCGCGCCACGAGGTTGTCGGCGCCCTGGCCGAGCTGATCGGTGGTGGTGTGCAGCATGCCGCCGGTGGCGCCGGCGTAGTCGATGAGCGGAGCCAGGTCGACGACCGCGGGTGCCACCGTGACGGCCGTGCGGTGGTGGAAGACGACGGTGCGCCGTGCGAGCCCGAACGGATCGGAGGAGCGCACGGTGAGCGGACCGATCGGGTGCACGCCGCGACGCGTGCCGATGACCGAGTACACGAGGTCGATGCTGCGGACGCCGCCGCGCTCGCCGCCCCGCAGGCCCGACCCCAGCGCCGGGAAGGCGCCTTCGGCCTTGCCGCGCAGGCCCTTGGGCAGCGTGTCCTGCCAGGTGCCCGGAGCCGTCGGCAGGGCCGTGCGCACCTCGACACGCACCGACACCCGTGCCTCGCCACCCACGGAGGCGACGTCGGGCACGAGCGATCGCGTGACGGAGTCCGTGCGGCGGCCGACGTAGAGCGAAGCGACGCTCGCCGCGACCACCACGATGAGGAGGATGCCGAAGTACATCAGCTCGACGAGGCTCGCCTCGCCCGCGACGATGAAGCATGCGATCGCCAGGATCACCGCTCCGGTTCCCCGGACGGTCAGCGGCCACACGCGTCTCATGGTCGGCTCACTGACGAGAGGCGATCGGCACCCGCACGCTCGCGGCGATGCGGTCCAGGATCGTCGCGATCGCGTCGGCGGCGTTGGCCGCCCGCGCTCCGCCCGCGGCGCGGGTGGGGATGAGCCGGTGCGCGAACACCGGCGCGAGGAGGGCGGTCACGTCGTCGGGGATGACGAACGCCCGTCCGTCGAGCGCCGCCCACACCTTGGCGGCGCGGGCGAGCTGCAGTGTCGCACGGGGACTCGCTCCGAGGCGGAGGTCGCTGTGGGTGCGGGTGGCCTGGGCCAGCGCGACGGCGTAGTCCTCGATGGCCGGTGCGACGTGCACCGCGCGCGCCCACGCGACGAGCCCGGCCACTTCGTCCGCCGAGACGACGGGGGCGAGCTGGTCGAGCGGGTTGACGGTGTCGCGCTGCCGCAGCATCAGCGCCTCGGATCGAGCATCCGGGTAGCCCATCGAGATCCGCATCATGAACCGGTCGCGCTGAGCCTCGGGCAGGGCGTAGGTGCCCTCCATCTCCAGTGGGTTCTGCGTGGCGACGACGAGGAACGGGTCGGGCACGAAGTGGGTGTGCCCGTCGACGGTCACCTGGCGCTCCTCCATCGCCTCCAGCAGCGCCGACTGGGTCTTGGGGGAGGAGCGGTTGATCTCGTCGGCGATGACGATGTTCGCGAAGATCGCACCCGGCTTGAACTCGAACTCGCGCTCGACGGGGTTGAACACACTGACGCCGGTCACATCACCGGGGAGCAGATCGGGAGTGAACTGGATGCGCCGGACTGTCGCGTCGACGGAGGTCGCCAGGGCGCGTGCGAGCATCGTCTTGCCCACTCCGGGAACGTCCTCGATCAGGAGGTGCCCCTCCGCGAGCAGGCACACCAGCGCGCTGCGCACCGCGTCGGGCTTGCCGTCGATGACGCTGCCGACCGCTTCGAGGATCGCGTCGGTGACTCGCGCAAAACCCTCCGCCGTCAGAGCTCCGCGCTCGCCTGCGTCGCGGGGTGCGGCATCCGTCATCGCGGTATCGGCCATCGCGGACTCCTGTTCCGCCCTGGGTCGAGCGGGTCGCGGGTGAGGCGGGCTCCCTTGCCCACGCGACCGATCCTAATCGCGCGGATAACGGAACGGTATCGCTCGCGCTGGGACAACCCTGGGTGGGCCTGACCGCCCCCTCGGCAGGCCGCGTGGATCGGACGCCGCTCGGAACGGGCTAGACTGGAGCCAGCTCTCCGCGAGGCGGCATCCAGGCCAACTCCCCCAGGACGGAAACGTAGCAAGGGTAACCAGGCTCTGCCGGGTTCGCGGAGAGTCTTACTTTTCCCGGGCGCTTCGACAGGCTCAGCGACCGGAGCGGTCTCAGCGACCGGAGCGGTCTCAGCGACCGGAGCGGTCTCAGCGACCGGAGCGGTCGGCGGCGAAGGGGCCGTCGAGCACCGCCCACTGCAGCAGCATCACGGTCTTCGCGTCCTGGATGCGCCCGTCGCGCACCATCGCGAGAGCCTCGTCGATGTCGAGCTCGAGCAGCTCGATGTGCTCGCCCTCCTCCTCGAGGCCGCCGCGGTCCCCGGTGCGAGAGGCGCCGTCGTACGGCGCCGCATAGAAGTGCAGCCGCTCGGTGACGGAGCCGGGGCTCATGTAGACGTCCCACACGTGCTGGAGCTCGCCGATCTCGACGCCGGTCTCCTCGGCGGCCTCGCGCCGGATCGCCGTCGCAGGGTCGTCTTCGTCGAGGAGCCCGGCCGCCGTCTCGATGAGCAGCCCGTCGGGGTGGTCGTTGACATAGACGGGGTAGCGGAACTGGCGCGTCAGCAGCACCGTGCGCCGCTCGGGGTCGTACAGCAGCACCGTCGCGCCGTTGCCGCGGTCGTACGTCTCGCGCTGCTGCGTCTCCCATCGCCCCGAGGGGGTGCGGTACTCCAGCGTGGTGCGACGCAGCACGTGCCAGGCCGACGCCAGCAGCTCGACATCCGTCACCTTCACGTCGGGATTGCGGTCGAGATCTCGTCCGGTCCGGTCGAGGCCGGTGCGGCCCCGGTGATCGGGAACGTCGATTCCAGGGCGAGACGCGTGCATGCCGTCGAGGGTATCCGGGGGAGGGGTGCCGCGCCGTCTCGGGGCCGGGTGCTGCCTTTGATCCGGTGGCACGCCTGGCCGGGGCCTGCGGCTCGCCCATAGGCTGGACGGGTGGCGCAGAGCATCTACATCACGTCGGCGGAAGGTCACTCGGGCAAATCCACGGTCGCGCTGGGGGTGCTCGACGCGCTGAGTCATGCGACCCCCCGGGTCGGGGTCTTCCGGGCGATCGCGCGGTCGACCGTCGAGCGCGACTACGTGCTCGAGATGCTGCTCGACCACGACGGCGTCGACCTCCCGTACGACGAGTGCATCGGCGTCACGTACGACGACGTGCGTCAGGATCCGGATGCCGCGCTCGCGACGATCGTCGAGCGCTACAAGGCGGTCGAGGCCCAGTGCGACGCCGTCGTGATCGTCGGCAGCGACTACACCGATGTCGGAAGCCCGGCCGAGCTGGCGTACAACGCCCGCATCGCGGCCAACCTCGGGGCACCGGTGCTGCTGGTGCTCGGCGGACGGTCGGCGCAGAACCAGACGCAGCCGGAGCAGCTCGGCTCGTCGCTCGCGCGGACGCCGGCCGAGATGGGGCAGATCGCCGATCTCGCGCTCGCCGAGCTCGCCCACGGCCGAGCCAAGCTGTTCGCCGTCGTCGCCAACCGCGCCGATCCCGTCCGCACCGACGAGACGGTCGCGGCCATCCGCCGGTCGATCCACGCGCATCTCGGCGCCGCGCCCAGCACGCCGGTGCCGGTGTGGGCGATCCCCGAGGACCGCTTCCTCGTCGCGCCGTCGATCCGCGGCATCATGCGCTCGGTCGACGGTGAGATGCTCGCCGGCGATCCGAATCGCCTCACGCGCGAGGCGCTCGCGGTCGTGGTGGCGGGCATGTCCATGGTGAACGTGCTGCCGCGCCTGTTGGAGGGCGCCGTCGTCGTCATCCCCGCCGACCGCTCAGAAGTGCTGCTCGCGACCCTGCTCGCCAACGCCTCCGGCACCTTTCCGTCCATCTCCGGCATCGTGCTCAACGGCGGCTTCGAGATCCCCGAGCCGGTGACGCGCCTGATCGACGGGCTCGGCTCGAGCGTGCCGATCATCACGACCGAGCTCGGCACCTACGAGACTGCGGTGCGCATCATGGGCACCCGTGGCCGGCTGGCGGCCGACTCGCAGCGCCGGTACGACACCGCGCTCGCGCTCTTCGAGCAGAGCGTCGACACCGATGAGCTGCTCGTGGCGTTCGGCCTGGCTCGCGCCACGGTGGTCACGCCGCTCATGTTCGAGTTCCAGCTGATCGAGCGGGCGCGCGCGGAGCGCAAGCGGATCGTGCTGCCCGAGGGCGACGACGATCGCGTGCTGCGCGCCGCCGCCACCGTCCTCAAGCGCGGCATCGCCGACCTCGTGATCCTCGGCGAGCCGTTCGAGGTGCGTGCCCGTGCGATCGAGCTCGGCATCGACATCCAGGCGGCCGAGGTGCTCTCGCCGCTGGACGCCGTCCACGTGCACAAGTTCGCCGAGGAGTACGCGCGGCTGCGCGCCCACAAGGGTGTCACCGTCGCCCAGGCCGCCGACACCGTCACCGACGTCTCGTACTTCGGCACGATGATGGTGCACCTCGGCCTGGCCGACGGCATGGTGTCGGGCGCCGCCCACACGACCGCGCACACGATCCGTCCGGCGTTCGAGATCATCAAGACCAAGCCCGGCGTCTCGGTGGTCTCCAGCGTCTTCCTCATGGCCCTCGCCGACCGCGTGCTCGTCTACGGCGACTGCGCCGTCATCCCCGACCCGACCAGCGAGCAGCTCTCCGACATCGCGATCTCGTCGGCCGCGACCGCCGCGCAGTTCGGCATCCATCCGCGCGTGGCGATGCTGTCGTACTCGACGGGCGAGTCGGGGTCGGGTGCGGATGTCGAGAAGGTGAGGGATGCCACGGCCCTCGTCCGCTCGCGAGCCCCGGAGCTCCTCGTCGAAGGGCCGATCCAGTACGACGCCGCGGCCGACGCGGCCGTGGCGGCAGCGAAGATGCCGGGATCCGAGGTCGCCGGACGCGCCACGGTCTTCGTCTTCCCGGACCTCAACACCGGCAACAACACATACAAGGCGGTGCAGCGGTCGGCCGGCGCGGTCGCCATCGGCCCCGTGCTGCAGGGCCTCAACAAGCCGATCAACGACCTCTCCCGCGGCGCCCTCGTCGACGACATCGTCAACACGATCGCCATCACCGCGATCCAGGCGCAGGGGGAGTGACTCCGATGACACCGGTGCTCGTCATCAACAGCGGCTCGTCGTCGTTCAAGTACCAGCTGCTCGACATGGACACCGAGCGCACGCTGGCCTCGGGGCTCGTGGAGCGCATCGGCGCGGACACCGGCGTCGCGCGCCACACCGTGTACGCCGCTCCGACCGGAGCGGCGACCGGGGAGACGGTCGGCACCCCGACCTTCCTGGATGCGACGCGCACGCGCGAGCTGCCCATCCCGGATCACACGGCGGGTTTCGGCGTGATGCTCGACGCGTTCGCCTCGGACGGGCCATCGCTCGAGGGCACCCCGCCGATAGCCGTGGGCCACCGGGTCGTGCACGGCGGGGCGCGGTTCTTCGAGCCGACCCTCATCACCCCGCTGGTCGAGATCAACATCGACGAGCTCTCGGTGCTCGCACCGCTCCACAATCCGGCGAACCTCGCCGGCATCGTCGCCGCGCGCGAGGCGTTCCCCGATGTGCCGCACGTGGCGGTGTTCGACACGGCCTTCCACCAGACGCTCGCGCCCGCGGCCTATACCTACGCCATCGACGCCGAGGTCGCGGCATCCCACCGCATCCGCCGGTACGGCTTCCACGGCACGTCGCACAAGTTCGTCAGCGAGGCGGCTGCGGCCTTCCTCGGGCGTCCGCTCGCCGAGCTCAAGCAGATCGTCTTCCACCTCGGCAACGGCGCGTCGGTCACCGCGATCGACGGCGGCCGCTCGATCGACACCTCGATGGGGTTCACGCCGCTCGAGGGCCTGGTGATGGGCACGCGCTCGGGAGACATCGATCCCGCCGTGCTGTTCCAGCTCGCCCGCCGGGCCGGCATGTCGATCGACGACCTCGACGACCTGCTCAACAAGCGCAGCGGCCTGCTCGGGCTCGCCGGCTCCAACGATCTGCGAGACATCCGCGCCGGCATCGAGGCGGGCGACCCGCACGCGATCCTCGCCTTCCAGGTCTACGTCCACCGGCTCCGCGGCTACGCCGGCGCCTACCTCGCCCAGCTGGGCGGCGCCGACGTCATCTCGTTCACGGCCGGCGTCGGCGAGAACGCGCCCCACGTGCGTGCCGGGGCTCTCGAGACCCTCGGCTTCGCCGGCGTCGAGATCGACCCCGAGCGCAACGAGAGCCCGCAGCGCGGCATCCGTGTGATCTCGACGGATGCCTCGGCCGTGACGGTCCTCGTCGTCCCGACCGATGAGGAGCTCGAGATCGCCCGTCAGACCCTGAGTGTTGCCGCGACGTAACCGTCAAGGGTGTGAACCGGACACGCGGCCGCATTACGCTTGCTGAACGGCGCGAAGGAGTGCCGACGCACCCGCACCCCTACCCGGAGGTTCTGTGGCTCACGACGCCCTGCCCGATCTGACCGCCTATGACGCCGTGCTGTTCGATCTGGACGGCGTTCTGACGCCGACCGCCGAAGTGCACATGCACGCGTGGCAGTCGATGTTCGAAGAGCTCTTCGCCGACTGGGACATCACCCCGCCCTACACCGAGCGCGACTACTTCGACCATCTGGACGGCAAGAAGCGCTACGACGGCGTCGCCGCCCTGCTGCGGTCGCGCGACGTCGAAGTGCCGTGGGGCGACCCGTCCGATCCTCCGACGGCCGACACGGTGTGCGGCATCGGCAACCGCAAGAACGCGGTGTTCGAGCGCGTCCTGCGCGCCGAGGGCATCTCGCCCTACCCGGGCTCCCTGCAGCTGCTCGACGTCCTCGCGGCGGCCGGCACCCCGGTCGCCGTGGTGTCGAGCTCCAAGAACGCGGAGGAGGTCCTCGCGGCAGCCGGCATCCGTGACCGGTTCCCCGTCGTGATGGACGGGGTCATCGCCGAACGCGACCACCTCGCCTCCAAGCCCGCTCCGGACGTCTTCGTGGAGGCGGCACGGATGCTGCAGGTCGAGCCCGCCCGCAGCGTCGCCGTCGAGGACGCCATCAGCGGCGTCCAGTCCGCCGCCGCCGGGGGCTTCGCTCTCGTGGTCGGCGTCGACCGCGGAGCCGGCGAGGACGACCTCGTTGAGGCGGGCGCAAACGTGGTGGTCCAGGACCTCGAGGAGTTCGCACGATGATGGATCGCGACCGGTTCCCCGTCGACCCGTGGCGCCTCGTCGAAACGTCGTTCGACCTCGACGACGCGGGCGTCACCGAGACGCTGTTCGCCGTGGGCAACGGCTACCTGGGGTTGCGCGGCAACCACCCCGAAGGCCGTCACGCGCACGAGCACGGCACGTTCATCAACGGGTTCCACGAGACGTTCCCGATCCGGCACGCCGAGCAGGCGTACGGCTTCGCCGAGGTCGGGCAGACCATCATCAACGCGCCCGATGCGAAGGTGATGCGGGTCTACGTCGACGACGAGCCGCTGTCGCTCGACGTCGCCGATGTGCGCGAGTACGAGCGCGTGCTCGACATGCGCGACGGCGTGATGCGCCGCCACACGGTGTGGGTGACGCCGTCGGGCAAGGAGGTGCGGATCGAGATCCAGCGCCTCGTGTCGTTCGAAGAGAAGCACCTCGCCGTGATGAGCGTCGACGTCACCGTGCTCAACGCCGACGCGCCGGTGACGATCAGCTCGCAGATCATCAACCGGCAGGACGGCGAGGACGTCTACGGCGGCACCCCGAGCGCCCCCAAGCGCGCGGGCTTCGACCCCCGCAAGACCGAGAAGCTCCACGAGCGCGTGCTGCAGCCGCAGGAGTACTGGCAGGACAAGCTGCGCGCGGCGCTGTCGTACCGCGTGACGGACTCCGGAATGACGATCGCGGTCGTGGCCGATCACCTGGTCGAGACCGAGAACGACTACACCACGCGCACCCTCATCGAGCCCGACATCGCGAAGAACGTCTTCCGGGTCCAGGCCAAGGCCGGCGTGCCGGTGCGGGTGACCAAGCTCGTGAGCTACCACACCTCACGCGGAGTTCCCGCCCGCGAGCTCGTGGACCGCTGCCGCCGCACCCTCGACCGCGCCCTCGATGAGGGCGTCGAGGCCGTGCGCGCCCGGCAGCGTGCGTGGCTCGACGCGTTCTGGGAGCGCTCGGACGTGCGCATCGGCGACCACGACGACCTGCAGCAGGCGACCCGGTGGTGCCTGTTCCAGCTGGCTCAGGCCTCCGCCCGCGCCGACGGGCAGGGGGTGCCCGCGAAGGGCATGACGGGCTCGGGGTACTCCGGCCACTACTTCTGGGACACCGAGATCTACGTGCTCCCCTTCCTCGCGTACACGACGCCCCTGTGGGCTCGCAACGCGCTGCGGATGCGGTACCTCATGCTCCCGGCCGCGCGCCGGCGCGCCTTCCAACTGAACGAGGCGGGCGCGCTGTTCCCGTGGCGCACGATCAACGGCGAAGAGGCATCAGCCTATTACGCCGCCGGCACGGCGCAGTACCACATCAACGCCGACGTCAGCTATGCGCTCGCCAAGTACGTCCGCGCGACGGGAGACGAGGAGTTCCTCCACCGCGAGGGCGTCGACATCGCCGTCGAGACGGCGCGACTGTGGGCGACGCTGGGATTCTGGCGCTCGAACGACGGCGTGATCGACGGCGAGGGCGACACCTTCCACATCCACGGTGTCACGGGGCCTGACGAGTACACGACGGTCGTCAACGACAACCTGTTCACGAACGTCATGGCGCGCTTCAACCTGCGCTTCGCCGCCCGGACCGTCCGCGAGATGGCAGAGGTCGACGGCGAGGTCTACCGGCAGATGGTGGATCGC
Organism: Microbacterium ureisolvens; assembly: GCF_015278315.1. GTDB lineage: Bacteria > Actinomycetota > Actinomycetes > Actinomycetales > Microbacteriaceae > Microbacterium > Microbacterium ureisolvens. The sequence goes on along the minus strand of NZ_JADIJE010000021.1, from coordinate 5,937 downwards.
CTGGCGCTCGAGCCGGGGGAGCCCGAGGCGTGGGAGCACGCCGCGGAGGCCATGCACATCCCGTTCAGCCCGACCCTCGGCATCCACCCGCAGGATCACGTCTTCCTCGAGCGCGAGATCTGGGATCTCGAGAACACTCCGCCCGACAAGCGGCCGCTGCTGCTGCACTTCCACCCGCTGGTGATCTACCGGTACCAGGTGCTCAAGCAGGCCGATGTGGTGCTCGCACTGTTCCTGCAGGGCAACCACTTCTCGGACGAGGACAAGCTCGCCGACTTCGAGTACTACGACCCGCTGACCACCGGCGACTCGACGCTGTCGGCCGTCGTGCAGGCGATCCTCGCCGCGGAAGTCGGCTACCAGGACCTCGCGCTGGAGTACTTCCGGCAGTCGATCTTCGTCGACCTCGGCGACCTCCACCACAACGCCGCCGACGGCGTGCACGTCGCGTCGGCCGGTGGCGTGTGGACCGCGCTCGTCGCCGGCTTCGGCGGCATGCGCGACCACTTCGGCGAGCTCTCGTTCGATCCGCGGCTCCCGGCGGCCTGGCCGTCGCTGGAGTTCGTGCTGCACTGGCACGGCACGCGCCTGGTCGTCACCGTGACGCGCGAGGAGCTGCGCGTGCGCGCCACCGAGGGCGACCCCGTCGGCTTCAGCGTGCGCGGGGTCGGCTACGTCGTGGGCGCCGGTGAAGAGGTCGTGGCGCCGCTGGACGGGCAGGGTCCCGTGATCTCGGGGCGCCCGACGCTGCGCGAGCTCGGCGACGCGCGCCGCGAGGACGGGTCGCTGCTGTCGGCCTCGGTGCCCACCGTCACCTCCGCGATCCCGATCGTGGTGGGTGCGACCGACGTCGAGCAGGGCGTCGACGTCTGACGCTGGCCCCGGATCAGGTGATGCGACCAAAACAGGACGATCCGCGGGCATCCGTCCTGCCGCCGCATCATCTCCTGATCTGGTGACGACGGACGTCGAGCAGGGCATCGACGTCTGATCGCTGGCCCCGGATCAGGTGATGCGACGAAAGCAGGACGATCCGCGGGGATTCGTCCTGCCGCCGCATCATCTCCTGATCTGGTGACGACGGACGTCGAGCAGGGCATCGACGTCTGATCGCTGGCCCCGGATCAGGTGATGCGACGAAAACAGGACGATCCGCAGGGATTCGTCCTGCCGCCGCATCATCTCCTGATCTGGTGACGACGGATGCCGAGCGCGACGCCGCCGACGCCTCGCACGTCCGACGCTTCGCCGTCCGCGGACCGGCGGATCGACCCTCGTTGTCGGGGGTGGACGGTAGACGGCGGGCGGCGCGGGAACGCCGCCGGTGTGCGGTACCCGTTGCGCCGATCCGTCAGCTCCCGCCGGGCGACGGTGTCGCGGCCGCCGCGAAGAACTCCCGCTCGTGCGCCATCGAGCGCGCGAAGGCGGCGTCCATGCGCGCGCGCTCGAGCGGTCCGGCTTCGCGGGCTGCGGCATCCGCGATCTCGGTCGCCCGTGCGGTGGCCGCGGTGAACGCGGGGTCGCCGTACATGGCGAGCCAGTCGTCGTACGGATGCCCGGCGTGGCGGCGGGCCGCGAGGCGGATGCCGAGGTCGGTGTACAGCCAGAAGCACGGCAGCAGCGCCGCCACGAGTTCGCCGTAGGATCCGGCGGACGCGTGCAGGTGGTTCGTGTAGGCGAGCGTCTGCGGCGCGGGGAGGGCGGCGGCCGACCCGAGATGCGACTCGTGCAGCCGGCGCTCCTCGACGATCGACGACTCCGCCGACCGCGCCCAGAACGCCTGCTCCGCGGGCGTCGGGGCGAGCGCGCTCGCCTTCGCCAGCACGCGGGAGTACTCGCCGAGATAGAGCGCGTCCTGCGCGAGGTAGCGCAGGAAGGTCTCGCGCGGCAGCGTGCCGTCGCCGAGCCCGCGCACGAAGTCGAGTTCGTCGACGTCGGCGCGCACTCCGGCGGCGGCCTCCCACACGCGCGACGACCACGTCGCGTCAGAGAACCCCGTGGTGCCGGTGGCCCTTCCGGCGGCGGTGCCGCGCAGCTCGTGGAAGTGGTCGATCGGGCCGTTGCCCTCGCCCACCCGCAGGGCGTCGGCGTGGGCGAGGGCGCCGTTGAGCCACGTCTTCGCGCGCTCCAGGGCGTCGGGCCAGGTCGCTCCGCCCGCGGCCAGCGTCGCCATCGCCGACGAGAGCGAGCAGCCTGTGCCGTGGGTGTTGCGCGTGCGGACCCGCGTGCCCGAGACCTGGTGCACCGCCCCGCCGGGCGCGACGATCGCGTCGGGACTGTCGGCGCCGTCGAGGTGCCCGCCCTTGAGCAGCACGGTGGTGCCGGTCGCCCCTGCGACCGCCCGCGCGTCGTCGAGCGCCTGCATCCACGTCGTGGCGCGGGGGCGCCGCGCCAGCACCGCGAGCTCGGCGAGGTTCGGGGTCACGAGGTCGACCTCGCCCGCGAGCTCGCGCAGGGCCACGTCGGCTGCGGGATCGAGCAGTCGGTCGCCGCTGGTGGCCACCATCACCGGGTCGAGCACCACGACCGGCGGGCGCACGCGCCCGAGCCAGTCCCGCACGGCGGCGATGATCGCGGCGGACTGGAGCATGCCGATCTTCACCGCGTCGATCTCGACGTCGTCCGACACGGCTTCGAGCTGCGCGGTGAGGAACGCCGTCGGCGGCACGTGCACCTCACGCACGCCAAGGGTGTTCTGGGCGACCAACGCGGTGACCACCGCCATGCCGTACCCGCCGAGCGCACCGATGGACTTGAGGTCGGCCTGCACGCCCGCGCCGCCGGTCGGATCGGTGCCCGCGATGCTCAGCACGCGGGGGATCGCCGCCACGCGCACGCCCGACGTGGGGGAAGCGGAGAGGGCGGTGTCGGTCATCGCGCGACCTCCGCATCCGCGAGCGCCGGGGCGTCGGCGGCGCGGCGCAGCGCCTGGGCCGCCTCGGCGGGATCGGTCGCGCCGCAGATCGCCGAGACGACCGCGATGCCCGCGGCTCCCGCGGCGCGCAGCGCTGCGACGTCGTCCACTTCCACCCCGCCGATCGCGACGCACGGCAGCGGCGCCTCCGCGGCGAATGCGGCGAAGCCGTCGACGCCGAGCGCCGGCGGGTGGTCGGGCTTGGTCGACGTGGGTCGGATCACGCCGACGCCCAGGTAGTCGAGCACTCCTGGAGGCAGAGCGGATGCCGCAGCCCGGTGCGCCGGGGAGTTCGCGGTCCACCCGATGACGGCGTGCGGGCCGAGCAGCCGTCGCGCGGTCTCGGGCGGCAGGTCGCCCTGGCCGAGATGCACGCCGTCGACGCGAGCGCCGGCGTCGCGCGCGGCGAGCGCCACGTCGACGCGGTCGTTGACGAGCAGCAGACACCGGCGGTCGATGACGTCCGACAGCGCCAGCGCCTGGCGAAGGAGCTCTCGCGCCGACACGGACTTCGTGCGCAGCTGCACGACGTCCACGCCCGCGCCGGCGGCCGCGTCCACGATGTCGACGAGCCGGTGAAACGGCACGCGATCGTCGGTGACGAGATGCAGGGCGAGACGGCAGGCCTGCCGGCTCATCGCGTCGCCAGGGCGTCGGCGACGCGCGCGTCGAGCCCGGCGGGTGCCGCCGCCACGGCGTCGAGGGCGTCGAGGAATGCCACGGCGAACGAGCCGGGGCCGTCGGCGCGGACCGCCGCCCGTTCGGAGGCGACGGCATAGAGGACGGATGCCGCCACCGCCGCCTGCAGCGGCGCGCACACGCCCAGGAACGCGGCCATCACCGCCCCGAGCGAGCATCCGCCGCCGGTGATGCGGGTGAGCAGGGCGTCCCCACCCGCGAGGCGGATCACGCGCTCCCCGTCCGTGACGAGATCGACGGGCCCCGACACGGCGACCACCCCGCCCGTGCGGAGGGCGAGCGAGCGCGCTGCGCCGGCCGCGGCATCCGGTCCGTCCGTCGCGTCGACGCCGCGTCCGCCGGCACCGGCTCCTGCCAGCGCCAGGATCTCCGACGCGTTGCCGCGGATGATCGCGGGGCGGTGTTCGAGCAGCTCGGCGGCCAGGGCCGTGCGCACCGGGAGCACGCCGACGGCGACAGGGTCGAGCACCCAGCGGGTCGTACTGCGCACCGCCTCACGGGCGGCCTCGCGCTGCTCGGCGGTCGGCGTGCCGAGGTTCACCAGCACGCCGTCGGCGATGCCGGCGAACAGGTCCGCCTCGCCCGGGATGTCGCACATCGCCGGGGCGGCACCCACGGCGAGGAGCGCGTTCGCGGTGAAGTTCGTGACCACCGCGTTGGTGATGCACTGCACCAGCGGCGCCGACTCGCGCAGCGCGGTCAGCGCGGCGGCCGGAGCCAGACGGGACAGATCGGACGGGTGGTCTTCGGCGCGCGCATTCATCGCGACATCCCTTCGCTCGCATGATCGAGATCAGGTTCGACGGGTGTGTTCTCAGCCCGCCGTGCGGGCACCCCGTGTCACTGCCGAGCAATCTAGCAGGCGATCGCGGCGCGTCCGCCCCGTGTGTCGTCGCGATCGTCGCCGGGGGGCGTCACGGTGATCGCCGGGCGGTCGACGCGCCCCCACCGTGCGGCGGCCGCCGTGCGCGTCGTGGCTGTCGCAGCCCAACGGTCGATGCGCCCTCGGTGTCGGTCGCCGAGCCCGCCGAAGCGGGCGGCGCGATGTCGGCCCCACGCCGTAGGCTGGGGGAGTGACCACCGCCCTCTACCGCCGCTACCGGCCCGAGTCGTTCGGCGAGATGATCGGTCAGTCGCAGGTCACCGAACCGCTGATGACCGCTCTTCGCGGCGACCGCGTCGGCCACGCCTACCTGTTCTCGGGGCCGCGCGGGTGCGGAAAGACCACGTCCGCCCGCATTCTGGCGCGTTGCCTCAACTGCGCCCAGGGTCCGACCGACACCCCGTGCGGCACGTGCGAGAGCTGCGTCGAGCTCGGTCGCGGCGGCGCAGGCTCGCTCGATGTCGTCGAGATCGACGCTGCCAGCCACAACGGCGTCGACGACGCCCGCGACCTGCGCGAGCGCGCGGTGTTCGCCCCGGCCCGCGATCGCTTCAAGATCTTCATCCTCGACGAGGCGCACATGGTCACCCCGCAGGGCTTCAACGCCCTGCTGAAGCTGGTCGAAGAGCCGCCCGACCACGTCAAGTTCATCTTCGCGACCACCGAGCCCGAGAAGGTCATCGGCACGATCCGCTCGCGCACGCACCACTACCCGTTCCGCCTCGTGCCGCCCGGCGCCATGCTCGAGTACGTCGAGCAGCTGTGCGAGCAGGAGGGCGTCGACGTCGAGCAGGGCGTGCTGCCGCTCGTCGTGCGCGCCGGCGGCGGCTCGCCGCGTGACACGCTGTCGCTCCTCGACCAGCTGATCGCCGGCTCGGAGGACGCGAAGGTCACCTACGCGCGCGCGGTCGCGCTGCTCGGCTACACGCACGCCGAACTGCTCGACGAGGTCGTCGACGCGTTCGCCGGCGCCGACGCCTCGGCCGCCTTCGCCGCGGTCGACCGCGTCGTGCAGACCGGTCAGGATCCGCGCCGCTTCGTCGACGACCTGCTCGAGCGCCTGCGCGACCTCATCGTCGTCGCGGCCACCGGCCAGGGCGCGGCGGCCGTGCTGCGAGGCATCTCGGCCGAAGACCTCGCGCGCATGCAGCGCCAGGCAGACGCCTTCGGTCCTTCGCGTCTGTCGCACATCGCCGACCTGGTGATCGCCACCCTCGACGACATGACCGGCGCCACATCGCCCCGCCTCCAGCTCGAGCTCATGGTCGCCCGCGTGCTGGCGCGGGGAGCGGATGCCGCGCCCGCAGCCTCCGCGACGACCGGGGTCGCCGCGGCCACTCCGGCCGCACAGGCTCCGGCCGCGCAGGCTCCGGCCGGTCAGGCGCCGGTCGCACAGGCGCCGGTCGCACAGACGCCGGTCGCACAGACGCCGGCTCCGGCC
>NZ_JADIJE010000020.1 GCF_015278315.1 Microbacterium ureisolvens | reverse complement strand
ATTCGAACAACGCTATCGCCGCCACACGCTGCGGCTCAGACAATGAACTACGCGGATGCACAGAACTGCCCCCTGAAAATCGGAACTGGATTCTCCAGTCCAATTTCCAGGGAGCAGTTCACACGCGCCGCCCCTTCGTCGTGCTCGGGCGTGGTGCTCGGGCGTTGTGCGCTGGCGTCGTGCGCTGGCGTCGTGCTCCGGCGTCCTGCGCTATCGCGGCAGGGCAGATCCCGGTCGGCGCAGTGACGTGTGGCAGGGCGGGCCGTCCGCCACTAGTGTCGGGGGAGGCAGCGTCGCCGTCCCTTTTCCCCCGACTTGCGAGGAACACAGCATGAAGATCGGCATCCTGACGAGCGGCGGCGATTGCCCCGGACTCAACGCGGTCATCCGCGGCGTGGTGCTCAAGGGCACCACGACCTACGACCTCGAGTTCGTCGGCATCCGTGACGGCTGGCGCGGCGTCGTGGACGGTGACTTCTTCCCGCTCACCAGGCACGAGGTGAAGGGCCTGTCCAAGGTCGGCGGCACGATCCTCGGCACCTCACGCACGAACCCGTACGAGGGTCCGCGCGGCGGCGCGGAGAACATCGCGAAGACGATGTACGGCCACCGCATCGACGGCATCATCGCGATCGGCGGCGAGGGAACCCTCGCCGCGGCGAACCGCCTGTCGAACGACGGCATCAATGTGCTCGGCGTCCCGAAGACGATCGACAACGACCTGCGGGCCACCGACTACTCGTTCGGCTTCGACACGGCCGTCAACATCGCCACTGATGCGATGGACCGCCTCCGCACCACCGGCGACTCGCACCAGCGGTGCATGGTCGCCGAGGTGATGGGACGCCACGTCGGCTGGATCGCCCTGCACGCCGGCATGGCGGCGGGCGCCCACGCCATCTGCATCCCCGAGGTGCCGATGTCGATCGACGAGATCTGCGCCCAGGTCACCAAGGCGCACGACCGCGGTCGCGCACCGCTGGTCGTCGTCTCCGAGGGCTTCACCCTCACGGGCATGGACGAGGCCTACAGCGACAAGGGTCTCGACGCCTTCAACCGCCCGCGCCTCGGCGGCATCGGCGAGGTGCTCGCCCCCGAGATCGAGCGCATCACCGGCATCGAGACCCGCTCCACGGTGCTCGGCCACATCCAGCGCGGCGGCTCGCCTTCGGGCTTCGACCGCGTGCTCGCCACCCGCCTCGGCCTCCACGCCGCCGACGCGGTCGTCGACGGCGCCTGGGGCCAGATGGTCGCGATGCGCGGCACCGACATCGTGCGCGTGCCCTTCGTCGACGCCCTCGGCGAGCTCAACACCGTGCCGCTCTACCGCTACGAAGAGGCCGCCGCCCTCTTCGGCTGAGCGCGCGTGCGGAGAGCGGATGCCTCGGCCCGAGGCATCCGCTCTCCGCTGTTCCCCGCAGCCGCGCTCCGCTGCGCGGCCCCTACACCTGCGCCCCGCGGTCCTCCCAGCTCTGCGTCGGCAGCCGGCGTGTCTCAGTACGTGCGGCGTCCGCCGGGGTACCCCGTGCGTTGTGCGACACGCGCCGGACGGATGTCTCAGATGCGGTGGGTCCTCCGTGGGGAAGGCCGCCAAAGCTGTGACATACCGGGGCCGCCGCCCTCGGGCACCCATCCCAGCGCGTGGCTGCGGCGTCGTGTCTCAGTACTTGAGGCGTCCGCCCGGCAGACCCCGCGCGTTGTGTGACACGCGCCGGGCGGATGTCTCAGCTGCGGTGGGTCCCACGTGGGGGAAGCCGCCGAAGGTGCGACACATCCGGCGCCGGCACCCGGCGACAGCAGAAGAGACGGCAGACTGCACACGGCACATCGCACCCTGCAGAGGGAAGACAGCAGCGGGCGGTCGGGCAGAAGGAGCGCACCGGGGATCAGGGGGCGCCCGGGCGCCAGCCGGCGTCGACCAGCGCATCTGCGGCGCGGCGCACGGCGACGGAGGGATCGGGGTGCAGGTGATGGCTGAGGACGCGCACCAGACGCCAGCCCGATGACGCAACGGCGTCCCAGCGGTCCGAGTCGCGCGCGAACTGCTGCTCGTCGAACGCGTGTGTTCGTCCGTCGTGCTCGACGGCCACCTTGTAGTCGGGGTAAGCGAGGTCCAGTCGCGCGACGAACACGCCGTCGGCACTTCGCAGGGTCCAGTTGAGACAGGGCTCCGGCAGACCGGCGCGCACGATCGCGAGCCGCAGCGCGGTCTCTTCGGCTGTCTCCGCGCCGACGCGGATCCCGCTCAGCGCGCGCGTCAGGACACCACCCGCGACATCCCCTGCCTCCTCGACCTCTCGCCGCAGGTCGTCGAGCGTGACAAGCCCGTTCCTCGGCAGAACCAGGAAGTCGCCCGCGGCGATGAGGTCGTCCAGCTGCCAGAGCGAGGCCGCCTGTCGCCACATTCGTGCCGGATGCTCGATAGGCAGGCCACGAGCTGCCCATCGGGCCGGTTCCCGAGCCTGCAAGCGGTGGCCGACGACGCCCGCCCGGCGCGGCTCGCCGGCGGGTCGGCGGGCCGAGACGTGGAGTTCGCGCGCAGACGCCCTCGTGAAGGGCAGCGGTGCGCCGACGAGTGCCAGGCCGCAATCGTGGCTGAAGAACTGGTCGGCAGTGAGGGCCGGAGCGAACAGCGCGGCCCGTGCGAGCAACTCCTCGCGGAGGCGTGCCAGCCTCCGCGAGTTCGTCTCGTCGCGCGGCGGGTCTGCCGCTTCCGGGCGTGGCGCACGGACGCCGCGCGTCGGGCGCTCGAGGTCGGCCGCGCGCAGACGCGAGGGTGAGACGCTGTGATCCCGCGCCTCTGCGACGGAGAAGGCGCGGCCGCTCAGCGCTGGGGGAAGCGGATGCGCGCGTGACACGATCCCAGTAAGCGGCCTCGGGTGGCGGCATCCGTCACGTGAAGCCGATTCTGTGCGATCGCGCTACGCCGCGCCGTCTGTGGAGGAGCGGTCGCTGCCGGCGTGTCCCGGTTCCGGCGGCCTCCCCGACGCTCCGCGCATCGTGAGTGCGACATGCTGCTCCGCGCGTCACACTCGAGGCGACCACGCGCTCTCGCGACCCACGTCTCCCGAGACACGCGCTCGCGGCTCGGCACTGCGAGGAGAGCGGATGCCGCGGCCCGCGGCATCCGTCATCGCACGGGTCAGGCGTCCGCGACGCCGAGGACGTCGAGCAGCCAGGCGAGCTCGAAGGCGCGCTCGCGCCAGGCGTTGTAGCGGCCGGAGACGCCGCCATGCCCGGCGACCATCTCGCACTTGAGCAGCGCGTCGGCACCGACCTCGCGCAGGCGCGCGACCCACTTCGCGGGCTCCACGTACAGAACGCGGGTGTCGTTGAGCGACGTGACCGCGAGGATCTTCGGGTACGCGACGCCCTCCCGGACGTTCTCGTACGGCGAATACGTCTTCATGTAGGCATAGACGTCGGCGTTGTGCAGCGGGTCGCCCCACTCGTCCCACTCGATGACCGTGAGCGGCAGCGACGGGTCGAGGATGGTCGTCAGCGCGTCGACGAACGGAACATCGGCGAGGACGCCGGCGAAGAGCTCGGGCGCGATGTTGGCGACGGCGCCCATCAGGAGCCCTCCTGCCGACCCGCCCTCGGCGACGAGCTGCGACGGCGTCGTGTAGCCGTTGTCGATGAGGTGCAGCGCGCTGTCGACGAAGTCCGTGAAGGTGTTGCGCTTGTTGAGCAGCTTGCCGTCCTCGTACCACTGCCGGCCCATCTCGCCCCCGCCGCGCACATGCGCGACGGCGAAGACGACGCCGCGGTCGAGCTCCGACAGGCGCGGAACCGAGAAGCCGGGCTCGATCGAGTGCTCGTACGAGCCGTAGCCGTATAGGTGGACCGGTCGCGGGGCCACGCCCGCGTCGCCGAACGACTGCTTCCAGACGAGCGAGATCGGGATCTGCGTGCCGTCCTGCGCGGTCGCCCACACGCGGGCCTGCGCGTAATCCTCCGGGTCGTAGCCGCCGAGCACCGGCTGGCGCTTGCGCAGGTGCAGTTCGCGCGTCGCGACATCGAGGTCGTACACCGTGCCGGGGGTGACGAACGAGCCGTAGCCGAGGCGCAGCAGCGGCGGGGCCCACTCCGGGTTGCCGCCGGTGCCGACGGAGTACAACGGCTCGTCGAACGAGATCTCGTCGACGGTGCCGCTCGTGTAGTCGAGCATCCCGAGGCGGGCGAGGCCGCCGCGCCGGTAGCCGACGACGCCCCAGTCCCGGAACGTCGACACGCCGAGCAGGCGCTCGCCGGGGCGATGGGGGATGACGACCGAGCGGTCGCCGGAAGGATCGGATGCCGCGACCCGCACCAGTTCGAAGTCCAGGGCGCCGTCGTTGTGCAGGATGAAGAGCACGTCCTCGCCGTCGACGACCGCGTGCTCGGAGTCGTACTCGACGCCTTCGGTGCGCGGCCACACCACGCGCGGCTCACCGCGGAGGTCGTCGGCATCCAGCAGCCATTCCTCGGAGGTGATGGACGAACCGAGGCCGATCACGAGGAAGCGGTCGCTGCGGGTGAAGCCGGCGCCGACCCAGTACTTCTCGTCGGGCTCGTGAAACAGCTTCGCGTCGTCGGCCACCGGCGTGCCGAGCTCGTGCAGCCAGACGGTGTCGGGGCGCCAGGCGTCGTCGACCGTCGTGTAGACGATGTAGCGGCCGTCGGGGGAGAAGGTGGCTCCGGCGAAGGTGCCGGGGATCTCATCCGGAAGCTGCTCCCCGGTGACCAGGTTGCGGACGCGGACGGTGTATCGCTCATCGCCGGCGACGTCGACGCCGTAGAGCATGAGCGTGCCGTCGTTGGACACCTCGAAGCTGCCGAGCGAGAAGAATTCGTGGCCCTCGGCCTCCACATTGCCGTCGAGGAGGATCTGCTCGCCGGCGACCTCGACATCGGGTGAGAGCTCAGGCGGCGTCCAGTCGTCGGCGGAGTCGAGCGGAGCGCGGCACTGGATGCCGTACTGCTTCCCCTCGAGCGTGCGCCCGTAGTACCACCACTCACCGCGGCGAGTGGGCACCGAGAGGTCGGTCTCGAGCGTGCGACCCTTGATCTCGCCGAAGATGCGCTCGCGCAGCTTCTCGAGGTGCGCGGTGCGCTGCTGGGTGTAAGCGTTCTCCGCCTCGAGGTGAGCGACGACCGCGGCATCCTCCTTCTCGCGGAACCACTCGTAGCGGTCCTCGACGTCATCGCCGTGGTGCGAGCGGACCGTGATCCTGCGGTCGGCGACGGGCGGACGGATGCCGGCGTCAGGGGCGGACGGGGCGGGTGCGGAGTCGCTGAGAGTCACCGTTCCACGGTAGTCGCCTCCGAGTTGACCGGCAGGGTCGCCGATGTAGGATTCTTCCTGGCCGGTTGCCGGTACCTGAACTCTTGGTGAACTGTTCGTTCGTCGCGCCGATCTCGTCGGCACCCTCCTTCCGCACCTCCTTCCCGAAAGCGAACGGTGGAAACCGCAACCCTCATCACCGTCGTGCTGGTGATCGCCCTGGCGCTGTTCTTCGATTTCACGAACGGCTTCCACGACACCGCCAACGCCATGGCGACCCCGATCGCCACCGGCGCGCTCAAGCCCAGGACCGCGGTGCTGCTCGCCGCGGTGCTCAACCTCGTCGGAGCCTTCCTGTCGACGGAGGTGGCCAAGACCATCTCCGGAGGCATCGTCCGGGAGGATCAGATATCGGAATCGATCTTCCCTGCCGTGATCCTGGCGGGCCTCATCGGCGCGATCACCTGGAACATGCTCACGTGGCTGCTGGGCCTTCCGTCCTCGTCGTCTCACGCCCTGTTCGGCGGCCTGATCGGCGCGACGATCGTGGGTGTCAGCATCACCGCCATCGACTTCGGCGTCGTGATGTCGAAGGTCATCCTCCCCGCCCTCATCGCGCCGCTCACGGCGGGCATCATCGCGTTCACGGTGACCAAGATCGCCTACGCGCTCACCCGCCGGTACGACAACAAGCCCGACGGGCGCGACGGCTTCCGCGTCGGGCAGATCTTCACGTCGTCCCTGGTCGCGCTCGCGCACGGCACGAACGACGCGCAGAAGACGATGGGCATCATCACGCTCCTGCTCATCACCGTCGGCCTCCAGGACCACCCCGAGCCGGAGCTCTGGGTCATCGTAGCCTGTGCCGTGACGATCGCGCTCGGAACCTACATGGGCGGCTGGCGCATCATCCGCACGCTCGGCAAGGGCCTCACCGAGGTCAAGCCCGCGCAGGGGTTCTCGGCCGAGAGCTCCACCGCCGCGACGATCCTCGCCTCGAGCGCGCTGGGCTTCGCGCTGTCGACCACGCAGGTCGCCTCCGGGTCGGTCATCGGCTCCGGGCTCGGCCGGCGCGGCTCGCAGGTGCGCTGGCGCACGGCCGGGCGCATCATGGTCGGCTGGGTGCTCACCCTTCCCGCCGCAGGTGCTGTCGGCGCCCTCGCGGCGCTGGTCGTGACCTGGCTCGGCTTCTGGGGCATCATCATCGACGCGGTGCTCGCCACCGTCATCATCCTCGCCATCTTCCTGCGCTCCCGTCGCAACGAGGTGACCGCAGCCAACGCGATGAGCGAGGTCGCGGAGTCCGGCCGCGCCGTCAAGGTCAAGCGCAACCCGCCGCCCACGCGACGCCAGCGCGCCATCGCCCGCGAGGAGGCGCGACAGAAGTCGGCCGCCGCCGCAGCGGCGAAGAAGGCGGCGAAAGCGGGCAAGAACACCGAGCCCGCCGAGCAGGCGCCCGCCGGTCAGAACGACGGAGGTGCGCGATGACCATCGACTGGATCGCGTTCGTGCAGGTCTTCGTCGCAGCGATGGTGGCGGCGGTCCTGATCGTGAGCTTCTACGCGCTGGGACTGCGTCTCCTCGTCCGCGCCGGCCGCGCCCCGGTCGTCGCGCCGGCCGAATTCACCGACGCCATCACCGTCATCACCGAGAAAGAGGCGCGCCGCGCAGAGAAGGCCGCAGCCAAGGCGGCCAAGCGCAGCCCGCTGACCGAGGGCCAGAAGCGCTTCGCGCTCGTCGGCGCGTACGCCTGCTTCGTCGTGTGCGCCGCCGCGGTGCTGGGCGGACTGCTCCTCATCGTCTTCAACCACTGAGGTCTCCTCCCGCACGGTGGGGGAGGCCCGCAATAGGGTGAGTGCATGGTCCCCACGCCCTCCTCAGCCGCCGGCGGGGCGCACGGAGCCCCCGGGCGCGGGCCGGCGCCGATCCAGTTCGGCCAGTACCCGCCCGCGCGGCGCACGATCCTCCATCTGAGCGACACGCATCTGCTGGCCGGTAACGCGCCGCTGGGCGGACGCTTCGACACCGCGGCGAATCTCACCCGCACCCTCGAGGCGGCCGAGGCCACCGGCATCCGTCCCGACGCCATCGTGTTCACGGGAGACCTGACCGATCTCGGCGAGCGGGAGGCCTATGCGGCCCTGCATGCTGCTGTCGAGCCGGTCGCCGACCGGCTCGGTGCCCCCGTGGTGTGGATCGCCGGCAATCACGACGAGCGGCCGGCGCTGCGCCGCGATCTGCTGGGGCTCGAAGCGACCGAGGAGCCGGTCACGGGCGTCTGGGACCTCGGCGGCCTGCGCCTGATCGGGCTGGACACCACCGTTCCGGGGTGGCACCACGGCGACCTCGACTCGCATCAGCTGGAGTGGCTTCGTCACGAGCTCGTGACCCCCGCACCGCTCGGCACGATCCTCGCGCTGCACCACCCGCCGCTGCCGTCGCACGTTCCCCTGTTCGACATCCTCGAGCTGCGCGACCAGGGTCGACTGGCCGAGATCGTCGCCGGCACCGACGTGCGCGCGATCCTCGCCGGCCACCTGCACTACTCGACGAGCGGCACCTTCGCCGGGGTGCCGGTGAGCGTCGCGGCGGCAACCTGCTACACGATGAACCTCGCCCGTGCGGCGGTCGAGGTCAACGGCATGGACGCCGGTCAGTCGTTCCACCTCGTGCACGTCTACGACGACACCATCACCCATTCAGTCGTGCCCGTCGTCGACGCGCCAACCGGCGACTTCTTCTCCGCGGAGTGGGTGGAGCGGATGTCGCGGCTCACGCCCGAGGAGAGGCTCGAGGCCTTCTCGCGCAAGCGCCACTGATCCGGCCCACGCCGTAAGCCCCGCCGCGAGCACGGCGGTGGTGTGCTGACCGCATCGCTCGCCCGCCGCAGCCGGCTCCCGGTCGACCGCCGCACTGTACGTCTGGGCGGGTCGCGGTGTACGCGGTGTACATGCCCGCGCACAGGGGCCGAGGGTAGTCTCGAACCATCCCGCACACCGCTGTGAACGACCCACGAGGACTGCACACATGGCTCTGGACGCAATGACGCGCACCCGCATCGAGACCGACTCCCTGGGATCCCTGGAGATCCCCGCCGACGCGTACTGGGGCATCCACACCGCCCGCGCCCTGGAGAACTTCCCGATCTCCAAGCGACCGATCTCGGTCTACCCCGACCTGGTGCGTGCGCTGGCCATGGTGAAGCAGGCATCGGCTCGCGCGAACCGCGAGATCGGGGTCCTCGACCCCGCGAAGGCCGACCTCATCGATCGCGCCTCGCAGCTCGTCATCGACGGCGAGCACCACGATCAATTCGTCGTGGGGGTGATCCAGGGCGGCGCCGGCACCTCGACGAACATGAACGCCAACGAGGTGATCACCAACATCGCCCTCGAACTGGCCGGGCGTGAGAAGGGCGACTACGCCTTCCTGTCGCCGATCGACGACACCAACCGCAGCCAGTCCACCAACGACGTCTACCCGACCGCGATCAAGGTCGGCCTGGGCCTCGACCTGCAGACGCTCCTGGAGGAGCTCGACCTGCTGCGCCGCTCGTTCCTGGCCAAGGCCGTCGAGTTCCACGATGTCCTCAAGGTCGGCCGCACGCAGCTGCAGGACGCCGTGCCGATGACCCTGGGCCAGGAGTTCCACGGCTTCGCGACGACGCTCGGCTACGACCACCAGCGCCTCACCGAGAACGCGTACCTGCTGTACGAGGTCAACATGGGCGCCACCGCCATCGGCACCGGCATCACCACCCACCCCGCCTACGCTCCCGCCGTCCTCCGTCACCTGCGCGAGATCTCGGGCCTGGATCTCGCGACCGCCACCGACCTGGTGGAGGCGACCAGCGACACCGGCTCGTTCATGTCGTTCTCGGCATCGCTCAAGCGCAACGCGATCAAGCTGTCGAAGATCTGCAACGATCTGCGCCTGCTGTCGTCGGGTCCGCAGGCCGGGTTCGGCGAGATCAACCTCCCCGCACGTCAGGCGGGATCGTCGATCATGCCTGGCAAGGTCAACCCGGTGATCCCCGAGGTCGTGAACCAGGTGGCGTTCTCGGTCGCCGGCGCCGATCTCACCGTCACCATGGCCGTCGAGGGCGGACAGCTGCAGCTCAACGCGTTCGAGCCGGTCATCGCCCACTCGATCTTCCAGTCGATCACGTGGCTGCGCCAGGCGATGTACACCCTGCGCGTCAACTGCGTCGACGGGATCACCGCGAACCGCGAGCGGCTCGGCGCGATGGTCGGCTCGTCGGTCGGCGTCATCACCGCGCTCACTCCGTTCATCGGCTACGCGGCCGCGGCTGCGCTGGCCAAGACCGCGCTGCTGACCGGGCGCGGCGTCGCCGACCTCGTCGTCGAGGCGGGCCTGATGTCGCGCGAGGACGTGACCAAGCAGCTGTCGCCGGCGCGCCTGTCGGGGCTCGAGACCGTGACCGCCGCGATCCCCATCGTCCAGTCGCCCGAGGACGTCGTCCAGGGGGCACCCGCCGACACGCGCTGAGACTGTTGCCGCGGAAGCGCTGCGATCGATAGCGTCAGGGGACTCGAACGAAAGGCGAGAAATGACCGATCCGCAGAATCCGGCGGCATCCGAGCCGCCGCAGCAGCCCGCGTCGCAGCCCTCTGCGCCGCCGCCCGCCGCCGACGCGCCGTCCGGCGCGGGCCCATCGGACTACGCCCCGCCGCCCGCCCGCCCCGAGTACGGGGCGGCTCCGCCCTCGTACCCGCCGGCTGCGCCCGCCTACGGCTCCGCGCCGCCCGCTTCCTACGGCGCCCCGGCCGATGCGCCGGTGCCCGGCAAGACGCTCGGCATCGTCGCGTTCGTGCTGTCGTTCTTCGTGCAGCTCGTCGCCCTCATCCTCGGCATCGTGGCGCTCGTGCAGAGCCGCAAGGCGGGGGCCAAGAACGGATGGGCCGTGGCCGCCATCATCATCTCGGCGGTGCTGATGCTCCTCGGGATCATCCTGTTCTTCGCCATCGTCCTGCCGCTGCTGACGTTCTCCGGCGAGGTGCTCCAGGCCTGCCAGGAGGTCGGCTTCACCGGGACCGTCGAGGTCCGCGGTCTGCCGGTCGACTGCTCCACGGTCGCGAACTGACCTGATATCGGCGACGGCGGGTGCCCATCGGGCGCCCGCCGTCGGCGTGTCCGGGCCCCACCGGCCCACAGCCCCGAGCCCCCGGTCCCGGCGCCGAACGGCAGGCCGTGGGCCGTGAGCGTCTCAGCCCAGGATGCGGCAGTGGGTGGTGAGGGCGCCGATCCCGTCGATCCCGACCGTCACGGTCGAGCGGTCGCGGAGGAACACCTGCGGGTCGCGCGAGTAGCCTGCGCCGCCGGGGCTGCCGGTGGAGATGAGCGTTCCCGGCAGCAGGGTGGCCGACTTCGACAGGTGCGAGATCAGCGTCGCGACGGGACGCACCATCTGACCCGTGGTCGCGTCCTGCAGGGTGGTCCCGTCGAGCACGGTCCAGATGTGGAGGTCCTGCGGGTCGGGCACCTCGTCGCGCGTGACCACGAACGGACCCGTCGGCGTGAACCCGTCGAACGACTTGCAGCGCGACCACTGGGCCTCGGAGTACTGGATGTCGCGCGCCGTGATGTCGTTGACCACGGTGTAGCCCCACACGTGCTCGAGCGCGTCCTCGGGTGACACGTCTTTCGCGGGCGTGCCGATGATGACCCCGAGCTCCGCCTCGTAGTCGACCGACTCGCTCAGCGTGCGTGGCCACGTCGTCGTGCCCTCGTGGCCGGCGAGCGAGTTGGGCCACAGCACGAAGACGGTGGGGGTGGAGTCGGTCTTGAGGCCCAGTTCGCTCGAGTGCGCGGCGTAGTTCAGGCCGATCGCCAGGATCACCGGCGGCGTGAGCAGGGCGGACGCGAAGCCGAAGGAGTCGAGCGGATGCCGCGTCCCGCGGCCTGCGGCATCGCTTACGCGTGCGAGCAAGTCGTCGCCGCCGGCGATGAGCTCCTCCAGCACGCCGGGTGCGCCCTCGAACAGGTCCCCGACGATGATCGCCTCGTCATCCTCGATGAGGGCGAGCCGCGGCTCGCCCGATCCGGGTGACACGACGTGGGCGAAACGCATTACTCCAACCTATCCGGAGGGCGGTGCGACGGGCGATGCGCAAGCCCGTCACGGGTGACCGTTCTGCACCCATAGGCTGTGCGCATGACGCTCGACCCCGGTGCCGACCGACAGCGCCCCTCACTCACGCCGCCCGAGTTCGCGTCCGCCCTCGCGCAGCCTCGCCACGCGGCCCCCGCGGCCATCGCCCCGCCCGCGGTCTCGCCGGCGCCCGTGCAGGTGCCGTCGGCGGCGACGACCCGGCGAGGGCGTTCGGCGTCGATCTGGATCATCGGAATCCTGGTGCTGCTGCTGATCGCGCTGGTGGCCTACTTCCTCAATGCCATCGGGCCGGGGGCATCCCTCATCGGGATGCTGCTCGCCCTGGTGCCGCTGGCGGGCGTTCTGCTGGCGGTGCGCATCGTCGACCGCTGGGAGCCCGAACCGCGAGGACTGCTGGTGCTCGCCGTGGCGTGGGGGGCCATCGCGGCCGTGGGGATCGCGCTCGGGGTCGATCTCCTGCTCTCCATCGTGTTCGGCCCGGCTACCGGCGCACGCGAGGTGCTGCAGGCGGTCGTCCAGGCACCGGTCGTGGAGGAGTTCGCCAAGGGCCTCGGCGTGTTCCTGATCTTCGCCACCGCCCGCCGCGCGTTCGACGGGCCCGTCGACGGCATCGTCTACGGCGCACTGATCGGCGCCGGCTTCGCGTTCACCGAGAACATCCAGTACTTCGCGGTGAGCTTCATCGAGGGCGGCGCGGCCGAGACGACCGGCACGTTCTTCCTGCGCGGCATCCTGTCGCCGTTCGCGCACGTGATGTTCACCGCCGTCACCGGATTCGCGCTGGGCCTGGCCGCCCGGCGAGGGCTGAGCACCGGTCAGGCGGTCGGGCCCTGGCTGGTGGGGCTCGCCGGGGCGATCGCCCTGCATGCGTTCTGGAACGGGTCGGCCGTGTTCGGTGACTTCTTCCTCCTCTACCTCACGCTCCAGGTGCCGCTGTTCATCGGGTTCGTCCTGGGGATCGTCGCCCTGCGCCGGGAGGAGGCGCGCGTGACC
Organism: Microbacterium ureisolvens; assembly: GCF_015278315.1. Taxonomy (GTDB): domain Bacteria; phylum Actinomycetota; class Actinomycetes; order Actinomycetales; family Microbacteriaceae; genus Microbacterium; species Microbacterium ureisolvens. Next base: position 29,490 of record NZ_JADIJE010000020.1, on the reverse strand, counting down.
AGGCGGCGCCTCGGCGACTACGCCGCGGCGGGGTGGTTCACCCCGCAGGAGGTCGACATGCTCGCCACCTCGGCCGGCCGCAAGGCCGCTCTGGCCTGGGCGCGCACGCTGCGCGGTGACCGCACCGCTCTCATGAAGACCTTCATCGCCGACGCCACGGCGCTCGCCGCGACGCGCCAGCGCGCCATCACCGGCCGCGATCCGCTGGCCGCCGGTGAGGAGCGCGACCTCCTGGTGAAGACCGCGACGACGCGCGCGGCGATGTTCGCCCCCTAGGTCTTGACACTCGCAGGGGCCTCCCGGCATCCTGAATCCAGGTCAACTCAGCGCTCGGTAGACACGCAGGCATCGCCGCGGCACCGAGCGCTGAGTCTTGGATGAGGCTCGTACGCCCGCAGTTAACCGCCTGTGCCGCTCGTCGCTCGCATGCTTGGATGGACTCATGACTGACGACCGCACCAAGCCCGAGATCGACGCACCCGCCGGCCCGGCGCCGGCAGACCTCGTCGTCCGCGACCTCGTCGTGGGCGAGGGCGCCGAGGCCAAGCCCGGCGACACCGTGACCGTCCACTACGTGGGCGTCGAGTACGAGTCCGGCGAGGAGTTCGACTCGTCGTGGAACCGCGGCGAGAGCATCCAGTTCCCGCTGCGCGGCCTCATCCAGGGCTGGCAGGACGGCATCCCGGGCATGAAGGAGGGCGGTCGCCGCGAGCTGGTGATCCCGCCGCACCTCGCCTACGGACCCGCCGGCGGCCACTTCCTCGGCGGCAAGACGCTGATCTTCGTCATCGACCTCATCAAGGTCGGCTGACCACCTCGATCGTCTGGAGGGGACGGATGCTGCGGCATCCGTCCCCTTCGTCGTCCCCCGGAGTGCGCACGTAATTTTCATTCATGGGAATAGAAACTCTGCAAGGCTGTGTTGCACCGCGTATGCCCGTCCCGCGGGCGCCCCACACGGACCTGACAGACGAAGGACGACCATGACCGACACCACCACGATCGATGTTCCCGGCTACAAGGCGGGCACCTGGGTGCTCGACCCCGCTCACAGCGAGGTCACCTTCAGCGTGCGCCACATGATGATCTCGAAGGTGCGCGGCACCTTCGGCATGAAGAGCGCGACCCTGGTCGCCCCCGAGAACCCGCTCGATGCCCAGGTCGAGGCATCCGTCGACGTCACCTCCGTCGACACCAAGGACGAGGGCCGCGACAACCACCTGCGCTCGGCCGACTTCTTCGACGTCGAGAACCACCCGACGATGGAGTTCCGCTCGACCGGCGCCCGCGTCGAGGGTGGCGACTTCCTGGTGGACGGCGACCTGACCATCCGCGGGATCACCAAGCCGGTGACCTTCGAGTTCGAGTTCGGCGGCTTCGGCACCGACCCGTGGGGCAACTACAAGGCCGGCGCGACGGCGAAGACCGTCGTCAACCGCGAGGACTTCGGCCTGACCTGGAACGCCGCGCTCGAGACCGGCGGCGTCCTGGTCGGCAAGGACGTCACGATCACCCTCGACCTGCAGGGTGCGCTGCAGCAGGACTGATCCCGCACCGCGATGAGGAGAGCGGATGCCGCGAGCCGCGGCATCCGCTCTCGTCGTGTCCGCCCGCCGTCAGCCCGACACCGAGACGGTCTCGCCCACCCGGTCTGCGGCCTCGACGAGGTCGGCGTGGACGCGGGCGACGCCCCGGCGGGCGACCTTGTGGCCGCGGATCGTGCCGTCGGTGGACGTGAAGTGATCGGGGGAGTCGCCGTCGGTGAGGTAGACCGGCTGCACGATCGTCCAGTCCAGCTCGGACCCCCTCAGCACCCCCTCCTGGATCTCGGAGTCGATGATCTGCGGGCGGATCAGCAGGGCGAACATGATCCGGTCGGTGAGGCGCAGCAGCGACCGGGTGTCGCCGACGCCGTACGACGACTGCACGACGATGCGGCGGACTCCGGCGCGGCGGGCCGCTGAGACGATCGCCGCGGTGCCGCGGGAGCGGACGTCGTCGTGCGTTCCCTTCGCGCCGCGCAGGCGCACGCGCAGCGGCGGCTCGGAGATGCCGAGCGTGACGACGATGGCGTCGTGTCCCGGCACGACGGCCGCGAGAGCCGATGCGTCGGTCGCGTCGCCGTCGACGCGTTCGAGGCCCGCGCGGGCTGGGAGTGCGGACGCGTGGCGCGCGAGCGCCGTCACGGTGTGCCCGCGCTCGAGAAGGGCTTCGCAGACGGCGCGGCCGGAGCCGCCGGTGGCTCCGATGACGAGGATGTTCATGATGGTGTCCCTTCGGTGGTGGTGATCCCACTCTCGCCCTCGCGCGCCGGATGATCTATCGTCAGAAGTACGCATTGCTTGATCGATCGTCCGGAGTTCGCATGACCGTGACCATGCCGTGGGACAGTGAGGACGCCCTGACCGCTGCTCTCTACCAGGTGCGGATGCGCGGCGCGTTCTACTCCTGGACGGAGGCCTCCCAGGAGTGCTCGGTCGAGATGCCGCAGTTCCCGGGCACGCTGAGCTTCCACATCGTCGCTCACGGAACGGCCCACCTCGAGGTCGACGGCGCGGCGACGGTGGCCCTCGACGCCGGCAAGCTCGCCCTGGTGCCCAGGGGCATCGGGCACCGCGTGTCGACCACGCCCGGCGCACGGGTCGTCGGGCGCGCAGACCTGCTCCCTCAGGAGATGCTGGGCGACGCGTTCTCCGTGCTGCGCGTCGGCCCGGAGGTGGCGGACCCGCCGCTGGCGATGCTGTGCGGCGTGGTCGCCTTCGACTCGCCGGCGGTCGACGACATGCTCGCGGTGCTGCCCTCGATCGTCGTGGTCGACTCGGCGCGTCACCCGGTGATGGCGGCGCTGCTCCCGCTTCTCGCGCGCGAGCTGCGCGAGCCGATGCCGGGCGGCGAGGCCGTCGCCACGCGCCTGGCCGACGTGCTGGTGGTCGAGACCGTGCGCGCATGGCTGGCCGACGCACAGCAGGAGACCGGCGGCTGGCTCGCCGCGCTCCGCGACCCGCAGCTGGGGGCGGCGCTGGCTGCCGTCCACCGCGATCCGGGGCACCCGTGGTCGCTCGAGGCGCTGGCGCGCCGCGCGGCGATGTCGCGGTCGGTCTTCGCGGCGCGGTTCACGGCGGTGGTCGGGACCCCGCCGATGGCGTACGTCTCCGCGGCGCGCATGCGCGCCGCTCGCGCGATGCTGGCCGAGGGTCGCAGCGTCGCCGCCGTCGCGGCAGCGCACGGCTACGGCTCGGAGGCCGCCTTCAGCCGGGCCTTCACCCGCATCACCGGCGACACGCCGGGGCGGGTGCGCCGCCGTGCCGCCTGAGTTCCCGTCCGGTCAGGCGGTCGCCCGGCGCCCGAGTCGCAGCCGGTCCTGCGCGAGGAGGATGCCGAGGAAGACCACGAGCGCTCCCGCCGGCTCGTTCCACGAGATGGTCTCGCCGAGGATCACGATGCCGAGGATCACACCGACCACCGGGGTGATGTAGGTCACCGTCGACGCCCGCGTCGGCCCCCACGCGCGCACGGTGTTCTGGTTCCAGACGTAGGCGATGCCGGTGCCGAGGCATCCGAGCAGCACCAGGCTCACGACGATCGGCACGTCCAGGCGCACCGGCGTCAGCACCAGGAAGGGGGTGAGCAGCGCCATCACGACGCCCGCCATGGCGATGTAGCCGAAGGTGAAGGCGAGGGCCGACATGCCGGTGTTCGAGACGAACCGGCGCATGTACGCGAAGCTGAACCCGTAGCTCGCGGTGGCGCCGAGGATGGCGAGCTCCGCCACGAGACTGCCGTCGAGTGCGATGCCCTGCCACGGCGCGATGATCACGACGACGCCGAGGATGCCGACGCCGATCCCGATCACCTGCAGCGCCTTGAGCCGCTCCACGCGGAACACCAGCCACGCCATGATCGCGGTCATGATGGGCGTCGTCGCATTGAAGATGCTGGCGACTCCCGAGCTCACGTGCTGCTGCGCCCACGAGAAGAGCAGGAACGGGATGACGCAGAACGTGAGTCCGAGGACCGTCAGGTGCGCCCACACCCGCAGGCTGCGTGACAGGTGCTCGCGCCGCAGCAGGACGAGCGCCGCGAGCGTGAGCGCACCGAGCAGGATGCGTGTCCACGCGACCTGGGCGGGCGAGATACCGGTGAGCGCCACCTTCATGAACAGGAAGCTCGATCCCCACACGACGCCGGCCAGCACGAACTGGATCGCGACGGCCCGGGGCGAGGGCGCGGCGGTGGCGCGCGCTGCGGTCGTCGTCGTGGTCGAGGTCACGGGCCCCACGGTACGCTCGTGCCTCAGCCCGAGGCCCCGGCGCCGGGTGCGACGTCCGAAATCCGCCGATGTGCGACGGTTCGGCTACGGCACCGGGTGCTCGGCGTCGTAGGCACGGAACCGCGGGCTGAACCGCACGAGGGTCGCCACGAGCGCGATGATCACGAAGCCGCCGAGCAGCGGCGGGAACCACAGCGCGGTCAGGGTCGCGAGGGTGCCGGCGTACAGGGCGCCCAGCCGCGGGCCGCCCGCGACCACGACGATGAAGATCCCCTGCAGACGCCCGCGGATGGCGTCGGGCACCGCGGCCTGCACCATGGTGTTGCGGAAGATCGAACTGACGTTGTCGGCCGCCCCCGACACCGCGAGCACGAGGCAGGCCAGCGCGATCAGCACCAGGTTCGGCGTGTCGGCGTCGACGCCCTCCGGCGCGAACCACCCCAGTGCTGCGGCGCCCAGCACCAGGCCCAGGGCGGCGATGGCCGTCCCGTAGACGAGGATCGCCCGTTCGATGCCGAGGCCCTGATGACGGATGCCGCCCACCCGGCCCGAGAACAGGCTCGAGGCGAACGCGCCAGCGGCAACGGACGCGGTGAGCACCCCGGTCGTGATCGGGCCGCCGCCCAGCAGCACGGCGCCGATCGCGGGGAACAGCGAGAGCGGCTGACCGAAGGTCATCGCGATGATGTCGAGGATGAACTGCAGCCGGATGTTCGACGCGCGGCGGAGGAACCGCCAGCCGTCGCGCAGAGACTCGAGTCCGGGCCGGACGATCTCGCCCTCGGGGCGCAGCGTCGGCAGCGTCCACAGGCCGAGGAACAGCGAGGTCATGAGCACGACGTCGAGCGTGTACGTCCAGGCGTACCCGGTGAGCGCGACGAGCAGACCGGCCAGCGCCGGGCCGGCCATGACCATGATCCCGACAGTGATGCCGCCGAGTGCCGACGCCGCGGCGAGGAGCTCGCGGGGGAGAAGGCGCGGCACGATCGCCTGGCGGGTGGCCAGGACGATCGAGTTCGCGGCCGAGTTGACGATGCTGAGGGCGTATAGCCACCACACGGTCTCAAGCTGGGCCCACGTGAGCACCGCGAGCAGGGCTGTCGAGCCGAACGTGACGCCGGCCGCGATCAGGGCGACGGCGCGCCGGTCGAATGCGTCGGCGAGCGTGCCGCCGTAGATCCCGGCGATGATCATCGGCACAAGGCCGGCAACGGCGATCATCGCCACGGCGAAGGTCGACCCGGTCAGGTCGTACATCTGGAGCATGATCGCGACGATCGTCAGCTGCCCGCCGAGCCCGGCGAGGGTCGACCCGATCCACATGCGCGCGAACGCAGGACTGGCGCGGAACGGCCGCAGGTCGATGAAGTGGCTGCGATGCTCCTCGGTGCTCACTCGCCGATCCCGACCCGCACGCTGCACTTCACCGTCCGAGCCTAACCGCGCGCAGGACGCCGAGTTCGCCGGGACATCGCGCTGCTGGTAGACTCTTCAGGTTGCCGTTGGATCGGCCGCGGAGAAAGAGAGCTCGCACATCGGGTGACGGGCACCGCGCAACAAGCAGAGAGGGGATCACCTATGGCACTGGAAGCAGACGTCAAGAAGGCGATCATCGAAGAGTACGCGACGCACCCCGGTGACACCGGATCCCCCGAGGTGCAGGTCGCGATGCTGACGCAGCGCATCAAGGACCTCACCGAGCACCTCAAGGAGCACAAGCACGACCACCACTCGCGTCGTGGGCTGTTCCTGCTCGTCGGTCAGCGCCGCCGTCTCCTGGGTTACCTCCAGGACATCGACATCAACCGTTACCGCTCGCTCATCGAGCGCCTCGGCCTCCGTCGATAAGCTCGCGCCCAGCGTTCAATCGCGCAAAACATTCTTGAGAAGGCCTCCCCACGGTGTGGGGAGGCCTTCGTCATTCCCGTGCGCGATTCGTCGCGGTCGCTTCGCTCCTTCGCTCGACGAGCCCCGGTCGTTGAGCGAGCGAAGCGAGACGAAAGGACGACGACGATCAGGCGGATGCCTCGGCCCGAGCCGCGACGAGATCGGCGTGGTGGATCTCGGCCACGTCGGGGTGGGCGCGCAGGCGCGACTTCAGCGCGTTCTCGCCGTACAGCGCGTGGATCGGGTTCGCCGGATCCTGGGTGACGCCGCGGGCCTGCGCCGCGAGCTCGGCCGGGAGCTCGATGAGCGGCAGGCGCTTGTCGAGCGCGGGGTTGAAGAAGAACGGCACCGAGATGCGGTCGTCGGGATAGCGGGGCGAGATCACCCGGTGCTTCGTGGCGATCAGGTAGCCCTGCGTCGCGTACTCCAGCAGCTCGCCGATGTTGACGACGAACGCACCGGGCACCGGGGGAGCGTCCACCCACTGCCCGTCACGCTCGACCTGCAACCCGCCCTTGCCGGGCTCCACCCACAGCAGGGTGAGGACGCCCGAGTCTTTGTGGGCGCCGACGCCCTGCTGCGGCGTCGGATCCTCCTTGCCGGGATAGCGGACGATCTTGATCAGTGTCGAGGGCTCCCCGAAGTGCTCGTCGAAGTAGCCCTCCGGAGCCCCGAGCGACAGCGCCCAGGCGCGCAGCAGCTTGCGGGCGACACCTGACAGGTGGTCGTGCCACTCCGAGACGACCTCGCGCAGCTCGGGCTGCGCCTCGGGCCACAGGTTCGGCCCGATGAGCCGGGCGAAGTCGGGGGCCTCCGGGTCGGTCACCGCTTCACGCTCCGGGCCGATGTCGATCTGCTCTCGCCAGTCGACCTTGCCCTGCGTGCGCTCGCCGCCGACGCGGGTGTAGCCGCGGAAGTGCGGGCTGTTGACGTTCTCGATCGCGAGCTTGTCGGCCTCGGGGAGCGCGAAGAAGTCGCGGGCCGCCTGGTGCAGGCGCGACTCCAGCTCGGGCGAGATCCCGGTGCCGGTCAGGTAGAAGAACCCGACGTCGTGGGTCGCCGCGCGCAGGTCGTCGCGGAACTGCGCGGCGGCCTCCGGCCCCGCGTCGAGGCGGGAGAGGTCGAGGATCGGCAGGTTGAGCTCGGTCATGGTGCGAGAGTAGGCGGCGGCCGCGGCATCCGCGCCGTTTGTTGCCCACGGTTACCGGCCACCGTCCCCGCCCCGGGAAACGGCGAAAGCGTGGATCCCCGCGCGGCGGTGCGTGCGGGAATCCACGCCTTCGGGGTGTCGTCGGGCGCGTTACTCAGGGGCGGGCGAAGAAGGCGCGGATGTCGCCGACCACCTGGTCGGGGACCTCGAGGGCGGCATAGTGTCCGCCGCGCTCGAAACGGCTCCAGTGGACGATGTTCGAGTTGTCGCGCTCGGCGAACACCTTGATCGTCTGGAAGTCGTCCTTGAAGACGGCGACGCCGGTGCGCGCGTCGCTCACGCGCGGTTCGGCGGCCGCGAGGGCGTTGTCGCGGTAGGCGCGGCTCATGCCGGCCGACGCATTGGCGAACCATGCCACGCTCACCTCGGTGAGGATCGCATCCAGCGGCACGAGCGCCGTGCCGTTGCCGAAGGAGTTGAAGAGCTCGGCGTACGCGAGGTGTCCGACGGGGGAGTCCGACAGTGCGGCCGCGATCGTCTGCGGGCGCGCCGCGTTCATCGTGTTGTACGCGCCGACCGACTGGAACCACTGCATGTGCTCGAGGCCCGCGTAGTCCTGCGGCTCGAGCTTCTCGAACTCCGCCGGGTCTCCGGAGGGGAACGAGAACAGCTGCAGCACGTGCAGGCCGAGGAAGCCCTTCGGATCGAGCAGTCCGAGCTCGCGCGCCACCATGGCGCCGTTGTCGCTGCCGTGGATGCCGTACGAGTCGTAGCCGAGACGGCGCATCAGGGTGTCGTAGGCGGCGGCGACTCGTCCCACCGTCCAGCCGGCACCGGTCACCGGCTGGCTGAAGCCGAAACCGGGCGCGTCCGGCACGACGACGTCGAACGCGTCCTCCGCGCGACCGCCGTGGGCGACCGGGTCGACCAGCGGCTCGATCATGTCGAGGTAGTCGACGAAGGAGCCCGGGTAGGTGTGCGCGAGGAGCAGCGGCGTCGCGCCCTCGTGCGGCGACCGGACGTGGATGAAGTGGATCGGCTGGTCGTCGACCTCGGTGATGAAGTGGGGGAACTCGTTCATGCGCGCCTCCGCGGCGCGCCAGTTGAAGCCGTCGCGCCAGCGGGCGACCGCCTCGGCGAGGTAGGTGTTGGGCGTGCCCGACTCCCAGTCATCCGCGGGCGCGGGCTGGGGGAGGCGCGTGCGGGCGAGGCGGTCGGCGAGATCGTCGAGGTCCGCCTGCGGAATGTCGATGATGAAGGGGCGGATGCCGGTGGCGTGGGTGGTTGTGCTGTTCATGTCTCCGACGCTACGCTCGATATAGGCAAGGTATCTTCCTGTTTTCCAGATCTGCGAAACGAGGATCGATGGCCGAGACGTCGGCGCGGATGCTCGCACTGCTGGCGCTGTTGCAGAGCCGCCCACGGTGGCCCGGTCCCGAGCTCGCCGCTCGGCTGGGCGTCTCGGTGCGCACCATCCGCAACGACGTGGAGCGGCTGCGCTCGCTGGGCTATCCGGTCGAGGCCGAGCGCGGGCGTGCCGGGTCGTATCGACTCGCGGCGGGCGGCAAGCTGCCGCCGCTCCTGCTCGACGACGAGGAGGCGGTGGCGGTGGCCATCGGACTCCGCGTCGCCCGTGGCGTCGCGGGCGTCGACGAGGCCGGTGCTCGAGCCCTCGCGAAGCTGCTGCAGGTGCTGCCCGAGCGTCTCCGGCCGACGGTCGACGCCGTGGCCACGACGGTCGACAGCGGCCCCGAGAACATCGGGACGGACGCGCCCGACCCGGAGGTCGACTCGCACGTGCTGAGCGCCGTCGCTCAGGCGGTCCATGACGGGGAGTGGCTGCGCTTCGAGGACCGGGGCACGCCGCGCCGGGTCGAGCCCTATCGCCTCCTCAGCTGGCAGCGGCGCTGGTATCTCGTCGCCCGCGATCCCGACACCGACGAGTGGGAGACGTTCCGGCTCGACTGGATCCAGCCGCGCATGCCCACGCGCCGGCGGTTCGATCCGGTGCCCGTGCCCGGCGGAGACTTCACCGCCTTCGCGATGCGCTCGATCGCAGCGAGCGGGTGGAACGTGCACGCGCGGCTGCGCATCGACGCCCCCGCCGAGCGCGTGATCGCCCGGATCAACCCGACGGTCGGAGTCGTCGAGGCCGTGGACGCCCAGACTTCGATCCTCGTCACGGGTGCTGACAGCCTCGAGACGATCGCTGCCTACATCGGCATGCTCGGCATGGACTTCACGGTCGAGTCGCCTCCCGAGCTCGTCCCGCACCTGCTCCACCTCGCCGACGTCTACACGCGCGCGGCACGGTGACGGCGGGCGGAGGCATGCGCCTCTCAACGCGTGACGGGTCCCGGCCGCAGCCGGGATGCGCCTCGACGGTCCCGGCCGATCCGGGACCGTCGAGGCGCGCCCGATCAGGGGGTCGGGCGGTTCATGTCCGGGATCGTGATCGGCGTGGTGAGCCCCGACGCGCCGCGGTTGAGGAATGCCATGGCGATGGCGCGCAGCAGCTGGTCGAACAGGTAGAAGTTCACCGGCATGATGGGAATGAGGCCCTCGCGGAACAGGATGTACGACGGCCAGCCCACGCGGATGGTCGCGGCCGACACGTAGTCGCGCTTGAGGCCGAGCCAGTCGCCGACCTCGTTGCCGAGCTGATAGCGAACGAACTCGTTGAGGAACCCGCGCGTGAGGCCCAGGTCGACCTGCGCGACAAGTCCGAGGAGCACCTCGGCGAGATACTTGCCCTCGGTCGTCGGTGCGAGGATCGGCGTCAGGATCTGCGCGGCCTGCGCGTGGGCGGCATCCCAGCTCGCTGGGATGTACTCGTCCTTGACGCCCAGGAAGTGCAGTGCGACCTGCCACGAGTGCAGGAACGCGTCCTCGTCCGCCCGCGACATCGGCACTTTCCACTCCTTGAGCTTCTTGTGCGCGAACGTCCCCGTGCTGTGGAAGGTGACGAGGATGTCGTGGTTCGAGATCGGGATCTGCTCGTCGTGGCCGCTCGCCTGCCAATGCGGTGACTGGGGCAGCAGATGACGGACGGCTGCGTGCACCATGCGCGTGCGATTCGCGGTGACGATGAACTCGCCGGTGTTCTCGAACGCGTTGAGGTCGCTGAGGTCGTAGCCGAACGAGAACGTCTTCGCGGCGCGGTCCTGCATGTCCGCGCCGCCCTTCGAGTGGTAGACCGACCGCGCCTCGCGTGGGATCACCGTGGACATGATGCCGCCGCCGACGCCGTAGATCATGAACAGATAGGTGTCCTTGCGGCGATTGAAGTCCGCGGCCCGCCGGAGCTTGGTCATGTCGGCCCACGGCGGGAGCTGTTTGTGGCCATTGAGCCATCCTGAGATCTCGGGGGGCAGTCCCGAGGGGATCGGCTGCCAGTTGTTGACCCAGCCGTCCATCGCCGCGTTGACCTGGGCGGTCTGCCCCGCGTCGATCATGTTCGCGATGATGCCGTCGATCTCGTCGTCCCAGACCCATTGCGGGTCGACGCCGCTCCCGGACCCGACGACGGACTGGCTCGGCGACCATGTCCATTCCCGCTGGGCGGCCACGCCGGTCGTCGCTGACGCGGCCTTGGGCACCACCGCGCCCGCCAGGCCGAGCGCCGCGCCCAGGGTCAGCACGGAACGTCTGTTCATGTCGGTCACTTGCCGCCTTCTTCCGTAAAAGGGATGGACCGACCCCGGCCGCCACGTCACCCTCGACGTGCTCCGTTACGCGCAGTCCATCCAGGACTGATGTGATTGGCCGTTAACATATGGGCATGCGCGAGATCGCGCAACCCCGACGTGGGGCAGCGGTGCGCGACGACCGACCGCGCGCGTCAGCCGTTCTGACGCGGGTCAGGACGCGGTGTGCGCACCTGCTCGCGCGGACGACGCGATCCCGTGGGATCGCTGCGCCGGCCCTCGCGGCGGGCGAGGTCGTGGTCGGCGAACAGCCACGCGGGCCGCGGCTCGATGAGCGGGCGGAAGATCCTGCGCACCGGGCGCGTCGCGAGGCCCAGCGCGACCAGCACCGATCCCACGATGACCAGCGGCAGCCACAGCCACGTCGGTTCGGCGTTGCGCAGCAGACCGCTCTCGCGGAACGGGTAGAGCGCGAACGAGTGCAGCAGGTAGACGTACATCGTGTACTGGCCGAAGTGCGTCCACCAGTGCGTGTCGCGCGGCAGCAGGGCGAAGAAGGCCGTCGACAGCAGGACCGCGACGAGCATCAGCGCGAGCCGCACGCCGCCCGCCCACCACTGCGTGCCGCCGATCGCCGCGTAGTTCTCGTCGTAGAAGAGCCACTCGCGCAGATTCATCGCGCGCCAGTCGTCCACGAAGAACCAGGCCGTCCACGCCGCGACCGCGAAGACGGCGGAACCGACCGCCCAGACCCACCACGGGCGTCGGTCGAGCAGGCGAAGGCGGGCGACGATGTCGTGCTCGCGCAGCCACCAGCCGAGCGTGAAGAACGGCAGGAGGCCGAGGGTGCGTGAGAGCGAGAAGGTCGAGTCGATGTTGGGTAGGTAGCCGGCGCCGATCGAGATGACGACGGTCCACACCAGGGGCCAGCGCAGGAGGGCGAGGTAGGGCAGCACGACGCGGAAGATCCCGAGCGCGAGCAGGAACCAGAGGGTCCACGACGGTTGGGTCAGGTTGGGGTTCGCCTGCCCCTCCACGATCCACTTGGTCAGCGTCCACAGCCCCTCGAACACGACGTACGGCACGAGGATGTCGGTGATCACGCGCGCCATCTGCGTGCGGGTCGGGGCGTCCGACTTGGAGAAGTATCCCGAGATGATCGCGAAGGCCGGCATGTGGAACGCGTAGATGACGAGATAGAGGCTCAGCGCGATGTCGGAGTCGTACGTGAGCCGCTGCACGGCGTGGCCCAGCACCACGAGGACGATGCAGGCGAAGCGCGCGTTGTCCCAGAACGGGGTGCGCCGCTTCGGGCGGGCGATCGATCCCGTCGGGGTGGTCGCCGTGGGCGGAACGCTGCTGCCGGTCATCGTCACCTCTCGCCGGGGCGCACACCAGACTATCCGCGTGGGCACGGGGGCGCCGTTGCTTGACACCGAGTCCCGCACTGCTCGAGTCTGAGTGCGAGCGTGCCGACGACGCGCCTCAGAAGGAGACGTGCGATGACGGATGCCGCGACCGACGCCGCCGCAGAGGTCACCGCTGCGCGTCCCGTCGTCGCGGTGAGCACGGGTCGCGTCCGCGGCATCCGGGAGGGCGGACTGGATCGCTTCCTCGGCATCCCCTACGCCGCGCCGCCCGCCGGAGAGCGTCGCTTCCGCGCCCCCGAGCCGGCCCGCGCGTGGGAGAGGGAGCGGGATGCCGCCGCCTTCGGCCCGACCGCCCCGCAGACCCCGTACGGCGCCCACGTCGCGAAGTACCTCCCGACCGTCGAGATCGCCGGCGACGACGTCCTCACGGTGAACGTCTGGACCCCCGCCGACCGCTCCGCCGACGCCGCGCTGCCGGTGCTGGTCTTCGTCCACGGCGGCGCCCTCACGAGGGGCTCCGCCGCTCTGCCGACGTACGACGGGGAGAGGTTCGCGCGCCACGGCATCGTCTACGTGTCGATCCAGTACAGGCTCGGCCAAGAGGGCTTCGCCGTCCTCGACGACGTGCCGCGCAATCTCGGCGTGAGCGACCAGGAAGCCGCCCTGCGCTGGGTCCGCCGTGAGATCGCGGCGTTCGGCGGCGACCCCGGCTGCGTGACCGTGATGGGGCACTCGGCCGGAGCCAACACCCTGACCGCCCTCCTGGCGCTCCCTCACGCGAAGGAGCTCTTCGACCGGGCGATCCTCCAATCCGGACCGCTCTCCGCCCAGCCCCCGAAGAAGGCCGGACGCATGACGCGCGAGGTGGCGAAGCGGCTGAAGATCTCGCCGTCGAAGGGCGCCTTCGCCGCCACCGATCCGAGCGCACTCGTTGCCGAGCAGACCGCGATCGCCGCGGGCGGCGGCTCCCCGCTCGGCCGGAGCCCTGCCGTCGCGCTCGCCATCGGCGGCGACGCCGTGCCGCGCACTCCGCTCGACGCCCTGATCGACGGTGCGGGGCGCGACATCCCGGTACTCATCGGCTCCACGAGCGAGGAGTACCGGCTGTGGCTGGTTCCCACCGGCGCAGTGGATCGGGCGACGGCGTTGACCCTCGCCATCGCGCGGCGCTTCGCGCGCGTCCCCGCACGTATCGTCCGCGCGCACCGATCGCGGCGACCCGAGTCCACGCCGGGCGAGGTGCTCGGCGAGGTCGTCGGCGACATGCTGCTGCGCGGCCCGATCGTGCGGTTCGCCGACAGCCGGACCGGCGACGCGTCGCCGACGTGGGTCTACGAGTTCCGCTGGCGGAGCCCGGTGGACCGGCTGGGCGCGGCGCACGGGATGGAGCTCGGCTTCGTCTTCGACCGCCTGGAGACGCCCGACGCGGTGGCGATGGGTGGCCCTGACGGCCCGCAGTCGCTCGCCGACGCGATGCACCGCGCGTGGGTCTCGTTCGTGGTCGACGGCGACCCCGGCTGGGAGCCGTGGTCCGTGCGGCGGCCCGTGCAGGCCTTCGATGCGGACGGCGGGCACATCGACTACGCGCCGCGGCAGAACGAGCTCGACGGGCTTCCTCGGGGGTAGTCTGACGCCCGCGATGACGACGATCGATGATGCGCTGCAGCGCGACCTGGCCCTCCCGGACTTCGACTGGCGCGTCTTTCCGCAGGGCACCGAGCGCGATGTGTTCGCGGCGCCCAGCGGTGGCCTGGCCCGCGTCCGTCTGGGGCAGCCGGACGCGCCACGAGTGGTGCTGGTCCCGGGTGTCGCCGGGTCGAAGGAGGACTTCGTCCTGCTGTTCCCGGTGCTCGTCGCGGCCGGGTTCCGCGTCGAATCGTACGATCTCGCCGGCCACTACGAGTCGGCGGCCGCCGGCCCGCAGCACCTCGATCCGCCGCGCGACGCCTACGACTACGCCCTGTTCGTCGACGACCTGGTGGCGATCCTCGACGACGGCGGCCCCGCCCACGTGCTCGGCTACAGCTTCGCGGGACTGGTCACCGAGCTCGCCCTCGTGGCGCGGCCCGATCTGTTCCGCAGCCTGACGCTGATGTCGGCCCCGCCTGCCACCGGCCAGGTGTTCCGCGGTGTCAAGCACATCGGGCCGATCTCCGACATGTCGCCGCATCGGGCGGCCGGGCTGATCCTGTGGGGCATCCGCTACAACCTCAACCGCACGCCGCCCGGCCGCATCGCGTTCGTCCGCGAGCGCCTGGCCGTCACCGGCCGATCCTGCATCGACGACGTGGTCGGCCTCATGATGAGCACGCCCGACTTCGCCGACGATGTCGCGGCCGTCGGCATCCCGAAGCTGATCGCCGTCGGCGACCAGGACCTGTGGCCGCAGGCGCAGCACGAGGCGTACGCCGCCCGCATCGGCGCCCGCGTGGCGACCTATCCCACCGGACACGCGCCGTGCGAGACAGCGCCCCACCAGCTCGCGCGCGACATGCTGCAGCTCTTCGCCGCCGCGCAGTGAGCGAGGACGGATGCCGCGGCCGCGGCATCCGTCCTCGCACTCACTTGATCGAGCCGCGGGTGACGCCCGAGATCACCCAGCGCTGGCTGAAGATGTACACGATCAGCAGCGGCGCCATCGCCATGAGGTACGACGCGAACGCGACGGTGTAGTCGGTGTTGAACTGTCCCTGGAACACGTACTGCGCGAGCGGGAGCGTGCGCGCAGACGGGTCGGTGAGCACGACGAGCGGCATGATGAAGTCGTTCCACGCCCACACGCACGTGAGGATGCCGACCGTCGCGTTCATCGGCATGAGCAGCGGGAAGATCACCTGCCAGAACACCCGCCACGTGCTCGCGCCGTCGACCCTCGCCGCCTCCTCGAGCTCGATGGGGATCGAGCGGATGTACGCGGTGTAGATGAAGATGTTCAGCGACAGCCCGTAGATCGTGTACAGGATGATCATGCCGACCTGGTTGTCGAGCCCCAGGATCGAGGTCTGCTTCACCAGCGGCAGCATGATGATCGGGAACGGGATGAACAGCGCCGCGAGCAGATAGAAGAACACGCCCTTGAAGAACGGCCGGTGGATGTTGCGCGCGATCGCGTAGGCGACGATCGAGCTCGTGAGCAGGGTGAAGACCACCGAGCCCACGGTGATGAACGCCGTGTTCGCCAGCGCCTGCGGGAAGCTCGTGCGCACCCACGCATCGGCGAAGTTCTCCCAGCGGATCGGGTTCGGCAGCTCGAAGCCGGTGCCCTGCGTGAGCTGCTCGGGGGTCTTGAGAGCGACGACGACCGCCAGGTAGAGCGGGATCAGGACGGTGAGCGAGCACACCGCGATGAGCGCGGTGGCCCACCAGTTGGTCTTGCGGGTGTCGTCGTCAGGTTCGCCACGGCGCTTGCGCCGGTTGTTCGCGGTGACGGCGTCGAGCTCCTGCTCGGCTTGCGGAGCGACGTTGGTTGCGGTGGTCATCAGAAATCGGCCTCTCTGCGCTGAAGGACCCGGAACTGGAAGAGCGAGACGACCGTGATGACGATGAAGAAGATCACCGCGTTGGCCGTCTGGTAGGCGAACTCGCCGCCCGAGAAGCCGCCCCGGAAGATGAGAAGCGTCACCGATTCGGTCGCCGTGCCCGGGCCGCCGTTGGTGAGGGCGACGATCGGGTCGAAGACCTGGAGGAATCCCTTGAGGCTCAGCACCACGTTGATCGTGAAGAACGCGCCGATGAGCGGGAAGGTGATCGAGCGGAACTGCCGCCACGGGGTCGCGCCGTCCAGCGACGACGCCTCGTAGAGCTCGGCGGGGATCGTCTGCAGCCCCGACAGGTAGATGATGATCGCGAACGCGCATGCCTGCCACACCGCGAGCGCCACGATCGCCGTCCACGCCCACGTCTCGTTGGTGAGGATGTTCTCGCGGAACACGGGGATACCCGACAGGATCTTCGGCAGCGAGTTCGAGAACATGAACTGGAACACGTAGCCGATCACCAGGATCGCGAGGATGTACGGCACGAAGTACACGCCGCGCCAGAAGTTGCGCGCCCGGATCTTGGCGTTCAGGCCCAGGGCGATGGCCAGCGAAAGCACATTGGTGAGGATCGTCGCGACGATGGCGAACAGGAACGAGAACCCGTAGGCCTGCAGCACACGGTCGTCGCGGAAGAGGTTCACGTAGTTCGACAGTCCGACGAAGTTCCAGGCGCCGTAGCCCGGGTAGTTCGTGAAGCTGAAGAACACGCTCACGATGACGGGAAGGGTGTGGAACGCGGCGAACGCGATCACAGCGGGCCACACCATCCAGTAGTAGGCGGACGGGGCTCTGGTGCTCTCCGATCGCACACGCGTCGCGCGCTTCGGTGCGCTGCTCGTGGCGGTGGACCGCACAGCCTGGGTGACAGTGGTCATGTCACTCTCCTGTCGTGACGGGGATCGTGCGAGCGGCGACCTTCGCCCACTCGCTGTCGAGGGCCTTCAGGGCGGCTTCGGTGTCGCCCTCGAAGAGGAACTGCTGGTCGATCGGGATCAGCGTAACGGCCGCCGGGATCTGGTGATCGATGAAGCCGGTGATGCGCCCGTCGTCGAAGTACGGCTTGACGGACTGCAGGGCCGGGTCGTCGCTGAGCTCGGCGCCTTCGACGGAGGGCACCATGTTCTGCGAGGCAGCGAACTCCTCGATGACCTCGGGCTGGAAGACGTAGTCGAGGAAGCGCTGGGCAGCCTCCTCCTTCGCGCCGTTCTTGCCCATCGTGAAGACGACGTCGACCCCCGAGACGAGCAGGCTCTCGCCGGGCTCGTCGGTCGGATACGGGAAGATGCCCATGCGGATGTCGGGATTGACCTGCTTGATCGGGTTCGTGGCCCAGATGCCCTGCAGCAGCATGGCCGCCTCGCCGCCTGCGAACGCGGCGTTGCCGTCGTCGTACGTCTTGCCGCGATACCCCTCCTGCATGTACGAGAACAGCTCGTACTGCCGGTCCATCGCCTCGGGGAAGTCCTTCTGGAACGACACCTCGGAGTCCGGTCCGACGTTCTCGCCTTCTTCGCGCATCTTGTCGAAGAAGTCGCCCTGCGCGGGGTACGCGCCGAGCGCGTTCCAGGAGGGGATGCCGGTCCACGAGTCCGCCAGCGTCCCGTAGAACGGCTGGATGCCGGCCTCGACCAGCGCATCGCAGACGGCGATGAGCTCATCCCACGTCTCGGGGACCTCGAGCCCCTGCTCCTCGAAGATGTCCTGGTTGTAGATGATGCCGTTGGCGTTGTTGACGTAGCCGAGCCCGTTGACCTCGTCGCCGTAGGTGCCCAGATCCGCGAGGATGTCCTGGACCGCGGGGTTGATCGTCTCGAGGATCGGGTCGCCCGTGAAGTCGTGGAACACGCCGGCCTGCGCGAGCCGGCCGAAGTTCCCGTTCGCGTTGAGGGTGATGACGTCGGGCACGCGATCCTTGACGAGCA
Organism: Microbacterium ureisolvens; assembly: GCF_015278315.1. Taxonomy (GTDB): domain Bacteria; phylum Actinomycetota; class Actinomycetes; order Actinomycetales; family Microbacteriaceae; genus Microbacterium; species Microbacterium ureisolvens. The sequence goes on along the minus strand of NZ_JADIJE010000020.1, from coordinate 11,705 downwards.
GGGTGCGGATGACCGTGTCGGCATCGGCGACCTGGTTCTGCACGACGTCGATGTCGGGGTTCTCGGCCTCGAAGTCGGCGATGATCTCGTTGAAGTCCTCGAGCGCCTCTCCCTTGAACTGGAAGAAGTTCAGCTGGGTGACGCCGTCCGCCGGCTGCTGGGCGCAGCCGCCGGCGGCCGCCGCTGTCGCGGCGATGAACGCGACCGCGACCGGCCTGATCCATCGTCGTTGACTGGTTCTCATCGTGCGCCTCCTTGCGCGTCGGGTGGTGGAGTTGTCAGTTCTCGGCGGTGAGCTCGACGACCATCGCCTGCTGGGGGCGCTGCACAGGTGGGCGCACGCCCGCCTCGGCCAGCTCGCGGCCGGTGAGCAGCGGGGCGTCCGCGGCCCATTCGAGTGCCGACTGGCCCGCCTCGTCGGCGTCGCGCATCAGCACCCGCAGCCGGTAGCTCCGCGCGGCGTCGAGGCCCGGCAGCCGGACACGGCCGGGCGGGTAGGCGGCGCTGGTCGCCGTCTGGACGATCGTGAAGACGGCGGATGCCGCATCCCCCGCCACGATGCCGCGCACGTCGATGCCGGGATCGGTGCCGTCGACGTGGACCACGCGCCCCGAGGCGATCACCGGCCGCAGCCGCTGAGCGAGCGCGACCCACTCGGCGATCTCGGCGCGGCGCTCTTCGTCGACGGCGGTGAGGTCCCATTCGATGCCGAAGTGGCCGAGCAGGGCGACGGCTCCGCTCAGTCCGAGTGAGACCGTGCGCCCCGACGAGTGGACGACGGGGCTCGTCAGGTGCATCCCGAGCATCTCCGGCGGCACGACCAGGCCCGTGTACCGCTGATTGTCGAGCCGCTCCAGCGGGTCGAGGCTGTCGCTCGTCCAGACACGGTCGGTGCGATCGAGGATGCCGAGATCGACACGAGCGCCACCGGAGGCGCAGCTCTCGATCTCGAGACCGGGATGCGACGCCTTGAGCTCGTCGAGCAGGCGGTACACCGCGACGGTGTGCTCGTGGACGCGGGCGGCCCCGGCCGGACCGCTGCCGGCGTCGACGAGATCGCGGTTGTGGTCCCACTTCAGGTACGCGATCGGATACTCGTCGAGCAGCGCGTGCAGGTGCGCGGAGATGTGGGTGTACGCGTCAGGGTGGGAGAGGTCGATCACCTGCTGCTGGCGGGCTGACGGCGGGAGCGACATCCGTCCTCGCAGGATCCAATCGGGATGCCGACGGGCGAGGTCGCTGTCGGGGTTGACCATCTCGGGCTCGACCCACAGCCCGAATTCCATGCCCAGCTCGCGCACGTGGTCGACGAGCGGGTGGAGGCCCTCAGGCCACACGTCGCCGTCGACGGTCCAGTCGCCGAGGCCCGCGGTGTCGTCTCGCCGCCCCGTGAACCACCCGTCATCCAGGACGAAGCGTTCCACGCCCGCCGCGGCCGCGGCATCGGCGAGTGCCGTGAGGCGATCGAGCGAGTGGTCGAAATAGACGGCCTCCCACGTGTTGAGCGTCACGGGCCGCGGCCGCCGAGGGTGCTGCGGCCGCGCGCGCCACTCCTCGTGGAACCGCCATGAGAGCTGACTGAGGCCATCGCCCCACGAGCCGATCACCCACGGAGAGCTGTACGCGGCGCCGGGCCTCAGCACGATCTCGCCGGGCAGCAGCAGCTCGCCACCGGCCAGGAAGGCGTCGCCGGTGACGGTGCGCTCCGCGAGGACGCGGTGGTTGCCGCTCCATGCGACGTGGATGCCGTGCACGCGCCCGGTCTCGAAGCCGAAGCCGCGCCGGCCCGCGGCGAGGAGGATCGTGGCGTCGGCGCCGGTGCGGCCGCGGCGGCTCTCACGCAGGTGCGAGCCGACGGCCAGTTCGCGGCGCTGGGGTGCCCGCTCACGCAGGTGGTGCCCGGTGGTGTCGAGCACCTCGGTCGCATCCCACGGGATCGGAAAGGTCGGCTGCAGCGAGTGCAGCGTGTACGGCGTCTGTCCGGTGTTGCGGACGGTCAGGCGCTGGTGGAGGAGCCCGCCCTTGCCGACCCGCAGCTCCGCCCTCACGGCCAGGCGGGCCTCGGTGTCGGCGAGGGCGATGCTCGCGCGATCGTCGGAGGCCTGCACGTCCGCCAGGGTCAGCCGGATGCTGACGCCGGAGCCCTCGCGGTGGCCCTCGAAGGCGGGGGTGCCGAACCATCCTTCGGCGCCGGTCGGCACGAGCGTCAGTGCGGGAGTCCCGTCCAGGCCGCCCGACACGCGCTGCGCGCGTGCGCCGGCGGCGAGACCTCGGAGCGTCTCCGGCGTCGAGCCGGCCAGTTCCGCGCCCCAGTGCACGATCGCCGGCGCGGGGGACGCAGTGAGGTCGACGACCACGCTCGTCCCGCCCCGAGAGAGGTGGAGCACCCGGGGTTCAGCGGGCAGGGCGCTCTGTTCGGCGTCGAGCAAGCGGTCGATGCTGTGCATGGGATTAGTTCTAGCACGGAATTAATAACGCGACAAGACTGGGGCTGCTGCGACAATCTTCCTCAGGGGAGCGTCGAGTTCATGCCAGAATGAAAACAACGACCTCGAGAAAGGGAGTTCGCCGGCGATGTTGACGGACAGTGAGCGCGCACTCGCGCGCGCGGTGCTCATCCATGGGCCGATCGCTCGCAGCGCTCTCACGAATCGACTCGGACTCTCGCCGGCCAGTCTCACCCGGCTCGCCAAGCCCTTCCTCGACCGCGGCTACCTCATCGAGCTCGACGACCTCGCCGACGGCTCGGTGGGCCGGCCCGTCCGCCCCCTCGACGTCGCACCCGGGCTGGGGCGGTTCGGCGGGGTCAAGGTGACCGGCGATGCCATCGAGGTGGTCGTGACCGACGTCCGCGCGGGTCTGCTGGCCGAGCGCACCGAGCCGCTCGACTCGCACGAGCCGGCCCTCGTCGCCGCCGCCATCGCGCGGACGATCCGGGCACTCAGCGCCGACCCGCTCGACGGGGTGGGAGTGGCACTGGGCGGTGCGGTGCTCGATGGGAAGGTGCGCTACGCGCCGTTCCTGGAGTGGGAAGATGTCGATTTCGCGTCTCTGCTCGAAGCCGAGCTCGGCGTGCCGGTCGCGCTCGAGAACGACCTCGTCGCGCTGTCGGAGGCCGAGCGCTGGTTCGGGCTCGGTCGCGGCATCCCCGGCTTCGTCGTCCTGACGATCGGAGCGGGTGTCGGATACGGGCTCGTCGTCGGCGGCGAGGTGGTGCGGTCGGACGAGGCGGGTCTGGGCCTGGGCGGCCACATCCCGCTCAGCGACAGCGGGCCGCTCTGCCAGGCCGGCCACCGCGGCTGTTCGCAGGCGATGCTCACGTCCGGCTCGATCTCCGCTCAGGTGTCGGCGGCGCTGCAGCGCCCGGTGTCGTACGACGAGGTCCTCGAACTCGCGAGGGCCGGCGAGCCCGCGGCTGTGACAGTGGTGGAGGCCGCCGCAGATGCCCTCGGCCGGTTCATCGCCCTGGCGGCGAATCTCACGTTCCAGACCGCGGCGGTTCTGGCAGGCGAGGGCATCGGGCTGTTCGCGCTCGCCGAGGATCGGGTGCGCGCCGCGATCGCGGCCGGCCGCGATCCGCGATCCGACCCGGTGCGGCTCTACGTCGACGACTCGGGGTTCGTCGCGTGGGCGCGTGGCGCGGCCGCCGTCGCGATCCAGGCCGCCGTCGACCGCCTGCGTCTGGACTGACTCCGACCGCCCACGCGCGCGCGACGCCGCAGAGGGTTGATCATGGATGAAGCGGATGCCGGGGGTCCCGGCATCCGCTCGGAATAATCTTGGTGCGCACGCGTTCTACGAGATACATTCATTTGCATGGATTCGCACGACGGAGAACCCGCACGGCGAAAGAGCGGAGAAGCGATCGTGAGCGAGAGCACCACGTGGTCGGGAATGCAGTTCGGCATCTTCACGGTGAGCGACATCACCCAGGACCCGACCGACGGCACCACGCCGAGTGAGGCGGAGAGGATTCAGGCGACCCTCAAGATCGCCAAGCACGCCGAGGAGGTGGGCCTTGACGTCTTCGCGCTCGGCGAGCACCACAACCCGCCGTTCTGGTCGTCGTCGCCCACGACCACCCTCGCGTACATCGCGGCGCAGACCGAGCGGCTCGTCCTCTCGACCGCGACGACGCTGATCACCACGAACGACCCGGTGAAGATCGCCGAGGACTACGCGATGCTGCAGCACGTGTCGGGCGGCCGTGCCGACCTGATGATCGGCCGCGGCAACACCGGTCCGGTCTACCCGTGGTTCGGCAAGGACATCCGCCAGGGGCTTCCGCTGGCCATCGAGAACTACAACCTGCTGCACCGCCTGTGGCGTGAGGACGTCGTCGACTGGGAGGGTCAGTTCCGCACCCCGCTGCAGGGCTTCACCTCGACCCCGCGCCCGCTGGACGGCGTCGCTCCCTTCGTGTGGCACGGCTCGATCCGCACGCCCGAGATCGCCGAGCAGGCCGCGTACTACGGCGACGGCTTCTTCGCGAACAACATCTTCTGGCCCAAGGAGCACTACCAGCGCCTGATCGCTCTGTACCGCCAGCGCTTCGCGCACTACGGCCACGGCACGCCCGAGCAGGCGATCGTCGGCCTCGGCGGCCAGGTGTTCATGGCGGCGAAGTCGCAGGACGCGGTCACGCAGTTCCGCCCGTACTTCGACAACGCGCCCGTCTACGGGCACGGCCCCTCGCTCGAGGACTTCAGCGAGATGACCCCGCTCACCGTCGGCTCGCCGCAGCAGGTGATCGACCGCTACGCCGCGATGCGCGACACCTACGGCGACTACCAGCGTCAGCTGTTCCTCATGGACCACGCCGGCCTGCCGCTGAAGACGGTGCTCGAGCAGCTCGACATCCTGGGCGGCGAAGTGGTGCCGGTGCTGCGCAAGGAGCTGCAGAAGAACCGCCCGGCGGAGGTCCCGGACGCGCCGACGCACGCCAACCTGGTGAAGGCCGCCTACGGCGACGGGGCCCCGCGTCAGGCGGTGCCCGGCGCGAACCGCGGCGACAACCTCGTCGGTGCCAGCCCCTACCAGGACACCCCGGCGCCCGCGGGTGCCGCGTTCGGCCTCGGCCGGAAGGAGGCGTGAGATGACCACGGCACGTCGGATCGCGGTGATCTCGGCCGGGCTCTCGAACCCGTCGTCCACCCGCATGCTCGCCGACCGGCTCGCCGCCGCGACGGCGAAGCAGCTCTCGGACCGGGGCATCGAGGTCGAGGTGGACGTGTTCGAGCTGCGCGACTACGCGCACGACATCACGAACAACCTCCTCACCGGCTTCGCGCCGCCTGCGCTCGAGTCGGCGATCAATGCGGTCGTCTCGGCCGACGCCGTCATCGCCGTGACGCCGATCTTCTCCACGAGCTACTCGGGGCTCTTCAAGTCGTTCATCGACGTGCTGGACCCCGACGCCCTCACCGGCAAGCCCGTGCTGATCGGTGCGAACGCCGGCACCGCCCGTCACTCGCTGGCGATCGACTACGCCATCCGGCCGCTGTTCACGTACCTGCACGCGGAGCCGGTCTCGACCGGGGTGTTCGCAGCGTCGAGCGACTGGGGCGCATCGGCCGACAACGTCGCGCCGCTGGGAGAGCGCATCGACCGCGGCGCGCGTGAGCTCGCCGAGGCGATCGCCCGCCGTGAGGCCGCGAACGCCTCCGACCCGTTCGATCCCGCCAACTACCTCGGCGAGGGCCGCTCGTTCGGCCACCTGCTCGGCGGGCTCGCGGGGGAGTAGGTCCTGCTCCTCGGTTGAGAGTGGTCAGCCGAGGAACACATCCTCCGGTGCGCGGAGGGGGCGCCATGCGTCCTCTTCGCGCACCGTCGTGCCGTCGGCCGGCGCGTCTTCCGGCAGCACGTCGGCGGCCACGAGCGGCCCGAGGTCGATCCGCGCGATCTCCTCGATGTCGGCGATCGGCACCTGGAACGTGCGGAAGGCGCCGAGCTGTGGCACCACGAGCACACCCTGGCTCAGATCGATGAGCTGCGACTGGTCGAGCACGAAGCCCGCGGCGGCGAGCACACCGTCGGCGGTCGCCCACGCGCCCACCTTGACGAAGCGGCGCGGCACGCGGATGCCGCGGTACGGCGGATCGTCGTCGGCGAGCACGGGGGCCGTGAACACGCTGACGCGTTCATCCGTGGCGTCGGCGAACGCGAGGACGTGGTCTTCGAGGCCGAGCCACAGCTCCTTCGACTGGTTGAACCCGCTTGCCTGAGGCGCGGCGTTCGGGTAGACGAACGTGGCTTCGGTGGCCCGCCGCGCCTGCGCCGGCGTGCCCCAGCCGGGGTCGCGCCGCCGCACGAGATGGCCGCGGTCGAGATCATTCGAGGCGTAGACCGCGGGTCCGGCCTGTTCGGCGGCCGGCACGCGCGGGTCCAGCTCCCAGTCGCCTGTCCGCGGCAGGTCGAGCAGCGACGAGCCGTCGATGTTGACGCCCGTCATGACGGCGAGCCGGCGCTCCGGCTCCAACAGCACCGTGAACCGCGGATAGGTGAGCTCGCGCACGGCACGCCCGTCCACGGGGCGGGGGAGGGGAACCGGGATGCCGAGGAAGCCGTCGTCGTACGCATCGGGATCTGCCACCGCTCCATCATCGCGGGAGCCCGCGACAGTTGTCGCACGCGCGTCGGGTGCGTCCGCCCCGACCCGTCGTCCCGCCGCGGCCTGGCGCAGCGTCCGGCTCACTCGTCATTCACGGACCTCCTCGCTCCGAGACGCCGCGCGAGGACGGCGTCGACCGTCAGGCCCAGCCCGACGGCGAACGTCACCGACACCACGACGGCGACCACCGGCCCGCCGGGCACGAACGTCGCGACCACGGCCCCGATGAGCGCCTGGTACAGCGCCCAGGCCAGGGCGGCCAGACCCGCGACCGCGAGGTACCGCGGGGCTGCCAGCCTCGTCGCGCCGGCCGTCAGGTTCACGGCGAGCCGCGCGAACGGGATGAACCGTGCCGTGAAGAGCACGAGAGCAGCACGCCGCTCCAGCCGCGCGCGCGCCCAGCCGAAGGCGGCGCGCGCGCGGGAGGTCCGCATCCAGCGCCACCTCTCCAGGCCGATGGTGCGGCCGACGAGGTAGCACGCCGCGTCTCCGCACAGCGCCGCCGCGGCGGCGACGAGGACGATCGCGGCCAGCGGGGGCTCGCCCTGGGACACCGCCAGGGCGCCGAGCGCCGTCACCGCGGCTTCGCCCGGGATCACGACCAGGAACGCGTCGCCGAGCACCAGCGCGAACAGCAGGGGGAGCGCCCACGGACTGCGCGCCACTTCGGTCAGCAGGTCCTCGACCATGTGCCTTTGATAGCCGTCCGCGGTGAACGGCGACCGAACGGCGCACGTCCGGTGACCCGCCGTGGTGCATCCGGTGAACACTTGCGGGCGGGCGCCGATTCGAGGCATCCGTCCGCCGCCTCGCCGTCACCCTGGAGGCGTGAGAGTCGCACTGCTCGCCGAATCGTTCCTGCCCCACATGAACGGGGTGACGGGGTCGGTGCTCCACGTCCTGCGGCACCTCGCCGTGGAAGGACACGAGACCCTCGTCATCGCACCGCGCGCCGGTGAGATCACCACCGACCTCCACGGTGCCCGCACCGAGCTGCTGCGCTCGGCGCCCCTGCCGTCGTATCCCGAGGTGCGCGTGGTCTTCGCGCGCGCCGCGCGACTGACGGCGATCCTCCGCGAGTTCCGCCCCGACGTCGTGCACCTCGCGTCGCCGTTCGTGCTCGGGTGGCAGGGGCTCGCCGCCGCCGATGCGTTGCGCGTGCCGACCGTCGCCGTCTACCAGACCGACGTCGTGGCCTACGCCGAGAAGTACGGGATGCCGCGGGCCGGCGCGCTCGTCGGTCGCCACATCGGGCGACTGCACCGGCGGGCCACACTCACCCTGGCGCCGTCGACCGCGTCGCTGCGGCAGCTCGAGGAGCTCGGGGTCGACCGCCTGCGCCGCTGGGGTCGCGGGGTCGACATCCAGCGGTTCGGCCCGGAGCGGCGCGACGACGGCTGGCGTGCGCGCGTGGCACCCGGTCAGACGATCGTCGGGTACGTGGGCCGCCTGGCCCCCGAGAAGCAGGTCGAGGATCTCGCCGCGCTGTCCGGCCTCGACGGCGCGCGCCTGGTCATCGTGGGCGACGGTCCGGCACGGCCCGCGCTCGAACGCGCGCTGCCCGACGCCGTCTTCACGGGCCATCTCACCGGGCCGACGCTCGCCGAAGCCCTCGCCGGGTTCGACGTGTTCGTCCACCCGGGAGAGAGCGAGACCTTCGGGCAGACGATCCAGGAGGCGCTCGCCAGCGGCGTGCCCGTGGTCGCCACCGGCGTCGGCGGGCCCGTCGACCTGGTGCGGTCCTCGGTCGACGGCTGGCTCTACCGCCCCGGTGACCTCGCCGACCTGCGCGCGCGGGTCGCCGACCTCGTCGGCGACGACGGCAAGCGGCGCGCGTTCGCGGCAGCCGCACGCGAATCCGTGCGCGAGCGCACCTGGGACGCCGTGTGCAGCCGCTTGGTCGAGCACTACGACGAGGCACGGATGCTGCGCCCCATCGACGACGCGCGGCGCCAGCGCGGCGCGACCCGGCCGGCGGTGCCGACCCCCGCCCCGCGGCGGTCGTGGTCGCGGTTCGTCGCGCTCGGCGACTCGATCACCGAAGGGCTGTGCGACGCGTCCCGGATGCCTGCGGGCCAGTACCGCGGATGGGCGGACCGGCTCGCGCAGCTGCTGGCGCACGCGCAGGGGAGCGATCAGCCGTTCCGCTACGCCAACCTCGCCGTGCGCAGTCGCCGGGTCCACCACGTCCTCGCCGAGCAGCTGCCGCACGCGCTCGCGCTGCGGCCGGATCTCGTATCGGTCCTCATCGGGGCCAACGACCTCGTCGCGCGGCACGTCGACCCCGTCGCCGTCGCCGCCCGGCTGGAGGAGGCGGTCCGGCGGCTGCGCGCGGCCGGGATCGACGTTCTCATCGTGACCCCCTTCCTGCCGCGGCGCCGTGCGGCGCTGCTGTTCGCGCAGCGGTTCGCCGTGTTCTCCTCCGAGCTGCGCCGCATCGCCGCGCAGACCGGGGCGGTGCTGCTCGACACCGACGCGTTCCTCGACGACCGCGGGCTCCCCGCCATCGGCGACCTCGAGCTGTGGGCCGACGACAAGGTGCACCTGCGTCCGCGCGGCCACCGCTACCTCGCGTACCGGGCCGCCGAAGTGCTCGGCGTGCCCGATGCCGAGGCGCTCGGCGACCTCGACGCGGCCCTCCACGCCGACGACGACCCGGTGGCCCCCGGCTCCTGGCTGAGGCGCGACGCCCTGCCGTGGGTCTGGCGTCGCCTCCGCGGGCGCACGGCCGGCGACGGCCTCGTCGCGAAGCACGCCGACTACGTGCTCATCGGTGGGCGCGGCGACGTGCGTTCTCGGGCGAACGCCGGCTGAGGCATCCGCTCAGTCTTCCGTTCCGATGGTGCGGCGGGCCAGCAGCGCCGCCGCGAAGAAGCAGAGCGCGCCGATGCCCGTGCCGAGGTTCGCCCAGAACGCGCTGACGAGCTCGCCCGTGGCCGGCACGACGAAAGCGGCGACGGCCGAGACACCGAACGCGATGGATCCCAGCAGGTTGAGGCCAGTGCCGTGCCACGTGCGGGCGTCGCGGTCCCACAGCTTCCCCCGGTCCTTCGTCGCCATCACCGCCAGCACGCTGGAGATGAGGAACGCCGTCGAGCCCCACGCGTCGGGTCGCCAGCCGGCGCCGACGTAGCTCGGGTCGGCGATGGCGGCGATGAGGGCGGCGGCGGTCGACACGTTGAACAGGAGCGTTCCGGCGAACTGGATCGCGGCCGCCCACCAGTCGGCGCGGTCGGCGCGGTTCATGCGCGTGTCGGGCGTGCGGCGCCCGCTCAGCAGCAGCTGGATGAGCCCCGCCGTCGTGAAGAAGATGGACCCGGCGAAGAACGTGGCGTTCGCGCCGACCGGACCTGCCCACGCGGCATAGGCCGGCACGACGCCGATGAAGAACAGCGCCGAGCCGACCGCGAATCCCCAGGACTCCCGCCGGAGACGCCGGATCCGCCGCGAGGCCTGGTCCGCGGGTGGCCGTGTACTCAATGGTGGAACGCGGGACCGACGCCCGGGTGGGGCATGGGGCTGTCGAGCGAGTCGAGGAACTCGGTCTCGCTGCGGATGTCCTTCATAAGGTCCTCCGCGAGGTCGCGGCTCAGCCCGTTCCGGCAGACGATGCGCATCACCGTCTGATCCGCCAGATCGCCGGAGAGGGGATACGCCGGGACGAGCCATCCCTTGATGCGCAGCCGCTCGGACAGGTGGTACAGCGTCCATTTGTCGGTGTGGCCGGGAGTGAGCCGCCAGGCGAATACGGGGATGTCGGTGCCGTCGCTGAGCAGCTCGAAGGCGTCGAGCTCTCCCACTGCCGACGACAGGTAAGTCGCCACGTCCTGCGAGGCCTGCTGAATCGCCGTGTATCCGGCGCGGCCCAGGCGCAGGAACCGGTAGTACTGCAGGAGCACCTGCGTGCCGGGGCGGGAGAAGTTGAGCGCGAAAGTGGGCATCGATCCACCCAGGTAGCTCACCTTGAAGACGAGGTCCTCCGGCAGCGCGGCGGTGTTGCGCCACACGACCCATCCCACACCGGGGTACACGAGACCGTACTTGTGGCCTGACGTGTTGATGGACTGCACCCGCTCCACCCGGAAGTCCCACTCGAGGTCGGGCTGCAGGAACGGCGCGACCATGGCGCCGGAGGCGCCGTCCACGTGGATCGGGATGTCGAGCCCGGTCTTCGCCTGGATCTCGTCGAGTTTCGCGGCGATCGCCTTCACCGGCTCGTACGCTCCGGTGTAGGTGACGCCCACGATCGCCACCACGCCGATCGTGTTCTCGTCGACGAGCTCCTCCAGGCCCGTGCCGTCCATGAGCGGATGCTCCTGCGTCACGGGGACCAGTCGCATCTCGACGTCGAGGTAGTTGCAGAACTTCTCCCAGCACACCTGGACGGCAGAGCTCATGATCAGGTTCGGCTTATCGGTGGACTTCTCCGCCGCGCGGCGGGCGTGCTGCCAGCGGCGCTTGAGCGCCAGCCCGCCGAGCATGCACGCCTCCGACGAGCCGATCGTCGACGTGCCGATCACGTCGTCGTCGTCCGGCGCATTCCACAGGTTCCCGAGGATGCGCCAGCAGCACTCCTCGATGGCGGCCGTGGCCGGGTACTCGTCCTTGTCGATCATGTTCTTGTCGGCGGATTCGACGGCGAGGCGGCCCGCGTAGTCGTCCATCCACGTGCCGACGAACGTCGCGAGATTGAGCCGCGCGTTGCCGTCGAGCATCGTCTGGTCCCGGATCACGCGGTACGCCGTCTCGGGCAGCATCTCCGCGTCGGGGATGACGTTGTATCTTGCGGTCGTCGCCTCGCCGGCTCGGGCGAAGAGGGGCTGGAGCGCTTCATCCTGGTACATGCATCCTCCGTTGAGTCGCGGACCGCCGGCGAAGGTGCGCGTGGATGCGCAGACGATCCGGATTCCCCGCCGGACACCCGGTGATCGGTCCCCTACGCCGCGACCCTATTGCCCCCGCTGCGCATTCGAAGGGTGAGTCCCATAGCGTGGTGTCACTTCCCGCGGGGTCCTCGGCGTCGTAGACGTTGATGGGCCATCGTGGGAACCCAGCTGTTTCCGCCAAGAAGCAAGAAGAGTGATCCCACGATGAC
>NZ_JADIJE010000019.1 GCF_015278315.1 Microbacterium ureisolvens | reverse complement strand
GGAAGCTAAGCCTCTCAGCGCCGATGGTACTGCAGGGGGGACCCTGTGGGAGAGTAGGACACCGCCGGACACCCATTCACGGAATGGCCACCCACACCCTGGGTGGCCATTCCGCGTTAACGGCCCCATCCGCGTCGGTAGACTCGAGGGATGCCGGCGCTCGATCTGTCCCTTTCCTCCGTCGATCTCACCCGCATCATCTGCGACATTCCGAGCGTCTCGGGCGAGGAGCAGACGCTCGCGGACGCGGTCTTCGACGCCGTCTCGGCGCTCGGTCATCTCGAGGTCTACCGCGACGGCGACACCATCGTCGCGCGCACCCACCTCGGCCGGGCGCAGCGGGTCGTCATCGCCGGGCACATCGACACCGTGCCGATCAACGGCAACGTGCCGACGCGAGACATCGAGCTCGACGGCCAGCCCTTCATCTGGGGTCGCGGCACCGTGGACATGAAGGCGGGCGTCGCGGTGCAGTTGAAGCTCGCCGCGGAGCTGTCCGACCCCCGCGTCGACATCACGTGGATGTGGTATGACCACGAAGAGGTCGACGCCGACCTCAACGGCCTGACCCGCCTGGCCCGCACGCGGCCCGACCTGTTCGCCGGCGACTTCGCGATCCTCGGCGAGCCCTCCAACGGCGAGGTGGAGGGCGGCTGCAACGGCAACCTTCGCGCGATCGTTCGCACCGACGGCGTGCGCGCGCACAGCGCGCGGGCGTGGATCGGCGAGAACGCGATCCACAAGGCCGCACCGATCCTCGAGCGCCTCGCGGCGTACGAGCCGCTTCAGGTCGAGGTCGACGGACTCGTCTATCGCGAAGGCCTCAACGCCGTCCGCATCAACGGCGGGGTGGCGGGCAACGTGATCCCCGACCTCTGCGAGGTGGAGGTCAACTACCGCTTCGCCCCCAGTCGCGGCGTCGAAGAAGCGGCGGACCATGTACGCGAGGTGCTCGCGGGCTTCGACGTCGAAGTGGTGGATGCCGCGGCTGGCGCCCGACCGGGTCTCGACGCGCCGCTGGCACAGGAGTTCCTCTCCGCCGTAGGTGCCGAACCACGCCCCAAGTACGGGTGGACCGATGTCGCCCGTTTCAGCGCGCTCGGCGTTCCCGCCGTCAACTACGGACCCGGCGACCCGCACCTCGCCCACCACGACGAGGAGCGGGTGCCTCTCTGGCAGATCGAGGCGGTCCAGCAGGGCCTGCGCGCGTGGCTGGCAGCCGGCTGACGACGGTCGCGGAGGCCGCGCCCGCGTCGCACGGTGCCGTCGCGGTGCGGGTGGCGGTGATCTACGCCGCCGCGCGCGCGGTCACGACGGCGTTCCTCTTCCTCGCCGCGGAACTCTCCGGATTCGGCTCGAGGATGGGCGCCGACGCCGACATCGCCGACACCATCGTCGCGTGGGACGGCGCCTGGTACCAGTACGTCGCACTGGTGGGGTACCCCTCCGAGCTGCCGCGGAACGAGGCGGGCCAGGTGGCAGAGAACACCTGGGCCTTCATGCCGATCTATCCCTACCTGGCGAAGTGGGTCGCCGTGCCGTTCGGCACCTGGGCGAGCGGAGCGATGATCGTCTCGCTCGTCGCCGGGTACGGGGCATCCCTCATCCTCTTCCATCTCCTTCGGACCCGGCTCGATGACAGGTCCGCGCTGTGGGCGGTCGCGTTCTTCGCGAGCGGCCCGCTCGCCGCCCTGTTCCATGTCGGGTACGCCGAGTCGCTGAGCCTCCTGTGGCTGTTCGCCGCGCTGTGGTGCGTGATGCGACGGCGATACGTCTGGCTCTACGCGCTGATCCCGCTGATGGGCTTCACGCGGCCGGGGGTGCTGGCGTTCTCCCTGTTCCTGGCGCTGTACGGCGTGTGGCGCTGGCTCGGACGACGACGCGAGCCGCTGCCGGCGTCCGAGATCGCGCACATCATCGCGCTCGGCCTTCTCGCAGCGGCAGTGGGCTTCGCGTGGCAGTGGATCGCGGCCGCGGTGACCGGGGTGCCCGACGCCTACCTTGCGACCGAACTCGCATGGCGACGCAACTGGCTGCCGGGCGAGGCTGCGTTCACGCCCTTCGAACCGTTCCTGGAAGGCGTCCGCTTCTGGTGCGAGACCGTCTGGCACATCCCGGCGTGGGTCGGCTACGCCGGACTCGCGGTGATCGTCGCGGCCGTCGCGGCGGCGCTCCTCTTCCTTCCGCAGGTGCGCCGGCTCGGCGTCGAGATCCGCCTCTGGAGCGCCAGCTACCTGTTCTACCTGCTGCTGGTGTTCTTCCCGCAGTCGAGCATCTTCCGCCTGCTGGTGCCGCTGTCGCCCCTGTGGGGTGCATTCGCGGTTCCCCGCTCGCGCCTGTGGAGGGGAAGCGTGCTCGTGGCCTGCCTTGTGGGGCAGTGGTGGTGGATCTACAACATGTACGCGCTCGGCAGCAACACGCAGGTGCCATAACGCCGGATGACGGATGCCGCTTTCCCCAGGCGTGCCCGGGGCCCGTGCCCTCACGATAAACTTGATCCGCAGACCATCGATGAAAAGGAGCCGCAATGGCAGCCATGAAGCCGAGAACCGGAGACGGGCCGATGGAGGCCGTGAAGGAGGGTCGACTCATCATCGTGCGCGTGCCGCTCGAGGGAGGCGGTCGCCTCGTCGTCTCGGTGAACGACGCTGAGGCCAAGGAGCTCTACGACGTTCTGGGCGGCGTCGTCAACGCCGCGTAGTCGCACGTTATGCGAACGGCCGGTCCGATCGGACCGGCCGTTCGCGTTCGTGCGTACAGGTCAGTTCGTGGGCACGGTGGTCAGCTGGAGCAGGCCTTCGCCGGTGATCGACAGGGCCCCGATCACGGCGGGCGAGGCCTGGGTCTCCTGGATCAGCGACCGGTAGGCGGTGGTGACCGGGTCGCGGCGGACCGGGTCGGCGACGGCGCCGCCGGCGAGCACCCGCGGCACGAGCACCGTCCCTCCGGCACGCACGAGCCGCAGACCGTGCTCGACGTACTCGATCACGCCGTCCGGGTCGGCGTCCACGAGGACGATGTCGTACGACGCCTCGTTCATGCGGGGGAGCACCTCGGCCGCGCGACCGGTGATGAAGCGCGCGCGGGCGGGAGGGATGCGCGCCTCGGCGAACGCCTGGCGTGCTGCTCCGAGGTGCTCGGGCTCCTTGTCAATCGTGGTGAGGGTCGCGCGGGGCGAGCCGTGCAGCAGCCAGAGGCCCGAGACACCGGCGCCCGTCCCGATCTCGACGATGTTGAGGGCCTGCGATGCCGCGGCGAGCACGGCGCACTGCGCCCCGATCGCCGGGCTGATCGGTGAGGCGCCGAGCTCGAGAGCGTGCGCGCGGGCGCGCGCGATGTGCTCCGGCTCGCTCGTCGCCTCGTCGACGAACCGCTGGTTCGCGTTCTGCTCTGCCATCCTGACCCTCCGCCCGCAAGCCTA
Source organism: Microbacterium ureisolvens (assembly GCF_015278315.1). Lineage (GTDB taxonomy): Bacteria > Actinomycetota > Actinomycetes > Actinomycetales > Microbacteriaceae > Microbacterium > Microbacterium ureisolvens. The sequence continues at coordinate 43,290 of NZ_JADIJE010000019.1, read as the reverse complement.
CGCGGCCCGGCGGCGCGGGCCGCACAGGCGCGGCGGTAACCTGATGTCATGATCTTCGGCCTCACGATCGAGAAGCTTCTGCTGATCGGACTCGTCGCGGCACTCATCCTCGGACCCGAGCGTCTGCCGCGCTATGCGGAGGCGCTCGCCGGCTTCACCAAGCGGGCCCGGGAGTGGGTGACGACCGCGAGGACGCGTGTGCGCGACGAGATGGGCGAGGACTTCGACGACGTCGACTGGCGCACACTCGATCCGCGTCAGTACGACCCGCGGCGCATCATCCGCGAAGCGCTCCTCGACGACGCACCGGTGGCGAGCGTCAATGCCGCCCGGACCGCCCAGCTGTCGGCTCCCACGCCCCCCACACCGCCCGTGAAGTCGCCGTTCCGAGGGCCGGCCGACGGGCCGACGCCCTTCGACAGCGAAGCGACCTGACCCCGCCCGTCAGCGCGGACGGAAAGGCAGGGGCTTGCCCGAGAGCCCGCGCGGACTGCGCGCGAGCGCGGCCGCGAGGTCGGCGATGGCCCGTGCGGCGGGGTCGTCGGGGTGGGCGATGACCGCCGGGGTTCCGGCATCCGCGTCCGTGCGCAACGTGGGGCTCAGCGGCACCGACGCCAGCAGTGGAACCTCGGAGTCCGCATCGGAGAGCGCGGCGGCGACCGCGGCCCCGCCGCCCGAGCCGAACAGGTCGAGAGTGGTGCCGTCGGGCAGCGCCATGGCCGCCATGTTCTCGACCACGCCGATCACACGCTGCCCGGTCTGGCGGGCGACCAGGCCGCTGCGCACCGCGACCTCCGACGCGGCGGTCTGCGGGGTCGTCACGACGAGCACCTCTGCGTTCGGCAGCAGCTGGCCGACCGAGATCGCGACGTCGCCGGTTCCCGGCGGCATGTCGAGCAGCAGCACGTCGAGGTCGCCGAAGTACACGTCGGTGAGGAACTGCTGCACCGTGCGGTGGAGCATCGGGCCTCTCCAGGCGACGGCTCCCACGGCCGCGTCGCCCTCGCCCCGGCGCAGGAACATCCCGATCGAGATGACCTTCACGCCGTGCGCCACCGGCGGCAGCATGAGATCGTCGACCCGCGTCGGCTGGGGGACCGTTCCGTCCGCGGCGACGAGTCCCAGTTGACCGGGGATGGAGAAGCCGTGCACGTCCGCGTCGATCAGCCCGACCGCGAGGCCCCGCTCCGCGAGCGCGGCGGCGAGGTTCGCCGTGACGGTCGACTTGCCCACCCCGCCCTTGCCGCTCGTGACGGCGATCACCCGGGTCAGGGTGCCGGGACCGAACGGCATCTCGCGTGATCGCCCGCCGCGCAGACGCTCGGTCAGCGCGTGCCGCTCGGCCGGCGTCATGACGCCGACCTCGAGCGCGACATCCGTGATCCCCGGAACGGATGCCGCGGCCGCACGCACGTCCGCGGCGATGCGGTCCGCGGCGGGGCAGCCCACGATCGTCAGGGCGATCGCCACGTGGGCGACCGACCCGTCGACCGTGATGTCGCGCACCATGTCGAGCTCGCCGATCGGCCGGCGCAGCTCGGGGTCGGGCACAGCGCCGACGGCGGTGCGGACGGCGTCCGCGGCGGGCGCGCTCATCGCGCGGCGCCGTCCTCGACCTCGGGGGCGCTCTCCAGTCTGTCCTGGAGTGCGCGCAGCTCGGTGCGCAGCACGTCGCGCGTGACCACCTGGTCGGCGAAGTCGTTCACCGCCATCCGCAGCGCCACGACCTCGCGGGCCAGGTACTCGGTGTCGGCCAGGTTGCGCTCGGCGCGCTGGCGGTCCTGCTCGATCTGCACCCGGTCGCGGTCGTCCTGACGGTTCTGCGCGAGGAGGATCAGGGGCGCGGCGTAGGAGGCCTGCAGCGACAGGATCAGGGTCAGCAGCGTGTAGTTGTACTCGCGCGGGTCGAACTGGAGCTCGCGTGGCGCGAAGGTGTTCCACGCGAGCCACACGACCACGAAGATCGTCATGCCGATGAGGAAGCCGGACGTGCCCATCGCACGCGCGAAGGACTCGGAGAACCGCCCGAACCTGTCGCTGGACTGCTGCGGCGTGCGCTGCAGCATTCCACCGCGGCCGCGCGGGGCGTCGAGGGAGGGGCGGCGGGTGTTGCGTGCCATCAGCGCCTCCTCCCCGCGGACGGCTTGCCAAGGGTCAGCGTGCCTGCGGTCGTGGTGGGTACGGGTTCGGATGCCGCGCGTTCACGCTCCTCGGCATCCTGCGATCTCCAGTCCTCGGGCAGGAGATAGTCGAGCACGTCGTCGACGCTCACCGCGCCGACCAGCCGGTGGGCCGGGTCGACGACCGGGAGCGAGACGAGGTTGTAGGACGCGAGCAGACGCGCCACCTCGGCGGCCGACGCCGTGGCGGGGATCGGATCGAGCGTGTCGTCGATGATCGCGCCGAGCCGCTCGTGCGGCGGGTAGCGCAGCATCCGCTGAAAGTGCACGGTGCCCAGCAGCCGCCCAGTCGGCGTCTCGTACGGCGGGAGCGTCACGAAGACGGCGGCCGCCAGCGCCGGGTGCAGCTCGTGCCGGCGGATGAGGGCGAGCGCCTCCGCGATCGTCGCATCGGCGGACAGCACGATCGGCTCGCTCGTCATGAGACCGCCCGCGGTGTCGGGGCCGTACTTCAGCAGCGCGCGGACGTCCTCGGCCTCCTCGGGCTCCATCAGCTCGAGGAGCTCCTCACGCTGTTCCTCGGGAAGCTGGCCGAGCACGTCGGCCGCGTCGTCGGGTTCCATCGCGTCGAGGATGTCGGCGGCCCGCTCGTCGTCGAGGGCCTCGAGGATGTGGACCTGCTCCTCCTCGGGCATCTCTTCGAGGGCGTCGGCGAGGCGGTCGTCGGGCAGCTCCTCCACCACTTCGAGGAGCCGCTCCTCGGGCAGGTCGAGCAGGGTGTTCGCGAGGTCGGCGGGACGCAGCTCCGAGTAGGTGGCGACGAGCTGCTCCGCCGACTGCGCCTCACCCGGCACCTGGCTCTCGCGCACGGCATCCCAGTTGGCGAACGTCGTCGGCCCTTTGGCGAACGGCGACGCGCTCGTCTTGGGCTTGCGCAGGAACAGCTGACCGACATCCCACTCGCCGAGGCGGTTGCGCTCGATCGCGACGTCTTCGATGACCGCCGTACCGGAGCCGTCGGCGAAGAACACCTTCCGGCCGAGCATCTCGGCCATGACGCGCACCTCGCCGCCGCGCTGCTGGAAGCGGCGGACGTTGATGAGGCCGGTCGTGATGACCTGGCCGGTGGCGATCGAGGTCACCCGCCCGATCGACACGAAGACGTGGCGGCGGCCGGGGATCTCGACGACGAGTCCGATGACGCGCGGCGGATCGTCTTTGCGGTAGATGACGACGACGTCGCGGACCTTGCCGAGACGATCGCCGGCGGGGTCGAAGACCGAGCACCCGGACAGGCGCGCGACGAAAACCCTCTGCGTGCTCACACGTCCCAGCGTAGTCCGCGTGCCGTGGGAGGATGGGGAGATGACCATGATGGGTGGGCGCGGCCCGAAGGGCTCCGAGGCGGTCGGTCAGACCGTTGCGAGCTTCCCCACGTACGAGGCGGCGCAGAAGGTGGTGTCCTCGCTCATCGCGGCCGACATCCCCGCGCGCGACATCGCGATCGTGGGGCAGGGGCTCCGTTCGATCGAGCGCATCACGGGCCGGCTCGGCTACGCGGCCGCGGCGCGCTCGGGTGCCGTGAACGGCCTGCTGCTGGGTCTGCTCTTCTCCGCGATCCTCGTCATCGGCTCCCCGTCGGTGCCGATCCAGGCGTTCGTGGGCGTCCTGTTCGTCGGCATCGCGATCGGCATGCTGATGAGCATCGTCGCGTACTCCTTCGTGCGCCGCCGCCGCGACTACGCCTCGGTCATGCAGGTCGTCGCCGACCACTACGAGATCACCGTCACCGACAACAGCGTGCATCGCGCGCGCCAGGTTCTCGGGCCGCAGGGCGCCGTCGCCGCGCCCGCGACGCCGCAGGCCGCCGCGCCGGCCGTACCCACCCCGACGACGCCCGATGAACCGCCGCGCTACGGCGAGCGGGTCGCGCCGCAGGCCGAGGCCGCCGCCGCTGAGAACACAGAGCCGGCGGAACCGGCGGATGCCGCGACAGGCGCAGACGCCGGCGCAGACGCAGACGAGCCCCGCGACGCGGCCGAGGTGACGGGCGAGGCGCGCTCCGAGGACAGCCCGAGGGCATGAGCCCCGACGGCGCCGGCCCGGTTCTGCAGCCGCTGCGGATCGCCGTCGCGCTGCCCGCGGGCGGCGTGGAGGTGTCGGCCGACCTCGTCTCGCCCGAATCCCCCTGGGCCTTCGCCGGACTCGCGCACGGCGCGGGAGCCGGGTACCGGCATCCGTTCCTCACCGGCTTCGCCGACGCGCTCGCGCAAGCGGGCGTCGCGACCCTTCGGTTCAACTTCCCGTACGTCGAGGCAGGACGACGGATGCCGGGACCCGCGGCTCACGCCGTGCTCGCCTGGACGGCGGTCCACGCGGCCCTCGTCGAGCACGCGGCGGGCAGACCCGTGGCCGCGATCGGCAAGTCGTACGGCGGGCGGATGGCATCGATGGCGGCTGCGGAGGGCGCGATCGATCCGTCAGGCCTCGTCTACCTCGGCTACCCGCTTCATCCTCCGGGCAGCCCCGACAAGGCGCGCACCGCGCACCTTCCGGACGTGCCCCAGCCGCAGCTGTTCGTCGAGGGCACCAACGACCCCTTCATCGATCCTCACGAGCAGCTGGAAGAGGCCGTCGCCTCCTGCCGCGACGCGGAGGTCGTGTGGATCGAGGGCGGCGGCCACTCCTTCGAGGTGAAAGGGCGCAAGCGCCCCGCTGGGGAGATCGCAGCCGAGCTGGCACCCCTCGTCGCCGACTGGCTGCGCGCGCGTCACTCCGGCGCGGGTCCCGTGTAGCGGCCGCGGGGGCGCAGCCGCATCGGACGCTCGTCGTACTCGTCGACGGCGTGCGAGATCCACCCGGCGATACGGCCCATCGCGAAGACGACCGCTCCGGCGTCGTCGGGCATTCCGGCCCAGAGCGTCAGCGCGCCCAGCGCCAGATCGAGATTGGGCGCGGTGTCGGCGCGGCGTGCCACCTCGGCGGACACCTCGTCCACGGCGGTCAGCACGTCGGTGGCGCCCGGAATCCCTCCCAGCAGGTCGAGGAGCACCGTTGCGCGCATGTCGGCACCGCTGTACAGCGGCTGACCGAAGCCGGGGATGCCTCGCCCGCCGTCGCGGACGGCCCGGGCGATCGCGGCGGGGGCAGCCTCGCCGTCCCGCACGGCCCGCAGCATGCGGGCGGCGGATCGGCTCGCGGTGCCGTGGAGCGGCGCATCGAATGCGCCGAGGGCCGCCGTCACCACGGCATAGCCCGAGGCCCGCGCCGACGCGGCGATGCGCGCGGCCAGCGTGGAGACGGCGAGGTCGTGGTCGATCACGAGCACGAGCGCGGCATCGACCACACGAGGTCCGTCGGGGTGGTCGGCACCCGCCAGCGCTCGCCACAGGGTGGCCGCGACCGGGCCGCACTCACCCTCGTCCGCGAGGGCTGCGGGGAGCCCCGACACGAGCCGCCACCCGATGCGGACGAGGTGCTCGGGGGCGGGGTCGAGGCGCAGCGGATCCGCAGCGGCGAAGGCGGTGACGCCGATGAGGAGCCGGTCGAGAGGAGTCGCGCCGTCCGGGAGCGCGGACATGGCGCGGCGGGCGATCGCCAAGTCGTCCGGCGTGGGAACGGGCATCGGAGCAGCGCCCCACAGCCACGCGAGCACGGCCTCGAACGACTCCGTGCGCGCGAGCTGTGCGACGGACCGGTCTCGGTAGAAGAGCTCGTCGTCGTCGATGTGCGCGAGCGAGGTCTCGAGCACCATGAGAGGAGTGCCGGCGGCGGTGGCGCGCGGCGCAGCCGCCGCCGGGGTGCGCCGGCGTCGCCGCGCGAACGCCTCGACCTCGAGCGGGTCGAACCACGAGCCCGCGGCGTCCCGCACCCGAGAGAGCTGTCCCCGAGACACGTAGGCGTAGAGGGACTCCGGCTTGACGCCGAGCCGCGCCGCGGCTTCTGCCGCGCTCAGCCGGGGGAGTTCGTTCATGTTGATCCGATCAAGATTGACGAAGTGGCGATCAAGTTCCGACACTGACTGTAGCGGGATCGCGCGTCCGACATCGAGATGACGCCGCCCTGCACGACAAAGGAGACGAGATGAGCACCGATCGACCTTCGCCGTTCGAGGCGCCGCGAGGACTCGCCGGCGTCATCGTCGCCGACACCGCGGTGAGCGACGTCCGCGGCGCAGAGGGCTTCTACCAGTACCGCGATCGTTCGGCGATCGAGCTCGCCGCCACCGCGACCTTCGAGGAGGCCTGGCAGCTCTTGGTCACCGGAGAGCCGGCGAGCGAGGCCACCAGTCCCGCGTTCGCCGCCCGGATCGCCGGCGCCACCGACGCGCGTCGGGCAGACCTCGATTCCGTCGTGGATGCGGTGAGCGCTGCGACGCCGGACGTGCTCGCCGGGCTCGCAGCAGCGTGGCCGCTGCTGGGCGCGCGGCGCGGCATCCGTCCCCTCTACGATCTCGACGAGGATGAGCGCCTGGCCGACGCGATCGAGCTGGCCGCCGCGACGCCGGCCCTCGTCGCCGCTCTGTGGCGCCGTGGCCGCGGCGAGCAGCCGCTGCCGGCACTGGACGGCCGCGGGGTCGTCGCGAACTACCTGCACCAGGTCACCGGGGTCGTGCCGGACGCCGAGACGGAGCGCGCGCTCACGGCCTACCTGATCGCCGTCATGGATCACGGCTTCAACGCGTCCACGTTCACCGCGCGCGTCATCGCGTCCACCGGTGCGGATGCCGCAGCCTGCCTCGTGGGTGCGCTCGGTGCGCTCACGGGGCCGCTCCACGGCGGGGCGCCGTCGCGGGCGCTCGACGGGCTGGACGCCGTCGGCAGCGCCGACCGCGTCGAGCCGTGGATCCGCGGCGAGCTCGGCGCCGGCCGACGGCTCATGGGATTCGGTCATGCGGTCTACCGGACCGCCGACCCGCGCGCCGAGCTCCTGAAGCGGGTCGCGATGCGCACGGGCGGACCGCGCGTGGATCTGGCGGTCGAGTTCCAGGAGACGGCGGAGCGGCTCCTCGCCGAGGCGAAGCCGGGGCGCGAGCTGCACGCCAACGTGGAGTACTGGGCGGCGCTCGTCATGGAACGGTGCGGTCTGCCGCGGTCGATGTTCACGCCGACCTTCGCCATCGCCCGCACGATCGGGTGGACGGCGCACATCCTCGAGCAGGCGCGCGACCCGAAGATCATCCGTCCGTCGGCGCGCTACGTCGGTCCGCCCGTCCGCGTGGTCGCCGCGTGACCCACGCGGTGCGCACGGGGCGCGTCGCCGGTCAGCGACCGGCGGCGTATCCCTGCATGCCGCGCGGATTGGCCGCACTCCACAGCACGCCCGACGCGGCGTCGCGTCCGACCGCCGACACGCGCCCGAGGGTCCAGTCGCCCGCTCGGGTGACGACGTGCCCGCGGCGCTCGAGGCCCGCGATGAGCGCGTCGCCGAGCCGGTCCTCGACCACGGCTCCGGCCGGCGTCCACGTGCGCGGCCAGAACGATTCCGGCAGCGACGTCGTGTGGAGCGCGGGGGCGTCGATCGCCTGCTGCGGCGAATAGCCGCCGACGATGATGCGCAGCAGCGCCAGCAGCTGCCATTGGTCCTGCTGGTCGCCGCCCGGCGATCCGATCGCGAACTCCGGGGTCCCGTCCCTCAGCACCAGCGTCGGCGTGAGCGTGGTGCGGGGCCTGCGGCCGGGAACGAGGGACGACGGATGCCCCGGCTCGAGCCATGTCATCTGCAGGCGCGTGCCGAGGCAGAAGCCCAGCGCGGGGACGGTGGGGGAGGACTGCAGCCAGCCGCCTGACGGCGTCGCCGAGACGATGTTGCCCCACCGGTCGATCACGTCGAGGTGACACGTGTCGCCGCGCGTCTCACCGCTCCGCGCGACCGTGGGTTCGCCGGTTCCCACGGCCGGCGCGTCGTACGACGTGCGCAGCGGCGGGCGGTAGGCGGTGCGCCCGGGCAGGGCTCCGGGCCGGAACTCGGCGGACGCCGTCGGGGTGATGAGCGCCCGGCGCTCATCGAGGTAGTCCGCGGCGAGCAGCGCGTCGAGATCCACGTCGTCATCGCCGAACCAGCCGTCGCGATCGGCGTAGGCCAGCTTCTGCGCTTCGAGGATCGTGTGGGCACCCGCCTCCTGCGATGGGTCGAGGAGGTCGTCGGCGAGCGGCTCGAGCAGTCCCAGGGTCTGCAGCAGCGCCGGCCCCTGCGTCCACGCGCCCGCCTTCGCGATCGTGCGCCCGCGGAACTCGCGCGTCACCGCCTGTTCGTAGCCCGCGTCGAAGCCGGCGAAGTCGTCCGCCGTGATGACGGCCGCATGCGAGCCCCCTCCCGAGTGGACGTGCGGCTGCGCCAGGAACGTGGATGCCTCGTGGGCGACGATGCCCGTCTTCCACTCGCGCCGCGCGGCGTCGATGCGAGCCGCCCGTCCGACGGGCCCGTCGTCGCGGACGGTGCACGAGGCGTGCACAAGGGCGTCCAGGACGGCGGCGTAGGCCGGATTGCGCACGACCGCGCCCGGTGCGAGAGGTTCGCCGTCGGGCATCCAGAGCGCCGCCGAGGTCGGCCAGTCGCTCTGGAACAGCTCCGCCACGCGCGCGATGGTCGCCGCCGCGCCGGCGACCAGCGGGTGTCCGTCCCGCGCGTAGCCGATCGCATAGGCGAGGACGTCGGTCAGCTCCCACGTGCCGTGATCGCGCAGCAGCAGCAGCCAGGCGTCGACCGCACCCGGCACCGCCGCGGCGAGTCCGCCCGCGCCGGGCACCAGCTCGAGCCCTTCGCCGCGGTAGTGGTCGATCGTTGCGCCCGCGGGCGCCGGACCCTGACCCATCAGCACCGTCGGGGCCGCGGCATCCGCCGTCTGGAAGATGGCAACCAGGTCGCCGCCCGGGCCGTTGAGGTGAGGCTCGACGACGTGCAGCACGAACGCCGCGGCGACCGCGGCGTCGAACGCGTTGCCGCCGCGCTCGAGCACGGCCTGCGCACTGGCCGTCGCGAGCCAGTGCGTCGAGGCGGACATGCCGAACGTGCCTGTGAGCGTCGGGCGCGTCGTGAAGGGCGCGGGAGCGGTGTAGTTCGACAAGCTTCGAGATCCGGTGTGAAGGCTCAGCGGCGGCCCTCGGCGATCCAGGCCTCGACCTCATCGGCCGTGCGCGGGATGGCCGCCGACAGGTTCACCGGCCCGTCGGCGGTCATGAGGATGTCGTCCTCGATGCGCACCCCGATGCCGCGGTACTCCTCGGGGACCGTGAGGTCGTCGATCTGGAAGTAGAGGCCGGGCTCGATCGTGAAGACCATGCCGGGCTCGAGCAGGCCGTCGTAGTACATGTCGCGGCGAGCCTGGGCGCAGTCGTGCACGTCGATGCCGAGGTGATGGCTCGTCCCGTGCACCATGTAGCGACGGTGGTGACCGCCCTTGTCGGCATCGAGCGCCTCCTCGGCCGAGACCGGCAGCAGGCCCCATTCGGCGACGCGCGTCGCGATAATCTGCATCGCCGCCTCATGGATCGAGCGGAACTTCACGCCGGGCCTCGCGGCGGCGAACGCGGCGTCAGCCGCCTCGCGCACCGTCTCGTACACCTTCCGCTGCACGTCGGTGAACCGGCCGCTCACCGGGAGGGTCCGCGTGATGTCGGCGGTGTAGAGGCTGTCGACCTCGACACCGGCGTCGATGAGGATGAGGTCGCCGGGCACCACGGCGCCGTCGTTGCGCGTCCAGTGCAGATAGCAGGCGTGAGGGCCGGAGGCCGCGATCGTGTCGTACCCGACCGCGTTTCCGTCGCTGCGCGCCCGCTGGTGGAAGACGCCTTCGACGACGCGCTCGCCGCGAGCGTGCTCGATGATCGCCGGAAGGTTCGCGACGATGTCGTCGAAGCCGTCGGCGGTGACCTGCACCGCGAGCTCCATCTGACCGATCTCGTAGGAGTCCTTGATGAGGCGGAGTTCCGAGACGAACCGGGTGAGGTCGTCGTCCTCGTCGAGCACGAGGTCGCCGTCGCCGGACTCGAAGTCGTCGATGTGCGCCGTGGCGAGCCCGAGGTCGGCGGCGACGCCGGTCAGGGCAGGGCGGGGACCGATCCAGAACTCGCCGATCGAGGCATCCGAGTAGAACTCGCTCGTGGTGCGGTCGGCGCGCTCGCGGAAGTAGAGCGTGACGTCATGGCCGCCGTGCGCTCGCGGGTCGAACACGAGCACCGCGCCGGGCTCGGCGTCGGAGGCCCACCCCGTGAGGTGCGAGAACGCCGAGTGCGCGCGGAACGGGTAGTCGGTGTCGTTGCTGCGCTGCTTGAGCTCACCCGCGGGGACGACCAGGCGCTTGCCGGGGAAGGCGGCCGAGACCGCGTCACGGCGAGCCGCCGCGAACGGCGCCTGCGCACGGGCCGGCGGGGTGGACTCGGGCCGCTCGGCCCAGCCGGTCGAGATGGTGTCGAGGAAACCCTGACCGTACGGCTGGCGACGATTGGTGCTGGTCGAGGGCGAGGGCTCGGTGGAGGTCTCGGTGGTGCTCGTGGCTCCCGGGGACTGCTCGGCGGCTGCGCTGCTCATGCAGACAGTCTCGCACGCGCGCCGACGGCAGGCAGGGCTCAGACGGCGGGCTCGTACTGGACGATCAGCGGCCGGTGATCGGAGCCGGAGCCCGAGTCGTCCATCGATCGCAGCACGAGTGATCCGCTGGCGCGCCACTGCGACGTCGCCATGATGTGGTCGATCGGTGCGCCGAGGATGGCCGGCACGTTCGAGGACCACGTTCCGAGCGCGCCGTTGCCGGTATCGACGGCGGCGTCGGTGCAGTGACCGAGCGTCGCGCCGTCGATGCCCAGACCCGACATGTGATCGACTGTGGCGTTGAAGTCGCCCGCCATGATCACGTTGCCGTCGCCGCACTGGTCGGCGAGCCACTGGAGGTCGTCGCGCCAGCTCTGCATGTAGCTCGGGCGCGGCGCGACGGCGTGGGCGGCCACCACGATAGGCCCTTCGCCCGACACCGGCATGGCCACGGCGCTGGGCACCGTGGAGGTGTTGCTCGTGCCGTCGAGGGAGGACTCGATCACGGCGTAGTCGCCCATCTCCGGCGAGATGAGCAGCGTGGTGGAGCCCGCGTCCCACTCGGTCGAGGGGTCCTCGGCGTGATGCGCCCACATGCGGTGGCCGAGGTCGCGCATGGCCAGAGCGACCCGCTCGCCGGTCTCGATCGTGGTCTCGGGCAGCGCCACGATGTCCACGTCCATCGCGACGGCGATCTTGGCGATCGTGTCGGGCGGGGTCGCCGGGCCCGCGGTGTTCCAGGTCATCACGCGGATGCTGGCGTCGGTCTTCGTCGGAAGCGGATCGGTGCCGAGGCCGCCGCGCGAGGCGAGCACCGCGACGTTGGCCACCGTGGCGACCCCGGCGATCACCGCGATGGAGAAGAAGAAGGCGCGGAGGGGCCGGGCGATCGCGAGCAGCAGCGCGAGCAGCGTCGCGACCGCGAAGGCCGCCGCGAGGAGGCCCCGGAACGACACGATCTGGGCGACCGGGTACAGGCGCTCGACGCGGAAGAAGCCCGGGAAGGTCAGCACCGCCGCGGCGATCGCGCAGAGCACCGCCGCGAGGATCCCGAGCAGGCGAAGCACGACGGCGACTCTATGCGAGCAGGCTGGGAGATCCGTCAGCGCGACGGGCGTGGCGCCGGACGGCACCCCTGTCGCCACCCGGTCGGGCGCTACGCTCGGAGGATGCCCGGACCGTCCCCGCGCCCCTCCGACCCGTCGCCGTCGCGGCGCGCGGAATCACGGGGCACGCCGACCCGGCGCTTCGAGGGACCGAGCGACCTTCACCTGCACTCGGCGAACTCCGACGGGACGCAGCCTCCCGCCGAGGTGATGGCCTCGGCGCATCGCCACGGCATCCGCACGGCGGCGCTCACCGACCACGACACGACGTCCGGGTGGGCGGAGGCGGCAGAGGCGGCGACATCGCTGGGCATGACCTTCGTCCCGGGCATGGAGCTCTCCGCTCGGCACGAATGGCGCAGCGTCCACGTGCTGGCCTACCTCCCCGATCCCGACGAGCCGGGGCTGCGCGCCGAGACCTCCCGCATCCGTTCGTCACGGCTCGACCGCGCTCGCCTGATGGCCGACCGCATCTCGCGTGACTACGACCTCGTCTGGGACGACATCCTCGAGCAGACCACCGACGGGGCGACCGTCGGGCGCCCGCACATCGCCGACGCACTGGTCGCACGCGGTCTCGTGCGCGACCGCGCCGAGGCGTTCGCCGGGATCCTGAGTCCGGGCGGGGACTACTACGTCGCGCTCTACGCGCCCGACCCCGTCACGGCGGTGTCGCTGGTCGCGGGTGCCGGGGGAGTGCCGGTGATCGCGCACCCCGCCTCCCGCGGCGGGCTGCTGCCGATGCGCCTGCTGGAGCGGATGCTGGACGCCGGCCTGGCCGGCTTCGAACTGGGCCACCGCGAGAACCGGAACCCGGGGCTGTCCACGCTGCGCGACCTGTGCCGAGAGCGCGACCTCATCGTCACCGGCTCGAGCGACTACCACGGCCTCGGAAAGCCCAACCAGCCCGGCGAGAACACGACCGCAGACGACATGGTCGCGCGCATCATCGATCGCGCAACGGGAAGCGCCCCCGTCTACCCGTGAGGGCGGACGAGGGCGCTTCAGAGCGGACGGATGCCGCGACCCGGCCTCAGCCGGACGCGCGGGCTCGTCAGCCCAGGGCCCTGGCCTTCAGCGCGTCGTACTCGGCCTGCGTGATGGTGCCGGCGTCGAGGAGCGTCTTCGCCTTGGCGATCTCGTCGGCGGGGCTGGCGGCGGAGCCGGCGACGGACTTGATGTACGCGTCCTGCGCGCTCTGCAGCTCCGAGGCCTCCTTCGCGCTGCGCTTGGCCATGCCGTTGCCGCGGGCGATGAGGTAGACCAGCAGCGTCAGGAACGGCACGAAGATCAGGAAGATGATCCAGATCGCCTTCAGCCAGCCGTTCAGCTTGTGGTCGCGGAACAGGTCGGCGATGACGGCGAACAGCGCGAACAGGTACGCCATGAAGAAGAAGATCCAGAGGAACCACCAGATGATGTCCCAGAACGAGCCCCAGAAGCCCTGGTACTCGTAGGCGGTGTTGACTGCCTCGATGAAGCGCACGATATGCCTTTCTTGACTGCGAGGTCACGGCGCCACGTGCGCCGTCTGCGCTCACCATAGCGCTGTCGCGGTGCCGTATGACGGCACCGCGACGCGGGGTGTCGATTCAGGCGCCGACCGCGGCACCGCCGGTCGGGGCGCCGCCGCCGCTGCCACCGCGGCGCCGCCGCCGGCGACGCGGAGCCGGCTTGCCGTCGTGGTGCTCCTTGCCTCCGCCGTCGTGCGTGCCGCCGCCGTCGCTGGAGCGGTCGCCCTCGGAGCCCGCTTCCGTGCTCTGGCCGTGCGATCCTGCGGCTGCGCCGCCGTCGGCCGTCTCGAAGGTCGAGCCGACGCGGTCGGCCGACCCGCCCGAGCGGCGGCGACGCCGACGGCGCGAGGCGCCCTGGCCGTTCGTCTCGACCTCGGCTGCGGCATCCGTCGCCTTCTCGGGCTGGACGCGGACGGCCTGGGTCTTCGGCGCGGTGCGGATGCGGCCCTTCGTGCCCTCGGGGATGTCGAGGTCGGAGTACAGGTGCGCGCTCGACGAGTAGGTCTCGACGGGCTCGGGCTGCCCGAACTCCAGGGCGCGGTTGATGAGGGCCCACTTGTGGAGGTCCTCCCAGTCGACGAAGGTGACCGCGATGCCCGTCTTGCCGGCGCGGCCGGTGCGGCCCGCGCGGTGGAGGTAGGTCTTCTCGTCGTCGGGGATGGTGTGGTTGATGACGTGGGTCACGTCGTCGACGTCGATGCCGCGCGCGGCGACGTCGGTCGCGATGAGGACGTCCTTCTTGCCGGCCTTGAAGCCCGCCATCGACCGCTCGCGGGCCTCCTGGCTCATGTCGCCGTGGACCGCCCCGGCGTTGAAGCCGCGGTCGTTGAGCTCGTCGACGAGCTTCTGGGCGGCGCGCTTGGTGCGGGTGAAGATCACGGTCTTGCCGCGGCCGTCGGCCTGCAGGATGCGCGCGATGACCTCGTCCTTGTCGAGCGAGTGGGCGCGGTAGACGAGGTGACGGATGTTGGCCTGCGTGAGGCCCTCATCGGGGTCGGTCGCCCGGATGTGGATCGGGTTGGACATGAACCGGCGCGCGAGGGCGACGATCGGGCCCGGCATGGTGGCCGAGTAGAGCATCGTGTGACGCAGCGCCGGCACCTTCGAGAAGATCTTCTCGATGTCGGGGAGGAAGCCGAGGTCGAGCATCTTGTCGGCCTCGTCGAGCACCACCTCGGTCGCGTTCGACAGATCGAGGAGGCGCTGGTTGTTGAGGTCGATCAGGCGGCCCGGCGTTCCGACGACGATCTGCGCGCCGGCCTTGAGCTGGTCGATCTGGCCCTCGTACGCCTTGCCGCCGTAGATCGCCACGACGCTGGTCGAGCGGTTCGAGGTGAGCATGTCCATGTCTTCGTAGACCTGGACGGCCAGCTCACGGGTGGGGACGACGATGAGCGCCTTGACGCCGGGGGAGGGGTCCAGTCCCAGACGCTGGACGACGGGGATGCCGAAGCCGAACGTCTTGCCCGTGCCGGTCTTGGCCTGGCCGATGATGTCCTGTCCGGGCAGCCCCAGCGGGATGGTCTGCTCCTGGATGGGGAACGCGTCGACGATGCCCTTCGCGGAGAGCGCTTCGACGATGTCCTGATCGACGCCGAGTTCGGCGAAGGTCGTCACGATGTGTGCCTGTCCGGCAGTGGGATGCTGCCTGGGTTCGTGCCCGGGCGCGGGTCCGGCCTCTTCGGAGAGCCGCCGCGCGGGCGGAAGTGCGATCCACGCCCTTCTTTCCCACAGGCGCGGGCGCCCCGATCCGACGCCGGGGCCGACACCCACGATACCGGAGTCTCCCGCGCCAGCACGGAGCCGTCCGCCCTCGTAGGCTTTCGTGCATGGTGAAGTGGTTCTGGGAGAGGCGTGAGACGGGGCGCAAGCTCCAGCTCCGCTCGCGTGACGAGCTGAGCGGCGGCAACCGCGTGGACTTCGAGGAGCTCGCTCCCGACATCGACACGTTCCTGGGTCAGGCCGCCTACCTGCAGCTGGGCTTCTTCGAGACGCTGACCGAGCTCATCCAGACGATCCCCGAGCTCGGCGAGAAGGAGGCGGTGTCGCGCGCGGCCGGCGCCGCCCTGACCAAGCACGAGGCCTTGGTGGCGCTCATCCGCGAGCGCGGCGACGACCCGACCGAGATCATGCGTCCGTTCCGCGAGCCGCTGGACGCTTTCCGGGCGGCCACACACGGCGTGCGGCCGCAGGAGACGATGCTGTCGGTGCACATCACGGCCGGCATGCTGGACGACTTCTATCTCGCCCTGTCGGCCAGCTACGGCGAGACGGGCGACCGCGTGGCGCGGATCCTGCAGGCCGACGACGACCGCCAGGCGATCGTCGAGCTGATCTCGGAGACCATCACGAGCGATCCGGAGTGGAAGTCGCTGCTCGCGCTGTGGGGACGCCGCCTCGTCGGCGACACCCTTCTCATCGCGCGCGCCGCGCTGCGGCCGACGACGCTCGGACGCGCGGAGGAGGAGAAGGTCGAGCCCGTCTTCACCGAGCTGATGGCGGCCCACTCCCGCCGCATGGACGCGATGGGCCTGGCCGCCTGACGGCGGGGCCTACCGGATACGCCCAGGGCTGGCGCGCCGCTGAGGACTCAGCCGATGCCGAGGCGCGCCTTCTCGCGACGGTCATGGGCGACGCGGGCGCGCGAGAGCGCGATGATCGCCGGGTAGGTGACGACGACCGGCACGATGAGCGACGCGAGCCACGGCCACGGCGTGTCGATGCCGACGCCGAGCCACGTGAGGATCGACCAGGCGGCGCCCGCCGACACCGCGCCGATCATCGGCGCGAGGACGACGCCGCGCGTCAGCCGCTGGTGCAGCTGGAAGTGGATGCCGAGACCGATGACCGCCCCGACGATGAAGGCGATGAGGATCTGCACGTCAGGCGACCGCTCAGGCGACGAAGCCGACGCGGCGCGACTCCTCGGAGCCGAGCTCGATGTAGGCCAGGCCCGCGGTCGGAACGATGTACGAGTTGCCCTTCGCGTCGGCGAAGGTGACGTGCGTGGCACCGGCGTCCAGCGCCGCGGCGACGGACTTCTTCACGTCGGCTGCCGGCTCGTTCGTCTCGAAGTTGAGCTCGCGGCCGGTGTTCGCGATGCCGATGCGGATCTCCACGTGACTGACCTCCTGCGCGGGGCGACGGTTTCTCGGCGGAAGGCTGAGGCTCCCCGGACGCATGGCCACTCTACGACACCGGGGAGGGGCGTCCGCCCGCCGTCGGAACGCTCTGGGCGAACGCCCGATGTCGGTCCGTCGCGCTAGCGTCGAAGGGTGGACTCGGGGAGCGGAGACGGCGCGGCCGTCCAGCCGGATGCGTCGCAGCGGGCGGTGCTGGCACTGCCCGCCGATGCGTCGGGCGTGGTCGTCGGAGCGCCGGGCACGGGCAAGACCGCGACCCTGGTCGCGCGCGTCGCGGCGCTCGTCGCCGACGGCGTCGATCCCGACAGCGTGCTCGTCCTCACGCCGTCCCGTCAGACGGCGACCGCCTTGCGGGACCGGCTGGGTCTCGCGGTGAAGGTGGCCACGGCGGGGCCGCTGGCACGCTCGGTCGCCTCCTATGCCTTCCAGATCGTGCGGGCACACGCCGTCGCGGAGGATGCCGACCCGCCGCAGCTGCTCACGGGCGGCGACGAGGATCAGATCATCCGCGACCTCCTCGACGGCGACGAGGAGGACGAGGTGGCCGGCGCAGAGCGCTGGCCGGAGTGGCTCGGTCCGACGATCCGCGGCACCGCCGGCTTCCGCACCGAGGTGCGCACCTTCCTGGCCGAGTGCACGACCCTCGGCATCGAGCCGGCACGCCTCCGCCGTCTCGGCGAGCAGCATGAGCTCCCGGCGTGGGTCGCGCTGTCGTCGTTCTTCGCCGAGTACCTGCAGGTGCGCGACGGCATGCGCGGAGCTCACCGCGACGCCGCGGGGCTGGTGCGCGAGGCCGTCGGACTGCTGCGCACCGCACCGGCCGGCAGCCCCGCGGTCGACCGCGTGCGCATCGTGCTCGTCGACGACGCGCAGGAGCTCACCCTGGGCGGGATCGAGATGCTCGAGGCGGCGCGCGCACGTGGCGCCGCCGTCCTGGCGTTCGGCGACCCCGACGTCGGCTCGGGCTCGTTCCGCGGAGCGACGCCCGAGAATTTCGCCCGGCTCGCCGCGTCGCTGGGCACGGTCCATGTCCTCGCGGGCGGGCATCGCGGCACGCCGTGGCAGCGGGAGCTGGTGGGGCGCGTCACGCAGCGCATCGGCGCGGTCGGCGTCGTGGCGCACCGCGGCGCTGGAACGGCGGCCGAGCCCGACGAGTCGGTCCGCGTGCTCACGCTGCGCTCGCCGGCCGAGGAGTACGACGCGATCGCGCGGCTGCTGCGTGAGCGGCACGTCCACGACGGCGTGCGCTGGAGCGCGTGCGCCGTGATCGCGCACGACACTCGGCAGGTGGCGGCGCTGGAAGCCGAGCTGTCGGCGCGCGAGGTCCCGGCGCGATCGAGCGGGCCCGGCCGCGCCCTGGGCGCGGTACGACCGGTGGCCGATCTGCTGCGACTGATCGAGCTGGCCTCCCGCGACGACTGGACGTTCGAGGATGTGTCGGCGGCCCTGGTCGGGACGTACGGACGCCTGGATGTCATCGAGCTGCGCCGGCTGCGCTCTGCGCTGCGCCATGCCGAGCTGCGTCGCGTCTTCGCGCTCGCCGACGCCGACGGCGGCAGTGACGGTGCCGCTCTCGCCGACGAGGCGGCGGCGGTCGCCGAGCGGTCGGGGCGCGACCTGGTGCTGTCGGCGATGCGGCAGCCGCTGGAGTTCGATCTGCTCGACACGCGAGAGGCGCGGCGGGCTGCATCGCTGGCCCGCACGCTCGAGGTGCTGCGCGAGGATCTCTCGCGGGGTGCGACGGCACACGAACTGCTGTGGACGGCCTGGGACCGCAGCGGCCTCCAGCGCGCGTGGGGCGAGCTGGCGAAGGGCAATGGCCCGCTCGCCGAGCAGGCCCACCGCGATCTGGACGCGCTGGTCGCGCTCTTCCAGGCCGCCAAGCGGTTCGTCGAGCGCTCGCTCGACGCCGATCCGCGGGTGTTCGTGCGCTCGATCCTCGACAGCGGGGTCGCCGAGGACCGGCTGGAGGCTCCGACGCGCGACGACAGCGTCAGGATCATGACGCCCGCGGGTGCGCTGGGGCTCGAGTTCGACACTGTCGTCGTTGCCGGCATGCAGGACGCCGTCTGGCCCAACACACGCCTGCGCGGCAGCCTGCTCGACACGTGGCGGCTGGCGGACGCCGCGACCCGCGCCGAAGGCGAGACCACCGGCGCGTTCGACCGCCGCCGCGCGGCGATGCACGACGAGCTGAGGCTGCTCGCGCGGGCCCTGTCGCGCGCGACCGCCCAGGTGATCGTGACGGCGGTCGACGACGACGACACCGGCCCCAGCGTCTTCTTCGAGCTGCTGCCCGACCCCGAGTCCTTCGACCTCGACCATCCCGTCTCGCTGCGCGGGCTCGTCGCCCGCCACCGCCGCACCCTCACCGCGCTGGCGCCGCAGACTCTCGCGGCGGCGGGGTCGCGCATCGTGCCGGCCCCGGGAACGGTGCCGGCGGCCGCGGCCCGCGCCGCCCAGCAGCTCGCTCTCCTGGCGGACGCCGGAGTGCCGGGTGCCGTGCCGCGCGACTGGTACGGGGTGACGGGTCCGACCTCGACCGGGCCCCTGCGCGACCTCGCGCGCGAGGATGTGCGCGTGTCGCCGTCGCGGCTGCACGCGCTCGAGGAATGCGAGCTCAACTGGGTGATCGCAGATCTTGGCGGCGATCCGGGCGGGACGACAGCGGGCCTCGGGACGATCATCCACGCCGCGCTCGAGCACGCGGCCGGTCACGACGAGGCGGCGCTGTGGGCGGAGGTCGAATCGCGCTGGGGCGAGCTGACCTTCGAAGCCGCGTGGCGCGATCGCGCGGAGCAGACCCGCGCCCGCGACCTGGTGCGCCGGCTGCACCTGTACCTGCGGCGCTTCGACGACGCCGGAGGCACGCTGATCGGCGCGGAGCCGCATTTCGAGGTCGTGATCCCGCTCGACGCGGGCGACCTCGTCGACGCTCGCGCGGAGACGGCAGAAGCGGTGTCCGACGATCCCCGCGAACACCGCGTGATCCTGTCGGGGTACATCGACCGCGTCGAGCTGACCCCCGAGGGGAAGGTCGTCATCATGGACCTCAAGACCGGCAAGCGGGAGCCGCAGACTGACGCCAAGGTGCTCGACAACCCGCAGCTGGGCGCCTACCAGCTCGCCTTCGAATCGGGGGCGATCGCCGCGGCGAACGGTCACACGCCCGGCGGCGCCAAACTGCTCGTGCTGCGCCCGACGGCGACCAAGTCCGACTACGTGACGCCTTGGCAGCCGCCGTTCGACGACGAGCGGCGCGACGCGTTCCTCGGTCGCATCCGCGCGGCCGTCGGCGTGATGCGGGGGACGACCTTCACCGCGCCGTACGAGGAGCACTGCCGAGACGAGCACGCGTACGGGCTGTGCCGGATCCACACCGTCGGTGCGGTGAGCGCCTCGTGACGGTCGTGCAAGGGCTGGGCGCCGAGCCCGGAACGCCCGACGACCTGGTCTCCTCGGTGGCCCCGCTGCCGGCGCGGGTGATCGCCGCGGCGCTGGGTCAGTTCCCGCCCACCGAGGAGCAGACGGCGGTCATCGAGGCACCGCTCGCGCCCGCTCTCGTCGTCGCCGGCGCCGGCAGCGGCAAGACCGAGACGATGGCCGCGCGCGTGGTGTGGCTCGTGGCCAACGGCATCGTGCGGCGCGACGAGGTGCTCGGCCTGACGTTCACCAGGAAGGCCGCCGGCGAGCTCGCGGAGCGCATCCAGAAGCGACTCGGTCGCCTGGCGGAGTTCGAGCGGCGCGGGCTGCTCCCTGCGCTACCCGAACTCGCGGCGCACGGGCGCCTCGAGGTCTTCGGCGAACTCGAACGTTCGGGGGGCGACGGCGCCCGTGCCACGGCGGAGCGCCATCGCCTCCTCGACGAGCTCGCACGGTCCGTCGAGGCGACCCCGCAGGACGGTGCGGACGACGCTCTGCTCCACCGCCCGACGGTCGCGACGTACAACAGCTTCGCCGACCAGATCGTGCGCGAGCACGCAGTGCGCATCGGGCGGGACGCCGAGGCGGCCGTGCTGTCGGAATCCGCGGCGTGGCTGCTCATGCGCCGCGTCGTCTTCGGCTCGGACGACCCGCGGCTGGAGGTGCGCGGCGAGGCGGTGCGCTCGATCGTCGATGCCGCACTGCGCATCGCGCGCGACGGGGTCGACAACCTCGTCGACTTCGACGCGCTCGCTGCCTTCCCCGAGCGATTCCGCACCGTCTGCGAGCTGCCGTCCACCAACCGCCGCACCACCGTCTACGCCGAGGTCGCCGACGCCGTCGAGCGCGTGGACGCCCTGGCGCTGCTGGCAGACCTCGCCCGCGAGTACGCCGCCGAGAAGCTCCGGCTCGGCGTGATCGACTTCTCCGACCAGGTGGCGGGCGCGCTCCAGGTGGTCGCCGGGCATCGCGCCGTGGCCGACGAGCTGCGCGGCCGCTATCGGGTGGTGCTGCTCGACGAGTACCAGGACACGTCGGTGGTCCAGACCGATCTCCTCGCGACGCTGTTCGCCGGCACCGGCGTGATGGCGGTGGGCGACCCCCATCAGGCGATCTACGGCTGGCGCGGCGCGAGCGCCGGCAACCTGGGCGGATTCCCCGCGGCGTTCTCGCCGGACGCGGCGTGCGCGCAGTACGCGCTGCTCACCAGCTGGCGCAACAGCGCGTCGGTGCTGACGGCGGCCAACGCCGTGCTGGCACCTCTCGCGGCGTCGGCGGCGGTCGCGGTGCAGGAGCTGCGCCCTCGCCCGGGTGCTCCCGCGGGCGTCGTCGAGCTCGGGTTCGACGCCGACCTCGACACCGAGGCAGACCGCGTCGCCGAGTGGTTCGCGCGCGTGCGCGCGCAGCGCGCGGGGGAGGGCCGGTCGACGACCGGTGCGATCCTGTTCCGCAGCAAGAAGCACATGGTGCGCTTCGGCGATGCGCTCGGGCGCCGCGGCATCCCGCACCGCATCCTCGGCCTCGGCGGGCTGCTGTCCACGCCCGAAGTGGTCGACGTGGTCTCGGCGCTGCGGGTCATCAGCGACCCCTCCGCCGGATCGGCGCTCATCCGTCTGCTCGCCGGGCCGCGCTGGGGGATCGGCCTACCCGACCTCCGCGAGCTCGCCGCGCTGGCACGCCGCCTCGCGCGGCACGACACAGCCCTGCAGTCTCTGGCGCCCGAGGTGGTCGAGCGCATCCGCGGGAGCGCAGGCGACGACGACGGCTCGCTCGTCGACGCCCTCGACTTCGTGCTGCGCCAGAAGCCCGACCACGGCTGGCTTGCCGGATCCACCGTCGAGGCACGCGAACGGCTGCGGGAGGCGGCATCCGTCTTCGCGGGGCTCCGGCAGGCGAGCGGGATGCCGATCCCCGAGCTCGTGCGGCTCATCGAGCTCGAGCTGCGCCTGGACATCGAGCTCGCCGCGAACGAGTCGCGCGGACCCGCACGCATCGCCTCGGCTCAGCTGCGCGCCTTCGTCGACGAGGTGCATGCGTTCCTCGCGGCGGACGAGGCGGGGTCGCTGTCGAGCCTGCTGGCTTGGCTCGAACACGCCGAGCAGCTCGACGAGTTCGCGCCGCGCACCGAGCCGCCCGAGGACGACGTGGTGCAGCTCCTGACGATCCACGGTTCGAAGGGCCTCGAGTGGGACGCCGTCGCCGTCGTGCGCCTCGTGAAGGACGAGCTCCCCAGCGCGCCCCGCGACACCAAGGCATGGCTCGGATTCGGCGTGCTGCCCTACTCCTTCCGCGGCGACTCCGCATGGCTCCCGGCGCTCGCGTGGCAGTCGGCGCAGACCCAGCAAGACCTGAAGTCGGCGATCGACGCGTTCGTGGAGGCCAACCGCGCGCGTCAGCTCGAGGAGGACCGCAGACTCGCCTATGTGGCGGTGACCCGCGCGCGCGAGCACCTCCTGCTCACCGGGGCGACCTGGTCGGGCACCAAGCGACCGCGCACGCGCAGCGTGTTCTACGGCGAGATCGCCGAGGCGCTCGGCGTGGAACCGGCCGATGAGGTTCTGGTGGACGACCCCTATCAGGGGGAGCGGCGGGTGCTGCAATGGCCGATCGACCCGCTCGGCAGCCGGCGCGAGGCCGTCGTCAGCGCGGCCGCGGCGGTCGACGACGCGCTGGCCGCACCCCGCGCCGCACTCGAGGCGCAGGCGGCGCTGCTCCTGGCCGAG
This sequence comes from Microbacterium ureisolvens, assembly GCF_015278315.1. GTDB lineage: Bacteria > Actinomycetota > Actinomycetes > Actinomycetales > Microbacteriaceae > Microbacterium > Microbacterium ureisolvens. The sequence continues at coordinate 20,732 of NZ_JADIJE010000019.1, read as the reverse complement.
CGGGACGCCCGTCGCGCACGACCGGCGCACACCGCGCCGACGCGCATCGCCGCTTCGCGTTACAAGGAGTACGTCGCCGACCTCGAGGGCACGCTCGCCGACATCGCCCGGCCGATGCCCGAGCGGCCGTTCCGGCAGACGCGACTGGGGACGCTGTTCCACGCATGGGTGGAGCAGCGCTCCGGCAGGGCGGGTCTCGGCGGCTCGCTGGACGACGCCCTCTGGGAGGCCGACGAAGAGGTGCTCGGCACGGAATCGTCGGTCGAGGACGCCGCAGCGCTCGCCGACCTGCGGTCTCGCTTCCTCGCGTCCGAGTGGGCCTCTCTGCAGCCGATCGAGGTCGAGACCGAGATCGACTTCACGACCACCGGCCCGGATGGGCTCGAGCACATCGTCATCTGCAAGCTCGATGCCGTGTACCGGCGCGAGGACCGCGGCGGGCGCATCGAGATCGTGGACTGGAAGACGGGTGTCGCGCCGCGCACGGCTGCCGAGAAGGGCGAGCGGATGCTGCAGCTCGAGCTCTACCGGCAGGCCTACCACGCGAAGCACGGCATCCCGCTCGGCGAGATCGACGTCGCGCTCTACTACGTGGCGGAGGATGTGATCCTGCGCGGCTGAACCGCGGCGTCAGGCCTGAGCGGCCCGGTCTGCCCGAAGCAGCCGGCTCAGTCAGCGAGCCAACGCCGCAGCGCAGCCTCGGAGGCGCGCTCGGCCTCGGTTGCGGCATCCGTCGCGCCGTCGACGTCACTCCGGCCCGCGACCGGCCGCGCCGCCCGGCCCACCGGAAGAGTGATGGGCGCGGTCGAGACGTCGTCTGCCGGGTACGCGTCGCCGGCCGGCACGCTCGCCGGCTCCGGCACGACCGGATCCGACGGGGACCGGAGCTGCGAGTTGTCGTCGGCGACGGTCTCGGGCGTGTCGAAGATCGTCGAGCCGGGCGGCGTCGCGCGATCGCCGTCGGGGCCGTCGTCCTCCTCCCGCACCCACTGTGCGAGCTCGTCGGGGTCGTAGGCGTCGGTGTGCATCGAGGTGTCGATCGTGGGCGCGGCGGCTCCCGGCACCCGGTCGAGCAGCGCGATCGCGTCGTCGACGTCGAGCGCGGCATCCGTCACGATCTCGTCCCCGGCGACGCCCGCCGCGAGTGACTCCAGCAGTTCGACGGCGTCGGTGACGATGTCTTCGCGATCGACGTCGTGGCCGTGCACCAGCCACTTCGCGAACTCGAGCTCGGCATACAGGCGCGAACGCTCGCGGGCGCGCGCGTCAGGGGCACGGCCGCTCCCGGCCACGTACGCGGCGTAGACGTCGTCGGCCGCGTCGGGCGCCGACGCCAGCCACTGCAGGTCTGTCGCGGGGTCGCCGACGGACAGCCCGTGCCACTCCAGGAGGCCGGTGACCGTGGGCACGCCGTCGAGGTCTTCGAACAGGAACGACGCCGCGCCGGCACCGCCCAGCACGACGGCGGACTCGAAGCGCCACAGCTCGTCGGCGTCGACCGCACGGTGCCAGCGGTGCGCGAGAGTCATCGGGAGCCGGCGCGTCGCGACGGCCCGGTCGATCAGGCGGCTGACGTCGGCGCGCACCTGCTGCGGGGTGCGTGCGGGCAGGCCCTCGGCCTTCACGATCGAATGCGGCAGCGCGTGCACGGCGGCCAGGGCGGCACCGAGAGAGGTGGCGGCGCCGCGCCCGGGAGGCAGGTGTGCGGCATCGACCCGGTAGCCGGGCAGGAAGTCGACGACGACGACGCGCGTGTCCCCGAGGCCGGCCTCGCCGAGCAGATCGGGCGCGCGGAAGGGCAGCAGCCCGCGGACGCCGGGCGTCAGCGCGCGCAGCGCCCGCACCTCGGCGGCGAGCTCGGGACCGGACGACGGATCGGCGGGGACGCGCACGACGACGCGACGGCCGTCGTCCAGCTCGGCGACGGCGGCGTCGTATCGGCCTGTCGCCCCCTCGGTGAGAGCGCCGACGCCGACGACCCCGACCCGCGGCAGAGCCGACGTGACCGACGCGGCTAGAGTGAGGGGTGAGCGTGCCATGTGCCCAGGGTAGGTCGGTCGCGCCCGTCCGTCCCCGCGCCACGCCCGGCCCTGAACGACGAAGCGGAGCATGTTCGATGACGGCGCCCGACAGCACGAGCCTTCCTCCGCTGGCGCGTCCCGGTCTCGACCGGGCGGCCGAGGAGCGGGTCACGCCGGACCTCGTCGAGACGTTGAAGACGGATGCCGCCACCCGCGTCCTCGTCATCTCCGGCGACTCGGCACCGCTCATCGCACCGGATCAGCTGGCGTGGCGAGCGCCGGCGGAGGTGCCCGACGGAGGCGAGTGGGCCTTCCTCGGACGCGACGACGACGGCGTCGCGCTCCTGACAGCCGTCTTCCCGGCGCAGGAGGAGGAGCTCTTCCAGGCACCGGCGGGATGGGCGGGCCTGCGCACCGCCGGCGCGCTGCTGTCGGCGGCGGAAGCGGGTGCGTTCGTCGAGGCGCTGAGCCTCGGGCGGTGGCTGCTCGACGCGCCCTACTGCCCGGCCTGCGGCACCCTCACGATCCTGGGCGATGCCGGCTGGTCGCGGCGCTGCCCGAACTGCGGTCGACAGCACTTCCCCCGGACCGACCCCGCCGTGATCGTCGCCATCACCAGCGCCGATGACCCGGATCTGCTGCTCCTGGGTTCCAACGCCCTGTGGGGAGCCGACCGCTTCTCGTGCTTCGCCGGCTTCGTGGAAGCGGGGGAGTCGCTCGAGGCGGCGGTGCGCCGTGAGGTCGCCGAGGAGTCGGGCATCGAGGTGGGCCGTGTGACGTACCGCGGCTCGCAGGCGTGGCCGTACCCCCGCTCACTCATGGTCGGGTTCCTCGCCGAGGCCGGCGACGACGCAGCCGCGCGTGCCGACGGCGAGGAGATCGCGGCGGTCAGATGGTTCACCCGCGACGAGGTGGGCCGCGCGCTCGGGGGAGAGGGCGAGGTCGTCCTCCCCGGACGCGCCTCCATCGCGCATCGTCTCATCGCCGACTGGCACGCGGGGCTCGCATGAGTGCCGCTGCCCTCTCCGGGCTCGACGAGCGGCAGCTCGAGGCGGCGACCGCGCTGCGCGGACCGGTCGTGGTGCTCGCCGGCGCCGGCACGGGCAAGACCCGCGTCATCACCCACCGCATCGCCCACGGCGTGGACACCGGCGCGTACTCGCCGGGGCGCGTGATGGCGGTCACCTTCACGACGAAGGCCGCCGGTGAGATGCGGGGGCGCCTGCGGGCGATGGGAGTCGGCGGTGTGTCGGCGCGCACGTTCCACGCCGCGGCGCTCGCTCAGCTCAACTTCTTCTGGCCGACGCTCGCGGGCGACAGCGCACCCGGCATCGTCGACAACAAGGTTCGGCTGCTCGCCCACGCGGCCGACGGCATCGGGCTCGCCCCCGACGTCGCGACGCTGCGCGATGTGGCCGCCGAGATCGAATGGCGCAAGGTCTCGATGCTGGGCGTCGACGAGTACGCCGCGTCCCGGCCGCAGGGCGTCGGGCGGCTCGGCGTCGATCGCGTCGTGGCGCTGCAGCGCGCCTACGAGAAGCTCAAGGATGAACGGCGGCAGCTGGACTTCGAAGACGTCCTGCTCGCGTGCGCGGGCATGCTCGAGGCCGAGCCGCAGGTCGCCAAGGCGGTACGCGAGCAGTACCGGCATTTCACGGTCGACGAGTTCCAGGACGTCTCGCCCCTTCAGAACCGCCTGCTCGAGCTGTGGCTCGGCGATCGCCGGGACCTGTGCGTGGTGGGCGACGCGAGCCAGACGATCTACTCCTTCGCCGGCGCCGACGCGCGCTACCTGCTGGACTTCGGGACGCGTTACGAAGGCGCGCGTGTCGTCCGCCTCGAGACCAACTACCGATCGGATGCCCCGATCCTGGCGGTCGCCAACGAGCTCATGCGCGGGCGGCCCGGCGCCCTGCACCTCACAGCCGCCGGCCGCGACGGGGCCGGCGGCGAAGGGCCGGTGCCGACCGTGACCGCGTTCGAGGACGACCGCGCCGAGGCGCGTGCCGTCGCGACGCGGATCTCCGCGCAGATCGCCGGTGGCGCGGACCCGCGTCACATCGCCGTGCTGTACCGCGCGCACGCCCAGTCTGCCGAGCTCGTGGCGGCGCTCGCCGATGCCGGCATCGCCACGACCGTGCTGGGCGGCCGCCGGTTCTTCGACATGCCCGAAGTGCGCCAGGCGGTCATGGAGCTGCGCGCCGCCTCGGTCGCGCCGATCGAGAGCGGGTTCGTCGACACCGTCCGCGACATCCTGCGCTCGCGCGGGCTCACCGACGAGCCGCCCGAGGCCGGCGGCGCCCTGCGCGACGCCTGGGAGGCGCGGGCCGCGATCCTGCGACTCGCGCAGGAGGCGCCGGAGGGCACGACGCTGCGCGCATTCACCGACGAGCTCACCGCGCGGGCCAAGGCGCACGACGAGCCGGCGATGCGCACGGTCACCCTCGCGACGCTGCACGCGGCCAAGGGCCTGGAGTGGGAGCACGTGCACCTCGTCGGAGTGGCGGAAGGGCTTCTGCCCATCTCGTACGCGACCACGTTCGAGCAGGTGGACGAGGAGCGGCGCCTGGCCTACGTCGGCATCACGCGAGCCGGGCGAACGCTGGCGCTGACGTGGTCTCGAGGGGTACGGGAGCGGCAGCCGTCGCGGTTCCTGCGAGAGATCGGCAGCGGCACTCTGCGTGCGGGCGGTGCGATCGCACGTTCCGGTGCAGCGAGCCGGCGCGCAGGGTCACCGACCTCGTCCGCGGCTGCGAGGGGCGGCGCTCGCGCTCCGCGATGAGCCGACCTGCCACCAGTCCCGCCTCCCACATCACCGACTCCTCGCTCTCGAGCGGGCGGCCGAGCAGCTGCGCCGCCACAACCGGCCACGAGGGATCGCGATCGCGGCGATCGGCCGCGACGCAGGCCAGGCACGCGGTGCGACCCGGTTGGACGAAGGGGCCGATCTCGGCGCCGGCTCCGGTGAGCGTCACGGGCACGTGCGCCAGGTCGGCACTCATGAGGCCGGCGGCGGCGCTCGGAGCGACCACCCGGTGCACGACGAACACCACGGTGGCGTCGGGATTCTGGGCATCCAGCGGGTCGTAGCGGTGCACCACGTCGACGTCGAAGCCGGAGGCGGCGAGGCCGGCACCGACGGCGTCGCGATGCGCGTCGGGGACGTCCGTGGCGCAGCGCAGGGCCACACGGCTGCGGGCCGCGGCATCCGTCGTCATCGCCCGCCGGATCCGCGAGCGGAAGCGGGCAGCCGCAGCGGCGTCGGGAGCGCCCAGCGCCTGGGCGAAGGCGACGAACGCCGCGTCGGGCACACCGCGCTCCAATTCCCGGAGCACCCGCAGCTGCCACGCCGCAGGGTCCCTGAGCACCGCCACCGCCTCGGAGCCGAACTGGAGCACCGTATCGGTCCGCCACACCGGCGGGAATGAGGGGTCGAGTCGCAGCATGGCCCGATCCTTGCGCAGTGACCGGGGTCCGCGGCCGGTATCCACAGGCCGCGCGGGCCATCGAGACGCCGTCAGGAGCTGTGGAGGAACCGGCGAATCCGTCGGCGCTCGCCGCCGATCAGACCGGGCGGTGATCCTCCGGAGAACCGGTCTCGCCGTCCTCAGCATTTCCGTCGGATCCGGGGTCGGATGAGTCCGCGCCGCCGTCCTCGCCGGCCTCTCCACCGTCGTTGTCGCTGCGGGCCTCGTCGCCATCGCCCGGACCCGCTGAACCGGCATCCGCATCGCCGCCCGTCGGCGTCTCACCCGCGAGCAGGCGCGCCAGTGCGTCGTCCATCTCGTCCCGCGCGGGCTCCTCGCCGCGTGCGCGTGCCTCCAGGCGTGCGACGAGAGCCGCGGGGTCGTCGATGTCGGCAGCCCCCGGCATGAGGTCGGGGTAGTCCCACAGCGCGTCGCGGGCAGCCGGGCCCACGGCATCCGTCACCGCACGCCACATCGCCGCAGCCTCGCGCATACGACGCGGACGGATCTCGAGGCCGACGAGCGAGCCGAGCGCGCGCTCGGCAGGACCGCCGACCGCGCGGCGGCGCCGCACCGCCTCTGCGATCCGCCCTGCCGAGGGGAGCCGGGAGGTGGCGTCCTCGGTGACCACCTCGACCCAGCCCTCGACCGTGGCGAGAAGGTTCTCGAGGCGGGCGAGCGCTGCGTCCTGTGCCTCGGAGCGAGCCGGGAGCAGCGCGCCGCTCTCGATCGCGCGGCGAAGCTCTTCGGGCTCCGACGGGTCGAAGCGCGACGCGAGGTCCTCGAGGGCGTCGGTGTCGACGTGCACGCCGCGCGCGAAGTCGGTCACCTGCGAGATCACGTGCAGTCGCAGCCACCGCGCGTGGCGGAACAGGCGCGCATGGGCGAGCTCGCGCGCGGCGACGTACAGGGCGAGCTGGTCCTCGGGCACCTCGAGGTCGCGCCCGAAGTCGGCGAAGTTCTGGGGGAGGATCGCGGCCTCGCCGTCGGGCATGAGCGGAATGCCGACGTCGCCGCCGCTGACGACCTCCTTCGAGAGGCTGCCGACGACCTGCCCGAGCTGCGACGCGAACAGCGACCCGCCCACCGTGCGCATGAGGCGCCCGGCGCCCTGCACCAGTCCCTGCATGTCTTCGGGTGCCTGCTCGCTGAGCGCGGCGGTGAGGGCGTCGGAGATGCTCGTGGCCACCGGCGTGGCCAGCTCCTGCCAGACCGGCAGGGTCGCCTCGACCCAGCCGCCGCGCGTGATCGTCTTCGGCGGAGAGGGGAGCTCCGAGATGGTCGTGGCCTCACTCAGCCACAGCGTCGCGAGCGCGAACGCCTGATCCAGATCGGTGCGCTGGCCGGCGGTGACGCCCAGTCCCTCCTGGTTGGCGATGTGCAGCGCCTGACGCTCGGCCATGTCCCACGAGATGCCGCTCTCGCCGGCGCCCTCGAAGGCGCCCTGCAGCTGCCGCATCACGGCCTGCATCATCGCCGGGTCGATGTTCATCCCCGACAGCCGAGAGAGCTGCTCGGGATCGAAGTCGCCCGCCGCGCCCCCGAACAGCTGGCGGATGAGCTCCTGGAAGTCGTCCTCCGGGCTCGGCCCGTTGCCGGTGTTGTCGTCGTCTGCCACTTCAGCCGCCTTTCAGCCGGTCGATGAGCTTGCGCTCTACGCTAGTCGCAGCATCCATCGCACTCCCCGGCAGGGACCCCGAACGCCTTACGCCGGTCGCGAACGACCAGGCACCCGACGACAAGGCACGGAAGAGAGGTCCCGCGTGGCCCTGTTCGACGAGAACACGACGATCCAGCCCGCCCCGAGGCCGCGGATGTCCCGCCGTACCGTCGCCGGCGTCTGGGCGCTCGCCGTGGCCATGGTGGTGCTCCTGGTCATCACCTTCCTGCCGACGTCGTACGTCGTCCAGCGTCCGGGTCCCGTGTACAACACGCTCGGCAGCGCCGAGAACGCCGACGGCGAGGAAGTGCCCCTCATCTCCGTCGAGGGTGCCGAGACGTATCCCACCGACGGCTCCCTGGACCTCTTGACGGTTCAGGTGCAGGGCAATCGCGAGCACACGCCGTCCTGGTTCGAGCTCGCGATGGCGTGGTTCGACCCGACGCGGGCCGTCCTGCCCATCGACGCGGTCTTCCCCGAGGACCAGTCGACCGAGGAGCGCAACCAGCAGAGCGCGCAGATGATGGTGGACTCGCAGCACGAGGCGACCGCCGCCGCCCTCACCGAGCTGGGCTACGACGTGGGCGGGCAGCTGTCGGTGCACTCCGTGGTCGAAGGCGCCGCCGCCGAGGGCATCCTCGAGCAGGGCGACCTCATCCTCGAGGCGAACGGCCAGGCGGTCGCCGACGTCACGACCCTCCGCTCGGTGATCAACGAGACCGACGGCGCTCCGGTCGAGCTCGTCATCGAGCGCGGGGGAGAAGAGCAGACCGTCGAGGTGACGCCGAAGGAGACGACCGACGACGACGGGACGACCTCCTGGATCCTCGGGGTGAACCTCATCACGGACTACGAGTTCCCGATCGACGTGACGATCCAGCTGAACAACGTGGGCGGACCGAGCGCGGGCATGATGTTCGCGCTGGGGATCATCGACACCCTGACCCCGGGTGAGCTCAACGGCGGCCAGCAGGTCGCGGGCACCGGCACGATCACCGCGGACGGCGAGGTCGGGCCGATCGGCGGCATCCGTCAGAAGATGTGGGGAGCGCTGGATGCCGGGGCCACCTGGTTCCTCGCGCCGCAGGACAACTGCGACGAGGTGATCGGGCACATCCCCGGCGACCTGCGGGTGTTCGCCGTCGAGGACCTCGACGACGCGCTGGCGGTGCTCGACGCGGTGCGCGAGGACGGCGACCTCGACGCCCTTCCGACCTGCACGCGCAGCTGACACCCGTCCGTGCCCGAAACGTTGCATGTTTCGGAGAGTTCGCCCAGGGAGGACAAGGCGGGTGCCGAGAATCCGCCGCCTAGGATGGGACGGTGACCACGACCTCGTCGCCGACTCCGGCCACACCCTCCCGCACCCGACGCGTCATCGCCATCACCCTCGCGGTCATCGCCGCGCTCGTGGTGGCGTTCTTCGTGTTCGCCAGCCTCTATGCCGATTGGCTCTGGTACGACCAGCTCGGCTTCTCGGAGGTGCTGCTGACCCAGTGGGTGGCGCGGGTCGTGATGTTCGTGATCGGGTTCCTGGGCATGGCGGTGCCGGTGTGGCTGTCCATCCAGCTCGCGTACCGCCTGCGCCCGGTGTACGCGCGGCTGAGCTCGCAGCTGGACCGCTACCAGGAGGTCGTCGAGCCCCTGCGGCGTCTCGCGATGTGGGGCATCCCCATCTTCTTCGGCTTCTTCGCCGGCTTCGCCGCGTCGGCCCAGTGGGAGACCACGTGGCTGTGGTTCAACGGCGTGGCCACCGACACGACCGACCCGGAGTTCGGTCTCGACACCGGCTTCTACATGTTCGCGATGCCGTTCTGGAGCGCGCTCGTCGGCTTCGCCTCGGCGGTGCTGCTGATCTGCCTGCTGGTCACCGCCCTCGTCTCGTACCTCTACGGCTCGGTCCGCATCGGGCAGCGCGAGCTGCGCATCTCGAAGTCGGCACGCATCCAGCTCGCGGTCATCGCGGGCCTCTACCTGCTCGTGCAGGGTGCCAGCCTCTGGCTTGACCGCTACAAGACGCTCGTCGAGCCCGGCGACCGCATCACCGGTCCCGGCTACACCGGCGTCAACGCCATCATCCCGGGCCAGACGATCCTGGCGTTCGCCGCGGTCATCGTCGCCATCCTGTTCTTCGTCACCGCGGTCATCGGCCGCTGGCGGTACCCGCTCATCGCCACCGCGCTGCTTGTCGTCTCAGCGATCGTCGTCGGCGTGGGCTACCCCTGGGTCGTGAACACCTTCCAGGTGCAGCCGAACCGCTTCGCGCTCGAGCAGGACTACTACCAGCGCAACGTCGACATGACCCATGAGGCATACGGCGTCGACGGACTCGAGAAGCAGGACTTCACCGCCGTGACGGACGTCGAGGCCGGCCAGCTCCGCGAGGATGCCGCGACCACCGCGCAGGTGCGCATCATGGACCCGGCGATCATCTCGCCGAACGTGCGCCAGCTCGAGCAGTACCGCGGCTACTACCAGTTCGCCGACCCGCTCGATGTCGACCGGTACGAGATCGACGGCGTCTCGCAGGACACCGTGGTCTCGGTGCGCGAGCTCGATCTCGACGAGCTCGGCGCCGCCGCGGACTGGCAGAACTCGGCGGTCGTCTACACGCACGGCTACGGCATGGTCGCGGCCAAGGGCAACGACCGCACGGGCGAGGGCGACCCCGTGTTCCTCGAGCGCGGCATCCCGGCGGCAGGCTTCCTCTCCGACCAGGAGGACTTCCAGCCGCGCGTGTACTTCGGCGAGTACTCGCCGCCGTACTCGATCGTGGGTGCCCCGGAGGGCGCCGAGCCGGTCGAGCTCGACTACCCGCAGGGTGAGGACGGCGCCTCCGAGACCAAGACCACGTTCGACGGCGAGGGCGGCCCGAGCGTCGGCAACGTGTTCAACCGCCTGATCTACGCGCTGAAGTTCCAGGCCGAGCAGATCCTGTTCTCGGACTACGTGAACGAGGACTCTCAGATCCTCTACGACCGCGATCCTCGCCAGCGCGTGCAGAAGGTCGCGCCGTACCTCACGCTCGACAACGACCCGTACCCGAGCGTCGTCGACGGCCGCATCGTCTGGATCGTGGACGGCTACACGCTGAGCGCGAACTACCCGTACTCCTCGACGGTGAGCCTCACCTCGGCGATCTCGGACTCGTCGAACCCGGCTCCGCGGTTCGCGCTGGATGACATCAACTACATCCGCAACTCGGTCAAGGCAACGGTCGACGCGTACGACGGCTCGGTCACGCTCTACGCCTGGGACGAGGAGGACCCGCTCCTCGAGGCGTGGCAGAAGGTGTACCCCACCACCGTCGAGCCGATCAGCGAGATGTCCGGCGAGCTCATGAGCCACGTGCGCTACCCGACCGACCTGTTCAAGGTGCAGCGCACGGTCCTCGGCGTGTACCACGTCGACGACGCGCGCTCGTTCTACCAGAGCGACAACCGCTGGCAGACGCCGAACGACCCGCAGGTCGATCAGCAGCTGCAGCCGCCCTATTACCTGACGATGCAGATGCCCGGGCAGGAGGCGCCGACGTATTCGATGTTCACGTCGTTCATCCCGTCGTCGACCACCGGCAACGCCCGCAACGTGCTGATGGGCTACCTCGCGGTGGACTCGAATGCCGGCAACGAGGCGGGAGTGAAGGCGGATGACTTCGGCAAGCTGCGGATGCTGGTGATCGACTCCGACACCACCGTCGCGGGTCCTGGTCAGGTGCAGAACACGTTCGACGCCGAGCCGAGCGTCTCGTCGTTCGTCAACATCCTGCAACAGGGGCAGTCCGAGGTGCTCAACGGCAACCTGCTGACGCTTCCGGTCGGCGGCGGCCTGCTGTACGTGCAACCGGTGTTCGTGCAGTCCTCGGGTGGCACGAAGCTGCCCAAGCTCCAGAAGGTGCTGGTGGCGTTCGGAGACGAGGTCGCGTTCGAGGACACGCTCAACGAGGCGCTCGACGTGATCTTCGGCGGCGACTCGGGTGCCGACGCCGGTGACACCGACGTCGAGCCCACCCCCGGCGCCACGCCTGAGCCGACGCCCGAGCCGACGGAACCCACCGAGCCGACGGAGCCCACCGAGCCCCCGGCCGACGAGTACCAGGCGGCGCTGCAGGAGGCCCAGCAGGCCATGCTGGACCGCCAGACGGCGCTCGAAGCGGGTGACTGGGCCGCGTACGGCGAGGCCGACGAACGGCTCACCGCCGCGGTCGAGAAGCTCATCGAGCTGGGCGAGCAGTAAGCCGAGAACGACCGAGGGGCCGTCCGGAAGGACGGCCCCTCGGTCGTCTGTGCCGACGCTCTGCCGCCGTCGCCGACCAGCGGCGAGGACCCTTCGGCGCTCTCGGCTGAAGACCGCCAGCGCCTCAGGCGGTGAGGAACGCGTACCAGATCAGCAGCAGCGTCACGACGAACCCCGACAGCTGATTGATCCACAGGAAGCGGCTCCAGCCCGCCGTCGCCGCGGACGCGTCGGCATCGGCGATCGAGCGGTACGGCCACACCGCGATGATGTACGGCACGGCCAGCACCGCCGCCAGCGGTCCTGGCCAGGTCGTCGCCAGCATGGCGAGACCCGCGGCGGCATAGCAGGCCAGCGCGAAGCGCACGGTCCACCGCGCGCCGCGAGCCGTGGCGATCGAGGCGATGCCGGCCTCGCGGTCGGCCACCACGTCCTGCACGGCGCCGAACGCGTGCGATGCCACGCCCCACAGCGCGAACGCCACGATGATGGCGACGAGCGGCAGGGTCCATGTCGCCGCGGCGAGGACCAGTCCGTAGACGGCGGGGGAGAAGAAGTGGATGCTGCTCGTCACGGAATCGAGGAACGGCCGCTCCTTCAGCCGCAGCGGGGGTGCGCTGTAGAACACGACGAAGAACAGGCTCGCCCCGAGCACCAGCAATGACAGCGGCGAACCGACGATCACGAGATAGACCACGAAGGGGAGGCAGAGTAACCCCGACGCCCAGAGCGTGGCCCGATGCAGCCGCCGGTCGAGCACGGCGCCGTGGGCCCCGCCCTTGCGGGGATTGCGGAGGTCGGACTCGTAGTCGAACACGTCGTTGATGCCGTACATCGCCAGGTTGTACGGCACCAGGAAGAACAGCGTCCCCACGATGAGCGTCGCGTCGATCTCGCGCGTCGTCATGAGGTATGCCGCCGCGAACGGGTACGCGGTGTTGATCCAGCTCACCGGTCGCGACGAGATGAACAGCTGCCGCAGGACCGCGCCGGCGCGCAGCGGGGGCGCGGCGGTCACGACCGGGCCTCCGTCGGCCTCGCCGCGGGATGACGAGCCGTCAGCGTGTACACGGCCGGCACGAGGAACGCCGCGCAGACCGGGTACGCGAAGTCCTCGAGCGGCGCGAGCCCGATCCGCAGCCCCGAGATGAGGTCTTCGGGGTAGGTGAACAGGCCGGCCGCGATCATGAGGTTGTCGAACACCGCGGTGAGGACGACGAGGACGCCGGCCGCGATGGCGGAGGCGGCCATCCGGCGGCCGAAGCCGTCGCGCTTCACGGTCAGCAGCACGACGACCGCGGTCACGGCGACGAACGGCAGCACGATGAGCGGATACGTCATCGGCCCGCCTCCGAACGCAGGGCTGCGGCATCCGTCTTCCGGCGATCGATCACGCGGACCGCACCCGCCCACGCGACGAGCGCGAGGTAGCACAGGAACGCCAGGAACACCGGCTCCTCGAGGGGGAGATGCGGCGCCAGGTCGATTCCCAGCAGAAGCGGGCTGTCGCCCTTGACGAAGACGCCGGTCGCGATGCCGACGGCGTCCCAGACCAGGAAGAACGCGGTGCCGGCCCCGACGGCGAGCGCGGTGCGGCCGGGCGCCTGCCAGGCCGCCAGGTGCCAGCGTCGATCGAGCAGCAGGACGCCGGCGGCGGAGACGAGGATCGCTGCGAGGTAGATGCCGGGCACCCTCATACCCTCGCAGGTTCGGCGAGGGGACCGGGCGACCTGTCGCCGCGCAGGCGCTTGACGACCAGCTCGGCCGAGATGAGGCACATCGGCAGGCCGATGCCGGGAAGGGTCGACGCGCCGACGTACGAGAGCCCCTCGACCTTCCGCGACGCATTGCGAGGACGGAACACCGCGCTCTGCCCGAGCGTGTGGGCGAGTCCGAGCGCGTTGCCCCGCCAGGCGCCGAGGTCGTCCTCGAAGTCGCCGGGCGCGACGGTGCGCCGCACCACGATGCGGCTCGCGAGGTCGGGGATCCCGCACCATTCGGAGATCTGCGCGATCACGCGGTCCGCCGCGGCTTCGATGGCAGGATCGCCCTCGCCGCCGATGCCGCCGTGCCCGAGCGCGGGGTCGGCGGGCACCGGGACGAGGACGAAGAGGTTCTCGTGCTCGGGCGGCGCCACGCCGGGGTCGGTGGCGCTCGGACGGCAGACGTACAGCGAGGCCGGTTCGGGGATCCTCGGACGGCGGCCGAAGATGTCGTCGAAGTTGGTGCGCCAGTCCTCGGTGAACAGCAGCGTGTGGTGCGCGAGCTGGGGCAGCGGTCCTTCGACCCCCAGCATCACCAGCAGGGCGCCGGGGCTCGGGGTGCGCGAGCGCCACCAGTCCTCGGGATACGTCTGCTGCGCGCGGGGCAGCAGCCGGGTCTCGGTGTGGTGCAGATCGGCGCCCGACACGACGAGGTCCGCCGCGACCCGCCGCCCGTCGGCGAGCTCGATGCCCGTCGCACGTCCGCCGGCGGTCGTGATCGACGTCACCCGCGCGCCGGTCTCGATCGAGACGCCGGATGCCTCGGCCAGGCGCGCGACCGCGCGGATCACCTCCGTGAAGCCACCGCGCGGGTAGAGCACGCGGTCGCCGAGGTCGAGGTGGCTCATCAGGTGGTACAGACTCGGCACGCCGTAGGGCGAGCCGCCGAGGAAGACCGCGGGGTACGCGAGGATCTGCCGCAGGCGCGGGTCCGTGAAGCGGCTGTCGACATGCCGTGCGAGGCTGCGGGTGAGCAGAGGCGCCAGGCGCGGCATCCGCTTCAGCAGTGCCGGGTCGCGCAGCCCCGCCGTCGTCTCGTACGTGTCGTAGAGGAAGCGCGACACCGCCAGGTCGTACGCGTCCGCCGCCGAGTCCAGGTACGCCTCCAGGCGCGCGCCGGCACCGGGCTCGACGCTCTCGAAGAGCGCGGTCGCCGCCTCGCGACCCGACCGGACGTCGAGCGGCTGCAGGCCGGTCGAGGGGTCGGAGTAGACGCGATACGCGGGGTCGAGCGGCACGAGGTCCAGCTCCGCGTCGGCGGTCGTTCCGAGCAGGCGGAAGAAGTGGTCGAACACCTCGGGCATGAGGTACCAGCTCGGCCCGGTGTCGAAGCGGAAGCCGTCCTGCTCCCACGAGCCCGCGCGGCCGCCGAGCTCGGTGCGCGCCTCGAAGACGGCCGTGTCCCATCCCTCGGCCGCCAGGAGAGCGGCCGCGGCGAGGCCGCCGATGCCGCCGCCGACGACGACCGCCCGCTGAGCCCTGTCGCCGCTCATGCGCGGACCTCGCGCGGCGCGAAGCCGAGCATCGCGCGCGCCGCGAGCCGTGCCTTGACCGCGTCCGGCACGCGCACCCGCGCGTCGCCGTGGTCGGCACGCAGCCGGGTCGCCAGTTCGGCGAACAGGTCGTGCGCCGCGGTCACCGCGCGGCGGCAGTCCGGAGGCAGCGCCGGGATGGCGCGCGCCGCCGCGGCGAGGTCCGCGTCGATCCGGTCGAGCACCGCGGCGCGCTGATCGCCGGGCTGCGACAGGCCCAGGTAGTCGCGGCCGAGCACCTGGCCGTCATGGTTGAGGTCGCGCAGGAAGTTGACGTCCTGGAAGGCCGCACCCAGGCGCCGGGCGCCCTCCACCAGGTCGGGTGCCGGTGCGACCGGGCGCGGCGCGCCCGCGTTGACGAACACCTGGAGGCACATGAGGCCCACGACCTCGGCCGAGCCGTACACGTAGGCGTCGTGCGAGGCCGCGTCATGGCTGCTGGTGGTCAGATCCGTGCGCATGGAGGCGAAGAAGGGCGCCACGAGATCCTCGCCGATCCCGCACTCGCGGGCAGTGCGGGCGAAGGCGTGCACCACGAGGTTCGCGCTGAATCCCCGCGAGATCGCTGCCATCACCTCGTGCTCGAGCTTGTCGAGCACCTCGCTCGTCGCGAGGGGCGAGAGGCCAGCCTCCTCGGCCGGTCCGTCGACGACCTCGTCGGCCACCCTGACGAGCGCGTACACGTTGCGCACGTGCGGGCGCGGCCGGGGCCCGAGCAGGCGGCAGGCGAGCCCGAAAGAGGTCGAGTAGTGAGCGATCACGGTGGCGGCGGCGTCGTCGGCAGCCCTGTCGTAGAGGCTCAGACCGGTGGCTTCGCCCCGGTGCGTCGTCTTCACGGGATACGTCCTTCGATGCGGTCGGCGAGCGTGCGCAGCAGCGCCCCCGCGCGTTCGGGGAGAGCGGGATCGTGCGACGAGGTCCGCACCGCGTCGAGCGTCTCGGCGATCAGCGTGACGAGGCGATCCTTCGCGCCGCTGGATTCGAGCAGCTGCTGCGCCTCGCGCACGGCCACGGGACCGGTGCGGGCGAGTGCGAGCGCCTCGTCGACGCGCGGGGCGCGCTCGGACTCGCGGGCGAGCGCCACCAGCGGGGTGCGCTTGTTCTCGCGCAGGTCCGGCCCGCTGTCGCGGCCGGTCTGCTCGGTGGTGCCGAAGGCGCCGATCAGATCGTCGACGAGCTGGAACGCGAGGCCGAGCCGGCCACCGGCGTCGCCGAGCACGCGAAGTGCGTCGGTGCCGGCGCCGCCGAGCAGCGCACCGGCCTGCAGCGGTGCCCGGAACGAGTAGACCGCCGTCTTGTTGAAGGCGGTGTCGAGCGTCGCTCCGCGGCTGGGGAACCGCGAGGCGACGCTGTTCTCGACGTCCGCCAGCTCTCCCGCCGCCGATACCAGGACGGCATCGTCGAACAGCGTGAGGAGCCGGTCGCGTGTGGCGGCGTCGGTGTGCGCCATGGCTACCAGCCGGAACGCCTCATGGAGCAGGATGTCGCCGGCGAGGATCGCGGCGGCGTCGCCCACGAGAGCCGCGCCGTCCGCATCGGCGCCGCCGTCCCGGGCGCGGTCGCGGAACTCCCCGCCGATGTTGGGCACACCCCGGCGCATCGTGTCGTGATCGATGACGTCGTCATGCACCACGAACGCGGTGTGGAGCAGCTCGAAGGCCGCAGCCACCGAAAGCACCGCGGACGCGTTGGTCTCGTCGTGGCGGAACGCGTCGAAGGATGCCGTCACCAGCGCCGGCCGGAACCGCTTGCCGCCGTGCGCGGCCCGCGTGATGGCGTCGCCGAGGGCGCCGAAGCCGGGACCGAGCTCCGAGGCGCGCTCGCGGATCCTCGCCAGCGCGCCGTCGATCGCGATGGCGAGGTCGGGATGCTCGGCAGCCGGGATCATGATGCCCTTCGGCGGCGCGACGCGGTCTCGAACAGGTGCAGCTGCTGCGCCTGCAGGACCAGCCACGGGCTGAACGCCCACGGCGTCGCCTCGAGCGATGTCGCCAGCGCCTCAGGCTCGACCCAGCGGGAGTCGACGACCTCGAGGGGATTCATCACCGGCTCGTCGTCGGTGTACGCGAGATAGACCGGGCACACCTCGTGCTCGACGATCCCGTTGGCGTCGGTCGCCCGGTAGCGGAACAGGGGGAGTGCGACGCGGACGTCCTGGAGCGTCAGGCCGAGCTCGAAGTCCGCGTGTCGGCGCACCGCTGTCATGACCGGCTCGGCTGGCCGCGGGTGACCGCAGAACGAGTTGGTCCACACGCCGGGCCACGTGCGCTTGGAGAGGGCGCGACGGGTGATGAGCACCTGTCCCTCGCTGTTGAGGACGTGGCACGAGAAGGCCAGGTGGAGGGCGGTGTCGGGGCCGTGCACGCTCGACTTCGGCGCGGTGCCGATGGCACGCCCGTCGTCATCGAGCAGTACCACATGGTCGGTGTCGGTCATCCGGTCGCTCCTTTCGATCGCTAGTTAAACTAGCGATATCCCTTGTGCGATGCTACAACGGGTCGGAGGTAACTTCCATGATGGCCGAACGTTGGGTTCCGCAGACGGATCATGAGCACGCGGTGATGCGCGTGCTCACGTCGATCCGTGCCGTCAGCGACGCCATGGAGCGCATGCACAGCGGCATGAAGGGCGACATGGACATGAACGCCAGCGACGTCGCTGCGCTGCGCATGCTGATCGTCCGCGAGCGGCAGGACCGGTCCGTCAGCCCCCGCGACATAGCCAGGCACCTGCGGATCTCGACGGCCTCGACCACCAAGCTGCTCGATCGTCTCTCGGACTCGGGGCACGTCGAGCGCCGCCCGCATCCCACCGACCGCCGCGGTCTCGTCGTCGTGCTCACCGACTCGGCGCGGCAGACGTTCTTCCGCGTCTTCGGCGGTCATCTGCGCGCGATGCGCGAGGTCGCGATGCAGTACGACGAGGACGAGCTCGCCGTGATCGCGCGCTTCCTGGATGACCTCAGCGGCGCGATGGACCCGCCCGGATAGACGCGACGGATGCCGCGGCCGCAGGTCTGCGGATCCGCCGCCGTTCCGGTGCCGGGATGCAGAAGAGGGCGTCCCATCGGGACGCCCTCTTCTGTTTTTTCTGTTGCGGGGACAGGATTTGAACCTGCGACCTCTGGGTTATGAGCCCAGCGAGCTACCGAGCTGCTCCACCCCGCGGCACAAGAAGTAAGCCTAGCACGGGTTTTGAGTGGTCGTGACACACGGGCGGGTTCGCTTGCTGTGCGCGCGGCGTGCGCGCCAGGATGAAGCATGCCCGCGGATCGCGACAACGACCCTCACGACGATCGAGTGGACGGCCGCGACGAGACTCCCGAAGAGCGCGCCGACCGCAACTGGAGCGAGGTGCTGCAGGAGCTGCGCGTGCTCCAGACCGGCACCCAGATCCTCACCGGCTTCCTCCTGGCGCTGGCGTTCCAGCCGGCGTTCTCCGATCTGTCCGACGCCCAGCGCGCGGTCTACCTCGGGCTCGTCGTGCTCTCGGCTCTCAGCTCGATCGTGGCTCTGGCCCCGGTGGCGCTGCATCGCGTGCTGTTCCAGCAGCGCGCCAAGCCCGCGGTGGTCCGCTACGGCCACGTCGGACTGGTCACGTCTCTCCTGCTCGTCTCGGTGCTCCTCGTGGGCGTCGTGGCGTTCGTGTTCGACGTCGTCCTCGGCGGGTCGGCGTTCTGGTGGGCCCTCGTCCCGCTGGCCCTGCTCATCCTCGTGCTGTGGCTGATCGCGCCGGCGATCATCCGGGTACGCCTCCGCGCGGAAGGGAACCGCCGATGACCGACACTCTCCCCGTCGCGGTCGCTCAGTTCGCTCCGACCGCCGACACCAAGGCGAATCTCGAGACCATCGGACAGCTGACGGCGACGGCGGCTGCGCGCGGGGCGCGGGTGATCGTCTTCCCCGAGTACTCCAGCTACTTCGTCGACCCCTTCGACGACTCTCTGTCGGAGAACGCGCAGGATCTCGACGGGCCGTTCGTGAAGGCGCTTTCGAGGATCGCCGGCCGGCACGGGGTCGTGGTCGTCGCAGGGCTTCTCGAGCGTGCGACCGACGAGCAGCGGGTGCGCAACACGGCCGTCGCCGTCGACGAGACAGGACTGATCGGGCACTACCGCAAGCTGCACCTCTACGACGCCTTCGGTCAGCGCGAGTCCGACTGGGTACAGCCCGGCGAGCCCGAGGAGCCTCGGATCTTCCAGGTCGGCGGCCTCCGGTTCGGGCTCATGACCTGCTACGACCTGCGCTTCCCGGAGGTCGGCCGTCTGCTCGTGGATGCGGGCGCCGACGTCTTCCTCGTTCCCGCCGAGTGGGTGCGCGGGCCCCTCAAGGAGCACCACTGGCGGACGCTCCTGCACGCGCGGGCCATCGAGAACACCGTGTTCGTGGCGGCGGCCGATCACCCGCCTCCGCTCGGGGTCGGAAACTCCCTCATCGTCGACGCCCAGGGCGTCGAGCTCGCGGCGGTCGGCACCTCGACGGACGTCGCGGTGGCTCACCTGGACGTGGGCGCGATCGAGCGCGTGCGCCGCGTCAACCCGTCCCTCTCGCTCCGCCGATTCACGGTCGGCCCGCGCTGAGCGGGGTCGTCAGCGCAGCGCGGTGAGGCGGGATGCCGCCGCCTCCAGCACCTCGACGCGCTTGCACGCGGCGAACCGCACCAGCGAGGCGAACTCGGCCCGCCGAGCCGGAGTCGCGAAAGCGGTGAGGGGGATGGCCACGACCCCTGCGCGCTCGGGGAGGGAACGGCAGAAGGCCGCGGCATCCGTCGCTCCGAGAGGGGCCGCGTCGGCCACCGTGAAATAGGAGCCGGCGGGCTCCGACACCTCGAAACCGGCTGCCCGGAGGCCGGCGCCCAGCAGGTCGCGCTTGGTCCGCAGCGTGTCGGCGATGCCGCGGAAGAAGTCGTCGCCCAGGCGCAGCCCCACCGCCATCGCCGGCTGGAACGGGCTGCCGTTGACGTACGTGAGGAACTGCTTGACGGCGAGCACCGCGTCGACGAGGGCCGAGGGACCAGAGATCCAGCCGATCTTCCAGCCGGTGGTCGAGAAGGTCTTGCCGCCCGACGAGATGGTCAGGGTCCGCTCGCGCGCGCCGGGAAGCGTCGCGATGGGCACGTGAGGGTCGCCGAACACCAGATGCTCGTACACCTCGTCGGTGACGATGACGGCGTCATGGCGCTCGGCGAGGCGCACGATCTCATCGCGCACGTCGGGCGAGAAGACGGCGCCCGTCGGGTTGTGCGGATCGTTGACCAGGATGACGCGGGTGCGATCGCTCACGGCCGCGCGCAGCTCATCGAGATCGGGCTGGAAGTCGGGCCACCGCAGCGGCACCGTCACGAGCCTGGCGCCCGCCAGGGCGGCCACGGCGGCGTACGAGTCGTAGTGGGGCTCGAACACCACGACCTCGTCGTCGGGATCGTCCAGCAGCGCGAGGAGCGCCGCGGCGAGCGCCTCGGTGGCGCCGGCTGTCACCAGCACCTCGCGGGCGGGATCGAGCGCGATGCCGTAGAACCGCTCCTGATGCTCAGCGACGGCGGCGAGGAGATCGGGGATGCCGCGGCCCGGCGGATACTGGTTCGCCCCGGCCGCGATGGCCGAACGGGCGGCCTCCAGCACCTCGGCCGGGCCGTCCTCATCGGGAAAGCCCTGCCCCAGGTTTATCGCACCGGTTCGCGCCGCCAGTGCGGACATCTCGGCGAAGATGGTGGGGTGGATCGACCCGTCGGAACCGACGAGTCCGGCACCCGCGGCAGTGCGGTGCCATGCTCCGGGGATCTGTCGCATCGCTTCACCGTATCGGGAGGCTCATCCTCGTTGCATAGGCGAGTCCCATTCCCGACATAAGAAACGCACAGCATCGGTGGGCACAGTGGTGAGTGCTTGGCAGAAGGAGCAACCATGAGCGACATCCAGGGCGACCGCCCGGAAGACCAGACCCCCGCCGTCCCCTCGCAGTCGGCCGCGGATGCCGCCGCGCAGACGCCCGCTCAGCCCGAGACCCCGGCCCCTGCCGCGGCCGCGCCTGAGGCCGCCGCGCCCGCGCAGCCCG
>NZ_JADIJE010000018.1 GCF_015278315.1 Microbacterium ureisolvens | reverse complement strand
CCCCGCCCGCGTCCGCCCCGCCCGCCTCCGAGCCTCCGGCGTCCGAGCCGCGAGCCGACGAGCCGCGAGCCGACGAGCCGCCGGCCCCCGGCGCTCCGCGACCGTAACGCTCGCATCGACAGCCCCTCGCCCTGCGGCGAGGGGCTGTCGCGTTCGCCGGCCGCGGCGTCCGCGAGCCCGGCTAACGTGGACGCATGACCTCGACTGTTCCGCTGCGCCGGGTGGGCGCGTCCGGCCTCCTCGTGTCCGCCGTCGGCCTCGGCTGCAACAACTTCGGCCGGCCCGGCACCCGCACCGAGACCATCGACGGGACGCGATCCGTGCTCGACGCGGCGATCGACGCCGGCGTGACGTTCCTCGACACGGCCGACATGTACGGCGGCGAGCCGGGCCTATCCGAGACGCTCATGGGGGAGGCGCTCAAGGGCCGCCGGGACCAGGTGACACTGGCGACGAAGTTCGGCCACCCCGGCCGCGACATGGGGTATCCGCCGTCGGGTGCCAAGGGGTCGAGGGCGTACGTGCGACGCGCTGTCGAGGCATCCCTCACCCGTCTGCAGACCGACTGGATCGACCTGTACCAGCTGCACGTACCCGACGACGACACCCCTCTCGAAGAGACGCTCGACGCGCTGGGCGACCTCGTGCGCGAGGGCAAGGTGCGCTACATCGGGCACTCGAACTTCTCGGGCTGGCAGATCGCGGAGGGGCATTTCACCGCGCTGATGCGCCACGGCGTGCCGTTCGTCTCGGCGCAGAACGAGTACAGCCTGCTCTCGCGTGGCGTCGAGCGAGACGTGCTGCCTGCCGTTCGGCGCTACGGGCTCGGCTTCTTCCCCTACTTCCCGCTGTACAACGGCCTGCTGACCGGCAAGTTCACGCGGGATGCCGCACCCGCCGACACCCGCATCATCCGGCAGCGCCGCCACCTCTACGACGACGCCCCGTGGGACGCGCTCGAGGCGTACCAGGCGTTCTGCGACGAGCGCGGCATCACGATGCTGGAGGCGACCTTCGGCTGGCTCCTGGCACAGCCGGCGCTGTCGAGCGTGATCGCCGGCGCGACGTCGCCCGAGCAGGTGCAGGCCAACGCGGCGGCCGCGACGGCGTGGACGCCGGAGCCTGCGGATCTCACCACGATCGACGAGTTCTTCGGGCCCGCGCAGCCCGCCGCCTGACGCTTCTCGGGCATCGTCCGACCACAGTTCGCCGAAGGCGTAGGAGACGGGCTGTCGGGCGGACCCGGGCAGGCGTAGCGTCGCTTTCCGTGCGCGGTCCGCGAGAGCGGAGGACGCCGCGCCCCGGAAAGGACCGCCGTGCTCGGCAAGCTCCTGGTGCGCTATCTCCGCCCCGCGTGGCCGCTCATCGTGGCCGTCGTCGTGTTCCAGTTCGCGCAGTCCATCGCCTCGCTGTGGCTGCCGACGCTGAACGCCGACATCATCGACAACGGCGTCGTGACCGGTGACATCCCCTACATCTGGTCCACCGGCGGCGTCATGCTGATCGTGAGCCTGGTGCAGGTGGTGTGCGCGATCGTCGCGGTGTACTTCGGGTCGCGCCTGGCGATGGGAATGGGCCGGGACCTGCGGGGCGATCTGTTCCACCGCGTCGTGGCCTTCTCGCAGCGCGAGGTCGGCCAGTTCGGCGCGCCGTCGCTCATCACCCGCAACACCAACGACGTGCAGCAGGTGCAGATGCTGGTGCAGGTGTCCGCGACGCTGATGGTCTCGGCGCCGATCCTCGCCATCGGGGGCGTCATCTTCGCGGTGCGCCAGGACGCCGGGCTGTCGTGGCTGATGGCGGTGGCGATCCCGGTGCTTCTCGTCATCGTCGGCCTGATCGTGTGGCGCATGGTGCCGGCGTTCACGCAGATGCAGGTTCGGATCGACCGCGTGAACCAGATCATGCGCGAGCAGCTGAGCGGCATCCGGGTCGTGCGCGCGTTCGTGCGCGAGCGCCACGAGCGGGCACGGTTCGAGACCGCGAGCGACGACGTGAAGGACACCGCGCTGCGCGCCGGCAACCTGATGGCCCTGATGTTCCCGGCGGTCATGCTGGTCATGAACGTCTCGAGCGTCGCCGTCATCTGGTTCGGCGCGTTCCAGGTGCAGGAGAACGGCGTGCAGATCGGCACGCTGTTCGCCTTCCTCACCTACCTCATGCAGATCCTGATGGGCGTGATGATGGCGACGTTCATGTTCGTGATGATCCCGCGTGCCGCTGTCTGCGCGAACCGCATCGGCGAGGTGCTCGAGACCACGCCGTCGGTATCGGCGCCGCGGGCCGCGGCATCCGCTCCCGCCCCCGCCGGGCGGATCGAATTCGATCACGTGGACTTCGCGTACCCCGGCGCCGAGGAGGCGGTGCTCCACGACCTGACGTTCACGATCGAGCCGGGCACAACGACCGCGGTCATCGGCTCGACGGGAGCGGGCAAGACCACCCTCGTGAGCCTTGTGCCGCGGCTGTTCGACGTGACGGCCGGCAGCGTGCGCGTCGACGGGGTCGATGTGCGCGAGTACGATCCCGACGAGCTCTGGACACGGGTGGGGCTCGTGCCGCAGCGCGCCTTCCTGTTCTCGGGCACGATCGCGTCGAACCTGCGCTACGGCGACCACGACGCGACCGACGAGCAACTGTGGCAGGCGCTCGAACTCGCGCAGGTGGCAGACTTCGTCCGCGCGATGCCGGAGGGGCTCGAGGCCCCGATCGCGCAGGGCGGCACCAACCTCTCGGGCGGCCAGCGGCAGCGGATGGCGATCGCGCGCGCCCTCGTGAAACGCCCCGAGGCCTACATCTTCGACGACTCGTTCTCGGCGCTGGATCTGCGGACGGATGCCGCGCTCCGCCGCGCGCTGGACACGCACCTGCCCGACGCGACCCGGCTCGTCGTCGCGCAGCGGGTGTCGACCATCCAGCAGGCGGACCAGATCGTCGTTCTCGATCACGGACGCATCGTGGGGATCGGCAGACACGACGACCTGGTCCAGACCTGCGAGACCTATCGCGAGATCGTCGAATCGCAGCTCGCGGCGGAGGCGGCGGCATGAGCGCGCCGGCGCGCGGCCCGCAGCGGATGCCGATGCAGCGCGGCCCTATGGGACAGGCGTCCGGCGGCGAGAAGGCGCAGAACTTCGGTCCGAGCGCCCGGCGCCTGCTGGCGACGCTGCGCACCGACATGCCGCTGCTCTCCGTCGTGCTCGTGTTCAGCGTCCTGTCGGTCACCCTCTCGGTGATCGGCCCGAAGCTGCTGGGCGAAGGCACGAACCTCGTCTTCGCCGGCTTCATCTCCCTGCAGATGCCGGCCGGGGCCACCAAGCAGCAGGTGGTCGACCAGCTCGTCGCGTCGGGCAATCAGGACCAGGCGAACATGATCGCGGCCATGGACTTCGTGCCAGGGGCCGGCATCGACTTCGAGCAGCTCGCGCGGGTGGTCGCCCTCGTGCTCGCGGTGTACGTGTTCGCGAGCATCTTCGGCTGGCTGCAGGCGCGCATCCTCAACGGCGTGGTCCAGCGGGCGATGCACCGTCTGCGCCTCCGGGTGGAAGACAAGGTGCACCGCCTGCCGCTGTCGTACTTCGACCGCGTGCAGCGCGGCGAACTGCTCAGCCGCGTCACGAACGACGTCGACAACATCGGGCAGACGATGCAGCAGACGCTGTCGCAGGTGGTCATCTCGCTGCTGACGGTCATCGGTGTGCTGACGATGATGTTCCTCATCTCGCCGCTGCTCGCCGTCATCGCCCTCGTGACCATCCCGCTCACGATCGTCATCACGGTGCTCGTGGCCCGGCGCTCGCAGAAGCTGTTCGTGCAGCAGTGGAAGACGACGGGCGTCCTCAACGCCCGCGTCGAGGAGACCTTCTCGGGTCACTCCGTCGTGAAGGTGTTCGGTCATCAGCGGGAGGTCGAGGCGGACTTCCGGACGGAGAACGACGAGCTCTACCGCGCGAGCTTCGGTGCGCAGTTCCTGTCGGGCGTGATCATGCCCGCCATGATGTTCGTCGGAAACCTGGTCTACGTCGCGATCGCGGTCGTCGGCGGGCTCCAGGTCGCCGCGGGACTCATGTCGATCGGCGACGTGCAGGCGTTCATCCAGTATTCGCGCCAGTTCACGCAGCCGCTCAGCCAGTTGGGATCGATGGCGAACCTCCTGCAGTCGGGCGTGGCCAGCGCCGAGCGCGTGTTCGAGCTGCTCGACGAGGAGGAGCAGACGCCCGATGACGACCCTGCCGAGACCGCGCCGGACTCGGCGAGCAGCCTCGAGTTCGACGACGTCTCGTTCCGCTACGTCGCCGACAAGCCGCTGATCGACGGGCTGACGCTCGCCGCGCGGCCGGGAAGCACGGTGGCGATCGTCGGTCCGACCGGCGCGGGCAAGACGACACTGGTGAACCTCATCATGCGCTTCTACGACGCCGACGCGGGCCGGATCACTCTCGACGGCGTCGACACCCGCCGCATGACACGCGACGATCTGCGGGCGCGGACGGGCATGGTGCTGCAGGACACGTGGCTGTTCGCCGGCACGATCCGGGAGAACATCGCCCACGGGCGCCCCGGGGCCTCGGAGGAGGAGATGGTTGCGGCGGCCACGGCCGCGTACGTCGACCGGTTCGTGCACGCTCTGCCCGACGGGTACGACACGATGCTCGATGACGAGGCGAGCAACCTCAGCGTGGGGGAGCGGCAGCTCGTGACCATCGCGCGGGCGTTCCTCGCCGACCCGCGCATCCTGATCCTCGACGAGGCGACGTCGTCGGTCGACACGCGCACCGAGCTGCTCATCCAGCGGGCGATGTCGCGGCTGCGGGAGGACCGCACGGCGTTCGTCATCGCGCACCGCCTCTCGACCATCCGCGACGCCGACCTCATCCTCGTGATGGAGGACGGCGCCATCGTCGAGCAGGGCTCGCACGACGAGCTCCTCGCCGCCAAGGGCGCGTACTGGCGTCTCTACAACGCGCAGTTCGAGGGCGCCGCGGGCGACGATGACGCGGTGCCGGTGCCGGCCGTGCCGCTCGCGCCCCCGCCGACGACGGCGCAGATCGTGGTCGAAGCGCTCGCCGAGTCCGAGGATGCCGTCGAGTAACCCACTAGTATGTGAGGACGCGGGGGCGAACGGCTCCGGCGTAATCCGACGGGGAGGACAGGGCGTGCCCGACGTATCCACCCAGTCGATCGATGTTCCGGTCCCTGGCGGTGTGCTCGAGCTCTCCTGGGCCGCCGTCACCGACACCGGACGCCGTCGCGAGGTGAACCAGGACGCGGTCTTCGCCGCGTACCCGCTGTTCGTCGTCGCTGACGGCATGGGTGGTCACGTCGGCGGCGAGATCGCGAGCGCGAGCACCATCGAGCGACTGCGGGCGGTCGCCGACAGCGGCCATGTGAATCCCAAGACGATCGAGAAGGCCCTGGCGCGTGCGGTGAAAGACATCGCCTCGCACCCCGAGGCCACCGACGACGGCACAGGCACGACGGTGACCGGCGTCTTCCTCGACACGTCGGGGGATGCCGCACACTGGGTCACCTTGAACATCGGCGACTCGCGTGTCTATCTGGTGCGCGAAGGCGCCATCGCCCAGGTCACGACGGACCACTCGGTCGTGCAGGAACTGGTCGCCGCCGGCAGGCTGAGCCCCGAGGAGGCCGAGAACCACCCCTACGGCAACGTCATCACCCGCGCCGTCGGACCCAGCGAGGGCGTCAAGCCCGACTACGTCCGCCTCGACGTGGCGCAGGGCGACCGGTTCGTTATCTGCTCCGACGGACTCACCAAGGAGCTCACCGACTACGGCATCCGGCATTTCCTCGACGAGAATGCCGACCCCGCCGACGCGGCATCGGCGATGCTGGAGGCGGCGCTGGAGAACGGCGGGCGCGACAACATCACGATCATCGTGCTCGACGTGGGGCATCCGGCTGAGCGGCCCGCCGACGAGCCGGTCACCGACGAGGACTGATCCGGGCTCGGAGCCGGCACGAAGCTCTGCCTGAGCCGTGAGTCACGAGCCTCCTCCACAGGTGGGGGAGTGACGCGAGGTCTCCACGGATCGTCGCCGGGGCTCATCTGGATCGCGTCCGAACCGGTGGACTGGGCGCATGCGCTCGACCGCTGCCTCGACAGCCCGCCCCGCCGCTCGGCCGGATCCCGTCGCACGGCTTGGACCCGTCGGGGCGTTCGACGCCACCTCGGCGATCGACGACGAACCCTTGACGCTTCCGGCGGCCTGGGTGCCGCCCCCACGGCCGCCGTTCCCGCTGGTCGCCGCCGTCGTGCCGGTCATCGGTGCGGTCGGGCTGTGGCTCGTCACCGGCTCGGTGTTCGCTCTGTGGTTCGCGCTGCTCGGGCCGCTCATCGCCGCCGCGACGATGCTCGATGCCAGGCGGTCCGCGAAGCGCGACGGCAGGCGGGCGGCCGCCGACGCCGCTCGTGCGAGGGAGCGCGTCGCCGCGGCGGTCGCCGTTCGCCACCGCGCCGAGCAGAGTCTGATGCGGGCCCGCCATCCCGACGTGCTGCGGATGATCACGAAGGACGACGACATCTGGCGTGGCGGCCGGCCGGAGTCGATCGCGGTCGGCGAGGGCGAGCGGCCGAGCGCGGTGCGCGTCACGGGAGGGGAGGGAGACCCGGATGCCGTAGACCTCCGCCGCCGGGCTGCTCGCGTCTCGGGTGCACCGGTGACGGTTCCGTTGACCGCGGGGGTCGCCGTCGTCGGCGGCGACACGCTCGCCGCCGGCGTGCAGCGCGCGCTCGTGCTCCAGCTGTGTCTGGCCTTCCCTCCGGGCGAACTCAGGCTCGTCGGGGCGCTCGGCCGCGGTCTCGAATGGACGGAGGCGCTGCCTCATCGGGCCGCGCGCGCCGGGACGGCGCTGGCAGTCCTCGAGCCGGGCCAGCTCGTCCCCTCGGAGGCCGACGTCGTCATCGCCCGGTGCCGACCCGGCGAGCCCTTGCCGCCCCGCTGCGAGGCGGTGCTGACCGTCGCGTCACCGGATGTCGCACGCGTGGAGCACGCCGGTGAGTCGGTCCGGGTCAGCGTGGAGGCGATCTCCCGGCAGCAGGCCGAGGAGATCGCCGGCGATCTCGCGGCCCGCGCCGAGCGCAGCCTCGGCTTCGCGCGGGACGACGGGGAGCCGGTCGCCTTGTCGCCGCTGCTCGCGGCGGTCCCGGTGGAGTCGGCGGGATTGCCCGCGGCGATCGGCGTGGCCGAAGGCGAGCCCGCGCTGGTCGACCTCGTCGCGGACGGACCGCACGCCGTCGTGGCCGGCGTCACAGGTTCCGGCAAGAGCGAGCTGCTCATCACGTGGGTCCTCGCCCTGTGCGGCACGCGGTCGACCGACGAGGTGACGTTCCTGCTCGCAGACTTCAAGGGCGGTACCGCGTTCGACGGTCTCGCCGGTGTTCCGCACGTCACGGGCGTGATCACCGACCTCGACGGCTCCGGCGCACGACGGGCGATCGACAGCCTGCGCGCTGAGCTGCGACGGCGCGAGGCCGGGATCGCGGCGGCGGGCGCCCGCGACATCCTCGATCCGCGCGTCCGGCTGCCGCGGTTGGTGGTGGTCGTCGATGAGTTCGCCGCTCTCCTGGCCGATCATCCCGAGCTCCACGCGCTGTTCGCAGACGTGGCCGCGCGCGGACGCGCGCTCGGAATCCACCTCATCCTCGGCACGCAGCGGGCCGCAGGCGTGATTCGCGACAATCTGCTCGCGAACTGCCCTCTGCGGGTGAGCCTGCGCGTCACCGACCCCGCCGACAGCCGTGCATTGCTCGGCGCGGACGATGCCGCGCGCCTTCCCGGCGGAGCGGTCGGCCGAGGCGTCGCACTGGTGCGGCGGGCGGGCGACTCCGTGCCCCAGCGCGTGCGGGTCGCGCTGTCGAATGCGGACGATGTGGCCGCGGCCGCGCTGCGCTCCGGACACCATGCGCCGATCCGCCCATGGCTGCCCGAGCTCCCGTCGCGCGTGACGATCGACGAGCTGCGGGCGCGCGCAGAGTCCGGCGGCGCCTCATCGCCGATCGACGGGTTCGTGCTGGGGATCGCCGATGAGCCCGAGCATCAGCGCCAGCCGGTGACCGTCGTCGGGCGGCGGGACCGCGCGCTCCTCGTGCTCGGCGGGCCGGGGTCGGGCGTCTCAAACGTGCTCGACGTCGTGGAGGTGCAGGCGCGCGGCGCCGCGATCCGCGTGCCGGCCGATCCCGAGCGGCTGTGGGACGCGGTGGCCGCTCTGCACGAGTCGCTGCCGGAACCGGGGACCGCGGTGCTCCTCGACGACCTCGATGCGGTGGCCCTGCGTCTGCCGCCCGAGTACGCGCACGTCGTCCTGGAGCGCGTCGAGGGGGTCGTGCGCCGGGCGGGCGGGGCCGGTGTCCTCGTGGTGGCAGGAGCGCACCGGATGACCGGCCCGGTGTCGCGCGTCGCGGAGCTCTTCGCGCGTCGGCTCGTCCTGCCGTATCCGACCCGCGTGGACCATACGGCGGCGAGCGGAGACGCCGCGGGGTTCGATGCCTCCGCGCCACCCGGCCGCGGGCGGCTCGACGGCCGGTCCATCCAGGTGGCGCTCGCGCCGGCTGTGGCGGACGGGCAACGCACCGCTGCGGTCGGCCCGCCGCTACGGGAGCAGCCATGGGCGCCGCGTCGGCGGGTTACCGGGTTCATCGCGCGACGCTCACCAGGGGCGCGCCGAGCGCTCGCGGAGTGGGAGCGAGATGGGGCGAGAGTGATCGCGGTCGATGACTACGTCGCCGACCCCACGTCCGACGCAGGCGGACCGGTGATCGTCACTGGTGAGCCCGACGACTGGCAGCGGCACTGGCGCCTGCTCGCCGACCTCCGTGGCGACCACGATCTCGTCGTGGACACGAGCTGCGCATCGGAGCTGCGCGTGCTGGCGGGATTCCGCGGCGTCCCGCCCTACTGCGAGCCGGGCCTCGCCCGAGGATGGCTCGTCTCGGCGGGCGCCGACCCCGTCCGCATTGTCCTCCCCGACCCGATGTCCGGCCGAATCGTCGGGCCGGCGCGTTGACCGGTCCTCGCCGCGGCACTTAACGTCGCTCTGTGGCTACTTCCCCGATCGACCTCCAAAGGCCGGACGGCAAGGGGCTGGCAGCAGGGACGCTCGGGCTATGGGGCTCGACCGTCATCGGCCTCGCCTCCACCGCGCCGGTCTACTCCCTCGTCGCAACGCTCGGCTTCGTCGTCCTTGCGGTCGGCGCGCAGGCTCCCATCGCCTTCGTCATCGCCTTCATCCCGATGCTTTTCATCGCGTTCGCCTATCGCGAGCTCAACAACGACGTGCCCGACTGCGGCACCACCTTCACGTGGGGGACGAAGGCGTTCGGCCCGTGGGTGGGCTGGATGGGCGGCTGGGGCGTCGCTGTCGCCGGCATGGTCGTGCTCGCCAACCTCGCGCAGATCGCCGGCATCTACTTCTGGGCACTCGTCGACGGCATCGTCGGCTCGCCCGAGGAGGCGCTCCTCGCCGACAACGTGCCGCTCGTCACCGCGACCGGCGTCGTCTTCATCGCGGCGATGACCTGGGTCAGCTGGCGCGGGGTCGAGATCGGCGAGTGCATCCAGAACGTGCTGCTGGCGATCCAGTACATCGCTCTCGCGATCTTCGTCGTCGCAGCGCTGTGGCAGTTCTTCGCCGGAAGCGCCCCCGACCCGACGCCGTTCGACTGGTCCTGGTTCAATCCCTTCGCCTTCACCGAGTGGGGCGGATTCGTCGAGGCGGTCCTGCTCGCGCTGTTCATCTACTGGGGGTGGGACACCTGCCTCGCCCTCAACGAGGAGACGAAGGACCCCAAGCGCATCCCCGGTCGCGCCGCTCTGCTCACCACCGTCATCCTGCTGTTCACCTATGTGGGGGTGACCGTGGCGGCCATGATGTACGCCGGCCTCGGCGACACGGGAACAGGCCTCGGCAACGAGGCGAACGCCGACGACTTCTTCCTCGCGATCAAGGACGGCCTCCTCGGCCCGGTCGGATGGGTGCTCGTCGTCGCGGTCATGATCTCGGCGATCTCATCGACGCAGACCACGATCCTGCCGACCGCGCGCGGCACGCTTTCGATGGCCGCCTACAAGGCACTGCCGCGCCGGTTCGCGCGGGTGCATCCGCGGTACAAGACGCCGTCGTTCTCCACCCTCGTCATGGGTATCGTCGCGATCGTCTATTACATAGGGATGACGCTCATCAGCGACAACATCCTGCAGGACTCGATCCTGTCGCTCGGACTCGCGATCGCCTTCTACTACGCGATCACCGGCTACGCATGCGTGTGGTACTTCCGGCGCGAGCTGTTCGACAGCGCGCGGAACTTCTTCTACCGGTTCCTGTTCCCGCTTCTGGGCGCGCTGATGCTCACCTACGCGTTCGTGCAGTCGGCGATCGACATGTACGACGTCGACTACGGGTACACGGTGCTGCTGGGCATCGGCGGCACCTTCGTGCTCGGCATCGGATCGCTGGCGTTCGGCGTGCTTCTCATGCTCCTGTGGTTCCTCTTCCCGCGCGCCAAGGCGTTCTTCCGTGGCGAGAGCCTCAACCGCGACACGCCGGTCCTCGTCCCCGAGGACGCGGCCGACTTCGCCCGATCGATCGACGGCGGACTCGCCTGAGGCGGACGGTCCCGCACGACCGCGACAGCCCCGGGCCGGACGGGCCCGGGGCTGTCGCGGTCACCTCAGACGGCGAAGGCGCCCACGCGGTCGGCGTCACGGCCCGAGGTGCGCTCCGCAGCCGACGTCGTAGGCCTCGCGCAGCCAGCCCGCAACGGCGTCGTCGAACTCGCTCTCGTCTGCCAGACGGAATTGATGGACGAACAGCTTGCGGCCGTACGGGGAGGCGCTGAGGATCCTCGGATCGGGCGGCAGCTCGCGCATCAGGTCGAAGTAGCCCCGCACGCCGGTGCGCCACGGCCGCGCGCCGGCGAATCCCCGGCGCGGGCCCTTGAACGTGATCGTCGTCTTCGCGACCGAGCGGGTCACCGGCCCGAACGAGAGGATGAGCTCGTCGATGCGGTGCCACAGCCGCACCGCGCCCGGGTCGGCATCTCTCAGATGGTCCTCAACGGTCCATTCGCGCGGCTCGGCCATGGACCGAGTCTCCTCCGCCCCGCCGACACGGGGCGCGTTCCCCGCCCCAAACAGCGCCTGTAGGCGCGGAACGACAGGCCTGCTCAGGCCAGCGCGGCCTCCAGCGGGGTGAGCTCCAACTCGTGCGCTGAGGCCACCCCCGCGTTGACGACGGCGCCGCCGACCGTGTTGAGTCCGCCGGCGAGCGCGGCATCCGCCCGCAGCGCCTCCTTCCAGCCCCGACGCGCGATCTGGCGGATGTAGGGGAGCGTGGCGTTCGTGAGCGCCGAGGTCGACGTGTTCGGCACCGCGCCGGGCATGTTCGCGACGCAGTAGAAGATGCTGCCGTGCACCGGGAAGGTGGGGTCGGCGTGGGTGGTCGGGTGGGTGTCCTCGAAGCAGCCGCCCTGATCGACCGCGATGTCGACGAGCACCGACCCGGGACGCATGCGCGAGACCATGTCGTTGGTGACGAGCTTGGGCGCCTTGGCGCCCGGGATCAGGACGGACCCGATCACGAGGTCCGACGCGGCCACGGCGCGGTCGAGGTCGAGGGGATTGGAGGCCGCTGTCTTCACCCGCCCCTGGAAGTGGTCGTCGAGGTAGCGCAGGCGCTGGACATTCGTGTCGAAGACGGTCACGTCGGCGCCCATGCCCACCGCGATCACCGCGGCGTTGGCCCCGGCGACCCCGCCGCCGATGACGGTCACGGTCGCCGGCCGGGTACCCGGCACGCCCGACATGAGCAGCCCGAGGCCGCCCGCCGACCGCATGAGCGTGGCGGCGCCGACGATCGGCGCGAGCCGGCCGGCCACCTCGCTCATCGGCGCCAGCAGCGGCAGCCCGCCGCCGGCAAGCTGCACGGTCTCGTAGGCGATCGCGGTCACGCCGTCCGCGACAAGGCGCTCCGTGAGCGGGCGGTCGGCCGCGAGGTGGAGGTAGGTGAACAGCACGAGGTCGTCGCGGAAGTGGCTGTACTCGCTCGCGATCGGCTCCTTGACCTTGAGCAGCAGCTCGGCACGGTCCCAGACCTCGGCCGCGTCGTCGAGGAGCACCGCGCCCGCGGCCTCGTACTCGGCATCCGGCATCGACGATCCCTCGCCCGCGCCGCGCTGCACGAACACCTCATGGCCCACGGCCACGAGATCATGCACACCCGCAGGGGTGAGGGCGACCCGATACTCGTTGTTCTTGACCTCGGTGGGGACGCTGATCCTCATCGCGTGATCCTTTCCGCTCCGCCGTTGGAGCGCTCGGGCTCCTCGTGGGAGCGCCTCTAGAAAGCGGGGCGGATGGCCCCGACATCCTGCCCGCCGCCACTGACGGCGAGTGGAAGCTTCGAGAAGGTGTCGGCCACGTCCGCCGACGCGAGCGCCGCGTGGCGCTCGAGCAGTCGGAGGGCGACGGCGGTGGCCGCACGCCCGCTGCCGTCGAGCATCTTGAGCGCAACCGTCGTGCCGTCGGGCGCGACCATCACCATCACGCCCTCGGCGCCGCCCTTGGCGAAGACGCCGAGGCGCTCGATCGCGATGGTGTCGGCGCGCCCGGGACCGTCGATCGTCCACGGCGCCGCGCGCACGGCCTCGACCAGAGTGCCGGCGCTGCGGTGGAGCGCGAACGGCGACGTGGTAGAGGAGTTGCCGATGCGATGGATCGCCCGGGCGAGGCCGAACAGGGTCATCGCGTAGACGGGTGCGCCGCAGCCGTCGACCGCGGTGGCGGCGACCTTCTCGCCGATGAGGCGCTCGATGGTCTCGCGGATGAGGAGCTGAACCGGGTGCTCCGGCGAGAGGTAGTCCGTGGGATCCCAGCCGTTGACGACGCTGGTGAGGAGCATCGTCGCGTGCTTGCCCGAGCAGTTCATGCGGACGCGCGCAGGCTGACCCAGCTCCCGCACCAGCTCGTCGCGCGTCGCGGTGTCGCTCGGCCACGCTGCGGGGCATCCGAGGTCGTCCTCGCCCAGCTCTGCGAGCGCCAGGATCTCGCGGACGACTGCGACGTGGCGGTCCGTCCCCGAGTGGCTGGCGGTGGCCAGCCCCAGACGCTCGCCCTCGAGCGGGGCACCCGCCGACAGGCACGCGAGGGCCTGCAGAGGCTTGAGGCTCGAGCGGGGGAGGATCAGCGCCGAGGGATCGCCGAACTTCTCGGCGATCGTGCCGTCGGCGGCCAGGACGATGGCGATTCCGGCGTGCCGTGACTCGACGAAACCGCTTCGTTCGACGACGGCGAGCTCGACGGCGTCGGCTGCGGCGAAGGTCTGCGGCACCCCGACAGCCTACCGCCGCGGACGCCGCCGCCTCGCATGACAGACTGTGCTTCATGTGGGGCGAGCATCGATACTCCGTCCGGACAACGTGGACAGGCGACCGAGGCACCGGCACCTCCGGCTACCGGGACTATGACCGCGCCGCGACCATCGAGATCGACGGCAAGCCGGCGCTGCTGGCTTCGTCCGACAAGCCGTTCCGCGGCGACCCGTCGCGGTGGAATCCCGAAGACATGCTGCTCGCCGCGCTGAGCGAATGCCACCTGCTGTCCTACCTCCACGCGTGCGTGCAGGCGGGTGTCGTGGTCGTCGGCTACGAAGACGAGGCATCCGGGCTCATGGTCGAGGACGGGCGAGGCGGCGGCGCCTTCCGCGATGTCGTCCTCCGGCCGCGGGTGACGGTCGCCGACGCGTCGATGACGGATGCCGCGACCGCCGCGCACGCGCAGGCTCACGAGTGGTGCTTCATCGCGAACTCGGTGAACTTCCCGGTCCGCCACGAGCCGACGATCATGGTCGCAGGCGCCTGAGCGTCTGACGCCCGACATCCCTCCGCGATATCGCAGAAGGGGACGGGGCCGCGTTCGGATCCGCTGCACGCAGTCTCGCGAAAACCGCGAGATCAGCGGCGCTCGTGCGGGAGGACCTGCTTGATGCGGTCGATGGGGTTCTGCGCGGGCACCTCGTTGTAGGCGTTCGCGAGCTCCTGGCCCGAGAGGGCGTGGATGGCCGACATGATCTCGTCGGTCGCCAGGCGGCGCGCCTTGCCCGAAGACGCCGGGCCGTGGTGGGCGAGGTCGAGCGGCTCGCCGAACCTCACCGTGATGCGGTGCTTGAGCGACGGCGCCTTCGCGCCCACGGGCATGACCTTGTCGGTGCCGATGAGGCCGACCGGAACCACCGGCGCCCCCGTCTGCAGCGCGAGGAAGGCCACTCCGGTGCGGCCCTTGTAGAGGCGGCCGTCGAGCGAGCGCGTGCCCTCCGGGTACAGCGCGACAGCGCTGCCCGCCTCGAGCAGCTCGCGCTGCTGGTCGAGGGCGTCGAGCGCCGCCTGTCCGGCCCCACGGTGCACGGGGATCGCGCCGATGGCGGTGAAGAACCAGCGCGAGGCCGGCTCCTCGAAATAACTGGCCTTGGCGAGGAAGTGCACCGGCCGGGGAGCGGCGACGGGGATCGCGATGGAGTCGATGAACGACAGGTGGTTGCTCGCGAAGATGACGGGCCCGGTGCGGGGCACGTGGGACTTTCCCTCGATGTGCGGCCGGTAGATCAGGCGGGCGAGGGGCGTGATCAGGAGGCGGCCGATGGCGTAAGTGGCGCCCATCCGCCGCGGCGTGAGCGCGTCGGGTGGAGTCTCGTCCGCGGTGTCGTCGGCGCCGGGAACGAGGTCGGAAGTCACCCGTAGAGGGTACTCCCGTTCGCATTCCGCTCTCGGCATGGCCCCTTTCCCAGCGTGAACGGAGCAAAGATGCGAAATGATGGGGTGTCCCTTCACCTGATCAGAGGTTCTCCCCGTGCGCATTCGCCCGCTCGCCGCCCTGTCCGTCGCCGCGCTGTCGGCCCTCCTGCTCGCAGGGTGCTCCGGGTCGGCCCAGCCGGACGCCGACCCCACGCCGTCATCCTCGGCCGCGGGATCGGACTGCGGGCTCGACCCGAAG
This sequence comes from Microbacterium ureisolvens, assembly GCF_015278315.1. Taxonomy (GTDB): domain Bacteria; phylum Actinomycetota; class Actinomycetes; order Actinomycetales; family Microbacteriaceae; genus Microbacterium; species Microbacterium ureisolvens. Next base: position 33,131 of record NZ_JADIJE010000018.1, on the reverse strand, counting down.
CCGGGCGCCGACTCCGACGCGATCGTCGTCTCGGGCGATGCGCCCGAGCTGACCGCCGAGGTCCCGGCCGATCTCGAGTTCGCCGACCTTCAGCGCACGATCGCCACCGAGGGCGACGGCGACGATCTCGCCATCGGGCAGCTCGTCACGGGCCAGTACCTGGTGATCGATCCGAGCACGGGCGAGACCATGCTCGACTCTGCTTCGACGTCGCCCGACGACAGCGGGCTGGTCCCCATCATCGTCAACGGCGGCGGCATCTTCGGCAGTGCGGTGCTCTGCACGCCGCTGGGCTCCTCGACGAGCTTCACGATCCCGGGGTCGCTTCTGGGCGAGGGCGCGACCAACGCGGTCGTCGTCGCGCAGTCGATCGAGCAGCTGCCGACGGTCGCCACGGGCGCCGAGCAGGACCCGGTCGACGGGATGCCGGAGGTAGAGCTCGCCGACAACGGTCAGCCGACAGTGACGATCCCCGACGCGGACCCGCCGGCCGAGGTGCAGATCGCCGAGCTCAAGCTCGGCGAGGGCACGACCGTCGAGTCCGGCGACACCGTCTTCCTTCAGTACCTCGGCGTGAAGTGGTCGGACGGCTCGGAGTTCGACTCGAGCTGGAGCCGCGGCGAGCCGTCCTCGTTCCAGACCACCGCCGTCGTGGAGGGCTTCCAGCAGGCGCTCGAGGGCCAGAAGGTCGGGTCGCAGGTGCTCGTCGTGATCCCGCCGGCCTTCGGCTACGGCGAGGGTGAGATCAACGAGACCGACCTCACCGGAGAGACCCTCGTCTTCGTCGTCGACGTGCTCGGCACGCAGCGAGCAGCCGCCCAGCAGTAGCACGCGGCCGCATCCGGCCCGGCGATAGGCTGGCCGGATGCGCCGCGTCCTCATCCTCGGCTCGACCGGCTCCATCGGCACGCAGGCACTCGACGTCGTCCGCGCCAACCCGCGGCGGTTCGAGGTCGTCGGCCTCGCCGCCGGCTCCGACCGTGAGACTCTCGCCGCGCAGGCGACCGAGTTCGGCGTCGAGCACACCGCACTCGGAGCCGTCGAGGCCGAGCAGCTGGTCCGCGACGTCGAGGCGGATGTCGTGCTCAACGGCATCACCGGCTCGGTCGGCCTGGGGCCGACGCTGGCGGCCCTCGAGACCGGCCGCACTCTGGCGCTCGCCAACAAGGAGTCGCTGATCGTCGGGGGCGATCTCGTGACCGCGCTGACTCGCCCGGGCCAGATCGTCCCGGTCGACTCCGAGCACTCCGCGATCGCGCAGGCGCTGCGGGCGGGGGAGCGCGCCGAGGTGCGACGTCTCGTTCTGACAGCCTCCGGCGGACCGTTCCGGGGCCGCACCCGCGCGTCGCTGGAGAGCGTCACCCCCGCGGAAGCCCTCGCGCATCCCACGTGGGACATGGGCCGCGTCGTCACCACGAACTCCGCCACCCTCGTGAACAAGGGACTGGAGGTCATCGAGGCGCACCTGCTCTTCGGGGTGCCGTACTCCGAGATCGACGTCGTCGTCCACCCGCAGTCGATCGTGCACTCGATGGTCGAATTCGTCGACGGTTCGACCATCGCGCAGGCCTCGCCGCCCGACATGCGCCTGCCCATCTCCCTCGGCCTCGACTGGCCGAGCCGTGTGGCCGGTGTGGGGCGCCCGCTCGACTGGACCACGGCGACCTCGTGGACCTTCGAACCGCTCGACGACGCGGCCTTCCCCGCCGTGCGCCTGGCCAAGCAGGTGGGCCGCGCCGGCGGCACCTACCCCGCGGTCTTCAACGCCGCGAACGAGCAGGCGGTGGACGCCTTCCACGAGGGTCGGCTCAGCTTCCTCGGCATCATCGACGTCATCGATCGCGTGGTCGACGCGCACGATGCTCCGGACGCCCTCACCCGGGCCGCGCTCGCGGATGCCGAGGACTGGGCGCGCCGCACCGCCGACAAGGTCATCGCCGCGGCATCCTGATCCGTCGACGCTCGTTCGTCACCCTGCGGGCTCGCTGGTCCTCAATTGAGGACCAGGGCCGAGATGCGGACCGCGACTGCCGATCGCCTCCTCATTCCGGCAACCGTCCTCATTCGAGGACCGATCCGACCGGGCGCCCGACGGGGCTCGACCGGCGGGGAGTGGCGCGGCTCAGGCCTCGGGATGGACCGGGCGCAGGGGGTCGGATGCCGGGGTCCGGTCCTCCGGGTACGGCACCGGCCAGTGCGGCTCGGGCACGGACCAGCCGGCCTCGCGGAGGGCGCGCCGGGCGAGCTCGCGCGCCGAGTACGGCGTGCGGACGCCGCGGATGTCGCGGTAGTCCTGGTGCCCGGGCCCCGCCCAGAGGATCGCGTCGCCGTCGCCGACGAGAGCGACCGCCTCGATGATGGCGCGCTCGGGCGGCGAGTACTCGTGGATCTCGGCCTCGGGCTGCGCGCGGCGCGCGCCCTCGATGAGCGTGGCTCGGATGGAGTCAGGGTCCTCGTGACGCGGGTGATGGTCGGTGATGACGAGGATGTCGCTGCCCTCGACGCCGGTGCGGCCCATGTCGTGCCGCTTGGTCGCATCGCGGTCGCCGTCCGCGCCGAACAGCATCACGACCTTGCCGGGCGTCACGCGGCGCACGGCGGCGAGCGTCTTCTCGAACGCGTCGGGGGAGTGGCCGAAGTCGACGTAGACCGCCGGGCCGGTCTCGCCGGAGACCAGTTCGGTGCGGCCAGGGAGGTAGGCCTCGATGCGGCCGCCGTCCAGGGCCGCCACGAGCCGCTCCCACGCGTAGCCGCCCTCGAGGATCATCACGATCGCGAGTCCTGCGTTGGCGGCCATGTGCCGGCCGATCACCGGGACGAGCGTCGTCAGGCTGCGCCCGTCGCGCGCGGTGAGGCGGAACTCGGTGCCGACCTGTCGCTCGTCGAGGATCTCGACGACCCAGTCCGCGGCGGCCGCGGCATCCGGATCCGACGCGAGCACCGGCGTGCCCACCGTGACGGTCGGCACTTCGCTGCGCGCGACGACCTCGGCGCCGGGCGCTGAATCGACGCACACCACGGCGCGACGCGATCGGTCGGGGCGGAACAGCGGCAGCTTGGCCTCGAAGTACTCCCGCATGTCGGCGTAGTCGTCGAGGTGGTCGTGGGTGAGATTGGTGAACCCGGCGACGTCGAACACGATGCCGTCGACGCGACGGCGGCTCAAGGCCTGGGCGCTGACCTCGACGGCGACGGCTTCGACGCCCTGCTCGCGCATGAGCGCGAGGAGTGCGTGCATCTCGTACGCCTCGGGGGTGGTCAGCCGCGACACGACGACCTGACCGGCGATGTGGCGTTCGGCGGTCGACGACAGTCCGGTCGTCACGCCGAGCTGGGAGAGGATGCCCTCGAGCAGGTGCGACACGCTCGTCTTGCCGTTGGTGCCGGTCGTGCCGAACAGGGTCGGCAGGTCGTCGTCGCGGCCGGTGCTGTACACCCACGCAGACAGTTCCCCGAGCAGCGCGCGCGGGTTCTCGACGAGGATCACCGGGAGCCCGCCGGCGGCTGCGGCGTCGGCTCCGGCGGCATCCGTCACCACCGCGACGGCGCCCTTCTCGGCGGCCGCCGCGGCGAACTCGGCACCGTGGCGGTTGACGCCCTGCACCGCGACGAAGACGTCTCCGGGGCGCAGATCGGCGGTCGCGAGAGTCAGTCCGGTGAGGCTGACGCCCTCCACCTCGCCGCGAACGTCGACGGCGAAACGGGTCGCGAGCTCGGCGAGGTCGTGGGTCGGCGGCGCGTCGGGGCGGAGTACCGGGGGCAGGTTGGAGGGCGCGTCGGTCGGCATGGCGCATCCATCTTCGCACGGCGCCCGCAGGCCCCCGGCGCGCCGGTCGTCGAGCGCGCGCGGACGTCGCGGAATCTCCGGGACGTTCCTCGCGCAGGCTCGCTCGACGACCGGACGGCCGGCCCGCGGTCGGGGTCAGGCCTTGCGGCGGCCGCGCACCAGCGCCACTGCGAGCGCAGCGATGCCCGCCGCGAGTCCGCCCGCGGCGAGCCAGCGAGCGACCGGATCGGCGGAGGGGACGGATGCCGCATCCTGAGCGCCCGCCGCGTCAGCCGCGTCGGCGTCGTCGTGCGAGCCCCCGTCAGCGGCTGCGGCATCGGACGACCCGTGCCCGTCCTCGGCGTCGTCGGCCACGGGGCCGACCTCGACCACGGGAGCCGGAGCGTCGAGGTCGTGCGGGTCCTCGCCGTCCTCGGCGATCTGCGTCCAGGCCGTCTCTCCGGCGACGCAGGACTGCGTCACCGGGAAGGCGATCGTCGTGTCGACGGCATCCTCCGCGAACAGCGCGTCCATGGACACGGTCGCCTTCAGCCCGTTCTCGACCGGCTGGTCGGCCGTGTAGACGACGCGCGTCGGTACGCCGTCGGTGCCGAGGTCTCGCGTGATGGTCCAGCCGGCCTGGGCGACCGGCGTGACGTTGCCGACCCCGTCGGGGATGTCGACGGCCAGAGCCGTGGTGGGCGAGCCGTCGCAGCCGTGCGAGAACGAGAAGGTGAGCGTCGAGGTGCTGCCGGCCGAGGCTGTGCCCGGGTCGACGTGCACGTGCGCCGAAGCGGCCAGCGGCGCGCCGATCGCCAGCGCGAGTCCGGCGGTGACGCCGATGACGGTGCGGCGGGCACGAGTGGGAGAGGTAGTGGTCATGTCTGTGCTTTCGTCTTTCGTCTGAGCCGTCGACGGACGCCGACGGGAGCGCGCCGCGGTCGCGGCCACGCAAGAGGGTTCCGGCGCGCGCGACGGGCGCGGGCCGGCGACGGGCGCAGCGCGAGAGCGCCGCTCAGACGAGGACGGGAGGTCCGCGGCGCGACAGGTCCGACAGGACGATGCGCGCGGCGACGTGCCGAGGGGCGGCCCCCACCGCGACGGGGCGGGGGAGCGACGGCAGACGTGCCACGCGGGCGCGCGAGAAGAGCGAGCGGATGCCGCGACCCAGGGCACGCAGCATCCGCTCTCCGCCGTGCAGGGCGAAGACGGTCAGGGCGGCGGCGAGCACGTGGGCGAGGAGCATCGGCGCATCGGGCAGCACGACGGCGCTGAGGTCGCCGCCGAGGTGCGTGACGTGGTGGCCGTGCAAGGCGGCCGGATCGGCGCCGGCGGTGAGCGCGAAGGCACCGTGGAAGAAAGCCTGGCTCGCCAGCACCGTGACTCCGATGCGCCAGCCGGTCAGCCGGCGGCCGATGAGGGCGACCGCGAACGGAGAGGCCAGGATGCCGACCGTGGCGACGAGAGCGGGAGGCGGGGCTCCGCCACCGGCGAGGGTGTGCGCCGTGGCGGCGACGATCGTCGCGACCCATGCTGCAGCGGTGCCGCGCAGGGCGCGCACGTGGCGTGGGGTCACAGGTCCTCCTCGCATCGAGCCTACGGGAGGCCGGCACCCCTGCCGTGACGGGCGTCACACCCAACTCAAAGCCTCACGCGGGTACCGTGAGCGTGTGGAGATCCTCGCGTTCGTCATCGGTGTCGCCCTCATGGTCGTGGGCCTCGCCGTGTCGATCGCGCTGCACGAACTCGGTCACCTGTGGCCCGCGAAGAAGTTCGGCGTGCGCGTGGGCCAGTACATGGTCGGATTCGGCCCGACGCTGTGGTCCAAGCGCTGGCGCGGCACCGAGTACGGCGTGAAGGCGATTCCCCTCGGCGGCTACATCTCGATGGCCGGCATGTATCCGCCGTCGCCCGCCCGCAGACGGGCCGGTGAGCGCGTCGAATCGCAGCAATCGGACGGTCGAGCGGGGCGGGCCGGGGGCGGCTTCTTCGCGACGATGGTGCAGGATGCGCGCGACGCGAACGACGAGACGGTCCACGGTGCGGACGACACGCACGTGTTCTACCGCCTGCCGATCTGGCAGCGCATCGTGGTCATGCTCGGCGGGCCGGTGATGAACCTGCTGTTCGCAGTGGTGCTGTTCACGATCCTGCTGAGCGGCATCGGCGTGCAGACAGCCACGACCGAGGTCGCGCGGCTGTCGGAATGCGTTCCGTCGAGCACCTCGAGCGAGTGCACCGACTCCTCGGCTACCGCGCCGGCCGAGGCCGCCGGCATCCAGCCCGGTGACGTCATCGTCTCGATCGACGGCCAGCCGGTCGCGGACTTCGATGAGGCGACGGCCATCATCCGATCGTCGCCCGGCCGGCAGCTGACCGTCGTCATCGAGCGCGACGGCGCGGAGCAGACACTGCAGATCACACCCGCGACGATCGAGGCGGAGGTGACGGCCGCCGATGGAACGACCACGACCGAGGAGGTCGGGTTCGTGGGCATCGGCCCGACGGTCGAGTACGTGCAGCAGCCGATCTGGGCGGGCGCCCAGATGACCGGGCAGAACGTCCAGGCGGTCGTCGGGATCATCTGGCAGCTTCCCGTCAAGGTGTGGCAGACCGGTGTCGACCTCGTCACCGGGCAGGAGCGCGACCCGAACGGCCCCCTCAGCATCGTCGGCGCCAGCCGCCTGTCGGGCGAGGTCGCGGCGGCGGACTCGCCGATCCTCAACCGTGTCGCCGGCTTCCTGTCGCTGCTGGCGTCGCTGAACATCGCGTTGTTCGTCTTCAACATGATCCCGCTGCTGCCCCTCGACGGCGGCCACATCGCGGTCGCACTGTGGGAGGGCATCAAGCGCGTGTGGGCGAAGGTGTTCCGTCGTCCGCCGCCGAAGCCCGTCGACGCCACGAAGCTCGTGCCGCTCACGTTCGCGGTCTTCGTCGCGCTCCTCGTGATGGGCGGCATCCTGATCCTCGCCGATCTCTTCAACCCGGTCTCGCTGATCTGACCACAGGGGTGTTCGCGGAGATTCTTCGCACGGGTGTCGAAAACCGTCTTGTCCGTTCGCTGTAGGGGTGCAACGGTTCCACTGACGAAAGGACGACGACCGTGAAGTACGTCATCATGTTCACCTCGACCCCCGAGCTCGACGCGGCGGTGCCGGAGGAGCGCGCCCAGGAGGTCTACGGGCGCATCTACGAGTGGTTCGGCGCGAACGCCGACAAGATCGACGACTCGGGTGCGGAGCTGCACCCCGTCACGACCGCGACGACGGTCCGCTCGGGCGACGGCGCAGGACCGGTCGTCGTCGACGGGCCTTTCTCGGAGGCGAAGGAGGTCGTCGGCGGGTTCAGCGTGATCGACGTGCCCGACCTCGACGCCGCGATCGAGCTGGTGAAGACCTGGCCCTCGCTCGAGCTGCCGGGGGTCGCCGTCGAGATCCGCCCGATGGTGGTCGACTACAGCCAGTTCGAGTGATGTCCGCAACGGATGCCGCGACCCCGAGCGACCCCGAACCGCCGGGCGGCGCGGCGGTCGCGGCATCCGATCGTCTCCTCGCCGCGGTCGTCCGCGAGGAGTCTGCGCGGATCACAGCCGCGCTCACGGTGTCGTTCGGCAGCTTCGACGTCGCCGAGGAAGCCGTCGCGCAGGCCGTGGAGGAGGCGCTGCGCGAATGGCGGGCGCGGGGGATACCGCCGGGGCCCGGTGCGTGGCTGATGCAGGCGTCTCGGCACAACGCGTTGGACCGTGTGCGGCGCGAGCGCGTGCTGCGCGACAAGGTGGCGCTGCTCGCCCCGGCGCCCGCGACCGAAGGCGGCCCCGCGGACGAGCGACTGCCGCTGCTGTTCGGCTGCTGCCATCCCGCGCTCGCTCCGGAAGCACAGCTGGCCCTGACGCTCCGTGCGGTGTGCGGTCTGACCACCGCGCAGATCGCCCGCGCGACCTTCTCGACAGACCCGGCGACGGGACAGCGCATCTCGCGGGCGAAGCGGAAGATCGCCGAGAGCGGCATCCCGCTCCGGGTGCCGGAGGGGCCTGACGCCGCCGCGCGGCTGGATCTCGTGCTGACGATCGTCTCGGTGATGTACAGCGAAGCGCACTTCGTCGCGGGGGCCGACGCCGACGCCGACCGCGATGTCGCCGACGACGCGCTGTGGCTCGCACGCGTGATCGCCGACGCGCTGCCGCGCGCCGCCGAGGCCCACGGGCTGCACGCGCTCCTGCAATTCCACCGCGCGCGTGAATCGGCGCGGTCCGTCGACGGCGAACTCGTGCTGCTCGCCGATCAGGACCGCGCGCGCTGGGATCCCGCCCTTCTCGCGGGTGCGCGTGCATCGCTCGAGCAGGCGGCACGCCTGCGGCGGCCCGGGCGCTGGCAGCTCCACGCAGCCATCGCGGCGTGCCACGCGGATGCCGCCGACGCAGCATCGACGGACTGGCTGCAGGTGCTGACCCTCTACGACATGCTGCTCGCCTACGACCGGTCGCCCGTTGTGCGGCTCAACCGGGCCGTGGCGCTCGCGCGCATCGAAGGGCCGGCCGTGGCGCTCTCCGAGGTCGACGCGCTCGAGGATCCGCTCGCGCGGTCCCACCTGTGGCACGCGGTGCGGGCGTCGCTGCTGCGCGACCTCGGCCGGGAGGACGAGGCGCTCGCCGCGGACCTGCGCGCCCTCGAGCTCACCGCGAACGACGCCGAGCGGCGCCTGCTCGCGGCGCGCGCAGCTCGCTGAGCTGCGGCATCCGTCGTCCTTTTCTCGCGTTTCGGGGCGCGGGGCGGCCATTCGGGGCGTGGACCGTGCGCCCCGAACGTTCGCGGTGCGACCCGAACCCGGACCCGAACCCGGACGCGGCTGGATGCTCCGCGATTCAGGCGGGGACCGGCGTGAGTGCCTGCTCGACCAGGCGCTGCAGCGTCGTCATGCCGTCGCGCGACAGGATCGACTCGAGGTGCCCCTGCACCGACGCGAAGCCGGGTCCGCGCAGGGCATACACGTCGCCCGACGCGTCGGCCGAGATCTCGGCGTCGCCGGCGCTCGTCGTGCCCGGTGCCACTCGCGCGGTGAAGGTGTTGTAGAACCCGATCGACGCCGGCGTGCCGAAGACGTCGACAGACTTCTGGAGTCCCTGGTGAGGGGCCTCCAGCGGCGCCAGGCCGATGCCGAACGAGTCCGCGAGGATCTGGTGGCTGAGGCACACGGCGAGGAGGGGGCGACCGGCGTCGCGGCGGCGCGCGACGACCTCCCGCACGCGGCGGATGCGGGGACTCGAGGTGTCGCGGGGGTCACCCGGACCGGGCCCCGAGACGAGGAGCTCGGCGGCGTCGACCTGCGCGTCGGTCACCTGGCTCCACGGCACGATCTCGACCTGGAGGCCGAGGTGGCGCAGCTGGTGGGCGAGCATCGTGGTGAAGCGGTCCTCGGCGTCGACGACGAGCGCGGAGCGGCCGGTGAACGGCCCGGGCTCGTCGGAGCCCTGCGGGTTCAGCCAGAACTCCGCCAGCCGCGCGTTGCGAGAGGCCAGGAGCTCGGCGATGCCGGGATCGTCGGCGAGACGGCGCGGCGCGGGCGCGGGCGCATCCTCGTCGATGACTTCGCCCGGCGACGTCCGCGCGGCCTTCGGTGTGGCCTCGGCCGCCGCGTCGCGAGGCACCGCGCCGATCGCTCCGAGCACGCCCGCGGCCTTGCCGTGGGTCTCTCCGACCTCGCCGTAGGGGTCGGAGTGCCGCACGAGCGTCGCGCCCACCGGCACACGCAGGCGGCCGTCCTGGAGATAGGCGGTGCGGATGAGGATCGGGGCGTCCAGGTCATGCGTGGGCTCGCCGGCGGCGAGCGTCAGCCGCGGCGTGAAGAGCGCGGCCACGCCCGAGTAGTAGCCCCGCGGAGTCGTCTCGTGGCGCGTGATGACCGTGCACGCGTTCTGCATCGGCGAGCCGGTGACAGTGGGCGCGAACATGGTCTCGCGGAGGATGTCGCGCGGGTCGAGCCGGCTGCGGCCGCGCAGCACGTACTCGGTGTGCGTGAGCCGGGACATCTCCTTGAGGTGGGGGCCCGTGATCCGGCCGCCGTCGGAGCACACGGCGCTCATCATCTTGAGCTCCTCGTCGACGACCATGAAGAGCTCCTCGGTCTCCTTCGTCGAGCGGAGGAACTCGGTGAGCGTCTCGGCGGTCGCGCCGCCCGCCGGGTGGCGGAACGTGCCCGAGATCGGGTTCATGGTCACGACGCCGTCGCGCGCGCTCACGTGCGCCTCGGGGCTCGCGCCCACCGCCACGTGGCCCGGAGTGACGACCGCGAACGTCCAGTAGGCGCCGCGCTCGTGCGCGAGCAGAGCCCGGAACCACGTCAGGGCGGCGGTGGCGGCATCCGTTCCGACCCCCGCGGTGAAATCGCGGCGGATCACGAAGTTGGCGCCCTCGCCGCGCCCGATCTCGTCGGCGATGACGCGGCGCACGATGCCGGCGTACTCCTCGTCGGCGATGTCGAAGCCGGGGTCCTCCAGCGCGACGGGCGCGGTCGGCAGCTGTGCGAGCGCTTCGTCACGAGGGATCGACACCCGGTCCGAAACGATCAGGCAGCGCAGCGGAGCGCCGTCGTCGTGGCACTCGAACCCGCGCTCTCGCACCTGGCGGAAGGGCACCAGCGCGAGCACCTCGCGCGGCGCGCCCGACTCGTCGGTCAGTGGGATGTCTGCCAGCAGCTCGACGTCGACCACGTCGCCGGTGAGCAGCTCGACGGTCGCGCCGTCGCGCGCGATGAGGGCGAACGGGATGCCGCGATCGGCGATCTCGCGGAGCGTGGGGTGGGCGGACCCGGTCATGGCTGTGGTTCTTTCGTCGTGGGGGAGGCATCCCTTACGAAGAAGAAGACCGCCCCGGGGGCGGTCGGAGTCGCGCGAGACCCACCGCCTATGCGGTGAGCCACCAGGAGAGTTGCGCGGACATGGGCCGAACCTACCACACGGCCCGCGCCGACCATGGCCGTCCGTCGCCGGCTGTCAGGGAGCCGCACGGCGCCGGGCGTCGCCGGCGCCGTCAGCGCAGATGCGGCGACAGCGCGGTGAACGTCCATGCCATCAGGGCGTCGCCGAGTGCGACGTCACGCGCTTCGGCGCTCGCGCGGGCGATGCGCCCTTCGTCGAAGTACTCACCGCCGCGCGCCGGTGCGGAAAGCGCGGCCAGCACGCTGCTCGCGCCGACGTCGACGCTCGTGCCGATGCGCCCGAACATCGCGTCGAGCAGGCCGGTGTTGATGACGCCCGGCTGGAGACTGACGAACGTCGGACCGTCCGGGTGCACGCGGGCGCGCCAGAGGGTGTACATGACGATGGCGAGTTTGGATCGGGCGTATGCGCGCACGGGGGAGTAGTCGCGGGCGAGCTCGATGTCGCCGAGGTCGAGCGACGCGGACTGATGGGTCGCCGAGGCGAGGTTGACGATCCGCCCGGACGGGGCGATCGACGGCAGGAGCAGCTCGGAGAGCAGCACGAGAGCGAGGTAGTTGATCTGCAGCGTGCGCTCATGCCCGTCGCCCGTGACGACTCGGCGCTGCGCGCCGGGGACCCCGGCATCGTTGATCAGGGCATCGATGGCGCCGCCCGTCGCCTCGCGGATCGCCGCCGCCGCGCGCGCGACGTCGGCGAGGCTGCTGAAGTCGGCCGCGACGTACGTCACCGCCGCACCTCCCGACTGTGCGATCGCCGTCCGCTGGTCGCGCACCGCATCGGCGGGCTCCGGTCCCTGTACGACCAGGTGGTCGACCTGGGCGGCCAGATGCTGTGCGGTCTCGAGACCGATGCCGCTCGTGGCGCCGGTGAGCACCACCGTGCGCGGACTCTGGGCGGCCATCGGGCACCTCCATCTTCGATGTGATCCGTGCGTGGTTCGCACCATACTGGGCGTGAGCGCGCCCGGCCCGCTTTTACGGAGGCTCGCGCGCGGCCACGGAAGGAGAGCCATCGAATGGACCACCGCAGCATCGTCGACGCGGCCTTCACGGCGTGGGCGGCAGGTGAGGGGTACATCTCGTCGCTGTTCGCCGACGACATGACGTGGGAGATCGTCGGCCGCTCGGCGGCGTCGCGCCGGTATCCCGATGCCGCCGCGTTCATCGACGACGTGCTCGTGCCGTTCGGGCGCCGATTCTCGTCGCGGGATCCCTTCCGTCCGGTTCGGGTGCGGGCGCTGTATGCCGACGGCGACACCGTCATCGTCGTGTGGGACGGCAGGGGGACCACGATCGCCGGCACGGAGTACGCGAACACCTATGCGTGGTTCCTGCGCATGCGCGACGGCAAGGTGGTCGACGGCGTGGCCTTCTACGACAGCATCGCGTTCGACGAGCTGTGGACGGGAGTGGATCCGGTGGACGCCGCGCCGGTCGCACGCTGACCGATCCCGGGGAGACGGAACCCGTGCGGCGCCCCGGCCGGCGCCCGTCAGCGGGTGGCGCGCGCGATCATCTCCTGACCGTGGCGCCAGCCCACCGTCTCGTAGCCGACGACCACGACGACCGGCGAGCAGGCGATGAGCAGGATGCCGATGCTCAGCGTCGCACCGGCGGCGACGGCGGCCACCGCCGCGACGAGGAAGGCGATCACGCCCAGGTACAGCCACAGGTGGAACAGGTCGAACTGCATCACGAGCAGCGCGTACAAAAGGAACAGGAGCGTCTCGAACGCCAGCACCGGGATCGCGATCGCGAGCGTCGCGAACACGGCGTCCACATGCGCGTCGCCCGCGATGACGTACGCCGCCACGTGGAGTCCGGCGCCCACCGCGACGAGTGATCCGAACAGCAGGATCTGCAAGTACCCCCAGCCGAATCCGCGTATGCGATGCCGCTCGATGACGGCGCCCCACGGGATCGCGAAGTACATCCACCACATCCCGAAGGCGAGCGCGACCCCGGCGAACGCCACGAGGGCGGCCTCGAGCGTCCAACCCTGCTCCTCGACCACCGCCGAGATCGCGAGGATGGTTCCGAGGATCACTTCGCCCAGGGTGATGAGGACGAGCAGCCCGTAGCGCTCCGCGATGTGGTGGGCGTGCCACGGCGTGCGGCCGAAGCGCAGCTCGGCGAACAGGGGCCCCGCCATCTCGAACAATGTGAGCGCCGTGGTGAACACGAGCGTCGTGCCGATGGGCAGATTGAGGAAGATCAGGGCGATCCAGCCGACCTGGGCGATGGAGATGTTGACCACGTAGGCCAGCGCGGTGCGACGACGCGCCCGGTCCTGCCTCGCGACCCGCAGCCAGAGCGCGATCGTGGCCAGGCGCATGATCACGTACCCGGCGACCATCACGCTGTTGTCGAGGTACACGCCCTCGTCGATGGAGTGGAACACATCCGGGACTCCGAGCGCGACGATGAGCACGCCGACCATGATCACCATCGTCGCCAGGCGGAAGAAGACGTCGTCGGTGTCGTAGGCCGAGGCCAGCCACGAGTAGTTGATCCAGGCCCACACGACCGCGAACGTCGCGAACCACCACCCGAGCAGCGCCGTCGAAGTGTGCCCGAGCTCCAGGTAGTGCGCCATCTGCGAGCCGATCTGGCTGAATCCGACCACGAAGACGAGGTCGAACAGCAGCTCCAGAGGTGTGGCCGCCCGGTGCTTCTCGTGCGGGTCACGCCCCGTCATCCGGGCGTACACGTGGTTCACCGTCATGGCGGGAAGATACACCGTCCGCGGGACGCGCTCGTACGCGGACGGATGCCGGGGGTCGCGGCATCCGTCATCCGCCTCGTTCCGCCACCGCGGCTCGGAGCCGACGGTCAGTCCGGCCGCGTAGGCTGGTGCCGTGCCAGCCGTGAATCTCGGGATGCCCAAGGTCCCCGAAACGCTCGCCCCCCGCCGCAAGACCCGTCAGATCAGGGTCGGGAAGGTGCTCGTCGGCGGCGATGCGCCCGTCAGCGTCCAGTCGATGACCACGACGCCGACCACGAACATCAACGCGACGCTCCAGCAGATCGCCGAGCTGACCGCGTCGGGCTGCGAGATCGTGCGTGTCGCCGTCCCGTCGCAGGACGACGCCGACGTGCTGCACATCATCGCGGCGAAGAGCCAGATCCCGGTCATCGCCGACATCCACTTCCAGCCGAAGTACGTCTTCCAGGCGATCGACGCCGGCTGCGGCGCCGTTCGCGTGAACCCCGGCAACATCCGCAAGTTCGACGACCAGGTCGGTGCGATCGCGGCGGCCGCCAAGGCCGCGGGTGTTTCGCTGCGCATCGGCGTGAACGCGGGTTCGCTCGACCGGCGGCTGCTTGAGAAGTACGGCAAGGCGACGCCCGAGGCTCTCGTCGAGAGCGCCGTGTGGGAGGCATCGCTCTTCGAGGAGCACGACTTCCACGACTTCAAGATCTCGGTCAAGCACAACGACCCGATCGTCATGGTGAAGGCCTACCGGCTGCTCGCCGAGCGGGGCGACTGGCCGCTCCACCTCGGCGTGACCGAGGCTGGGCCCGCGTTCCAGGGGACGATCAAGTCCGCGACCGCGTTCGGCATCCTGCTGGCCGAGGGCATCGGCGACACCATCCGCGTGTCGCTGTCGGCGCCGCCCGCCGAAGAGGTTAAGGTCGGGCACCAGATCCTGCAGTCGCTGAACCTCCGCGAGCGCAAGCTCGAGATCGTCTCCTGCCCGTCGTGCGGTCGCGCGCAGGTCGACGTCTACTCGCTCGCCGACTCGGTGACCGAGGGCCTCAAAGACATGACGGTGCCGCTGCGCGTCGCGGTCATGGGCTGCGTCGTGAACGGCCCGGGCGAGGCCCGCGAGGCCGACCTCGGCGTCGCGTCGGGCAACGGCAAGGGCCAGATCTTCGTGAAGGGCCAGGTCATCAAGACCGTGCCCGAGGCCGAGATCGTCGCCACGCTCATCGAGGAGGCGAACCGGATCGCCGACGAGATGGGTCCGGCGGCACCTGTCGGCACCGCGCAGGTCGTCACGTCCTGATGACGCTCGGCCGGCTGTCGGCCGCGCAGCGCGCCGTGCTCGGCGCGTGGCTGCCCGGGCTCGAGGTCGTCGCCGACCTCAGCTGGAACCAGGTCGAGACCACGGTCCTCCACGTGCGGCACGGCGGAGACGACCTGATCGTCAAGGCGGCCGGCGAGACCGATCATCACCTCGGTCGCGAGCTCGACGCGCACGAGGGGGGCTTCGTCACCTCGTGGGCCCGCGCCGGTCACGCGGCGCATCTGCGGCACGCCGACCGCGACGCGCGCCTGCTCGTGCTCGAGTGGCTGCCGGGCGACCTCGCGTATCGCACGCCTGCGGCCGTCGACCCCGAGGTCCATCGTCGCGCCGGAGCGCTGCTGCGCGAGTTCCACGCGCAGGCCACGCGGCCGTCGGAGGGGACGGATGCCGCGGCCACCCGCCGCGCTCTCTCATGGTTCGACGGGGATCACGCGGTCGCGCCCGACGTCGAAGCCCGGGTGCGGGCGGCGTTCGCTGCGCTTCCGCCGGTCGAGACCGACCTCGTGCCGACGCACGGCGACTGGCAGCCCCGCAACTGGCTCGTGGACGACGGCGCGGTGCGGGTGATCGACTTCGGCCGCTTCGCCTTCAGGCCGGCGGCGAGCGATTTCGCACGGCTGGCCGCGCAGGAGTGGCGCGAGAGCCCCGCGTGCGAGGCCGCGTTCTTCGACGGCTACGGGCCGGATCCGCGAACGCCAGCCCAGTGGCGGCTCATGCGGCTGCGCGAGGGGGTCGGCACGGCCTGCTGGGCGCACCAGGTCGGCGACGCGGAGTTCGAAGCGCAGGGCCACCGCATGATCGCCGAGGCGCTCGCCGAGATCGAGGCGGGCTGAGGCACTGCGGATCCGGGCGCCGCGAGACGTGACGCTCGGTGCACAACGTCGGAACCTTTCTCCGACACCCCGGGTCGCGGCATCCGTTCTCCGGCGCGTCGGCAAGAACTTCCGATTCTGTGCACGCGCCCGCGCCCGGCTCAGCGCGCGCTTCGGCGGCGGTGGCGCATGGCGATGATCGCCGCGGCGACCTTGAGGATCGGGGCCTCGCCGAGGCGATCGTCGTCCGCCCGGGCGAGACGCGCAGCGAGATCGGGGCGCATCTCCCACAGGCACTCCCGCCCGACGAGGGCATGCGGCGCGTTCGAGGCGATGCGGATCGTATCGGCGCCCGCGATGAGCGGGATCGCGTTGCGGATGTTCTCGGCGGTCGTCCGGCTGTCGGTGTCGAGGAGGATCGGGCCGGTGTGACCGCGCGCGCGGGCGTACCGCGCCATGAGCTCGGCCTCGGGCACGAGGCCCCCGACGGCGCCGCCGCACATCACCAGGACGCTCTCGGAGGCGTGCGGGCTCTGCGATCGCAGGCCGACCCGCACGCGATAGCGGTTGACGAAGTTCGCCCGCGGCCCCGCGTCGCGGTAGCCCAGCACGACCACCGCCTCGCTGCCTCCCGGCGCCGGCGCGTGACCCAGCGCCCGGCGCGAGGCGCGCCGGTGCACCATCTCCGCCCACACCAGCACGCCCACCGCAGCGGCGGCCGCCATCGCCAAGGCCGGGATCAGCGGAAGGCGACGCACACCCCGACCTTAGGCTCATCGAGGCGTGTCGCGGCATGGCATGATCCGAGAGTGCCTCTCGACCGGATCGCCGTCATCTCCGACGTCCACGGCAACCTGACCGCGCTCGAAGCGGTGCTCGCCGACATCGGCGCCCGCGGCATCACCCGCATCGTGAACCTCGGCGACAACGTCGGGAAGGGACCTCGCGGCTCGCCGACGACCGAGCGCCTGCGCGAGGTGTGCGAGGTGAACATCCGCGGCAACTGGGATGACTTCATCGGCCGGCTCGGCGATGAAGAGCCCGAAGAGATGCGCTGGTGGCGCGACGAGCTGTCCGCCGCGCAGCGCGAGTGGCTCGGCGGCCTTCCGCTCAGCCATGACCTCCTGATGAGCGGCCGGCTGATCCGCCTCTTCCACGCCTCGGCCGAGAGCCCCCACGTGCGGGTGCGCTTCCGTCACACCGACGAGGAGTTCGACGGCATGTTCCGCGCCACTGCCATGACCGGCGACGGACCCGAGCCGACGGTCGTCGGATACGGCGACGTCCACGACGCCTACATCCACTCGCGCGACGGCCGCACCCTGTTCAACGCCGGCAGCGTCGGCAATCCCCTCGACGAGCCGACGCCGAGCTATGTGATCCTGGAGGGCGTTCTCGACACGGCTGAGCCCGCGCCGTTCGAGGTCCGCTTCGTGCGCGTGCCGTACGACGTCGACGCCGAGGTCGCGGAGGCGGAGCGGGTCGGCATGCCGCAGCGGGCAGTCTGGGCGGTCGAGCTGCGCACGGCGGTGTACCGCGGGAGGCAGGCGGGATGAGCGCCGATCACGCCTCCGCACCGGCCGAGGCGTCCGCACCGCTGTCGCGCCCGATCGTCGCGGGCATCGTGACGTCGCTGGTGGGGGTCACGAGTTCGTTCGCGGTGGTGCTCACCGGCCTGGACGCGGTCGGCGCCTCTCGCGCGCAGGCTGCGAGCGGGCTGCTGGTGCTCTGTCTCACGATGGGCGTCTCGGCGATCATCCTGGCGTGGCGGTACCGGATGCCGATCACGGTCGCCTGGTCGACGCCGGGCGCCGCCGTCCTCGCCGCCACGGGTGCGGTTGAGGGCGGCTGGCCCGCCGCCGTCGGCGCATTCCTCGTGACGGCGGCGCTGATCCTGCTCACGGCGCTGTGGCCCCAGCTGGGCCGCCTGATCGCCCGGATCCCGCCGTCGATCGCGCAGGCCATGCTCGCCGGCGTGCTCCTGCCCCTCTGCCTCGCGCCCATCACCGGGCTGGTGGCCAACCCGTGGGGCGTGATCCCCGTGCTTGTGACCTGGCTGGTCTTCGTGCGGTTCGCCCCGCGGTGGGCGGTGCCGCTGGCATTCGTCGCGGCATCCGTCGTCGTCGCGGTGGAGGTCGCGGTCACGGGCGCGGCGATCGATCCCGCCCTCCTCGTGCCGCGGCTCGAGTTCACGGCGCCGACCCTGACGTTCGGCGCGGTCGTGGGTCTCGCCCTGCCGCTCTTCCTCGTGACGATGGCGTCGCAGAACGTGCCGGGCGTCGCGATCATGCGCAGCTTCGGATACGAGGTGCCGTGGCGTCCGTCGATGCTCGTCACGGGCCTCGGCACCGCGATCGGAGCGACGGCGGGCGGCCACGCGATCAACCTCGCCGCGATCAGCGCGGCGCTCGCGGCCGCACCCGACGCCGATCCGGATCCGCGGCGGCGCTGGGTCGCCGGCGTCTCGACCGGCGCGAGCGGCATCGTGCTCGGCGGGCTCTCGGCGGCTCTCGTCGCGCTGGTCGTCGTGGCACCCGAGGCGGTGATCCCCGCCGTCGCGGGCATCGCGCTGTTCGGCGCGTTCGGCTCCGCCGTCCAGCAGGCGATCGACGATCCGGGGGAGCGGCTGCCCGCGGTCGTGACCTTCCTGGTGGCGGCGTCGGGCGTCGCGATCGCAGGGGTCAGCGCCGCGTTCTGGGCGCTGATCGCGGGGCTCGTGGTGCGCGAGGCGCTCCACCTCGGCCGTCGCCCGCGGTGACGCGGCGGCTCAGCGACGTCGCGCGGCGTGACGCCGGTGGAGCGAGCCGTATGCACCGAGAAGGCGCGGCACGACGACGTAGACGGCGAGCGGCACCACGACGGCCGTCAGCACGAGAGCGCGGAGGATCGGATGCCACGACTCCGAGATCGGGGCCAGCAGCAGCATTCCGACCGACACCAGCGGGAAGATCGCGAGCCACGTCACGACGGCACGGACGTGCACCGACGGGGGCGCGGCCGGGGCGGGCGCCGACTCGGCGGTCGTGTCGACGGCGGGCGTCTCGGTGACGGTGTCGTTCATGGGGCTCCTTGCAGCCGGCGAGGCGATGAGTCGTGCAAGCGCGTCGAGCCGACGGGTATTCCGCCGTGACGTGGAGCCCCTCAATGCAGGGTGCCGCCGGGCACCGCGCTGTCGGTCGTGACGTCCAGACTCGTGCGCACGGCGATCTCGAGCGCGGTCGCGATGTCGTGGATCGGCAGCGTCGCGGCATCGGGCGACGGCGCGTGCTCCGCGGACCAGGGGACGTGCACGAACCCGGCACGGGTTCCGGATGCCGCCGCCTCGAGCGCATTGAAGAACACGTGGTTGCAGACGAATGAACCCGCAGAGTAGGAGAGCTCGGCCGGAATGCCCTCTGCCGCGATGCGGCGCGTGATCTCTTTGACCGGGAGCGTGGCGAAATGGGCCGCGCCGGCGCCGGGCACGCTGGGCTCGTCGACGGGCTGAGCGCCGTCGTTGTCGGGGATGCGGGCGTCGATGAGGTTCACGGCCACGCGCTCGATCGCGATCGCGGCGCGACCGCCCGCCAGCCCCGCCGCGACGACCACGTCGGGTCGGTGCTCGGCCAAGAGCTCACGCAGCCGCGCCTGGGCGCCGGCGAAGGTGACCGGGAGCACCGCGGTGACGAGGTTCTCAGGTCCGCGCCAGCCCGCAGCCACCAGGTGCACTGCTTCGCCCGAGGGGTTCGCGGCGTCGCCGCCGAACGGCTCGAACCCGGTCAGCAGCGCAGTGGTCGTCACCATCCCAGGCTAGGCGGTCGGCTCGAGGACCACGGCGCCCGTGGCGATGTCGACGCGGGTCAGCCGCAGGCGCACGGTCTCACCGGGCGCGGTGTCGAGCCCGGCGACCTTCGCGGCGACGGGCGGGTCGGTGAGCTGGACGCGCGCCCCGTCTTCGCGTCGGCCCAGCACGACCGCCTCGAACACCCGTCCCTCGCGCCCGGTGAGGAGCGCCGCCTCCACGCGATCGAGTGTTGCCGCGTCGAGCCGGTTCGCGAGCCCGTCGCTGCGGGCCATGATCTTCGGAAGCGACGGCAGCCCCTCTCGCGCCCACTGCGGAATCTCGCGGCCGTTCGCGATCGCCTCGCAGATCACGAGCGACCACCGGTCCACCAGCCGGCGCAGGGGAGCGGTGGTGTGGGTATATGGGGCGCCGATCGCCGCCTGCACGGGATCCTCGGGCGGCGCGCCGTCGAAGACCACGTAGCCGGCGCCGCGGAACAGCCCGGCCGCGGCATCGAGGATCGCCAGCGCGGCCGGCGCATCGCGGTCCAGGCCGCGCAGATAGTCGCCGTAGGCGACCCCGGAGGCCCACGGGATTCCCAGCGCCACCGTCTGCCTCCGGAACGCCGCGATGTCGTCGGGCTCCGCGGCGGGCATGGTGCGGAGGATTCCGACGCCCCCGCGCAGCATGATGTCGGCCGCCGCCATGCCGGTGAGGAGCGAAACCTGGGCGTTCCACTCCTCCACCGCAGGCGGCGCGGCGCGCTCCAGCCGATAGCCGCCGTCATCGGCGACGATGCGCGTCTCCGGGACGTTGAGGCTCGCGCCGCCGCGTTCGGCCTCGCGCTCCAGGCGGAGCGCGCCGAACCACGCGAGTGCCTCCAGGGCCGATGGTGCGGTGCGCGCGTCCAGGGCGGCCTGCGCGTCGGCGTAACTCCACTGCTTGCGCGAGCGGATGACCGCGCGGCGCAGCGTGGTCTCGACGGGGCGCGCCTCGTCGTCCAGGACGAACCGCCACACGAACGCACGCCGGTCGCGGCCAGGAAGAAGCGACGCGGTCCCCTCGCTGAGCGCGACCGGATGCAGGGGGAGGCGGCCATCCGCGGCATAGAGGGTCTGCCCGCGCCGCCGGGCCTCCTCGTCGACGGCGCCGCCCGGCGCCACGAACGCCGGCAGATCGGCGATCGCGTAGTGCAGCACGGCGCCGGTGGCCGTGCGCTCCAGGTGCAGCGCCTGGTCGAGGTCGGTCGAACCCGCGGGGTCGATCGTCAGGAACTCCACGTCGCGGAGGTCGTCGAGCTGCGCGGCCGACGGGTCGACGGAGACGTCGCGCGACGCGCGTTCCGCCTCGGCTTCCGCGTCGGGCGGGAAGGCTGTGGGGAGCTCCAGGTCCCGGCGCAATTGCGCGAGAGAGGCCACCAGCTCGTCGTGGGCACTGACGGGGACCAGTCGAGGGCGGCGTGCGGGCACCCGATCAGTGTAGGCAGGCGCTCTACCGGCTCTTCGCTGCGTCGAGGGCGGTAGAGCCTCGAACGTGGCGAAAACGACCAGCTGTGAACCTTTCGCGCGAACCCGGACACTACAGGGTATGGAAGAAGATGACGCCGCCCTCTGGCAGGGGGTTCTCGCCGGTGACGAGGCCGCGCTGGCGCGATTGTTCGATCGCCACGAGGCGCGTCTCTTCCGTCACGCGCGCCGCTTGCTGACCGCACGGGAAGACGCGAAGGACGCCGTGACGATCGGCTTCTTCGAGCTGTGGCGCAAGCGCGAGTCGGTGCGACTCGTCGACGGGTCGCCTTTGCCCTGGCTGCTGAACGCCGTTTCGAACACCGCCCGCAACCTGGAGCGCTCGGGCCGGCGATACCGTTCGCTGCTGGCCCGGACGCCGATCGCGTCGAATCCGGGAGCCCCCGAAGGCACAGACGAGACGGGAGTTCTCGCGGCATTGAAGAGGCTGCCTGCCCGCGAGCAGAGCGTCGTCGTGCTGACCGTCCTGGAGGGATACCCGGATCGCGCGGCGGCGGAGACCCTCGGCATCCCTGTCGGCACCGTCAAGTCCCGTCTCGCCCGCGCCAAGTCACGGCTGCGGGAAGAGATGGTCTCGATCGAGGGAGCATGGGCATGAACGACGAACTCACTCCGCGCGAGCGGACCGAGATGAGGGATCTCGTGCTCGCGGGCTCGCAGCGCATCAGGCCCGCGGGCAGGCATCGCACGCAGTTCGTCGCCGGTGCCCTCGCGCTCGCGCTCGTCGCAGGCATCACGGGCGGAGCGATCGCGACTGCGGCGCTGCTCGGCTCCGAGGCGCAGCCCGCTCCCGCGGTCACGCCGACGCCCCCGGCGCCCACGCCGACGGAATCCGCGACGCCGCCCCCGACAACGCCGTCGCCTACGCCGGATCCGACGCCGACTACCCCGAGTGAGCCGACACCACCCGCCATCGATGAGCTCGTGGTGTCGCCTTCGGGGCTCGGACCGGTGCGGATCGGCGAGCCGCTCGCCGACGCGGGCCTGCTGATGGCCCAGCTGACGAACGAGGACTGCCTCACGACCTACTGGCGTACTGCCGATCGGTACGTCGTCGCGGACGGCGGCTACGGTTCCACGGGCGGTCCGGCATTCACGCTGTCGGGCGACGAGTCCGGCGCGATCCAGCGGATCGACGTGCTGACGCCGAGCATCCCGACGCAGGCGGGCCTTCGTATCGGGATGTCCGGGGCCGATGTGGCTCGCCTTCACCCCGATGCCGTGGAGCAGCCAGGCGCGCTTTCGAACATCTGGATCGTGCCGGGGGCGAGCCCGGGCGGTCAGCTGATCATCGAAGTCGCCAACTCGGACGTGTCGTACTGGGGAGACGCCGCCGACACCGTCGCTTTCATCCGTGTGATCGACGCCGATGCCGTTCCGGGCACCATCGCCGCCAGCGACGACGTCGCGGGCGCCTGCCGTGACCCGTACTGATGCGAGCGCGGGGAGGGGGCGCGGCATCCGCTCGTCCTAGACTTGACCCTCGTGGTCACCCGTCTGTCGCACTTCTTCCTCCGCACGCTCCGTGAAGACCCCGCCGACGCCGAAGTCACGAGCCACCGCCTGCTCGTGCGCGCCGGCTACATCCGGCGCGCCGCGCCGGGCGTCTTCACGTGGCTGCCGCTGGGCCTGAAGGTCAAGGCGAAGATCGAGGCGGTCATCCGCGACGAGATGACGAAGGCCGGCGCGTACGAGGTGCACTTCCCGGCGCTGCTGCCGCGTGAGCCCTACGAGGCATCCGGCCGGTGGACGTCGTACGGCGACGGCATCTTCCGCCTGCACGACCGCAAGGGTGCCGATTATCTGCTCGCGCCGACGCACGAGGAGATGTTCACGCTCCTCGTGAAGGATCTGTACTCCTCGTACAAGGATCTGCCCCTGACGATCTACCAGATCCAGGACAAGTACCGCGACGAGGCACGCCCGCGCGCGGGGCTGCTGCGGGGGCGCGAGTTCACGATGAAGGACGCGTACTCGTTCGACTACACCGACCAGGGGCAGGATGCCTCGTACCAGTCGCAGCGCGACGCGTACGAGCGGATCTTCCAGAAGCTGGGTCTCGAGTACGTCATCGTCGCGGCCGACAACGGGCTGATGGGCGGCGCCCGCTCGGAGGAGTTCCTCCACCCGACGCCCGTCGGCGAGGACACGTTCGTGCGCTCTGCCGGCGGCTACGCCGCGAACGTCGAGGCCTACACGACGACCGCGCCCGACGCCATCTCCTTCGACGGGCAGGGTGCGCCGGTCATCTTCGACTCGCCGAACACCCCCACCATCCAGACGCTGGTCGACCACTCCAACGCGCATCTCGACGCCCCCGCCCCGGGAATCGCGGGGCCTGCGACCGCGGAGGCGACGGAGTGGACCGCGGCTCACACGCTCAAGAACGTCGTGCTCGCCCTGACGCACCTCGACGGCACTCGCGAGCTCGTCGTCGTCGGTCTTCCCGGCGACCGCGACGTGGACGACAAGCGTGCCGAGGTCGCCTTCGCCCCGGCCGCCGTGGAGGCCGCGACGGAGCAGGACTTCGAGAACAACCCGCTCCTGGTGAAGGGCTACATCGGTCCGTGGTCCGAGACGGGTGCGGTGCTCGGCGAGGAGTCGGCGACGGGCATCCGCTTCCTGCTCGACCCGCGAGTCGTCGACGGCACCGCGTGGGTCACCGGGGCGAACATCGACCAGAAGCACGTCCACACGCTCGTCGCCGGCCGCGACTTCACCGGTGACGGCTTCGTCGAGGTCGCCAACGTGCGACCCGGCGACCCGGCGCCCGATGGATCGGGGCCGGTGGAGCTCGCGCGGGGCATGGAGATCGGGCACGTCTTCCAGCTCGGCCGCTTCTTCGCCGAGACGCTGGGACTGAAGGTCCTCGACGAGAACGGCAAGCTCGTGACCGTCACGATGGGCTCGTACGGCATCGGCGTGACGCGCATCCTCGCGATCATCGCCGAGCTCAACAACGACGACAAGGGCCTCATCTGGCCGCCCTCCGTCGCGCCGTTCGACGTGCACGTCGTCGCGACGGGCCGCGAGGCGGTCGTGTTCGAGGTCGCCGAGCAGCTGTCGAACGACCTCGAGGCGGCACGTCTCGACGTCCTCTACGACGACCGCCCGAAGGTGTCGCCGGGGGTGAAGTTCGGCGACGCCGAGCTCGTGGGCGTGCCGCAGATCGTGATCGTCGGCCGCGGTGCCGCGGAGGGTCAGGCCGAGCTGTGGGACCGCCGCACGGGAGACCGCGAGACACTTCCGGTCGCCGACGTGGTGGCCCGCCTCAGCGCGCGCTGAGCAGCGGCACGCGGACGTTCCGCTGCCGTTCGTCCCGTGTGACGCTCCGACGTGGCACGCTGGCGTCATGACCCACAGCGCCGCGGTGCCGCCGGAAGTGACCGAGGACCTGCGCCGGATCCTGTCCGACGCGGGCATCACCGAGAACGCCGACCTGGTCGCGCGCATCCTTGCGACCGGCGTGGGACTCGGGCTCGATGGAGCGGCCCGGCTCGACCTCAAGATCACGAGCGCGGCGCTGACGGAGATGCGCGCCGCGTTCCAGCTCTTCGACCCCTACGAGGACGTGCCGAAGGCGACGATCTTCGGCTCGGCGCGCACCCGTGCCGACGACGCGCTCTACCGCCAGGCGTCCGAGGTGGCTGCGGCGCTGGCCGAGCACGGCTGGATGGTGGTGACCGGCGCCGGCCCCGGCATCATGCAGGCCGCCGCGGAAGGCGCCGGCGCGCACGCCTCGCTCGGGGTCTCGATCCGGCTTCCGTTCGAGGAGAAGCCCAACGCGATCGTCGGGTCGAACGCGCGCAACGTCGCGATGAAGTACTTCTTCACCCGCAAGCTCATGCTCGTGAAGGAGTCCCTCGGCTTCGTGTGCGTCCCTGGCGGATTCGGCACGCTCGACGAGATGTTCGAGCTGCTCACCCTCCAGCAGACGGGCAAGGCCGACCCGACCCCGATCGTGCTCCTGGACGCGCCCGGCGGCGACTTCTGGTCGGGCCTGCGCCGCTTCGTCGACGACCACCTGCTGCCCTCCGGCGTCATCTCCGAGGGTGACTTCGATCGTGTGCTCGTCACCGACTCGGTCGAGGCCGCGGTGCAGGAGCTCATCGGCTTCTACCGCAACTACGACTCGCTGCGGTGGGTGGGCAAGCGTCTGGTCCTGAGACTGAAGGCGACACCGACGGATGCCGAGGTCGCGGCGTTGAACGCCGAGTTCGGGTTCCTGCTCACCGAGGGCGAGATCGAGCTGCGGGGTCCGCTGACCGTCGAGCGCGAGGCGGACGACCGCGTCGACCTGCCGCGGCTGGTGCTCCGGCTCAACCAGTTCCGGGTGGGCGAGCTGTACCGGCTCATCGCCGCGATCAACGCGCTGGAGTCGGCTCCGGCGGTCGCCTGACCCGGTCGCCGGGCGCGGTCGCCTGACCCGGTCGCCGGGCGCGGTCGCCTCGCCCGGTCGCCTGGCGCGGTCGCCTCGCGCGGTCGGAGCAAGCGTCCGCGGTCGCGGCGGGCATGGGACGTGCCCGGGGTTCGCAGCCGCCGCCCGGGCCATGGGCGTGCCCAGGGTTCGCAGACGCCGCCGCACGCGCACGGCGTGTGGCGAGGCATCCGTTCTGCTCATGAGGTCGTTCTCATGTTCTCGTCGCCCGCCGTTCACCTGCGGTTACCTCCGCCGTCGCGGCACGGGATCAGGCTGGCGCCACCCCGACACACATGCCGTTGTGCACGCAGAGAGGACGCCCGTGAGCATCGTCGAAGGATTCCGCCGTACTCTTCCCCTGGCCGACCACGCGCGAGGCAAGCGCCTCGCCGTGACGTGCCAGCTCAAGTGCGCGAACGCGTGCCTGGGGCCGGAGTGCAACTCGTCGCACAACGAGACGTTCCAGGAGGTGGCCTCGGCCGCGCTGTCGCGCCGCGCGCTCCTCGGGCTTGGCGCCGCGGGCGCCGTCGCCATCGCGGTCGGCGGCCTGCGCGGTCAGACGCCGCTCTCGGGGCCGGGCTCGTCGGGCATCGGGGGAGCGGGCGCCGCTTTCGCGCGTCCGGTGAACGGCAGCCTCCCGTTCGACGCGATCTCGCCCGTGAACCGGTTCGTCGACGACTTCGTCGTCCCCTCCGGCTACACGTGGCAGCCGATCATCCGCTGGGGCGACCCGCTGTTCTCGAACGCTCCCGCCTTCGACATCAACGCGCAGTCGCCCGCCGCCCAGGCCGTGCAGTTCGGCTACAACAGCGACTACCTCGACATCGTGGCCGACCCGAGCGGCAAGACCGGCGTGCTGGTCAACAACCACGAGTACTGCAACCCGGGCATCATGTTCCCGCCGTCGTCCGACCCGGCCGAGCTCCGCCGCCGCGGCGACATCTTCAAGGCGGCTCAGGGCATGTCGGTCGTCGAGATCACCCGCAAGCGCACCGGAGCGCCCTGGTCGTACGTCGTGGACGGCAAGCGCAACCGGCGCATCACCGTCGAGACGGTGTTCGAGCTCACCGGTCCCGCCGCCGGCAGCGACCTCGTCAAGACCGCCGCCGACCCCGAGGGCCGGTGGGTGCACGGCACGCTCGGCAACTGCGCCGGCGGCACGACCCCGTGGGGCACGATCCTCTCGGGCGAGGAGAACTTCAACGGCTACTTCGCGTGGGCGGCCGACACCCCCGCCCAGCGGCGCTACCAGTCGACGGCGTCGACCTCGACCGAGACGGGCTGGGAGAAGTACGACCCGCGCTTCGACGCGCACAACCCCGACTACGTCAACGAGCCCAACCGCTTCGGCTACATCGTCGAGATCGACCCGCAGGACCCGACCTCGACGCCGCGCAAGCACACGGCGATGGGTCGCTTCAAGCACGAGGGTGCGAACGTCATCGTCGGCGAGGACGGCCGCGTCGTGGCCTACATGGGCGACGACGAGCGCAACGACTACCTCTACAAGTTCGTCTCGAAGAACAAGATCTCGGGCTCGCGCAAGAAGAACCTCGAGCTGCTGAGCGAAGGCGACCTGTACGTCGCGAAGTTCAAGGGCAACTCGACGGGCGAGATCACCGGCACCGGCGCACTTCCTTCCGACGGGCTGTTCGATGGCTCGGGCACGTGGGAGCCGCTCACGCAGAACGGCCAGTCCGTCGTCCCCGGCTTCACGACGGAGCAGGTGCTCGTCCACACCCGTCTGGCGGCGGACGCGGTGGGCGCCACGAAGATGGACCGTCCGGAGGATGTCGAGCCCAGCCCCAAGACGGGCAAGGTCTACCTCGCGCTGACCAACAACTCGGCCCGGTCGGCGGCGACCCTCGACGAGGCGAACCCCGTCACCGGCAACCGCTACGGCCACGTCATCGAGCTCACCGAGACGGCCGGGCAGTCAGGCACCACCTTCGGCTGGAGCATCCTGCTCCTGTGCGGCGACCCCGCCGTGTTCGCGAACTCGTACTTCGCGGGCTTCCCGAAGGAGCTCGTGTCGCCCATCTCCTGCCCCGACAACGTCGCGTTCGACTCGGCGGGCAACCTCTGGATCTCCACCGACGGCGCCCCGAGCACCATCGGCTACAACGACGGGCTGTTCCTGGTGCCCCTGGAGGGCGCCGAGCGCGGTCACGTCCAGCAGTTCCTGGCCGTGCCCCGCGAAGCCGAGACCTGCGGCCCGGTGATCCACGACAAGGACGGCATGGTCTTCGTCGCCGTGCAGCATCCGGGTGAGGGCGGCTCGTTCGCAGCGCCCACGTCGCTGTTCCCCGACTACGGCTCGGCCGAGCCGGGTGACGTGCCGAACGCGCCGCGCCCGTCGGTGGTCCAGGTGTACCGCGCCTGACCCGCCGATACGCACGAAGGCGCCGCGCCCCTGTCTCCGGGGGCGCGGCGCCTCGGCGTCTCAGCAGTGCACCTTGCCGTGCGACATGGTGTCGTCGGGCGTGTCGCGGGTGACGAGAGCCTTCAGCATGCCCGCGGCCGTCACAAGCTTGCCGTGCTTCGGCTCCCAGAACTCGCACTCCACCGGTGTGACGCGCAGCAGCACGATGCCGGGGGTGTCAAGACCGTCCTCGAACCAGATGTCGAGGTCGGGGGAGTAGAGCTCCTTCATCTTCGCTTCGTCGCGAACGACCTCGGCCCGCCCGGCCACGGAGACGTAGCGGTGGCCCTTCGAGTCGAGGTACGCCAGCCCCACATCGTGCTGCGGATCGGCCTGCGACTCGGCGACCTTACTGGTGCCCGCCAGCGTGAAGAACCAGATGTCGCCGGCGTCATCCATCTGCCGTGTGCTCATCGGGCGGCTGACGAGGTTCCCCTCCGCATCCCGGGTGGTCAGCATGGTGAAGTCGATGTCCTCGACGAGCTCCTTGACCCGCGCGATCGCCTCGGGTCCCGTCACGAGATCTTCCTCTGTGTTCGTCATAAATTCAGGCTCGTCGCGGACGGTCGCCTTCGCCAGAGTATTGACAGGACGGATGCCGCGACCTATCTCCGCTGTGGCGCCTGGCAGCGAGCCGCGCGGGGCGGCCGTCCCGTGCTCACATCCGTGCGAAGCGCGCGCGGGCGACGGTGAAGACCGCGTAGGCGAGGAAGCCCACACCGACGATCCATGCCAAGGCGGGACCCAGCGGCAGATCCAGCAGCGCGTCGACGGCGCCGTCGAGACCGCCGGCGGTGTCGGCGTCGTCGCCGATCGCGGCGACCATGAGGAGCACGCCGATGATCGTGAGCGCCACCCCTTTCGCGACGAAGCCCACGATGCCCAGCACCACGACGGCGCGCCCGAGCTTGCCGTCCGGAGTCTCGATCCGGTTCCGGAAGCTGCGCAGCACGCCCATGACGATGAAGGCGACACCGCCGATGCCGATCCCCACGCCGATGAGGGCCAGGAGGATCGGACCTCCGGGAAGCTGGAGCAGGCTGCGGCTCGCGTCTTCGGCCGTCTGCTCCGCATCCGGTCGTGCGCCGATGGCGACCGCGGCCGAGATGAATCCGAGGAGGACGAAGACCAGGGCCTGTCCCCATTCGGCGAGCCGCCGCCCCCACTTGCGTGCCGCGCCCTTCGTGTCGCCGGAGCGGTCGCGCGCGAGCAGCCCCTCCGCCGCGTGCCACACGCCGAGCGCCCACAGGCCGATGGCGATCAGCCACAGCACCACGAAACCGGCAGGAGCGCCGGCCACCGCCTTCATGGCGCCCGCCTGATCGCCTTCGCCGCGGCCGCCGGATGCGATCACCAGCACGATGATCCCGATCAGCGCGTGGATGATGCCGTTCGCCACATACCCTGCGCGCGCCAGGACTTCGAAGGCCGAGTTGGACTCCGCGTCGCGGGCGAACTGCTTCGCATTCGCCTTGACGCTCTCCCGGCTCTTCACCCCCTCACGGTAGACCGCGAGCGGCCGGTGGGCACGGACTTGACGCGCCGGCGGTCGGCTGGCAACCCCGGCGCGCGATCGCGACACGGACTGCGCCGAGCGGACGGCTCAGTCGCGCCACAGGACGCGCGCCTATCATGGGGCGGATGATCCGGCAGGCCCCTCGCCAGCCCGCGACCGGGTGGAGCATCGTGCCGCGCCTCGTGCGCGGGGCACCGCCGGTCGTGCTGGTCCTGGTGGGTGCGCTCTCGCTGCTGGTGGGACTGCTCATCGTGACGCGGCCGCTCACGTCGCTCGTGCTGCTCACCGTCTACGTGGGACTCAGCGCGGTCTTCTCCGGCTTCGCGCGCATGTTCGCCGCGCCGGAGACGCCGCTGTGGTCCCGTGTCGCGTTCGGCGTGGCGTGGATGGTGCTGGGGCTGGCGATCCTGCTCGGTCTCGGCCGCACCCTCGAGCTCCTGCCGCAGATCATCGCGATCCTGCTCGTGCTCGGGGGATTGGCATCGTTCTACGACGCTGTGGCGGGCGGCACGGTGAGCCAGCGAGTGCTGGCGGGCGTGTGGGGCGCCACGCAGGTCACCTTCGCCATCCTGTCGTACGCCTGGCCCGACGTGACCGTGCTCGTGGTCGCAGTGATCTTCGGAGTGCGCACCATCGTCTTCGGCGCGACGCTGCTGATGCGAGCCGTCCGCGCGTTCGTGGAGGGCAGGCGGTCGGTGCCGGCCGCGGGTCGCCCGAGTGGCGAGGGAGGAGGGGCGGATGCTGCGCCTCGGCGCAGCAGGGCTCGCGCCGCGTGGCTCGCCGCGGGGCGGTACGCGCTCTCGGCGCTGCTGATCGCGCTGGCAGCGGGGGGATGGTGGGCGAACGCGTGGCTCCAGGACGGCGCGCAGGTGGTCGACGCGTTCTACGACCCGCCGGCTGTGGTGCCGTACGAGCATGGACGACTGATCCGCGCCGACGACTTCTCGGGCCAGCAGCCGGCAGGCGCCGACGTGCACCGGATCCTGTACACGACGCGCGACGCGGTCGGCCAGCCGGCCGTCGCGAGCGCACTCGTCATCGTGCCGCAGGACCCCCCGCCCGGCCCACGGCCCGTCGTGGTGTGGAACCACGGCACGACCGGGGTCGCGCGCGGATGCGCGCCGAGCCTGCGCGACGCGTCCGCCACGAGGTGGGCGATCCCGGGCCTCGATCAGGCCATCTCGCGCGGATGGGTGGTCGTCGCGTCCGACTACTCGGGCCAGGGAGCGCCGGGCGTCTTCCCCTATCTGATCGGTCGCGGCGAGGCGCGCTCATCCCTCGACGCCGCGATCGCGGCGCGTGAACTCGAGGGGGTCACGCTGTCGAGCCGCACCGCGGTGTGGGGCCACTCGCAGGGTGGGCATGCGGCGCTGTGGACCTCGCAGATCGCGGAGGACTACGCGCCCGGACTGGACGTGCGCGGCACCGCGGTGCTCGCACCGGCCGCGGAGCCTGTGGAGCTCGCGGAGGAGCTGACCAGCGGCGACGCCAACGCGCTGCTGTCGATCCTCATCTCGTGGGTGCTGGTGCCGTACGCCGACACGTACGCCGACGTCGACCTGGCGCGCTACATCGCGCCGGGCTCCGAGGCGATCGTGCGGGAGATGACGCAGCGCTGTCCCACCGAGCCCGGCGTGATCGTCTCCGTCGCCACGGCGCTGGGCGTCTCGGAGGACCGCCCGCTCTTCGTCGGCGACCTCACTGCCGGCGCGCTCGGCCGCCGTCTCGCCGACAACACGCCGACCGGCCCGTGGTCGCAGCCGATCCTCATCGCGTGGGGCGACGAGGACGAGGTGATCCCGCCGCACCTGCAGCGCCAGTTCGTCGAGCGGCTTTGCGCCGAGGGCAATCAGGTGCGCAGCCTCGAGTACCGCGGCTACGACCATCTGCGGACCCTGCTGCCCGGCTCGCACTTCGTGCCGGTCCTCATCGACTGGACGGATGCGCGGCTCGGCCGTGCCGCCACCCACGTCGACGACTGCGCGTC
This sequence comes from Microbacterium ureisolvens, assembly GCF_015278315.1. Classification (GTDB taxonomy): domain Bacteria; phylum Actinomycetota; class Actinomycetes; order Actinomycetales; family Microbacteriaceae; genus Microbacterium; species Microbacterium ureisolvens. The sequence goes on along the minus strand of NZ_JADIJE010000018.1, from coordinate 1,952 downwards.
GTCGTAGTCGCCGCCGCCCCACCGAGCGGGGCCCTTCACGATCGGGCCTCGGGGACTGCACAGCACCGTGGGACGGGGCATCCGGTAATGTTGGAGGGTTCCGGCGCGCGGCGACGCGCTGGTGAGAGCTGAATACGGAGGCCACTGTGGACATCGATCTCGGACTGCTGCGGACCGTCGAGCGCGAGAAGGAGATCCCCTTCGACGAGCTCGTGCGGATCATCGAACAGGCGATCCTGACCGCCTATGCGAAGCACACCTCGCCCACGGGCGAGCTGCCCGAAGGCGCCCGCGCGGAACTCGACCGCAAGACCGGTCACGTGGCCGTGTTCATCCCCCTGCTCGACGACGAGGGCGCCGTGATCGGCGAAGAGGAGTCGACCCCCGAGGACTTCGGCCGCATCGCCGCGTTCGCTGCGAAGCAGGTCATCAGCCAGCGGCTCCGCGACATCGCCGACGACGCCGTGCTGGGCGAATTCCGCGGCAAGGAGGGGGACATCGTCGCCGGCGTCGTGCAGCAGGGGCCGAACCCCCGCATGGTCCACGTCGATCTCGGCACGGTCGAGGCGATCCTGCCCCCCGAGGAGCAGGTGCCCGGCGAGGACTATGCGCACGGCTCGCGCCTGCGCGTCTACGTCACCTCGGTCGCCAAGGGCGCGAAGGGACCGGCGATCACCGTGTCGCGAACGCACCCTGGACTGGTCCGCAAGCTGTTCGCGCTCGAGGTGCCCGAGATCCCGGCCGGCCTCGTCGAGATCGTGTCGCTCGCCCGCGAGGCGGGGCACCGCACGAAGATCGCCGTGAAGGCCAACGACCCGTCGATCAACGCGAAGGGCGCGTGCATCGGCGAGCTCGGCCGCCGCGTGCGCGCCGTCACCGAGGAGCTCGGCGGCGAGAAGATCGACATCGTCGACTACGACCCCGAACTCGCGAAGTTCGTCGCCAACGCGCTGTCGCCGGCGAAGGTGACGTCGAGCTTCGTGCTGGATGCCTCGAACAAGGCCGTCCGCGCGCTCGTGCCCGACTACCAGCTGTCGCTGGCCATCGGCAAGGAGGGGCAGAACGCCCGCCTGGCCGCCAAGCTGACCGGCGCCAAGATCGACATCCAGCCCGACTCGATCCTCGAAGACAGCTGACCGGCTGTCGCCGAGTCCTCAGCCGGGGCATGTAGAAGAAGGGGGTCCGGGGCATAGCGCCCCGGCATGTAGAATGGAGCCTGTACGAACGTGCGTCGGATGCCGTACGCGTGCTCCCCGGTCCACCCTTCTCAGGGTGGTCTCCATCGATTCCGTCCTCGTCCCCGACGAGCGTGCGTCGATGCCCGGACGAGGCGCGTGGGTGCACGAGACGCGGGAGTGCGTGGATGCCGCCATCCGGCGTCGCGCCTTCGTGCGGGCATTGCGTGTGTCAGGCCCGCTTGACACGCAGACCATCGAAAAGCACATCCAGCGAAAAGGCTGAACGGCTATGGAAACAAAGTGAACGGCTCGAAATGAGACCCGTCCGCAATTAACGGTCTGCCCTGCCTGGGTAGACCCAGACAGGAGAATTTGTGGCTGCCAAACCACGCGTGCACGAGATCGCTTCCGAGCTCGGAGTCGACAGCAAGGTCGCGCTCGAGAAGCTGAAGGCGCTCGGCGAATACGTCAAGAGCCCCTCGTCCACCATCGAACCCCCCGTGGCGCGGAAGCTCCGCGCCGCGCTCGAGGCCGACGGCGCGGCCAAGTCCGCTGACGCGGCCCCCGCTTCGGCCAAGCCCGCGGCTGCGTCGCCCGCGGCCAAGCCCGGCGCGCCCGCGGCCCGGCCCGGTCCGGCTGCGAAGCCCGGCCCGGCCCGTCCGGCTGCTCCGGCTGCGCCCGCCGCGGCTGAGCGCCTCGACCTCGCTCTGCGCCGCCGTCAGCTCGGCCAGGAGACGCTCGCGCTCCTCGCCGTACTCGGCGATCCGGGCGATC
>NZ_JADIJE010000017.1 GCF_015278315.1 Microbacterium ureisolvens | reverse complement strand
GCGGACGTCCACGAGGTGCTCGACATCCAGCGCCGCGTACTCCAGCCATGACTGGGGCAGCGGCCTGGTCGACCAGTCCGAGGCGGATTCCCTCGCCACCCCGCGAGCCCTCGAGGTCGCCCGGCACCCCGGTCGCCTCGACCGGCACCTCGACCCCCGCGACCGCCTCGACCGGCAAGCCGGCCCTCGCGGCCGCCTCACCCGCCGTGTCTGACCCCGCCCCCTCAGGCGACCCCCGACCGGCCGTGCGCGCCGCCTCGATCGCCCAGAACACCGACTCGGGTGTCGCGGGCGACGCGAGCTCGACGCTGCGGCCGTCGGGGCCGAACGCGCCGACCGCCTGTCGCAGCGCCTCTCGAACGCTGAAGGCGAGCAGCAGCGGCGGCTCGCCCACGGCCTTCGAGCCGTAGACCGCGCCGTCCTCGCGCGCGTTCTCGAACAGCCGCACATGGAACTCCTCGGGCATCTCCGAGAAGCTCGGCAGCTTGTACGTGCTTGCCGACGGGGTCTGCAGCCGGCCGCGCGTGGGTCCGTCGCCGGTGTCCCAGCGCAGCTCCTCCAGCGTCAGCCAGCCGACCCCCTGGACGAAGCCGCCCTCGATCTGCCCGATGTCCAGCTGCGGCGACAGCGAGTCGCCGACGTCGTGCACGATGTCCACCCGGCGCAGGCGCGAGGCGCCGGAGAACCCGTCGACCTCGACCTCGGCGGCCGCGGCACCATAGGCGAAGTACTTGAAGGGCGACCCCTGCTGCCGCTCGGCATCCCAGTGCAGGCCCTCGGTGCGGTAGTACCCCGCCGCAAAGAGCTGCACCCGCTGCAGGTAGGCCTCGGCGACGACCTCGGCGAAGGCGAGCCGCGGACCGCCGCCGCCCACCGTGAACACCTTGCCGTCTGCGAAGCGCACGTCGCGCGCGTCGGCGTCGAGCAGCCGGCCGGCGACGGCCGCAAGCCGGCCGCGGATCTCCTCGCATGCCAGCTTGACCGCACCGCCGTTGAGGTCGGCGCTCGACGACGCGGCCGTCGCCGACGTGTTCGGCACCTTGTCGGTGCGGGTCGGCGCGAGCCGAACGCGCCCGAGCTCGACGCCGAGCGCGGTCGCGGCCACCTGCAGCATCTTGGTGTGCAGGCCCTGCCCCATCTCGGTGCCGCCGTGGGTGATGAGCACCGACCCGTCCTTGTAGACGAGCACCAGGGCACCGGCCTGGTTGAACGACGTGAACGTGAACGAGATGCCGAACTTCACCGGCGTCATGGCGAGCCCGCGCTTGCGTTCGGTGTGTGTGGCGTTGAACCGCTCGACCTCGCCGCGACGCCGGTCGAACGCGGACTCGTCGCGCAGCCGATGCCAGATCGCCGGCATCCGCTCGGCGTCCTTGACCGGCTGCCCGTACGGGGTCGCCTGACCCGGGCGGTAGAAGTTCCGCTCGCGCAGCTCGACCGGGTCGATGCCCAGGAGCGGTGCCGCGCGCCCGAGGACGTCCTCGATGAGGAAGACCCCCTGCGGCCCCCCGAACCCCCGGAACGCCGTGTTCGACGGCTTGTGGGTCTTCGCGACGCGGCCGTGGGCGCGGAAGTTCGGGATCCAGTACGCGTTGTCGACGTGGCACAGGGCGCGCCCCATCACCGGCTCCGAGAGGTCGAGGCTCCAGCCGCCGTCCGAGGTCAGGGTGGCATCGAGCGCCTGCAGCCGGCCCTCCTCGTCGAACCCGGCGAGCCACGACATGTGGAAGGGGTGACGCTTGCCCGTCATCGTGATGTCCTGCGTGCGGTTCAGCCGCAGCCGCACCGGCCGGCCGGTGACCTTCGCACCGAGGGCCGCGATCGCGGCGAGCCCGTGCGGCTGCATCTCCTTGCCGCCGAAGCCGCCGCCCATGCGCAGGCACTCGACCGTGACCTCGCTGGACGCGACGCCGAGCACGTGCGCGACGATCTCCTGCGTCTCGGAGGGGTGCTGCGTCGAGCTCTCGACGAAGTAGCGCCCGTCGGGCTCGCGCACCGCGAAGGCCGCGTGGCCCTCGAGCGAGAAGTGCTCCTGGCCGCCGACCTCGCTCACGCCCTCGATCACGAACGCCGAGGCTGCGAGAGCGGATGCCGCGTCCCCGCGTGCGATCGTGCGCGCCACGCCCTGGAACGACTCGGCCTCGATCGCCTCCTGCACGGTCATGATCGACGGCAGCGGTTCGTACGACACCGTGACGGCCGCCGCACCCCGGCGTGCGGCATCCGGTGTCTCTCCCAGCACCCACACCAGGGCGTGCCCGTGGAACATCGCCTCCGCCGGGAAGAGCGGCTCGTCGTTCTTGACGCCGGCGTCGTTGACACCGGGCACGTCGCTCGCGGTGAGCACGCGCACGACCCCCGGCACCTCGTACGCCGGAGCCGCGTCGATCGTGACCAGGGCGTGCGCGACGGTCGACTGCACCGGCCATGCCGTGAGCACGCCGTGGGCGCGCGCGGCGAGGTCGTCGGTGTAGACCGCGGCGCCGGTCACGTGCAGCGCGGCGCTCTCGTGCACCACCGTCCGCCCGACGACGGGGTTCTCGGGGCGGTCGGCCAGGGAACTCATGCCGTCGCCTCCTCCCGCTCCTCGCCGCCGGCGGCGAACAGCGCCGGCAGCGCGGTGCCGAGCATGCGGGCGCGGTACGCGGCGCTCGCGCGGTGGTCGTCGATCGGCGACCCCTCGCGTTCGAGGACGACGGATGCCGCAGCCGCCGTCTCCGCCGTCCAGGGGCGGTCGACGAGGAACACCTCGGTGGCGAACGCGCGGATCGGGGTCGCGGCGACTCCGCCCAGTCCGACCCTCGCGGAACGGATGACCCCGGCGTCGAGATCGAGCGCGACGGCGACGGCGACCGACGAGATGTCGTCGAAGCGCCGCTTGGTCACCTTGTGCAGCCCCGTGACATCGGGCGCGGCGACCGGAATCCGGATCGAGCGGATGAGCTCGTCATGACGGCGCACCGTGGCGCGGTAGCCGGTGAAGTACTCGGCGAGGTCGACGTCGCGCTCGCCGTCGTCGGCCGAGACCAGCACGACGCGCGCGCCCAGCGCCAGGAGCACCGGCGCGGCGTCACCGATGGGCGAGGCCGTGCCCAGGGCGCCTCCGAGGGTGGCGCGGTTGCGGATGAGGCGCGAGGCGAAGCTCGGCATCAGCTCGCCCAGGAGCGGCACCCGCCGGCCGCCGCGCTGCTCGAGCTCGCTGAGCGACAGCGCGGCCCCGATCTCGAGTGCGTCCTCGACCTCCTCGAGCGTGCGCAGTTCCGCGAGGCGGTCGATCGCGATGACGAGGGGTGCGCGGGCGGCGCGCAGGTTGACGTCGACGCCCCAGTCGGTGGAGCCCGCCACGGCGACGGCGTCGGGCTCGTCGCGCAGCAGCTCCAGCGCCTCCTCGAGCGTCTCGGGTCGCACGAAGCGGCCGGTGCCGTCGCTCACGTCGGTCGCCACGGGCGCGGGGGCCGGGGCGCTCGACCGTCGGCGCAGCGGATCGTCGTCCTGCGGCATCCCGAGCGCGAACGCCGCGTCGCGGATGGGGCGGTAGCCGGTGCACCGGCACAGGTTGCCGCCGATCGCGTGCAGGTCGAAGCCGTTCGGCCCGCACTCCGGCGTCGCCTCCTGGGCCGCGCGGCCGGGGCGGTAGAACTCCGCCGCCATCGCGCACGCGAAGCCCGGCGTGCAGTACCCGCATTGGGAGCCGCCCGCGGCGGCGAGCTTCTCCTGGACGGGATGCAGCGCTTCGGGCGACCCGAGTCCCTCCGCGGTGAGGACCTCCTGGCCGTCGAGCGCGTGGGCGGGCACGAGGCAGGCGTTGACCGCGGTCCAGACGCTCCCGCCCTCGGAGTCGGTCTGGGCGACGAGCACGGCGCACGCGCCGCACTCGCCTTCGGCGCAGCCTTCCTTCGCGCCGGTCAGCCCGATGCCCCGCAGCCAGTCCAGCGCGGAGGCGTGCGCCACCGTGCCGGCGAGCGGGACGACCCGCCCGTTGACTGTCACAGCGCTGTCTGGGTTGGTGCGGATGCCCGGAGTCTACGCCGCGCCCCTCGACGTGCAAGGTGCGCCACGACACCCCTGGACAGGGTCCGCCCACAGGAGGATCGTGTGCGTGGGGACACACACTGGGAGGCTGTCATGTTCACACCCGATCGGCCGTTTTCGAGTTTCGCCGTACCCGACATCGGCGAAGCCGCAACGTTCTACCGCGACACCCTGGGGCTCGACGTCACCGTCTACGAGGAGATGGGCGGCGGCTTCACGATCGCCCTCCCGGGCGGCGGCAGCATCTTCGTCTACCCGAAGGAAGACCACGAGCCCGCCGTCTTCACGATCCTCAACTTCAGCGTGGAAGACGTCGACGCCGCCGTCGACGACCTCAACGCGCGGGGCGTGGTGACGAAGATCTACACCGACCCGGACTACGGCACCGACGAGAAGGGCATCTCGCGCGGCTTCGAGGGCGGGCCCGACATCGCGTGGTTCAAGGACCCCGCCGGCAACGTCATCGCCGTGGGCCGCATGGAGCCGCAGATGATGGGCGAGCGCTGACGCCGTGAAGCGACGGATGCCGCGGGCCGCGGCATCCGTCATCCGTCCTCGCTCGTAGGGTCAGGGGAGCGCAGGCCAGCCATCGGGGCCGAGCGAGCCGGCCGGGTACTCCTCGAGCGGCACCTTGCCCGCGCGCCAGGCGGCGAGCACCGGATCGACGATGCGCCACGACTCCTCGGCGGCGTCGCCGCGCACCGACAGGATCGCGTCGGCGTCGAGGATGCCCGAGAGCACCTCGCCGTAGGCCTTGAGCGCGCCCTCGCCGAGGTCGGCGCCGATCGTGGCGCGCTCGAGCTCGAACGGGTCGTCGCCGCCGTTGACGTTGAGCTCGAGGTCCATGTGGTCGGGTCCGAGGGAGAAGCGCAGGATCGAACCGGGAGCGGGGCCCGTGAGGCCGTCGGGAACATGGTTGACGCGGCGGAACGTCACGACGATCTCACCCTTCTTCTCGGGCAGCGCCTTGCCCGAGCGCAGGCGGAAGGGGACGCCCTCCCAGCGCTCGTTGCGCACCTCGCACACGAGCTCGGCGAGCGTCTCGGTCTCGCGCGCCGGATCGACGCCCTCCTCGTCGGCGTAGGAGGGGAGCGTGCGCTCGCCCACCGTGCCCGCGGTGTAGCGGGCACGTCGCGATGCCTGCGACGGGTCGTCGCCCCAGACGTGCGTGGCCCGCAGCACCGCGGAGGTCGCGTCGCGGAAGTCGCGCTCGTGCAGCGTCGCCGGCGGCTCCATGGCCAGGATCGCCATCACCTGCAGCAGGTGGCTCTGGATCATGTCGGCGAGGGCGCCCGCCTTGTCGTAGTAGCCAGCCCGGCCCTCGAGCCCGAGGCTCTCGTCGTAGCGGATGACGACAGACTCGATGTCCTGCGCCCGCCACACCGGGGCGAAGACGCGGTTCGCGAACCGCACCCCCAGCAGGTTGAGCGTCGTCGAGCGCCCCAGGAAGTGGTCGATGCGGAACACCTGCTCCTCGGGCACCAGACGCGCGACCGTCGCGTTGAGCTCTCGCGCCGTCGCCTGGTCCACGCCGAACGGCTTCTCGAGCGCCAGCACGGTGCCTGCGGGGATCTCGACGCTCGCCAGCGCTTCGCACGACGCCTTGGCGACCGCCGGCGGCACGGCGAAGTACAGCGCGAGGCGGCCGTCCGGATTCGCGAGGAGGCGCCTGAGGTCGCCCGCATCGGTGATGTCGGCGCGCTCGTACGTCGTGTCGGCGACCGCCGCGAACGCCTCCCCGAAGCCGCCCGACTCGAACGAGCGCCGCACGGTGTCGCGCCAGCGCGCGTCGTCCCAGTCCTCCATCCCCGCCCCGCGCAGCCGCACCCGGCGGTGCGGCTCGAGGGTGAGCAGCTGGCCCAGCGCGGGCAGCAGCAGTCTCGACGTCAGGTCGCCCGTGGCGCCCAGGATCAGAAGCGTGGTCTCCGCCGACATGGCCCCACGGTATCCGGGGCGGCCCGCGTGGAGGAGGCCCTGGCGGCGGCGCGCGTCGTGTGCAAACGGGCGGGTCCCGCATCACCTCGGCCGAGGCGGCGGGCCGGCCGCCTTGGGCCGGGAGCGACCGGTTGTCAAGGGCGGTTGCCTCCCGGGGCTGCAAACGTACGCTCGCGGGACGGGGGATGGCACCGAGGAGGATCGCACCATCGTGAAGGCAAGTCAGCAGCGTCTCGTCGGCGGGTTCGGGAGGGATGCTGATGGTCGCGGGTGAGGGGCACCGGGGCCGATCGCTGATCACCCCCGACACCGAGAGGAACGACGCGTCGGCACGAGCGCTCGCGGACGCGGCCCATCTCCAGGAGTTCGGTCGCGACATCCCGTCCACCATCGACTGGTGCGTGAGAGTCGGCCGGAGCGCACCGTCTGCGGGCGCCGGCGAGACGGCGATGCTGTGGGATCTGCTGGCGGCGACCGCGCGGCGCGACGTCGCGGCCGCCCGCGTGCTCGAACCGCACCTCGACGCCCTCGGCATCCTCCGGCAGGCGGGAGCCGACCGCGACAGCGATCCGTGGCACATCTCGCGGATCGGCGCCGACGAGCACTCGTCGTGGGGCGTGTTCGCCGCCGAAGGCGCGGGCATGCGCGTCGACGCGCGCGAGACCGATGCCGGCTGGACACTCACCGGCACGAAGCCCTGGTGCTCTCTGGCGACGCACCTGTCGCATGCCCTCGTGACGGCGTTCGTCGGCGACGAGCGGCGGCTGTTCGCGGTCGCGCTGCGCGGGCCGGGCGTCAGCCCGCACAACGGGCCGTGGGTGGCGCGCGGACTGCCCGACATCGTCAGCGCTCCCGTCGACTTCGACCACGCCCCGGCGGCGCCGATCGGCGAAGTCGGCTGGTACCTCACCCGTCCGGGCTTCGCGTGGGGCGCGATGTCGGTCGCCGCGTGCTGGTGGGGCGGCGCCCTCGGGCTTCGCGACGCCCTCCGCGTCGCAGCGTCATCGGAGCGGGCCGATCAGGTCGCGCTGGTGCACCTCGGACGAGCGGATGCGGCGCTCTGGGCTGCCCGCGCGGTGCTGCGGGAGGCGGCCGACCTCGTCGACGCGCGGGCGGGGATCGATGAGCGACTGCTGGCCGAGCGGGTCCGCGGCGCGGTCGTCCACGCGGCCAGAACGGCGCTCGCCGAGGCGGACGCGGCGCTCGGTCCGGGCCCGCTCGTGTCGGACCCGGCCTATGCGCGCCGGGTCGCCGATCTGCACCTCTACCTCCGGCAGCATCACGGCCTGCGCGATGCCGCCCGGCTGGGCCGGCTCGCCGTCGAGAGCGAGGTCGAGGCGTGATGCCCACGTTCAGCCACCTCGATCCGGGCACCCCGGAGGCGCTCTGGCGCGACGAGATCGCACGACACGGCCTGCAGCCACTGAAACCCGACTTCGACCTCCTCGTCGTGGTCGCCGCCCACCCCGACGACGAGACCCTCGGCGCCGCAGGCCTCATGCGTCGCGCAGCGGGAATGGGTGCGCGGGTCGTGGTGGTGGTCGCAACCGATGGCGAGGCATCCCATCCCGACTCGACCACCCACGCTCCCGCGACGCTCGCCCGACTGCGCCGTGACGAGGTGCGCGAAGCCGTCGACCTGCTCGCGCCCGACGCCGACATCAGATTCCTCGGGCTGCCCGATGGCGGCCTCGACCGGTCCAAGGCCGAGCTGCGTGAGCGCCTCGGCGCGATCTTCGATCAGCACCGCAGAGTCGACCCGCAGCGGGTGCTGGTCGCCGTCCCCTGGGCGGGTGACCGCCACCGCGACCACCGGATCGCCGCCGACGTGGCCGGCACCATTGCCGGCCAGCGGCGTCTCGATCTCCTGGAGTATCCGGTGTGGGCCTGGCACTGGGGCTCGCGCGACGACCTGCCGTGGGAGCGGATGGCCGCGCTCACGCTCACGTCGGACGAGCTCCAGGCCAAGCGCGACGCCCTCGCCCGCCATGTCACCCAGGTCGCGCCCCTGTCGGGCCGGCCGGGCGACGAGGTGCTGCTGCACGCGGGCATGCGGGAGCACTTCGATCGCGAAGTCGAGATCTTCGTCATGCCGGCGGGGGAGGAAGACCCGGAACAGAGCCTCGACGCGCAGTGGTTCGACGAGTTCTACCGCCGCAATGGCGACGATCCGTGGGGTTTCGAGACGCGATGGTACGAGGAGCGCAAGCGGGCGCTGCTGATGGCGGCGCTGCCCCAGCGCGAACTCGGGCGCGTCTTCGAGATCGGCTGCGCGACCGGACTGCTCACGCGCGAACTCGCCGATCGGGCGCGATCGGTGATGGCGATGGATGCCGCGACCCCGGCCGTGGCGGCCGCGCGCTCGCGGCTGGAGGGCACGCGCGGGGTCACGGTGCGACAGGGCGGCATCCCCGCGGATTGGCCGGAGGGCAGCTTCGACACCATCGTGCTCTCCGAGGTCGGCTACTACCTGTCGCCGGCCGATCTGCAGCGCACCTGCGCGCTGATCGAGCAGTCCCTCGCGGATGACGGATGCCTCGTCGCCTGTCACTGGCGTCACGCCGTTGCGGAGTACCCGCAGTCCGGTGACGCGGTGCACGAGACCCTGCGCGCGGTCGCCGCGTGGGAGACGGTCAGCCTGCACACCGAGAAGGACTTCGTGCTCGAGGTCTTCGCCCGTCGTCCCGCGCAGTCGGTGGCAGAGCGCGAGGGGCTCGCATGAGCCGCACCGAAGCCGACGTCATGATCGTCGTCGTGCCAGTCCGCGACGAGGAGCTGCTGCTGGAGGCTTCGCTGTCGGCGCTCGTCGATGCGGTGGACGCGGCGTCGTACGCCGGGATCCGCACCGAGGTGCGCGTCGTGCTCGACAGGTGCACCGACGCCTCCGCCAGGATCGCGGCCGACTTCCGCTTCCCCACGCTCACCTCCGACGCGGGGCGCGTCGGGGCTGCGCGGGCGCTGGGCGTCGACCACGCCCTCGGCGCAATGGCCGGCACATCGATCGACCGCATCTGGATCGCGAACACGGATGCCGATTCCCGCGTCCCCGTGGGATGGCTCACGCACCTCCGAGCGATGTCGCAGACCGCCGACGTCTGCGTGGGAACGGTGCGGCCCGACTTCGACGACCTCTCCGCGGCGCAGCGCGCGCTCTGGTTGCGCACCCACACGCCCGGCCGCCCCAACGGCCACGTGCACGGCGCCAACCTGGGGCTGAGCGCTCGCGCGTATCTCGCCGCCGGCGGCTTCGCGCCCCTTGGGGAGCACGAAGACGTCGACCTCGTCGCCCGCTGCCGCAACCGAGGCGCTCTGGTCGTGGCCAGCGATGCGGCCGAGGTGCTCACGTCAGGCCGTCGCGCCGGGCGGACCCCCGGAGGCTACGCGCGCTATCTGCGGCAGCAGGCCGCGGATCTCGCGCTCGACGCCGCCGGCGGGGGAGAGGACTGAGCCGTGTGCTATGGTTGTATGTTCCCTTCGGGAGCGCGCGTCCGTCTCTCTGCCTCAACGTGGAGACGCAGACCTGGACGCCTCCATCCTCATCCGCGGCTTCTGCACGCCGCACGTCGCGAACGCTCTCGCCGCTTCGCGCCCCTCGAACGAAACACATGATCATGCATACCCCCACGCCGGCGCTCGCCTGGCGACAGGCCGACGACGATGTCTTCGTCGCGACCCGCGCCGACGAGTACGCCGGCTTCATCGACGTGACGCCGCAGGGCTTCCATGCCTACGGCGCGCGCGGCGAGGATCTCGGCCTCCACACGACGCCGGACCTCGCGCGCGCGGCGGTCGCGGCATCCGTCGCCTCATCGACGACCGCGTCGTCCCTCCACCGTCCGCACCGCATTCGTAGGCGCGGCACCCCTGGTCGCTCGAGCGGCCCGAAGAATAGGAAAGACACGATGGCCACTGGCACCGTGAAATGGTTCAACTCCGAGAAGGGCTACGGCTTCATCGCACCCGATGACGGCTCGGCCGATCTCTTCGCACACTTCAGCGCGATCGCGGGTGAGGGCTTCAAGGAGCTCCGCGAAGACCAGAAGGTCGAATTCGACGCTGAGCGTGGCCCGAAGGGCATGCAGGCGGCGAACATCCGCCCGCTCTGATCCGCACGCACAGGCGCCCGCACCGGCTTCGGCCGGGGCGGGCGCTTCTGCTTCCTGAGCATCGCCGCAGAGTCCCGACGTATGCCGGCCGCGGGATGCAGCGACACGTAGCCTGGGGGCAGCGATGGGCAACCGCCTCTGGCTTTCAACGGCCGAACGGTCCCCACCGGAACTGGTGCATCATCTCCTCCACCGTCCTCGAGCCGCGGCTCGGTCCTGTTCGTCAGACCTACGCCGGCACCACGGAATTCCCCCCGATGGCCCGCGCCTACACCGAGGTCTCGCAGGTCGTCCGCGAAAGCGGCCTGCTCGCACGCACACCCTGGTTCTACGCCATCGTCGGTCTCGCCGTCGCGCTGGGCTTCGGCGGCGCGATCACCGGGTTCGTGCTGCTCGGCGACAGCTGGTTCCAGCTGCTGATCGCCGGCGCGCTGGGCATCCTGTTCACGCAGGTCGCCTTCCTCGGCCATGAGGCCGCCCACCGGCAGATCCTGTCGTCCGGACCGGCCAACGACCGGCTCGCGCGCCTCCTCGCCAACGGCGTCGTGGGGATGAGCTACTCGTGGTGGACGTCCAAGCACACTCGCCACCACGCGAACCCCAACCGGGTCGGGAAGGACCCCGACATCGAGGTCGACACGATCTCCTTCCTGGATGCCGACGCCGCCGGCGCTCGCGGCATCCGTCGCCTGATCACCCGGCGTCAAGGCTGGCTGTTCTTCCCGCTGCTCACGCTGGAAGGGCTGAACCTCCACTTCCTCGGCCTGCGGCACCTCGTCGGCCGTGAGGCCGTGAAGGGCCGCTGGACCGAGCTCGGCCTCATCGCCGCGCGGTTCGCCGTGATCTGGACGCCGGTCTTCGTCTTCCTGCCGCTCGGGATGGCCTTCGCGTTCCTCGGCGTGCAGCTGGCCGTCTTCGGCGTGTACATGGGGGCGTCGTTCGCCCCCAACCACAAGGGCATGCCGGTCATCGCGAAGGACGCGAAGCTCGACTTCTTCAGCAAGCAGGTGCGCACCTCCCGCAACGTCAGCGGCGGGTGGTGGGCGACCTGGCTCATGGGTGGACTCAACTACCAGATCGAGCACCACCTCTTCCCGAACATGCCGCGGCCGCACCTGGCCCGCGCGCGCGAGATCGTGATCGAGCAGTGCCGTGCGCTCGACGTTCCGTACGCCGAGACCACGCTGTGGCGCTCGTACGGGATCGTCATCGGGTATCTCAACCGTGTCGGACTCGCAGCGCGCGACCCGTTCGACTGCCCCGTCGTCGGGACCTACCGCCGGGCCTGACGACGCCGTGGACATCGTGAAGAGCCCGGGCGCGCACGCGGATACGAACCCGGGCTCTCGTGTGTGGGCCCCGTAGTAGCTTTCCCGTGATGACGCATCTTCGACTGCTGGGAGCGGGGCGCTCGGCCGACGTCTTCGCGATCGACGAGACATGGGTCCTGCGTCGCACCCGCGACGGAACGGACACCGGTGCCGAGTCCGCGATCATGACCTTCGTCGCGCAGTCGGGGTTCCCGGTACCGCGGCAGAAGGTCCGCGTCCCGGGTGCGCGTCCCGAAGACCTGGTGCTCGAGCGACTCCGCGGACCGACGATGGCGGACGCCGTCCTGGCCGGTGCACTGGATCCGGCGACCGCGGGCGGCCTGCTGGCGGAGCTGCTCGATCGGCTGCACGCCATCCCGGTGCCTGACGCGGCCGATCGTGACGACCGCGTGGTGCACCTGGATCTGCACCCCGAGAATGTCATCCTGACCGCCCGCGGGCCCGTGGTCATCGACTGGACGAATGCGACCGTCGGTCGGCCCGGGGTCGACCGCGCGATGTGTGCGCTGATCCTCGCGCAAGTGTCCCTCACGATGCCGTCCGCTCCGGGCGCCGCCGTGCGAGCCACGCTGGCGGCGCTGTGCGAGGAGCTCTCGGCGAGCGGAGGAATCAGCGGTGAAGATCTGAGCATCGCGGTGGACCGACGGGTGAGCGATCCCGGCCAGACATCCGCCGAGCGCGATCTGATCCACGCCGCGCGAGCGCTCGTGGCGAGTGAGGCGGGTCGCGACGCGGCGCGGTGACCGCAGCATCACGGGTCAGGCGACCGCCACATCCGCTGCCGCGGCCTGGATGTGCTGGACACCAATGTGGACACCGTATACATTGAGTCAGTGTCCCAGGTGATCCTCTACGCGTCGATGTCGCTCGACGGCTTCTCGGCCGGTCCGGACGATGACCTCACTGTGCTCCACGGCTGGGCGTTCGGGGACGAGACGATGGCGATGCACCCGCAGGTCACCGCCGAGTTCTTCGCCGCCGGCGCGGTGATCTTCGGCGCCCGCACCCTGCGCGCGGGCGACGCGGCCTGGGGCGACGAGCCGATCTTCCCGATGCCGGTGTTCGTCCCGATGCACGAACGCCGGGATCCGGTGGTCAGGAACGGCGCGCTGTTCACCTTCGCCCCGTCGGCACAGGAGGCGCTGCGCGGCGCGCTCGGGGCGGCCGGCGATCGAGACGTCTACATCATGGGCAGCGCCAACGTCGCGCAGCAGCTGATCGCCATCGACGCCGTCGATGCCTTCGAGCTCGCGATCACCGGAGTGGTGCTGGGTGCCGGGGTCAAGCTCTTCGATCGCCTGCCGCACCTTCCGCTCCGGCTCGAGCCGACCCGCGTCCTGGCGTCGAAGAGGATCACGCACATCAGGTACGACGTGCTGCGGTGACGAGCCGTCTGCCGCCGACGGCGCGGCGGCTCATGCGGCGTCGATCCCCAACGCCGAGAACCGGTCGCGTCCGAGCGGGGTGACGGTGAGCGCCCGGTCGTCACGGCGACGGCGCAGCCATCCGGCCTCGAGCATCCCCGAGAGCACCGCAGCGCCGATCTTCCCGGCGATGTGCGGTCGGCGCTCCGTCCAGTCGAGACAGGGGCGCACCATGGGGCGGGACGACGGGGCGAGCGTGATCGGCACCCCGAGCACGTCGCCGACCGTCGCGGCTTCCACGGTGAGCGACCACACGCCGTCCCGGTCGGCGATCCACTCCTCCGAGAACGCCCGATCGACGAGAGCGATCGCGAGGTCACCGGCGAGGTGGTCGTAGCACCGGCGTGCGCGGCGCAGCGCGGTGCGCCGGTCGTGCGCGGAGAGCGAGGAGACGGAGTCCTCGCCGGAGAGCCGGAGGATGCCTTCCACCGTGTCGGCGACGGTCGGGTCGGCCAGGCGCACTTCGCGCGCGCGGCCGACCGTCTCGATCTCGACCAGGCCGGTCTCCGCCAGGCGCGAGATGTGCGCGCTCGCGGTCGACGGGGCGACCCCGATCCGTGCGGCGAGGGCGCCCGCGGGCAGCGCCGTGCCGCCCATGAGCTCCCGCAGGATGCGCAGCCGCATGGGCTCGGCGAGTGCTCGCGCGAGTTCGTCGAGCGACGGTCGCGCCCGTTCGGTCATGTCAGCGCCCTCCGTGCGGCCTCGACGTCGTCCACGACGAACACCTTGCGGTTGTCGTGGTCACTGTACTGAGCGTGCACGCGGATCCCCGCGTCCGCCAGCGCGGTCATCATGCGACCGAGGGCGCCCGGGCGGTCGGCGGGCAGAGGCGCCACCACCACCTCGCTGCTGGCCGCGCCGACGATTCCGGCATCCGTGAGCGCGCGGACGGCGGCGGCGCCGTCGTCGACGAGGTAGTGCGCGACCTGCCCCCACACCCCGCCTCCTTCCAGCCCGACGCCCGCCGCGCCGAGCATCGTGCCGATGCGCGCGATGTCCGGCGCGATGTCATCGACGAGGATGCTGACGTCGTTCACGGCGCGACCTCCACGGTGATGTCCATCTCGACGGATGCCGCGAGCGAATGCGCGATGAAGCAGCCGGCGTGGGCGTCGTGCATGAGCTGCACGATCCTCTCCGGTTCGCCCTCACGCACCGTGACCGTCGGACTCAGGATGATCTCGGTGATCCGCATGGGGTGGCTTCCCGAGGGCATGATCGCGGTCGCCTCATCGCGGTAGTCGATCACGTCCACGCCGGCCCGCGCAGCGACGGCGAGGAACGACAACAGCTGGCAGGAGATCGCCGCCGCCAGCAGCAGCTGCTCCGGGTTCGGCAGCGAGGCGTCGCCGAGGAACGCCTGATCCGCGCTGAGCGACAGCGACGACCCACCGGCCGACACGACGTGTTCGCGGCCGTAGCCGGCGTAGCCGGCGCCGGTCGATCCCGACCACTGCAACGCTGATTCGTAGACGTGAGCCTTCATGCCCCCACGCTATGGCGGGGACGTTTCGATGGCCGTCGAAGTGTCGCCGAGCGCGGTGCGGGTTCCCGCTGCACGGGCATGCAGGCCGCTCAGCCGCGGCGCAGAGGGCCCTCGATGAACGCGGAGAAGGCCGGGAGAGACGGTCGGCCGACCTACCAGATGGTGCCGCCGCCGACCGAGATGCCGGCCCACGTCAGCGCGATGAAGATGCCGGCGAAGACGACGGGCGCGATCCCCTTGCCGCTGCGAGCCAGGCCCTTCAGCAGGGCGATCACGGCGAGGACCGCGGCGACGATCGAGAGCCCGCCGCCCAGGATCAGCCCGATGAACAGGGGGATGGGCATGAGCACGAGGCCGGCCAGCGCGAACCAGAATGCGGCCCAGGCCGTCGGGTTGGAGCGGCGTTCGACGGAGGAGGACATCTCCCCATTATCTCGAACCCGCCGCCCGGAGCTCCGGAGGCTCGGCGGATGTGCCCGTGGCGAGGCACAGCGAAGCCGGCCCGGCTTCGCTGAGTCGAATCCGGAAAGAGAGCGATCTCGTCAGATATCGGCGCGCGCCCGGCGCCATTCGATGAGGCCCGCAGGCGGAGATGACGGATGCCTCGACCCGGCGCGCGCGCGGGGTCGAGGCATCCGATCTCCAGCCTCAGCGACCGGTGGAGGTCATCTGGCGAGCGCCTCCGAGAGCTTCACGCGGGCGCCCATGCGCAGCAGCGAGTTCTCGTAGATGCGCGCGCCGATCACGATCGCCCCGACGCACGTCGCCACGAGGATCGCGAGCGAGACGAGCGGCTCCCACCACTGTGCCTCACCGAGGAAGATGCGCATCGGCATGCCGACGGGGGCCGAGAACGGCACGTACGACATGATCGCCAGCACAAGCGGGTTGTCGTTGAAGAAGATCACCAGGAAGTACGGCGCCATGATGAGCATCGTCAGGGGCGTAGTGGTCGACCCGACGTCCTCCATGCGCGAGACCATCGCCGCCGCAGCTGCGAACAGCGACGCGAGCAGGATGAAGCCGAACAGGAAGAACACCGCGAACCACGCGATGGGTCCGCCGAGACCCTGGAGGAGCTCGGTCTGATCGGTGACGGTGAGACCGACGATCGCGACCGCCGCGAGGAGCAGGATCTGTCCCATCGCGAGGATGGTGTTGCCGATGACCTTGCCGGCCAGGAGCGAGCGCACCGGGATCGCCGAGATGAGCAGCTCCACGACGCGCGTCTGCTTCTCCTCGACGACGCTCTGCGCGATCGTGCCGCCGAACATCGACGCGGCGAACAGGAACACGATGCCGAAGCCGAGGGCGGCGATGTAGCCGAGGGCGGCGTTGACGTCGTCAGGCTCGAGCAGCTCGACCGGCGGCAGCTGCGACAGCTGCAGCAGCAGCTGCGTCGGCGCCGACGACTCCGCGACGACGGTGAAGCCGAGGGGCGACGACGAGTCGTCGACGATCGCCGCGTCGACGTCGCCGCTCGTGACGAGCGACTCGGCCTCGGCGCGGTCGGCGACCTCGGTCACCTCGAGCCCCTGGGCGCTGGAGACGTACTGCGTCGCTCCGGCGGTCACCGCGACGGGCGTGCCGCTGGCGTTGGAGGCCTGGAACCCGGCCCAGACCACGAGCGCCAGGGCGCCGAGGACGAGGATCGCGGTCGAGATGACGAAGGCCTTGCTGCGCAGCTTCGAGCCGATCTCACGCTCGGCGACGAGCCAGATCGCCTGCCCGCTGCTGAGGGCGCCGCCGCCGCGGCGGCTGTCTGCGGTGCTCACTGGATGACCTCCTTGAAGATCTGGGCGAGGGACGGATGCTGCGGCGCGAAGCTCGCGACATCCCCTTGTGCGACGGCCCGGCGCAGCACCCGCTGGGCCGTCTCGTCGCTGTCGGCGTCGAACACGGCGTAGCCGCCGTCGAAGTCGAGCACCTCGACGCCGGCCTCGGAGCGGAGCCAGCCGGCGTCGCCCGCCGAGACCAGCTCGAACCGGCGCGACGAGTGCTGCGCACGCAGCGCGTCGCGGGCGCCGGCCGCGCGGATCGTGCCGCCGGCGATGATGACGAGGTCGTCGCACAGGCGCTCGACGACGTCGAGCTGGTGCGACGAGAACAGCACGGCGGCGCCGTCGGCGGCCCGCTGCTGCAGAACGCCCGCCACGACGTCGACCGCGAGGGGGTCCAGGCCCGAGAACGGCTCGTCGAGGATGAGCACCTGCGGGTCGTGCACGAGCGCGGCGGCGATCTGCGCACGCTGCTGGTTGCCGAGCGAGAGCGTCTCGACGTTGTCGCCCAGGCGCTCGCCGAGTCCGAGCTGCTCGAGCAGGGTGCGGGCGCGGGTGGAGGCATCCGTCTTCGAGAAGCCGTGCAGCCGCGCCAGGTAGACGATGTGCTCGAGCACCTTCATCTTGGGATACAGACCGCGCTCCTCGGGCATGTAGCCGAAGCGGCGGCGGTCGGATGCCGTCACCTCCGCCCCGTCGAGCGTCACGGAGCCGGCATCGCCGGCGAGCACGCCCAGGACGATCCGCATCGTGGTGGTCTTGCCGGCGCCGTTGCCGCCGACGAAACCGGTGAGCCTGCCCGGACGCACGTCGAACGACACGTCGTCGAGCACGCGGCGGCCCCCGTAACTCTTCTCGATACCGCGCAGCTGCAGCATCCTGTCTCCTCTCGCCCCGGTGGTGAGCCTGTCGATATCGACGGTACGCAGGGCGTGGTCTCGCGTCCTCCCCCCGGGGGCGGATTCGCTCCCGCTCCGCCCGAAGGAGGAGGGGGTGGTTGAGAGGGCGGATGAGAGAATTTTCATGCATCGGAATAGATCTCAGCTCCATGTGCTTGCATGGAGGTGGAACGTCCACGGTGGTCCCCACCGGGGACCTTTGTCATTTCAGGGAGAGAATCCATGTCCGATCGGACCATCGGCTACATCGTCGGCAGCATCTCGTCGACCTCGATCAACCGCAAGCTCGCCAAGGCGCTCGAGCGCCTCGCGCCGGAGGGCACGACCCTCGTCGAGATCCCGATCAAGGACCTCCCCTTCTACTCGCCCGACTTCGACGCCGACTTCCCGCAGGTCGCGCGCGACTTCAAGCAGGCGATCGACGATGTCGACGGCGTCATCATCGTCACCCCCGAGTACAGCCGTTCGCTGCCCGGCGTGCTGAAGAACGCGCTCGACTGGGCCGCCCGCCCGTGGGGCCAGGGCTCGTTCAACGGCAAGCCCACCGCCGTCATCGGCACCTCGCAGGGCGGCATCGCGACCGCCGCCGCCCAGCAGCACCTGAAGGCGATCCTCAGCCACTACAACGCGCCCACGCTCGGCCAGCCCGAGGGCTACGTGCAGATGACCCCGGGCCTCTTCTCCGACAACGGCGAGGTCACCAACGACCAGACGGCCGAGTTCCTCGTCGGCTACCTCGAGGCGTTCGGAGCCCTCGTCGACCGCTACGCCGCCGTTCCCGTCGCGGCGTAATCCCCCCGCCCGGCCCTTAGAGGGCCGGTCTGTTCCAGCCGATCGGATGCCCCGACCTGGCGCCCCTCGCGGGCGCAGGGCCGGGGCATCCGTGGTTCCTCCCGCTCCCGCCCGGTCGAGCGGTTCCCCCGGAAGGCGGAGGCGCGACGAGCCGGGGTGCGGGAGGCTGGGAGCCGGAATGCGCAGGCCGGCGGTGCCGGCGGAAGGAGGGCGGCGATGCCCGACCCCGACAAGCTGCTGTGGGGAGACCTCAGCGATCCCCGAGTCGAGCTGGAGAAGCTGTTCCCCTCCGGCGCCGAGGGTCGTCTCACTGGTGCGCGGACGTGGGCGGCGGGAGTGCTCGCCGCGGCGCGCGTGCCCGCCGACGACGAGCTGCGCGTGATCAGGACGCTCCGGCAGGCCGAACCGCGGCTCTCGCTGAAGCCGGCGACCTACCTCGCCGCGCAGCTCGCGCACTGAGGACGCGCCTCCGAGTCTGCGGGACCGCGAGGCGGACGCGTTTCGTCTCGCTCGTCCCTCGCTCGCTCAACGACCGGGGGTTGGGGGGACGGGCGTTTCGTCTCGCTCGTTCCTCGCTCGCTCAACGACCGGGGGTCGGGGGCGGGGCTACACCAGGCCGTGACGGTGGGCGTACACCACGGCGGCGACGCGGTCGCGGGCGCCGAGCTTCTGCAGCACGTTCGACACGTGCGTCTTCACGGTGGCCTCGCCGATGAACAGGCGCCGCGCGATCTCGGCGTTGCTCATCGCCTGCGCCACGAGCCGCAGCACCTCGGCCTCGCGCTCGGTGAGATCCCCCCCGGGCGCGTCGATCCCCCCGCCTTCCCGCGAGGGTACAGCTGGTGGACGAGAGGTAGGGAACGCCCCCGCATCTCGGCGACCAGTTGTACTCTCGCGGTCGGAGGGAGGCTGCACGTCGGGTGCGGGCGCGTGGGCGAAGCGGGCGATCACGCGACGGGTCACCTCGGGCGCCAGCAGCGCGTCGCCGGCGGCGGCCACGCGGACCGCCGAGATGAGCTCTTCCGGCCCGGCGTTCTTCAGCAAAAACCCGGTCGCCCCGGCGGCCAGCGCGTCGAAGAGGTAGTCGTCGCGGTCGAACGTCGTCACGACCACGACGGCGGCGTCCATCGACGAATCCGCCGTGATACGGCGCGTCGCCTCCACACCGTCCATGTCCGGCATCTGCACGTCCATGCAGATCACGTCGGGGCGGAGATCGGATGCCGCGGCCACCGCCTCGACCCCGGTCGAGGCCTCACCGACCACGGTGATGTCGCCCGCCGACTCGAGGATCATGCGGAAGCCCGCACGCATCACGGCGTGGTCGTCGACGAGCACCACGCGGATCGGCGCGCTCACGCGTCGGCTCCGACGCGCGCCGCCAGCGGCACCCGCAGCCGTACCAGGAACCCGCCCCTGCCCCTCGGGCCGGCCTCGAGCTCCCCGCCCGAGGCCGCGGCGCGTTCGCGCATGCCGACGAGCCCGAGGCCGGGACGCATGGGCGTCGCGACGGCGCGCCCGGTGTTCACGACCTCCAGCTCGATCGCGTCGTCGGCGTAGCGCAGGCGCACGTCGGCCGCGGCATCCGGTCCGCCGTGCCGGCGCGCGTTGGTCAGCGCCTCCTGGGCGACGCGATAGACGTTCACCTGCACGAGCTCGGGCAGCTCGACCGGCTCCCCGACGATCGTCAGCGTGGTCGGCAGACCGTTGTCGTTCGCATGGGCGACGAGTTCCGCAAGCCCGGAGAGATGCACCGTCGAGCCGCCCTCGGTGTCGCCGGAGGTGCGGAGCGTCTCGAGCAGCTGGCGCAGCTCGACGAGCGCCGAGCGCGCGGACGCCTCGACTCCGAGGAGGGCTGTGCGCGCGGCATCCGGATCCCGCTCCAGCACCGCGCGCGCGGCGCCGGCCTGCACGCCCATCGCCGAGACGTGGTGCGCCACGACGTCGTGCAGCTCGCGCGCGATGCGCACGCGGTCGAGCGCGACCGCCTGGGCGGCCGTCACCTCGCGCTCGAGCTCGAGCTCCCGCGTGCGCTCCTCGAGGGCCGCGCGCGACATGGCTGCGGCGTAGGCGCGGTCGCCCATGTAGTACGCGCCGCCGAAGAAGGCCGCGTTGACGAGGAACTGGATGAGCATGAACGCGGCGAACGGAGAGAACAGGCCCGCCTGCGACAGCGCCTCGTCGCTCGGGTCGATAGCGGCCTGGAACGTCGTGATGATCAGCCACACGAACATCGCGATGATGACCGCGATCCGCACCCACGTGGCCCGGCGCCGGTCGTCCACCCAGGCGCCGACGGTGTACATCGCGATGAAGAGGGCGATGTTCGCCACGTACAGCTCGGGGATGCGCGCCGAGACGCCGACGAAGAACACCACCGCGACGACGACGACAACGAGCTCGGGGAAGCGGCGGCGCACGGCCAGCGGCGCGGTCAGGCCGAAGCTGTACAGCAGCGACCACTGCAGGCCGGTAGAGCTGTCGGTGCCGTAGACGCCTGCGACGGACCCGAGCGCGGCGCTCAGCACGGCCGCGAGGAACAGAGCCCCCGCCAGCCAGATGTCGGTGCGCAGTTCGCGCGGCGTCGGCCGCGGACGCCGGGTCTGGCTCGCGGCAGGGAGGTCGGACATCCCTCCACGCTACGGGGGAGGGGCGCACCGGGCATCCCCCGTGGGACGGAGAGCGAGCCGGGCGCCGCGCGCGAGGCTCCGCCGGTTCGTGCCGGCCGCGGGGCGGGCTGCACGTCCGCCCCGCGCCGGGTAAGTTAGCCAGCGTTCACCCGGCGTCGACAGGGGTTGCCGTGACCGACCGAAATGCGGGGCTCGACCCCGAGACCGACTTCGTCGAGATCTACCGGAACCTCGGCACGTACGACTTCCCGTGGGATCTCAACCAGTCGCTGAGCTTCGCCCTGTTCCGCACGTACGCGGTGCCGTCGATCGGGCGCCTGCTCGATGAGACCGGCGAGTTCGCGCGCAGGGCGCAAAGGCGGTATGACGACACGTCGCTGCTGCTGGAGGTGCCGCTGCTCGACGGCTTCGACAGCCCGCGCGGTCGTGCGGCCATCCGCCGCATCAACCAGATGCACCGGATGTACGACATCTCGAACGACGACATGCGGTACGTGCTGTCGACCTTCGTCGTCGTGCCGGCGCGGTGGGTGCACGCGTTCGGCTGGCGGCCACTGACACCCGGCGAGCTGCTGGCGTCGGTGCGGTACTACCAGACGCTCGGCCGCCATATGGGGATCAAGGACGTTCCCGAGACGTACGAGGGCTTCGCCGCGCTGATGGACGACTACGAGCGTGAGCACTTCGCCTACGACCCCGCCTCCGCGCGCGTCGCCGACCAGACGCTCGCGCTGCTCGTCTCGTTCTACCCGCGCGTACTCGCGCCGGTGATCGAGGTGTTCAGCCGGTCGCTCATGGATCCGCCGCTCCTCCGGGCGTTCGGCTATCGCGAGCCCGGCCGGCTGGCGCGTCGCCTCTCGGCCGGGGCGCTCCGGCTCCGCGCGCGAGTGGTCGCGGTTCTGCCGAAGCGGCGGACCCCGCTGCACGTCTCCGACCTGCCCCGCATCCGCAGCTACCCCGACGGCTTCGAGGTCGAGCGGATGGGAACGTTCGGCCCGGGGTGCCCCGTGCCGCACGCAGCGCGCGGGGTGGAGGCATCCGTCGACTGACTTACTTGCTATTGACAAGCGAGCTTGTTTTTTGCAACCATGGCAGCGACGGCCGGTCGGCCGCCCCGATCGAGCAGGAGCAGAGCAATGACGCACATCTTCATCAACATCCCGGTGACCGACCTCGAGCGCGCGAAGGCCTTCTACACGGGGCTCGGCGCCGGGATCAACCCGCAGTTCACCGACGAGAACGCGGCCTGCATCGTGTGGGACGACAACGTGTACTTCATGGTGCTGACCAAGGAGTACTACTCGACCTTCACCGACAAGCAGATCACCGACCCGCGGACGCAGTCGCAGGTGCTGATCGCCCTCAGCCGCGAATCGCGCGAGGACGTCGACAAGATCATCGCGGCCGGCATCGCCGGCGGCGGCACCGAGCCCACAGAGGCCAAGGACTACGGCTTCATGTACAGCCGCGACCTCGAAGACCCCGACGGCAACGGCGTGGAGTTCTTCTTCATGGAGCCTCGCGCCGCCGAGCAGGGCACCGACGCCTACGTGGCGGAGCAGGCGCAGGCGTAGGTGGCGTCCCGCAGCTACGGGCAGTACTGCGGGGTGACGACGGCCGTCGAGCTGATCGGCGAGCGGTGGGCGCTGCTCATCGTCCGCGATCTGCTCGTCGGCCCGCGCCGCTACACCGACCTCAAGCAGGGGCTGCCCAAGATCCCCACCAACATCCTCTCCACGCGACTCAAGGAGCTGCAGGAGGGCGGCGTCGTGCGCCGCGTGCCGCTGCTGCACTGCGGGCTGGTGTACGAGCTGACGTCGTACGGGCGCGAGCTCGAGCAGATCGTGCTGGCGCTCGGCCGGTGGGGCTTCGCGCAGATGGGCGATCCCGAGCCCGACGACGTCGTCACGGCGGACTCGCTGACGATGGCGCTGCGGACGGCGTTCCGAACGGATGCCGCGGCCACGCTGCCGCCGGCCGACTACGAGGTGCACGTGGCCGACGTCGTGCTGAGGGTGCAGGTCGCCGGCGGCGCGCTCCGCATCGCGCAGGTGCAGCCGGCCGGACGCCCGGTGGATCCGAAGCTCGGCACGCAGGCTTCGACCGCCGGCGAGCCCGATCTGACGTTCGCGGCGGGTCCCGGCATCCGTCGCCTCATCTCGGGCGAGCTGACCGCCGCGGAGGCGATCGACCGGGAGGTGGTCGCCGTCGTCGCGGGCGACGCGACTCTCCTGGAGAGGTTCGCCGAGACGTTCTCGATTCCCTTCGACCGGGGGACTACCCTCGTCGCCTGAGCGACGTCACTCATGGAGGAGCCCGAATGACCGGCCGCATCTACATCGATCTGTTCACGAGTCTCGACGGCGTCGCCCAGGCGCCGGGCGGCCGCGACGAGGATCCGTCGCACGACTTCCCCTACGGCGGCTGGCAGGCGCCGTTCCCTGACGAGACGATCGGCGCCTCGGTGTGGGAGGGCATCTCGGAGCTCGACGCGCTGCTGCTCGGTCGGCGCACCTACGACATCTTCGCCGCGTACTGGCCGCAGCAGTCCCACCGCATCGCGGATGTGTTCAACCGCGTGCCCAAGTACGTGGCGTCGCGGGGCCTGCCCACGCTCGATTGGGAGGGCACGTCGCAGCTGGGGATGGACCTCGTCCGCGAGGTCGAGGAGCTGCGCGAGCGGCACGAGAGCATCCACGTGATCGGCAGCGTCGACTTCGTGCAGACCCTTCTGAAGGAGCAGCTGTTCGATGTGCTCACGCTGTGGGTCCACCCCGTCGTGCTCGGACAGGGCAAGAAGGTGTTCCCCGAGGGTGCGCACCCGGCCACCGTCACGCTGCTCGAGCCGGCGATCACCGGTCCGCTGGGCGTCGTGCAGCTGCGCTACGGGCCGAAGCGCGGCGACGTGCAGACCGGCGAGGTCGAGGACTGACTCGGGCCTGAGTGAGCGGGCCGGTCAGCGCTCGCTGAGCCTCTGCGCCGGTCGCTGAGCTTGTCGAAGCGCGCGTTCTAGAAGATCATCGGGCGATCGTCGTCATCGGGACCCTCGAGGTCGAGGTCGACGACGACCGGCACGTGGTCGCTCGGGAGCTCGCCCTTGCGCTCGTCGCGGTGGATCGTCGCGCCGGTGACGGCGTCGGCGAGCGCGTGCGAGCCGAGGATGAAGTCGATGCGCATGCCCTCGTTGCGGGGGAACTTCAGCCGCTTGTAGTCCCAGTACGTGTAGCCGGTGGGGATCAGCGGGCGCACGACGTCGTGGAGCCCCGCCGCCTGCAGCGCCGCGAAGGCCTCGCGCTCGGGCGGCGACACGTGGGTGGAGAAACCCGCGACCACCGCCGGGTCGCCGTTGTCGGCATCCGTCGGCGCGATGTTGAAGTCGCCGACCAGCGCCAGCGCCAGGTCGGGGTTCGCGGTGAGCGACTCGCGCGTGTACTGCTCGAGCGCCGACAGCCAGTCGAGCTTGTAGAAGTAGTGCGGGTCGCCGAGCGAGCGCCCGTTGGGCACGTACAGGCTCCACACCTCGACGCCGCCGACGGTGGCGCCGATCGCGCGCGCCTCCTGCGGTGCGTCGGGACCGTTGTGGCCCTTCTCGAAGCCAGGCATCCCAGGGAAGGCGGTGCGCACGTCGGTGACCGGCTCTCGGCTGGCGATCGCCACGCCGTTCCACTGCGAGAAGCCGTGCGCCTCGACGTGGAAGCCGGCCTCCTCGAACCGCTCGAACGGGAACTGCTCCGCCTTGCACTTGATCTCCTGCATCGCGAGCACGTCGATGTGCTCGCGCACCGCGAAGTCGACGATGCGGTCGACCCGCGCGCGGATCGAGTTGACGTTCCAGGTGGCCAGGCGCATGGGATCCAGCCTATTCGCGAGCGCCGACGTGGCACGGCCCGCACCGAGGATGGGCGCCGTGACGCGGCATCCGTAAAATCGATCCCATGACCGTCGCCTCCACGCCCGAGCTCGAAGCCGACCGCCAGTACCTGATCGCGCTGATCCAGGACGAGGCGGTCTTCCACGGGGACTTCACCCTCTCGAGCGGCAAGAAGGCCACGTACTACGTCGACATGCGCAAGCTGACGCTCGACCACCGCGCCGCGCCGTCGATCGGGCGGATCATGCTCGACCTCATCCGCGATGTCGACGGGATCGTCGCCGTCGGCGGCCTGACGCTCGGTGCCGACCCGATCGCGAACGCCGTGATGCACGAGTCTGCGCGCACCCACAAGCCGCTCGACGCGTTCGTCGTGCGCAAGGAGCCCAAGGACCACGGGCGCGGACGCCAGGTGGAGGGGGCGGATGTCGCGGGCAAGCGCGTCGTCGTCGTCGAAGACACCTCGACCACGGGCCAGTCGGCGTTGAAGGCCGTCGAGGCGCTGCGCCGCGAGGGCGCCGAACCCGTCGCCGTCGCCGTCATCGTGGACCGCAAGACCGGCGCGCAGGCCGCCGTCGAGGCCGAAGGCCTGCAGTGGCTCGCCGCGATCGACCTCGACGACCTGGGTCTCGACCCGCAGTAGGGGCGCGCTGCGGCCGCAGGCCGCGACCCGCAGGAGCCGGGTGGTCGACACCGCGGCCCCGACCGCGGCAGTTTCCTGCGTCCGCCACAGAGATCGGCGCAGCGGTCGCAGGTAAGTGCAGCGCTCGCGCCACGGCGACGGCTCTCGTGCCCGCTGTCACACGCGGGCGCCGGCCGGTGTCTCCATGTCGAAGGACTCGTTCCCACGACACGGAGGAAGACATGAGCACCGACACCCGCATCCCCGCCGCAGAGGTCACCGGCGTCTACGGCGCCCTCATCAAGGCGGCCGCGAAGAAGATGATCGGGCGCGTGCCCGCCTCGATCGGCGTGCTGTGGCATCACCCGGGCGTCATGAAGGACTCGATGGGCATCGGCCGCAAGGTCGAAGGCTGGCACGAGCTCGACTCGAACCTCTCGACCTTCGCCGCCATGGCGTCGGCCGCGACGATCGGCTGCAGCTTCTGCCTCGATTTCAACTACTTCATGTCGCGGAACCGCGACGTCGATGCGGCCAAGGTGCGCGAGGTTCCGCGCTGGCGCGACTCCGACGTCTTCACGCCGCTCGAGCGCCGGGTCATGGAATACGCCGAGGCGGCGAGCCAGACTCCGCCGGCGGTGACCGACGAGCTCTCCGACGCGCTGCTGGCCGAGCTCGGCCCCGCGGGGCTCGTGGAGCTGGCCGCCCGCGTCGCGTTCATGAACATGTCGGCCCGCATGAACATCGCGCTCGGCATCCGTTCCGAGCACTTCGCGGATTCGTGCGGCCTGCCGCCGCTCGCGACCCGGCCCGCCACGGCGACGGCCGCCGCGTAGGCTCGCGCCCATGAGCACCGCCGCCGTCGACGACCCGTTCGTCGCCCACCGGAGCCTGCTGTTCACCGTCGCGTACGAGATGCTCGGCTCGGCCGCCGACGCCGAGGACGTGCTGCAGGAGTCGTGGCTGCGGTGGGCGGCCGTCGACCGCGGCACCGTCCAGGAGCCGCGCGCCTACCTCGTGCGCATCGTCACGCGGCAGGCGCTCAACCACCTGCGCACGGTGTCGCGGCGGCGCGAGGAGTACGTCGGCGAGTGGCTCCCCGAGCCCTTGCTGACCAGCCCCGATGTGGCCGACGACGTGGAGCTCGCCGAGAACCTCTCGATCGCGATGCTCACGGTGCTCGAGACGCTCGGGCCGGCCGAGCGGGCGGTGTTCGTGCTGCGCGAGGTGTTCGACGTGCCGTACGACGAGATCGCGGATGCCGTGGGCAAGACTCCGGCGGCCGTGCGGCAGATCGCGCACCGGGCCAAGGACCATGTCGCGGCGCGACGGCCGCGCGTGAGGGTCGTGCCCGCGGAGCACGTGGAGGTGGTGGAGCGTCTCGTCGTCGCCCTCAACACGGGCGACCTCCAGGGGCTCATGGACGTCCTCGCGCCCGAGGTGGTCTCGGTCGCCGACGGCGGCGGCAAGGTGCGCGGGGCCGCGCGGCGCCCGGTCGTCGGTGCCGACAAGCTGGCCCGCTACCTCGTGGGCGGGATGGCGAAGGTGGAGGGCATGCTCGTGGCGTCGTCGACGTGGGTGAACGGGCAGCCGGGCATCCGCATGGAGCTCGATGGGCAGCTCGTCGGTGTCGTCAGCCTCACGGTCGAGGGCGGCCGCATCACACAGGTGTACTCGATCGCGAACCCCGACAAGCTCGGGCGCGTCGACGCGGAGGCGGCTCTGGCCCGCTGAATCAGGCCGGGGTCAGTCGCCGGATCAGGCCAGGGTCAGTCGCCGGATCAGGCCAGGGTCAGTCGTCGCGTCGGCCCCGCCAGCGCCACCACTGCCACAGGATCACGGTCAGCGTGCCCAGAGTGATGAGGGCGGCGGTGAGGAGGAGGAGCGTCTGCTCGGTCTCGGAGATCACGTCGGGCGCTTCCCTTCGGCGGCGTCGGCCACGATCTTCGCGACGCGCGCGGCGCGCGTCTCGGGGCGCCGGGCCATGTCGACGGCGGCGATGCCGAGCTTGCGGGTCGACGGCGGGAACGCGTCCCACGCGGCGCGCGCCGTCGGTGCGGCCTCGAGCGCGGCGGCGAGGTCGTCGGGCTCGCGCAGGGCGTCGGCGTTGTCGAAGACGCTCCACGACCCGTTCTGCTTGGCTCGCTCGATGGCCTGGATCCCTGCCTCGGTCAGCAGTCCGTCGGATTCCAGCTCCGCCACCCGCACCTTGTTGGTCGCCGCCCAGCCGCTCGAGGGCCGTCGTGGCGCGAACCAGAGTCCGCCGCGCTCGTCGTCGAACGAGCGCACGGGGCCGTCGATCCAGCCGAAGCACAGCGCCTGGCGGATGGCGTCCTCGTAGCCGATGAACTCGAGCCCCGAGCCGGGCCGCGCCCGCACGAGCCAGGCCCCCTTCGAGGTGCGATGGTTCGCCTCCAGCCACGAACGCCAGGCCGCGGCATCCGTCACTTCGACTTTCTCGCCGTCATCGAGCGCGCCCATGACGCGACCCTACCGGGCGGTTCCGACGTCGTGCACCGTGCGGGCGAGGAGGCGCACGGCCTCGTCGACGAGAGGGTCGGCCAGGTCGCCGTAGCCCAGCACCAGGCGCTCGGGCGCGGGGGCTTCGGGCGAGACGCGATAGCGGCGGATGTCGGTGAGGCCGAGGTCGTGCGCCTCGGCCGCCCGCACGACGTCGGCAGCGCGCACGCCCGGGGGAAGATCGAGCACGACGTGCAGGCCGGCGGCGATGCCCGAGACCCGGCAGCCGGGGAGGTCGCGCTCGAGCGCCGCCAGCAGCGCCTCGCGGCGGCGCCGGTAGCGGGCGCGGGCGCCGCGCAGATGGCGATCCAGACCGCCGGAGCCCAGGAACCGGGCGAGGGTGAGCTGGTCGAGCGTCGACGGCGCCGCCGCTCCTGCGTCGCGCACGGTGCCGCGCAGCCACGACGGCAGCACGAGCCAGCCGAGGCCCAGCGCGGGCGACGCGGTCTTGCTGAGGCTGCCCGCCAGCACGACGCGGTCCGGCGCCATCGCCTGCAGCGCCCCGATCGGCCGTCGGTCGTAGCGGAACTCGGCGTCGTAGTCGTCCTCGACGACCACCCCGTCGCCCGCCCGTGCCCACGCGATCAGCGCCTCCCGGCGTTCGGCCGACAGGGGCACGCCGAGCGGGAACTGGTGGGCGGGCGTCACGAGCGCGGCGCGGGCGCCGGTGCGGACGGATGCCTCGACCAGCGCCGCGACGTCGGCGCCCTGCTCGTCGACCGGGACGGGCACCGCGGTCAGTCCCTCCGCCGCTGCCACCTGGCGCATCCGCTGCCACGACGGATCCTCGACCAGGAGCGCCGTGTGCCCGAGCGCGCGCAGCGCGCGGGCCACGCGCCGCATCCCGTCGGCGGCGCCGTGCGTGACCACGACGGCGTCGGCGTCCGCCCGCGCGAAGCGGGACCGCGACAGGTACGCCGCGAGGGCGGCGCGCGCGGCCGGCACGTCGCCGTCGAGGCGGAAGAGTTCCGCATCCGGGGTTTCGGCGAGAGTCTCGGTCATCGCCCGCAGCCACAGCGCCCGGGGTGCGTGGCGCAGGTCGGGCACGCCGGGAGCGAGGTCGTACCGCGGGCGTCGCAGCGCGGCGGCGGGTTCGGCGGCGGCGCGGGGAGCCGTGGCGCGGACGGATGCCGCCACCCGCGTCGCCGATCCGGTCCGGGCGTCGAGGATGCCCTCGGCGGCGAGGCGCCCGTACACCTCGGTCACGACCCAGCGCGAGACGCCGAGCGAGGTGGCGAGCAGCCGGCTCGGAGGCAGCACCGCGCCGGCGGGCAGGCGGCCGGTGGCCACGGCATCCCGCACCGCCAGCTCGAGGCGGACGTGCCGCGGGCCGTCGTATGCGGCGAGGTCGAGCAGGGTCTCCCACGCCACGTGATTGGTCTGGATTTGTGCCATCGAATCGGATCGTACTCCCGGACCGCTGGCGTCCCACGATGGAGTCACGAACTCAGGAAAGGGCAGCGCCATGCACTACCGCACCATCTCCAACGGGTCGACCTCATTCGAGGTCTCGACCCTGTGCCTCGGCACCATGTTCTTCGGCACGCGCACCGACACCGCGACGTCGCTGCAGATCCTCGACCGGTTCGCCGAGGCCGGCGGCACGTTCATCGACACGGCGAACAACTACAACGCGTGGGTCGGCGGGCACGGTCGCGACAGCGAGGACGTCCTCGGCCGATGGATCCGCCGACGCGGCGGGCTCGGCGACGTGCGCCTGGCCACCAAGCTCGGCGCCGCCAAGAAGGACCCTGCGCTCCCGCTGCAGAACGTCGAGCCGACGAATTTCCAGGGGTTGTCGGCCGAGGTCGTCGCCCGCGAGGCCCGCCTCAGCCTCCAGCACCTCGGCGTCGAGCGCATCGACGTGCTGTACGGCCACGTCGATGACCGCGAGACCCCGATCGCCGAGACCGTCGCCGCGTTCGGGCAGCTCCAGCGCGAGGGGCTCGTCGGCATCTCGGGCATCTCGAACGTCGCGCTGTGGCGCCTGATCGAAGCGCGCGAGGAGGCGCTGCGGGAGGGCATCGACCCCTACGGCGTCGTGCAGCAGGGCTACAGCTACGTCTATCCGAGCCCGGGCGTCGGGCGCACGAACGACGTGTCGGTCGAGCTGCTCGACTACGTCGCGGCGGCGGGTGTCGACGGACGGCCGCCGCTCACGATCACGGCGTACTCGCCGCTGCACCAGGGCGCGTTCGCCCGCGACGACAAGCCGGTGTGGGCGCCCATGCGTCACGCGGCGAACCGCGAGCGCGTGCGCGTGCTGCACGACGTCGCGGCCGAGATCGGCGCGACGGCGAACCAGGTCGCGCTGGCGTGGCTGCTCGGGGCGGAGGTGCCGGTGATCCCCGTCGTCGGCATCTCGAGCATCGCGCAGCTCGAGGAGGCGCTGGCCGTCTCCGACCTGGTCCTCGACGCCGACGTGCGCGCGCGGCTCGACACCGCCGACCTCGACGTCCGCGCCACGGTCGCGGCCTGAACGAGCGGGAGCGGCCTGAGCTGCCGGGTGCGGCCTGAGCTGTCGGGTGTGGCGGGCGCTGCGGAGCCCGCCGCACCCGCGCTTCGGGCTCAGGGCGGCGGGCCCGCGACGACGGACCGCATACCGGCTCGGGAAGTGACGGATGCCTCGGCTCGGGGCATCCGTCTCCTCATTCGAGGACGTGAGCCGAGGAGAGGATCGTCACCCGGCGTGTCGGTCCGCATCTGGGACCGGATCCTCGTTCGAGGAACGGGCCCCACGGAAGAGAGCGGCGGATGCCTCGGCTCGAGGCATCCGTCTCCTCATTCGAGGACGTGAGCCGAGGAGAGGATCGTCACCCGGCGTGTCGGTCCGCATCTGGGCGCAGATCCTCGTTTGAGGAACGGGCGCCACGGAAGAGAGCGGAACGGATGCTGCCGGCTTGAGTCCCTACAGGAGCTGGGGGTCCTCGGACTCCACCGGCTCGAGGTCGAGGAGCTCGGCCACCGAGTCGAGCACCTCGTCGGGACGGAACGGGTAGCGCGCGACCTCGGCCGGATCGCTGATGCCGGTGAGCACGAGCACGGTGTGCAGGCCCGCCTCGATGCCGGCGACGACGTCGGTGTCCATGCGGTCGCCGATCATGCCGGTGTTCTCGGAGTGGGCGCCCAGGCGGTTCATCGCCGAGCGGAACATCATGGGGTTCGGCTTGCCGACGACGTAGGGCTCCATGCCCGTCGCCTTGGTGATGAGCGCCGAGATCGCACCGGTGGCCGGCAGCAGACCGTCGGTCGAGGGGCCGGTGGGGTCGGGGTTGGTCGCGATGAATCGCGCCCCGCCGACGATGAAGCGGATCGCCTTGGTGATCGCCTCGAACGAGTAGTTGCGGGTCTCGCCGACGACGACGTAGTCGGGGTCGGTCTCGGTCATGATGAAGCCTGCCTCGTGCAGGGCGGTGGTCAAGCCCGCCTCGCCGATGACGAACGCCGAGCCGCCCGGCATCTGCGACTTGAGGAAATCAGCGGTGGCCAGCGCGGAGGTCCAGATCGACTCCTCCGGGACGATGAGGCCGGAGGCCCGCAGCCGGGCCGAGAGATCGCGCGGCGTGAAGATCGAGTTGTTGGTCAGCACCAGGAAGGGAACGCCCTGGTCGCGCCATTGCTGCAGCAGCGCGGAAGAGCCGGGAATCGGCGTGTTCTCGTGCACCAGCACGCCGTCCATGTCGGTGAGCCAGCATTCGATGTCGGACCGCGTGCGCATGCGTCCAGACTAGGTGCGCGTCGGGCGTAGGGTCGAAGCCGTGACGTGGGATCCCCGCAGCCTTCCCGACCTCGCGGGTCGTGTGTATCTCGTGACCGGATCCAACGCCGGTCTCGGCTATTTCGCGTGCGAACAGCTCGCGCGGGCGGGTGCCCGCGTGATCATGTCGGCCCGCCATCCGAATCGCCTTTCCACGGCGCGCGCGGCGATCCGCCGTCGGGTTCCGGATGCCGCAGCCGACGCGACCGAGCCCCTGATCCTCGACACCAGCAACCTCGCGTCGGTGCGCTCGGCCGCCGCGAGCGTGCGGGGTCGAGGCGGGCTGGACGGCGTGCTGCTCAACGCCGGCATCGTCCACGCGCCGAAGGTGCGCGAGACCACGATCGACGGGCACGAGGTCGTGTTCGCGACGAACGCCCTGGGGCATTACGCGCTCGGCGGCGAGCTGCTGACGGCGCTTGCCGAGGCCTCCGGTCGCATGGTGTGGGTCGGCAGCATGTCGACCTCGCTCACGCCCTACGACCCGGTCGACCCGCAGCTGGCCGACGGATACACGGCGTGGCGGGCCTACGTGCAGTCGAAGGTCGCGACGGCGGCCCTCGGCTTCGAGGCCGACCGGCGCCTGCGGGCGGCCGGGGTTCCGGTCGCGAGCGTCGTCGCACACCCCGGCTACTCGACCGGCGGCCGCACGCCCGGGATCGTCGGCGTCAACGAGCCGTCGCGCGCCAAGCGGTTCCGTGACAACCTGCAGGCTGCGATCGCGCAGTCCAAGGAGCACGGCGCATGGACCCTCGTACGCGCCCTGACCGACCCCGACATCGAGGGCGGCGAGTTCTGGGGCCCGCGCACCGGCTCGCGCGGCGAACCCCGGCGCCAGACCGCGGCCAAGATCACGCGCGACCCCGACGTCGCCGCCCGCCTGTGGGAGTTCGCCGAGACGGCGACGGGCGTGCGCTGGCCGCTGACGCGGGCCGCCGCGGTTCGTCAGGGCTGAGCCCGCCCGCTTGCCGGGGTTCCTGGGGGTGGCTGCGCTGTCGGCGTGACACGCTGCGCCGCGGCCGGCGATGCTGACGACACGCAGCGACCCTCACGGTGGTGTCGCCGCCGCTGGCCGCCACCCCGGCTGTCAGACTGACCCCGGGAGGTCGCATGGCCGAGGTCGCCCCGTCGCTGTGGGCCCGCTTCGTCGCGCGCATGCGCGAGACCTCGTGGGCCATCGACGCGAACGACGGCATCATCGCGACGGCGGGTCTGCTGCAGGGCTTCGCCGGCGCCGGCGCGGGCGACCGGCTGCTGCTGTTCACCGCCGTGGCCGCCATGATCGCCGGTGGGCTGAGCGCCGGCGGCACCAAGTGGGCGGAGGTGGCGGCCGAGCGGGAGAGCGAACTCGAGCTCGCCGCCGAGCAGCAGGCGGAGCTCGATCGAGACCCCGGGGGAGAGCTCGCCGAGCTCGCCGCGCACTGGCAGTCGCGCGGGCTCTCGCCCGAGCTGGCGCTCGAGGTCGCGCAGCAGCTCACCTCTCGCGACGCCCTCGGCGCTCAGCTCGACGCCGAGCACGGGCTCGAGGAGATCACCCACCGGTCGGCGCCGTGGTGGGCGGGGCTCGAGACCGCGCTCGCCTTCATGGTCGGGGCGGCGATCCCGGTGCTGATCACGTTCCTCGCGCCGGTCGCGATCGAGACCTGGGCGATCATCGTCGCGGTCGTGGTATCGCTCGCGCTCACGTCGCTCGTCGCGGCAGGCGTGGGTCGCCTGTCGGCGCTGCGCATGCTCATCCGCAGCCTCGCGGTCGGCCTCGGCACCATGGGCGTCAGCTACCTCGCCGGCGTCATCTTCTTCTGACCCGGCTTTCGGGTGTCACGACTCGCGCTGCGCGCTCCTGGGTTGCGGCGCGTTGTGCCACCTGGAGCGCGGGGCTGAGGTCGACCCCCGGCGCTCGGGTGTCACGACTCGCGGTGCGCGCTCCTGGGTTGCGGCGCGTTGCGCCACCTGGAGCGCGGGGCTGAGGTCGACCCCCGGCGCTCGGGTGTCACGACTCGCGGTGCGCGCTCCTGGGTTGCGGCGCGTTGTGCCACCTGGAGCCCGGGCTCAGGTCGACCCCGGCGCTCGGGTGTCACGACTCGCGGTGCGCGCTCCTGGGTTGCGGCGCGCTGTGCCACCTGGAGCGCGGGGCTGAGGTCGACCCCCGGCGCTCGGGTGTCACGACTCGCGGCGCGCGCTCCTGCGTTGGCGCGTGTCGTGCCACCTGGAGCGCGGGCTGAGGTCGACCCCGGCGCTCGCGTGTCACGACTCGCGCTGCGCGCTCCTGCGTTGGCGCGTGTCTTGCCCCCTGAAGCGCGGGCTCAGGCCAACCCCCCGCTCAGGTGTCACGACTCGCGGTGCGCGCTCCTGCGTTGCGGCGTGTCGCGCCCCCTGAGCGCCCTCAGGCGCTCAGCCAGACGGCTCCTGCTGCGGCGGCCGGCAGCGCGACTTCGGCCCCGTCGGCCCCGTCGCCGGTCGTCAGGCGCAGGGATGCGGCATCCGTCACCGTCACGATCGCGCCGACGGCCACGCCGGCGATCTCGACGGCACGCAGCAGCTCGGGGTCGCGGTCGCTCACGCGCAGCACGCGCCCGACGTGCCCGACCGGGGCGGCGCCCAGCAGCACGAAGGGCTCGCGGTGGACGTGCCCGTCGGCGTCGGGGATCGCGTCACCGTGCGGGTCGAACCGCGGCCTGCCGAGGCGCTCGTCGATGCCCTCGAGCAGGCGGTCGCTGATGGCGTGCTCGAGCACCTCGGCCTCGTCGTGCACCTCGTCCCACGCGTAGCCGTACTCGCGCACCAGCCACGTCTCGATGAGCCGATGGCGGCGGATGATGGCGGCGGCGCGGCGTTCGCCCGCGTCGGACAGCGCGATGGGCCCGTAGGGGCGGTGGGTGACGAGGCCCTGCGCGGCGAGCTTCTGCACCATCTCGGTGACGCTCGACGGCGCGAGGCCCAGCTCGGCGGCCAGCTGCGACGGCGTGATGCGATCGTCCTGCCACTCGGTGTGGTGGTAGATCGTCTTCAGGTAGTCGTCGACGGCGGGAGAGGGCACGCTCCAGGGTACCGGGCGCCCCTCACGCGCCGGTGAGCACGAGGAACAGCAGCACGCCGTTGAGGACGATGAGGAAGACGGATGCCGCGACCCCCGCGATCGTCGTCCAGATCCGGTTGCGGAAGCCGCCGAGCACGTCGCGGTTGGCGGTGAGCGAGACGAGCGGGATGAGAGCGAACGGGATGCCGAACGACAGCACCACCTGGCTGAGCACGAGCGCCACGGTGGGGTCGAAGCCGATCGCCAGGATGATCAGCGCCGGGATCAGCGTGACGAGGCGCCGGGCCAGCAGCGGCACGCGCACATGCAGCAGGCCGTGCATGATCTCGGCGCCCGCGTACGCGCCCACCGAGGTGCTCGCCAGGCCGCTCGCGAGCAGGCCCACCGCGAACAGGGTCGCCACGAGCGGTCCGAGCCCCGCGTACAGCGCGGCGTGGGCGCCCTCGAGCGAGTCGGTGCCGGGGACGCCGGCGAGGTTCGCCGCCGCGAGGAGCAGGATGCAGAGGTTCACCGTGCCGGCGATGAGCATCGCGATGGTGACGTCCCACTTGGTGGCGCGCAGGAGCCGCCACGTTGGGATGCCGCGCAGCTCCGCCAGCGACGGGTCGGGCGCGTCCCGCTCGCTGACCGGGCTCACTGCGCGCGCGCTCGACGACAGCGGACCCGCGGCACGCGGCGGCGCGAAGCGGTCACGGGCGAGCGCGCTGTGGGCGTAGATGGCGTGCGGCATGATCGTCGCGCCGAGGATGGACGCGGCCAGCAGCACCGAGTCGGTGCCCTCGAAGCGGGGGACCAGGCCGCCGACGACGCCCGCCGGATCGGGCGGCGCGATGAAGACGCCGAACGAGAAGCCGATCGCGATGATCGCGAGCAGCCCGATCACCACGAACTCGAAGGGGCGCGGGCCGCGACGCGACTGCACGAGGAGCAGCGTGATCGAGACGGCGCCGGTGATGGCACCGCCCCACACCAGCGGGATGCCGAAGAGCAGGTTCAGCGCGACCGCGCCGCCGATCACCTCGGCGATATCGGTCGCCATCGCGACCAGCTCCGCCTGCAGCCAGTAGGCGCGGCGGGCCCACGGGTTGCGGATGCGGGTGCCGAGCGTCTCGGGGAGGCTGCGGCCGGTGACGATGCCGAGCTTCGCGGAGAGGTACTGGATGAGCCACGCCATGACGTTGCCCAGCACGACGACCCACACCAGGAGGTAGCCGTAGCGGGCGCCGGCGGTCATGTTGCTGGCGACGTTGCCGGGGTCGAGGTAAGCCACCCCGGCGACGAGCGCGGGCCCGATCAGCCACGCCAGGCGGGGCAGC
Source organism: Microbacterium ureisolvens (assembly GCF_015278315.1). GTDB lineage: Bacteria > Actinomycetota > Actinomycetes > Actinomycetales > Microbacteriaceae > Microbacterium > Microbacterium ureisolvens. The sequence goes on along the minus strand of NZ_JADIJE010000017.1, from coordinate 26,249 downwards.
GTGATCGGTCGGCGGCGCTCGCCTTTCGCGGCATCCGTCGTCCACTCGGCAGTTTTCGGCATGCCGAAACCATAACTGTTTTTCGGCGCGCCGAAAAGTGCGGCGGCTTGCGAGCCGAGGTGCCGCAAGGCAGAGGCGTTGGAGCCGACTCAGTGGCGGGCGGCGGGCGGGCCCGGGATAGCCTGGGCCGGTGACCGCGCCCGACCCCTCCCCCGAGCCCGCAGCGCCCACGCTCCCGGTGGGCGTGGGACCGTGGCCGGGCGGACCCGAGGCCTGGCCCGACGACGACCGCTACGACCGCGAGCTCCTCGCCCACGGCGACGCGCGCAACGTCGTGGACGCGTACCGGTACTGGACCATGGACGCCATCGTCGCCGACCTCGACACGCGCCGCCACGCGTTCCACGTGGCGATCGAGAACTGGCAGCACGACATGAACATCGGCTCCATCGTGCGCAGCGCCAACGCGTTCCTCGCCGCCGAGGTGCACATCATCGGCAAGCGCCGCTGGAACCGGCGCGGGGCGATGGTCACCGACCGCTACCAGCACGTCCGCCACCACGAGACCGTCGAGGCGTTCGCCCAGTGGACGGATGCCGCATCCCTGCCGATCATCGCGATCGACAACGTCGAGGGCTCGCGGCCGCTCCCCGACGCCGACCTGCCCGAGGCGTGCGTGCTGCTCTTCGGGCAGGAGGGACCGGGGCTGTCGCCGGAGGCGCTGGCCGCGGCATCCGGAACCGTCCAGATCGAGCAGTACGGCTCGACGCGCTCGATCAACGCCAGCGCCGCCGCGGCCGTCGTCATGTACGAGTGGTGCCGGCGCTGGGCCTGAGCCTCCGGTCGCTGCGCCCGTCGATGCGCCCTTCGTCGACCTGACGGGCGCAATGCCCGCGGTCAGGCCGGATTCAGGGCAGGGCCGGGACCGGCTCCGGCGCGCCGGCCGCGACCGGAACACGCGGCGTGAAGGCGAAGCGCGAGAGGTCCGCGACGACGCCCGCTGCCCGCGCGGGGGAGGGCATGAAGCGCAGGAAGAACACCAGCCGCAGCATCCACGCGATCGCACCGGTGAAGGGCACGCCGTACAGCTCCGAGATGCCGCGACCGAAGCCGAACGACGCCGCACGGCCGAGCCCGCGATAGGCGAACCGACGCGCCGATCGGCCGTCCAGCCGCCGCGCGATCGCGCGGCCGATGTGGTCGCCGCCTTTCATGGCCCAGAGGGCGTTGGCCGGCACCGGCTCTCCGGTGACGGGATGCCCGACCCGCGCGCCGTCGCCGGCCGCCCACACGCCGTACCTGACGGCGAGCGTCTGCTGGGTCAGGAGCCGGCCCCGTTCGTCGCGCCAAGGGTCGAGCCCGGGGATGCGCACGGGGCGCTGCCCGGTCGCGGCGACGACGGTCGCCGCGGGGAGCGACGACCCGTCGGAGAGGACGGCCGCGGTCGCCGTGACCTCGGTGAGCCGGACGCCCGTGATCACCCGCACCCCGAGCCGATCGAGCTCGGCCGCGGCGCGCGCCACGAGTCCCGGCTGGTCGGACCACTCGGGAATGATGCGATCGCCGGAGTGCACGAGCGTCGTCGGATGCCCGCGGTCGGCGATGGCCGCCGCCAGCTCGACGCCGGCGATCCCGCCGCCGGCGACGACCACGGGGGATCCCGGCGCAGTGGCGAGGTGGTCGGCGAGCGCGGCGATCTCGTCCGGACCGCGCAGGGCACGGCCGTACTCTGACAGCCCGTCGACCTCGGCGACCGGCTCGCGGGCGCCCGTGCCGACGACGAGGTGGTCGTAGCGGAGCGTCTCGACAGCGCCCTCGCCGCGTCGGTAAGACACCGTCTGGCCGGCGGCGTCGATGCTCAGCGCGACGCCCTCGACGATGCGCGCGAGCGGCATCGCCTCGGCCAGCGGAGTGGCCACGCGATCGCGGCCGATCATGCCGGCCACGAGCTCGCCGGTGAAGCCGTGGAAGCGGTGCGCGGTGTCCGCAGAGATCACGACGATCTCGAGCTCGCCGGTGCGCAGCAGGGGCGCGGTGCGACGCGCGAGCGTCGCGTAGGCGTGGAGGGTGACGTAGCCGCCGCCCAGCATCACGACGCGCATCACGCGATCACCGCCCCGTGGCGCTCGAGCGCGACCGGTGCGCCGAAGCTCGTGGGGTCGGCCGCCCGGAAGCCCAGGTGGGCGAGCTCGCCCGCGCGGGCGCGGACGGCGTCGATCTGCTCCAGCGTGGGGTTGCCGATGGAGAAGTGGCCGCGGTGGCCGGTGAGGGCGAGGATCGCGGTCTCGGCGAAGCACGCGTACGAGCGGCCGTTCGGCAGGCCGATGTCGCCGCCGACGAGGCGCAGGCTCGGGATGGTGACGATGCCGCCGTCGACCACCAGCACATCAGGGCGAGCGGTGGCAAGGCCCGGCGAGGTGTTGCGCGGCTGCGTCGCGTCCAGCACGATCGCGCCGGGCGCGAGGTGATCGGGGCCGAGCAGCGTGTCGGCGGACGCGGTGAGCAGCACGACGAGGTCGGCATCGCGGACGGCGTCGATGGAGAGGGCGACCGACACGTCGACCTCGCTCGAGACCGCCGTCGCGAGCGCTTCCAGACGCGGTGCCGTGCGGGCGATCAGAGTGAGGCGCGCCCCGGCGGGATCGCGGGCGAGGAGCTTGGTGACCGCGGTGCCGACGCTGCCGCTGGCGCCGACGATCGCGATGTGCGGACGCCCGGTGCGGGCGGAGACGTGGGGGAGCAGCATCCGGATCTGGTCCTCGACGATCGCCGCCGTGAACGCGTTGCCGTTCGTCACCCCGATGTCGGAGCGCTCGCGCAGCGAGGCCCCGCCCGCCGTCACCGTCGCGGTGAGCGCGCCGAGCCCCACGACGTCTGCGCCGAGCGCGACGGCACGGTCGACCGCCCGGCTCACGCGGCGGCGTCCGCCCGGGATGTCGGAGAGGAGATGACGTGCGCCGAACGGCACCAGCACGACGTGCCCCACGCGCTCGCCGCCGATCTGCACGCCGGACATCGTCACCGGCGGCAGCGGCAGGCGCCGCAGCGCGGCGTCGTAGACCGGTTCGGGCATGAGCCCCAGGGGCCGCCAAACGCGAGCGAGGTCTTCGCTCAGGCGTGCACGGGGGTGGACGGTGAACGCGAATGTTCCGGTGCCAGGCACGGGGAGCTCCTTCCGGCGTCGGCGAGTGGACGCCATGTGACCCAGGAGCGGTCGGCTGCCGGCGTGATACGTCGGCGCGCGGGTGCGCCGTCAGACGCCGACGGTGAGCCAGGTCGAGCCGCGCACGCGCCAGCCCAGGGTGACCAGCCGCGCGAGCATGTAGACGCCGAAGAACGCCACCGCGAGCCACGCGAGGCCCGCTGCGCCGACGGGATGCAGCCATGCCACGAGCGCCAGCGCCGGCACGAACGGCACCAGGTTCAGCACGCCGACGATCGCGAGGTACTTCGCGTCGCCCGCGCCGATCAGGACGCCGTCCAGCACGAACACGATGCCGCACACCGGCTGCGCGATCGCCAGGACGATGAGCGCCGGCTGCACGAGCGTCGCGATGCCGGGGTCGCCGGTGAAGAGCAGCCCGATCACGCCCGACAGCGCACCGATCACCGCACCGGTGATCACGCCGAACCACGCGCCCCACGCAACGGTGCGGCCGAGCACGCGCCGCACGAGGCCCGTGTCTTCGGCGCCCAGCCCCTTGCCGATGAGCGCCTGCGCCGCGATCGCGAGCGCGTCCAGCGCGAACGCCGCCGTGGAGAAGATCGTGAAGGCCACCTGCCAGCCGGCGAGCTCGACGGTGCCGAGGCCCGTCGCGACGGCGACCGTGGCCAGCAGTGCGATGCGCAGCGACACCGTGCGCAGGAACAGCCAGCCGCCGGAGCGCGCCGAGCCGCGCAGTCCCTCGCGCTGAGGACGGACGGATGCCTCGTGCCGCCGCGCGAGGCGGCCCACGACAACCGCGTACGCGGCCACCATCCCCCACTGCGCGACGACGGTGCCGACGGCCGACCCGGCGATGCCCCAGCCGAGGCCATAGATGAACGCCCAGTTGAGGAGCGCGTTCGCCGCGAAGCCGAGCCCGGCGATCCACAGCGGCGTCACGGTGTCCTGCATGCCGCGCAGCAGTCCTGTCGCGGCGAAGACCACGAGCATCGCGGGAAGGCCCCACATCGAGATGCCGAGGTAGATCTCGGCCTGCTGCGCCACCTCGGGGCTCGCGCCGAACAGGGCGACGAGGAACGGCGTCGCGACGTAGCCGACGAGCGCCAGCACCGCGCCGATGCCGAGGGCCAGCCACACGCCGTCGATGCCCACCGACACCGCACGCGAGGGGTCGCCGGCGCCGAAGCGGCGCGCCACGGCAGGCGTCGTCGAGTAGGCGAGGAACACCATGAGCCCGACGATGGTCTGCAGCACCGCCGACGCGATGCCCAGGCCCGCGAGGGGCTCCACCCCGAGATGGCCGACGAGCGCGGAGTCGACGATCAGGAAGAGCGGCTCGGCGATCAGGGCGCCCAGCGCCGGCACCGCGAGCCGCAGGATGTCGCGGTTCAGGGTGTCGGTCCTCACGCCTTCGAGCCTAGGAGGTGGCGCCGACGCCGGGTGGCGGCATCCGTCCGTTCATCACGATGTCGTCACGGCCCGTGATCGGCCCGCTCCCGAGAGTCGCCCAGGTTTCGGGCGGCTAACCTGGAACGCATGACCGATGCCCCCCGCTCCGGTCTCGCGCTCGAGGAACTCAGCGCCGAGATCCGCCCTCAGGACGACCTGTTCCGCCACGTCAACGGCAGCTGGCTGGAGAGGACCGAGATCCCCGAGGACAAGGCGCGGTGGGGATCGTTCCACCTCATCGCGGAGCAGGCCGAGAAGGATGTGCACGCGATCGTCGAGGAGTCGCAGCAGGCCGAGCCCGGCACCGAGGCCCGCAAGATCGGCGACCTCTACACCAGCTTCATGGACACCGAGCGCATCGAGGAGCTGGGCGCCGCCCCGCTCGGCGACGAGCTGGCCCGCGTGGAGGCGATCGACAGCATCCCGTCCTTCCTGCGCACGATCGGCGAGTTCGAGCGCGACGGGATCGCCGCGCTGATCCACCTCTACATCGAGCCCGACCCGGGCAACCCGCAGCGGTACGTGCCGTTCTTCATCCAGGGCGGCCTGTCGCTGCCCGACGAGAGCTACTACCGACTCGACAACTTCCAGGAGACGCGCATCGCGTTCCGCTCCCACGTGCAGCGGATCCTGGAGCTGGCGGGCGTGACCGAGGCCGAGGCATCCGCCGACCGCATCGTCGCCCTCGAGACGGAGCTCGCGACGCACCACTGGGACAACGTCTCGAGCCGCGATGCGGTCAAGACCTACAACCTGAAGAGCTGGGACGAGGTGCAGGAGCTCGCCGGCGTCGACCTCACCCCGTGGCGCGAGGGCGCCGCGCCCGACCACGCCGAGGCGTTCGCCGAGATCAACGTCTATCAGCCGAGCTTCCTCGAGGGACTCGGCGCGCTGCTGGTCGAGGACCGCCTCGACGACTGGAAGGCCTGGCTGCGCTTCGCCGTCGTGCACTCGGCGGCGCCCTTCCTGTCGGACGACTTCGTCGCCGAGAACTTCGGGTTCTACGGCACGCAGCTCACCGGCGTCCCCGTCAACCGCGAGCGGTGGAAGCGCGGCGTCAGCCTCAGCGAGGCGGCGCTGGGCGAGGCGATCGGCCGCGTCTACGTGGAGCGGCACTTCCCGCCCGCCGCGAAGGAGGCGATGGACGAGCTCGTCGGCAACCTCATCGAGGCGTACCGGCAGTCGATCGCCGAGCTCGAGTGGATGAGCCCCGACACGCGCGAGCGCGCGCTGGCGAAGCTCGACGCGTTCACGCCCAAGATCGGGTACCCGGTCAAGTGGAAGGACTACTCCACGCTCGAGGTCGACGCGTCCGACCTCGTGGGCAACGTGCGCCGCGCGCACGTCTGGGAGCACGACCGCCAGCTCGCCAAGGTCGGCCAGCCGATCGACCGCGACGAGTGGTTCATGACGCCGCAGACCGTCAACGCGTACTACAACCCGCTCATGAACGAGATCGTGTTCCCCGCGGCGATCCTGCAGTACCCGTTCTTCGACGCCGAGCGCGACGCCGCAGCGAACTACGGCGGCATCGGCGCGGTCATCGGCCACGAGATCGGCCACGGCTTCGACGACCAGGGCAGCCGCTTCGACGGCGACGGGTCGCTGCGCGACTGGTGGACCGACGAGGACCGCGCCGCCTTCGAGGAGCGCACCAAGAACCTCATCGCGCAGTACGACGCGCTGGTGCCGCAGGGTCTCGCCGACGAGAACCACGTCAACGGCGCGCTCACGATCGGCGAGAACATCGGCGATCTCGGCGGGCTCGGCATCGCGATCCGGGCCTACGAGCTCTCGCTCGGCCGCGACTCGGCCGGCGAGCGTGTCACGGCGCCGGAGATCGACGGGTTCACCGGCATCCAGCGCCTGCTGCTGAGCTGGGCGCAGATCTGGCAGCAGAAGGGGAGGGATGCCGAGACCATCCGTCTCCTCACCATCGACCCGCACTCGCCCAACGAGTTCCGGTGCAATCAGATCGTGCGCAACATCGGCGCGTTCTACGATGCGTTCGGAGTGACCGAGTCGGACGCTCTCTGGCTCGACGAGGACCAGCGCGTCACCATCTGGTGAGGTCCGGGCCGCCTGGGCGGCCAGGGCGACCCCGCAATCACATACAGGAGAGGAAAGTCCGTGGGCATGGAGCCCAGAAGGGACGCCGAGTCGCTGCGGGGGGCGCGACGAAGCACCGGACGCCGGCTGCCGAAGAGGGCAGCAGCCGGACGTCGTTCATTCACGTCGACGCTGAAGTCGCTCGACGACCTCGCCACGTCCGGAGCCAAGATCTCCGTGCGCATCACCGACCTCGACCGCGGCACGTCCGTGCTCTCGGGCGACGACTTCGTGACCCTGCCGGTCGCGGGGCTCGGCGTGGTGCCGCTGCTCATCGAGGTCGCCGCCGCCTTCGAATCGGGGCGGCTGGAGCCGCTCGAGATCATCGACCGCGCGCACATCGAGCCGGTGGGCGTCGGGGGAGTGTGGCAGCACCTCAAGGCGCCCGCCCTGCCGCTGGTCGACCTCGCCGTGCTCACGGCGTCGACGGGCGACGCGCTCGCCGCCAACGCCCTGCTGAAACGGGTCGGACTGCCGGCGGTGCGCGCCCGCATCGAGGAGCTCGGGCTCGCCCGTTCGGCGCTGCTCGACCGCTTCCGCGACGAGCGCGGACCCGACGACGCGCCGCACTTCGCGCTCGGCTCCGCCCGCGAGCTCGCGGAGGTCTTCGCGGCCCTCGTGAACTCGCAGGTCGTCTCGCCGAGCGTGAGCGCCCAGGTCGCCGAGTGGCTGAGCCTCAACCACGACCTGTCGCTCGTGGCATCCGCCACCGGTCTCGACCCGTTCTCGCACGAGAACGACGAGCACGGCCTGCTCTTCATCAACAAGACGGGACGGGATGCCGGCATCCGGGTCGAAGCCGGTGTGCTGGCCGGCCCGCGGGCCGGGGTGTCGTACGCGCTCATCGTGTGCTTCGACGACCTGTCGATCTCGCACCGCCTGCGCGCGCACGAGGCCTTCCGCGTGCTGGGCACGGACCTCATGGAGTACGTCTTCTAGCTCCCTCGCCCCGCGCCCCGTTCGCGCCTGCGCCTGCGTGCGCCCTTGCACCTGCCTGAGCCTGCGCCCCTCGACCCGCGCCCCCCTGTGCGAACCCACACCTTCCGGGCGAGCCCACACGTTCGCGCCGCTCGCAGCGTGTGGGTTCGCGCCGACGATGTGGGTTCGCGGGGAGGAAGGTTGGCATCGCGGGCGGAGATGCGGGGCCGCGGCGTGACGCAGGGTGACGCGCGAGTACCTATGGCGGGAGGGATCGGCTAGCCTCGCAAGGGTGTCAACACCGCCGTTCCGCGCCGACATCGTCGGCAGCTTCCTCCGCCCGACCGCCCTCGCCGAGGCGCGCCGCCGTTACGCGGCGGGCGACATCGACGCCGACGCCCTGCGCATCGCCGAAGACACCGCCATCGCCGAGCTCGTCGTCCGCGAGGCCGACGCGGGACTGAAGCTCGCCACCGACGGCGAGTTCCGCCGCTCGTGGTGGCACTTCGACTTCTTCGGGCTGCTCGACGGCGTCGAGATCGTCGAGCTCGACCACGGCATCCAGTTCCAGGGCGTGCAGACCAAGCCGCGGGGCATCGACGTGACCGGACGGATCGGCTTCAGCGACACGCACCCGTTCCTCGACCACTTCCGGTCGCTCAAGAGCCTGCTCGAGCGCACGACCGGCGCGGTGCCCAAGTTCAGCATCCCGGCGCCCACCGTCCTCGACTTCCGCATCGAGCCGGGGCACCTCGCCGCTTCGGGGTACGCCGGGCACGACGACATGGTCGACGACCTCGTGCAGACCTACCGCGACGCGGTGGCTGCGTTCTACGAGGCGGGATGCCGCTACCTCCAGTTCGACGACACCGCGTGGGCCTATCTGTGCTCGGAGGTCGAGCTCGAGAAGGCACGGGAGCGCGGCATCCGCACCGACGGCATCGCCGAGCGCTACGCGACCATGCTCAACCGCATCCTGGACGGCAAGCCCGACGACCTCACCATCACGACCCACGTATGCCGCGGCAACTTCCGCTCGACGTGGATCTCGTCGGGCGGCTACGAGCCGGTCGCCGAGCAGCTGCTCGGCAACACCGCGTACGACGGATACTTCCTCGAGTACGACAGCGAGCGCGCCGGCGGTTTCGAGCCGCTGCGCTTCCTGCCCGAGGGCGACAAGACTGTCGTGCTGGGGCTCATCACGTCGAAGACCGGCGAGCTGGAGAACGTGGATGCCGTGAAGCAGCGCATCGACGAGGCGGCCGCGTTCGCCCCGCTCGAGCAGCTGGCCCTGAGCCCCCAGTGCGGCTTCGCCTCGACCGAGGAGGGCAACGTCCTCACCGAGGACGAGCAGTGGGCGAAGGTGCGCGAGGTCGTCGACATCGCCGCCGACGTCTGGCGCTGACCCGGGACCGTTTCGTCCCTCGTTCCTCGCGGCTCAACGGCCGGAGAGGCTTCGGTCGTTGAGCCGCGGTGCCTCGAGATCGCACGTCCTCGACGAGCGACCACGTCGTGGGCGCCTAAAACGTGCTGTCTCGGCGACATCGTGCGTTCTCGGCAGACCACCACGTCGTCGCCGAAGCCTGCGGTGTCGAGGTCGCGGGATCTCGACGATGCGGGCGCCACTGAGCCGGCGTAGCCGGGGTCGGTGGGCGAAGGTGCGCGAGGTCGTCGACATCGCCGCCGACGTCTGGCGCTGACCACGAGTCCCCCGCCGCGAGGTGTCCGCCCGCGGCGTCTGTTTCGCGGCGATGGCTCGTGCTGTCGCCGAACGCCCGTGTTCTGAGCGGTTCAGGACGTGGGCGCTCGATGAGAGCACCGGCTATGACCACTCTGGCGCGTAACCAGTCGTTCGGGGCGCGGAGTGGCTGACGTTCGGTGAGAGCCCGTGCTGTCACCCAAAGCGCGTGTCGTCAGCAGTTCAGGACGTGGGCGCTGGGTGAGAGCACGGGCTCTGGCCGTGCGGCCTCGGGCGGAGACGCGAGGCGGTTGGGGGCGAAGCGGCTGGGCACGCCGGGGTCAGTGAGCCGGCGGGGCATCCACCACGGGGGTGCCGTGGGTGTGGAAGGTCTCGATCGTCTTCATGCCCCAGGCCTGGCCCTTGCGGCGCTCGGCCTCGGACCACTCGACCACGGGCTGGTCGGGGTCCAGCAACAGCCGCGCGCCGGCGTTCGCGAACTCGATGCGGTTGCCGCCGGGTTCCCAGACGTACAGGAAGAACGTCTGGTTGATGGCGTGCTTGTGCGGGCCGGACTCGATGTGGATGCCGTTCTCGAGGAAGATGTCGGCGGCCTTCAGGATGTCCTCGCGGGTGTCGGGCGCGAAGGCGATGTGGTGCAGGCGGTTGCCGTGCTTCGTCCAGTCGTCGGAGTACACGACGTCGTACGACTTCAGCGAGAAGTGGAACCACCAGGCCGCGAACTTCCCGCTGTCGAGCCGGATCCGCTCCGACTCCCGCATCGCCAGCGCATCGCGAAGGAACGCGCCGTTCGCCTCGACGTCCTTCGCGAGGTAGTTGATGTGGTCGAGCCGGCGTGCGTTGACGCCCCGGCCCGGGAAGCGGGAGGCCTGGTTCTTCAGCGCCGGCCGGTCGTCGTCACCGGCTGCGTACCTCTCGGCCTCGTAGAAGATGCCCATCGCATGGCCGTCGGGGTCGGTGAACTCGTACGTCGGCCCGCATCCGACGTCGCCGTCGGTCCACCCGACGCCGAGCCCGGTCGCCTCGATCGCGGCCACGCGCCGCTCCAGCGCCTGCGGCGACGAGGCCCGGAACGACGTGCGACCCACGCCCGCGGCATCCGACCCCGTCAGTTTGATCGTGTACAGCTGGTACTCGTCCCACGTGCGCAGGTACACCGAGTCGCCGTCCTCGGCGACGACGCGCATCGCGAGCAGGTCCTCGAAGAACCAGCGGCTCTCGGCGGGGGTGGGGGTCAGCAGCTCGACGTGGGCGAGGTGGGCGACGTCGAACGACGTGTCGGCGGTCATCGTGGTGTCCTCTCTGACGTGGTTCACCGGTGCCGTGGGCGCTCGGGCGGACGGGGCGACCGGTGAGTGGGGATCATCGGCGCGGTCTCGGGAACACCATGCCGTCGAAGAGCTTGCGGGCCGTGCGCAGCGAGAACGAGGTCGCGCGCCACGTGCCGTCCGGATCGCGTGTGACCCGCACGCGCGACGGGAAGGTGCCGCTCGGGTGCTCGATCGCGGTGTCGTCGTCGTCGAGCGGGCCGGCGAGGTCGGAGCCGACGGCGCCCGGGATCCGCAGCGCGGCTGCGACGGATGCCGCCATCAGAACACCCATCGCCGTGTGCACGCGTGCCGGGATGAAGGCGCGCGTCGAGATCGTCCCGCCGTCGCGCGGCGGCGAGAGGAGGATCATCTTGGGCACGGTCTGATCGGCGACGTCGCCGAGCCCCATCAGCGGCCCGGCTGCGCGCCGCACCTGCTCGACGGCCGCGGCGAGGTCGGTGTCGCCCTCGAGGGTCGCGGGCGACTCCGTGCCGTCCACGCCGAACTCCTCGGCGCGCAGCAGCACCACGGGCATGCCGTTGTCGATCAGGGTGACGGTGTGCCCGGCGACCTCGTCTGCGGGACTCCCGGTCGGCAGCAGCGGCTTGTCTGCGCCGCCTCCGACCTCGAGGGATATGGCGGATGCCGTGCCCGGGACGCCGTCGATGGCCGCGTCGCCGTCGTACTCGGGGCGGCCGCCCGCCGTGGCGAGCACGGCGGTCGCGACGTCGCCGGTGTTGAGGAGCCGGATGCGCACCGTCGTGCGTGCGCCGGTGGCGGCGATGAGCCCTCGCTCGACGGCGAACGGTCCGATGCCGGCAAGCAGGTTGCCGCACGTCTGGGCGTCGCCGACCGTGGCCGTGTCGACGCCGACCTGCAGGAAGAGGTAATCGACGTCGATGCCGTCGGCGGTGGAGCGCGACACGATCGCGACCTTGCTCGTGAGCGGGTGCGCTCCGCCGATGCCGTCGATCTGGCGCGGATCGGGCGAGCCCATGATCCGCAGGAGCAGGTCGTCGCGCGTCGGGGGGTCGGCGGGAAGGTCGGCCGCGAGGAAGTACGCGCCCTTGGACGTGCCGCCACGCATGAGCATGCAGCGGATGCCGTCGCGCACCGCCGCCGCGGCCACGGCCGGGCCGGGTTCAGCAGCCGCCGCCACGCCAGCCGTGTCGGGGCCGGGTTCAGGAGCCGCCATCGCCGCGCGCCTCGTACTCGGCCTGCGTCAGGTACTCGACGCCGAGGTCGGCCAGGAGCGGCCGCAGCCCCTTGCGGTCGAGGCTCAGCTCGGCGCCCGACCCGTAAGCCTCGCGATCGGCCGCCTCCTTGGCGACGCGCGCATCGGCGGCGGCCAGCACGGCAGCAGCCCGCTCGCGGGCGACCACCACCACGCCGTCGTCGTCGGCCACCACCACGTCACCGGGACGCACCGTCGCGCCGCCGACCACGACCGGCACGTTGACCGATCCGGGCGTCGCCTTCACCGTGCCCTGCGCGTGCACGGCGCTCGACCACACCGGAAACCCCATCTCGCGCAGGTCAGCGGTGTCGCGGACGCCGGTGGTCGTGACGAGGCCGCGCACGCCGCGGGCCTTGAGCGCGGTGGCGAAGAGGTCGCCGAACGCGCCGTCGCTCGAGGGCGACGTCGTCGCGACGACCAGCAGATCGCCGTCGCGGCACTGCTCGATCGCCGCGTGGATCATGAGGTTGTCGCCCGGCCAGCTGAGCACCGTGACGGCCGTCCCCGCGACCCGCGCTCCGGTCTGGACGGGACGGATGCCGGGACCCACGAGTCCGGTCCGGCCCATCGCCTCGTGCACCGTGGCCACGCCGCGCACGGCGAGCGCGTCGGCCGTCGCGAGATCGGCCCGAGCGATGTCGGTGATGACGACGGGCCCCGTCATCGCGGCATCCGTCCTCGCCCTGCGATCGCCGCGGAGCCATCGGCAATGGCGGCACCGCTCACGACAGCACCCCGGTGACCTGCGGGAAGAACCGCATGTACGCCTCGCCCATCGTCTCGTGGGCGAGGCCGAGGTTCGGGCCGGCGTTGCGCTTGAGCTGCACGCCGCGGCGCACCGCGAGGTCGGTGTAGTACGACCACATGTGCTTCTGCGCCGGCAGGCACTCCATCGCCGCACGCTTGCGTGGGAACGCCTCGGTGATGTCGAGCAGCACGTTCGGCGTGAAGTCGCACTGCTCGGGCTGATGCGGCTCGAAGAAGAACACGGGTGGCGCGCCGATGATGTCGTCCTTGGACGGATAGCTCCCGTCGGAGTTGGCCACGCCGATCGCCTGGGCCAGCACTCGGGCGTCGAGCGCCATGCGCGCCGCGGCCGGGTGGTCGCCGTTGTAGGGGTCGCGCAGCGTGTGGGTGAGCACCACCGTGGGCTGCACGCGCCGATAGAGGTCCACCAGCCGCGAGACCGCTTCGCGCGACTCGACGAGCGGGTAATCACCGAGGTCGAGGAACTCGATCTCGGCGCCGAGAGCGGATGCCGCAGCCTCGGCCTCGTCGCGCCGCACACGCTTGATCTCATCGAGCGCCTTGCCTTCGAGCCACTGGCTGGCGGACTCGCCGCGCTCTCCATACGACAGGCACGCGACCACGGCACGCTCGCCGCGGAGGGTCGCGGACGCGATCGCACCGCCCGCACGCCACACGAAATCACCGGCGTGGGCACTGACGACGAGGAGCGTGTCGGCGGTGTCTGTCATGGGGCCAGCGAAGCACACCTATGGCGAAATGGTCAACAAATTGTCTACAATCGTGGCGACCAAATACCTTTGGACGTAGGTAAAGCGGACACGTAGCATCGCGGTCAGGTCACCGGCAGGAACCACTGGACGAGGAAGTCGAGACAGCGCAATGGCGAGCAATCTGCAGGAGCTCTTGGACGAGCGGACGGCCGAGCGGGGGAGCGTCGTCGACATGCTCCGCGACTCGCAGCTCGGCACCTACATCTACCCGGTGGTCCCCGCCGAGTTCACGAACTGGCGGCGCGAGCAGAAGGCCTGGCGCGAGACCGCTGTGCTCTACGACCAGACCCACCACATGGTCAACTTCTTCATGACCGGGCCCGACGCGCTGAAGCTGCTGTCCGATACCGGCATCAACTCCTTCACGAACTTCCCCGTGAACACCGCCAAGCAGTTCGTGCCCACGTCGTCGACCGGTGGCGTGATCGGCGACGGCATCCTTTTCCACCTCGCGGAGGACGAGTACGTCTACGTCGGGCGCGCGCCCGGCGCGAACTGGCTGCAGTTCCACGCCGAGACCGGCGGCTACGACATCGAGACGCGCTACGACGACCGCTCGCCGTCGCGTCCGTACGGCGCGGCGGTCACGCGGGAGTTCTACCGGTTCCAGATCCAGGGCCCGAACGCGTGGCCGATCATCGAGAAGCTCGCCGGCCGCGAGGTCGAGCAGGTGCGGTTCTTCCACATGGGCGAGCTCGAGATCGCCGGGCAGCAGGTGCGCACCCTCCGCCACGGCATGGCCGGCGCGCCGGGCCTCGAGATCTGGGGACCCTACGCCGAGCACGGCCGCATCCGTGACGCCGTGCTCGAAGCCGGCCGCGAGTTCGGCATCGAGCCGTGCGGGTCGCGGGCGTACTCGTCCAACACGCTCGAGTCCGGCTGGATCCCCTCGCCTCTGCCCGCGATCTACACCGGGGGCGACATCGAGCGCCGCTACCGGGAGTGGCTGCCCGCCGACAGCTACGAGGCCATCAACGCGCTCGCCGGGTCGTTCGTCTCGGACGACATCGAGGACTACTACCTGAACCCGTGGGACCTCGGCTACGGCTCGTTCGTGAAGTTCGACCACGACTTCATCGGCCGAGACGCGCTCGAGCAGCTCGACCCCGAGGCGCAGCGCAAGAAGGTCACGCTCGCCTGGAACGACGAGGACCTCGGCCGCATCCTCACCAGCGTGATCGACCGCGAGGGCCCGGGCTACCAGTTCTTCGACCTGCCGAACGCCAACTACGGCTCGTCGAACTACGACGCGGTGATCGACGCCGACGGGAACACCGTGGGTCTCTCGCTCTTCACCGGCGTGACCGCGAACGAGAAGCGGGGGCTGTCGCTGGCGACCGTCGACCGCGACGTGCCCATCGGCGCCGAGGTGCGCGTGGTGTGGGGCGAGCCGGACGGCGGGTCGCGCAAGACCACGGTCGAGCCGCACGAGCAGCTCGAAGTACGCGCCGTCGTGAGCCCCGTGCCCTACGCCGAGACCGCCCGCCAGGAGTACCACGGAGGGTGGCGCACGGCCGGCGCGGCCTGAGACGCAGCGCCCAGCGGTCAGGGCGGGCTGACAGGCCAAGGGCGAGCCGAGCGGCCGGAAGAGGGAGGGCGACGTGGCACGCGGATCGGACGGCGAGTCCGTCCTGCACAAGCACCTGCGGGTGCTGCAGGCCTTCGACGTGCTGCGCCCGTTCCTGACCCTCACCGAGATCGTCGAGGCGACGGGCCTGGCGGTGTCGACCACGCACCGCCTCGTGTCGGAGCTCGAACGCGAGGGGCTTCTCGAGCGGATGCCGGACCGCTCGTATCGGCTCGGCATCCGGCTGTGGGAATTCGCGTCGCGGACGCCCGGCGCCATCGGCCTGCGTGAGCTCGCCCGGCCGTGGCTCGAGGCCGTGCACTCGCGCGTGCGCCAGCACACGCAGCTGGGCGTGCTGAGCGGCCGTGACGTGCTCTTCATCGAGCGCCTGTCGACGCGCGAGGCGGTCGTCAATGCCACCGTCATCGGTGGCCGCGTGCCGCTGGCGGTGAGCTCGAGCGGTCTCGTGCTGCTCGCCCATTCCTCGCCCGGTGTCGTCGACGACGTCATCGCAGCGGGATGGCCGGCCTACACGACGGCGACGATCCGCACCGGCGACGAGCTGCGTGCGCGCCTGCGGCGGGTGCGCGCCGACGGGTTCGCCGTCACCGACGGGCACATCCACCGCGAGTCGCGGGGGATCGCCGTGCCGGTGCTCGACGCGCGCGGGGCCGTGCACGCGGCGCTGGGCGTCGTGGTGCCCAACGACGGCACGTCGCCGCAGGCGTCGGTGGAGCTGCTCACGGTCGCAGCGGCGGGCATCGCCCGCGCGCTCGAGGAGGCCGGCGCCGCCCGGGGCGGCCACGGCATGCGGACCCTCGCCAGCACCTCGCGGCGCTCGCTCGACTACTTCTCGTCGCTGGACGCGCGGTCCGCGGGCTGACGCCCCTCAGCGTGCCGCGCCGCGCCCGCCTGGTTCGGGTGTCACGAAGTGCTGCGTCGCGAGCCGGGTGACGGCGTGTCGTGACACCTGAGCACAGGGGCTTCCGGTTCAGGGGTCACGAAGTGCTGCGTCGCGAGCCGGGTCACGGCGTGTCGTGACACCCGAGCACAGGCGCCGATCTGGTGGGGAAGTTGCGCCGGCATGGTGGGGCCCCGGCATCGTGCGGATGCCGGGGCCCCGGGCGTGCGTCAGGGGGCGGTGTCGCCCGTCACACCGTCACGCAGGTGAACGAGCTCGCGTCGTCGATCGACCCCGTGCCGGTGTACTGCGGCCATGCCGGGTACTCGCACATCGGCCGCGTGCGGTCTGCGCCGGCGTTGCCGTCGCTCGCGACGAGACCCGACGGGGCGACGCCGTTCTCGACCCAGTTCACGATGGCGCCCAGGGCGTCGTACTGGGCGACGAAGCGGCCCTGTCCGTGACCCCAGCCGGGCACCATGTAGAACTTCGCGAACCGGTCCAGGCGCTTGCCGAACTCGTACTCGAGCGCCTCCCAGTACTGCACCGTGTTGTGCGGCGTGATGAAGTCGTCGATGGTGCCGTGCGTCAGGATGACCTTGCCGCCGTGCGCGCGGAACTGGTTGAGCGAGACATCCGTTACATCCATGATCTCGCCCACCTCCTGCACCCGGTCGGCGTAGTCGAGCGGGTCGACCGTGTACGGGTCGAACCCGGGCGGGTCTCCCGCGACGCCGTACCGCATCGTCGCCGAGAACACCTGGAACTGCAGCCCTTGCGACTGTGCGCTGGTACCGAAGCCCGCGAAGCCCTGGTACAGCGCGCCCTGCAGCAGCGCGCTCTTGGCGAAGATCGAGTTGCCCTCGATCTCGATGCCCAGGTCGTAGTCGGTCGTGATCTTCACGACGGCTTCGATCTCGACGTCCGACAGGCAGGTGTCGACCGTGGCCGGGTCGACGCCGGCGGGGCAGGCGAGCGTCTGGATGTCGAACGTCTCGTCGCAGCCGGCCACATCGCTCACGATGCCGTCGGCGGCGCCGTCGAGACCATCGCAGGCCGCGTAGACCGCGTTCGTGATCGTCGCCGTCTCGGCGGCGTTCAGGTGGCCGGCACCGCCCTCGAGCTGCAGCGCGTCGCGGAAGTTCACCGCGCCGACGTGCATCATCGTGACGTTGTAGGCCGGGTAGTTTGCGACGATCCCGTCGTAGTCCTTCGGGTATCGCGCCGCGGCGTCCAGCGCCTCGTGCCCGCCCTGAGACCCGCCGATGAAGTACGACCACTGCGCATCGACGCCGTACGCGGCGTCGATGACCGCCGCCGCCGCGTCGTGGGCCTTCTTCACCGACCACTGGCCGTAGTTGAGGAACAGCTCCTCGTCCAGCTGGAAGGTGCCGTCGAATCCCGGTCCGCCCTGGTGGCCGCCGTCAGAGCCGAGCGTCACCCAGCCCTGCGAGAGCGCGGTCGGCGTGCCCGCCGGCTGCGCGGTGTAGGCGCCGGTCGCCGTGACGAGCGAGCCGTCGAAACCGCCGCCGCCGAACTGGAGCGTGCGGCCGTTCCACGAGGCGGGGAGGTTGACCCGGAACTGCATGTCCTGCGGTGCGGTGACCGCCCGGATCCAGCCGGTGACGGCGCAGTAGCTGCCCGCAGCATCCCACACCGCCGTCTCGATGTCGGCTCCCTGCGTCGGCAGGTCGATCGCCTTCGCGGGGATGGTGAGGTCGGCCAGTGCGGCGCACCCGGCCGCGGTGAGGATGGGTGGGGCGGCGTGGGGACCGCCCTTGCCGCCGCCGGGGGCGGCCGCTGCCGAGGTGGCCCCGGCGGTGAGGGCGACGGCGGCGACGATGCCCACCGACACCGCCACCAGCCGTCTGAACGTTGACTTCATGACGCTCCTTCGCGTTCCGAGTCGCCACCGCCCTGGGGTCGGCGGTGTGCGTGTGCCGCGACGATGTCAGCCGCTTCACGGCGGCACAACGCGATTTCCGCCCAATGCCGTTGCTCGTTGTGCACCGGGGTGATTGCGGGTAGGTTCTCCGCCCTGCGTCAGGCGTCGCGCTCGGCGACAAGACGCTCGAACCAGGAGAGCGTCGCGCGCGTCATGTCGGCGGGCTGGCCCGACGCCTCGAGCGCCGCCAGGGCGGCGCGCACCTCGTGCTCGCGGCGCACCGCGTGCGTCGTGGAGCCCTCCACGAGCCGGTCGACGAGCGCCGCGCCGTCGGGGCCGAGCTCCTCCGCCATCTGCGTGCGGAGCCAGTCCTCGGCGCCGACGGCTCGCGCGGCGCCGAGCCCCTCCAGCACGAGCGCGGCGAGCCCCTTCATGAACACGCTCCGCAGCAAGCGCAGCCGTGCTGCCTCGCCCGCCTCCCCGTCGACGACCTCGACCGGCACCTCGAACGGACCCACACGCTCGGCGAACGCGTGGGCTCCCGGGCCACTGGCCAGAAGCGGCGTGCGATGCCCCGCGCGCACCACCGGCGCGAGCACGGCGACGTCGGCCATCGCGAGCCCGCGATCGGCGGCCAGCCGCGCGATGCGCTGCTTGAGCTCGGGGGCGGCGGTGTTGAGGTCGGCGTAGACGGCCCCCTCGGCGACGTGCGGGAGGGCCTCGCGGGCGACGGATGCCGCGGCGTGGCCGGTCACGAGGCTGAGTGCCACGTCGGCACCGGCGAGGGCGTCGGCGATGGTCGCGAACTGGGGCACGTCCGGGTCGCCGAGATCGTGCGCGGGATCGAAACCGCGGACCTCGGCCCCCGCGCGCGCCAGCCCCCGCGCGTAGCGGCGGCCGGCTTCGCCGAGCCCGAGGACCGCGATCGTCGTCATGGCCGACACCCTAGAGCACGGCCGTGGGGTGGAGGCCTGCGGCCGGACCCGGCTCGTGCGGATCGGTGTCGAGGCTCTCGAGGTACTCCAGCGACCGTCGCGATCCGCTCACGAGCGAGCGGATGCCGTGGGTGCGCTCGTCGACATCGGGCCGGTACGCGACCGCAAGGTCGCGGGCGATCCCGGCGGCCGCGCGTCGCAGCAGCTCGACGTACGCGTGCGGCGACGCGCCGTCGTTGTGCACGACCACGCCGATCGCGGCGTAGACCGTGCCGCCGGGGCCGGTCACCGGCACGGCGATCCCGCGGGACTCCGGGTGGATCGCACCCTCGGTCACGGCGTAGCCGTCGTCGCGCACGCGACGCTGCACGGCACGCAGCTCGGCGCCGGTGCGGATCGTGCGCTCGGTGTAGGGCCGAAGCCCCCGTGCGACGACCTCCGCCACGAGCGACCCGTCGGCGTGGGCGAGCAGCACGAGTCCGCTCGACGAGGCGTGCAGGGGGATGCGGCCGCCGATCAGCGTGGCGTTGACGACGGCCTCGCGGGTCGACATCCGATCGATGAAGAGCACGTCCCGCCCGCTCAGCACGCCGAGCTGCGTGTGCTGCCGCACGCGCTCGTGCACGGCGCCCAGCCACGGGCGCGCGATCTCGCGCAGGCCGACCGCGCCGGGCGTGCGGCTGGCGAACTCCCACAGCCGCACCCCGAGGCGGTACGTGCGATCCGGCAGACGCTCGAGAAGACCCTCGTGCTCGAGCTCCGCGATCAGGCGGTGGGCGCTGGAGCGCGGGATCCCCGCGGCGTCGGCGATCTCGGTGAGCGTGAGGAACGGATGCCACGCGTCGAAGCTCTCGAGCACGCGCAGGTGCCGGTGCAGCACCGACTCGCCGGCCGATCCTCGTGCCACGGCATCCTCCCGCCGTCAGGCGTTCTGGCGGTACACCGTCCGCGCGTAGTCATGGTACGGGGCTGGGGCGACGGTGGCCCGGATCCGCACCTGCCGGTGCTCCGCCTCGACGGAGTCCTTGCGGGAGATGGGGTCCTCGCCCCACACCACCTCGACCTCTTCGCCGTCGGCGATGTCGGCGTCCAGGGTCGCCAGCGACATGTAGAGCTGGTCGTACGCCACGTATCCGGCATCCGTCGAGATCCCCACCCGCCGGCCGTCCTTCTGGATCTCGTCCATCTGGTACAGCCCGTAGCGCGCCTTCGGGAAGTCGAGGTACTTCGCCGGCGTGCCGGGCTCGAGCTGCGAGCGCACGACGTCGGCGACGTCGTCGGCGTGCCAGATGAGCGTGACCTTGCGACGGCGTGGCGACTCGGCGTGCTTCTCGAGCGCCTCGCGGCCGTGGAAGTCGTGGTCGAACCGCACCGAGCGGCCGAGCCCGATGTCGAACGGCGTCATGTAGTAGTCGTGGATGTCGGTCGAGTACAGCGATCCGCCCACCGACCCGATGCGGGCGGCGGGGAGCCATTCGCGGTACTCGGCGAAGTCCTCGTCGAACACGGCCGGGAAGGGCGTGGGCACCCATCCGGACTCGAGCGGCGACGACGAGTACGCCTTCGCGCCGACGCGGCGGATGCCGTGCTCCTCGCCCGCCTCCATGAGGGCGTCCAGCACGATCTCGTTGTCTTGCCACGGACCGTAGAACTCGAAGCCTGGCTGTCCGGCCATTCCGTGCCGCAGCGCCTTGACCGGCCGGCCGGCGATCTCGACGTCGCCGATGTGGAAGAACTTGATCTCGGGTGCCGGCCCGCCGAACACCTTCTCCATGACGACGTCCGCCTTGGGGCCCTGCAGCTCGTAGCGGTAGAACGTGGGCGGTCCCTGCCGCATGTGGGAGTTGGCCTCGAGCCGGTAGCGCACGTCCTTGCCGTCTGTCTGCGCCTTCTCGACGTTGAACCGCACCCAGTCGATGAGGATGTGGTGCCCGATGAGCACCAGGCCCTCCGGACCCTCGGAGTTGTAGAACAGGATGCCGTCGCCGATCAGGTAGCCGTCCTTGTTGACCGAGATCAGCTGCTTGGCCACGCCCGGCCGGAACGTCGTGAACGTGTTGGGCGAGATCGAGCCGAGGAGGGGGATCAGATCGTCGCCGTCGAGGAACAGCTGGGTCATGTGGTGCGACTGGTCCATGAGCGCGACCGTGGTGTTCCAGGCCCTCTGCTCATCGCGCCAGTTGGTGAACTCGGGTGCCACGGGGAACGTGAACGCCGGCCAGTTCTGGTTGCGCAGCAGCTCCACGGGGCTGCCGGCGCGCTCGATCGCCTGCGCGAGCGTCTCTGCCTTCGAGTCGGTCATCATCGACCCTCCTTCGGGATTCGGGGTGGCTGCGGTCAGCGTAGGAGCGTGCCGTCCGGCGGTCGCGGTGCAGTTCCGTTCATCGGAAACGGATGCCGCACCCGCCCCCTCCGCGCGGCACGATCGACCTCAAGGTCACGGTCGCGGAACTTCGCACCAAAATCGTTGACAATCTCGCCGTGAATCCGTAGTTTCCCAACCAGGGGAGGACTCGAGTCCCCTGGGATCGACCGCGACGACGCGACGACGCGAAAGGTGGAGCCATGGGCGCTCGGCTCGCAGTCCGCGACGTCAGCCTTCACTTCGGCGGCGTCAAGGTGCTCGAAGACGTGACCTTCACCGTCGAGCCCGGCCAGATCTTCGGCCTCGTCGGACCCAACGGCGCCGGCAAGACCTCGCTGTTCAACTGCGTGAGCGGTCACTACCGGCCGAGTGCCGGCTCCATCGCCATCGACGACGACGAGGTTCTCGGCTCGCCGCCGGCGACACTCGCACGGCACGGGCTCGCGCGCACGTTCCAGCACCCCGCGCTCCAGCTGCGCGAGACCGTCCTCGAGAACGTCCTGCTCGGCGCCCACAGCCGCCTGCCCGGCGGCCCGGCGGAGTGGTCGCTGCGCCTGCCGCGCACGGTGCGCGCCGAGAAGGCGCTGCGCCGGGAGGCCCTCGACCTGCTCGACGGCCACGGCCTCGGCTGGGCGGCGAAGATGCGGGCCGACGAGCTCTCGCACGGCCTGCACAAGGGCATCGAACTGTGCCGCGCCCTCCTCATGAAGCCCCGGCTGCTGCTGCTGGACGAGCCCGCTGCCGGTCTTCCGCACAGCGAGGTCGAACAGCTCATCGAGACGGTGCGCCGCGTGCGCGACGACGACATCACCGTCGTGATCGTCGAGCACAACATGGGTCTCATCTCCGCCCTCACCGACCGCGTGGTGGTCCTGGACCACGGGCGCAAGCTCATGGAGGGCTCGGCCGCCGACGCCCAGTCCGACCCGCGCGTCATCGAGGCCTACCTCGGAAAGGACGCCGTCGATGACGCTGCTTGAGCTCGCCGATGTGCGCGCCTTCTACGGGCGCGTGCAGGTCCTGGAAGGGGTGTCGCTCACGGTGCCCGAGGGCGGCGCGGTCGGCATCCTCGGCGCCAACGGCGCGGGCAAGACGACGACGCTGCGGGCGGTGTCGGGCACCGTCCGCTCGACGGGCACCATCCGCTTCGACGGCAAGGAGCTGCGCGGGCTCCGGCCCGACCAGGTGGCGGCGCTGGGCATCGCGCACGTCCCCGAGGGCCGGGGCACGCTGTCCGACCTCACGGTGCGCGAGAACCTGCGCGTCGGCGCGTACCGGCGCAAGGACGCGAAGGCGATCCGCTCCGACATCGACTACTGCCTCGACCTGTTCCCGCAGCTCGCGGACCGTGTCCGCTCCAACGGGTCGGCGCTGTCCGGCGGCGAGCAGCAGATGCTCGCCATCGCGCGGGCCATCATGGCCCGGCCGCGGCTGATGCTGCTGGACGAGGCATCCCTCGGCCTCGCCCCCAGCACCGCAAAGACCGTGTATCAGGCGATCGGAAGGCTCCGCAGCGAGTCGGGCATCGCGATGGTCGTGGTGGAGCAGAACGCGAACCTGGCCTTCACCCTCGTCGACAGCGCGACCGTGCTCGAGACCGGCCGCAACGTCCTCACCGGCTCGACGGCGGAGCTCAAGGGCATGGACGAGATCCGCCGCGCGTACCTGGGAGGCTGACGGTGGGCACCTTCATCCAGCTCGTGATCGACGGCCTCTCGACCGGCTCGATCTACGCCGCCCTGGCACTGGCGATCGTGCTCGTGAACCAGGCGACGGGCCTCATCAACTTCGCGCAGGGCGGCATGGCGGTGCTCTCGGCGTACATCGCGTGGGCTCTCAACGGCTTCGGCGTGCCGCTGCTGCTGGCGATCCTCATCGCGGTGGTCGCCTCGTTCTTCCTCGGCGCCCTGATCGAGCGCTATCTCATCCGCCGGTTCGAGCGCGGCGACCCCGACACCGCCGTCGTCGTCACGATCGGTCTGCTCACGCTCATCACGGGCCTCTGCGCGTGGCTCTGGACCTACAACAACCGGCTCTTCCCGTCGCTCTTCCCGCTGGAGACCATCCAGTTCGCCGGCGCCGTCATCAGCGTCCGGTCGCTCGGCACCATCGCTGTGATCGTCGTGATCATGCTGCTGCTGCAGGCGCTGTTCCTCGGCACGAAGCTCGGCCTGGCGCTGCGAGCCGTCGCGATCAACCCCGGATCCGCGGCGTTCTCGGGCATCAACGTCGGGCGCAACCTCATGGTGGGCTGGGGCCTGGCGGCGGTGCTCGGCGCCGTCGCCGGCGTGCTGGTCGCGCCGCAGCTCACGCTCACCCCGGGGATGATGGACTCCGCGCTGGTCTACGCGCTGGCCGCCTGCATCCTCGGCGGCCTCTCCAGCCCCATCGGCGTCGTGGTGGCGGCATGGCTCATCGGCGTGCTCGAGAACCTCGCCGCCGTCTACATCCCCTTCATCGGGCACGACCTCAAGATCGCCGTGCCGTTCATCCTCATCTTCGTCGTGCTCATCGTGCGGCCTCAGGGCCTGTTCGGCCGGAAAGCGGTGGTGCGGGTGTGATGGCCTCGACGGCGGAGACCTCGAACCGGGCGCCCTTCCTCACCCGCCCGTGGGTGAAGTGGGCGGGGATCGGCCTCATCGTCGTGCTGCTCCTGGTCGTGCCGCTCATCCTCCCCGAGTTCGCGAACCAGACGATCGCGCGCATCGGCGTCTTCGCCGTCGCGGTGCTCGGCCTCAACGTCGTGATGGGCTACACCGGGCAGGTCTCGCTCGGCCAGATCTTCTTCGTCGGCGTCGGCGCGTACGCGACCGCCTACGGGGTCAACGCCGACTGGAACATCGTGCTCGTCTTCCTTTTCGCCTGCGTGCTGCCGGCCGTGTTCGGGCTGCTCGTCGCGCTCGCCGCAGCGCGCCTCGGCGGCCTCGCGATCGCCATGGTGACGATCGCGCTCCCGCTCGTGGGCCTGCCGCTGGCCAAGCGGCTGTCGGACTTCACCGGAGGATCGCAGGGCACATCCGCCCGCTTCTCGAGCGCGCCGGAGTGGACGGGCCTGTACGACGACCAGTGGCAGCTGTACATCGTGATCCTGATCGGCGGCATCACCTTCCTCCTCACCCGCAACCTCGTGCGCGGCAAGTACGGCCGCGCGTTCGCGATCGTCAAGGGCAACGAGGCCGTGGCAGGGTCCATGGGCGTCTCGCCCTACCGGTACAAGGTGCTGGCGTTCACGATCGCGTCGCTCATCGGCGGGGTCAGCGGCTTCCTCTACATGGTCGTGATCCAGTACACCTCGCCCGAGACGCTGCACTTCGGACACTCGATCGAGCTCCTGGCCTCCATGGTCATCGGCGGTGCCGGAAGCATCGTCGGCTCGCTCCTCGGCGGCATCTGGTACGTCCTCGTGCCGCAGATCACGAACATCATCGACCCCAACATCACGGCGGTGCTGCAGGGCGCGATCCTCCTCGTCGTCCTGTTCATCCTCCCCGGTGGGCTCGTCTCGCTCCCGCGGCTGTGGCGCCGGCGCGCCTCCGGGCGCGGGGCCGGGCCGGGAGGCGCTGCGGCCGGCGGAGAGCGGACGGATGCCGCGGGCGCCGTCTCGGGATCCTCCACGGTCGGCGAGGCTCTCGGTGCACCCGCGGCCGCCCCGCCCGCGGCGGCCGGCCCGCCGGCGTCGACACCGCCGCCGTCGCCTGCGCCCCCGTCCACCCAGCCCTGATCACCATCGACGCAATCCCGATCAACACAGAGAGGCAAGACCCATGAGCATGAACCGCAGGAAGATGCGTGTCGCCTCGGTCGTCGCGGGGATCGGCATCGTCGCCGTCCTCGCCGCCGGATGCGCGCGCGGCGGCGGCACGCCGAACAGCACGGACGACGGCGGCGGCGCCGAGGCCAGCCCCGGCATCACCGACGACTCGATCACCCTCGGCATCACGACCCCGCTGTCGGGCCCGACCGCCGGACCCGGCACGTGCACCGTCGCCGGCATCACCGCCTACTTCGGCGCGAAGAACGCCGACGGCGGCGTGGAGTTCGGCGACGGCCAGACCCGCACGGTCGAGATCGAGGCGCTCGACGACGAGTACGACCCGCAGAAGGCCAAGGCGAACTACGACCAGCTCAAGAGCAGCGTGTTCGCGATGACCGCCGGCCTCGGCACGCCGACAAACCGCGCGTGGCGCGAGGCGGCGATCGCCGATGAGGTGCCGCAGGCGCTCATCATGACGGGCGACCCGATCTTCAGCAACCAGGAGGAGAGCCCGTGGCAGCTCGGCTTCGTGCCGATCTACCAGAACGAGGGCCAGGCCTTCGGCGAGCTGCTTGCGGGCTCCGCCGAGGAGCACAAGGTCGCGATCCTGTCGCAGAACGACGACTACGGCGAGGGCTACGTCGAGGGCTTCATGACGGCCATCGAGGGCGCCGACAACATCGAGGTCGTCAAGGAGCTCACGTACGAGGCCACCGACACCTCGGTCGACGCGCAGCTGACCGAGCTCGCCGGCTCCGGCGCCGACGTGTTCTTCAACGCCATGTCGATCACGCCGCTCGTGATCTCGTCGCTGCAGAAGACGCAGGAGCTCGGGTGGCTGCCCTCGTGGTTCCTCCCGTCGAACACGTCCAGCCCGAGCGCGATCCTCGAGCCCGGCGGCGCCGCGGCGTTCCCCGGCGTCTACACGGTCGCCTTCGCGCAGTCGGCGGCCGCGCCGACCTTCGCCGAGAGCGAGGAGGGCGCCGCCTTCCTCGAGCAGCTGAAGGAGTACGCGAACTACCCCGACGTGCCCGCGTTCCCACACTGCGTCTGGTCGTACCAGGTCGGCGCGACCCTCGAGGAGGTGTTCGGCAGCATGACCGAGCCGACGCGCGACAGCTTCATGGAGGCGCTGCGCGACGTCTCGGGCTTCACGGCACCGCTGATGCTCGAGGGCTCCACCGTCGACACGACCGAGGACGGCCAGCCCGCGGTCTCGACCGTGCAGGTGCAGAAGTACAACGGCAAGGGCTACGCACCCGCCGAGTCATGGGGCGAATGACCTGAACCCGGCGGAGGGGCGGGCGGAGGCATGAACTGCTCCCTGGAAATTGGACTGGAGAATCCAGTTCCGATTTTCAGGGGGCAGTTCTGTGCATCCGCGTAGTTCATTGTCTGAGCCGCAGCGTGTGGCGGCGATAGCGTTGTTCGAAT
>NZ_JADIJE010000016.1 GCF_015278315.1 Microbacterium ureisolvens | reverse complement strand
AAACTGGTCCACACCCTGCACGAGACAGCCGAACCCGCCCGCCCCGAGCTCTACCTCACCGCCTGACCCTCAACCACCCCAGGCAACAGCAGGAATGACACCACACGACGGGACTTGACCCATTCGAAACCCCTCTCGGTCGACAGGCCGTCAGTCCGGGTGCCGGACGGTGGGATGCTGCACCCAGGCGTACTCCGACTCCGGCCTGCCGCGGGTGCCGTAGCGGGCGGCGCGCTCGGCGCGGCCCTGGGCCACCAGGTGCTCGAGATATCGCCGCGCCGCGACGCGCGACATCCCGAGACGCTCGGCCGCTTCCGCCGC
This sequence comes from Microbacterium ureisolvens, assembly GCF_015278315.1. Lineage (GTDB taxonomy): Bacteria > Actinomycetota > Actinomycetes > Actinomycetales > Microbacteriaceae > Microbacterium > Microbacterium ureisolvens. The sequence goes on along the minus strand of NZ_JADIJE010000016.1, from coordinate 73,222 downwards.
CGAGATCGGGCCGCGCGCGCGGACCTCGTCGCTGATGCGTGCCAGTGTCTCGAGGGAGAGGCCCTTCGGCAGGGCGACCGGCACCGACGGACGCAGGGCGCCCAGCAGCGCGTCGATCTCGGCCTGGGTGGGAGCTCCGGCGGCCTGGTCGGCGCGACGGCGGAACTCGCCGTACTGCTCCAGCCGTTCGCGGAAGACCGCGAACGTGAAGGGCTTCACGAGGTACTGCGCGACGCCGAGCGAGACCATCTGGCGCACGACGTCCGCGTCGCGGACGCCGGTGATCGCGATGACGTCGACCGCGACGCCACGAGCGCGCAGGTGCCGCAGGACGTCGAGCCCGGTGCCGTCCGGCATGGTGACGTCGAGCAGCACGAGGTCGATCTCGTCGCGGCGCGACAGCACGGCGTCGATCGCCGCGCGGGCGCCGGTGCACTCCGCGACGGTTCGGAACCCGTCCAGGCGCGCGAGGTAGTCGCGATGCAGCTCGAGCGTCAGCGCGTCGTCGTCGACGAGCAGCACGCCGATCACAGCGGCCTCGCCGGCAGCGTCACCACGAAGGCGGTCGGATCGTCCTGCAGGGCGACCGTTCCGCCTGCGTCGGCGACGATCGAGTGCACCAGGGCGAGGCCGACACCCCGCCCCTCGGCGCCGCCCGGTTTCGTCGAGAAGCCGTGCTCGTAGATCCGCTCGCGGAGGTCGTGCGGCACGCCGATGCCGCTGTCCGACACCTCCAGGCGCAGCGCCGGCGGCGACGACGCTGTCGCGCCGAAGACGACGCGCACCCAGCGCGGCGCGTCTGCAGCGGCCGCGGCATCCATCGCATTGTCGATGAGGTTCCCCACGACCGACACCGCGTCGACGGGGGACAGCACGCTGCGCGGAGCCTGCGGGTCGATCTCGGCGGACCAGTCGATCCCGCGCTCGCGCGCCTGTGCCGCCTTGCCCAGCAGCAGCGCACCGACGGTCGGATCGCCGCCTCTCCGTGCGGCCACCTGGTCGACGAGCTCCTGGCTCTGCCGTGAGGTCTCGGTGAGGATCTCGATCGCCTCCGAGGTGCGGCCGAGCTCGAGAAGGGACACCGCGGTGTGCATGCGGTTGCCGTGCTCGTGGGTCTGCGCCCGCAGCGCCTCGCCGAGCGTGCGCACGGACTCGTACGAGGCGACGGCGTCGCGGATGGTCCCGGCGGGGAGGTCGCCGGCGACGCGGCGGGTGGAGCGACGCGCGAGCCACGCTCCGATGAGCCCCGCCGCGAGCAGCGCGAGCGCGATGGTGGCGACGAACGGGAGCCGCGGCACGATCTTCGACCAGATGCTGCCGATCGTGACGCCGACCGACACCCATCCCACGAGGCCTCCCTCCGACTCGACCGGCACGATCGTGCGGACCGAGGGGCCGAGCGTTCCGGTGAACTCCTCGGTGTGCATCGAGGGTGTCGCCGGGATGGTGCCGAGGTAGTGCCGGCCGATCTCGGCGGGGTCGCGATGGGTGACGCGGATGCCGTCCGCCGTCATGATCGTCACGAAGTCGAGGCCGGTCCGCGCCATGACGTCTTCGGCGAGCGGCTGGAGCGAGGCCGACGCGTCGGGGAGCGTCAACGCCGCTCCCACCTCGGGCAGCGACGCGAGCGAGGCGGCGACGGCTCGGGTGACCTCCTCGGCCTCGTTGCGCTCGGTGCGCTCGGCGTCGACCACCAGCACGATCGCGAGTGCGGCGACGATCACCAGCGCCGATACGGCGACGATCGCGAACACGCGCGACGCCGCGCTGTCGTGCCGTCTCTGCGATGACATGGCGCTCCTCATCGATGCCGTCGCGTCCATCCTCGCGCCTGTGCGCCCTCGGGGAGCCGTCCCGAGCGCGACCAATACGACCACAAATGGTCCGCCCGCGGCGGTGCGCGCACGCTGGCGTACGGCGCACATTCCGACGGCGCCGCGGAAACACCGCCGTTCCCACCCGCAGGAGGCAAAGATGGCTCTCTCGACCCGCACCATGTCGTTCACGCTCCCCGGCTTCAACCCGAAGCGCGGCAAGCATGCGTGGGACAGACACACCTGGCTCTACGTCTCGGTCATCGTCGCCGTGGTGCTCGGCGCCGTCGTCGGCCTCGTCTGGCCGGAGGTCGGCGTCGCGCTGAAGCCCCTCGGCGAGGGCTTCGTCGCGCTGATCAAGATGATGATCGCGCCGATCATCTTCTGCACGATCGTCGTAGGGGTCGGCTCGATCGCCAAGGCCGCGACCGTCGGCAAGATCGGCGGGCTGGCGCTGCTGTACTTCATGGTCATGTCGACCTTCGCGCTGGCGATCGGCCTCGTGGTCGGCAACCTGCTCCACCCGGGTGAGGGCCTGAACATGGCGAACTCGACCTACGAGTCGACGGCGGAGGCCAAGACCACGCAGGAGTTCGTCCTCGGCATCATCCCCACCACGTTCTTCTCGGCCTTCACGGGGGAGAGCGTCCTGCAGGTGCTCTTCATCGCCCTCCTCGTCGGCTTCGCGCTGCAGCAGATGGGTGACAAGGGCGTGCCGATCATGAACGCGATCAAGCATCTGCAGGCGCTCGTCTTCCGGATCCTGGGCATGATCCTGTGGCTCGCGCCGATCGGCGCTTTCGGAGCGATCGCCGCCGTGGTCGGCAACACCGGGATCGCCGCCATCTGGGCGCTGGGGACCCTGATGATCGCCTTCTACATCACGTGCGTCGTGTTCATCGTCGGGGTGCTCGGCACGCTCCTGTACGCGGTCACCCGAGTGAACATCTTCAGCCTCATCAAGTACCTGGCGCGCGAGTACCTGCTGATCGTCGGCACCTCGTCATCGGAGTCGGCACTCCCGCGCCTGATCGCCAAGCTCGAGCACCTCGGCGTCTCGAAGCCCGTGGTGGGGATCACGGTGCCGACCGGCTACTCGTTCAACCTCGACGGCACGGCGATCTACCTGACGATGGCGTCGCTGTTCATCGCCAGCGGCATGGGCGCACCCATGTCGATCGGGCAGCAGATCGGCCTGCTGGTCTTCATGATCATCGCGTCCAAGGGCGCAGCCGGCGTCACCGGTGCGGGCCTGGCCACCCTGGCCGGCGGCCTTCAGGCCTATCGCCCCGACCTCGTGAACGGTGTGGGCGTGATCGTGGGGATCGACCGGTTCATGTCGGAGGGCCGCGCGCTCACGAACTTCACCGGCAACGCGGTGGCGACCGTGCTCATCGGCACCTGGACGAAGGAGTTCGACGCCGCCCGCGCCCGCCGCGTGCTCGCCGGAGAGCTTCCGTTCGACGAGACCACGATGTCGGGCCACGACCATGACGGAACATCGTCGGCACCCGACGCGGTCGGGGTGCAGGGCCTGGAGGAGGCGGCCGTCGCCGAGGCCGAAGCGAAGGAGCGCCGTGCGCGCGAGGCTGTGCTGTCGCGCTGACGGAGAAGCAGGCGGGCGCGGGAGATCCGCGCCCGCCTGTCTCATTCTCCCGGCGCGATCTCGCCGGCTTCGATCGCGGCCTCGCGCTCCTCGAGCTCGAGGTCGTCGACGTTCTCCTCGACCGCCTCCTGCGGATCGATCGTGGGCGGTGGCAGCTCGAACTCGTCCTCGTCGTCGACGGGGACGTCACGTTCGTCGTCGGGGATCCGCTCGCGGAAGTCGCTCATGCCGCCTCCCGATCACTCCTCGCCGTACGGCGGAAGCTCGTTCTCTTGGACGTCGCCGTCGAGGGGCGCCGCCTCTTCCGAGCCGTCCAGGTCGGGCAGCTCGTCGGCCTCTTCCGAGATCTCGTGGAACGTCGGGTCGAAGACCATGATCTGCTCCTATCCGCTCTTGCGACGGAATTCGCGTTTCGTGACCGCGCCGTGCGTGCCGTGGATCGCCGAATCGGCGTCCATGTGGGACTCGCCCTGGCGGTGGTTCGCGTTCTTCTTGTCGAGTGCTTCCTTGAACTTGCGCTTCATCTCATCGGATGCCGCAGACGCCGGCTTCTCGTCGGTGCTCATGCCCTTACCCTAGGCGTGGCATCCGATGCCCGCCAGGTGGGGTCATCGGGAGGCCGGCTGATAGGCTTGGGCGGGTTGCCCTGGGGCAACCGCTCAATTCCATATGTGAGCTACACGGAGCAGGCCGGCAGGAAGCTGGTCCCCTGTGGTGGATTCCCCGCCGGACGACGTCGGGTGGTCTTCTACTGGTGACCAGCGCTGGCGAACCCCGCGGCACTCCCGCGCGCCGAGATCTGCCTGTTCCTGCTCCTTCGCACAAGCTCGTGCGCGAGACGCGCGTGCGAGCCTAAACAAAGAAGGAGAGACCTCTTGGAAGGTCCTGAAATCACCGCCGCCGAAGCCGTCCTCGACAACGGCCGCTTCGGCACCCGCACCGTCCGGTTCGAGACCGGGCGTCTGGCGCAGCAGGCACAGGGTGCCGTCGCCGCCTACCTCGACGAGGAGACCATGCTCCTGTCGGCCACCAGTGCCGGCAAGCACCCTCGCGAGGGCTTCGACTTCTTCCCGCTGACCGTCGACGTCGAAGAGCGTTCGTACGCCGCGGGCAAGATCCCCGGCTCGTTCTTCCGCCGCGAGGGCCGCCCGTCGACCGAGGCGATCCTGGTGTGCCGTCTCATCGACCGCCCGCTGCGTCCGTCGTTCGTCGACGGCCTGCGCAACGAGGTGCAGATCGTCGTCACGGTGCTCTCGATCGCGCCGGGCGAGTTCTACGACGCGCTGGCGATCAACGCCGCCTCGCTGTCGACGCAGATCTCGGGCCTGCCGTTCTCGGGTCCGATCGCCGGTGTGCGCCTCGCGCTCATCCCCGGCCACGGCGAGCACGCCGACCAGTGGGTCGCGTTCCCGAACGTGAAGCAGCTCGAAGAGGCCGTGTTCGACCTCATCGTCGCAGGCCGCGTGCTCGATGACGGCGACGTCGCGATCATGATGGTCGAGGCCGAGGCGACCGAGGGATCGTGGAACCTCATCAAGGGCGGCGCCACCAAGCCGAGCGAAGAGGTCGTCGCGGAGGGCCTCGAGGCGGCGAAGCCGTTCATCAAGGAGCTCGTCGCGGCGCAGAACGTCGTGGCGAACACCGCCGCCAAGGAGATCCAGGAGTACCCGGTGTTCCCGGCGTACAGCCAGGAGACCTACGACTTCGTCGCGGGCCGCGCGTACGACGAGCTGGTGGGCATCTACCAGATCGCCGACAAGCAGGAGCGCCAGAACGCCGACGACGCCGTGAAGGACCGCGTCAAGGCCGAGCTCGTCGCCGCCGTCGAGGCGGAGGAGCTCCCCGCCGTGGCGACGCTCGAGTTCTCGGCCGCGTACAAGTCGGTCACCAAGAAGATCGTGCGCGGACGCATCCTCAGCGAGGGCGTCCGCATCGACGGCCGCGGCCTGGCCGACATCCGTCCGCTCGACGCCGAGGTGCAGGTCATCCCGCGCGTCCACGGCTCGGCGATCTTCCAGCGCGGCGAGACCCAGATCCTGGGCGTCACCACGCTGAACATGCTCAAGATGGAGCAGCAGATCGACTCGCTGTCGCCCGTCACGCACAAGCGCTACATGCACCACTACAACTTCCCGCCCTACTCGACGGGTGAGACGGGTCGTGTGGGCAGCCCCAAGCGTCGCGAGATCGGCCACGGCTTCCTCGCCGAGCGCGCGCTGGTGCCCGTGCTCCCCGCTCGGGAGGAGTTCCCGTACGCGATCCGCCAGGTGTCCGAGGCGCTCGGCTCGAACGGCTCGACCTCGATGGGCTCGGTCTGCGCCTCGACGCTGTCGCTGCTGAACGCGGGTGTGCCGCTGCGCGCACCCGTCGCCGGCATCGCGATGGGCCTCGTGTCGGATGAGGTCGACGGCCAGACGCGCTACGCGGCTCTGACCGACATCCTGGGCGCCGAGGACGCGCTCGGCGACATGGACTTCAAGGTCGCGGGCACCAGCGAGTTCGTCACCGCGATCCAGCTCGACACCAAGCTCGACGGCATCCCGTCGTCCGTGCTGTCGGCTGCGCTCACGCAGGCGAAGGAGGCGCGCCTCACGATCCTGGGTGTGCTGAACGCCGCCATCGACGGCCCCGACGAGATGGCCCCGACGGCGCCCCGCGTCATCAGCGTGCAGATCCCGGTCGACAAGATCGGCGAGCTCATCGGCCCCAAGGGCAAGACGATCAACGCGATCCAGGACGAGACCGGCGCCGACATCTCCATCGAGGAGGACGGCACCGTCTACATCGGCGCGACCGACGGCCCGTCGGCCGAGGCCGCCCGCGCCCAGGTGAACGCGATCGCCAACCCCACCAACCCCGAGGTCGGCGAGCAGTTCCTCGGCACGGTCGTCAAGATCGCGACGTTCGGCGCGTTCATCTCGCTCCTGCCGGGCAAGGACGGGCTGCTGCACGTCAGCGAGGTCCGCAAGCTCGCCGGTGGCAAGCGCGTGGAGAACGTCGACGACGTGCTGTCGGTCGGTCAGAAGCTCCTCGTGAAGATCACGAAGATCGACGACCGCGGCAAGCTCTCGCTCGAGCCCGTTCTCGAGGAGGCCGCCGACCAGGAGGGTCGCGCCGCGGCCAACCCCGGCCCGGAGGCTCCGGCCGAGGGCTGATCGGCCCGTCGCGGATGCGATTCCGTCAACGCGGATGCCCGTCCCTTTTCGAGGGGCGGGCATCCGTCGTCCGGTCGAGGCCTCCGTGTCCTCTGTCCTCCGAAAAGGGGACGGATCCGCGCAGTACAGGGCTTCGTGACCAAAGCGTTATGCAATGTTTATCGACAGTTCGTCTCAATGGACGGACTGCTGTCCGGACTGCCCTACCCTCTAAGTACGCGCCGGGGGGCGCGTAGACAGTGATCACGAAGCTCCGCAGGGGTTTTCGTGAGGGGGTGGCACATGGCTTACTTCGGCGTTGACTCGACGCTTCCCTCGTCGAGTCCCGATGCCGCGGCCTCCGCTGCCGCGCAAGGAGCCACCGCCGTGCGGGGTTCTCATCCCTCCGCCCCCATCCCCGTGCAGGGCCCCTCGATCGGCAGCAACGTCCGCGTCGCGCTCGGCGAGAGCGGCTCCTACGTCTTCCCGCTGATCCTCGGCGCCGCCGAGTTCGGCTGGAACGTCGACCTCGAGTCCAGCCACGCCATCCTCGACACCTACGCCGAGCTGGGCGGCAACACCGTCCACACCGCCGACAGCTACTCCAGCGGACGCAGCGAGCACATCATCGGCCAGTGGCTCCAGTCGCGGGGTCTGCGCGACGACGTGGTGCTCGCCGTGCGGGTCGGCGGCCACGCCGACAACCCGGGTCTCGGCCCGGTGAGCCTCGTGCGCGCGGTCGAGGCATCGCTCTCACGCCTGCGCACCGATCGCATCGACGTGCTGTACCTCGATGCCACCACCGACCCGGGGTCGTCGCTGGAAGACACCCTCGCGACGGCCGAGTGGCTCGTCGAGACCGGCAAGATCCGGGCGGTGGGCGTGATCGGCTTCAGTGCGGCACAGCTCGTGGAGGCGCGCATCTTCGCCTCGGCGGGGTACCCGCGCATCACGGTGCTCGACGTGCCCTTCAACGTGCTCCGCCGTCACGAGTTCGACGCCGATCTGCGGCTCGTCGCTGGTGCGCAGGGCATGGCGGTGACCCCGTCGCACGCCCTCGAGCACGGGTTCCTGGCCGGCCGCCAGCGCTCGAAGATCCGCGGCGCCCTGTCGGTGCGCGGCGCGCAGCTCGCGGCGAACCTCAACCGCCGCGGAAGCCGCACGCTGCGCGCGCTGGACGCCGTCGGCGCGGATCTGGGTGTCCCCGACGCGGCGGTGGCCGTCGCGTGGCTGCTGGCGCAGAAGCTCGTCACCGCGCCCATCGTGAACGCCTACGCGCCTCAGCACGTCGAAGAGCTCGTGCAGGGCGTCGGCGTGCACCTGAATCGCGCGCAGCTGGCCGATATCGCGCGCGCCTCCGAGTAGCGATCCGCGCGCGGCACGCCCGGCGGTCGCTCGTCCGGGCGCGCTCCAGCAGTTGTCGTAGGGTGGAATCCGTGCCGTTCCCGGCACGCGACCCCCGACGGAGTGAGCTGCGTGACGCACTACATCTACCTCGTGCGGCACGGCGAGCATCAGGATGCCGAGCACGGCCTCGTCGACGGCCCTCTCTCGCCGCGCGGCCGGCGTCAGGCCTCGCTGCTGGCCGACCGGCTCTCGGGCGTGCCGTTCGACGCGGTGTGGCACTCGCCCCTCGAGCGGGCGAGTCAGACCGCGCGCGCCGTCGCCGAGAGGATGCCCTCGCTCTCGCCCGAGCCCTCGGCGCTGCTGTTCGACTGCGTCCCCACCGGCATGACGGAGGAGACGCCCGCGGCGTTCGAGCCGTTCTTCGGCTCGGTGACCGAGGCCGAGGTCGAGGCGGGACGCGCGCAGATGTCGGACGCGGTGAGCGAGTTCCTGGTGCGCAAGCGGGGCGAGGTGCATGAACTGGTGATCACGCACAACTTCGTGATCGCCTGGTTCGTGCGCGAGGTGCTGCAGGCGCCGGACTGGCGCTGGATGACCCTCAATCAGGCGCACTGCGGACTGACGGTGATCGCGCAGAAGCAGGGACGCCCGTGGACGCTGCTGTCGCACAACGACATGGCGCACCTCCCGGTCGAGCTGCGCACCGGCCTCCCCGAGGTCTACCCCGTCTGACCCGGCGGCGTCAGAGCTCCTTGCCGTACCAGCGCGACGCGTTCGGGTTGTCGTTGTAGGGATCGATGGTGGTGAATCCGGTGCGCGTGTAGAGCGCGCCGGCCGCTTCGAGCGAGTGGTGCGTGTCGAGCACCAGCTCGGCGGCCCCGAACTCCCGCGCGCGCTGCTCCAGGTCCTCCACGAGCAGGCGGCCCCAGCCGCGCCCGCGCGTGACCGGTCGCAGGTACAGGTGCTTCAGCTCGCACCGCACTCCCCGCGGACCCGGCGGGATGAGACGGATGCCGCCACATCCCTGCGGCGCACCGGCGTCGTCGTCGAGCACGACGAACACGCCCGCGGGAGGCACGAAGGCGGCGGGATCGGGGAACGTCGTCCGGTACGCGACGTCCAGGAGCGCGAATCCCTCGGTGCGCGAACGGAAGTACTCGGCGAGCAGCTCGTGCGCATCGGGGGCGTCGACGGGGGAGGGGCGCAGGGTCACCACCCCTCCAGCGTACGGCGCGGGAGGCGGCCGCCCGCCCGGCCCCGCCCGTACGACCCCGCCTAGGATGGAAGCCATGACGACACGCGTGGCCATCGTCGGCGGCACCGGAAAGCTCGGCGGCATCATCCGCGACGTGGTCGAGTCGGAGCCGGGGTTCGAGCTCGCCGGCGTGTTGTCCTCGCGATCGGAGCTGTCGGAGCTGGGCGGCGCCGATCTCGTCGTGGACGCCTCGACGCCCGCCGTCTCCATCGACGTCGTGCGAGCCGCGATCGAGCGCGGCATCAACGTGCTCGTCGGCACGTCCGGATGGTCGGCCGAGCGGCTCGCGCTGGTGCGACCGCTGGTCGAAGCCGCCGGCACGGGCGCGGTCTTCATCCCGAACTTCTCGATCGGCTCGGTGCTGGGCTCGGCCCTCGCTGCCGCGGCGGCGCCGTTCTTCCCGTCGATCGAGATCGTCGAGGCGCACCGCGAGACGAAGATCGACTCACCGAGCGGGACGGCCGTGCGCACGGCCGAACTCATCGCCGCCGCTCGCGGGAGCGTCGGTCCCGTCGAGTCCCCGCACGTCGACCAGCGGGCCCGCGGGCAGCAGGTCGCGAGCGTGCCGATCCACTCGCTCCGCCGTCCGGGCGTCGTCGCCCGGCAGGAGACGATCCTCTCCGGTGCGGGGGAGTCCCTCGCGATCGTCCACGACACCGTCGAGCCCGCGAAGGCCTACGCCCCCGGCATCCGTCTCGCCCTCGCCGCCGCACGCGACGCACGCGGGGTGACCGTCGGCCTCGACAGCCTGATCGACATCGGCATCGGGCGACCTGCCGCTGCTGCCGACGGGCGGCCGGTGGAAGAGGGCGGCGTGCCCGGCCAGGTCGCCCGCACCACCGGCGCATGAGCGCTCGCATCGGCGTCGCCGTCATGGCGGCGCTGCTCGCGCTGTACATCGTGCTCGTCGGGCAGCGCGCGTGGCTCCTCCTCATGAGCGGCGACGGCGTCGGCATCGCGATGGGCGTCGCGCTGATCGTGCTTCCCCTGATCGCCGTGTGGGCGCTGGGCCGCGAGCTGTGGTTCGGAGTCCGTGCGCAGCAGATCGGGAGGCGGATGGAGGCGGAGGGCGGCCTGCCGCAGGACGATGTGGCGGTGCGCCCCAGCGGCCGGGTGCTGCGTGAGGACGGGGATGCCGTCTTCCCGGCGTACCGCGCCGACGCCGAGGCTCATCCCGACGACTGGCGGGTCTGGTACCGCCTCGGCCTCGCGTACGACGCCGCGGGCGACCGCCGGCGCGCGCGGGAGGCGGTGCGCACGGCGATCCGTCTCGAGAAGACCGACCGGCCCGGCTGAGTCAGCCGGCCGGGGGAACGGCCGCGGCGACGGCGTCCTCGACGGTCCGGTGCCGGAAGTCGAAGCCCGACGCGCTCAGGGCGTCGGGCACCACGTGCGCGTCCGATGTGAGGATCGCCTCGGTCGCGTCCGCACCGAGCACCAGCTTCATGCCCCACACGGGCGCGCGCAGCAGGAACGGCCGGTTCATGCGCACGGCGAGGGCGAAGCCGAGGTCGTTGGCGGTGGCGCGGGTGGGCTCTGAGAGGTTGACCGGGCCCGTGAGACGCGCGTCGATCACGTGGCGGATCGCGCGCACCTCGTCGTCCAGCGAGATCCAGGGCCACACCTGGGTGCCGCGGCCGATCGGCCCCGAGACCCCGAGCCGGGTGAGGAGCATCAGGGGCCCGAGCACCCCCTCGGCGTGGACGACCGGGGCCGTGCGCAGCACGCTCACCGCGGCATCCGTTCCCGCGCCGAAGGCGGCCGCCTCCCACTCGCCGCACAGGTCGGCCAGGAACGACTCGCCCCGGGGAACGTCCTCCGAGAGCCGGGCTCCCGGCGCGGAGCCGTAGTAGCCGACGGCGGACGCCGAGACGAGGTGCGGGGCATCGGTTCCGAGCGCGCGCACGGCGCGGGCGAGGGCGCGCGTGGGGGTGACCCGCGACCACAGCAGCGTGTTCTTGTACGACGGCGTCCACGGGAACCGGCCGATGCTCGCACCGTTGAGGCCGACGACGGCCTCCGCGCCCTCGAGCACGGCGGGGTCCAGCGGCTCGCCGGAGGTCAGCCATTCGACCTCGTGCGGCGCTTCGGGCGGACGGCGCACGAGCGTCGTCACCTCCACGCCGTCGGCGCGGAGGCTGTCGACGAGCGCGCCCCCGATGAGTCCGGACGCCCCGGCGACGACGATCCTGCGACCGCCGTCACCGGGGGTGAGTCTCTCAGGCAAGCGTGGCCTCGAGCGTGATCTCGACACCCGCGAGCGCCTGCGACACGGGGCAGCCGGCCTTCGCCTCCTGCGCGAGGCGCTCGAAGTCCTCGGGCTCCAGGCCCGGCACGACGGCGTTGACGTTGAGGTGGCTGCCGGTGATGCCGGTGCCCGGCTTGAACGTCACCGACGCGGTGGTGTCGATCGACTCCGGCGGGGTGCCGTTCTCGGCGAGCGCGAGCGAGAAGGCCATGCTGAAGCACGACGCGTGGGCGGCGGCGATGAGCTCTTCCGGGGTCGTGACCGACGTGGAGCCTTCGCTGCGCGCCTTCCAGTTGACCGGGAACGTGCCGAGCCCCGACGACACGAACGTCGTCTCGCCCGACCCGTCGAACAGTCCGCCCTTCCAGGCCGTGGTTGCTTCGCTCGTGACGGTCATGGAGGCCTCCTCGCTCATGGCGCACCCGCGTTCGGGGCGTCTCGCGGTCAGCCTAATCGGGACGGATGCCGCGCCGCGACGGTTGCGCCGCGACCTGCGTCGTGTCAGGCCGCGGCCGGGCGGGCGCGGCCGACGATGCCCGCGCGCTGCAGCAGCAGATAGAGCTGGCAGCCCAGGCACAGGCCGAACACGGCGTTGAGGAACGCGGCGACGAAGGCCGCCGCAGCGGCGATGGTGAGCGCCCACGGCACGCCGGCGACGTGCAGCACCAGGCCGATCGTCACCACGAACAGGCCGACGCCCTGCGCGAAGCGCGGCGGGCGCGGGTCCTCGAGCTCGTCGGGAGGCGACAGTCGCGGTGCGACCACCCTGCGGTACAGCACGGCCCAGGGCGCCGTGCGGGGGGAGAGCACGCCCCACAGGAACAGCAGCGCGGTGGCCAGGAGAAGCAGGAAGGCGGGGTCGAGTAAGCGCTGCAGCACCGTCGCGTACGTGATGAGCCACGGCTCGCTCCCGCCGACGAAGATGAAGTCGATCCCCTCTCCGCCGACCAGCGGGAAGAGGGTCGGCTGCATGAGCTTCGCCGTCGAGAGCCCGGTGAGCCCCAGGAACACGACGATCAGCAGCAGCAGCGCCGTGATGCCCGCCGCGAACCGCGGACCGCGGGGATCGATGCCGCGCGGGGTCCCGGCATCCGTCCCGCGGTCAGACACTCGCGTCCTCCGCGGTCAGCCGGTTGAGTTCGAGCTCCAGCACGTCGCGGCCGGGCGCACCGCCGAACCGCGTCTGCACGACGCCGTGGCGGTCGAGGACGAGGGTCGTGGGGGTCTGCAGCACGTGGAAGTGCTTGGCGATGTCGGGCCGGTGGGTGAGATCGACGTCGAGGTGACGGACTCCCGGGTGGTCGTCGGCGATCGCCGAGAGCGTGCGGTGCACGCCGGGGCAGCGGGCGCACAGCTCGGTGCTGAACTGCAGCAGCGTCGCCACCTCGCCCAGTCCGTCTGCGCCGAGACGGTGCGGCTCGATGACCTCGTGCGTCACGTCGCGGCGCGCCTGCGACTGCTTCCAGTTGAGGAAGACACCGAGTGCCACCGTCGCCGCGAGGAGCGCGGCGAGGGCGATCAGTGCGCCGACGAGAGTCACAGCAGAACAGGGTAACCCCTTTCAGCTGAATACAGGGCGGATTCGCCGATATGACGCGTCCGGCGTCACACAGCCGGCTCGCGCCGCCGCGGCGCGGGCACGGCCGCACCGGGGCGGGCGCGGGTATCGTGGCAGCCGTGACGACGTCGATCCCGACCCCCTACGAGGACCTGCTTCGCGACGTGCTCGAGCACGGCACGCACAAGGACGACCGCACCGGCACCGGCACCACGAGCGCCTTCGGGCGTCAGATCCGCTTCGACCTCTCGCAGGGGTTCCCGCTCATCACGACCAAGCGCGTGCACTTCAAGTCGATCGCGTACGAGCTGCTGTGGTTCCTGCGCGGCGAGTCGAACGTCGCCTGGCTGCAGGAGAACGGCGTCACGATCTGGGACGAGTGGGCCGATGCCGCCGGCGAGCTCGGACCCGTGTACGGCGTGCAGTGGCGCTCCTGGCCGACTCCGTCGGGCGAGCACATCGATCAGATCGCGCTGGTGCTCGATCAGATCCGCGCGAACCCGGACTCCCGCCGGCTGATCGTGTCGGCGTGGAACCCCGCCGACATCCCCGACATGGCGCTGGCGCCGTGCCACGCGATGTTCCAGTTCTACGTCGCCGACGGCAAGCTGTCGTGCCAGCTGTACCAGCGCAGCGCCGACCTCTTCCTCGGTGTTCCGTTCAACATCGCCTCATACGCGCTGCTCACGCTGATGGTGGCGCAGCAGGCGGGGCTCGAGCCCGGCGACTTCGTGTGGACCGGCGGCGACTGCCACATCTACGACAACCACCTCGAGCAGGTGCGCGAGCAGCTCACGCGCGAGCCGTATCCCTACCCGACGCTGCAGATCGCGCGGAAGCCGGAGTCGATCTTCGACTACCGCTACGAGGACTTCGTGCTGGAGGACTACCAGCACCATCCGGCGATCCGCGGCGCGGTCGCGGTATGACCCCGTCCGGGGGATCCGTCCCGATCGGCCTCGTATGGGCAGAGGCGCGCGACCGCATCATCGGAGCCGACGGGGGGATGCCCTGGTACGTGCCCGAGGACCTCGCCCACTTCAAGGCAGTCACCCTCGGCGCGCCGGTGGTGATGGGCCGGCGCACCTGGGAGTCGTTCCCCGCCCGCTTCCGCCCGCTGCCGGGGCGCCGCAACATCGTTGTCACCCGGCAGCAGGACTGGACGGATGCCGGAGCCGAGCGTGTCGGCTCGCTCGAGGCGGGCCTCGCCCTGGCCGCAGAGGGCGACCCCGAGCGCATCTGGGTGATCGGCGGAGGGCAGCTCTTCCAGGAGTCCATCGCGCGGGCGGATCTGCTCGAGGTCACGGAGCTCGACGTCGCGGTGGACGGCGACACGCTGGCCCCGGATCGTTCGGAGTGGCGCACGATGGAGGTCGACCCGGCGGACGGCTGGCACACCTCGCGGACCGGCATCCGCTACCGCTTCCTCAGACTGGCCCCGCCGCGCACGGACTGACCCGGCGCCGCAATATGCTGGCGCGCATGGCGAAGACGGCACTCATCACCGGGGCGAGCTCCGGACTCGGGGCGGAGTACGCGCGGCAGCTCGCCGCCAAGGGCGCGCACCTGGTGCTGGTCGCCCGCGACCGGCAGGAGCTGGAGCATCTCGCCGCCCGCCTGCGGGCGACCTACGGGGTCGACGTCGAGGTGCTGGCCGCCGACCTCCTCAAGCGCCGGCAGCGGGAGCGGGTGGAGGCGCGGGTGGCCGACGAGGCGAATCCGGTCGAGATCCTCGTCAACAACGCCGGTTTCGGCCTGCCGCTGGCCTTCGAGCGCAACGACATCGACGACGAGGTGCGGCACCTGGAGCTGCACGTCGAGGTGCCGATGCGCCTGACGCACGCGGCGCTCGGGGCGATGCTCGCGCGCGGGCATGGCCGGATCGTCAACGTGGCCTCGGTCGCGGCGTTCATCCCGCGCTCCACGTACGGCGCGTGCAAGGGCTGGCTCGTGAGCTTCAGCCGCTGGGCGAACGGTCGCTACGCGCCCCGCGGCGTGACGGTGACGGCGGTGTGCCCGGGATACACGCACACCAACTTCCACGAGCGGCTGGGCCTCGCCCCGGGGCAGGAGGGCGTGCCCGACGGGATGTGGCTCGACGCGCGGGACGTCGTCGCGGAGTCGCTGCGGGACGTCGCGCGTGGCGCCGCGGTGTCCATCCCGTCGCTCAAGTACAAGGTGCTGGTCACCCTTGCGCGCTTCGCGCCGCCCGCGCTGGCCGCCCGGATCGGCGAGCGCGGGCGGTAGAGCGCGTGCCGCGGGAGCCGGTGCCGCACGCGGCGGTCTCGGCAGCCCGATAACCTGAAGTCATGACGCATACGGGCAACCCATTCGGACAGGTGCTCGTCGCGCTCGTCACCCCCATGACGGCCGACGGCGAGGTCGACTGGCCCGCTGTCGAGAAGCACATCGACGACGTCATCACCGCGGGAGCCGACGGCATCGTCGTGACCGGCACCACGGGTGAGACGTCGACCCTCACCGACGCGGAGAAGATCCGCCTGGTCGAGGTAGGAAAAGATGTCGCGGCCGGGCGGGCGAGCATCATCACGGGCGGCGGCTCCAACGAGACCGCGCACGCGATCGAGCTCTACAAGGCCAGCGAGAAGGTCGGCGCCGACGCCATCATGATCGTCACGCCCTACTACAACAAGCCCACGCAGGCCGGTATCCTGACGCACTTCCGGCTCGTCGCCGACGCCACGGATCTGCCGGTGATCCTCTACGACATCCCCGGTCGCACCGGTGTGCCCATCCGCTACGAGACGATCCTGCGGCTGGCCAAGCACCCGAACATCCTCGCGATCAAGGACGCCAAGGGCGACTTCAGCGAGGTCAGCCGCGTGCTGAACCAGACCGACCTGATGTACTTCTCGGGCGACGACGCGAATGTGCTCCCGCACCTCGCCATCGGCGCCACCGGACTCATCGGCGTGACGGCGAACATCGCCGCGCAGCCGTACCGAGTGATCGTCGACGCCGTCAACCGCGGAGACCTGAAGGCGGCCACGGCCGCGCACATGCAGCTCGAGCCGCTCGTGCGCGCCGTCATGACCCACGTGCCCGGCACCGTGTCGGCGAAGTACATCCTCCACGGGCTCGGCCGGATCGGCAGCCCGCGCGTGCGCCTGCCGCTGGTGGGCCCGGAGGAGTGGGAGGCCGCGAAGATCGAGGACGAGCTCGCCCTGGTGAAGGACGTCCCCGGCGCCGATTTCTCGAACTTCCGTCCCGATCGCAACGCCGCCGCAGGAGGCGCGCTGCCGAAGGTGTCGGGCACCACGAGATGACGATCGTGCCGTCGCCTGTGGGGCGCGGCACGCAGATGACGGGCGCTGCGGCGCCCGGAGGAGGCTTCGCAATGCCCACCACCCCCTACGATCCGCCCGAGCTCCCCGCAGGAACCCTCCGGGTCATCCCGCTCGGCGGCCTCGGCGAGGTCGGCCGCAACATGACGGTCTTCGAGTACGGGGGCAAGCTCCTGGTCGTCGACTGCGGCGTGCTCTTCCCCGAGGAGCACCAGCCGGGCGTCGACCTGATCCTGCCCGACTTCGAGCCCATCAAGAAGCGGCTCGACGACATCGTGGGCGTCGTGCTCACGCACGGCCACGAGGACCACATCGGCGCGGTGCCGTACCTGCTGAAGCTCAAGAGCGACATCCCGATCATCGGATCGGGGCTGACGCTCGCGCTGACCGAGGCGAAGCTCAAAGAGCACCGCATCAAGCCGTACAGCCTCACGGTGGCAGAGGGCCAGAAGGAGAACCTCGGGCCGTTCGAGCTGGAGTTCGTCGCGGTCAACCACTCGATCCCCGACGCGCTGGCCGTGGCGATCCGCACGCCGGCGGGCCTCGTGCTCGCCACCGGCGACTTCAAGATGGATCAGCTGCCGCTGGACGGCCGGCTGACCGACCTCCGCGCGTTCTCGCGACTGGGGGAGGAGGGCGTCGACCTCTTCCTCGTGGATTCGACCAACGCGGACGTTCCCGGCTTCACGCCGCTGGAGCGGTCCATCGGGCCGGTGCTCGACCAGGTGATCGGCAAAGCGCCGCGCCGGGTCATCGTCGCGAGCTTCTCCAGCCACGTCCACCGCGTGCAGCAGGTGCTCGATGCCGCGGCCGCCCACGGCCGTCGCGTCGCGCTCCTCGGACGCAGCATGCTGCGCAACATGACGATCGCCGAGGAGCTCGGCTATCTCCATGTGCCCGAGGGCGTCCTCATCGACTACAAGAAGGCGCGCGACCTGCCTGACGATCAGATCGTCTACATGTCGACCGGGTCGCAGGGCGAGCCGATGGCTGTGCTCAGCCGCATGGCGAACCTCGACCACGCCATCGAGCCGGGCCCGGGCGACACCGTGATCCTCGCCTCGAGCCTCATCCCCGGCAACGAGAACGCCGTGTACCGCGTGATCGACGGCCTCACCAAGCTCGGCGCCAACGTCGTGCACAAGGGCAACGCCAAGGTGCACGTCTCGGGGCACGCCGCCGCGGGCGAGCTGCTGTACTGCTACAACATCCTCAAGCCGCGCAACGTGCTCCCGGTCCACGGCGAGTACCGGCACCTCATGGCCAACGCCCGCCTCGCGCAGGACACCGGCATCCATCCCGAGCGCACGATCCTCGCCGAGAACGGCACGGTGATCGACCTCAAGGACGGCGACGCCGGCGTGGTCGGTCAGCTCGACCTGGGCTTCGTCTACGTGGACGGCTCGACAGTGGGTGAGATCACGGATGCCGACCTCAAGGACCGCCGGATCCTCGGCGAGGAGGGCTTCATCTCCGTGATCGTCGTGGTCGACGCCTCGACGGGCAAGGTCATCTCGGGCCCCGAGGTGCACGCCCGCGGCTTCGCCGAAGACGACGCCGTGTTCGAGGACGTCAAGCCGAAGATCGCGGCGGCCCTCGCCGAGGCGGCGAAGTCCGGCGTCCGCGACCAGCACGCGCTGTCGCAGGTCGTGCGCCGCACGATCGGCCGCTGGGTCAACCAGTCGCTGCGCCGCCGCCCGATGATCGTGCCGCTGGTGATCGAGGCGTAGCGAAATCGCGGTCGGGCCGGACACGGATCTGTAACACGCCACCCGTACGATCGGCGTCGTGGTCCCTTCGTTCCGCATCCGCCCCGCGACGTCCGCCGACGGCGCGTTCCTCGGCGACATGGTCGTCGAGGCCGCCAACTGGCGGCAGGGCGGCGCACGGCCGCGCCATGAGGTGATCGCCGGCGCCGAGCACGGGCGCTACGTGGCGGGCTGGCTGCGGCCGGGCGACGCGGGCTTCATCGCCGAGGACGCGAACGGCGAGCCGGTGGGGGCCGCGTGGTACCGCATGCTGCCGCGCAGCGACCCGGGCTTCGCCTACGTGGGGACCGGGGTGCCCGAGCTCATCATCGGCGTCCGCCCGATCTGGCGGGCCCACGGCGTCGGTCGGGCGCTGCTGCAGCGACTGTGCGAGCACGCGGCCGCCCAGGGGTTCGCGCGCATCAGCCTGAGCGTCGAGCGCGGCAACTTCGCCGCGACCCTGTACCGCAGCGAGGGCTTCGCGGTCACCCAGAGCGGAGCGGGCCGCGACACCATGGTCAAGCGCCTGCGCTGAGGCATCCGTCCCGCCTCCGCCGCTCGTGCCGCGACGGATCACGCGCCCGCGTGTCGGGCCCGCGGGCGGCGTGGTTCCGCGGAAATGTCGGGCGCTCGCCGTAGCGTGGAGGGATGGCCAGGAGCTCAAGCCCGACCAAGGGGTCGCGCGCGTCTTCGAGCGCGTCGACGAACGCGCGCGGGAACGCGTCGTCGTCGACGGCGCGCAAGCCCGCGGCCACGAAGCCCGCCCCCGCGCCCAAGCGCTACGTCAACGAGCCGGAACGGCCGCCCGTCATCGTCCGCGCGTGGATGGGACTCGCGCACGCCACCGGCGGGCTCTTCCGCGCCTTCGGGCCGGAGACGCTCGAGAAGGAGCAGCGGCGCGACGGCTTCCCCTTCCTGCTGGTGCTGCTGGCCGTCGCCGGCGCCGTCAACGAGTGGTTCTTCATCGGCAACGAGGTCGCCAAGACCATCAGCGCCTACACGGTCGGAATGCTCATCGGGCGTGAGGCCTTCGTCATGCCGGTGCTCCTGCTGCTGCTCGCGGGCTGGATGTTCCGGCATCCGTCATCCGTTCACGACAACGGGCGGGTCGGCATCGGGTTCGGACTGCTCGTCGTGACGATCGCCGGCTTCTGCCACGTCGCCGGGGGCCGTCCGCAGCCGAGCGAAGGGCTGCCCGCGCTGAGCGAAGCGGGCGGGCTCTTCGGCTGGATGCTCGGCGAGCCGCTGGCCATGCTCCTCACCGACGTGGGCGCCTACATCGTGCTGTCGCTGCTGGCGGCGCTCAGCATCCTGATCGTCACGAAGACGCCCCCGAACCGCATCGGGCGCCGCCTGGGCGAACTGTACGCCTGGCTGTTCGGCGCCGAGCCGCGGGAAGAGAAGCCGAAGACGGATGCCGCGGCCGCCGCCTCCGACGACGACGAGGGCGACTCGTCCCTGCCGTTCTGGCGCCGCAACAAGACGGGCCGCGAGAAGGACCCCGAGGGCGGCATCGGGTCTCAGGACCTCACCGAGCTTCTGCCGGCCGGATCGTCGCAGGGCGGCTTCGACCAGGCGATCGCGCAGCCGATGACCCCGCCTCCCGTCGCGACGGACGCCCTCACCGAGGTGATCGACCCCGCCGTGCTGTCGGCGGCGAAGGCCGCGACCTCGTCGCGCACCTCGCTGCGCGACGACGCAGAGGTCATCGAAGACGACGGCACGCTTCCCGGGCTGGACGGCATCGGGTCGATGACCGCGGTGGACTCGCCTGCGGCTCCGTACCGGCTTCCCTCGGTCAACTCCCTCGCCGCGGGTACGCCGCACGTCGCGCGCTCCCAGGCGAACGACGACACAGTGCGCGCCATCACGAGCGTGCTCGAGCAGTTCAACGTCGACGCCCGCGTGACGGGCTTCTCGCGCGGACCGACCGTGACGCAGTACGAGATCGAGCTCGGCCCCGGCGTCAAGGTGGAGCGCATCACGGCGCTCACGAACAACATCGCGTACGCGGTGGCCTCCAACGAGGTCCGGATCCTGGCGCCGATCCCCGGCAAGAGCGCGATCGGCGTCGAGATCCCCAACACCGACCGCGAGATCGTGACGCTCGGCGACGTGCTGCGCTCGAGCACGGCGACGAACCAGACCCACCCCATGACGATCGGCGTCGGCAAAGACGTCGGCGGCGGGTATGTCGTCGCCAACCTCGCGAAGATGCCCCACCTGCTGGTCGCCGGCTCCACCGGCTCGGGCAAGTCGAGCTTCGTGAACTCGATGATCACCAGCCTGCTGATGCGCGCCAAGCCCGCCGACGTGCGGATGGTGCTCATCGACCCCAAGCGCGTGGAGCTGACCTCCTACGCCGGTGTTCCCCACCTCATCACGCCCATCATCACGAACCCCAAGAAGGCCGCCGAGGCGCTGCAGTGGGTCGTGAAGGAGATGGACATGAGGTACGACGACCTCGCCTCCTTCGGCTTCCGTCACATCGACGACTTCAACAAGGCCGTCGTCGCGGGCGAGATCACACTGCCGCCGGGCAGCGAGCGGGTGCTCAAGCCCTACCCCTACCTCCTCGTCGTCGTCGACGAGCTCGCAGACCTGATGATGGTCGCCCCCCGCGACGTCGAGGACTCGATCGTGCGCATCACGCAGCTCGCGCGCGCCAGCGGCATCCACCTCGTGCTCGCGACGCAGCGCCCGTCCGTGGACGTGGTGACCGGTCTCATCAAGGCCAACGTTCCGTCTCGTCTCGCGTTCGCCGTGACCAGCGTCACCGACTCGCGCGTCATCCTCGACCAGCCCGGCGCCGACCGCCTGATCGGCCAGGGAGACGGCCTCTTCCTGCCGATGGGGGCGTCCAAGGCGCTCCGCGTGCAGGGGGCATGGGTCAGCGAGAGCGAGATCGAGGCGGTCGTCAAGCACGTCACCCACCAGGCGCGGCCCGAGTACCGCGCCGACGTGGCCGCGGTCGCCGAGAAGAAGGAGATCGACGCCGACATCGGAGACGACCTCGAACTGCTGCTGGCGGCCGCCGAGCTCGTGGTGTCGAGCCAGTTCGGATCGACGTCCATGCTGCAGCGCAAGCTGCGCGTGGGCTTCGCGAAGGCGGGCCGGCTCATGGACCTTCTCGAGTCGCGCGAGATCGTCGGTCCGTCCGAGGGCTCGAAGGCCCGCGACGTGCTGGTCACCGTGGAGCAGCTCCCGGGCGTGCTGGCCCGCCTGCGCGGCGAGGACGTGCCCGACGAGGCCCCCGCCGCTCCTGCCGCGCCCGCTGCGGCCGCGCCGGCCGCGACCGCCGACGACCGGTACGGGCCGGATGCGGTCGCCTCGCAGTACGACGGCTACCCCGTGGAGGACGCCGACGAGGGTTCCGAGGACGCCTGGGGGCTCACCGGCCGCGATTGACGACGCCTGCTTCGTCCGTGCGTCCACCCGATCCGACCCGCGCAGATAGGCTCGGGGCCATGGCGATCCCGCGGCAGCTGCCCAACACGATCACGATCGTGCGCATCCTGTGCGCCCCCGTCTTCCTGTGGATGCTCCTGGCCGACGGGGGAGCAGACGGCGCACTGCGGTGGTGGGCGGCGGCGCTGTTCATCGTGGCCATCGCCACCGACGGCATCGACGGCTACCTCGCCCGCAAGCACCACATCGTCACCGATCTCGGCAAGCTCCTCGACCCCATCGCCGACAAGGTGCTCACCGGCTTCGCCTTCATAGGGCTGTCGATCCTGGGTGAGCTGCCGTGGTGGGTGACCGTCGTGGTCCTCGTCCGGGAGATCGGCATCACCGTCTACCGCTTCATGGTCGTGAGCGACCACGTGCTCGCGGCGGCGTGGATGGGCAAGCTGAAGACGCTCGCGCAGGGTGTGGCGCTCTCGATCGCGCTCCTGCCGCTGTGGACGCTCGTCGGCGACTGGATCTTCTGGGTCAACGGCGTGCTGATGACCATCGCCGTGATCCTGACGATCCTGAGCGGCATCGACTACATCGTCACCGAGCTGCGCGCGGCCCGCGCCAAGCGGAAGAGCGCGTGAGCGACGCCGCCGCGGTGCTGCGGGCGCTGGACGTCCGCGGCTGGTCGGTGGCGGCGGCCGAGTCGCTCACGGGCGGGCGCCTGACGGCCGCGCTCGTGGACGTCCCCGGCGCCTCCGCGCACGTGCGCGGAGGCATCGTCGCGTACGCCACCGACCTGAAGTCCTCGGCACTGGGCGTCGAGGCCGACCTGCTCGCCGCCCGCGGCGCCGTGGATCCGACGGTCGTCGAGCAGATGGCCCAGGGCGTGCGGCGCGTGCTCCGCGCCGACGTCGGGCTGGCCACCACGGGGGTGGCAGGCCCGGATCCGCAGGACGGCAACCCGGTCGGCACCGTGTACATCGCCGTCGCGACGCCGGAGACCGCCGTGGTGTCGGCGCTGTCGCTCTCGGGAACACGGGACGACATCCGCACCAGCACTGTGGAGAGGGTGCTCGAGCTCGCGCTCACCCTGCTGTGAGGCATCCGTGATCCTGTCCTTCGACGGGAACAGACGGTGTTTCGTCTCGGTTACATTCGGTGATTCCCACCCATTGCCCAGTTCGCGGGATTAGATTGGCATCATCCGGTGCTGTACTGTTGGGCACCCGGAAGACGGTGGAATCAGAAGTAAGGAGGGGCCCCGATGATCCTGGTACGTCAAGAAATCGGCGAAGTGCTTCGTGATTTCCGCCAGCAGAAGGGACGCACCCTCCGGCAGGTCGCCAGCCGCGCGAGCGTCGCGCTGGGCTACCTGAGCGAGGTGGAGCGCGGCCAGAAGGAGGCTTCGAGCGAGATCCTCGCCTCGGTGGCCGAAGCACTGGACGTCCCCATCTCCACGATCATGCGTGAGGTCGGCGATCGCATCTCGGTGCTCGAGGGCCTGCAGACCTTCCCCGATGTCGTCCCCGACGACCTGGTGGCCTCGGTCGACGCCGAGCTGTCGCTGCGCTGAACCCGAGTCGCTTCACGAAAGCTCTGGGTCCCGTTCCCGTATGCGTCGCAGTGAGTTCAATCGCGCTGTCGCGGATGAGTTCGGTGCGCGCGCGAACGCTGTCGTGACGGACCTGTTCCTCACGAAGGTCGGCGGCCGCACCGCGGCGGACGCGATTGCGGCAGGAGTGGACCCGCGCGAGGTCTGGCTGGCCCTGTGCGAGGAGCTCGACGTGCCGGCCGAGCGCCGCTACGGCGTAGGCCGGCTCGAACCCCGGCGTCGCTGAGTCCTGCATCTTCGGGCGCCGCTTCGCGCATGTGGTCGTCTTCGATGCGGCTCGATCCTCGCCTGCCGGGGAACCAGTCGGCATCGCTTCGCGGCGTGTCTCATCGAATCTTCGTTCGAGACAGGCGTAGGCTCCTGCACAGCAGGTGTCGAGGACGTGTTTTCCACGTTCGGGGAAGGAGCGAAGACCGATGTCGGAGCCCCTCCCTAACGTGAACAGCGTCGAACGACACCTCACGCCTTGTCGCAGCATCCGTCCCACCGGGCCGGAGCGCGACAGCCTACAGGCGACGGAACGCGAGCACGAAGGAGCACGTCATGCCATCACCCGTTGACCGCGAGAAGGCCCTGGAATCGGCCCTCGCCCAGATCGACCGGCAGTTCGGCAAGGGTTCGGTGATGCGCCTCGGCAGCGACGAGCGCGCACCGGTCGAGGTCGTGCCCACCGGCTCGATCGCCCTCGATGTCGCCCTCGGCATCGGCGGACTCCCGCGAGGCCGCATCATCGAGATCTACGGGCCGGAGTCGTCGGGTAAGACGACGCTGACCCTCCACGCGATCGCCAACGTGCAGCGCGCCGGCGGCATCGCGGCGTTCATCGATGCGGAGCACGCGCTCGATCCCGACTACGCACAGAAGCTGGGCGTCGACATCGACCAGCTGCTCGTGTCGCAGCCCGACACCGGTGAGCAGGCGCTCGAGATCGCCGACATGCTGGTGCGCTCCGGGGCGATCGACCTCGTCGTCATCGACTCCGTGGCCGCGCTCGTGCCCAAGGCCGAGATCGAGGGCGAGATGGGCGACTCGCACGTCGGTCTGCAGGCGCGCCTCATGTCGCAGGCGCTCCGCAAGCTCACCGGTGGTCTCAACCAGACCAACACCACGATGATCTTCATCAACCAGTTGCGCGAGAAGATCGGCGTGTTCTTCGGCTCGCCCGAGACCACCGCGGGCGGCAAGGCGCTGAAGTTCTACGCGTCGGTGCGCCTCGACATCCGCCGCATCGAGACGCTGAAGGACGGCGCCGAGGCGGTCGGAAACCGCACACGCGTCAAGGTCGTCAAGAACAAGATGGCGCCGCCGTTCAAGCAGGCAGAGTTCGACATCCTGTACGGCGTCGGCATCTCGCGCGAAGGCAGCCTGATCGACTTCGGCGTCGAGCACGCCATCGTCAAGAAGTCTGGCGCCTGGTACACGTATGAGGGCGAGCAGCTCGGCCAGGGCAAGGAGAACGCGCGCAACTTCCTCCTCAAGAACGAGGACGTCGCCGCCGAGATCGAGTCGAAGATCAAGACCAAGCTCGGCATCGGCGTGCCGCGCGGCGCCGTCGAAGGCTCCGTCGGAGACGAGCTGGCGGCGCGCCGCCCGGCCTGATGGTCCGCTTCGTCGACAGCGGGGACGAGTCCGACGTCAGAGGCGACGGACTCGCCCCCGTGACCTCGCTCTTCGGCGATCGGGGCGCGAAGGCGTACGCCAAGACGGCGGCCGACGTCCGCCAAGAGCTCGAGGCGCGTGTGCCCTCTCATCGTGGAGCGGCCTCCGCACCGCCGTCTGCCCGGACGCCGCCGACGCCGGCAGCCGCGCAGTGGCGGACCGAGTGGGAGGACGAGCCCGACGCGGGCGAGGGCTCTCGCTCGGAAGAAGCGGGCTGGAAACCGGCGGCCTCCGCCGCCGTCCCCGCCGCGCGGCCGATCGATCTCGACGCCGAGCGTGCCGGCAGAGGACGCTCGCGCGCCACTCGCGCAGACCGCCGAGATCGCGCAGACCGCCGAGATCGCGCAACCACCGGGGATCGCGCAGCAATCGCGGATCGCCCGGACAGCCGCGAGGCCGCCGGCTCGGAGGAGGCGGCCGAGCGAGGCCTGCTCAAGAAGCTGCGAGCCCGCCAGCTCTCGGTCTCAGAGGCCAAGACCTACCTCGGCCAGCACGATCTCGACGGCGACGCCGTCGCAGCGATCGTCGACGCGTTCCTCGCGCGCGGCTACCTGGACGACGCCCGGCTCGCGGAGCAGGTCGTGCACGCGGGTGTCGACCGCAAGGGGCAGGGGCGGCAGGCCATCGCGCAGAGCCTGGCGAAGCGCGGTGTGCCGCGCGACATCGCCGACGCGGCGCTCGCGGAGCTGCCCGACGACGACGCGGAACGCGCCCTCGAGTTCGCGCGGTCCAAAGCCGCGTCCATGCGAGGACTCGAACGCGACGTCGCGCTCCGGCGCCTCGCAGGTCAGCTCGCCCGCCGCGGCTACGGCGGCTCGTCCGCCCTCAACGCCGCGAGACAGGCGCTGGACGAGGCCGGACGTCCGTCGGGCCGGGTGCGGTTCGAGTAGGTCCCTCGCGGCGGACGCGAGCGGTGTGCGCGTGGCTGCAGTCGGCTCGCCTCGCGGTCGACGGCGGCGCCGCTAGGGTGATCGGGTGCTCACGAAGTTCACCGTCGACCAAGAGCTGCTGACCGACCTCGTGGCTCCGGTGGGAAACGTTGTTTCCGCCGAGCTGCTCACGGGCGGCATGTTCGCGACGGCGTTCCGCCTGCACTTCGACGACGGCCGACGTGCGGTGGCCAAGATCGTCGGTGCCGACACCGCCCGCCTCTCGACGTACGAGCGCGGGCTGCTCGGCACCGAGGCGCTGACCTACCGCATGCTCGAGGGGAGCGGCGTGCCGGTGCCGCGGGTCCTCCACACGGACTTCAGCCGCAGGCTCATCGACGCCGACCTCGTCGTCGCCGAGCACCTCCCCGGAGTGCCGTGGCTCGGACTCGAGCTCGATGACGCCCAGGCCGCCACGGTGAGGCGCAACCTCGGCGCGGTCATGGCTCGCCTCCACCGTGTGCCGGCGCCGTCGTTCGGCTATCCGGCGGATGCGGCGGGCCTCACCGCCGGCACATGGAAGGACGCCTTCGCGCTGATGGTCGACGCGGTGCTCGACGACGCACGCCGCTGGAACGTCGGGCTTCCGGCGGACCGGGTCCGAGCCGCGCTGGCGGCGCACGCGCCGGCCCTCGAGAGCGTGCAGCGACCGGCGGTGGTCCACACCGACCTGTGGGCGGGGAACATCTTCGTCGATCCCGACACCCTCGACATCGTGGGCATCATCGACACGGAGCGCACCCTGTGGGGCGATCCGCTCCATGAACTGGTCGGAGCCGACCAGTTCGGCACGGGCGCACCCGACCCTGCCCTGCTCGCTGGCGATGCCGAGGCGGGCGGAATGCTCGCCCGCGAGCTGGCGAGCCCGACGGGCGAGACGCGGCTTCAGCTCTCGCGCCTGTACTTCTCGCTGATCCTCGCCACCGAGCCGACGATGCGCGGGTACGAGGGCGAGTGGGTGGCCGGGTACGAGCAGGGAGCCCGTGCGAACATCGAGAAGGCGCTGCGGTTCCTCGAATCCTCGACCACCCCGACGCGCACCTGACGGACCGCGACCCTACGACCAGGCGGCTCATCGCAACCCCACGCCGTTTCCGGCGGAGCATGCGGCGGCGCCCAGGCTCCGCGCATGCCCGCGGCTCGTAGAATGGCGGAATCATGTCTTCGCCTTCCGCATCCCCGACTCTCATCGCGCCGTCGCCGGCCGCGCATGATGTCGACGGCCGGGTCCGCACCTACGAGGTGCGCACGTTCGGCTGCCAGATGAACGTGCACGACTCCGAGCGCCTCTCCGGCTCGCTCGAGAGCGCCGGCTACGTCCGCGCCGACGCGGGCGAAGAGGCGGATGTCGTGGTCATCAACACGTGCGCCGTGCGCGACAATGCGGCGGGCAAGCTCTACGGCACCCTCGGTCATCTCAAGTCGCGCAAGGACAAGCACGAGGGCATGCAGATCGCCGTCGGCGGATGCCTCGCCCAGATGGACAAGGACGCGGTGCAGCAGAAGGCGCCGTGGGTCGACGTGGTGTTCGGCACCCACAACATGGGGTCGCTGCCGAGCCTGCTCGAGCGCGCGCGCCACAACGGCGAGGCCGAGCTCGAGATCCTCGAGTCGCTCGAGATCTTCCCCTCGACGCTGCCGACCAAGCGCGACAGCGTCTACAGCGGCTGGGTCTCCATCTCGGTCGGCTGCAACAACACCTGCACCTTCTGCATCGTTCCGAGCCTCCGCGGCAAGGAGAAGGACCGTCGTCCCGGCGACATCCTGAACGAGATCCGCCTTCTCGTCGACGACGGCGCGATGGAGGTCACCCTCCTCGGCCAGAACGTCAACTCCTACGGCGTCGAGTTCGGCGACCGCCAGGCGTTCGGCAAGCTGCTGCGCGCGGCCGGAGAGATCGAGGGCCTCGAGCGCATCCGCTTCACGAGCCCTCACCCCGCCGCCTTCACCGACGACGTGATCGACGCGATGGCCGAGACGCCGGCCGTCATGCCGCAGCTCCACATGCCGCTGCAGTCGGGCAGCGACCGCATCCTCAAGGCGATGCGCCGGTCGTACCGCAGCGAGCGGTTCCTCGGCATCCTCGACCGCGTCCGCGCCAAGATCCCGAACGCGGCGATCTCGACCGACATCATCGTCGGCTTCCCCGGCGAGACCGACGAGGACTTCGAAGACACGATGCGCGTCGTCGAGCAGGCGCGGTTCGCGAGCGCGTTCACGTTCCAGTACTCGATCCGCGAGGGCACCCCGGCGGCGACCATGCCCGACCAGGTGCCCAAGGAAGTCGTGCAGGAGCGCTACGAGCGTCTCGTCGCCCTGCAGGAGCGCATCTCCCTCGAAGAGAACCAGAAGCAGCTGGGGCGCGAGCTGCAGGTGCTGGTGTCGACGGGCGAGGGCAAGAAGGACGCCGAGACCCACCGTCTCACCGGCCGCGCCGAAGACAACCGGCTCGTGCACTTCGAGGTGCCCGCGGGCTCCGACGTCCCGCGTCCGGGCGACGTGGTCTCGGTCGTCGTGACGCACGCCGCTCCGTTCCACCTCCTCGCCGACTCGGCCGACGGCGCCCCGCTGCGCATCCGCCGCACCCGCTCGGGCGACGCGTGGGATCGGTCGCAGGCGGAGTCGTGCGGCATCCCGGCACCCGCCGGCGAGACGGGCGCCCCGCGCGCGGTGTCGCTCGGACTGCCGACGCTGCGCATCGGCGTCTGACCGGGCGGTGGACGACCTCGCGCAGACGGACGGACGGTCGATGACCCCGCGACGGCTGTGGGCCGTCGTCGGCGCCACCGGCACCGGCAAGACGGCGCTCTCCCTCGACCTCGCCGAGGCGCTGGCCGCGGCCGGGCGTCCCGCCGAGATCGTCAATGCGGACGCCATGCAGCTCTACCGGGGCATGGACATCGGCACAGCCAAGCTCCCGCAGGACGAGCGGCGCGGCATCCGTCATCATCTTCTCGACGTGCTGGACGTCACCGACGACGCGGCCGTGGCCTGGTATCAGGACGCCGCGCGCCAAGCGATCGGCGAGATCCACCAGCGCGGCGCCGACGCCGTCCTCGTGGGCGGATCGGGGCTGTACGTGTCGAGCGTGCTGTTCGATTTCCGCTTTCCGCCGCGCGACGAACAGCTGCGCACGCGCCTCGAGGCCGAGCTCGACGAGCATGGTCCCGGCGCGCTGTACGCGCGCCTGCGCGAACTCGATCCGGCGACGGCGGCGAAGGTCGATCCGCGCAACGGGCGACGCATCGTGCGCGCGCTCGAGGTGCTCGAGCTCGGTGAGCGCACGCACGGCGCGGCCCTTCCCGACGAGCCGGTCCTCTGGCACGGCGACACGCGCGTCATCGGCGTGACGGTGCCTCGAGAGCAGCTGGTCGGGCGGCTGGACGCGCGGGTCGAGGCGATGTGGCGCGACGGGATCATCGACGAGGTGCGAGCCCTCCGCGAGCAGGGCCTCGAGCGGGGTGTCACCGCCCGCCGCGCCATCGGCTACGCCCAGGCGCTGGCGCAGCTGACGGGCGAGATGACCGAGGCCGAGGCGATCGCCGAGACCCAGGCTCTCACGCGCCGGTATGCGCGTCGGCAGGTGTCGTGGTTCAAGCGGTACGACGACGTGCGGTGGGTCGAGCCCGGAACGGATGCCGCGGCCCTGGCAGACTCGAGCGCATGAGCATCGTCGTCCGGCCCTTCGACCTCGCCGACACCGAGTCCGTCGTGTCGCTCTGGCAGACCGCAGGACTCACGCGACCCTGGAACAACCCCTACCAGGACATCAGCCGAAAGCTCTCGGTGCAGCCGGAGCTGTTCCTCGTGGCCGTCGACGAGCGCCTGGTCGTCGGGTCCGTCATGGCCGGCTACGACGGCCACCGCGGCTGGCTCTACTACCTCGCGAGCGCACCCGACCGGCGCGGCGAGGGGATCGGCCGCAAGCTCGTCGCCGAGGCCGAGGAGCGCCTCCTGGCCATGGGCTGCCCGAAGGTGCAGCTGATGGTGCGGCCCGAGAACGGCGTCGCCCGCGGCTTCTACGATTCGCTGGGCTATGAGCCGTTCGAGACGTGGAACACCGGCAAGCGGCTGATCGCCGACTGAGCGCGGCCGGGTGCGACGCCCCGCGACCCTAGACTGGGACGATGCCGCAGACGATCGCGTTCACCAAGGGCCACGGCACCGGCAACGACTTCGTGATCGTCCCCGACCCCGACGGAACGCTCGACCTCACCGACGACCAGGTCGCCGTGCTGTGCGACCGCCGCTTCGGCATCGGCGGCGACGGGATCCTGCGCGTGGTGCGGGCCGCCGCGATCCCCGAGGGCGCCGAGGCCGCCGCGTCGGGAGCGGAGTGGTTCATGGACTACCGCAACGCCGACGGCTCGAAGGCCGAGATGTGCGGCAACGGCGTGCGGGTGTTCGTGCGCTACCTCGTCGACGTCGGCTGGGCCCACGTCGACGGCGCCCCTCTCGCGATCGGCACGCGCGCGGGCGTCAAGACAGTCACCCGCAGCGACGGCACGCTCGGAGAGAAGGGGTACGAGGTCGACCTCGGCCCGTTCACCGTGGACGAGTCGGAGGTGCTCGTCCGCACGCGCGGCGGGGGAGCGCCCCGCCCGGGCGTCGGCATCGACGTCGGCAACCCGCACGTCGTGGTGGCCCTGCCCGATGAGACCGAGCTCGAGGAGCTGGATCTCGCGGCCCAGCCGCTCCTGCAGCCCGAGCCGCCGCACGGCGCGAACATCGAGTTCGTGGTGCCGAGCGACCCGCTCGTGCGCGAGGGCGTCGGGTCGATCCGCATGCGCGTGTTCGAGCGGGGGGTCGGCGAGACGCTGAGCTGCGGCACCGGTGTCGCCGCAGCCGCACTCGCCGTGCGGCACTGGGCCGGTCCCGCGGCCCCGGACCACTGGGTGGTTGACGTGCCCGGCGGCACGCTGGGCGTGCGGATGCCGGAGGTCGACGGTGAGCGCCACGTGCTGCTCTCCGGCCCGGCGACCCTGGTCTACACCGGCGAGGTCACGCTCGCCTGACGCGCACGACGCGGCGCCGCACCAGCATCAGAGCTCGGGCAGGTCGATGGGCTCGCTCGGCGGCGAGCCGTGCCGGCGCACCTTCAGCACGCGGAAGCCGCGGGCGGTGGCAGCGCGGTGCACGCTGAAGCGACGGTCGAGCGTCGCGGCGAGCCACCGCTGCAGCGAGTCGGACCCGAGGTTGCGCTGCACCACGAGCCAGGCATCCGCCCGCTCGTCCAGTCGTGGGATCCAGCGCTCCAGCAGCCCGTGCAGCTCGTTCTTGCCGACGCGGATCGGGGGATTCGACCGGATCGTGCGGAACATCACGTCGTCGGGAACATCGTCGGGGGTCACCGCGTTGACATTCTCGAGACCGAGGTCGGCGGCGTTGCGGCGGACGAGATCGAGCGCCCGCTCGTTCACGTCGACCGCCCACACGGTCGCGCGAGGCGCATCGAGCGCAAGACTCAGCGCGATCGGCCCCCACCCGCAGCCGAGGTCGAGGAAGTGACCCCCGGCCGGCGGCGGGGGAGTGTTCGACAGCAGCACCGCGGTCCCCGAGTCCACGTGGTCAGGACTGAAGACTCCCCCGGCAGTCGTGACCTCGAGTTCGCGTCCGGCCAACCTGACGCGGATGCGGCGCAGGTTCTCGGGACTTGCGGGCGCGGCACTGAAATAGTGATCGCTCCCCATGGGGGACGAGCCTAGCGGAGGCGCCGGTCTCAGGGGGAGCGGGTCAGCGATCGGGGTTTGGGTCAGGGCCCGGTTGAGCGACACTAGAATTCACGGATGCCTCGAACCGCCAGGTGAACGGCGGAAACGGCATCCACCGATCAACGAAGGAACTTATGACGGATACGACAACCCCCCAGAGCACCGACGAGACGCCGGTCGACCCGGTGGATCGCGTGCTGGCGCGCGCCGAAGCGCGCTCGGGGGTGCACGTCTTCGGAGCCGCCCAGGCGCTCCAGGACGAGGCCACCATCGGGCTCGCCGACACCGACGGCGAGCAGTGGGACCGCGAGGAGCGTGCCGCGCTGCGCCGCGTGCCCGGGCTCTCTACCGAGCTCGAAGACGTCACCGAGGTCGAGTACCGGCAGCTGCGCCTCGAGAACGTGGTGCTGGTCGGTGTGCACGCACAGGGCGAGACGGAGGACGCCGAGAACTCGCTGCGCGAGCTCTCTGCGCTGGCCGAGACCGCCGGCGCCGTCGTCCTCGACGGCGTGCTGCAGCGACGCCCGCACCCCGACCCCGCGACCTACGTGGGCCGCGGCAAGGCGGAGGAGCTGCGCGACATCGTCGCCGCGGTCGGCGCCGACACGGTGATCGCCGACACCGAGCTCGCGCCGAGCCAGCGTCGCGCCCTCGAGGATGTGGTCAAGGTCAAGGTCATCGACCGCACGACCGTCATCCTCGACATCTTCAGCCAGCACGCCAAGAGCCGCGAGGGCAAGGCCCAGGTGGAGCTGGCGCAGCTCGAGTACCTGCTCCCGCGCCTGCGCGGGTGGGGTGAGTCGATGAGCCGTCAGGCCGGTGGCCAGGTGGGCGCCGGCGGCGCGGGCATGGGCTCGCGCGGTCCCGGTGAGACGAAGATCGAGCTCGATCGTCGCCGCATCCGCACCCGCATGGCGCAGCTGCGGCGTCAGATCCGCGACTTCGCACCGGCGCGCGATGCCAAGCGCGCCGAACGCAAGCGCAACACGATCCCGTCGGTCGCGATCGCCGGCTACACCAACGCCGGCAAGTCGTCGCTGCTCAACCGGCTCACGAGTGCCGGCGTGCTCGTCGAGAACGCGCTGTTCGCGACCCTGGACGCCACGGTCCGGCGCACCGAGACGGCCGACGGCCGCGTCTACACCCTGACCGACACCGTCGGCTTCGTGCGGAACCTGCCCCATCAGCTCGTGGAGGCGTTCCGCTCGACGCTCGAGGAGGTCGGCGAGGCCGACGTCATCCTGCACGTCGTGGACGGCTCGCACCCCGACCCGGCCGCTCAGCTGGCCACGGTGCGCGATGTGATCGGCGACGTGGGCGCCCGCGACCTTCCCGAGCTGGTGGTCTTCAACAAGGCCGACCTCGTGGACGACGACACCCGTCTGGTGCTGCGCGGCCTCGAGCCGAAGGCGATCTTCGCCTCGTCGCGCACCGGCGAGGGCGTCGAAGAGCTGCGTGCCGCGATCGAGGCGGCGCTGCCGCTTCCCGCGGTGGAGGTGCGCGCTCTCGTGCCGTACGACCGGGGCGACCTGGTGTCGGCGATCCACGAGCAGGGCATGATCCTGTCGCAGGAGCACGAGGAGGGCGGCACCGCGGTGCACGCGCGGGTCGGCGAGCACCTGGCGGCACGGCTGTCCCCGTTCACCGTCTGAGACCCGGCTTCGCCGTCCCTCGCGCTCAGTCGAGCTCGAGGGGCGGCACGCCGGGCGTCTCGAACCCGAAGATCTGCCCCAGGAACGCGAGCTCTGCCTCCATCGTGCGCACGAGCGTCTCCGCGCCGCGGAAGCCATGGCCCTCGCCCTCGAACGCGAGGTAGGCGTGGGGCACACCGTTCTCCGCCAGCGCATCGCGGACGGCCTCTGACTGCGACGGCGGGACGACGCGGTCGTCGAGCCCCTGCTCGATGAGCAGCGGTGTCCGCAGGCGATCCAGGTGCGAAAGGGGCGACCGCTCTGTATACACCGCCTCCGCCTCCGGGAGCGGTCCGACCATGCCGTCGAGGTACCGCGCCTCGAAGTCGTGGGTGTCTTCGGCCAAGCGCCGAAGGTCCGCCACGCCGTAACGGCTGATCCCCGCGCCGAAGGCGTCCGAGTTCGTGAGGGCGCACAGCACCGTCCAGCCTCCGGCCGAGCCGCCGGCGATCGCGAGCCGCTTCGGGTCGGCGGCGCCCGAGGCGGCGAGACCGCGCGCCGCGGCCACGACGTCGTCGACGTCGACGACGCCCCACTGCCCGAGGAGGCGCTCACGGTACGCGCGTCCGTACCCGCTCGAGCCGCCGTAGTTGACGTCGAGCACTCCGATGCCGCGGCTGGTGAGATAGGCGATCTTGCCGGATGCCGCGCCTCCGACGTGATCGGTGGGGCCGCCGTGCACGAACACGACGTAGGGCGGCTGCTCGCCATCCGGACCCGCCGCCCGCGGATTCGTCGGAGGGTAGTCGAAGGCGTGCACCGGTCCGTGCGGCCCGGCGAAGGTCACCGCCCGTGACCGCGGCATCCACTCCCCGCCCCACGGGGTCGCGCCGCCCACGATCAGGCGGGTCGTCGCCTCATCGTCGACGTCCACCTCCCAGAGGCCGGCGCCGCCGGAGCCGGCGCCCGAGAGGAGCACCCGGGTGCCGCGGGCGTCTTCGATCGACAGGCGGGTGACTGCGTCGACCGCCACCGGGCGCGACGCACCGTCATCGAGCACGACGAGCTGGTCCGAGCCGTCGGTGCGCACCGCGACGATGCGGCCGTCCTCCAGCGCGGTGAACCAGCGCGTGCCCAGCACCCACAGCGGGCCGCCGGTGTCGGCGTTCACGGCGGCGAGGGGCTCGTGGCGCAGGTCGGCGGTGAGCCTCAGCCGCCACAGGTTCCACCGCCCGGTCGGGTCGTCGGAGTAGACGAGGTCGTCGTCGTCCGTCCAGACCGGCTGCAGCGGCGACGACTCTCCGCCGGCCGCGGTCGTCCACTCGGCTCCGTCCAGGCGCGCCACGCGCAGCTCAGCGCGATCCCACGCCATGTGGGGGTGGTTCCACGCGACCCAGGCCAGGCGCGTGCCGCTCGGCGACAGCGCGGGGTGAGCCACGAAGTCGCTGCCGCCGGCGAGCGAGGGGAGTCGTGTGGGGCGCTCGGCCCCGGAACCGTCCAGGGGGATCTCGACGATGTCGCGCACCGGCGCACGTCCGCGCGTGTGGTCCTCGCGCACCGCCAGCAATCGGCCGTGCTGGAGGGTCAGCCCGCCGTAGCGGACATCGCCCGCGTCGCGGGTGAGCGGGTGCGGATCGCCGTCGGGCGCCTGCCGCCACACGCGCTGGTCGGCCTTCTCGACGAAGTACAGCGTGCCGTCGTCGTCGGCGGTCCACGAGCCGCCGCCGTACTCGTGCACGCGAGAGCGCGCGCTCCACGGGGAGCGCAGGACGTCGACGACGTCGCCGGATGCCGCTCGCCGGCGCACCGCGGACCGCCCGGCCTCTTCGGGGACCGACTCGCCCCACCACACCTCGGGGTCGCGCCCCGTCCCGACGAAGCGGGCTCCTTCGAGCCGCGGCGAGGCCGCGGAGACCTCCGCGGCCGAGATAGGGGAGGGCCAGCTGCCGTAGGGGAGCACGTCGGGGGTCGTCACGCACACCACGCTACGACGAAGCGGTCGCGCACGACCGACGAAACAGAACGTCACAGGCCGCATCGTGTCGATTCCCTCCGCTACCGTGGACGCATCGTCGCCCGGTCGTCCTCACGGACGCCCCGAACCTCGGGGCACCGGGCAGGAGCGACAGCCGAGCCCGGCACCCGCCCGCGATGACACCCCCGCCGCCAGGCGCTCGACAGAGGCCCGGCGGAGTGAGGTGCCGCGGCCGCCCGGGCCTTCCCGTTCGGCTCAGCCCTGTCCGCCGATCCTGAGAAGCAGGCCCATGTCGATCGACCTGAGCACTCCTCCCGTGCCGATCTCCTTCGAGGTGTACCCGCCCCGCTCCGACGCGGGGTTCGCCGCGCTGCATGAGACGATCCGTCATCTGGCCTCGGTCGACCCTCGCTTCATCTCGGTGACCTACGGCGCCGGCGGGTCGACCGGCGGCCGGTCGCTCGAGCTGCTGACGCACATCCTCCGCGAGACGCACGTCGAGCCGCTCGCCCACCTCACGTGCGTCGGGAACACCTACGCCGGCGCGAACAGCCTCATCCGGGAGTTCCTGGATGCCGGCATCACCAGCTTCCTCGCGCTGCGCGGCGACCCGCCGGCCGGCGCCTCGGAGGACGACGCGTTCCTGGGCGACCTCGCGAGCGCGGCCGAGCTCGTGCAGCTCATCGACCGCGTCCAGGCCGAGCGCGCGCCGTATGCGGAGACGCCCGTGCCCGGAGTGCCCGGCGCAGTGCGCGTCGAGAAGCGCCCCGGCGTCGACATCGCGGTGGCGGCGTTCCCGAACGGCCACCCGCGCTCCCGTCGCCCTTTCGAAGACATCGACGCGCTGCTGGCCAAGCAGGCCGCCGGCGCCACCCTCGCGATCACGCAGCTGTTCTTCCACGCCGACGACTACCTCGCATTCGTGCAGCGATCCCGGGAGGCCGGCGTCACCATCCCGATCCTGCCCGGGATCATGCCGATCACGTCGCCCGCGCGGCTGCGACGCGTCCTCGAGCTCACGGGCGAGCAGCACCCCGCCGACCTCGCGCTCGCTCTCGACCTCGAATCGACGGCGGAGGGCCAGCGCGACGTGGGGATCGCGCACGCGGCCCGCCTCGCGCGGGAGGTCGCCGAAGGCGGTGCCCCCGGCATCCATCTCTACGCCTTCAACAATCACGACACGGTCCTCGAGGTTCTTCGCGAAGCCGGCGCGCTGACCGCCGAGTCCCGCGTGCCCGACCCCGTCCACTGACGCGGGCGCCGTCATCCGTCGAGGCTTCGACGGTCTCTTCGGCGACCCCGGAAACCCTCCCGTCCGACCACCGAAATACGAAAGAGAGACGCACATGACCGACCCTCGCCATCCGTTCCCGAAGGGCACGATCCTCGGCTACCCCCGTATCGGCCGCCGCCGCGAGCTGAAGCGCGCCGTCGAGGCGCACTGGTCTGGCGCGATCGACGCCGACGCGCTCGAGCAGTCCGCAGCGGAGCTGCGACGCGCGACCCGTGAGCGCCTGGCGGCGCTCGGTCTCGGGCGAGACGACTCGTCGATTCCCGAGTCGTTCTCGTTCTACGACCAGGTGCACGACGCCGCCGTCACCGTAGGCGCACTGCCCGAGCGGTTCGCCGGGCTGCGCGACGCCGATGGCCGGATCGGCCTCGAGGCATACTTCACCGCCGCGCGAGGGGCGGGCGAGGACGCGCCCCTCGAGATGACGAAGTGGTTCGACACCAACTACCACTACCTGGTTCCCGAGATCGGGCCCGAGACGGTCTTCGCGCTCTCCAGCGACCGCTTCGCGCGCCAGGTCGCCGAGGCGAAGGCCGACGGCTTCACCGTGCGCCCGGTCGTGGTCGGGCCGGTCACGCTTCTCGCGCTGGCGAAGGCGACGGATGCCGCGCACAGTGCCGACGGTCGCGAAGAGGCCTTCGACCCGCTCGAGCGCCTCGACGACCTGCTGCCGGTGTACGCCGAGCTGCTGGCGGGTCTACGGGCGGCCGGCGCCGAGTGGGTGCAGCTGGACGAGCCCGCGCTGGTCAGCGAGAGCCTCCCGGCGGTGCCGGAGCGACTGGCGGATGCCGCGGCCCGCGCCTACGCCGTGCTGGGCGCTGCGGCGGAGCGGCCCGCGATCCTCGTGGCCGCCGGATACGCGCAGCTCTCGGAGCAGGCGTGGAGCGCGCTGGGCGCCGCGCCCATCGAGGCCATCGCCGTCGACCTGACGCGCGGCGGTGTCCCCGGCGTGGTCGGCGGGCTCTCGGGCAAGACCCTCGTCGGCGGCGTCGTGGACGGCCGCAACATCTGGCGCGGCGATCTCGAGGGAGAGTGGGAGACGCTGTCGCAGCTCGCCGCGCTCGGCGCGGCCGACATCGCGGTGGGCACCTCCACCTCGCTTCAGCACGTGCCGCACGACGTGGCCGACGAGACCGCCCTCGACCCGCGCCTGGCGTCGTGGCTCGCGTTCGCCGACCAGAAGGTCGGCCAGGTGGTCACGCTCGCCACCGGGCTCGTGCGCGGTCGCCCGGCGATCGCGGAGGCGCTGGGCGAGGCATCCGCCGCTCTCGCCGACCGCCGGAGCGCACCGGGCGTGCGCGACGGGGCGGTACGCGGGCGTGCGTCGCGGCTCGAGTCGCGCGACTTCGAGCGCGGCGACTACGACGCGCGGGTCGCGGCCCAGGAGGCCGAACTCGACCTTCCGCTGCTGCCCACGACCACGATCGGGTCGTTCCCGCAGACCGGCGACATCCGCCGCGCGCGGGCGAGTCACGGGCGCGGTGAGCTCGCCGGCGCCGAGTACGAGCGGTTCCTACGCGACGAGATCGCACGCGTGGTGACGCTGCAGGAGGACATCGGCCTCGATGTGCTCGTCCACGGCGAGGCGGAGCGCAACGACATGGTGCAGTACTTCGCCGAGCACCTCGACGGCTTCGCGGTCACCGAGAACGGCTGGGTGCAGTCCTACGGCTCACGCGCCACGCGGCCGTCGATCCTGTGGGGCGATGTGTCGCGCCCGGCGCCGATCACCGTGGCGTGGTCGACGTTCGCGCAGTCGCTCACCGACAAGCCGATGAAGGGCATGCTCACCGGCCCCGTGACGATCCTGGCGTGGTCGTTCGTGCGCGACGACCAGCCGCTCGGCGAGACGGCGAACCAGGTCGCCCTGGCGCTGCGCGACGAGATCGCCGACCTCGAAGAGGCCGGCATCCGCGTGATCCAGGTCGATGAGCCGGCTCTGCGCGAGCTGCTTCCGCTCAAGCGTGCAGACCAGCCGCCCTACCTGGAGTGGTCGGTCGGATCCTTCCGGCTCGCGACGGCGGGCGCGGCGGCGTCCACGCAGGTGCACACGCACCTGTGCTACTCCGAGTTCGACGCGGTGATCGACGCGATCGCGGCGCTGGACGCCGACGTCACCTCCATCGAGGCGGCGCGCAGCCGCGGCGAGGTGATCGGCGACATCGCGTCGTCGGGCTTCGCGGCCGGCATCGGACCGGGCGTGTACGACATCCACTCGCCCCGTATCCCGTCCGTCGACGAGATCACCGAGCTGCTCGACCGCGCCGTCGCCGAGCTTCCGCTGCGGCGCGTGTGGGTGAATCCCGACTGCGGGCTCAAGACCCGCGGCTACGACGAGACCGTCGCCTCGCTGCGGAACCTGGTCGCTGCGGCCCAGACGGCGCGGGCGGCGGTGCCGGCCTAGGGGCGTTTCGTCGATCCGGGTGCTGCGGCCGGGCCGGCCGCAGCACCCGGCGTCCCGTCGATCACCTCCGTGTCCACCGTGTCGGGGGCGCCGACGACGACGGTGTCGGCGTCGATCACCAGAGTGTCCGCGTCGCCGGCGATGCCGGACTCGTCGGGGACGACCTCGTCCTCGGTGGCGATGACGGCGGGCGCCTCGTCGGGGCGCACCTGGAGCAGCTCCAGGATCCACGCCACGAGCAGCGCGACGATGAGCACCAGGAAGACGTCGCCCGCCGACAGCGGACGGAGCGCGAACAGCCAGATGACTGCGAGGACGATGATCAGCGTGCGGACCAGTGCGCGATAGCGGTAGAGCCACGCCCCGAAGCGGCCCGTGCGCAGGCCGTGGCCTGCCAGTTGCCGACGCAGCGAGGAGTTCACGCTCGCGACCGCCCGCCGTGACCGGGCGGCCGGCGCCCAGCGGCCGGCGAACCAGCCGATCACGGCGATCACGAGGCCGAGGAGCACCGCGATGGAGGCGGTCTGCTGCATCGACCCGATGAGGCTCTGGTAGACCACGTCGATCGCCGGCGCCGACACCCCCAGCTGAGCCGCCGTCTGGCCGACGACGGGGTAGCCGATGGCGAACGCCAGTGCCAGCACGCCGCCGCCGATGGCGAAGGCGATACCCGTGCCGAGCACGGCCGTGCTGCGGCGCCGCGCGATGAGGATGCCGAGCACGAACAGCCCGATCGTGATGATCGGCAGCCACCATCCGAGCGTCGTCGCGATGGCGTAGGCGGTGCGGATGCTGACGAGCGTGTCACCGGTCCCGATGATGACGACCCGGTCGACGGCCGGGATGAGCTGGGCGATCCCGACTCCGCGGTCGACGAGGTTCTGCTTGACGCGCTCGACGATGGCGCCGAGTTGGATGCCGAGCCCCTGGTCGTTCATGACCACGATGCCGCCGCCGTCGGACGTGGCGGCCGTGGTGAGCGCGCGGTGCGCGGCGCGCGTGGTCGCCGTCCACGTGTCTGCGAAGGCATCCGACTCGACGACACGCGTGACGGTCTGCGCGAGGAGGTTCTGCAGGCCCTCCGCCGCGGGCGCCTGGAGCAGCTGCAGCGCCTGCGAGGCCCGTGGCGGCAGGCCCAGCTGGTCGATCCCCTCGAAGACGTTCGCGGTGAGTTCTTCGAAGTCGACCTGCGCCTGGACGGCCTCGACCGTCTCGTCGATGATCATCTGCTGCACGGCGGGATCGTCGGCGAGCGGAGCCAGCGTCTGTACGAAGGCGGACTCGTCGACGAGCTCGAGCCGGGCCCACGCGGCGACGATGGAGATCGGCACCAGGATGCCCGCGATGACGATGCACAGGGCGGAGAAGAACGCCCTCCAGCGGCTGCCGGCCGGACCGGTCATCGCTCTGTCGGGTGCGGCGTCGTTTCCGGCCCTCAGGCGGGCGTTCTCGGCTTCGAGGGCGTCGAGGCGCGTCTGGAGCGCGGCGGCGTCGTCAGCGGCGATCGCATCGGTCATTCCCCCCTTATAGCGCGTCTCGAGCCGTGCCCACCACCCATTCGGCGTGCGCGTCTCGTGGCGCGCCGCCTCACACCGCCCGCAGCACCGCCACGACCTTGCCCAGCACGGTGGCCTCGTCGCCGAGGATCGGCTCGAACGCCGAGTTGCGGGGGAGCAGCCAGGTGTGGCCGTCGCGCTGGCGGAACGTCTTGACCGTCGCCTCGCCGTCGAGCATGGCGGCGACGATCTCGCCGTTGTCGGCCGTCGCCTGCGACCGCACCACCACCCAGTCGCCGTCGCAGATGGCTGCGTCGATCATGGAGTCGCCCGAGACCTTCAGCATGAACAGATCGCCCTTGCCCACGAGCTGGCGGGGGAGGGGGAAGATCTCCTCGACCTGCTGCTCGGCGGTGATGGGCACACCGGCGGCGATGCGGCCGACCAGGGGCACCAGTGCGGCGTCGCCGACGGACGGGGCGGCATCGGCGGGGCTCTCGGTCGCCGTGCCGGGGAGGTCGATGAGCACTTCCATCGCCCGCGTCTTGCCGGCGTCGCGACGCAGGTAGCCGCTGAGCTCGAGCTGGTTGAGCTGATGGGTGACGCTCGAGAGCGACTTCAGGCCGACCGCGTCGCCGATCTCACGCATGCTCGGCGGGTAGCCGTGACGCGCGATGGACCGCTGGATGACCTCGAGGATGGCCATCTGCTTGTCACTCAGGCTCTTGCGCCGACGAGTCTGGGGCTTCTCGCGCCCGGCCGCGTCGCTCATGTCCGGCTCCGTCCTGCGCCCGCCCGCGAGCGCTGTTTCTTCGAATGTCGGAGGCCCGTGGTGGGGTTCTCGTATCGAAACCGTATCCGGATCACACGCGCGAAGGGAACATCCCGACCGCGTGTCGCGTTCGAGAGATCGTCCTCGTAATCCGGTGTTGACATCGTACAGACTCGAAGATAGCTTCGGAAGAGAGGTTCGCATTCGCCGCCCCCGGCCGGGCGGAGAATGCGAATC
Source organism: Microbacterium ureisolvens (assembly GCF_015278315.1). Taxonomy (GTDB): domain Bacteria; phylum Actinomycetota; class Actinomycetes; order Actinomycetales; family Microbacteriaceae; genus Microbacterium; species Microbacterium ureisolvens. The sequence goes on along the minus strand of NZ_JADIJE010000016.1, from coordinate 32,091 downwards.
TCTCCCCATCAGGAGGAGAAGAGCATGACCGCGATCGGCTACACGACGTCCGTCCCTTCGCCGGCGCGCGCGACCCGCGCCGTGGCGCGCCGCGCGACGCGGCTGCGGCTGACCGTGCGTGGTCGCCGGGTGCTCGCGGTTCTTGCGGCCCTGCCGGCGATCATCGCGCTGAGCGCGGCGGTGCTCGGCGGCGGCGCGGCACTCGCCTCGCGCGATGCGGGCTCTGCAGCGGGCTCGTTCAGCACCGTGACCGTCGCTCCCGGTGACACGCTCTGGAGCATCGCCGAAGAGGTGGCGCCCGGCCACGATCCCCGCGACGTCGTGGATGGCATCGTCCGGCTCAACGGGCTCGACAGCGTGCTGGTCCAGTCCGGTCAGAACCTCGCGATTCCGGCCGCCTACGACTCAGACCACTGACCGTCCCACTTGCGGGGGCCGAAGAGCCGTCACGCGGCCGCCTCGTCTTCGCTGCCGCTCTACCATGGGAGGGGTGAGTGCACGTCTCGAAGACCTTCCCCTCCGCGCCGATCTCCGAGGGCAGAAGCCCTACGGCGCACCCCAGGCGCCGCTTCCGGTCGCCCTGAACGTCAACGAGAACACGCACCCCGTTCCGGCAGAGGTCGCCGACGACATCCTCGACTCGATCGCGTTGGCCCTGCGCGACGTCAACCGCTACCCCGACCGCGAGTTCACAGCGCTCCGCGAAGGCTTTGCCGACTACCTCGGACACGGGCTGGAGCGTGACCAGATCTGGGCCGCGAACGGTTCGAACGAGGTCCTCCAGCACATCCTGCAGGCCTTCGCCGGGCCCGGACGCACGGCGTTCGGCTTCACGCCGACCTACTCGATGTACCCGCTCCTGACCCGCGGCACCGGAGCGGAGTGGATCTCCGGCACCCGCGCCGCCGACTACACGGTCGATGCCGACGATGCGGCGGCGCAGGTCGCCGATGCGTCCCCTGACGTCGTCTTCCTCTGCGCGCCGAACAACCCCACCGGCACGCCCCTCGGGCTCGACGTCGTCGAGGCCGCGTACGAGGCGACCGACGGCATCGTGATCGTCGATGAGGCGTACTTCGAGTTCGCCCCGCGCGATGCCCGCTCCGCCCTGACCCTCCTGCCCGGCCGTGAGCGGCTCGTGGTGTCTCGCACGATGAGCAAGGCGTTCGCGTTCGCCGGGGCACGCGTCGGGTATCTCGCCGCCGACCCTGCGCTGATCGACGCGCTGCGGCTCGTGCGTCTGCCGTACCACCTGAGCGCGCTGACGCAGGCGGCGGCCTCGGCCGCCCTCCGCCACGCGCCGACGATGCTCGGCATGGTGGACGAGATCGTCACACAGCGCGACCGCATCTCGGCCACCGTCGAAGCCCTCGGGTACACGCCTCACGAGTCGTGGACGAACTTCGTCCTGTTCGGCGGCGTGTCCGATCCTTCCGCCACCTGGCACGCGCTGTACGACGAGGGCGTGCTCATCCGCGACGTCGGCATCCCCGCCCACCTCCGCGTGACGGCGGGCACTGCGGAGGAGACGACCGCGTTCCTCGACGCCCTCGCCTCGGTAGGATCGGCCGCATGAGCGCCGCACCCAGGACCGCCTCGATCAGACGCGCGACGAGCGAGTCGACCGTCGAACTGGAACTCGATCTGGACGGCAGCGGGCGAAGCCGCGTCGACACGACCGTGCCCTTCTTCGACCACCTGCTGACGGCGTTCGCGAAGCACTCACTGACCGATCTCACTGTGCGGGCATCGGGCGACACCGACATCGATGCCCACCACACGGTCGAAGACATCTCGATCGTGCTCGGTCAGGCGATCCGGCAGGCGCTCGGCGACAAGGCGGGCATCTCCCGCTACGGCGACGCCCTGGTGCCTCTCGACGAGGCGCTCGCACAGGCCGTGGTCGACATCAGCGGCCGCCCGTACCTCGTGCACACCGGGGAGCCCGAGGGCTACGAGCACCACCTCATCGGCGGCCACTTCACCGGGTCGCTCGTGCGTCACACGTTCGAAGCGATCGCGTTCAACGGCGCGCTGACGGTGCACGTGCGCGTGCTCTCGGGACGCGACCCGCACCACATCGCCGAGGCCGAGTACAAGGCGTTCGCACGCGCGTTCCGGCAGGCCAAAGCCCTCGACCCGCTGGTCGAAGGCATTCCGAGCACGAAGGGGGCGCTGTGACGTCCACCCCGGCCACCGATCAGGAGCGGCCGGTCGTCGCCGTCCTCGACTACGGCTCGGGGAATGTGCACTCGGCCGTGAAGGCGCTGGTCGCCGCCGGTGCCGACGCGCGGCTGACCTCCGATCGCGGCCTCGTGATGGACGCCGACGGACTGTTCGTCCCGGGTGTCGGCGCCTTCCGCGCCGTCGCCGAGGCGCTCCGCGCCAGCCGCGGCGACGAGCTCATCGAGCGCCGGCTGGCCGGCGGACGCCCCGTGCTCGGCGTGTGCGTCGGGATGCAGATCTTCTTCGAGCGCGGCGTCGAGCGCGGCGTCGACACCGAAGGCCTGGGGGAGTGGCCGGGTGTGGTGACCGAGCTCGACGCGCCGGTGCTGCCCCACATGGGCTGGAACACCGTTCAGCCCGGCGAGGGCACGCGCCTGTTCCGAGGCATCGAAGACGAGCGCTTCTACTTCGTCCACTCGTTCGGCGCCCAGAAGTGGCTCCTCGACGTCCAGCCGCCGTTCCCGGAGCCCGTTCTGACGTGGTGCGAGTACGGCACGCCGTTCCTCGCGGCGGTCGAGAACGGCCCCCTGGCGGCGACGCAGTTCCACCCCGAGAAGTCGGGCGATGCCGGCATCCGTCTCCTGACGAATTGGATCGACGGGCTTCGCGGGGCTACCCTCTGAGACCGTGCCGTCTGCGGGTGACCCTGCTCTCGACATCCCTCCCCACGACTTTCGATGCCTGAGCCAGGAGCCATGAACGATTTCGCGTCCACACCCAAGCTCGTCCTTCTGCCCGCCGTCGACGTCGCCGACGGCAAGGCCGTCCGCCTGACGCAGGGCGAGGCCGGCACGGAGACGAGCTACGGGGATCCCGTCGACGCGGCGCTCGATTTCGCGCGGCAGGGCGCCGAGTGGATCCACCTCGTCGACCTCGACGCGGCGTTCGGCCGCGGCAGCAACGCCGGCGTGCTCCGCAAGGTCATCAAGCAGGTCAAGGGCGTGCAGGTGGAGCTGTCGGGCGGTATCCGCGACGACCGCACGCTGGAGGCGGCACTCGAGAGCGGCGCGTCGCGCATCAACCTCGGGACCGCGGCCCTCGAGAACCCCGAGTGGGCGGCCGATGTGATCGGCCGCTACGGCGACGCGATCGCGGTCGGCCTCGACGTCCGCGGCACGACGCTCGCCGCCCGCGGCTGGACCCGCGAGGGCGGCGACCTGTGGACGGTCCTCGACCGTCTCGAGGCGGCCGGCTGCAGCCGCTACGTCGTCACCGACGTCACCAAGGACGGCACCCTCAAGGGGCCGAACCTCGACCTCCTGCGCGAGCTGACCACCCGCACCCCCAAGCCGATCGTCGCCTCGGGCGGCGTGTCGAGCCTCGACGACATCGCGGCGCTGCGCGACCTCGTGCCGCTGGGCGTGGAGGGCGCGATCGTGGGCAAGGCGCTCTATGCCGGTGCGTTCACGCTCGCCGAGGCGCTGGATGTCGCCGGACACTGACCCCCACGGCGCCGAGCACGGCCACGGCGCAGGGCACGGCCAAAGCGCGGGCCACGGCCACGGCGCCGAGCACGCCCACGGCACCGGCGATTCGGCAGGCGTCCCCTGGCAGGGACGCAGCTTCCAGGCGAACCCGCACGCGTCCGACGACGGCTCCGCCGACCCGGCGCTGCTGGCGGCGCTGCACGCGTTCCGCGCCGGCTCGGGCGGTCAGCGCGAGGTCGTCGACGCGTACCGCACCGCGCGCCTGCTGATCCCGCTCGTTGCCGAGAAGGGCGACCACGGCATCGGAGCGCACGGCCTCGAGGTCGACAAGACCCAGGAGCTCTCGATCGTGACGGTCGCCGCCCCCGACGGTCGTCGGGTGCTGCCGGTGTTCACGTCGGTCGAGGCGATGGGGCGGTGGGATGCCGCGGCCCGGCCGGTCCCCGCAGACGGCGTGCGCACCGCCCTGTCGGCGGCCGCCGACGACACCGATCTGATCGTCGTCGACCCCGGCTCCGACACGGAGTTCGTCCTGCGACGCCCCGCCGTGTGGGCGATCGGGCAGGGGCAGGCGTGGGAGCCCAGTCACCTCTCGCCCGAGGTCTTCGCCGGCCTGCAGGAGAGCATCGGCGGGGAGCTGTCGGTGATCGACCTCGCGGTCGAGTCCGGCGACCCCGACGCGCGCCTGCGCGGGCCCGAGCTGGTGGTGCGGCTGCATCTCATGGACGGCCTCGAGAAGGCCGAGCTCGACGCGGTGCTGGCGCGGCTGGCCAAGCGCTGGGCCGCCGACGACCGCATCGCGGTGCTCGTCGACTCGCTGGCCGTCAAGCTCGTGCGCGCCTGACCCGAGACAGACGTATCCTCCCGGGCGTAGAGTCCTCCTCGTTCCCGACGGAAGCCGCCGGGCGCAGGAGGTCGCAATGGAGCATCCCCAGTCCACCGCGTACACGCGCGCCCTGGATGCCGCGGCGCAATCCGCGACCGCTTGGCTGACGGCGCTCGATCATCGTCCCATTCCGCCGCGGACGGGCATCGAGGACGTCAAGAGCGCGCTCGGCCGCAAGCTCGCGGCGCGGGGGGCCGATGCCGAGACCGTCGTCCGCGACCTCGCCGCCGCCGTCGAGCCGGGCCTCATGGGCATGCCCAGCGCGCGGTTCTTCGGTTGGGTGATCGGCGGCACGCAGCCGGCGGCGCTCGCGGCGGACTGGCTCGTGTCGGCGTGGGACCAGAACACCGCGCTGCGGGCCGTGACGCCGGGCGTGATCGCCGCCGAGGAGCTCGCCGGCGAGTGGGTGCTCGAGCTGCTCGGCCTGCCGCCGGAGTCGGATGTCGGCTTCGTCACCGGAGCCACGGTGGCCAACTTCACGTGCCTGGCCGCCGCTCGGGACGCCGTGCTGCGGGAGGTCGGCTGGGACACCGCGGTGCTGGGTCTCGCGGGTGGCCCGCGCGTGCGGGTGATCGTCGGCGCCGAGCGGCACGACACCGTCGACCACGCCGTGCGGATGCTCGGCCTGGGCACGCCGATCGTGGTCCCCGCCGACGACGAGGGACGCATCGACGTCGCGGCCCTCGAGGTGGAGCTCACGTTCGACCACGGACCGACCATCGTCGTGCTGCAGGCCGGCAACATCCACTCGGGCGCCTTCGACGACTTCGGCCGGGCGATCGACGCCGCGCACGTCCACGGCGCGTGGGTGCACGTCGACGGCGCATTCGGGCTGTGGGCCGCGGCATCCGATCGCTCCCGCGCCCTCGTGGCGCACGCGGAGCGCGCCGAGTCGTGGGCGACCGACGCGCACAAGACGCTCAGCGTGCCGTACGACTGCGGGATCGCGATCGTCGCAGACGGCGCCGCGCTGCGCTCGGCGATGGGCATGTCGGCGACCTACCTCAGCCGGACGGCGAGCGAGGACCACGCCGATCCGCACGATCGCGTGCCCGAGCTCTCGCGTCGCGCCCGCGGCGTGCCGACGTACGCCGCACTGCGCGCGATGGGGCGCGACGGGGTCGCCGCTCTCGTCGATCGGCTGACGGATGCCGCGGCCGCCCTCGCGGCCGGGCTCGCGGAGCTCCCCGGGGTCGAGGTGCTCAACGACGTCGTGTTCACCCAGGTGTGCGTCGCCCTCGCCGACGACGACGCGACCGACGCGTGGGCGGATGCGCTGCGCGCGGAGGGCATCGCGTTCGCATCCTCGTCGCGCTGGCACGACCGCTCGGTGCTGCGCTTCTCCGTCAGCAACTGGCAGACCGACGCCGAACAGGTCGAACGCACCCTCCAGGCCGCGCGGACAGCGCTCGCGCGGGTCGTCCCGGCGGGGCAGGGCGGGCGGCCGTAGGGCGGCGTGCCCTTCGGACAGCCTTCTCGCGGGGTTCTTCGGGATCGCGGCCCTTGCGGCAGCCGGCATCCCGGCGGAGGATCGGCACGGCGAAGGGGGCCGGCATGGACGACGGCGCGAAGAAGGAGCAGTACCGGCGGGCGCTCGACGTGGCCCATCGCCGGGCGCTGGAGTGGCTGGACTCGCTCCCGGATCGGCCCGTCCGGCCCGAGATGGACGTCGACGGCGTGCTGGCGCGGCTCGACCGCGTCCTGCCCGAGGCGGGTTCCGCGCCGGACGCCGTCGTCGAGGAGCTGGCGGCGGCCGCGGAACCGGGGCTCATGGCTATGGGGTCGCCCCGGTTCTACGGCTTCGTCATCGGCGGGACGTACCCCGCTGCGCTCGCCGCGGACTGGCTGGTGTCGGCGTGGGACCAGAACACCGGCTCACGCCAGCCGACGCCGGCGACCGCCGCCGTCGAGGAGGTCGCGGGCGCCTGGCTGCTGGACCTTCTGGGGCTCCCCGCTGAGAGCGGTGTCGGCTTCGTGACCGGCGCCACCGCGGCGAACCTCGCCTGCCTCGTCGTGGCCAGGGACGCGGTGCTCCGTCGGGCGGGGGCCGATCCGACCGCGGGGCTCCAGCGTGCTCCCGACATCCGCTTCCTCGCCGGCGACGCCGTTCACACGTCCCTGGTGCTGGCGGGGCGCATCGCGGGCCTCGGGGCACCCGTCACGGTCGGCGCCGACGGGCAGGGTCGCATCGACGTCGGCGGACTCGAGCGGGCGCTGGCAGGCGGCGGGGGCCCGGCGATCGTCGCGCTGCAGGCCGGGGACGTCCACTCGGGCGCGTTCGACGATTTCGCGGCGGCCGTCACCGTCGCACATCGCGCCGGCGCGTGGGTGCACGTCGACGGCGCGTTCGGGCTCTGGGCGGCGGCCAGCCCCCGGCTGCAGCACCTCACGCGCGGCCTCGCCGAGGCCGACTCGTGGGCCACCGATGCGCACAAGACGCTGAACGTGCCGTACGACTGCGGCGTCGCCATCGTCCGGGACGAGCCGTCCATGGTCGCCGCGCTGGGAGCGCATGCCGCGTACCTGCCCGCGGTGGCGAGCATCTCCGACCCCTACGACCGGGTGCCGGAGCTGTCGCGACGCGCGCGCGGGGTGCCTGTCTGGGCAGCGCTCCGGGCGCTCGGGAGGCAGGGCGTCGTGGGGCTGGTCGACGGACTTGCGGATGCCGCGACCGCGCTCGCCGCAGGGTTCGAGGAGGTCCCGGGGCTCGAGGTGCTGAACGACGTGGCCTTCACGCAGGTGTGCCTGGCGTCGCGGGACGACGCCGCGACCGCGGAACTGGGGGAGTGGCTGCGCGCCGAGGGCACCGTCTGGGCGTCGTCATCGACCTGGCGCGGCCGGACGGTGGTGCGCTTCGCCGTCAGCAACCACGGCACGGACGAGGACGCCGTCCGCCGCACGGTCGACGCTGTCGCGCGGGGCGCCACAGCCGTCGGCATCCGCGGCTGAAACGCTGCCGGGGCGTGCGAGGGTCGGCCGATCAGGTGACCGGGCCGGTCCACTTCTCGCCGGGACCCTTGCCGATCGGGTCGGGGATGACGGATGCCTCGCGGAAGGCGAGCTGGACCGACCGCAGTCCGTCGCGCAGCGAGCGGGCGTGCATGTCGCTGATCTCGGGCGCGCCGGCGGTGATGAGCCCGGCGAGGGCGTTGATGAGCTTGCGCGCCTCGTCGAGGTCGGTCTGGGTGGCAGGGTCGTCGGCCAGGCCCACCTTGACCGCGGCCGCGCTCAGCAGGTGGACGGCGGTGGTGGTGATGACCTCGACGGCCGGCACGTCGGCGATGTCGCGGGAAGCGGATGCCGCGGCCTGCTCCTGCTCCTCCCACCGCGCCTGACGCTCGGGGTCCACCGCCGTCGCGCTCGTCGACTGGTCGTCCTGGTCTCGAATCGTGTCCACGCCGTTCTCTCTGATAGACTGCTGCGGTCTCCGGTGCATTCTGTACCGGATCGGAAAGTGGATCACATCCCACCCGCGCTTGCCGTTCCAGGCTACCGGGTCATGCACTCCGCCCCGACCGTCACCGGTTCGGGGTAGCCGCCAGGGCGACCGAGCGGGAACTCCGTCACCGGAGAGGGTGCAAGAAGTCGGCGCTGAAAGCGTCCTGACGGGTGGAGTGGATCTTCCTCCGCCCGCGACACGATCGTGTGTCGCGGTGGTCCAACCCTCTTACCCAAGGAGTTCCGCATCAGCGATCCCCGCACCAACGACCGCATCCGGGTGCCCGAGGTCCGCCTCGTCGGCCCGAACGGAGAGCAGGTCGGCGTCGTCCGCATCGAGGTGGCGCTGCGCCTGGCTCAGGAGGCCGACCTCGATCTCGTCGAGGTGGCCCCCAACTCGAAGCCGCCCGTGGTCAAGATCATGGACTACGGCAAGTTCAAGTACGAGGCTGCGCAGAAGGCCAAGGAAGCGCGTCGCAATCAGGCGAACACCGTCCTCAAGGAGGTCCGGTTCCGCCTGAAGATCGAGGCCCACGACTACATCACCAAGCTGAAGCGCGCCGAGGGCTTCCTCCAGTCCGGTGACAAGGTCAAGGCGATGATCCTGTTCCGCGGTCGCGAGCAGTCGCGCCCCGAGCAGGGTGTGCGCCTGCTGCGCAAGTTCGCGGAGGACGTCGCCGAGTTCGGAACGGTCGAATCGAACCCCACGATCGACGGTCGCAACATGGTGATGGTCGTGGCTCCCCACAAGAACAAGTCCGAGGTCAAGACCGAGCAGAACGCTCAGCGCGCCGCGAACAAGGAGGCCGCACGCTCGGCCCGCAACGGCGGAGCGCCGCAGACGGGCGCCGAGGCCCCCGCGGCCGAGACTCCGGCCGCCGATTCCGAGGAAGCCACGGCCGAGTAAGGCCCCCACAGACTCCCGCACCGCGGGATACCGACTCCCGCCTGGGCGGGAAGTGAAACGAAGGAAGAAGAGATGCCGAAGCAGAAGACCCACTCGGGCGCCAAGAAGCGCTTCAAGGTCACCGGCAGCGGGAAGCTCATGAAGCAGCAGGCGAACCTCCGCCACAACTTCGAGGGCAAGCCCAGCCGCCGTACCCGCCGCCTGTCGCAGGAGCAGGTGCTCGCCCCGGGCGACGCCAAGGTCGCGAAGAAGCTCCTCGGCCGCTGAGCGCGCCGACGCAAGTTAGGAACAGATAGAAAATGGCTAGAGTCAAGCGGGCCGTCAACGCCCACAAGAAGCGTCGCGTCATCCTCGAGCGCGCCTCGGGTTACCGTGGCCAGCGTTCGCGCCTGTACCGCAAGGCGAAGGAGCAGGTCACCCACTCGCTCGTCTACGCGTACCGCGACCGTCGCAAGCGCAAGGGCGACTTCCGCCGCCTGTGGATCCAGCGCATCAACGCCGCCGCTCGTCAGAACGGCATCACGTACAACCGCTTCATCCAGGGCCTCGGCCTCGCGGGTGTGCAGGTCGACCGCCGCATGCTCGCCGAGCTCGCGGTGAACGAGCCCAAGACGTTCGCGTCGCTCGTCCAGACCGCCAAGCAGGCGCTGCCCGAGAACGTCAACGCTCCGAAGAGCGCCTGACACCGGCATCCGTTCTCCCGAAAGGGCGTCCTCCGCACGGAGGGCGCCCGTTCGCCTTTCCTCGCCGAGGAGGCGAGCAGTCGTCGAGCGAGTGAGGTACGAGCGAGACGAAACGCGGATGCCGCGACCCTAGACTGATGCCGTGCTCGAGAACCCTCGCTCTCCGCGTGTCCGCGCCGTCGCGAAGCTGACCAAGCGGAGCGCCCGTCAGGAGACGGGGCTGTTCCTGCTGGAGGGGCCGCAGGCCGCGCGCGAGGCGCTCGCGTACCGGCCCGACACGCTCGTCGAGATCTTCGCCACCCCCACCGCCCTCGAGAAGCACACCGACGTGCGCGAGGCCGCGAAGGATGCCGGCCTCGAGGTCGTCTACACGACCGAGGCGGTGCTCGACGCGATGGCCGACACCGTCACGCCCCAGGGCATCGTCGCCGTGGCACGCCAGTCGCCGACGTCCGTCCGGGACGTGTTCGCCGCCTCGCCCCGCCTCGTGGCGATCTGCGAGGAGGTCCGCGATCCCGGCAACCTCGGCACCATCATCCGCGCCGCCGACGCGGCGGGCGCGGACGCGGTCATCCTCACCGGCCGCACCGTCGACCCGTACAACCCGAAAGTCGTGCGCGCCACGACCGGCTCGCTCTTCCACCTGCCCGTCGCGGTGGGGGTCGATCTCGCCACCGCGGTCGAGAAGGCGCACGCCGCCGGCGTGCGCGTGATCGCGGCCGACGTCGGCGGCGGAGACTTCCTCGCGTCGCGCGACCTCCTCGCCGAGCCGACGGCCTGGCTGTTCGGCAATGAGGCGCGAGGTCTCGAGCCGGAGGCGCTCGCCCTGGCGGACCTGTCGCTGCGGCTGCCCATCTTCGGCGCGGCGGAGTCGCTCAACCTGGCGACGGCGGCGAGCGTCTGCCTCTATGAGACCGCTTTCGCGCAGCGCGCGGCCGGTTGACGCCCGCCTCTATTCCAGAGCTGTTACGGATCGGTAAAGGCGCAGAGTTCCTATGGCCGTGTGTCGCCGCGCACCCCTAGGGTGATGATCATGGCGACACCTGATGCACCGGCAGCGGCGCCGCGCACTTCGAACATCAACGTCCGTCGGGGCGAGCCGCTCGTGGTCGTCGACCACGTCGACAAGCACTTCGGCGACCTCCATGTCCTGAGAGACATCAACACCGTGGTCAACCGCGGCGAGGTCGTGGTCGTGATCGGCCCCTCAGGGTCGGGGAAGTCGACGCTGTGCCGAGCGATCAACCGCCTCGAGACGATCGACTCGGGACGGATCACGATCGACGGCGACCCCCTCCCCGAAGAGGGCAAGGCGCTGGCCAAACTGCGCGCGGACGTCGGCATGGTCTTCCAGTCCTTCAACCTGTTCGCCCACAAGACGGTGCTCGAGAACGTCACGCTCGGCCCGATCCGCGTGCGTGGAATGAAGAAGAAAGACGCCGACGACAAGGCGATGCAGCTGCTGGACCGCGTCGGCGTGGCCAATCAGGCCAAGAAGATGCCCAACCAGCTGTCGGGCGGTCAGCAGCAGCGCGTGGCCATCGCCAGGTCGCTGGCGATGAACCCAAAGCTCATCCTGATGGACGAGCCGACGAGCGCGCTCGACCCCGAGATGATCAACGAGGTGCTCGACGTCATGGTCGGCCTCGCGCAGGAGGGCATGACGATGATCGTCGTGACCCACGAGATGGGCTTCGCCCGCAAGGCGGCCGACCGCGTGCTGTTCATGGCCGACGGCGCGATCGTCGAGGAGGCCACGCCCGACCAGTTCTTCACGAACCCGCAGAGCGACCGCGCGAAGGACTTCCTCTCCAAGATCCTCGAGCACTGAGAAACTCCCGCCGTTCCCAACGGCCGGGATCCCAGAGGACCGTCACGAGCGGTCCCCGCACAGCAAAGGACGAAGACATGAAGCGAATGCGACTTCCGCTGATCGCGCTGGCCGCCGCCGGTGCGCTCGCGCTGTCGGCGTGCGCCTCCGGCGACACGCCGGGTGGCGAGACCACGACGACGCCCGTGGCCGAGCCCACCTTCGAGGCAGGCACCACGATGGCCGACCTCGCCGAGGCCGGCACCATCACCATCGGCACCAAGTTCGACCAGCCGCTGTTCGGGCTGATGGGCCCCTCGGGCGTCCCGGAGGGCTTCGACGTCGAGATCGGCAAGATCATCGCGTCCGAGCTCGGCATCGCCGAGGAGGACATCGAGTGGAAGGAGGCCGTGTCGGCCAACCGCGAGCCGTTCATCCAGAACGGCGAGGTCGACATCGTCATCGCCACCTACACGATCAACGACAAGCGCAAGGAGGTCGTCTCCTTCGCAGGTCCGTACTACATGGCCGGCCAGTCGATCCTCGTCCTCGCCGACAACGACGACATCGAGAGCGAAGACGACCTCGTCGGCCAGCCGGTCTGCTCGGTGACGGGTTCGACCCCGGCCGCCAAGCTGGCCGAGATCGGGGCCGAGCCGGTGCTCACCGACACCTACTCGAACTGCCTCGAGCCGCTTCGCAACGGCCAGGTCGTCGCGGTGTCGACCGACAACGTGATCCTCGCCGGCCTCGCGGCTCAGAACGAGGGCGAGTTCAAGGTCGTCGGCGAGCCGTTCACCGAGGAGCCCTACGGAATCGGCCTCGCCCTCGAGGACACCGACTTCCGCATGTGGATCAACGACGTGCTCGAGAAGTCGTATGAGGACGGTCGTTACGAAGAGGCGTGGAACGCGACCGCCGGAACGGTGCTGCCGTTCGTCGAGCCGCCGACCCCCGACCGCTACTGATAGACGACGGATGCCTCGGGCCGGCGGCGCACGCCGGCCCGGGGCATCCGCCTCCGCCACCCCGTTCCTGAAAAGAGGCGTATGGAGCAGCTCTGGTCGCTGATGCCGACCTTCCTCGAAGGCTTCCGCGTCACGCTCATCCTCCTTGCGGTGTCGGGCGTGTGCGCCCTCGTGCTGGGCACGCTCATCGCGGCGATGCGCATCTCGCCCGTCGGGGCTCTCCGCGTCTTCGCCGCGTTCTGGACCGAGATCGCGCGAAACACGCCGCTGACGCTCGTCTTCATCTTCACGGCCTTCGTGCTGCCCATGCTGGGCCTGCGGATGCCGTACATCATCCTGGCCTTCATCGCCCTCACGTATTACACCTCGCCCTTCGTAGCAGAGGCGCTGCGATCGGGGATCAACGGCGTGCCCGTCGGGCAGGCGGAGGCCGCGCGAAGCATCGGTCTCGGATTCGGGCAGACGGTTTCGCTCGTCGTCCTCCCACAGGCGTTCCGCATGACGATTCCGCCGCTCATCAACGTCTTCATCGCACTCACGAAGAACACCTCGGTGGCGGGCGGTTTCTTCGTGGTCGAACTGTTCGCGACGACCAGGCAGCTGGCGAATGACAACGGGAACATCGTGATCCAGATCCTCCTGACGGCAGCTGTGCTCTACCTCGTCGTCACGGTGCCGCTCGGCTTCGCTGCCGGGCAGCTCGAGAAGCGCTGGGTGGTGAAGCGATGAGTGGGTCGAGTGTCCTCTTCGACGCCCCCGGACCGCGGGCGCGCCGGCTGTCGCTGATCTTCTCGGTGGTCTCGGTCCTTGTGATCCTCGCGGGCGCGGCGTGGATCGTGATGACCCTCGCGGCGCCTCGGGAATCGGGCGGCATCACGCTGCCCGGCATGTTCGACCCGAGCCGGTGGGACATCTTCGCCGACCCCACCGTGTGGGCGTCGATCGGCCGCGGTGTCGTGGCCACGCTGCAGGCGGCCGCCGTCGCCGCGGTCGGGGCGATCGCGCTCGGCATCCTGCTGTCGCTGCTGCGCAGCTCGCTCATCCCGTGGGTGCGGATCCCGACGGCCTGGGTGATCGAGTTCTTCCGCGGCATGCCCGTCCTGTTGATGATGCTGTTCATCCTGCTCGTGGCGTCGACGGGCGCCTTCTGGGCGGTCGTGATCGCGCTGGTGCTCTACAACGGCACGCTGATCGGCGAGATCCTCCGCGCCGGCCTTGCTGCACTTCCCCGTGGCCAGCGCGAGGCTGCGCTCAGCGTGGGCATGCGCGAGTTCCAGTCGAAGATGCTGGTGGAATTCCCTCAGGCGTTCCGGCAGATGCTGCCGATCATCGTCGCCCAGCTCGTGGTGCTCCTCAAGGACACGTCACTCGGATACATCGTCGGCTACAACGAGATCATCCGGAACAACATCAACAACCTCGGCAGCTTCTACGGCAACCGCTATCTGTTCTCGCTGTTCGTGGTGACGCTCGTGATCTACCTCGTCATCAACCTCGCGTTGTCGTGGTTCGCTCGCTGGCTCGCCCGGCGCACCGCCAGCGGCGGGCGGCGACGCGGCAAGGGCGTCGACCCGATGAATCCGGCGGCGCTCCTCGAAGCCGAGGCGCGCGCAGACGTGGCGGAGCGCTCGGCGGCCAATCGCGGACTCGGCCAGTACGACGGAACGTCGCACTGACGAGAACGCGCACGGCGGGTGAGCCCGTCAACCGGACCGGAGGCGTCGCCGCCCGTCGGTAGACTCGTCTCTCGTGTCCGACGCTCCCGAAACCACCGAGATCACGCCCGAGGCGGTGAACGCCGCCGTCGACGCCGCCCTCGAGGCCGTCGCCGGCGCGGCCGACACCGCGGCGCTCAAGGCCGCACGTTCCGCGCACTCCGCCGAGGGCTCGCCGCTGGCGAAGCTCAACGCACGCCTGCGCGATGTGCCCAACGAGAAGAAGGCCGAGTTCGGCAAGCTCGTCGGCCAGGCTCGCGGACGCGTCAACCAGGCCTTCGCGGCGCGTGAGCAGGAGCTCGCCGAGGCCGAGACCGCGGCCCGCCTCGAGGCCGAGCGCGTGGACGTCACCGCCCTGGCGGCCCGCGCACGCGTGGGGGCGCGGCATCCGATCTCCCTCCTGCAGGAGCAGGTCGCCGACATCTTCGTCGGCATGGGATGGGAGATCGCCGAAGGCCCCGAGCTCGAGCACGAGTGGTTCAACTTCGACGCGCTCAACTTCGACGTCGACCACCCCGCGCGTCAGATGCAGGACACGTTCTTCGTCGACCCGGTGGAGCGCCACCTCGTGATGCGCACACACACCAGTCCGGTCCAGGTGCGCTCCATGCTCGAGCGCGACCTGCCGCTCTACGTGCTGTGCCCGGGCCGGGTGTACCGCACCGACGAGTACGACGCCACGCACCTGCCGGTCTTCACGCAGTTCGAGGGCATCGTCGTCGACAAGGGCATCACTATGGCGCACCTCAAGGGCACGCTCGACCACGCCGCCAAGGTGCTGTTCGGCGCCGAGGCCAAGACGCGGTTCCGCGCCAACTTCTTCCCCTTCACCGAACCCTCCGCGGAGCTGGACCTGTGGCACCCGACGTTCAAGGGCGGCGCGCGATGGATCGAGTGGGGCGGCTGCGGGATGATCAATCCCAACGTGCTGCGTGCGGCGGGGATCGACCCTGAGGAGTACTCGGGCTTCGCGTTCGGGATGGGGATCGAGCGGACGCTCATGTTCCGCAGCGACGTCCAGGACATGCGCGACATGGCCGAGGGCGATGTCCGCTTCAGCGAGCAGTTCGGAATGGTGGTCTGATGCGCGTCCCGCTCTCATGGCTTCGTGAGTACGTCGACGTCCCGGCGGATGCCTCGCCCGAGGACGTCCTCGCGGCGCTCGTGCGCGTCGGCTTCGAAGAGGAGGACGTGCACCGCTTCGACCTCCAGGGGCCGATCGTGGTCGGCGAGGTGCTCGAGTTCGTCGAGGAGCCGCAGTCCAACGGCAAGACGATCCGCTGGTGCCAGGTACGCGTCGCGCCCGAGGGCGAGACGGCGGCCGACGGCGGCGACGCCGTCCACGGCATCGTCTGCGGCGCCCGCAACTTCTTCGCCGGCGACAAGGTCGTGGTGAGCCTTCCCGGCTCGGTGCTGCCCGGGCCGTTCCCCATCGCCGCGCGCAAGACCTACGGCCACGTGTCGGACGGCATGATCGCGTCCGCCCGCGAGCTGGGCCTGGGCGAGGAGCACAGCGGCATCCTGCGTCTGGTCGAGCTCGGCATCGACGCTCCGGTCGGCACCGACGCGATCGAGCTCCTCGGCCTCGACGACGTGGCCGTCGAGATCAACGTCACCCCCG
Organism: Microbacterium ureisolvens; assembly: GCF_015278315.1. Classification (GTDB taxonomy): domain Bacteria; phylum Actinomycetota; class Actinomycetes; order Actinomycetales; family Microbacteriaceae; genus Microbacterium; species Microbacterium ureisolvens. Next base: position 16,410 of record NZ_JADIJE010000016.1, on the reverse strand, counting down.
ACCGCGGCTACGCGCTGTCGATCCGCGGTGTCGCGCGCGAGTACTCGCACTCGACCGGCGCGACCTTCCGCGACCCGGCGGATCGTCCGTGGGAAGAGCTCGCCCCGGGCTCCGGCTTCTCGGTGAGCGCCGATGACGTCGCGCCGATCCGCGGGCGCGCCGGCGTCACCGAGTTCGTCGCGCGCGTCGTCCGCGATGTCGACCCGACCAAGCCCACGCCCGCCTGGATGATCGCGCGCCTGTCGCTGGCCGGCATCCGCTCCCTCGGCATCCTGATCGACATCACGAACTACGTGATGCTCGAACTCGGCCAGCCGATCCACGGCTACGACCTCGACAAGCTGCAGGGCGGCATCACCGTCCGCCGGGCGACGGCGGGGGAGAAGCTCGAGACGCTCGACGGCAAGGTCCGCACGCTCGACGCAGAGGATCTCCTCATCACGGACGAGTCCGGCCCCATCGGCCTGGCCGGCGTCATGGGCGGCGGCACCACCGAGATGGGCGACGCGACCCGCAACGTGCTCATCGAGGCCGCCACCTTCGACACGGTGTCGATCGCGCGCACGGCGCGCCGGCACAAGCTCCCGAGCGAGGCATCCCGTCGCTTCGAGCGCGGCGTCGACCCGCTCGTGCCGTTCGTCGCCGCGCGCCGCGTCGCCGACCTCATGGTCGAGTATGCCGGCGGCACGAGCGACGACGAGTACGGTGCGGCACTCTTCGCCGAGGTGTTCATCCCCGGGATCGAACTGCCGCCGACGTTCGTCCAGCACCTGATCGGCGTGGACTACACGCCGGGGCAGATCGAGGCCGCGCTGCGGCTCATCGGCTGCGAGGTCGTCGAGGCAGAGGACGACGCGGCCGGCTGGCAGGTCATCCCGCCGTCGTGGCGTCCCGACCTCACCGACAAGTGGACGCTCGCCGAGGAGGTCGCCCGCATCGAGGGCTACGACCGCATCCCCTCGGTGCTTCCACTGCCGCCGTCGGGCCGCGGCCTCACTCCGCTCCAGCAGGGGCGCCGTCGCGTGGCGAACGCGCTCGCGGCCGCCGGCTACGTCGAGACGCCGTCGTTCGGCTTCACCACCGAGGAGCAGAACGACCTCCACGGCTCGGCGTCCGGCGAGCACCTCCCGAGCGTGAAGCTCGCGAACGCGCTCGACGGCCAGTCGCCGTTCCTGCGGCGCTCGCTCGTGCCAGGCCTCCTGCAGGTCGCGCACCGCAACGTCTCACGCGGCTTCACCGATCTGTCGCTCTTCGAGAGCGGGGTCGTGTTCCTCCCCGAGCCCGGTGTGCAGTACGGCACCCCGCACGTGCCGCCGCTGGCGGTGCGCCCGGATGCCGCCACCCTCGCCGAGCTCGACGCCTCGATCCCGCCGCAGCGGCGCCACCTCGCGGTGCTGCTCACCGGCAGCCTCGTCGCGAAGCAGCCCGGCACCGCCGCGGTGACCGCGGAGCTGTCCGACGCCCTCGACGCGATCCGCACGGTCGCCGCCGCTGCCGGCGTCGTCATCGACGTGGCGCAGGGCGAGCGCGCGGCGCTGCACCCGGGACGCACCGGTGTGCTCTCGGTCGCCGGCACCGAGGTCGGCTACGTCGGCGAGCTGCTGCCCGCGGTGGCCGAGGCATCCGATCTTCCCGGTCGTGTGATCGTCGCCGAGCTGGATCTCGATCTCGTGCTCTCGCTCGCGGGCGAGAAGGTCGTCGCGGCCTCGCTGTCGGGCTTCCCGACCGCGACGCAGGACGTGTCGCTGGTCCTCGGGGCCGATGTGCCCGCCGCCGACGTGCGTGCCGCGCTCATCGAGGGAACCGGGCCGCTCCTCGAGTCCCTGCGGCTCGTCGACGACTACCGCGGCCACGGCGTTCCCGCAGGGGAGAAGAGCCTCACGTTCGCGCTGCGCTTCCGGGCGCCCGACCGCACGCTCACGGCCGCCGAGGCGACCGAGGCCAAGCTCGCGGGCGTGGCCGTCGCGGCCGAGCGCTTCGGCGCGACGCTGCGCGAGTAGGTTCGCCCGGTCACTCTGCCGGAGGCGGAGACGGATGCCGCCGCCCGGCGCGTCTGGTTGGGTGTACCCATGACCGACGTACTGGTGCTGGGCGGAACGGGCTGGCTGAGCGGGCGCATCGCGGAGCGGTGGGCGGATGCCGCGGCATCCGTCACGTGTCTCGCGCGGGGTGGCAGGCAGGCTCCGTACGGGACGTCGCTCGTCGTGGGCGACCGGAACGATCCCGACGCGTTTGACGAGGTCGCGCGCAGGGACTGGGACGAGGTCGTCGACATCTCGTCGAACCCGGTGCACGTCGCGGCGGCCGTGGACGCGCTGTCGGCGCGCGCCAAGCACTGGACCTACCTCTCCACGGTCTCGGTCTACGCGTCGAACGACGAGCCGGGCGCCGACGAGTCGGCGGAGCTCCTCGCACCGGCGGGCCCCGACGAGGACGAGGAGTACGGTCAGGCGAAGGTCAGGGCCGAGGCATCCGTCCGCGCGGCGCTCGGCCACCGAGCGGCCGTGGTGCGTCCGGGACTCATCGTGGGTCCCGGCGACCCCACCGACCGGTTCGGGTACTGGGTGGGCCGCTTCGCTCTCGCGGCGGACGCCGACGTGCTGGCTCCCGACGCGAACGGCCGCGGCGCCCAGGTGATCGACGTCGACGATCTCGCCGACTTCGTCCAGGCGATCGGGCGGGAGCGCTGGACCGGCGTCGTCAACGCCGTGGGCGACCCGATCGGCCTCGACCGGCTGTTCGCCGACGCCCGTGAGACCGCCGGGCACACCGGTGCGGTCGTCCCGGCCGCCGACGCGTGGCTGGAGGAGCACGACGTCGCGTACTGGATGGGCCCGCGCTCGCTCCCGCTGTGGCTCCCCGCGGGCATGCCGGGGTTCTGGACCCGCTCGAACGCGGCGTACCGGCTGCTCGGCGGCCGGCTTCGGCCGCTCCGCGACACCCTCGAGCGGACCCTGGCCGACGAGCGCGAACGCGGTCTCGACCGCGACCGCCGCGCCGGCCTGAGCCGCGCCGACGAGCTCCAGCTGCTGCACGAGCTCCAGGTGTGACAACCGTGGATTTCAAGTAGCGCACTTCGCATCTCCGACCGCCGAAATCCGGCAAAGTGCGCGATTCGAAACCCCGGCTGTGGATAAGCAGCAACGCTGCGGACGCATCGTGACACCGTGGCGGGATGGAGCCTCGAGAGCCGCTGCCCGCCGACCTTCCGGATGACTTCCCGGTCTGGCTCGCTCGCGCGAACGGCGTGACACGCGCCCGGCTGCGCCGGCGGGACCTCGACGCACCGTTCTTCGGCGTGCGAGTTCGTGCGCGGGCGTCGGAGCCCATCGGCACCGACGACCCTTACGCGCGGCAGCGCGCCCTCCTCGTCGCGCGTGCCCGGCAGTATGCGCCGCGGCTGCATACCGGCCACTTCTTCAGCCACGAGACCGCTGCTGCCGTGTGGGGAGCACCGCTGCCGTTGCAACTGACGCCCCACGGAGCAGTCGCCGCTTCGGTGGATCTCGACCTCCACGTCTCCGCGCTCGGCCATGTTCCTTTCCCTCGCGCGACGGGTGTCAAGGGGCACAGGACGCTGCTGCGCATGACCGAGGTCAGTGAGCACGAAGGTCTGCGCGTGTCATCGCCTGCGGCGACGTGGGTTTCGCTCGGGACCCTCCCGCTGTTCGACCTCGTTGCGCTGGGTGACTTCTGCTGTCGACGATGGCGGAGTGGCCGCGGTCGCCCGCACGTCGGAAGGCCACCTTTGGCGACGATCGAGGACCTCGAGCGGATGCTGGCTGCCGGCCGTCGTCGTGGCGCCGAACGGCTTCGAACAGCTCTTGCCCTGATCCGCGAGGATTCCTGGTCGCCGCGGGAATCGCACGTTCGCTGTGCGCTGGTGATGGCGGGTCTGCCCGATCCGGAACTGAACATCGACGTGTTCGACGACCGCGGGCGATTCGTCGGATGCGTGGACCTCGCGTATCCGCAACAGAGAGTGGCGATCGAGTACCTGGGTATGCTGCACGGCGAGCAGTGGGCTCAGGACGTCGAGCGACTCGCGGCGCTGCGCGCGGCGGGGTGGACCGTCATTGAGGTGACCTCCCCGCTCCTCAAACGGCCGGACGAGCTGGTTGCGCGCGTCCGGGCGGCTCTGCACGCCTAACGGGTCGTTCGAATCGCGCACTTTGCAGGTCTCGGCCCTTGGGAGCTGCAAAGTGCGCGATTCGAAACCCGCGCTCGATTTGCGGATGCCGCGGACCGGCGGCTATCGTCGGCGCATGCCTTCGGCGACCCAGGGACTCCCGACGCTCCTTCCGAGCGCCGCTCCCGCGCGCCGACGCCGTCTGGGCGAGCGCCGACTCTAGGCGACCCCGTACGCCGTCCTGTCATGGACGTCTGCGAGCGGGCGTCGCCGCCTGTAGCCCCCGCACCCAGACTCTAAGGTGGAATCCATGACATATTCGGTCGCCGTCTCCGGCGCATCCGGCTATGCGGGCGGCGAGATCCTGCGGATCCTCGCCGCGCATCCCGACGTCGAGATCCGCACCGTGACCGCGCACTCCAACGCGGGACAGCCGCTCATCCAGCACCAGCCGCACCTGCGCTCGCTCGCGCATCTGACCCTCTCCGAGACGTCTCCCGAGGTGCTCGCCGGTCACGACATCGTCTTCCTCGCGCTGCCCCACGGGCAGTCCGGGCAGTACACCGACGCGCTCGGCGACACGCCCCTCGTCATCGATGCGGGGGCCGACCACCGGCTCACGACCGAGGCCGACTGGGACCGCTTCTACGGCGGGGACTTCCACGAGCCGTGGGCGTACGGCGTGCCGGAGCTTCCCGTCGCGGGTGCCAAGCAGCGCGAGCGGCTCGTCGGCGCCTCGCGCATCGCTGCTCCCGGCTGCAACGCCTCGACGGTCTCGCTGTCGCTCGCTCCGGGCGTGGCCGCCGGCGTCATCGACTCGGCCGACATCGTGACGGTGCTGGCCGTCGGCCCCTCGGGCGCCGGCAAGAGCCTCAAGACGAACCTCCTCGCGAGCGAGGTCCTGGGCACCGCCAACCCGTATGCGGTCGGCGGCACCCATCGCCACATCCCCGAGATCGCCCAGGCGCTGCGGGGCGCCGGAGCGGAGGGAAAGATCGGCATCTCGTTCACCCCGGTGCTGGTGCCGATGGCGCGGGGCATCCTCGCCACCTCCACCGCACCCATCGCCCCCGGCGCGACCGACGAGCAGATCCGCGCCGCGTGGGAGACCGCGTACGGCGACGAGACGTTCGTGCAGCTGCTGCCCGCGGGCCAGTTCCCGCGCACCGCCGACGTCGTCGGAGCCAACACGGCGCTGATGGGCCTTGCGATCGACCGCGACGCGAACCGCGTGATCGTGGTCACCGCGGTCGACAACCTCGTCAAGGGCACGGCCGGAGCGGCCGTGCAGTCCATGAACATCGCGCTGGGCCTCGCCGAGGGCACCGCGCTGTCTGTGAACGGGGTCGCTCCATGACCGCCTTCTGCACGTATCCCGACAACGGAAGTCAAAGGAGAGTCGCGTCGTGAGCGTCACCGCGCCCCAGGGATTCGAGGCGGCAGGCGTCGCCGTCGGCCTCAAATCGACCGGCAAGCCCGACGTCGCCGTGGTGGTCAACCGCGGACCGCTCAAGGTCGGGGCTGCGGTCTTCACGAGCAACCGCGCGAAGGCCAACCCGATCCTGTGGTCGCAGGAGGTCATCCGCGACGGCGTGGTCGAGGCGATCGTCCTCAATTCGGGCGGCGCCAACTGCTTCACCGGCTCGTTCGGCTTCCAGACCACCCACCAGACCGCTGAGAAGGCGGGGGAGCTGCTGGGGATCAGCGCCGGCGACATCCTGGTCTGCTCGACGGGGCTCATCGGCACCGGCGACGAGGCGTTCCGGGCGAAGGTGCTGGCCGGCACCGAGCAGGGCATCGCCGAGCTCTCGGCAGACGGCGGCGAGGCGGCATCCCTCGCCATCATGACGACGGACTCGCGACCCAAGCGCTCCGTCGTGAGCGGTGACGGCTGGTCGATCGGCGGCATGGCGAAGGGCGCCGGGATGCTGGCACCCGGCCTGGCGACGATGCTGGTCGTGATCACGACCGACGCCGTCCTCGACTCCGCCCAGGCCGACGCGGCACTGCGCTCCGCCACCGGCCGCACGTTCGACCGGCTCGACTCGGACGGCTGCATGTCGACCAACGACCAGGTCACGCTCATGGTGAGCGGCGCCTCCGGCGTCACGCCGGATCCCGACGCGTTCGCGGCGGCGCTCGCGGAGGTCTGCCAGGACCTCGCGAAGCAGCTGCAGGGCGACGCCGAGGGCGCGAGTCACGACATCTCGATCGAGGTGATCAACGCCGCGTCGGAGGCCGAGGCCGTCGAGGTCGGCCGCTCGGTCGCGCGCAACAACCTCTTCAAGGCCGCCATCTTCGGCAACGATCCCAACTGGGGCCGCGTGCTGGCGGCGATCGGCACGACCGGGGCCGCGTTCGATCCCTACGACGTCGATGTGTGGATGAACGGCGTGCGGGTCTGCTCCAAGGGCGGTCCCGATGCGCCGCGCGAGGACGTCGACCTGACGCCGCGCGCCACCGACCTCGTCATCGACCTCAAGGTTGGCGCGGCGACGGCGACGATCCTCACCAACGACCTCACCCACGACTACGTCCACGAGAACAGCGCGTACTCCTCATGACCGACCTGCAAGAGACCGATCCCGACGAAGCCAGCGCCCGCGCGGTGACACTGATCGAGTCGCTGCCGTGGCTCAAGCGCTTCCGCGACCAGATCGTCGTCGTCAAGTACGGCGGCAACGCCATGGTGTCGGAAGAGCTGCAGGATGCCTTCGCCGCCGACATCGCCTACCTCCGCTACGTCGGGGTCAAGCCCGTCGTGGTGCACGGCGGAGGCCCGCAGATCTCGTCGATGCTCGACCGTCTCGCGATCCCGAGCGAGTTCAAGGGCGGTTACCGCGTCACCTCGACCGAGGCGATCTCGGTGGTGCGCATGGTGCTGACCGGGCAGATCAATCCGCAGCTCGTTTCGAAGATCAACGCTCACGGTCCGGTCGCGACCGGACTCAGCGGCGAGGATGCCGGCCTCTTCGGCGGCCGCCGAAGAGGCGTCGTGATCGAGGGCGTCGAGCATGACCTCGGGCGCGTCGGCGATGTCGTCCAGGTCGATCCGCAGCCCGTGCTCGACCAGGTCGAGGCCGGCCGCATCCCGGTCGTCTCGAGCATCGCGCCCGACCTCGACCATCCCGGGCACTCGCTGAACGTGAACGCGGATGCCGCGGCATCCGCTCTCGCCGTCGCGCTGGGCGCCGCGAAGCTCGTAGTCCTCACCGACGTCGCGGGGCTCTACGCCGACTGGCCCAACCGCGACTCGCTCGTGTCGCACCTGACCTCGACGGAGCTGAAGGCGATGCTGCCCACGCTCGAGTCGGGCATGATCCCGAAGATGGCGGCGTGCCTCGAGGCCGTCGAGGGCGGCGTCGAGACCGCGGCCATCATCGACGGACGGGTGCCGCACTCGGTGCTCGTGGAGATCTTCACCAGCAAGGGAATCGGAACAGAGGTGGTGCTCGGATGACGTGGCAGGACGATGCGGGGCGCGACCTCGTCAAGAGCTTCGGTGCTCGCATGCAGATGTTCGTGCGGGGGGAGGGCTCGTACCTCTGGGACGCCGACGGCAAGCGCTACCTCGACTTTCTCGCGGGGATCGCGGTCGACTCGCTCGGCCACGCGCACCCGGTGTTCGTCGACGCGATCTCGACGCAGGCGGCGACCCTGTCGCACGTGTCGAACTACTTCGCCACGCCGCCGCAGCTCGCGCTGGCGGCGACGCTGAAGCGACTGGCCGGCACCGGAGACGGCGGACGCGTGTACTTCGGCAACTCCGGTGCCGAGGCGAACGAGGCCGCGTTCAAGCTCGCCCGCCTGCACGGCGGCACCGAGCGCCCGCGCATCCTGGCGCTCACCGACGCGTTCCACGGCCGCACCATGGGCACGCTCGCCCTCACCGGCAAGCCGTACATGCAGGAGCCGTTCCTCCCGATGACACCGGGCGTCGAGTTCATCGACTCCACCGTCGAGGCGCTCGAGGCGGCGATCGACGACCGGGTGGCTGCGCTCTTCGTCGAGCCCGTCAAGGGCGAGGCCGGCGTGCTGCCCCTTCCCGAGGGTTACCTCGCCGCTGCCCGCGAGATCACCGAGCGTCACGGCGCGCTCCTCATCATCGACGAGATCCAGACCGGCGCCGGCCGCACGGGGGAGTGGTTCGCCTTCCAGCACGAGGGCATCACCCCCGACGCGATCACCGTCGCGAAGGGAATCGGCGGCGGCTTCCCGATCGGCGCGCTCATCACGTTCGGCGCCGCGAGCGAGCTGTTCTACCCCGGCACGCACGGCTCGACCTTCGGCGGCAACGCCCTCGGGACGGCCGTCGCGGGTGCCGTCCTCGGTGAGATCGAGCGTGCGGACCTCGTCGGCAACGCCGCCGAGCGGGGTGCCCAGCTGAGCCAGGCGATCGAGGCGATCGACTCCGATCTCATCACCGGATGCCGCGGCTCGGGGCTTCTGATCGGCGTGGGGCTGCGGCATCCCGTCGCCAAGGCGCTGGTCGCCGCCGCGCAGGAGCACGGGCTCGTCATCAACGCGCCGAACGACGAGACGATCCGCCTCGTGCCCGCGCTGACGATCGGCGATGTCGAGATCGACGAGTTCATCGAGCTGTTCACCGCGTCGCTGCGGACGGTCGAAGACGCGCTGGTCCTCGATGCGCCGACGCAGCTCAGCACCAGCACGGAGGTTCCCGCATGACCCGCCACCTGCTGCGCGACGACGATCTGACGCAGGCCGAGCAGGACGAGATCCTCGATCTCGCGGTCGCGCTCAAGAAGGACCGCTGGAAGCTCAAGCCTCTCGAGGGGCCCCAGACGGTCGCGGTCATCTTCGACAAGTCGTCGACCCGCACGCGCGTCTCGTTCGCCGTCGGCATCGCCGACCTCGGCGGCTCGCCCCTCATCATCTCGACCGCGAACAGCCAGCTCGGCGGCAAGGAGACGCCGTCCGACACCGCGCGCGTGCTCGAGCGCCAGGTCGCCGCCATCGTGTGGCGCACCTACGCGCAGGCGGGCCTCGAGCAGATGGCGGAAGGCACGCGCGTGCCGGTCGTCAACGCGCTGAGCGACGACTTCCACCCCTGCCAGCTCCTCGCCGATCTGCTCACGATCAAGGAGCACAAGGGCGACCTGGCGGGTCTGACGCTCGCCTTCTTCGGCGACGGCAAGTCGAACATGGCGCACTCGTACGTGCTCGCCGGCGTCACCGCCGGCATGCACGTCCGGGTCGCATCGCCCGAGACGTACGCGCCGCGCGACGACGTGATCGCCGACGCGGACCGCCGCGCCGTCGAGACGGGCGGATCCGTCACGCTGTACACCGACCCCAACGAGGCGGCCGCCGGTGCCGACGTCATCGTCACCGACACGTGGGTGTCGATGGGCAAAGAGGAGGAGAAGCTCGAGCGCCTCCGCGACCTCGGCCAGTACAAGGTCACGCAGGAGCTCATGGGCCTGGCGCAGGACGACGCCATCTTCATCCACTGCCTCCCCGCTGACCGCGGCTACGAGGTCGACGCGGAGGTGATCGACGGCCCGCAGAGCGTCGTCTGGGACGAGGCCGAGAACCGGCTGCACGCCCAGAAGGCGCTGCTGGTCTGGCTGCTCCGTCAGGACTGAGCGCCGGACGGGCCCGCCGGTGACCTGGCTCGCGACGCGCTGGGAGCGCCTGAACGGACCCGCGCGCATCGGCGGGGTCGATCTCGCGCGCGGGCTGGCGGTGCTCGGGATGTTCGCCGCGCACCTGTTGTGGATCCGCGAATCCTTCGACCTGGCCGACCCGTCGACGTGGATCGCCGTCGTGTCGGGCCGCTCGTCGATCCTGTTCGCGACGCTCGCGGGGGTCTCGATCGGCCTGATGACGGGGGGACCGCGACCGCTTCCCCGTGATCGCATGGTCACGGCCCGGCGCCGGCTCGCCATCCGGGCCGGCCTGCTGTGGGTCATCGGCATCCTGCTGATCGCGACAGGTGTGCCCGTCTACGTGATCCTGCCGGCGTACGCGCTCATGTTCCTGCTGGCGCTGCCGCTCACGTCGCTGCCGGCGCGCGTGCTGCTGCCCCTGGCCGGCGCGCTCGCGCTCGTCCTGCCCTTCGTGCAGGTCGTGCTCGATGCACTGCCCGTGTGGAGCACCGCGACCGGCAACGCGCTGTCGCTCGCGATCGGCTGGCACTACCCGTTCACGACCTGGATCGCCTTCGTGATCGCGGGGCTCGGGGTCGCGCGAGCCGGAATCGGCCGCCTGCGGGTGCAGGTGTGGCTGGTCGCGGCGGGAGCGGCGCTCGCGATAGTCGGGTACGGGACGGATGCCGCGACCGGCGCCGACCAGATCGCCGAGAGAGCCTCGTACCTCGGCGCGCTGTGGACTGCCCGTCCGCACTCCACCGGGCTGCTCGAGGTGGTCGGCTCCGGCGGGTTCGCGCTCGCCGTGCTCGGCGCCTGCCTGCTCGCATGCCGCACGGTGCTCGTGTGGGCGGCATTGCCCGTGCGAGCCGTGGGGGCGATGCCGCTCTCCGCGTACACGCTGCAGCTCGTGGTCTGGGCCGCCATCGCCGCGTCGGAGCTCGACCGCGTCGGCGACCTGGCGGGCTTCCGCGCCCTCGAGCCCTTCTGGCCCCTCACGATCGCGATCATTCTGCTGTGCACGGCCTGGGCGCTGCTGGTCGGGCGCGGTCCGCTCGAGACCGTGCTCGATGCGGCGTCGCGCTTCGCGGTGCCCGACCGCGTCACCCTCCCGGACGGCCCACCCCTCAGGTGACGGATGCCGCACCCCCCCCGCGGCGGGTGTCACACCGGCGGTTCGCGCCGCGGGGCGTCGGTAGGCTGGACGGGTGAGTGAATCGAAGGGCGACGGCACCAACGAAGGCGCACTGTGGGGAGCCCGTTTCGCGACGGGGCCGTCCCCGGAGCTGGCCGAACTGAGCCGCTCCACCCACTTCGACTGGGATCTCGCACTGTACGACATCGCCGGCTCCCATGCCCACGCGAAGGCGCTCGCCGCCGCGGGGTATCTCACGGCCGACGAAGAACGCGCGATGCATGACGGCCTCGATGAGCTGGCACAGGGGGTCACCGACGGGACGCTGCTGCCCGCGGCATCCGACGAGGACGTCCACGGCGCGCTCGAGCAGGCGCTGATCGGCGTCGTCGGCCCGGAGCTCGGCGGCAAGCTGCGCGCCGGGCGCAGCCGCAACGACCAGATCGCGACGCTCGTCCGCATGTTTCTGCTCGACCACTCGCGCACCGTCGCACGCGAGATCCTGCGGCTCGTCGATGCGCTCGTCGCGCAGGCCGAGGCGCATCCCGACGCCATCATGCCCGGCCGCACCCACCTGCAGCACGCACAGCCTGTGCTTCTGGCGCACCACCTGCAGGCGCACGCGTGGCCTCTGGTCCGCGACCTCGAGCGGCTCCGCGACTGGTCGGCCCGGGCGGGCGTCTCGCCCTACGGCGGGGGCGCACTCGCCGGGTCGACGCTGGGGCTGGACCCGCAGCTGGTCGCCCGTGAGCTGGGCCTGGATCGGCCGGCCGAGAACTCGCTCGACGGGACCGCGGCGCGCGACGTCGTCGCCGAGTTCGCCTTCATCGCCGCGATGATCGGCATCGACGTGTCGCGGTTCGCCGAAGAGATCATCCTCTGGAACACGCGCGAATTCGGGTTCGTCACGCTCGACGACGGCTATTCCACCGGGTCGAGCATCATGCCGCAGAAGAAGAATCCCGACATCGCGGAGCTCGCCCGCGGCAAGGCGGGTCGCCTGATCGGCAACCTGACGGGCCTGCTCGCGACGCTCAAGGCGCTGCCGCTCGCCTACAACCGCGACCTGCAGGAGGACAAGGAGCCGGTCTTCGACTCGGTCCGCACGCTCGAGACCGTGCTGCCGGCGTTCGCCGGCATGGTGGCGACCATGCGGTTCCACACCGAGCGCATGGCGGCGCTTGCCCCGCAGGGCTTCTCGCTCGCGACCGACGTCGCCGAGTGGCTCGTCAAGCGAGGTGTTCCGTTCCGCGACGCGCACGAGATCTCGGGCCATCTGGTGCGGGTGTGCGAAGAGAACGGCATCGAGCTGCACGAGGTGTCGGACGAGCAGCTGGCGACGGTCTCGGCGCACCTCACCCCGGAGGTTCGCGAGGTGCTGAGCGTCGAGGGCTCGGTAGCGAGCCGCACGGGCGCCGGCGGCACCGCCCCGGTACGGGTCGCCGAGCAGCGCGCCGAGCTGATCGAGCGCGTGCAGGCGGCAGCGCACGCCCTCGGGCTGTAGGCGATCAGCCGCCTCGGACGATCACGCCGGAGCCGGTCACCAGATCGCGAGGCGCACGAGGCCTGCGACGATGCACGCCCACACCAGGCTGGCGAGGGTTCCGATGATGAAGCGCTCGCGGGCCTCCGCGGCCGCCAACTCGGAGAAGCGGCCGATGCCCTTGAGAGCCACGACGACCGCGATCGCCTCGGGGAAGCCCGCGATGATCCCGAGCGTCACCGCGAGCCGCTCGAGGTAGCCGATGGTGGTGCCGCCGCGCATCACTTCGCGCACCGCATCGTCGTCGCCGGCGACGCCCGGTGACGACGGCGCCCGCAGCAGGATGCCGCCGTTGTCGCCTTCCTCGACGCGGCCGTGACTGGCGATGTCGAGAACGCGCCGCGTGACGGGGTTCCCGCCCAGCACCGCCAGCGCGGTGCCGAGGAGTGCGATGGCGAGACCCACGAGCAGCGGGACGTTGAACGCGGACACGGTCACGACGATCAGGCAGAGCACGACCAGCACGCCGGCCACGATGAGCGGGATATCGGTCGGCTTGCGAAGGCTGATCACGACGAGCACGAGCGCCCCGCACAGCGCGAGGAACAGGAAGATCGAGAGCGCGGCGACGAGCAGCACGTCGGGGGAGACCATGGCGTCAGTCTGGCACGGCGGTCGCGTCGAGGCGGGCGAGCACGCGGGCGAGTGCGGGGGCCGCAGCCTCCTCCGTGCGAAGGCCCGCCGACTTCACCCTCATGCTGACCGCGCCCTCGGTGATCCCCAGCCGCGCGGCCGCTTCTCGCTGCGTGATCCCCTCCGCGAGGAGGTCGTACACCTCCCACCCCTCGGCGGTGCGTCGATCCCTCAGCTCGACGATGAGGCGGACGAGGGCCTCGGCGTCCTCACCGCCCTCGGGCGCGGTGATTGCCAGGCGCGTGGCCGCCTTCTTCGCCCGGTCCACGGCGTCGCGTGCGTTCACGAACGCGTCGCCGCGGCCCGCACGGACGCTGGCCGGCAGCGGGGACTCGACGGTGCCGACGCCGACGCCGACGCTCCACCGGCCTCCGCGGGTGAGATCGAGGACGATCGCGAGCAGCGCGTCCGCCTCGGCCACCGCCACCTGGACCTCATCGCCCGCCGTCCGCTCGGGAGGCAGCGCGAGCCCCGGCCCGGCGACCGCCTGTACCGCGTGCAGCGCCTCGGGCACGAGATCCGGGCTGGTGCGGCTGTCGCGCTGGTCGGCGGTGACGACGAACATGGCGGAAATCCTTATGCTGTGGGCTGAATCTCACAACAGTTTAGGCCTCAAGTGATAGCTGTGCAAGCCTGCAGGCTGAAGCACCACCAACATCAGCCTGTGTATTCAAGTGCTGTGATCTCTCGTCGTCGCAGCTGTCGCCCGCCACCAGCCGGGCCCGACGACACGCGGTCGCTGGCGGCGGCTGGCGGGGGTCGGGTCGGCAGCGGCAGGCCCGACGGCGGGCGGGTCGAGGCATCCGTCGCTGATAGCCTGGCACGCGTGTCAGAAACCGTCGTGAGCGCGACCGCGCCCGCGATCGACCCTTCGTTCGAGAACGTGTGGGACGAGATCGTGTGGCGTGGACTCGTGCATGTGTCCACCGATCAGGAGGCGCTGCGCGCCCTGCTCTCCGGGGACCCGATCACGTATTACTGCGGCTTCGACCCGACCGCACCGAGCCTGCACCTCGGCAATCTCGTGCAGCTGCTCACCATGCGGCGTCTCCAGCTCGCCGGCCACAAGCCCCTCGGCCTCGTCGGCGGGTCGACCGGTCTCATCGGCGACCCGCGCCCGTCTGCCGAGCGCACGCTCAACACGAAGGAGACGGTGGGCGAATGGGTCGGCTACCTGCGCTCGCAGGTCGAGCGGTTCCTGAGCTTCGAGGGTGACAACGCCGCGCGCATCGTCAACAACCTCGACTGGACCGCGCCGATGAGCGCGATCGACTTCCTGCGCGAGATCGGCAAGCACTACCGCGTGGGCACGATGCTCAAGAAGGACGCCGTCGCGGCGCGACTGAACTCCGAGGCGGGCATCAGCTACACCGAGTTCAGCTACCAGATCCTGCAGGGCATGGACTACCTGGAGCTGTACCGCCAGTACGGCTGCGTCCTGCAGACCGGCGGCAGTGACCAGTGGGGCAACCTGACCAGCGGCACCGACCTCATCCACCGGGTCGAGGGCACGCACGTCCACGCCATCGGCACCCCGCTGATCACCAACAGCGACGGCACCAAGTTCGGCAAGAGCGAGGGCAACGCGATCTGGCTCGATGCCGCGATGTGCAGCCCGTACCGGATGTACCAGTTCTGGCTGAACACCGACGACGCCGACGTGATCCCGCGCCTCAAGATCTTCACGTTCCTGACGCGCGCCGAGATCGAGGAGTACGAGCGCCTGGTCGCCCACGAGCCGTTCCGCCGCGCCGCGCAGAAGCGCCTCGCGCTCGAGGTCACGGCCTTCGTGCACGGGACGGATGCCGCAGCCGCCGTCATCGCCGCGTCCGAGGCCCTGTTCGGGCAGGGTGATCTGGCCGCGCTCGACGCGACCACGCTGCGCCACGCGCTGGAGGAGCTGCCCAACGCGTCGGTGGCCCGCGGGACGAACGTCGTGCAGGCACTCGTCGACACCGGCCTCGTCTCGAGCATGTCGGAGGGTCGCCGGGCGATCGCCCAGGGCGGCGTCTCGCTCGACGGCGCCAAGGTCGACGACGAGTCGGCGACCGTGTCAGGCGGACTGCCCGGCGGCGTATCCGTGCTCCGCCGCGGCAAGAAGACCTTGGCCGGCGTCTTCGTCGGCTGACCCGTGGGCAGCGCGGCGCCGCGGGCGGGGGAGTGACGGATGCCGTTCACTCCCAGCCACGCGGTCGTCGCGCTGCCATTCATCCGCACGCCGCTCGTGCCGGCGGCCATCGCGATCGGCGCGATGACCCCCGACCTGCCGCTGTTCGTGAGGGGACTGCCGCTGCACTACGGCATCACCCACACCTTCGCCTGGCTGCCGGTCACTATCGCGCTGGCGCTGGTGCTGCTGCTCGTGTGGCGCTGCGTGCTCCGGCCCGCGACGCGCGAGCTGGCTCCGCGTCGCCTCGCGGCGCGATTGCCGGCCGAGTGGGATGCCGGGGCCGCGGCGGCCCTCCGCGAGACCTTCGGGATTGATGCGGCCTCGCCGGCACGCCTGTCGTGGAGACGGATGTCGCTCCTCGTGCTGTCGCTCGCGCTCGGCGTCGTCAGCCACATCGTCTGGGACCTGTTCACCCACGAGGGCCGCTGGGGAACGACCGCGGTTCCCGGGCTCGAAGACGTGTGGGGACCTCTGCCGGGCTACAAGTGGCTGCAGCACGGCTCGAGCGTGATCGGACTCTCGATCATCGGGATCTGGATGCTCGTGTGGATCGCGCGACGCGAGGTCGGGGCATCCGTCATCCGCGTTCTGCCCGACCCGGTCCGCTGGGCCTGGTGGGCCTCGCTGCCGCTGGTGCTCGTGGGCGCATGGGTGTGGGGCCTCGCGGTGTACGGGGGGCTGGACGAGGAGTTCACGCCGGCCCACCTCGCGTATCGGGTGCTCCCGCCGGCGTGCGCGGTGTGGGGTGCGGCGACGATCGCCCTCTGCATAGCGGTGCAGGTGATGCGACAGCGCACGGCGGCGACACGCTGATGGTCGCATCGCGCGAACGATACGCCTGAAGCGAGGCTCCGACCAGGGTCTCTGCGGGTCGTCGCCCGCGGACGTACCGTGCGGACATGGACGTGGAACGCCCGGGCGCCGAGCGCTGGGTGCCCGAGCGCGCGCAGCTGGCGGAGCTGCGCGAGGCCGTTCAGGGATGCCGCGGCTGCGAGCTGTGGCGCACCGCGACCGCCGGCCTTGCCGCCGATCTGCGGGCGGCGGCAGAGGCGGCTCAGCGCGCGAGATCCGCGTGATTCCGCGGGTGGCGGGGTGCGACACGCCCGGGATGTGGGGCCGATTCGACGTCGGTGCGGGTTCGGCGTAATGTTCTTGTTGTTCGCCCCAAAGGGTAGAGCGGAAGGCCGG
>NZ_JADIJE010000015.1 GCF_015278315.1 Microbacterium ureisolvens | reverse complement strand
GGGCGGAGCCGGTGGCGGCGTGTAGCCGGCGGGCGGAGCGGGCGGCGCGTTGTAGCCCGCGGGCGGCGCCGGGGGCTGGTAGCCGGCCGGCGGCTGGTAGCCCGCGGGTGCTCCGTAACCCGGTGCGGCCGGGTATCCCCCGGCAGACGCGCCCGGCACACCGGCCTGGTCGGGCTGGACCGGGATGCCCTGCCACACCGTGGTGTCCTTGAGGAACGAGTTGCGCCACGGCGACGGCGCGATGTTGGGGTTCCAGCGCGAGCTGCCGAACGCCAGGATGCCGAGCCAGATGAGTGTGCCGACGCCGGGGATGAGCCACAGCAGCAGGAGCGGCCACGGTGCGCCGAGCTTGGCGCCGATGCGCCAGCCGGAGAGCACCCAGGCCGCGATGCCGACGAGGCTCAGGATCCAGCCGATGACGGGGATCTGGCCGAGGAAACCCGCGATCAGGATCGCTCCCAGCATGACCCAGGGCGACAGGTCGCCGAGCTTGGCCGCCACCATGGAGTTGTACACGGGGACCCACGCGCGCCAGCGGCCCTGCACGCCGGCCTTGTCGAAGACCTTCATGAGGAACCACGAGCCGATGACGTACGCGGCGATCGCGAGCAGGAAGAGGAAGGGCGCGAGGAGGAGCCAGAACGCTATGAGCGCCCCGATCCCGCTGCCGTCGTTGTAATCCATGGAACGACCTCCGAGAGAGTCGGTTCGAGGCGCGCCGGAGCGCGACCGCGGAGCCCCTGCTCCGCTGGACACATGCTAGCGACGCTCTCAGCGGGCTGTCAGCATTGACGCCGTTTCGGGGGGATGGCCCCCTCGCAGCGGGGTGGATAGCCTGAGCACAACCGACCGAAGGGCTGCCATGACCGATCCGACTCCCTCCGCTCCCACTCCGCCGCCGCTGCCTCCGCAGTCGGCTGCCGAGGCCGCCCGCGCGGCGGATCCCGACGACACCGGCGTTCCCCCCGTCCGGGGCGAGGCCTCCGACGTCGGCAGAGGGTTCTTCTCTGCGCTGTTCGACCTGTCGTTCCGCACGTTCATCACGCGTCGCCTGGCGAGCGTCTTCTACCTCGTGGGACTGATCGCGATCGGCATCGGCTTCATCGTCTACCTGGTGGGCGGGATCTGGAGCGCGATCTCGGTGATGTGGCTGAACCTCGGCGCCGGCATCAGCGGGTTGATCGCGACGATCATCGTGGTCCCCGTCATCACGTTCCTCGCGATCATCCTTCTCCGATTCGTCATCGAGGCGGTGGTCGCGCTGATCGCGATCGCGGAGAACACCGAGCGCACCGCGCAGCACACCCGGCGCTGAGCGCTGCCGCGAGCTGACGCCGGGGCGCGGCATCCGATGGGGAACGGATGCGGCGCCCCGGCGTGTTGCGCGTGGTGACGGGCGGCATTTGCGACCCCGCCCCGATCGGCGCAGAGTTGGCGGGTGCCCGACATCTCCCCCGCCACGATCCTCGACGCCCCCTACGCCGACGCCACGGTGCTCGACAACGCCCCCTGGCACGCGCTCACGGGCCCGCACGCCTCATTCGCGATCGGCAACGACCTGGTCCGCCGGTATCCTTCCGACGTCGCGCCCTTCGTCGCAGTGCGCACGTGGGACGACCCCGACGTGTGGGCTGCCCTGATCGAGCTCGTCGGTCCGGATGCAGAGCTCGGACTGTCGGGCTACGACGGCGACGTCCCGGAGGGATGGGAGGTCATCGGCGCGGGCGCGGGCGTGCAGCTCGTGCAGACCGATGCGCTCGAGCCGCGACCGGACCCCGAGGCGGTCCTGCTCGGCGCGGACGACGTGCCCGACATGCTCGCGATCGTCGAGCGCAACCAGCCCGGACCCTTCCGGCCGAGAACCCACGAGCTCGGTCGCTACATCGGCATCCGCCGTGACGGCCGCCTCATCGCCATGGCGGGCGAACGGCTGCACCCCGAGGGCTGGACCGAGATCAGCGCGGTCGCGGTGGACGCCGATCATCGCCGGCAGGGACTGGCCTCCCGGCTGGTGCTCGACATCGCCTTCCACATCCAGCAGCGCGGTGACCGCGCCCTGCTGCACGCGGCGGCGACGAACGTCGGCGCCATCGCCGCGTACGAGCGCCTCGGCTTCGCGCTGCGCCGCCACAACCGGTTCGCGGCCGTGCGCACGCCCGGGTGAAACTGCGTCAGGCGTAGAGCTCGAGCTCTCCGGCGGCGGACTCGCGCACGCGCAGGCCCGCGGCATCCGCCCACCGCACGAACCCCGCAGGCGACGAGATCCGCGGACGATCCTCTGCCAGGCGCCGGACGAGGGCGCCCTTGGCATGCTTGTTGAAGTGGTTGAGCGCGCGCACCGCGCCGTCGGCGCCCTCGCTCACGACACGGATGTAACGCGATGGCACGGCGGTGGGCACCGGGCCGAGCGCCACATAGGCCTCCGAACGCAGGTCGAGCACGAACCGCGGCTGCGCGCCCGCCAACGCTGCGGTGACCTCGGCCGCCCACAGCCGGCGCAGCGGAGGGACACCCGGAAGCGCCGTCGATGCGCCGAGCCGGTAGGCGGGGATCGGGTCGAGGGCACCCACCGGACCGAACGGGGCCGAGTGCACGAGCACGTGGGCTCCCAGCCAGCGACGCCCTGCGGCGGAGACGGATGCCGCGCCCAGCGCGTCGTACAGGACTCCGGTGTACCGATCGATCGCCGGCATGGTCGGAGCGTCCCGCAGGGCCGCGTTCACGGCGACCTCACCGCGCTGCTTCGGTCCGAGCTTGAGGACGCGCGCGGCAGCGTCCTCGTCGGCCGAGAGCGCCACCAGCGCGTCCACGACGGCCGCGCGCTGCGGCGCCAGCTCGGGCAGCGCGAGCCGAGTCGCGTCGAGCGGTGCTCCGACACCTCCCGCTCTCTTGGTCTCCGAAGGAGGCAGGAGGATCAGCATGGGTCTCCGGGTGTGTGGCGCCGCGGGCCGCGGCGGAAACGACTCGGCCGACCCCCGAAGGGATCGGCCGAGTGCGGACTGCGGTGGATCAGGAGATCAGCGCGGCGTTTCCGGCCACGATCGTGAGGTCGTCGCCCTCCATCGACAGGAAGCCGTCCTGCGCGTTGGCGATGATCTTCGTGCCCGAAGTCTGCGTGATGCGCACCTGACCCTCGGCGAGGATCGCGAGCACGGGCTCGTGACCGGTCATGAAGCCGATCTCGCCCTCGACGGTCTTGGCGACGACCAGCGACGCCTCCCCCGACCAGACCTCCGCGTCGGCGGAGACGAGACTCACGTTGAGCGGCATGATCAGCCGTTCTCCTTCTGGATCCGTGCCCACGCCTCTTCGACGTCGGAGATGCCGCCGACGTTGAAGAAGGCCTGCTCGGCGACGTGGTCGAACTCGCCCTTGACGATCGCGTCGAACGACTCGATGGTCTCCTTGATCGGGACCGTCGAACCCTCGACACCGGTGAACTTCTTCGCCATGTAGGTGTTCTGCGAGAGGAACTGCTGGATGCGGCGCGCACGGGCGACGACGATCTTGTCCTCTTCCGAGAGCTCGTCGACACCGAGGATCGCGATGATCTCCTGAAGCTCCTTGTTCTTCTGGAGGATCTGCTTCACGGCGGTGGCCACGCGGTAGTGGTCCTCACCGATGTAGCGCGGGTCCAGGATGCGGCTCGTCGAGGTCAGCGGGTCGATGGCCGGGTACAGACCCTTCGACGCGATCTCGCGCGACAGCTCCGTGGTGGCGTCGAGGTGGGCGAACGTGGTCGCCGGCGCCGGGTCGGTGTAGTCGTCGGCGGGGACGTAGATCGCCTGGAGCGAGGTGATCGAGTGACCGCGGGTCGACGTGATGCGCTCCTGGAGGATGCCCATCTCGTCGGCCAGGTTCGGCTGGTAGCCCACCGCGGAGGGCATGCGGCCGAGCAGCGTCGACACCTCGGAACCGGCCTGCGTGAAGCGGAAGATGTTGTCGATGAAGAGCAGCACGTCCTGCTTCTGCACGTCGCGGAAGTACTCCGCCATCGTGAGCGCCGACAGGGCGACGCGCAGACGCGTCCCCGGCGGCTCGTCCATCTGGCCGAAGACGAGTGCGGTCTTGTCGAAGACGCCCGCCTCCTCCATCTCGCCGATGAGGTCGTTGCCCTCACGGGTGCGCTCGCCGACACCGGCGAACACCGAGACACCACCGTGGTCCTGCGCGACGCGCTGGATCATCTCCTGGATGAGGACCGTCTTGCCGACGCCGGCGCCGCCGAACAGGCCGATCTTTCCACCCTGCACATACGGGGTGAGCAGGTCGATGCTCTTGATGCCGGTCTCGAACATCTCGGTCTTCGACTCGAGCTGGTCGAACGAGGGCGCCTGGCGGTGGATGCCCCACCGCTCGGTGACCTCGATGGTCTCGCCCTCGGCGGCGTTCAGCACGTCACCCGTGACGTTGAAGACCTTGCCCTTGGTGACGTCGCCGACGGGGACCGTGATGGGGCCGCCGGTGTCGCGCACCTCCTGGCCGCGGACCATGCCGTCGGTGGGCTTCAGCGAGATGGCGCGGACGAGGTCGTCGCCGAGGTGCTGGGCGACCTCGAGCGTGATCTCGGTGGACTCGCCCTCGATCGTGATGGTGGTCTTCAGCGCGTTGTAGATGTCGGGGATCGAGTCGTGCGGGAACTCGATGTCGACGACCGGGCCGGTGACGCGCGCGACGCGTCCGACCGCGGTCGCGGTCTTCTCAGCGGTGAGGCTCATGGCTTCTTCTCTTTCGTGTGGTCTATTTGCCCGACGCCAGCGCGTCGGCGCCGCCGACGATCTCGGCGATCTGCTGCGTGATCTCGGCCTGGCGTGCGTTGTTGCGCAGGCGGGTGTAGTCGGTGATGAGCTTGTCGGCGTTGTCGCTGGCCGACTTCATCGCCTTCTGCGTCGCGGCGTGCTTCGCGGCCGACGACTGGAGGAGGGCGTTGAAGACGCGGCTCTGGATGTACACCGGCAGGAGCGCGTCGAGCACCGTCTCGGCGTCCGGCTCGAACTCGTAGAGCGGGTACACCGCCGCAGACGACGACTCCTCGGCCTCGACGACCTCCAGCGGGAGGAGGCGAACGGTCTCGGGCGTCTGCGTCATCATGCTGACGAAGCGGTTGTAGACGAGGTGGATCTCGTCGACGCCGTTCTCTTCGCCGCCGCGGTCGTACGCGTCGAGCAGGGTCGCGGCGATCTCCTCCGCCGTGCTGAAGTGCGGCGTGTCGGTGTCACCCGTCCACTCGGCCGCGGCCTCCATGCGACGGAACTGGAAGTAGCCGACGGCCTTGCGACCGACCAGGTAGAAGACCGGCTCGCGGCCCTCCTCGCGCAGCAGCTGCGCGAGCTCCAGGCCCTCGCGGAGGATCTGCGAGTTGAAGGCGCCGGCCAGGCCCCGGTCGGACGAGAAGATCACGACCGCGGAGCGGCGGATCGTCTCGCGTTCGACGGTCAGCGGGTGGTCGACGTTGGAGTGCGTCGCCACGGCGGCGACGGCGCGCGTCACAGCCCGCGCGAAGGGCGAGGACGCGCGCACACGCGCCATCGCCTTCTGGATGCGCGAAGCCGCGATGAGTTCCATCGCCTTCGTGATCTTCTTGGTCGTCTGAGCAGAGCTGATCTTCTGCTTGTAGACCCGGAGTTGTGCGCCCATGGTGGTAGCCCCGGCCCGCCTTAGCGGCGGCCCTTGACGATCTTCTCCTGGTTCACGTCCTCGGCCTGCGCGGCCGCGACCTCTTCGTGGCCGGGCTTGCCGATGGCCTGGCCCTTGCCGGCCTGGAACTCGAGGATGAACTCGTCGGTCTTCTTGCCGAGCTCGGCGACCGTGTCGTCATCGAGGACGTTCGTGTCGCGCAGCGTGTCGAGGATCGACGTGTTGCGACGCAAGTAGTCCAGCAGCTCGCGCTCGAACGACAGCACGTCCTCGACCTCGATCGAGTCCAGCTTGCCGTTGGTGCCGGCCCAGATCGAGACGACCTGCTCCTCCACCGGGTACGGCGAGTACTGCGGCTGCTTGAGCAGCTCGGTCAGGCGCGCGCCGCGGGCGAGCTGACGTCGCGACGCGGCGTCGAGGTCGGAGGCGAACATCGCGAACGCCTCGAGCGAGCGGTACTGGGCGAGCTCGAGCTTGAGCGTTCCCGAGACCTTCTTGATCGACTTGACCTGGGCGTCGCCGCCGACTCGCGAGACCGAGATGCCGACGTCGACAGCGGGACGCTGGTTGGCGTTGAACAGGTCGGACTGCAGGAAGATCTGGCCGTCGGTGATCGAGATCACGTTGGTCGGGATGTACGCCGAGACGTCGTTGGCCTTCGTCTCGATGATCGGCAGACCCGTCATCGAGCCGGCGCCCAGCTCGTCCGACAGCTTCGCGCAGCGCTCGAGCAGACGCGAGTGCAGGTAGAAGACGTCACCGGGGTACGCCTCGCGGCCCGGCGGGCGACGGAGCAGCAGCGACACGGCGCGGTAGGCCTCGGCCTGCTTCGAGAGGTCGTCGAAGATGATGAGGACGTGCTTGCCCTCGTACATCCAGTGCTGGCCGATGGCCGAGCCGGTGTACGGCGCGAGGTACTTGAAGCCGGCGGGGTCGGATGCCGGAGCCGCGACGATAGTCGTGTACTCCAGTGCACCGGCATCCTCGAGGGCGCCCTTCACGGCCGCGATCGTCGAGCCCTTCTGGCCGATGGCGACGTAGATGCAGCGCACCTGCTTGGTGACGTCGCCCGACTCCCAGTTGGCCTTCTGGTTGATGATCGTGTCGATCGCGATCGCCGTCTTGCCGGTCTGGCGGTCGCCGATGATGAGCTGGCGCTGGCCGCGGCCGACCGGGATCATCGCGTCGATGGCCTTGATGCCGGTCTGCAGCGGCTCGTGCACCGACTTGCGCTGCATGACGCCGGGAGCCTGGAGCTCCAGCGCGCGGCGGCCGGTGGTGACGATCTCGCCGAGGCCGTCGATCGGGTTGCCGAGCGGGTCGACGACACGGCCGAGGTAGCCCTCGCCGACGCCGACCGAGAGGACCTCACCGGTGCGGGTGACGGTCTGGCCGGCTTCGATGCCGGCGAAGTCGCCGAGGACGACCACACCGATCTCGTGCTCGTCGAGGTTCTGCGCGAGGCCCTCGGTCCCGTCCTCGAAGCGGACGAGCTCGTTCGCCATGACACCGGGCAGGCCCTCGACGTGGGCGATGCCGTCAGCGGCGTCGACGACGGTGCCGACCTCGGTGGCCGCAGCCCCGGTGGGCTCGTAGGCGGCGACGAAGTCCTTCAGCGCGTCACGGATGACGTCGGGGCTGATAGAGAGATCTGCCATTGTTTTCCTTCGTTCATGGGGCCACGGCCCCGAAAGCTCCGCGCGGCTCGACGCCGTGCGGGAAGTCTGTGTCAGCCGGCGAGCCGCTGACGGAGGTCGGCGAGGCGCGACGAGACGCTCGCGTCGATCACGTCGTCCGCGATCTGCACGCGGATGCCGCCCACGACGCTCGGGTCGACGATCGTGTTGAGCGACACGTTGCTGCCGTACCGCTTGGTCAGCGCGGCGGTGAGCCGCTGGCTCTGCTCCGCGCTCAACGGGGCGGCCGCGACGACCGTCGCGACCGCGCGCCCACGCTGGTCGGCGACCAGCTTGGTGGCCCGCGAGAGCAGCTGGCGGACGCGGCGCTCGCGGGGCTGCTGAACGAGGGAGGACGCGATCAGCGTCGTCCCGGCGCTCGCGCGGCCCTTGAGCAGCGTCTCGACCAGTGCGCCCTTCGAAGCGGGGTCGCCCAGGCGGCTGCCCAGGGCGAGCTCCAGTTCGGGGTTGCCCGCGACCGCGCGCGAGAAGGAGAAGAGCTCGGCCTCGACGTCGGCGCCGGCATCGGCGACCGCCGCGGCGCGCACGGCGAGCTCCTCGATCCCGTCGATCAGGTCGTCGGCGGAGGACCAGCGCTCGGAGACGGCGGTCGTCAGCAGCGACGCCGTCGTGGGCTTGACGACCCGGCCGAAGACGTCCGCGATGATCTTGCGGCGGGCCTCGACCGGCGCGGCGGAGTCGGCGAGCGCGCCGCTCAGCTGCGACGAGTCGCCCACGGCGCGCGCGACGGCGAAGAGCTCGCCGGCGACGTCGAGGTCGACGCCCGACGCGGCGCCGAGCGCCGTCGTCGTCGCCGCCAGGGCCTGAGTGGTCGCGCTGCCCATTACGCCTTGGCCCCCTCGGACTCCTCGAGCTCCGCGAGGAAGCGGTCGACGACGGCCTGAGCCTTCTTGTCGTCGGACAGCGTCTCGCCGATCACGCCGCCGGCGAGGTCGAGGGCGAGCGTGCCCACCTCGCTGCGCAGCGACACGAGAGCGGTCTGGCGCTCGGCCTCGATCTGCGCGTGCGCGGTAGAGGTCAGGCGGGCGGCCTCCGCCGAAGCGGTCTCCTTGGCCTCGGCGACGATCTTCTTGCCGTCCTCACGGGCGGCGTCGCGGATCTCACCGGCCTCCTTGCGCGCGTCGGCGAGCTGGGCGGTGTACTCCTCGAGCGCCGCCTCGGCCTTGCGCTGAGCCTCGTCGGCCTTGGCGATGTTGCCTTCGATCGCTGCGGAGCGCTCGTCG
Source organism: Microbacterium ureisolvens (assembly GCF_015278315.1). GTDB lineage: Bacteria > Actinomycetota > Actinomycetes > Actinomycetales > Microbacteriaceae > Microbacterium > Microbacterium ureisolvens. Next base: position 77,804 of record NZ_JADIJE010000015.1, on the reverse strand, counting down.
AGCAGCTTCTTCATCCGGGGAAGGGCGACCTTCCAGAAGATGATCAGGATGATGACGAAGCAGACCGACGACCAGATGATGTCGTACCACGCGGGGATGAGCGGGTTGTGCGTCTCCCCCTCTTCCGCGGCGTACGCGACAAGAGCGTTCAGCATCCTGTCTCCTTAGGACTGTGTATCGGCGATCAGACGAAGATGAAGTAGGTCGCGATGCCGATGAAGGCGAGCGCCTCGGTGAAGGCGATACCGATCCACATGAGCACCTGCAGGCGGCCGGCCAGCTCGGGCTGACGGGCGACGCCCTCGATCGTCTTGCCGACGACGATGCCCACGCCGATGGCCGGGCCGATCGCGGCGAGGCCGTAGCCCATCGTCGCGACGTTGCCGCTGACCTCTGCGAGAACCGTAGTTGCGTCCACGGGGGTGTTTCCTTTCGGTTGTGGGCGGCCTTCCGGCCGTCCCGCTTTCAGTGCTCTTCGGCGACCGCGAGCTGGATGTAGACCGCGGTGAGGAGAGCGAAGACGTACGCCTGGAGGACGGCCACCAGGATTTCGAACAGCGTGAAGACGAAGCCGAACGCGAGGCTGCCCGCGCCGAGCGCCGTCCACCAGCCGCCGAGGTCGACGACGAAGAACTGCGTGGCCGCGAAGAAGAGCACCAGCAGCAGGTGGCCGACCATCATGTTCATGAGGAGTCGGAGGGTGAGCGTCACGGGACGGATGATGAAGGTCGAGATCAGCTCGATCGGCGTGACGATGATGTAGATCGGCCACGGCACGCCTGACGGGAAGAGCGAGTTCTTGAAGAAGTTCCCGGGGCTCTTCTTGATGCCGGCGTAGATGAACGTGACGTAGCTCACGATCGCCAGCGTCAGCGGCACGGCGATGATGCTCGTTCCGGCGATGTTCAGGAACGGGATGATGCCCGTGATGTTCATGAACAGCACCATGAAGAAGATCGTGGTGAGGATCGGCAGGAATCGCTGGGCGTCCTTCTTGCCGAGCAGGTCTTCGCCGATGTTCACCCGGACGAAGTCCAGGCCCATCTCGACCAGGCTCTGGAAGCGGCCGGGCACCACGCGCATGCGGCGCGTGCCGAGCCAGAAGATCACCACGATGGCAACCGTCGCCAGGAACTGGATCAGGTGGATCCGGTGGATCGGGATGACGCCGAAGGCTTCGAAGAGGATCTCAGGGAAGAACTCGTCGATCGAGGGCCCGTGGAACTCCGGGGGCGCATCCGCGGCAAGGGGGGCGATCAGGGTCGCAGCTTGAGTAAACAGCGCTGGCTCCAGCTTCGGGGCATCGGTCGAGAACCGTTGCGACGATGGTCGGTGAGCGTCACTCCGCAAGCGCTCACAAGGTGAGCGGGCGGGCGCGGAATCAGCCTATCAAACTTGTGAGGTCGCTGAATCCGCGGCCGGGCGTTCAGGCGCCGGCCGGCCCCTCCGTGCGGTCACCGGCATCCGGATCCGTCGGAAGCTGCACGTCGCTGACGTGCGGCACACGCATGCGCAGGAGCACGACGACGTCGATCGCGAGCGAGGCGAGCACGCTCGCGACGAGGGCGAGGAAGAACACCGGTCCCACGATCCACGGCTGATCCCGCAGCACGAACAGGGCGATGAGGAACACGACGAACTTGAGGATCCACCCGCCGAGCACGATGCCGAAGAAGATCGGCACGTACAGGGCGTCCCCGTACCAGCGGTTGGCGATCAGGATGCTGGCGGCGGTGATCCCGAGGAAGACCGCGGCGATGAGGACGCCTGCCAGTGCGCTCCACAGCCCGTCGGTTCCCGCCACGAGGTAGCCCACGATCGCACCGACGGCGGCGAGGACCGCGGTGACGGAGCCCGACCACACCAGGACGGTTCGCAGGATCGCGGTACTGGAGAGCGGGGTTCGGGAGTTCGGGGTGCTGCTCATCGGGCGTCCTCCTGTGCGGGCGCGAGATCGGGCTGTGATTCGGATTCGGGATGCCGCGCCCCCGCGAGCTCGGCGGCGCGGCGGCGCGAGGGGGGCAGGGTGACGACGAGGCACGCGGCGATGCCGACGAACCCGTACGCGAGGCCGATGAGGTAGTCCCCCGGCCACTCGAGGGTCGTGCCGATGTACATCAGCAGCACCGAGATGCTGACCAGGGCCGTCCACGCGTAGAAGATGAGCACGGCGTCGCGGTCGCTGTGGCCCATGTCGAGCATGCGATGGTGCAGGTGCTTGCGATCGGGCGAGAAGGGCGACTTGCCACGGCTCATGCGCCGCACGACCGCCAGCCCGAAGTCGAGCAGGGGCAGCAGCACGACCACGACGGGCAGCAGGATCGGGATGAAGGCACCGAGCAGCTGCGAGCGGCCGAAGGAGTCGTTGTCGGCGATGAGCGCCGGGTCGAAGTTGCCGGTGATGGCGATGGCCGAGCACGCCATGAGCAGGCCCAGCATCAGGGCGCCCGCGTCACCCATGAACAGCCGCGCGGGGCTCCAGTTGAGCGGGAGGAAGCCGATGCACGCCCCGATCAGCACGGCGGCGATCAGCGACGAGAGGTTGAAGTACGTGCTCGCGCCGATGTCGCGGAAGACCATGTACGAGTACGCGAAGAAGACCACGTTGGCGATGAGGCAGACGCCCGCCACCAGCCCGTCGAGCCCGTCGATGAAGTTCACCGCGTTCATGACCACGACGATCGAGAACACGGTGAGGGTGAAGCTCACCCAGCTGGAGAAGATCGTCATGCCGCCGAGGGGCAGCGTGTAGATCTGCAGCTGCCCGAACCAGGCGATCACGCCGGCGGCGAGGAACTGGGCGCCGAGCTTGATCATCCAGTCGAGGTCCCACAGATCGTCCAGCACGCCGACCACGACGATCAGCGCCGTCGCGCCCAGCAGCGCGTAGATCTGCTGGGGCTGGGCCCAGACGATCGAGAAGAACGGATGCTGCGACGAGACCGCGAAAGCCGCGAGCACGCCGAGGAACATCGCGATGCCACCCAGGCGCGGGGTGGGCGTCTTGTGCACGTCGCGCTCGCGGATGCCCGGATAGAGCTTGTACCTGAGGCTGAGTCGCCACACCGCCCACGAGAGGACGAAGGTGACGGCCGCCGTGAGGAGGATGATGAAGACGTACTGCTTCACGAGCGCTCGGGCTCCGGCGCCTTCTGCGCGGGAGCCGCCTCGGCCCCGGCGGCAGCCTCAGGCGCAGGAGCCGCCTCGGGCGCAGGATCCGCCTCAGGCGCAGAAGCCGCCGTGGGTTCAGGAGCCCCACCGGCCTCGGAAGGCGCCTCTGTTGAGGAGGGCGCCGGGGCAGCGGCATCCGTCGCTCCCTCGCCATCGCCCGTCGTGCCGGCCTGCGGCTCGGCGCCGGCCTCCGGCCCCGTGCCGGCCTCCGGCTCCGCGTCCTCCGGCTCGCTGCCCGGATCGGGCTCGAGGAGGTCGCCCAGCACGTCGCGCAGCTGGGCGCGGCTGACGGCCCCCTCGCGCAGCACCCGTACGCGCGGCTCGTCGCCGGCGACGAGGGATGTCGCGTCGATGATCGTCGACGGGATGCCGGTCTTCGACGGCCCGTCTCCGAGGTATACGGCGACGCTGTCTTTGAGCATCCCCTCCGCGTCCTCGGCGGTGATGCCGGCGGCCATGCCTGTGAGGTTGGCGCTGGAGACCGCGAGGGGGCCCGTCTCCTCCAGGAGCTCGAGAGCGATCCGGTGGGCGGGCATGCGCACCGCGACGGTGCCGCGCGTTTCGCCCAGATCCCACGACAGCGACGGCTGCGACGGCAGCACGATGGTGAGACCGCCGGGCCAGAAGGCCTCGACCAGGCGCTCCACGGCTTCGGGCACGTCGGCCACGAGGGCGCGCAGCGTGGTGAGGCCGGCAACGAGCACCGGCGGCGGCGACTGGCGCCCGCGGCCCTTGGCGGCAAGAAGGCGAGCGACGGCCTGGTGGTCGAAGGCGTCGGCGGCGACGCCGTAGACGGTGTCGGTGGGGATGACGACGAGCTCGCCGCGGCCGATGGCCTGGCGCGCCTGGCGCATGCCGGTCAGCAGCTGCGCCTCATCACGGCAGTCGAAGATGGGGGACATGTCGCCCGACAGTTTAGTCAGGGCTACGGCGGGAATCCTGCGAGCCCTCGCGCCGTCAGGGACGCAGCGCTGTCGTGGCGCGATCGCGCAGCGTGAGATCGGGGTGCGTGGCCGGGGCGAGCCACCCGTCGGCGGCGAGGATGCCGCGGATCTGCGCACCCTGCCACTCGCCGTGCTCGATCACGATCAGCCCTCCTGGGTGGGCGAGCCGCAGTCCGACGCGGCTGAGCACGCGCACGACATCCAGGCCGTCCTCTCCCCCGTAGAGCGCCGCGGGCGGATCGAAGAACCGCACCTCCGGGTCGCGCGGGATGGCGGCATCCGGCACGTACGGCGGGTTGGATGCCACGACCGAGACGTTCCCGTCGAGCTCGGGGAACGCGTGCTCGAGGTCGATGAAGGAGAGCCGTGCGTTGTCGGCGCCCACGAGCGCGAAGTTCTCCTTGGTCCACACGAACGCGTCGACGGAGTTCTCTGCGGCGAACACCCGCGCATGCGGCACCTCGGTCGCCATGGCGAGGGCGATCGCGCCGCTGCCCGTTCCGAGATCGACGGCGATGGGAGAAGCGGATGCCGCGGCCCGCAGCGCGTCGATCGCCAGCTGCGCGACGATCTCGGTCTCGGGCCGGGGTACGAACACACCGGGTCCGACGCGGAGTTCGAGGTGACGGAACGGCGCGGTGCCGATGATGTGCTGCAGAGGCTCGCGAGTGACTCTCCGCGCGACGAGCTCCTCCAGCCGGGCGGCGTCCTCGCTTGTGATCGCGTCCCCGCGGATCGCCGCGGCCTGCACTGCCCCGCGGCCCGTGCCCAAGACGAAGGCGGCGAGGAGCTCGGCGTCGACGTCCGGGTCGCCGATGCCGGCGCCGGCGAGCCGCGCAGCGGCCGCCCGCAGCACACCGGCGAGGGAGGCGGAAGGTGCGGCGGAAGTCATCTGCACCACTCTATTTCCCTTCGAATCGCGCACTTCGCGGGATTCGACGGCCGGAAACCACCAAGTGCGCGATACGAAAGGCCGCTAGCACGTGAGCGACAGCGATTCGTCACAGAAGGACTCATACGAAATCGTCCCCCTAGGCTGGTGCTCGATCAGCCGAGAACCCGCGAAAGGCCCCGACATGACCGGCATCCATCCCGACATCACGTCCGCATTCGGCAACACGCCGCTGGTGCGCCTGAACCGCGTCGCGGAGGGCGTCGGCGGCAACGTGCTCGCCAAGCTCGAGTTCTACAACCCGGCCTCCAGCGTCAAGGACCGCCTGGGCATCGCGATCATCGACGCCGCCGAGGCGTCGGGCGAGCTGAAGCCGGGCGGCACGATCGTCGAGGCCACCAGCGGCAACACCGGCATCGCACTGGCCATGGTCGGTGCCGCCCGCGGCTACCGGGTGATCCTGGCGATGCCGTCGTCGATGTCGATGGAGCGCCGCCTGCTTCTCAAGGCCTACGGTGCCGAGCTCGTCCTCTCCGACCCTGCAGGCGGCATGAAGGGCGCTCTCGCGAAGGCCGAGGAGATCCTCGCCGCGACTCCCGGCGCCATCCTCGCGCGCCAGTTCGAGAACCAGGCGAACGTCGAGATCCACCGCAAGACCACCGCGGAGGAGATCCTCCGCGACACCGACGGCCAGGTCGACTACTTCGTCGCCGGCATCGGCACCGGCGGCACCATCACCGGCGTGGGCCAGGTGCTCAAGGAGCGCGTGCCGAACGCGAAGGTCGTCGCCGTCGAGCCGGCCGACTCGCCGCTTCTCACCAAGGGCACGCCCGGGCCGCACAAGATCCAGGGCATCGGCCCCAACTTCGTTCCGCCGATCCTCGACCAGGGGGTCATCGACGAGGTCATCGACGTCGAGTTCCCCGACGCCATCTCGACCGCCCGCGCCGTCGGCACGCAGGACGGCATCCTCGTGGGCATCTCGTCCGGCGCCGCGATCTGGGCGGCGCTGCAGGTGGCCGCGCGCCCCGAGGCGGCCGGCAAGAACATCGTCGTGATCGTCCCGTCGTTCGGCGAGCGGTACCTGTCGACCGCGCTCTACGAGGATCTGCGCGAAGATTGAGTCGCAAGAGCGGCGCGCCGGTCACCCCGACCCGTTCGGGGAGCCGGCGCGTCGTCGTCTTCCCCCGCATCGCCTGACTCCAGGGAGCACCACGTGCCCGGCATCCATCCCGACATCACCACCGCCTTCGGCGAGACCCCTCTCGTGCGCCTCAACGCGCTCACCGAGGGTCTGGACGCCGAAGTGCTCGTCAAGCTCGAGTTCTACAACCCCGGCTCGTCGGTCAAGGACCGCCTGGGGTACGCGCTCGTCGAGGCGGCCGAAGAGGCGGGCGAGCTGGTTCCGGGCGGCACCATCGTGGAGTCCACGAGCGGCAACACCGGGATCGCCCTCGCGCTCATCGGCGCCGCGCGCGGCTACCGCGTGATCCTGACGATGCCCGCGTCGATGTCGAAGGAACGCCGCACGCTGCTGAAGGCGTACGGAGCCGAGCTGGTGCTCACCGACCCGTACAAGGGGATGACCGAGGCCGTCGACACGGCCAAGCGCATCGCCGCCGAGACACCTGGTGCGATCCTCGCCCGGCAGTTCGAGCACGAGGCGAACGCCGCCATCCACCGCAAGACCACCGCCGAGGAGATCTGGCGCGATACGGACGGACGCGTCGACGTCTTCGTGGCGGGTTCGGGCACCGGAGGCACGGTGACAGGTGTCGGCCAGGTGCTCAAGCAGCGCAACCCCGACGTGAAGATCGTGCTCGTCGAGCCCCAGGACTCCCCCGTCCTCACGGAGGGCCGGGCCGGCGGCCATCGCATCCAGGGCATCGGCCCGAACTTCGTGCCCGACGTGCTGGACCGCTCCGTCGTGGACGAGATCTTCGACGTCGAGTTCGACGACGCGATCGAGGTGGCCCGGGCCCTCGCCACCCGGGAGGGCATCCTCGCCGGCATGTCGGCCGGCGCCGCGGTCTCGGCCGCGCTCGAGATCGCCGCGCGTGGGGAGTCGGCCGGCAAGCGCATCGTCGTGATCGTGCCCGACTCCGGCGAGCGCTACCTGTCCACCGCGCTGTACGCGCATCTGAGCGACCCGGAGGGGCAGACCAAATGACCGACGAACGCATCGGATTCTTCGCGCGCGTCCGCGAGGACGTCGCAGCGGCGAAGCTGCGCGACCCCGCCGCTCGCGGCGGGTTCGAGATCGCCGTGCTCTACCCCGGGCTGCACGCGATCTGGGCGCACCGCGTCTGGCACGCGCTGTGGACGCGTGACCAGCGCTTCATCGCGCGCGCCGGCTCGCAGGTCACGAGGTGGCTCACCGGCATCGAGATCCACCCCGGCGCGACCATCGGCCGACGGTTCTTCATCGATCACGGCATGGGCGTCGTGATCGGCGAGACCGCGGAGGTCGGCGACGACGTCATGCTCTACCACGGGGTGACCCTCGGCGGTCGCCAGCGCGAGGGCGGCAAGCGCCACCCCACCGTCGAGGACGGCGTCGCGGTGGGCGCCGGCGCGAAGATCCTCGGCCCGATCACGATCGGCGCCGGCACCGTCGTCGGGGCCAACGCCGTGGTGACGAAGGACGCGCCCGCCGACAGCGTGCTCGTCGGCGTGCCCGCCAAGCCTCGGGCGCGCCGCACCGGCGACGACACGCGCGCCCTGCTCACGACGCCCGAGTACCACATCTGACGCGTCACCCGACATCGGGAGCACGGGCGCGTCCGGCCGGGCGCGTCGCGCGCGTCAGGCGGCGCTGCGCCGGTAGATCGCGGCCGCCGCGGTGCGGGACGGCGCGTCGAGCTTGCGCAGGATCGCCGACACGTGCACCGAGACGGTCTTGACGCTGATGTACAGGCGCTCGGCGATCTGCCCGTTGCTGAGCCCTTCGGCCACCAGCGCGAGCACCTGCTCTTCACGGGCGGTCAGCGCCGATCGCGGCGCATCACCGGCGAGGCCGGCATCCGTCATCACGTTCCGTGCGCGCTCTGCCAGCCCGTCCGCTCCCAGCTCGTCGGCGTATGCAGCCGCGGCCGCCAGCGCGTCGCGCGCAGCGGACCGGTCGCCGTCAGCCAGCAGCGCCTCGCCGTGCCGCACCCGCGCGTACGCGCGGATGTAAGCGGGCCCGATCGCATCGGTCGCCTCCGACCACGGCCCCTCACCCAGCTCGGCCGCGAAGACCGCAGCCCACAGCGGCGTCACCGGCCAGTCCGCGTAGGTGCGCAGGACCTCGCGGTACGCAGAGACATCCTCGTCATCGCCCCGCTCGCGCAGCACCGCGACCGCGCGGGCGGCGACCGCGGTCAGAGGCAGCGCGAGCACACCGCCGGCGGTGGAATCCCAGGCCAGCCGGGTGTGCGAGAGCGCTTCGCGCGCGTCGCCGCGGGCGACCGCGAGCTCCGCGAGGTCGTAGGCCATGCCGAACCGCGTCTGGTACTCGTAGGCGCCGAAGCGGTCGAGCTCGAGCCGGGCAGCCTCCAGTGCGCTCTCGGCGCCCTCGATGCGGCCCCGCCAGATCGCCAGGCACACCAGCCGCTCGCGCAGGAACGCGGAGTACAGGCCGGGTTCGACCATGGGGAGGAGCCCGCCGAGCTGCTCGGCCTCGCGAAGTCGGCCGGCGTAGATGTGCGCCTCGATGACGTTGGCCTCGATCATGACGAGGGGCCCGATGTCGGCCACGTGCGCGCGCCCGTACGCCATGCCCTCCCGCGCCACCGACACCGCGTCGTCGTAGCGACCCACCTGCATCAGCGTGTTGGAGTAGTTGATGTAGTAGCGCATCATCGCCCGGACGAAGCCGGCGGCGTGCGCGCGAGCCACGTCGAACAGCTCGACGCCGCCGAGGTCTCCGATGCTGGCACGGCAGGTCGCCGCGATGAGGAGGGCCTGCGCGACGATCTCGGCCGCGTCGCGGTCACCGGCGGCGGCTGCCGCCTCCGCGGTGGCGCGCGCCTGCGCGGCCACCTCGGTGCCCCGCAGCTGGCGCCCGTTGAGCATGTGCACCCGCGCCGAGCTGAGCAGCAGCAGCGCACGCTGGACGTCATGGCGTTCTTCTTCGCCGAGGATCCGCAGCGCCTCGGCGATGCTCTCCTCGCCGTCGGACACGCCGGCCTGGAACTGGATGGTGGCGAGGTCGCCGAACATCGCCGCACGCCCGACGACGTCCTCCTCCGGCCACAGCGCCACGGCCTCCTGCGCGAACGCCAGGGCGCGGTCGTTCCGGTTCGCGGCCGCGAGCGCGGCGGATGTGCGTCGCAGCATCTCGACGCGCGACATCCCGCTCACCGTTTCCGGCTGCGGCACCGCGTCCCACAGCTCCAGCGCCCGCTCCCCCGCCTCGGCGGCCGTCGACCACGCCGACGCGATGTTCGCCGCGCGCTGCGCGGCCACCGCCGCCGACAGGGCGCGGTCGGGCACGTGCGCGGCTCGCCAGTGGTGGGCGATGTCGGCGAGCACCCGTGCGGTGGGCGCGGCGTCCTCGAGCGCGACGGCGTAAGCGGTGTGCAGGCGGGTGCGCTCGGTCGGCAGCAGCTCGGCATAGACCGCCTCCTGCATGAGGGCGTGCCGGAACGCGTACGCCTCGTCGCGGATCACGACGACCTGGGCGTCGACGGCTCCGCGCACGGCTGTCTCGAGCTGCGACTCGTCGCCTTCGAAGACGGCGCGCAGCACCGGATGCGGCACCTCGACCCCGCCCGTCGCCAGGACGCGGGCGAATCGGCGGGCTTCGGCATCCAATCGCTCGTACCGCAGCAGGAGCACATCGCGCAGCGAGACCGGGAGCCGCTGGCCGGAGAAGCTCGCGAGCTCTTCCACGTAGAACGGAATGCCGTCGCTGCGGGCGGCGATGTCGTTCAGCACGCCGGCGGCCAGGGTGTCGCCGTGCACGGCCGTGGCGAGCGCGGCGACCTCCGCTGGGCTGAGCCGTGCCAACGGCCGGTGAGCGAGAAGCCGCGCGCGGTCGAGTTCGGCGAGCACAGGGCGCAGCGGATGCCTGCGGCCGAGGTCGTCGGTGCGATACGACAGCAGCACGAACAGCGGCACCGCCGCGGCTCGGCGCACCAGGCGCGATGCGATCTCAGCGGTGGTGCCGTCGGCCCAGTGGAGGTCCTCGATGATGACGACCAGCCGGTGGGAACGCGCGAGGTGCGAGAACAGCTCGACGACGACGTCCGCGAGACGGGCGGCGTCGCCGGGGGCATCCGCGAGGACCGGCACGAGCACGCCGAGGGCGTCCGCGCCCGGGCCTGCCGCCTCCCGCACGGCCGCGACGCCGAGCGCGTCCACCAGGTCGCGCAGGAGGTCGGTCACGGCGGTGAGCGGAGCCGGCCCCGACCCGGAGTCGACACACGAGCCGCGCACGATGACGACGTCGTCGTCGAGTCCTTCCGCGAAGTCGCGCAGCAGGCGCGTCTTGCCCATTCCGGCGTCGCCCGACACCACCACGGCGCGCCCTTCCGCACCGACGGCGTCGACCTCGGCGCGCAGCGCATCGAGGTCCGCCTGGCGGCCGACGAGGGGCACCCGGCCGATCTGCATACCGCCCATCATCCCACCAGCCTCGCGGGTGAGGTGGCCCGCGGAGATCGGGAGGAATCCCTATCTCCGGATGTCAGGCCCGGCGGTCCTGTGCCTTGTTCTTGATGAACAGCGGCGGCAGCAGCCAGGTGGCCAGCGCTGTGACGAGCCAGACGATCAGCGTGCCGATGATCCACGCCACCGCACCGTCGATCCCGATGCCGGCGGCGGGGATCAGCACCGCGATGAGCAGGGCGACGAAGGTCGACAGCAGCCCGATCCCGCCGATGAGCGCGTTCGCGTGCCGGCGGGTGATCTTCAGGAGCCACGGCGCGAGTATGCTCTGCAGCACCGCGAAGATCACGACCGCGAGCACGATCCCCCACCAGTCGTTCCAGTGCAGGTAGAAGCCCGGGAGGATCAGGTCGGCCGCGACGAGGCCGAGCGCCGCCGACACCAGGAAGATGAGGGCGCGGATCAGGAACGTCAGCACGCTGGAAGCCTAGCGGTGAGGCATCCGTCCCCTGCCGCGCGCCACGGCCGCGGAGACCGAGGATTTCCGCCGGAACCGGGGACGGCGTCCTCGGTCTCGGCGGGACTCCCCGGTCTCGGCGGCGGGGTCAGGCGTGCCCGGCGGGGTCACGCGTCGGCGGCGGGGTCAGGCGTGCCCGGCGGGGTCAGGCGTCGCCGGCGAGGGCGGCGAGCCGCGCCTCTTCGTCGGCCTGGATCGCGGACTCGATGATCGGCTCGAGGGCGCCGTCCATGACCTGGTCGAGGTTGTACGCCTTGTAGCCGGTGCGGTGGTCGGCGATGCGGTTCTCGGGGAAGTTGTACGTGCGGATGCGCTCGGAACGGTCCATGCCGCGGATCTGCGACCTGCGGGCATCGGATGCCGCGGCCTCGAGCTCCTCCTGCTGCTTGGCGAGGAGGCGTGCCCGGAGCACGCGCATGCCGGCCTCGCGGTTCTGCAGCTGGGACTTCTCGTTCTGCATCGACACGACGATGCCCGTGGGCACGTGCGTGATGCGCACGGCCGAGTCCGTGGTGTTCACGGACTGGCCGCCCGGGCCCGACGAGCGGAAGACGTCGATCTTCAGGTCGTTCGGGTCGATGTGGATCTCTTCGGGCTCGTCGACCTCGGGGAACACCAGCACACCCGTCGTGGACGTGTGGATGCGCCCCTGCGACTCGGTCGCCGGCACGCGCTGCACGCGGTGCACGCCGCCCTCGTACTTGAGATGCGCCCACACGCCCTGCGCGGGGTCGGAGCTCGAGCCCTTGATCGCGACCTGGACGTCCTTGTAGCCGCCGAGGTCGGACTCGTTGCGCTCCAGGAGCTCGGTCTTCCAGCCCTTGGAGGCGGCGTACTGCAGGTACATGCGCAGCAGGTCGGCCGCGAACAGCGCCGACTCGGCACCGCCTTCGCCCTGCTTGATCTCCATGATCACGTCACGGGCGTCGTCGGGGTCGCGCGGGATCAGCAGGCGTCGCAGCCGCTCCTGCGCCGCGGCCAGCCCGGCTTCCAGAGCCGGCACCTCCTCGGCGAACGCCTCGTCCTCGCGGGCGAGCTCGCGGGCGGCATCCAGATCATCGGATGCCGCCACCCAGTCCTCGTGGGCCTTCACGATGCGCGACAGCTCGGCGTAGCGCCGGTTGACCCTCTTGGCGCGCGCCGCATCGGCGTGCACCGCGGGGTCGGAGAGCTCCTCCTGGACCGCGCGGTGCTCGTCGATCAGCCCCTGAACGGACTCGAACACGGCTCAGCGGATGCTGTTGTCGTGCTCGTGGCTGCGGCCACCGCCGTGCCCGTTCGCGGGCGCCGGGATCGACTTCTGCATCTGCACCAGGAACTCGACGTTCGACTGCGTCTCCTTGAGCTTGCCGAGCACGACCTCGAGGGCCTGCTGGGGCTCGAGACCGGCCAGCGCGCGGCGGAGCTTCCAGGTGATCTTGACCTCGTCGGGCGACAGCAGCATCTCTTCGCGGCGCGTGGACGAGGCGTTGACGTCGACCGCCGGGAAGATGCGCTTGTCGGCGAGCTGGCGGTTCAGGCGCAGCTCGCTGTTGCCGGTGCCCTTGAACTCCTCGAAGATGACGTCGTCCATCTTGGAGCCGGTCTCGACGAGGGCGGTGGCGAGGATCGTGAGCGATCCGCCGTTCTCGATGTTGCGCGCCGCGCCGAAGAAGCGCTTGGGCGGGTACAGCGCCGACGCGTCCACGCCACCGGTGAGCACGCGACCAGAGGTCGGCGCCGAGATGTTGTAGGCGCGGCCGAGGCGCGTGATCGAGTCGAGGAGCACGACGACGTCGCGGCCGAGCTCCACGAGGCGCTTCGCACGCTCGATGGCGAGCTCGGCGACCGTCGTGTGGTCTTCGGCGGGACGGTCGAAGGTCGAGGCGATGACCTCGCCCTTCACCGTGCGCTGCATGTCGGTGACTTCTTCGGGGCGCTCATCGACGAGCACGACCATGAGGTGCACCTCGGGGTTGTTGATCGCGATCGCGTTGGCGATCTGCTGCAGCACGATCGTCTTGCCCGCCTTCGGGGGCGCGACGATGAGGCCGCGCTGACCCTTGCCGATGGGCGCGACGAGGTCGATGATGCGCTGGGTCAGCTTCTCGGGAGCCGTCTCCAGGCGCAGGCGCTCCTGCGGGTAGAGCGGCGTCAGCTTGCCGAACTCGACCCGGGTCGCGGCGTCGTCGACCGACAGGCCGTTGACCGCGTCGACCTTGACCAGCGCGTTGTACTTCTGGCGGCTGGACTGCTCACCCTCGCGCGGCTGCTTGATAGCGCCCACGACGGCGTCGCCCTTGCGCAGGTTGTACTTCTTCACCTGGCCGAGCGAGACGTAGACGTCGCTCGGGCCGGGGAGGTAGCCGGTCGTGCGCACGAAGGCGTAGTTGTCGAGCACGTCGAGGATGCCCGCGATCGGGATGAGGACGTCGTCCTCGCCGATCTCGGTCTCGAACTCGTCGCCGCCCGCGGCCTGCGTGCCACGGCGCTTGTTGCGCTGACGGCCGCGGCCATTGCCCTGAGCGGGCTGCTCGTCGTCGGCGGCGTCGGCCTTCGCGGGCTCTGCGGCGGTCTGCGGGGTGTTCTGGTTCTTGTCGCCCTGGGCGTTCTGGTTCTTGTCGCCCTGCGCGCTCTGGCCGGACTGCGCGTTGCGGTTGCGGTTGCGGCTGCGGCTGCGGCTCCGGCTGCGCGAGGGCGCCTCGGCACCCTCGCCCTCGGCGGCCTGCTCGCCACCCTCGGTGGTCTCAGCGGGCGCCTCGGCGTCGGTGGGCGCTTCGGCGGGGACGGATGCCGCATCCTCGGCCTTCTCGGCGCCCTCGGCCTGAGCGGCCTCGGCGGGCGCCTCGGCCGGGATCTCGGCAGGCGCTTCGGCAGCCGGCTCGGCCGGCGGGACGTCGGTGCTCTTGGCCCGGCGCGGCGCGCGCTTGCGGGGCGCCTTCGCCGGTGCGGCCGGAGCCTCGGCGGGCGCCTCCGCGGCGACCTCGGCGACGACCTCTTCTGCGACGACCTCGGCGACGACGGCCTCGGCCACCGCCTCCTGGGCGACGGCTTCCGCGATGACCGCCTCGGCCACGGCCTCCTCGGCCACGGCGTCTGCGACGATCGCCTCGGCGACGGCCTCCTCGGCCACCGCTTCGGCCGCCTCGGCGGCGGCCGGGTCGCCGGCCTCCTCGGCGGCTTCGGCCTCGACCACCGCTTCTTCGGCGACGGCCTCGGCGACGACCGCCTCGATGACGGCCTCCTCGGCGACGGCGTCTGCGGCGGCCGCCTCGGCCACCGCCTCTTCGGCGACTTCCTCGGCCTCGACGGCCTCGATCACGACTTCGTCGGCCACGGCCTCGGCGGCGGTGTCGACGGTCTCGGCGCCCTCGGGCGCTTCCGCGCGCTCGTCGGCCGGAACGTCGGCGTGGATCTCGGAGATGGACTCCACGAGTTCTCCCTTGTGAAATACGAACGGTTGTGCACGATCGCACGGCGCTGCCGGTGGCATCTGCCTTTTCGATCAGTTGTCACGCCTGTCGAATCACCCGCCGACGGGGTGAGGGACCGCGAGGTGCTCAGCGGACGTCGGCAGGTCAGAATGCCGTGCGGTGGTTTCGCAGATTTGCGACGGAGGCCAGATTCACGTCTTACGTGGAACCCTCCGCGTACTCCCTCACTGTACCACCCTTGAAGTCGACGGCGAGCATGAGGGCCTCCCACGGAGTGTCGGTCGACGACGACGCCAGCGCCGACGCCTCGAGGCGTCGGCCGGGCCCGTCGGCGAGCACCAGGACGCTGGGCCCCGCGCCCGAGACGACCGCCGCGAACCCCGCCGCGCGCAGTGCGCGCACGAGGGCGTCGGTGTCGGGCATGGCGCTCGCGCGATAGTTCTGGTGCAGCTTGTCTTCGGTCGCCGCCTGCAGCAGCTCGGGGCTCTGCGTGAGGGCTGCGATCAGCAGCGCCGAGCGCGACACGTTGAAGACGGCGTCCTCGCGGGGCACGTGCAGGGGCTGGAGGCTGCGGGCGAGCTTGGTCGACATCGTGAATGCCGGCACCAGCACGAGCGGCGACACACCCCGGTGCACGAGGAGCTTCTTGTGCTGCGGGCCGTCCTCGTCGACCCACGCGATGGTCAGGCCGCCGAAGAGAGCCGGCGCGACGTTGTCGGGGTGGCCTTCCAGCTCGGTCGCCAGGCGCAGCAGGGCATCCGGTCCGAGCTCGACGTCGCCCTCGAGCAGGCCCTTCGCGGCGAGCAGGCCCGACACGACCGCGGCGCCGGAGGAGCCGAGGCCGCGTCCGTGCGGGATGACGTTCTTGGCGTGGAGCCGGAGTCCCGGCATCCGTCGTCCCACCGATTCATACGCGTACGCGATCGCCCGCACCACGAGGTGCGAGGCGTCCCGCGGGACGTCCGCAGAGCCCGCGCCCTCGACCTCGATCTCGAGCTCGCCCTCCGGCAGCGCCGTGACGTCGAGCTCGTCGTACACGCTCAGCGCGAGGCCGAGCGTGTCGAAGCCGGGGCCGAGATTCGCGCTCGTCGCCGGAACCCGCACCACGACGCGGCGGCCGGGTGCCGGCGCGACGGCTGCGTTCACGCGGTCGCCGCCGCGGGGGCGAGGTCGAGAACGGATGCCACCTCCGACGTGGTCGCGTCGACCACCGTGGGCTCGACCTCCGAGCCGTCGGCGTTGCGCAGCGCCCAGTACGGGTCCTTGAGCCCGTGACCGGTGACCGTGAGCACGACGCGCGCGCCCTGCGGCACGACGCCGGACTCGACGCGGTCGAGCAGGCCCGCGACGCTGATCGCCGATGCCGGCTCGACGAAGATGCCGACCTCGCCGGCCAGCAGCTTCTGGGCGGCGAGGATCCGGGCGTCGTCGATCGCGCCGAAGTAGCCGTCGGTCGCCGCGCGCGCATCGAGGGCGAGCTCCCACGAGGCGGGGTTGCCGATGCGGATCGCGCTGGCGACGGTGTCGGGGTTCTTCACGACCTCGCCGCGCACGAGAGGCGCCGAGCCCTCGGCCTGGAAGCCGAACATGCGCGGCACGCGGGTCGACACGCCCGCCTCGGCCTCTTCGCGGTAGCCGCGGGTGTAGGCGGTGTAGTTGCCCGCGTTGCCCACCGGGATGAAGTGGAAGTCGGGTGCGTCGCCCAGCTGCTCGACGATCTCGTAGGCTGCGGTCTTCTGCCCGTCGATGCGGTCGGGGTTGACCGAGTTCACCAGGTGCACCGGGTAGTTGTCGGCCAGCTCGCGCGCGATCTCGAGGCAGTCGTCGAAGTTTCCGCGGATCTGGATGAGACGGCCGTTGTGGGCGACGGCCTGGCTGAGCTTGCCCATCGCGATCTTGCCCTCGGGGACGAGCACCGCGGCCGTGATGCCGGCGTGCGCCGCGTAGGCGGCCGCCGACGCGGAGGTGTTGCCCGTCGAGGCGCAGATGACCGCCTTCGCGCCGTGCTCGATGGCCCGCGAGACCGCGACTGTCATGCCGCGGTCCTTGAACGAGCCGGTCGGGTTCATGCCCTCGAACTTCACCCACACATCGGTGCCGGTGCGGCGCGAGAGCGCCGGCGCCGGAAGCAGCGGCGTGCCGCCCTCCCCCAGCGTGACGACGGTGGAGGCGTCGGTGACGCCCAGTCGGTCTGCGTACTCGCGGAGGACTCCGCGCCAAACATGTGCCATGTCAGTCTCCTTCGAAACCCTCAGTTGCCTTCGACCCGCAGCACGGAGACGACCCGCTCCACGACACCGCTGGCCGCGAGGCGCTCCACCGTGTCGCTGAGGTCCTGCTCCAGTGCCTTGTGGGTGCCGATCACCAGGCGCGCCACGCCGCTCTCGCCGTCGGCGGACTCCACGACGGTCTGCTCGACCGTGGCGATCGAGACGCGCCCCTCGCTCAGGATGCCCGCGACCGTCGCCAGCACGCCGGGCTGGTCGTCGACCTCGAGCGTGATCTGGTAGCGCGTCGTGACGCGGCCGACCGGGACGATCTGCAGGTTCGCCAGCGTCGACTCGCCGACGCCGACGCCGCCCGCGATGTGACGGCGCGCCGCCGACACGACGTCGCCCAGCACGGCGGATGCGGTCTGGACACCGCCGGCACCCGCGCCGTAGAACATCAGGTTGCCGGCAGCCTCGGCCTGCACGAACACGGCGTTGTTGGCGCCGTGCACGCTCGCCAGTGGGTGCGCGCGATCGATCAGCGCCGGGTAGACCCGCACCGAGATGGACTCCGTGCCGCCCTCTTCGGTCAGGCGCTCGCACACGGCCAGCAGCTTGATCACGTAGCCGGCGTGGCGCGCGGCATCCATCATCGGTTTGTCGATCGCGGTGATGCCCTCGCGGTGCACGGCATCCAGCGGAACGGTCGTGTGGAAGGCGAGGCTCGCGAGGATCGCCGCCTTCTGCGCGGCGTCGTAGCCCTCGACGTCGGCGGTCGGGTCGGCCTCGGCGTAGCCCAGGCGCTGCGCATCGGCCAGCACGTCGGCGAATTCGGCGCCCTCGGTGTCCATCCGGTCGAGGATGTAGTTCGTCGTGCCGTTGACGATGCCCATGATCCGCTGCACGCGGTCGCCGGCCAGAGAGTCGCGCAGCGGCCGGATGATCGGGATCGCGCCGGCGGCCGCGGCCTCGTAGTACACCTCGGCGCCCACCTGGTCGGCGGCGTCGAAGATCTCGGGACCGTGGGTCGCCAGGAGCGCCTTGTTGGCCGTGACGACGTCGGCACCGGAGTTGATCGCCTGCAGCAGGTACGCGCGCGCCGGCTCGATGCCGCCCATGAGCTCGATGACGATGTCGGACCCCACGATCAGCGAGTCCGCGTCGGTCGTGAAGAGCTCCTTGGGGAGGTCGACGTCGCGCTTGGCGTCGACGTCGCGGACCGCGATCCCGACCAGCTCCAGCCGCGCCCCCGCCCGGTCGGCGAGCTCGTCGGCGTGCTGTCGCAGCAGCGAGGCGACCTGCGAGCCCACGGCTCCGGCTCCCAGCAGTGCGACGCGGAGGCGGCGGTAGTCGGTCATGCGTTCCCTTCCGTCGGTGTCGCGGCGAGCTCGCGCCCGTCGCCCACGGTGCTGACGCCGGCGTCGCGGGCGAGCAGATCGTCGATCGTCTCGCCGCGCACGATGACGCGGGCCTCTCCCCCGCGCAGCGCCACGACCGGCGGGCGAGGGACGTAGTTGTAGTTGCTGGCGAGCGAGAAGCAGTAGGCGCCCGTCGCGGGCACGGCCAGCAGGTCGCCCGGCGAGACGTCGCCCGGCAGGTACTCGGCGTCCACGACGACGTCGCCCGACTCGCAGTGCCTGCCCACCACGCGCACGAGGGCGGGCGGCGCCTCGCTGGTGCGCGACGCGATGCGCGCAGAAAACTGCGCGCCGTACAGCGCCGGACGGGCGTTGTCGCTCATGCCGCCGTCGACGCTCACGTACAGCCGCGCGTCGCCGCTCTCGAGCTGTACGGGCTTCGTGGTGCCGACCTCGTACAGCGTGACGCCTGCGCGGCCGACGATGGCACGACCGGGCTCGAACGCGAGATTCGGAACCGGGATGCCGCGAACCTCGCACTGCCGCGCGACGGCCTCGGCGATGCCGAGGGCAAGGGCCTCGATCGGAGTCGGGTCGTCGACCGACGTGTAGGCGATGCCGAAGCCGCCGCCGAGGTTGAGCACCGGAAGCTCGCCGCCCTCGCGGAGCTCCGCGTGGAGCTCGACGATGCGAGCCGCCGACTCCTCGAACCCGGCGGTGCCGAAGATCTGCGAGCCGATGTGGCAGTGCAGGCCGACGAGCTCGAGTCCGGGGAGCTCGCGGATGCGGGCCGCGGCGGCGGCGGCATCCGTCAGCGTGAAGCCGAATTTCTGATCCTCGTGAGCCGTCGCCAGGAAGTCGTGGGTCTCGGCGTGCACCCCGCTGTTGACCCGCAGCAGCACCGCCTGCGTCGCACCGCGCCGCTCGACGATCGCCGCCAGGCGCTCGATCTCGATCAGGCTGTCGATGACGACCGACCCGATGCCCACGTCGACCGCGCGCTCGAGTTCGGCCGCGGACTTGTTGTTGCCGTGGAAGCCGAGCCGCGCCGGCTCAGCGCCCGCCGCGAGCGCCACGGCGAGCTCGCCGCCGGTGCACACGTCGACCGCCAGACCTTCCTCGGTGACCCAGCGCACCACCTCGGTGGTCAGCAGCGCCTTGCCGGCGTAGTAGACCCGGGCCTGCACGCCGTGCAGCGCGGCGGCCGCGCGAAAGGCGTCGAGCGTCCGCCGTGCGGTCTGACGCACCTCGTCCTCGTCGAGGACGTACAGGGGTGTGCCGAACCTCTCGCGCAGGGCGGTGACGGGGATGCCGCCGAGCTCGAGCACGCCGACGCCGTCGCGCGTGGCAGCCGTCGGCCAGACCGCCGGCGCGAGCCCGTTGGCGTCAGCGGGGCGTTCGAGCCACGCGGGAGCGACGGAACGGTGATGCGGGTCGGCGGACACGGTGGACCAATCGGTGGGAGCTTCGACGCGGGGCCGTCCGGGACTCCGGGGGCGGCTGTGCCGGGCCGGAGGGGTCACGCGCCTGGCAGTGCTAGAAGTCTAGGGCACACGACTCCGCGCCCCCGTGCCGTGTGACGCTCCGCGGCGCTCAGGCGCAGGTGCCGTTCTCCTGCAGGGCCGGATCGGTGGCGATTGCACCGTCGACGTCGAAGTCGGCCACGAGCACGTCGCCGTCCACGGCGACCCCGGTCAGGGTCACGCCGGAGGGCAGGTACTGGGCGACGCAGACATCCCAGTCGCGCAGCAGGCCGTCGGCGAGCCGGCCGAATCGGTCCTGCAACTCTTCAGCCGACACGTCGGCCCCGCCGAGCTGCACTGACGCCGGAGTCAGCACGAGGTCGCCGTCGGCCGCCGACGGCGTAAGCGCGGCACCGACAGGAATCGTGGCGCCGAACACGTTCAGGTCGACGGCGACCGTGACGTCGGGTGCCTCCAGACCGAGCTCCTCTGCCGGGAACCCCTCGACGTGCGACATCAGGTCACGCAGCTGCGCCTCGTCGAGGGTCATGGTGGCCTCGGCGCTGGCGATGTCGCCGCCACGGACGGGCACCCCGCGAGCGACGACGGTCATGTCTCCGGTCACGCGCGCATCAGACTCGCCGTCGCCGATCGCGGCGTCCTGCGACGACACGGTGAGTTCGTCCAACGTGCCGCCGATGAGCTGCGGGATCACGGCGCCGGCGATGCCGACGTCGATCGGCTGGTCGGCCGGCAGCGACAGCTGCGTGCGCACCTGGTCGCGGACGACGCCCGTCACGATCTGCCGCGCAAGCGCCTCGGCCGCGAACCACGCGACGACCGCGAGGATCGCCACGATCGCGAACGCCACGATCCACGGCCAGGCACGCCGGCGCCGACGCGGCACCGGTGCGGCCGCGAGCCCGTCGGGAAGCGGCTCGGTGGGCAGCGTGTCGCTGGCGCCCACGACTACATCCGCTCCGGGGCGCTCACGCCCAGCAGGTCCAGGCCGTTGCGGAGCACCTGACCGGTGGCGTCGTTGAGCCAGAGCCGGGTGCGGTGCACGGGCTCGACAGGCTCGTCGCCCAGCGGGATCACACGGCAGTTGTCGTACCAGCGGTGGTACAGTCCCGCGAGCTCCTCGAGGTAACGCGCGACGCGGTGAGGCTCGCGCACCTCTGCGGCGAAGGCCACGACCCTCGGGAACTCCTGGAGGGCGCCCAGCAGCGCCGACTCCGTCTCGTGCGTGAGCAGCTCGGGTGCGAACTCGGAGCGGTCCACTCCGGAAGCGTGCGCATTGCGTCCGACGTTGTGCGTGCGGGCGTGCGCGTACTGCACGTAGAAGACGGGGTTGTCGTTGGTGCGCTTCTGCAGCAGGTCGAGGTCGATGTCGAGGTTGGAGTCGGCTGAGCTGCGCGTGAGCGCGTACCGAGCGGCATCGACTCCGACGATCTCGACGAGGTCCTCCATCGTGACGATCGTGCCGGCGCGCTTGGACATGCGCACGGGCTGCCCGTCCTTCACGAGGTTCACGAGCTGTCCGATGAGGATCTGCAGGTTGACGTTCGGCTCGTCGCCGAAGGCGGCGCACATCGCCATCATGCGCTGCACGTAGCCGTGGTGATCGGCGCCCAGCATGATGATGCAGCGGTTGAAGCCGCGCTCGCGCTTGTCGAGGTAGTAGGCGAGGTCGCCGGAGAAGTAGGCGGGCACGCCGTTGGAGCGGATGATGACGCGATCGCGGTCGTCGCCGAACTCGGTGCTGCGCAGCCAGACCGCCCCGTCCTCCTCGAAGATGTGGCCGAGCTCGCGCAGGCGGTCCACGGCATGGCCGACCGCCCCCGACGTGTGGAGATCGTTCTCGTGGAAGTAGACGTCGAAGTCGACGCCGAAGTCGTGGAGGCTCTGCTTGATCTCGCCGAACATGAGTCCCACGCCCAGCTCGCGGAACGCCTCCTGCTTGGCCTCGGGGTCGAGCGCGTCGATGTCGCCCTCGTATGCGAGCTCCACGCGGCGGGCGATGTCGCCGATGTAGTCGCCGCCGTAGCCGTCCTCCGGGGTCGGGCGACCCTCATGCGCGGCGACGAGGCTCTTGGCGAACCGGTCGATCTGCGCGCCGTGGTCGTTGAAGTAGTACTCACGCGTGACGGCTGCCCCCTGCGAGGTCAGGATGCGCGCCAGCGAGTCGCCGACGGCCGCCCACCTCGTGCCGCCCAGGTGTACGGGCCCGGTGGGGTTGGCCGACACGAACTCGAGATTGATCACCTCGTCGGCGCGGCTGTCGTTCGTGCCGAACGACGCGCCGGCGTCGACGATGACCTTCGCGAGCGCTCCTGCTGCGGCGGCGTCCAGCCGGATGTTGATGAAGCCGGGGCCGGCGACCTCGACCTCCGCGATGCCGTCGACGTCGGCGAGCCCGGCGGCGATCTCGGCCGCGAACTCGCGGGGGTTGGCCCCGACCGCCTTCGCGAGCTTCATCGCCGCGTTGGACGCCCAGTCGCCGTGCTCGCGGTTCTTCGGCCGCTCGAGCGGCAGGTCGGTCGCGGTCAGCCCCTCGGCCGCGCCGGGTCGTCGGGCCTCCGCGAGCGGAGCGATGACGGCGAGAAGGGCGGCGGAGAGGGCTTCGGGATTCATAACCGGCCCAGTCTATTCGCCCGGTCCTGGGCGTTTCGCATCGACGCCTGTGGCCGCGACGCGTCCCCACGCGCACCTCGGCTGCGCGAGGCCCGGCTCAGGAGATCTGCACCAGTGCGCCGAAGTCGTCGGCGGCGGGATCGGATGCCGCGGGCAGCGTCTCGAGGCCGTCCAGCGTCGCCGCCTCCGGGACGACCCACGCGTCCACGCGCAGACGCTGGAGCCCCACGTAGCCGCCGTGGTAGCTGAGGAACGCGCAGTCGGCGGCATCGCGGCCCGTCGCGATGCGCACCAGCGAGTTGCGGTTGGCGAGGCGGGTCGCGTCGATCACGTACCAGGCGCCGTCGAGGTAGGCCTCGGCGACGGCATGGAAGTCCATGGGACGCAGGCCGGGCGCGAAGCAGGCCGCGTAGCGGGCCGGCATGTCCATCGCCCGCAGGAGGGCGATGACGACGTGCGCGTAGTCGCGGCACACCCCCTGACCGGTCATGAGCGTCGTCACGGCGCTGTCGGTCCCCTGGCTGAGGCCGGGCGTGTAGGTGGTGCTGGTGGAGACGAACTCCGAGACCGCCGCGATCAGGTCGTGGCCCGACAGCCCCTTGAACTGCCGGCGCGCCTGCTGGAACACTTCGTCGGACTGCGCGTACCGGCTCGGGCGCAGGTAGGTGATGGCCTCGAGGTCGCTCGTGCGGCTGGATGATGCCTGCCCGTCGACGGTCGCCTCGTACCGGATCTCGAGCCGGCCGGGCTCGCCCGTGAGGCGGTGCAGCCGGCTCCCGGACTGGTCGACGATCTCGGTCGGCGTGTAGACGCGATCGCCCTGAGTGAAGGTCAGCTGCTCATTCGAGATCGGCACCGCCTGAGCGGCCGCGATCTGGAAGATGAGGTCGACGGATGCCCCCAATTCGAGGTCCATCTCAGCGGTCACGACGCGTTGCACCGAAGTATCCTCGCATGCCGTCGGCACCGGTCCGTGCGGTCTTGCCCGGCGGCCGCCGTGAGTGTGCTGGAAGCGCCCTCGAAGCTCAGGATCGACCCCTGCTTTTCCCCAGATCGCACCCCGCGTGCGGAGGTCGGCGGGAGATGACTTACCCTCTTCTCATGCACGCGCCCGGCCGCACCCGCGCACAGCGGCTCTGGCTTCCCCTGCTGGCCGCCGCGCTGGCCGTCGCCGCGGTGTGCACGGTGGCGGTCCTCCGGCCCTGGGGAGCCCCGTCCGAGCCGGTGCGCCCGGTCGCTGCGGCGGAAGGCGAGGCGCAGGCCGCGGCATCCGTCCCTCCCGCTCCGCTGGCGCTCGAAGAGGGTGCGCGCGTGCTCGTCTTCGGCGACTCGTGGGTGTACGGCTCGGCGGCGAACGTGCCGACCCTCGGATTCGCGTACCTGCTGGCCGGCCAGCTGGGCGTCGAGACGATCGTGGACGGAGTCCGCGGCAGCGGCTACCTCAAGCCCGGCCTCGACGGACCGTCCTATGGCGAGCGGATCGCGGCGCTGGACCCGGCCCTCGCGCCGGACCTGATCCTCGTCGAGGGTTCGATCAACGACCGCAAGCTGTACCCGGCCGGATACCGGGAGGCGGTCACCGCCGCGTGGGATGCGCTCGCCTCCACCTATCCCGACGCCGACATCGTGATCCTGGGCCCGTCTCCGCAGGTGCTCCCCGTGCAGAGCGCGACGAGGGAGATCGACGCCGAGCTGAGCGCGCTGGCCGCCGCGCGCGGCTGGTGGTACATCTCCCCCATCGCCGAGGACTGGATCACGACGGCGAACTACCTCGACGTCATCGACACCGGCCCGGTCGGCCGTGACCACCCGTCGACCGCGGGCCATGCCTACCTCGCCGACAGGGTCGCGCGTGCCGTCGAGCGGCTCGAGGGGCAGCCGGCCATCGTCGCCGACGCCCCGCACGACGGCACCCCCGCCATCCCCTGACCTGGCGGGCGCACCCCGCCGAGGGTGGTAATCTCGATCGGCACGCCTCCGTAGCTCAGGGGATAGAGCGTTGGTTTCCGGTACCAAAGGTCGCAGGTTCGATTCCTGTCGGGGGCGCAACACGACAAGGCCGGCTCGCAAGAGCCGGCCTTGTCGCTTCGCCGATGCTTCAGAGCTCGTCGTCCGAGGGGACGAAGGTCAGGGCGATGGGCACGCCGGCGGTGACGAGAAGGCGGACGGGGGCACGTGGCCCGTGGCCGTCGAAGGCCGAGATCCATCCCGAGGTGCCGGTGGCCAGGACGGCGTCGATGTGGCTCTGCACGTCGTCGATGGTGCGGTCGACGATCGTGAATGTCTGACTCCCGTAGAGCACTTCGATGTGTGCCATTGCGGCTCCTCCGTCCGACTCCCGCCGGTCTCCCCGCCCCCTCGACGCTAACCCCGCGCCCGTCGCGGGGAAAGGGGGTGGGCGGATCGAAGGCATCCGCGGGTGGACCTGCCCTGGCCGTGACCGATCGACGTTCGTCTGTCAAGCACCTTTCCGCCGCGGCAGGTGGTGGCCAGCATGTCGTCGACCGAGCCGCACGGGACGAAGGGAGATCGAGATGGTGGATTTCACTCCGGAAGAGGAAGGCGCCCGCCGGGGCGAGGCGGTCGTGTTCTGGTCATGGATCGCGGTGCTCGCGGCGGGCCTGGCGTACATGATCGCGATCCCGTTGATGGGGCGATGACGATGCGCCCGCTTCGCGACAACGCCCTCAGCTTCCTGTTCGGCGCCCTGTTCGTGCTCGCCCTGGCCGGACAGTCCGTCGCCGGGTGGCTCGAGAACAACGAGCGACTCCAGCAGCACGGCCAGGCCGCCGAGAGCTTCCTCGCCTTCATCGGCTCGTCCGAGTTCGTCGTGGACGTCGCCGAGAACTGGCAGTCGGAGTTCCTGCAGTTCTTCCTGTTCATCGCGGCGACCATCTGGCTCGTCCAGCGGGGGTCCCCGGAGTCCAAGAAGCCCGGCGATGAAGGACCGGGCACGGATGAGGAGCAGCTGGTCGGAGAGCACGCCCGGGCGGATTCGCCCTCGTGGGCCCGTGCGCGCGGCATCCGGCAGACGATCTTCTCCAACTCGCTGCTGCTCGTGATGGGCGCCGTGTTCGTGCTCTCGTGGCTGGCGCAGTCGCTGGCCGGCACCGTGGTCATGAATTCCGAGAACGCCGAGCACGGGCAGCCCGCGATCACCTGGATCCAGTACGTCGGCACACCGGACTTCTGGAACCGGACGCTGCAAAACTGGCAGTCGGAGTTCCTCGCCGTCGGGGCGATGATCGCGCTGTCGATCTTCCTCCGCCAGCGCGGCTCGAGCGAGTCCAAGCCCGTCGGAGCACCGCACCACGAGTCGTCCGTGTCGAGCGAGTGACGAGCCACCTTCCGTCAGCGCAGGAGAGGGGGGATCCACGGACAGCAGGCCCGCTGAACCGGGTGTCAAGCCCTAGCCAGGCACCGTCCCTGGGAGGACCATGGACACGGAGCCTGATCGACGTCCGCCTCGTTGCGACCCCCAACCGCGCCGGACGCCGGCAGTCTTCGGACGGAGGCCCACCATGGGCAAGCTGATCTATGAAGGGGCTGTCAAGGTCGATTTCGACGACAGGACGCTCGCTCACCTGCAGTTGGTGATCGGCACGAAACTCAGGCGGGGAGAGCCGTTCCACTTCACGTGGCGCGACGATGCGAGCATCGGCGACGGACGCACGACGATCTGGGTGCATCCCCGATGCTCGCTGGTCTACAAGTTCTACGGCAGCCGCAAGCCGCAGCTGAATCCGGCATGGATCGACGCGCTGGCCCATACGGCGAACTCGCCGGCCGGACTGTATCTGGTGCCCGAACCCGCCATGCCGCACGTCGAGCACGAGGACGAGCACGACCTCGTCGGCTGAGAGGGCTGACCGGCGCCCGGTCAGCCCTTCACCCCGCCCGCGCTGATCCCGTGGATGATCTGCCGCTGGGCGACGAAGAACACGATGATCATCGGGACCGTCGCGATGACGCTCGCCGTGACGATGAGCTCCCAGTGCCATTCGCCGCCGAATCCGAAGGCGTCCACGAGCGACTTGAGCCCTCGCGGCACGGTGAAATCCGACGAGTCGCGCAGGTAGATGAGCGCCCGCATGAGGTCGGTCCACACCGCCTGCACCTCGAACACGAAGGTGACCGCGAGCGCGGGCTTGCTGAGCGGCAGCGCGATCCGCCAGAAGATCTGCCAGTTGGACGCCCCGTCCACGCGTGCCGCTTCGAAGAACTCGCGCGGGAGGCCCAGCATGAACTGCCGCAGCAGGAAGATGTAGAAGGCGCTGCCGAAGAGATTGCCCGCCCACAGCGGGACGAGCGTGCCCACGAAACCGAGGGCGTTCCAGATCAGGAACGTCGGGATCATCGTCACGGCGCCCGGCAGCATCATCGTGGCCAGCACGACGCCGAACAGGGCTCCGCGTCCGCGGAAGCGGAAGTAGGAGAAGCCCCACGCCACCATCGCGCTGGACAGCGTCACAGTCGTCGCGGCGAGCACCGTGACCAGCAGCGTGTTCCACAGCCACAGCGCGAGCGGCGCCGTCTCCCACACCTGCACGTAGTTGTCCAGCGTGAAGGTCTCGGGAATCAGCTTGTTGTCGAAGACCTCGCTGCGCGGCTTGAACGAGGCGCTGACCAGCCATACGAAGGGGTAGGCGAAGACCACCGCGAGCAGCGAGAGCGCCGTGATGACGAGCGCGGTGCGCACGCGCCGCCGACGCCGGGCACGCCCGGCCGTGGAGGCCGGGCCTCTCCCGGCTTCGACGGCCCCCGTCGCGCGCGAGCCGGACTCGGCGGTGTCGATCGGCCCGCTGGGGTGACGGGCGCCCATCTCCTCGGGAGTGGACTGGCCGGGCGGCAGCACCCTGCTCATGACCGCTCCTCCCCCTCGTAGTAGACGACGCGGCGCGACACGACGATCTGGATGACGGTGACCACCATGATGAGCGCGAAGAGCACCCAGGCCATCGCCGACGCGTAGCCCATGTGGAGGAACTCGAACGCCTGCTGGAACAGATAGATCACGTAGAACAGCGCCGCGTCGTTGCTGTAGGTCGTATTGCCCGCGCCGAAGAATGCCGTATACGCCTCATCGAAGGTCTGCAGCCCGGCGATGGTGTTGACCACGACGATGAAGAACAGAGCAGGGCTGATCATCGGGACGGTGACCGACAGCGACTGACGCCAGAATCCGGCTCCGTCCATCCGCGCCGAATCGTAGAGCTCGTCGGGCACCGCCTGGAGCGCCGCGAGGAGGATGATGACCGAGGCGCCGACCGTCCACAGGCTCATGATGATGAGACCAGGCTTCACCCACGCGGCATCCGTCGTCCACGACGGCCCGTCGATGCCGAACCAGCCCAGCACCGTGTTGAACAGGCCGTTCTGACCGTTGAACAGCAGCAGGAACAGGATCCCGACGGCCACCGGCGGGGTCATCTTCGGCAGGAAGAAGATCGTGCGGAAGAAGCCCGCGCTGCGTCCGGCCTTGTTCAGCAGAAGCGCCAGCACGAGCGACACCAGCACGTACAGGGGCACCTGCACCGCCGTGAAGATGAGGGTGTTGCCCAGGGCGAGCGCGATCTTCGGGTCCTCGAACAGCTGGACGTAGTTGTCCATGCCGACGAACTCGGGATTGTTGATGACGTCGTAGTCCGTGAGCGACAGGTAGACGCTGTAGATGAGCGGCCAGGCGGTGAACACCCCGAAGCCGATCAGCCAAGGACTGAGGAACAGCAGCGCCGAGCCGACGTACCGCCGTCGGGCCCGCCGGCGCGCCCGCAAGCGGTCGGCCGGCGGGGCCGGCGGCGGAGCCGTCAGCGTCGACGCCGACATCACTCCTCCGCCTCGAGTTCCGACCACGCCTCATCGAGCGCGGACTGGGCCTCTTCCTGCGCGGTCGCGAGTGCCTCCTGCGGCGTCGCGTTGCCGTCGAGCACCGAGTTGACGGCGTCGAACATCGCCGTCTTGAACTCGGCGTCCGCCGGGTTGGCCGGCAGCGAGAACGTCGCCTCGTTGGCCTCGTACATCTTCGCGACCGCCGTGTCCCACGGCTCTCCGCCGGACGTCGTCATGTCGCGGACCATCTCGTCGGCCGCCCTGTTGCCCGTGAGGATCCCGGTGAAGGGCTTGTCCTCGGCCTCGCGCGCCTCGAGCCGGGCCTCGGCCGCCGCCTGCCAGGCGTCGGTGGAGGTCATGGCCCGGGCGAACCGGCAGGCGGCCTCGGGGTTCGCGCTGCCGCTGGGGATCGCCCACGCGGAGCCGGAGGCGTACGCGAGCGTCTCGCCCTCGCGGGTGCGAACGGTGTCGAAGGCCATGGGGGCATCGGGTGAGACGTCGTTCAGCACGTTGACGTACCACTGCTCCATCGGCATCGCCCCGAGCACGCTGGTCGCGAACTGGTTGCCCTCGCCGAAGAAATCGGCCGAGTCGCGGTACGCCTTGACGGCGCTGAACCCGCCCTGCGCCTCGTAGATCGACACCGCCCACTCGAGCGCCTCGACCACGGCGGGATCGTCGAGCTGCGCGGTCTTGCCGTCCTCCGAGATCAGGTCGACGCCGTTGGCCTTGGCCCACAGCGGCAGGAACTCGGGCAGCTTGCTGTCGACGCCGATGACCTGGATGTTGCCACCGTCGGAGACCGACAGCGCCTGGTTCGCGGCGCTCATCGCCTCCCAGTTCGAGCCGTTGACGTCCTCGACGCTCAGGCCTGCGGCCGAGAGGAGATCAGCGTTCGCCATCGTCAGCTGCACGCTGTTGAACTCCGGGATGCCGTACACCGTGCCGTCGAGCGTGACCTGGGCCAGAGCCGCCTCCACGTACTCGTCGGTCGGAATGCCCTCGCCGTCGATGCACCGGTCGAGCGGGATGACGGCGCCGCGCGCGGCGAGCGAGCCGATCTGGTCGCGGTTGGCGTAGACGATGTCCGGCGGCTCGCCCGTCGCGACGGCGGAAAGGAACTGCTGCAGGTCGAGCTCGCCCTCGGAGAGGTTGACCTCCACCTCGCCGAGCTGCTCCTCGGCGTAGTCGAGCCTGCTGGTCGCGACTTCATCGACGCCCGAGAAGCCCATCACCGACATCGATCCGCTGAGGTCGGCATCCGGGTCGTATTCCGCGTCGTCGTCGCCGGCTCCGCCCGTTCCGACGGCACAGCCTGTGCCGGTGACGGCCAGCAGTGCGATGGCGCCGGCGGCCACCCACGTCCTTGTCTGCTTGCGCATGATCGCCTCCTCCGCCCGATGAGAAGTGGGCGGTGGTGGCACGCTAAGGGCGGGCGACGCGCACAGACGAAGGGGTTGACGGCGAGCACCGGAGGGCGTAGACGGCGTGCGGATGCTGGAGCGAGCGAACCTCGGTCTATGCCTCCGCAGGGCCGCTGTCAAGACGCTTCGTGATGCCGCGAGCTGCCGCTGAGATGGGGACGGCGACGGGAGCGATCATGAAGCGGATCGACATCTTCTACGGCGGAGAGCACTACAGCGTCGGGGGGCGACGGCTCGAGGACCTCCGGCAGGAGGTGGAGGCGGGCCTGCGCGCGGGCACCCACTGGCTGGAGGTCAACGACGGCGAGGGCATGATGCGCGCCGCGCACCTGCTCCTGACTCCCGGCGTGCCGCTGGCGATCGTGCCCGTTCCCGACGAGGCACCCGACTCCGTATCGGCTGACGAAGTGTGGTCGGACGGCGGACCCCCGACCGCGAGCTGAGACGAGCGGATGCCGCTGCTACGCCTCGCGGGACGACGACTGCGTACTGGCCCGCTCGGCCTCGTCCGGCAGCGATGAGGTGGCGACGAGAACGACGTCCTGCACCTTCCAGTCGAGCGCGGCGACCGCCTCACGCGCCTCCTCGACCTCGGCGAGTGTCACCTCCTCCCGGGCGGGGACGACGAACACCTCGACATGGAACACCTGCCCCATGTCGCGCATGCGCACGGCGCTCTCGCGCACCCACCCGAATTCGTCGACGCGGTTCGCGACCCGTGCGATCAAGGGGTGCGGTCGGGCATCGTCCTCGGTGCGGGCCCGCTGGTCGATGAGATCGCGCACGGCCCCTCGGGAGTTGCGCCAGCCGTCCCAGATGATCCCCAGCGAGATGAACAGGGCGGCTGCACCGTCGAGCCACCACAGCCCGATCCCCACACCGAGCACACCGACGATGGATGCCACCGTCGAGGTCCAGTCGGCCTTGGCCATGTCGGCATCCGCGTAGAGCACCTTGTTGTGCAGCGTCGGCGCGAGCTTCGCCTTCGCGCGCCCGTAGAAGAAGGGGCCGATCACGACCACGCTCATGACGGCGACCATGAACCAGCCGAGCCAGACGGTCTGGCCGAACACCTGCACCGTGCCGATGGAGGGGTGCTCGGCGCGGACCAGGCCGCTGATCGCCTCGTAAGCCAGGTTTCCGCCCACGGCGAGGAGGGCGACTCCGGCCACCAGGTGGCCCACCCCCATCACCCGGTGGTAGCCGAAGGGGAATGCGCGCGTCGGGCGACGGCGGATGAACAGCAGCGCGACCAGGAAAGAGATCTGGGGAATGAGGGAGAGCATGTCCTCGATCCAGGCGGTCTTCATCGCCTGCGAGCCGCCGACCACGAGGGCGATCAGCCCGATGGTCACCAGCGTGTACCCGATCGTGAACCACTCCCAGCGGATGGCGCTGCGCAGCGCCTTCTGCTGAGCAGGCGGCAGATCGGTGCGGCCCATGGTCTTCACGGCGCCACCTCCTCGTCGAGGTACCCCTCGAGTGCCGCCTGCCACGCGTTCTCGCCGAGCGGCACCAGCAGCACGACGGGCCCGTGCGCCCCGCGGATGGACTCGTATCCCCTCGTCGCGGCGACCCGCTGCGTCCACGGCGTCGCGTCGGTCATGCCGCCGACGGCGAGGTCGAGCTCGCCCGATTCCAGTGCGTCGACGAGGTCCTCCTCGCTGCCCACGGTCCACGTGACCCTCGCGTCGACGGACTCGGCGAAGCCCTCGACGAGCTCGGCGAGGCTGCCGCCCACGTCTTCCCCGTCGACGGTGACGAGCTCGCCCGACGGCGAAGCGCCGGCGCGCAGTTCTCCGCCGCGCACGCGGTCGAGTGTGCCCTGCGGGTCGGTCGGCACCGTGACGCCGCATCCGGCAGCGCAGAGTGCGATCACCAGCAGGGGCACGCTCCACGCGCGTCGCCACCGGCTCATGGCCCCAGTCTCGCCTGCCTGCGCGATGCCGGGGACAGCCTTGACCCTCTCCGGGGCCTTTGCTAGGCGGCGATGGTGCCCTTGCACGTCCTCATCCGGTACGTCCCGAAGCGTCGGGCAGTTGCCCGGCGCCGTCCTGCGGCGCTGCGTCCGGGGTCACCAGCGCGGCGACGGCGGCGCGGTTGGTGGTGAAGAAGGTCTGTCCCGCGAGCAGTCCCAGTTCTTCCAGGCGCGCCCGCGTCGGCGTCCTGACCCGGCTGAACGCCAGGCCGATGCCCTGGTCCTCCAGCCACTTCTCGAGCGCCTCGAACGCTTCGGCGCCGGTCACATCGATGTCTGTGACGGCCTCCATATCGACGACCACGTGGTGGACCGGCTCGCTCGCGCCGGTGACTGCGCGCTTGACGGCGGAGCCGAAGACCGTGCCGTTGGCGAAGAACAGCGGAGCGGCCATGCGCACCACGACGACGCCCGGCGCAGTCGTGCCGCCGGCGGGTGCGTCCTCCAGGAGTGACTCCTTCGGGTCGTCGTCGGCTGCGAGCACGTCGATCGCGGGGTTGGCGGCGCGCTTGGCGAGGTTGATCAGAGCGAGCACGAACGCGACGACGATGCCCGGGATCGCCCCGATGAAGAGCGTCACGAGGAAGCACACCGCGCCGATGGCGAACTCGAAGCGATCCTGGCGCCACAGCTGACGGAACTCGCCGATGCCCAGCAGAGGCAGGATCGCGACGCCGACCACGGCGCCGATCGCCGGCGATGGGATGTCGGCCAGCAGCGCGGTGCCGAAGAGCAGGAGCAGGAGTGTGCCGGCGGCGAGGACGAGAGAGGGCAGCTGCGTGCGTGAGCCCGCCTGGTCCATGGCAGCCGTGCGCGAGGTCGACGCCCCCATCGTGAAGCTGCCCTGCGCACCGGCGGCGACGTTGCTGAGGCCGAAGGCGAGCAGGTCGCGGTTGGCACGGAACGGGTAGCCGCGCTTCTCGCCATACGACCGCGAGACGAGCAGGCCCTCCGCCGTGGTCACCAGCGTGAGGGCGATCGCCGACGGCACGAGTGCGAGCCACAGCTGCCAGTCGATGATCGGCCACGTGAGCGTCGGCGGCCCCGCGGGCACCTCGCCCAAGACATCCACGCCCCGCTGGTCGAGGCCTGCGAGCACCACCAGCAGCGTCGACAGGATCAGCACCACGAGCGCCCACGGCACGGCCCGCAGGAACCGCTTGCCCACCAGGAGCACCGCGACCGACACGGCCGAGATGACCACCGACCACGCGCTGATCGTCTCGAGGTTCGACACCAGACCGACGACCTTGTCGACGAACTCGCCGCCCGAGTCGATCTTGACGCCGAGCATCTTCGCGATCTGACTCACCAGGATGTCGAGCGCCAGACCGCCGACGAAGCCCACGAGGATCGGCTTGGACAGGAAGTTCGCGAGGAAGCCGAGCTTGAACATCGACATCAGCACGAAGAGGACGCCGCAGATGATCGCCTGGGCGAGCGCGAGGGTCGCGTAATCGGCGCTTCCAGCTGCGGCGAGACCGCCGATCGAGGAGGCCACCAGCGCGGCCGCCGCCGCATCCGGCGACGCCACCACCTGCCGGGACGACACCACCAGCGCGTAGACGATGGTCGGAACGATGAGGGCGTACAGGCCCGCGGTGGGCGGCAGGCCGGCGATCTGCGCGTAGCCGATGTTGAGCGGGATTGCGATCGCGAGGAGCGTGACGCCCGCGGTGAGCTCCGTGACGAGGTTGCGTGCGGTCAGCCCGGCGAGAGGTCGCTGCATGCCGTCTCCTGGATATCTGTGGCCACGGTCGGAT
The DNA here is from genome assembly GCF_015278315.1 of Microbacterium ureisolvens. Lineage (GTDB taxonomy): Bacteria > Actinomycetota > Actinomycetes > Actinomycetales > Microbacteriaceae > Microbacterium > Microbacterium ureisolvens. The sequence goes on along the minus strand of NZ_JADIJE010000015.1, from coordinate 44,616 downwards.
CCAACTCTGGCAGAGGTCCCGGGCGTCATACCGGGTCGCCCGGCACGAGCGGGGGCGCGACGGCCTCACTGGTGACGGTCGCGGTCCAGCCGCGAGCGGCGAGCCCTTCTGTGACGGCAGCGACCACTGCCGAGGTCGCGGTGAGGCCGCGCGGCGAGTCGTGCCAGAACTGCACGCGCGCGGTGAGGCGGGCATCCGACACGGCAGTCACCAGCACGCCGACGGCCGGCTCGGCGTGAACCCCGTCCGCGGAGGCCGCGGCATCCGTCATCACGGCCGTGATCTCGGACAGCGCAGCACCGCCGCGCTCGACGCGCACCTGCACCTCGCTGCGCCGGCCGCCGTGGCGAGAGTTGTTGACGAGCGTCTCGGCGAGGAGCTTCGCGTTCGGCACGTGCGCCGTGCGCCCATCGGGCGTGGTGAAGACGACGGCCCGCGAATTGAGCTCGACGACGGTGCCGGTGATCGGTTTGCCGTCCGGTCCCTCGACCGTGATCTCCTCCCCGATCACGACCGGCTTGCGGGTGGCTATGAGCACGCTGGCGGCGAAGTTGTCGGCCACACCGCGCAGCACGAGCACCGCGATGACGACGAGGATCAGCACGACCGCGAGCACGGGCTGCACGTTCGCCCCGAGGAAGGCCAGGGCGATGCCCAGGCCCAGAAGCAGGAGCGTGTACTGGGCGAACCGCGCGGCGAACCGCGTCGCGGCGGGCGTCGCCGTGGGCACGTGCGCCATGAGGTCGGTGACGGCGCGCCTCGCGACTCGGGAGGCGATCCACCCGGCGAGGAGCGCGAGCACCGCCCAGAGCACCTGCCACCAGGTGATCGGCGTGCTCAGGAACTGGCTGAAATCCACGTCGTCAGACTACGAGCGCAGGGCCGCGCCTTCGCGAGCCTCGCCGGGGCTCCGGCTTCGGTCGAGAGCCCCGGCGACGCCGGGCGCAAAATGATGATCCCCTCGGTGCCGAAGCGCCGGGGGGATCGTCGTGCGATTTCCGGTTTCTGTGTCCGGTTCCCTTTCGGGTTCCGCGTTTCTGTTGTCTGTCGCACTACTGAATGTCCTCCCCCGCAGGTGCCGCGTCAAGAGTTCACGCACAAGTCATCTCGACGTCAGGTTGAAGGTGAGGAATCGAGTCGCGGAGGACGGCTCCCCGACGTCGCAGACCACCGGAAGCCGACGGCCGCCCCGGGCTGACCCGGGACGGCCGTCGAATGCGAAGCGGGCGAGCCCGCCTCAGAATCACTCCGCGAAGCGCTCCTTCATCGCGTCCATGCTCTTGCCCGCACCGTGCGACTTGCCCGGGGTGCTGACCCCGTTCACCGTCGAGGTGTCGAACGCGAACGTCATCACTGCCGCGGCGACGGCATCGGAGTTGACGTCCAGCGCGAACGTGTTGATGTTGCCCACGAGGTCGTAGTCCTCGCGCAGTGCGTCGTAGAGCGCGTCATCCTGTCCCTCGCCGGTCAGGTTGTCGCACGGCTGGTGGTAGCAGGGGTCGTACGAGGCGCCCGGGACGCCGCCGTAGAGGGCCGCCTCCGCAGCCGTCTTCTCCACCTCGGCGCCGGTGAACAGTCCGCCGGCCGGGATGCCCACGGCGATGAACGGGCCGTAGTCCGAGCGTCCGGAGAATTCGCTGTCCTGCGAGGGCAGGTCGCGGCCGTCGTAGAACGCCTCGAACACGTCCTCGATCTGTGCCGACCCCTCCGGGATGAACCCGGGTGCGGCAGTGCCGCCGGAGTTGTCTCCGTCGTAGATGCCGAACATGTAGTTGGGCGAACCGATCATGTCGAAGTTGAGGTAGAGGGCGATGTCCTCGATCTCTTCGTCCGACAGCTCGGCGACGTAGTGCTCCGAGCCGAGCAGGCCCTCCTCCTCGGCACCCCACCAGGCGAAGCGCACCGTGTTGTTGGGCTTGGTCTTCTGCATCTGGATGGCCGTCTCCAGCAGCGCGGCGCTGCCCGAGCCGTTGTCGTTGATGCCGGCGCCGTCTTGGACGCTGTCGAGGTGGGCTCCTGCCATGACGGTGTTGTCATCGTTGCCCGAGCCGGTCTCGGCGAGCACGTTCCACGCCAGGCGGGTGTCCTGCTCGTAGTCGACGGTGACCGTGACCGTGGCGCCGGGGGTGCTGGCGAGGTCCACGCCGACCGAGTGCGTGACGAACACCGCGGGGATCGTGAGTCCCGTCGCGTCGCCGATCATGTTGATCAGGGTGTCGTCACCGGGGTTGTTCCGGATGATGACCCCCTCCGCTCCCGCCTGCTGGGCGTTGAGCGCCTTCACCGCGAACCCGCACCCGCCTCGCTGGACGAGCACCACGGAGTCGTCGGGGAGGTCGCCGAAGTCGGCGACGGTGCATCCGCTGGTGTTGTCGGGCGACGCGAGGTCGACCAGCACCAGCGATCCGGTCGCGCTGCCTTCGGGACTGCCGCTGTCGAACCTGTTGCGCAGGAAGTCCTCACCGTCGACGAACTCGGTTGTCACCCCGCCCGCCACGCGGATGAGCTCGGAGTTCTCCTCGAAGTACGGGAACTCGAACTCCTGCACCTCCGGCGTGTACCCGGCGGCCTCGAGCTGGGCGACGACATAGTCGACCGAGGCGCGATACCCCGGGCGCCCCGCGGCGCGGTCGCCGTACTCGTCGGCGATGTCCTGGAATGCTTCGAGATGCGACATCACCCCCTCGAGCGTGACGGCTTTCTCGATCTTCTTCACCGAGTTGTTGTTCGGTGCCGCATACGCGGGACTGGCCAGTGCGACGGCGCCCGTGAGAGCCGCCGCGGTGGCGATGGCCCAGGTGCGCCTGGTTCTGCTCGGCATGGTGTTGCCCTTCCGCCGGCGACCCCTCTGTCACCGGCTTCCTGCGTGGGATGCTCACACACGCCCCCGCGCAGTTCCAGACCGCGCCTCAGGGTTCTCATCGAGCTCTCATGAAATCCGCGCGGGACGGATGCCGCGGCCCGGCGCAGGCGCCGAGCCGCGGCATCCGTCTCCTCGTCACTCGTGGCCGACGAGCTTGAGTCCGACGACACAGCCGACGAGCCCGAGGATCAGCAGCATCTTGACGAACGAGAACGACTCGTCGCCGGTGATCATCGCGTAGGCGACCGTGAGCGACGCGCCGATGCCGACCCACACGGCATAGGCGGTGCCGGTCGAGATGTCGCGCATGGCCCACGCGAGGCCGCCCATGCTGAGCACCAGCGAGACGCCGAAGACGACGGTCGGCCAGAGCTTGGTGAAGCCCTCGGTCTTGCCGAGCGCGGTGGCCCACACGGCCTCCAGCACGCCCGAGAGGATGAGGATGACCCACGACATGACTGTGCCTCCTGGCCAGTCTTGTCGCGTACCGGGTACTGATCCGTCGTCCGGGGATCCGGTCGGGATCCGCGTTCGAGCCTACCCGCCCCGCCTGGTCACCCCCTGTGCAGCCCCGCGAGCAGGGTCAGACGCCAGGGTCAGACGAGGAAGAGCCAGTCGAGCATGCCGGGATTGTGCGCGTGCACGAGCACGAGGAACACGACCGCGTCGAAGAGCAGATGCACGGTCACCACGTACGCGAGCGAACGCGTCTTCATGAAGATGAACCCCTGCAGCAGCGCGAACGGGATCGTGAGGAACGGCCCCCAGGCCTGGTAGCCCAGCTCCCACAGGAACGACACGAACACGATCGACTGCAGCACGTTCGCCTGCCAGAACCGGAAATGCCGGCGCAGCAGCGCGAAGCAGGTGCAGATGAAGAAGAGCTCGTCCCAGATGCCGACCGCGCCCACACCCACGAACAGGCGCGCGATCAGCTCCGGCGTGTCGACGACAGGCCAGTTGAGGTAGACGCCCGACGTGATGAAGTAGAACGGCAGGATCAGCCAGGCGAGCAGGAGCACGCCGACGAGCCAGGTCCACTGGAACCTCGTCCACCGTCCGCCGCCGCTCCACGGAAAGCGGATGGCGCGATCGCGGTACACCCACCGCGAGATCGCATACGGCACCGCGACCGCCCCGCCGAGGGCGAGGGCGAATCGCAGGATCGCGAGGTTGTCGAGCTCGGCCTTGAGCGGGATCGCGCTGACGATGAGCATGCCCACCGCGATGAGCGACAGATCCCGCAGCAGCGACGGAGGACGGATGCCGGCGGCCGCGGTGCCCGCCGCGCCCGGCCGAGACGCGTCTGCAGCCGCGGCCGGCGTTGCTGCGGCATCCGTCCGTTCCGCGACGAGGGCCGCGAGAAGACCGGCCGCCAGCAGCACCCAGCCGAGCCACGGGATCCGCGCCACGAAGAACGCCGGCGCCGCGAGGCACACGAGGAGCGCCGGCACCAGCCGCCACGACCAGGCTCGGACCACCGGGACGACGGCGACATCGGGGTGTGCGGGCATGCGCGGCGGCTCCTGAGGGGTCGGGGGACGATCAGTGGTCGAGCGGATGGGCGATCTCATCCTGCGGCATGCGCGCGACGACGTACGCGAGCGCGCCGAGCAGGAGCGGGATCACGCCGGCGGCGATGAAGATCGCCTGGATCGGGATCACCTCGGCGAGGGGGCCGGCGAGCGCCATCGACAGCGGCATGAGGGCGAGTGAGACGAAGAAGTCCAGGCTCGAGATGCGCCCCAGCATGTGCCGGGGCACGCGCCGCTGCAGGAGCGTCCCCCAGATGACGTTGCCGTAGCTGAAGCCGAAGCCCACGATGAAGAGGCACAGCGCCATGAGCCAGTACTGGTGCGTGATCCCGACGACAGCGAAGGGCAGTGTGCTCATGCCCCATACGCCCATCATCACCGTGAGGTAGCGCCGGGGCAGCTTCATCGACGAGACGACGATCGACCCGAGCACGCCGCCTACGCCGTAGATCGCGAGGAGGAAGCCGAACAGTCGTGGGTCTTCGCCCACCCGCTCGCGCGTGATGAACGGCAGCAGCACCTCCTCCGGCCCGACGAACACGAGCACCCAGCCGGTGGCGAACAGCAGCGTCCACAGGAGCCACGGCGTGCGCACCGTGAACCCGACGGCCTCGCGCAGATCGTGGAGGACGCCCCGCACCCCCTCGGGCGGCTCGTGCACCTCTCCCGGCGCCGCGGGCGGCTCCGGGCGAACGAGCATCAGCAGCACGAGCGCGACCGCGTGGGCGGCGACGACTCCCCACGCGGCGTGCGCGGGCGCGAGCACCGCGGCGACGATCACGCCCGCCGCCGCAGGTCCGGCGGCCTGCTGCAGGGCCGGACGGATCGCTCCCTCCAGCCCGTTGGCCGCGAGCAGCTGGGCAGGCGGCAGGATGCGGGGCAGGATCGCGCTGTACGCGGGGAAGAAGAAGCCGGCGCCGGCGCCCAGCACGAAGGCGACGACGGCCAGGTGCGGGATGGTCACGGCACCGAACACGCCCGCCACCGCGATCGACGTGATCGCGAGCAGGTTGACCAGCTCGACCACTCGCAGCAGGAGCCTGCGCGGGATGCGATCCGCGGCGATGCCGCCGGGGATCGCGCACACGAGCAGCCCCACGGCGTTCGCCGCGGCCACCGCCGACAGCTCGATCGGCCCGCCGCCGGCGCCGATGACCGTGTAGACCATGACGACGGCCCACATGCCGGCCCCGAAGATCGAGAGCACCACCGCGCCGAAGAGCATGCGGAAGTCGCGGTGCGCGAGCGGCCGCACGAACCGCCACGGATCGCGGCGCGCGGCCGGAGCCGCTTCGGGCAGCGGGTCCGGGCCCGTCGGGTCCGGCGCGCCGCTCATGACCTGGCGACGCGGCGATACGCGAGATCGCGGATGTCGCGTCCCACGCGCGCGCCCTTGCGCTCGAAGGCCGTGAGCACGCGACCGTCGAAGCGCGGCGCCCAATCGCCCTCGAAGGCGGCCTCGAACTCCGGCGCCGCCGCCAGCACCTCGCGCATCTGCAGCGCGTAGTCCTCCCAGTCGGTCGCGAGGCGCAGCATCCCGCCGTCCTTCAGCGCCCCCGCCGCGATCGACGCGAAGCCGTCGGCGACCAGGCGCCGCTTCGTGTGCTTCTTCTTGTGCCACGGGTCGGGGAAGAACACCCACAGTTCGTCGACGGATGCCGGGGGCAGCAGATGCTGCAGCACCTCCGGTGCGTTCGCTTCGACGAGGCGGAGGTTGTGGGCTCCGGCACGCTCGGCGTCGAGCATGGTGCGGGCGAGCCCCGCCCGGAACACCTCGATGGCGAGGAAGTCGGTGTCGGGCCGCGACGACGCGGCGTGCACGATGGCGTGCCCCTGTCCGGATCCGATCTCGGCGACGAGAGGCGCCGTGCGGCCCCACACCGCGACCGGATCGATCGCCGAGTCGGGGAGGATGCTGGTGGCCGCGCGATCGCGCGGCACCTCGATCACGAACTGCGGCGCGAGCTCGGTCCAGGCGCGCTCCTGAGCCTCCGACATCCGCCCGCTCCGCCGCACGAACGACACCGGCTTCTCGCGGAACGTACGGGTCTCGGGCACGGCGGGGTCACTCACCACTCCAGGCTACCCAGACCGTCCGGCCGCTCGCTTGTGTGCCACCGCGGCCCGGCGCAGCCCCGTGCGCCCCGGTGCGAGCCCACTGCTGCAGCTTCCTGCGAGCGCTGCGCCGATCCGTGCAGCGGTCGCGGGAGACTGCAGCGTCCGCTTGCGAGGGTCAGCCGGGAAGGGTGACGAAGTCGATGAGCTCCTCGACGCGCCCGAGGAACGCGGGCTCGAGGTCGCGGTAGCTCTTCACCGAGGAGAGGATGCGCTGCCATGCGCGCGCGATGTCGGCCTGATCTCGCGCCGGCCAGCCCAGCGCCCGGCACACGCCCACCTTGTACTCGATCCCCCGGGGCACGTCCGGCCAGCGCGGGATGCCCACCGCCCGCGGCGTGACGCACTGCCAGACGTCGACCCATGGATGCCCGACGATGAGCACGTGCGCGCCGTGCCGGGTCCGCGCGATCGCGTCCGCGATGCGCGACTCCTTCGAGCCGGGCACGAGGTGGTCCACGAGCACGCCGTAGCGCCGCTCGGCGGACGGCGGCTCCTCGTCGAGCGCGGCCTCCAGCAGGTCGATCCCCTGCAGGTATTCCACGACGACGCCCTCCTCGCGCAGGTCGTCGCCCCACACCCTCTCGACGAGCTCGGCGTCGTGCCGCCCCTCGACGAGGATGCGGCTCGCGCGCGCCGTGCGCGCGCGCGACTCGGGCGCCGCGAACGAGCCCGAGGCCGTGCGCTTCGGACCGGTCTGCGCCGGGGCGGCCGCCGGCGGGCCGAGCACCACGTCCTTGCCGTCGATCAGGAAGCCGGCACCGAGCGGGAACATGCGGCGACGGCCGCGCCGGTCCTCGAGCTCCACCATGCCGCTCGCCGACCCGACGACCGCGCCGCAGAAGCCGTCGTCGGCCACCTCCACCACGAGATCACGGGATGCCGCCACCCGCGGCAGCTCGCGCACCCCGTGGCCCTTCCAGCCCGTGGCCAGCACATCGGCGCCGTAGCGATCGTCCATGGTCCTCCTCCGGATCGGCCAGGCTACCCTCCGTCGTGCGCCCCGACCGGGAGCGACCCGCCTTGCACCCTTCGGCCTACGGCCCGGCCGCGCGTCGCACCCGGCGCGGGCGCCGGCCGCGGCATCCGTCCCCACTGCCTCGCGGGTGAGTACGTTCTCGGCGAACACACATGAGCGCCGGGGGTCGTGGGCTATCGTCGTATCCCCGCGCCTGAATAGACTCGCGGGAAGGGGAACCCGAGTCCCAGAGGGGGGATCGATGCGACTGCGATGGACTGCAGCGCTGGCGTCCGCTGCGGTGGTCGTGGCCACGGCGATCGGAGGCGCGTCGGCAGTCGCCACTCCCCCGGTCGCGCTCGGCACCGCCTACGTGCTCGATGAGGCCGACGTCCTGTCGGCGGCCGAGGAGTCCGAGGCGCAGAGCCGGCTGGAGCAGCTCAAGACCGACACGGGCCTCGACCTCTGGGTGGTGTACGTCGACGAGTTCACCGACCCGGCGGACGCCGCGGACTGGGCGAACCAGACGGCCTCCGACAACGGCCTCGGCGTCAGTCAGTACCTCCTCGCCGTCGCGACAGAGGCGCGCCAGTACTACCTGTCGGCGGACTCGGAAGGACCCCTCACCCCCGACCAGATCGCCGCCATCGAGCAGCAGCAGATCCAGCCCGCGCTCGCGCAGGACGACTGGCTGGGTGCCGTGGACGCCGCGGCGAACGGGATCACGGACGCGCAGGGCGGCGGCTCAGGCGCCCCCGGTGGCGAGTCGTCGGGCGGCACCGGCTGGTTCACCTGGCTGCTCGTGATCGTCGTCGTGGGCGTGGGCATCCTGTTGCTGATGATGTTCCTGCGACGCCGCAAGCGCGGCAAGGTGACGAGCGGTCCCGCGGGCCCACCGCAGCCGAGCATCGAGGACCTCGAGCGCCGTGCGTCGTCTCTTCTGGTCGAGACCGACGACGCGCTCAAGACCAGCACGCAGGAGCTGGCCTTCGCCAAGGCCCAGTTCGGCGACGCCGCGACCACCGAATTCGAGGCCGCGCTCGTGACCGCCCAGCAGAGCCTCGACGAGGCGTTCGGGCTGAAGCAGAAGCTCGACGACCACATCCCCGACTCGGAGCAGGACACCCGCGCCTGGAATGAGCGCATCATCGCGCTGTGCGAGGCGGCCAACGCACTCCTCGACGAGAAGGCGGCCGCGTTCGACGAGCTGCGCAAGCTCGAGCAGAATGCGCCCGAGGCGCTCGCCCGCGTGCAGGAGCAGCGGTCGAAGGCGGCCGCGGCACTCGACGCGGCCGCCGCGAAGCTGCAGACGCTGCAGGCCGCGTACGCCCCCGAGGCGCTCGCCACCGTCGCCGACAACCCCGACCAGGCGCGCCAGCGCCTGGCGTTCGCCGACGAGCAGCTGAACGCGGCGCAGGCAGCCATCGGCGCCGGAGACGGCGGCGAGGCCGCCGTCGGCATCCGGGCGGCCGAGGAGGCGGTCGGCCAGGCCGCGCTGCTCGAGAATGCGATCGACAAGCTCGCGACCGACCTCGCCGAGGGAGAGCGCAACGCCGCGGCGCTGGTCGCCGAGCTCGAGAGCGACATCGCCGTCGCCTCCGCGCTCCCCGACACCGACGGACGCCTCGCGGGCGTCGTCGCCGCCACGCGGCAGCAGGTGGACGCAGCCCGCGCTCAGCTCACCGGACCCGCCAAGAGGCCGCTCGCGGCCCTCCAGACCCTCGAAGCGGCGAACACGCAGATCGACACGCTCGTCCAGGGCGTGCGGGACGCCGCCGCGCAGGAGCAGCGTGCCCGTCAGATGGTCGGCCAGGTCATCATGCAGGCGCAGGCCCAGGTGTCGGCCGCCGAGGACTACATCACCGCACGGCGCGGTGCCGTCGGCGCCGAGGCCCGCACGCGGCTCGCGGAGGCCGGGGCGTCGCTCGCCCGGGCTCAGGGCCTGCAGACCGGCGATCCGCAGCAGGCGATGCAGCAGGCGCAGCGCGCCGACCAGCTCGCCGGTGCGGCCATCCAGCTCGCGCAGAACGACGTCGGCGCGTTCGGCGGCGGCATGGGCGGCATGTTCGGCGGGCAGCCCGGCGGCGGCCAGTCCGGCGGTGGCATGCTGGGCGCCGTGCTCGGCGGCATCGTGCTCAACTCCGTGCTGAACAGCGGCCGCTCCGGTGGCGGATTCGGCGGTGGCATGGGCGGCGGTCTCGGCGGCATGCTGGGAGGTGGCGGCCGCTCGTCCGGCGGCGGCGGATTCCGCCCCGGCAGCTTCGGTGGCGGCGGCACCCGCATGCGCCGAGGAGGTGGCCGCTTCTGAACCCGATCGCAGGAGCCGTCCGCACGCGGCGGGCGCGGCATCCGTCCCCCTACCAGCACCCACGACCCAGAACTGAAGTCCGATAGGAAGGAAATCCGATGGCGAAGCAGTCCATCTTCGGTCGCATCTCGACCCTCATCCGCGCGAACGTCAACGCCCTGATCGATCAGGCCGAAGACCCGCAGAAGATGCTCGACCAGCTCGTGCGCGACTACACGAACTCGATCGCCGACGCCGAGTCGGCCATCGCCGAGACCATCGGCAACCTGCGCCTCCTCGAGCGCGACCACCAGGAGGACGTGCAGGCGGCCGCCGAGTGGGGCAACAAGGCCCTCGCGGCGAGCCGCAAGGCCGACGAGCTGCGCAAGGCCGGCAACACCACCGACGCCGACAAGTTCGACAACCTCGCCAAGATCGCGCTGCAGCGCCAGATCAGCGAGGAGAACGAGGCGAAGGCGATCGCGCCGACCATCGCGACGCAGAACGAGGTCGTCGACAAGCTCAAGGACGGCCTCAACGGCATGAAGCAGAAGCTCGAGCAGCTCAAGGCCAAGCGGTCCGAGCTGCTCGCGCGTGCGAAGACCGCCGAGGCCCAGAACAAGGTGCACGACGCGGTCAAGTCGATCGACGTGCTCGACCCGACGAGCGAGCTCGGCCGGTTCGAAGACAAGGTGCGCCGACAGGAGGCTCTGGCCGCCGGCAAGCAGGAGCTGGCCGCGTCGACGCTCGACGCTCAGTTCAACGCCCCCGAGGACGTCGGCGAGCTGACCGAGGTCGAGGCGCGGCTGGCCGCGCTGAAGTCCGGCCAGCCCGTGCAGGCCGCGATCGAGAACTGAGCCCACCGCTCTGCATGAGGGCGCCCGGTCCGTCGGACCGGGCGCCCTTCGCGTGCCCGCCGCGGGACACCCCCTGAGGGCGCACAGAATCGGATCCGCGGTTGCGGAGGTACACCGCGACACGCCCCGGCCGCCGCGGCCCTGGCGGCGTGTCGCCGTCGCGATCCGCGGGTGCGGATCCGCGGGTGCGGATCCGACGATGGGCGATGCCGATGGCGACAGGACCCGTCGCTCGGCGACATCGCGGTTTCTCGACGAGAGACCACGCCCCTGGCGTCGGTAACGAGGTTTCTCGACGACATCGCGGTTTCTCGGCGGAAGGGGCGAGGACGGATGCCGCGGGCCCCGGTGTGCGCGAAGATGAGGGGATGACGCGCTACCTCGTGGTCCCGCAGTGGCAGGGCAGCCCCTCGTCCCGCGCGATGCAGCTGATCGACGGCGCCCAGGCCATCGCGGGAGACCTGCCGCGCGCCAAGACCACGGTGCTCGAGGTGCCGATGGAGGCGGGCGAGGCGCTGGGAAGCGGCATCCATCGCCTGTCCGCCCTCCAGCGCGTGAACGGCATGGTGGCCGAAGCGCTCGACGCGCATCACGCCGCCGCGCCCGATGAGCCCGTGCTCACCATCGGCGGCGACTGCGGCATCGCGCTCGCCCCCATCGCGCACGCGGCGCAGCGGGCGCCGGGACTCGCGGTGGTGTGGATCGACGCGCACCCCGACCTGAACTCGCCCGAGTCGTCCCCGTCCGGAGCGTTCGCCGGCATGGCGCTGCGGGCCGTCATCGGCGACGCGGTGCCCGAGCTCTCGCTCGACGGGGCGGTCGGCCCCGGGCGCGTGGTGCTCGGCGCCGCCCGCTCCTTCGACGACGCCGAGCTGGCGGCGGTCTCGGAGCTCGGGATCACCTCGCTCACCGTCGAGGACCTGCGCGACGCCGGCGCCCTCGCCGAGGCCGTGGTGGCCACGGGAGCCGAGGGCGTGTACGTGCACGTCGACATCGACGCCCTCGACCCCGCCGAGATCGCCGGCAATGCGCATCCCGAGCCGTTCGGCGTCACGGTGGCCGAGCTCACGGCGGCCGTCGCGGCGCTGCGCGCGCGGGTGCCTCTCGTGGGAGCCTCGCTCGCCGGCTACTCCCCCGCCTCCGTCGCGGCGGCGACCGACGACCTCGGCCCGATCCTGCGGGTGATCGGGGCTCTCGCGTGAGCCCGATCCCGACGCCGCCCCCCGGGTGGCGGGCGGCCGCCGAGCGCGCCGTCATCCGCGGGCGGCGCATCGACGACCTCATCCCCGCATTCCTGCTCGACTCGCCGGTGAGCCGCGTCGGCTACTGGTACGGATGCACGGTCGGCTGGATCTGGGGGTCGCTGTGGAGCACGGGCCCCGTCGAGCGGCGCCACGGGCTCTGGATCTTCCGCGGGATGCCGCGGTGGACCTTCCCGCGCGGCGGCTCATGCGTCGGCGGATGCTTCCTCACCGGCGACGGCCGCCTGACGGAGTCGCTGCTGCGCCACGAGGCCGTGCACAAGCGCCAGTGGCAGCGCTACGGCCTGCTCATGCCGCTGCTGTACCTGCTGGCGGGCCGCAACCCGCTGCGCAATCGATTCGAGATCGAGGCGGGCCTGGCCGACGGCAACTACATCCCGCGCGGCACAGCCTGAGCCCCCGGCAGCCGGGACGGTGCCCGCAGCTCAGCGGGCGGTGGTGAGCCCGTACCGCTCGGGCGTGTGGATCGCCTCGGTGCGGATGCCGAGTCCGACCAGGTGGTCGACGATGTCGGCGGTGCCGAGGTACCCCCCGAGCAGGTGGATGCGCGTCTGGTCGTCCTCGGCGCAGAGCATCTCGTCGGCCCACGCGGTGACGGCGCGGGTCAGCGCCTCCCCCGACGCGCAGCCGCGGCCGGTGCCGGGAGCGCCGGAGCGACGCGAGCGGTCGAGCCAGGTCACCACCATGCGGCTCGGCGCGGCGATGTCGGCCTGCCACGAGGCTTCCGGAATCTCGACGAAGACCCGGCCCGTCGAGCAGATCGGCAGCGTCGCGAGCACGGCTTCGAGCTCGGCCAGCGAGGACTCGTCGGCCGTGATCAGGTGCTGCACGCGCGTGTGACGCGACGCACGGCACGCCGAGGCGTTGTGCGCGATCGTCTGATGCGAAGTGGTGTGGGTCATGACGCTCCCACTATACCCGCGAATGAAGGGTTGCCTAACCTCAGTGAGACCGTGAGAAATCCCGCGCCGTCCCTTCCGGTCATCAGAAGAGCGACGGATGCCTCATCCCGCCGCGTCGCGGTGCAGCAGCACGCGCCGCAGCTCGGCGATCTCGTCGTCGGCCAGACCGTGGGCACGCAGGTACTCCTGTGCGGAGCCGTAGCGGCGCTCGACATCCTCCAGCATGGCCTGCATGACGGGCGCGGGCGACCTCGTGGCGAGGTCCTCGAGGTGCACGGCGTCGGGATGCATCGACCGCAGCAGCTGCAGGACCCGGCGGTTGCGATTCGCGGGCAGGAGCCCTTCGGTGCGGGCGTAGTCTGCGATCACCGCGTCGGAGTCGACGCCCGCGGCCGCCAGGGCGAGCGCGATCGTCACCCCGGTGCGGTCCTTGCCCACGGTGCAGTGCACCAGCACCGGCTGATCCGCCAGGATGCCGCGCACCACGGCCACGACCCCCTCCGACGAGTCGTCGACCAGGTGCCGGTACAGCTCGGCGAGGCTGAGATCGTCGCGGAAGAACGACTCGACCGAGCCGAGGAAGAGCGGCACCCGCTGGGTCACGACCTCGATGCCCGCGATGCGGCTCGGCTCGCGAGTCACCTCGTCGTCGGCGCGGAGGTCGATGATGCGGCGCAGTCGCAGCTCGGCGAGCGCTCGCGTCCCGGCGTCGTCGAGTCGCGCGAGGTTGCCGGAGCGGAACAGCACGCCGTAGCGCGTGCTCGCCGATCCCGCCCGGAGCCCTCCGACGTCGCGGAGGTTGAGAGCCCCCGACACCACCGGGTCGGGGTGCTCCCCCGTCACCACGCCGCGCCTGTGGCGGCGTCCTTGTCCTCGCCGACGAGGTCGTCGCGCGGCGGCACGCTGTAGCGGCCCGCGATCGCGATGCGGTTGAAGGCGTTGATGGAGACGAGGATCCAGCTCAGCGCCACGTATTCCTTCTCGCTGAGCACGCCGCCCACGCGGTCGTAGACCTCATCGGGAACACCGTCGTCGTGGATGAAGACGTACGCCTCGGCGAGCTCGAGACCGGCGCGCTCGCGGTCGGTGAACACGCCCGAGTCGCGCCACACCGGCAGCTGTGCGATGTCGTCGGCGGTCACGCCGGCGGCGAGCGCGCGCTCCACATGCACGCGCACGCAGTACGCGCAGCCGTTGAGCTGCGACGCGTGGATCTGCACGAGCTCCTTCAGCCGGTCGTCGATCCCGTTCTCGGCGGCGATGCCCCCGACCGTCTTGGAGAAGGCCGAGAGCGCCTGGTAGGCCGGTCGCGCCGCTCGCGAGAGATGCACGCGGTGTTCTGCCGTCATGACGCCAGACTACCGAGGGCCGGCGGCGCCGGCGCGGGCGACGCCGGCCGTGCGGCATGATGAGCGGGTGAGCGACCCCATCGACGAGTTCTCGTTCCTTCCCGAGCAGGCCGCAGAGGCCGGGATCGGCGGACCGGTCCCCCGCGGCGAGCGTCTGACCCTCGCGCTCCCCGACGGGCGGTCGCTCAGCGCCCTGCGCTGGGCGCCGGCCGAGACGCCCGACGCCGCGCCGGTGGTGACGCTCCTCCACGGGGCGGGATTGAACGCCCACACATGGGACACCACGATCCTCGCCCTCGGGCTGCCCGCGCTCGCCATCGACCTGCCGGGGCACGGCGACTCGTCATGGCGTGACGACTTCGCGTACGTCGCCCGCGTCCTCGCCCCCGACGTCGCGGCGGGCATCGACGCGTGGACCGAGACACCGCAGGTGCTCGTCGGGCAGTCGCTCGGCGGGCTCACGGCGGCCGCGGTCGCCGCCTCCCGGCCGGACCTCGTGCGCGAACTGGTTGTCATCGACATCACGCCCGGCGTCGACTCGAACGCCGGCCCGACGCAGATCCGCGAGTTCTTCGCCGGCCCCGTCGACTGGGCGTCGCGCGACGAGCTGGTCGACCGCGCGCTGTCGTTCGGATTGGGCGGCGGGACTCGTCGCAAGGCCGAGCGGGGCGTCTACTTCAACTCGCGCATCCGGCCCGACGGGCACGTCGAGTGGAAGCACCACTTCGCCCATCTCGCGAACGCGGCGTCGCTTGCACAGGCTCAGCGACCGGATTCCGAGGCTGCGCAGCAGCAGGACGCCGAGGCTGCGCAGCAGCAGGACGCCGTCTCGTCGGTCCTCGGCGACGCCGGCTGGGAGGACCTCGCCGAGGTCACCGCCCCCACGACGCTGCTGCGCGGCGAGCGCGGCTACGTCACGGAGGAGGACGCCGACGAGTTCGCGCGACGCGTGCCCGCGGCATCCGTCATCGTCGTCCCGTCGGGGCACAACGTGCAGGAGGAGATCCCGCTCGACCTCGGAGCGCGACTGCGCGCGATCGCCGCACCCGAGTGAGCTCGGACCGGCGGCGGGAAGCATTAACGCTTCTGTTGCGTTCCGGGTACCGGATTGCCGCACGCCGTCGCGATATCCCTAGGCTGAGAGGCGCCCGCAGCCGCCCCCGCGGCAGCCCGGCCCGCACAGCACACGGGACCCTCCCCCGAAAGGACCTCCATGCTCCGCCGCCCCACCCTCGTCGCCGCATCACTGCTCACCGCGGGTCTTCTCGCGCTGACCGCCTGCAGCGGTGGAGGCGAGGAGGCCGCCCCGACGGCGACCGGAGCACCCGACCCCGACGCGTCGGTGGCGATCCGCCTGGTGCTGGAGCCCGGCAACCTCGACATCCGCCAGACCGCGGGGTCCGCCCTCGACCAGATCCTGGTCGACAACATCTACCAGGGCCTCGTGGCGCGCACGCCCGAACAGGACATCGTGCCGTCGCTCGCGAGCGACTGGACCGTCTCGCCCGACGGGCTGACGTACACGTTCACCCTCCGCGAGGGCGTGACCTTCCACGACGGTCAGGCGCTCACGCCGCAGGACGTGGTGTGGTCGCTCACGACCCGCCGCGACACGCCGGAGTGGCGCGACTCGGCCCGGCTCGCGAACGTCACCACGATCGCCGCCGAGGGCCAGGACATCACCCTCACCCTCAGCGCGCCCGACTCGTCGCTGCTGTGGAACCTCACCGGCCGCGCCGGCATCGTCCTCAAGGAGGGCGACGCCGTCGACTACAAGACGGCGGCGAACGGCACCGGGCCGTTCGTGCTCGACGACTGGCGCCAGGGCGACAGCATCACGCTCGTGCGCAACGACGCGTACTGGGGCGATCAGGCCGGGGTGGCCGAGGTCGTGTTCGACTACATCCCCGACAACCAGGCGGCCCTCAACGCCGCACTCGCGGGCGAGGTCGACGTGCTGACCGGCTTCGACGCCAACCTGCAGGAGCAGGTCGAGGCGAACGGCGACTTCGCACTGGTGCTCGGCCAGTCCACCGACAAGGGCACGCTCGCCTTCAACCAGGCTCCGGGCAGCCCGCTGGAGGACGAGCGCGTCCGCCAGGCCATCCGGCAGGCGATCGACCACGACGCCATCATCGAGGCGCTGGCGTCGGGTCAGACGCAGTTCGGGCCGATCCCCGAGCTCGATCCCGGCTACGAGAACCTCGAAGACGTCGCCCCCTACGACCCGGAGGCGGCTCGTGCGCTCCTCGAGGAGGCAGGCGCCGAGGATCTCGAGCTCACGCTCACCATCCCGAGCTTCTACTCCACCACGATCCCGCAGATCCTCGTGTCGGACCTCGACGAGGTGGGCATCACCCTCGAGGTCGACTCGGTCGACTTCACCACCTGGCTCACCGAGGTCTACACCAACCACGACTACGAGCTGAGCTTCGTGCTGCACACCGAGGCGCGCGACTTCGAGAACTGGGCCGACCCCGACTACTACTTCACCTACGACAACCCCGAGGTGCAGGACCTGTACGCGCAGTCGCTCGCCGCCACCGACGAGGCAGAGGCGGCCGACCTGCTCGAGCAGGCCGCGCGCATCGTGTCGGAGGACCACGCCGCGGACTGGCTCTACAACGGGGCCTCCGTCGTGGCGGTCGGCACTAACATCACCGGTATGCCCTCGATCAACGTGAACGAGCGCCTGAACCTCGCCGAGATCGCCAAGAGCAACGGGTGATCCGGTACACGCTGACCCGATTCGCCCTGCTTCTGCTCGGGCTGCTCGTCGCCAGCGTGCTGATCTTCCTCACCCTCCGCGTGCTCCCGGGTGACATCGCCCACCTCATCGCCGGGGTGGGCAGCACCGCGGAGCAGCGCGACGCGATCCGCGACCAGCTGGGTCTGGACCGATCGCTGCCCGAGCAGTACCTCGACTGGATCGGCGGGCTGCTGCGCGGCGATCTCGGCACGTCGCTGCTGACCGGCACGAGCGTCGTGGACGAGCTCGTGGAGAAGGCCGAGGTGACCGTGCCCCTCGGCATCCTGTCGCTGCTGATCGCCGTGATCATCAGCGTCCCCCTCGGGGTGCTGTCGGCGATGCGCCGCGGGCGCGCGTCGGGCACCGGGCTCAGCGTCGGCGCTCAGGCGCTGGCGGCGGTGCCGGTGGTCTGGGCGGGCATGATGCTCGTCGTCGTCTTCGCCGTATGGCTCGGGTGGCTCCCGGCACAGGGCTTCCCCCGCTCCGGATGGGACGACCCCTGGGCGGCGCTGCGCTCGCTCATCCTCCCCGCCCTCACGATCGGCATCGTCGAGGGCGCCATGCTGCTGCGGTTCGTGCGCAGCGCTACGCTCCAGGCCGTCGGGCAGGACTTCGTGCGCACCGCCGCGGCGAAGGGCCTCACGCGCGACCAGGCGCTCATCCGCCACGGGCTTCCGGTGGTGGGCCTGTCCGTCATCACGGTGCTCGGCCTGCAGGTGGCCGGCATCATCGTCGGCGCGGTCGTCATCGAGCAGCTCTTCTCACTCCCCGGCATCGGCCGCATGCTCGTCGCCGACGTGGCCGCCCGCGATCTGCCGAAGGTGCAGGGCGAGCTGCTGGCCCTCACCGGGTTCGTGCTGATCGTCGGCTTCGTCGTCGACCTCGTGCACCGCACCATCGACCCCCGGCAGCGGGAGGCGTCGTGACCCGTTCGACGAACGCCTCCACCGGTGCGGAGATGCCGGATGCCGCGCCCGCGGCGCCGCCCGCATCGCGACGCCCGTCGCGGTGGGCGTGGCTCGGGCGGCTGTGGGCCCTGTCGACCGGCCGGTTCGGGCTCATCGTGGTCGCCGTGGTCGCGCTCACCGCCCTGGTCGCGCGCTTCTGGACGCCGTTCGACCCGCAGCAGGTCGAGATCTCGAACCGCTGGGCGCCGCCGGGCTGGCCGCACCTGCTCGGCACCGACGGGTCGGGACGCGACATCCTGAGCCTTCTCATGGCCGGCGCCCGCACCACGGTGTTCGTCGCGATCGGCGCCGGCCTGGTCGCCACGGTCATCGGCATCTCGCTCGCGGCTCTCGGCGCGCTCACCGTGCGGTGGGTGCGCGAGTCGGTTGCGGTGTTCGTCGACATCCTCATCGCCTTCCCCGTGCTCATCATCGCGATGATGATCTCCGCCGTGTGGGGCGGATCGCTCTGGGTGGTCATCTGGGCCGTCGGCATCGGCTTCGGGGTCAACATCGCCCGCGTGACGCGACCGGAGCTGCGGCGGGTGCTGCACAGCGACTTCGTGCTCGCGGGGCGGGCCTCGGGGCTCACCTCCGCGCAGAACCTGTGGCGCCATCTGCTGCCCAACGTCGCGCCGGTGTTCATCGTGCAGCTGTCATGGGGCATGGCGGTCGCCGTGCTCGCCGAGGCGGGCCTGTCGTATCTCGGCTTCGGGGCGCCGGTGACCGAGCCGTCGTGGGGTCTGCTGCTGGCGCAGCTGCAGCAGTTCATCGGCGTGCACCCGCTGTCGGTCGTCTGGCCGGGCCTGGCGATCACCCTCACCGTCCTCGGCCTCAACCTGCTGGGCGACGGCCTGCGCGAGGCCACCGACCCCACGCTCTCCCGCAGTCCCTTCGCGACTCGTCGCGCACGGCTGCATATCCCGGAGGTCGTCTCGTGAGCCTCGAAGTGCGCGACCTCACGATCGTCATCGGCGATCGGGTCGTCGTCGACGGCGTCTCGTTCGACGTCCCCGACGGCGCCCGCGTCGGTCTCATCGGCGAGTCCGGATCGGGCAAGTCGCTGACCGCGCTCGCGGTCCTCGGGCTCCTCCCCGACGGAGCCGCGGCGAGCGGGAGCATCCGCTGGAACGGCCGCGAGATCCTGGGGCTGTCCGACCGCGAGCTCGCGGAACTGCGCGGCGACGAGATCGGCATCGTCTTCCAGGAGCCGCGGACCGCTCTCAACCCCATCCGCACCGTGGGCCGCCAGATCGCCGAGTCCATCCGGATCCACGAAGGGCTGTCGAAGCGGGATGCCGCGACCCGGGCCATCCAGGAGGCGGATCGCGTCGCGCTCCCCGACCCGCAGCGCATCGTCGCTCGCTACTCGCACCAGCTCTCGGGGGGCCAGCGCCAGCGCGTCGCGATCGCGATGGCCCTCGCGTGCCGTCCGCGCCTGCTGATCGCCGACGAGCCGACGACGGCGCTCGACGTGACCATCCAGGCCGAGATCCTCGAGCTGCTGCAGTCGCTGGCAAGGGACGACGGCATGTCGCTCGTGTTCATCACGCACGACCTCGCGGTGCTGTCGCAGATCGCCACGCACGGCGTCGTGCTGGAGCACGGAAGGGTGGTGGAGCAGGCGCCGGTGTCTCAGCTGCTTTCGGCCCCGGCATCCGTCGTCACGCAGGAACTGCTCCGCGACGCGACCGCCACACTCTGGCGGCCCGTGGGTCGCAGCGACGCGCCGGACGTCTCGCACGAGGGGCCGGGAGGCGCGGTATGAACCTGCTGATCCGCGCGCGCGGACTGACCCGTCGGTACCCGGTCCCGAAGACGGCGCTGTTCGAGCGGCGGAGCTTCACCACCGGACTGGAGGACGCCGACCTCGACGTGCGCGAGGGCTCGGCCGTCGGGGTCATCGGCGAGTCGGGCTCGGGCAAGTCCACGCTCGTCCGGCTGCTCCTGGCACTGGACACCCCGACGGCAGGGAGCGTCGAGTTCGACGGCCGCGAGGTCGACGCCACGGCGTCGGCGCGCGCGCTGCACTGGCTGCGCCGGCAGACGGGCATCGTGTTCCAGGACCCGTACGCCTCACTCGACCCGCGCATGAGCGTCGGCCGCATCGTCGGCGAGCCGCTCTGGGCGCTCGGGATCGAGGGCGACCGCCGCGCCCGGGTGCGCGAAGTGCTCGACGACGTCGGGCTCGAGGCCGAGATGGCCGACCGGTTCCCCCACGAGTTCTCCGGCGGTCAGCGGCAGCGCATCGCCCTCGCGCGAGCGATCGTGCACCGGCCCCGGCTGCTCGTGGGCGACGAGCCGCTGTCGGCGCTCGACGTCACGGTGCGCGCGCAGATCCTGGAGCTGCTGGGCGAGCTCCGCGCTCGCGACGGGCTCACGCTCCTGCTGGTGTCGCACGACATCGGCGTGGTGCAGAACCTGTGCGACGAGGTCGTCGTGATGAAGGACGGACGCATCGTCGAGGAGGGTCCGACCGAGAAGGTGCTCCTGCAGCCTCAGGTGTCGTACACGCGCCGGCTGCTCGCATCCATCCCCGTCATCGAGTCGGGCGGGCTCCCGCCTGGTGCGTGAGGGCTCCGGAGCGGCGCCGCTCGGCGTCGGCGGCCGCCGATAGGTTCGATGCATGGCCCCCGGAATCGTCCCGCCCTACCTGCTCGCCCGTATCGCCGCCGTGCAGGAGGAAGGGTGGGCCCGCGCGGCCGAGGCGGCGCGGTCGACGCTCGCCGCCCCCCGCGAGTACCGCCCGGTGCGCTCCCGGCTGCGCCTGTCGATCCAGGAGCCGGGCACACTGGTCGCCGAGGCGACGCCCGCACCTGACCGCGAGATCTCCGACGCCCAGCAGCGCGAGGTGCTCCCCGGCGTGCCGGCGCGAGGCGAAGACGACCCCGCCACCGGCGACGCGGCCGTCGACGAGGCGTTCGACGGTCTGGGCTTCACCTTCGACTTCTGGTGGGACGCGTACGCGCGCGACAGCATCGACGGCTCGGGGAGCTCACTGCTGGCCACGGTCCACTACGGCCGCGACTACGACAACGCCTTCTGGAACGGCGAGCGCATGGTCTTCGGCGACGGCGACGGCGAGGTCTTCGTCGGCTTCACCGGCTCGCTCAGCGTCATCGCGCACGAGCTCGCCCACGGCGTGATCGAAGACGAGGGCGGCCTGCTCTACCGCGGGCAGTCCGGAGCGCTCAACGAGTCCGTCGCCGACGTCTTCGGCGCGCTCGCCGAACAGCACCACGAGGGTCAGACCGCCGACGCCGCGACCTGGCTGATCGGCGAGGGCATCTTCACCGACGCCGTGCAAGGGCGCGCTCTGCGGTCGCTCGCCGAGCCCGGCACGGCGTATGACGACGATGTGCTGGGCAAGGACCCGCAGCCCGCGCACATGCGCGACTTCGTCCACACCCGCGACGACAACGGCGGCGTGCACATCAACTCCGGCATCCCCAACCACGCGTTCTACCTCACGGCGTCCGCTTTGGGCGGCCGCGCCTGGGAGCGCGCCGGGCTCATCTGGTACCGCACGCTCACCGGGGGCACGCTGTCGTCGACGGCAGACTTCTCCATGTTCGCCCGCGCCACCCTCTCGGCCGCGGTGTCGGAGTACGGTGAGAACTCGGAGGAGGTCGACGCCGTCCGCGCCGGGTGGACGGGCGTCGGCGTGATCCCGGATGACTCACAAACCCGAAGCGAGCACTGAGGCGGCCGCCCGACCGCCGGCGGTGGAGGTCGACGTCGCGCGCACCGGCGGGATCGCCGGCATCACGCGCCGGTGGTCGGCGCAGCCACCGGCGGCGGAGGCATCCGAGTGGATCTCGCTCATCGACCGCTGCCCCTGGGACGAACCGCCTCCCGCCGAGCCGATCGCCGACGGCTTCGTGTGGTGGATCCGGGCGACATGGTCGGGAGCCGACGCCCGGGAGGCCGAACTGCCCGATCAAGACGTCGTCGGCGCGTGGCGCGAGCTCGTCGACGCCGTACGCGACTGGAGCCGGCAGAGCCCCGGATCAGAGCGCGCGGGACGCTGAACGGCCAGGGATGCGCCGGGCGCTGACCTCAGCGACGCGCCGCCCGCCGCCCCCTGCCCCACATCCACAGCACGAACCCGCCGAGCATGGTCGCCACCGCGACCCACAGCGCGGTCCACGGCGCGCTCGCGCCCGTCGGCGGCAGCGGCGCGGCCACCGTCACCGTCGCGGTGTCCGTGGCCGAGACATCGCAGGGCTCGAGTACCCGGGCGAGAGCTTGCGCGTCCGCCGCACCGCACAGCGGCACGCCGCCGGCGTCCACCGGGGACCCGGTGACGATCACGGTGTTCACGGTGTCCTCGGCGATGAAGGCCGTGCACGAGAAGAGCCACGTCTCGTCGGCGGCGTCCTCGAAGATGCTCGTGGGGGTGTCGAGCAGACCGTCTTCGTCGAGGTCTCCGGAGAGATAGGTCAGCGGCGCGCAGCGGTCATCCTGGATCGTCTCGGCGACGTTCGCGAGCGGCACGTCGCCGGTGTTGCGGACGGCGTAGCCATACGTCACGTTCCCGCCGGGGGCCACCACCAGGGTCGGAGTCGCGCTCTTCTCGATCGTCAGGGCCGGATGGAACGGCTGCACGACCTCGGCGTCGAAGTCGTACACCGGGATCTCCAGTCCGAATGTCGTGCCACCGACACCGGCGACCCCCGCGAGGTCCACGGTCTGCTCCGTGATCACCCCCGAGCACTCGTGATGCCAGACCTCGGCAGGTTCGCGGGCGAGCAGTCCGTCGCCGTCGTCGTCCCCGCCGACGAAGACCGGGTTCGCGCACGCGGGATTGGCGGGCAGGCTCACGTCGCTCAGGCTGATCTGCGCGAGCACGTCGTCGGCTGCGACCGGGCTGCGACCCACGTTGGTGACATCGAAGCTGTAGTCGACGGTGGTCCCCGCGGGGACGAGCACCTCGCTCACCGCCTTCTCCAGTCGGATCGCGGGATCGATCACGGTGACCGTCGCCGACGCGTCCGCCCCGTAGACGTTGCCGAGGGTGCCGAACGCGGTCACCGTGGCGACGTTCTCATCGGCGTCCGCCCCGTCCGGCGGCATCTCGATGACCCTCGAACACGTGAAGGTCCACGTCTCCGGCTGAGTGAGGATGACACCGTCCACGCCGTTCGCGCCGTCGATCAGACCGTTCTGGCGAAGGTCGCCGCCCACGAACTCGATGTCGACGCACTTGTCGTCGTTGATCGCGATCGGATCGAGCCCGACGTCACCGGTGTTCGTCACCGCGAACGTGTAGGTCACGGTGTCCCCAGGCCGCACCACCGGCGCGGAAGGAGTCTTCGTGAGGACGAGGGAGGGCTCGGTCACCAGCACCTGCGCGAGATCGCTGTCCTGAACCTGTTCCCCCTCGACCCCCGGGGCGGTGGGCAGGTAGGGGGTCGCCGTGACCGTCGCGGTGTTGTTCACCAGGGACGACTCGGCGCCGAGCGGCGGCGGCGTTCCCTGCTGCCGCTCGAGCACCGTCGCGCACTCGTAGGCCCAGGTCTCTCCGACCGCGAGGATGCCGTCGTCGCCTTCGTCTCCCCCGAGGAGCGTCACCGGCGCGCACTTGTCGTCGCCGAGGACCACATCCCGCAGCGGAGCCTGGCCGGTGTTGCGGACGGCGTACACGTACTCGGCCGGGCGGACATCCGGCACGTCGGGGCCGGCGACGGGCGTCGCATCGGGGTCCAGGACGACGCCGCGCACGGCGAGCTTGCGCAGATCGATGGCGGGGGTGATCACCTCCACGAGCGCCTGGTCTGTCCGCACCAGTTCCGCCCCCGCCTCCTCCCCCGCGATCAGCGGCTGGGCGATGATCTCCGCGGTGTTGACGGTGGTGTCGGAGATCGGCATCGAACATGTGAACTGCCACGTCTCGCCAGGGTTCATGAGGCCGTCGGTGTTCACGTCGCCCACGTTGAAGCCGCCCGCGAGGGTCTGCGCGACACCGGGGCAGGTGTCGTCGGTCACCCATGCCCCCACTCCGGTGTCGTTGCGCAGATCCACCGCCGGATCGACGCTGGTGTTGGTCGCCTCGTAGGTGTAGTCGACCGTCGTGCCTGGGAAGACGAGATTCTGGTCGACGGTCTTGACGAGCAGGAGCTCCGGCGTCGTGACCTCCACCGACGCTTCGTCCGTGGCCGACACGGGCGGGTTGGGTTCGGGGAACGCGACGCCGGAATCCGGATTGAGCGGTGTCCCCGCGACGGTGGCGACGTTGATGACGGATTCCGAGACTGCGGAGTCGCACGACCACGTCCACACCTCGCCGACCGCCATGACGTCGTCTCCGTCTCCGGGATCGTCGGCCCCTCGCACCGGAGTCTCGCAGGGCGGCGTGTCGTCGGCGATGACGATGCCGGACAGGCTCGTCTCTCCGACGTTCTCGGCGCGGTACGTGTAGGTGACGGTCGTGCCGGGGACGACCGTCACCTCGTCAGCGCCGTTCGCGAGCTTGTCGAGAGTGATCAGCGGCACGTAGAGGTCGACCTCGGCGGTGGCGGTCGCGAATCGATAGGCGCCCGTGGGATCGACGCCCGACACGGTTGCCACGTTCTCGATGGTCTGCGGGCCGGGCGCTCCGGCGGAGGCGTTCAGATTCCGGCCGCACGTGAACAGCCACTCCTCACCCGGGTCGAGGAGCGTGTCCTGGTCGGCGTCCCCGACGTTGAGATCGCCGCCCGGCGCCGTCACGGCCGTCACGTCGTCGCACTGATCGTCGGTCAGCTCTACCTGCGCGAGCGGGGCGTTCCCAGGGTTCGTCGCCGTATAGGTGGACGTCACGAGGGCTCCGCCATCGAGATCGCCGCGCACCACCGTCGGCGAGTTCACCTTCTCGAGAGCGATCGCGGACTGGTAGTCGAACGAGTTGAACACCGAGCACGTGCCGATCTCCGCCGCGATGCCCGTCAGGGAGAAGCTCGCCGTCGCGTCGTCCTCCTCGAGCTCGCCTTCGACGATCCTCAGGTTGCCCTCGGCATCGCGGAACTCGCACCGGTAGTCGTTGTCGGGCCCTGGGCGGCCGGGCAGGAAATCGGGCTCCATCGTCTCGACCACGTCGGCATCGCTGAGCGCATCACCCGGATCCGGCTCCCATTGGAACTGGGCGAATCCATCGGCGTTGGTCGACACCGTCGACGAGGGACCGGCGGCGCCGCTGGGCAGCACCCAGTCGAACGAACCGCCGGCCACCGTGGGCGTGACGGTCATGTCCCATCCCTCGGCAGGGACGTAGGCTGCATCGTCGGCGGACTGTGCGAGCTTGCGGATCGTCAATGAGGGCGAGCAGAGGTCGAGCACGAGGGTTCGTACGGCGTCGGCGAGCTGGTCGAAGTCGCGCACCAGGGCGACATCCGTCGTCTCGACGTCGAAGTCCGCCATGTCGTCGACGACCTCCGGCCCGGAGACCTGCGTCAGCCTCTGCACGCTTGCGGAGTTCTGGAGTGCTTCGCCCACGCCCAGCGCCAGCACTCTCGCCCCGCTCGCCTTGACGACGTTGGCGCTGGTGACGGCGCGGTCGAGCGTCTCGGCCGCAGACGCCGCGGTCCGGTCGGTGCCGACGGCGACGTCGGGTGCGGGGAACGGGTCGCCGGCCTCACCGAAGTCGTACGCCGTCGGATCGCCGTCGGTGATGAAGATGACGTAGTCGCCCGCATCGGCGGAGGTGTCATCGAGCACCTGCTGCCAGTTGGTGTACTGGTTGCTGGAGTTGGACGTGGTGTAGCTCGCGGGGTTGGAGATGCTTCCCCCGTTGAAGCGGTGGATGGTCGAGCCCGACGGCCGCGGCGGGATCGGGTTGTAGTAGCCGGCGACGGCGTCCGCCAGCACGCCGCCTCCTCCCAGGCTCGCGCCGTCCACGATCGTCCGTGGGGCGAGCTGCTCCGAGAAGGTCGCGAACTGCAGCACGCGCGCCGTCGATCCGGTGTCGGTGAACGCATCCAGGAACGCGTCCGCGGCGGTCCGGACGGACCCGACCGCGTTGGAGGACTGCACCGAGCCCGAGGCATCCAGAACGAGGGTCACCCCGAGCCCGCATTGGCGGGGGATCGAGGGGTTGTCGGCGGGCACCGCGGCGTTCGCGGGAGCGGCGCCGACGACGAGTCCGCACGCGACCAGCAGCGCTGCCGTCGAAACGGCCGCGGCGGTCCGGGCGAGGGATCGGCGGGGGCGCACGGGCCACACGATAGCGGCGCGGGTCACGTTCCGCTACGGCAAGCGCCTTCTCGCCTGTGGGCTACCCGCCGGCCGCGCGGCCGAGCAGTCCCTTCTTCTTCGACGGCTTGAGGCTCTTCTGCATGTAGATCGTGCCGAGCCAGCGGTCGAACTTGAAGCCGACCCGCCCCATGCGTCCGACCTCGACGAAGCCGAGCTTCTCGTGCAGCGCGATCGAGCCCTCAGCGCCCTTGTCGCTGATGACGGCGACCATCTCGCGGATGCCGGCCGCCTCGCAGGCGTCGATGAGTGCCTCCAGCAAGGCCCGCCCGAGGCCCTTGCCGGTCGCCGCCTGCCCCAGGTAGATCGAGTTCTCCACGGAGAACCGGTAGGCGGACTTGCTCGACATCGGCTGCACCAGCGCGTAGCCGAGGATCTGTCCGCTCGGCGACTCCGCGACCAGGAACGGAAGCCCCAGCTTGGCCAGGTGGTCGCGCTTCTTGCGCCACTGCCCGACCGACCACGTGTCCTCGTCGAAGGTCACGACCGAGTTGGTGACGTAGTAGTTGTAGATCTCGCGGATGTCGGGGATGTCGCGATCCTCGACCGGCCGGATGGCGAAGGCGAAGGGCCGCTCGCGCTCGGGCTGGCGCTGCAGGTGCCGCGGCAGCCGACGGCGGTCCTTCTCGTATTCCTCTTCGAGCATGGATCCTCCCGGAGTCAGGGGGTCAGAGGGACGACCGCCTCGGGCAGCCGCCAGTCGACGGGTTCGGCGCCCTGACGGGCGAGCAGGTCGTTCGCCCGCGAGAACGGACGCGAGCCGAAGAAGCCGCGGCTCGCCGACAGCGGCGAGGGATGGGCCGACTCGATGATCGGCGTCGAGCCCAGCATCGGCCGCAGGTTCGCGGCATCCCTCCCCCACAGGATCGCCACGAGGGGCCGGTCCCGGGCGACGAGGGTGCGGATGGCGTGCTCGGTGACCTTCTCCCAGCCCCAGCCGCGATGGGATGCCGGTGCCCCGGGCGCCACGGTCAGCACGCGGTTGAGGAGCATGACGCCCTGATCGCTCCACGCCGACAGGTCGCCGTGGCCCGCTCGCGGGATGCCGAGGTCGGCCTCGAGCTCCTGGTAGATGTTGGCGAGACTCCGCGGCAGCGGTCGCACGTGGACGTCGACGGCGAACGACAGGCCGATGGGGTGGCCCGGGGTCGGATACGGATCCTGGCCGACGATCAGCACCTTGACGTCGGGCAGCGGGCGCTGAAAGGCCCGCAGCACGCGGTCGCCCGCCGGGAGGTAGTGGCGCCCGGCGGCCACCTCTGCGCGCAGGCGCTCGCCGAGCGCCGCGATGTCGGGGGCGACCGGGGCCAGCGCGGCGGACCACTCGGGATCGAGCAGACCCGCGTCGGCGAGCTCGGGCAGGGTCATCGCCATCTCAGGCGCGCTCCACGGTCGTGGTCATGACCAGCTCGAGGCCGCCCTCGACCTCGGTCCTGGTGAACGACACGGTGGCGGCCGAGAGGTCGCCGAGCGAGGCGACGTGCGTGCCCCCGCACGGGATGCGCGCGTCGGCCCCCGGGAGCTCGCACACCCAGGTCCGCCGGTCGGCGAGGGTGTCGCCGTCGGGGTCGATGCGCACGGTGCCGCCGCCTGCGATCCAGGCGGCCAGCTGCGCGTCGACGCGCGCGGCGAGCCCGACGAGGTCGTCGAGCACGGACGGATCGAAGCCCTTGCGGCGCAGCGACTTGCCGATGCGGTACGCGTCGCGGGAGCCGTCGGGCACGATCCGCGACTGCTGGATCGCGAGGGCGTCGAAGGCGGGCGCACCCAGGGCGTCGGTGGGGGCGTCCTTGCGCCAGGCGCCGGCCAGCGCGGCGTCCAGCGCGAGGGAGGCGAGGTGGCAGGCGGTGTGCCCGGCCGACAGAGCCGCCCGGTGGTCGGGGTCGACCGTCACCTCGACGGTGTCGCCCTCGGCGACGGGGGCGTCGCCCTCGACGATGTGGGCGACGACGAACGTCCACCCCTCGGTGCCGGTGCGCACCGGCACGTCGGCGCCGAGCACGAGCTCGTCGCCCTGGGTGGCGCCGACGACCGCGTCGACCACCTCGATCGCCGTTCCGCCGATCCGCAGCGCACCGCGGTCGGCGGGCTGGTCGGGCCAGGCGGTGTCGACGGGGTGGAAGGCGGTCCGATCGAGCACGACGGCGGTGCGTCCGGCCCCGGCGTCGGCCACGTGGACGACCGTGCCGCGCGATGCGGTGTCGCCCGCCGGATAGGTGATGACGGTTCCGGCTTCGGGGATCACAGCTCCCCCGAGCCCCGCGTGCGCAGCGGGCCGCGGGCGAGCAGGTGCTGCGCGGACTGCGCGACCGGGCGCATCGTGACGAGGTCGAGGTTGACGTGCCCGGGGGCGTTCAGCGCGTACGCGATGACGTCGGCGACGTCGTCGGCCGTGAGCGGGTTCTGGACGCCCTCGTACACGCGCTCCGCCGCCACGCTGTCGCCGCCCAGGCGATTGAGGGTGAATTCGGGCGTATAGACCATGCCCGGAGCGATCTCGACCACGCGGATCGGCTCGCCGTTCAGCTCGAGGCGGAGCGCGTGCGCCAGCATCGCCTCGCCGGCCTTCGCCGCGTTGTACCCGGCGCCGCCGGCGTACGCGGTCGTCGCCGCCGTCGAGGTCACGAAGAGGGTGTCGGCGTGGCCGTCGGATGCCGCCGCCCGGCGCAGCTGCGGCAGCAGCGCGGCGACGAGCCGCTGGGCCGACAGCACGTTGGCGTCGAACATCCACTGCCAGTCTTCGACCCGGCCGTCCTCGACGCGGTCCGTGCCGCGTGCACCGCCGGCGACGTGCACGAGCGCGTGCACCGGGCCGGTGTCGGCCAGGAAGGCCGCGAGGGCCTCGACGTCGGCATCGGCGGTGAGGTCGGCGGCGAAGGCGACGGCGCCGGTGTCGGCCTCCAGCGCGGCGAGGCGGTCGGCGCGCCGCGCGACCCCCACCACGTCCCAGCCGCTCGCACGGAGGGCGCGCACCGCAGCCTCACCGATCCCCGAGCTCGCCCCGGTCACCACCGCTCGTCTGTTCGCCATGGCGTCAACGCTACCCATCCGCTCGCCGACGTCCCATTCGGGGAGCGCGACCGCGTTACGTCACATTTCCCCCACGTTGTTGACAAGTGGCCGGTTTCCGTACTCTCGAACGCGGCTGGGGGGCACGCTCCCGGCATCCGATTCCGCAGGAGCAAGCCATGTCCGCACCCGAGAACTGGCGTTTCGAGACCAAGCAGATCCACTCGGGAGCTCAGCCCGACCCGGTGACGAAGGCTCGCGCGACGCCGATCTACCAGACCACGTCGTACGTCTTCGACAACGCCGACCACGCGGCGAACCTATTCGCCCTGGCGGAGTTCGGCAACATCTACACGCGGATCCAGAACCCGACGCAGGCGGTCGTCGAGGAGCGCCTCACCGCCCTCGAGGGCGGCACCGGCGCGCTGCTGCTGGCGAGCGGCCAGGCCGCGGCCACCTTCGCGGTTCTCAACATCGCGGAGGCCGGCGACCACATCGTGTCGTCCAGCTCGATCTACGGCGGCACCTACAACCTCTTCAAGTACACGCTGGCAAAGCTCGGCATCGAGGTCACGTTCGTCGAGAACCAGGACGACCTCGAGGAGTGGCGCCGCGCCGTCCGCCCGAACACCAAGCTGTTCTTCGCCGAGACCATCGGCAACCCCAAGATCAACGTGCTCGACATCCGCGGCGTCGCCGACGTCGCCCACGAGAACGGCGTGCCGCTCATCGTCGACAACACGATCGCGACCCCGTACCTCATCAAGCCGTTCGAGCACGGCGCCGACATCGTGGTCCACTCCGCCACCAAGTTCCTCGGCGGCCACGGCACCACCATCGGCGGCGTGATCGTCGACGGCGGCACGTTCGAGTGGTCGAAGAACGTGGACAAGTTCCCGGGCCTCACCGTTCCCGACCCCTCGTACCACGGCGCGTCCTACACGGCCGCGGTGGGCGACGGCCTCGCGTACATCATCAAGGCGCGCGTGCAGCTGCTCCGCGACCTCGGCTCGGCCATCTCGCCCAACAGCGCGTGGCTGCTCATCCAGGGCATCGAGACCCTGTCGCTGCGCCTCGAGCGCCACGTGCAGAATGCGCAGGAGATCGCAGAGTGGCTCGAGAACCACTCCGACGTCGCCTCGGTGAACTACTCGGGCCTGCCCACCTCGCCCTGGTACGCCGCCGCGAACACCTACGCCCCCAAGGGCGTCGGCGCGGTGCTGTCGTTCGAGCTCAAGGGCGGCGTCGAGGCGGGCCGCGCGTTCGTCAACTCGCTGACGCTCTTCAGCCACCTCGCCAACATCGGCGACGTGCGCTCGCTCGTCATCCACCCCGCGTCGACCACGCACTCGCAGCTCACCCCCGAGCAGCAGCTCACGACCGGCGTCACGCCGGGCCTCGTGCGCCTCTCGGTGGGCCTCGAGAACATCGACGACCTGAAGGCCGACCTCGAGCAGGCGCTCGCCGCGGCACGGCGCGTGTCGGAGGCCGCTCGCGCCTGACGCCTCCTCGGTTGAATGACGGATGCCCCGTCCCGGCGCAACGCGTCGGGACGGGGCATCCGTCATTCCGCCTCGTCCGTGCCGAGATCGGCCGAGAGCTGCTCGGCCGTGAGGTGCTCGCCCGGCACCGGCCGGGGCAGGGTGGCGGGGGCGTCGCCTGTGTGCCAGGGCTCCGGATCGGTCTCGGGCGCACCGGGGCTCTCGGAGTCGAACAGGACGTCGGTGTCGTGATCGATGTCGTGCTCCTGCGGCGGCAGGTGGGCGGGAGGCTCGTGGGCGGGCATGAACGGCTCGGCGCTGGACATGCGCGCATTCTGCCATGCGCCGGTGGACGGCCGCCGCCCTCGGAACGCCGCAAGGTGTAACAGACAGCACGAGCCCGCATGCTCAGGCGAGAATGGACCGATGGACTGGCAGACCTCCGAAGACACGGTGCCCAGCGCGCCCGTGACGGAGGCCGACGCGCGCCTGCTGCTGGGGCGCCCGCCCGCCACCGGCGCGTGGCGCGACGGCGATCCGGTCGGCGACCGGCACTTCGCCGCCTTCGGCGCGTTCCGCACCGAGGGTGGCCGCGAGCTGCCCGCGTACCGCCTCGCGTACGAGACGTGGGGCGAGCTCAATGCCACGCGCGACAACGCCGTGCTCGTGCTCCACGCCCTCACCGGCGACAGCCACGTGCGCGGGCCTGCCGGCGCGGGGCACCCGACGTCGGGCTGGTGGGACGACATCGTCGGCCCGGGTGCCCCGATCGACACCGACCGCTGGTTCGTCGTGGCGCCGAACATGCTCGGGGGATGCCAGGGCTCGACCGGTCCCGCGTCCATCGGGCCCGACGGCTACGAGTGGGCCTCGCGCTTCCCGTACCTGACGATCCGCGACCAGGTGAACGCGCAGGTGCGTCTGGCCGACGCGCTCGGCATCGACGTGTGGGCGGCCGTCGTGGGCGGCTCGATGGGCGGCATGCACGCGCTGGAATGGGGGGTCTCGCTCCCCGACCGCGTCGAGCGGGTCGGCATCCTGTCGTCTCCGCCGGTGAACACCGCCGATCAGGTCGCCCTCAACTCCGTGCAGCTCGAGGCCATCCGCATCGACCCGCGATTCCAGGGCGGCGAGTACTACGACGCCGGCGACGGCGACGGTCCGACGCGCGGACTGGCCCTCGCCCGCCGTATGGCGCTGCTGAACTACCGCTCCCCCACCGAATTGAACCAGCGGTTCCAGCGCACCTGGCAGTCCGGCGTGAGCCCGCTGGGCCACGGCGGCCGCTTCGCAGTCGAGTCGTACCTCGACTTCCACGGCAACAAGTTCACGCGCCGTTTCGACGCCAACTCGTACATCACGCTCGTCGAGGCGATGAACTCGCACGACGTCGGCCGCGACCGGGGCGGCATCGAGGACGCTCTCGCCCGGGTCACGGCGACGACGCTCGTGCTCGGCATCGACAGCGACCGGCTCTTCCCGATCGACGGGCAGCACCGCATCGCACGCGGCATCCGCAACACCCTCGACGGCGATCGCGCCGTCGTCCTCTCGAGCGACTTCGGCCACGACGGCTTCCTCATCGAGACGACCGCCGTCGGGGCGCACGTGCGGCGTCTCCTCGAGTCCTGACCTGCTCGGTATCACCGTCCGCGGGGCGGCCCTCCTTCAGGGCGCCAACCGTCCCAAGGAGGGAACAATGAGCACTGAAACCAGAGCGGGTGCCGAAACGCCCGAAGACGCGTTCGCCGCGCAGCCCTTCCTGCGAGAGCAGCTGGGCCTCAACGGCACGCGCGAGCGCGGGCCGGGCGGCGCGGAACCGCGTCTTCCCGTCGACATCCGCGCCTCTCTCGAACTCGTGCGCCCCGAGATCGGAAGGTTCCACGGCGCGAAGTTCTCGCTGGGATACTTCCCGCAGCACGAGGTGTTCTCGGCCGCGGCCGACAAGTTCGGGTACATGACGTCCGAAGAGGTGCGCGCGCAGAGCCGCCTGCCCCTCGACGACGCCACGCGCGAGCTGCTCGGGCAGCTCGGGCATCTCATGGGCGACAGCGGCCGCGAAACCGCGGCCGACTCGGCCACGCCTTCGGGGTTCACCTACGTCGGCCAGTTCGTGGACCACGACATCACCCTCGACGTGTCGTCGGCGCTGGATGCGCCGGAGATCGTCGACGCGCGCGTCATCAACAACATGCGCTCGCCGATGCTCGACCTCGACAGCGTCTACGGCAGGGGTCCTGCGGTGGACGCGTACCTCTACGCCGCGCCGGCGCCGGGCGAACCCGCCTCGGCGTTCCGCATGCTGCTGGGCACCAACCTGCAGAGCGGCGTGGGCGGACCGGGCGGCCCCGCGGCCGCCGCAGGCATGATCTCGCACAACGACCGCGACGTGCCGCGCACGACAGCGCTCACGGCGATCATCGGCGACCCGCGCAACAACGAGAACCTCATCGTGTCGCAGCTGCATTTCGCGATGTTGAAGTTCCACAACGCGATCGTCGACACGCTCGTCGCCGACGGGTTCGGCGGCGACGTGTTCGTGGAGGCCAAGCGACAGGCGACGCTGCACTACCAGTGGGCCGTGCTGCACGACTTCCTGCCGCGAATCTGCGGGCAGGCGGCCGTCGACGACGCGGTGGCGAACGTCGTGGCGCCGGTCGGCGGCGGATTCGAGATGCCGGTGGAGTTCTCCGTGGCGGCGTACCGCTTCGGCCACAGCATGATCCGCGACGACTACTGGCTCAACTTCGAGCTGCGCACCAAGCCCATGACGGACGTCTTCGCGTTCATCCACGAGCCGCACCTGCCGGTGCGCTCGAACTGGGTCGTCGACTTCAACGCGTTCTTCGAGACCGGCATCCCGGTGCCGATCTTCAACAACGCCCGCAAGATCGACAGCGTGCTCGCCAGCGCCCTCGAGGACCTCGACGGCAAGGGCACGACGACGCAGCTCATGAGCGTGCTCGCCGCGCGCAACCTGCAGCGCGGGCTCGTGCTGGGGCTCCCGAGCGGCCAGGCCACCGCCGCGGCGCTCGGCGTGCCGGTGCTCACGAGCGCACAGCTGACGGACGGGCTGCCGGCGAACGAGATCGCCGTGCTGCAGCAGCAGAACGGTCTGCTGCTCGAGAAGACGCCGCTGTGGTACTACGTGCTGCGTGAGGCGATGGTCGCCAGCGACGGGGAGCACCTCGGACCGCTCGGCGCGAAGATCGTCGCCGACACGTTCGTGCGCATGCTGCGCCGCGACGCCCTGTCGATGCTCAACGTCACCTTCGCACCGTCGCTGCCGAGCGAGACGCCGGGCGACTTCACGTTCGCGGACCTCGTGCGCGTCGCGAAGGTCATCGAGCCGTGACGGCCGCTCAGCCGCTGCGCTGGTAGCGCCACGGCAGGGCGCCGATCTCGAGGCGATGACGCGATCCGGATGCCGCGGCTGCGGCATCCGGATCGTACTCGTCGTCGCCCTCCCACAGCAGCAGCGGTCCTTCGCCACCGCGGCGGGCGACCGTCTCGAACCGCTGCACGCCTACCAGGCGTGCAGCGTCGACGGCGGAACCCGCGTCGGCATGCACCGTCAGGCCATGGAGCGTGACCCAGGTCGGCGGGTAGAGCGTCAGCTCGCCGCGGCCGTGCCGTGCGAGCGCCTCGGCGGGCCGCATCCACTCCGCGGCCACCGCCTCGTCCGGCGAGAGGGCCAGCGTGCCGCGCGCTACGCGCGCGAGGAAGAACCACGTCCGGATGCGCAGCGCGATGCCCGGCGGCGGATCCCAGCACGACAGGGTGACGAGGTCGTCGGCCTCGAGGGCGAGCCCGGTCTCCTCCTGCGTCTCGCGCAGCGCCGCGCGCCGAGCCGTCTCGGCCTCGGGCTCGTCGGGGGCGTCACGGTCGCCGGCTTCGAGTTTGCCGCCGGGGAAGACCCACGCGCCGGCGAACGACCCGCGGTCGGGTCGCTCGATCATCAGGACCTCGAGCGAGCCGGCAGAGTCCCGCAGGAGCACGGCCGTCGCCGCGACGGGGATCGCCGGGTCGCGCGCATCCTCGGGCCGCCGCGTCCGCGATTCGGCCACGGAGTCCGCCACGGCGCGCAGAGCGCGATCGGCGGGTCTCGACGTTGACACGCGTTCACTCTATCCGCGGCGCGTGCGCGGGCCGCGCCGCGCTCCAGCCCGCGAGGAGGGGACGGATGCCGCGGCTACACGTGAACCGGAGCGCGACGCCGCTCGGTCGCGAGGCTGGCGGCGGCGAGCACCAGACCTGCCGCGGCGAGCGTGACGCCCACCCACGCGGGGGCGCGGAAGCCCCAGCCCGCCGCGATCACGACGCCGCCGAGGAGTGCGCCCAGGCTGTTGCCGATGTTGAGGGCGGAGTGGTTGAGCGCGGCGGCGATCGACTGGTTGTCCTGCGAGCGTGCGCTTGAGGTCGACGTCGGCAGCCGCGGCAACGACACCGTGTCGAATCGATTCGGAGCGGTACGCCGGAGTGTGTCGGAAGATGTCGTCAGGCGAGCTCGGCGTCGTCGGCGTGGCGGTCGATCGCCGCCTCCAGCCGCTCGATCTTGCCGTCGAGCTCACCCGACCAGCCGGGCCGGATGTCGGCCTTCAGCACGAGCGACACGCGCGGTCCGAACGGCGCGACCGCCTCCGTGGCCCGCTTGACGACATCGAACACCTCGTCCCACTCCCCCTCGATCTCGGTGAACATCGAGGTGGTGCGGTGGGGCAGTCCGCTGTCACGGACGACGCGGACCGCCGCGGCGACCGCGTCGTGCACGGAGCCGTCAGCACGGCCGGTGCCGCTGGGGGCGACGGAGAAGGCGACGAGCATGCGAACCTCCGGTTCGGGGAGACGGGTGCGAAGCGGCGAGGGGCCGACCTCTACTCTGACACGGGCAGCCGCACCGCTCCGCGCACGCGTACCCGCACGAGCCGCACGACGACCCACACGAAGAGGGCCACGAGCAGCACGTTCCGCAGGGCGAGCATCCAGACCTCCCCGGGGCGCAGCACGAGGATCGCGTCGTACCAGAACGGGAAGATGCCCTGCGTGAGGGCGAGGATCACCACGACGAGCGCGGCGGGCCGCCACCACCGCCGGGAGTCCAGCACCAGTCCGATCACGAGCGGCGCGATGAGCCACGTCATGTACTGGGGCGAACCGACCTTGTTGAGCACGACGAACCCGAGCACGAGCGCTGTGGCCAGAGGAGCGAACAGTGCGGCGAACGTCGCGCCCCGCCAGGCCTTGACGGCACCGATGGCGGCGAGGGCGAGCATGCCGAACGCGAGCACCGGGGTCATCGCAGCGATCACGACATCGACGGCCGGGCCCTCCACCTGGAACGTGTTGAGCTCCTGGTCGTGAACGACCGCGGTGTGAGAATGCCCGGTCAGTGCGATCAGCATGTGGACAGTGCTCACGGGGGCTTCGATCTGGAGTCCGCGCGAGGTCTGATCCCCCACGAAGCTGAAGAGGTGGGCACCGCCGCCGGCGATGAGCACGACGGCGACCACCACCGCCGTCACCGCGGCGGCGCCGCCCACGATCGCGAGGCGCCGTCGCACCGCGATGACCGCGGCCATGAGCACGGCTGCCGGCCAGACCTTGATCCAGGTGGCCACCGCGAGGATCGCCGATCCGAGCCACGGACGCCCGACGAGCCACAGCGAGCCGGCCACCGCGAGGGGAACTGTCACGCCGTCGAGCCGGAACATGCCGACCCCGCCGAGGGCGAGGATCGCCGCGAGCCAGAACCAGGCCGCGATCAGCCGACCGCGCGACCGCCCGCCACCGACGAGCAGCGCGAAGGCCGCCGCATCCAGCGCCGTGACGAGCAGCCCCCACACGAGCGTGTAGTCGACGACGGGGTAGAACACACCGGCGAGGAGGATCGGCAGGTGCGCCAGCGCCGGATAGATCCAGTCCTCGGTGATGCCCGGGAACGCCTCTCCGTTGAGCGTCTGCCAGGCCCACCAGCGGTAAAGCTGGCCGACGTCCCACGAGGCGGCGTGGTCGTCGGCGAAGCCGAGCCAGATGACCACCGCGTGGACGAGCGCGAACGCGATCCACACCACCGCCCGCCGAGACACCTCCCCATCCTAGGGACGGCAGGCTCCTGTCCCCCCGCGAGCGCGGCACAGCGTCGGAGAACTTCGGCGACACGCCGGCTGACGGATGCCGCCACCCGGCGTGTCGATCAGAACCTCCGATTCTGTGCGCCGGCGGGCAGGGCTGTGGGCTTCCCGGCGCACCGGTCAGCGCCGCAGCGCCTCGGCGACCGCGCGCGGCAGCGCCTCGGCGACGTCGAGCGCCGTGATCGGCCCGTCCGGGAACGCCGGCATGCTCGGCACTCCGGCGATGCTCGCACCGAGGGCGGCGACCGCCCCGGCCCTCCCGTGGAGCCACGCGCCGGAGGCGGCGAGCGCGGCCAGGGACGCGGCATCCGCCTGCTCGTCCCGCGCCATCGCACCGGCGACGAGCGCGCCGATCACCCCGGCGAGCACGTCGCCGGTTCCGGCGGTGGCGAGCCAGGGCGTACCCGCCTCGACGGTCGCGGTCCAGCCGTCGGGCGCCGCGACGATCGTCGCCGATCCCTTGAGCAGGACCACCGCACCGGTCGCCTCCGCCGTCTCGCGCGCGGCCGCCGCGCGATCGGAGGGCGCGTGCCCGAGGCCCAGGGCGGAGCGCAGCCGCGCGTGCTCCCGGTCATGCGGCGTGAGGATGCGCGGGGCGGTCGCCTCCGCCGCGAGGTCGAGCGCCCCGGCGTCCACGACGACGGGGTCGGTGTCGGACAGGATCGCCCGCAGGGCGTCGGTGTCGGCCGAGGTGCGGACCGCGGCATCCGTTCCCGACCCGACGACCCACGCCTGCACGCGGCCGTCGGCGGTCACCGTCTCGGGGCGGCGGGCGAGCACCATCCCGCTCGCCCGGTCGGGTCCGAGGTAGCGGACCATGCCGAGGCCCGTGCGCCACGCCGCCTCGACGCCGAGCACCGCGGCACCGGGGTACGCGTCCGACCCCGTCCGCATGCCCAGCACGCCTCGGGAATACTTGTCGTCGGAGGCCGTCGGCCTCCGCAGGGCCAGCGCCGCGTCCGCGCGCCCCCACGTCCTTGCCATGCGGTCACAGTACCGCTGCCCCGACCCGACCCGGAGGACCGATGAGTCGCCTGTTCACCCCGCTCACCCTGCGCGACGTGACGATGCGCAACCGCCTGTGGGTCTCGCCGATGTGCCAGTACAGCGCAGTGGACGGCGTGCCCCAGGAGTGGCACCACACCCACCTCGTGCAGTTCGCGTCGGGCGGCGCCGGTCTCATCGTCGCCGAGGCGACCGCGGTGGCGCCCGAGGGGCGCATCTCGCCCGACGACGCCGGGCTCTGGAACGACGAGCAGCGCGACGCCTGGGCGCCCATCGTCGCGGCGATCCGCCGCCGCGGCGCCGTCGCCGGCGTGCAGCTCGCCCACGCCGGCCGAAAGGCGTCGACCTGGCCGCCGTTCGCCGAGCGCCGCGGCTCGGTCCCGCTGGACGAGGGCGGCTGGACCACGGTCGCGCCGTCGGCGATCGCCTTCGACGGCTATGCCGAGCCGGTGGCGCTCGACCGCGACGGCATCGACCGCGTCGTGGCCGCCTTCGCGGCCGCCGCGCGCCGCGCGGTCGAGGCGGGCTTCCAGGTGCTCGAGCTCCACGGCGCCCACGGCTACCTGCTGCACCAGTTCCTCTCGCCGCTGTCCAACCGCCGCGAGGACGAGTACGGCGGCTCGCTCGAGAATCGCGCCCGGCTGCTTTTGCGAGTGCTGGACGCGGTGACGGATGCCGCACCCGGCGTGCCGGTCATCGTGCGCTTCTCGGCCACCGACTGGGCCGACGGCGGATGGGATGCCGAAGACACCGTCACGGTCGCCCGCTGGGCCGCCGAGCGCGGGGCCGACTTCTTCGACATCTCCAGCGGCGGGCTGGTCGCGCACCAGAAGCTGACCACGGGCCCGGGCTACCAGGTCCCGCTGGCCTCGCGCATCCGGCGCGAGGCGGGCGTCCCGGTGAACGCGGTCGGCATGATCGACGACGCCGCGCACGCCGAACGGGTGATCGCCGACGAGGACGCCGACGCCGTCATGGCCGGGCGCGAATGGCTCCGCGACCCGCACTACGCCCTCCGCGCGGCCTCCGAGCTCGGCGCCGACATCGACTACTGGCCCGCGCAGTACCTCCGCGCCCGCCCGGTGGCCCGACGCTCGCCTGATCTCCGTCGGTGAGCGAGCCAGGAACGAGCGAGACGAGACGCTCGCCTGATCCCGGTCGTTGAGCGAGCGAGGAACGAGCGAGACGAAACGCTCGAGCCTTCTCGCAGACTCAGGGCGCTTCGTCTCGCCTCGCTCGTTCAGCGATCGCAGCAGCGTCAGAACAGGCGGCGCCGGGTGGCGTCCTGCACCTCGCCGATGAGCTCCTCGATGATGTCCTCGAGGAACAGCACCGCGGTGATCTCGCCGGACTCGTTGCGCACCTGCGCGAGGTGGCGACCGGCGCGGCGCATCAGCGCCAGGGCGTCCTCGAGGTCGGTCGACTCGAGCACCGGCACCATGTGATGGATGCGCTTGGTCGCGATCGGCCGTGCGACGTCGGCCGCGGCATCCGGCCCCTCCGCCGCCCGCAGGATGTCCTTCAGGTGGACGTAGCCGAGCGGCACGTGCGCCTCGTCGACGATCACGTAGCGCGAGAAGCCGTGCTTGGCGACGGCGCGCTCGATCTCGTCGGGCGTCGTGGTCTCGGGGAGCGTCACGAGCTGCGACAGCGGCACCGCGACGTCGGCCGCCTTCTTGTCGGTGAACTCGACCGCGGCCGCCACCGTTCCGGCGGCGTCGTCGAGCACGCCCTCGATGCGCGACTGGTTCACGATCGTCGCGACCTCCTCGAGCGTGAAGGTCGAGGAGGCCTCGTCCTTCGGCTCGACGCGGAAGAGGCGCACGATGTGGTTCGCCGTCCAGTTGAGCGAGACGATCACCGGGTGGAAGACCTTCGACACCCACACCAGCGGGGTGGCGAGCATCAGCACCGCACGATCGGGCACCGAGAAGGCGAGGTTCTTGGGCACCATCTCGCCGAACACGACGTGCAGGTACGACACCAGCAGGAGGGCGACGGCGAACGCGATGCCGTCCACGACGGCCTCCGACCAGCCGGTGAGGCCGAGGGGCTCCGCCAGCAGGTGGTGGATCGCCGGCTCCGAGACGTTGAGGATCAGCAGCGAGCAGATCGTGATGCCGAGCTGGCTGGTCGCCAGCATGAGCGTCGCGTGCTCCATCGCGTACAGAGCGGTCTTGGCGGATCGCGAGCCGCGCTCGGCGAGCGGCTCGATCTGCGAGCGGCGCGCCGAGATGACGGCGAACTCGGCGCCGACGAAGAAGGCGTTGGCGATGAGGAGCACCACCAGCCAGGCGATTCCTGCCCAGTCGTTCATCGGCCCTCACCCCCTTCCGTAGCCTCTTCGTGGGGCATCGGCGTGGGCGTGAAGCGCACGCGGTCGACGCGGCGCCCCTCCATGCGCTGCACCTCGATGGTGCCGTCCTCGATCTCGACGCTGTCGCCGACCGCGGGGATGCGCTCCAGCACGCTCATGATGTAGCCGCCGACGGTGTCGTAGACGTCACCCTCGGGGATGCGGATGCCGGTGCGGTCGCGCACCTCGTCGGGTCGCAGCTCGCCGGGGAAGATGACGGTGTCGTCCACGCGCACGATGCCCGCCCGGCGGCGGTCGTGCTCGTCGAGGACCTCGCCGACGATCTCCTCGACGAGGTCTTCGAGCGTGACGACGCCCGCCGTGCCGCCGTACTCGTCCACGACCACGGCCATCTGGTACCCGCGAGCTCGCAGCTCGGCGACGAGGACGTCCAGGTGCACCGCCTCGGGGAAGCGCAGCGGCTCGGTGGCCAGGGCCGCGGCGGGCACGTCGGCGCGGCGCTCGCGCGGCACGCCGACGGCGGCCTTCAGGTGCACGATGCCGGTGATGTCGTCCATCGACTCCCCGTACACGGGGAACCGGCTGTGCCCGGTGCGCCGGGCGAGCTGGATCACGTCCTCGGCCGAGTCGTCGGCGGCGAGGGCGTGGATGCTGGGCCGGGGCGTCATGACGTCGGCGGCGGAGAGGCGCGCGAAGGTGAGGCTGCGGTCCAGGAGCGACGCGGTGTCCTCCTCGAGCACGCCCGCGCTCGCCGAGCGGCGCACGAGGCTCGAGAGCTCCTCGGCCGTGCGGGCGCCCGAGAGCTCCTCCTTCGGCTCGACGCCGACCGCGCGAAGGACGCCGTTCGCGCTGCCGTTGAGCACGACGATGGCGGGGCGGAAGACCGTGGTGAACGCCACCTGGAACGGCATCACCAGCTTGGCGGTCTGCCGCGGCACGGCGAGCGCGAAGTTCTTGGGAACCAGCTCACCGATGATCATCGAGAAGATC
This sequence comes from Microbacterium ureisolvens, assembly GCF_015278315.1. Taxonomy (GTDB): domain Bacteria; phylum Actinomycetota; class Actinomycetes; order Actinomycetales; family Microbacteriaceae; genus Microbacterium; species Microbacterium ureisolvens. Next base: position 3,630 of record NZ_JADIJE010000015.1, on the reverse strand, counting down.
GTGGCGATCGACACGCCGATGACGGCGGCCAGCGGCCGCGAGACGCCCTCGGGGATGCCCCACGCGTCGAACACCGGCGCGAGCAGGTTCGAGATCGCCGGCTCCATCGTGTAACCGGTGAGGAGGGTCGTCAGCGTGATGCCGAGCTGTGCGCTGGAGAGGTGGGTGGAGGTGATGCGCAGGGCACCGATGGTCAGCGACAGGCGGCTCTCGCCGGCGGTCTGGCGGGCCTCCAGGTCGGCCCGGTCGAGGTTCACCAGGGCGAACTCGCTCGCGACGAACAGTCCGGTCCCGATGGTGAGCAGGAGCCCCACGCCCAACATGACGTAATCCATCACACGTCACCCCCGTTCGTCCGGGAGGAGGGTCGGTGGGGCGATCGTCTGCAACTAGGAGGGTCGTCCATCGTGCGGATCAGTCTACGGCAGGCGCCCGCACGCGTCTGCGTGCGTTCGCGCCTGCGCGACGGGGACCGCGAGCGGCGGCATCCGAGCACCGCCCCCGCTGTCAACCCCCTCCGCGGATCCGCCCGGCGCCCGGCACGCTCGCGGGATGACCGACACGAGCGCCGATCGGCGGACGGACCCCCGCAACGCTCCCTCCCCCGAGCACCCTGACAAGCCCGACAGCCCGCGCGAGATCGAGAAACGCTCCTGGAAGTACGTCTTCGTCAAGACCGCCCGGGAGTTCGCCGCCGACGAGTGCACCGACATCGCCGCCGCGCTCACGTACTACTCCGTGCTGGCGATCTTCCCCGGCCTGGTCGCGGTCTTCTCGATCTTCGGGCTCATCGCCGGAAACGGGCAGGCCACCGACGCGATCCTGGGAGTCGTGGAGTCCGCCTCCCCCGAGACCGCGGAGACGCTTGCCGGTCCCCTCGAGCAGCTCGCCGACTCCCCCGCGGCCGGCTGGGGCCTCGTCCTCGGTCTGCTGCTGGCCATCTGGTCGGCTTCGGGGTACGTCGCGGCCTTCAGCCGCGCCATGAACCGCATCTACGAGATTCCGGAGGGCCGGCCGTTCTGGAAGCTCAAGCCGGCTCAGCTGCTCGTCACGATCATCGGCGTGGCGCTCATCGTGATCGCCCTGGTGATCCTCGTGGTCTCGGGCCCGGTCGCCGACGCCGTCGGATCGGCGCTCGGCCTCGGCGAGGTCGCGACCACCGTCTGGTCGATCGTCAAGTGGCCGGTGCTCGCCTTCATCGTGGTGCTGATGGTCGCGATCCTGTACTACGCGACGCCGAACGCGAAGCAGCCGAAGTTCCGGTGGGTCAGCATGGGGTCGCTCCTGGCGATCCTCACGCTGGTCATCGCGTCCGTGGCCTTCGGCATCTACGTCGCCAACTTCTCGAACTACGACCGCACGTACGGGTCGCTGGCCGGCGTCATCATCTTCCTGCTGTGGCTGTGGATCGCGAACATCGCGCTGCTGTTCGGCGCGGAGTTCGATGCCGAGCTCGAACGCGGTCGCCAGCTGCAGGCGGGCATCGCCGCCGAGGAGGACATCCAGCTGCCGCCGCGCGACACCCGCAAGAGCGACAAGGCCGAGGAGAAGGAGAAGAAGGACATCGAGGAGGGCCGCCGCATCCGAGAGCAGCACGAGGACGACGACGACCGCGACGAGTCCGACGACCGGAGCCGCGATGACCGTCGAGACGGCCGCCGCCAGGACGCGTGAGCTGGACGGATGCCGAGCCCGACGGCATCCGTCCCCCCGGCGTCGTGCCGGCGGGTGCCCGTCACCAGCTGACGGGGAGCGCCTTGCCCTCTTCGTACCCGGCGGCGGACTGCAGGCCCACGCGCGCGCGGTCGTGGAACTCGGCGACCGTCGAGGCGCCGGCGTACGTGAACGACGAGCGGACGCCCGAGGTGATCATGTCGAGCAGGTCCTCCAGGCCCGGACGCAGCGGGTCGAGGTAGATCTTCGACGACGAGATGCCCTCGGCGAACAGCTCCTTGCGCGCGAGCTCGTAGGGGTCGAGCCTGCCGAACCGCTCGTGGACCGCCTTGGTCGAGGCCATGCCCCAGGACTCCTTGTACGCACGGCCGGCCTCGTCGATCTGCAGCTCGCCGGGCGCCTCGATCGTGCCGGCGAACCACGAGCCGATCATGACGGATGCCGCGCCCGCCGCGAGCGCCAGCGCGACGTCGCGCGGGTAGCGGACGCCGCCGTCGGCCCACACGTGCGCGCCCATGACGCGGGCCGCTTCGGCCGTCTCGAGCACCGCGGAGAACTGCGGACGCCCGACGGCGGTCATCATGCGCGTGGTGCACATCGCTCCCGGCCCGACGCCGACCTTGAGGATGGTCGCCCCCGCCGTGACGAGATCGTGGACGCCCTCGGCGCTGACGATGTTGCCCGCGGCGATCGGGATGCCGAGATCCAGGTCGGCGACCGCGCGCAGGGCGCGCAGCATGCCCTCCTGGTGACCGTGCGCCGTGTCGACGACGAGCACGTCGACGCCGGCGGCGGCGAGCGCCTGCGCCTTGGCGGCGACGTCGCCGTTGATGCCGACGGCGGCGGCCACGATGAGGCGGCCCGAGGCGTCGACAGCCGGCCGGTACAGGGTCGAGCGCAGGGCGCTGCGGCGCGACAAGGTGCCGACGAGGTGACCGTGGTGCAGCACGCACACCGTCTCGGCCTCGGCGGCGACGATCACGTCGAACGCGTGGCGCGCGCTTTCGATGTCGTCCGCGTCGACGGATGCCGCGCGCCCGCGTGCGAGGTCTCCCAGGCGCGCGTCCGGCAGCGCGGTGCCCAGGCGCTTGGCGGGCACGATGCCGAGGATGTCGTCGGCGTCGACGTGGCCCGTCGACGCGTCGGCCACCACGATGCCGTGGCCGTCGGTGGCGGGGAGAAGCCGCGCGGCATCGGCGACGGTGGCATCCGGGGGCAGCACCAGCGGCGTGTCCCACGCGACGGGCTGCGCCTTGACCCAGCGGATCGCGGCGTCGAGCTCCTGCAGCGGCATGTCCTGCGGCAGCACGCCGAGACCTCCGCGCCGCGCCAGGGTGGCGGCGAGGCGCGCCCCGGTGACCGAGTTCATGTTCGCCGAGACCAGCGGCAGCGTCGCGGTCGTGCCGTCGCCGGGGGCGAGATCGACGTCCAGCCGACTCGTGATCGCGGACCGCCTCGGAACCAGGAAGACGTCCGAATAGGTCAAGTCGACGTCGGGTGCTTCGCCGTAGAACTCCATGTACGCCAAGGGTAGTGACAGTTCCTGTGCGGATAATCATGCGGGTTCTTTCAGCTTTGCGACCCCGTGAGGCCGGAACCGCCCACGCAGACTGGGCTAGGCTTAACAGACGCGTGTGCAGGCATCTTGAGCCCCGCGCGTATCCCAGAACTTCACCGATGAAAGCAGGCGATTCAGCGTGTCGAGCCAGGTGACGGGCGTCGGGGTTTCGAACGAGGGAGAGTTCGGAGCCAACGAGTGGCTCGTCGAGGAGCTGTACGAACAGTTCAAGATCGACCGGAACTCCGTCGACAAGGCATGGTGGCCCGTTCTCGAGGCCTACCATCCGGCCGACGGCACGGCACCCGCGGTAGAGTCCGCGCCGACGGCGACGGCTCCGACCGGCGCCGCTCCGGCGGCCGCTCCCGCCGCTGCCCCGGCTCCGGCCGCCGCGCCGG
>NZ_JADIJE010000014.1 GCF_015278315.1 Microbacterium ureisolvens | reverse complement strand
GGCCGCCCCGGCGAGCGCGGCCGCCCCGGCGAGCCCAGGTGGCGAGGGCGTCGCTCCGCCGGAGCTCCCGGCGGCCGCGCCGCCCGCCGCCTTCTTCGAGGAGCCCGCCCTCGCGGCACCGGAGGGCTGGCCCTTCTCGGACGACTTCTCGCGAACGTCGGGCACGAGCCGGTACGACGACGGCGCACTCCTGTGGACGGACTGGCTGTTCGACGACGTCGGGGACGGCTCGCTCACGTACGCGGACGACGCCGCGCACGCCAACGGTGCGGACGTGTTCCGCGCCGGTATCGGCGTCCGCGGCGACCGCTCTTACTGGCGTGTGGACTGGACGACGCTCGCCGACCCCGGGCTTCCGCTCGCTGTCTGGGCGCTCGACACCGACGCGGACCCGGGCACCGGAACGTCCGTGTGGCCGGGTGCGGCGGGTGTCACGTCGCCGGGCAGCGACGCCTTCCTCATCGTCTCCGCCGACGGCGTCTGGCTCGAGGATGCGGCCGGCAGCCGTCGCGACCTCACCGCGCGCGGCGGACGGGTGCACGTCGACGAGCAGACGAAGTCGTTCATCGCGGAGGTGCCGCGCTCGGCGCTGCGCGTGAACGGCGTCTTCACCGTGCGGCTGGCGGCGGGTGTGGCCGACGCGCAGGGCACCGGCTTCGCCGCGGCACCCGAACGGGACGACATGCGCGTGTACAACGCCGCCTTCCGCACCGCGACGCAGGAGGGAACGAGAGCCACCGGCCCCCAGCGGGCCACCGGGTGGAACAACGGCGCGCAGAGCGCGGCGCTGGCCGGGGGCGACATGTCGGCCTTCGCGCTCGAGCTGGACTGGCGCGAGCTCGCCCGCGGCAGGGTCGATCCGCACCCGTCGCCGACGGGCTTCTCCACGCGCTGGTACGTGTCGTCGGTCGATCTCGGTCCGGGCCTGCACCCCGACACGCGCCAGCCGTCGGGGCAGCCGCCCACGACCGCGCCGCGCGTGTACGGGCAGGTGCAGCCGTACCTGGTCTACGTGCCGACGACCTACGACCCGGAGATCCCGGCTCCGCTCACGATCCTGCTGCACGGCGGCGGCAACAACCACAACGGGTTCCGCGGCGCGCGGGAGGACCACCTGTTCGGTCCGGTCTGCGAGGAGCGCGGCTCGATCTGCCTCTCGCCGCTCGGCCGCGGCGACGGCACGTGGTACGTGAACGAAGCCGAGCTCGACGTGTGGGAGGCATGGAACCGCGTGGCCGCCGTGTACGCCCTGGACGGCACCCGCACGACGATCGCCGGGCACTCGATGGGCGGCGTCGGCGCCACGCGCTTCGCGACGAACCATCCCGACGTCTTCGCGGGGGTCGGAATCGTCTCCGGCGCCGGCTACCGCAACGCCGCCGGCATCCGCGACGCCGCCGACGACCGCGACCGCGTCGAGAATCTCGCCGCGATGAGCGTGTTCCTGGATGCCGGCACGGCCGACATCGCCGAGGGCAATACGCGCACGTGGGCAGGCGCGTTGGAGGCAGCCGGCGTGAAGTACCGCGCGCACTACTACGCCGGTGCGACGCACGGGCACTTCGGATGGCTGGGGTGGCGCGAGTATGCCGCGCACGTCGGCGACGCGCGGCTCGAGACGGCTCCCGGCGCGATCGCGTTCCGCTGGGATCCGCGTGAGAACCGTGCCGACCTCGGCATCGTGATCGACAGCGCCTACTGGCTCGACGGACTGGTGGCACGGGATGCCGCGGCCCGGTGGAGTCGCGTAGGGGCTCGCTCGGGTGCCCTGGACACGGTCGTGACCGAGCCGGTTGCGACGGCCGCGAGCGCGGTCTACGACGGTTACCAGACGGAGATCCGCGTCCTCGAGCGCCGGCCGGTGGGCACCGTACCGGCCGCCGACGAGCTCGATCTCGAGCTCGTGAACGTCGCGGCGGCGGATGTCGACCTGGTGGCCGCGGGGCTCGCCGGCCGCGAACAGGTGCGTCTGCGCGTGACCACGGACGGGCCGACGACGGTGCGCCTGCACGGTGACGGCGCGGTGCAGCGCGTGGAGCTGGAGGCCGGCACCCACGACATCCTGCTCGGGTGACATCCCGGCGCCCGGTCCCCGCGTGCAGCGGGGGCCGGGCGTCGTCGCGTCCGGAGATCCACGTGGCCCCACCGCGAACCGGACGCGGGCCAGACGCGGGCCGCCGCGGTGCACTGTGTCTCAGCGGTTCCATCGCCGGCACAGTTCGTGCAATTAGCATGTAGCAACCGGCACCCCCCTCAAGAGGAGCTCCGTGGGACTACTTGACAGCTTCGAGAAAGGTCTGGAGCGCGCTGTGAACAGCGCGTTCGCCAAGACCTTCCGCAGCGGCATCCAGCCTGTCGAGATCGCCTCCGCCCTGCGCAGCGAACTCGACAAGAAGGCCGCCGTCGTCAGCCGCGACCGCATCCTCGCGCCGAACACCTTCACCGTGCTGCTCGCCCCCGCCGACGACGAACGGGTCTCGGCCCTGGGCGACGCGCTCGTGCAGGAGCTCGACACGCTGGTCCACAAGCACGCGAAGGCCCAGGGCTACTCGTTCGCCGGACCCGTCTCGATCTCGCTGCGACGCGACGACCAGCTCTCGACCGGCACGCTGCGCGTGGAGTCCTCGACAGCGCAGGGCGGCCGGGTGGCCTGGCGCGGCGTCGTGGACGTCGAGGGCCGGCGCATCCCGCTGACGAAGTCGCGCACCGTGATCGGCCGTGGGAGCGACGCCGACATCACGGTGGCCGACTCGGGCACGAGCCGCAAGCACGTCGAGATCCTGTGGGACGGCGAGCGCGCGATGGTCCGCGACCTGGGATCCACGAACGGCACGATGCTCGACGGCCGGAAGGTGGGCGAGGCCGCCCTGCCGCCCGACTCGACCGTGCGCATCGGCCGCACCGACATCGTGTTCCGGGTCGTCGCGCAGGCGTCCGCCCCCCGGCCCCCGGCATCCGTCGACGACGCGACGCGCGCGTTCGACGCCTACGACCCGCGCGACAGGGGGCCGCTGGCATGAGCGAGCTCACCCTCCTGCTGCTGCGCATCGGGTTCCTGGTGCTGCTGTGGGCTTTCGTCTTCGCCGTCGTGTATTCGCTGCGCGCCGATCTGTTCGGCGTGAAGGTGAGGCGGATGCCGGATGCCGCAGCCGCCGCAGCAGTCGCGCCCGCGGCATCCGCTGCCCCCTCTTCGGCGACGGCACCCGTCTCGTCCGCCCCGGCGGCGCCCGCCCCACGGCCGGGGGGCCCCGCGACCACCGCGACCGCCTCGCGCATCGTCATCACGAGCGGACCCAAGACCGGCCTCGAGCTGCCCCTGGGCAATGAGCCGCTCACGATCGGCCGCTCCAGCGAATCCGGGCTCGTCGTCCGCGACGACTACACCTCCAGCCACCACGCGCGTCTCGTGCTGTGGGGCGACCAGTGGATGATCCAGGATCTCGACTCGACGAACGGCACGTGGCACGACGGCGCCCGCGTGACGGCTCCCGTCCCTGTGAACCTCGGCGCCCCGATCAAGGTCGGCGCGACGACGTTCGAGCTGCGGAAGTAGCGGGCGGACCCCTCCCACATGGTCTTCCAGGGCTCGAGCGCCGCGATCTCGCACACCGGCAAGGTGCGCTCCAACAACCAGGATTCCGGCTACGCCGGCTCGAACCTGTTCGTCGTCGCCGACGGCATGGGCGGCCACGCGGGCGGCGACGTCGCGTCGAGCCTGGCGATCTCGCGCCTGGAGAGCCTCGACCGTCCCTACGACTCCACCGCCGAAGCCGAGAAGGCGCTGCAGGACGCGATCTCCGACGCGGCGGTCGACCTCGTCGACACCGTGGGCGCCCGGCCCGAGCTCGCCGGCATGGGCACGACGGTCAGCGCGCTCATCATGGTCGACGACTACGCCGTCATCGCCCACATCGGCGACTCGCGCATCTACCTCTACCGCGACGGCGCGCTCACCCAGATCACGACCGACCACACGTTCGTGCAGCGCCTGGTCGACTCGGGCCGCATCACGCCGGAGGAGGCCCGGTACCACCCGCGCCGGTCCGTGCTCATGCGCGTGCTCGGCGACATGGACACCGATCCCGAGCTCGACACGTTCATCATGCCGACGCAGCCGGGCGATCGCTGGCTGCTCTGCTCGGACGGCCTGTCGGGCGTGGTGGACGACCCCCACACCGCGAAGGCGCTGGGACTCGGCCTCGCGCCCGGGCGCACCGCCGACAACCTGCTCAAGCAGGCGCTCGACGGCGGCGCCCCCGACAACGTCACGATCGTCATCGTCGACGTCGGCGGGCAGCATCCGCTCTTCAGCGGCACCCCCACGATCGTCGGCTCGGCATCCAACCCCGTCGGCGTCGAGGTGCCCGCCGCCGCGCCCCGGCGCTCCAGCTGGCTGCACCCCAACCGCCAGGCGGCGAACGAGCCCACGCACTTCGAGCCCGCACCGGAGTTCCTCGAGGAGCTCATCGAGGAGGACCGCCGCCGGGCCAGGCGCCGGCGCATCGGCTGGATCGCCGGCCTCGCACTCGTCCTGCTGCTGCTGGCCGGTGCGGCCTGGATCGGCTACCAGTGGACGCAGACGCGCTACTTCGTCGGCGCCGACGAGGACACGGTCGTCATCTACCAGGGTGTGCAGCAGAACCTCGGGCCGATCAGCATGTCGACCCCGTACGAAGACACCGAGATCCCGCTCGATTCGCTGTCGCAGTTCGCTCGTGCGACGGTGGAGGGGACGATCTCGGCGAACTCGCTGTCGCACGCGCGGCAGATCGTCTCGGGCATCAGCGATCTGGCGGGAGGAAGCGGATGAGCGCGCCCACGCCCACCGAAGCGGTGTCGACCGACACCGCGGTCGTCCGCGCGCTGCGGCGCATCCGCGTGCCGCAGACACAGCGCAACCGCGAGCTCGCCCTGCTGCTGTTCGCGTTCGCGATCAACGCCTCCGCCGTCGCGCTGGTGCAGCTCGGAGCCCTCGACGCCATCGACTGGACCTTCCTGGTGTACTGCGGCGGGCTCACCGCGCTCGTGATCGCGCTGCACATCCTGCTGCGCCTGCGCGCCCGCGACGCCGATCCGTTCGTCGTGCCCATCGCGACGCTCCTCACCGGGCTCGGGCTCGCGATGATCTACCGCCTCGACATCGCCGAGGACCTACACGGCTGGGACGCCTTCTCGACCCGACAGCTCGCGTGGGCGGCGATCGCGCTCGTGGCCACCGTGCTCGTGGTGATGTTCCTCAAGAACTACCGCGTGCTTTTCCGGTACACCTACATCTTCGGCCTGGCGGGCATCGTGCTGCTGATCCTGCCGGTGATCCCGGGGCTCGGAACGGATGCCAATGCCGACGTCTGGGTGAGGCTCGGGTTCTTCTCGTTCCAGCCGGGCGAGCTCGCCAAGATCGCACTCGGCATCTTCTTCGCCGGCTACCTGGTGCGCACGCGCGAGAGCCTCACCTCGACCGGAACGCGATTCCTCGGACTCACGTGGCCACGCGCCCGCGAGCTGGGCCCGCTGCTGGTGATCTGGCTGGCCTCGCTCGGCATCATCGTGATGCAGCGCGACCTCGGAACGGGGCTGCTGATCTTCGGCATGTTCGTCGCGATGCTCTACGTCGCGACCGGCAAGACCAGCTGGGTGCTCATCGGCGTCGTGCTCGCGGCGGCGGGCGCGTTCGTGGCATCCCGCTTCCTGCCCTACGTCGGCAACCGGTTCACGATCTGGCTCGACGCCTTCAACCCCGACCTCATGGACGGCGCGAGCTTCCAGCTGGTCACGGGCATCTTCGGGATGGCCAACGGCGGACTGCTCGGCACCGGTCTCGGGCAGGGCCGCCCCGACCTCACCCCGGTAGCGGAGAGCGACTACATCCTCCCCGCGATCGGCGAGGAGCTCGGGCTCATCGGCGTCTTCGCGATCCTGTGCCTCTACATGGTGTTCACCAGCCGCGGCATCCGCATCGGGCTGGCGGGGCAGGACGACTTCGGCAAGCTCCTGGCCACCGGCCTGTCGTTCACGATCGCGCTGCAGGTGTTCATCATGGTCGGAGGCGTGACGCGCCTGATCCCGCTCACGGGCCTCACCACGCCGTTCCTCGCCGCCGGCGGCTCGTCGCTCGTGGCGAACTGGATCATCGTGGCGCTGCTGCTGCGCATCTCGGACGCCGTCCGCAGCCGCCCCCGGGTGGTGATCGGCTGATGCTCCCGGTCGTTGAGCGAGCGAAGCGAGACGAAACGAGCTTGCGAGCGCGCATCCCCCGAAGGGGGCGATCATGACGAAAGAGCACACGTTGAAGAGCGGGAGCTTGCGAGCGCGCATCGCCCGAAGGGGGCGATCATGACCAACGAACACACGTTGAAGAGCGGGAGCTTGCGAGCGCGAATCGCCCGAAGGGGGCGATCATGACCAAAGAGCTCCGCCGGCTCAGCGTCCTGATGCTGATCATGTTCCTCGCGCTGTTCGGATCGGCCAGCTGGATCCAGGTGATCCAGGCCGACGAGCTGGCCGCCAACCCGGCCAACCGGCGATCGCTGTACGACTCGTACGAGGTGCAGCGCGGATCGATCATCGCCAGCGGCTCGGCGATCGCTTCGTCGGTCGCGTCGGGCGACGTCTACAGCTGGCAGCGGGTGTACACGGATGCCACGATGTGGGCGCCCGTGACCGGTTACTTCAATCCCGTGCTCGACTCGCTCACGGGCATCGAGCGCGCGATGAACCAGGATCTCAGCGGCACGGCCGGATCGCAGTTCTTCGCGCGGGTGGAGCGCATCTTCACCGGCCAGCCGCCCCGCGGATCGAACGTGGTGCTCTCGCTCGACGCCGACGTGCAGCGCGCGGCCTTCGAGGCGCTCGGCGACCTGCAGGGCGGCATCATGGCGATCGAGCCGTCGACCGGCCGGGTGCTCGCGCTCGTCACGAGCCCCAGCTTCGACACGAACACGCTGGCCTCGCACAACACCGCCGAGGTGAACGCCGCGTACGACGCCCTGGACGCCGACCCCGGCAAGCCGCTGTCGAACCGGGCCATCGCCGGCGACCTCAACCCGCCCGGCTCGACCTTCAAGCTCGTCGTCGCCTCGGCGGCGCTCGCATCCGGGGACTACACGCCCGACTCGGCGCTCCCGAACCCGGCGACCTACCAGCTGCCGCAGTCGAGCAGCGTCGTCCACAACGCCAGCGGCGGGACGTGCGGCAGCGGCGACACGGTGACCCTCGCCGATGCGCTGCGGCTCAGCTGCAACATCCCGTTCGCCGAGCTCGCCGTCGAACTGGGCGACACCGCGATCCGCGAGGAGGCCGAGAAGTACGGCTTCAACCAGTCGTTCGAACTGCCCCTCGTCTCCACCCCCTCGGGATACCCGCGGACGATCCAGGACGACGCGCAAACCGCGCTGAGCGGCTTCGGCCAGGGTCAGGTCACCGCGACGCCGCTGCAGATGGCGATGGTGTCGGCCGGCATCGCGAACGACGGGATCGTCATGAACCCCCGCATGGTCGACCGGGTGATCGGCGCCGACCTGTCGGTGCAGCAGACTTTCGAGGACAGCGAGTTCGGGCGCGCGCTCGATGCGAACCTGGCCGACGAGCTGGTCGCCATGATGGTGGCCAATGTCAGTGACGGTGCTGCGTCGGGTGCAAGAATAGACGGGGTCGACGTGGCCGGTAAGACGGGCACCGCGGAGAACACGGGCGACGAGCCGTACACACTCTGGTTCACCGGGTTCGCGCCCGCCGAGAACCCCGAGGTCGCCGTCGCCGTCGTCGTCGAGGACGGCGGAAGGCAAGGACAATCGGGCAGCGGCAACACCATCGCCGCTCCTATCGCGAAGAAGGTCATGGAGGCGGTGCTGGGACGATGAGACCGACGCAGGGCGTGACCTTCGGCGGCCGATACGAACTCGATTCGCGCATAGCGATCGGCGGCATGGGAGAGGTCTGGGAGGCGACCGATCACGTCATCGGACGTACCGTCGCCATCAAGATCCTCAAAGACGAGTACATGGGCGATCCGGGCTTCCTGGAACGCTTCCGAGCCGAGGCGCGCCACGCGGCTCTCGTGAACCACGAGGGCATCGCGAGCGTGTTCGACTACGGCGAGGAGAACGGCAGCGCGTTCCTCGTGATGGAGCTCGTCCCCGGCGAGGCCTTGTCGACGATCCTCGAGCGCGACGGCTCGCTGTCGACCGACAAGACGCTCGACGTGGTCGCCCAGACGTCCGCCGCACTGCAGGCCGCGCACGCCGCCGGCCTGGTGCACCGCGACATCAAGCCCGGCAACCTGCTGATCACTCCCGACGGCCGCGTGAAGATCACCGACTTCGGCATCGCGCGCATCGCCGACCAGGTGCCGCTCACCGCCACGGGCCAGGTGATGGGCACCGTGCAGTACCTGTCTCCCGAGCAGGCGTCGGGTCACCCCGCGTCGCCGGCGACCGACATCTACTCGCTCGGCATCGTCGCGTACGAGTGCCTCGCGGGCAAGCGGCCCTTCACCGGCGAGTCGCAGGTCGCCATCGCGATGGCGCAGATCAACGAGCAGCCTCCGCCGCTGCCGGCCACCGTCGCCGAGCCGGTGCAGAACCTCGTGATGGCGATGATCGCCAAGAAGCCCGAGGAGCGGCCCGCGTCGGCCGCAGCCGTCGCCCGCGCGGCCTCGGCGCTGCGCCGCGGAGACGTCGCGGCCGCCGCCGCGGCGGTGCCGGCGATCGCCGGCGTCGTGGGCGCCGATGCGGCCACGCAGCTCCTCACTCCCGGCTCCGACACGTCGGCCGCGACGCGCATCATGCCGGCGCCCGGCGAGGAGGACGTCGAGGAGGCGCCCGAGAAGAAGAAGCGCAGCCCGTGGACCTGGCCGCTGATCGCGCTCATCGCACTGCTGCTGCTCGTGCTGATCGGAACCATCTGGGCCGTCGTCGCGAACCAGGGCGGCGATGACACCGACCCCACCCGCACGACGGCCACCTCGACGCCGGACGACACCCCGACGAACACGCCGACTCCCACCACCCCGACGACCGCCAACGTCGTCGAGGGCGACTTCGTCGGACAGGACTGCAACACCGCGTCCGCCGCACTGGACGAGCTGGGGCTCGGCGCACGCTGCGTAGAAGGAAACGCCGCGCCCGACGAGGGCAGCGTCGGGCTGGTCTACGCGGTCAGCCCGACCGGCAACGTGCCCCTGAGCACCATCGTCGATCTGACGATCTACGCCGGTCAGACCCCGATGCCGCAGCCGGGGGCGCCTACGATCGGAGGGACGATTCAGACCGGTCAGGCCGCGACGGTGAGCTGGCCGGGCTACAGCTGCCCGTCCGGGACGGGAAGCGTGAGCGCCTACACGCTCACCGCGGTCAACGGCGTGTTCCAGAGCACCGGCCAGTCCACCGCATCGTTCGGGCCGAACGACCGGCAGGGGAACGTCCAGGTGACCGGCGCAGCCGGCCAGTCCCTGCTCGTCACGTACACCGTCGCGTGCTCGGGCGGCACCGCGGGTGAGCGCGTCTCCGGCACGTCGCCCGAGGCGAACGCCGCCATTCAGCCGGCCCCGACCCCCACCGCCCCGGCGGACGACGACGGCGAGTGAGCCTGCCTGAGTGAGTCCGCAGAGCGGGTTCCGCGGAACGCGGGACCCGCTCCGGCTCGGATAGTCTGGCTGATGTAGCAGGCAGGGAGAGACCGTGACAGCTGAGCCGCGCGTGCTTTCGGGCCGCTATCGCATCGACGAGCCGATCGGCCGGGGCGGCATGGCCAGCGTCTATCGCGGGTACGACCTCACGCTCGGCCGCGAGGTCGCCATCAAGATCCTCGATCGCGAGCTGGCCGACGACAACGCGTTCCGCACCCGCTTCCGCCTCGAGGCCCAGGCCGCGTCGCGCATGGCGCACCCCACGATCGTGCGCGTATACGACGCCGGCGAGGACTCGCTGACCGCCCCCGACGGCACGACCCGCCCGGTGCCGTTCATCGTCATGGAACTGGTCAAGGGGAGGCTCCTCAAAGAGATCATCTCGGCCGGGCCGGTTCCGGTGAACGACGCCGTCCGGTATGTCGACGGCATCCTCGAGGCGCTCGAGTACTCGCACCGTGCCGGAGTGGTGCACCGCGACATCAAGCCGGGCAACGTCATGGTGACCGACGCCGGCCAGGTGAAGGTGATGGACTTCGGCATCGCCCGGGCGGTGTCCGACAGCTCGTCGACGGTCGCCGAGACGACGCAGATCCTCGGCACTGCGGCCTATTTCTCACCCGAGCAGGCCAAGGGCGAGCCCGTCGACGCACGCGCCGACGTGTACTCCACGGGAGTGGTGCTGTACGAGCTGCTCACCGGACGCCAGCCCTTCCGCGGCGAGTCGCCGGTGGCCGTCGCGTACCAGCACGTCAGCGAGGCCCCGATCCCGCCGTCGGAGGTGAACGACACCGTTCCGCGCGCGCTCGACACCGTCGCCCTGCGCGCCCTCGCGAAGGATCCTTTCCAGCGCTATCAGGACGCGGCCGGCTTCCGCGAGGCGCTCGATGCGACGGTCGACGGCCGGCAGCCGTCCAAGCGGCAGGTGGGTGCGCTCACCAGCGAGCTCTACGGCCCGAACCCGCGCCAGGCAGCCGAGACCGCACGATCGCTCCGGCAGCTGAGCACCGACACCACCATGAAGCGCACGCAGGCCGGTCCGCCGGTCGCGTGGATCTGGGCAGGTGTCGCGCTGCTGGCCGTCCTGCTCATCTCGCTGCTGTTCTGGGTGCTGTCGATCCAGCCGCGCGACGCCATCCCGTCGAGCGTGCGCGAGGTGCCGGAGGTGAGCGGCATGACCTACGAGCGCGCGAACGAGGCCTTGGCCGACGCCGACCTGCGGGCGATCCGCATCGACGAGGAGAACACCGAGGTCGCCGCCGGGAACGTCATCCGCACCGATCCGGCCGCGGGCACGTCGGTCGCCCCCGACGAGCAGGTGCGCGTCTACGTGTCGACAGGACAGCAGATGTCGACGGTTCCGACGCTCACCGGACTGGGGCAGGATGCCGCGACCGCCGCCATCACCGGCGCGGGCCTGCAGCTGGGCACCATCACGCCGCAGAACGACAAGGACCTCGCCGCCGGCACGGTGATCTCGAGCGATCCGGTGGAGGGATCCAGCGTCGCCACCGGCACGATGATCAACCTCGTGGTCGCCTCGGGGCGCGTGGCCATCGACGACGTGCGCGGCTACACCGTCGACGCCGCCACGCGCGAGCTCGAGGAGCTGGGGCTCACCGTCATCCCGCAGGAGGATCCGAACTGCGCGGGCGCGAATCCGCCCACCGTGCAGTCGCAGTCGCTGGCCCCGGGGGATGTCGCCGTCCACTCCGAGATCACGCTGACGTACTGCTCGGGCAGCTAGTCGCCGTCGCGCCGCGGGCTCATGGTCGCGCCTCGGGCCGCGGCATCCGTGTATCCGATCGACGTGAGCCAGTTGCCGAGCAGGCGATAGCCGCCCTGGGTGAGGACGCTCTCGGGATGGAACTGCACGCCGACGAGCGGCGCGGTGCGATGCGCCACGCCCATGATCACCCCGGTGGCGGTGCGACTGGTGACGACGAGATCGTCGGGCAGCGTCTCGGGGACGATCGCGAGCGAGTGGTAGCGCGTCGCGGTGAACGGATCGGGCAGCCCCTCGTAGAGCGGTGATCCGTCGTGGTGCACGAGCGAGGTCATGCCGTGCATGAGCTCGGGGGCGTGATCGACCCGACCGCCGAACGCCTCGCCGATCGCCTGATGGCCGAGGCACACTCCGAGGAGCGGGATGCCGGTGGCAGCGGCGGCGCGCACCACCTCGATCGACGCGCCGGCATCGGCAGGGGTGCCGGGTCCGGGGGAGACGAGCACGCCCGGCCGGCCGGCGATGTCGCGCGCGGGATCGCTGATCGCGTCGGCCTCGACGAGGTCGGTCCGCGCTCCGAGCTCGTGCAGATAGCCGATCAGCGTGTGGACGAAGCTGTCGTGGTTGTCGACGACGAGGATCGGCGCCGACGGATCGACGGGGGTCACGACGGCGCTGGTCCGGTCGGTTGGAGGGGGAGGGTCACTGTGACCTCCTGCGGATTGACGAACTGGCTCACCCACGGGAACGCGTAGAAGACGAGGCCGTAGAGCACCGCCGCCACGAGCACGAGCAGGATCAGCACGCGCACCCACCACGGGCCGGGGAGGACTCGCCACAGTGCCGCGTACATCAAGCCACCGCCTGGAGGGATGCCGGCTGCCCGGCCGATCGGGGGGTGAACGACTCGAACACGCCGTAGGCGACGATGCGCTCGGTCATCGCGTACATCGGGCTGCAGCTCGTAAGGGTGATGTAGGCCGTGCCCGCGGGCACGTCCATGGCCTGCGGCACCGGCAGCAGCACCTCGACCTCGTCCGGGCGCACGTACTCGAGCGTGCGGAACCGGTAGGTGTACCAGCCGGCCTCGGTCTCGACGACGATCGCGTCGCCGATGCGCAGGTCGGCGATGCGGTTGAAGGGCTTTCCCCACGTGGTGCGATGCGCCGCGAGGGCGAAGTTTCCCGGCTCGCCCGGCATCCGCGTGCCGGGGTAGTGGCCGATGCCGATCGGGTCGAGCGTGCGGGGGCGGCTCACCCCGCCGGCCATCGGCATCGCGTAGTCCGAGCCGAAGCGCGGGATGTGCATGACGCCGAACTTCTCGCCGTCCGCGGGCTCGGCGAGCACCGGCGGCGGGGCGGTGACGGGCTCGGCCGGCGCGGCGGCTTCGGTCGGACCGGGCTCGGGAGCGGCGACCGGATTCTCCTCGGCCCACTGGTCCTGCCACTCCTGCGAGAGCTCGGTGCCTTCCGCGTTTCGCTCGGCGCCGTAGATGAGGTCGCCGACCCACAGCTGCCACACGACGTAGAGCAGCACGATGACGCCGGCGGTGATGAGCAGCTCGCCGATGACGCCGACGACCGACGTTCGCCGACGCGGGGAACGTCCCCCGCGCGCGGCGCGCCCCAGACCGGACACCGCTTCATCCACAGGGGGATTCTCGCACAGCGTGGGTAAGGGTCCGCTGACAGTTAGACTCTTCTGCATGGCACGACCCGGCAAAGACGACGACTCGCTCGTCGAGCGCGCAGAAGGCGAAGCCGCACCCAACCCGGTGTGGTTCAAGCCGATCATGATCGGACTGATGCTCCTCGGGCTGGTCTGGATCCTCGTCTTCTATCTGAGCGGCATGGCGTTCCCGATCCCTGACATCGGTGCGTGGAACCTCGTCATCGGATTCGGGATCGCCTTCATCGGCTTCCTGATGACGACGCGCTGGCGGTAGCGACTCGCACGAATGCGAAAGCCCCGGTCCGTGACGACCGGGGCTTTTCCGTGCGCTGACGCGGCGGTCGCGGCATCCGTCAGTTGTTAACAAGTCTGTTAACAGGTGTGAATTACACACATGTCATTCTCCCCACCTGTGGAAGAACCTGTGGATAACTTCGACGCGACGGGGATCAGCCGACGACCACGGCGGGCACGAGCACCGGCACGAACAGCAGCGCGATGAGCCCGGCGCCGACGGCGACCAGCAGCCCGATCTGCAGGCCGCGCTGGCGCACCGCTCGCGTGCGCGTGAAGATGAATGCGACCAGCAGACCGGCGAGCAGGCCGCCGACGTGCGCCTGCCACGAGACGTTGAATCCGGGAATGAACCCGATCACGAGGTTGATTCCCAGCACGATCGCGATGCCGGCGATGTTCGCCCCGATGTGCCGGCCGATGACGAGCAGCGCGCCGAAGAGGCCGAAGATGGCGCCGGATGCCCCGACCACGGGAGTCGTGAACGACAGCAGTGTCACCGCCACTGAGCCGCCGAGCGCGCTCAGCAGGTAGAGGGTGAGGAAGCGCCAGCGCCCGAGCAGGGGCTCGAGGCTGCGGCCGATCATCCACAGCGCGAGCATGTTGAGGCCGACGTGCCAGATGCCCGAATGGACGAGCGACACGGTCAGCAGGCGCCACGGCTGGAACTGGCCGCTCAGCTGCGGGTACATCCAGGGCGCCCAATAGAGGAGTGCCTGCTGAATGGACTCGCCGATCCCCGGGATGAGGGTGAGGAGGTACACGAACGCGGTGATGCCGATGATCGTATACGTGACGATGGGCCGCCCGGAGGACGCCGACACCGCTCGCGGGCGTGACCACCGACGCTCGGCCTTCCGCTGCGCCGGCGACTGGGCCTTCTGCTGGTCGCGCAGGCACTCGGGGCAGACGACGCCCACCGCGGCGGGCGTCTGGCACTCCGGGCAGATCGTGCGCAGGCATCGCTGGCAAAGCACGAAGCTCTGCCGGTCAGGATGCCGGTAGCAGAAGTTCTCGCGGTTGCGCTGGAAGTCGTCGGTGGTCACGCGCGGCGGTCAGACCGTGGCGATGTCGATGGACTCGATGACGACGGGCTCGACCGGGCGGTCGCCGGCGGCAGTCGGCACCTCGCTGATGGTGTCGACGACGGCCTTCGAGGCGTCGTCGGCGACCTCGCCGAAGATCGTGTGCTTGCCCTGCAGCCACTCCGGACCGCGGCCGCCCTGACCGGGAACGGTGATGAAGAACTGCGAGCCGTTCGTGCCCTCGGGCTGGCCGGTGATCGCGTTGCGGCGCAGACCCGCGTTGGCCATCGCGAGCTTGTACGGCGCGGTGAAGGTGAGCTCGCCGTTGATCTCGTCGTTGAAGTTGTAGCCCGGGCCGCCGATACCCTGACCGAGCGGGTCGCCGCCCTGGATCATGAAGCCCGAGATGATGCGGTGGAAGATGACGTCCTTATAGAGGGGACCGTCGCCCGGCTTGCCGGTGGCGGGGTGAGTCCACGCCTGCGAGCCGTCGGAGAGGCCGATGAAGTTCTGCACGGTGCGGGGTGCGTGGTCGCCGAACAGGTTGACGACGATGTCGCCGTAGTTGGTGTGAATCGTTGCGACTGCGGTGTGAAGCGGCATTCCTACATTGTCTCAGAGTTCCCTGCAACCCCTCCCGTCTCAGCAGTGGTCTGGCAAGATGGGGAGACCGACATCCCCACGACAGGGAGGGCAACCGTGAGCCTCAGCCGCAAGCGCAAGAAGGAACTCCACAAGCTGCAGAAGCAGGCCGGAAACCTGTGGGAGGCCCAGCAGGTACTGGTCGGCGAGGCCGCTTCGGTCGCGCGCGAGGCCAGCCGCCAGCTCGGCAACTACGGCCGCGAGCAGGTCAAGCCGCAGGTGCAGGCCGGATACGAGCGGTACGCCGCACCGTATGTCGACAGGGGCAGGAAGGTCGTCAACGGGACGGTCATCCCCGCTGCCGGCGCCGTCGTCGGCTCCGCGCTCTCCGTGTGGGACGCCGCCAACGACACGCGCTCGCGCCTGGCCGACGGCCGTGGCATCGACCTCAAGGCATCGTTCAAAAAGGCGGCACCCGTGCCTGTCAAGAAGGGCATCGGCGCCGGCGGCTGGATCGCGATCATCCTCGGCGTCGCCGCGGCGGTGGGCGTGCTGTACGCCGCGTGGCAGACGCTGCGCGCCGACGACGAGCTCTGGGTCGCGGACGACCCGCTGCGCGCCCCGGATGCCTGAGCCCGCCGTCGGCGAGGCTCCGCAAGGCGTAGACCGCGTTCGTGCCGCTGCGGCCGAGCGCGGTCTCGCTGTCGAGATCCGGGAACGCCCGGCAGCGAACAGCCTCCCGGAGGCCGCGGCGATCCTCGGCATCCCGCCGTCGGGCATCGTGAAGACCCTCGTGGTCAAGCGCAGCGACGACACCTACCTGTTCGCGCTGATCCCCGGCGACCGCGCGATCTCGTGGCCGAAGCTGCGCGCCGTCGTCGGCGTCAACAAGCTTCAGCTGCCCGACCCTGCGCGCGCCCTCGCCGCCACCGGGTACGAGCGCGGCACGATCGTGCCGCTGGGGAGCACCCACGACTGGCCGATCTACGCCGACGGTGCGATCGTGGGTCGGCGCATCGCGATGGGCGCCGGTGCCCACGGTTACAGCATGTTCGTGGAGGCCGACGACCTCATCGCCGCCTACGGCGCGACGGTCGCCGACATCTCGCAGCCCGTCGAGTGACCCGCGAGACCTGCGCCAGGTCTCAGCGCTTCGCCGGCAGCACCACGCCCGCCATCTCGAGGGCGATGTCGACGAGCTTCACGCGCTGCAGTCCGCGCACCTCAGAGAGCGCGAACCACTCGGCGCGGTCGGTCGAGCCGTTCTTCTCATTGCGCAGGCGGCCGCCGGTGACGCGTGCCCGGTAGACGATGCGCAGCGTGTGCAGCGGCACCGCCGCCCCTTCCTTCAGGCGCCGCCCCGGCGGGATGACACGCGAATGGATGCCGAGCAGCCCGTCGATCGCGACACGGTAGCCCGTCTCCTCCCGCACCTCGCGGCGGGCGGCGCGCTCCGGGTCCTCACCGGGCTCGAGGCCTCCGCCGGGCATCGTCCATGCGGCGCGACGGCCTTCGTTCCAGTGCGCGAGCAGAATGCGGTCGTTCTCGTCGACGATCACCGCGTAGGCCGCGACGCGCAGGTCCATGCTTCACCCTATCCGCGCGGGCCGCGCCGGAGAATGCGGTCGTTCTCGTCGACGATCACCGCGTAGGCCGCGACGCGCAGGTCCATGCTTCACCCTATCCGCGCGGGCCGCGCCGGAGAACGAAGAAGCCGGTCCCTCTTGGGAACCGGCTTCGGAGTGTGGAGCCTAGGAGATTCGAACTCCTGACATCCTGCTTGCAAAGCAGGCGCTCTACCAACTGAGCTAAGGCCCCGGGGCTTACGGTGGGGCTACCAGGACTTGAACCTGGGACCTCTTCATTATCAGTGAAGCGCTCTAACCGCCTGAGCTATAGCCCCGTCTGCTGCTTCGCTTGCGCTCCGCAACCTCCAAGACTTTACCTGAGGAATCCCGATTTCACGAATCGGCTGGTTGACTGGGCAGGTGACCGCTGACCCTCATGCGAACGAGCCGCACGCCATCGGCCTCGGGCAGCGATTGAACTGGCTGCGCGCCGGCGTGCTCGGCGCGAACGACGGCATCGTCTCGGTGGCGGCCCTGGTCGTGGGCGTCGCCGGCGCGACGACCGACACCGCCGCGCTCTTCACCGCCGGCATCGCCGGTCTCGTCGGCGGCGCCATCTCGATGGCGCTCGGCGAGTACGTGTCGGTGAGCAGTCAGCGCGACAGCGAGCGCGCGCTCATCGCCAAGGAGCGCCGTGAGCTGCGGGACATGCCGGAGGAGGAGTTCGAGGAGCTGACCCAGCTCTACCGCGAACGAGGGCTCACCGAGGCCACCGCTCGCCAGGTCGCGGCCGAGCTCACCGCGCACGACGCGCTGTCCGCCCACCTCGAGGTCGAGCTCCACATCGATCAGGACGACCTGGTCAATCCGTGGCACGCTGCGATCTCGTCGGCGGTGGCGTTCACCCTGGGCGCGCTGCTGCCGTTCCTGGCGATCCTGCTGCCGCCGCCCGAGTGGCGCGTGCCCGTCACTTTCGTCGCGGTGCTCATCGCCCTCGCAGCGACCGGCACCGTCTCCGCCACCCTCGGCGGCGCTCCGCGCCTGCGGGCGGCGACTCGTCTCGTGCTGGGCGGCGCGCTCGCACTCGCGGCGACCTGGCTCATCGGCACCCTGCTCGGCACCACCGTGGTGTGATCTCGTGGCGTTGCGGAATGCACGAAGCGTCGAACCGTCAGTTCGAGGTGAAGCCGACCAGGAGGCCGCCGGTCACCTTGACGGCGAGGTTGTAGATGCCCGCGACGACGGCGCCGAGCACCGTCACGACGACGAGGTTCAGGATCGCGACGACGGCGGAGAACGCCAGCACCTGCGGGAAGCTCACGAAGTCCGACAGCAGGATGCTGCCGTCCGAGAAGCTGGCGAAGAACTCGTCCGCCTTCGCGATGAGGCCGGTGGTCGAGACGACCAGGTAGACCATCACGAACGCGACGACGGTCACCACCGCGATGGCGATCGCGGCGAGGAACGACAGCTTCACGGCGGACCAGAAGTCGATGTACACCAGACGCAGGCGCACCTGCTTGGCGCTGGTCTTGTGACTGGACTTCTTGGCGAGCTTGTCGGCTACTGTGCTCATGCGTCAGTGCTCTCTTCGGGGGTATCGGGCGAGGCGTCCGGCCCGGCAGCGTCGTTCTCTGCAGCGGTCTCGGGGGATGGAGCTTCTGCGGCGCCGTCGGGGGATGCGTCCTCGGTTTCTTCAGCCAGGCCGCGTTCGCCGTTGCGAGCGATAGCGAGGATGCGATCGTCGTCGCCGGAGCGGGCGAACACGACACCCATCGTGTCTCGACCCTTGGCGGGGACCTCGGCCACGGCAGAGCGTACCACCTTGCCGCTGGCAAGAACCACCAAGACCTCGTCGTCCTCCGAGACGATCAGACCGCCCGCGAGATCGCCCCGATCCTCGCTCAGCTTGGCCACCTTGATGCCCAGTCCGCCACGGTTCTGCACGCGGTACTGGTCCACCGCGGTGCGCTTCGCGTAGCCGCCCTCGGTGACGACGAACACGTAGCCGGAGTCGGTGGCGACCGACGCCGACAGCAGGCTGTCGCCGGCGCGGAAGTCCATACCCTTCACGCCCGAGGTCGAGCGGCCCATCGGGCGAAGCGCGGAATCGGTCGCCGAGAAGCGCAGTGACATGCCGTGGCGGCTGATGAGGAGGATGTCGTCGCCCTCGTCGACCAGCAGCGCGCTGACGACCTCGTCCTCGGGGCCGGCCTCGACCTCGTCGCCCTCGTCTGGCACCTGGCCGCGGATCTTGATGGCGATGATGCCGCCCTGGCGGTTGGTGTCGTACTCGGTGAGGCGCGTCTTCTTCACCAGGCCGCTGCGCGTGGCGAGCACCAGGTACGTCGCGACCGAGTAGTCGCGGATGTCGAGGATCTGCGCGATCTCCTCGTCGGGCTGGAGGGCGAGCAGGTTCGCGACGTGCTGGCCCTTCGCGTCGCGACCGGCCTCGGGCACCTCGTACGCCTTGGCGCGGTACACACGGCCCTTGTTGGTGAAGAACAGCAGCCAGTGGTGCGTCGTCGTGACGAAGAAGTGCTCGACGACGTCGTCGGCGCGCAGCTGCGCGCCCTTGACGCCCTTGCCGCCGCGGTGCTGCTGGCGGTAGTTGTCGCTGCGGGTGCGCTTGATGTACCCGTCGCGGGTGACGGAGATGACCATCTCCTCTTCGGGGATCAGGTCTTCCATCGACATGTCGCCGTCGAAGCCGTGCAGGATGTGCGTGCGGCGCTCGTCGCCGAACTTCTCGACGATGGCCGTCAGCTCGTCGCGCACGATGTCGCGCTGACGCTGCGGCGTGGCGAGGATCTCCTGGAAGTCGGCGATCTGGAGCTCCAGCTCGGCGGCCTCGTCGATGATCTTCTGGCGCTCGAGGGCGGCCAGGCGACGCAGCTGCAGCTGCAGGATCGCGTCGGCCTGAACCTCGTCGACGTCGAGGAGCTGCTGCAGACCCTCGTTGGCCTCCTGCGCGGAGGGCGATCGGCGGATGAGCGCGATGACCTCGTCGAGCGCATCGAGCGCCTTGAGGTAGCCGCGCAGGATGTGCATCCGCTCCTCGGCCTTGCGCAGGCGGTAGGCGGTGCGGCGCACGATGACGTCGATCTGGTGGTCGAGCCACAGCGAGATGAAGCCGTCGAGCGACAGCGTGCGCGGCACGCTGTCGACGATCGCGAGCATGTTCGCGCCGAAGTTCTCCTGCAGCTGGGTGTGCTTGTACAGGTTGTTCAGGACGACCTTGGCGACGGCATCCCGCTTCAGCACCACGACGAGGCGCTGGCCGGTGCGGTCGGACGTCTCGTCGCGGATGTCGGCGATGCCGGTGATCTTGCCGTCGCGGGCGAGGTCGCCGATCTTGACGGCGAGGTTGTCGGGGTTGACCTGGTACGGCAGCTCGGTGATCACCAGGCACGTGCGGCCCTGGATCTCTTCGATCGAGACGACCGCGCGCATCGTGATGGAGCCGCGCCCGGTGCGGTACGCCTCGCGGATGCCCTTGGTGCCGAGGATCTGCGCGCCGGTCGGGAAGTCGGGGCCCGGGATGCGCTCCATGAGCGCCTCGAGCAGCTCCTCGCGCGAGGCCTCGGGGTGCTCGAGCGCCCACAGCGCGCCGTCGGCCACCTCGCGGAGGTTGTGCGGCGGGATGTTCGTGGCCATGCCGACCGCGATGCCGACCGAACCGTTGACCAGCAGGTTCGGGAACCGCGACGGCAGCACCGACGGCTCCTGGGTCTGGCCGTCGTAGTTCGGCTGGAAGTCGACGGTCTCCTCTTCGATGTCGCGCACCATCTCGAGCGCGAGCTGAGCCATCTTGGTCTCGGTGTACCGCGGCGCGGCGGCGCCCATGTTGCCGGGCGAGCCGAAGTTGCCCTGGCCCTGGGCGAGCGGGTATCGCAGCGACCACGGCTGCACGAGGCGGACGAGGGCGTCGTAGATCGCCGAGTCGCCGTGCGGGTGGTACTGGCCCATGACCTCGCCGACCACGCGCGCGCACTTGGAGAACGACTTGTCGGGGCGGAAGCCGCCGTCGTACATGCCGTAGATCACACGGCGGTGGACGGGCTTCAGTCCGTCGCGCACATCGGGCAGCGCGCGGCCGATGATGACGGCCATCGCGTAGTCCAGGTAGCTGCGCTGCATCTCCAGCTGCAGGTCGACCTGGTCGATGCGGCCGTGATCGTGGTCGGCGTTGGGGTCGGGACGCTCGTCGTCTGCCATCGTGGCTCTTTCTTCGTTTCGTTTCGTCTCGCTGGCGCTCGCTCAACGACCGGGGAGAGGCATCCCGGTCAGATGTCGAGGAAGCGGACGTCCTTGGCGTTGCGCTGGATGAACGTGCGGCGGGACTCGACGTCCTCGCCCATGAGAACCGAGAAGATCTCGTCGGCGGCGGCCGCGTCGTCGATGGTGACCTGGCGGAGCGTGCGCGTGGTGTGGTCCATCGTGGTCTCCCACAGCTCCTTGGCGTTCATCTCACCGAGACCCTTGTAGCGCTGGATGCCCTCCTTGGGGATCCGCTTGCCGTTCGCGAGGCCGTCCGCCAGCAGCGCATCGCGCTCCTTGTCGGAGTACACGTACTCGTGCGCCGCATTCGTCCACTTGAGGCGATACAGCGGCGGCATCGCGAGGTAGACGAACCCGGCCTCGATGAGCCCGCGCATGTAGCGGAACAGCATGGTGAGCAGCAGCGTGGTGATGTGCTGGCCGTCGACGTCGGCATCCGCCATCAGCACGATCTTGTGATAGCGCGCCTTGTCGATGTCGAAGTCCTCGCCGATGCCCGTGCCGAAGGCCTGGATCATCGCCTGCACCTCGCGGTTGCCCAGCGCCTTGTCGAGCCGGGCGCGTTCGACGTTGAGGATCTTGCCGCGCAGCGCCAGGATCGCCTGGGTGTGCGGGTCGCGGCCCTGCACCGCCGAACCGCCGGCCGAGTCGCCCTCGACGAGGAAGATCTCGCTGATCGACGGGTCCTTGCTGGTGCAGTCCTTGAGCTTGTCGGGCATCGCGGCCGACTCGAAGACGCTCTTCCGGCGCGCGGTCTCACGCGCCTTGCGGGCGGCCATGCGCGCCGTCGCCGCGTCGATCGCCTTCGTGATGACGCGCTTGGCCTGCACCGGGTTGCGGTCGAGCCAGTCGGCCAACTGGTCGCCCACCACCTTCTGCACGAACGCCTTCGCCTCGGTGTTGCCGAGCTTCGTCTTCGTCTGGCCCTCGAACTGCGGCTCGGACAGCTTCACCGAGATGACGGCGGTCAGGCCCTCGCGGATGTCGTCGCCGGTGAGGTTGTCGTCCTTCTCCTTGAGGAGGTTCTTGTCGCGCGCGTAGGCGTTGATGCGGGTGGTGAGCGCCGCCCGGAACCCCTCCTCGTGCGTGCCGCCCTCGTGGGTGTTGATCGTGTTGGCGAAGGTGAACACGTTCTCGGTGTAGCTCGTGGTCCACTGCATCGCGAGCTCGAGCGAGATGTGGCGGACGGTGTCCTCCGACTCGATCTCGATGATCTCGTCGTTGACGACATCGGCGTGACGCACCTTGTTGAGGTACTCGACGTAGTCGACGAGACCGCGCTCGTAGTAGAAGTCGTCGAACGGCTGGCGCTCCTCGGAGCCGCCGCCCTCGGCATCCGTGACGTACGTCGACTCGGGCCGCTCGTCGGCCAGCGTGATGCGCAGGCCCTTGTTGAGGAACGCGGTCTGCTGGAAGCGTGTCCGCAGCGTGTCGTAGTCGAAGTTCACCGACTCGAAGATCGTGTCGTCGGGCCAGAACTCGATCGTGGTGCCGGTCTCTTCGGTCGGCTCGCCCTTGGCAAGGGGCGCCTGCGGCTGGCCGCCGTCGCGATACGACTGGCGCCACACGTTGCCCTGGCGCTTCACCTCGACATCGAGGCGGGTCGACAGTGCGTTCACGACCGACGAGCCGACGCCGTGCAGACCACCCGAGACGGCGTACCCGCCGCCGCCGAACTTGCCGCCGGCGTGCAGAACGGTCAGCACGACCTCGACGGTCGACCGACCCTCGGTGCGATGGATGTCGACGGGGATGCCGCGACCGTTGTCGACGCAGCGGATGCCGCCGTCGGGCAGGATCGTGACGTTGATGGTGTCGCAGAAGCCGGCGAGGGCCTCGTCGACGGAGTTGTCGACGATCTCGTACACGAGGTGGTGGAGACCGCGCTCACCGGTCGAGCCGATGTACATGCCGGGGCGCTTGCGGACGGCTTCGAGCCCCTCCAGCACCTGGATGGCGTCTGCCCCGTAGTCGCTGGGAGCCCGATCGGGCGTTTCGGGTTCCTCGGAAACGTTCTCGGGGTTGTCAGACGTCATCTTCGCGATGGCTCCAAATCCTTCGGCGGGACCCCGACAGTCTATCGGGTAACGGCCCGATCACGCGGCTTCTACGGCCCTGTGCGGCCCGGAAATCGATCCGGACGGCTCCTGACGTGACTTATCCGTAGGTATCGCGCGGGCCCCGCCCTGGAATCGTTCTGGGACCCCATTTCCAGGAGGGGACGTCAGGCCCGATGAAGCGGACCGCGTCGACCCCCGCCTCGGGGAAGCGCCGGACGATCTCCGAGAGGATCTGAGCACGCATGAGCTGAAGCTGCTTCGCCCACGCGGTGGAGTCGGCCTGAACGGTCAGCGTGCCTTCCGAGAAGGCGACCGGGCGGGTGTGGCGCGCGGTGTCTTCTCCGGCGACCTCGGCCCACGCACGCACCACGTCCTCACGGGCCAGCTGCGCGTCCCAGCCCGATTCCCGGGTCAGGTCGGCCAGCACATCCCCGACGCCTCGCGGGTCGCGTCCGGGGGCGAACGGGATGTTCTCGTCGTCCTCGGTGCGCCGGCGGCGCTTGCGATACGACCGCGCCGAGGGCTCGAGCCCGCGCAGGCGCAGGTAGGTCGCGATGGTCTCCGGCACCGCCGTGCGGTCGGCGGGCGGCTCGGCGCGGGAGACGGATGCCGCATCCTGTTGCTGATCGGACGACTCAGGCATCGTTCGCCCCGGTCCCCGAGCTGGTCGAAGGGTCGGCCGGCTCTGCGGTCCCTGAGCCTGTCGCAGGGTCGGCCGGCTCGACGATGGTGCCGGCCTCGACGCGCACCATGCGGGCGCGCAGCGCCTCGGGCACGTCACCCTCGACCGCGGCCGTCACCACCACCTGCTCGTACCCGCCGGCGAGACCGGCCAGGCGCGCGCGGCGGTCGGCGTCGAGCTCGGCGAACACGTCGTCGAGGATCAGCACCGGGTCGCCCAGGCGCGAATCGGCGCGGAGCAGCTCGGCCGAGGCGAGCCGCAGCGACAGCGCGACCGACCAGGACTCGCCGTGCGACGCATAGCCCTTGACCGGAAGACCGCGGATCCGCAGCAGCAGGTCGTCGCGATGCGGACCGACGAGCGTCAGCCCGCGCTCGAGTTCGGAAGTCCGCTTGGCGGCGAGGGCCTGACGGAAGAGGTCGGCGATCCGTTCGGTCGACGTCTGGTGCGGGGCGGTGTCGGCCCCCGCGGCGGGAGGTGCCGCAGCCGACGCCGGATCGCCGTCCTCGCCGGTGTCGGCGCCCGCCACCGACAGCGCCCACTCGATCTCGGGACGGTGATCGGCCCCCGCGATCGCGGTGTACGCGGCGGCGAGCGGCGTCGCGAGGTCCGCGGCGAGGGCGAGCCGCGCCGCGATGAGCTGCGTGCCGAGCGTGACGAGCTTGTCGTCCCACACGTCGAGGGTCGAGAGGGCGTCGCCGCGGACCCCGCGGGCCTTCGCAGACTTCAGCAGGGCCGTGCGCTGCTTGAGCACACGGTCGTAGTCGGCGATGACGCCGGCCATGCGCGGTGCGCGCTGCACCAGCAGCTGATCGGCGAACCGCCGGCGCGCAGACGGGTCGCCGCGCACGATCTGCAGATCCTCGGGGGCGAACAGCACGACCTGGGCGTAGCGCGGGAGTTCGGCCGTCTTCACAGGGGAGCCGTTGACGCGCGCCTTGTTCGAACCCTGGCGGTTGACCTGGGCTTCGAGCTGCACACGACGCTCGCCGTGGGCGAGGCGAGCCCGGATGATCGCGGCATCCGCGCCATCGCGCACCATCGGCGCATCGTTCGACACCCGATGAGAGCCGAGGGTCGCGAAGAAGCCGATGGCCTCGGCCAGGTTCGTCTTTCCCTGACCGTTGCGGCCGACGAACACGTTCGGACCGGGGCGGAGGTCGACGTCGGCGGCCGCATAGTTGCGGAAGTCGACCAGACTCAGATGCTCCACGATCACCGGACAAGCCTAATGATCGGGGCCGACGCTACGACCCCGCTGCGCGGATCATCCTCCGGCGCGCGTACCCGCGGCATCGGCGTCGCCGGTGGCGCCCGCCAGTCCCGAGCCCGCGCGCTCTCCGGATGATCCGCTCGCCGGCATCTGCCCGACCTCGGGTTCGACCACCGCGAGGCTGAGTCGGTCGAGAGGCGGGGTGAAGAGAACGGTCAGCGCAGGAGGAGGTTCGGCTGCAGCAGGTAGCGGAAGGAGTCCGAACCGGCGCGGTCGACCGAGGTCTGCGGCGTGATGAGCACGGGGCTCAGCTTGTTCGCGTTCTCGCTCGAGGTGAACGTGATCCGCACGAACTCGCTCTTCACCGCGCCGAGCGACTCCAGCAGGTACTGCGGGTTCAGGCCGAGCGTCACTTCGTCGCCGCCGAGCAGCGTCGCGTCGACGGACTCGGTGGCGCGCGCCTGCTCGGTGCCCGAGGCATCCATCGACACGCTGTCGGTCGTGAAGGTGAACCGCAGCGGCGCCGAACGGTCGAGCACGAGGGACACCCGGCGCACGGCCTCGGCGAGCTCGGCGGTGTTGACGACCGCGTGGTGCTCGGTCTGCTCGGGGAACAGGCGACGCACCGGCGGGAAGTTGCCCTTGATGAGCAGCGACGTCACGGTCTTGTTGCCGGCGGTGAAGGCGATGATCTCGCGGTCGCCAGATCCCGAGAAGGCGATCGAGATGTCGCCGCCGTGTGCAAAGGTCTTGCCGACCTCGGTGAGGGTGCGGGCGGGGACGAGCGCGGTCGTCGACTCGTCGGACGCGGCACCGCCGCCGTCCCACGGGATGTCGCGGAGTGCGACGCGGTAGCGGTCGGTGGCGACGAGGCTGAGGGTCGTGCCCGACACCTCGAGCTGCACGCCGGTGAGCACGGGGGTGACGTCGTCGCGCGAGGCGGCGAAGGCTACCTGCGCGATGGCGGTCGCGAAGTCTTCGGCCGGCACGAGGCCGGAGTCACCCGTGACCTCGGGGATCGCCGGGTACTCCTGCACCGGCATCGAGGCGAGCGTGAACCGGGCGGAGCCGCAGGTCAGCAGGATGCCGCCGTCCTCATCGACTTCGATCTGGATCGGGGCGTTCGGCAGGCGGCTGGCGATGTCGGAGAGCAGGCGGCCGTGGACCAGGATCGTGCCCGGCTCATCGACCGTGGCCTCGATCGTCGTACGCGCCGACGCCTCGTAGTCGAAGGCGGCGAGCGACAGGCCTTCTTCGGTGGCCTCGATCAGCACGCCGGCGAGGATCGGCTGGGGGTTGCGCTGCGGGAGGAGCTTGACGACGAACGACACGGCTTCGCTGAACACATCGCGGTTGACGTGGAACTTCACGAACGCTCCCTCTGCAGCAGTCCCGCAGTCTGCGGGCTCGGGGTTCTCATGCTAGTGCCAGCCCCGAAGATTGCCAGTCCGAGATGAGCCCGATCCGCTGTCCACCGCAAAGGTGATCGGACGGGTTTCATCAAAGAGATTTCTTGTCATGGTGTTAACGGCTGTGGAAACTGTGGACAACCGTCGCGTTGCCAGTCGGCACATGGAAACCACAAGAGTGTGAGTTGTGGACCGGCTGCGGATGGACTCCGGAGAGACGGATGCCGGTGCCTCCGGCATCCGTCATTCATCCACAGGCGTTCGACCGCCGTTCACAGCCGTTTCCGCAGCTTGTGAGAGTTATCCACAGGTTTTCCACACTGTGAAGAACCGAAATGATGGCCCTGCCTGCGGCGGGTGTCAAGAACTTCTTCGGGCATATGCGCCGATGGGTCCGCGCGTCGTAACGCGAGGACCCATCTGGTGCGGTAGGGGAACGTCAGCGACCGTTGCGGCCGAGCTGCGCGGTGATCTCCGTGACCTGGTTGTAGATCGAGCGGCGCTCCTTCATGAGCTCGCTGATCTTCTTGTACGCGTACATGACCGTGGTGTGGTCGCGGTTGCCGAAGAGCTGCCCGATCTTGGGCAGCGAGAGGCTCGTGCGCTCACGGCACAGATACATGGCGATCTGGCGGGCCTGCGCGACCTGCTGGGACCGGCTCGAGCCGTACAGATCGTCGACGGTGAGCTTGAAGTAGGCCGCCGTGGCCGTGATGATGTCGGTCGGCGAGATGACGTTGGCGTCGTCCTGATCGACGATGTCGCGCAGCACCGTCTGCGCGAGCGACATGTCGAGCGTCGAGCGATTGAGGCTCGCGAACGCCGAGACGCGGATGAGGGCGCCCTCGAGCTCGCGGATGTTGCTGGAGACGACGGTGGCGATGTACTCGAGCACCTCGTCGGGGATGTGCAGCCTCTCGGACTGCGCCTTCTTGCGGAGGATCGCGATGCGCGTCTCGAGGTCGGGCGCCTGCACGTCGGTGATGAGGCCCCACTCGAAGCGGCTGCGCATGCGGTCCTCGAAGCCGGTGAGGTGCTTCGGCGGCACGTCGCTGGTGATCACGACCTGCTTGTCGTGGTCGTGCAGCTGGTTGAAGGTGTGGAAGAACGCCTCCTGCGTCTCGGCGCGCCCCTGCAGGAACTGGATGTCGTCGATGAGGAGGATGTCGACATCCCGATACCGTGCCTGGAATGCCGAGCCGCGGTTGTTGGCGATCGAGTTGATGAAGTCGTTCGTGAACTCCTCGCTCGAGACGTACCTGACGCGGATGCCGGCGTAGAGGCTCAGCGCGTAGTCGCCGATCGCGTGGAGGAGGTGGGTCTTGCCCAGGCCCGAGTCGCCGTAGATGAACAGCGGGTTGTACGCCTTGGCCGGCGCCTCGGCGACGGCGACCGCGGCGGCATGGGCGAAGCGGTTGGACTGACCGATGACGAAGTTGTCGAACGTGTACTTCGGGTTGAGCCGGGTGTCGCTGCGCGAGACGGATGCCGTGTCCACCGGTTCTTCCAGCGGCGCGCGCCCGACGGGGGCCGGGCTCTGCATGACGGGTGCAGCGGTCGCCGTCGACGCGATCGGGATGGGTGCGGTCAGGTGCGCGTCCGCGAGCTCGGGGTTCACGACGACGCGGAAGTTCGACGCGGGATCCTGGACGTCCTCGGCGACGCGGGTGAGCGCTTCGAGGATCGGAGCCCGCATGCGCTTGGTGAACTGCGCGGCGGTGAGGTCGTTCGGGACGTCGAGATACAGCGTCCCGCCCATCACGCCCTGCGGCACCGCCAGGTTGATGAAGCCATGCAGCTGCGGGGTGATGCGATCGTCTCGCACGAGTTCGTCCAGGACGGCCGTCCAGACCGGTACATCTGGAACATCGTGCGGTGTCATGGCCCCCCCGGGTTGTCGAATGATTCCACCGGAGGCCGCGGAAACAACGGTCCAGGCCTGTGGATAACTGCCGGAGCCACGCTAAGTCAGGAGGCATCGCGTGAGCAAACTCCACTGTAGAACCGCCCTGCGTGTCGGTGCCAGGGTGGAATGCCGGGGCGGTGCATAATTACACGTTCTCCCCCGGTTTGAGTTCTCGGGCGTCTCGACGTAGCCTTAATCGGTTGACTTATGCCCTCGTGGCAGTCGCCCCTGTACACACGTCCCCGGTCGAGCGTCCCGGTGACACCTGATCGGAAGTAGTCCCCATGAGCAAGCGCACCTTCCAGCCCAACAACCGCCGCCGCGCCAAGAAGCACGGCTTCCGCGCCCGCATGCGCACGCGCGCCGGCCGCGCGATCCTCTCGGCTCGCCGCGCCAAGGGGCGCACCGAGCTCTCGGCCTGAGCCGAGCGGTGCTCGCGAGGCCGAACCGACTCACCCGCGGATCGGAGTACAAGGCCGTCGTCCGTCGGGGTCGTCGGTGTGCCGGAGCGCACACTGTGACCTATGTCAACCGCGTCGTGACCGATGGTCCGGCGCGGTTCGGCTTCATCGTGAGCAAGCAGGTCGGTGGCGCGGTCGTGCGCAACACCGTCCGTCGCCGGCTGAAGGCGCTGTGCTTCGAGTCGATCGAGGCTGTGGCGCCGGGCAGTGACATCGTGATCCGGGCGCTGCCGAGCGCGGCATCCGCGTCGTTCGCCGATCTGCGCCTCGACGTCGAGAAGTGCCTCGCACGAAGGGCAGCCGCATGAGCGTCCTTCCCGCCTACGCGCTCGGAGAAGCCGAGTTCTCGGCATCCGATGCTCTTCGCAGCGTTCCGCTGCTCCCCCGCAACGCGGTGCTCGCTCTGCTGCATGGCTACCGCGCCACGATCTCGCATGCCTACGGCGACGTCTGCAAGTACTACCCGTCGTGCTCGGCGTACGCCGTCGGCGCGGTCCAGCAGCACGGGGCCGTCGTCGGCTCCGCGATGACCGCCGCGCGCATCGCGCGCTGCCACCCCTGGGCGGTCGGCGGCGTCGACGACGTGCCGCCCCGCAAGAACTTCCGGCACGCGCTGACCCGCCACGGGTTCGTCGTGCCCGCCCCCACCGGAAAGGACTGATCCTCCGCATGGATCTCTTGTCAGCCCTCGCCTCGACGCCGTCGCCCTCCGCGCCGGCGACCAACGGAGGATTCGACCTCTTCGGCATCATCCTGTGGCCGCTGAAGTGGGTCGTCGAGGCGGTGCTCGTCTTCTGGCACTGGCTGTTCACCGCGATCGGCCTCCCGCCGGCTGACGGCATCACCTGGGTGCTGGCCATCGTCGGTCTGGTGATCGTGGTGCGCTCGGCGATGATCCCGCTGTTCGTGCGGCAGATCAAGAGCCAGCGCAAGATGATGGAAATCGCTCCTGAACTGCGGAA
The DNA here is from genome assembly GCF_015278315.1 of Microbacterium ureisolvens. Classification (GTDB taxonomy): domain Bacteria; phylum Actinomycetota; class Actinomycetes; order Actinomycetales; family Microbacteriaceae; genus Microbacterium; species Microbacterium ureisolvens. The sequence goes on along the minus strand of NZ_JADIJE010000014.1, from coordinate 92,085 downwards.
AGTTCAGGAGAAGTACAAGGGCAAGCGTGATCAGCTCTCTCGCGAGGCGATGAGCCGCGAGACCATGGCGCTGTACAAGAAGCACGGCACCACCCCGGTCTCGAGCTGTCTGCCGCTGCTCGTGCAGATGCCGGTCTTCTTCGCACTGTTCAGCGTGCTCAACGATGTGACCAAGCACGCGACGGCGGGCATCGGCGGTGTGGGCCTGCTCAATGCGGAGCTCACGCAGGAGTTCTACAACGCGAAGCTGTTCGGCGTCGCGTCGCTGCACGAGACGCTCATCGACGCCGTGAACAGCGGCAACACCCCGGCGATCATCATCCTGGTCGTGCTGGTCGTGCTCATGATCGCGTCGCAGTTCTTCACCCAGCTGCAGATCATCTCGAAGAACCTGTCGCCCGAGGCCAAGACCGGCCAGGCGTACCAGATGCAGAAGATCATGCTCTACATCCTTCCGCTGGGCTTCATCTTCTCGGGTGTCTTCTTCCCGCTCGGTGTCGTCATCTACTGGTTCGTGTCGAACCTGTGGACCATGGGCCAGCAGTTCCTGGTCATTCGCGAGATGCCCACCCCGGGTTCCGATGCCGCCAAGGCGCGCGAGGAGCGACTGGCGCGCAAGGGCAAGGCGATCGACGCCTCCGGCAAGGTGGTGCCGATGGAGAAGTACCAGGCCGAGCAGCAGCGCCTGTACGAAGAGGCAGAGCGTGCTCGAGCCGCCGCACCGAAGCGTCAGCAGCCCGTGAGCAAGCAGCGCGCCAAGAAGCAGGCGCAGAAGCAGCCGGGTCAGAAGCAGGGCGGATCGGGCGGCTCAGCCGGCGAATCCGGCTCCGGCGGCTCGGCCTCCGCTTCCTGACGACTCCCCGACCCGACGTCCCCACGAGGATCACGACATGACCACGTCTTCCGAGCACGCCCCCGTCGACACCCGCGATGACCGGGTGCCCGCCACCGTCGCCCAACTCGAGGAGGAGGGCGACGTCGCGGCCGACTTTATCGAGGGGCTGCTCGACATCGCCGACATCGACGGCGACCTCGACCTCGACGTGCGCGCCGGTCGCGCCTACGTCTCGGTCGAGGCGCCGTCCGGCGGATCCGTTGCGCTCATCGCCGCACCCGACACCGTGCAGGCGCTGCAGGAGCTGACGCGGATCGCAGTGCAGAACCGCACCGGCCGCTTCTCGCGCCTCATCCTCGACATCGGCGGTTCGCGTGACGCGCGCCAGCACGAGCTCGCGGCGCTGGTCGATCGCGCCATCGCGCGCCTCGACGACGGCGCCTCGCAGGCATCGCTGCCCGCGATGTCCAGCTACGAGCGCAAGGTCGTGCACGACATCGTCGCTGACCGCGGCTTCGTGTCTGAGTCCTACGGCGAGGGCGCCGACCGCCACACGGTGATCCGTCGCGGCTGAGGCCGCACGTTTCACGTGGAACAGCAGTCGACTCGTCCGGACACACGATGATCGAAATCGAGCAGGAACCCGCGGCCGCGGCCGAGATCTTCGGCGACCGGATCGACGTCGCGCGTCGGTTCACCGAGGCCCTCGGGCAGCACGGTGAAGAGCGCGGACTGATCGGCCCGCTCGAGCCGCCGCGGCTGTGGTCGCGCCACATCCTGAACAGCGCCGTCATCGCTCCCCTGTTCTCAGGGCGTGTCGGTGACGTCGGGTCCGGTGCCGGCCTCCCGGGCCTGGTGCTCGCGATCGCTCGTCCGGACGTCGAGTGGGTCCTGATCGAGCCCATGGAGCGTCGCGTCGCCTGGCTGTCGGAGCAGGTCGCGTCGCTGGGTCTCGACAACGTCGAGGTCGTGCGCGCTCGTGCCGAGGACTGGAAGCGCGGCCCGTCGTTGGACGCGGTCACCGCACGGGCGGTCAGCGCCCTCCGCACCCTGGTGCCGATCACCGCTCCCCTGGTTCGCGACGGCGGCGAGCTCATCCTGCTCAAGGGAACGAGCGCCGACAACGAGATTGAAGCCGCCGAGAAGCAGCTCCGCAAGTTCAAGGTGACGAACGCTCGCGTCGAGATCGTCGGCGAAGGGCTGCTCCCCGAGCCGTCTCGCGTGATTCGCGCCACCGTCCGCTGACCCGGTCTCGTCTGCTGCTGTGCGCGGATTCGCGCTTCGTCGGGTGCGTGTTGCGTGACGGCGGCCCGGGCGGCGAGTAGCGAGCCGGCGCGGCCGACGTGTTTCACGTGAAACACGTCCTCTCTGGCCGACTTTTCGCCGAGGGCGCCGCGGGGGGGGGGGGCATCTGGCGAGCGGGACCGCTGGCGCGAAGCGCGTCCGCACTCACGTGTCGATTGAGTGCCACTCTGTCGTGCCACCCCCGGCGCGACAACCGAGTTCGCCGATCAGGTGCTTGCCGGCCCGGTCGATCTGATCGGTGAGGAGAGGTGATCGAGCCCTGGCCTCGGCGCACCTGGAGTGGGTCGCTGTCCTAGCCGCTGTCTGCGCCGCCCCGCAAACGGAAGGAAGCGAGGAGTGGCCCGTCGACGCGTGGTGCGCGTCCGAACCCCGGGGTGTCGCTTGAATCTCGTTGGTGGCACCAGCCCGCGGCCAACATCCTGACTGACCGATCAGGTTGCTAACGTCGGTCCCCTTCCCCTACGTCAACCCGGTCGGTGGCGTACGGAGAGCACGCTGACCTTGTTTCCATCTGGAACGGGCCGCCGTCCAGGCCGGTGCCTGTGCCCTGCCGGTGCCTGTGCTGCGCGTCGCGAATGGTCGGAACGCGGCGAATGGGCGGCTGACGCGTGAAGACCGTCCGAACCCAGGTGTCGACCGAGCTTCACTGGCGCACCGCCCCCGTAAACGACCAGTCGGCTGACCGTTCACGGTGTTCGGTCGCTCCCCTGATCCGTTGGAGCGGTGAGGCCGCCGCAGTCGCGTGTTTCACGTGAAACGGCGGTGTCTCATGCTCCATGTATTCGCCGTGTCTCGGGTGGTTGCGGACGTGGAGAACTCGACGGATGCCGCGTGCAGCGCATACGCACACTGAGATGTCAACGCGGTGCGCCGTGGTGACATGATCCTCGCCCACGACGCTCCGGCAGGAAGAGATCGCACTGCTCGGTCCCGTCGGCTTCGACCCGGGGCCGTGGCGAGTGATGAGCGGTCTAAGGCGCAGGTTTCACGTGAAACGCCCCGGTCTTGCCAGTCGATGTGTCCGCCTTGTCGTCATGTGAGCGAGCCGCGAGCGCTGGTTTGGGTGGGACACGCTGCTTCCTCTGCTCGATTTGCCTGCCGCACGCCCAGCGATGAGTGCGCGTGAGAGCAGACGCCGGGACCGAGCGCGTCCTTGTCAGCCATGCGCCGGGCGCGTAGATGACTCCACCTCCGACGCAGAGAGTCCAGCGCGCCGACGCGTCCGCCGCCGAGTATTTGCTTTGATGGTCCGCCGTCCCGCAGCCCTCGGAACGCGCAGTGCCGATGTGGGTGGTGCAACTCGGTGTTTCACGTGAAACAACCGCATTGCTTGAGCTTCTTGTGGCGCCGCCGCTGAGAGCGGGATCCGGAGCGAGCGCACGCGTACAAACGCGAGGGTGACAGGAGGGCAACTCGGCGTGGGATGGCGAGATCGCAGCTCGAGGGCATCCCGGCACGCCGCCTTGCCGGCGAGTCAAACACCTGGTCGGCCGGGGCGGCGGCGGAAGGAGCAGTAACGGCGGGTGTTTCACGTGAAACAAGCGGCTCTCCTAGCCCGCCGTCATCGCCGAGCGCTACGTGGATGACCGGGGGTCGGCAAGAGGTCGGCCAGCGTCCGAAATCCGGCGCCCAGCCGTCGGTCGGAGCGGGGGCGACGCCATGGCTCCCGCCCGCGATCGTCTCAGCCTCGTTCAACACTCCCCTGCACCTCTCGATCGATTTGGTGGAACGTACAGGTCTCGAGAAGGAGGTGGCACATGATGGGCCAAGGGCGCTTCTTGTACCAAGCCGGGCGTATCGGCCACGCGGAGTCCCCTCAGATGCGCGGGACTTGCATGATGGGCTGGGAGGGGATACGCGGATGGCGCGTTTGCTGCGCGCAGATGGTGGCGGCACTCGTGTCCTCGGCACGCCGTCCGCGGTGCTGCGCTTCGCGTGGCTGCCCGCTCTGTGCGGAGAAGAGCTGGCGGCGGAATGGCAGACGCATACGTGGCCTTCCGGTTGTGATGCGCGCTCGAACGCTGGGATCTCCGGCGAGAGCGGACTCCAGTTCGTGGTGCGTGCACGATGACGATCAATTGTTCGCTCGCAGCGCGTCGAGGCGGTTGCTCACGTCTACTCGTGCTCAGAGTGGTCGTAGGCCGTACGCACGGCCGTGAGGGTGGTGGGGCAACCGGAGAATGCCGCTCCCCGATCGGCGACCTGCACGACGGTGTGCCGAGCTTCGGGGACCCCAGGTCCCGGTTCGTCGGGTCGCCTGGGTCGTCGGGGCATCGTTTGCGTGGCCCACCCCAGCGGGCCGGCTTTCGGTCAGGCGGTGCGACCGATAGGCGCGTTCGCGCCACGCCCGTCGGCTCCTCTTGCCACCGTCATGTCCGTGCGTGACTGGTGGTGTAGCGCGTCCTAGCCGCCCACGACGCCGGCGACTGGGCCAGAATCGCCGTCGCCTCAGGTGCCTCACGTCCGCGGAGTTGCACGAGTCGGATCCTTCGATGAGTCACTTCTCGACACCAGTTGCGCCACCGTAGGTGTGCCTGCACGGCTCTCCGGAGTGTTTCACGTGAAACGGCGATCCGTTCTCCCCCTGCGGGCGTCCGCGCAGCAGGTGCGGAATGCCACGGTGACGTCGCCTCGCCGGCAACGCCAGTGCCTCGCCGGGACGCTCCAGCCGTCGAGCGGAAGCTTGGGCTCTGCGGCGGTCGATGCGGGGAGCTGTGTACTCGGCTGAGCCAGAACGGTGGTGCAACCCTCCCGCCTGTTCGACCCTCTGAGCTGAACGGGTTCCGCCAGCACCGTCCTCCGCAATTGGCCCCTTTGCGCCGAAGAGATTCCGCCAGCACCGTCACTTCATCTGCGAGTCGCGTCCTCCCTGACCCGACTTCAGCGCATCCGCACCGCGTACGGGCGCGGCTCGCTTCGGCAGTCCTCAGTCGCTCGTCCGCCTGCGTCGGAAGGCGCAGCTGAAAGGACGTGGGCCGTTCGTCGTACATCCCAGTGTTTCACGTGAAACGTCACCGCTGTTCCGACCGCTATCCGCGTGACCACGAGCCGACCGGCGGGCGTTCGCGACAACACACTTGAATGCGTGTCACTGCGGTAAGAGGGGGCGAGCGAGCGACACGTCTTCGTGCCCGCGGCAATCGATGCCGCGCGCCTGTGGGGCCGCTCGGACGCGTTCCGGTCGGGCGATGCCCTCCCGCTACGGACCGTCGGCTCCTCCACCGCGACGACGTTGGACCGGGTCTGTCGTCAATCAGCTCCCCAAGGGTTCGATGATCCGGGCGATGGTCCGGGGCGGATAGCTCGCCGCTGTTCCGCACCGCGCTGTGCCCAACGCGCATCGACGGGGCGTCCGCTCCCGAGCCCTGCGAGTCCTCACCCCCGCGCTGTGCCGGCGGCCCGGCCAGTAGCCGCGCAGGCCCTCGTTCCCGGCCCGGTGTGTCTGGCGGAGTGCGCGTGTTCGGGCGAAGAGCAGCCGGCGCCGTATGTGTGATCCGCTTCGCCGCAGTCGCGGCTGAACCCTGCGCGCTACGCTCCCGCTCTGGCGTCATGGACGGAAGGAGCGGATGTCCGCGACATGTCCCTCCACCCCCAGCTTCTCCGTGGTCGACCCCGCGGCTCACCGCGTCACCCGCCGTGACGCGGTGGAGCGCGGTTGCGAGGGCCGACGAGCCGGTGCAGTGAGTGTGCGCACACGGTGGGCTGAACGAGTCGGGCTGGTTCACCCCGGCCGCGCAGCTCAATGCCCGAGGCCCCACGCCGATCCCCGCACGTGCGGAAGCACGATCGCCGCTAGTCGGACGAAGGCGCGACGTTTGCAGGCGTCGTAGCGGTCGACGCGCGGACGAGCGGTAGGCGCAGACCAGCACGACAGACGTGCGCGTTTCACGTGAAACATACCTAGTGAGACGGAGGATGGGTTCGGGGAGTGGTGTGAGCGAATCATCGAGTCGGAGCAGGACTGCTCAGACGTCGGGAGGCGCATCTACTAGCAGTCAGCTGGGCGAAAGGACCTAGCCCCGTCTGGCAGGCGCCGCGGCACCCGTCCGCTCGTGTTCGACCACCAGTGTCTCGGGAGCGCGAGACGGGCACCTCCGCCCGATTGTGTGTCGCTGGCACCCCTATCCCTCCCGCTCGATGTGGATCGTGGGCTCATCAACTCTCCCAGGCGGGTGTCCCAGCGCTGAGACGCGAGCAGGTGTCGCTATGAATGGTGGAGCGATCCGCACGTGCGGCGGTAAGGCGGTCATGTCTCACGTGAAACGACGGATTTGCCCGATCAACGATGGCCGTCCCCTTGTCGATCCTGAACGGAGAACTGCCGAGTTCGGTGCCCGCAACGCGCTCATCTCTGCGCACTGTGAAGACGGGCCGAGCGACGAGCCCTCCACGCTGTATATCGCTGCGTGAGTCCGGGAATCTGATGACGCAGACATGTTGGTCGACCGTGTCCCGTGATGCGTAGGCTCCGAGCACCCGCCCCGGCACGCCGTGTGTGTGGTGAGTGTCGCCAACGGCGGAGTGCACTGCTCACTTCCATGCCGGTATGCCGCGGATCGCACGCCTGCAGCGGATGATCCCAACAGGCACGAGCCTCTCAGGTGCCACGCACACCGGATGTGCTGCCCGACCAGGGTCGGCGCCGCTAGGGGTGCCGCGTTTCACGTGGAACAGTGCATCCTGCGAATGGTTCGGCGCTGGGACTCTGGTCGGATGTTAACAAGATCAAGGGCGTGCTTCACGTGAGGCTCTCCACATCCGGCAGGCGGAATTCCGGCCAACCGTTCGAGCTAGGCGGCTAGCAACCTCGGGCGAGGTTGCACGCAACACCTCAGCTATTGGATCGTTCGGCGACGCGCCGTCGTGAAGACGTCGACCTCATGGTCGGCCGCGCGGGAGTCCCGGGAAGAGCATCCAAGTCATCCAGCGGAAGGTGAGCCCCCGTCGTTGAAGCACACGACAAGCTGACAACACAGGGCGTGCCCCCTACACCGGGTGCCCTGGCGCGAGTCAGTTGGTCGTTGCGACGTCATCGAGGAGCAAATCACAGCGGCGGAATGCTGGCTGTTGGAGCCTAGCCTGCCCGCGCAGAAGACCACGCGGACCGAGTCCGCACTCAGGCCGCGCTCTAGACCGCCATACTCAGGATGACGCGGCCGGCACCGCTTCCGGAGTGATCATCGTCCACGCGATGCATCCCGATCTTCTCCGCGACCCGTTGGGATGCGCGGTTGTCCGGGTGGACGATGGCGATCAGTTCTCGCGCATCCACATGTTCGATGACGTAGTCGCGGCATGCCGCGGCAGCCTCGGTCGCGATGCCCCTGCCCTGCCAAGCCGGTGTGACGTGATACCCCACCTCGAGTCGGCTGAGCCCGCCGACTTCTTGCCAGGTCAAGCCGCAGTCGCCCACGAACTCGCCCGCGTGCGTCTCGATGATCCAGAGCCCGTAGCCGTGTTCCGCATAGTTCCGTTGGTTCCACGCGATCCAGGCTGCGGACTGCTCGCGGGTCTTGGGTGCGGGGTAGAACCGCATGACGTCGGGATTCCCCAGCAGCTCGGCCATCGCCTCGAGGTCCGACGCCGTCATCTGTCGGAAGCGAAGTCTGTCTGTCTCTCTGGGAAGCACCTCAGCACCCTAGCGGATGCGCAACCCGGCGCCGGTGCCCGGCGGTGCCCCTCTCGACGCGCGTTGCGCAATCGCAGTTTCGCGGCGAACCCGCTGGCACAAATTGCGTTTCTGCCCAGGGCACCCGTGATCCGCCTGCGCTTGAACGTGGACACCCCACTCCGTCTCTCGGGCACGTTTCACGTGAAACGCCCGTGTACGGCGGAGGGCCACTGGGTCGCTCTCTCCCCAGTCGGACGGTCTTATGACCGGCAGGAGGATCGCTCCCTCCCGGTACGCGAGTGAGTCGGGAGCGTGGCCGGCGGCGACCAGTCTCCCGTGGGACGACCGCGAATGGCCGCGCGTAGCTGCCGTCGGGAGCTTGTCAGCGTGGCCGAGCCGGCCGGCGACTCCGATACCGGCGGCGCACTGCAAGCGCCGTGCCCAGTCGGCTCTGAGCGGCGGGTTGGCGCGGCCGAACCGGCCGCTCAAGGTTGACTAGGAGGAGAACTCCGCGCCGCCCGTGAGCACCCGATCGTCGGTCGGCGCCAGCAGCAACGAGAGTGGATCATCCACCCGGAACGGTAAGGAACGCATGAATAAGTGGCTCCGGCGGCTGGGGATGGGGGCGAGGCGGGATAGGGTGGAAGACGATGTTGAGCGGCTCGGGCACGGGGGAGAGTTTCACGTGAAACAGCCCGACGAGAGCGAAGCTCCGGCATCCTTCTCGTCCGATGAGTCCCCGACGGTCTCGACTCCGGCGGCTCCGCCGACGGAGGCTCCACAGACAGAGGATGCCGTCGACGACCGCCCCATCGTCTACACCGAGACGAACGACGCGGTCGAGCCTTCCGAGGAAGAAGCCGGGCCCGCCGAGACCGCCGGCATCAGCGAGGGAGCCGCGCCCAGCGAAGAAGCCGCGCCAGCCGCGCCCACCGAGGAAGCCGGGCCCAGCGAAGACGCTGCGCAGGCCGACTCCGACAGTGACGTGGCATCCGTCGAGTCCTCCGACTCCGCATCCGACGTCATTCCACCACCCGACGGCACCACTGCCACGCAGGAAGAGGAATCCCCCATCGTGCAGCAAGACGGTGCGGCACTCGCGCAGGACGACGACGACTCCCCTATCGCGCGGGAGATCGCCGACCTCTCCGCCCGCCGCAAGGCACTCGAAGAAGCCGACGTTCAGCTCACGGGACGCACTCGCGTGCTGACCGTCTCGAACCAGAAGGGCGGCGTCGGAAAGACGACGACGACCGTCAACCTGGCAGCTGCGTTGGCTGAGCGGGGCGCCAAGGTGCTGGTGATCGACCTCGATCCGCAGGGCAACGCCTCGACTGCACTGGGCGTGCCGCACACCGCTGACACGCCGAGCGTGTACGACGTGCTCATCGACGAGTTCCCGCTGGCGGACATCATCCAGGTGAGCCCTGAGTCTCCCAACCTGCTGTGTGCGCCGAGCACGATCCACCTGGCCGGAGCCGAGATCGAGCTCGTGTCACAGGTCGCCCGCGAGCATCGCCTCCGCGTGGCCGTCGACGACTACCTGGAGAAGAATCCCGGCGAGCTCGACTTCATCCTGATCGACTGCCCGCCGTCACTGGGGCTTCTCACCATCAACGCGTTCACCGCGGCGGGCGAGCTCCTGATCCCGATCCAGTGCGAGTACTACGCACTCGAAGGTCTGAGCCAGCTGCTCGGCACGGTGCGGATGATCCAGAAACACCTGAACCCGCGCCTGCAGCTGTCGACCATCATGCTGACGATGTACGACGGGCGCACGCGGCTCGCGCAGCAGGTCGCCGACGAGGTGCGTGCCCACTTCCCCGCCGAAGTGCTCGACACGATCATCCCTCGATCGGTGCGCGTCTCGGAGGCGCCGAGTTTCGGGCAATCGGTTCTCGCTTACGATGGACAGTCGGCCGGCGCGATCGCCTACCGCGAGGCGGCTGTCGAGATGATCCGGCGCGACAGCGCCTCGAATGAAAGGGGCGCGTGATGGCAGCGAAGCGCACAGGACTCGGTCGTGGAATCGGCGCATTGATCCCGACCACCGAGGCGAGCGACGAGCGTCCCGCGGACGTCTTCTTCCCGCGCGCCGTCGCCGTCGACGAGGCGGAGCCGAAGGACTCGACCCCCGAGCCCGACGGCCAGGAGGACCTCGTCGAGGTACCGGGCGCGCACCTGGCGCACATCGACCCGCACGACATCGTCCCCAACCCGCGTCAGCCGCGCACCAACTTCGACCCCGAGCACTTCGCGGAACTCGTGCACAGCGTGCGCGAGTTCGGGGTGCTGCAGCCCGTGGTCGTGCGCCGCAACGACAACGGCGACTACGAGCTCATCATGGGTGAGCGTCGTACCCGCGCCGCCCGCGAGGCCGGTCTCACCTCGATCCCCGCGATCGTGCGCGACACCGCTGACGAGCACCTCCTCCGCGACGCGCTTCTCGAGAACCTGCATCGCTCGGAGCTGAACCCTCTCGAAGAGGCGTCGGCATACCAGCAGCTTCTCGAAGACTTCGGGATCACACAGGAGGAGCTCGCGACCCGCATCGGCCGCTCGCGTCCGCAGATCAGCAACACGATCCGCCTGCTCAAGCTCCCCGTGCCGGTGCAGCAGCGGGTCGCTGCGGGAGTGCTCACGGCCGGGCACGCCCGCGCGATCCTGTCGCTCGAGGACGCCGCGGCGATGCAGCGCTTCGCCGACAAGATCGTGAACGAAGATCTCTCGGTCCGCGCCGCCGAGGCTGCCGCGAAGCTTCCGGATGCCTCCCCCACGCGTGCGGCGAAGCCACAGGCCGGTTCGCGCCGTGCGCACCTGGATGAAGTCGCCGGTCGACTCGGCGACCGGCTCAACACGAGGGTCAAGATCGCGCTGACGGCACGAAAAGGCCAGATCAGCATCGACTTCGCGACGATTCAGGACCTGAACCGCATCCTCGCCGAGCTCGGCGAGACGGAGTACGGAGCACTAGAGGCCTCGTAGGCCTCCGCGCAGACCTTCCGCGCGCCGGCGCAGCGCTTCGGCCTCCGCCGCGTTGCCCGGCAACGCGGCCGCCGCGAGGAACTCGGCGGCCGCGGCATCCGTTCGTCCGAGGCGATCCAGGAGCTCTGCGCGCACGGCCGGAAGTGGCCGGAAGCCCGTGAGCTCGGGTGCGAGGGCGTCGACAACAGCCAGCGCCGACTCGGGACCCTCGACCATCGACAGGGCCACGGCGCGGTTGAGCCGCACGACGGCGGACGGCGCGAGTGACTCGAGCGCGTCGTAGAGCTCGAGGATCCGCTCCCAGTCCGTCGACGCGAAGTCGGGCGCCACCGCGTGGCATTCGGCGATCGCGGCCTGCACTCCGTAGTAGCCGACGCCTCGGGTCGCGGCATCCGCTCTCCGCATCGCCTCGCGACCGCGGGTGATCGCCGAACGATCCCACCGGCGGCGATCCTGCTCTTCGAGGGTGACGGGCAGCCCTTCGGCGTCGACGCGGGCGGCGAACCGGGAGGACTGGAACTCCATGAGCGCGATGAGCGACCAGATCTCGGGCTCGCGAGGCATCATCGCCACGAGCTGCCGACCGAGGCGCACCGCCTCGCGGGCGACGTCGGGGCGGAGCAGCCCCTCCCCCTCGGCTGCGGAGTACCCCTCGGTGAAGAGCAGGTAGATGACCTGCAGCACGCTGGCAAGCCGTGCCGGACGCTCCGCGCGATCGGGCACCTCGAACGGCACGCCCTCTGCTGCCAGCTGCCGTTTGGCGCGGACGATGCGCTGCTGCACGGTGGGCACCGTCATGAGCAGCGCGCGGGCGATCTGGTCCGTCGTGAGTCCGGCCACGGTGCGGAGAGTCAGCGCGAGGCGGGCCTGCGGCGGAAGGATGGGATGGCAGGCGACGAAGACGAGGCGCAGGACGTCGTCGTCGATGCGATCGGGATCGGCGTCGTCGGGCACCGAGTCGACCGACTCCACAGCCAGCGCCTCGGTCACGAACATCGGCTCGCGGGCCGCGAGTCGCTCGCGTCGCCGCCACCCGTCGATCGCGCGCCGCTTGGCGACCGACATGAGCCACGCTCCAGGATTGTGAGGGATGCCGGAGGCCGGCCATGACGCGAGCGCCTCGACGAGCGCCTCCTGGGCGAGATCCTCAGCCCACGCGAAGTCCCCGGTGTGTCTGGTGAGTGCGGCGACGATGCGGGCGGACTCCTCGCGCCAGACGGCTTCGACCGCGCGGCGCGTGTGTGCGTCGTCGGTGGTCATACTGTCAGCGTAGGCGCGGGCGGCCCGCGAGGTCGGACGGGCGTCGTACCCTTGATTGGTGGCGAACGACGAGCAGACCCCGCGCCGGCGCGCGAGTCTGGAGCTGCTGCGGGCGGAGGCCGCCGACGAGCTCTCGGTCCTGATCACCGAGCGGCTGCGTGCAGGGGAAGATCCGTGGGACTTCATGGACGACCTGCCCAGTGTCGACGAACTCGTCGTGTTCATGCTCCGTGCCGAGAACATCGCCGCCAACGGCGGGTCGCGCCCGAACGCCACCCGGCACTACCGCGTGCTGCGGCAGATCGCCCTGGACTATCCCCCGCTCACCCGCGCGGTGTGGGGTCTGCTCGGCGACGCGAACACGCACCGCCGGTGGGACCCGACGGTGCGTGCAGAGGCGAGCTGACTCGGCGGAACGCACGAGCTCGTGCCCGTGCGCCGCGTCGGCTCCGTAACCCGCGCTCATGCCGGAAGCCGACCCCGACCCCGACCCCGAGCCCGACACGGCTCAGGTGTGCGCGGCGCGCCACTCCTGCGCCTTCTGCACCCACTCGTCGTTCTGATCGAGGTCGGCGAAGTCGTTCACGCGGCGCACCTCCAGCACGGTGCCGGGGCCGAGTGGACACTTGCGGGCCCAGTGCTCCGCCTCTTCGCGCGAGGCGACCTCCAGGATCCAGAACCCGGTGAAGACCTCGCGGGCCTCGGCGAAGGGGCCGTCGGTCTGGGCCGGCGGGACGGTGTCGAAGTCGAGCCGGAAGCCTTCTGACGCGTCCGAGAGTCCCTCGGCGCTCAGGAAGACGCCGGCCTTCTGGAGCTCCTCGTTGTACGCGCCCATCGCGGCGTACATCGCCGGCACATCAGCGGCGGTGGGGTCGAACGCGGCTGCCGCCTCGGCGTCGACCTGCATGATGAACATGTAACGCATGGGGATCCCTTTCGTCGGGGGCCGGAAGGCCCGGGTGCGGACCCGTCCGGGCCCTCACCCTGTGCGTCGAACAAGACTGCCGCAGATCGACAACGTGCCGCAGAATTTCTGCGGAACCGAGCCGAATCCCCACAAGCGAGTCGGATTCCCCCACGGGCATATGACCAGAACGCCGATGAAACGACGAAACCCCGCCGGGGCGAGCCGGCGGGGTTTCGCAAGATCTGGGTGATCAGGCGATGTAGGCGGCGAGGTCCTGCTCGAGAGCGAACTTCGGCTTGGCGCCGATGATCGTGGTCTCGACCTGGCCCTTGTTGAACACCTTCATCGCGGGGATCGACGTGATCTGGTACTTCATCGCGAGGTCGGGGTTCTCGTCGACGTTGAGCTTCAGGATCGTGATCTTGTCGGGGTGCTCCGACTGGATCTGGTCGAGGACGGGCGAGACCATGCGACACGGGCCGCACCATTCCGCCCAGAAGTCCACGAGCACCGGACCCTCGGCCTGGAGCACGTCCTGCTCGAACGTGGCGGAGGTCGTCGCCTTGGCGGTCATCTGTCTTTCTCCTTCTGTGGAAAGTCTGTCCACGGTCATCTAACGCGAGATCGCCGTGAAGTGTTCCCGGCTTGTGCGAGCCCCTCGACCGCGCTACGCGACGGCGGCGGCGTCGGCCTCGGCGCCCGGCAGGCCGTCGATCTCAGCGACGTCCGGCGCGGGGGCACCGGCCTCGCCGAGCGCGGCGAGGTAGTGCTCGAGGTCGAGGGCCGCGACGGTTCCGCTGCCGGCTGCGGTGACCGCCTGCCGGTACGTCGGGTCGATGACGTCACCGGCGGCGAAGACGCCGGGCACCGAGGTGCGCGACGAACGACCGTCGACCCACACCGTGCCATCGGACGTCAGCTCGAGCTTCTGGTGCACGAGGTGCGTGCGAGGGTCGTAGCCGATCGCGACGAAGACGCCGTCCAGGGCGAGCTCACGGGTCGAGCCGTCGACCGTGTCCTTCAGCACGACGCCCGTGACGGCGTCGTCGCCCAGGATGTCGGCGACCTCGGCGTTCCAGATGAACTCGATCTTGTCGTTCTTGAACGCCCGGTCCTGCATGATCTTCGAGGCGCGCAGCTCGTCGCGGCGGTGGATCACGTAGACCTTCGACGCGAACTTCGTGAGGAAGGTCGCCTCCTCCATCGCCGAGTCGCCGCCGCCGACGACCGCGATCACGCGCTCGCGGAAGAAGAACCCGTCGCAGGTCGCGCAGTACGACACCCCGCGACCCGACAGCCGGGACTCGCCCTCGATGCCGATCTTGCGGGGCGCGGAGCCGGTGGCGAAGATGACGGCGTCAGCCTCGTGCGAGGCGCCGCTGCCGAGCGTGACCTTCTTCACCGAGCCGTCGATCTCCAGCCCGACGACGTCGTCATAGAGCACCTCGGCGCCGAATTTCTCGGCCTGCTCCTGCATCTTCGCCATCAGGTCGGGACCCATGATGCCCTCGGGGAAGCCGGGGAAGTTCTCGACCTCGGTGGTGTTCATCAGCTCGCCGCCGGCCTCGACCGAACTCGCCACGACGAGCGGGTTCAGGTTCGCGCGGGCGGCGTAGATGGCCGCCGTGTAGCCCGCAGGCCCCGAGCCGATGATGATGACCTGACGCACGTGCACACCTTTCCTCGTGAAGCCGCAGAGCGTCTCATGACGGACGCAACGGCTCCGGATGCCTCAACACATGGTAACCACGTGGCATTCCACGGCACGTTCCGCACGCGGCTGCGGAGCGCATGCGGAGACCGGTCAGCGACGGCCGGGAAGGAACCGGCGGACGAGCCCTGTCGCAACGGACAGCTCCGGCGCGCGCAGCAGCGCGAGGAAGCCGACGTAGACCGCGATCGAGACGACTCCGATGATCGCGGCGCCCGCCGCGCCCAGCAGGGCACTCGCGGTGGTCCAGCCGTCGGCACCGCCGAACCAGAGGAACACCAGCCACCCGGCCCCAGCCGCCGGCAGGGCGGCGATGACGAACCGCCCGAGTGACAGCATCCATGATCCGATCGCCAGCCCTCCGAGCCGGCGTTCGAGCAGCCACGTCGCGATGATCACCTGGATGAGGCTGGCCAGTGACTGGCCGAGCGCGACGCCCGCCGCAAGGTACGCCTGCGAGAGCACCGCCTGGGCGATGAGGGCGGTGGCGACGACGATGCCGCACTGCAGCAGGGTGAAGAAGAACGGCGTCCGCGTGTCGTCGTAGGCGTAGAACGTGCGTTGGATGACGAAGAGCACCGCGAGCGGGATCAGTCCGACGAGGAAGGCCAGGAGCACCCACGCGGCCTCGACCGCCTGGTCGGCGGAGTTCGTGAAGATGCGCGACGCGGGCACGGCGGCGGCGGCGAGGGCGAACGTCGCGATCACGATGAAAACGCCGAGCGTGCGGATGCTGCGTCCGACGTCGGCGCGCACGTCGGACTCGCGACCCGCTGAGGCGTGCTCGCTCAGCTGCGTGAAGTAGGGGGTCCCGATCGACAGCACGATGATCGAGTACGGGAGCATGAACAGCAGCCACGCGTTCTGGGATGCCAGAGCCGCCGGGCCGTCGCCGGACGCGCCCGAGAGCACGCGTGACTGGACGAGCCCGGCCAGCTGCCCGGCGAGCACCATGAGGAACGTCCACCCCGCGAGCCGGCCGATGTGGTTGAGGCCGACCCCGCGCCAGCGGAAGTCGGGACGGACGTGCAGTCCCGTGCGCCGCCAGAAGAAGAGCAGGATGACCGCCTGCACCACGATCGCGAACGTCGCCGTGCCGGCGATCAGCGCGATCATCTCGGGCGTCCAGTCCTCGGTATCGGTGATCGGTCCACCGAAGAGCGCGATGAACACCAGGAAGCCGGCGATCGAGACGATGTTGTTGACGATCGGCGCCCACGTGAACGGGCCGTACACCCGCCGTGCGTTGAGCGCCTCGCCGACGAGTGCGTAGAGGCCGTAGAACAGGATCTGCGGCAGGCACCAGTAGGCGAACGCCGTCGTGAGCGCGAGCTGATCGGCGGTGTAGTCGGGGGCGTAGAGCTGGACCAGCCAGGGAGCCGCCAGGGTGGCCAGCACCGTCGTGACGACCAGCACGACGGTGCCGAGCGTGAAGAGCTTCGAGATGAACGCGCGCCCGCCGTCGGGGTGAGCGCTCGCCTTCACGATCTGCGGCACGACGACGGCGGTCAGCAGACCCGTCGAGATGATCGCGTAGATGTTGTTGGGCAGCTGGTTGGCGGTGCCGAAGGCGTCGCCCGCCCGGCTGCTGACCGAGCCGACCGCCGCGACCAGCACGACCGAGCGCAGGAACCCCGTCAGCCGCGAGACGACCGTGCCGGCGCCGATGAGGACACTCGCCCGCCCGATCCCGCTCATCGCCCGCGCTCCTCGTCCGGCGCCGTCTCGCGGGAAGCCGACCCCGCGTCGTCCGACGCCTCAACCGCGTCGCCTGAAGACTCGGCCCGCTCACCCGGCACTTCCGCCCGTTCGCGCGGCACTTCGGCCTGGTCACCCAGCGCCTCGGCCTCTTCGCCCGGCGCCTCGTCGACGTCGGTCGGCGCACCCGCACCCTCCGCCGGAGCGTCGGCTGCGGCATCCGTCTTCCGGCGTCTCCGGCGCATCCGCAGCACCGTGCGGATGATGCCGAAGGCCAGCAGCAGGCCGACGAGCACAGCGAGGGCGGCGATGCCCACGGCCTCCCAGTCGGCGTAGACGCTGACCTCGACCGACTCGGCCTCGCCGATCGCGACGAACGCGGGGCTGCGCAGCTGCAGGGTGAGCGTGACGTCGCCGCGCCCCACCCGGGCCTGCACCGGCACCTCGACGCGCGTGTTGCTCTCGGGCGTCGCGACCAGCGGCGTCTGCGGCTGCACGTCGAGCCGGGGGTTGTCGCGCGTCGTGTAGAGCACGAGGTTCACGGGGTAGGGCAGGTCGTTGCGCACCCAGAACCGCAGGGCCGCGGACGAGCCGTACAGGTCACTCGGGCTCGTCGGCAGCAGCGCGACCGAGTCGAGGGTGTCGACGCTCGCCTGACGATGGTCGGCGAGGGCGGCAGGCCACGCCGCGTCACCGATCCAGGCGACGCCCAGAAGCT
The DNA here is from genome assembly GCF_015278315.1 of Microbacterium ureisolvens. Taxonomy (GTDB): domain Bacteria; phylum Actinomycetota; class Actinomycetes; order Actinomycetales; family Microbacteriaceae; genus Microbacterium; species Microbacterium ureisolvens. The sequence continues at coordinate 75,055 of NZ_JADIJE010000014.1, read as the reverse complement.
GCAGGATCTCGGCACGCTCGGGGCCGGTCAGCAGCGACGGGGTGTCGAGAATGGTCGCGAACCGCGCGAGTTCGGATTCATCGGCGACGAGGGCGGATGCCGCGGCCGCACGCTCCTGCGAGGGCTCGATCTCTTCGAGCTCGACGTCGCGTGCCTCGCTCGCCGCCACCGTGGCGATCGTGCGCGGGGTGACGTCCGGTGCGCCGAAGGCGGCGGAGATGGCGGCACCGAGCTCGACGCGATCGCGGCCTTCTCCGCGCCCCACGGTGGTGAGGATCGGTCCGTCAGCCTCCGCCGTGGCGAAGGCGAGGTAGGCGGTGGCGGAGGTGAGCGACGCGCCGCGCAGCCACGACTCCTCACGCTGCGACGCTTCGTCGAGCGTCGATGAGATGTCGCTGTCGTAGACCAGCACCTCGGCCGACCCGATGCGGCCGTGGGCCGAGACGGTGCGGCCGGCGGCTCCGGCATCCGTCGTCGACGAGGGCACGAGCGTCACCGGCGTCATGCCGCCCGCGTCGATCTCGGCGAGCCGTTCGGCGATCTCGGTGTCGGCGGTGCCGTCGGCAGGCCAGTAGACGCCCGGGCGGGTGGCGGGGCCGACGGCCAGCAGCTCCTCGGTGCCGGGCAGGGAACTGCCGGCAGTGGGCGTCGGGGTGGGGGTGGGCGACGTGGACGGCGACTCGGTCGGCGTCGCGGTCGGGGTTGGGCTGGGAGCGACGAAGTCGGCCGGGTCCATGTAGGCCGTGAACGAGGTGGGCTCGAGCGGGCGCGGCAGGCCCGCCTGGAGCTGCGCCGTGACGTCGGCGTCACCGAACTGGAGGGCGAAGCGCGAGTTCTGGATGTTCTCGAGTCGCTCGAGCCACTCGAGGGCGGACTCGGGCGCCGACGTCCCCAGCACGCGGATCGAGGCCGGCACGGCCGGGTCGACCGCGAGGATCGCCGCGGTTCCGGTGACCCCGTCGAGCTGGTTGGTGAGCGCGCCGTCCGACGCCGTGAGCTCGGCGAGCTCGTCGGCGGTGAGGAGGCCTTCTTCCAGCGCGCCGGCCGTGATCGGGACGATCACACCGAGGCCGACATCGACGGCGTCGGCGGGCGGCACGATCATGGCGCTGGTGGACGTCACCGTGCCCGACGAGCCGTCGTACGACGCGGCGATCGGGTAGACGCCCGCGGCGAGGCCGGCGAGCGCCGGGTTGTCGGCGTCGACCGTGATGCCCCGCACCTGGAACGCGCCGGCCTGGACGGCGTCGAACCCGCCTTCGGCGATCGGCTCGAGCCCGGCCGCCGATACCGAGCCCGAGAGCCACTCCCCGAGCGCCTCACGGTTCGCGATCGGGGTCCGCCCGAGCGCGAGCGTCACGGTGGTCGGCGCGATCTCGGCGTCGGTGGCGTTCTGGAGCGAGATCGACACGCTGAGCGCGTCGCCGGGGCGCACGATGCCGTTCGACGACGGAGAGAGCGTGAACACCGAGGTGCCGGCAGGCACGTCCGAGATCTCGCTGGGCGTCGGGGCGGGCTCGGGCGCGGCGGCCGTCGCCGGCACCGGGAGCAGCATGCCGCAGACCACGACCACCGCCGCGAGTGCGGCGGTGACGAGACGCGGTGCGCGGCGAGGGGGGCGCCGCAGAGCTCGCGGTGGGGTCACGATCATCCTGTCGGGGGTTCGCTCCTGTGCGATGTCCTGACCGCACGATCGACCCCGATTCTACGGTCAGCGCCTCCGAGCCCGCCGGACGCCGGGCCGCCGGAGCGCCTCACCGCGCCACAGGGTTGGATGGACGCGTGCTCCCCGAACCGGACCCGACCCTCTGCCGCGACCTCGCCGCCGACCTGCGCGATGCCGGCTTCACCGCCGAGGCCGTGCGCGATGCGTGGGGCGCGGCCGCCGACGACGCCATCGCGCGCGGGCTCCGTTCGCCGGCCTCGCGCGTCCTCGGCGACCGCCGCGACGCCCTCGCCGTGCTGGGCAGACTACTGGTGCTCGGGATGCCGCAGGACGAGGCATCCGTCGACAGCTCCCTTCCCCGCACCCGCGCCGGTGGACTCGTGCGACTCGGTCTCGCGAGCATCGCCGAGGAGATCGTCCAGCCCCTCGCGGTGGTGCGGCCGCAGTCGTACGCCGACGCGGCGGGAACCGGACAGTGGTGGATCGCGAGCGACCTCGACGAGGCCGCTTTGAGCGGACCCCTCCCCGAAGACCACGTGCTCGGAGTCGGCGGGGCGTCGCTGACGCTCGCCGGTCTGCAGCTCACGACCCCCGCGGCGCGGGGGCTCGACATCGGCGCCGGATGCGGCATCCAGGCGCTCCGCGCCCGCGCGCAGGTCGACGAGGTCGTCGCCACCGACATCTCGCCGCGTGCGCTCGCCTTCACTCGGCTCAACGCGCTGCTCAACGGCGTGGACGGCGTCCAGACGCGGCTCGGAAGCCTGTTCGAGCCCGTCGCCGGCGAGCGGTTCGACCGCATCGTGTCGAACCCGCCCTTCGTCATCACGCCGCGTGTCGCCGACGTGCCGGCGTACGAGTACCGCGACGGCGGCATGGTCGGCGACGACCTCGTGGCCGCCTTCGTGCGGGGTGTCGGCGCCCACCTGACCGCGGGCGGCGTCGCGCAGCTGCTGGGCAACTGGGAGACGCGTGACGGCGTGCCCGGGCTCGAGCGGGTGCGGGAATGGGTCAAGTCCTCACGGGTGGCGCTCGACGCCTGGGTGGTCGAGCGCGAGAGCCTCGACCCGCTGTCGTACGCCGAGCTGTGGGTGCGCGACGGCGGCACGCTGCCCGGAACCCCGGGCTTCGCGCGGCTGGTCGACGCGTGGCTCGACGACTTCTCTGAGCGCCGCGTCGCCGAGGTCGGGTTCGGGTACCTGCTGCTGCGACGTCCTGCCGGTGAGCCCACGCTGGCCCGCTACGAGACGCTGCACACGGCGCTCGCCGGCGACGGACTGGGCGATCACCTCGCCGCGGCACTCGCGGCTCACGATCGCCTGGCCGCGCTCGACGACGCCGGGCTCGCGGCATCCGTCCTCACGGTCGCACCGGACGTGACCGAAGCGCGTCATCACCTGCCCGGCGCCGAGGATCCGACCGTGATCGAGCTGCGCCAGGGTGGCGGGTTCGGGCGCGCGCTGGGCGTCGATCCCGGGCTCGCTGCCCTCGTCGGGGCGTGCGACGGCGACCTGCCCGTCGGAGTGCTGATCGACGCGATCGCCGAGCTGCTCGAGGTCGACGCCGGGGCCCTCCGGGGCGATCTCCTGCCTCGGGTGCGCGAACTGACGTTCACCGGATTCCTCCGTTTCGCCTGAGAGTTCGAATCGCGCACTTTGCAGCTTCGAGGCGCCCGAACCCGCAAAGTGCGCGATTCGAAACCGGTGAGAAGCGGCTCGGTAGGCTGGAGGCCATGCTCAACATGGCCGAGGGCATCGCGCGCCTCGGCGTGCTCGCCGAGTCTCCCGTCGTCGCCACGCTCGCCCGCGCGTTCGCCGACGCCGGCCACGATCTGGCGATCGTCGGTGGCCCCGTGCGCGACGCGCTGCTCGGCCGTCGCACGAACGACCTCGACTTCACGACCGACGCGCGGCCCGACGAGATCCTGCGGATCGTGACGCCCATCTCGACCGCGCAGTGGGACATCGGCCGCGCATTCGGCACGATCGGCGCCCGCGTCCACCGCGAGCAGGTCGAGATCACCACCTACCGCGCCGACAGCTACGACGGCGTCACCCGCAAGCCGACTGTCGAGTTCGGCGACACGATCGGGGGAGACCTCGTCCGCCGCGACTTCACGGTCAACGCGATGGCGCTGCGGGTGCCGAGCCAGACCCTCGTCGACCCCACGGGCGGCGTCGAGGACCTCGTGCGCGGCGTGCTGCGCACCCCCACGGATCCCGCGGTGAGCTTCGGCGACGACCCGCTGCGCATGCTGCGGGCGGCCCGGTTCGCCTCGCAGCTCGGGTTCGGCGTGGACCCGGCCACGGAGGCCGCCATCGCCGACCTGCGCCACACGCTCGAGATCGTGAGCCCGGAGCGCATCCAGGCCGAGCTGGTGAAACTGCTCGCGACGGACGACCCGGTGCGCGGCATCCGTCTCCTCGTCGAGACCGGGCTGATCGGCGAGTTCCTGCCCGAGATCCCTGCGCTGCAGCTCGAGGTCGACGAGCACCACCACCACAAAGACGTGTACGAGCACTCGCTGACGGTGCTCCGCCAGGCGATCGAGCTCGAGAAGTCGCGGCACCCGGATGCCGCCCCCGACGTGCCGCTGCGGATCGCTGCCCTGCTGCACGACATCGGCAAGCCGGCGACGCGGCGCCTGGAGCCGGGCGGCGGTGTGACGTTCTATCACCACGACCTCAAGGGCGCGCGGTTGGCGCGCAAGCGCCTGCAGGCGCTGCGCTTCGACTCGGCGACGATCGCGAGCGTCACTCGGCTGATCGAGCTGCACCTGCGGTTCTTCGGCTACTCCGAGGGCGCGTGGACCGATTCCGCGGTGCGCCGGTATGTGAGGGATGCCGACGCCGAGCTCGAGCGCCTGCACATCCTCACGCGGGCAGACGTCACCACCCGCAACGTCAAGAAGGCCGGGCGCCTGGCCCGCGCCTACGACGACATCGAGCGCCGCATCGCCGAGCTCGCCGCGCAGGAGCAGCTCGACGCGATGCGCCCCGAGCTCGACGGCAACCGCATCCAGGAGGTGCTCGGCATCAGCCCGGGACGCGAGGTCGGCGAGGCCTATCGCTTCCTGCTGGACCTGCGACTGGATGAGGGCGTCGTGGGCGAGGAGGAGGCCGAGCGGCGCCTGCGAGAGTGGTGGGCGGCGCGCTCTTCCGGCTGAGCGCGAAGGATTCGGGAGAAACGCCGCCGCGGGCAGCCTGGCCACCGTCAGCCGACGTTCCTCCCGGATCCTTGACGGGGTCAGGCGACTCGCGACCCTCGCAGGTCGGCGAGCTCGCGGCCGGAGCGCACCGCGGCCGACTCGGCCGTGCGCTTGAGCTCGGCGGCCGGCTCCGCGAAGGCGTCGAGGGCGGGGTTCACGCCTACGAGGGTGAAGGGGCGCTGCACGAGGCGCAGGTCGAGGCCCCAGACGTCGACGAGCACGCGCCGCAGCCAGTCGGTGGAGTGGTCCCAGCCGGCCTTGGGTGTGCCTTCGGCGTAGTTGCCGCCCAGCACCGTCACGAGCGTCGCGGGCTTGCCGCGGAGGTCGGTTCCCTGCGGGTCGATCCCGGGCACGGTGTAGGCGAGGTCGAACCAGGTCTTGAAGTGCTGCGAGACGCCGTAGTTGTAGAGCGGGACGGTGAACAGCAGCGCCTCGGCGCCGCGCAGCTCGTCGGCGTACGTGCGGGCGAGCGCGATCGCGCTCTGCTGCGCGTCGGTGCGGTCGGCCTCGGGCGTGAACCCGCCCTGCACCGCGTCGCGCCATGCCGTCGCGGGCGTCGGGTCGGCCGACAGGTCGCGACGCACGACCGACGAGGTCGGGTGGGCGGCGGTCCACTCGGCCTCCACGAGGTCGCCGAGCTCACGGCTGGCGGAAGTGGCGGGAAGGATGCTGGCATCCAGGCGGAAGAGGGTCATCGAAGCTCCTGATCGCATTCTCATAGTCACTATGAAAAGTAGAGTGACTATGCAGACAGTAGCACGGTACGATGAGGGGATGGCCGAGGACGAGCACGGAGGACCCGCGTGCGACGCGGCGATCTCGCTCGCCTTCTCGGTGCTCGGCAAACGCTGGAACGGCATGATCCTGGACGCCCTCAGCAGTGGACCGCTCTCGTTCGTGGCGTTGAAGCGCACGGTCACCGGCATCAGCGACGCCGTGCTCTCCGACCGCCTGACCGAACTCGCGGAGACCCGTCTCGTCACCCGGGACGTCGACCCCGGACCCCCGGTCGCCGTCAGCTACGCGCTGACCCTGCAGGGCGAGAAGCTGATCCCGGTCCTGGAGCAGCTCGGAGCCTGGGCACGCGACAACCTCGTCGTCCCCTCCCGCGCCTGAGGCGCGGCATCCGTTCCCGCGTCAGCGCAGGTGACGCGACACGCGCTCCGCGAACGCGGGGCACCCGGCGCCCGTGAGCGACTCGACGAGGCCCCTGCTCGCCGCGCCGGCGTGGTGCCGGTCCTGCTGCCGTTCGGTGACACGGCGGACGTGCGCCGCGGCGGTGTCGTCCAGAAGGCAGAGGAACTCGTCGACGGTGTAGACCTCGAACGGCAGCTCATCCCCACCCGCGACCTCGCCGGCACGCGACGAAAGGAGCACGTGCGCGCCGCCGGCCGCGGCGGCGTCGGCTGGATCCGCCTCGGACCGGCCGGCAGGGGTGGCGAGCACCTCGTCGAGGCTCGCGACGAGCAGGTCGTGGCGACGACCCGACCAGCCTTCGCGCCGCGCCGGATCCTCTGCGGTCCACAGCAGGACGGCCTCTGCCACCGCGCCGGACGTGGAATGCAGCTGGAACCAGTCCTCGGTCTCATCGCACAGGAGCGCCAGCCATTCGAACGGTGTGCGTGCGGCGAGGACGTCGGCGTCGACGAATACCCGTTGGAGCACCTGGTCAGACTACCCAGCGAAGGTTGTCGATCCGCTCAGAGTTCGTCGTCGAGGTCGCGCAGGGCTTCGAGGGCCTCGCGGCGCGCCTGGGCCCGCCTCCGGCGGAGCGCCAGCACGTCGCCGGTGGCCAGCCGGGTGTGACTGCCCACCTGCCGGGAGGGCAGCTCACCGCTGCGCACCAGCTTCATCAGGGTCGGACGCGAGACGCCGACGAGCTCCGCCGCCACGGTGGTGGTCACCTCTTCCGGAAGCGTGGTGACCGACACGCGCCCGCGCGCGAGCCCGCGCAGCACCTGCAACAGCAACGAGTTCAGCTCCGGCGTCACGGCGGTCGCGGACCCGCCGCCGGCGGTGAGCGCGAACTCGAGCCGGGCGGGATCCGGCGCGCCCTCCAGGAGATCGGCGGCCTGCGCGCGCAGGCCTTCTTCGACGAGAACTGTCCCGTTCGTCAACAACACGGTCATAAGGCCCCCCGACCCGTGACGCGCCGCAGACGGAAGCACGGCGCACAGGCAGGATATCCGGTTGCAGATGCACGTGGACGCTTTGCAGTTACAGGTGCAACGTACTAGCGTCGGCCGGTATCAACCGGCCGATGGATGGGATACGAAACTGGTGGATGCAGACGCGCTCAAGCGGACCTGGGCACAGGTCGCTGCCCACGGGGACGCGGTACCCGGGTACTTCTACGCGCATCTCTTCCTGGCACACCCCGAGACGCGCGACCTCTTCCCGGTCGCGATGGCCGCGCAGCGCGACCGTCTGGTCAAGGCGCTGGGCCACATGGTCAGCAACGTCGACCGCGTCGGCGACGTCGTGCCCTACATCGAGGACCTGGGCCGCGACCATCGGAAGTTCGGGACGGTGGCCGACCACTACCCCGCGGTCGGCGCGTCGCTGCTGGCGACGCTGAAGCACTTCCTGGGCGACGCGTGGACCGCCGAGCTCGCGGCGGACTGGGCTGAGGCCTACGGACTCATCGCGACGACGATGGTGACGGCCGCCGAGGCGGTGGAGTCCGAGCCCGCGACCTGGGCGGCGGAGGTGGTGTCGACCGAGCGGCGGGGCATGGATGTCGGCACTGTGACGATCCGCCCGGACGATCGGTACCGCTATCAGGCCGGCCAGTCGCTGGCGATCGAGATCCCCCAGCGGCCGCGCCAGTGGCGCTACCTCTCCCCGACCCACGCGCCGCGCGCCGACGGCACCATCACCTTCCACGTTCAGCTCGTCGCGGGAGGCCAGGTCAGCGGTGCGCTCCTGCGCGACGTCGCGGCGGGCGACCGCGTGCGGCTCGGCCCGCCCATCGGCGAGCTGCTGACCCTGCCGTTCGGCAGCGAGTGGCCCGACCTCCTCCTCGTCGCGGGTGGCACGGGCCTTGCGCCGCTGCTCGCAGTGCTCGACCAGGTCGCCGGCCGTCACGCGTCGCGCGGCGACGGCCCGCGCGTGGCGCTGTACCACGGAGCGCGGCATCCGTGGGGCTTCTACGCGAAGCCCGAACTCGAGCGTTACGCGGACGCGCCGTGGTTCACCGTCACCTACGCGGTGTCGGACGACCCCTCGTTCCCCGGACCCCGCGGACTCATCGGCGACATCGCGGCCGCCGACGGGCCCTGGGACGACCGCCTCGCGATGATCTGCGGCTCGCCGCGCATGGTCGACCACACGACCGACGTCCTGCGTCGTGCAGGACTCGACGAGCACAGCATCCGCAGCGAGAAGTACGAAGACCCGTTCACCCAGCAACCCCGCGTCACCGGCGATCAGGCTCACTCCCCGGAACTGGTCCGGTCGGGCACCGCGAGGGGAACCCAGTAGAGGGCAGAGACGACCATGACCGCGACCCAATCCGTATCCATCACGCCGGAATCCCTTCGACAGGCGTCCTTCTCGGACGAACGCAGCGGATACTCCCGCTCCGAGGTGCAGGCGGTCCTGACGGCCGCGGCCGACGCGCTCGAGCTCGCGTGGCGCAACAACGACGCGCTCACCGCGAACGGCGTCAACACCGAGGAAGGCGAGATCTCCAGCCGCGCCGTCCTGCTGCTCAGCAGTGCGCAGCGCATCGCCGACGACGCCGTCGCCGAGGCGGAGTCGTACGCGAAGGACCTCATCGAGACCGCGCGCAAGCAGTACCGCGAGATCATCGAACGCGCCCAGCACGTCGCCCACTCCATCGAGAAGCAGGCCGCCGCGCACCCCGGCCAGATCGCCGCCGCCGCGGCGGCGGCCACGACACCGACGGGGGCCACGACGCCGACCGACACCGGCGCCATCCCGGTGGTCGGTGCTGCGGCCTCCGACCCGTGGGCGGCCGACCGTTCGCCCGCCCTCGCCTTCGCCACCGACGATCTCGCGGCTGCGGGCCCGGCGTCGCCCGACGAGGTGGTCCGCGCCCGCCAGTTCGCGCGCATGGCGACCGCCCAGGTGCACTCGCTGCTCGAGTCCATCGAGCGCGAGCTGGGCCGCCTCGGCGCCACGCCGGCCCGGACTCTTCCGCCCCACCCCGGCCCCGCCCCGAGGCTCGCGCCCGAAGCCGCCCCGCGGCTCTCGCCGGACGCCGCCGCGCGGCCCGCGCCCGAGCCCGCCGACGAGCGGCCCGCCCCGGCCTTCGAGCAGCCCGCCCCGGCCTTCGAGCAGCCCGCCCCGGCTTTCGAGCAGCCCGCCCCGGCTTTCGAGCAGCCCGCGGGCGACAGCCCCTGGCGCCGGCGAAGCTCGAGCGAGTACTGACCACCCCTGCGGACAGCATCCATCCCCCTCACGATCGGAGCACACCACATGACCGACACCACCGAAGCGACGCTCTACCAGCGCCTCGGCGAGGGCGACGGCATCGCCGCCGTCGTCGACAGCCTGTACCGCCGGATCCTCGGCGATGAGACCCTGGCACCGTTCTTCTCCGAGACGCGCATGGTGGAGCAGAAGCGCCACATGGCGCTGTTCCTCGCGGCGGCCGCCGGGGGCCCCGACGGATACCGCGGCAAGGACCTGACCGTGGCCCACGCGGGCCGTGGCATCACCGACGCCGACTTCGACCGCGTCATCGGGCACGCTGCCGCGGCGCTCGAGGAGGCCGGCGTGGACCCCGACGCGATCGCGCAGGTCGCGGGCGCCCTCATGCCGCTGCGCGAGAAGGTCACCTCCGCCGCGGCCTGACCCTCGGTGCGGACGGCGCGCCGCTGCGATCCGACCGCACCGCCACGGTCCGACCGCAGCGCCACGGTCCAACCGAGCGCCCCGACCTGACCGCGCCGCTGCGGTCAGACCGGGCGGACCGGCCTGACCGCGCCGGGGCGCGGCCCCTACACTGGACGCACGCTCCACCGACGCCGATCGGAGCCGCCGTGTCGTCACCCTGGTCGCAGCGGCGCGAGGTCTCGCCCGAGAACTCCCGTCTGCTGATCGAGCGCGCCCACGAGGAGCTCGTCGCCGGCAACGCGGGCGACGAACGACTGCGCGACGTGCGGATGCTGGTGCGCGAGTCCTGGCGGCGCTCCCTCGACAGCCTCGTCGGGGCCGAGGCACTGCCGCCGCTCGACCTCACGGCCGAGGAGCTCGAGGCCTACCGGCGCGCGCATCCGCTCGCCGGGGTGATCGACATGGTGCGCGGACTGCTGCTGCCCGGCGAGCCGTCGGAGTCGGGCGTCGTGGTGGCGGTCGGCGACGCCGCGGGACGGCTGCTGTGGGTCGAGGGCGACCGCGATGTGCGCCGGCTCACGGGCGACATGGGGTTCGTCGAGGGTGCGAACTGGTCGGAGCATGCCGTGGGGACCGCCGCCCCGGGTACCGCGATCGCGCTGGACCGGTCGGTGCAGATCCACGGCGCCGAGCACTTCAACCGCCTGGTGCAGCCCTGGTCGTGCACCGCGGCGCCGCTGCACGACCCCGAGACGCGGCGCATCCTCGGGGTGATCGACGTCACCGGCGGGCTCGAGGCCGTCACCCCGCAGGCTCAGCTGCTGGTGGATGCCACCGCCCGGGCGATCGAGAGCGAGCTGCTGGTCTCCCGGCTTCGCGCTCGAGCCGCCCCGCAGCGACCCGCCCGCAGGACGAGGCGGCGCGCCGAGCCCACGCGCGCGACGCTCCATGTACTCGGCCGCGACCGCGCGCTGCTGGAGGTCGTCGGCGAGGGCACCGAGACCGTCTCCGAACTGGGCCCGCGTCACGCCGAGCTGCTGCTCATGCTCGCCATCCACCGCCAGGGTCTGTCGGCGGAGCGGCTCGGCGAGCTGGTGTACGGCGAGAGCGGCGGGGATGCGGCATCCGTCACCCTCCGCGCCGAGATGGTGCGCCTGCGCAAGACCCTCACGACGGCGGCGCCCGCCCTCGTGCCGGAGTCGCGGCCGTACCGGATCGCGGTCGAGGTCGAGACCGATGCGCACCGGGTGCTGTCGCTTCTGGACCGCGGGGCGCACCGGGTCGCGCTCGCCGCCTACCGCGGCGATGTGCTGCCCGACTCGGTCGCGCCGGGGGTCGAGGAGTTCCGCGACACCGTCCGCACGGCGCTGCGCGAAGCGCTCATGGCCGAGGCATCCGTCGACGTGCTCCTCGCGTTCGCCGAGACGGATGCCGCCGTCGATGACATCGAGCTGCTCCGCCTGTGCCTCACCATGCTTCCCGCCCGCTCGCCGCGCCGCGCGGGGCTGGTGGCGCGCATCGAGCGCCTGGAGAGCTGACGACGCCGAGAGCGCAGACAGTGTCGCGGATCGGCGCTTGATCGTGCAGTTCGTGCGCCCTCGGCGAGGGGGTCGACGACCGGGTATGCAACGTGATGCAACGTGGCGCGGCCTATCTTCGACGCATCGCGACGAGGACCGTCGCGGAAGCGTCGAAGGAGACCAGCATGACCATCGTCGAAGAGGGCGTCTCGAGCGTCTACGCCGCCCCCGGGCAGCGCGGCTCGATCGCCGACTACCGTCCCCGCTACGGCCACTACATCGGCGGTGAGTGGGTCGAGCCCGTCAAGGGCCAGTACTTCGAGAACATCTCGCCCGTCACCGGCAAGCCCTTCACCGAGGTCGGCCGCGGCACGGTCGAAGACGTCGACCGCGCCGTCGACGTCGCCTGGCGCGCGTTCGAGAGCTGGAAGCGAACGACTCCCGCAGAGCGCGCCAATATCCTCAACAAGATCGCCGACCGCATCGAGCAGAACCTCGAGAAGATCGCCGTCGCCGAGACGTGGGAGAACGGCAAGCCGGTGCGCGAGACGCTGGCCGCCGACATCCCGCTCGCCGTCGACCACTTCCGCTACTTCGCGGGCGTGCTGCGCGCGCAGGAGGGCTCGCTCAGCCAGCTCGACGAAGACACCGTCGCCTACCACTTCCACGAGCCGCTGGGAGTGGTCGGCCAGATCATCCCGTGGAACTTCCCGATCCTGATGGCCACGTGGAAGCTCGCCCCCGCCCTCGCGGCCGGCAACTGCGTCGTGCTGAAGCCGGCCGAGCAGACGCCCGCCTCGATCCTGTTCCTGTTCGACATCATCGGCGACCTCCTCCCGGCCGGTGTCGTCAACATCGTGAACGGGTTCGGGATCGAGGCCGGAGCGCCGCTCGCGCAGCACAAGCGCATCCGCAAGGTCGCGTTCACGGGCGAGACGACGACGGGCCGCCTCATCATGCAGTACGCCTCGCAGAACCTCATCCCGGTGACGCTCGAGCTCGGCGGCAAGAGCGCGAACGTCTTCTTCGAAGACGTCGCGCGCGACACCGGCGACGCGTACTACGACAAGGCGCTCGAGGGCTTCACGTTCTTCGCCCTCAACCAGGGCGAGGTGTGCACGTGCCCGTCGCGCGCGCTCATCCAGCGCTCGATCTACGACCGGTTCCTCGGCGACGGCCTCGACCGCGTCTCGAAGATCGTGCAGGGCAACCCGCTCGACCCGGCGACGATGATCGGCGCGCAGGCCTCCAACGACCAGCTCGAGAAGATCCTGTCGTACATCGAGATCGGCAGGGCCGGCGGCGCGAAGCTGCTCGCGGGCGGCGAGCGCGTCGACCTCGGCGGCGACCTGTCGGGTGGCTACTACGTGGCGCCGACCGTCTTCGAGGGCACGAACGACATGCGGATCTTCCAGGAGGAGATCTTCGGGCCGGTCGTCTCGGTCACGTCGTTCGACGACTTCGACGACGCCGTGTCGATCGCCAACGACACGCTCTACGGCCTCGGCGCGGGCGTCTGGAGCCGCTCGGGTGACACCGCCTATCGAGCCGGACGCGCGATCGAGGCCGGCCGCGTCTGGACGAACACGTACCACCAGTACCCCGCGCACGCGGCCTTCGGCGGCTACAAGCAGTCCGGCATCGGCCGCGAGAACCACCTCAAGATGCTCGACCACTACCAGCAGACGAAGAACCTCCTCGTGTCGTACGCCGACGGAGCGATGGGCTTCTTCTGATCGGCCAGCCGGTCCTCTCCGGGGGGTCGCGGGACCGGCACCCATGGCCCGGGCGGCGCGCCCCACACGCGCCGCCCGGGTCGCCCCCTTTCCTGCCAGTCCGAGGAGGACGCGATGGTCACCACCGGCACCCACTCGCGCGTGGCGGTGACGGATGCCGCGGCATCCCTCCTGCGGCAGCTCACCGCGCAGCACGGCCCGCTGATGTTCCATCAGTCCGGCGGCTGCTGCGACGGGAGCTCGCCGATGTGCTTCCCGGTGGGGATGTTCCTCACGGGTCCGTCGGACGTGCGGCTCGGCGAGCTCGACGTGGGCCTCGGCCCTTCGGCGGGGTCAGAGGCCGGCGCGATCGAGGTCTTCATCTCGGCGGCGCAGTTCGAATACTGGAAGTACACGCACCTCACCATCGACGTCGTTCCCGGACGCGGTGCGGGCTTCAGCGTGGAGGGCCCGACCGGCCATCGCTTCATCATCCGCTCGCGCATGCTCGACGACGCCGAGCTGGCTCACTTCGGGCTCGTGGACGGCGCCTCATCCTGCTGAACACCCGCCGCCCAGCGGGCGCTCTCGCGGAAGTCAGGCGCTGTCGCGGATCTCGCGCGCGAACCCGTCGGCGTGGGCGCGCAGCGCCTCGATGCGACGCTGGCGCGCCGCCTGGACGTCGAACCCGAGGTACGCGGGCGGCATAGGCCGGCGGGCGTTCGCGGAGCACTCGAAGTTCTCGCAGAGGAGCGTGCCGATGGTGTCGCCGTTGCGGCCGGCCTTGCCGGCGCGCTTGGCCCCGAAGAGCACGACGTCGTTGGGCAGGGTGACGTCCTCGCACCACGAGCACTGGGCGCGGGCGCGCGTGCGCTGCTCCGTCCGCCGCAGCAGGATGCCGACCGGAGCGTCGTCGACCGGCACCACGATGAACCCGGCGAGGGGCTGCTTCGGGTCGCGCCAGCCGAAGTAGTCGAGGTCTTCCCAGGCCACGTGGGCGAGGTCGGGCACGACCAGGGCGTTGCGTTCGCGCAGGGAGGCGTTGACGAAGGACGCGCGGATGTCCTTCTCGGTGAATGCGTGCATGATTCCTTGATTCACGAAGGGTCGCCCGTGGGACGACGAAGAGGGAGGGATGCCGCAGACCGGGCGGTCCGCGGAGAGTCGGGTGGCGTCGCGCGTGATGTCAGAGTCAGACCATGCGACGCGCGCGGCTACCTCCGCTCGGCGCGTGGAGCGCCGAGTACCCCCTCACGCCCGCCGGGCGTCGTGAACGTCGAATGCACGCCCGACAGCATACGCTCGCCCGCCTTCACGTCGGCAGGGATGGGGATCGGCCGGAAAGGGGATCAGCGGAGGAACGCCGGACCGACCTGGGTGAGGATCCAGAACAGCACCACGATCCCGCCCGCGACGATGGTCACCCAGGGAACGCCCCGTTGCAGGCGCCGTCCGCCCGGTGCGACGCCGGGTGGCGGTCGCAGCGCGTCGAGCGGCGGCGCGAAGGGGACGGATGCCGCGCCACCCTGCACCGCGACCGCGGGCGTCGCGGAGCCGAAGGGCGAGGCATCCGTCATCGCATCCGCCGCGGCGGCGGCCAGCCGCTCGTCGCGCCACCGCGCCCACTGCGCGAACTTGTCGAGAAGGGCCCCGACGACGGAGAAGAGCCACGCCCAGGTCTGCGGGTCCAGCGTGGAGAAGTCGCGCTTGGCGTAGAGCAAGAGCCAGTCGTCGACGATCTCGACGTCCAGCGCGGCAGCGTTGTCGATGAAGCGGGCCATGATGTCGGGCGTGAACAGGTAGAGGGCGTCGCGCTCGTAGTCCGCGGGGCAGTAGAGCGAGAAATAGCGGTCGAAGTCGCCCTCGAGGCTGAGCCTCTGATCTCGGTCGAAGGTGAGCGGCAGGTTCGAGCCGAACAGGCCGTTGTTGCTCGTCGCGTCCAGCACGATGTGCGGGAGCGGGGTGTCGAGCTTCACCGCGACGTAGCCCCATTGATGGGTCTGCCGGTTCTTGCCCGAACCCGTGGTGTACCGGTAGTTCGCGAACTCGACGAAGCGCGGACGCTCACCGCGCACCAGGTCGCTCGAGTGGCGACTGCTGCCGATCGAGAAGATCATGCCCGGCAGGCCGGGGTCGTCCAGTCGCGGTTCGTACCGCATCGCGTTGGCGCGTGCGAAGCGGTCGAGGCGGTACCGGCGCTCGCGGGCGGTGCGGAAGCCGTTGACGAAGAGCGTGACTGCGACAACGGCGATGATCCCGAGCACCACGACCGGCAGCACGGCGAAGAGGACCCCGAGCCCGCCTGAGCCGCCCGCACCGGAGGTCACGGCAGCCAGCACCGCGGAGATCATCGTGATCGCTACGGAGCCGAAGACCACGAGCACGACGAGCGCGATGACGACGCCGAACACTGCGCCGAACGACGAGCTCGCGACGCGCCCGGTGCGGCGCAGCTCCTGGTCGAACGCCCGCGCCGCGCCCGGCGGCACCGGCTCGAGCAGCGGGCGCGCGTCGAACGGATACGACGCGGCGGACGGAGCACTCACGCCGACCACGCTAGCGCTGCTCTCGAGTGCTTCCCGCGGCAGAACTCCTTCGATCCGCGTGCTCGGGTGCGCCGCCGGCGTCCCGTCGGCGGCTCGGCCCCGCTCTTGGAGGAGTTCTGCACCCCGTCACACGGGCCAGGGCATGATCGAGGGGTGCGCAAGCGCGCGCACGACGAGTTCTGCGCGAGGAGGCGCCATGACCGATGCCCCGAGAGACCCCGACGACCTGGCGGCGCTCCGCGAGGCCTCCGACGTCCTCGGCATCGATGCGCTCCTGAGCGCCGACGAGCGGGCGGTCCGCGAACGCGTGGGTCGGTTCGTCGACGCGGAGATCCGGCCGCACATCGCCGACTGGTTCGATCGCGCGCACTTCCCCGCCGAGCTCGCCCCCGAGCTCGGCCGCCTGGGCGTGCTCGGCATGGAGCTGGACGGATACGGATGCCCCGGCCGCAGCGCCGTCGAGTACGGCCTGGCCGCGCTCGAACTCGAGGCGGGCGACTCGGGTATCCGCACGTTCGTCTCGGTACAGGGCTCCCTCGTGATGGGGTCGATCCACCGGTTCGGCAGCGAGGAGCAGAAGCAGGAGTGGCTCCCGAGGATGGCCGCCGGCGCGGCGATCGGCGGCTTCGCCCTCACCGAGCCGACCGCGGGCTCCGACCCGTCAGGCATGACGACCTTCGCGCGGCGCGACGGCGGCGACTGGATCCTCTCCGGCGCGAAGCGCTGGATCGGCCTGGCGTCGATCGCCGATGTGACGGTCGTGTGGGCGCAGACCGACGACGGCGTCCGCGGATTCCTCGTGCCGGCCGGAACCCGAGGGTACGAGGTGACGGTGCTCGAGCCGAAGGGGTCGATGCGGGCGTCGGTCCAGACCGGCTTGCGCTTCGATGAGGTGCGGGTTCCGGCATCCGCTCTCCTGCCGGAGGCACGCGGGCTCCGCGGACCCTTCTCAGCCCTGAACGACGCACGGTACGGGATCGTCTGGGGGTCGCTCGGCGCGGCGCGCGACAGCTATGAGGCCGCGCTGCGGCACGCCCTGCGCCGGGAGCAGTTCGGGCGGCCGATCGCCGGGTTCCAGCTGACGCAGCGCAAGCTCGTCGACATGGTGGTGGAGCTGCAGAAGGGCGCGCTGCTCGCGCTGCAGATCGGGCGCGCGAAGGATGCCGGCACCCTGACGCCGACGCAGATCTCGCTCGGCAAGCTCAACAACGTGCGGGAGGCGATCGAGATCGCCCGCGAAGCGCGGACGATCCTGGGTGGCGACGGCGTGCTGCTCGACCACTCCCCGATCCGGCACGCCGCCAACCTCGAGTCGGTGCGCACGTACGAGGGCACCGACGAGGTGCACACTCTGGTGCTGGGTCAGCACCTGACCGGCATCTCCGCGTTCCGCTGAGCGACCCCGTCGCGGCCACGGGACGGGGAGACACCGCGGGCGCTACGACGGTGAAGTGCCGATCGCGCGCGCGATCGCGCCGGCCATCCACCGGCGATAGTCGTCATCGCTCCACCCGGACTGCCGGACGAGCTGCTCGTAGCTCTCGGGCGACATCAGGAAGGACAGCTCGGCTGCGGCGCGCTCGACGTCGAGCCCGGGGTCGGCCACTCCGCGCTCCACGAGAAGGCCTGCCAGCCCGATGAAATCGGCCCGTCGGCTGGCGAGCATCCGACGCAGCGCCTCGTCCACGAGCGGGTCCGACAGGGCGGCGCCGAGCAGAACCGTCCACAGCCGGCTGCCGCGGGCGTTGGCGTCGGCCACCGCAGCGACCACCGCGTCGATCAGCAGCTCGGTGGGCAGATCGAGCACTCCCCGCCCAGCATCCGTCTCGGTGAGGCTCTCCGCACCCTCGACGCCCGCGAACTGCACTTCGAAGGAGCGGATGAGCAGATCCGACTTCGAGCCGGCGGACTTGACGGTCTCGGTGGACACGCCCGCCTCGCGCGCGATCGCCGCGAGCGTGGTGGCCTGATACCCGGTGGCGGAGAAGGCGATCGCGGCACTCTCGAGGATGCGCTCACGCGTGCGCCGCGCCTGGGCTTCGCGGAGCTCCGACCGGTACGCCCGCGTGGGCGCGGCACCATCGGGAGCAGGCTGCACTGACGGCATATTGACTTTCCCTCAGGGGTAGTGAATCATCTGACGAGCAAGCCAATTCTATCCGGAGGTCGTTGATGCGCTCCTATCTGATCTGCTGCACGCCGGCGCACGGTCATGTCATGCCGTTGCTCACGATCGCCCGCCACCTGGTCGGTCGCGGTGACCGAGTGCGCTTCCTCACCGGCAGAAAGTACGGCGAGGCGGTGACCGCCTCCGGTGCGCGGTTCATCCCACTGCCGGTGGACGCCGACATCGATCTCGACCGCGCGAACGAGCTGTTCCCCGAGCGGGCTGCACTCACCGGCGCCGCCGGCATCCGGTTCGATCTGCGCAACCTCTTCATCGCCCCCGCGCGCGACCAGCTGAGGGCCCTCGAGGACGCGCTGGCCGCCGAGCCGGCGGACGCGATCCTCACCGAGGGGCTGTTCGTCGGTGCAGCGTTCCTGAATCAGCGCCCCCGCGCCCAGCGCCCCGCGATCATTCCGCTGGGCATCTTCCCGCTCGGCGGCACCGGTGCCGACCTCGCGCCCTTCGGCACCGGTCTGCCGCCGATGGCGGGCCCGATCGGGCGCCTCCGCAATCGGGCGCTGCGCCTGGTCACAGACAAAGCCGTCTTCGGGCCGGTCCTGGGCGAGCTCGACGCGGCATGCGAGGAGCTGACCGGCCGGCCCCTCGACGGCTCGCTGTTCGACCGCGCCCCCTACTGCGACGCGTACGTGCAGTTCACCGTGCCGTCGTTCGAGTATCCGCGCGCAGACCTGCCGTCGACGGTTCGCTTCGCCGGTCCCTTGCCGTCGGCACCGTCGCGCGCCGCCGAACTGCCGGAGTGGTGGGCCGAACTCGATGATCCTCGGCCGGTCGTGCATGTCACGCAGGGAACGGTCGCCAACCGGGACTTCTCGCTGCTGGTGCGGCCCGCGATCGACGGCCTCGCCGATCGCGATGTGCTCGTGGTGGTGTCGACGGGAGGCAGGCCGCCATCGGCCGTCGGACCGGTGCCCCGCAACGTGCGCGTCGAGCGCTACCTGCCCTACGACCTGCTGCTGCCGAAGGTCGACGCGCTCGTATCCAACGGCGGCTACGGCGGGGTTCAGCAGGCTCTGTCCCACGGCATCCCGCTCGTCGTCGCCGGGCAGACCGAAGACAAGATCGAGGTGACGGCGCGCGTGGGCTGGTCGGGCGCGGGCATCAACCTCCGGACGAACAGGGCCGAGCCCGCCAAACTCGCGCGCGCCGTCGACCGGGTGCTCGGCGAAGAGTCCTACCGCACCGCGGCCCGGCGCATCGGAGACGACATCCGCGCGACGGACGCCCTCGCGACCCTCGACGCGGTGCTCGCCGCCGTCATTCCCCGTGAGGCCGCCGGCGAGGGCCCCGACAAGGCCGCCGCGACCGATTCGGCGGCGGACCGGACGATCAGGTAAACTGTCCAGGTTGTCCGCACGCGCACTAACGCGCGGTCAGTCGGATGACGTGCAACACACCCTCCTGCTGCCGGGAAATGCCCGACAGCCGTTCTAGTCCGAAGGAGGTGGGTTAGTGACGCACCAGTACGAACTCATGGTCATCCTGAACCCTGAGATCGACGAGCGCCAGGTCGGCGCCAACCTCGACAAGTTCCTGAAGGTCATCACGACCGACGGCGGCACCATCGAGAACATCGACATCTGGGGCAAGCGCCGTCTCGCCTACGAGATCCAGAAGAAGACCGAGGGCATCTACGCCGTCGTCAACTTCACCGCGACGGCCGAGACCACCCAGGAGCTCGACCGCCAGCTGAACCTCAGCGAGCAGATCATGCGCACGAAGGTCCTTCGCGCTGAGGAGGCCATCGCGATGGTCGCTTCGGAGAAGGCCCGTGCCGACGAGCGCGCCGCCCGCAAGACCGCCAAGGCTGCGAAGGCCTAAGGGTCATGGCCGGCGAGACGATCATCACCGTCGTGGGAAACCTCACGGCTGATCCCGAACTGCGCTACACGCAGAACGGCCTCCCCGTCGCGAACTTCACGATCGCGTCGACGCCGCGCAACTTCGACCGTCAGGCCAACGAGTGGAAGGACGGCGAAGCGCTGTTCCTCCGCGCGAGCGTGTGGCGCGAGTTCGCCGAGCACGTGGCCGGCTCGCTGACCAAGGGCATGCGGGTCATCGCGACCGGCCGCCTCAAGCAGCGCAGCTACCAGGACCGCGAGGGCAACAACCGCACCGCGATCGAGCTCGAGGTCGATGAGATCGGTCCGTCGCTGCGCTACGCGACCGCTCAGGTCACGCGCGCTGCGGGCGGCTCCGGCGGTGGCGGCGGCAGCTTCGGCGGTGGCGGCGGCCAGTCTCGTCCGGCCCAGGTCGCCGACGAGCCGTGGTCGACGCCCGGTTCGACGGGCGCCGGTGGCGGCGACGCGTGGGCTGCCCCGGGCGCCTACGGCGACGACACCCCCTTCTAAGGGTCGATCTCGATCTCAGACAGATTCCGGATGCCGCGGTGACGAGGCATCCGATCACGAAAACGTAAAGGAAACACCATGGCTGGAAAGGCAACCGGCGACCGCCGGAAGCCGCGGAAGGGCGCGAAGAACGCCGCTCCCGCGAAGGCGATCCGTGTCGGCGTCATCGACTACAAGGACGTCGCCACCCTCCGCAAGTTCATCTCGGAGCGCGGCAAGATCCGTGCCCGTCGTATCACCGGTGTCTCGGTGCAGGAGCAGCGTCTGATCGCCAAGGCGATCAAGAACGCGCGCGAAATGGCGCTCCTGCCTTACGCCGGCGCTGGCCGCTAAGGAGTACCCACATGGCAAAGCTCATTCTCACGAACGAGGTCGCCGGGCTCGGTAGCGCCGGTGACGTGGTCGAGGTCAAGAACGGGTACGCCCGCAACTACCTCATCCCCCAGGGCTTCGCGGTCGCGTGGACCCGCGGTGGCGAGAAGCAGGTGGCGTCGATCCGCGCCGCCCGCGAGGCGCGCGCGATCCACGACCACGAAGAGGCTGTGGCGCTGAAGAACAACCTCGAGACTAACAAGGTCCGCCTGGCCGTCAAGGCCGGCGCCGAGGGTCGCCTGTTCGGTGCGGTCAAGACCGCCGACGTCGCCGACGCGGTCAAGGCCGCGGGTCTCGGTGACCTCGACAAGCGCAAGATCCACATCACCTCGCCGATCAAGTCGACGGGCGAGCACGAGGCCACGGTCCGTCTCCGCGACGACCTGACCGCCGTGATCACCCTGCAGGTGGTCGCCGCCAAGTAAGGCGAGATCTTCGGTCCCCGAGCCTGTCGAAGGGATCGATACGGATGCCGCAGACCTTCGGGTCTGCGGCATCCGTCGTCTACCTGCCGAAAGCGCACGTACTGCGCCGTATCCGGGCCACGTGCGACAGTTGGCGCGCTCTGGACGCGGCGTCGGGACTCAGAGCCAGCCGTTCTCCTCGGCGAGGCGCGCGGCGTCGGCGCGATTGCGACCGCCGGTCTTGCCGATGGCGCTGGAGAGGTGGTTGCGCACGGTCCCCTCGGACAGGTGGAGGATCCGGGCGATGTCGGCGATCGAGCCGCCGGTCTGCGCCGCCGAGAGCACATCGGTCTCGCGTTCGGTGAGCGGCGAATCGCCCTGGGCGAGCGAGTCCGCGGCGAGGGCGGGATCGACGACGCGCAGCCCCTGCGCGACTCGGCGGACGGCGTCGGCCAGCTGCGTGGCCGGGGTGTCCTTCACCACGAATCCCGACGCGCCCGCCTGCATCGCGCGCTTGAGGTAGCCGGGTCGTCCGAAGGTGGTGACGATGAGCACCCGGCAGTCCGGAAGCGCCGCACGCAGGGCGCTCGCCGCGGTCATCCCGTCCATCCCGGGCATCTCGATGTCGAGCATCGCGACGTCGGGGCGCGCGGCGAGCGCCGCGTCGACGACCTCGTCGCCCCGCCCCACCTCGGCGACCACCTCGATGTCGGACTCCAGCCCGAGCAGCGCCGACAGGGCACCTCGCACGAGCGCCTGGTCGTCTGCGATGAGCAGCCGGATCACAGCGTCACCCGCAGACTGAATCCGCCGAGATCGCTCCGCCCCACGCTCAGCCGGCCGCCCGCCGCCTCGACGCGCTCCCGAAGTCCCGCCAGTCCCGAGGCACCCTCCGACGCCGCGGTCGGGCCGACTCCGTCGTCGGCGACCTCCACCTCGTGGCGGCCGAGCGTGATGCGGCACCGGGCCGCGCCGGAGTGCCGGACGACGTTGGTGACGCCCTCGCGCACGACCCAGCCCGCGAGCTCGCGGCGAGCCGGCGGCACGGCATCCGTCGACGAAGGCAGTTCGGCGTCGATCCCGGCGGCGGCCAGAGCCGCACGTGCCGCCGCGAGCTCGCCGCTCACGTTGACGGTGCGCACGCCGGCAACCGTCGCGCGCACATCGGCGAGGGCGCCGCGGGCGAGGGACTCCACCTCGGCGATCTCGGCCTTGGCGCGCTCGGGGTCCACGTCGACGAGCCGGCCCGCGAGCTCCGCCTTCACGGTCACCACCGTCAGCGAATGGCCGAGGATGTCGTGGATGTCGCGGGCCACGCGCCCGCGCTCGCGCTCCACCGCCAGCGCCTCCAGCTGCTTCTGCGTCTGCCGCAGCTCGTTCATGGCCGCAGTCGTGCGGGCGAAGGAGGCCATCATGAGCGAGATCGAGACGATGATCGCCGGCACCCAGAGCACGTTCTCGTCCCAGCCCTCGCTCATGCCGTTGGTCACGAGTGCCAGCAGGCCGAGGCCGAGGATCGGCGGCCAGGTCCACCGCCAGGGGAACACGCACATTCCGAAGGTGACGCCGACGTACGTCCAGAATGCGGCGATGCCCCATCCGAGCCACGGGTAGAGGTCGAAGGAGAGGGCGAACAGGACCACGCACACCGCGATCCGCCCGCGGTCGCGCAGAACCCAGCCGATGGGTGTCGACAGCAGGAACGCCAGCGCGAACACGATCACGAAGGTCACCCCGATCGCCGCCGACGCGGCGGACCCCGACTGAGCGATGACGTCCTGCGCGGGGCCGATCAGCCACAGCAGGGCGACCCCGCCGCCGAGGTACCAGCTCGCCGCCGCGCGCGACCGCAGCACCCGCCGAACGCGGCGGAGGGTGGGGGTCGCTGCCCGCGACCCCGGTCGGGACACGTCCGGACCAGGGTCGTCGGCACGCAGCCGGCCGCCGCGAGGCGCCTCGTGCATGGTCATCACCCTAGGGCTCAGACCCGCTTCGTGTCGCGGCGGAAGGCCCACGCGGCGGCGGCGGCGAAGACCGCGAGCCAGGCCACGGCGTTGACGAACCACAGCATGTCGACGCCCGCGCCGGTGAGGGGCGCACGGGCGATCTGGCTGATGCCGTACACCGGGGTGAACCGCGCGATCACCTGGACGAAGTCGGGCATGGCGCTGAGCGGGGTGAAGAGCCCGCCGAGGAACGACAGCAGGGCGATCCCCAGACCCGTGATCTGGGCCGCTCCATCGCCCGGCACGAGATACCCGACGGCGAGACCTAGCGTCGTGAACACGGCGCTGGCCAGCAGCCAGCTCGCCGCACCGGTGGCGATCCACTGAGCCCCCGTCAGCTGGATGCCGCTGACGGCGCCCGCCAGGTACGTGCCGGCGACGGCGAGCAGGCCCAGCATCATGCCCGCGATCGTCTTGACGACGACGTTGACGAGCGGGTTCAGGGGGGTCAGCCGCAGCTGACGGCTCCACCCGTGTACGCGCTCGCTGCCGATCGCTGTTCCGGTCTGCGTAGACGACATCATGGCGCCGTACATCGCCATCGACACCATGATGTAGGCGGCGACGGAAGGCCCGCCCTGCGACAGCGGCGTCGCCGTGAGCTGCTCTGCGCGCAGGGGGAGCCCGATGATGACGAACATCGCGACGGGGAAGGCGACGGTGAACAGCAGGATCCGCTTGCTGCGGAGCTTTCGCTTCAGCTCGATCCACAGATAGGTGAGCGTGAAGCCGCCCGCCGGCGGCACTCGACGCTGGAGAGAGACGCGGTCGCTGATCGTGGTGGTGGTCATGATGCCGTTCCTTGGGAGGTGAGGGAGAGGAAGACGCTCTCGAGGGTCTGCGCGGCGATCTCGATGTCGCGCGCGTCGGTGCGGGTCAGCAGATGCCGGGCCACGGCGTCCGAGTCCCGGGTGTGGATGGTGTACCGGTCGCCCAGTGCTTCGACGCTGTCGACCTCGGGCAGAGCGGCGAGCGCGACGGGGTCGGCTCCGGGAAGAGTCGCGCTCACCGCACGCTCCGACGCGAGGCTCTTGATCTCGGCCGTCGCGCCGTCGGCGACGATGCGACCGCGATTCATCAGGACGATGCGGTCCGCGTACTCGTCCGCCTCATCGAGGTGGTGCGTCGCGAACAGCACGGTTCGCCCGCGCGCGGCATCAGCCCGGATGGCACGCCAGAACGAGCGCCGGCCCTCGACGTCCATGCCCGTGGTCGGCTCGTCGAGGATCAGCAGTCCCGGGTCGGAGAGCAGCGCCATCGCGAAGCGCAGGCGCTGCTGCTGCCCGCCCGAGCACAGCCCGACGCGCCGGTCGGCGAGGTCGGAGATGCCCGCGCGCTGCAGCACCTCTGCGACGGGGCGCGTGTCGGCGAACAGGCTCGCCGTGAGGTCGAGCGTCTCGCGAACCGAGATGTCGGGCAGGAGCCCCCCGGTCTGCAGCACCGCTGACACGAGGCCGTGCGCGATGGCCGCGCGGGGCGACTCGCCGTAGACGCGCACGCTGCCGGAGTCGGGCTGCGACAGGCCGAGCAGCATGTCGATCGTCGTGGTCTTGCCGGCGCCGTTCGGGCCGAGGAAGGCGACGACCTCACCGGGCCGCACCTTCAGCGTCACGTGGTCGACCGCTCGGACTGCGCCGAACGACTTGCGCAAGGCGGTCGCGTCGACGGCGAGGGGAGAGACGGATGCCGGGACCGCCGCCCGGTCGAGGATCTGTGTCGATTCCATGGCACCAGCGTCGCGCCGGGTGCGTCGCGATCCCTCACACGGGCGTCACGACTTGCCTGTGACATCCGTCATGTGGATATGGCCGGCGAGCGGGCCGACGCGGGATGCGGCGGTTCGACCGGTGGGCCCGGGCGCCGGCCGGGCATGCCGAGACGGATGCCGCGAGCCCCCCGGGTCGCGGCATCCGCCTGGCTGTCATCTCCGGCCACGACACCCGGTCCAGGCATGCCGGGCGACCGGGGTCGGAGATGGGTCGGACACCCCCGATCGCGACGTGCGGTCCAGGCACGGCCCGCGAACGCGATCGGGGGTGGGTATCAGGGGCGGGAGGGCCGCTGGGGACGGCCCTCCCGCCTGCTCACGCGGGTCGGGGCGAGGGGCGTCTGGGGAACATCGACTCGCCCCCTCGACTCACGCGGAGCGTCGCCGCGACGCGCGCGCGATGGCACCCGCTGCAAGCAGCGAGAACCCGAGCAGCAGGATGGGCATCGCGCCCGACCCTCCCGTCGTGGCGAGTTGGGTGGCCGAGCCGGCCGTGGCCGCCGAGCCCGTGACGGAGGCGGTGATCGCGGCCGAGCCGGTGCCGGTCGCCGAGCCGTCGGTGCCGTCGTCACCCGGAGTGCCCGGGGTCGTCGGGTCGGTCGGGTCGGTCGGGTCGGTCGGGTCGGTCGGGTCGGTCGGGTCCGTCGGATCGGTCGGGACCGTCGGGACCGCGGTGTCGACCGTGCTGTCGCCGATCACCGAGATCGCGTTTCCGCCGATCGTGACGGGCAGCGAGATCGGCGCGAGGATCTGCGTGCCGCCGAGGATCGAGTCGGTGCCGTCCGTGGTGCCCGTCGAGCCGCTGCCCGTGCCGGAACCCGGTGCGGCGACCGCGCCCGCCGACTCGCTGTCGCCGACGCCGGAGATCGCGTTGCCCACGACCGTGATCGGGGCGGTGACGGGTGCGAGCACCTGGGTGCCGCCGAGGATCGAGTCGGCACCGCTGGTGGTGCCGCCGGTGCCGTTCGCGGTGGTCCCGGTTGCGGGTGCCGTGGTGGCGGCATCCGTGGTCTCGCTGTCCCCGATGACGGAGACAGCGTTGCCGACGGCGGTGATCGGGGCGGTGACCGGTGCGAGCACCTGGGTGCCGCCGAGGATCGAGTCGGCACCGCTGGTGGTGCCGCCGGTGCCGTCGCCGGTGGTGCCGGTCGCGGGCGCCGTGGTGGCGGCGTCCGTGGTCTCGCTGTCCCCGATGACGGAGACGGCGTTGCCGACGGCGGTGATCGGGGCGGTGACGGGTGCGAGCACCTGGGTGCCGCCGAGGAGGGCGTCGGTGCCGTCAGTGGTGGCGCCGGCGCCGGTCGAGGACGAACCCGTGCCCGCCGCGGTGGCACCGGTGCTCGAGCTGTCGCCGATCACGGAGATGGCATTGCCCGAGACCGCGATCGGAGCGGCGATGGGTGCGAGCACCTGGGTGCCGCCGAGAATCGAGTCCTCGCCGCTCGTCCCGCCGTCGGTGCCGGTGCCGGTCGTGCCGCCTCCGGGGGCGGTGGTGGCTCCGTCGGTGCTGCTGTCGCCCACCACGGAGATCGCGTTGCCCGACACCGTCACCGGAGCCGAGATCGACACGATTCCCTGGGTGCCCGATGCGAGGCCGTCCTCGCCCGACGTCTCCGCAGACGCGGGCGCGGGCGCGGCGGCGGGTGCGGGAGCGGTGGTGGCGGCATCCGTCGACTGGCTGTCGCCGACGACGGAGACGGCGTTGCCGGCGACCGTGATCGGCACGTTCACCGATACGAGCGCCTGCGTGCCCGAGCCGACGCCCTCGGCGCCGCTCGTCGAGACCTCGGCGGGTGCGGGCGCCGGTGCGGGTGCGGGTGCCGCCGTGGTCGCGCCGCTGCTGGACGAGTCGCCCAGGACCGACAGCGAGGTGCCGCTGACCGTGATCGGAAGGCTGACATCGATGACGGCCTGGCTGCCCGAGAGCAGCCCGTCCTCACCGGTGGTCTCGGCCGCGCTGGCGACCGTCGCGCCGAGCAGCGTGATGCCGCCGGCCAGAAGCGTGCCCCACAGGGCGCGCTTGCAGAAAGTACGCATGATGTTCCCCTTTGTGGATTGATCGGATTGCAGCGCGCGAAGAGGCGCTGCTCAGCGCGTGAGGGCGCGCTGATGCTCTGCCGCCGGAGCCCGGGTGGGCGCGGCGGCGGCGAGCCGATCAGTCGGGGGAGACGTCGGTGGAGCCGGCGGGCGCCGGCGGCGCGTGCTCGTCCTCCGGTCCTGCTCGGCGCACCCAGGCACGGTGTGCGGCGAGCGGAAGGAGGGCGGCGAGCGCCCAGGCGCCGGGACCCGCACCGCCGGGTCCCGAGGAAGCAGCGGCGGGAAGGCAGAGCCCTCCCGCAGAGCCGGAGGTTCCGCCTGCGGCAGGCGCGGCGGTGGAACTGACGGCCGTGGCACTCACGGCGACGTCGGAAGCGGATGCCGCGCCCCAGGCGCTGCGGTGCACCAGGGCCGACGAGAAGACGGCGGTGGCGGCATCCGTCACGGTCACCGCAGTGGGGGACGAAGGCGCGCCGTCGGCCGAGCCGGAGCCGGCCGAGTCGGAGTCGGTCGACAGGCCGGGAAGGGCGGGAAGGCCGGGGAGCGGCGGGAGCAGCGGGGTGCCGGTCGAGCCGTCCACGGGCGGCTGGCCGACCGTGGCGCCGGTCTCGTCGACGGCGCCGACGACCGCTCCGAGCGTGTCGTCGACCGTGCCGCCGAGGTCGGTCACCGCGTCGTCGAGCCCGATGCCCGTGGCGACGTCGCCGACGACCGGAACCTGGGTGACGAGGTCGACGACCGGCTGGGTGATGCCGCTCACGACACCGCCCGACACGACGTTCGACACCGGCTCGGTCACGGTCGTGACGACGGTGCCGACGGTCTGGACGACCTGGCTGACCGGCTGCTGCACGGGAGCGGGCGCCGCCGCGACGACCGTGTTGACGGCGCCGGTGACACCGGTCGTGACCGACGAGACGGTGCCGGTGACGGTGGTCGCGGTCGTGTCGACGAGCGAGGCCACCGCGCCGAGAGCACCGCCGAGCACTCCTGCGTCATCGGTCTCGTCGGCGTGCGCGTGTCCGAGCCCGAGGCCCAGGAGCAGCGAGACGACGATCCAGGCGAACGCGGTCCCGACCCCGATGAGGGCCAGCCGCACGATCCTCGGCAGCTGCGAGGTTGCGATCTCCACGTTCACCTCCCACGACGAAAGAGCCGCACGTTCCGGACGGATCGTGCGTGAGGGTGCCTGGACTTGAGAGGCTACAGCGTGGGCGCGCGCGATGTCCAGACCTCATCGTCACCGCTGCGGATAGCGGCTGCCGGCGAGTCGCGGGTGATCGACGGGGCGCGGAATTGTGCACAGGGCGCGGCGCGCGAGGAAACCTTCAACCTCGACTTCAACCACTTATCCCTCCACAGGCTGTGAAAACAGCAGGCCCCGGTCAGAGGCACTTTCCGCGATATATCCCCCAGAAAACCCTCCAGTTCTCCACAGAGGTTGTTCACAGCTGCGACGGCGTTTCTCGCAACCTTTCCACACAGTTATCCACAGGGCGTGTTGCGAGTGTCGGAGGCCGTCCATAGCGTGGGGTGCGGCCCACTCGGGGGCGCGCGCCTGGGTGCTGAGCACAACGGTGTGGCTGCGATCGGGCTCGCAGAACGCAACGGTTGCCGGGGGGACGGGGTGCCGAGGCATCCCGATATCAGCCGTGCACTCAGCGTGCACGGCGAGCCGCCGCTGTTCCCGCCCTGCGAACTCGGACGATGTGAACGAACGGTAAGGAGGACGCTCAACCTATGTCGATAGCCGACATCTCCGAAGAGCGCATGGGGGGTCCCCGCGACTTCGAGCGCACTCCCCCGCACGATCTCCTCGCCGAGCAGAGCGCTCTCGGCGGAATGCTGCTGTCGAAGGATGCGGTCGCCGACGTCATCGAGATGCTCCGCGGGACCGACTTCTACGTGCCGAAGCACGAGCTGATCTTCGAGGCGATCCTCACCCTCTACTCGCACGGCGAGCCCACGGACGTCGTCGCGGTGACCGACGAGCTCATCAAGACGGGTGAGCTGCAGCGAGCCGGTGGTGCCGACTACCTGCACACGCTCACCTCGATCGTGCCGACCGCCGCGAACGCCGGCTACTACGCCTCGATCGTCTCCGAGCGTGCGTTGCTGCGCCGCCTCGTCGACGCCGGCACCCGCATCGTGCAGATGGGCTACTCGGGCCAGGGTGAGGCGCTCGACCTCGTGAACAACGCGCAGGCCGAGATCTACTCGGTGACCGGCGCCGAGCAGGCCGAGGACTACGTGCCGCTCACGATCGCGGTGGATGCCGCGGTGGAAGAGATCGAGGCCGCGCGAGGTCGCGACGGCCAGATGACCGGCATCCCGACAGGCTTCTCCGGTCTCGACTCGCTGACCAACGGTCTGCACCCCGGCCAGATGATCATCATCGCGGCGCGACCCGCGATGGGTAAGTCGACACTCGCGCTCGACTTCGCCCGCTCGGCGGCGATCAAGGCGAACATGCCGACGATCTTCTTCTCGCTCGAGATGGGGCGCAGTGAGATCGCGATGCGCCTGCTGAGCGCCGAGGGGGCGATCCCGCTGCAGTCGATGCGCAAGGGCACGCTCGACTCGCGCGACTGGACCACCGTGGCCGCGACCCGCGGCCGCATCAACGACGCGCCCCTGTACATCGACGACAGCCCGAACATGACGCTGGTCGAGATCCGTGCGAAGTGCCGCCGGCTCAAGCAGCGGGCAGGCCTCAAGCTCGTGGTCATCGACTACCTGCAGCTCATGACCTCGGGCAAGCGTGTCGAGTCGCGTCAGCAGGAAGTCTCGGAGTTCTCCCGCGCGCTCAAGCTCCTCGCGAAGGAGCTCGGCGTGCCGGTCATCGCGCTGTCGCAGCTGAACCGTGGTGCCGAGCAGCGCGCCGACAAGAAGCCGGCTCTCTCCGACCTGCGTGAGTCGGGCTCGATCGAGCAGGACGCCGACATGGTGGTGCTTCTGCACCGCGAAGCCGCCTATGAGAAGGACTCGCCCCGCGCCGGCGAGGCCGACCTCATCGTCGCCAAGCACCGCAACGGCCCCACCGACACGATCACGGTGGCGTTCCAGGGCCACTTCTCGCGCTTCACCGACATGGCGCCCGGCGACTTCGGGTAGCCGGCCCGCACGTCCGTCGCGCGGCGGAGCGGCGGCATCCGTTCCACTCTTGTCGGTCAGCCCGTGCGCCGCCACAGTGGACGGCATGGTGACGTATCGGAGCCAGGTGCTGCGCAGACGCAAGGTCGCGCTCACGGCGCTGAGCCGGTACGCGCTCCCCCGAGGACCGCTGCGGTTCGTGACGCACGGCGAGAACACCACCTTCCGCCTCGACGGCGGGGCCGGCCGGTTCCTCGTCCGGGTGCACCGGCCGCAGCGCCACGGGCGCGATGTCGATCCGTCGATCGCCATCTCCTCGGAGCTCTGCTGGCTGCAGGCCATCCGCTCGGGCACCGATCTCGCGGTGCCGGAGGCTGTCGCCGCGAGCGATGGCCACCTGGTCGTCGAAGTCGAGGTCGACGGTGATGCCTGGCACTGCTCGGTGCTGCGATGGCTCGACGGCCGCATCCACGAGAACAGCGCCCGTCCGGGGCAGCTGCGCCTGCTCGGGGCCGCGATGGCGAGACTTCACGCGCAGGCCGATGCCTGGACGCCGCCGCCGTGGTTCACCCGCATCCATTGGGACGCCGAGACCTTCTTCGGCGATGTCATGGTCTACGGAGACGCGCCGGCCTCCCGGTGCTGGGAGCTGCTCCCGATCGGGTTGCGGCAGAGTTTCGGGAGGGTGCGCGAGCGGATGGGGCCGATCCTCGCCGCGGACCCGGACTCGGGGCTCATCCACGCCGACCTGCATCTGGGCAACGCGGTGTTCCAAGGCGGATGCGTGAAGCTCATCGACTTCGACGACAGCGGATATGGCCCGCGCCTGTACGACGTGGCGGTCGCGCTGTGGGAGCTCCGCGACCTCGACGACTATCCCCTCTTCCACGACGCCCTGCTCGAGGGGTATCGCTCCGAGCGCGCCATCGACACCACCCTTCTCGACGAGTACATCGCGCTCCGCCAGGTCGCCTTCCAGCTCTGGTACACCGGCATGGCGCAGACGAATCCCTCATTCGCCGAGGGGCTGTCGCGGGCCGAGGGCTGGTCCGCCGACATGTTGGAACTGCTCGGTGCAGGGTCCCACCGAGCGGCGGGCGCCTGAGGCTGACGCGGGGTTCCGCGCCCTATGCCTCGCGCATAGGCTCGGGCGCGAGGCATCCGTCCGCGGTCCGACGTCCGGAGACGCGCCCTGACACCGCACAGAAGAACTGGCACCGCACGAGAAGGAGGCGACGATGCAGACGCTCACGGTGGACTTCATCTGCTCGCTCGACGGCTACGGCGCCGCAGAAGGATGGCCCGGGTGGTGGGGGCTCGAAGGCCCGGAGTACCTCGGGTGGCTGGAGGACTCGCCCGAGAAGGACGATCCGATCCTGATGGGTGCCACGACCTACCGCCTCATGTCCGAGCTGACCGCGGGTGGCGAGGAGGGCACCGACGTGCTCGACCGGGTGCAGAAGTACGTCTTCTCCGCCCATCTCGACGAGCCGCTCGCGTGGGAGAACTCCACGCTCGTTCGCACCGATGCGGTGGAGTTCGTCGGTCGGCTGAAAGAGGAGTCCGACCGGCCGCTGCGCACGCTCGGCAGCATCGCGCTCTGCCGCTCGCTGCTTGTCGCGGGCCTCGTCGACCGCTACCGCGTCGTGGTGTTCCCCGTGATCACCGGCGCGACCGGCCAGGACCGCATCTTCGAGGGCTACCCGGATGTGCGCCTCGAGCTTGTCGAGGCCCGCACCTTCGACGGGCGCAGCCAGCTGCTGGAGTACATCCCGACCGTCCTCGACGGCCCGCCCGGCGCGTGACGGCCGACGCGACGCCCGCGGAACCGCCGGTGCCCCGTACGGCGTTCGCGCGCTACTGGACCGCGGCCGCGATCAGCTCCTTCGGCACCGCGCTGACCGCGGTCGCGATGCCGGTGCTGGTTGTCCAGATCCTCGGTGCGACGCCCCTCGAGGTCGGCATCGTGGGCGCGGCCCAGTTCCTGCCGTATGCCGTGCTCGGAATGTTCGCGGGTGCGTACACCGACAGGTGGCGGCGCAAGCCCATCCTCGTCTGGGCGAGCATCGGCCGGGCGGTGTCGCTCGCCGCCATCCCCGCGCTGTGGTTCGCCGGTGCACTGGAGGTGTGGATGGTGGTCGTGCTCCTCCTGCTCTTCGGCTCGTTCTCGGTGTTCGGGTTCGCCGCGACGCAGTCCTTCCTCCCCCGTCTGGTGCCGCGCTCGCAGCTGGTCGTCGCGAACGCGCGTCTGGATCAGACGGATGCCGCGGCCCAGACCCTCGGCCCCACCCTGGGTGGCGGGCTCGTGGGGCTGCTCGGCGCTCCGCTCGCCCTGCTCGTCGACGCGGTCAGCTACATGGTCGACGCGGTGCTGAACGCCGGCATCCGCGTGGACGAGCCTCGCGCCGCCGGCCGTGAACGGAACCTGCGACGCGAGATCCGGGATGGCCTCGCGTGGGCGTACGCGCACCGCACTCTGGGTCCGCTCGCTGTGTCGACGCACGTCTGGTTCCTGGCGAACGGCATCGCGTTCACGGTCCTGTCGCTGCTCGCGCTGCGGTCGCTCGGGTTCTCGGCCTTCACGTTCGGGCTGCTCCTCGCCGTCGCCGGCACGACGACGCTCATCGGAGCCACCTTCGCGAACCGCATCGGAGCCGTGCTCGGCAGCGGCCCGACGATCCTCGCGGCGCGAGCCATGTACCCCGTCGCCTGGCTCCTCGTGGCGGTGGCCGCCTGGTTCCCGACGGGTCCCTCGCTGCTCTTCATCGCGCTGGCGCTCCACGGCCTCGCGGCGGGCGTGGAGAACGCGCACGAGATGGCGCTGCGGCAGACCGCGACGCCCGACGGCATGCTGGGGCGCGTGAACGCCAACCTCCGCTCCGCCAATCGCACGGCCGCCGCGCTCGGCGCGCTGCTCGGGGGAATCGCGGTAGGCGCGCTCGGCGAGGAGTGGACGATCCTCGCCGTCACCGTCGTCTTCGCCGTCGCGGCGGTCATCGCGCTGTGGTCTCCGCTGCGCGGAGTGGGCATGCTGAGCCACTGAGGAGGATCCCGGGTTCACACCCCACCCGCCGCTGCGAGACGGATGCCGCGGCTCGCGGCATCCGTCACCTCCGCGCGTGCTCCACGAACGCGTCGAGCGTGGCGCGCAGCGCCGGTGAATCCTCCTGCGTCCGGCGATGCACGGCCAGGACGTCGCGCGTCGACGCCGGTTCGACCGTCGGGATGGCGACCAGGTCGGGTCCGAGATCGCCTCGGCCCAGCCGCGGCACCAGCGCGACCGCGCGACGCGCGCGCGCGAGTTCGAGGTGGTTCTGGAACTCCATCGACTCGTGCACGATGCGCGGCGCGTTGGGGACGCCGTCGAAGAGCCGCCGCAGCCACTGCCGGCAGATGGTCGCCTCGAACGTCGCGACCCAGTTCTCCCCTGCGAGCTCCTCGGGGTGCAGCTCGCTGCGATCGGCAAGGGGGTGATCGCGGTGCAGGACGACGTCGGCGACGTCGGTGAACAACGGCGTCGAGACGAGGTGGTCGGGCATCGCGAGGGCCACGCCGCCCCAGCGGTGCACGATGCCGAGGTCGCGCTGGCCCGAGGCGACGAGCGCGATCGTCTCCCACGGCTCGCTCTCGCGCAACGGCACCGAGAGGTCGGGGTGCTGCGCCGCCAGGTCGCTCAGGACGGGGATGACCAATCCCCGCACGACGGTCGAGAACGCGGCCAGCCTGATCTCGCCCACCACGCGGTCGTCGATCCCGGCGGCGAGCTGGAGATCGGCACGCAGCCGCTCGAGATCGGCGAGGATCGGGGTCGATGCTACGACGAGGCGCGAGCCCGCCTCCGTGAGGATCACCCCCCGCCCGGCGCGCTCGAGGAGGGCGATGCCGGTCTCGCGCTCGAGACGCTTGACCTGCTGAGACACGGCCGACGGCGTGTAGCCCAGACTCGTCGCGGCGGCGACCACGCTTCCCTGCGTCGCGACGGCGCGGAGCGACAGCACTGCCTCGAGGTCGATCATGAAGCAACGCTACATCGTTTTGTGGAGAAAGCATCGCTGGTGCTTCATCGACTGATCGGGTGAAGTGGGACCGTGAACAGACGCGACATGGTGCTGGCGGCGGTTGTCGCATCGTTCTGGGGCTTCAACTTCGTCGTGATCGACTGGGGGATGACGGGTGTTCCACCCCTGCTGTTCGTCGCCATCCGCTTCCTGGTGGTAGCGCTCGCGGTCTTCGTCGTCCCGCGCCCGCAGACCTCCTGGCGCACGGTGATCGGCGTAGGCCTCTTCATGAGCTTCGGGCAGTTCGGGCTGCTGTACACGTCGATGGCGCTCGGGCTGCAGCCGGGGCTCGCCGCGCTCGTGCTGCAGGCGCAGGCGGTGTTCACGATCCTCATCGCGGCGGCGGTGCTGCGCGAGCGTCCGACGGCGCCCCAGATCGCTGGTGTCGCGCTGGGTGTGGTCGGCCTCGCCATCGTGGCCGCCGGCCGGGGAGGCGACGCCCCCGCTCTCGCGGTGGCGCTGGCGCTCGCCGCCGCGGTCTCGTGGGGAATCGGCAACGTCATCTCGCGTCGAGCCGGCTCCGTCACCGGAGCGGGTCGTCTCGGATCGCTGTCGCTCACGGTGTGGTCGGCGCTCGTCGTGCCCGTTCCCGCCCTGATGCTGTCGCTCGCGATCGATGGTCCGGAGGCTATCGCGTCCGGCGTCGCCGCATTCGGGTGGCAGTCCGCGGTGTCGACGCTCTATACGGCGGTGCTGTGCACGATCGTCGGCTACTCGATCTGGAACGGCCTCCTCGCGCGCAATCCGTCCGCGGCGGTGGTGCCGTGGGTGCTGCTCGCGCCGGTGGTGGCGATGGCGTCGGCCGCGCTGCTGCTCGGTCAGATCCCCACGACGGGCGAGGTCGTCGGCGGCATTCTGCTGGTCGCGGGGGTGCTCGTCACAGGGCTGCGTGGAGTGACCGTCCCAGGGCGGGCGAGAGCGGATGCCGCAACATCGCGATTCCGCTAGAACGGCGGGGCGCCGGGCGACCCCGGTGGGTCGTCAGCGGAGAAGAGCCAGGGTTCGCGCATCGTTCTGCGCAGGCGCTCGGCGGTGTCGTCGGGGACGAATCTCACGGTGGTCTCGGGTCGGTCGGTGTGCTTCCGCCCGCTCGGGCTGGTCCACACCAGTACGCCGGGCGAGACCTGCTCGACCGACCAGGCTGTGACGCCCTTGACGGTGTGATGGCCTCGGCAGAGGTGCGCAAGGTTCGCATGATGGGTGGGTCCGCCCTCGGAAGCGGGGATGGTGTGGTCGATGTCGCACCGCCATACCGGACGGCGGCAGCCGGGGAATCGGCAGCGCTCGTCACGGGCGGCGAGAAAGCGGCTGAGCGCCGGTCCAGGACGGTAGCGGTCGACTGCGAGGACGCTTCCGGTGACCGGTGAGGTCATCACGCGTTCCCAGCCGGTGGCGCCCGCAGCGAGGAGGCGGGCCGTGTCGGGGTCGATCGGACCATAACCCGCGAGAAGTGCGGGTTCGTTGGTCGCGCCGGTCATGGTGAGCACGGGCAGTGTGACCTGCACGGTGGCGCGGATCGCTTCGAGCCCGGTGCCGGCGACGCACTCGGTGGGGCCGGCGGTGAGCAGGGTGTCGGTGAAGATGTCGACGCGGAGCTGATCTATCGTGCGCTCGTCGACTTGGTCATCGCCGTCGCCTTCGACGTCGCGGTCGTCGCCGCCGCCGTCGGTGCAGTCGGCGTCGGCGCCACGTGCGGCGATGACCGAGCGAGCTTGCTGTGTGAGGCGGTCTTCGATGCCGTGCGCGAGCGTCGCCGGCATGATCGCGGTCAGTGCGGCCATGTCGTCGGGCAGATCGACCACCTCGATGCGACGCTCGGCGGCGGCGTCGCGGTGGCGCTCCTCGATCGTGCGGTCGAGGAAGCGCTCGGCGATCACCTTGACCACAGGTGCGAGGCGACCCGGTGCGAGGGTCGCCGCGCGGTCCAGTGCGACCTGGAGGAACTCGGCCCGGGCCGCGTCGTCGGTGATCGCGTGGCCGGCATCGTGGATCACTGCGAGGTGCTGCCGGGTGATCTCGCCACGCTCGAGCGACCCGACACCAGCCTCGAATCGGGCACACAGGTCGGATGCTTCGCTAAGCAGCCGGCTCACGGTCCACTCCGACACCCGGCTCGAGGTCGCCAGGTCGGCGACCAGCGCCCGACGGTCGAGCTCCGCGCGCCGAGCCCGCTCCGCAGACGCGTGCGCGGGCCGCGCCACGATGGCGGCAGCAGCCGCCAGCACCCGTATCTCCGCGCCCTCGGCGACCGCCCGCGACCGGCGGCCCGCTTCGAAGGCGTCGACCAGCCGCATGACCTGGGCGAATTCCGGCGCGCCGTCGTGGGCTCCAGGATCGGGATCGCGATCGGGATCGGGTGTTGCAGACATCGAGGGCTCGCAGTCAGGAAGCGGCGGAACGAGATTCCGCGCATCACGCGCGATCTGCTTCAGCATCCGCCCACGGCCGAAACCGCACCTACCAACGCCTCCCGATGAAGGCTCGCCCAGTCATCGAATCTCTGATCTATATTCTAGGCCTCTAGAGCGCATGCAGCAATACCAAACTCGTATAAAGATACGATTCATGCCGCGTTGAGAATTCCTTTCGCAACGCGATGGGCGCCGCAAGGCACGGAGAGCCTGCGCAACATCCCGGCCAGAGGACTATCGGTGCCGAATCGATTCGATACACTGGTCGTCTGCCTTTCGGCATCCACCGCCTTCCGCTGCGGCATCCGGATGCAAGCACTCCACGGCGTGCCGGGGCATCCGTCCGCTTTCCTCGCCTTCTCATTCGAGAGTCGCCCTCATGCCCACCGCCCTGACGACGGGCCGCCCCTGGCGCGTCATCCTCCTGTTCTCCGTCCCGCTGCTCATCGGCAACGTGGTGCAGCAGCTGTACCACGTGATCGATGCGATCGTCGTCGGCCGCCACCTCGGGGTCAACGCGCTGGCGGCGGTCGGCGCGACCGGGAGCATGCTCTTCCTGCTGCTCGGGTTCGCGTGGGGGCTGACGTCGGGCTTCGCGATCCCGACCGCACAGGCCTTCGGCGCACGCGACTTCGCCGCCGTGCGGCGCTCGGTCGCCGCCGGGACGATCCTCACCGGACTGTGCACGGTGCTCCTCACGGTCGGCGCACCCCTGCTCGCCGGCCCGCTGCTCGTGCTGCTGCAGACCCCTGCTGAACTCATGGACGACGCCGTCGTCTTCGCGCAGATCAGCTTCCTCGGCGCCGGCGCGATGATGTTCTTCAACTACCTGTCGGCCATCATCCGTGCGATCGGCGACTCGCGGACGCCCCTGGTGTTCCTCACCCTCGCGTGCATCCTCAACGTCGCGCTGGTGATCCTCATGGTCGGCCCGCTCGGCTGGGGCGTCGGCGGCGCGGCGCTCGCGACCGTCGTCTCGCAGGCCATCTCGGTGCTGCTCTGCCTCGAGTTCGTGCGTCGACGGATGCCGGTGCTCCATGTCCGCCGCAGCGACTGGCGTGTGACGCGCGCCGAGCTCGCCGAGCACCTGCGCCTCGGGCTGCCCATGGGCTTCCAGGCGTCGATCATCGCGATCGGGACGCTGTCGGTGCAGGTGGCGCTCAATGAGCTCGGCGCCGACGCGGTCGCGGCGTACACGGCGGCATCCCGCGTGGACGGCCTCGCCG
The DNA here is from genome assembly GCF_015278315.1 of Microbacterium ureisolvens. GTDB lineage: Bacteria > Actinomycetota > Actinomycetes > Actinomycetales > Microbacteriaceae > Microbacterium > Microbacterium ureisolvens. The sequence goes on along the minus strand of NZ_JADIJE010000014.1, from coordinate 37,689 downwards.
TGGCGCTCCTGCAGTCGCTCGGCCTCGCGGTCTCGATGTTCGTCGCGCAGAACCACGGCGGCGGCCGGCCCGACCGCATCCGCCGCGGCGTGACGCAGGCGACGTGGATGTCGGTCGCCGCGGCGATCGTGCTCGGCGCGCTGCTCATCGCCTTCGGGGCGGCGCTCGTGCAGCTGTTCGTGGGCGAGGGCTCGGCTGAGGTGGTCGGCCTGGCGGCGCAGATGCTCGCCATCAACGGTGCGACCTACTGGATCCTCGGCATCCTGTTCGTGCTGCGCGGAGCGCTGCAGGGCCTCGGCCACACGCTGATCCCCACGGTCACCGGTGTGATCGAGCTGGTCATGCGCGTCGGCGCGGCCGTTGTGCTCGGGGGCATCTTCGGCTTCATCGGCGTCGCGGCGAGCAACCCGCTCGCCTGGCTCGGGGCGGTCGTGGTTCTGGTGCCGGCGTACCTGCACGCGCACCGGCAGCTGGCCAAGACGCCCGTCAGCCCGCTCGTCCCGACGCCGACCACCCCGATCCCGGTCATCGGCCCGACCGACGGCTCGATGGTCGTCGACGCGATCGTCACGCAGCCGATCGTGCTGCCGACCGCCGCGCAGACGGCAACGCCGACGCCGCTGCGACGCCTGCGGAGGTTCGCCCGCCCCTCGGTGCGCGACCGGCGGCGCACCCGGGGCTGATCCGGCCCCGACCGGGCTCGGCCCGCGGCGGGTGGTGCCGGAGACGGCAGCCTCTGCCCGATCGCTGCAGTTTCTCGCGACCGCGCGCCAGATCTGTGCGGCGGTCGCAGGAATCTGGCGCGCTCGCTGCTCACCGAGACCGGGGGCGGGGTCAGTCGTCGAAGACGTTCCAGCAGATGGCGCTGCGCAGCCGCTGGTCGTCGAGCACGAGGTCCCGGATCTCACCGGGCAGCTGCGCGCGCTGCCAGTCGCGCTCGCGCAGGCGCGCGGCATCCGCTTCGTCCGGAGGGACGGATGCCGCCGCCGCCCTGATCGCATAGGCCGCAGCCCCGAGCTCATGGGCGGCGACGTGGGCCACGGCCACGGACTGGCCGGCGGCCAGGGCGGCGAACCGAGCCGGATCGGGCAGTCCCTTGCCCGCGGCGTTCGCGACGAACGCGCGCTGGTGCGCCTGCTTCATCGGCACCTCGCCGCGGATCCACGCGCGCCCGAGCTCGATCGTGTCGCGGACGCTCGTGTCGCCGGGACGCTCGGCCTCGAACAGCGGCATGACGCGATCGGCGCAGATCGCCGCCCATTCCGCCAGCAGGTGATGGTGCTCGTCGGTGAGCGTGCCCCCGCGCCGGATCGTGATGAAGCGGGGATCGCGCTGGGCGGGGAGGATCGGCATGACGCCACCCTGGCACACCCGACACCCCCGATGCGGGTCCGACGTCGGCGACTGACCCTAGGCTCGGACGCATGCCCGTGACGACGCGCCGCATGCAGGACATGACCATCGACGACCACACCCTCACCGTGCCGCTGGTGTGGAGAGATCCGGCCGACGCCCGCACGATCGACGTCCACGCCGCCGTGGTCACCCGCGAGGGCGGCGAGAGCCTGCCGTACCTCGTGTTCCTCCAGGGTGGCCCCGGCCACGAGGCGCCCCGGGCCTTCCACTCGCCGTCCGGGCCGCCGTGGCTCGACGCCGCGCTCGAGCACTACCGGGTCGTCCTCCTCGACCAGCGCGGCACCGGTCGATCGACACCGGTGTCCGACCGCGATCTCGAGCGCGGCACCGCCGAGCTGGCCGAGTACATCACGCACCTGCGCGCCGACTCGATCGTGCGCGACGGCGAGGCCCTGCGCGCCGAGCTCGGGGCCGACAGATGGAGCGTGCTGGGGCAGTCCTTCGGCGGGTTCACGACCCTGTCCTATCTGTCGACGGATGCCGCATCCCTCGAGCACGTCTACATCACAGGCGGTCTCAGCGCGGTGGGGCGGCATCCCGACGATGTCTACGCGCTCACGTACGACAAGATGCGCGACGCCTCCGAGCGGTACTACCGGCGCTTTCCCGCCCACCGGGACGCGATGCGCCGCATCGTCGACCTGGCCGATGCCGGCGAGATCGTGCTGCCGGGCGGCGAGGTGGCGTCGGTGTCGCGCGTCCGCTCCGCGGGGTCGGCGCTCGGCAGCAACGACGGCTGGCAGACCCTGTGGCGCCTGCTCGAACTCGACCCGCACTCCAACGCGTTCCGGCACGACCTCGCCGCTGCGATGCCGTTCGACGCGCGCAACCCGCTGTACCTCGCCTTCCACGAGTCCAGCTATGCCGACGGGCACGCGACGCTGTGGTCGGCCGAGCGCACCGAGCCCGACGACTTCCGCGCCGACCCGACGCTCTTCACCGGCGAACACGTGCGGCGCGAGTGGCTCGACACCGTGCCGACGCTGCAGCCGTGGCGCGACGTGACGCTGGCGCTCGCCGGCTTCGAGTGGCCCCGCCTGTACGACGCCGATGCGATCGCGGCCTCCGATGCCCGCGGGGCGATGTCGGTGTACGTCAACGATGTGTACGTGCCGTTCGAGTTCGCCATGGAGACCGCGCGGCTGATCCCCGGCGTCACGCCGTGGATCACCAGCGAGCACGAGCACAACGGCCTGCGCTCCGCCGGCGACGTGCTCGAGCGCCTGATCGACATCGCTCACGGCCGCCGCGTGCGCTGACGCAGAAGAGGACGGATGCCGCGGCCCGCGGCATCCGTCCTCTTCTGTCGTGCGGTGCGCTCAGCCCTCGAGCGTCACCGTGTCGATCGTCACCGCCGCGATCCCCGGGTGGTCGCTGAAGACGCCGTCCATGCCGGCGGCGATGTACGCCTTCAGCTCGCCGTCGAGGTCGCCGTAGGCGTTCGGGTCGGCGCTGGAGCGGAAGTCCACCGGGAGGAACTGGTTCTCGGCGCGGAACGTCCAGCCGTGCACCGACAGCCCCGCCGCGTGCGCGTCGGCGATGACCGGCGTGGGCGTGCCGAGGCGGCCGTCGGCGGTGCGCGGGATCATCACGGACTTCTCCAGGCCCACGCCGTCGGCGTAGCTCGCGATCTCGGCGAGGCCGGCGGGGGTCACCAGATCCTTGTAGGTGCGCGTGTCGCCCGCGAGGGTGAAGTCGTACGGGCGCCCCGAGTTGCTGATGAGCTGCGCGAGGGTGACGTCGGTCAGCTGGTCGAGGTCGCGGAGGTTCGCGGTCTCGAAGCTCTGCACGATCACCGGCGCGTCGGCGCGGTCGAGGCCGTTGACCTGCAGGGCCTGGACGAGCGGCTCCTCCATCGACAGCCCGATCGAATCGAAGTACGACGGATGCTTCGTCTCGGGGTACACGCCGACGGCGCGGCCGTCGCAACTGATCGAGTGGCGCGCGAGATCCATGACCTCGTCGAGCGTCGGGATGACGTACAGGCCGTCGAACGCCGTGTTGGCAGGACGCGTCTGCGGCAGTCGCTCCTTGGCGCGCAGCGTCCGCAGCTCGGCGAACGTGAAGTCCTCCGTGAACCAGCCCGTGATCGAGACGCCGTCGATGACCTTCGTGGCCTTGCGCGCGGCGAACTCGGGGCGGGTCGCGACATCCGTCGTGCCGCTGATCTCGTTCTCGTGGCGGGCGACGAGCACGCCGTCCTTGGTCGACACGACGTCGGGCTCGATGTAGTCGGCGCACTGCACGATCGCCGCCTCGTACGCCGCGAGCGTGTGCTCGGGGCGCGATCCGCTGGCGCCGCGGTGGCCGATCAGGCTCACCGTCGACGGCTCGATCTTCGTCTTGTCGAGGTCGATGATCGCGAATTCCGTGTCGTCGGGCGTGCCCGGGATGCGGGCATCGTTGCCGGGGTAGTTGTTGTCGTTGCCGATCAGCAGGCTGCCGTCCTTCAGCTGCACGACGGTCTCGAACGACTGCACGGGCAGCGAGTAGATCTCGCCGGTGCCGTAGCCGTCGCCCGCCCCGATGCCGTGCGGATTGGCGATGCGCAGCGCGTCGAGCACGAGAGTCTTCTCGAGGTAGCCCTCGGCCTCGGCGCGGCGGAGGTCGACCTGGTACACGCGCTTGGCGACGGACTGCTCGCCCTCGAAGTCGTCGCGCTCGATGAGGATCAGCACGTTGTTGCGTACGGTGAACGCGTCGCCGATGACGTTCGGCTCCTGATCGGTCTGATAGCTCCAGGTGCGGCCGGTGTACTGGCCCGAGCGCGTGTCGAACTCGAGGATCTCGCGGCGGCGGAGGTCGGAGTCGTCGGCGTACGAGCCCTCGACGATCGGATAGAGGTAGCGGCCGTTGACCGACGCGGCCATCGCCTCGAACCCGCGGCTGGCGCGCACGCGCGGCGTCTCGCCCGGCTGCAGGTAGGGGTTCTGCGGCGACTTGGCGCCGTCGAGCGCGTACGGCTTCTCCAGGAGCGTGCCCTCGGCGTCGAAGTGGAGCAGGAACGGACCGAACTCCTCACCGACCCAGAACGTGCCGTCCTTCGCCTTGACGACCGACTCGATGTCGAAGTCCCCACCCGTGAGGAGCCGCTCGGCGGTGCCCTCGTTCACGATGGGGAAGTCCAGCACGTTGTTGCGGTCGTTGTAGGAGATGAAACGCTCGATCGCGATCTCGCCGGCGCCGCCGTCGGCGGTCTGCCAGGCGGGGCGCACGAGGTAGTTGCGCAGGAGGAAGTCGGCCGAGTTGCCCTTGCTGCCGAAGCCGTTGTCGGGCTGCGCCCAGAACGTGCCGTCACCGTTGTCGATGGCGGCCGAGAATCCGGGGATGACCTGGCCGTCCCAGGGGCCGGTGCGGCCGTTGGCCGAGCTCGCGAGTGCGCCGGACGCCGGACCCGGCTCGAGGTGATCGGCCGACAGCGTCGCCCGCGCGACGAGCGTCGGCACGTGGGTCTGCACGTAGGGCGAGTTCGACGCGCTGGGCGCGGCGGCGAGCGGCTGCGCCGAGGCGGCGGCGGTGGGGAGGAGCGCGACGGCGGTGACCGTCGCGGCTGCTGCGGCGACGAGGCGCGGCAGGACGCGTCGTGTGGGGATTCGACTCATGGCACCGACGCAATCGGGAGCGACCAGCCGCGCGCTGACCGGCCGTCGACCGCCGTGAGACCAGTCGGTGAACGGGCGGCGAGCGGAGCGTGAGAACGCGTTAACGTGCCGTCGCCCGGTACAACGGCGCTCAGATCGCCGCGAGCAGCGCGGCCAGCGGCGGCGGCACGCGGTCGAGAGGAACGGCCTCGGCGAGCAGCCGCGCGTAGCGGGCCTTGTTGCCGCTACGCCCACCGAAGAACCGCGCCAGCTGGGCTTCGGGAGGCCGGTCGCGCTGGAAGGGCTGTCGCTGAAGGCTCCGGAACGAGCTCAGCTCGCCCTGCTCCGCGATGACCGTCTCGACGCCGGAGATGCCCAGCGCCCGGACGAACTCGGCCTCGAGGTCGGGGTCGCACACGAACACGGTGTCGAGCACCCGTTCGAAGTCGGCGCGCTCGCCGCGGTCGACGAGTCCGAGCAGTCGTGCGCCAGACAGCTCGGCCGCCGCGCGGCGGGCGCCCTTGGAGCCTCCGACGACCCGCACCTCCGGCATCCGTATCCCCATCCGCTCCGCCAGCGTGACCAGCGCGATGCGATCGCTCTCGCCCTCGACCAGCACGACGGTCATGCGCACTTCCATTCCCTTGACCCTCACACTGTGTCATCGTCGAGCGTGGTCTCCACCATGTACACCATCGGAGAGTTCGCCGCGCTGGGGCGCGTGAGCGTCAGGATGCTCCGGCATTACGACGCGATCGGCCTGCTCGTCCCGGCCGATGTCGACGATCGCACCGGTTATCGCCGCTACGCACCCGCACAGCTGTCACCGCTGCTGCGGATCGCGCAGCTGCGCGACCTCGGCTGCGGCCTCGACGACGCCGCGGAGGTGCTGCGGTCCGACGACGAGAGGGCGGTGCTGAAGCGGGTGCTGGAACGGCGACGGCTCGACCTCGTCGCATCCCTCACCGCGGATCGCGCGCGCCTCGCCCGGCTCGACGAAGAGCTCCGCCACATCGAAGGAGAACCCAGCATGACCACCATCGAGTACCGCCGACTGGAGCCGGTCACCGTGTATGCGGCATCCGGAATCGTGGCCGGCGGAGAAGACGTCCCGGCGACCATCGACCGGATCCTCCCCCCGCTGCACGACGCGCTCGAGTCGTCGGGCGTCGACTACCGGGAACCGGGGACGTTCTGGTACGAGTCGATCCCCGACACCGAGGACATGCGCGTCTGGGTCTCGTGGATCGCCGGCGGCGACCCCGTGCCCGGCGACAGCTGGCAGATCGTCGAACTGCCCGGTGCCGAGCGTGCGGCGGTGACGCAGTACCGCGGCGACATGGCCGGCATCGGCGCGGCCTGGAACCAGTTCATGCAGGCGGTGGTCGCCGACGGGGCCACCTTCTCGGGTCCGTGCCGCGAGGTGTATCTCGAGGTCGAGCCGCTTCCCCAGTCCGAGTGGCTGACGGAGCTGCAGCAGCCGGTCGCCTGAGGACACTGACACGGGCAAGGACGATCTCATGGAATCGGGCCCGGGCTGACATCGGGTGTCTCCTCGTCTTGCGCGAGGCCAGGCGCTAGCCCCCGGACGATTGACACCATAGACATCCGATGTTTAGGTGGGACTTCGCGAGCGCGAGGGTCGCCGCGCGGAAGAGGAATCATGCTCGAAGGCATCCACCCGCTGCTCACCGGTGAGCTGCTCTGGCATCTCGATGCCATGGGACATTCCGATGCGGTCGTCGTGGCGGACGCCCACTTCCCCGCCGCCGCCCTCGGTCGCAGGACCGTCGTCCTTCCCGGAACCACCTGCGTGGAGGTCGTCGCGGCCATCCGTACGGTGGTCCCGCTCGACGACACCCCCGCTCTCGACCTGATGAGGTCTGCCGACGGCCGCACGCTGGAGGTGCAGCGACAGCTGATGGAGGCTGCGGGGACGGATGCCGATGCCACACGCTTCGTCGATCGCTTCGAGTACTACGACCTCGCGCGAGAAGCGTTCGTGGTCGTCCGCACCGGAGAGACCCGGCAGTACGGCAACGCTCTGCTCCGGAAGGGCCTTGTGGCACCCGAGCCCGGCGCATGAGGCCGCAGACCGCACACCGCGGCTTCCGTGCCTGCGCCTGAACACGACGATGCCCCGGGCACCATATCCCGGGGCATCGTCGCGGTAGATCACCGGTCGCCGGTGAACGCGTCCTTCACGTCATCGCCGGCCTTCTTCATCTTGGCGCCGAACTGCTCGCCTTGACCTTCGGCCTGCAGGCGCTCGTTGTCGGTCGCGTCACCGACCGCCTCCTTCGCCTTGCCCTTCGCGTCCTCGAGGTTGTGCTTGATGTCATCGTCCAGACCCATGGGGGTCTCCTCTCTCGTGGTGGATAGGTTTCGGGTCAGTCGTCAGACCCGCTCGTCGCCGAAGCCCGCGCGGTCGACGCGGCGGTGGTAGCGCATGCCCGCCATGCCGCCGAGGATCGCCGCGACGAGCGTGATGACCGCCGCGCCGATCGCCGTGAGGATGCTCGTGACGGTGACCGTCTCGGGCGTCACCGGGATGCGGGGGAAGATGTCGACGTTGGCGAGGATGTCCCACTGGCTGCCGGCGATGGCCGTGATGGCGGCCACGATGATGGCGATCACGATCGCCCACAGCCAGACGGCGAGACCCTGCTTCCATCCGCTCAGCCGGGCCATGCGTCCGGCGACATATCCGCCGGCGAAGTACGCGACGAACAGGACCAGGCCGATGGCGATCGCCCCGATGACCGTGGCCGCGCCCATGTTCTGGTTGGCGGCGTCGACGGCGTCTTCGACGGTCTCGGGCGACGTGAGTCCGGTCGCGGCGCCGATGGCGGCCACGACCGCGGTCAGCGCGACGAGCGCGCCGAGGGCGGTGAGCCAGCCGAAGAAGGCGGCCCCGAACTTGAAGCCTCCGAAGCGCTCGCGTTCGCGACTGAGGACGTCCTGGCGAAGCGACGCGTCGTAGCGGTCCGCCACGCCGTCGCGGTCGACGTCGGCCGCAGCCCGGGGCGTGGTCACCGTCGCCGGTCGAGGAGCGGTCACCGGTCGGGTCGGCTCGGTGCCGCGGGTGTCATCCGTGCTCATGCCGAGACGCTATTCGCAACCTGCCGCCCAGCCAGCAGGGTTGCGGATCGACGGTCACAGGCGTAATCTCCGCCGCCCCGCAGGCGTCTCCCGACGTCCGCCGACAGGGTCGTGGCGAGCGTCCGCGTCGGCGTCACGTCGGCGCCGCGCGGGAGCAGAATGGCCCTATGGACGCTCTCGCCCCGACCCTGCGCACCGAGATGCCACCGCCGAGCTACATCATGTCGGCGGAGGGCTACCAGATCGCGACATACTCCTGGGGCGAGCCCGATGCCGACCCGGTGCTGTGCGTGCACGGGTTCGCGTCGAGCTGTCGCGACAACTGGGTCGAGACCGGCTGGGTGCGCGCGCTGACCGGCGCGGGCTACCGCGTGATCGGCGTCGATCAGCGCGGGCACGGCGCGAGCGACAAGCCGTACGACCCCCACGCGTACTCGATGGGCGCCTTCGTGGGCGACCTCATCGCGGTCCTCGACACCTACCTCGTCGACGCCGTCCGCTACGTCGGCTACTCGCTCGGCGCCCGCGTCGGCTGGCAGCTCGCGGTGGACGCCCCGGAGCACGTGAGCCGGGCGGTGCTCGGCGGCATCCCCGACGGTCGCCCGCTCGGCCGTCTGCGCATCGAGCAGGCCCGGGCGTATGCCGAGCAAGGTATACCGGTGGAGGACAAGGTCACCCACAACTACGTGACCCTCGCCGAACGCGTGGCGACGAACGACCTGCGCGCACTCATCGCGCTGGCCGAGGGCATGCGGTTCGGCGACGCCGACCCCGATCCGGAGCGACCGCCGGTACAGCCGGTGCTGTTCGCCACCGGTTCCGAGGACGCGATCCTCGAGCGTTCCCGCGTGCTCGCAGGCAGTGCCCCCAACGGCACGTTCGTCGAGATACCGGGCCGCCACCACTTCAACACCCCGGGCTCGCGGGCGTTCCGCGAGGCTGCCGCGGAGTTCCTCGGCGCGAACGGGGTCGAGCCGTGACCCACCGGATCCGCGTCGTCTACTGCACGCAATGCGCGTGGATGCTCCGTGCGGCATGGGTCGCGCAGGAGCTGCTGACGACGTTCCAGGACGAGCTCATGGGCGGAGGTGCCACCCTCGAGCCCGGCACCGGCGGCATCTTCGAGGTGTACGCCGACGACGAGCTCGTCTGGTCGCGCAAGGCCGACGGCGGCTTCCCCGACATCGTGGCGCTGAAGCGTCGGGTGCGCGACCGCATCGCCCCCGGCCGCGTGCTCGGTCACGCCGACCGCGCCGCCGCTCCGCCCGCACAGCCCTGATCGCCCGCACGACAGCGGGGCGCGGCATCCGTCATCACGAACGGATGCCGCGCCCCGTGGTGCGTCGGCTGCACCGGGCGATCAAGCGACGGCGGTCGCGACCAGCTCGGTGATCTTCTTCTCGACGGCGGGCGTCCACTTCAGCACGGCGAAGCCCGTCGGCCAGAAGTCGCCGTCGTCGAGGTGGGCGGGCTCGTCGAAATTCACGGTGGCGTAGCGCGTCTTGAACTTCGAGGCCGGCTGGGTGAACACGACGACCTTGCCGTCCGCGTTCGCGTAGGCGGGGAAGCCGTAGAAGGTCTTCGGCACGAGGTCCGGTGCCGTCGCCGACACGACCTTGTGCAGACCCTCCGCGATCTCCTTGTCGGTGCCGTCGAGCTTGGCGATCGCCTCGAGCACCTGCTTGGTGCCCGCCTCGCGGCTCTTTCCCGCCTTCGCCTGGGCGCGCAGTTCCTTCGCCCTCGCCTTGACCGCCTCCCGCTCCTCCTCGGTGAGTCCGTCCGATGTGGTCCTGCCCGCCATGATGGCCTCCTTCACGATCCGGGGCTCTGCGCCCTCCTGGTCCCCACGCTAGGACCGTCGCCGCGCGGGCGCTTCTCCATTCCTGCTGCAATCGCGCGCGGCCGAGGTGCGCCCGGCGCCGGGGACGACGCAGGGCGAGGCATCCGCCCCGCCCCTGGTCGGCCGCTCGCGTCAGTCGAACTGCATCACGATGCGACCGTCGATCCGGCCCTGCTCCATCCGCTCGAAGATGTCGTTGATGTCGTCGATCGACTCGACCGCGACGGTCGGGTGGATGAGGCCGCGCGCGTAGAAGTCGAGGGCCTCGATCATGTCCTGGCGGGTGCCGACGATCGAGCCGCGGATCGTGATCGCGCGCAGGACGATGTCGAAGATGTCGGCGGGGAAGTCGCCCGGGGGCAGGCCGTTGAACACGATCGTCGCACCCCGGCGCGCGACGCCCAGCGCCTGGCCGAACGCCTGCGGATGCACCGCCGTGACGAGAACGCCGTGCGCCCCGCCGGTCCGCTCCTGGACCACCGAGGCCGGATCCTGGGTGCGGGCGTTGACGGTGACCTCTGCGCCGTGCGTGCGGGCGAGCTCGAGCTTCGCGTCGTCGATGTCGACTGCCGCCACCCGCAGGCCCATCGCCCGGGCGTACTGCACCGCGATGTGGCCGAGGCCGCCGATTCCCGAGATGACGACCCACTCTCCCGGGCGGGCTTCGGTCATCTTGAGGCCCTTGTAGACCGTGACCCCCGCGCAGAGGATGGGGGCGACCTCGATCGGGTCGGCTCCCTCCGGGATGCGGGCGGCGAAGCGCTCGTCGACGAGCATGTACTCGCCGAAGCTGCCATCCACCGAGTAGCCGCCGTTCTGCTGGTCGGGACACAGCGTCTCCCAGCCGGTGCGGCAGAACTCGCAGAGGCCGCACGCACTCCACAGCCACGCGTTGCCGACGAGGTCGCCGACCGCGAGCGTCGTGACCCCCTCGCCGAGCGCCACGACGCGGCCGTAGCCCTCGTGTCCCGGGATGAGGTCCTGCTTGGGCGCCACCGGCCAGTCGCCCCGTGCGGCGTGGAGGTCGGTGTGGCAGACGCCCGAGGTGAGGACCTTGACCAGGGCCTGGCCGGGGCCGGGCGACGGGATGGGCACGTCGCGTACTTCGAGAGGCCGGTCGGGCGCGGTGACCACCGCGGCGCGCATCGTCCCCGTGGGGGCGGCGCCGCCGTGTGCTGCGTGCGAGTCGGTCAGGATCGTCATCGATATCACTTCCCTGGGGCGGGCGTTCGCCGCCTCTGTCTTCGACGCTACGCCGCGGCACGTTGCACCACGTTGCGCGGCCGGGCCGCGGCATCCGCCGTCTTGAACGCCGCCGCGCGCGCATCTAGCGTGAGGTGTCACCCGACCCACAGGAGCGTCCATGACCTCGTCCGCCGCCGACCGGATGCACGCGATCTCGGCCGATACGCGCCACACCGTCGAAGACGTGCTCGAGTACGCGCGCCGGCGCGCGCTGTACGAGGACGTGCCCCTCGACAAGCCGCTGACGCCGCGCGACCTCGAGCGACTCGCGTCCGGCTCGATCACGCCGGAGGGCATCGGCTCGCGCCGCGCGATCGCCCTCTTCGAGAACGTCCTCGCCCCGGCCTGCGTGTCGACGGACCACCCCGGCTACCTGTCGTTCATCCCCTCCGCCCCGAGCAAGGCCTCGCTCGCCTTCGACGTGGTGGTCTCGGCATCCGCCATCTACGGCGGCTCGTGGATGGAGGGCGCGGGGGCGGTCTACGCCGAGAACGAGGTGCTGCACTGGCTCGCGCGCGAGTTCGGCATGCCCGCGGGCTCCGGCGGGGTCTTCGTGCAGGGCGGCACCATCGGCAACCTCTCGGCCCTGGTGACGGCTCGGGATGCCGCGCGCCGCCGCGCCGCCGAAGAGGGGCGCACCCCGCCGTCGCGGTGGGTGGTGGTCTGCAGCGCCGAGGCGCACTCGTCGATCGCGTCGGCGGCCGCGGTGATGGACGTGGACGTCGCGACGGCCGACGTCGACGAGAACGGGCGCCTCCACGGCGAGGCCGTCGCGCGGGTGCTCGACGAGCACGGCGACGCGGTGTTCGCGGTCGTGGCGACGGGCGGCACGACGAACTTCGGCATCGTGGACGACATCGCGGGGGTCGGCGCGGTCGCGCGGGAGCGCGGCGTGTGGTTCCACGTCGACGGCGCCTACGGACTGGCCGCGATGCTCGTGGAGCGCATGCGACCGGCGTTCGCCGGCGTCGAGCTCGCCGACTCGCTCATCGTCGACCCGCACAAGTGGCTGTTCGCGCCCTTCGACGCGTGCGCGCTCATCTACCGCGAGCCCGCGCTGGCGCTGTCGGCGCACACGCAGAAGGCCGAGTACCTCGACACCATCACCGGCAAGCCGGACTGGAACCCGTCCGACCTCGCGATCCAGCTCACCCGCCGGGCGCGCGGCCTGCCGCTGTGGTTCTCGCTGGCGACCCACGGCACCGCGCAGTACCGCGCCACGATCGAGTACGGCATCGACCTCGCGCGGCGCATCGCCGACGAGATCGAGCAGCGCGACGGGCTGTCGCTCGTGCGCGACCCGCAGCTGTCGGTGGTGGTGTTCCGCCGCGAGGGCTGGACGCTCGCGGACTACGAGGCGTGGTCGGACCGCCTCCTCGAGGAGCAGCACGCCTTCGTCGTGCCGAGCTCTCACGCCGATGAGCCCGTGCTGCGCTTCGCGATCATCTCGCCGCTGACGACCTTCGAGCTCCTCACCGCGATCCTCGACACCCTGGTCTGAGGCATCCGCTGTCCGCGCATCCTCCGCCGGCGCTCGCCGGAGAGGGCGCGGGCGCGGAGGACGGATGCCACGACCACGACGCACGCCGGGACGACGGCGGATGCCGCGACCACGGCCGCCGGAAGCTCTCAGCCGGGACGCACGTAGACTGGAGGCATCCGTTCTCAGTCCTGAGAACCAGCCGCCCCGCAGGATCACCGTGACCACAGCCGAATCCCGCACGTTCGCCGTGCGCCACGTGCAGCTCGCACGTGCTGCCTTCGCGGCGCTCGCGGCACTCATGATCACGTTCTCGCCCGACCACTCCGCGGCCGTGGGCGGCGCGGTCTTCAGCGGCTTCGCGATCGCCACCGGGCTGGTCCTGCTGCTGTCGGTGTGGCTCGTCTACCCGGCCGGCAGGCGCTGGCCCGCCGCCGCCCTCGGCGGCGTCACGGTCGTCGCGGGCATGGCGGGCGGCCTGTACCCGCTGCGCACCGTCGCGGGGTTCTTCATCATCGTGACCGCCTGGGCGCTCGTGAGCGGGCTGCTCGAGCTCATCGGCGGCTGGCGCGGTCTGACGGCCGGCCGCGGGCGCCGCGAGATCGCACCCGGCGTCGCCGACGCGCGACCGCCGGTGCCGGTGGGTCCCCGGTCGGAGAGCCGCGACGCCGTCGTCGTCGGCGTCATCACGCTGCTGCTGGGCATCGCGCTGCTGTTCGTCCAGCCCGCGTACGCCCTCGACTACACGATCGAAGAGGCGCACCAGACGTTCACCCTCACCGGCGTCACGATCGGCGTCGGACTGTTCGGCGGCTACGCCGCGATCATCGCGGTCTACCTCGGCATCGCCGGCTTCTCGCCGCGCGCCGCGACCGCCGACGCGGACGCACCCGCGCTCGCCGATGCGGACGCGCCCGCGACCGCCGACCCCACACCGCAGAAGGACTCCGCGTGAGCCACGAAAGCCCCACCCGCCGCGACCTGATGAAGCCCCTGCAGCTGCTGGGCCTCGCCTTCGGCGCCGCCCTGTTCGCGGGGATCGTGACGCTCGTGTCGATGGGCTTCTTCCAGCAGCGCACCGCCGAGGAGGCTCAGCGGGCCGTCGTCACCGCGCTCGTCATCGCCGGCATCAGCTTCATCGCGGTGCTGCTCATCGTGTCGCTGCTGCTCCTCGCCGTCGACCCCGCCCAGGTCGCGAAGCAGATCGACAAGCCGGTGCTGTTCGACGACGAGGCCGGCGCAGCAGAGCGGGGCGAGAATCCGGATGCCGCGGCATCCGGTGACCGCAAGGCCTGACCCCGCCGCGATCAGCGTCGACCGGCGTCGACCGGCGTCGCGACTGCGTTCGGGGCGTTTCGTCTCGCTCGTTCCTCGCTCGCTCGACGACCGGGAGAGCCCGGGCTCAGCGACCGGTGGGATCAGCCGAGCTCGTCGACCAGCTTCGAGGCGAGGCCGTCGTAGGTCGCGGGAGTGAGCGCGAGCAGGCGCTCCTTGGCCTCGTCGCCGATGTCGAGCCCGCGCACGAACTCGGCGAGCTCGGGGGCGCCGACGCGGCGGCCGCGCGTGAGGTCCTTGAGGAGCGCGTAGGGGTCGCTGATCTGCGAGCGGCCCGCGGCGATCTCGGCGCGCACGACGGTCTGGATCGCCTCGGCGAGCACCTCCCAGTTGGCGTCGAGGTCGGCCAGGAGCACGTCTTCGGCGAGCGAGATCTCCTTGAGCCCGCGCTGCAGGTTGTCCAGCGCCAGCAGCGAGTGGCCGAACGCGACCCCGATGTTGCGCTGCGTCGTCGAGTCGGTGAGGTCGCGCTGCAGGCGGCTGGTGACCAGCGTCTGCGAGAGGGTCGCGAGCAGGCCCCCGGCGATCTCGAGGTTGGCCTCGGCGTTCTCGAAGCGGATCGGGTTGATCTTGTGCGGCATCGTCGACGAGCCGGTGGCACCGGCCACCGGGATCTGCGTGAAGTAGCCGATCGAGATGTACGTCCAGATGTCGGTGGCGAGGTTGTGCAGGATGCCGCCCGCGTGACGTACGCGGTCGTAGAGCTCGACCTGCCAGTCGTGCGACTCGATCTGCGTCGTGAGGATGTTGAAGTCCAGGCCCAGGCCCTCGATGAACGAGCGCGACACCTCGGGCCAGCCGACGTCGGGAGCCGCCGACAGGTGCGCCGACCACGTGCCGGTCGCGCCCGAGAACTTCGCGAGGTACTCGCCGCCCTCGATCTGGTCGGCGACGCGGGCGAGGCGCCACGCGAACACGCCGAGCTCCTTGCCCATCGTCGAGGGCGTCGCGGGCTGGCCGTGCGTACGCGAGAGCATGGCGGCGTCGCGGTGGTCGACGGCGAGCTCGGTGAGCGCGGCGACGACGGCCCGCAGCTTCGGCAGCCACACACGCTCGACCGCGCGCCGCACCGTGAGGGCGTACGAGGTGGAGTTGATGTCCTCGCTCGTGCACGCGAAGTGCGTGAGCTCGGCGATCGCGTCGAGCCCCAGGGTCGACAGACGGTCGCGCACCAGGTACTCGACGGCCTTCACATCGTGGCGGGTCACCGCCTCCTTCTCGGCGAGCCAGTCGATCTCCGCCTGGCCGAACTCGAGGTACAGCGCGCGCAGGCGCGCCTTGTCGTCGTCCTGCAGCGGGGAGGTGCCGAACAGCGAGCGGTCGGTGAGGGCGATGAGCCACTCGACCTCGACCTCGACGCGGGCGCGGTTGAGCCCGGCCTCGGAGAGGTACTCGCCGAGCTCGCCGACGGCGGGACGGTAGCGCCCGTCGAGTGGGCTGAGCGGCTGAGGAGGCAGAGAAGTCATGGGAGCTCCCGTCGGTCTCGGGGGATCCTGCGCGAGGATCTTCGAGGACGACCGTCGATCCGGTGTCATGACACCGGGCGGATGGCGGGTTCGAGTTGCCGGAAGAGCGCCCGGCTCGCGCTCTCGATCATACCGAGCACCTCGTCGAACATTCCGGGGCCGGCATAGTACGGGTCGGGAACGTCCAGCGTGTGGGCGCCCGGGTCGAACGAGAGCAGCAGCGCGATCTTGTCGGCGTCGCCCTCGGTGCGCGCCCAGCCCCGCAGGATCCGCTCGTGGCTGCGGTCGAGCGCGACCACGAGGTCGCTGCGCGCGAAGTCGGCGTGGGTGAACTGCCGGGCGCGGTGGTGGGTCCCGTCGTAGCCCGCACGCTCGAGCGCCTCGATCGTGCGCAGATCGGCCTGCTCGCCCACGTGCCAGTCGCCGGTGCCCGCGCTCGTGGAGGCGACGCGCGAGCCGAGGCCCGAAGCATCCGCGAACTCGCGGAAGACGACCTCCGCCATCGGCGAGCGGCAGATGTTGCCGGTGCACACGAACACGACGCGGAAGGGCGCCACGTCGGTCGCGGTCATGCGTCCCATTCTGGACCGAGCGGACACCGAACGTTAAGGATCTCTCCTCCTGGGGTCTTCCGGTGACGGATGCCGCTCGCCTAGCTTGTCTGGAACGGGGAGGCGAACCGGCCTGCCCTTTCCCCATGAGCGGTCCACCGATCGCCGTCCTCACGTGGAGGTTTCGTGTCCCATTCACCCCGGAGAGTGACGGCCGCAGTAGCCGCCCTCTCCCTCGCCGCCGCCGGCGTCGTGGCCTTCGCCACACCGGCTGCCGCGGCACCCGGCGATCTGCTCATCAGCGAGTACATCGAAGGCTCCTCGTTCAACAAGGCGATCGAGATCTACAACCCGTCGACCACGGGTGTCGATCTCGCCGCCGCGGGCTATGCGCTGCGGATCTACTTCAACGGTTCCACCACGGCGAGCACGATCAACCTCCAGGGCAACGTCGCCGCTGGGGACGTGTTCGTCCTGGCCCAGCAGAACTCCGCCGGAACCCCCGTCGACGCGGCGATCACCGCGCAGGCCGATCAGCTGACGACCGCCAGCCTGTGGAACGGCGACGATGCCATCGCGCTGGTCAAGGGCACCGAGGTCGTCGACGTCATCGGGCAGATCGGCGTCGATCCCGGCACCGAGTGGGGCACCGGCCTCACGTCGACCGCCGACAACACGCTGCGCCGCAACGCGGGCATCGTGCTCGGCGACGCCGACGGCTCGAACGCGTTCGACCCCGCCGCCGAGTGGACCGGCTACGCCTCCAACACGTTCGACGGCCTGGGCTCGCACGGCTCGGACCCGGAGCCCGAACCCGACCCGGTCGCGGACTGCGAGGCGACCCCGGTCACCATCGGGTCGGTGCAGGGCTCCGGTGCGGCCTCGCCGATCCCCGGGCAGGACGTCCTGGTCGAGGGTGTCGTCGTCGGCGACTTCCAGACCGGCGGCTTCGACGGGTACTACGTGCAGGACGGCGGCGACGGCGACAGCGCCACCTCCGACGGCATCTTCGTCTACGCCCCGGGCGGCGCGGCGGTCGACGTCGGCGACGTGCTCAGCGTCGCCGGCGAGGTGAAGGAGCAGTTCGGCCTCACCGAGATCGTGGCAGCCGACGTCGAGGTGTGCGCGACCGGGCAGGCACTGCCGCCCGCGACGCCGCTCACCCTCCCCGCGACGAACGCGCAGCGCGAAGCCCTGGAGGGCATGTATGTGACGCTGCCGCAGAACCTCTCGATCGGCGAGACGTTCGAATACGGCCGCTTCGGCACGATCACGCTCACCAACGGCCGTCTCGACCAGCCGACCGCGGTCGTGGAGCCGGGGGCCGCCGCGAACGCGCTCGCCGCAGCCAACCTCGACAACAGCATCACGCTCGATGACGGCCGCGGCAGCCAGAACCCCGACCCGGCGATCCACCCGGACGGCGGCGTCTTCAGCCTCGACCACTCGTTCCGCAGCGGCGACCTCGTGCAGAACGCCACGGGCGTGCTCGACTACCGCTTCGACACGTGGGGCGTGCAGCCGACCGAGGGCGCGGACTTCACCGTCGAGAACCCGCGGCCGGCGGTGCCCGAGGTGGGCGGCGACCTGAAGATCTCGAGCTTCAACGTGCTGAACTACTTCACGACGATCGACCCGACGCCGAACAACTCGAACGACGACGACCGCACCCGCGGCGCCGACACCGCCGAGGAGTTCCAGCGGCAGCAGGCCAAGATCGTGGCGGCACTCGCCGCGATCGACGCCGACGTCTTCGGACTGCTCGAGATCGAGAACAACGGCACGGCGGTGCAGGCACTGGCCGACGCGCTCAACGCCGAGGTGGGCGCCGGCACCTACGTGCCCGTCACCACGGGGGTCATCAGCACCGACGCCATCGCCACGGCGATCATCTACAAGCCGTCGACGGTCACCCCGGTGGGCGCGTACCAGCTCATGACGAGCGCCGTCGACCCGACGTGGTCGGACGAGCGCAACCGTCCGGCGCTCACGCAGCGATTCGCAGCGAACGAGTCCGGCGACGAGTTCGTGGTGTCGGTCAACCACCTGAAGTCGAAAGGCTCGGCCTGCCCGGAGGACCCGGACGCGAACGACGGCCAGGGCAACTGCGCCGACGTGCGCGAGGACGCCGCGAAGGCGCTCACCACCTGGCTGAACACCACCGTCTCGCCCGACGGCCGCGCGATCGTGATCGGCGACCTGAACTCGTACGACCACGAGGACTCGATCGACCAGTTCATCGCGGGCGGCTTCACCGACCTGGAGAAGCAGTTCAACGGCGAGCACGCGTACTCCTACGTGTTCGACGGGCAGCTGGGCTACCTCGACTACGCGCTCGCGCAGCCCGCGCTCGCCGCAGACGTGTCGGGGGTGTCGTCGTGGCACATCAACGCCGACGAGCCGAGCCTGATCGACTACGACATGTCGTTCAAGCAGCCGGCACAGGACGCGCTGTACGCGCCCGACCCGTACCGGTCCAGCGACCACGACCCCGTGATCGTCGGACTCGACCTGACGCCGGACACGACCGCCCCGACCATCGAGGTGACGGCCGACCCGGCCCTCGTGTGGCCGCCGAACAACAAGATGCGCACGGTCGAGTTCGCGATCGAGGCCGCCGACGACCGCGGCGACGTCACCGTCGAGCTCACCGACGTGAGCGTCACCGGCGACCGGGCCTCGTGGGCCGAGGTCGACGACGACACCGCACAGGTGAAGGCCGTGATCGGCGCCGTCTACCGCTTCACCTGGACGGCGACGGATGCCGCGGGCAACACCGCGACCGACACGGTCGAGGTGGCCGTGCGCAGGTAGCCGGCACGCACTGCGAGGGGCGCCGTTCCGACCGGAACGGCGCCCCTCCTCCACATCCCGGGGTGGAGCGCGCGCCGTCAACAGATCACCGCGCGCACGGCCTCTCGGCGAGGCCGCCCCGCGACCATCGACGTGTGACCCTGCTCTCCCCGCTCACCGCCTCCGCCGCGGATCGCCTCGATGCCGTCGCCCGCGAGATCGGTCGCCTGATCGAGCGGATGACGGATGCCGCGCTCGTCGCCCGGGGCCTCGCAGATGTCGTCGACTGGCAGGCGAAGGCCGCGACGGCTTTCCACGAGAGAGCGACCGGGTGGGCGGGCGACGTATCGGGGCTCGCCTCCCTCGCCGAGACGGTGAGGTACGACGTCATTCGCGCCCGCGAGCGTGCAGCGTTCGCCGAGTCGCTGTCGGGGATCACGGCGGGATCGGGCCGATGAGCCCCATCGATCCGGGCTCCCCTGGGCCGCTCGAACCGGGCCTGCTGGACCCCGACGTCACGAAGCCCGGGCGTCTCGGACCGAACGAGGGGCTCATCGAACTGATCGCCGACAACTGGCCGCGGGCCGACGACGGCCTGCAGATCCGCGGTGGGGGCGCGGTGGCGGTCGACACCGCGACGCTCTCGGCGGCCGCAATGCGCTTCGACGCCGCGTGCGACGAGCTCGCTGAGATCGACGCGCGCCTGAGCACGCTGCGCAGCGCGCTGCGCGCCGCGCCCGAGCACACCGCCGACGCCCGGGCGGCGGCATCCGTCCTCGCGGGAAAGCTCGAGGCGGCCCGCGCCCGGGCCGACGCGATCGCGAGGGCGCTGCGCGAGGCGGCGTGCGCGTACGAGATGGTCGAGCTCGAGGCGGCGCACCGGGCGGCGGTGCTGGCAGGCGACGGGGCCGCGGCCGGGCGGCTGGACGCACGCATGAGCGCGCTGGTGTCCGCGCACCCCGACGCCTGGCGGATGGCGCTCGGTGCGCAGTTCGAGCGGGGCGTGATGTGGCCGTCGGAGCTCGTGCGGCAGGCGACGCAGTGGGGCGTGGGTGCGGGCGGCGCGGTGGGCGACTCCGGCGCCGTCATCACGGGAGCCGGTGCCGGGCTCGTCACGCTCGGCGCAGCGGTGGCCGCCGGAGTCGCCGGCACCGGCCGCATCTCGCGCGACGCGCGGCTGACGGGCGAGGCGGGTCCTGTCACCGTGACCCGGGTGGCCCCGGCCGGGCCGGGCAGCGTGACCGCGGCCGTCGCTCCCGGCGCGGCCGCAGCCTCAGGCGGGGTGCCGGCTGCCGGCGCTCCGGCGCCGAGGACGCCGGCCGCGGTCGCGCCGTCGACGCTGGCCGCAGCGGCCGAGCGGATCCCAGGACCCGGTGAGTCGCGGGTGCGGATCGAGCGGTACACGATGCCGGACGGGTCGCGGCAGTACGCGGTATATCTCGCGGGCATGCAGTCGCACGGCATGGGCGGAGACGAGCCGTGGGACAACGCGTCGAACGTGGAGCTTTACGCGGGCAGGAGATCGGACTCGTATGCCGCGACGCAGGCGGCGCTGGCCGACGCGGGCGTGAGGCCCGGCGACGCCCTGCACGTGTTCGGGTTCTCGCAGGGCGCGATGATCGGCTCGCACCTGGCCCTCGAGGGCACCTACGACACCCGCACGCTCGTGTCGCTCGGCTCGCCCGTCGAAGCCGATGTCGGCCCCGGCACGCTCAGTGTCTCGGTGCGGCACACCGACGATCCTGTCGCCGCTCTCGCCGGCGGAGGTCACGCCCAGGCCGTGGGCGCACCCGGGAGCTTCATCGCGGAGTACGCGTCGGATCCCGATGCCGACCTCGACGACGTGGAGCTGCCGGCGCATCGCCTCACGGCGTACACCGAGACGGCCGCGCTGGTCGACGCCTCTCGCGACCCTCGCGTCGACGGTCTTCGTGAGGTCTTCGCCGAGCTGGCGCAGGCTGAGACCGTCGACGTGTCGGAGTATGCCGCCGCCCGCGGCTGAATCAGTCCTTGCGGGGGCGCAGGATGATGCCGAAGATCCAGTTGATCAGCGTGATGATGACGGCCGCGACCACGCCCCACCAGAAGTCCTCGACGCGCAGGCCCCAGTTCCAGAAGCTCGTGAACCATGCGGTGAGCCAGAGCAGGAAGGCATTGATGAGGAGGCCGATGAGGCCGAGCGTGAGGATGTAGAGCGGGAAGGCGAGCACCTTGATGACGGTGCCGATCACCGTGTTCACGATTGCGAAGATCGCCGCGACGATCAGCAGCGTGAGCAGGAGCTGGAGCGTGTCGCCGGGCGGGAAGGGGATCACGGAGACCTGGAGCGCGGGGATCAGGGTGACGACCCAGATCGCGAACGCGTTGATGACCACACGGATGAGGAAGCCCATAGTGGGCTCAGTCTTCCACGGCCCCGCTCACGAACGGTAGGAAGCTCACCGTCGCGTTCTCCTGGATCGACGGCTTCCGCCACGAGATGACCACGGATGAAGGTTTCGCCCTCGTCGCCGGCGTGGAAGGGGCTCGCGGATCTCGAGACCGCGGCCCCGACGTGGGAGGCGCACCGGAGCCCCCGCTCGTAGACTCGGGGCGTGACCGACGCTCCCGAGATCCCCGTCCGCGTGCGCCCCGAGGTCGCCGCGCTGCCGCCGTACAAGCAGGGGCGGCAGGCCGGCGCCGAGGCGTTCAAGCTGTCGAGCAACGAGAACCCGTTCGACCCGCTGCCGGGCGTGCTGGAGCGCGTGCAGCACTCGACGGCACTCAACCGTTATCCGGACGCCACGGCCGCCCGCCTGCGCAAGCGCCTGGCCGAGCGGTTCGGCGTCGGCGCCGACTCGATCCACATCGGTGCCGGCAGCGTCTCGATCCTCGCCCAGCTCGTGCTCGCGACCTCCGGCCCGGGCGACGAGGTGATCTACGCGTGGCGCTCGTTCGAGGCCTACCCGTGGCTGGCCGTCGTCGCCGGCGCGACCGCGGTGCAGGTGCCGCTCGCCGAGGGCGCCCGTCACGATCTCGACGCCATGGCCGCCGCCATCACCGACCGCACGCGAGCGATCATCGTGTGCAGCCCCAACAACCCGACCGGTCCGATCGTCACGCAGGCCGAGTTCGATGCGTTCGTCGAGAAGGTGCCGGCCGACGTGCTCGTCATCCTCGATGAGGCCTATGCCGAGTTCGTCACCGACCCCGACTCCGTCGACGGCATGCGCGTCCTCGGCGGCCAGGGCCACCCCAATGTCGTCGTCCTCCGCACCTTCTCGAAGGCGTACGGTCTCGCGGCGCTGCGCGTGGGCTACGCCGTCGGTCACCCGCGCGTCCTCGACGCGGCCCGCAGCACCGCGATCCCGCTGTCGGTCACGGCGCACGGCGAGGAGGCCGCGCTGGCGAGCCTGGACGCCGAGGAGGAGCTGCTCGAGCGGGTGCGGGTCATCGCGGACCGGCGCGACCGCCTCGCCGACGGGCTCCGTGAGGCCGGATGGAACGTCCCCGCCGCACAGGGCAACTTCGTGTGGCTCCCGGCGGGAGAAGAGACCGCCGCCTTCGCCACGGCGTTCGAAGAGGCGGGGCTCATCGTCCGTCCGTTCGCGGGCGACGGCATCCGGATCTCGGTCGGCGAGGAGGAATCTGTGGACAAGGTCCTAGGGATCGCGGCATCCGTTGTGAAGAACCTCCCGGAAGGCCACGCGGGGGCGCGGGCTAGCGTAGAACGGTGACCCCGCCTGAAGACTCGGTGACGACCGGCGCCACGGCACCCTCGCAGCCTTTGTCCCCCGAAGACCCCGCGCTCGTCCGCTTCCTGGAGGCGGACGGCTCGTTCTCGCCGACGCCGGCCGCCGAGCGCTATCGCGCCGCCGTCGACGCGCTCGGTGACGCCGAGCTGGAGACCTTCTACCGCGACATGGCGGTCATCCGGGCGTTCGACGTGCAGGCGACCAACCTGCAGCGGCAGGGGCAGCTCGCCCTGTGGCCGCCGAGCTACGGACAGGAGGCGGCCCAGGTGGGCTCGGCCCGCGCAGCGCGCCCGCAGGACCACCTCTTCCCGTCCTACCGCGAGCACGTGGTGACCAAGATCCGCGGCGTCGACCCGATCGACATCATCCGCGTGATGCGCGGCCTCACCCACGGCGGGTGGGACCCGACCGATCCCAAGAACGGCAACACGCACATCTACACGCTCGTGCTCGGGTCGCAGACCCTGCACGCGACCGGGTTCGGGATGGGCCTCGTCTTCGACGGCCGCTGCGGCACCGGCGACCTCGAGCGCGACGAGGCGGTGGTGGTCTACTACGGCGACGGCGCGTCGAGTCAGGGCGACGTGCACGAGGCGATGGTCTTCGCGGGCAGCTACCGCACGCCCGAGGTGTTCTTCCTCCAGAACAACCAGTGGGCGATCTCGGTCCCCGTCGCGACGCAGTCGCGCTCGCCGCTGCACAAGCGCGGCGCCGGTTACGGGATGCCGAGCACGCTGATCGACGGCAACGACGTGCTCGCGAGCTGGGCCGTGACGCGCACCGCACTCGACGAGGCGCGTGCCGGCGGAGGACCGCAGGCGATCGAGGCGATGACCTACCGCCTCGGCGCGCACACCACGAGCGACGACCCCACGAAGTACCGCACGCAGGACGAGGAGGAGTCGTGGCGGCGTCGCGACCCGATCGCCCGGATGCGGGCGTTCCTTGAGGCCAAGGGCGCGAGCGAGGCGTTCTTCGCGGATGTCGACGCCGAGGCTCAGTCGCTCGCCGACGATGTGCGCACGCGCACCAACGCCCTGGGCGGGCTCGAGGCGGACTCGATGTTCGCGCACGTCTACTCCGAGCCGCACCCGCTGATCGAGGAGCAGCGGCGCTGGCTCGCCGACTACGAGGCATCCTTCGAAGGAGGCGCGTCGTGACCCTTCGTCAGGCTCAGGAGACCGTGGTGGAGTCGGCGGCGGCGGCCGAGGCATCCGCCGTCCGCACCATGCCGTTCAGCCGCGCCATCAACGCGGGACTGCGCGCCGCGCTCGCCGGCAGCGACCGCGTGCTGCTGATGGGAGAGGACATCGGCAAGCTCGGCGGCGTCTTCCGCGTGACCGAGGGGCTGCAGGCCGAGTTCGGCGAGCAGCGCGTGCTCGACACCCCGCTCGCGGAGTCCGGGCTCGTCGGCACCGCGATCGGCCTGGCGATGGCCGGCTTCCGGCCCGTCGTCGAGATCCAGTTCGACGGGTTCGTCTTCCCCGCCTTCGACCAGATCACGACGCAGCTCGCGAAGCTCACCAACCGCCACGAGGGTGCGCTCTCGATGCCCGTCGTCATCCGCATCCCCTATGGCGGGCACATCGGGGCGGTCGAGCACCACCAGGAGAGCCCCGAGGCGTACTTCACGCACACGGCGGGCCTGCGGGTCGTGAGCCCGTCGACGCCGAACGACGGCTACTGGATGATCCAGGACGCGATCGCCTCGGCCGACCCCGTCGTCTTCCTGGAGCCCAAGAGCAAGTACTGGCAGAAGGGCGAGGTCGACACGTCGGCGCGAGCCCTGCCGCTGCACGCGTCGCGCGTCGTGCGCCGGGGCACCGACGTCACCCTCGTCGGTCACGGCGCGATGGTGACGACGATGCTGCAGGCCGCGGCGCTCGCCGAGTCCGAGGGCACGAGCATCGAGGTCATCGACCTGCGCTCGCTCTCGCCCGTGGACTACGGCCCGATCCTCGACTCGGTGCGCCGTACCGGCCGCATGGTCTACGCGCAGGAGGCGCCGGGCTTCACGTCGCTCGGCTCCGAGGTCGCCGCGACCGTCATGGAGCGCGCCTTCTACGCGCTCGAGGCGCCCGTGCTGCGCGTGTCGGGCTTCGACACCCCGTTCCCCGCCGCCAAGCTCGAGGGCGCGTACCTCCCGGATGCCGACCGCATCCTCGAGGCCGTCGACCGTTCCCTGGCCTACTGACCCCCTCCCTTCACCCGCGAGAGAACACCTGGTGGACGAGATGCGGGTTGCTTCCCTCCCTCTCGGCGACCAGCTGTACTCTCGCGAAAAGGGCGCTATCCGTTAGGACACCCATGAGCACGCAGACCTTCGTCCTCCCCGATGTCGGAGAAGGACTCACCGAGGCCGAGATCGTCCAGTGGCGGGTCGGCCCTGGCGACCCCGTCGCCGTGAACGACGTGCTCGTAGAGATCGAGACCGCCAAGTCGCTCGTCGAGCTGCCTTCGCCCTTCGCGGGCACCGTCGGCGAACTGCTGGCCGCCGAGGGCGACACGGTGGACGTCGGTGCGGCGATCATCACGATCGCGTCGGAGACGGATGCCGCATCCCCGGCGACCGTCGGACAGTCCGAGCACGGCGAACCCGCCGAAGCCGCGGGAGAGGGCGCGGTGCTCGTGGGCTACGGCACGGGCGGCCACGTCCAGTCGCGGCGCCGCAAGCCCGCGGTGCCGGCCGAGGAGCGGGTCGCGGCATCCGTCGGCGTGATCGCGAAGCCCCCGATCCGCAAGCTCGCGCGCGACCTCGGGGTCGAGCTCGCCGCCGTCACCCCCAGCGGGCCGGCCGGCGAGGTGACCCGCGACGACGTGGTGCGTCACGCGTCGCAGGCGAGCGTGTTCCGCAACATCGAGACGCCCGAGTGGGGCGATGTGCGCGAGGAGACCATCCCGGTCTCCGCACCCGCGCCCGCGCCGGGGCGGGTGACCGTCGCACCCTCCACCCCGGCTCCCGACGCGGCCGGCCGCGAGGAGACGATCGCGGTCAAGGGCGTGCGCAAGGCGACCTCGTCCGCGATGGTGCAGTCCGCGTACTCGGCGCCCCACGTCTCGGTCTGGACCGACGTGGACGCGAGCCGCACGATGGAGCTCGTCAAGCGGCTCAAGGCATCGCCCGACTTCGCCGACATCAAGGTCTCGCCGCTTTTGATCATGGCCCGCGCCGTCATCTGGGCCGCCCGGCGCACGCCCATGGTGAACGCCGCGTGGGTGGATGCCGAGGGCGGCGCACAGATCCGCGTGCGGCGCTACGTCAACCTGGGCATCGCCGCGGCGACCCCGCGCGGACTGCTGGTGCCCAACATCAAGGACGCGCAGGACCTCTCGATGCGCGACCTCGCGCGTGCGCTGGAGAAGCTGACGCTCACGGCCCGCGAGGGCAAGACGACCCCGGCCGACCAGCACGGCGGCACGATCACCATCACCAACATCGGGGTGTTCGGGATGGACGCGGGCACGCCCATCATCAACCCGGGCGAGGCGGGCATCGTCGCGCTCGGCACGATCCGTCAGAAGCCCTGGGTCGTCGACGGCGAGGTGCGCCCCCGCTGGGTGACGACCGTCGCGGGGTCCTTCGACCACCGGGTCGTCGACGGCGACGGCATGTCGCGGTTCATCGCGGATGTGGCGTCGATCCTCGAAGAGCCTGCGCTGCTGCTCGACTGACCCGCAGCGCGCGTCCGACCGCCCGGCGCAGCAGCGATCCGGCTTCGCGCCGGCGCCGCTCGGCGTGCCGCCGCACGGCGGCCTCCTGCACCTCGCTCCAGCGGTCCCGCACCGCCTCCTCGCTGTAGGCCTGCGCGGTGTGGCGGGCGCTGCGCCGCATCGCGGCGAGACGGTCGTCGGGGAGCACGCACAGCGAGGTGAGCGCCGCCGCGGCGGCCGCGATGTCGCCGTCGGCCACGAGGTAGCCCGAGCGCGCGTCACGGATCACCTCGGCGGGTCCGTACGCGATGTCGTAGGCGACGGGCACGCAGCCGGTGCCCATCGCCTCCAGGAGCGCCAGCGACGTGCCCTCCGAGCGACTGGTGAGCAGGGTCCATGACCCGCGCGTGAAGCGCTCAGCGCAGTCCGGGACGTAGCCGGCGAACGTCACGGCGTCCGATAGGCCGAGCCGCGCCGCCTCGGCCTCGAGGCGGCTGCGCTGCGACCCGTCGCCGACGATCTCCGCGGTGACCGGCACGCCCAGGTCGCGCACGCGCGCGATCACCTGGAGAGAGTGGTCGATGCGCTTGAGGGTGCTGAGCCGGCTCGCGATGACGCCGTGGAGGCGGTCGGGCGGGAGGCGCGGCATCCACTCCGGCGTGTTCACCGCATTGGGAACGACCTCGAGATTGCCGCTGTCGCCGACGGCGGCGACCGCCGCCGCCCGCTGCCGCTCGGTGAGGAAGACCACGGCGTCCCACCGGTCCAGATGTTCGAAGAGGTCGCGCCGCGACGCGGTGAGACGGCCCTGGGAGTCGTGGTGCGCGCCGTGCACCATGTGGATCCGGGTGACCTGCGCCCGCCGGTAGTGCTGCATCCAGCCCGCGGCGGTCTTGCTGTCGACGATCGCGACCGCCTCATGCCCGTCGACGAGCTCGTCGAGCCACGCGAACCGGAAGTGCCGCACACTGCTCCACTGGCCCGTCGTACGCCCCGTGGCGTCGAACGAGGTCACGACGCGATGGGGCGCCTCGGGGTGCGGGCGCTGCTCCAGCACGGCGAGGCTGCCGTCGGCGCGGCGGTGCTCGACCCGCGCGACCGCGGCGCCGTCGAGCCAGCGGTGGACCGAACCGGCGCCGGTGTCGTCGACCTCGTCGGGCGGGCGCTCCGCCTGCTGCGGGAGTACGTCGACCGGCCGCGGTTCGTGGGCGCGGTGCCGGAAGTCCTCATAGATGTTGCGGAGTCCGACCCCGCCCGCGAGCTCTCCGCGCTCCTCGAGCCGAGCGCGGACCGCGGCGTAGTCGGGCCGTGGCTCGAACGTGACGACGTCGGCGCGGGCGCCGGCGGCGGCGAACAGCCGCGACCGGTGCAGCAGGGCCGACGTCATACCGCCGTAGCGGTCGGGGATCCCCCAGGTCACGGCGAGCTGCCGCGACGGCAGCGCGTTCGCCGAGGACACCGGGTCGGTCATGCCGGCCACCGTAGGCGCGCGACCCGCTCCGCACCTTCGGGGTTGACGCGGTGGAGGCCGGCGGGTAGCGGGTGGTCCGGACGCGATTGACGCTCAGTTTGAGAACGATTATCAATAGCGTTAGAGTCGAGGCATGACCTCCCCGCGACGTTCCGTGACCCTGCTCGGCCTGGCGGCGGCATCCGTCGTCGTCCTCGCCGGTTGTGCCGCCACGCCGGCCGCCGGCGGCGACGCGGGTGACGGACGGATCTCGGTCGTCGCCTCGACCAACGTGTACGGCCAGATCGCCTCGGAGGTCGGCGGCGACCTCGTCGAGGTGACGTCGATCGTCGCGAACGAGTCTCAGGACCCGCACTCGTTCGAGCCGAGCGCGCGCGATCAGCTGTCGGTGTCGAAGGCCGACCTCATCATCGAGAACGGCGGCGGCTACGACGCCTTCATCGACGGCCTCATCGAATCCAGCGGCACCGATGCCGCCGTGGTCACGGCCGTCGAGTACTCCCACGACTGGCCCGAGAACGAGGGGCACGCCGACGACGCGCACGCCGACGACGCGCACGCCGACGACGCGCACGCCGACGACGCGCACGCCGACGACGAGGCCGCCGCGACCGATTCGGCGGACGAGCGCGCCGAGGACGACCACGACCATGGCGACCACGAGCACGTCGACGGCTTCAACGAGCACGTCTGGTACGACCCGCACACGGTCGCGCACGTGGCCGAGGCCATCGCGGAGGAGCTCGGCGGGCTGAGCCCCGACGACGCCGAGACCTTCGCCGCCAACGCCGCGGCGTTCGCCGCCGAGGTCGAGGGCCTCGAGGCGTCGCTGGCCGACATCGAGGCCGAGCACGCCGGCGAGCAGGTGTTCGTCACCGAGCCCGTGCCGGTGTACCTCGTGACGGCGGCCGGCCTCGAGAACGCGACGCCGGAGGCGTTCAGCGAGGCCGTCGAGGAGGGACAGGATGTCGCTCCCGCGACGCTGCTGGAGTCGCTGGGCCTCGTCCGCGACGGCGGCGTGAGCGTCGTGATCACGAACACTCAGACCGGCGGCGCCGAGACGCAGGAGATCGTCGGCGAGGCGGAGGGTCTCGGCATCCCGGTGATCGCGTTTTCGGAAACGCTCCCGGAGGGGGAGACTTACATCTCGTGGATGCAGGCGAACATCGAGGCGCTCAGCACGGCGCTGCAGGCGTGACGCCAGGCGCCCCGGGCTCTCGCCCCGTCATCCTCAGCATCCGCGACGCCGCCCTGCTGCGCGGCGACCGCGAGCTGTGGGCGGGCCTCGACCTGGACGTGCACGCCGGCGAGCTGGTCGCGGTGCTCGGCCCCAGCGGCTCGGGCAAGACGACCCTGTTGCGCGCGATCCTGGGGCTCGAACCGCTCTCGCGGGGCCGGATCACCGTCGAGGGGACCGCGGTGGAGCGCCGGGGGAGCCGGAGCATCGGCTACATCCCGCAGGCACGCCCGCTGCCGCGCGACACGTCGCTGCGCGGACGCGATCTCGTCACGCTCGGCGTGGACGGCCACCGCTTCGGCCTCCCGATCCCGCGGCGCGGCGACCGTGCGCGCGTGGACGCGCTGATCGACGCGGTCGGCGCGGCCGACTTCGCCGACCGCCCCGTGGGCATGCTCTCGGGGGGCGAGCAGCAGCGACTGCGCGCCGGCCAGGCGCTGGCCGACGATCCGCGGCTGCTGCTGTGCGACGAGCCGCTCACGAGCCTCGACCTCGCGAACCAGCAGGCCGTCATCGGGCTCATCGACCGGCATCGCCGGGAGAAGGATGCCGCGGTCCTCCTCGTCACCCACGACATCAACCCGCTGCTGGGCAAGGTCGACCGGATCCTCTACATCGCGAACGGCCGCTTCACGCTCGGAACGCCGCAGGAGGTGCTGCGCTCCGACGTGCTGACGGCGCTCTACGGCGCGCACGTCTTCGTGCTGAGGGCCGGCGACCGCCTCGTGGTCGTCGGCGCGCCGGATGCCGAGGCATCCCACCACCATCACGACCACGGGGCGCACGAATGAACTGGAACGACATCGCCGACGCGATGTTCGGCGGCCTGCCGTTCTACGGCGAGATCCTCGCACTCGTGTCGAACTCGGTGTGGGCGGGCGCCGTGCTCGGGCTGGTCGGCGGCCTGGTCGGGGTGTTCGTCATGCAGCGCGACATGGCCTTCGCGGTGCACGGCATCAGCGAGCTGTCGTTCGCCGGCGCGGCGGCAGCGCTCCTCATCGGGTGGGACGTCGTCACGGGCTCCATCGTGGGATCGCTCATCGCGGCCGCGCTCATCGGCGTGCTGGGCGCCAAGGCGCGCGACCGCAACTCCATCATCGGGGTGCTGATGCCCTTCGGGCTCGGCCTCGGCATCCTGTTCCTCTCGCTCTACGACGGCCGCAGCGCCAACCGGTTCAGCCTGCTCACCGGGCAGATCGTGTCGGTGCAGACCGGCCAGCTCGGCTGGCTCATCGCCATCGGCGCCGTCGTGCTCGTCGGCCTGCTGCTCATCTGGCGTCCGCTGCGGTTCGACTCGCTCGACCCGCAGTCCGCCGCGGCGCGCGGCGTTCCGACGACCGCGGTGTCGCTCGGGTTCATGCTGCTGCTGGGGCTCATCGTCGCCGTCGCCGTGCACATCATCGGGGCGCTGCTGGTCATGGCGCTGCTGGTCACGCCGGCCGCGGCCGCGGTGCGCATCGCGTCGGGTCCCCTGTCGGTGCCGCTGCTGTCGGCCCTGTTCGGGTTCGTCTCGGCGGTGGGCGGCATCCTGCTCGCGATCATGGGCACACTGCCGGTGAGCCCGTACATCACCACGATCTCGTTCGTCATCTACCTCGTGTGCCGCGTCGTCGGCGCCCGTCGCGACCGCGTGACGAGGGTCGCGGCGTGACCGGCGCCCGGCCGACGCTCAGGACCCGTCGGTAGACTCGCCACCATGGCCCAGCGCAATACGTGGCAGCGCGAACGCGTGCGCGAAGCGCTGTCGGACGCCCGCGGATTCGTCAGCGCGCAGTCGCTGCACGCCACCCTGCGCGACGAGAACACCGGCATCGGGCTTGCGACGGTGTACCGCGCGCTGGCGGGGCTCGCCGCGCAGGGCGAGGCCGATTCGCTGCAGAGTCCCGAGGGCGAGGCGCTCTACCGCGCCTGCGCCAGCACCGGCCATCATCACCACCTGATCTGCCGCTCCTGCGGACTGACCGTCGAGATCGAGGCGACGGACGTCGAGCAGTGGGCGAAGCGCACCGCCGAGCGCCACGGATTCCGTGACGCCGAGCACGTCGTCGACATCTTCGGGCTCTGCGGGTCGTGCGCCGCCGCCCGGGACGCCGAGCGTGACGCGGACTGATCCCGCAACGCGCGCGTCGCAGCGAACATCCTCGGGTTCGTCGCGGCAGCCCTACGAGCCGGCCACCGCACGGCTCGAGCCGACGCCGCAGGCGCGAGCCCTGCTGTGGATCGGCGTCGGGGTCATCGTCGTGGCCGGGCTCTTCCTCATTGACTGGCTCGCGCCGGCACTGTTCCCCGCTCCCCTCTCCACGCGCGCGCAGGACGGCCTGACCCTCGCGATCAGCGTGCTCATCGAGTCGCTGCCGTTCGTGGCGCTCGGCGTGGTGCTGTCGATCGTCGTGCAGGTCTGGGTGCCGCCGGGCGTCATCGAGCGATGGATGCCGCGCGCCGCGTGGGCACGCCGCGCGGTGCTGTCGCTCCTCGGGATGCTCGTGCCGGTGTGCGAGTGCGGCAATGTGCCGTTCGCCCGCGGACTGCTGATGCGCGGATTCTCGGTGCCCGAGACGCTGACCTTCCTCATCGCGGCGCCGATCGTGAACCCCATCGTGATCATCACGACGCACCAGGCGTTCGGGTTCAGTGACGGCATCCTCGTCGCGCGCATCCTCGGCGGGTACCTGATCGCCAACCTCATCGGATGGCTGTATTCGCGGCATCCGTCCCCCGACGCACTGCTGACCGACCGCTTCCGCGACACGTGCGAGCTCGTGCTGCACGAACCGGGCGGCAAGTGGCGCCGCACGCTCGCCCAGTTCGTGATCGAGCTGCGCGCGGTGATGCCGGCCCTCGTCATCGGGTCGGCCCTCGCTGGAGCGGTGCAGGTGCTGATCCCCCGCGACGCGCTGCTGGCGATCGGGTCGAACCCGGCGCTGTCGATCGTCGCCATGATGGCGCTCGCGATGGTGGTGGCGATCTGCTCGAACGTCGACGCCTTCTTCGCGCTGTCGTTCGCCTCGACCTTCACGCCCGGGTCGATCGTGGCGTTCCTCCTCGTCGGACCTCTCGTCGACGTCAAGATGCTCGCGCTCATGCGCACCACGTTCACGTGGCGCACGCTCGGCGGCATCGTCGTCGTCGTGGTGCTGTCGGCCTTCGCGATCGGGACGGCGGTGAACCTCCTTGCGTAATGCGGGATTCGTCGGAACGCGGTGGCTCGGGGTGGGCCTGGCCGCGGTGCTGGCCGTCGTCACGATCTCGCTGGCGATCACGGGGCAGCTGGGGCTCTACATCAACCCGGACTCGACGTGGTTCGCCGTCTCGATGGCGGTGCTCGTGCTCGTCGGCACGATCGCATCCTTCGCACTGCCGCTCGGCGCCGAGGCCGACCACGGCCACGACCACGGCTCCGGGCCCGCCCCGGATGCTCAGGACGGAACGCAAGACCACGACCACCACGCCCCGCACCCCGTCGCCGTCGCGGCCACGCTGGTCGGCGGGGTCGCAGCTTCGGGCGTCGTGGTGCTGACCCTCGTGCTGCCCCCCGCGTCGCTCAGCGCGGAGCTGGCGATGTCGCGCGACGTCGGGGCGACGCCGCTCTTCGGGGGCGCCGACACCATACAGCTCGCCTCGACCGGCGACACCGCGTCGTTCGGAGTCGGCGAGTGGGCGACCGTGTTCGCGACCGCGACCAACCCCGACGCGTTCGACGGCGATGCCGTCGAACTGACCGGCTTCGTCACGCCGGGCGAGGACGGATCCTTCGACCTCACGAGACTCGTGATCACGCACTGCGTGATCGACGCACAGCCGGCGAGCCTGCCCGTCATGGCGGCGGACGGCGCGCCCAGCACGGGGCAGTGGGTCACGATCACGGGCACGGTGCGCTCGTCCTCGGACGGGCGGCTCGTCGTGGACGCGGCCGCGGTCGCGGAGATCTCCGAGCCCGAGGATCCGTATGAGTACTGACCGCGCGGGCGCGGGGACGGGCGCCGGCACGCGGGGCGCGCGGGCGCGCCGACGCCGGGGACGCGCCTTCGTCGGCACCTTCGCGATCGTGGCGGCGGTGCTGGCGGTCTTCGGGCTCGCGGGTGCGGCCGCGACGGTGGCGCAGGGGCCACGGGTAACGCAGGTGTACGTGGATCCGCAGGCGGCGGCCGCGGCATCCGGCTCCCGTCTCATCGTGACCACCACCCAGTCGCTCGCCGACGTCGACCCCTCCCAGGTCACCGTGACGCCCGCCACGCCCTTCGCGGTCGACACGTCGGGCCGCAGCGTCGGCGTGCGGTTCACGCTGCCGCTGTGGGACGACACCGACTACACCGTGACGATCGACGACGTCGCGTCGCTCGGCGGCGGCCCGCCGGCGACCATCACCGAGACCTTCCGCACGCCGCCGGCCGAGGTGTACCTGCTCCAGCGCGACACCGATGACGGCGACCTGATCTACCGCAGCGACCTCACCGGCCAGCACGCCGTGCCGGTCTTCCGTCACGCGCACATCGAGGACTTCCGCGCGACGGGCCGGCACCTCGTCGTGTCGGTGCGGACCGACGACGACGAGGCGGGGCTCATCGTCACCGACCTCGACGGCGAGGATCCGCGCGAGCTGCCGCTCCCCGGCGACGGCTACGTGTCGAACCTGCAGAGCGCCGACCGCGGCGAGCGGATCGGCTACACGTTCTCGGACGCCGAGCTCGACGCCGACTCCGGCCGCGAGAGCCGCCTGTACACGGCATCGCTCGGCGACCCCGGCGCCGAGCCCGTCGCGATCGAGGTGGAGGGCGCCGACCCGCGCGTCGCCGAGTGGCGCTTCGTGCCCGACACCGACAGCATGCTGCTGCTGTCGTTCGACGGCTCGCTGCTGCTGACCGGACCCGATGCCGGCACCGGCGCGACGGCGCTGGGCGACGCCATCGGCATCGACGGCATCGCCCGCGGGTCGAGCGAGGCCGTCGTCGACCGCCTCGAGCAGGCCTCCGTCATCGATCTCACCGACGCGAGCGAGGCCCCGCTCGTGGCACCCGAGGTCGACCTGGGCGGCACGACATCGGTCACCCCGCTTCCGGACGGATCGACGATCCGCACCGCGGCGGTGCTGGCTGGCGACGGCCTGCCGACCGGACGCACGTCGGTG
This sequence comes from Microbacterium ureisolvens, assembly GCF_015278315.1. GTDB lineage: Bacteria > Actinomycetota > Actinomycetes > Actinomycetales > Microbacteriaceae > Microbacterium > Microbacterium ureisolvens. The sequence continues at coordinate 3,662 of NZ_JADIJE010000014.1, read as the reverse complement.
TCGCGCGTCGCGGCCGACGGGGCGACCACCATCCTCACCGAGATCGCCGACACGGATGCCGTCATCCAGGTCTGCGTGTCACCCAGCGCCCGCTACGTCGCGCTGACGGTGGCGCCGGATGCCGTGACCAATGCATACGACACCTACCAGCTCCCCCTTCCCGAGCGCCCTGAGACGCGCGTCCTCGAGTCGGAGAGCGGCGACCAGGTGATCGCGCTCAACGGCGCCTCGATCTCGTGGTGCCAGGTGCCCCCGCGCTAGCGCCCGCGCCGCTTCGCGGCATCCGTCCCTCCCTCCTCCCGTCCCGCCCGTCCCTCCTTTCCGTCGAGAAACCGCGGTGTCGTCGAACGACCATGTTCTCGGCGTCGACGTCATGGTCGCTCGTCGAGGTCGCGGTTTCTCGGCAACGGTGAGGGGGGAGGCAACGGGACGGCCGGCAGGCGACGGGGCACGGGTGCGCCGGCCCGCGACGGGACACGAGAGCGGCGGGCCGTGGCGCGGCGCGACGCGCGAGCGGGCCGGGTCAGTCGCGAGGAGGGGGCGGGGCGGATGCCGGAGCCTGCGGCTGCTCGGCGGGCTCGGGGATCCTCGACGGCAGGCCGGCCGACAGCAGCAGCCCGAGCACAGTGAGGGCGAACACGAGGAACAGTGACTGGCGCAGCGACTCGACCTGCGTGTCGGCGTAGAGCTGGGCGATCTCGGCGGCGGACTCGTCGTCGGCGCCGGCATCCTGCAGGATCTGCTCCGCCTGATCCTGCGAGATGATCGGCGCACCCTTCGAGGCGACGGCGACGACCTGGTCGCGGATGTCGGTGGGCAGGCTCTCGCTCTGCTGCACCGCAGCGGTGAAGCTCGAGGTGAGCAGCAGGATGAACACCGATCCCACGATCGCCGTGCCGAACGACGAGCCGAGGTTCTGGAAGGTGCCCTGAAGGCCCCCGACCTCCGACGTGTCGGACTGGTCCACCGCCGACATGTTGACGTTCCCGAGCTGCGAGGCGAGGAGGCCGAAGCCGGCGCCCACCACGAACATGCCGGCGGCGAAGGCCCAGTCGGCGAGCTCCGGCTGCACGGCCACGAAGACGACGAGCACGCCGAGGCCCAGCGTCAGCTGCCCGATGCGGCCGATGTTCTGGGCGGAGCGCACCGTCGACAGGCGCGACCCGAGCATCGAGAAGAGGATGAGGCCGATCGACAGCGGCAGGATCTTCAGGCCGGTCTGCAGCGCGTCGAAGCCCAGGATCGTCTGCAGGTACACCGGGATGACGAAGAACAGCGCTGCGATCGCGAAGTACTGCGCCATGAACATCGTGAGGCCGCTGCGCAGTGCGGGGATGCGCAGCAGGCTGACCTTGAGCAGCGGCACGCCGCCCGTGCGCTCGAGGTGCTGCTGGCGCCTCACGAACAGCCACAGCACGACGATCGACAGGAGGATGAGGTACGCCACCGGTGAGACGCCGAGCGGTGCGAAGGGCTGCCCGCCGATGACGGGCGGATCCAGCGGCACGAACCAGCCCCAGGTCTTGGACTGCAGGATGCCGTACACGAGGAGTGCCAGGCCCAGCGCCGAGAGCACCACGCTCACGAGGTCGATGCGCAGCTTGCGGTCGCCGGGCACGTCCTTGATGCGCCCCGACACGATGAGCACGAGGGTCATCACGACCGCCTCGGCGACGAAGACGTACCGCCACGACGAGTAGGTGGTGACGAGGCCGCCGATGAGGGGTCCGGCCGCCGCGGCCCCGCCGGTGACGGCGCCGAGCACGGCGAAGGCGACCACGCGGGCGCGCCCCTCGTAGTTGATGGCGGCGAGGGCAGCGATCGCGGGGATCACCAGGACGGCGCCGAGACCCTCCACGAGCGACCACCCGAACATGAGGACGGTGAGATTGGGACTCAGCGCGGTCGTGAGCGACCCGATGCCGTAGACCACCGAGCCGATGCGGAAGGCGAGGCTCCGGCCCCACCGGTCGCCGAGCTTGCCGCCGGTGAGCATGAACGCCGCCATCGTGAGCGCGTAGAACGTGATCGCCGCCTGCATGCCCGAGATGTCGGTGCCGAGGTCATGCGCCACGGTCGAGATCGAGACGTTCATGACCGTGCTGTCGAGCACCATGATGAACTGCGACACGCTCAGCAGGATGAGCACGAACCACTTCCCCATGCGGGAACAGTAGCGGGCCGGGCGGGCGGCGACCACGATCGTGACGCCCGACGCGCGGACGTAGACTCGCCGCATGGTGCGGGACCGGTGGAGGGCGGCGACCCGCGGCGATCTGCGCGCGCTTCCCGCCGATGTCGCGCCGTCGCTGCTCGGCGCGAGGCTCACCACCGTCGTCGAGGGCGAGAAGGTGGTCGTGCGGCTCACCGAGGTCGAGGCGTACCACGGCCGCGGCACCGGCGCGCTGCCGGATCCGGGATCCCACGCGCGCATGGGACCGACGGCGCGCAACGCCACCATGTGGGGCGAACCCGGGCACCTGTACGTCTACCTGAGTCACGGCATCCATTCGTGCGTGAACGTCGTGTGCGGTCCCGACGGCGTCGCCGGCGGAATCCTGCTGCGTGCGGGCCAGGTGATCGAGGGGACGGATGCCGCGACCCGGCGCCGACCGGCGGCGCGCACGCCGCGCGACCTCGCTCGCGGACCCGGCCGGCTGGGCGACGCGGTGGGGCTGCGGCATCCGTTCCACGACGGCATCGACGCGATCGCGGGACTCCCCCGTCACGGCGCCAAGGCGCGCCTCGAGCTGCTCATCGACCCGCTCGCGGAGATCGCGTCGGGCCCGCGCGTCGGGGTGGCCGGGGTGGCCGGCACCGCCGCGTTCCCGTGGCGATATTGGATCCCCGGCGACCCGACGGTGTCGCCCTTCCGCTGGGGGCGCGGCGCGCGCGAGCTCAGCGAAGCGACGTGACGGCGGTGATCGCGGCGCGGAGCTGCTTCACGCGCCGCTCGTAGCGCGCGGCGATGAAGATCAGCACGGCACCGCCGATCCCGAGCCACAGCCACCACGGCACCGCGACGTACGACGTCGAGATCCACGGCCACAGCTGCGCGATGCCGTGGACGAGCACGACGGCCGAGCCGAGCACGAGGGGCGCCTGCAGCTTGCGCGCCGCTCCGACGATGACGAGCCCGACGGCGACGACGCCGAGTGCGACGATCCGCCACAGCTCCGCCTCGCCGAAGAAGTCGTAGGCGAGCGACGGCAGCAGGAGGAGGCCGAGCCAGGGACCGAGGGCGGGCCAGGTGCGGGACTCGGGCCGGAGCGCGAGCGCCCGGGCGCCGTACGCGAGCCCCGCGAGCGCGGCCGGCACGGTCACGAGCTCGACCGGCGTGACGCCCATCACGAAGAAGGCCAGCACGCCGAAGACCCCCGCCGCGATCGCGACCACGACGGCCGGGGCCGCACCCAGGCGCGTCCGCGCGACGGCGCCGACGTACGCAGCCGCCGACAAGAGGCTCATGGTGAGCACGGTGCGCAGCTCCTCGAACCCGCTCGCCGAGGCGAGCAGGAGGAGCTCAGCCGCCGCGAACAGCACGGCGGCAGCGGCCAGGCCCGCGCCCACGGTGACCGCGACCCGTCGCGATGCGCTCGCGCGCAGCGCCGCGACCGCGATCGCCACCGCGATCGCCGCGCCGGCCGCGGCCCACAGGTCGG
>NZ_JADIJE010000013.1 GCF_015278315.1 Microbacterium ureisolvens | reverse complement strand
CAAACTGGTCCACACCCTGCACGAGACAGCCGAACCCGCCCGCCCCGAGCTCTACCTCACCGCCTGACCCTCAACCACCCCAGGCAACAGCAGGAATGACACCACACGACGGGACTTGACCCGACTCGCGGCGACCCCGCGACCGATCACACCATTCGTGACTCCTGACGCCGGAGCGCAGCACTCAGGTGGCACGAAACGCCGTAAGGGATCGACCAAGCGCGCCATTCGTAACACCCGAGCGAAGGGAGAAGCGAAGGAAGAGGCGACGGATGCCGCGACCCGGCGCCGAACGGCCAGCGCGGCCAGCGCCGGCCAGCGGGGTCAGAGCGCCTCGAGGTGGAGCACGAAGGCCTGCACGGGCCAGAGCGTCGGCAGCTGGAGGCCCACCTCGCCGAGCAGTGCGCCCGGCAGCTCGATCTCGCCGGCCGTGAACCACTCGGGTGCGATCCAGCCGTACTCGGGGGCGCCGATCTCGCGCCGCACCCTGACGCGGTAGCGGCGGTCGGGGTCCAGCCCCGGGAGACGCAGCCGCTCAGCCCGCGCGTCCTGGAGGCTCGCCACCGTGGCGACGACCACGACGGCTGCGGCATCCGTCACGAACGCGGTCGCCCGCCATGCCGGGTCCCGCAGCTCCGGGTGCAGCACCCGCCCCGCGTGGACGATGGGGCGCACCTCCTTGTAGAGCGCGGCGAAGCGCGTGATCGTGGCCGTCTCGTCGTCGTCGCACGACAGGATGTCCCACTCGAACCCCGCCGAGCCCATGAGGCTCGTCGCGATGCGGTACGACAGGGCGGTGGTGCGGCCCGAGGAGTGCGACGTCGTCGGCCCGACGTGCGCGCCGACGAGCTCGGGCGGCAGCAGCAGGCCCGTCCAGCGCTGGATGTCCTGACGCTCCACGGGATCGTTGGAGTCGCTCGCCCACACGCGGTCGGTGACCTCGAGGATGCCGAGGTCGGTCCGCGCGCCCCCGCTGGAGCATGACTCGATCTCGAGGGACGGATGCCGCGACTTCAGCTCGGCGATCAGCCCGTACACCGCCGTCATCTGGGCGTGGCCGCCGGGGCGGCCGTCGTGGACGCTCTCCACGAGGTCGCGGTTGTGGTCCCACTTGATGAAGTCGATGCCGAGCTCGGTCACGAGCGCGTCGATCTGGCCGAGGACGTGGGCTGCGGCATCCGGATTCGCGAGATTCATCACGTACTGTCCACGCCACGACAGCGCCGGATCGTGCTCGAGATGCCCGGGATCGTGCAGCAGCCAGTCGGGGTGCGCGCGGGCCACGTCGGAGTCGAGGCTGATCATCTCGGGCTCGAACCACAGTCCGAACTGCATGCCAAGGGCGTGCACGTTGTCGGCGAGAGGGCCGAGACCGTCGGGCCACACCGACCGGTCGACCACCCAGTCGCCGAGGCTCGTCGAGTCGTCGCGGCGCCCGTGGAACCAGCCGTCGTCGAGCACGAAGCGCTCGACGCCGACCTCGGCGGCGCGTTCCGCGAGCGCCGCGAGCCGCTCGGGGTCGTGGTCGAAGTACACGGCCTCCCAGGTGTTGAGCACCAGCGGGCGGGCGGACGACGGATGCTGCGGCCGCGCCCGCAGCCACGTGTGCACGCGCCCCGCGAAGCCGTCGAGCCCCGCGTCGGTGTGCACGAACGCCGCCCGCGGCGCGCGGTACTCGTCGCCCGGGGCCAGGCGGATCTCACCAGGACGCAGCAGCTCACCCGCACCGATCAGGCTGACCGCGTCGGTGACGCGGTCCACCCGGGTGGTGAGGTCGCTCGACCACGCCAGATGCACGCCCCACAGCGCACCGGTCTGCCAGCGCGGCTCGCCGATCGCCGCGATGGCCGCGATCGGACTGTCGTGGCCGGGTCGTCCGCGCCGCGACTGCCGCACGGTCGCACCGGCGGGCATCGGCGTCACGACGGGCCGCTTCTCGCGCGCCCAGCGGCCGTCGAAGGTCAGCAGCGTGTCGGTCGTCGACGGCACCGGCAGGGTGGCTTCGAGCCAGTCGACGTCGACGGGCGCGGCCTCGGGCCCGCCCGCGTGGGCGAGGGCATGCTGCACCCAGACCACACCGCCGCGCTCGATGCCGACCGTGATGGAAAGACGGAGAGCGGATGCCGCATCCCGCGCCTCCACCCGCAGCGACCCGTCGTCCGTCTCGAGGTCGGTGACCACCCATCGCGCATGGTGCACGACGCCGTCGCGACGCACCTGCATCCCCGGGCGCCCGCTCCACCCGTCGCCCTCCTGCGGGGACAGGGAGACCTGCCATGCGGCATCGAGCGTGCCGGGCGGGGTCTGACGGCTCAGCGCCGGCGCGAGCGCCTCGGCATCGGCATCCGTGATCGCTCCGACCGGCGCTCCCCAGTGGAGCACGCGCGGCAGGCCGGGCCCGCGGGCGTCGACGATCAGGCCGACGCCCTCGTTATCGAGTCGGATGAAGCCGGAGGTCATGCCGGGGTCCTCTCTGCGGGGGGTCGTTCGCCCGTGCCGCGCTCGACGAGCCAGGTCGGCATCTCGAGCTGTCGTGTGAAGCCCGCCGGATCCTGCATCCGCTCGATCGCGAGGGTGGCGGCGGCGCGGCCGAGCGCCAGGGGGTCGTAGCTGACGACGGTCACCCCGAGCACATCCGCCGTGTCGAAGTCGTCGAAGCCGATGAGCGCGGTGCGCCCGTCGTCGTCGCGGTCGCGCAGCACGCGCAGCGCGCTGACCGTCACGCGGTTGTTGCCCGTGATGATCGCCGTCGGCGCGTCGTCGCGGTCGAGCAGGTCGGCGATGAGCGCGTCGGCCGGCTGCGAGAGATCGTCGGCAAGACGCTCCCACCGGGCGGAGTCGTTGATGCCGTAGGCGGCGAGCGCGTCGCGGTAGCCGCGCAGGCGCTCGGCCTGCGTGTAGACGGAGGCCGGATTGCAGATGTAGCCGATGCGGCGATGGCCGCGCTCGAGCAGATGCGTCGTCGCCTCGAACACACCGCGGTGGTTCTCGAGCACGATGGAGTCGGCCACGAGATTGCGTGCCGGACGGTCGATGGCGATCACCGGGGTCCCGAGATGCCGCTCCCCCTCGAGGTACGACTGGTCCTCGGCCACGGGAATCAGCAGCAGCGCGCCGAGCCGCTGACCGAGCAGCGCATCGGCCACACGCTCCTCGCCCTCGGCGGTGTCGTCGGTCGTCGCGACCACCAGCGAGAAGCCGCTCGCCGACAGCTCGCGCTCGATGCCGGCGGCGACCTTGTAGTAGAAGGGGTTGCCGAGCTCCCCCATGATGAACCCGATGGTGTTCGTCGGTCCCCCGCGGCGAAGGTTGCGGGCGAGGGGGTTGGGCCGGAAGCGCAGGCGCTTGGCCGCCGTGAGCACGCGGTCCACTGTGTCGGGTGCGACGAGCTCGCGATGGGTGAAGACGCGCGAGACGGTCTTGGAGCTCACTCCGGCGAGCCGCGCGACGTCGTCGAGGGTCGCGCGCTGCTGAACCGTCATCGGGCCTCCTTGCCTGGCGGGTTCACGCTAGCAGGTTCGGGGAGGCAATGTCCACGTGGGACATTTGACGGACATCTGGACTCATCGCACCAGCCCGATTACAAAATAAGCCCAGTTCAACACCGTTGTTTTTTCGAATGTACGGTTCCGGACACGCTGAGACAGCGCTGACATCGAGCGCTTGCGGAACCGTTTCGACCATGCGTAATCTGACCGCGCGACGAACCACGCGACGGTGCGACGACGCGCACCGGCAGTTCAAGGGCGAACCTGACAAGGAGACATCACATGGCGAAGAAGGCATTCGCGGGCATCGCGCTGATCGCGACCGCCGCGGTCGCGATCAGCGGCTGCGCGGGCGGCGGCGCGGGCGACGCCGACAACACGATCGACGGCGAGGTGAAGGGCGACATCAAGGTCGTGACGTGGCGCACCGACCTCGTGGAGGACGGCACGTTCGACAAGTACGCCGAGGCGTTCAACGAGGAGTACCCCGACGTCAACGTCACGTTCGAGGGCATCACCGACTACGCGGGCGAGATGCTCACCCGCATGAGCACCACGAACTACGGCGACGTCATCGGCATCCCGGCGATCAAGCCCGACCAGTACGAGCAGTTCCTCGAGCCGCTCGGAGACACCGCCGAGTTCGAGGACACCTACCGCTTCCTTCCTGCGGCGAGCTACGACGGCACGCAGTACGGGATCGCCTGGGGCGGCAACGCCAACGGCGTCGTCTACAACAAGAAGGTCTTCGAGGAGGCCGGCGTCACCGAGCTTCCGACGACCGAGGCCGAGTGGCTCGAGGCCCTGCAGAAGGTCAAGGACAACACCGACGCCATCCCGCTCTACACGAACTACAAGGACGGCTGGCCGCTCACCCAGAGCTTCGGCAACCTGGGCGTCGTCACCGACGACGCCGATGCGCCCATCACCATGGCGGAGGACACCGCGCCGTGGACCGAGGGCACCGACGTCTACGCGATCGACTCGCTGCTGTACGAGTCGGTGGCGGCCGGACTCACCGAGGACGACCCCCTCACCACCAACTGGGAGCAGTCGAAGGTCGACCTCGGCACCGGCAAGATCGCCGCGATGACGCTGGGCTCCTGGGCGATCTCGCAGATGCAGGCCGCCGCGGAGGACAACGGCGGGTCGGCGGACGACATCGGCTACATGGCGTTCCCGGCCAACGTCGACGGCACGCAGCTCGCCGTCATCGGCGGCGACTACAACCTCGCGGTGAGCAAGCACTCGAAGGCGAAGGCCGCCGCGTGGGCGTGGATCCAGTGGGTCGTCGAGGACTCCGGCTACGCCGAGGCGCAGGGCATGATCTCCCCCGTCATCGACAAGCCGCTGCCCGACAACCTGGCCGGCTTCGAGGAGGCCGGCGTCGAGCTCATGGAGATCAACCCCGCGCCCGCCGGCAAGGAGGGTCTCATCAACAACGTGGCCGACGACGCGCAGATCGACCTGTACGGCCCGATCTACCGTCAGAAGCTCGTCGACATCGCCCGCGGTGCGGCCGACGGCGACAAGGAGAGCTACTTCGCCGAGCTGAACGAGCGCTGGGGCGCCTCGGTCGAAAAGCTCGCGGGCTGACGGGAGAGGGCGGCAGCGACATGGCCATTGCGACACCCGGTGCGGCGCCGGCAGATGCCCCTGCCGCCCTCTCCGCGCCCGTGCGGGCGCGCCGGTTCGGCGGAGGATTCCGCCGGGCCGGCCGCCCGCGGGGCGGCTCCGCCGGACGGAGCCTCCTCCAGCGGCTCACCCCGTGGTTCTTCCTGGCCGCGGCGGTCGGACTGCTGCTGCTGTTCACCTACTGGCCGGCGCTGAACCTCTTCTACTACAGCGTCACCGACTGGGACGGCATCGACCTGCAGAAGAACTTCGTCGGTCTCGACAACTACGTCCAGGTGTTCACCGACCCGCGGATCTTCTCCGTCTTCGGCGTGAGTCTGTACTACTTCTTCGCGTCGTTCGCGCAGATGGCGATCGCACTGTACTTCGCCACGATCCTCAGCTTCTCCACGCGCTTGTCGAACCTGTTCCGCGGCATCCTGTTCTTCCCGTACCTCATCAACGGCGTCGCGATCGGCTTCGTCTTCCTCTACCTCTTCCAGCCGGGCGGCACGCTCGACACCGTGCTCAGCTGGTTCGGCGTGAGCGACCCGCCCCAGTGGCTCGGCAACCCCGACGTGGTGAACTGGTCGCTCGCCGGCACCTCGGTCTGGCGCTACACCGGCATGAACTTCGTGCTGTTCCTCGGCGCGATCCAGTCGATCCCCCACGAGCTGTACGAAGCTGCCGACCTCGACGGCGCCAGCCGCTGGCAGCAGTTCTGGGCGATCATCTTCCCGGGCATCCGCCGCGTGGTCGGGCTGTCGTTCATCCTCGCGATCGCGGGCAGCCTCAGCGTGTTCGAGATCCCGTTCATCATGACCGGCGGCGCCAACGGATCTGCGACGTTCGTGATCCAGACGCTGCAGACCGCGTTCACCTTCCGCCAGGTGGGGCTCGCGTCCGCCATGGCCGTGGTGCTCCTGGCGATCGTGCTGGTCGTCACGTGGATCCAGCGCAAGGTGTTCCCCGACGAGAAGGTCGACCTGACATGACCACCACCGAAGACCTGCGCACGATGCCCCAGCGCACTGCTCCGCCGCGCACGATCCGCGGCCGTTCCCCGCTCGAGCGCCTGCGCGGCGTCAGCGCGACCACGGCCAAGTACCTCAGCCTCATCGTCGCATCGGTCGTGACACTGCTGCCGCTGTCGGTGCTGCTCTTCGCCAGCCTCAAGACCGCGCCGGAGTATGCGCAGACCGGTCCCTTCGACCCGCCCGAGAACTGGCTCAACTTCGACAACTTCGTCACCGCGTTCACGAGCGGCAAGATGCTCGAGGGCTTCGTCAACACGACGATCGTGCTGGTCGTGTCGCTCGCCGGCACGATCTTCATCGGCACGATGGCGGCGTACGCCCTGGACCGCTTCGCGTTCCGCGGCAAGAAGCTGGTGTTCGGCCTGTTCCTCGTCGCGACCCTCATCCCGAGCGTCACGAGCCAGGTGGCGACCTTCCAGCTCATCAACGGACTCGGCCTCTACGACACCAAGGCCGCCCTGATCCTGCTGTTCATGGGCACCGACATCATCGCGATCTACCTCTTCATCCAGTTCATGCAGTCGATCCCGGTCTCACTCGACGAGGCCGCGATGATCGACGGCGCCAACCGCTGGACGATCTACTGGCGCATCGTGCTGCCCCTGCTGCGACCGGCCATCGCGACGGTCGTCATCATCAAGGGCATCGCGGTGTACAACGAGTTCTACGCACCGTTCCTCTACCTGCCGTCCGAGGGTCTGATCTCCACGTCGCTGTTCCGGTTCAAGGGACCGTTCGGCGCGCAGTGGGAGGTCATCTCGGCAGGCACCGTCCTCGTCATCATCCCCACCCTCATCGCCTTCCTGCTGCTGCAGCGCTGGATCTACAAAGGCCTCACCTCAGGAGCCGTCAAGTGACCTCTTCCCTGTCCTTCCGTCCGATCGACGCCGGCTGGACCGTCCGCGCCGCGTCGGGTCCCGCTCCGGAGGGATTCGCGGATGCCGTGGCCGCGGTGGTTCCCGGGTGCGTGCACACCGATCTCCTGGCCGCGGGGCTCATCCCTGACCCGTTCCTGGACGACAACGAATCGGCGCTCGCATGGATCGGGCTCGTCGACTGGACCTACGAGACGACGTTCGACTGGACCCCCGACGGAGCCGATCGCACCGACCTGGTGTTCGAGGGCCTCGACACCGTGACGACGATCCTCCTCAACGGGAGCGAGATCGGAGCGACGGCGAACCAGCACCGCTCGTACCGGTTCGACGTGCGGGACGCGCTCATCGAGGGTGCCAACGCGCTCGTGGTGCGCTTCCGCTCGCCGGTGAAGTACGCCAATGAGCAGAGCATCGAACTCGGCGTGCGTCAGCGTCCCTATCCGCTGCCCTACGACGCGATCCGCAAGTCGGCGTGCAGCTTCGGGTGGGACTGGGGCATCGCGACCTATACCAGCGGCATCGTGAAGCCGGTGGGACTGGAGTCGTGGTCGGTCGCACGTCTCGCGCAGACCCGCGTGGCCGCCACGCCGTCGGGCGACGGCGGCACGATCACGGTCGAGGTCGAGCTCGAGCGCTCCCGCGACGACGCGGTCTCGGTGACGGCGCGTGCAGCCGGGGTCGAGGCATCCGTCGATCTGCCCGCCGGCCAGGCGACCGCGACCGTCACGCTCTCGCTCTCCGAGGTCGAGCGGTGGTGGCCCGTCGGCTACGGCGCGCAGCCGCTGTACGACGTCGAGGTCGAGGTCGCGGCATCCGATGGATCCGTCCTCGACATCTCGACGCGCAAGGTGGGCTTCCGCGACGTGCGCTGGGACATGACGCCTGACGAGGCGGGCACGCCGTTCACGCTCGTGGTCAACGACCAGCCGGTGTTCGTGAAGGGGGTCAACTGGATCCCCGACGACGCCCTCACCGTGCGAGTCACGCGGGAGCGGCTGCGCCGGCGCTTCGAGCAGGCGCTCGACGCCAACCTCAACCTCATCCGCGTGTGGGGCGGCGGACTCTACGAGTCCGACGACTTCTACGAGCTCGCCGACGAGCTGGGCCTGCTCGTCTGGCAGGACTTCCTGTTCGCGTGCGCCGCGTACGCGGAGGAGGATCCGCTGCGGTCGGAGGTCGAGGCGGAGGCGCGCGAGAACATCGTCCGGCTGGGGCATCACGCCTCGCTCGTGCTGCTCACGGGGAACAACGAGAACCTGTGGGGCTACGAGGACTGGGGCTGGAAGCTGCGCCTGGACGGCAAGACCTGGGGCGCGCACTACTACTACGAGCTGTTCCCGGCGCTCGTCGCCGAGCTCGCGCCGCACGTTCCCTACGCGCCGGGCAGCCCGTTCAGCCCCGGCATGGGGTGGGACGGCGCGGCGCAGACCGGGCCGCACCCCAACGACGAGCAGCACGGCTCGATGCACCTGTGGGAGCAGTGGAACCGGCAGGACTGGCACACCTACCGTGACCACCGGCCGCGGTTCGTCGCCGAGTTCGGCTGGCAGGGGCCGCCGGCCTGGAGCACCCTCGTGCGCTCCGTCACGGACGCGCCGCTGACCCCCGAGTCGCCGGGCATGATCGTGCACCAGAAGGCGATGGAAGGGAACACCAAGCTCACGAACGGGCTGATCCCCCACTTCCGGATGCCGGAGGCCATGGAGAACTGGCACTGGGCGATGCAGCTCAACCAGGCGCTGGCCGTGCGCACCGCGCTCGAGCACTTCCGCTCGTGGGCGCCGCACACCCAGGGCGCGATCGTGTGGCAGCTGAACGACTGCTGGCCGGTCACGTCATGGGCTGCCATCGACGGCGACGAGCGGCCCAAGCCGCTCTACTACGCCCTCAAGAACGCGTTCGCACCGCGGGCCGCGACCATCCAGCCCCGTGACGGGGGCTTCGCCGCGGTGCTCGTGAACGACACCGCCGAGCCGTGGACGGGCGAGCTCGTGGCCCGACGGGTCGGCTTCGCGGGCGATGAGCTCGCGCGGTTCGCCGTCGAGGTGTCGCTGGCGCCTCGTGAGACCGTGACCGTCGCGCTGCCGTCCGACGTCGCGACCGCCGGCGATGCGGCATCGGAGCTCGTCGTCGCAGGTGTGGGCGACGTGCGCGGGTTCTGGTTCTTCGCCGAGCCCCGCGACTCCGCCCTCGGTGCGGCGGAGGTCGACGTCCGCACCGAGCGCGTCGCCGAGGGCACGCGCGTCACGCTCACCGCGGCGTCGCTCGTGCGCGACCTCGCCCTCCTCGTCGACAAGGTCGACCCCGAGGCGGTGGCCTCCGACGCGCTCGTGACCCTGCTGCCGGGCGAGAGCACGACGCTGATCGTGCTTCACGCCGGCGACGGGCTCGCGGCATCCGTCCTCTCGGATCCTCGCGTGCTGCGCACCGCCAACGAACTGGTTGTCGCATGACCGCCGACCCCACCCGGGCACTCGGGCCGTACGTGGCCGGAATGACCTGGGGATGGACGGGCGTGCGTGGAACGTGGGCGACGGCCGCGGCATCCGATTCCCTGCGCCTGATGGCCGACCACGGCGTCAACTGGACCGCGATCGCCTACTCGGCCCTGCAGGACACCGCGCAGTCCACCGAGGTGCGCTTCGCCGAGGCGCCGACCGTCACCGACGACGAGGTCGTCTGGGCGATCCGCGAGGCGAAGGCGCTCGGGCTGAAGGTGTGCCTGAAGCCGGTGGTGAACGTCGCCGACGGCACGTGGCGGGCTCACATCGGCTTCTTCGATCAGGATGTTCCAGGCGAGCCGACGTGGGGCGAGTGGTTCGCGTCGTACCGCGAGTTCATCCTGCACGCGGCGCGGATCGCCGAGTCAGAGGGCTGCGAGATGCTCTGCGTCGGCTGCGAGATGGTGCGCGCCGACGCCCGCGAGGCCGAGTGGCGCGACCTCATCGCCGCGGTGCGAGCCGAGTACTCCGGTCTCGTGACCTACAACTGCGACAAGTACCAGGAGGACCGCCTCACCTGGTGGGACGCGGTCGACGTCGTCACCTCGAGCGGCTACTACCCGATCGACCGCTGGGAGGCCGAGCTCGACCGCATCGAGGCGGCCGTCGCCGCGACGGGCAAGCCGTTCTTCTTCATGGAGGCCGGCTGCCCCTCACGCGAGGGCTCTCCCGACCGGCCGAACGACTGGTCGCTGCCGGGCGCGCCCTCGGGCACCGCGCAGCTGACCTACTACGAGGCGATGTTCGCCGCGTGCGACGCACGACCGTGGATGCGCGGCTTCATGCTGTGGGACTGGCCCGCGCGGCTGTACGATCCGGCCGAGGCCGCCGACAACGACGACTACTGTCCCTACGGCAAGCCCGCCGGCGATCTCCTCCGCGAGGCCTACCGCTCCCATCAGAAGGAAGGAGCGCCAGCCGCATGAGCACCGTACTGGCGATCGACGCCGGCCAGACCGGCATCAAGGTGCGCGTGCGCGAGGAGGACGTCGTCTTCCCGGGCATCGACACGCACGAACCCCTGCTGCCGCAGCTCGCGGCCGTCGCGCGCGCAGCGATCGAGCGGTCCGGCGCGGACGTCTCGGTCGTGACGGCGGGCGTGTCGGGGCTGACGACGCGGGAATCGGATGCCGCGGCCCTCCTCGCACGCATCGACGACGCCGCGGTGCGCGAGGTGATCCTCGCGCACGACTCCACCACCTCATTCCTCGGCGCCCTCGGCGACGGGCGCGGGGCGGTCGTCGCCGCCGGCACCGGAGTGGTGACCCTCGCAGTGGGCGCGTCGCGCGTCGCGCGGGTCGACGGGTGGGGCTACCTCATGGGCGACGCCGGCAGCGGGTACTGGATCGGCCGCGAGGCACTGGACGCGGTGATGCGCGAGTTCGACGGCCGCGGGCCGGCGACGGCGCTGCGCGCCGTCGCCGAGGAGCGCTGGCCCGACCTCACGCAGGCCTACATCGCCCTGCAGGCCGACCACGACCGCGTGCGCGTGGTCGCGTCGTTCGCCGAGCACGTCGCGCGGCTCGCGTCGGAGGGTGACGCCGTGTCGCAGCACATCACGGTGCGCGCGGGCGGCGAGCTCGCGCACAGCGTCGAGAGCGCGCTGCGCCGGGTGCGCTCGACCTCGGCCGAGGACGAGCCCCGCGAGCACTTCTCGGTGTGCGCGATCGGCGGGGTGTTCCGCTCCCCGCAGCTGCGCGAGGCCTTCGCGTCGCACATTGCGGCGAGCGAGCTCGACGTCGCTCTCGTCGAGCCCCTCGGCAACGGGATCGACGGCGCCGCTGCCCTCGCGGGCCTCGCGCCGCAGCATCCGCTCGCCCACGCGGTCTCGATCGCGCACGCCTGAGGTCCCCGCCCTCCCTTCGAAGCGGCGAACCCCCGCGCGAGCCCACACCTGGGAGCGCACGCGAACGTGTGGGTTCGCGCGAGCAGGGTGGGTTCGCGCGAACGGGGTGGGTTCGCGCGAACGGGCGGGTTGGGACGCACGGGACCGAAGACGACGGATGCCCCCGCCCTGTGTGGACAGGTGGGCCGGGGCATCCGCGGGTCTCAGGCAGGTGTCAGACGAGCGACTCCCGCCACGCGGCATGCAGCTGCGCGAACTTCCCGTCGCCGCCGATCAGCGTCTCGGGGGTGTCGTCCTCGATGATCCGGCCGTGCTCCATGACCAGCACGCGGTCGGCGATCGCGACCGTCGAGAGGCGGTGCGCGATGATGATCGCGGTGCGGTCGGCGAGCAGCGTCTGCAGCGCATCCTGGATCTGCCGCTCCGACGGGATGTCGAGCGAGGCCGTGGCCTCGTCGAGGATCAGCACCGCCGGGTCGGCGAGGAACGCCCGCGCGAACGAGATCAGCTGACGCTGACCCGCCGACACGCGGCCGCCGCGCTTGTTCACGTCGGTGTCGTAGCCGTCCGGGAGCGCCCGGATGAACGCATCCGCTCCCACCGCCCGCGCCGCGGCCTGGATCTGCTCCATCGTCGCGTCGGGCTTGCCCAGCGCGATGTTGTCAGCGACCGTGCCGCTGAACAGGTAGGCCTCCTGCGTGACCATCACGATCGCGCGACGGAGGTCCTTCGGGTGCAGCGAGCGCAGGTCGACGCCGTCGAGCGTGACCGCGCCCTTCGTCGGGTCGTAGAACCGCGACACCAGCTTCGCGAGCGTCGACTTGCCGGCACCGGTGGTGCCGACCAGCGCGATCGTCTGCCCTGCCGGGATGTCGAGCGTGAAGTCCGGCAGGATGACCCGGTCCCTCGAGTACCCGAACAGCACGTCGTCGAACCGGATGTGGCCCTTCGCGCTCCACAGGTCGACCGGGTTCTTCGGGTCGGGAACGGTCGGCTCCTCCTCCAGCACGCCCGACACCTTCTCGAGCGCCGCCGTCGCGGACTGGTACGAGTTCAGGAAGAACGCGACCTCCTGCAGCGGCGAGAAGAAGTTGCGGACGTACAGCACGGCCGACAGCAGGAAGCCGATCTCCATCACGCCGTCGGCGACGCGGATCCCGCCCCACGCGATCACGAGGGCGAGGGTGACGGATGCCACGGCCATGAGTCCCGGCTCGAACGTTCCGAAGAGGCGGATCGAGCGCATGTTGACGTCGCGGTAGTTCATCGCCTGCTCGCCGAACTCCTCATCGTTGCGCAGCTCCTTGCGGAACGCCTTGACGGCGCGGATGCCCGTCATGGTCTCGACGAACTTGACGATGACGCCGGCGCTGATGACGCGCGACTCCCGGTACACCCGCTGCGAGCGCGTGTAGAACCACCGCATGAGCAGGAAGAGCGGGATGCCCATCACGGTCAGGATCAGACCCGACTGCCAGTCCACGAGGTACAGCGCGACGAGCGTGAACACGCCGTAGAGGATGCCCGACACCAGCTCGTTGAGACCGCCGTCCAGCAGCTCGCGGATGGTGTCGAGATCGCTCGTCTGCCGGGAGATGATGCGACCCGACGTGTACGACTCGTGGAACTCCAGGCTCAGCCGCTGCGTGTGCAGGAAGATGCGCTTGCGCAGGTCGAGCATGATCGCCTGGGTCAGTCGCGCAGCCACGACGACGTACCACCCGATCAGCGCGGCGCCCCCGATCGCTGCGACGAGATAGACGGCGACGACGACGAAGGTCGGCATCCAGTCGTTGCGCTCGATGACGGCCGGCAGCGCGTTGTTGATGCCGATGCCGATGAGCCACGGGCCGGCGACCCGCAGCGCCGTCGAGACGACGAGCACGACACCCGCGAGGATCAGCTGGCCGCGGACGGGCGTGATGAGCGAGCCGAGCAGGCGCAGCGAGCGCTTGCGGATCGCCTTGCTCTCGGCGCGCGTGTAGTCGGAGCGGTCTTCGCCGCTCGTTCCGACGACGGTGGTGCTCACAGGGTCACCTCCCATTCCTGGTCTTCCTGTCTGGCCCGAAGTCGCGCTTCCTCGACTTCGAGACTCGAGATCACGTGCCGGTAGTGGTCGCTCGTGCGCAGCAGCTCGGAGTGCGTGCCGACCGCGGTCACGCGTCCGGACTCCAGCAGCGCCACGCGGTCGGCGAGCGTCACGGTCGAGGGCCGGTGCGCCACGACCAGCGCCGTCGTCTCGTGCAGCACCTCGCGCAGTGCATCCTCGACGAGCGCCTCGGTGTCGACGTCGAGCGCCGACAGCGGGTCGTCGAGCACCAGCACCGCGGGGCGGGCGGCGACGGCGCGCGCGAGCGCGAGCCGCTGGCGCTGACCGCCCGAGAGCGACAGCCCCTCCTCGCCGATGACCGTGTCGACGCCGTCGGGCAGGTCGTCGACGAACGACGCCTGGGCGACTGCGAGCGCCTCGCGCAGCACGGCCTCGGCCTCTGCGCTGCCGGGCACGAGGTCCTCGCGACCGAGCAGCACGTTGTCGCGCACGGTCTGCGAGAACAGGGTGGCGTCCTCGAACGCCATGCCGATGTGCCGCCGGAGCTCCGCGAGGGTGAGGTCGCGCACGTCGACGCCGTCGAGCGTGACGCGCCCGCCGGTGACGTCGTAGAGCCGCGTGGGCAGGGTCGTCAGGGTCGTCTTGCCGGAGCCGGTGAGACCGACGAGCGCCATGGTCTCGCCCGGCTGCAGCACGAGGTCGACGCCGTCGAGCAGGTCGCGCTCGTGCTGCGCGGCATCCTGGTAGCGGAAGTGCACGCCCTCGAAGGCCAGCTCGCCGCGGGGCTTGGGGATCGTGACCGGATTCTCGGGGTCGGTGATCGTGTTGTGCTCGTCGAACACCTCGAAGATGCGGTCGGTCGCGGTGCGCGCGTCGAGCAGGAACGAGAACAGGAACCCGATGGACTCCATCGGCCAGCGGAGCACGGTCGCCATCGCGAAGAACGCGATGAGCTCGGCCCCCTGCAGCTGGCCGGCCGCCGTCAGATAGATGCCCGCACCCAGGCACAGCGCGAACGCGATGTCGGGCAGGAGCACCAGCCAGAACCAGATCCAGCCGACGGCGCGCGCCTTGCTGAGCTCGGTCTCACGCAGCGTCTCGGCCTGGCGCGTGAACTTCTGCAGCGCGTGCTTGCCGCGGCCGAAGGCCTTGAGCACGCGGATGCCGTGCACGCTCTCCTCCACGGAGGTCGCGAGGTCGCCCGCCTGGTCCTGCGACTGGCGCGCCAGCGTGCCGTAGGTCTTCTCGAACCGGTAACCCGCATACCAGAGCGGCGCCGACGTCAGCAGGAAGATCGTGCCGAGCACCCAGTGCCAGCGGAACAGCAGCGCCGTGCCGACCGCGATCGTCAGCGCGTTGACGACGAGCAGCACGAGGCCGAACGCGAGCCAGCGGCGCAGCATGCTCATGTCCTGCATCATGCGGCTGAGCAGCTGACCCGACTGCCAGCGGTCGTGGAAGGCGACCGGCAGGCGCTGCAGGCGCGAGTAGAAGGTCTGGCGCAGGTCGTATTCGACGAGCGTCGCCGGACCCAGCACGAACCACCGCCGCAGCCACACCATGGCGGCTTCGGCGAGGCCGAGGGCGAGGATCGCGGCGGATCCCCACGCGATCGCGGAGATGTCGGCCGACGCGATCGGCCCCCTGACGACCTGCTCGAGCACGAGCGGGATCGCCAGGGCGAGCAGGCTCGCCAGCAGCGCGCTCGCGGCGCCGAGCGTGAGGCGCGGCAGCACGGGCTTGGTGAACGGGAGCAGCCGGGCGAGGGCTTTGAAGGTGGACAGTTCGGACCGTTGCGGCTGTTCTGATCGCTCAGGGGTGGCGGTGGTGGTCATGATCCTTGTGGGGGCGGTGATGCGGATGACCCGACGTCGGGTCGCGTGTCGACAGGCTCGTGAGAGCGCTGCCATGAGGGAGCTTCCGTGGGGAGGAACGCCCCGGAAGACGGCAGTATGCCGAAGCCGGCCAGGTGGCCGGACGCGAGGGTGCGGCTTTACCCGTGGATGCGAGGACGCGGCTGCCAGGTCGTGGCGCGGGATCCCGCGGGGCGGAGGACGAGAGCGGCGTTCGCAGCGACGGCGGCCTGATACATTTCTTCCTCCTTGGGCTGAGCGGAAAGGGCTGAGCGCACCCCCACGGGTGTAGTGGCGCGACAGCCCTCCAGCCTATACCTGAGAGTTGCCTGGACGCAACAACCGCTTTCCGGTCCCCCGGAAAGCGGTTGAGGGTGCGTGCGGCCCGCGGACTCAGACCAGCGCGGGCACACCCGCCTCGCGCGCGAGCAGCCGCTCCTTGACGTCGAGCCCCCACGCGAATCCGCCGAGGGCTCCCCCGGTGCGCAGCACCCGGTGGCACGGGACGAAGAGCGCCGGCGCGTTGCGGGCGCAGATGGATGCCGCGGCCCGGACCGCGCTCGGAGACCCGAGCTCCACCGCGAACTCGGCGTACGTCAGCGGGCGTCCCGGGGTGATGCGCCGCAGCGCGTCCCATCCGGCGAGCTGCATCGCCGTGCCGTGCTGCGCGACCGGCACGTCGTCGATCGCGGCGAGATCGCCGTCGTAGTAGGCGACGACGGCGGCTGCGGCATCCGTTCGTCCGGAGGTGACGGTCGACGGGCGATCGGCCGCGCGCACGCGCGCAAGGATGCGATCGGCATCGGGCGTCCAGCCGGAGGCGAGCACGCGGCCCTCTTCGTCGGCGAGGAGCGTGAAGGCGCCGTCGGGGGTGTCGAGGGTCTGGATGGTCGCGGTGTTCATGAGATGCCTCCGGTGGTCGGCTCGGACGTGAGGACGGTGACGGATGCCGCGCCCCGGCGCTGCACCGGAGCCTTCGGCGGAACCGCGGCCCACAGGTGCGCGGTGAGGTAGCTGCGCCACGGCGCGGTGCGTGCGACCCAGTCTGTGAGGGCGCGGGCCTCGGACGGGAGCCCGATCGCGGCGGCGCCGCTGCGGACGGCGACGTCGCCCGGCAGGAACACGTCGGGATCGCCGAGGACCCGCATGCGCACGTAGTCGGCGGTCCACGGCCCGATGCCGGGCATGGCGAGAAGTGCCGCACGCTGGTCGGCGCCATCGTCGCCGGGCGTCAGCGGCAGCGAGCCGTCGGCGAGTGCCGCCGCGGCGCCGGTGATCGCGCGGATCCGCGCGGCCGGGCCGCGCAGCACCTCGTGACCCCGCTCGGCGATCGCCGCCATCGTCGGGAAGAGCAGGAGAGGAGCGGATGCCTCGTCAGCGAGCCCGTGCACGGTCTCGCCGAGTGCGGTGGTCAGCGCCGTCAGCGCCGTGCGGGCTGCGACGACCGTGATCTGCTGCCCGACCATCGCCCGGATGAGCATCTCGTGCGGGTCGGCCGCTCCGGGAACACGGATGCCCGGGAGCGCCGCGACCCGGGGAGCGAGCTCCGGATGCCGCGACAGCGCCTCGTCGATGGCGAACGGGTCGGCGTCGAGGTCGAAGAGCCGGCGCGCCCGGGTCACGAGGGTCGAGAGGTCGGCGAGGTGCGTGAGCCGGGCGCGCATCCGAACCCGGCCGGCATCGTCTCGGCGCAGTTCGAACCACGCCGGGCCGCCCGGCAGCCGCAGCGTGCGGGCGAACGCACCTGCGGCCGCGTGTTCGGCGCCCGAGACAGCGCGGGCGGCCATCCACGCGAAGAGCCCATCGGCATCGAGCGGGCCGCGGTGCGGCAGCACCAGGTCGATCGACGTCGCAGGGGCGCCCGCGTCGGCCGACGCGCTGTCCGGTGCGACGGCGGCCCGGGGCGCCCGGCGCCGCGCGCGGAGCTCGAGGGGCGGCATCCCGAACACCTCCCGCACGGTGTCGTTGAACTGGCGCACGCTGGCGAAACCCGACGAGAACGCGACGTCGGCGGCGGGCAGGTCGGTGCCGACGAGGAGCATTCGGGCGGTCTGCGCACGGTGCGCACGGCTGAGGGCGAGGGGTCCGGCGCCGAGTTCGGCGGTGAGCAGACGCGTGAGGTGGCGCGGCGAATAGCCCAGGCGCCGCGCGAGGCCGGGGACGCCCTCGCGCTCGACGACGCCGTCGGCGATGAGCCGCATGGCGCGTCCGGCGGTGTCGCCGCGGAGGTTCCACTGCGGCGAGCCGGGTGCCGCCTCGGGCAGGCACCGCTTGCACGCGCGGTAGCCGGCCTCGTGCGCCGCGGCGCTCGTCGGGTAGAAGGTGACGTTCGACGCCTTGGGGGTGCGCGCGGGGCAGCTCGGGCGGCAGTAGATGCCCGTGGAACGCACCGCGGTGACGAACTGCCCGTCGAACCGCGGATCGCGCGAGTCGATCGCGCGGTACCGCTCGTCGAAGGTCATGGCCAGGCTCATGCCCCTAGCCTGACACGCTCCCCCGACATCGGCTCGCGGAAATCGGACACGGCGGTGCGGCGTCCCTGCGGGCCACCCGGCGGCGTCGTCGCGGAGCCTCGACGCGGCGCGACCTCAGGAGAGGATCGAAGTCAGAGTGTCGCCGACATCGCCGCGCCCGTACTGGGCGAACTGCGCGGCTGCGAACTCGTTGCCGACGCCGAAGTCGGCCCACGAGTCGTCCCACGCCAGCTCGCAGCGGAACTCGTCAGCGGTGAGCCGGAACGGCGGGGCGATCGCCGAGGCGTCGACGGACGCCGAGCGATCGGGCAGGTTCCGACGGAAGCGGAGCAGGCGCGCGGCGTAGAATGCGATGTACTTCTCGGCCGCCGTCACATCGTTCGTCCGCAGCTTCAGCGAGGGACCGCCGCGGAGCGAACGCTGCGCGACCTGGGTCTCCTGCTCGAGCTTCAGGATGAGAAAGCCGCGCGCGTAGTCGCCGACGATGAGCTCGGCCGCATCGGCCGGGTTCGGCCGCTCTCGCCAGCCGAGCTCGGCGACCACCGCGGACAGCTCAGGACTCAGATACGACACGCAGCACTCCCACGTCGAGCAGTTCGAAGACGTTCCGCTTCATGCCGTTGGCGTCGAGCACGACGGAATAGTAGGCGCCGCCGCCGCGGCCGTACGCCGGCGCGTTCTGTCCGACCTCGACAGACCACCCGGCAGGAAGACGACCCGTGTACTCGAGAGGGATGAGCCGCGATTGGTCCGCGTTCATGTCATCGGGCAGCTGGATGCGCTGATCGAACGAGCCGCCGGTCATCGTGAGGAACTCCGCGAGCGGATCGCCCAGGACGTCCTGCCGTGCCGCGGCCGAGCGCAGGAAGGCCTCGATCTCGGTGAAGCGCACCCGCTTGCCCGGCAGCGAGCCGTTGTCGGGCGCGGGGATGAGATCGCCCTTGCCATCGAGGTACGCGGCCGCCCATTCCTCACGCGTCATCGGCGCGGTGTCAGACATCCCGCGGTCCCTCTCGTTCAGCCAGCCAGGTCTTCCACGACTCTACCGTCGGCACACCGGTCGGTCCGAGCGCGTCCGGCAGCACCCCGCGCTCCATCAGCGGCGCACCATCGGCGGATCGGGCGCTCGCCGCGACATCGTCCGGATCCGCCAGCATCAGCCACGCGAAGGTCAGAGCCTGGTGGAGCACGCGGGGCCCGAGGAACTCGGCCCAGCCGTGATCGGCCCACTCGACGGTGATCGCGCCTTCCTTCGAGTCCGAGAGGCGGAAGCCCGGCGGTGACTCGAACAGCGGCCGTCGCATCGTCAGCTTCGCCTGGCTGGCCAGTCCCCGCTGCACCAGGTGCACCATGATCGCGCGCAGATCGTCGGTGCGGAAGGTCCGTCGCGCCTCGCCTCTCTCGCTGAACCAGAATTCGTAGACGCCCCCGGGAGCGACCGTGATCCACTCTTCGATGTCGAAGACGCCGACCTCGACGATCCGGTCGCGGCCCGGTGGCAGCACTCTCGGGCGGCCGTCGTCGAACAGCTCCCGCCAGACGGACGACCGGGCGAGCTCGAGACGCAGCGCGTCAGCCGCCTCCTCCTGCGAGATCATCCGAAGGCGTGCGCTTTCGTGTCGAAGAGCCGGCCCAGTTCGTCCAGCTTCACGCCCTCGCCGTTCGCGTCGCGGACGACGATCTGCAGACCGCCCCCCGGCTGACCGTAGGCCGGCGCGATGCGCGAGACCTCGATCGACCACCCCGCCGGCAGCTGGGCGCCGGGGCGCAGGCTGACGTGCCAGAACTCGTTCTGTCCGACCTGATTCGGCGGGAGGCCTCGCTCGGCGAAGGTTCCGCCGCCCAGGCCCATGTAGCTCCCGCTCAGCCGTCCGAGCCTGTCGATGTGGAGATTGCCCGCGACGCGATCGAACGTCTGCAGATCGGTGATTCGCACGCGAGTGCCGAACACCGCGCCGTCGTTCGGCGCCCAGTGCATGTTGCCGTAGGTCGAGCCGAGCACGCGGTCGACGTTGTCGCGGCTCCAGTCGGCCCCGTC
The DNA here is from genome assembly GCF_015278315.1 of Microbacterium ureisolvens. Classification (GTDB taxonomy): domain Bacteria; phylum Actinomycetota; class Actinomycetes; order Actinomycetales; family Microbacteriaceae; genus Microbacterium; species Microbacterium ureisolvens. The sequence continues at coordinate 116,533 of NZ_JADIJE010000013.1, read as the reverse complement.
GGTGTAAGGAGTCCCGTCGGGTCGGTGACCGTACGGGGCGGTGGGATCCGCATCCAGCAGCCGGGCCGCGTCTCCGACGTCGAGCGCGTGGCCGTTCACATCGACGACGGGCGCGAAGCGGCCGTCGAGCAGTCCGGGGTCGGGGCGCGGGCCGGGGTACGGCACACTCTCGACGCGGTCCGCGTCGACCACCCGGTGCCATCCGTTGCCCGAGGCGGCGTCGCCGTCGAGGATGCTCGCCAGTTCAGGACGGATCGGCGCGAGCGACGCCGGGTGGTGCACCCAGCTGTGCTCCCCGCCGGGCGGCGTGGAGCCGTCCGCGGCGCCGGCATCGGAGGAACCGCCCTGACCGCCGTCCGCACCGGCGCCGGGATCGACCGGGTCGGTGGCATCGCGAGGAGCATCCGCGCCGTCGAAGGGACCGTCCGGTCCGTCGACGGGGGCGTCGGCGGCGTCGACGGGTGCGTCGGCGGGATCGACGGGGGCGTCGGCCGGATCGACGGGTGCGTCGGCCGGCGGAGTGTCCGTGTGACCGTGCGCCACGTCGTCGAGCTGACGGTTGATGTCCGCCTCGAGCTCGTCGAACTGGCGGTCGATGTCGGCCTCGAGGTCGTCGAACTGGCGGTTGATGTCCGCCTCCAGGTCGTCGAACTGGCGCGAGATGTCGTCGGAGGTCGTCGGCGCGTCGGTGGCGGTGTGCGGTGAGGTCGGAGAATCCGCCCCGGCCGGGGCGTCCGCGCCGCCGGTCGGGGCATCCGTGCCACCCGTCGGCACGTGCGGTGCGTCGACGCCGCCGGTCGGCGCATCCGCGCCACCCGTCGGCACATGCGGTGCGTCCACGGTCACCGTGGGTCCGTCGCCCGTCGGCGGCGTCACATCGATCGACGGGGCCTGCGGGGCCTCGCCGTCGGGGACGCGGATGCCGCCGCCGTCGCCACCGCTGCCACCGGCGTCGTTCCCGCCGGTGACCTGAGGACCGTCGTAGTCGGGCCGGGTCCCGGAGCCGCCGTCGCCGGCGCCGCTGCCGCCGCTGTCGTTGCCACCGGTGACCTGGGGACCGTCGTAGTCGGGCTGGCGCCCGATGCCGCTGCCGTCGCCCGTGCTCGGGCCGTCGGAGCCGCCCACGCGGGGGCCGTCCGCGTCGGGGGTGTGGACGTTGCCGCTGCCGGGGTCGGCCGCATTGGACGTGCCGCCCCGCCGGCCGCGGATCGACATGCCCGCACCCATCACGGTGCCGCCCACGCCGCTGATGAGCACCTGGCGGATGTCGACCCCGTCGCCGTTGAGGAGGCCGTTCGATGCGCCGCTGGACGCGCCGCCGGCGCCGTTGGCCAGTGCCTGCACGGCCACGCGCTGCCCGTACTTGCCGAACGCGAGCGCCACCGTGTCGGTGACGGCGCCACCGACGAGTCCGCTGCCCATCGCGACGAGGAGGTTGCCGTCCCTCCCCTTCACCAGCAGCTCGGACGAGCCGGCGGCGAGGGTGCCCGACGTGACGCTCACGACGATGCGCGCGGTCCGCTGGAAGCGGTTCGCGAGCGGGACGACGCGGGCCGAGATCGCGGCCAGTCGCGCCACGATGCGCGCCGCCGTGCCCGAGACCTTCGTGAGGAAGGTGACGATGCGCTGCGCGACGAGGATGATGCGGGCGGTGAGGCCACCGCCGGCGACGACGGCGCTGGCGCCGAAGGTGAAGACGCTCAGCGCCGCGCCGATCGCGACGGTCGCCGCGATCTCGATCGCGAGCTGCACGAGCATCTGGATGACTTCGCGGTGGGCCTCTTCGACGTCGGTCGCGTACTCACGGCAGAGGTCGCCGACCTCGGAGATGTCGCCGGCGGCGGCCGACACGTCGGTGGCGAAGTCGCCGACCTCGGAGCGGAGCTTCGCCAGCTCGGCGCTGTTGAGTCCCATGAGCGCGTTGTCGGCCTGGCGGATCTCGGTCGCCAGGGCGCGGACGTCCTTCTCGACGCCGTCCCACGTGGTGCCGGCACTGCGCAGCTTGGCGACGTCGGCGTTGGGCCACATCATGCCGACGAAGTCCTTGACGACGTCCCACGCCTCGGGGGTGTCGTCGCTGCCGCCGAAGGCCGAGGGCGGCGCCCCGACCGTGACGGGGGTGCGCGCGGGGCGGACGGTGAAGGCACCGCCGGCGGGCTTGCCGCCCGCTGCCTCCTCCGCGGCGGCGTGGTTCCAGCCGCTCTGCATGATGGCGCGGTCCATCGTGTTCGCGAGCACCGCGATGTCGGAGAGCGCCTGCAGCGCATCGCGCGCCATGTCGTCGTAGCCCTGGGCGAGCTGCTCGCCGCCGGGATCGTCGCCGGCCATGCGGGCGTACTGACCGAGGGAGCTGCGCGCGTCCGACAGGCGGTTCGCGGCGGACTCGCTGATCGCGCGGAACTCGTCGGCCGCGGCGATGTACAGCGTCGGGTCGATTCTTCTCTGGTTCACAGGCTGGCCCACATCGTCTGGGTGTCGGTCTGCGCCGTCTCGTACGCCGTCGCGGCGTCTCCGGCCCACGTCTTGAGGTCCTCGGCGAACGCCCGCAGCGACACTGCGCCGACCTGCCACGTCTGCACGCGGGTCAGGAATTCGACGCTCGCGACCCCCGACCACTGTCCGGTGGCCGCGGCGGTCGCGCCGGCCGCGTGGGTCTCGAGGTCGGTGCAGTACTGCACGAGATTCGACAGGGTGGTCTCGAGCTCGCGCAGCTGCGCGATGTCGAAGGTGTGCCGGCTCATGCGCGCTCCCCCGGCTGCCGTGCGCTCACGCGCGACGTACGCGATGCGGCGGTCAGACCGGCCTCGGTCGTCGCGTACCCCGCCTCGGCGCCCTGCAGGCGCGCGACGATGTCGGCGAGCGCGGCACGCGTGGTCGCGGCGCCGGCGAGCCACTCGGCCCACGAGCTCGCGAACTCGTCGGAGGCGTCGCCGGTCCACGAGGCGCCGACGACGGAGTTGACGGATGCCGAGACCTGGGCCACCCGCGCGTCGAAGTCCGCGAGAGCCGCAGCCATCGACGCCGCCGAGTATCCGAGCGCAGGGGTCGATACGGAGAAGTGCGCCACGACAGCGCTCCCTTCACGTCGATCACCGCCCCGGAAGAGGCGGCCGGCCCGGGCCGAGGGCCCGGACCGTCACGGACAGGTCAGGCGCGGAAGCTGTTCGAGATGTTGTTCTCGGACTCCTCGTAGGCCAGGGCGGCCTTGGACAGCTGGTCGCTGATGCCGTTGAGGGACTCCTTCAGCTGGAGGCCCGCGGCATCCCACTGCTCGTACAGCTCGTTGAACGACTGCGAGGCGGCCCCGCCCCAGTCGCCCGCGATGAGGCCCTGCACAAGGGACTTGAGGTTGCTCAGCTGCGACTCGATCGCGGTGGCGCCCGACGCCAGCTGGTTCGCGACGCCCGAGAGCGACTCAGAAGTGACCTTGATGTCCGCCATGGAATCCTCCGTTGGTGAGGGCGGTGCCCGCCCGCGTGAAATCGTTCGGTCTCATTCTCGACACGGACCGGCGTTCGGGCCATGGGGACAATTCCCCATGGGTGCGCCGACTCGCGGATCAGGCGACCGTCAGGCGCTTTCCGCCGCCCATCTCCAGCGTGGCCTTTGCGACCACGCCGTTGTCGGAGGTGAAGCGGAACGGGACGCCGTTGAGGGCGGTCGCGGCGCGCAGCGCCTCGCGGACCTGATCGCACTGCTCGCGGTTGAGGGCGACATCCAGACCCACCACGACGGCGCCGTGATCGTGCATGCCCAGATCGAGCGACGCGACCCGCGGCCCTGCGGCGACTTCTCGCACCGAGCGCATGTCGTCCAGCCCGATGACGACGGAGTTGAGCGAGCCCCCGGTGTCGTAGGTGAGCTTGCGCAGTCGAGCGCCCAGCCCCTTGCCCTCGGTCACCGTGGCGCGGTTGTCGGACACGACGACGCCGAGCGTCTGCGCCCAGGTCAGCGGCGGCACGCCGGCGAGGCGGATGCCGGCCGCGTCGACCTCGATGAACACGTCCTGCACCGACAGGGCCTTCAGCACGCGACGGCGGGAGATGAGGCCGAGCCCGACGTTGCCCAGCATGATGACGAGCAGGATCCCGAGGAGGACGTACGTGACGGCGCGGCCGATTCCCGACGCGAGCAGAGCGACGATGATCAGGAGCACCAGCACGCAGATGCCGCCCATCACCAGCAGGTAGCGGGTGTTCCGCTTCAGCGTCGCGGACAGCTGCGGGCGGTCGACCTCGAGCCGCAGGGCGCGCCCTGACTGGATGAACTGACGCCACGGATCGGCAGAGATGTCGGTCACGGTGTCTCCTTGTTGCGGAATGGGGGCAGGGTGCGGCGGACCGGTCAGGCCAACGGGGCTGACGTCGTCGCCGTCACGCGACGTCGACGATCACGTCGCCGAGGGCGAGTCGGTCGCCCGGCGCCAGGGGGAACGGCACGTCGGGGACGAGCGGATGCCGCGTCCCGGCGCGGACGACGACGGTGCCGTTGCCCGACCCGGGGTCGGTCGCGGTAGCCCGGCCGTCGGGGTCCGCCTCGATTACGAGGTGCACGCGCGACATCGAGCGGGACGGGTCGATGACTTCGACGGGGACTCCGCCGCGCTGTGCCGCGCCGGCCGCGGGCTGCCGCCCGAGGACGAGCCTCCGGTCGACGGGGATCCGCGCACCGCCGGGCAGCAGGAGAGCCAGCGGCGACGGGGCAGCCGGCTGGGGGGTCCGCAGCGGACCGGGCACCGGTGAGGCGGCGGGCGCCGGGGCGGCGGGCGGCGCAGCGGGGGGCGCCGGAACCGCGGCCGCAGGCGGCGGGGCGATCGGCTCGGCGGCTCCGCCGGGTGCCGGCGGCACCGGGCGCGCCCACGCCGGCACGTCCGGCAGCGGGACGGGCGGCAGCTCAGCGGGCGTCTGCGCCGGGGTCGGGGCATCCTGCCGGCGTCCGCCCGTCGTGGGGAACGGGGGCGCACCCTGCGGACGGGGCGCGTCGGCGACGATGATCTGCCCGCAGGCGGGGCAGAACATCGTGTTCGGCCGGACGGCCTCGCCGCAGAAGCGGCAGTGAGTGGTCATGGACGAGATCCTCGAGATCGCGAAGGGGGCGGCCGGGCCGCGTCAGACGCGGCGGGCCAGGTTCCACAGTAATCGGTTCGCCTGGGCGCCGGTCCGCGGCATCCCCACCCGGTCAGACGCGCAGGTCCGGCACCTGCACCGCGCGGTACTCGCCGCCCAGGAACAGCACGCCGCTGCCGGGGCCGCCGCGGCCGACGAGGTGACGCGGCAGCTGCGCACCGAACACCTGCGTGCCGATGATGGACGTCGGCGGCGAGAGCACGAGGCCCGCACGACCGCGCTTGGCATCCGAGACCGGGCCCGACACCGCGCTGCCGGCGGCGTCCGCGCCGACCGAGACCACGAATCGAAGTCGCGCGCGTGCCGCGACGAACGCCCGCTCCAGCGCGGAGTCGCGGATCGACTCCGCGTCGTCGATGACGACGGTGAGCACTTCGTCGCCGGCGAGCGCCGCCTCGATCTGCGCGGCGTCGGACGCCGTGGAGAGCACGGGCGAGCCGTGGGATGCCGCGACTTCTGCGAGCACCGAACCGCCGGCCGCGACGACGACCATGCGCTGGCCGGCCCAGGCGAGCTGGTGAGCCACGAGCGCGAGGGCGTCGGTCTTGCCGCTGCGGCGATCGCCGACGACCACGAACCCTCCGGTGCCGGGCCAGTCGAGCGTGAACCGCGAGAGCGTGTCGCCGCCGACGCCGACGATGGGCGACTCGGGCATATCTGGCGCGGCGACCGGGAGCGCGTAGGCCCGCGAGAGGCCGATGTGCGACGGAAGCGGGTCGACCCGCAGTGGCACCGGCAGCTCGGCGAGCTGCGGGAAGCGGGCGAAGTGCGCGGCGACGTGCTCGACGGTTCCGCGCAGACCGCCGTTCTGCGCCTCGCCGCTGGTCTCGGCCGACAGCACCGCGATCTGTCCCTCAGCGCCGGTGGGCCCGAACAGCACGCGGCCGGGCGGCATCTCGGGTGCGACGTCGCGCACCATGATGCCTGCCGAGCGGTAGTCGTTGACGTCGCGCATCGGCAGCGCGTACTGCGTGTCGACGAAGCTCGCGATCTTGTCGGACGGCACGCTGCGATCGGCGGTGATGACGACGCGGATGCCGACCGCGGGGCCCTCGCGCAGGAGGCGCATGACCTGGTCGCGCACGGCGAGCATCTCGTCGGGGGTCATCGACGCCGCCAGCCGCTCCCAGCCGTCGATCACGACGACGGCGTAGGCCAGCGCGTCGCGCGGCGGTGCCTGACGGCGCTGCTCGGCGATGCTGCCGACCGCGGCCTGCGCGAGCACGCTCTGCCGGCGCGAGAGCTCGCCGCCGAGGCGGCCGAGCAGGCGCGGCAGGCGCTCGGCGTCCTGCGGGGTGACGACGGCGCCCGTGTGCGGGTCGCCCGCCAGCGGCAGCAGCGCGCCGTTGCCGTAGTCGACCACGTACAGGTGCAGGTCGGCCGGGGTGAAGCGCAGGATCGCCTGCGACACGATCGTGCGCAGGGCAGTGGTGCGCCCCGACCTGCTGCCGCCGAAGAACAGCAGGTGCGAGTCGTCGTGCACGCTCCACAGCAGCGGCTCCTGGCGCTGCTGCGCGGGCACGTCGGCGAGGCCGAGCACGACGGCCCCCTCGGGCGCGGCGTTCTCGTCGAAGCGGTCGAGCGGCAGCACCTCGGGCAGCGGCATCAGCCATGGCGACGGGCTCTTGGGGATGCCGAGGATCGATGCGGCCTGGGTGGCCAGCTGCACGAGCGCGCGCAGATCGGTGTCGTCCTGGTCGGGGCGGTGCACGCTGGCCTCGGCCGTCGCGGGGAACCTCGGCGGCAGCCCGAGCGTCTGCCAGCCGACTTTGGCCACGGGCGGCAGCACGCGCGCCGACCGCTGGTGGCCGACGCGGAGCGCGGCGACGCGCGCGGTCTGGAAGGCGACCGGCGAGGCGTCCAGCCCGGCGCGGACGTACCCGCGACCGGGCGAGCCGGCGGGGATGAGCGCGGCGTCGGGCGTGCCGATGACATCCGCCGAGTCGCCGCGGTCGGTGACGCGCAGCGCCACGCGCAGGTTGATGTTCGACTGCATCTCGGGCGTGATGACGCCGGACGGCCGCTGCGTCGCGAGCACGAGGTTGACGCCGAGCGAGCGGCCGACGCGCGCGATGCGCACGAGCCCCGTGATGAAGTCGGGCAGTTCCGTCTTCAGCTCCGCGAACTCGTCCACGACGATCATCAGGCGCGCGAGACCGAGGCGGGCCGCGGCATCCGGATCCTTCTCCCACGCGGCGTCGACGTCCTTCGCGCCGATGTCGTCGCGCAGCACGCGCTCGCGCCGCTTGAGCTCGGCGTCGAGCGACGCCAGCGCGCGCTCGGTCTCGCGGGCGTCGAGGTTCGTCACCATGCCCACCGTGTGCGGCAGGCGGGCGCAGTCGGCGAACGCCGAGCCGCCCTTGTAGTCGATCAGGACGAAGTTGAGCGCGTCCGGGCGGTTGGCGAGGGCGAGCGAGACCACGAGGGTCTGCAGGAACTCGGACTTGCCCGACCCGGTCGTGCCCGCGACGAGCGCGTGCGGTCCGTCGGCGGCGATGTCGATCGCGAACTCGCCCTCGGTGCCGGCGCCGATGACGACGTACGACTGTCGCGGCACCAGCTGCCACTGCTCGGCGATGGGCCGGGCGTCGTCGAGGTCGGTCCCCATGAGCTCGGTGAAGCGGACGCTCGAGGGCAGCGTCGCGTCGTCGCCCACGCCCCGCACGTGCTCGATCGGGCAGAGCGCGCGAGCCACGTCCTCGGCGTACGCGGTGGTCACCTGGTCGAGCAGCACCGGCGCGAAGTACTCCTGCGCCGTCTCCACGCGGCCGAGCAGCGCATCGGTCCCGTCGACGGTGATGACGGATGCCGCCTCCTCGGGCAGGCGCGTGCGGTCCGAGTCGAGCGCGATGACGTGGATGCCGTACTGCGCGCCCTTCTCGAGGATCGTCACCATGCCCGGGAGCATGCGGTACCGGCGCGCGCCGTCGACCACGACGATCAGCTGAGCGTCGGAGCGGCGGTCGCCGCCCGTGCGCATCCGCGCCTCGAGCAGGTTGCCCGCCTCGCGCAGCCGCTCCCGCCGGGTGAGGTCGGTGTTGCCGATGAGGGCGACCGGGCCGACCCCGGGCTGCGCGTGCGGCAGCCACTGGGTCCACGCCCAGTCCGCATCCTGTTCGCGGTCGCACAGCACCATGAGGTGCAGGTCGCGCGGCGAGCGGAGGGTCGCGAGGCCCGTCACGATGGCACGCGCGACGCCGCCGGCGACGTCCGACGGGCCGGAGATCGCGAGCGGGCCCGCCGACAGGTCGACCGACACCGGCGAGGGAGAGGTCCCCACACGCCGTTCGGCGGTGCGCTCCTTCTGCGGACCGCCCTCGAAGCGGACGTCCAGGGGCACGTCGGCCACGCCGACGCGCACGCGCAGGGAGTCCTCGTCGCTGCGCCGGCGCTCCCACAGGCGCGCGAGCGGACGCGTGGCGATGTCGCGGATGAGCACGGGGTCGAGGGCGCGATACCAGGCGTCGAGCCGCTGCGACCGCACGAGCTCGGCGATGCGCGTGCGCGCCGACTCGATCTCGGCGACCCACTCGCCCTCCGTGCGCTCGCCCTTGCGCTTGGCGAGCCGCTTGTTGGCGATGAACGAGCCGACGACCATCACCGGCGAGGCCGCCGCCATGATCAGCATGATCGGGCGCTGGAAGACGATCGCGAGGGTCACGCCCAGGACGATGGGGACGATCGCCGACAGCCAGGGCAGCGGCGAAGCATCCGTCTCGGCGGGCTTGTCGCCCGGGAGCTGCACGACCGGCGTGGCCGACGGCGTGCGGATGCGTGACGGCCGGTTGAACGCGCGCGCGCCCAGCTCGTCGACGGTGATGTCGGCGTCGGGAGCGGGCGCCATGCCGATGCGCACCACGCTGCTGCCGAGCTGGACGAGATCGGCGGGCACGATGCGAACCGCGCCGGTCGCCGGCTGACCGTTGATCAGCACGGGCGCGGCCGGGTCGCCGGGCTCGAGGATCGCCGACACCGGCTCGAAGGCGCCGTCGGCTGCGTAGCCGCCGGTGGGGGTGATCGTCACGTGGCGCGGTGCGAGGTGCGGATCGGCGACCACGACGTCGCCGCCGCTCTCGCGGCCCACCGACACCGGCTGGCCCGGCTGCAGCGGCACCGACTCGCCCGCGAACGCACCGGCCACGAACTCCAGTCGCAGGCGGCCCGGCGAGATCACCTGGGGCGCCGGGGCGGGCACGATCTGCCCGCTGCGCAGTCCGGAGCCGGCGAGGGTCTCGGCGATGTCGGTCGAGGGCGCGAGGACGCCGGGATCGAGGCGGAGGGATTCCGCCAGCTCCGACACCGTCGTCGCCTCGTCGACCTTCACCACCCACGACTCGGCGGACGAGGGTGCGTGCCGATCGGCGATCGTCAGGCGCAGCGTCATGACGCGGGGACCTCCTCGAGGATGCGGGTCAGTCGGGTGAGCACGGCAGCGCCCGTGTCGGCGTCGTCCGCCGGCGGCGCGGGGACGGTGATGCCCAGAGCGCCGCGAGCGGACCAGTCGACGGGTGCCGGACGGACGGATGCCTCGCCCCCCGGCTGGTCCGCGAACGTCACGCTGCCGAGCGCCTGGAAGCCCTGGGCGTCCACGACGCGGAAGACGAGCTGATCGCCCGGTCGCGGGTCGGCGGCGAAAGACACCGAGCCGTCCGGGGCGCAGGCGACCCCGTCGACGGGGGCAAGGCACGAGAAGGACAGGTCGTCGCCCCACGCCAGGTCGGACAGCTCCAGCGTGCGGGCGGGCGCCGACAGGACGTGGAGGGCGCGGGCCGCGGCATCCGTCCCCGCCGCCGTGCTGACCGTCGTCACGATCACCTCGGCCGTGGTGGTCTGCCCGGCGTCGTCCTCCACGGCCACGACCACCGTGACATCGCCCGGGGTGTCGGATCGCACCGCGAGGTGGGCTCCGCTGACGCCGGCGTGCGCCGAGGCCGGCGTCGCCGACTCGACGCTGACTGCCGCGGCGTCGACCGTGCACAGCGTGCAGGTGATCCCGAGGAGCGACAGCGGCACGAGCGCCTGGCCTCCCGCGGCGAACGGGGCGTCCACGCGTGGTGAGCCGATCTCGGGGGCGGGCGGCGGCGCGAGCGCGACGCGGTAGTGGACGACGGTGCGCGCCTCTCCCGTGACGAGGGTGACGGGCAGGACCCGCTCGCCCCACTCGGGGTCGTACGCGTCCACGGTCAGGACGAGTGCCGACGGCTCGCACGAGACGCCCAGGCCCTCGACCGGCGCCAGAACGGCGCAGTCGACGGTCGTCCCCTCGGCGACGCGAAGCTCGCCGGGCTCGCCGAACGGGATCTCGATCAGGGCGGTGTTGGCGGCTTGGTCCCCGCCGTCGTCCTGGCCGTCCTCGGCGACCGACGCTGCGGCGCCTGCCGGCAGCGACAGGAGCAGGGCCGCCACGACCGCCGCGCCGATCACCGGCGTGGGTCTGCGGGACATGGGACTCCTGGGGCCGGGGGCGCGGACGACACTATGATAATCGGGTGCCCGGACCGGAATCGGGCCCCGATCCCGCCGGAATCATATGACCTCCACTCCCCCGACGCGCCGCCTCCACCGCCAGGCTGCGCCGGGCGACGCGCAGGTGCGGACGGATGCGTCCCCCGAGCAGCCCGAGACCGACGCGATTCCGCTCGCCACCATGTCGCGCCCGCCCCGGCGCACCCCGGCGATCGTCACGGCCGCGCCGATGTTCGCGCCGGCGCCGGTGGAGACGCCGCCCGCCGGCTACACCCCGGTGCGCGTGGGGTGGGAGGCCGGCCGTGGCAGTCTGGCGAGCACGCCCGGCCCCATCCGGCCGCTCGAGACCTCAGCCGACGTCCTGCCCGAGCTCACCGAGAGCGTGGAGAAGCCGCGACCGCTGTGGCGGCATCCGGCGTCCCTCGTGTCGATCGCGACGACCCTGCTCGCACTCATCGCGCTCGCCGTCTTCCTCGTGATCGGCATGCTCAATCCCGGCGCGGCAGCCACCGGCCTCGGCCTCTCGGTCAGCGCCGACAACGTGCGCGCGACGTGGTCGGGCCCCGACGTGCCGTATCAGCTCCTCGTCGTGGGCGGGCCCGGCGGCGACACCGTGGACGTGTCGCAGCTCGTCACGGGTGAAGAGGCCTGGATCCCCCTCTCCGCGGGCCTCATCGACGAGCGGTCGTGCGTCGTGGTGCGCCCGGCCACAGCCTCCGACCAGCCGGTCGCGCTCGACGCCGAGGCGCTCTCCGCCCAGGGAGCGGCCTCGGCCTGCGTCGCCGACGCGCAGGCGGCTTCCGCCGATGACTGAGCCCCGACGGACCGTCGGTGCGGTGGGGCTGGGCATGCTGCTCCTCTTGACCGGCTGCGCCGCACCACCGGCGCCGCCGGTCCCCACGCCGACCTGGGTCGACCTGTCGTCGTACGATCCCGCACGGGACGGCAACGGCGTGGCGCTGCTGCAGCCGTCAGAGGCCCGTGCGCAGATCCTGTCGGACATGGCCGGCTCCGCCACGGTCATGACTGTCGCGTTCCGTGACGCCGCCGGGCGCACGCTCGACGTCGCGTACTCCGGCGCCCCCGGGAGCTTCAGCGCCGACGTGACCGTCGACGGTCAGACCACCTCGATCGTCGTCGACGGCGACACCGCCGCCGTGACCCCCGCCGCCGCCGTCGCCGTGCCGGTGGGGCTCGAGCCGGGCGCCGTCGCGTGCGTGACAGCGAGCGACGACCTCGTCACGCGCTGGCACCCCCTGCTGGACCCGGCTGCGCTGGTGGCGGATGCGAGCGCCGACGCGTCGGGCATCGGCGCGCCCGCGGAGGGCGCGATCGAGCTCCTGTTGGGCGACGAGGGCACCGCCGGCATCCTGCGCGTCAGCACGACGGGTCGCGCCCTCCCCTCCGAGCTGCTGCGCACCGACGAGACAGGGAGCCTGGACGCCCGGTTCACCGACTGGGGAGAAGCGGCGCCGGGGCCGATGCCGGCCGGCTGCTGATCACCAGCGGGGCTGCCCCGAGCATGCCGTGCCGAGACGGTGCAGTCCGGCCTGCGGATCCGCGAAGGCCGCCCACACCGCGCGGCTGTCCCGGCGCTCGGCGGCCTCCGCCATCTCGGTCAGAAGGCGAGGCGCTTCAGCGGACCAGGCGAGGTAGTCGGCCTGGTCGATGCCCACGGTGCCGCGCTCGGCCACCCGCCGCACCTCGCCGGCGAGGTCGGCCACGCGGGCGAACGCGTCGGCGCCGCCCGCCTGGCATTCGATCGCGGCGGCCATCAAATCCACGACCGGCTGCGCGAGCGTCGCGCAGCGGTCGGCCAGTGCGTCCGTCATCGTCGTCCTCCGCGGCTCAGTGAAAGAAGTGGCGCTCGTTGGTGAAGAACATCGTGACGTTCGCGGCCTGGGCCGCGGCGATCACCTCGTCGTCGCGCACCGAGCCGCCCGGCTGGATGATCGCCGAGATGCCCGCGTCGAGCAGGATCTGCGGGCCGTCGGCGAACGGGAAGAACGCGTCGGATGCCGCGACCGAGCCCGCGGCCCGGTCGCCGGCGCGCTCGACGGCGAGCCGGCAGGAGTCCACGCGGTTGACCTGGCCCATGCCGATGCCGACCGTCGCGGAGTTCTTCGCCAGCACGATGGCGTTCGACTTGACGGCGCGGCACGCCTTCCAGGCGAAGATGAGGTTGGTCATGTCCTCGTCGGCCGGGCGCTCGCCCGAGACGAGCTGCCAGTCCTTGGCGACGGAGTCGATGTCGTCGGGGAAGCGGTCGGCGTCCTGCAGCAGCAGGCCGCCCGACACGAGGCGCACATCCATGCGCTCCTGCTGCCAGTCGGCGGGCAGCTGCAGCAGGCGCAGGTTCTTCTTCGCCTTGAAGACCTCGAGGGCCTCGGGCTCGAACGAGGGCGCGACGATGACCTCGGTGAAGATGTCCTTGAGGTTCTCGGCCATCTTGAGGGTGACCGTGCCGTTCGCGGCGATCACGCCGCCGTAGGCCGAGACCGGGTCGCACTCGTGGGCGCGCAGGTGCGCGCTGGCGATCGGGTCGAGGGCGTTGGGGGCCGTCACCGCGATGCCGCACGGGTTCGCGTGCTTGATGATCGCGACCGCGGGCTTGACCATGTCGAACGCGGCACGCAGGGCCGCGTCGGCGTCGACGTAGTTGTTGTACGACATCTCCTTGCCCTGCAGCTGCGTCGCCTGGGCGATGCCGTGGCCGCCGTTGCGGGTGTAGATGGCGGCGCGCTGGTGCGAGTTCTCGCCGTAGCGGAGCGTCGCGAGGCGCTCCGCCTTGATCGTCAGGTGCGCGGGCAGGTCCTCCTCGAGGAGCGTCCCCTCCGAGAACCAGGTCGCGACGGCGCGGTCGTACTCGGCCGTGTGCGCGAAGGCCCGGGCGGCGAGCTCACGTCGCTGCACGAGAGTGGTCCCGCCGGCTCGAACGGCGTCGATGACCGCGGGGTACGACGAGGGCGAGACCACGATCGCGACGTTCGCGTAGTTCTTCGCGGACGCGCGGACCATGGCGGGACCGCCGATGTCGATCTGCTCGACGACGTCGTCGCCCTCGGCGCCCGAGCGCACGGTCTCGACGAACGGGTAGAGGTTCACCACCACCAGCTCGAACGGGGCGATGTCGAGCTCCGACAGCTGGCGCTCGTGGTCCTCGAGCCGGAGGTCGGCGAGAAGGCCCGCGTGCACGCCCGGGTGCAGCGTCTTCACGCGGCCGTCGAGCGACTCGGGGAACCCGGTGACGCTCGACACGTCGGTGACCTCGTGGCCCGCCTCGCGCAGGAGCGTGGCCGAGCCGCCCGTCGACACGATCTCGACGCCCGCCGCGACGAGCGCCTCGCCCAGCGCGAGCAGATCGGTCTTGTCGCTCACCGACACGAGAGCCCGGCGGATGGGGACGACGTCGCGGGGGCGGTAGAGGGCGGGGTCGTGGCTCGGTCCGGCCATGGCGGGTCTCCTCGGTGGGATAGGGGTCAGTGCGCCGCGTTCGCGGATGCCGCGGCGAGGTCGAGCTCGCCGGTCGCGACGCGGCGGACCACGTCGATCAGCAGGCGGCGTTCGACGGGCTTGATGCGCTCGTGCAGGGCGTGCTCGTCATCACCGGGGAGCACGGGCACGCGCTCCTGGGCGACGATCGGCCCCGAGTCGACCCCGTTGTCGACGACGATGACGCTGGCCCCGGTCTGCGCGACGCCGGCGGCGAGCGCGTCGCGCACGCCGTGCGCGCCGGGGAACTCAGGCAGATACGCCGGATGGGTGTTGACGATCCGCGGCGACCATGCGTCGACGAGGTCGCGGGGCAGCAGCCGCATGAGCCCGCTCAGCACGACGAGGTCGGGGCGCCAGACCTCGAGCTGCGCGCCGAGCTCGGCGCCCCACTCCTCGCGCGTGCCGAACTGCGCGAAGGGGACCATGAACGTGGGGATGCCGTACTCCTCGGCGTGCGCGAACCCGTCGGCCTCGCGATCGGCGCCGACGACGACGATGCGGGCGGGGAAATCGGGATCGGCCGCCGCGTCGAGCAGGGCGCGCAGGTTCGACCCTGCGCCCGAGATGAGGACGGCGACCGAGAGCACCCGCTCAGTCTAGCCGGGGCGCACCGGTGGCTCCGGCCGCTCGCCCGCGGCGGCCAGCGCCTCAGCGCTCCGGGTGACCGGGCAGGTCGATCGGCTCGGTGCGCGTCTCATCCGACGCGCCAGGCGCACCGGATGACCGGCCGGCCGGGACGCCGCCTGTCACGCTGCCGCCCTCGTCCTGGGCGCGCAGCCGCGCGAGCCATTCGGGAACCGGGCCATCAGCGTCCTCGTGGGCGGCGGCAGGCTCCACCACGGCGGCCTCGGCCGCTCCGGCTGCTCCGGCCGCGCCCGCCGCTCCGGCCGCTCCCGACTCGGACCCCGCGATCGGCTCCCCACCGATGCCCTCACCGAGAGCGTCGCGCCCGACGCGGTCGGCGCGCACTCCCGACACGCGTCGGGAGGACCGCGGCGAGAGGAGCAGGATGCCGGCGCCCAGCATCGCCTCGAGTCCCACCGCCAGAGCGACCGGGCCGGGCTCCGGTCCGAACTCCGCGAGCCGGCCTGGTCCGAGCGACCCGGATGCGGCCCACGCGAGCAGCGCAGCCGCCGCGCCGGCGACGAGAGCGATGGCCGCGGTCGTGACCAGGCGCGCCCCGATCGGGTCCTCGGCCTCCTCGGTGTCCGCCGTCTGCGGCTCCGGGCGCGCGGGTTCGTCGGCCGTGCCCGACAGCAGTCCGCTGAGAGCCGCGGTCTTCGACGCGTCGAACCGCGACGAGGCTGACGCGGTCGCGGCCGCGGGCTGCGGCATCCGTCGCGATGAATCGCCCACGTGCAGTAGACGCGAGCGCACGATCCACCCCGCCAGCGCGCCGAGCGCGACCGGCAGCAGAGCGAGCAGGAGCAGCCACGTGGTCGTGGAGTCGGGCACCGCGCCGAGCGCCGGAAGGCCCGGCACGACGCCCACCTGGGTGCCGGCGGGCGACACCGACGTGTCGGCGCCGACGGCGAACCCGGGGCCGGCGACGAAGCTCAGGCCCCACACCGCGAGCGTCGGCACGTACGCGAGCTGCGCGAGCGTCAGGACGGTCGCACCGAGCGCATCGACGTCGCCCGCCTGGAACAGCGCCACGATCTGCCCGGCCCTCGCGAACAGCGCGACCGCCGCGACCGCGGCGCCGATTCCCACCAGGCCCACCACGACGACCGCCGCGCCGCGGGCGACGAGCGCGGGCACCTCGCCCCACTGGTGGGGCAAGGCTTCGATGCGGTCGCGCAGCCGTGCGATCGCTCCGGCTCCCGCCTCCGACCACTCCGTCACGACGGCGGCGACGACGGCCGGCACGGCGAACACGAGCGTGGGCACGAGGATGGCCTGCCACAGCTCCGCGCGCGCCACCTCGTTGGCGCCCGTCAGCGCCGCGCCGGTGGCCAGCACCGCGAACACCGCGGTCGAGGTGACGACACCGGTGAGCCAGGCATCGGCGTGCGAGGCGCGGGCGCCCGAGCGGGCGGCGAAGATCGCGGTGAAGGCTGCAAATGCCAGCGGCGCGAGGGAGAGGACGAAGGATGCCGCGTCCGCGTCGATGCCGGTCGTCGCGAGGTACTCGGGCGGCAGCGTGATGTGCAGCGGCACGAGGTTTCCGAGCTGCCACACCGAGACGCCGGCCGGCCACAGGACCCCCCAGTCGGCGCCGCCGCCGAAGCCGAAGACCCACAGCAGGGTGAGCGGGGCGAGGGTCGCCGCAAGGCCGACTGCCACCGCGATGGCGGCGTCGACGGTGGCGAGGAGGGCGACGATGAGGCGATGCATGCGCCATCGACCCTACTTCGCGGTGCCGGGGTGCTTCGGGCGGCCGCGCGCGGGGGCGCGGCATCCGTTCAGCGAATCCCCAGGTTCGCCCGCGAAGGACTAACGTTTTCCCTTGGAGGTCCCCCACATGAGCACAGCCGAGTCCACGGCGCCCAACGCCCCCGAAGCCCCCGAGAACCCCGAGCCGCGAGAGCCGAAGAACGGCTTCGACAGGTTCTTCGAGATCACCCGCCGAGGTTCCACGATCGGCACCGAGGTCCGCGGCGGTGTCGTGACCTTCGTGACGATGGCCTACATCGTCATCCTGAACCCGATCATCCTGTCCAGCGGAACGGATGTCGCAGGCGACACCCTCGGGTTCACCCAGGTCGCCGCGACCACCGCCCTCACCGCCGGCGTGATGACGGTGCTGTTCGGTCTGGTGACGCGCCTGCCCTTCGCGTTCGCCGCCGGCCTCGGCATCAACTCGTTCCTGGCCGTCTCGGTCGTCGGCCAGGTGACGTGGCCCGAGGCGATGGGCCTCGTCGTCATCAACGGTCTGATCATCGTGCTGCTGGCGGCCACGGGCCTGCGCCGCATGATCTTCGACGCCGTGCCGATCCAGCTGAAGCTGGCGATCACGGTCGGCATCGGGCTCTTCATCGCCTTCATCGGCTTCGTCGACGCCGGCTTCGTCACCGCGACAGGCGCCTCCTCTCCCCCGGTCGGCCTCGGTGTCAACGGCTCGGTCGCGACCGTTCCGACGCTCATCTTCGTCTTCACGCTGCTGCTCACCGGCGTCCTGGTGGCCCGCAAGGTCAAGGGCGGCATCCTGATCGGCCTCGTCACCGGCACCGTGGTCGCCGTCGTCGTCGAGGCGATCTGGAACATCGGCCCGAAGTTCGAGGGCGATGAGGTCAACCCCGGCGGCTGGGGCCTGTCGGTCCCCGAGCTGCCGTCGTCGCTGGTGAGCGTCCCCGACCTCTCGCTCGTCGGTCAGATCTCGTTCGGCTCGTTCGAGCGCATCGGCGTGCTCGCCGCCCTGATGCTGGTCTTCACGCTCGTCTTCACGAACTTCTTCGACGCGATGGGCACGATGACCGGCCTGTCGAAGGAGGCCGGGCTCGCCGACGAGAAGGGCGACTTCCCGCGCATCAAGTCGGCGCTCATCGTCGAGGGTGTCGGTGCGGTCGCCGGTGGTCTCACCTCGAGCTCGTCCAACACCGTCTTCATCGAGTCGGGGGCGGGCATCGGCGAGGGCGCCCGCACGGGCTTCGCGAACGTCGTGACCGGTGCGCTGTTCCTCATCGCGATGTTCTTCACGCCGCTCGTGTCGATCGTGCCCACCGAGGTGGCGGCATCCGCCCTCGTCATCGTCGGTGCGCTGATGATGTCGCAGATCCGCTTCATCGACTTCTCGGACTTCTCGATCCTGCTGCCGGTGTTCCTCGCGGTCACCGTCATGCCGCTGACCTACTCGATCGCCAACGGCATCGGCGCGGGCTTCATCGCGTGGGTCGTGGTGCGCTCGCTGTCGGGCAAGGCCCGCGAGATCAGCCCGCTCCTGTGGATCGTCGCGGCCGGCTTCGTGCTGTACTTCGCGCGCGGCCCGCTCGAGACGCTGCTCGGCTGACAGACGCTTCGAAGGCGACGGATGCCGCGGCCCGCGGCATCCGTCGCCTTCGGCGTTCGCGGGGGTTGGGCAAGCTCCGGGCGTTTCGTCTCGCTCGTTCCTCGCTCGCGCAACGATCGGGGTCGTCCGGGCGTCCGGGGTCAGCGCAGCGGCGTCCAGCCGGGAGGGGTGGCGCCGTCGTAGGCAGCACGTTCGGCGTCGGCGCGCGCTGACCAGCCCTGCGCGGCGTCGAGCGCGTCGAAGCCGCCGCGGGCCACGCGGAAGCCGACGTCGTCGTGGTGCATCCGCGGGGCGCCGCCCCGTCTCGTCGACGCGCGGACGCTCCAGGCGTCGTCGGCGAAGCCGCCGCCGCGGAAGACGCGGTAGTCGGCGTAGCGGGCGGGGTCGAGCAGATCCCAGCACCACTCCCACGCGTTGCCGAGGGTGTCGAAGAGGCCGTGGAGGTTGGGCAGCTTGCCGCCGACGTTCTGCGGCGAGCGCACGCCGTCGGCGCTCGTCCACGCGATCTCGGCCAGCGGCCCGTAGTGCGGGCCGGTCGAGCCGGCCCGGCACGCGTGCTCCCACTCCGCCTCGGTCGGCAGCCGGAAGCCGTCGGCGTCGACGTGCCACGTCACGTCCTCGCCGTCGAACGAATACGCCGGGTCGAGCCCCTCCCACTCCGAGGCGGCGTTGCAGAAGCGGATCGCGCGGAGCCAGCTGACGTCCGTTGCGGGACGCCGCGGGTGCGTGGCCGACTCGCCGAGCAGTTCCGCGAGCTGCTCCTGGGTGACCGCATACACGCCGAGCTCGTACGGCTCGAGCTCGACGCTCCAGCGCGCCTTGCGCCGCGCGTCGTGCAGCGTGACCGTTCCGCCGGGGATGCGCGCGAGGTCGATGTCGGTCACCGCGGCAGTATCGCACGCGGCGAGACCGCCGGGACGATCAGGGTGCCCGCCGCCACGACCCCGATGCGGGCAGGTCTCCCCCGAACAGCTGACGCACCGTGACGAGCTGGAACCCCCGGTCGAGGAGGCCGTCGAGGACCGCGCCCGCGGTGCGCGCGGTCACCTCCTGCGTGTCGTGCTGCAGCACGATCGACCCCGCGCGCGGCTGCTCGACGGCTCGTGCGATCAGCACGTCGTCGGCAGGCCCCTGCCAGTCGAGGGTGTCGACGTCCCACAGGATCGCGGCCATCCCGGCGGCGGCGAGCACCTGCGGTGTGAACTCACCGTAGGGCGGGCGGAAGACGGTGATGTCCTGCCCCGACACCGCCTCGAGCGCTCGGGTCGAGTCGACGATCTGCGCGGTCACCTGTGCCGGGGTCAGCTGCGGCAGATGCGGGTGGTTCCAGGTGTGCCCCTCGACCTCGTGGCCCTCTCTCGTCATCCGGGCGAGCGTCTTGCCGTGGGCCCGGGCGTTCTGGCCCATCGCGAAGAACGTCGCAGCCGCGTCGTGGGCCGCGAGCTCGTCGAGGATGAGGGGCGTGCGGGCCGACGGGCCGTCGTCGTAGGTCAGCGCGACGCAGGGGACCAGGGCGCAGTCCACGGCGCGGGATCCGGCGGGTGCCGGGATCGGGCCCGAGTACGGCTGGCCGTACGAGGCCAGCACCCGGGCACCGAACGGCGAGACGAGATCGGCGGCGACGGCGGCGGGGACCGCGAAGGCGATGGGTTCCGCGGTCGGGGACGCGCCGAGCCCTGTCAGGTCGGGGGCGGTGAAGCCCGCCGCCACGGTGACGACGAGCCCGTCCGCCGAGGGCACCGTCGTGGCGAGCGCGGCCCGGATGGCCGCGAGCTGCGTCTCATCCGCGACGTCCGCCGGACGACGGCTGAGGGCGCCCGCGTCGCGGCGCAGCGCCTCGACGATGTGCGCGCCGAGCGCGGAAGCGGCTCCTTCTCCCCACAGGGCGTCCGCCGTCGCCGTCTCGCCGGTCTGCACGTCGGCGTAGAGCGTGGTGGTCACGTCCGAGTGGATCTGCGCCGGGTCGCCGCTCACCACCCGCACCCGCTGCCCCACGACGGTGCCGCCCGCGGCGACGATCCCGCACACCACCGCGGTGCCGGAGCCGCCCGCCGGGCCGAGAGCCGGGTCGGCCAGGAGCTCTGCGGCGGGGAGCGTCGTGCTGCCGGCGCTGCAGCGGCGATCTGCGAGACCGGAGCCCACGGGCCAGGGCGAGGCCGTGTAGGCGATCCCCGAGGCGGCGACACGGTCGGCGATCGCGCCGCGCACGACCTGCTCCACGCGCGCGTTGACGTCGGCCGTGGTCGTCGCCGCGGGAAGCAGCGCGACGCGCGCCTGGATCCCGACAGCGTCGTTGCGCACGCGCAGGGGCACGATGGCGGCTCCGAGCGGGCCGTCCCGGGCGGCCGTGATCTCGGCGACGGGTGCGGTCACGTGCACGACCTCCGGCTCCCACGACGGAGGAGTCCATCCGCTGCGCGATGCGGGAGCGCACGCCGACAGCGCGAGCGCGGTCACCGCCAGGGCGGCCGCCGCCCACCGGCGCCTCACCGCCGGATCCCTTCCAGGAGGTCGCCGACCGCCGTGCGGTAGGCCGACGGGGCACCGCCGTCCGGCGGGCGCACCTCGACGACGACGCGCACGCTGGGCGCGGCATCCGGATCCCCCACCCCCGCGACGATCCCGCCGTCGTCGAGGTCGACGTGCACCGCCACGAGTCCCGAGGCGAGGAGCTCGGAGCGAGGGCCGCTTCCTGCCGTGGCGGCCAGGACGGCAGCCGCCGGCGTCTCGTCCACCGACTCCAGTGTGGCGCGCCGCACACCGTCGGGGGTGCGCACGGTGATCGCGTCCGCCGCGTCGCGCGTGACGACCCACTCGGCCGACACCACGACGGACGCGTCACCGAGCCCGGTCGCCGACGTGCCGTCCGACACCTCGCTGACGAGGTTCGCGACAGCCGGCGGCACAGCGACCGCGGCGGCGACTCCCACCGCGCAGATCACGAGGAGGGCGGACGCGCAGGCGAGAGCGATCTCCCACCGTCGTGCGGTGGCACCTGCGCGTGGAACCCCGTTCACGCCGACCCCCTGACGGGGCCGAGTCTAGAAGCGGTCCGCTTTCGGATCGCTCAGCAACGCCTCAGTTCCGGTGATCAGTCCTCGTGCGGCTCGAGGACGAAGATCGCGATCTGACGGTCGGTGCGCAGCTGGTAGCTGTCGTAGTCCGGCCACACCTCCGCCGCGCGCGCCCACCACTCGGTACGCTCGCCGCCCGACAGCTCGCGCGCGATGTAGTCCCGCTTGACGTCGGCGTCCTGCAGCTCCACGTGGGGCTGGCGGCGCATGTTCTCGGCCCACCGGGGCTCGTCGGGCGCTCCACCCTTCGACGCGACGACGGCGTAGCGCCCCGCGTGCTCGACGCGCATCAGGGCGGTCTTGCGCAGTGCCCCCGTCTTCGCGCCGACCGTCGTCAGCACGACGATGGGGACGCCCCGCAGCGTGTTCGCCTTCTCGCCATTGGACGCCTCGAACGCCTCAGCCTGCTTGCGTGCCCAGTCGGACGTGGACGGCTTGTACTCTCCGGTCAGCGGCATGGCACCAGCGTACGGCCGCGCGTGGGGGTCAGGCGCGGCGGGCGCGGGGGCGAGGCGCGTCGGGCGGAGACGGGGCGCCACCGCTCAGGTGGCACAACACGCGGCAACCCGGCGACCGCAGCCACCCTTCGTGGCACGCGAACCACCGGCCCCACTGCTCAGGTGGCGCAACACGCGGCAACCCGGTGACCGTAGCCACCCTTCCTGACACCCCAACCGCCGTCGCGGCGCCGGCGCGCCGTCAGGCCCGGCGCCGGCGCGCCAGGAGGAGCACCGCCCCGAGGAGCAGGGCCGCGAGGCCCAGGCCCAGCCCCAGAACCACGTTCGGACCGCCGGTCGCAGCCAGGCCATCACCGGCGCCGGCGGCTGCGCCGCGCGTGCCGTCGCCGTCGCCCGCGCCGCCGTCCCCGTCACCGGCGCCGCCGTCTCCGTCGCCGCCGTCGGGATCCGGGTCGGGGCCGTTGTCAGGTGCGAGGGGCGGCGGCAGGTTGATGTAGACGTTCGAGGCCTCCGCCGTGTCGAAGCGCGGATCGGCGCTCGAGACGAGATGGCTCATCGTCTGCACGATCATGCCGGGGCCGGGCTCGGCGGTGGGCACGAAGGCGAAGAGTTCGACGCCGTGCGGCGCGGTCGTCACGATGAGGCGCACCACGATGGTGAACGGCCCGACCTGGCCGGGCTGGATCACCAGGACCGCTCCGTCGGAGAAGGTCAGGCCGCCGTCGATCGAGACCTCGCCGTAGAGCAGGCCGCCGGCGTAGGCGCCCGAGATCGCGATGTAGACCGTCTCCGTGGCGGCCTGGGCCAGCCGGATCGTGTAGCTGTCGACGATCTGCTTGCCGGTGATCAGGCGGGTGCTGCCGTCGGACTCCGTGATGATCACGAGGCCGGAACCGGGGGCGGCGGGCTCGGGGATCGGCACGGTGAGCACGCCCCACGGCGATGGCAGCGCGTCGGCCGGGAGCGTGATCGGAGCCGACGGGGCCAGGGGCTGCACGAGCACCGTCGCGCCGTCCATGAGCCGCGTCAGCACGTGCAGGCCCGCGCCGCTGACGAAGACCTCCTGCGCAAGGTATCCGACGGCGATGTCGCCTGCCGCGCCGCCGGTGCGCACGATCAGCGTCTCCTTGCCGGGCGCCCCCGCGGTGTTCGCGGTGCCTTCGAGCCAGAGGCGGCCAGTGGGCAGGTACTCGCCGTCCGCGGCGCGCACCGCGCGCACGTCGTACAGGTCGCTGCCGATGGTGCCCTCGACGCGCAGTTCGGCACGGTGCCGGTTGACCTCGAAGACGTCGTCGCCCGCGTGACCGTAGAGGACGAGGGCGAAGGAGGCTCCCGGGCTCAGCCAGCCGAACTCGGTCTCGACCGTCGCGAAGGCGTCGCCGGGCTGCACGGCGGGCTCGACGGCGGGCGCGGGGTGGAACTGCCCGACCACGAACCTGTCGGCGCCCGCACCGCCGTGCACCGTCGTCGCGGTGCTGGTGTCGTCGAACGCGAAGGTGTCGTCACCGTCGGCGCCGACCACGGTCAGGCGCGCGAGGCCGCGGTCGTAGACGATGCGCTCGGCCGTGCCCGCCGCGACGTTCACCGCGGCGACGAAGGCCGGGCGCGAGGCATCCGGGTGTCCGGCGACAGCAGCGAGCGCGCGGAAGAGGAACGTGTCGGCCGCATCGGTGCCCTCGACGGTGAGGGTGTCGAATCCGGGCACTCCCCCGCCCCGCACGATGATCTGATAGTCGTGGCCGAGGGGATCGGTGTCGGCACCGCCCCAGGTCTGCACCGTGACGTCGTCGTCGCCGTCGAAGCCGTGCAGCACGAGCGAATGACGCACGGCGCGCCCGGCGAACCATTCGACCGGGTCCGGCATGACGACCGGCACCGTCGGGTCGACCGGCGTGCCGGGCATGAGATGCGTGCCGGTCATCGTCTGGAGCCGGAAGACGTCGAACGTGTCGTCGCCGGTCGGCAGCGCGCCGTTCTCCTCGATGCCGCCGTACACCAGGGTGTGGCCGACGAGGAGGGTGCCGTCGAAGACGAAGCGGTCGTCGGCGAGGCCGCCGAAGATGGCGATCGGCAGCGCGGCGATCGTCCCGCCGAAGTACAGCCACGACCCTCCGTCCGCCGGGGTCTGCTTGCCGAACGATGCGCGGATGGTCACGGTGTCGCCCTGGATGAGCGTGCCTGCCGGCGCGAAGACGTCCTGGCCGACCAGGAGGGTGATGTCGCCGGTCGCGACGACGCGCCCCTCGGTGACCGACTGCGATCCGTCGATCGTCTCGCCGGCGGTCGCGACGAACAGGCTCGCCGGCTCCTGGCTGGCGACGAACGGCGCGGTGATGCGGATGTCGCCGTCGTCGGTCTCGGCGCGCAGCACGACCACGTCGCCGATCGCCTCCGTGAGGAAGATGCCGCCGATACCGGGCAGCGCCGGCGCGGGCACGATCGGCGGTTCCTCGCCCGGCAGCGGCTCGGGCGCCGGCGCGGGGTCCGGCACCGTGTCGCTCACCGCGTACAGGCGTCCGTAGCGCCCGGTGTCGATGACGAGGTCGCCGGAGCGGTCGGCGCTGTCGGTGCCGATGCGGCCGCCGATCGCGATGAGGTCGATCGAGCCCTCGCCGAGGCCGCCGTCGGCGATGACACGCCCGTCGATGGGCGCCGCGAGGATGGACCCGCTGCGGGTGCGGACGGCGACGTCGCCGGCGGTGGACTGGATGTAGTCGACCGACAGCGTGTCGGCCACCTGGTCGAGCAGGGTGTCGCCGCCAGCGAACGAGGTGATGTGGGTCCGTGCGTCGATCTCGAGGAAGTCGCGGACCTGCGGCTCCGCCACCTCCGCACCTCCGACGCGGCCGGTCCCCGCGCCCGCGACGAGCTGGACCACATCCCCGACGACACGGGCCGAGCCGTCGTCGATCGTTCCGTCATCCAGGATCGACGCCCACGAATCGATGGCCCACAGGTTGACGTCGTCCTCGGTGGACGTGATGGTGCCGACCCGCAGATCGCCGACCGTCTCCACGACCCGCAGCAGGCCGTTCGTGAGCATCGTGATCTCGCCGTCGCCGTCGGTCGTCGAGTACGGCACCGTCCAGTCGCGCATCGCGACGAGCGTCGCATCGACGTCGGTGAAGGCGAGGAGCGAGATCGTCGTGGCGACGTCTGTGTGCACGACGCGGATGTCGTCACCCGCCGCGAGACTGAACGCATAGGCCGAGTCGACGAGGACGTTCGCCGTTCCCCACGCGATGAGGACGGGATCCGAGAAGCCGGGCCACGCCTGATCCGGATAGTAGTAGACCTCGAAGTCGCCGTCGGCCGCGCCCGGATCCTGCGCCGTCACGCGGATGCTGAAGGCGCTGAAGGCCGCGGCGTCGGCGCCGGTGAGCGAGTCGTGCACCACGATGTCGACGTCGCGTCCCGCGTGGATCGGCCCGAGCTGCGGCGCGAAAGCAGTCGCGATGTAGGGCGAGTCGGGTGTCATCCGCGCGATGTAGGTGATGTCGAGGACGACATCCTCGGCCGCGTCGGCGATCAGCGAGACCAGGCGCGTCGGGTCGACCTCGTCGACGAGATAGTCGGACTGGATGAGCGTGATGTCGATCTGCTCACGTGCGAGGAACTCGCCGCTGCCGGTGAAGCGCCCGATCGTGCCCCGCGGTGCGTCCAGGCGGGCGATGTTGATGCGGATCGCGCCGGTGTCGGCCGCGAGGATGTCGCCCTCGTCGTTGACGATGATCGTCGTGCCGATGGGGTTGTCGATGAGACCCTCGAGCACGAGGTCGCGGTCTCCCGGCGTGCCGAGGTTGGCGACGTCGACCAGCGTCGGCACGAAGATCGGCTTCGCGATCCGGAACCGGAAGCCCTCGCTGTCGGGCGAGACGATGTCGACGGTCGCGGCCGGATTCGCGTCGAGGTTCACCACCGAGATCCGGTCGAGGTGCAGCTCGCGGTCTGAGAAGTTGTGGATCGTGACGGAGTCGAAGGTGCTCTGGACGCGCCACGTGCCGTCGTGCGCGGCGCCGTCGTAGACCACCCGCTGGACGATCGCGGGATGCGAGCCGTGGTTGGCGACGAAGCGAGCCTCGCCGCCGCCGTTGTTCTCGATCGGCGCCACTTCGATGACGGCACCCGACGCGACGACGGAGCCCACCGTGAGCGGCGAGCCGTTGGCCGACGCGGAGAGCCCGTGCAGCTCGACGACGCGGCCGTCCTTGTCGACGACCAGGAGCGGAGTGGGCGCGTGCAGGATGACGTCGGCGCTCCACTGGATCGTCCTGCTCGTGGACGCGCTCTCCGGCGAGCTCTCACTGCCGCCGTCGAACGCCGCGCCCGAGCGGGACGACGTCGCGTTGACGGTCACGGCGGTCTGCAGCGCCTGCACGAGCAGGGACGCCGTCTTCACCATGGCGAAACGGTGCGCGGTGATCCGCGAGTCCCCGTTGAACGTCACCCGGGAGTCCGCGTCGGTGTCGCCGCCGAGGCAGCCGCAGCTCGCCCGCGCGTGCGCCCGCAGGTCGACGGTTCCCTCGCCGCCCTGGTCGGCCGTGATGGTGACGCTCTGGCGGCCGATGACCTTCGCGCCGCTGAAGATCTCGATGATGCTCGCCGAGTCGACGCGCACCTGACCCCGCGCATCGGCGTCCTGGCCGACGCCCTCACCGCGCGAGTAGCCCTCGTCGCGCATGCTGCTGCCGGCCAGCGCCGCGCGCAGCGAGACGTCGTCGCCCTCGAGCCACGCGCTTCCGCCGACGTTGATGACGTTCGCCGAACGGCCGTAGGTGTGGCACCCGGTGTTGCGGCCGTCGTTCACCTGGATGTCGCACTCGCCGCCCGAGGCGGCACCGCCCACGGACGCGCTGTTGGCGTTCATCCATGCGTCCGCGAAGAATGCGGACTGGTTGTTCACGCGGATGTCGTCGCCTGCCGTGATGCGGCCGTTCAGAGTCACCGCCGACAGGGCGACCAGCGACAGGCGCACCCAGGCGCTCACGCCGGTGCCGAAGCCGCCGGCCTTCGTGTCGGACTTGCCCTTGCCGCTCGCGCGGGTGAGCGAGAGGACGTTGACCGAGCCGCCCGCGGTGACCTGACTGCCGCCGCCGAAGACGATGTCGGTCGTGGCCTGCGCGTCGACGCGCGCCCTCGACGCGCTGATGTCGATGGCGCCGCCCGACCGCGAGCGCGCCTCGGCGTTGCCGGCGACGTGCGACGAGACGAGCACGTCGACGTCGCGCCCCGCCGTGAGCTTCGCGCTGTCGCCGACGATGATGTCGACGTCGGCGGAGACGGTGGTGCTGGGCTCGGTCTCGCCGGTCGAGATGAACCCGCCGCCGCCGCCGTCGACGAACGATTCGGTGTACTCGCCGCCGCCCGCGAGCCCGAGCTCGACGCTGCCGGGGACGAACTGCTGCGTGCCGGTGCCGTCGGTCGTGAGGTCGATCGTGAGGCGCTGACGATCCCCGAGTGCGATCGAGGCGTTGCCGAGGTCGACGACCGCGGGGCGGAACGTGCTCGTGCCGCCGCCCGGGCCGAGCACGATCGGCGCACCTCCCGGCGTCGCGGAGACGCTGAACCCGGCGCCGTCGCGGGCGACGACGTAGTAGCGCTGACCGTTGCGCAGGCCGAGCACCGGCTTCGCCGCCGGGTCGTAGAGCGTGTGGACGGTGTCGGAGCCGTGCTGGGCGGCGAGGACGAGCGCCTTCACGTCGATCGGGATGTCTTCGAAGACCGGGTCGCCCTCTTCGTCGACGCCCGTCTGCACCGTCTCGAAGCAGGTGCTGTCGCCGGCGAATCCGACGGCCTCGCAATAGGTGTCGGCGAGGCGGATCCGGTCGCCGTCCACCGCGATGACCCAGTACGAGCGCTCGTTCGTCAGGCCGCCGATGACCGAGGAGGTGGCCTGGTACCAGACCTCGCGGCCGGTCACGAGCCCGTGGTCGCGGATCGCGATCGAGTCGTCACCGGCGCCGAAGTACTGGATGTTGCCGTCGACGACCATGAGCTGGCCCGCCTCGCGGTCGTTCGCGGGATCGTCGGCGGTCCACTGACGCGCCTCGACGAACGCGCCGGCGAACCGGGCGGCGGGCTGTGGGGCGACGTACTCCAGCGCGGCGCCGACGGCGTACCCGTTGGCGGCGAGGATTCGCAGGCCGTCGCCGCTGACCGACGAGCTCGGGAACGTCACCGGGGTCGCCGGCGTGTCGGCGTCGATGAGCTGCACCCGGAACTCGTCGACGATCCGCACCGTGTAGGCCTTGCCGGAGACGAGGCCCGGAACGGTTCCGGCCGGTGCGTTGTAGATGATGCGCTGACCGTCGCGCAGACCGTGCTCGCGGGGCTGGGAGAGCTCGAAGAACCCGCCGATGTTCACGTACCAGCCGAACCAGAGGGTGTCGTCCGCTCCCGTCGCGCGGCCGCCCGAGAGGAGCGCGCCGAGCTCGATGCGGTTCGGGTCGATGACGATCACGCGGTACGAGTCACCGGGGTTGAGCCCGCCGACCGGCGTCTGCCCCTCGGCGTCGTAGGTGATCAGCGCCAGATCAGCGAGGCCGTGTCCCGAGAGGACGATCTGCTCCGTCGCGGTGTCGACGCCCTCCACCGCGTCGAACGACAGGCCGGACGGGCCCGGCTGCTCGACCGTGTTCTGGCGCGCCGTGAGCGTGATCGTGCCGCCCGCGGCCAGCGGGGTTCCGTCGGCGATGTCGAGCACGACCGTGGTGCGGTTGGTCGCCGTGGCGGCGTTGTGCGCCACGCGGACGCCGCCGCCCGAGCTCGACTGGGTATCGCTCACCGCACGCGGCTGCGAGTCCACGACGAGGGCGACGTCGCCGCGCACGATGATCGGGGCGTTCGCTCCCCCGCCGACATCCGTCGTCACGTCGGTGTCGACGCCGGCCACGGCCACGCCGTCGCCGACTTCGATCAGGCCCCCGCTGCGGCTCTCGAGCGACGCGCGAGCGATGTCGGCTGAGCGCGCCTCGACCCGCAGGCTCGCCGCGAGCGGAATCGCCGCGGCCATCTGCGCGCGGGTCGCGGTGAGCACCTCGGCCCGCGGATCGGAGTTTCCGACGTTGACGATGATGCCCACGCCGACCGCCCCGGCGCCGGAGTCGGCGGTGTTGGTGGCGACCGCCTCGACGAGGACGGCGGCGTCGGGAGCGTGGATCACCGCACCAGGCAGGATGAGCGCGTCCGTGCGTGCCGGCGTCCCGATGCGCGCGAGGGCGACGAGCGAGGATCCGCCGCCGAGCGAGACGCCGACCTGGCCGCCGAACGCCTCGACGGTGCGGTTCGCGGTCGCGCGCACCGAGGTGCCGGTGCCGAAGGTCTGTCGCGCCGCGGTCGACGCCTGCGAGGCCGCATCGATCGTCGCCGTCGCGGTGCTGTCACGGAAGCTGACCGCCCCGCCGCCGTTGCTGTCGGTGGTGGCGTTCGCCGTCGTCGTCTGCGCCGCGCCGATGCTCACGGTGCCGTTCACGACGAGCACGCCCGCGCCGTAGCGCGCGACCGTCGACGCGGCCGAACCGATCGCCGCGGTCGCAGAGGCCGTGGTGACGTCGATCGTGCCGCCCGACGCGGCCCGCATCGTCGCGCTCACGGCTCCCGTGGCGGTCGCCTGCACCCGCAGGCTCGCCGAGCCGTAGATCGAGCCGTCGAACGCCGCCAGCGCTCCGGCGGACTGGGTCGCGATGACGCCGAAGAGCGAGATGCTCGCGACCAGGCCGACGGCCGTGCCGTTCATGGCGGCCGACACCGAGGTTCCCGCCCGCTGGGTCGCCTCGGCCGAGACGGCCCCTGTCGCCACGAGTCGTGCCCCCGCGGCGACGGTCGCGCTCGTCGTCGCGCTGTCGAGGACGAGTGCGGTCGACGAGACGCCGTTGCCGCCGATCGCCGAGATGGAGGTGAGGGTGAGGGTCGTCGCCGCGGAGTTCTGCGACGATGCCGAGACCGCGAACGACGACGAAGTGTAATCGGCACCGCCGACCCGCGCGATCGTGGCTGCGGCGACGGTGCTGCGCGGCGCGACGATCGAGAGATCCAGGCCGCCACCGCCGCCGCGCGAGACGTCGAGCTTCGCGGCGTTCAGCGACCACGCCGTCACGGCGACCGCACCGCCGCGCGCATGCACCGGACGTCCGCCCGAGGCGATCTCGGCAAGCGTCCCGGCTGCGGCGGTGACTTCAGCGTACGACTCGCCCGAGAGGCTGACGCTGCCGAGGATCCCCACCATCAGCATGTTCAGCACCACGGTCGCGCGGTTGGTGGCGGATGCGTCGACGGTGAGACCCCGGCCCTCCAGCCCTCCGGCGAACAGTGCCTCGGTGGGGGCCGCGATGCGGGCGCCCGGCAGCGTCGCCGCTCCGCCCGCGAGCGAGATCGCCGCCGTATCGGTGTCGACGGTCGCGGTGTTCGCCGCGGTCGAGCGCACCGCGCTCATTCCGCTCGCGTACACGTTCTGCAGCACGCGGGCGCGCGTCGCCGCACTCGTGAGGACGGTGGCCTCGGCGACCAGGAGCTCGACGGTGAACAGGCCCAGCGCGGCGGAGAAGGTGTCGGCGTCGGCGGTGTTCGTCGCGGTGGCGACGACGTCGACCCCGTTCGAGGAGTACACGATGCTGTCGAGCGTCGCCGTGGTGGCGCCGCGGAGCTCGGCGCGGGCGCCGTACGCCGAGCCGCTGAAGAGGGCGCCGCTCACGGCGGTGAGGAACGCCTTGGCGAGGTTGCCGCCCGCGAGGCCTCCGCTGCCGCCGTCTGTCGCGACCGTCGCCGTGACCGCGACGACGCCGAGGCTGTGGATGTACGGCCCGGAGGCGGACGCGCGGATCGCGGCGTCCTCGGTGACGAGCGCGGTGACGAGCGCCCCGGAGATCGTCGCGGCGCCGAGGGCGAGGAGCACGCCGTTCGCGATCGCGCGGTTCTCGCCGACCGCTGTCACCGCGACGGACCCCGACTGCTCGACGGTCGAGCGCAGCAGCGCCTCGGTCAGGCCGGAGACGGTGGCGCTCTGCACCTGGACGGCGGCGCCGAGGAAGCCCGAGAACGAGCCCGAGGCGATCGACGCGTCCGCGTGGTTCCGCGAATCGGCGGCGACGGTCACCGCACCCGCCGCCCGGATGACGCTGCCCGCGGCTGTCGACGCGACAGTGTCTCGGCTGATGACGGCCTCGGTGATGAAGGCGCCGATCGTGGCCACGCCGCTGCCCTGCACTGCGGCGATGAGCGTGCTCACGGCGTTCCGGCCGACGGCCCGCACGCTCACCGTTCCGAACGAGACCGCCGATCCGGCGAAGGTCGCCGCGGTGCGGCCGGGGATCTCGATGTCGGCGCCGGCTCCCGTCGCCGAGAATGCGACGCCGACCGACAGCGCGAGCGCCGAGGCGTCGATCCGGATGTCGGAGTCGGCGAGCACCCGCACGCCCCCGACCGGGCTCTCGGACCCGATCTGGACGATCCCGACGCGGGCGATGGTGTCGCTCGTCTCGCCGTCAGCGGAGAGGTCGACGATCGCCACCGAGCCGCCGACGGCGACGCCGGCGATCTGGAGGCCGATGGTGTGCGCCTCCAGCGCGCGATCGGCGATCGCCTCCACGGCGACCGTGCCGTACGCGGCCGGGATCGAGGCGCCGTCGTCGATGTGGGCCTCCTGGTCGACCACGCTGGAGATGACCACGATCTGACCGCCGAGACCGACGGCGCCCACCTGACCGGCGAACGCGAGCCCGTACGTGTCCTCCGTGTACCGGGAGCGCACCGTGATGTCACCGCCCGAGCGAAGCACGGTGCCGGTCGCCACGCCCGCCTCGATCGTCGGGCGCAGCGTGGCGACGAGCACGGCGACCCCGATGGCCGCGATGCCGGCGGACGCCGATCCGGCCAGGCCGAAGTACGTGTCGTCCGCGTCGGCGAGCACGGCGATGCCGCGACCCGTCTGCACGAACGCATCGGCGCCGATCCGGCTCGACGTCCCCCGCATCGGGGCCTCGGCGAACGAATCGGCGACGAGCGAGTCGCCGGTCTGCGCCGACTGCACCGCGCTGTTGGCTGCGGCGACGCCGTTCTGCCGGTGCATGGCGGCGACGTTCTGCGACGCGCCCTCCTCATCCTCGGCGTCGCTGAGGATGTCGCGGAAGCCGCCCAGGCTGTTGCCGCTGTCGCCGTTGCCCGCGACGGCCGTGTCAGCCTGCTGCTGCGGGCTGCCGCCCGAGGAGCTGAGGGCATCGCGCGGACCGTTGTCGCCGCCGTCGTCGTACGAGCCGCTCGGCGTTCCGCCGACCGTCCACACCGAGACAGACGCTCCGACGCCGACGGCGCCGCCGGCCAGGTTCGCGACGAACGTCTGGATCTCGCGCACGGAGGTGGATCGCATCGTGAGCGAGTGAGCTGCCCGCACCTGCGCGAAGTCGCCGATCGACGTGGTGACGGCGATGTCGGCGACGCCGATGTCGACCGCACCAGACACCGCCACCGCGCCCACCGCGAGGGCGGCTGCGATCGTGAGCGTGTCGGTGGTGTCGTGCGCGGCGACCAGCACGCTCTGCCAGGCACCCGCGCCCGCCGCATCGGGATTGATGCGCGTGCGCGCTGCCGACGTGCTGTCGATCGAGGCGTTCGTCGTGACATCCAGGAGGGTCACGCCGACACCGCCGGCGGCGCCGACGAATCCTCCGCCCGCGCCGATCACGAGCCCGAACAGCTCCTGCGAGGACTGCGCCGTCACCGCGAGCCCGAGCACACCCTTACCGAGATAGTCGTCGCCGGCGATGGATCCGAACGCTCCGCGCAGCGCCCGGGCGTCGACCGTCGCGCCGGCGCCGATGCGGGCGTCCGTGCTCTTGGTCGTCGTGACGACGGCGACACCGACGCCGACGCCGACGAAGCCGACGCCGATGCCGCCGGTGACCGTGGTGTACGTGCTGTCATCGATCGCCGAGACGACCACGTTGTTGTCGGCGTCGATCGTCGCGCCGCCCGCCACGAGCGCGTGCGTGTGCGCCTTCACGATCGCGACGGTCACGGCGGCGGCGACGCCCACGAAGCCTCCGCCGAGCGCAGCGGAGGCGGCGGTGACGTCTTCGCTGCCGGTGGCGGCGACGACCACGTCGTTGCGCGCGCGCACCGTCGCACCGGCGCGGATCTGGGCGTCCTGATCGAGGGTGACGACGTCGACCGCGGCGCTCACGCCGACGCCCACCGTGCCGGCGCCGAGAGCGGCCGAGACCATGAGCTGACGGAACGCACCGCCCGCCTGCACCGCCACCGACTGGAACGGCGACGCCTCGTCGTCATCGACGTCGTTGATACGGGCCAGTCGACCGATGAAGGCGTCGGTGTCGACGGTGGCGATGTTGACGTTGCCCGCAACGCCGACGCCCGCCGAGCCGCCGACCGCGCCGGCGCCGCCGACCGCCAGGATCTCGTCGCTGTTGTTCGCGATGACGGCGACGCCGCGGATCGCGCCCATGCGCGGCGTGAGCACGCGGATGCCGGTGGCGAGGGCCGGGTTGCCGGGAGGCTGCGTGTCCTGGCGCACGAGGCTGTGAGCGCGTCCGCTCGCCTGGCTCGCGTCCAGCGCGATCGCCGGGCCGCCCTGCGTGTGCGCGAGCTGGAGGCTGTCGCCCGACCGGCCGACGACGTAGTACGACTCGCCGTCGACGAGGCCGCCGATCGCCGCGCCTCCGTTCGCGGTGTAGATGACGACCTCGCCATCGGCCGCCGCGAGGTCGTACGGCAGGGTGATGGTGCTTCCGCTCACGTCGCCCGGAATGAAGTACGGCTGCAGCGCCGCGGGCACGCTCGCCTCGTCGACGGCGACGATCCGGTGCGATCGGCCAGGTCGCGCGGGGAGGGAGAGCGCCAGCGGCGCGCCGCCCTGGGTGAGCGCGAGCCGGATCTTCGTGGGCGCGCTCGGGTCGACGATCGCGTAGAACTCGATGCCGTTGCCGTCCGACCAGTCGCCCTCGACCATGCGGCCGAGACCCACCAGCGCCTGGCCGCCGCCCGAGAAGTAGGTCACCACCTCGCCGTCCTGGATGCCGTGGGCGTAGCCGAGGTCGATGGTGTAGCCGTCGGCATCGAGCGCGAAGTGCGGGTCGAAGCGCGTGTCGATGTACGAGATGTCGAAGCCGCCGAGCGTGCCGAGCACGCCGTCCGTGAGGGCGAGCGCCGTGACGATCGAGAGGTCGCCGATGAACGCGCGGGTCGTCTTCTTCAGCACCGGCACCGCGGCTCCGACGCCGACACCCGCCGCACCGCCGATCGCGATGGTGCCGGCGATGAGGTCCATCGTGAGCACCTCGTTCGCGGTGATGCGCACGCTGCCCCCCGCGATGACGATGCTCCGCGACGGCGCGCAGCTCGCCTCGCTCGCGACCGAGGCGGCGCACTCCTCGCCGACGAAGGCGAGGGTCGTGACGTCGTACACGGGAACCGCCGCGTTCACGGAGACTCCCGCCGAGCCGCCGACCGCGGCGCCCGCCGAGACGCTCGTGACGTCCTCGCTCGATGCGGCGTCGATCGTGACGTCGCCCGGCACGGTGACCAGCACCTGCGGTGCCATCGACGCCTCGGTGTGCTTGTCCATCACCTGCACGTCCGAGCCGATGCCCACGCCCGCGGTGCCGCCCACCGCCGCCTGCCCGGCTATGCCGCGGAGGACGGTGTGGTCGGTCGCACGCAGTCGCGCGCCCGCCTCGCCGTCGGCCGAGGTGCCGTCGAGCGTCGCCCCGCGGCCGAGCGTCGCGCGCGTCTGGTGGTCGTAGACCCCGGTGGTGATGGCGCCCGCGACACCCGCCGTGCCGGCTCCCCCGCCCGCCACCGCGACCATCCAGATGTCCTGGCTCTGATCGGCCGTGAGAACGAGGCCGAGTCCCCCGGCCGCGCGCAGCCACGCCGCATCGCCGGCTGCCGCTTCGACGATGGCGTCGCGCACGAAGACGACCGTGGCCACGCCGATGCCCGCCGTGCCCGAGGAGACGCCCACGGCGCCCGCGAAGAGGGTCGACGCGCTCACCGGGTCGGCCGCCGTGATCGTGATGCCGCCGTCGGCGAGCACCTCGGTGGGGTTCTGCGTCGAGCTCTCGATGCGTGCGCGCGTGCCCGGATCGCCGGCGCCCTTGTTCACGACGAGGACGAGGAACGATCCGGCGATGCCGGCGCTGCTGGCGGCGGCGGCGCCGGCGACGACCTCGGTCCAGCTGCCGCCCGCCTGCGCGTCCAGCCACACCGAACCGCCCAGGCGCGCGGAGACGCCCTCGCCGATGCTCGCGCGCACGTCCTTGTTGTGCACCCCGACGATGAGCGCGAATCCGACGCCTGCGCTGCCGGTGGTGAGACCCAGGGCGCCGGCGAGGTCGACGAATCGAGTCTGGTCGCTCGCCGCGAAGGAGAGGTGCTGGTTCTCGTCGGTCGCGCCGATGGTCTGGTTGACCTGGGCGCCGTCGCCGATCCACGAACCGGTGGTGCGGTCGGTCACGTTGACGATGACCGAGCCGCCGACCCCGGCGTCGCCGCCGCCCAGCGCCGCGCCCAGCGCCACGCCCGTGATGTCGGGGATGTCGACGAAATCGATGCCGAGATCGGGTGCCGCGAGCGGCGAGAGATGGGCGTCCGCGAGGCCGATGATCGCGCCGTCCGCGTCGATGACGGTGGATCGCGCGGCCGACGAGTCGATGTGGGCAAGCGTGTCGGCATCCACGAACTGCACGACGATGCCGGCACCGACGCCGCTGCCCGACATCGATGCCGCCGCCGAGACGGCCATGGCCTGCATGCCCATCGGGTTGGTCGCGTGGAGCGTGAGGTCGCCCGAGACCCGCAGTGTCGAGCCTGCGCCGATCACCGCCTCGTTGCGCAGCTGCAGCACCTGCACCGCGACGGAGCCGGCGACCGCCGCCCCACCCGACCCGCCGCCCGACCCGCTCGTCGGGTCGGGCGCCGCGACGGCGACCGACCGCGCTTCGAAGTCGTTCTGCTCACCCTCCGGCGTCCGCGCGGTGAGCGCCATCGCACCCGCGACGACATCGGCGCCCGCGCCCAGCGAAGCGAGATCGTCGACGGTCGCGACGTTGAGCGACACGCCGGCGCCGACCGCGGTGGTGCCGCTCGGGAACGCCTTCCCGGTGGCATGCGCCCGCGCGTCGAGGTGTGCCGACGACAGCAGCGCGAACATGCCGCCGACGCGGACGGTGCGGTCCTCCGGCACGAGCGAGCGGCTCTGCACCGTGACCCAGTTGACCGAGACGGCGGCACCCACTCCCACGCCGTCGCTCGACTTGCCGGACTGGCTGCCCGCGGTGCTGTTCCCCTGCCCGACCGCGCCCTGCGAGCTCGGCAGGTTCACGCCGAGCCCCGACGTCGCCTGGTTGCCGTCCACCTCCTGCTGGGCCTGCTGATCGGCGTCCTGCGCCTCGCCCGCCGCGGGCTTCTTGGCGCCGGATGCGCTCGCGGCGCTGACGGCCGACGAGGTGACGTTCGCACTCGACACGAGCCAGAGGGACCCCGCGGTCACATCCTGGAATACCTGGGCGTTCACGGCCACGTCGACGACGTTGATGACGATGATCGCGCCGACCGCGGTTCCGCTCCCCGCGGCCTCGGCGTCGCCGTTCGCCTGCACAGTGGTGGTCGACGTCGCGCGGACCAGCACTTGACCGGTCGCGGTGAACGCCCGCGGGCCCGCGGTTCCGATGCGCGCGAGCACCTCGGGACGCACGACGTCGATGCCCACCGCCGGCGCGACCGCGGCCCCGCCGCCGGTCGTCGCCGATCCCGCCTTGACCTCGTTCACGACCGCGTCGGTGTGGTCGGCGCGGACCGTGACGCTCGCGCCGCCCGTGATGTCGGCGCCGTCGTGGATCTCGGCGCGCGTGACGTCGGTCGCCAAGACGTTGAGCGCGACCGAGGCGCCGACGCCCACACTGCCGCCGCCGGCCTTCGCGTCGCTCACCGCGCGGGCGGTGTCGGTCCGGAAGTTCTCAGCGGCGACGGTGACATCGCCGTCGCCGAACGTCACGACGGCGCTCGACGGGATCCACGCCTCGGTGTTATCCGTCACGATGTTCAGGCCGAGCGCGCCGGCCACGCCCGTGCCCGAGGTGGAGCCCGCGCCCGACTTCGCGACGGCGGCGAAGTCGTGCTTCGCATCGTTCGGGAGCGGCGTCATCGTGGCCGAGACGGCGAACCCGTTCGCGTCGATCGCCGTCTCCTCGCCGAGCCATGCACGGTTCTCGACCCACGCGAGGTTGAGCGCGACCGCTGCGCCGATCGCGGTGCTGGACGAGCCGGATCCACCCGATCCGCCCGAGCTCACCGCAGTCGCCGAAGCGTCCGCCTCGACCTTGGAGTCGACCTGCGCGCGCGAGAGGAACCAGACGTGGCCGTCCGCCTCGATGGAGAGCCCGTCGGGGAGGTGGGCCGTGAAGCTCGCGTCGGCGATCGAGAGGGCGATGGCCGCGGCGACGGAGACGCTGCCGCCGCTCGTCGACGCCGACGGCGAGGCGCCCGACTGCATGCCCGATCCACGACTCTGCGTCGTCTGCTGGTCGGCGTACGAGCGCTGCTGCGCGATCTGGCCGTCGACCCCGCCGGCGCCGGAGCCGCCCTCGTCGTTCTGCGCCGGTGCGCCGCTCGTGGACGCCTTCGCCGTCGCTCCGGCCAGCGCGGAGCCGGTCACGCTGAAGACTGCGGAACCGCCCGCGACGACATCGCGCCGGGTCTCCGCGAACGCGACGTCGAAGGCGAAGTTCAGTGCGAGCGAGACCCCGACCGCCGTGGCCGCCTCGCCCGCCTCCGCGTCGGTGGTCGTGCTCGCGCTCGTGGCGTGCTCGACGATCGCGAAGACATCGCCTGTCGCCTCGAGCGCATCCGGCAGGGTGCCGATGACGGCGGTCGTCGAGATCTCCGAGACCGTGATGCCGATCGCCGGGGTGACGGTGACGCCGCCGCCCTTCGCCCCCATCTTGGCCTCGGTCACCGTGCGGCTCTCCGAACCCGCGGCCACGGTGAAGTCGTTCGCGCCCGTCACCGCGACGTCGTCGGCGATGAGCGCATGCGTCTCGCTGAAGACGAGGGCGAGGGCGAACGAGGCGCCGACCCCGACGTTGCCGGTCGACATCACGCCGTCGCCCGTCGGCAGCGCCTTCGCCGACGTGCGCAGCGCGTCGAGCGCCAGCACGATGACGTCGGCGTCAGCGCCGATGAGGGCGACGTCGCCGTAGACGCCGGCGAGCGTGTCGGCGTTCACCTGCGCGATCGCGACCGAGCCGGCGACCGAGATCTTCCCGCCGCCCGCGCCGGACGCGGCATCCGCCGAGATCGTCGACGTACGGTCGCCGTCGTCGTCGGCCGTGGTCGTGGCCCCCACCACGAGTCCGCCGGCGGTGATCGTCAGCCAGTCCGGCACGATCGCGTGGTTCACGACGTCGACCCAGCTGATCGCCACGCCGGCGCCGATCGTGGCCGACGCGCCATCCGACACGGCCGAGCCGTCGCCGGCGGTCGCGACATCGGTGTTGTGCGAGGAGAGGATGCGCACGACGCCGCCCGCCGTCAGCTCCGTCACGTCTTCGGTGATGCGGGCGACGGGCGCGATGGTGGCGACGATGATGCCGACGGCCGCGGCCACCGCCACCGGTCCGGCGCTGGTCTTCGCGTCCGGCGTCTCGGCGTCGCCTGATCCCGTACCGCCGGAGGCCGCCGATCGCTGGTCGGCGTAGTCGCGCTGCTGCGCGGCGAACTGGTCGACGCCCGTGCCGGCCGCGCCGCCCTGGTTGCCGGGGTCGGACGATCCGCTGTCGGCCTCGTTCTCGGGGGCACCGGCGGCGGAGGCCGTCGCCTTCGCGCTCGAGGCCGATCGGCTGTAGGCCTGCAGGGTGAGCGAGCCGCCGGCGTCGACGGTGCGCGCGAGCTCGGCGAGCACGTCGTGGTTCGGGATCGTGAGCGCGAACGAGATGCCGATCGCGGCGTCGCTGCCGGCGATCGCCGCGGCGGTCGTCTCGTTCAGCGCGGACGCGGTCTGCGTGGCCCTCAGCCACACGTCGCCGGTCGCCTCGAGGGCGCCGGTGCCGATGCGGGCGGTCGTGGTGACGTTGGACAGCACGATCGACACCGCCGGTGCGATGGCGACCCCGCCGCCCTTCGCACCCATCTTCGCCTCGGCGGTGAGGGTGTCGGTCGCCTCGGCGGAGACGACGACGTCCTCGGCGTCGGTGATGACGACGCCGTCGCCGATGAGCGCGCTGGTGTCGTGTGTGTCGAGCACGAGGACGAAGGCTGCGCCGAGGCCGAAGTCCCCTTCGGTCGAGACACCGCCGACGAAGTCCTCTCCGCCCGGCCCCTCGACCTCTCCGTCACCGTCCTCGTCGCCCTCCTTGTGGGGAAGCGCGCTCACGACGCCGTCGACGGCGCTGCGGGCCACGATCGCGACGTCGCTGGAGGTGAGGGCGAGCGTGCCGTACACGGCCGCGAGCGTCTCGGTGGTGATGATCGCGATGGCGACCGACCCGGCGACCGAGACGTTTCCTCCGCCGGCGCCCGAAGCCGCCTTCGCGCCGTACGTGCCGGTGACGTCGTCGCCGTCGGCGGCGACCGTCGCCGACACCACGACATCGCCCGCGGTGGCCGACAGCGTCGCGGGGATCACCGACCGGTTCACTGTCGTCGCGAGCGTGAGCGCCACGCCGGCACCGACGTTCGCGTCGCCGCCCAACGACACCGAGGAGCCGTCGGCGCCGGACTGGGCGTCGGTGTTCGCGGCGGACTCCACGCGCAGCTGACCGCCGGCCGCGATCGTCGTGACGCCGGGAAGGATGAGCGACTCGGCGTGCACGTCGGCGACGACGATGCCGATGGCAGCGGCCACCGCGACGCCGCCCTCGCTCGTCTCGGCCTTCGGGTTGTCGGTGTCACCTGAGCCCCGGCCGCCGTTCTCAGCGGCCTGCTGGTCGGCGAAGGTCCGCTGCTCGTTCGCGAGCTGGTCGACACCGGTACCGGGCTGGCCGCCGGGATTCGCCGGATCGCTCGACTCAGCATTCTCGGGGGCTCCGGCAGCGGAGGCCTCGGCGCGCGCGCTGGACTCGGAGATGTCGGACGCGCGCAGCAGCACGTGCTCGCCGGCCTCGACGCTGCGCGCGAGCTCTGTCGTCGACGCGTGGTTCGCGTACGTGAGAGCGAGCCCGAACCCGACGGCGGCG
Organism: Microbacterium ureisolvens; assembly: GCF_015278315.1. Lineage (GTDB taxonomy): Bacteria > Actinomycetota > Actinomycetes > Actinomycetales > Microbacteriaceae > Microbacterium > Microbacterium ureisolvens. The sequence goes on along the minus strand of NZ_JADIJE010000013.1, from coordinate 76,783 downwards.
TCGGCGGCATCGAGCGCCGCGGCTGCGGCGACGGTGTCGGCGATGGCCTTCTGCGCCGACGTGAGGGCGAGGGTGCCCGTGAGCAGCTGCGTCGCACCGGCGCCGAGCCGCGCGAGCGTCGACACGTTCGACAGGGCGATGCCGATCGACGGCGTGATCGCGACGCCGCCGCGCGCGCCCATCTTCGCCTCGACGGTCGTGATGTCCTTCGCGTCCGCCGTGAGCACGAGATTGCGCGCGCCCGACACCTCGACGCCGTCCGCGAGTTCGGCGACGGTGTCGTGCGTGACGATGGCGAGGGCTACGGCGATGCCCAGGCCCAGCGACGACGCCGGGTCCTGCTCCTCGGCGTGAGGCAGGGCCTTCGCCGTCGTGGCCACATCGCTCCTGGCGATGACGGCCGCGTCGCCGCCCGCGAGCACCACCGTGCCGTCGACCGCCGCACGCGTGAGGTGGGTGACGACGGCGAGGCCGAGCGACCCGGCGCCGGCGAAGTCGCCGCCTCCGGCGCCCGACGAGCCGACCGCCTCGATCGTCGACGTCGTGTCGTCGCCGTCGGGCGCGACGTCGGCCTGCACGAGCAGGTCGTGCGCGCGCACCGTGAGGTGGGCCGGCACGGTCGCCGTGTTCACGACCTCCAGGAGTGTGATGCCGACGCCGACGCCGATGTTGGCCGTGCCGCCGTCGACCGCGGAGGCGTTGCCCGTCGAGGAGGAGTCGGTGTTCGCGCCGGTCAGGAAGGCGACGGTGCCGACGGCGGTGAGCTCGCCGACCTCGCTGGTGACGCCAGCGCGGACGACCGGGTTCGACAGGCTCACGCCGACGGCCGCCGCCGCGTTCACTCCGCCCTGGCTCGTCTCCGCCTGCGGGGCGCGCTGGTCGTCGCCGCCGGACGTCTCGAGCCCGTTCTGCGCCGCCTGTCCGTCGGCGTGGTCCTGCTCGCGGTTGACGAGTTCGTTGACGCCCGTGTTGTCGGGGTCGGTGTCGGGAGCGCTCGTGTCCTCCTCGGGCGCGCCGGCCGCGGAGGCGGTGGCGGAGGCGGTGGATGCCGAGATCGCGGAGGCGCGGAGCACGATGTCCTCGCCCGCCTCGACGACGCGGGCGAGGTCGCTCGTCGCGGCGTGGTTCGCGATCGTGAGGCCCAGCGACAGTCCGATCGCGGCGTCGCCGCCCGACACGGTGGCAGCCGAGGCGGTGCTCGCGACCTTCGACTCGAGCGCCGACGCGAGGTGCAGCGAGCCGGCGAGGTCGAGCGAGCCGGTGCCGACGCGCGTCGCCGCCGTGACATTCGAAAGGGTCGTTGCGACCGCCGGGGCGATCGAGACGCCGCCGCCCGCGGCGCCCATGCGCGCCTCGGTCGTCGCGACGTCGGCGACGGTCGCCTGCACCGTCACGTCGTCGGCGCCGTCGACGGCGACCTCGTCGGCGATCTCGGCGACGGTGCGGTGCGTGATGAGGCTGAGCGCGACGGATGCCCCGAACCCGAGGTCGCCCGCCTCGGTGACGCCTTCGCCGGCGGGCAGGGCCTTGACGGTGGTCGCGACATCGCTCGCGGCCGACACCCAGGCGTCGCCGCCCGACAGCACCACGCTGCCCTCGATCGCGGCACGCGTCTGGTGATCGACGACGGCGAGCGCGAACGATCCGGCGACCGACACGTCGCCGCCACCGGCCCCGGAGGTGGCGCTCGCGCCGATCGTGGCGGTGTGGTCGTCACCGTCGACGGCGGTCTGCGCGCGGACGACCAGGTCGCGTGCGCTGATGGTGAGGACGGACGGGACGATCGCGTGATTGCGCACGTCGGAGAGGGTGATCGCGACCGCCGCGCCGATCGTCGCGGTGCCGCCCGCGGGCTGCGTCGCCGATCCGTCGGCGGTGGCCGCGGCATCCGTGTTCGCCTCCGTCTGAAGGGTCGCGGTGCCGCCCGCCGCGAGGGCGTCGACGGTGACCACGACCTCGGAGACCACGGTCGACAGCGCCACGGCGATCGCCGCGGCGGCCTGCACGCCGCCCGCGCTCGTCTCCGCCGCGGGCGGCTCCGCGCCGCCCGCGCCGCTGCCGGTCTCGGCCGCACCGACCTCGTCGGCGAAGGCGACCTGCGCGCCGATCTGCTGATCGACGCCGCTCGGCTCGCCGGCCGGCGGGTCCTCGTCCGATGCCGGCGCTCCGGCGGCCGAGGCCTGGGCCGATGCGACGGTGCGAGAGACGCTCGCCGTGCGCAGCGTCACGTCGCCGCCGGCCACGACCCCGCGCTCCACCCGCGTCGTGACGGTGTGGTTGGCGATCGGAAGCCCGAGGCTGATGCCGATGCCCGCGTCCGCGGCGCCGGCGACCGACGAGGTGCCCGATGCCGAGGCCTCGGCCTCCTGCGTGGCGTGCATCGCGAGGTCGCCGCTCACCGTGAGCGCAGACCCGGTTCCGAGGCGTGTGGTCGTGGTGATGTTCGACAGGGCGATCGCGACCGCCGGGGCGAGGGCCACGTCCCCGCCCTGGGCGCCCATCTTCGCCTCGACCGTGGAGGTGTTCGTCGCGGTCGCGATGAGCGCGACGCCGGTCGCGCCGGTCACGGCCGCGTCGTCGGCGACCTCGGCGATCGTGTCGTGGCGGATGACGGCGAGGCCGACGGATGCCCCGAACCCGACGCCGCCGCTTTCGGCCTCGGCGCCGACGCCGTGAGGGAGCGCCTTGACCGTGGCCGTCGCGGCGCTGCGGGCGGCGACGGTGGCGGCGCCGGTGAGTTCCGCGGTGCCGGCGAGGCGCGCGACGCTGTCGCGGTTCGCGACCACGATGGCGAGGGATCCCGCGACCGACAGCTTGCCGCCCCCCGCACCCGCCATTGACGTGGCGTCGGCGACGGATGCCGCATCCGCGCCGTTCGCCAGCGTCGCGGTCGTCAGCACGAGGTCGGCCGCGCGCACCGTCGCGTCCGCCGACAGCAGCGCCCGCGTGGTGACGTCCGCATCGGTGATCGACACAGCCGCACCGATCGTCGCGCTCGTGCCCTGCGCCGCCGAGCCGTCGGCGATGGATGCCTGGTCCGCGTTCTCGAGGGCCGCGAGGCGCACCGTGCCCGCGGTCGCCGTGACGCCCGGCGCGATCACGGCTTCGCTCAGGATGGTCGCGAGGGTGAGCGCGATGGCCGCGGCCGCGTTGACCTTGCCCTCGCTCGTCTCGGCCTCGGCGGCGTCCCCGCCGCCCGAGGCGGCTCCGCCGTTCTCCGCGGCGACGCCGTCGGCGTGGTCGCGCTGAGCGGCCAGCTGCTGATCGACGCCGCCGGTGGCGCTCGGCTCGGCGTCCTCCGGTGTCTCGTCCTCAGGCGCGCCTGACGCAGACGCGACGGCCTTGGTCGCGGCGGTGCTCGTGAGGAAGGTCGCCAGCAGCACCTGTTCCGCCGTGAAGGTGCGCGCGATGCGCGCGAGGGCGGAGTGGCCGGGCATCGCGAGCGCGAGTGCGACGCCGATGCCGGCGTCCGTCGCACCCTCGACCTCGGCGGTGGCGGTCGCGTTCGCCGTCGCGGTGAGCACGGCGTCCATTCGCAGGAGACCGGTGAGGGTCAGCGCGGGGCCGGCCCCCAGGAGGGCCTGCGCCGTCTCGGTCGACAGCGCTGTCGCGACCACCGGCGTGAGTGCCACGCCGCCGCCCGTCGCCCCCATCTTCGCCTCGACCGTCATGGTGCTGCGGCCGTTGGCGGTGAGCGTCAGATTCGCGGCACCGGTGAGCGTCGCGTCCTGCGCGACTGCCGCGGTGGTCTGGCCCGTGACGATCGCAAGGACGAACGATGCGCCGATCCCCAGCGTGCCCGCACCGCTCACACCCTCCCCGTGGGGCAGCGCCTTCGCCGTGGTCTCGAGGCTCTTCGACGCCGCGACGACCGCATCGCCGGTGAGACGCACGGTTCCCGCGATGACGGCGGTGGAGTCGTGGTTGCCGAGCGCGATGGCGACCGAGCCTGCGACGGAGATCTTGCCGTCTCCGGCGCCGGCCGCCGACTCGGCCGCGAGCGTCGATGCACCGCCGGCCAGGGCGCCGGTGAGAACCTGGAGGCTCGCCGCCTCGACCGTCGCACCCGACAGGACGGAGGCGCGGGTCCAGGCGTCGCCCTTCGCGAGCGCGACGGCGGCGCCGATCGCGGCGGTGCCGCCGTCGGCTGCTGAGCCGTCGGCGTTCGCCCGCCGGTCGACGTCCTCGAGCGCCGCAAGCGTGACGGCGGCATCCGAGCGCACCGTGGCGCCGGCGAGGATGCGCGCCTCGCTGACCGTCGTCGCCAGGGTCAGCGCGATGGCCGCCGCCGCGTTGACACCGCCTTCGCTGGTCTCCGCGCTGGGTGCGTCGGCTGCAGGAGCCGACGGCGTGCCGCCGTTCGCCGTCGCGACGCCGTCGGCGTGACCGCGCTGCGCTTGGAGCTGCTGATCGACGCCGTCACCGGAGGCGCCACCGGGGTTGGTCGCGTCGCCCGAGTCGGCGGCGTTCTCGGGCGCGCCCGCTGCCGACGCGACCGCGTGCGAGAGCGACGACGACGTGAGGAACGAGGCGAGCGCCACGGTGCCGTCCGCCGACACGGTGCGGGCGATCTCGGCGATCGCACGATGCTGCGGCATGGCGAGGGCGAGGGCGACGCCCACGCCCGCCTCGCCGGCCCCCTCGACCTCGGCCGTCGCGGTGGCGCCGGCCGCGGCATCCAGCACCGCATCCAGACGCACCGGCCCGCCGACCGCCACGTCCGCGCCGGTGCCGACGCGCGCGACCGCGCTCTCGGTCGACAGAGCCGTCGCGACGACGGGCGTCAGCGAGACGCCGCCGCCGGTGGCGCCCATCCGCGCCTCCACCGTCATCGTGCTGCGGCCGCTGGCGAACAGCGTCAGTGCGTCGGCGCCCGCGAGCGCGGCGGCGTCGGCGATCTCCGCCGTCGTGACGCCGGTCGCGATCGCGAGGGCGACCGACGCACCGATCCCCAGCGTGGACGCGCCGCTCACTCCGTCCCCATGCGGCAGTGCCTTGGCGACCACATCGGTGCGGTCGGCGGCGGAGATCAGCACCGCACCGTCGACGTTCGCCGTGCCGGCCAGCGACGCCAGCGACGAGTGGTTCAGGATCGCGAGGGCGACCGACCCGGCGACCGAAACCTTGCCGGCGCCCGCTCCCGCGGCCGACTCGGCCGTCGTGACCGACGAGGCGTCGTCCCCGTTCGCGAGCGTGGCGGTGGACAGCTGGAGGGAGCCGGCGGTGACGGTCGTGCCGGCCGGCAGGACCGCCTCGGTCGATACGGTGGCGCGGGTGAGTGCCACTGCGGCGCCGATGGTGGCCGTAGCCCCCTTCGCCGCGGACCCGTCGGCGTCCGACGACTGGTCGGCGTTCTCGAGCGCCGCGAGCCGCACCTGCCCCGCGGCTTGGATCGTCGGGGCGGTCACGGTCGCGCGACTCACCGCCGTCGCGAGCGTGAGGGCGACGGCCGCGGCCGCGTTGACCTTGCCGTCGCTCGTCGAAGCGCTCGGGGCGGTGCCCTGCGAGGCGGCGCCTCCGGCGCTCGCGGCGACGTCGTCGGCGTGCGCGCGCTCCTCAGCGAGCTGCTGGTCGACGCCGTCGCCGCCCTCGCCTCCGTCGCCGGTGTTCTCGGGCGCCCCTGCGGCCGAGGCGACGGCGGTCGTCGTGGCCTTGGAGGTCAGGAAGGCGTGGATGAGCACGTCGCCGCCGGCCTCGACAGCCCTCGAGACGGTCGCGAGGGCGCGGTGGTCCGGCATCGCGAGGGCGAGCGAGAGGCCCACACCCGCCGTCGTCGCATTCGTCACGTCGGCCGTCGCACTCGCCGTCGTCGACGCATCGAGGACGGCGTCGAGCCGGAGCGTCCCCGCGAGCTCCAGCACGCCGGTGCCGACGACCCGCGCCTGCGCCGTCTCGGTCGTGAGCGCCGTCGCGACGACGGGGGCGAGCGCCACCGACCCGCCCTTCGCGCCCATCTTCGCCTCCGCCGTCGTCGCACTCGCGCCGTTCGCGTAGAGGGTGATGCCGCCGGCGCCCGTGATCGTGCCCGCCGCGGAGAGCTCCGCGAGCGTCGAACCGGTCACGACGGCGAGAGCGAACGAGGCGCCGATGCCGACCGACTCGGCGCCCGACACACCGCCCTCGTGCGGGAGGGCCGTGACCGTGGTGGCGAAGTCGGTCATCGCGGACGCGGTGACCGCTCCCCCGCCGATGATCGTGACCGATCCGTCGACGCCCGCCCGCGTCTGGTGATTCACCAGCGCGATCGCGACCGAGCCCGCGACCGAGAGCTTGCCGCCGCCGGCGCCGGCGAGCGACTCGGCACCGAGGACGGATGTCGCGTCGCCGCCGTCATCGAGTGCGCGGGCGAAGAGCTGCAGGCCGCCCGCCGTGAGCGCGACACCGGTGGGTACGACCGCGCTCGTGGAGATGTCGGCGCGGGTGAGGGCCACCGCGGCGCCCACCGTGGCGTCGGTGCCCTGCGACGCGGAGCCGTCGGCGCGAGACCGCACGTCGGAATGGGTGGCGGCGTCGATGACCGCGGCCCCCGATACCGTCAGGCCGCCCGCGAGCACGACCGCGGTGCCGAGCTCGGCGAGTGTGACGGCGACGGCGGCGGCGACCGCCACGCCGCCCTGCGACGTCGCCGCCGACGGAGTCGCCGTGCCGGCGAGGGCGGGCGTGCCGGCGGTCGCATCGGCGTGGTCGCGCTCGCGCTCCACCGCTTCGTCGACGCCCGTGCCGGCCGCGCCTCCGCGATTCGCCGCGTCGCCGGAGTCCGCCGCGTTCTCGGGTGCGCCGGAGGCGGATGCCGTCGCGTTCGAAGACGCCTCGCTCACGCCGTGCGCCGTCAGTGCGGCGCTTGCGGCTGCCACGTCCCGCGCCAGCTGGCTTTCCGCCGTGTGCTCGGCGATCGTCAGCGCGAGGGAGGCGCCGACGGCGGCGGTGCCGGAGGAGACGGCGATGGCACCCGCCGTGGTGGTGGTCGTCGCGCGCTGCTGCGCCGTGAGCCGGGCCGCACCGCTGAGCTGCACGGCGTCTCCGGCTCCGAGCCGCGCGATGGTCCGAGCGGTCGACACGGCCGTGGCGACGGCGGGGGTGACCGAGACGCCTCCGCCCGCAGCGCCCATGCGCGCCTCCGCGGTGGTGGCGACGATCGAGCGCGCGTCGACGGTGAGGTCGGTGACATCGATGAGCGTCGCGCCGGAGGCGACCTCGGCGAGCGTGTAGACCGTGACGATCGCGAGGGCGAACGAGGCGCCGACGCCGAGATCGCCCGCCTCGGTGACGCCGGCACCCGCGGGAAGCGCCTTCACGGTCGTCGCGCTGTGGCCGTTGGCGGCGACCGTCACCGAGCCGCCGCTCGCCGAACCTGCCAGCGCCGCCCGCAGTGACCGATCGACCAGCGCGATGGCCACCGACCCGGCGACCGAGACGTCGCCGCCGCCCGCGCCGGCGACGGACTCGGCGCCCGTGGTCGAGACGGCGTCGGCGCCGTCAGCCACCGTGCGGACGTGGATGGCCGTGGCGGGCGAAGCGACCGAGGCGCCCGCCGCGACCAGGGCGTCCGCAGCGAGGGAGGAGTCGGTGACGGCGACGGCTGCGCCGATCGTCGCGTCGGTCCCCTGGGCGGCACGGCCGTCGGCGCTGGAGGTGGCGTCGGTGTTCTCACCCGCGACGACCGTCGCAGTGTCCGCGACGACGGCCCCCTCGATGACCGCCCCGACCGACGCGCGCGACACGGTCACCGCGACGGCGGCTGCGACGTTCACGCCTCCTCCGCTGGTCTGTGCACTCGGCGGCGTGGTCGTGTTCCCGGTGCCGCCGGACTCGGCGGCGATGGCGTTCGCGGTGTTCTGCGCGCCGGCGATCTGGCCGTCGACGCCGGTCCCCGCGGCTCCGCCCGAGGAGTTCTCGGGTGCCCCCGCGGCCGACGCCTCGGCATCCGAGGTCGCGGTCGAGACGCCGGTCGCGCCGACCGTGACATCGGCGGAGCCGTCTGCTGCCCCGGCAGCGGTGACGTCGCGCGCGAGCGTCGCGCGCACGGAGTGGTCGGCGAGGGTCAGGGCGAGACCGACGCCGATGGCCGCGTCACCGCTCTGGGCGACGGCGGCGTGCGCCGCGCTGTGCGTGGCGGCCCGCTGGACCGCGGTGAGCGTGAGGTTCTCGACCGCGAGGGCCTCGCCGGCGGAGATCCGGCCGACCGTGCTCGCATTCCCCATGGCGACCGCGGTGAACGGCGCGATGGCGAGGTCGGCTCCGGCCACGGATCCGCTCGCCTCGGCGCGGACGATGTCCGTGCCGCTCGCCGCAACCGTCACGCCCGTCGTGCCCACGGCGGGTCCGTCGACGGCGGCGGTCGTGGTGGTGTCGCTCTTGGCGAGGGCGAAGGAGGCGCCGACGCCGGTCGTGGCGCCGGCGCCGCCGTCGGTGGCGAGCAGAGCCCGCGCCGTGGTCTCGGCGACGCCCATCGCGGCGACGGTCAGGGTCGCGCCCTCGAAAGAGCCCTGGAGAGCGGAGGAGGTCTCGACGCTCGAGAGGGCGAGGGCGACGGAGCCGGCGACCGAGAGGTCACCGCCGGATCCTGCACCGCCGGTGGCTGTGGCGGTGATGCGGTGGACCGGGTCGTTCACGCCGCTCGCAGTGAGCGGGGCGACTCCGGAGGTGAGGGTGAGGCTCGCGGCGTCGACGTCGGCGTCTGCGGCGAGCTCGGTGCGGACTCGGGCGTCCGCGAGGGTGATCGCGACGGCTGCCGCGATCGTGGTGGCAGCCGGTTCAGGTCCTTCGGCCGGAGGCCCGCGGTCCGCCGGGGCGCCGGTCGCTGTCGAATCGGCCTGCAGATTGCCGAGGGCGGTGAACGAAGCCTGCGCCGCTCGGATGGAGACACCCGAGACGACCACGTCACTGGTGAGGTCGTGGATGCCGAGTGCGAGGGCCGCCGCGGCCATGACTGTGCCCTGCGGCGTGGCGGGGGTGGGAGCCGCCGGCACGGAACCGCTGCCCTCCGAGGGGGCGGCACCGTCCGCCCAGTCGCGTGCGCTCGTGATCTGAGCGGCGGGGTCGGCGCCCGAGGTCGCGGAGGCCTCGCCCGGCGCCCCGGTCATCGAGGCCGCCGCGGTCGTCGCCGAGGAGGCCCGGGCCTCGGCCGAGAGGATGACGTCGCCGGTCGCAACGATGTCGCGCGACAGGAGGACCGTGGCGAGGTGCTCGGCGAAGGTGAGCGCGATGACCGCCCCGACGGCGGCGGCGTCCCCGGCGGTGACATCGCCGCGTGCCGTCGTCGTCACGGGGGCCACGAGCGTGGCGCGCATCGTGAGGTCGCCGCCGAGCGCGAGCGCCTGCGAAGCGGGAGCGACGCTCGACGTCGCGGTGGCGTTCGACACGGAGAGTGCGAGCACGGTCGAAATCGCGCCCGATGCCGCACCGCCGGTCGCCGTGACAGTCAGCGGCGAGACGGTCGTCGCGAGCAGGGTGAGGTCCCCGGCGCCGGTGATCTCCGGGCTCGTGAGGGCCGCGGTCGTGTCGTCATCGACGATGCCCAGCGCGACGTGGGCGCCCAGTCCGGTCGCGACGCCCGCCTGCGTGCCGGGTGCCGCCGACGCCGTCGTCGCCGCCGCGGAGTACGCCTCGAGCGAGGCATCCGTCGCCTGCCCGCCCGAGAAGGTGACCGGGCCCGCTCCGAGGAGCGCCTGGGTCGTGCGGGTCGTGAGGGCGATCGCGAGAGCCCCCGCCGCTCCGAAGCTCTCGGCGGCGCCGGCCCCGGACTTCGCGGTCGCGGAGAAGCCGCTCGCCGGCGAGCCCGTGGGAGACGCCGCGATCGCGTAGGCCGACAATGATGGGGCGGCGAGCGCGGCACCCTGCACCGTGGTGCGCGTGTCGATCGTGGCCGAGTTGACGGCCACGGCCACGCCGACTCCCGCGGCGTCCTCCGTCACGGCCGATGCGTCGGCGGCAGTGGCGGACGACCCGTGGGAGCGCGAGACGAGGATCACGCCGCCGTCGGCGGCGTACTGCGGTGCCGCGGCTGCGCCGAGCGTCGCGAGGGTCGTGACGTCGAGGTCGGTGTACGCCAGTGCCCCGGCGACGTCGACGGTGCCCTCGGGGGTCGTCGCGTTGCCGTCGGTCGCCGTGTCCGGAGTCGTGCCGTTCTGCGTCGCGCCGCCTTCGCTCGCGGTGGCGGTGGTGTCGATGTCGTAGACGCTGTCAGCCTCGACGTGGAGCGGGCCGCCCGCGTCGACCGCGCCCGCGGTGGTGAGCTCGGCCCGGGTGTCGATGGTGACGCGGCTGACGGCGATCGCGCCCCCTGCCTCCTGTGCGGTCGCGGTGGTGTCGACGTCGGCGTCGGTCTGCGCGAGGAGTGTGATGTCACCGGTGGCGGTGACCGTCGCGCCGCCCTGCACCTGCGCCGTCGCCGTGGCCGCCGCGTCGGCGTACGCGGCCGCCGCGTCGACGTCGTCGGTGCCCGTGCCGGTCGCGGTGACGGCGAGGTCCAGTTCCGCCTTCGCCGAGAGGTGCACGTCGCCGCCGCTGCCGGCGCCGGTCGCCTGGATCGAGCCGTCCTGCACGACGACGCGGGCCGTCGCCTCGGCCTCGCCGAGCGCCGTCGTGACCGCGTCGTCGGACTCCTCGGTCTCGGTGTGGGCGATGACTGCGTGCGCGCGTGCGACCACGTCCTCGCCCAGCACGGTCGCGCCGTCGAGGATCACCTCTGCGGTCGCGTCGCCCCCGACCGTCGTGGCCGAGGCGTGCATCCCGACGTAGCCGGTGCCGCTGATGGCCGAGTCCGTCACGCGGATGCCGGCGGCGGCCGACTCGTCAGTCTCGTTGTCGGCCTCCGCGACGAGCACGACGTCCTCGCCCGTGATGGTCGACCCGCCTTCGATGACGATCTCGGCCTCGACCGGGGCCGGGGTGGTGGGAGCGGGCGGTTCCTCGCACGGCTCGGTGTCGCACGGCTCGGGCTCGTCGGCCTCGAGCAGCTCGGCGATGGCGTGCAGCAGGATGTCGCCGCCGGTGAGCGACGCGCCGTTCATGAGGATCCGCGCCGCGCGCAGATCGAAGTCGATGCCGGCGAACAGCAGCGCCCCGATGATCCGGATGATCGCCCGCGCACCGCTGGTGTGAATCCTCACCGAGCCTGCCGGGACCACGATCTGGTCGCCGTCGTCGGTCGTGATGACGAGGTCGCCGTCGGCGTTCTGCGAGAGCGAGATGGTCTCGTCGTCGACGTCCCGGTCGATGTCGACGTCGGCGGGCTGCGCGTCCGGGGTCTCGGCGCCGGGGTCCGACGGGTCTGCGGGGTCGGGCGTCGCCGGCTCCTCGCCGGGTGCGCCCGGGTCGCCGGGCTCGCCGGGAACCTCGGGGGCCTCGCCTCCGGGCTCCGTGCCCTCGCCCGGCGTCGCGGGTGCCTCCGGCGCCTCGCTGGGCTCCGGCGTCTCGGGGGTGGGCACCGCCGGAGGCTCGGTGTCCTCGGGCGTCTCGGGAATCTCGACCGGCTCGGGATCGGCCTCGGCGGCAGCCGGCGCCTCCGCGACCTCCGACGCCTCCACCGTTGCCGGCGTCTCCGCGGGTGACGCGGATGCGGGCTCCGCCCCGCCGCCGTCTGTCTGGGTTTCGGATGCCGCGTCACCGGGCGCTGTCGAGTCAGGGGCTGCGAACGGCCGGACATTGAGGAAGGCCGCCGTGCCGGTGACGTCGTCGGCCGCAGGCGTCTCGGGTGCGCCCGGGGCCGCGGGCTGCTCGGGGACGCTCGGAACCGGGGGCTCCTCGGGAACCTCGGGTGCGACAGGGCCACCGGGGTTCGCGGGCGTCTGCGGCGCAGGCTGCGGTGCCGGCGGCGCGGGTACCTCGGGCACGGCCGGTCCGGGCACGCCGGGTGTGGGGATGCCGGGAAGTCCGGCCGGAGGCGCGGGCGCCGTGGGCGGGGCCGGCGGCAGCGGCGGGGTCGGCAGGCCCGGCATCGGCGGCACCGCCGGCGCCTGAGGCCCGTTGCCGTCGCCGGGGCCGCTTCCGGGTCCGCACACCAGGGTCGTGCTCGTCGAGCCCGAGCCGTCGTTCGTCGTCACTTCGCGGCAGTTGGGCCCGAAGGGGTTCGCCGGCGCGCCCGGCGCCGTGCGGCGCGGGTCGGCGGGCAGCACGATCACCATCGAGTAGTCGCTCGGGTCGGTGGCGGGCGGCACGAGCAGCTCGGGGACTTCCTCGCCGGGCTCACCGTCGGTCCCGCCGGAGCCGACCGAGTCGTCGCCGGCAAGCCCGTCGAGCGGCGTCAGCGCGCTCGGGTCGAGGACGAACGGCGCGCCTGTTCCGGTGCCGTCGACGGCGGATGCGCTCGGCGCGCCGACCGCTCCGCCCCACATGAGCTGGGATGCGACGAGGACCGATGCGAGCACGACGACGACGGCGCTGCGTCCACGCGCACCCGCCGTCGGCCCCGCGGCCACGCCGCGACGCCCCCACTCATCCCCGGTAACGGGGGGTCTCCGACTCATGGGGCCCCTTCTGCCCATTCGTCCAACGAGATCCCCACCCCCAATGCGGCCGGCTTGCGCCGTCCGCACCCGAGTGGGAATTTAGCCCTGGCCAGGGCCGCTTCACAAGTGGAGGAGGCGGATTCCGCTTTTGGAATACATCGCGCGCCCTGCTTTTCGCGGGTCGCTCGCTAGGCTGGCGCCGACCGCGTCCCCTGAGACGGCGCGGCGGGAAGACGGGTAATGCCCAACATCAGAGTCGAGCTCCTGCCCGGACGCACTGTGGATCAGCGGCGCAGATTCGCCGAGGAGGTCACGCGCGCCGCGGTCGAGGCGCTCGGCGCCCGGCAGCAGGACGTCCGCATCATGTTCGAAGAGGTCGCCGCGGACTTCGTCGCGAACGGCGGCGTGCTCGCCAGCGAGGACGCCGACCGGGCCGGTCAGGTCGCGCGCTTCCACTCTTCGACCGCCGACTGAGCAACGAGAGGGGCGGATGCCGCAGCCCGTGGCTGCGGCATCCGCCCCTCTTCGTCGATACCGGGGACCGGGGAGGGTCAGAGACCCTGGATGATCTCGCGCATCAGCGACGCGGTCTCGGACGGCGTCTTGCCGACATTGACGCCGGCGGCCTCGAGGGCCTCCTTCTTGGCCTGCGCGGTGCCGGCGGAGCCCGACACGATGGCGCCGGCGTGGCCCATGGTCTTGCCCTCGGGCGCCGTGAAGCCGGCGACATAGCCGACCACGGGCTTGGTGACGTTGGCCTTGATGAAGTCGGCCGCGCGCTCCTCGGCGTCGCCGCCGATCTCGCCGATCATGACGATCGCCTTGGTCTCGGGGTCGGCCTCGAACGCGGCGAGCGCGTCGATGTGGGTGGTGCCGATGATCGGGTCGCCGCCGATGCCGATGGCCGTCGAGAAGCCGATCTCGCGCAGCTCGTACATCATCTGGTACGTCAGCGTGCCCGACTTCGAGACGAGGCCGATCGGGCCCTTGCCGGTGATGTTGGCGGGGGTGATGCCCACCAGCGACTCGCCGGGCGTGATGATGCCGGGGCAGTTCGGGCCGATGATGCGGGTCTTGTTCCCCTTGGACTGCGCGTACGCCCACGCCTCGGCGGTGTCGCCGACGGGCACGCCCTCGGTGATCACGACGAGGAGCGGGATCTCGGCGTCGATGGCCTCGACCATCGCGCTCTTGGTGAACGCGGGCGGCACGAAGGCGATCGAGACGTCGGCGCCGGTGGCGTCGATGGCCTCCTGCACCGAGGCGAAGACGGGGAGCTCGACGGGGTTGCCGTCGGCGTCGGTGTGCAGCACCGTGGTGCCGGCCTTGCGGGCGTTCACGCCGCCGACGACCTGGGTGCCGGCCTTCAGCATGAGGGCGGTGTGCTTGGTGCCCTCACCGCCGGTGATGCCCTGGACGATGACCTTGGAGTCCTTGTTGAGGAAGATCGACATGTCTGTTCTTTTCCTAGTTCCGGATGTCGGCGGCTCAGGCGTTGGCGAGCTCGGCGGCCTTGTCGGCGCCCTCGTCCATCGTCTCGGCCAGGGTCACGAGCGGGTGGTTGGCATCGCGGAGGATCGCGCGGCCCTCCTCGACCTTGTTGCCGTCGAGGCGGACGACGAGCGGCTTCGAGGCGCTCGAGCCGAGCTCGGCGAGCGCGCCCACGATGCCCTTGGCGACCGCGTCGCACGCGGTGATGCCGCCGAAGACGTTGACGAAGACGCTCTTGACCTGCGGGTCGCCCAGGATGACGTCCAGTCCCGCGGCCATGACCTCGGCCGATGCGCCGCCGCCGATGTCGAGGAAGTTCGCCGGCTTCACGCCGCCGTGGTTCTCGCCGGCGTACGCGACGACGTCGAGGGTCGACATCACGAGGCCCGCGCCGTTGCCGATGACGCCGACCTCGCCGTCGAGCTTGACGTAGTTGAGGTCGTTGGCCTTGGCCTTCGCCTCGAGCGGGTCGGCGGCGTCCTTGTCTTCCAGCAGCGCGTGACCGGCGTGGCGGAAGTCGGCGTTCTCGTCGAGCGAGACCTTGCCGTCGAGGGCGATGACGTCGCCCTCCTCCGTGAGCACGAGCGGGTTGACCTCGACGAGCGTCGCGTCCTCGCCCGTGTAGACGTTGTAGAGCTTGACGAACACGTCGCTCACCTTGTCGACGAGGTCGGCGGAGAACCCGGCCGCCTCGGCGATCTCGACGGCCTTCTGCTTGTCGATGCCCTGCTGCGGGTCGACGGCCACGCGGGCGAGGGCCTCGGGGCGCTCGACGGCGAGCTCCTCGATCTCCATGCCGCCCTCGACGCTGCACAGCGACAGGTAGGAGCGGTTGGCGCGGTCCAGCAGCACCGAGAAGTAGTACTCCTTGTCGATGCGAGCACCCTGCGCCACCATCACGCGCTTGACGACGTGGCCCTTGATGTCGAGGCCGAGGATGGCCTTCGCCGCCTCATAGGCCTCGTCGGGGGTCTTCGCGACCTTCACACCGCCGGCCTTGCCGCGACCGCCGGTCTTCACCTGCGCCTTGACGACGACGACTCCGCCGATCTTCTCGGCCGCGGCCCGCACCTCCTCCGGCGTGTCCGCGACGATGCCGGCGAGCACCGGCACCTCGTACTTCTCGAAAAGGTCTCGTGCCTGGTACTCGTACAGATCCACAGTGATTTCCTTCGCAGGTGGCGAATGGGGGTGGGATGACGCGAAAAGCGTCTCGACGTCGAGATATCGACCAGTCCCCCAGCCTACTACCGGTCGTCGTCCGGTTCGGACCGCAGCGACGCGCCGGGCGGTTCACCGCAGCCGAACCGGCCGTCGAGCAGCCTCCCTGAGCCGGCGCAACACGGTCACCGCGCCGCCGTTGCGGGGGCCGCCGGCTGGTCCTCGTCGTCCTCGACCTCTTCACCGTGCACGCGGGGCAGCCGGGTCAGGTCGCACAGGGCGGGGCCCTCGATGCGGCTGCCGTCCGCGGTGAACCGCGACGCGTGGAGCGGGCAGTCCCACGTGAGCTCGGCGTCGTTCCACCGCAGCACACCGCCCAGGTGCGGGCACACCGCACTCACGGCGCGCGTCTGCCCGTCGACCGTCGAGATGCCGACCGGGTGCGTGCCCCGGCTCGCGACCACGCCCTCGCCCTCGGATGGCCTGCGCACCGGGGTCGGCGCGGCCTGTGCGCCGATCCAGCCCGAGGCGGCCTCCCACCCCACTCGCAGGTTCTCGACCCCGCCGCGCGCGAGGTCGGCGGGCACGGTGAAACGGGTGGCGATGACGTTCATCCAGTCGGGACGATCGCGCCGCGGCACCCTGCCGATCTCCGCCGTCAGCCGCAGCGCCGCCGCCGGCGCGTTGGACAGGCCCCACTTGGCGTATCCGGTCGCGAACCTGATGCGCCCGAGGCCCCGCGGCATCGCGCCCACGAAGGGGATGAGGTCGTGGGACTCGTAGTCCTGCGCCGACCACTGGGCGACGGGGTCCGCGCCCGGAAAGTGGTGCCGGGTCCAGGTGACGAGGTTGTCGACGGCGGCCCGCGCCGACGGCATCCGCCCCACCGGGTATCCGTTCCCCCCGACGATCAGCTGCGCCGCATCGGCCGGCCCGTCCTCCGGGGTGATCGACCGCACCGACTTCGTCGCGCCGTCGATGGAGATGTAGAGGCCCTCCGGGAGAGGCCCGTCGGTGGTGAACGCGACGCACGACGAGCGCAGACCGCGCACCTTGGCGAAGTAGAGCCCGCGGTCGATGATCGGCGTCGCGGTCGCCAGCACGATCTGATCGGCCTCGGCGTAGCCCGCTGTCGTCTCCACCGCCGCACGCGGCACGGCGTGTGCGCGGGTGACCCGCACCCCGGTGTGCAGCACCCCGCCGATGCGCAGATACTCCTTCGCGAGCGCGACGACCATCCGCTGCGGGTCGATCGCGACCTGACCGTCCAGCGCGACCGCGTCGACGATCGGGAAGGGTGACTGGGCGAGCTGGTCGGGCTCGACCCGCCGCACCGGCAGTCCCGCCTCGGTCGCCGCACGCAGCTCCGCGTCGACGCACTCTGCGCCGTCGGGCGTCCGCGCGTACGAGTACGCGGTGCGCCGCGAGTACGGCACGCCGAGCTCATCCGCGATCCCGGTGAGCCACTGCGCACCGTCGCGGTTCGCCTCGACGTAGGCCCGCGCGAGTCGCGCGGGATGATGCCGGCGCAGCGTCGAGAGCACCGACCCCTGCAGCAGTGAGAGCTTGCCGGTGTTCGAGCCCGACGCGAGCTGTCCGACCTCCCCCGCCTCGATGACGGCCACGTCGCGTCCCTCGCGCGCCAGCATCAGCGCCGTCGAGAGGCCGGTGAGCCCGGCGCCGACCACGATGACGTCGCGGCGGCGCCCGGGTTCGAAGGGCGTCCCCTCGACCGATTCGGCTTCCCTCTTCCAGATCGGCGTCATGGCCCCAGTGAAGAGGACCCGCGCAGCGGCGTCGACGCCCTTGACAGCGGTGGGCGGCGGTGCAAATTCGACGCGCGAGACGGATGCCGCGTCCCGCGGCGGTGCGGCGGACTAGGCTCTCCCCCGAGATGTCCGACACCGCCGCCGCACCGAACCCCGTCGCGGGTCAGGCCGCCTCCCGCGCGGCCGTGGTCGCCGCCGCCCTGGAGCTGTTCGCCGAGCAGGGATTCGACCAGACCTCGGTCGAGCAGATCGCGCAGGCGGCCGGGGTGTCGCGCTCGACGTTCTTCCGGCAGTTCGGCGGCAAGGACGACGTGGTGTTCACCGACCACGAGCTGCTTCTCGACCGGCTCCGCGAGTTCCTCGCGCAGCCGCATCGCGATCCGTGGGCGGCCGTGTGCGAGGCATCCCTCTTCGTCTACGGGCACTTCGCGGCCGATCCCGAGCTCGCGCGGCGACGCTATGCGGTGGTCCGCGGCGTCCCCGCGCTGCGGGATCGCGAGATCGTGACGGTGTTCCGCTACGAGCGCCTCTTCGACGAGTACCTCCGCGCGTCGCTTCCCGGACTCGACCCGCTCGACGCCGTCGGGTTCTCCGCTCTCATCACCGCGATCCACAACCATGTGCTCCGGCGGCTCATCCGCGGCCCGAAGAAGGTGCCCGTCTCGGTGCTGCGGGCAGCGCTCGACGACGCCCGCCGGCGCTTCGGCGTGCTGCCCGAGGACGAGGGCGATTCCGCTGACGATCAGGTGGTCGTGGCGGTCTTCCCGCGCGCGATGCCGACCGCCGAACTGGCGCGGAGACTGCGCGAGCACCTGGACGACTGAGTCTCGGCGCGCCGCGCGGAATTCCCTCCCAGCGCGCCCGTGCGCGGCGGTATGTTCATGCCATGAGCACCGTGGACACCTCGCCGGACACGGCAGGACAGACGCCCTGGTACACACAGGATCCCGATGCCGTGGTCGCGGCCCTGCGCAGCGATCGCGACCGCGGGCTGACCGCCGCGGACGCCGCGCAGCGGCTCGCCGAGCACGGACCGAACTCGATCGCGGCAGAGAAGCCGCCGTCGACGTGGCAGGTCGCCCTGCAGCAGCTGGCCGACCCCATGAACGTGATGCTCGTTGCCGTCGCGGTCATCAGCCTCTTCATCAACCAGGTGAGCGTCGGCATCCTCGTCGGGGCGCTCGTCGTGCTGAACATCGTGCTCGGCACCCGGCAGGAGCTCAAGGCGAAGGCATCCGTCGACGCCCTCGCGAAGATGCAGATCCCGCAGGCCAAGGTGGTGCGCGACGGCACGCTCGTGCAGGTCGACGCGACCACGCTGGTGCCGGGCGACATCGTGGCGCTGGAGGCGGGCGACATCGTGCCGGCAGATGGCCGCATCGTGCGCTCGGCGACCCTCGAGACGCAGGAGGCCGCCCTCACGGGTGAGAGCGCGCCGATCGCCAAGGACGCCGGCAGCCTGACCGATCCCGACACCACGCTGGGCGACCGCACCGACATGGTGTTCCAGAACACCCAGGTGACCCGCGGCACCGCGACGGTCGTCATCACCGACACCGGGATGCAGACGCAGATGGGTCGCATCGCGTCGATGCTGTCGGCGGTCAAGCCCGCGAAGTCGCCGCTGCAGCGCGAGCTGGACTCGCTCACCGGCGTGCTGGGCTGGATCGCGTGGGGCGCCGTCGCCATCATCATCATCACCGGGCTGCTGCGCGGCCAGGAGATCGCCTCGGTGATCCTGCTCGGCATCTCGATGGCGATCTCGGCCATCCCCACCGGCATGCCCTCGTTCGTGCAGGCGATGCTCTCGTACGGCTCCCGCCAGCTCGCCGAGCACAAGGCGGTCGTCAAGAACCTGACGGATGTCGAGACGCTCGGCGCGACGAGCGCGATCAACTCCGACAAGACCGGCACGCTCACGATGAACGAGATGACGGTCGAGTCGCTGTACTACCGCGGCGACTGGTTCTCGGTCGCCGGCAGCGGCTACGAGAAGACGGGCGAGGTGCGCCACACCGCCGGCCTGCCGGTGCCGCAGTTCACCCAGCTCGCGCTGGGGCTCACGCTCTGCTCCGATGCCACAGTGTCGGACGACGGCGTCGTCATCGGCGACCCGACGGAGGCCGCGCTCGTCGTCCTCGCCGCCAAGCTCGGCGCCGACGCGGAGCTCACCCGCGGCAAGTTCCCGCGTGTGGCGGAGGTGCCGTTCGACTCCGCGTACAAGTTCATGGCGACCTTCCACCGCATCCCGGTCGAGGGCGTCGAGACGCTCGTCGGCTACGTCAAGGGCGGCCCCGACGTGGTGCTCGACCGCTGCAGCTCGGTGTCGACGATGGAGGGGGTCGTGCCGATCGCCGACCGCCGCGACGCGATCCTCGAGGCGAACCGGTCGCTGTCGGAGCAGGGGCTGCGCGTGCTGGCGTTCGCCTTCCGGCGTTTCGACGCCGATGCCCCCGTCGCCGACGACCCGATGGCCGCGGTTGCGGACCTCACGTTCGTCGGACTCGTCGGGATCATCGACCCGCTGCGGCCGTCGTCGAAGGAGGCCGTGCGGATCGCCCGCGAGGCCGGCATCGAAGTGCGCATGATCACGGGAGACCACGCGATCACGGCCGCCGCCATCGGCGCGAAGCTGGGCCTCGGCGACGGCGCGGCCAGCGGCGCCGAGATCCAGGCGATGAGCGACGACGAGCTGAAGGCGGCGCTGCCGCGCCTGCACATGTTCGGCCGCGTCACGCCCGAGGACAAACTGCGCCTGGCCCGGCTGATGCAGGAGCAGGGCGCCGTCGTCGCGATGACCGGCGATGCCGTCAACGACGCCGCGGCGCTCAAGCAGGCCGACATCGGAGTCGCGATGGGCTCCGGCAGCGACGTCACCAAGCAGGCGGGGAAGATGATCCTCGTCGACGACAACTTCGGCACCCTGGTGACCGCGGTCCGGCTCGGGCGGTCGATCTACGAGAAGATCGTCAGTTACGTCCGCTTCCAGATGTCGCAGCTGTTCTCGCTGGTGCTGCTCTTCCTCGTCGCGAGCATCTTCGACATCAACGACGGCGTGCCGCTGACGCCGATCATGGTGCTGTTCCTCAACTTCTTCGTGGCGATCTTCCCGGTCATCGTGATCCTGCTCGACCCGGTGCCGGACGGCATCATGCTGAAGCCGCCGCGCGACCCGAAGAAGACCATCGCGAACCCCGGCGCCGTCACGCTGTGGTTCATCTACGGCGGCCTCATCTTCATCACGACCCTGGTGCCGCTGCTGATCTACCCCGACCAGCTCAGCTCCACCGAGCCGAACGTGCCGGTCACGATGGCGTTCGTCGTGTGCGCGCTCGGCTCGATCTTCGGCGGACTCGTGATGCGCCGCGACCCCGAGTCGGGCCTGGCGGCCCCGATCCTCACCGCGGTGAAGTGGCTGTCGATCCCGTTGGCGCTCACGGTCGCGGCGGTCGAGATCGGCTTCATGCAGCGTCTCATCGGCACGACGAGCCTGTCGGGCAACGAGTGGCTGACGGCGCTCGGACTGGCGCTGCTGGTGCCCGTGCTCATCGAGCTCGAGAAGTGGATCCGCCGCGCACGTCTGCGCCGCCGCGCCGCGCACGATTGAGTCCGACTCCCGCGAGAACGCGCGCCACCCGCCTCCGGATGGCGCGCGTTCTCATGTGTAGCAAGGTGAAATACGTGACATACCGCGCGGTCGGTATGCTGTATCTTCAGGCACAGCCCAGGAATCGCGAGAGGGTGGATGTCCGCACGCGGCGAACGACGCCGCCGTCACGACGAGGAGGTCGGATGAGGATCACCGGAGCAGTGCTCGAGATCTCGGGCGCGCAGCCGCCGTTCGCGCAGTCCCGCCCGTTCACCATCGGCGAGCTGGACCTCGACCCGCCGGGGCCGGGCGAACTGCTCGTGCGCATCGAGGCGGCCGGCGTGTGCCACTCCGACCTCAGCGTCGTCGACGGCAACCGGGTACGCCCCGTTCCGATGCTGCTCGGTCACGAAGCGGCGGGCATCGTGGAGCGGATCGGCGACGGCGTCGACGACCTCGCCCCGGGCGATCGCGTCGTCATGACCTTCCTGCCGCGCTGCGGCGAGTGCGACGGATGCCGCACCGACGGGCGGCTGCCGTGCGCGCCGGGCTCGGCGGCCAATGCCGCGGGCACGCTGCTCGGGAGCGGCATCCGTCTTCATCGCGACCGCGGCGGCGTCGCACAGGGGGTGCACCACCACCTCGGCGTGTCGGCGTTCGCCACGCACGCCGTGGTGAGCCGGGCCTCGGTGGTGCCGGTCGACGCCGACGTGCCCGCCGAGATCGCGGCGCTCCTCGGCTGCGCCGTCCTCACCGGCGGGGGCGCCGTCATCAACGCCGGCCGCCCTGCGCCGGGCGAACGGGTGGTGGTGGTCGGACTCGGCGGCGTGGGCATGGCCGCCCTCCTCGTCGCGGTCGCGCTCGGGCACGAGGTGATCGGCGTGGACACGGTTCCCGCGAAGCTCGATGCGGCCCGCGCCTGCGGTGCCGTCGACGCGCTGACCCCCGCCGAGGCGGTGGACCGCGGCATCCGCGCCCCCGTCGTGGTGGAGGCCGCCGGTGCGGCCCGCGCGTTCGAGACGGCGCTGGCGCTCACCGCGCCAGGCGGCACGACCGTCACGGTGGGCCTGCCCGCACCCGACGCCCTGGCGAGCGTCTCACCCCTGGTGCTCACCGCCGAAGCGCGGACCATCGTCGGCAGCTATCTGGGGTCTGCAGTGCCCAGCCGCGACATCCCGCTCTACGTCGAGCTGTGGCGCGCGGGACGCCTGCCGCTCGAGCGCCTCGTCTCGTCGCGCATCGGCCTCGAGGGGCTCGACGCCGCGATGGACCGGCTGGCCGCGGGCGGCGAGCTGCGCCAGCTGATCACGTTCGAGGCGACCACTCGCACCTGAACCGCACCACCCCTACTCAAGGAGACGACATGACCAGAACCGCCATCGTCACGGGCGCCGCGCGCGGCATCGGCGCCGCCACCGCGAAGCGGCTCGCCGCCGACGGCAACGCCGTCGCGGTGCTCGACCTCGACGAGGCGCAGTGCGCCCAGACGGTGACGGCGATCACGGATGCCGGGGGCCGGGCCCTCGCCGTCGGCGCCAACGTCGCCGACGCCGCGTCGGTCGAGCGCGCGGTGGCGCGGATCGCCGAAGAGCTCGGGGCGCCGACGATCCTGGTGAACAACGCCGGCATCATCCGCGACAACCTGCTGTTCAAGATGACCGAGGACGACTGGGATGCCGTACTCGCCGTGCACCTGCGGGGCGCGTTCCTGATGTCGCGTGCCGTGCAGGAGCACCAGGTGAAGGCGGGGTGGGGCCGCGTCGTCAACCTCTCGAGCACGTCGGCTCTCGGAAACCGCGGCCAGGCGAACTACGCCGCCGCCAAGGCGGGCATGCAGGGCTTCACCAAGACGCTCGCGATCGAACTCGGGCGATTCGGCGTGACCGCCAACGCGGTGGCGCCCGGCTTCATCGTCACCGACATGACGCGCGCCACCGCCGAGCGGCTCGGCGTCTCGTTCGAGGACTTCATCGCCCACAACGCCGCCGAGATCCCGGTCGGGCGCGCAGGCGCCCCCGACGACATCGCCGCGGCGGTGTCGTACTTCTGCTCCGAGGGCGCCGGTTTCGTCTCCGGCCAGGTGCTGTACGTCGCCGGGGGTCCGCGGGCATGAGCATCGCCGTCGACTCCCCCGCCGCTCTCACCGAGGCGATCGGCCGCACGGCCGTCGGGGACTGGTTCGCGATCGACCAGGACCGCATCCAGGCGTTCGCCGACACGACCGAGGACTGGCAGTGGATCCACCTCGACTCAGGGCGCGCGGCATCCGGCCCGTTCGGCGCCACGATCGCCCACGGCTACCTGACGCTGTCGCTCCTCCCCCGCCTCACTCAGGGGCTGCTGTCCGTGGACGGTGCCGCGATGGTGGTCAACTACGGGCTCGACAAGGTGCGCTTCCTCCAGCCGGTCACCGTCGACTCGCGGGTGCGCGCCGTGACCGAGGTCGCCTCCGCCGAGCCCACGCCGCAGGGCTACCGGGTGGGCTTGCGCACCACGGTCGAGCTCGAGGGCTCCGAACGACCCGCGCTCGTCGCCGAGACGGTCGCGCTCTTCGTGCCCCAGGCCTGAAGAAGACGACGGATGCCGCACCCCCGGCATGCCGTCATCGCGCCGGAGCGGCCCCGCCCGGCCCGGAGCGGCAGCGAGGGCGGACCGTCGGGTCCGCCCTCGCGCCGTGGGGTCCTTCGCAGCGTCAGCCGGCGGCGACGGCGATCTCGTTCGGCGTGACGTCGAGCGTCGCGGTCGAGACGATCTCGCCCGATGTCAGGTCGACGGCGTGGATGGCGTTCGCGGCGGGCTCGGTGACGTAGGCGATGTCGCCCGCCACCACGATGGCCGGGTGCGGGTCCTGCCACTCCGCGGGGCTCTCCCACGGCTCGACGACCGGGTACGCGTCGACGATCTCCGCGGTGGCGGGGTCGAACACATGGATCGACCCGTCGGCGGCGAGGATGTACGCCAGGTCCTCCGGTCCGCGGGCGATGTCGCGGAACGTGTACTCGACGCCCTCGGGCAGGTCGACGACCTCGAGCGTGCCGGCCCCGGTGTCGATCACCGTGACGGCGCCGAGGAGGTAGCCCTCGGCATCGGGATCGCTCTTGTAGTCGCCGACGACGAGCGGGCTCGTCTCGCTGACGTACGCGTTGCCCATACGACCGTAGGGCTGGTCGGGGGCGTCGAGCTTGAGGATCTCGCCGTCGCGGTACAGGAGGGCGCCGTTCTCGCAACCGAAGACGACGGCCTCGTCGGCTGCCGTCCCCTCGCCGTGCACGCCCGGGCAGGCGTCGCTCGTCGCGATCACCGCTCCCGACGCATCCTGCGCCGAGATGCCGGTGCGTCCGTCGGCGCCGCCGACCGTCGTGAGGAAGGTGCCGTCCTCGAGCACGACCGAGACGCCGTGGTGCGCATCGACCCCCGGGATCGTCTCGGTCTCGGGCAGCTCGCCGTCGGCGGCGAGCAGGGCGTCGGTGTCGAAGATCATGGTGTCGCTCGTGCCGTCGGCGTAGAGGATCGTCTTGCCGCCGTGGCGGACGACGTGGCCGGGGGTGTCGGCGGCGAAGACGAGATCGGTGAGCTCCGCCTCGTCGGTGCTGCCGGCGGCGGTGTCGAGCACCTGGAAGCCCTCGCTCATGGTGACCAGCACGTGGCGGCCGTCTCCCGATGGGTTCAGGCGCGTGAACTCCTCCGACTCGAGGTCGGCGACGGTCTCGAGGCTCTCGCCGTCGAGGACGACGATGCCGCCCTCGTACGAGACCGCGATGCGGGGGCCGGCGGTCTCCGCAGACGGCGTCGGGGCGCCGGCATCCGACCCTCCCGGTGACGACGAGCAGGCCGCGAGGGTCGCGACGGCACCGGCGGCGACGGCGATCAGGCCGGCGCGACGCAGCGTGCGTATGCGCATGTGGTGTTCCTCTTTCTCGGTGTGGGGCTCACTGCGAGAGCCCGGTGACGATGCGCCGCGTGTTCTCGCGCATCATGGTCAGGTAGTCGCCGGCGCCGCCGCCGTCGGCGGTCAGCGACTCGGTGTAGAGCTCGATCACGTCGACCTCGGTGCCCGTCTCGTTCGCGAGCGCCTGCATCAGCCGGTCCGGCGACGAGGACTCGGCGAAGATCGCCGGCACACCGTTGCCCTCGATCGCCGACACCAGATCGGCGAGGTCGGAGGCGCTGGGGGCGGCCAGCGTCGTGCCGCCGGGGATCGCCGCGCCCACGACGCGGAAGCCGAAGCGCTCGGCGAGGTAGCCGAAGACGTGGTGGTTCGTGACCAGCGTCCGGCGCTCGGCCGGGATGCCGGCGAACGCGCTCGTCATCTCGCCGTCGAGGCGCGCGAGCTCGGAGAGATACGCGTCGACGCGCGCGTCGACATCGTCCGGTTCGACTCCCGGCAGGCCCGACAGCCTCGGCCGCAGCGCCTCCACGACGGCGACCATGCGCGCCGGATCGGTCCAGAAGTGCGGGTCGGGCGTGCCTGCGGCATCGCCCTCGGCGTAGGTGAGCGCGTCGATCGCGTCCCCGGCGGCGAAGGCTGCGTCACCGTCGGCGGCGGCCGCGTCGAGGTGCTGCTGCAGCCCTTCCTCCAGGCCCAGCCCGTTGGAGACGAGCAGGTCGGCGGCACGAAGACGCGCGGCTTCCCGCGCCGAGATCTCGAACGAGTGGGGGTCTGCGTTCGGACGCATGAGCGTCATCACCTCGACGTCCTCGCCCACGAGCTGGTCCACGACGTCGCCGAGGATGTTGGTCGACACGACGACGAGGGGGCGCTCGGCGTCCGCCGGCGAGCACGCGGCGAGGACGGATGCCGCCACCGCCGCCGTCGCGAGCGCTGCGAGAGCTCGACGCCGGATGCGGCTCATCGACCGTCCGCGGCTCATCGGCCCGTCTCCGCGAGGAATGCCGGGGTGGTCGGCGGCGAGAACACGCGGGCGATGCGGGCGCCGTCGGCGAAGTCGATCTCGTAGAGCGCGCGCTCGGCCGGCGCATTGAGGTAGGCGCGGTGCTGATCGGCGACGAGAGTCGGGGCTCCGGCATCGATCGCGAGCGACTCGGCGACGAGCGGCTCGGTCTGCGCGATGGTCTGCCCGCTCGCCCCGTCGATCGCGAGCACGCGCCCGTCGGCGCCGAGCGCCAGCACGTGCTGGGCCTTGTCGTCGACCGCGGTGGCCTGCACGATCGGCCGGTCGACGGCGAGCAGGGTCCACGCGCGCTCGCGCGTGTCGAGCAGCCAGACGTGGCGGTCACCCGCGACGGCCGCCACCGTCGGGCGGCCGTCGCGGCCGGCGAAGTCGGTCGCACGCGGCGCGGCGGCCCCGGTCGGATAGGCCACGCGCTCGATCTCGACGCCGCCGTCCACGACGGTCGCGAGCAGTGCACCGTCCGCGCAGCCGATGACCGCGCCCACGCGCGTCGTGATGGTGCCTCGCGCTTCCGCGCACGCGGCAGTGCGGCCGGGCACCGGCATCCCGTCCTCGTCCACGACGCTGACGGATGCCGCGACTCCGTCGCGCGGCTCGGTGACGAGCGCGAACGACCCGATCGGCACGACCATGCCGTCGTGCGGCGCGGTCTCGAGGCGGAACCGCTCGACGAGCTCCCCCTGCGACAGCGCCCGGGTGTCCAGGAGCACGGCCTCGCCGCTGCCGGCGAAGAAGACGCCGGTGCCGCCGGTTGTCGACGACAGCGTCGTCGCCACCGT
Organism: Microbacterium ureisolvens; assembly: GCF_015278315.1. GTDB lineage: Bacteria > Actinomycetota > Actinomycetes > Actinomycetales > Microbacteriaceae > Microbacterium > Microbacterium ureisolvens. The sequence continues at coordinate 50,632 of NZ_JADIJE010000013.1, read as the reverse complement.
CGCCGCACCTCGGCCGGCGACTTCACCGAGCAGAGCCGGCTCGGCCAGGTAGTAGTGGAAGTGGTCGACGTGGTCCCACGTCCAGCGCCCGCTGTCGATGACCGACATCCCCTCGGCCAAGTCCGCGAAGACGTAGCGGCCATCCGTCGCCGTGCGCTCCGGCGCGGGCACCGACCCGAGCTCGGTTTCGGTCTCGTCGAGGAGGTCGAGCTGGCGGACACCGCCCTCGGGGTCGATGGTCAGCAGCGCAAGCTGCGGCTCGCTGACCTCGGCGGCGTCGGCGACGGCGCCGTGATCGTCGGATGCCGGGGCCGCGGCCGGCGGCTCCGCCACGGGCTGCGCGCATCCGGTCAGGGCGAGCACCGCCCCTGCGAGCAGGGCGGCGGTGAGGGAGCGGTGGGGCACGGTTGCTGTTCCTTCGGAATGGGGCGGGTGGCGCGGAGCCGTGGAAGAGGTCAGGGGTGCGTCGGGCGCAGAGCGGTGGATGTCACGACGGTGCGGATCCAGGCGACGCGCACCGCCCACGAGATGCCGGCCAGGAGGACCGCGGTCAGCGCGATCGAGGCGCCGGCGGCCGTGCCGGCGTACCACGAGGCGAGCAGCCCGACGAGCACGGCCGCCACGCCGAAGCCGCAGGCGAGCGCCATCGTCGGCAGCACGCGCGTCGCCCAGCGAGAGGCCGCGACCGCCGGGGCGATCAGCAGTCCCACGACGAGCAGCGAGCCGACGGCCTGGTACGAGGCGACCACGGCGAGCGTGACGAGGCCGACCAGAGCCGCCTGCGCGACCCGTGGCCGCAGGCCGAGCACGGCCGCGACCCGCGCGTCGACCGCGAGCGCCACGAGCGACCGGTGGGCCAGCGCTGCGACGGCGAGACCGACCGCCGTCGCGCCGGCGAGCACCGCGAGATCCTCCGCCGAGATCGCCAGGATGTCGCCGAAGAGGATGGCCGTGGCATCCGTCGCGAAGCTTCCCGCGTGCGAGATCACGATCACGCCGGCGGCCAGCATCGCGACGAAGAGCATGCCGATGCTCGTGTCGTACGACAGTCGGCCACGCCGCTGGAGGGCTCCGATGCCGAGGCTCATCGCGACGGCGCTGAGGCCGGCGCCGAGCACGACGGGCACTCCCAGCACCGTCGCCACCGCGACGCCGGGAAGCATGCCGTGGCCCAGCGCCTCGCCGAGGAACGCCATGCCGCGCGTCACGACCCACGTGCCGACGACGCCGCAGAGCACGGCGACAAGACAGCCGCCCAGCAGCGCGCGCTGCACGAACTCGAGGGCGAAGGGTTCGGTGAGGAGGGTCACGAGCGACGACCGTAGCGTTAATGAGAACGATTCTCAAAATCGATAAGCTGTACTCGTGCCTTCAGGTCAGCCGCCCATGTCCGCGCTCTCGGTTCGGGGCATCCACGTCGATTTCGCGGGCAAGCCGGCACTCCGCGGCGTCGATCTCGACGCTGCGACCGGGGCGATCACCGTCATCGCCGGCCCGAACGGCGCGGGCAAGTCGACGCTGCTCGAGGTGCTGGCCGGCACCCTCGCTCCGAGCCGCGGCGTCGTGAAGGCCGGCGCGCTGTCGCGGGCCTTCGTCCCGCAGCGCGCTGCCGTCTCGGAGACGCTGCCGCTCACCGTCCGCGACGTCGTGACGGTCGGGGCGTGGGGGCGCACGAGTCCGTGGCGCCGCGTCGGGCGCGACGGTCGTCACGCCGTCGACGAAGCGCTCGAGCTCCTCGACCTCGGCCCCCTGCAGCGGTCGCCGTTCGGCGCGCTGTCGGGAGGGCAGCGCCAGCGGGCGCTCCTCGCTCAGGGGCTCGCGCGCGGCGCCGACGTGCTGTTGCTCGACGAGCCGACGACCGCGCTGGACTCCTCCAGCGCCGCGCGCATCACCGACGCCGTGACGAGCCAGGCGCGGCGCGGTGTCGTGGTGGTGTGCGTGAGCCACGACCCCGCGCTGATCGAGCTGGGCGACGTCGTGATCCGGCTGGACGCCGGGTGCGTGGCATCCGTCGACGGCGCGGTCAGCCCCGTGTGCCCGTGAGCCGTCACGACCTCGTTGGCCGCCGGCCCGCTGATCAGCGGAGGGTGTCGCGGATCGTCGGCGTCAGCTCTCGCGCGAGTTCCCCTGCCAGGAAGCCGAGCCCCGGGTCCTCGGTCAGCCGCGCGCCCGCTCGCGCGTGCGCCCATGCTCCCCACACGGCGGCCTGTTCGAGGGCCACCCCGCGCGCCGTGAATCCCGCGATCGCGCCGGCGAGCACATCGCCGCTGCCCGATGTGCCGAGCCCGCCGCCGCCCTCGTTCACGCGCCATGCCCGGCCGTCCGGATGCGCGACGAGTCCGTAGCAGTTCACGACGGCGCGGAAGGTCCGCGCGATCTCGCGCACGTCGGCGACGCCGTCGCCGAGTTCGCGACCGAGGAGGATGGCAGCCTCGTCCTTGTTGGGACTCAGGATGAGATCGTCGGGCAGCGTCGCCCGGTCGATCTCGGGGAGCACGCCCAGCGCGAAGGCGTCGAGCACGACGCACCGGGGCCCCGCCGCTGCGACGGCGATCAGGGTCGCGCGGGTCTCGTCCGGTTCGTCGAAGCCCGGGCCGACGAGCACGGTGTCGACGGATGAGACCCGGCCGCCGAGCTCCTCGCCGAGCGGATCGTCCGCGGCATCGGGCAGCGCGAAGATGCCGGCCTCGGGCAGCGCGATACCCACGTGCGCGTCGATCGACTGGGGAACCGCCAGGCCCACCCGGCCCGCGCCGACGCGCAGCGCCGCCTCGCCGGCGAGGAGGACTCCTCCGGGCGAGCGCCGCGAGCCGCCGACGACGAGGACGTCGCCGCGCGACTTCTTCGAGTCGCCGGGGCTCGGCAGGCCCCACTCGCGCAGCAGCGCCGGGGTGACGGGCTCAACGCGGCTCGACATCGGGGCTTCCCGGGTGCGCGGTGATGTCGGCGCCCTCGCGCTGCAGGTGCGCGACGTCGGAGAACGCCGAGAGGGTCCAGCCGTCGTCGCCGCGGACGAGGTGGGTCACGGAGGCGTTCAGCACCGTGTGCCCGGCGGCGAAATCGAGGAGCCCGGGTTCGTCCATCGGCAGGAGGATGTAGAGGACGAGCATGACGACGGCGTCGTGCGCGACGATCATCGCGCGCTCGTCGGGACCGGCCATGACGTCACGCAGGAAGGACCTCAGCCGCAGCGCGACATCGGCCCACGACTCACCGCCCGGCGGGCGGTGGTAGAACTTGCCCAGGTGCTGTCGCCGCGCGAACTCCCCGGGGTGCAGGCGCGCCGCACCCCGACGGGTGAGCAGGTCGAGGATGCCGAGCTCGCGGTCGCGCAGCCGCTCGTCGACCAGCACCCGCCCGCCCTCGTCTCCGAGCGCGAGCGCCAGCGTCTCCCGCGCCCGGAGGTACGGCGACACCCAGTACACGTCGAGGCCCTCGCGGTGCCCGTCCAGCCACTCGCCCAGGGCGAGCGCCTGCTCGCGACCGGTGTCGGACAGCGGCACGTCGGCGTCGCGCACGTCCAGCGGAATGGTGTCGAGTCCATCGATCTCGGCCTGCGTCGCCGCGACGTTGCCGATGCTCTCACCGTGCCGCGCGAGCCAGAGCTCCTTCACTGCCATCGCCCCAGGCTAGGCAGACGGACGGCGACCGACCAGCCGTTGACAACCGCGTCGCGGAGCACCAGTGGTTCGGGTGACAGCCGGCGGGCGCAGCATCCGTCCCCTCCGCTCCGCGACGGCGCCCGCCCGGATAATGGGGAGGTGGAGCCGTGGGAGATGCGCGAGTGGTACGCCGACTACCTCGACGCGTGCAACCGCCACGACCTCGACGCCATCCGCTCGTTCGTCGCGCCGGGTGTGCGGCGCGCGCATCTACCCGGCGGCGCCGACGCGTGGGTGTCCGACATGGCCGACCTCTTCCACGCCTTCCCCGACTGGCGGTGGCGCCGCATCCAGCTCGTCGTCGAGGACGACCGTCTCGCCGCACACCTGCGCGGCAGCGGCACGCACCTCGGCGTGTTCCGCGGCGTCGCGCCGACCCGGCGGCACGCCAACGTCGCGCAGTTCGCGATGTACCGCGTGACCAACGGACGCATCGCCGAGTTCTCGGGTTCGGCGGACGAGGTGGAGCTGCTCGCTCAGCTGACGGGCACGGACCGGTAGCGGATGCCGCGACCCGGCCCCACCGCCGGTCGCCGAGGCGGCGTGCCGATGAGCCGCCGGCCGACAGAATCGGTCCGGGAAGATCGGGTGCGGTGCGCACGCCCCCGACAGGCTGGATGTCGAAGGAGGAACCGTGATCGCGATTCTCAACCGCGTCGTCGAGTACGTCGACTCGCATCTTGCGGACGACATCGACGTGGCCGGGCTGGCACAGAGCCTGGGCACGACCGAGTACCACGTGCGCCGGATGTTCTCGTCGCTGGCGGGCATGCCGCTGTCGGAGTACATCCGGCGGCGGAGGATGACGGTCGCAGCCGCCGACCTGCTCGGCGACGACGACCTGCTGGGCATCGCGGTGCGCTACGGCTACGGCTCCACGGAGGCGTTCACCCGTGCGTTCCGCGCGGTGCACGGCGTCGGCCCGGCGGACGTGCGCCGTGAGGGCGGTCCCCTTCGCTCACAACAGCAGCTCAGGTTCCGCCTGACCGTCGAAGGGAACACGATCATGGACACCCGCCTCACCGAGCGACCGGCCTTCCGCCTCATCGGCCACGCCGCCCGGGTGCCGCTCATCCACGAGGGGCCCAACCCGCACATCCAAGCGCACATCGCCGCGCTGCCGCCCACCGAGCACGAGCGGCTCAAGTCGCTGAGCGACACCGAGCCCGGAGGCCTCCTCCAGGTGAGCGCGGACGTCGATCCGGACTACACCGAGGGAAGCGAGCTGACGTACCTGCACGGCGTCGCCGTCAGCACCGGCTCGGCCCTGCCCGAGGACCTGGACGAGATCGACGTCGCAGCCGGCGCGTGGGCGGTGTTCCGCTCGGCGGGTCCGTACCCGGCCGCACTGCAGGAGACCTGGGCGGCTACGGCCGGCGAATGGTTCCCCTCCAACCCGTGGCGGCTGCGGCCCGGCCCGTCGATCGTGGCGGTGCTGGACCGGGCGCCGGACTTCTCCACCGCGACCTGCGAGCTCTGACTGCCGGTGGAGCGGGCGCAGGAGCCCGCGTAGGAGCGACTAGCGGCCGGCGGAGCCGGCGAACCAGCCGAAGCTCGCGCCGCGCTGCGGCGCGGGCTCCGGCTGGGCCGGTTCGCCCGAGCCGAGCATCGTGCGGGTGAGCTGGGAGCGGGAGTCGAGCAGGCGTGCGAGTTCGCCGGCGAGGTCTTCGTCGACCGGCGGACGCCCCTCCTGGGCGGCGCGCAGCACGCTGCGCCGCATGAGCTCCTTCGCGAAGGAGCCCGTGGTCCCCTCCGCGCGCTCGGCCGCGGCATCCAGCGCAGCGTCGCTGTACGGGAGCTGCTGCGCGTAGCGGCGGAACAGCCGCTGCCGCTCGGGCAGCGCGGGCAGCGGCACCTCGACGGCCAGGTCGACGCGTCCCGGCCGCTCGGCGAGCGCGCGCTCGAGCATCTCGACGCGATTGGTCGTCATCACGAACGCCACGTCGGCGTCGCCGTCGAGGCCGTCCAGGGCGTCGAGCACCTCGAACAGCAGCGGCTGCGGCGACCCGTGACGTTCCATCGCCACCAGGTCGATGTCTTCGAGCACGACGATCGCGGGCTGGAACGTGCGGGCGATCTCGGCGGCGGCGCTGATGTAGCGGATGCTCGAGCCGGTGAGGAGGACGGCGGTCGTGTCGGGCGTCGCGCTGAGGAGGTGGCGCACGGTGAGCGTCTTGCCGGTGCCCGGCGGCCCGTACAGCAGCACGCCGCGCTTGAGGTGCTGACCGGCGCGCGAGAGCGCCTCGCGGTGGGCGCCGATGCCGATGACATGCTCGACGACCTCTTCCAGCACCCCTTCCCGCAGCACGATGTCTTCCGCCGCGACGTCGGGCCGGTGCACGAACGTCGCGCCTGCGTCCCGCCCGTACTCGGTCGGCTGGAACGACAGCACCTTCCCGCGCAGCACGCTGAGCTCCACCATCGTCCGCCGCAGCGTCTCGAGGAACCGCGTCACCACGTCGGCCTCGGCGCCCATGATCTCGACGCTCGCCGTCTGCCGGCCGAACTGCGGCACCGCGGCCCGCTGCGACAGCGCGATCGGAGACCCCTCGAAGTGGAGCAGGCGGATGCCGAGCGACACGACGCGCTTGCTCGAGTCCGGACCGGTCGAGCGCTCGGTGTAGTCCACCGGTCCGGGCGCGTAGCGCACGTGGCTGTTGCTGACGAACTCCGCGAGGCCGTGGTGGTGACGCTGCTCACCCCCGCCGACGCCGAGGAGAGTGCCCGCGCCCCCGGCGGAGAGCGCCTCGAGCGCCACGTCCGCGTCGGCCAGGCGGTGGTCGGCGATCACCTCCTGCACGACCGAGACCTGCGAGGCGTCGGTGCCGAGGTGCTCGCTGATCAGATCGCCCAGCGGCGTTCGGCTCGGCCGGGCCTCGCGCTCCCCCAGCTCGTTGACGCGTCGAAGGTAGCGGGAGACCTCCCGCATGAGATCCCGGTCGTCCTCGCTCAGCACCCACCGAATCTCCCACAGAGCCGCGACACTCCGCAGCGACACGCGGCACGCGGCACGCGGCGTCCGGCAGCGCGCAGGTCTCAGCGACCCGTCTCGTCGAGCTCCCGGCGCAGGTACCTCGGCGCCTGCACCCGCCACGCCTCGGTCACGAGCTCGGCGAGATGGTCGTCGTCGATGCGCGCCATGCGGAACGCCACCTTGGGCTCGCCCCACGCCGTGGTGGCGCCGAGGAACACCTCGGGCTGCATCTCACGGAGCGCGAGCGCGTCGAGCCCGTCGGCGACCTTGACGCCGACCACGAGCTCAGACGCGATGATCGCCCGCACGTCGGCCGGGATGCTCGGCCACGGGTGGCACTCCCACGCGTACAGCTTGCCGCGCACGAACCAGGCGGCGCCGCCGGTGGTCGCGCGCTCCTCGCTGCCCGGCAGCGCGTCGGCGGTGCGGCGCAGGTCGTCGAGGGTGGCCACAGGCCGAGCCTAGGCCGCGCCTCCGACAGCCCCGCCCTCACGCCACGGCGCGGGGCCGGCGCTCACACGCGCTCGACCACCATCGCCATGCCCTGGCCGCCGCCGACGCACATCGTCTCGAGGCCGTACCGCCCGCCGGTCGCCGTGAGCCCGTTGAGGAGCGTGGAGGTGATGCGCGCCCCGGTCATGCCGAACGGATGCCCCACCGCGATGGCCCCGCCGTGCACATTGAGCCGCTCGGGGTCCACACCGAGCTCGCGGGCCGAGGGGATCACCTGCGCGGCGAACGCCTCGTTGATCTCGACCAGATCGATGTCGTCGATCGTGAGCCCGGCGAGAGCGAGCGCGCGACGCGATGCCTCGACCGGCCCGAGGCCCATCACCTCGGGCGAGAGCCCGGAGACCCCGGTCGACACGATGCGGGCGATCGGCTGCAGGCCGAGCTCGGACACGACTCGGTCCGACACGATCACGACCGCCGCCGCCCCGTCGTTGAGCGGGCAGCAGTTGCCGGCCGTGACCGTGCCATCCGGCCGGAACACGGGATCCAGACCCGCGAGCGCCGCCACGGTGACGCCCGGCCTCGGGCCGTCGTCGGCGGCGACGACCGTGCCGTCGGCAAGGGTGACCGGCGTGATGTCGCGGGCCCAGAAGCCCGAGGCGATCGCGGCCTCGGCGCGCTGCTGCGACCGCGCCGCGAAGGCATCCTGGTCCTCTCGCGTGACTCCGCGCAGCTGTGCGACATTCTCAGCCGTCTGCCCCATCGCGATGTAGGGGTCGGGCAGCGCACCGTCGTCGCGCGGATCGGTCCACCCCTCGGCTCCGGCGGCGGCGCGGGCCGCCGTGCGCGCGAGCGATGGCGCGAACGCCGGGTTGACGGCATCCGGAACATCCGACGCCCCCGCCGCGTAACGCGACACCGACTCGACGCCGGCCGAGACGAACACGTCGCCCTCGCCCGCTTTGATGGCGTGGAACGCCATGCGCGTGGTCTGCAGCGACGACGAGCAGTAGCGGTTGACGGTCGTGCCGGGCACGGCGTCCCAGCCGAGCAGCACCGCGACGATCCTGGCGAGGTTGAAGCCCTGCTCGCCCGCGGGCTGCCCGCAGCCGACGAGCAGGTCGTCGATGCGCGACGGGTCGAGCCCGGGCACCTTGTCGAGCGCGGCGCCGACCATCCGCGCCGCGAGGTCGTCGGGTCGCACGTCGACGAGCGACCCCTTGCGGGCACGCCCGATCGGCGAGCGCGCGGTGGCGACGATGTAGGCCTCGGTCATCGCTTCTCCTTCAGACGAACGCGGCGATGCCGGTGATGGCGCGGCCGACGATGAGGGAGTTCATGTCGTACGTGCCCTCGAACGTGTAGACGGCCTCGGCATCGGCGAAGTAGCGCGCGATGCCGTAGCCGGCGGGGATGCCCAGCTGCTCCTGCCCGCCGAGCTGCACGCCGTTGCCGCCGCAGATCTCGCGGCAGAGCGCGACGGTCTCGCGCACGCGCCTGCTCACGAACGCCTTGGCCATCGCCGAGTGGTGGTCCTGCTGCGTGCCCTCGTCCTGCAGCTGCGACACGCGCACGCACATGCCGATGCACGCCGTGATGTCGGCGAGTGCGTCGGCGAGCTTCTGCTGCACGAGCTGGAACGACGCGATTGGCTTGCCGAACTGCACGCGAGCCTTCGCATAGGCGACCGCGCACTCGTACGCCCCGACGGCGACGCCGAGCGCCTGCCACGCGACCTGCGCGCGGGTGATCCGCAGCACGGCCGCGAGGTCGCGGAAGCCGTCGATCCGCTGGAGGCGGTCGCGCTCGGGGACGACGACGTCGGTGAGCACGATGTCGGCGTTCTCCACCGTGCGCAGCGACTGCTTGCGCTCGATCTTGGTCGCCGAGAAGCCCACCGACGGCGTCCGCACGAGGAAGCCCTTCACCTGGTCGTCGGCGACGTCGCGCGCCCAGATGACCACGACGTCGGCGAACGCGCCGTTGCCGATCCACCGCTTGGCGCCGTTCAGCACCCACTCGTCCGCGCCGTCAGGGCCGGGGCGACGCTCGGCGGTGGTCTCGAGCCCCTTGGCGGTGTCGGATCCGTGGCCGGGCTCGGTCAGCCCGAAGCAGGCGATCTGCTCGCCGCGCGCGAGCACCGGCAGCCATTCGGCCCGCTGCTCGTCGGAGCCTCCGACGGCGATGGAGGTCATCGCGAGCCCGCTGTGCACGCCGATGAACGTCGCCGTCGACGGGTCGGCCCGCGCGATCTCCATCGCGACCCAGCCGCGGAACACGTTGCTGTTCTCGAAGGTCCGCGTCTCGGGGAACGCGTTGCCGTAGAGCCCGAGCTCCGCGATGCGGGGCACGAGGTGGCGCGGGCTCTCGGCGCGATCCCAGTGATCGTCGGCGTGGGGGCGCACCTCGGTCTCGAGGAAGCCGCGGATGTCGCGCAGCGCGCGCCGCTCGGCATCCGTCAGCAGCTCCTGGAACGCGTAGAAGTCGGCGTCGAGCACGTCCGCCGGCTCGGCGAGGCCGGCGCCGGCGGGGCCGGTCTGGGTCAAGGTGAACGTCATCGTCTCTCCTCAGCTGGTCGTGACAAGAGTATGCATCACTTTCAGGAATGTTGCACAACACATTCGGAAACGTTGCACCAGCGCTTGCTCCGCCGGGTAGAGTTCCGGCATGAGCACGACGGTGACCTCTCCCCCCACGATCGCGACGGTCGGGACGGATGCCGCGCCCTCGTGGCTCTCGGATCGCCTGGCAGGCGGCGCGCACCCCGACGCGCAGCGCGCCTTCGAAGCCGCGCGGGCGACGCTGATCGGCGGACGCCGCATCGACATGACCGCTCTGGCCGGCGCCCTCGGCGTGGATCGCACGTCGCTGTTCCGCTGGGTCGGCAACCGCGACGCGCTGCTGAGCGAGGTGCTGTGGTCGCTCGCCATCCCCACCCTCGTACAGGCCGAGCACGCCAGCACCGGCCTCGACGGCGGCGAGCGCGTCGCGGGAATCCTCACGCATTTCGTCGACGACCTCATCACGGCGGAGTACTTCCGCTCGTTCCTGCGGCGCGAGCCGGCTCGCGCGCTGCGCCTGCTCACCACGAAGGAGAGCCCGATCCAGCGCCGCTACGTCGCGACCGCCGAGTGGCTCATCCGCCGCGACCTCGGCGACGCCCCGCTGGGCGGTGCCATCGCCCCCGCCGACCTGGCGTACATCCTGGTGCGCCTCTCGGAGTCGTTCACGTACGCCGACCTCATCTCGGGCGACACCCCGAGCGCCGAACGTGCCCGCGTCGCGTTCCGCCTGACCCTCCGGGTCGACGGATGACCGCGCCGACCCCGTCGCCCACCTACCCGGTGCGCGAGCCCTTCGCCACCCGCTGGAACGACAACGACCAGTACGGCCACCTCAACAACACCGTCTACTACGCGGCCATGGACACCGCCGTCAACGCCTTCATGATCCGCGACGGCGGGCTCGAACCGCTGGGCGGCGCGGCGATCGCCCTGTGCGCGGCGTCGTCGTGCGAGTTCCGCGCCTCGGCCGGATTCCCCGAGCCACTCGAGGTCGGCATCGGCATCGAACGGCTCGGCACGACGAGCGTCACCTGGGCGCTCGCCATCCTCCGTGCCGGGGAGGCCGACCCGATCGCGACGGGACGATTCGTGCACGTGTTCGTGGATGCCGGCACCCGGCGCCCGACGCCGGTGCCGGCATCCGTCCGCCACGCCATCCAGACGCGGATCCTCGAGGCCTGACCCCACCCGGACCTCAGGTGTCACGACACGCGGCAGCCCCGCGAACGAAGCCGCCAATCGCGACCCTCGAACCACGCCCCGGACCTCAGGTGTCATGACACGCGGCACCCCCGCGACCGAAACCGCGATTCGCGACCCTCGAACCACGCCCGCACTCTCGCGGCGCCGCGCGATGGACGATTTCGAAACAAACCGACCATCCGGTATGCTCGTTTTCAGACCCGATGGCGGGGCTGGGAGGGTGTCGAAGATGACCGCAGTGCCCGGACTGGATGCCGCAGGCCTGACCGCGTGGCTGCGCGACGCGCACCCCGACCTGGCGGGGGGCGACCTCGCGGCGAGCGTGATCGCGGGGGGTCGCAGCAACCTCACCTACGCGATCGAGGGCGCGCGGATGCCGCTCATCCTGCGGCGCCCGCCGCTCGGGCACGTCCTTTCCAGCGCGCACGACATGCGGCGCGAGCACCGCGTCATCTCGGCTCTGGAGGCGACCGCTGTGCCGGTCCCCCGCGCGATCGACGTCGTCGACGACTCGACGGCCGCGCGCGTGACGGGCACGGTGTTCTTCGTCATGGAGCGTGCGCCGGGGCAGGTCCTCGCCCGGCGCGCGCAGAACGCCGCCTACACCGCGAGCGGACTGCGCACTCTCGGCCTCGATCTGGCGCGACACCTCGCCGACCTCCACGCGGTCGATCCCGCAGCAGTGGGTCTCGACGACTTCGGGCGCCCCGACGGGTACCTCGAGCGCCAGCTCGCCACGTGGCGCCGGCAGCTCGACGCCTCGCGCTCGCGCGAGACCCCGCTCCTCGACGCGCTCCAGTCGCGCCTGGCCGGCGGCGTCCCGATCTCCGCCCGGTCGGGCATCGTGCACGGCGACTACCGGCTCGACAACGCGCTGGTGGTCGGCGACGCGGAGACTCCCCGCATCTCGGCGATCCTCGACTGGGAGATGGCCACGCTCGGCGACCCCCTCGTCGATCTCGGCATGTTCGGGCTCTACTGGGACATCGCCGAACTCCCCGGCGGAGGCGGTGTCGTGCCCAGCGCGGTCGATCCGGCCGCCGGGTACCCCGCCTTCGACGAGCTCGTCGACGCCTACGCCGCGCACGCCGGCCTCGCGGTTCCCGACCTGCGGTGGTACCGCGCGTTCGCCGCCTACAAGCTCGCGGTGATCCTCGAGGGCATCCATTTCCGTTTCCGAGCGGGAGACACGGTCGGCGAGGGCTTCGACCGCATGGGCGCGCTCGTCGAACCGCTCGCCCGCACGGGGCTCAGCACCGCGCGGGCCCGCACACAGGAGGTGCGCTGATGGACTTCGCCCCCGACGCCACGACTCGCGACGTGACAGCTCGCGCCCACGCGTTCCTCGAGGAGCACGTTCTCCCGGCCGAGCCCGTGCTCGACGCGCAGCTGGCCGCGACGCCCGACGAATGGACGGTGCGTCCCGTCGTCCGCGAGCTGCAGGCAGAGGCCCGCGCGCAGGGCCTCTGGAACCTCTTCCTCCCCGGCGACCACGGTGGAGCCGGGCTCACGAACTTGCAGTACGCGCCGGTCGCCGAGGTCACCGGCTGGAGTCCGCGCCTCGCACCGCCGGCCTTCAACTGCGCTGCGCCCGACACCGGGAACATGGAGGTGCTGAACGACTTCGGCACGCCGGCGCAGAAGGAGGAGTGGCTCGAGCCCTTGCTCGATGCCCGCATCCGCTCCGCGTTCTGCATGACCGAGCCGGAGGTCGCATCATCCGACGCGACGAACATCGGCACGCGCATCCGCCGCGACGGCGACCACTATGTCATCACGGGCCGCAAGTGGTGGTCGACCGGCGCGATGAATCCGGACGCCGCTGTCTTCATCGTGATGGGGAAGACGGATCCGGATGCCGCGCGCCACCGTCAGCAGTCGATGATCCTGGTTCCGCGCGATACGCCGGGAGTGCGCATCGTGCGGCCGCTCACCGTCTTCGGCTACGACGATCGCGACCACGGCGGGCATGCCGAGGTCGCCTTCGACGATGCGCGCGTGCCAGCCTCCCACCTCATCGCGGGCGAAGGCGACGGGTTCGCGATCGCGCAGGCGCGGCTCGGACCCGGCCGCATCCACCACTGCATGCGCGCCCTGGGCATGGGCGAGCGCGCGCTCGCCCTGATGATCGACCGCGCCTCGGCGCGGCACGCCTTCGGCCGCGCCCTCGCCGAGCAGGGCGTCGTGCGCGAGTGGATCGCCGAGGCGCGCATCCAGCTCGAGTCGCTGCGGCTGTTGGTGCTCAAGACGGCCTGGCTCATGGACACCGTCGGCAACAGGAACGCGATGACCGAGATCCAGGCGATCAAGATCGCCGTGCCCCGCGCCGTCCAGCAGATCATGGACCGCGCGATCCAGCTCCACGGCGGCGCCGGCGTGTCGTCCGACACGCCGTTGGCAGAGCTCTACGCCGGCGTGCGGTCGCTGCGCATCGCCGACGGACCCGACGAGGTGCACCTTTCGAGCCTCGGCCGCGCGCAGCTGCGCGCCTGAATCGCACGTCGAAGGAGACGACATGACCACGCATCGCACCGACCCCGCCATCGACGGGCCCGGCTTCGCCACGCTGTCGGTGGCGAGCATCCTGGCCGAATCGGCGGTGCGCCACGCCGACCGCACCGCGCTCCACTTCGCGGGCACGCGGACCACGTACCGCGAGTTGTGGGATCAGACCCGCGCGTACGCCGGCGCGCTGCGCGCACGGGGCATCGGCCGCGGTGACCGCGTCGCGCTCCTCGCGCCGAACGTGCCCGACTTCGCGCGGGTGTACTACGCGGCACTTTCGCTCGGCGCGATCGTCGTGCCGGTGCACCTGCTGTTCAAGTCCGATGAGATCGCCTACGTGCTGCGCGACGCCGGCGCCGACCTGCTGGTCGCGGCCGCGCCGCTCCTGGGCGAGGCGGCGCCCGCGGCGGCGTCCGCCGGAGTTCCGCTTCTGACCGTTCTCCTCCCCGCCGGCGCGGGCGTCAATCTCCCCCGCCTCGAGGACGAAGCCGCCGCCGCCGAGCCGATCGCGCGTCATGAGTCGGTGCGAGCATCGGATGCCGCCACCATCCTCTACACGAGCGGCACCACCGGCACGCCCAAGGGCGCCGTCGGCTCGCACCTCTCGATCGTCGAGCAGGTGCACACCACCCTCATCGACGCGTTCGACCTGCGCGCCGACGACGTCGTCTTCGGCGGGCTGCCGCTCTTCCACACGTTCGGGCAGACCGCTGTGATGAACATCGCGCTGCGGGTGGGGGCATCCGTCATCCTCCTCCCGCGGTTCGACGCCGATGAGGCCCTCGCGCTCACCACCGAACTCGGGGCGACGGTGTTCACCGCGGTGCCGACGATGTACGTCGGGATGCTCGAGGCCGCGCGCCGCTCCCCCGCCAGGCCGCCGCTGCGGTACGCCGTCTCGGGCGGGGCGGCGCTGCCGGTCGCGGTGCTGGAGGCGTTCCGCGATGCGTTCGGCGCCGACGTGCACGAGGGGTACGGCCTCACCGAGACCGCGCCGACCGTGTCGTCGAACCCGCTGCGCGAGGCGATCCGGCCGGGCACAGTCGGTCGCGCGCTGTGGGGTGTCGACGTCGCGATCGCCGACCCCGAGATCGAGGACGCCGTCGTGCTCCTGGACGCGGCCGACGCGCTCGGCGAGGTCGTCGTGCGCGGCCACAACCTCTTCAAGGGCTACCTCGGGAGGACGGATGCCTCTGCCGCCGCGGTCGTCGACGGCTGGTTCCGCACCGGAGACCTCGGCACGTACACCGACGGCGTGCTCACGATCGTGGACCGCAAGAAGGACATGATCGTCCGCTCGGGGTACAACGTGTACCCGACGGAGGTGGAGGCCGTGCTCGCACGCCACCCCGGCATCGCGGTGGCCGCGGTGTTCGGCGTCGCCGACGACGTGCGCGGCCAGGAGGTGCACGCCGCGGTCGTCGCCCACGACGGGGTCGACCTCGAGCCCGCCGACGTGGTGGCGTTCGCGCGCGACCGCATCGCCGCGTACAAGTACCCGCGCGTCGTGCACGTCGTGCCGGCGCTGCCGCTGGGTGCGAGCGGCAAGGTGCTCAAGCGCGAGCTCGTCGCCCAGTTCTCCCCCGTGCCCTGACCTCGGCGGTTCGGCGGAGGGGGTTCGGCGAACCACCCTGGTCGCCGCGCACCGGGCCGGCGCCGCCCAGGCCGGCGCCGACCATGCCGGCGTGTCTCACAAACCGCGGGCCGCGGCATCCGTCACCCACCGATCGCGCGACACGCACCCGAACGCGGCACAGAACCCGCGCGGTCGGGACCCTCGACCCGGCGAGTTGTGAGACCGCCCCGCAGCGGCCGCAAGCGCACCAGGCAGCGACCGCATGGACGCACACCCGGACGCGCGACACCCGGGTCGCAGCGCCCAGGCCGGCCGCGCGCAGGCCGGCGTGTCTCACAAACCGCGGGCCGCGGCATCCGTCACCCACCGATCGCGCGACACGCACCCGAACGCGGCACAGAACCCGCGCGGTCGGGACCCTCGACCCCGCGAGTTGTGAGACCACCCCCGCAGCGGCCGCAAGCGCACCAGAAGGCGACCGGATGGACGCACACCCGGACGCGCGACACCCTGGTCGCCGCGCACCGGGCCGGCCGCGCCCAGGCCGGCGTGTCTCACAAACCGCGGGCCGCGGCATCCGTCACCCACCGATCGCGCGACACGCACCCGAACGCGGCACAGAACCCGCGCGGTCGGGACCCTCGACCCCGCGAGTTGTGAGACCACCCCCGCAGCGGCCGCAAGCGCACCAGAAGGCGACCGGAGGCCGCACTCCGACCCGCCGACCCGCCGACCCGCCGACCCGGCTGCCCGGCTGCGGCGTCAACGCCGAAGGCCCGGACCCACTCGGGGTCCGGGCCTTGGGCGGGGGGCCGTCAGGAGCCGGGGACTCCCTCGCCGGACAGGGCGACGGGTGCCGGGTCGACCGCAGTCACGGTGCCGCCGTCGACGGCATAGGTCGCGCCGACGTAGTCCTGCACGCCCTGGTCGACGGCGGTGATGCCGACACCGAGGTACGCGGCGTGGCTGTCCTCGCCGAACGAGAGCGGGACGATGCCGTTGCCCGCGAGGTCGCCGGACTGCACCGCGTCGATGAGGGACTGGCGCGTCGGGTTCTCACCCGCGGCCTCCAGCGCCTCGGCGAAGAGGTACGCCACGCTCATGCCGTAGATGGTGTTGCCGTCGAACACCGCGCCGTCGTTGTACTCGTCGTTGATCTGGCGGAAGAGCGCCACCCACTCCGAGTCGCCGCCCGAGGCCGGCAGGTAGTTGGTGCCGATGAGGCCCTGCAGCAGCTTCGGCCCGACGTCCTCGCCGAGGTAGCCGACGAGCGTCTCGTAGTTGGCGCCCGACGACGACGAGAACCACATCGGGAACCAGCCCAGCTGCGCCGCCGTGCCGACGGCCAGGGCGGTGAACCCGTTGATCGTGCCGAGGATGTTGATCTCACAGCCGGCCGCCTTCATCGCACCGATCTGCGCCGAGACGTCCTGGTTCGACACCGAGTACCGCTCGACGGCGGCGAGGCCGTCGGCGCCGAGGGCGAGCTCGGCGCCCTCGATCATCTCGTCGCCGAAGTCGTCGTCCTGGCCGAGCAGGCACACGACCTTGCCGGGGTGCTCGTCGGCGGCGTACTGCGCGAGCGCTGCCCCCTCGACGACGTAGTCCGCATTGAACCCGAACGTGAAGGGGTAGGTCGACGGCTGATTCCAGCTCGTGGATCCCGACGCGACGAACAGGTCGGGCACCTCGTTCTGGTTCAGGTAGTCGAGCACGGCGGTGTGCGTCGGCGTGCCGAGGCCGTTGACGATCGCGAAGACCTCGTCCTCCTGCACGAGCTCGCGCACGACCGTCTGGGTGGTGGCGGGGTTGTAGCCGTCGTCCTTGACGAGGTACTCGATCGACCTGCCGTGCACGCCGCCGTTGTCGTTGAGGTACTCGAAGTACGCCGTCGCGGCGGCCGAGATCGACGAGTACCCGGCAGCGGCCGGGCCGGTCAGGGGCGTGTGCGTGCCGATCGTCACGGTGTCGTCGCTGACCCCGGGGACGGCCTCGTCGGTGCCGCCGGGAGCGGCGGGCGTGCTGCAGCCGGCGAGCGCGACGAGGACGGCGGATGCGCCGGCCACCGCCGCGACGCGGCGTGCGAGGGAGTGCTGTGACATGGTCACCTCTTTCTGTGTGGATGGTGCGGAGGAGGAAG
This sequence comes from Microbacterium ureisolvens, assembly GCF_015278315.1. GTDB lineage: Bacteria > Actinomycetota > Actinomycetes > Actinomycetales > Microbacteriaceae > Microbacterium > Microbacterium ureisolvens. Next base: position 33,555 of record NZ_JADIJE010000013.1, on the reverse strand, counting down.
GATTCACGGATGCCGCGCCCCGGCGCCCGTCGCCGCGGTCGGCGCCTCGTCGCGTGCGGGGTCTGCCCCGGCATCGACGGCGGCCGCGGCATCCGTCGGCGAAGCGTCGGGAAGTCGCGAAGCGGAAACGGGACGACGGCGGCGGAGGCTCGCCAGGCCACCGGGCCAGACGAGCATCACGACGATGAGCAGCACGCCGAAGACGAGGATCGACAGGTTGCCCGACAGCCGCTGGGCGAGCTCTGCGGGAACGGGGAGCGCGGCCGTCATGGTGGAGAGCAGCCACGGCAGCAGCACGATGAGCGCCGATCCGATGGCCGCACCCCCGAGGGAGCCGAGGCCGCCGAGCACGATCGCCACGATGAGCAACAGCGAGAACGCCAGGGTGTAGGCGCCGGGGCTGACGGACTGGGTCGCGAAGCACAGCACTGCGCCCCCGGCGCCGGCGGCGATCGCGCTGACGGTGAACGCGGTCACCTTCACCCGTCCCGCGCGGACGCCGCTCAGGCGCGCGGCGGTCTCGTCGTCGCGCACGGCGCGCATCTGCAGGCCGAGCCGGCCCCGCGCGTGGGCCGCGAGGGCTGTCACGACGACGCCGGCGACCATCAGCGCGACCCACGCCTGCCACTGCTCGACCGCGATGAGCCGCTCGAGCACCGGCGGCACGCCGTCATAGGCGATCTGCACGCCTTGGTCGCCGCGCAGCACCCCCGAGAACACCGCCGCGACAGCGGGCACGGCGATCACGAGGGTGAGCGTGACGCCCGCGAGGTACGGGCCGCGCAGCCGCGCAGCGGCGAGACCCAGCAGCCATCCGAGAGCCCCCGACACGATCACCGCGGCAGCCATGCCGGCCAGGAATCGCGGGATGCCGGTGACCCCGGTATCCGTCATCGCATTCGCCGTGAGCGCATACCCGTACCCGCCGGCTGCCATGAGGGCGGCGTGGCCGAGCGAGAGCTGCCCGCTCTGCCCGATGAGAAGGGTGAGCCCCGCGGTCGCGCAGAAGTACGCCGCGATCGTCGCGAGCTGGAAGTTGCGGTACGGGTCGAGCAGGAACGTGCCGCCGATCGCGAGCACCGTGAGCGCCGCGCCGAAGACGATGGTGCGCGGGATGCCGCGCAACGACGGAAGAAGCCGGGTCATGCGCTCCTCGCCTCCCGCAGTGAGAAGATGCCGCCGGGTCGCACGAGCAGCACAGCGACCAGCAGCACCAGGACGCCGATCGGCGCGACGGTGGCGCCGAGGTAGCCGGTGACGAGCGTCATCGCGACGCCGACGACCAGTCCGCCGAGCAGGGCTCCGACGGGTGAGTCGAGTCCGCCCACCACGGCCACGGCGAATGCGTAGACGAAGAGCATGTCGGTCGCGTGGGGGTTGAGGCCCAGCTCCGTGGGCACCAGCAGCATGGCGGCGAGCGCGGCGACCGCGGCCGACAGCATCCACCCGATCGTCACCATCCGGCTCACGCGCACGCCCAGCACGCGGGAGACCTCCGGCGCGAAGGCGGAGGCACGCAGCTGCAGACCGAGCGACGTGCGGGTGAACAGGAGAGCGAGGAGGGCCATCACCGCGAGTGCGACCACCAGCACGAACAGGTCGTACGGCGAGAGCAGCGGAACGCCCCCGACGGTGATCGGGCTGTCGTCGAACGGCGCGCGCATCGGCAGATACTGCGCGCCGAACAGGATGCCGAGAAGCGACTGCAGCACCATCACCAGCCCGATCGCCACGATCACCCCCGACAGCGGGCTCGAGTGCGGGGCGAAGCGCATGAGGCCGCGCTCCACGCCGAGTCCGATCGCCGCGCCCGAGATGAGGCCGGCGGCGAGCCCCGCCCAGTACGAGCCGGTCAGGCCGGTCACGGCGAAGGCCGCGTACGTCGCGACGAGGGCCATCGCGCCCTGGGCGAAGTTCACGATGCGCGCGGCGCGCCAGATCAGCACGAGCGACAGGGCGAACAGCGCGAAGATCGCGCCGCGCGCGAGGCCGGTGGCCAGGAGGAAGAGCAGTCGGTCCATCAGAATCCCAGGTAGGCGTGGCGGAGGGTCTCGTCGGCGGCGAGCGCGGTGGCCGGGGCATCGGCCACGACGCGGCCGAGGTCGAGCACGACGCCGCGGTCGGCGATCGACAGTGCGCTCGTGACGTTCTGCTCGGCGAGCAGGACCGTCAGGCCACGGCTGGCGGCGGCATCGCGGAGCGTGCCCATCAGCTGCGCGACCACGAGCGGCGCGAGCCCGAGCGACGGCTCGTCGAGCGCGAGCAGCACCGGTTCGGCGATGAGGGCGCGACCGAGTGCGAGCATCTGCCGCTCACCGCCCGACAGCTGGTGCCCGGCGCTCGTGCGGCGGCGCGCGAGGGGCTCGAAGAGGTCGTAGACCGCGGCGACCGCACGCTCGCGCGCCCTGCCCCGGTGTCGCCAGAGGGCGCCGAGACGAAGGTTCTCGTCGACGGTGAGCTCGGCGACGACGCTCTGACCGTCGGGCACGAGGGCGAGGCCGCGGCGGGCTCGATCCTCGGTGCGCAGGGCCGCCACGTCGTCGCCGTCGAGCGTGATGGTGCCGGATGCCGCAGGCACGAGGCCCGCCAGCGTGCGCAGGAGCGTCGTCTTGCCGGCGCCGTTCGCTCCGAGCAGGGCCACGACCTCGCCGGGCGCGAGCGCGAAGGCGACGTCGTGCAGCACCGGCGCTCCGCCGTAGCCGACGGTGAGTCCGCGGATCTCGAGCGCGCCCCGCGGGCCGGAGGACTGCGCCCGGGGCTGCGGCGTGGCCTGCGACCGGGGCTGCGGCGTGGCCTGCGACCGGGGCCGAGGCTGGGGCTCGGTCGGAGCCGGGGCTGCGGCGCTCATGCTGTCGCCTTCACGCCGAGATAGGCCTCTTCGACGCGTGGGTCGGTGCGCACCTCGTCGGGGGTGCCGCGGGCGATCACGCGGCCGAAGTCGAGCACGGCGATGCGGTCGGCGAGGCCCATGACGAAGTCCACGTGGTGCTCGACGAGGAGCACGGCGCAGCCGGCCGCGGCGACCTCGCGCACGGTGTCGCCGAGCGCGGCGATGTCGTCGGAGCCGAGGCCGCCGGCGGGTTCGTCGAGCAGCAGCAGCCGCGGCTCGGTGACGAGGGCGCGTGCCAGCGCCACGCGCTTGCGGTCGGGGTACGAGAGCGCTGCCACCGGACGGTCGGCGAGCTCCTCGAGTTCGAGCGAACGCAGCCGGGCGGCGACGCGGTCCTCGGCGTCGCGGCGCGCAGCGACCGGGACCCGCACGTTCTCGCGCACCGTGAGCCCGGTGAACAGGCCGAGCCCCTGCAGCGTGCGCGAAACGCCGCGGGCCGTGAGGTCGGCGGTGCGGCGCGGGGCGGGGGCGCCGTCGATCCGCACCTGCCCCCGCCGGCGGACGAGTCCGCACGCGGCGTTGAACACCGTGGTCTTTCCGGCGCCGTTCGGTCCGATGAGGGCGACCACCTCTCCAGGACGCACGTCGAACGAGACGGCGTCCACGGCGGTGAGACCGCCGAACGAGACAGCGAGGTCGACGACCTCGAGACGCGGGACGACGCCGGCGGCGGGGTCGACCGGGATGGGGTCGGAATGGGGGTTCATCGGCACCTCTTCGTGTCGGGTGCGCCCACTGTATCGCAGAAACCGACCGGGCGGTATGTAGTTGTTGCACGATCGTGACGAGCGCGTCCATCCGTCCGGTCCGGGCACCCCCGCCTCGTGTCGCCGGCGCGCCTCGCGCGTCCCAGCGACGCTGCGGCGCGGCATCCGCTGGCACTCTCGCCGCCATTCGTCAAGCCCCCGGCCGACCCAGCGCGGGCGACATAGCGTCCCCGTCATGACAGATCGCGACCAGCACAACACCCAGGGCGTGCCAGACGAGAACGCCGACGCCGACACGGCTTCGGGCGGTGCGCCCGAGCCGCCGGACACCACCGACGACAACGACATGCCCGTCGACAACCCCTCAGGAGGCTGATCATGCCGAAGACCCGCATCTGGACCGCTCTTGTCGGAGTGGCGTCCGTCGCCGTCGCCTACGTGATCGGCGCGAAGGCCGGTACGAGTCGATTCCGCGAGCTCACCGGAATCGCCAAGGACGTCTGGAACGACCCGGGCGTGGCGAAGGTGCGTGACCGCGCCTTCCGCAGGATCGAGTCCAAGGCGACCCGGGTCGCCCAGAAGGCCTGACCCGAGGGGCCGACCCGGGGGGCTGACCCGGGGGCGCAACAGCCCTCACGTCCGAAAACCTGGTCCGCGACGTCGACGCGCCGATTCGGGGCATCCGTCCCCGGCGTGTCGCGTTGCCGGCCAGGTTTTCGGTCTTTCGGCACGTCGGCTGGACCAGAGCGCAGGGCGCCGGCGGGCGGCACCGGCCGAGAGGGCAGGTCAGACGCCGGCGAGCAGCTCTCCGAGCACGCGACGGGCGAACTCCGCCTGGCCGGGTGGCTTGTTCGTCAGCATGATGAGCGCCTTCCACAGCGCCCAGCCCCGGCCTCGGGCCCACGTCGCCTCATCGACGGCGAGGGTCTCGCGGAAGGCGTCGCGGGCCGCGCCCTCGAACATCGTCCAGAGCGGCACGGTGTCGCAGGCCGGATCCCCCACGGCGGCGCAGCCGAAGTCGACGACGGCGGCGAGGGCGCCGTCGCGGATCAGCAGGTTGGCGGCTGCGACATCGCCGTGGAACCAGACCGGCTCCGCAGCGGACGGCGCGGCCAGCGCGTCGCGCCAGATGCCCTCGGCGATGTCTCGGTCGCGGCCCTGCACGCGCTGCAGCAGGTCGCGCATCTCGTCGTCCCAGTGTGCGACGGGCCCGCCGCGGAACGCGCTGTGCAGCCCGGGAGCCGGCCCGCCGGCGGGGTCGGCCGCGCGCAGCGCGACGAGGAAGCCGGCGAGGTCCTCGGCGAGTCGCGCGTGGTCGTCGATCGCGGCGACCGCGGCGTTGCGGCCGGGGAGCCAGCCGTACACCGACCACGGCGCGGCGAAGAGCGCCGACGGCCGACCCGCACCCCGTACGGTCGGCACCGGAAGCGGCAGGTGAGGCGCGAGGCGGGGCAGCCAGGACTGCTCCTTCGCGACCTGCGGCACATACCCGGGCGCGCTGGGCAGCCGCACCGACAGCTCGTCGCCGAGCCGGAAGCTGCGGTGGTCGTTGCCGCCCGGCAGCACCGGTCGCACGTCGAGCTCCGCCCATTGCGGGAACTGCTCGCCCACGAGCTCACGCACCAGCCGTTCGTCGATGCGCGACGCGTCGATCGGGCCGGAGGTCATCGGCTCACGCTACCCCGCCCCCAGAGGGCGGGGTCTACTTGTGCGGGATGCCGGCGATCATGCCGCCGTCGACCACGAACTCCGCGCCGCTCGTGAACGACGACGCGTCCGAGGCGAGGAACACGATGGTGCCGGCGAGATCCGCGGGCTCGCCCGGCCGTCCGAGCGGGATGTCGAGGTGCGCCGGGTCTATGCGGGTCGTCATCTGGGTGCGGATGAACCCCGGATGCACGGAGTTCACCCGGATGCCGGACTGACCGAGTTCCACGGCGAGCGACTGCGAGAGGCCGCGCACGCCGAACTTGGCCGCGGTGTAGCCGTGGAGGCCGGGGCTGCCGCGCATGCCCTCGACCGACGAGATGTTGATGATCGAGCCGCGGCCCTGCGCCTTCATGACGGGAACGGCGGCCCGGCACCCGAAGAAGACGCCGGTCAGGTTCACCGCGATGACGGCGTTCCACTTCTCGGTGGTCAGGTGCTCGATCGGCGCCGCGTTCGCGATGCCCGCATTGTTCACGAGGACGTCGAGCGCGCCGAAGGCGCCGACGGATGCCTGCACCGCCGCATCCCACTCCCCCTCATCCGTCACATCGAGGTGCACGAAGCGTGCGCCGTCGCCGAGATCGGCCGCGAGGGCGGCGCCTTCGCCGTCCAGGATGTCGCCGATCACGACGCGCGCTCCGGCGCCGTGGAGCGCACGCACGTAGGCCTCGCCGATGCCGCGCGCACCGCCGGTGACGAGGCACACCCGCCCGTCGAGATCGAACCGGGTCACGGCGACACCTCGATCACGACGCGGCCCACGGTCGAACCCGAGGCGAGCGCGGTGAGCGCCTCCGGCGCGCGCTCGAAGGGCACGACGTGGTCGACGACCGGCCGGATCGAGCCGGCGTCGGCGAGCCGGGTGAGCTCCGCACGAGCTTGTTCGACGAGGTCGGGCCGCACGCCCGGGTACATGCCCCAGTGGAGACCGAGCACCGAGTAGTTCTTGACCAGCACGTGTCCTGCGGGCACGCTCGGAATCGTTCCGCCGGCGAACCCGACGACCACCAGGCGCCCCTCGAACGCAATGCACTTGGTCGATGCCTCGAAGGCGTCGCCGCCGACCGGGTCGAACACCACGTCGCCGCCGCGGCCGCCCGTGGCGGCCTTCACGCCCGCGACGAGATCGTCCGCTCCTCGCACCAGCACCAGCTCGGCGCCCGCCTCGCGGGCGACCGCCGCCTTGGCCTCCGAGCCGACCACGCCGATGACGCGCGCACCGGCGGCCAGGCCGAGCTGCACCGCGGCGAGGCCGACGCCCCCGGCGGCGGCGTGCACGAGCAGCCACTCCCCGGGCTGCAGTGCGGCCCGCCGGTGGAGCCCGAACCACGCCGTCTGGTACGCGACAGTGAGCCCCGCCGCCTCGGCGTCGCTGAGCGACGCGGGCGCCGCCCACACGTCGGATGCCGGGAGCACCGCGTACTCCGACAGCACCCCGATCTTCGACCCGGCGACGCGCGCGCCGACCGCGATGCCGGCGACCCCGGCGGCATCGGCCCCATCGCCGCCGACGGCGACGACCGTGCCGACGAGCTCGATCCCCGGCGTGAACGGCAGTTCGGGTCTCACCTGGTACTGGCCGCGGCACAGCAGCACGTCGGGGAAGTTCGCCGCCACGGCCCCGACCTTCACCAGCACCTCCCCCGAACCGGGGGCGGGCACGGGCACGGCGTCGAGCGACAGGGCGTCGGCGGGTTCGCCGAGCCGCGTCACCCGCCACGCGCGCATCGCATCGGGCAGGGCGTCGGTCACGGCGGCGTCGGCGTCGACGGTCGCGTCAGGTTGCGGCATCCGTTCTCCTCAGACTGGTCAGGAACAGGTCGGTCAGCTGCTCGGCCACGAGCGTCTTGTCTTCGGGGCCCTCGGGCGAATACCAGTGCGACAGGTAGTGCACGTCGCTGAAGAAGTGGGCCACGAGCATCGCCAGCGGGATGTCGTCGCGGTAGACGCCCTCGGCCTGCCCACGCGAGATCAGCTCGGCGAACTCGTCGTGATACGCGCGCCGGCGGCGCGTGACCTCCTGCTGCCGCGGCGCCGAGAGCATGTTGAGGCTGCGGAAGAAGACCGCACCCTCCTCCATCGAGTCGATCGACGTCTCGAGCACGTCGATGCACACCGCGCGCAGCACCTCGTCGGTCGTGCCGCCGCGCGCGATGATCTCGTCGAGGTGCGCCTTCTGCAGCGTCAGCAGGCGCTCGTAGATGCCGAAGAGCAGGTCGTCCTTCGATTCGAAGTAGTGGTACATCGCGCCTTTGGTGACGCCGGCGGCCTCGACGATCTGCTGCACGCTCGTGTTCGCGTACCCCTGACGGGCGAAGAGCTCGACGGCGGCACGCGTGACGTCGTCGGCGACGTGGGAATCCTTCATGCCTTCATCCTTCACCCGAACCGGCCGCGACCACTGTCACTCGAGGGCTCTGTCATGTGAGGGGACGGATGCCGGCGCCGCCGTCGATCGGGAGGGTCTGGCCGGTGATCCATGCGGCGTCGTCCGAGAGCAGGAAGGCGACCGGGCCGGCGACGTCGGCCACCTCGCCGAGCCGCGCGAGGGGATATGCCGCGGTTGCCTCGGCCTCATGCCCTTCGTACAGCGCCCGTGCGAACGCGGTCTTGACGACCGCGGGGGCGACGGCGTTGAACCGGATGCCCGGGGCCAGCTCGAACGCGAGCTGCGCGGTGAGGTTGATCAGCGCGGCCTTGGAGATGCCGTAGAACCCGATGCCGGGGCTCGCGCCGAGGCCGGCGACGGAGGCGATGTTGACCACCGAGCGCGACAGCCCCGCGGCGAGCGCGGCGCGGGTCCAGTCAAGCGTCGAGACGACGTTGACTTCGAGGATCTTGCGCGCCGCCTCCGCGTCGATGTCCACCAGCGGCCCGTACACGGGGTTGATGCCGGTGTTGTTGACCAGATGGTCGAGCCGTCCGTGGCGCTCGGCCAGGTGCGCGAAGACGGCGGCGCGATGGTCGGGGTCGTCGGCTCGCCCGGCGACGGCCGAGGCGGCCGCGCCGAGGTCCGCCACCGCGGCGTCGAGCGAGTCCTGCTTGCGCCCGGTGATCACGACCGATCCGCCCTCGTCGACGATGCGCCGCGCGATGGCGAAGCCGATGCCGCGGCTCGCGCCCGTCACCAGCGTGACGGTGCCGTCGAAGCGGCGGTCGTGGTCGTGGGTCATGGCGCCTCCTTGCGACATACCGGCTGGTCGGTTTTCACACCGTACCACTCCGGACGACCGCCCGCGCCACCAGCGTGAGCCGCCGAGCCCCTGGGCCTAGGCCGCGGGCACGCGCTGGGCGACCACGGGATGAGGCGACCACGCGTACACGTGCGCCGCGGCGAGCGCCAGGAACACCCAGCCCGAGAGCACCGCGATCCACAGCAGAAGCACGCCCAGCGGTATCATCGCGAATGCCGCTCCCCCGAAGAACCCGACCAGGACCAGCACGCCGAGCGCGATGGCGACCGCGGACCGCCGCCGCTCGCCGATACTCCGGCACCATCCTGCGTACGCGAACGCGGCGGCCGCGAGCGCCACGAAACCGACCGCGCCGAACACGAGGTGGAGGATGCCACTGATCGTCGCGACGCCACCCTCCGAACCAGGCGGGAAGCCGGCGACCGGATCCGGCGGGAAGACGGCGCTGAGGACCAGGCAGAGCCCGTAGGCATCGAGCAGCACGGCGATCGCGAGCCCGCGCCCGTTGCGGATCGCGCGCTGGAAGCCGAGCGCGGCCGCGAGCACCATGAGGGCGGTGAGGATGAGGTTGAGGCGCTGGAGCCACCCCCACTCGCCCAGCATCAGGAGCGACAGCGCATGCTCGGAGAGAAGGAATCCGGGACGCGTCAGCGCGAGCGCGAGCCCGACGACGACATAGAAGGGACCCGCGACGACGCCCCATCCGAGGAGACTGCGGGTGACGGCGGCACGGCGGTCGAATCCGGTCGCAGTTGTGGACATGTCTTCCTCCTGTTGCACTGACGAGTGCAGTACTGCACGCACGAGTACAGTAGAAGCGAACTGCCGCCGACGCAAGACCCCGGAGGTGCCATGACCGCGGAGGACCCGCGGATCACGCGATCCCGCTCACTGATCCTCGACGCCGCGAGCGAGGTGTTCCTGATGCACGGCTACGACGCGGCCGGCGTCGACGCGGTCGCAGACCGCGCCGGCGTCGCCAAGCGCACCGTCTACAACATCTACGGCGACAAGGAGAGCCTGTTCCGCGCCACGCTCGCACGCTCGATAGAGACCGCCGAGCGGTTCGCCGCGATCCTCGCGGAGTCCACGGCGCAGCTCGACGACGTCGACCGCGACATTCCGGCACTGAGCGTCCGCCTGGCCGAGGACGTGCTCCTCGGCCCCGTGCTTCCGCTGCGGCGGCTGCTCGTCAGCGAGGCTGCGCGATTCCCCGACCTCGTGGCGGAGTACCGGCGCCGCGCACCGGATATGGTCCTGCGGGCGCTCTCCGAGGCGTTCGCCGGCCTGAGCGCGCGCGGCGTCCTCGCCGTCGACGACGCCGTCGTGGCCGCCGAGCACTTCGCCTTCCTGGCGATGGGGGCAGAACTCGACCGGGGCATGTTCGCGACCACCGCGCCGTCGGCACGCGAGGTCCGTGTCCGCGCCCGCGCCGGCGCCCGGGTGTTCCTCGCGGCCTACCGCGCGGCAGAGACGGACGGCGCGGATGACTGACGGGCGCGCGTGACCCCAAGGTGACACTGAGTACTATGGATGATGGAATCCAGTTCCACGAACGGATGCCGCACCACCCGTCACCACCCCGCCAGGAGTCCGATCGTGACCGACTTCCAGCCTCGTCCCGGCCAGAGCGTCGAGGGCTACGACGTGACCGCGCGCCGCGGCACCGACTACTACGCGGTGTTCGCCGACATCCCCGCCGCCGACCGCGAGATGTGGGAGCGGGCGCAGGCGTACATCGACGAGGTGGGCACTCGCATGCAGGACGCCTGGGACACCGGCGCATACCCGCTCGACATCGCGATGCGCGCGGGCGAGCTCGACATGTTCAACGACGGCATCGTCCACCCCTCGCTCACGCGCGTCTCACCGCTCGCTGCGGGCCTGGTCAACATGGAGATCTCCCGCGGCGACGGGTCCCTGGGCACGGTGCTCGCGGTACAGGGCGGTCTCGCGCTGCGGACGCTCGCCCTCTTCGGCAGCGAGGCGCAGCAGGAGCGCTGGCTCGTGCCGGTCGCGCGCGGCGAGGTCGCGGCATCCTTCGCTCTCACCGAACCCGACCACGGATCCGACTCGGTCTCGCTCGAGACCGTGGCCCGCTGGGACGCTTCGACAGGCTCAGCGACCGGCGCCGGCGAGTGGGTGATCGACGGCGCCAAGAAGTGGATCGGCAACGGCGCGTCGGGCGGCATCACGTTCGTGTGGGCGCGCGTGGACTCCCCCGGCGACGAGCACCACGGCGCCGTGCGCTGCTTCCTCGTCGAGCAGGAGGCGCCCGGCTACGTCGGCACCGTCATCGAGGGCAAGGCGTCGCTGCGCGGGATCCACCAGGCCCACATCGTGCTCGACGGCGTGCGGGTGCCGGCCGACGCCGTGCTCCCGGGCACGAAGAGCTTCAAGGACGCCTCGACCGTGCTGTACTCGACGCGGTCCGGTGTCGCCTGGTCGGCGCTGGGCCACGCCACCGCCTGCTACGAGGCGGCGCTCGCGTACTCGCAGCAGCGGATCCAGTTCGGCAAGCCGCTCGCGAAGTTCCAGATGGTGCAGGAGCGGCTGGCGAACATGCTCGAGGAGCTCACCGCGATGCAGCTCTACTGCCGCTGGATGGCCGACCTCGAGGAGCGCGGCGAACTGCGCCCGACGCAGGCCTCGCTCGCGAAGTACCACAACACCCGCGCCGCACGCCGCATCGCGTCGACGGCGCGCGACATGCTCGGCGGCAACGGCATCCTGCTGGAGTACGGCGTCATGCAGCACATGGCCGACATCGAGGCGATCCACACCTACGAGGGCACCGAGAGTGTGCAGGCCCTCCTGATCGGCCGCGACATCACCGGGATGAGCGCCTTCGCCTAGTCGGCATCGGTCACGGACGCAACCCGCACCGCGGGACGCTCCGCGCCCAATACGCTCGGCGCATGGGACTGTTCCGGAACGACCCGCAGCGCGTCGTCCTCGACTCGCACGACGTCGAGCCGAAGGCGACGCAGCCGCCGTGGAGCCTGTGGGCCGACGGCTTCGGCAAGCTCGGCATCCGGGCGATCCAGATCATCGTGGTGGTGGCGGTCGTCGGCGGCATCATCTTCGCGCTGCAGTTCCTCACCCTCGTCACGATTCCGCTCACGATCGCGCTCATCCTCGCATGCGCGTTCGCGCCCGTGATGGGATGGATGCGACGGCGCGGCGTGCCGGCCGTGCTCGCGACCGTCCTCACGCTCCTGGCGATCACGCTCATCCTCACCGGGATCGGCTGGCTCATCGTGTGGGCGGTGCGCGACCAGTGGGATGAGCTGTACGACCAGGCGGTCGACGGCATCCAGGACGTCATCGCCTGGGTGCAGACCCTCCCCTTCGCGCCCACGCAGGAGCAGCTCGACGGATGGCTCGAGGGTGTCCTGGACTTCATCACGAGCGCGCAGTTCGGCTCTGGTGCTCTGGCGGGCGTCAGCGCGATCACCAACTTCGTGACCGGCTTCGTGCTGATGGTCACGATCCTGTTCTTCTTCCTGAAGGACGGCCCGCAGATGTGGGAGTTCGTGCTGCGGCCGTTCCGGGGAAGCAACTACATGCGCGCGCGGCGCATCGGCGACAAGACGGTGGGCGTGCTCGGCTCGTACGTCCGCGGCACGGCGACCGTGGCCCTCGTCGACGCGGTCGGCATCCTCATCGGTCTGCTGATCCTCCAGGTGCCGCTGGCGATCCCCCTCTCGGTGCTGGTGTTCCTGCTCGCCTTCATCCCGATCGTCGGCGCGACGCTGGCCGGCATCATCGCCGCGCTGGTCGCACTCGTGGCCAACGGCTGGGTGAACGCCCTGCTCGTCGTCGGCGTCGTGGTGCTCGTGAACCAGCTCGAGGGCAACTTCCTGCAGCCGGTGCTCATGGGCCGGTCGATGAAGCTCCACGCGTTCGTCATCCTCGTCGCCCTGACCGTGGGCACGGTGCTCGGCGGCATCGTCGGCGCCGTCCTGGCGGTGCCGATCGCGGCTGCCGCGTGGGGCGCCGTGCAGGTGTGGGACGGCGTGGACCTCCCCGCGCGGTGGGCGCGCCCGAAACGGCCGGTCGCGGGCTGACGGGCGCGGGGTCGCGGGGCGCCCGGCGCACCCGAACCTGCCGCGGACCGATCGGCGCCCTAGCCCCGGCTTCGCGTCGCTAAGGTAGCCGCCCCCACCAAGACAGGGCATCCGTCCGATGGGGAGCGCCCGCCTTAGCGAGCAGAGTCGTACCCGTCAGCACGACCGCAGCCGCCGACCGGCTGTGCCGCAGACGGGAGACCCTCATGACCGACATCGTCTACAGCGCCCACATCCTCCACGCCCACCGTGTGGCGGAGATCGATCGCGAGAACCAGCTGATGGTCGCCCATCGCGACCGCGGCCTGACCCTCACGCCGCCCCGCGGCCGCAGGCTCGCCGCCTGGTTCCGCTCCGCGCTGCTCAGTCCGCGGCGGCGGGCAGCCTTCGCCTGAAGCCGTTCCGCGGGCCAGGATCTGAGTCGTCTCCGTCCCGGAGATAGGGCATCCGTCCGATGAGGCAGGCACCCCTTAGCGAGGACAGTCCTAGAGGTAAGACAACCCGCCACGGCGGGCCGCTCGACAGGAGACGCAGATGAACGACACGACGTATGTGGCCACGATGCTCGATGCTCACCGCGCGGCCGACCTCCGCCGCGATGTCGAGATCCTCGCGCGTCGGGCGGAGCGGGAGACGGAGCAGCACCGGGCAAGCAGGGCCTCGGTCGACGCGGGCGCGCAGGCCGCGGCATCCGTCGACGCCACCGGACGCCACTTCGGTTGGCGCCGCTCCCCCCGGCGCTCGAGCGTCGCCGCCGCGCGATGACCGTCCGCCCCCGGGCGGGAGGTGCCACGATATGACCATGCCCGCACCGTCCTCGAGCCCGCGCATGGTCGGCCGTCACGCCGAGCTCGCCGCGCTGCTCGAGGCCTTCGACGACGGCACCGCCGGCACACCGCGCACCGTCGTCGTCCGCGGTGAGGCCGGCGTCGGCAAGACCCGGCTCGTGCAGGAGTTCCTGTCGCTCGTGACGTCCGACCCGCTCGGCGCCGCCGCGACGAACAGCGGCTCCTCCCCGAGCGGCGGCTCGACCGCGGTCAGCGGGTCGGCGGTCGAAGGGCCGGTCGTCGCCTTCGGGCAGTGCGTCGACCTCGGCCCGATCGGCGCCCCCTTCGGGCCGGTCCGCCGCGTGCTGCGCGATCTGCACGCGGCCGTCGGCACCGTCGCGCTGCGCGAGGCCGCCGGCTCGGCCGCCGCGATCGCGAGCCTCGCGGCGCTGGTCCCCGGCATCACCGAGGTGACGCCCGAGGCCGACGAGCCCGCCGGCGAGTTCGCCGAGGCGATCGAGGTGCTCCTGGAGCGCCTCTCGCAGCGACGTCACGTCGTCGTCGTGCTCGAGGACCTGCAGTGGGCGGATGCCGCGACCATGGCGCTGCTGAAGACTCTCGCCAGCACGCTCCGGGGCCCTCATCTGACCATCGTCGCGACCTACCGTTCCGACGACATCGACAGGTTCCATCCGCTGCGCCCCGTGCTCGCCGAGCTCGACCGCACGCGCTCGGTCGTCCGCGTGGAGGTGACGCCGCTCAGCCCCGACGAGGTCGCCGAGCAGGTCGCGCAGCTGGTCGGCGGCCGCGACCCGCGCTTCGTGGAGGCGCTCGCGGAGCGCAGCGGCGGCATCCCGTTCCTCGTCGAAGAACTCGTCGACCTCGGCGACCGCTCCCTCCCCGACACGCTGCGCGAGCTCGTGCTCGCCCGCTACGCACGGCTCGGCGACGACGCGCAGCAGGCCGTGCGCACGATGGCGGCCGGCGGCATGCACGTCGACGACGACGTGCTCGCGGCGGTGACGGCGCTCGACGAGAACGCCCTCGACCACGCCGTGCGCGAGGCGATCGACACGCGGGTCATCCTCGCCGACGGCGCCGGCTACCGGTTCCGTCACGCCCTCACTCGCGAGGCCGTCGAGGGCGAGATGCTGCCAAGCGAGCGCGTGCGCGTGCACCGCCGGTACGCCGAGCATCTGCGCGACCACCGCGGCGACTCCCCCGACGACGCCTCAGCCGCTGCCGAGCACTGGCTCGCCGCCCGCGATCTCCCCGCCGCATTCGACGCCACGGTCGCCGCGCTGCGGCAGTCGCGCTCACGGTTCTCTCCTGCCACGGCCGCGAAGCTCACCGAGCGCCTCGCCGAACTGTGGGACCAGGTGCCCGACGCGCAGGTGCGTGCCGGCACCACGCTGCCCGAGCTGCACCTCGACGCCGCCGAGGCCTGGCACGACCTCGGTGAGGCCGAGCGCTCGCTACGATCGGCGAACGAGGGTCTGTGCGTGTGCGACGACGACCCGCTGACGCGGGCGGGGCTGCTGCGGCAGCGCTTCGTCGAGACCTACAACCTCGAGCACCGCGGCCGCACCGAGGACCTCCACGAGGCCGTCGCACTGCTGGAGGGCATCGACGACCCCCGCGCCCGGGTGCTCCTGTCGCGCGTGCTCACCAACATCGCCCTCGACGAGCACGGCGAGGAGGCGGCGGCGCACGCCGCACGAGCCATCGCGCTGGCCGAGGAAGCCGGCGACGACGACGCCCTCGCCGTCGCGCTCACGGTCGAGGCGTGGCGCATCGCCGGCGACGAGGACGACGAGCTGGGCGCCCTGCAGCCGCTGGAGCGCGCCGCGACGCTGCGGGTGGAGCCGCCGCTGCGCGCCTACGCGGGCAGTGCCCTCACCGACATGCTCCTGCGGGTCGGACGCTTCGACGACGCGGCGGTCGTCGGCGCCCAGCACTACGACGACGTCGTGCGCGCGGGGATCGAGCGCGGCTCAGGCTCGGGCCTCGCGTACGCGCTGGCGCAGGCGCTCTTCGCCACCGGCCGCGCCGAGGCCGCGCGGCGCTACGCGCAGCGCTCGCGCCGGCTGATGAGTCCGCTACACGGCGCGTCCGTGGTGAGGCTGCTGGCCTCCCACCTCGCGTGGGACGACCGGATGGCCGAGCGCGACGACCTGCTCGTCGTGGAGCGCCCGACGATCGAGGACTCCCGGCGCCGCTACCCCGACAAGCACGGGTGGTGGGCGGTCGAGCGCGCCGAGGCGATCCTCGCTCCGGACGGTGCAGACGCGGATGCCGTCGCAGACGTGCTCTCCGATGTCTTCGACGTCGCCGCCTCCGAGACCGGATCACCGGCGGTCCGACGCTACGCCGTAGTCACGGCGGCGCTCCTCACACTCGGGCACGGACGCACCGCGCCTCCCGAGCTGCGCGACCGGCTCGGTTCGGCGATCGACGCGTGGCCCCCGCACCCGGCGGCACAGGCGGGCGCCGGCATGGTGCGGGCCCTGCTCGCGGACGTCGACGGGTCGCCCGCGGACCGCGCCGCCGCGTGGGATGCCCTCACCGCGGAATCGACGATCGAGCTGATGCCGATCTGGCACCGGCACGTCGCCCGGTACCGCCTCGCTCAGGCGCTCCTGGATTCCGGCGACCGGGACACGGCCGCAGCGATCCTGACGGGCATCGTCGCCACCGCGCCCGGGGACGGGGTGAGCCGTGTGGCACGCTGGGCCGCCGAGCTCACCGCGCGCGCCAGGCTCGAGCCCGGCGGCGCCGGCGCAGCTGCGCAGGACGACGGTGTGATCGCGACGCTCACCCCGCGCGAGCTGCAGGTGCTCGAGCTGGTGGCCGAAGGCCTCACGAACCCGCAGATCGGCCGGCGGCTGTTCATCAGCCCCAAGACGGCGTCCGTCCACGTGTCGGCGATCCTCGCCAAGATCGGGGCCGCCAACCGCGCCGAGGCCGCGGCGCTGTACACCGCATCGGCCGGGTCGCCGGCGGCGGCGTCGACCTGAGCCGGACGGCGAGCCGCGGCGCGGCATCCGTCCTCACAGCTCCACGAGCACCTGCGCGAGGAGGATCTTCACGACCATCGCCGCCGGGTACACCAGGGTGTAGCCCAGGGCGACGCGGACGTCGTAGTCGGTGCGGGAGTTGGCGAAGCCGAGGATCGCGGGGTTCGTCTGCGCGCCGCCGATCGCGCCCGACAGCCGGGTTCCGCCGAGCCGGAAGACGTGGCGCGCGAGGAGGAAGGTCGCGCCGATGAAGAAGGTGGTGAGCACGGCGCCGAGCAGCAGCAGGCGCACCACCTCGCCCGACGCGATCGCCGACAGGATCTGAGCGCCGGCCTTCGTGCCGGCGTACGCGAGGAAGATGAGGAGGCCGAGCTCCGCGAGCACGCTCGAGGCGGTGTTCGGCAGCGACGTGACGAAACGTCCGATGCGGCCGACGCGCCCCATCACGAGGCCCACGACGAGCACGCCGGCGGCGTAGCCGAGGCTGAACTGCCCGCCGCCGGGGAGCGGGATCACGATCGAGCCCAGCAGCAGGCCGAGGAGGATGCCGAGGCCGAGAGCGACCGGGTTGATGTCGGCGAAGCCCCGCTCGGAGTCGCCGAGGAAGCGGGTCACCTCCTTCATCGAGCCGGTCGGGCCGACCACGCGCAGCCGGTCGCCCTGGTGCAGCACGAAGTCGGAGGTGGCGACGAACTCCACGTCTCCGCGCCGGATCTGCGCGATCGTCGCGCCGTACCGCTCGGGCAGGCGCAGGCTCGCGATGGTGCGGCCGGCGAGGCGGGCGTCGGACAGGATGATGCGTCGGAAGTCGAGCCGGCTGCGGTCTCGCGTGAGGTCGATGGCCGACGTGTGGCCGAGCTCGAGGGTCACCGCCTCGACGTCGTCGGCAGGGCCGACGACGTTCACGATGTCGCCGGGCTCGAGCGCCGCGTCGGGTCCGACGATCTCGACCTCGCCGTCGACCGAGCGCCGGCGCGAGAACGCGACGCGGTCGCCGCGGCCCGCCGCGACCTCGCCCACGGTGGGGCGCGAGGTGGTGTCGACCTCGATCGGCTTGCCCACGATCGGCGCCTGGGCGTCGGTGTCCTCGGCTCGGGAGCGCAGGGCGAGCGCGACGCCGATCATCGCCGCGATCACCCCGTAGACGTAGGCGCTGGCATAGCCGACGGTCGCGTCGGGGCTCCCGCCCGTCGCGGCGAGCGCGGGGGTGTTGTTGAGCGCGCCGGCGAACGTTCCGGCGATCGTGATCGGAGGGATGCCGAGGGCCGAGCCCACGAGGTAGGCCACGACGGCCGTCACGACCAGCACCCCCGTGACGGCCAGCATCAGCGCGTACGACGTGCGCAGCGCGTTGAAGAAGCCCGGTCCTGCGATGAGGCCGGTGCAGAAGGCGAAGATGACGAGCCCGAGGTCGCCGACCGCGGCCGGCATCTCGATCGTGACGCCGGTCGACACGCCCCACGCCGTGATGGCGATCGCCACGAACAGCACCCCGACGGCGCCGAGCGAGACGCCCTTGACGCGCACACGGCCGAGGGCTGCGCCGATGCCGATCAGCACGAAGAGCACGATGATCGGGCGCTCGGCCAGGAACTGGAAGACGGTCGCCACGGTCACCCTCCGTTCGGGACGCGCACGCGTCCGCTCCGAGTCTGCCCACTCTTCAGCCGCCGCGCATCCGCTCGCGGTCGCGGGGTGTCGGGTGTCGGCGCGGAGCGGCAGGATGGACCGCATGCCGTACGAGATCCCCGCGCCGATGCTCGCGAAGTCCGTGCCCGACGTCCCCGATCCCGCGAAGGTCGCCGGCGGCCTCAGCTACGAGCCGAAGTGGGACGGGTTCCGCGCCCTCGTGTCGTGGGACGGCGAGAACGTCGAGATCGGCTCGCGCGGCGCCAAGCCGCTGACCCGGTACTTCCCGGAGCTGGTCGAGGCGTTCGCGCGGCTCCTCCCCGAGCCCTGCCTGCTCGACGGCGAGATCGTGGTGCCGATCCAGCGTGACGGGCGGCGCCGGCTCGACTGGGAGTCTCTGTCGCAGCGCATCCACCCCGCCGCCTCTCGCGTCAACATGCTGTCGGAACAGACGCCCGCCATGTTCATCGCCTTCGACCTGCTCGCCGTCGGCGACCGCGACCTGCAGGAGGAGCCGTTCGCGGCGCGCCGGCAGACGCTCGTCGAGCTGCTGCGCGAGGTCCCCGACCCCGTGCACGTCACCCGCACGACCGACGACGCCGACCTCGCGCGACGGTGGCTGGCGGAGTTCGAAGGCGCGGGACTCGACGGGGTCGTCGCGAAGCCGCTCGACCAGCCGTACGCGCCGGGCAAGCGCACGATGTTCAAGATCAAGCACGCCCGCACGGCCGACGTGGTGGCGCTCGGCTACCGCATCCACAAGTCGGGAGAAGGCGTCGGCTCGCTGCTGGTAGGCCTCTACGGCGAGGACGGCACGCTCTACCCCGTCGGCGGCGTCGCTGCCTGGAGCAACGCCCGCCGGCTCGAGCTCATCGACGAGCTCGCGCCTCTCGTGCAGCGCGACGCCGACGGCGAGGCACTGCGCGGTGAGGGCGAGCCGTCGCGGTTCCAGTCCGGACGCGCCGACTCGTCGTTCGTGAAGCTGCGCCCCGAGCGCGTGCTCGAGGTGCGCTACGACCAGCTCGAGGGCTGGCGGTTCCGCCACACCGTGCAGTTCGAGCGGTGGCGACCCGACCGCGAGCCCCGCTCGTGCACGTAC
Source organism: Microbacterium ureisolvens (assembly GCF_015278315.1). GTDB lineage: Bacteria > Actinomycetota > Actinomycetes > Actinomycetales > Microbacteriaceae > Microbacterium > Microbacterium ureisolvens. The sequence goes on along the minus strand of NZ_JADIJE010000013.1, from coordinate 14,472 downwards.
GAGCAGCTCGAAGTGGTCGCCGCGTACGACCTGGCGGACGTCCTGCTCTGACACCGCCGTCCGCGACGGCTCGAGGCCGCGGACAGTGCTCTGTCGGCGGGCTCGGTGCGGGTGTACCGTGCGGTCAGGGTCACCGCTGACGGAGGCATCCATGGCCCGCCTCGACCATCAGAGCTCTCGCGGTCGTGTCGGCACGCGGGTCGCCCTGATGTGCGCCGCGATCGGAGCGCTGCTGGTCTCGGGGTGCTCGTCCGCCGTGCCCACACCGCCGGAGCAGCCGAACCCCGCCGAGGCGATCCAGGAGGACATCGACGCGGTCTTCGGCACGCTGTACGGCGACGAGGCCGTTCGCGCGCTGCTCGTGCAGCAGCACGGCGACGTCGTCTTCGAGATGTATCAGGAGGCGACCGAGGAGGACACGTGGGACGTGAGGGGCGTCACACGGGCAGTGACCTCGACGCTCGTCGGGATCGCCGTCGACCGCGGGCTCATCCCCGGGGTCGATGCCACGCTCGGTCAGCTGTTGCCGGCCTACGCGGGCGTCCTCACCCCCGAGACCGCGGCCATCCAGCTGAAGTCCGTGCTCACCCACACGGCGAACTTCGCGCCGACGTCCGAGGAGCGCGACATCCGGGGCGGCCCGGCCGATCTGTATGCGCAGCCCGACTGGGTCGCCGCGATCCTCGTGGACCGGGCGGCCCGCGGGCCGGGCGACGGCGCCTTCCTCTTCTCGGAGGCGGGGACGCACATCCTCTCCGCCGTCGTGGCCCAGGCGACGGGCATGTCGCCTCTGCGTTTCGCGGAGGAGGCGCTCTTCGAACCGCTCGGCATCGACACCCGACCTCGGTGGGAGGAGCGCTTCACGCCGGCGGGAGACACCGCGGCACTCCTGCGCGCATACGAGGAGGCAGAGGTGGCATGGCCCGCCGATCCGCAGGGTGTGAATCTCGGCTTCACGCACCTGCGGCTGCGCGCGACCGACCTGCTGCGCATCGGACAGCTGCTGCTCGACGAGGGCGTCTGGGACGGCGAGCAGGTGGTGTCGGCCACCTGGGCCGTGGAGGCGACCAATCCTCTCGTCGCCACGGTGGGGTACGGAGCGATCGGCTACGGGTACCAGTGGTGGGTCGATCCCGAGGGTGGCGTGTTCTACGCCCAGGGCGAGGGCGGAACCGCCATCGTCGTCGATCCGGTGAGGGATGCCGTCTCGGTGATCGTCTCCGAGGTCACCGTCGACGACGTGCGCGGCAACCACGGGTTCGCGAGCGCGACCGCGGTCGGCCTCGCAACGCTCGTCCTCGCGGATCTCTCCGACTCGCCGTGATCCCGGCCGCTGAGCCTGTCGGAGCGCGGTCGCTGAGCCTGTCGAAGCGCCCGGTCAGGCCTCCGCTCGGCCCGGCGGTGCGCCCGGCGGTGTGAACTCGACGACGGGGACGTACACGTCGCCGCCGGCGGCATACTCCATGGCGGAGCTGAGGTGCTTCCACGCGTCGGGATGGACGACCGCGTACCGATCCAGCACGGCTTCGGACTCCGCCCGGTCCAGCAGCCGCGCGGCGGCGCGCACGCGTCGGGCGCGCCCGGTGCTGAGGTGCGCGATCGGGTGCGCGCGGAGGTTGCGGTACCACTGCGACCGGGTGCCGAACCCCGACGCGACCCGCAGCACGTTCCGCTCGCGCTCGACCACCTCGACGACCACGTACCTCGGCTCGCCCGAGACCCGGCCGACGTGCTCGATCATCACGAGGCGCTCGCCCAGCAGCCAGCCGAGCCCGGCGCGGTACAGCGGGATCGGCATCCGCATCAGCCAGCGCGTCTGGAGCAGACGTGCGGTCAGCCGGTCCGCGAACCCCGGCCCGTGGGCCGCCTGGCTGGGGTCGGTGAGCGCTTCAGTCATCCGCCTTCTTCGGCCAGTTCTCGGGGTTGATGCGGCTGGGCTGGACGCGCGGCGGCTCGCCCGGCATCTTCGGGAAGTCGGGCGGGAACGGCAGTTCGCCGAGGCCATCGTCGAGGTCGCGCTGCCACCACTCAAGGAGCGTGTCGATGCGTCCGGGCTTGGCGAGCAGGTCCGCCCACGGGTCGCCCGTGTCGGCCAGGCGCTGCGGCACCGTCCGCACCGTGAACGCCGCCGGGTCGACGCCCGCCTCGAGCTCGTCCCACGTCAGCGGTGTCGACACGGTCGCGGCGGGGAGCGCGCGCGGGCTGTAGGCGCCGGCCATCGTGCGGTCGCGGTTGGCCTGGTTGAAGTCGATGAAGATGCGCTCGCCGCGCTCCTCCTTCCACCAGTTCATCGTGACCTTGTCGGGATGCCGCCGTTCCAGCTCCCGCCCCGCGGCGATGACCGCGTGCCGCACGTCGAGGAACTCCCACTCCGGCTCGATCGGGCAGAACACGTGGATGCCGCGATTGCCGCTGGTCTTGAGGAACGCCGTCAGCCCCGCGTCTGTGAGGACGTCGCGCAACGCGGGCGCGACGGCCGCGGCATCCGCGAAATCCGTCCCCGGCTGCGGGTCGAGGTCGATCCGCAGCTCGACCGGATTGTCGGTGTCGGCCGTGAGCGACGCCCACGGGTGGAAGACGATCGTGTTCATCTGCACGGCCCACACAGCGGCGGCGATCTCGGTGAGGATGATCTGCGGATGCCGCCGCCCGCTGTTGTAGGTGACCGTCTGGGCTTCGACGAACGCCGGCGCACCCTTGGGCGGGTTCTTCGAGTAGAAGCGCTCCCCCTCGACGCCGTCGGGGAAGCGCTCCAGCGACACCGGCCGGTCGCCGTTGGCGGCCAGGAACGGCTCGCGCACCGCAATGAGGTACTCGGCGAGCTCGCGCTTGGTGATGCCGAGCTCCGGCCAGATCACGCGGTCGGGGTTCGAGATCCCCACCTCGCGATCACCGTCGGGGCCGGGCACGGTGAGGGTGATGCGCGGAGACGCCATGGCTCGACGCTAGCGGGCGGCCGCGACATCCGTCACCCTGCCCTCACTTCTCGACGGGGAACACCATGTGCGTCACGCGCGTGCTCGGGATGATCACCGTCGGGTCGCCCAGCCGCACGGCGGCGGGGTCGACGTCCGCGAAGTAGCGGTGCCCTGTGCCGAGCACGACGGGTACGAGGTCGACCGCGACCTCGTCGACGAGGCCCGCGGCCAGCGCCTGCCCGGTGATCGTCCCCGCGGCGAGGGCCACCGTGCGATCGCCGGCGATCCGCTGGGCGAGCGCGACGGCCGCCTCGATGCCGTCGGTGACGAAGTGGGCGTTGCCCGTGTGGGCGTGCGCCCAGTCGGCCGGCGCCTCGTGCGTGAGCACGACGAACGGCACCCCCAGCGGATGCGCGCCGCTCCACCCGTCGGTGATGTCGAAGAGCAGGCGGCCGACCACGAGGCATCCGATCTGCCCCACCCACTCCCGCCAGTACTCGGCGCTCGTCGGCGTGAGGTGGAAGGATGCGGGCTCGCTCGCGGTCACGACCTCGACCTCGCCCGCCTCGTACCAGTCGAACAGCCGGCCGGGGTCGTTGTTCCCGTGTGCGACGAAGCCGTCGAGCGACATCGACGCGGAGCTGACGACCTTGCCCATCGCTCAGCCCTCCTCGGCGAGGAGAGCGTCGAGCTTGTCGTAGCCCTCGCGCATGCCCCGCTCCATGCCCTCGGACTGCATGCTCTCGAGCACCTCGACGGTCGAGAACACGCTGTGGTCGACCAGGCGCGACCGACCGCCGTCGAGCGCCTCGAAGCGGATGCAGTCGATGCTGACCTCGTCGGGCCAGCCTTCGAACTCGAACGTCTGGATGATCAGCTCGTTCTCGCGGACCGTGTGGAACACCCCGCGGAACCCGTACTCGCCATTGGCGTCGCGCTGGACGAAACGGTAGCCGCCGCCGGTGCGGAAGTCCCAGTGGGTGATCTCGGTGCGCTCGTCGCCCGGCCCGATCCACTGCGCGAACAGCACCGGATCGGCGTGTGCGCGGAACAGCGCCTCGACCGGAGCGTCGAACTCGCGCGTGATGTCGGCGTACGACGTACCGGGAACGGCTTCGATGATGAGCGGGTTGCTCATGATTGCTTCTCCTTCGTGTCGGTCGTGCGAGGGTTCTGCAAGGTGTGCGAGGACGGAGCGGATGCCGCGGCCGCGAGCACCGCGTCGAGCCGTCGGTAGGCGCGCTCGGCGTCGAGGCGGTAGCGGTCGATCCAGGCGGTGAGCTGCTCGAGGGCCGCGGCGTCGAGGTGGACCGGTCGGCGCTGTGCGTCGCGCGAGCGGGTCACCAGACCCGCGTCCTCGAGCACCCTGATGTGCCGCGAGATCGCCTGCATCGTGATCGGGAACGGTTCGGCGAGCTCGCCGACGGTCGCCGGCCCGCGGCTCAGGCGCGCCACGATCGCGCGTCGCACCGGGTCTCCCAGTGCCACGAATGCCCGATCGAGCTGGTCGTCGTCCATTGTTCAACACATCCTTTTATCAATGTACGTGTTGATTACACACGACGCCGACGCCGCAGTCAACCCCTATCGCGGTGTTCGGCGGGTCGACGGCGTCTTCACGGGACCGGATGGGCGGTTCGGTCCTGCGAGAGGCCTGTTGCCCTGCCGAGCCGCTCCTCAAATGAGGACCTGGGCCGAGATGAGGGACTAAGGGCGCGAATGGCCCCTCACCTCGGCTCTCGTCCTCAATGAGGACCGTGCGGTCGGACCGCCGCGCGCCGATTCCCAGCTGCTCGGCCGGCGCGGGCGTCAGTCAGCGAGGGCGAGCACCGGCGCGAGGTCGTCGCGGGTGAGCCGGATCCACGGCCCGCCGGGATCGACCACGAGTCCGCTGAGGTCCGGCTCTGCGCGCAGCGCGCGGCCGAGCTGGGCTCCGGTGATGGGCGCGGCGTTGTCGCCGCGTCCGAGCGCGGCGATCTCCAGCGGGTGCGAGTACACCTCGAGGTAGCGGGCGCCGTCGGCGTCGCGGCCCTCCGCCAGTCCCGGGACGCCTCCCTCGGCCTGCCCGACCGCGACCCACAGCGGAACGCGGGTCAGCGCCTCGGCCACCTTGCCCTCGACCTCGGGCGTGCGCTCCGCTGCGAGGAGCGTCTTGACGGTGAGTTCAGGGTCCGCCTGGTCGAGGGCGCGCTGCAGCAGCTCCTTGGGCAGCACAGCCCGCGAGGGCGACGAGGCGGGATCGATGATGATGCCGTCGTACGAGCTCGCGAGCACATGCCGCAGCACGGTGAGCACCGGCTGCCCCATGGCCGAGGTGTCGGCGTCGCCGTCGGCCTTGAGGCTCGCCTGCAGCGCCGCGCCGCTGGAGTACACGAGCGCGAACGTGCGCTCGTTCGAGTGGGCGACGGCGAGGGGCAGGCCCTTCCCCTCGGCGAGCAGCGCGCGGGCGTCGCCCTTGACCCGCAGGAAGACATGCCCCTGCAGCAGCTGCCGTGCGACGTCGAGCAGCGCCTGCGACGCGGGGGCGTCGCCGATGCGGCCGAGCGCCGCGCGCAGCAGCGCGTTGTCGCGCAGCCCCGGCACGGTCTCGGTCTGCTCGGGCGCTGTGCGCATCCACTCGCGGGTTCCGACCCGGGGCCGGGGTCCGGGCGAGGCTGACGTGGCCGCGGTTCCCTCCGCAGCCGCCGCGGGCTCCGCAGTCGCCGGCTTGGGAGCAGCCGGAGAGACCCCGAGTCCGCCGTACGACGAGACGGAGATGGAGACGGATGCTGCGGCATGCGTCTGCGCATCCGCGGGGGCCGAGGGGCCCGGCTCACCGACGGCCACGTCGTCGCGAGCGCTCGAACCGTCGTCCGCCACAGCCTCCGACGAGGCGTCGGACGCCGCTTCGGCGGGGGCGGACGATTCGGCCGCGGGAGTCGGCTCGTCGGCGGGCTTCTTCGGACGGCGCGAGAACAAGGCCATTGTGCGAGCCTAACCGCCACGGTCACCCGAGCGCCGCGACCCCCGCTGCGATCACGCCGACACCGACGGCCAGAAGCGAGGCGGCCAGCACGATGACCCCCGCCCACAGCAGCGCGATCGCGCGGCCCGGCCGCTGCGGATCCTGCCCGAGCACCGACAGGAAGAATCCGGCCGGGATGAGGATCGCGCTGGCGAGCACGCCGACCGACGCCCACTGCCAGGCAAGCGCGGCTCCCGCGGCTGAGGTGAGCAGCAGGCTCACCAGCCCGAGCAGCACCAGCACCCCGGCGTGGGCGTGGCCGGCCCGGAAGAACGTCTTCTGCAGTCCGTTGAAGGGCAGTCCGCGGGACGCGATGCGCAGAAGGAATGCGCCGCCGGACATGATGCCGATGACGGTGAGGATCGTCGCGCCGGCGACGATCGTCAGGATCGGGTCCATGCTGAACTCCTTGGATAGTTCGACTCTCCAATATTGGATAGCTATAGTATCCAATGTCAAGACGGAGGCGCCATGAAGATCTCAGAGCTGTCGGAGCGAAGCGGCGTGCCCGTCGCGACGGTCAAGTTCTACATCCGCGAGGGCATGCTCCCCCGGGGTGAGGCGCTCTCCACGACGCGGGCGGAGTACGGCGACGAACACCTCGCCCGCCTGCGTCTGATCGCCGCGCTCGCGGACGTGCGAGGCCTGTCGCTGTCGCGCGTCCGCGACATCCTCGCCCTGGTGGACGCACCGGACGACGACCCGATCGAAACCCTCGGCCGCGCGGTCGGTGCGCTTCCGCCGTACGTCGACGGCGACCGCGGCGACTACCCGCGCGCCCGCGCTGCGATCGCCGAGCTCGGCCTCACCTACGACGCCGACTTCACCGCGGTCGCTCAGCTGGACGAGGCGCTGCGCGCCCTGGAGGCTGCCGGGCTGGATGCCTCCCCCGCCGTCCTGCGCCGCTACGGCGACGCGATGCGCCAGGTGGCGGCCGAGGAGATCGCACCGGTGTCGTCCATGGAGCGCTCCGCAGCGGTGACCTACGCCGTCCTGGGGACGGCCCTCTACGAACCCGTCATGCTCTCGCTGCGACGGCTCGCCCACCACCACCTGCTGGTCGAGGGTGCGCCGGCCGACGACAGCGCCCCCTGACGCCACGACATCAGCGGAGGACTCCGGTCAGAGCTTCTCGATCGGCGCGATCTTGATCAGCAGCTTCTTCGGCCCCGCCGAGTCGAAGCGGACGTGCGCGACGCGCTTGGCGCCGTCGCCGGTCACGGCATCCACCCGCCCTTCGCCGAAGTCGTCGTGACGGATGCGGTCGCCCGGCGCCAGTTCGAGGTCGCCGTTGTCGCGCACCTTGGCGGGGATCTTGTTCGCGAAGCGCTCGAGGTTGGTCGACGGCTCGCGGCGCGCGAGCGGCACGAGGTCGTCGCCGTAGCGCCGCCCGCCGGAGCCGCCGCCGAAGCCCGACCCCGATCCGCGTCGCGCGTTGAGCGCGCGCGACTGGGTGCCGCCGCGGGAGTTGACGTCGCCGGGCGACTGGCGCCAGTGCAGCAGCTCGACGGGGATCTCCTGCAGGAACCGGCTCGGCATCGCCACGGTGACCTCGCCGAACTGCGCGCGGGTCATCGCGAGCGAGAGGTACAGGCGCTGGCGGGCCCGCGTGATACCGACGTAGAACAGCCGCCGCTCCTCCTGCGGGCCGCCGGGCTCGTTGGCCGAGATGCGGTGCGGGATGAGGTCCTCCTCGACCCCGGTCACGAAGACGGCGTCGTACTCGAGGCCCTTGGCCGTGTGCATCGTCATGAGCGCGACCGAGCCGGAGGCGTCTTCGAGGTCGTCGGCGTCGGACACGAGCGCCACCTCGGTGAGGAAGTCGAGGATCGTGCCCTCGGGGTTGTTGCGCGCGAACTCGCGTGCGACGGCGATGAGCTCGTCGAGGTTCTCGATGCGGGCCTCGTCCTGGGCGTCCTTGCTGGCGCGCAGCGCGTCGTAGTAGCCGCTCTTGTTCAGCAGCAGCTGCAGCCCGTCGGCGACGGCGGTCGGCGGGGCGAGCTCGCCCGAGGCAGGGAGCATGATCTCGGATGCCTCGGCCAGCACCGCGTCCAGATGCGCGATGGCCGCCTGGATCTTGGGCCCGACGCCCAGCGCCGACGAGTTCGCGAGGGCGTCGCGGAAGGTGATGCCCTCGTCGGCCGCGTATCGCGAGATGGTCTCGATGGTCACATCGCCGATGCCGCGACGCGGCCGGTTGATGATGCGGCGCATCGCCATCTCGTCGGCCGGGTTGGCGACCGCCACGAGGTAGGCCAGGGCGTCCTTGATCTCGGCGCGCTCGTAGAACTTCGTGCCGCCCATGATCTTGTAGGGCAGGGCCGAGCGGATGAAGATCTCTTCCAGCGCACGGGACTGCGAGTTGGTGCGGTAGAAGACCGCGATCTGCGAGTACGCGACGCCCGCGCGGCGGAGGGTCTCGATCTCGTCGGCGACGAACTGCGCCTCGTCGTGCTGCGAGTAGCCGGTGAAGCCGATGATCTTCTCGCCCTCGCCGACGTCGGTCCACAGGCGCTTGTCTTTGCGGTCGAAGTTGTGGCTGATGACGGCGTTCGCGGCCGAGAGGATGTTCTGCGTCGAGCGGTAGTTCTGCTCGAGGAGCACGACCTTGGCGCCCGGGAAGTCCTTCTCGAACTCGCTGATGTTGCGGATGTCGGCGCCGCGGAAGGCGTAGATGGACTGGTCGGAGTCGCCGACCACGGTGAGCGAGGCGCCGTCCTCGGCGGCCGGCTCGGGCTCGAAGATCATCATGCCGCCGGACCCGGCGAGGGGCGCGGCGTCCGACCCGGGCGGGCGGGTCAGTTCGTGGATCAGCGCGTACTGCGCGTGGTTGGTGTCCTGGTACTCGTCGACCAGCACGTGGCGGAAGCGGCGACGGTACACGTCGGCGACCTGGGGGAACGCGCGGAACAGGAACACCGTCTGCGCGATGAGGTCGTCGAAGTCGAACGCGTTGGCCCGCTGCAGCTCGCGCTGGTACGCGGCGAACAGCTCGACGAACACCCGCTCGGCGGGGTCGCTCATGTTGGCCGTGCGGGCGTAGGACTCGGCATCCGCCAGCTCGTTCTTCAGGCGCGAGATCTTGCCCTGCACTGCGGCGGGCGTCAGGCCGAACGCGTCGGCCTCATGCTCCTTGACGAGGCGCTTGATGAGCGCGCGCGAGTCGCCCGAGTCGTAGATCGTGAACGACTTCGTGAAACCGAACTGCTCGGCCTCGCGGCGGAGGATCCGCACGCACGCCGAGTGGAACGTCGAGATCCACATGCCGCGCGCGGCGTCGCCGACCAGGTGCTCGACGCGCTCGCGCATCTCGCCGGCCGCCTTGTTGGTGAAGGTGATCGCGAGGATCTGGCTGGGCCACGCCTCGCGGTTGCGCAGCAGCGACGCGATGCGGCGCGTCAGCACGCTCGTCTTGCCGGACCCCGCGCCCGCGACGATGAGCAGCGCCTGGCCGCGATAGGTCACGGCTTCGCGCTGCTGCGGGTTGAGCCCGGCGAGCAGGTCGTCGTCCGCTCGTGCCCCGGGGGCCTGCGGGCCGATGTCTCTGCCGACGATGAGTGGGGTGCTGGCGTCCGTCATTGCTCGTCAAGTCTAGGCGCGCGCACCGACACCCGTGTCGGGCGGCGACGTGGCCATCATGGGAGATCGGATGCCGCGTCCTTGAGCTGCCGCAGCGCCTTCGGCACCTCGGCCAGCTTGTCCTCGGCCGCGCTCTGCGCCAGGTCCGCGATCGTGTCGTACGCGTCGGACCGCTCGCCGGCGCGGGCAGCCAGCGCGCCCTGGCGCCGGGCATGGCGGGCCAGGAGCATGCCGTCTCGGTGGTCGCCGAGCGCGTCGTGCAGATCGTCTCCGGCCGCCGCCAGCGCCTCGACCTTCTCGGTCCACAGGCCCGGGGCCGCCTCCGCGACCGCTTCGGCGACGTATTTGGCCCGGCGCGCGGCCTTGCGGACGTCGTGATAGCGCTCGTCGGACTCATCGAGACGGCGTCCGGCCTTCAGAACGCGCTTGGTCTGCGCCTGCAGCGCGTCCGACAGCACGGGAGCGGCCTTGCGCTCGGGTTCGACCACGACCAGCGCGTCGACGAATTCGCGCAGCTCCCGGTCCCTCTCCAGCGCCCGTGGCTCGCGCGCGAGGTCGACCAGCCGCGCGTGGGCGACGGTGTACGCCCCGCGCTCGCTGTCGACGAGCCGCCGCACGACGGCGGGGTCGTCGATCCCGGCCTCCGCCAGAGTCTCTTCGGCGACCGTCGCGCGCACCTCGATGTCGCGCACGACGCCGAGCTCGCTCCCCCACTGTGCGAAGAGCACCCGCAGCCGCTGTGCCGCGCGCGCGTCCAGCTCGTCTTCGAAGCCGGCGAGCACGCTGCGCAGCCGCCGCACGCGGACCCGGTGCTGGTGGACGCCGTCCGGCTCGTCGGCGAGCGCCGCCGCCGCCGTGGCCTCGACCTGCTCCGCGGCGCCGCGCACGATCCGCGCGAGCACCGCTGTGATCGTGAGGTCCTTCTGCGCACCGCCCACGGTCCCGAGCCTAGAGGCCATCGGCGGGACCGGCTCCGACCGCGGCGCGTGCTGCGGACGGATGCCGCGTGCTGCGGCATCCGTCTCCGCGCTACGCGCTCTCGCCTTCGAGCAGCCACGCCTCGATCGTGTCGACGACTTCGGGCGCGTCGGGCTTGGTCTGCGGCGAGAACCGCTTGACCTCGCCGGTGGGGCTCACGAGGAACTTCTCGAAGTTCCACGTGATCCGGCCCTTGTTGCCGTCGACGTCGGGGGTTCCGGTGAGCTCCTTGTACAGCGGGTGGGCGCTGCGGCCGTTCACGCGCACTTTCTCCGACATCGGGAAGGTCACGCCCCACGTCGTCGAGCAGTACTCGGCGACGGCCTCTTCGGTCGACAGCTCCTGCAGGAACTGGTTGCTCGGGAAGCCGACCACGGTGAAGCCACGGTCGGCATATGCCTTCTGCAGGGCCTCGAGCTGCTCGTACTGCGGCGAGAGTCCGCAGCGGGAGGCGACGTTGACGACGAGGGCGAGCTTTCCGTCGACCAGGTCGCCGAAGGTGGTCTGCTCGCCGTGGATGGTGGTGACGGGGATGTCTTCGAGGGTCATGCGCTGTCCTTCCTGGGGGATCGTGAGGCGGATGCCGCGACCGCCGCCCGCGCGTCGTAGCGGAGCATCGAGCCGCGAAGGGAGCGGAGCGTCGCGACGACGGCCTCCGCGTCGGCGGGGGTGACCTGCATGGCCTCGGCCACGCAGCGTTCGATGTGGCCGAGCTCGCCGCGCACCTCGAGGGCGTGCTCTGTGGCCGTGACGCGCACCGAGCGCCGGTCGGACGCGCGGTGCTCGCGCTGGAGGAATCCCATGCGCTCCAGCCGCCCGACGAGCCCCGACACGCTGCTGGCGTCGAGGCAGAGCGTCTCTGCGAGCTCCCCCGGTGAGACGTCGCCGCGTTCCCAGACGACCGCGAGCACCATGAGCTGCTGGTAGGTCAGGCCCCACGGTGCGAGGAGGTCGCGATAGAGCTGCAGCGTCGTCTGCATCGAAGAGTAGAGCGCGAAGCACACCGAGGATTCGAGTGTCGTCGCGTGCGCGGCCATGGAAAGAGCTTTGCATACCAACTATTGGGATACAAGGGATCTCGCGTCGTGCGTGCGGTGACGGATGTCGGCGGCCGCGGCGTCCGTTCCCTCCCAGGTCAGAGCAGGCGGCGCGCCGACGCCCACGCGGTCAGCTCGTACCGCGACGACAGCTGCAGCTTGCGCAGCACCGATGAGACGTGCGTCTCGACCGTCTTCATGGAGATGAAGAGCTCGGCGGCGACCTCCTTGTACGCGTAGCCGCGGGCGATGAGCCGCATCACCTCCTGCTCGCGCGACGACAGGCGGTCCAGCTCGTCGCTGGTCGCCGCCGTCTCGCCCACGGCAGCACCGAAGGCGTCGAGCACGAAGCCCGCCAGCCGCGGCGAGAACACCGCGTCGCCGCCCGCGACGGTGTGGACCGCCCGGCTCACCTCGGCGCCCGAGGAGCCCTTCGTGATGTAGCCGCGGGCGCCGGCGCGGATGACGCGCACGACGTCCTCGGCGGCGTCCGACACGCTCAGCGCGAGGAAGCGGGTGGCGGGAACCGCGGGTGACGCCCCGCGGATGACGGCCTCTCCTCCGGAGGCGTCCGGACCGGATGCCGCGCCCGGCCCCGCCGGAAGGTGCACATCGAGCAGCACGACGTCGGGGCGGGTGGCCTCGATCACGGCGACGGCCGCTGCGGCGTCGGCCGCCTCGCCGACCACGTCGATCGACGAGTCGAGGTCGGCGCGCAGGCCCGAGCGGAAGATCGAGTGGTCGTCGACGATGACCACGCGGACGGGAGTGTCGGTCACGAGGCCTCCGTGTCTCCGGGCGTGGAAGCTGTGCCGCCCTCGGCCGCTCCGGCCGGCGTGGTCGCGGAGGTCGTCGCGCGGGGCGGTGCGGCGAACCGCAGGTGCACCTCGGTGCCGCCGCCCGCGCCGCGTCGCACCGTTGCCGAACCGCCGGCGCGCCGCATGCGGCCGAGGATGGATTGACGGATGCCGAGCCTGTCGTCGGGGATGTCGCCGAGGTCGAACCCGGGGCCGCGGTCGCGGACGTAGACGTCGACGGCGCTCGCGTTGCCCTCGATGTACACCGACACCTCACCGCCGGCGTGCCGCGCCGCGTTCAGCATCGCCTCGCGCGAGGCCGCCGCGACCTCGCCGCTCGCGCGCTCGGCGGGAAGGCCCGCCGAGACGACGTCGATCCGCACCGGGTAGTCGAGCTCGAGCGCGGCGGCGTAGTCCCGCAGGTCGGTGGGCAGGTCGCTGTCGGCGGGCGCGTCCCCGTCGTAGAGCCAGGCGCGCAGCTCGCGCTCCTGCGCACGAGCCAGGCGCGCCACTTCACTCGAGGCGCCGGCGCGGTTCTGGATGAGGGCGAGCGTCTGCAGCACGGAGTCGTGGAGGTGGGCGGCCATCTCGGACCGCTGCTCCTCGCGGATGCGCCGCACCCGCTCCCCCGAGAGCTCGCGCCAGCGGTCGACCAGGATCGACGTATACACGAGGGCGATGCCGGCGATCGTCACGAGGGCGAACCCGAAGCCCGCGACGCCCGTCCGCTGCAGCGCCGTCAGCTGCGCCAGCAGCAGCACGGCGAGTCCAGCCGTCACGACGATCCGCACCACGTTCTCGTGCGCAGGCCCCCGCGCCGGATCGCGCTGATCCACGAGCGTCGCCCACGCGCCGGCGCCCACCGCGAGCGCGGTCGCGACGAGCACGCCGCCGGTCCAGCCCGGGAGCGAGGTCCACACGACGCCGTTCGCGCCGAACAGCGCGATGCCCGCCACGGTCAGCAGCACCACCACGATCGAGAGGCCGGCGAGGATCCATGCGACGGGAGCGCGGCGGGTGGGCTCGGCGCGCACCTGTGAGACGCCGTCGCCCTGCGTGCGGGCCGGGTCGCCCGCGGGCTCCTCCCACGGCACGAACACCCAGAGCCAGGCGTACAGCAGGGCGCCCGCGAGCCCCACGAGGGTGAGGGCGATGAAGGCACCCCGTACCACCCACAGCGGCCGGCCCAGGTGGCGGGCGAGGCCAGCCGACACCCCCGACACCGCACAGTCGCGCGGACGTCGCAGCGGCGGTCGGTCGGGCGGCTGCGGCCGAGGGGCGGCCGATGCGGGCGCCGGCGCCTCCGCCCGGCCCTCGGACACCGCCGCACCTGCGGCAGGCGGAGGAGTCGGCGCGGCGGGCATGTGCACATCCAATCATCGCCCACCACCCCCGACCACACCGGGCGCCGAGGATCAGGGACGACTCAGGGGATCACCCCATAGCGGGCGTTCGCCGGGCGCCGCCAGGGTGGAACCATGACCGACACGACCTCCGCACCACCTCTCGATCCGGGACCCCCGCCGACCGCCCCTCCGAGGCTGCCGACATGGTCGGACCGGTTCTTCTCGTGGGTGGAGGGCCTGGGCGTCGTGCGCGCCGACGCGTGGCTGGGCGGCGTGTGCGGCGGGCTCGCCGCCCGCCTGCGGATCGACCCCATCATCGTGCGCGGGATCTTCGTGGTCGTCGCGCTGCTGGGGTTCCCGGCGCTCCTCGTCTACGCCCTGGCCTGGGCGCTGCTGCCCGACACCGACGGCCGCATCCACCTCCGCGAACTCTTCCGCGGCCGCTACGACGCCGCGATGACCGGCATCATCATCCTCGCGATCGTCGGGATCGTGCCGGTCATCCCGTGGCTGCGCAACGTGCTGCTGTGGCCGCTGTGGGCACTGACCGGCTTCGCGCCGTGGGCGTGGGACGCCGGCTCCGGCGTCTCTGTGCTCGGCGTCCTCGGGTTCGTGCTCGGCCTCGCCGTCACCGGCGGGCTCGTATTCCTCATCGTCCGGGCGGCCCAGGCCGACCGGTCCTCACGGGCAGGCGCGCGAACGGCTTCCGCGCAGCCCGCCCCCGCGGTCGCGTCCGATTCGGGTGACGACGCGACCGCCCCTCTCGCCGCGGATCCTGCGGCGACCGCGGACCCGGCCGGTCGGGCGCCGGCC
>NZ_JADIJE010000012.1 GCF_015278315.1 Microbacterium ureisolvens | reverse complement strand
GCGAGGAATCGGATGCCGCAGCCCACGGCCACGACAACGAGCCCGCCGACCGCGAGCACGGCGCCGAGCGCGGACCAGCGCCGCAGCCCCAGCGCCGACGCGCCGACGACTCCCGCCGCCCCCGCGATCGCGACGGTCGTCGCGACGATCGCCGTGTCGTCGCCCGACCGCAGCACGACGGTCGCGGCCAGCAGCGCGACGCCCGCACCGGCGAGCACCGCCGCCAGCCGTGCCTCCGCCAGGGTCACCGCCGTGGCGGTCAGGATGACCGCGACTGCGACGGCACCGACGGCGGCGGTGATCGCGGCGGCTTCGGCGAACTCGAGCCACGGGATCACGAGCACCCTGATCGCCATCGCGAGGGCGGCGCCCGTGAGGATCAGCGCGGACGGCACCCGCACGCGCCAGGCGTCGGGGATCGGCGTCAGCGCGATCGCCGCCGCGCCGATGAGGGCGATGCCGATGAGCAGCCACGTGCGGGCGGGCTCGGCCGGCGCGAGCAGGCTGGGCACGGTCGCCAGCACGAGCGCTCCGCACCACACGAGCTCCTCGCCCGCAGGCCAGGTGGCCTCCGCGCGGCGGCGGCGCCGCACCGCGAGCGTTGCCCCGGCGGCGACGGCCGCCGCGATCGGGAGCGTGGCGAACTCCACCTCCCGCGCACCGCCGAAGACCGCCGCCATGCCGGCGACGGCGAGGGCGGCGATGAGCGAGGTCCACCGGGTCGCACGGGCGAACGGGACGCGGCCGAGGGCGGCGGAGGCGAGATGGGCCGCGAGGAGGATCGCGAGGGCCGGCGCCACCACCCAGCCCTCGTCCACCGCGCCGAGCACGAAGATCGACGCCGCGGCGAGGGCGATAGGCGGCACGACGATGGCGTAGCCGTACGACGACACGCGTCCGGGACGTGCTCCGGCCATTCCGAGACCGGATGCGTACGCGACGGCGACGAGCAGCGCGAGCCACGCGACCGGCCACGGCCAGGCATCCGCCTGCCATGGCAGCGCGCGTTCCGCGGCGACCAGTCCGAGGGCGGCCAGCGAGACCGTCGCGCCCACGACGGACGGCGGACGGATGCCGCGCAACGGCGACAGCGAAAGCGCGAGGCACACGGCGGCGGAGGCCAGAATCACGAGGGTCCCCTGCAACGGCTGTTCGAGCGCCGATTGCGGGCCGAGGAGGTTCCAGTGGGCGGTCGCCGGCCACACGAGGCCGATGACCAGCCCGACGCCGAGGGCGACGGATGCCTCCGCCCGGCGTCGCAGCCGGGCCAGGGGCGCGGCGAAGCCGACGAAGAGCACAGCGGCCGGGATCGCGTACGTCTCGAGCGTGAAGTCGGTGCCGGGCGTGCCCGCTCCGAGCCAGGCCCACCAGGCGGCGCCCGCGGCGACGGCTGCGGGCCAGACGAGCAGCCGGCGGGGCGCATCCGCGAACGGCACGCCCGCGCGCGACGTGGCGAACCGGTCGTCGGCCGGGTCGGCGGCGGACGGCGCGGCCCAGCCGCGCGTGACGGATGCCGCGCCGAAAGCCACGGCGACGATCGCCAGGAGCGCCCACAGGAGGTCGGGTGCGATTCCCCACACGACGCAGAGACCGGTGACGAGCACGCCGATGTCGGCCGCCGTTCGCGGTCGGGCAGGGGTGAGCGGCGGGCGCTCGGACGCGGCACCGGGGCCGGCAGCCGGGGGCGGCCAGGTCGTCATGTCGGGGCCACCCGCCGGCAGAGGTGAAGCGCCGGAAGCGCCGGCCGCAGACGCGTGCGCGGTCGCCGGCGCGGCGGGCGCGGTGCCGACGGGTACCGGCCGGGGCGGGCGGGACGCGGGTGGACGTGCTGCGGTGACGATCGCCCCGACGACGGTGACGATCGCCGGGCCGGCGGCCAGGACCAGGGTGGCCCAGTCCTCGCCGCTCGTGCCCGACATGTCGAGCGCCGCGTGGGCGAGGGCGGCGATCGCCGGTGCGGCCAGCACCGCGGCGGCAGGGACGGCGTGCCCGTCCAGGCGCGTGCGCCCGATCGCGATGAGCGCGAGCAGCGCGAGCAGCGCGATCCCGCGGACGATGCCCAGGAGCGGCTCACCGATGGCCGCCACGGTCTCGGCGGTCGCGGCATCCGTCGCGATGTCGTCTGCCGCGGCGACCAGCGTCCACACGAGCGTGAGCGCGGTCAGCGCGTAGCCGGCGACGGCCAGGCCGAGCCGGCTGGGAGTGTCGGTCCGCGCGAACGCGGAGACGGCGAGCGTGGCGAGTGCGACCCACTGCAGCAGGACGAGCGCGACGGCCTGGCCGGATCCGGTGACACCCGCCGCCGCACCGAGCGCGGCCGGCGCGATGATCGCTGCGACCACCCCCACCAGCACGGGGGCCAGGGCCAGCGTGACGGCAGCGGCTGCGCTCGCGCGGAGCACCAGGCGCAGAGCGACCGGGTAGGCGGCCGCCACCGCGACACCCACCAGCCAGAGCCACGGAGTCGCGGTGCCCGCGGCGAACGCGGTGACCGCCGCGAGCGCGCCCGCGATGCTCCAGCCCGCGCCGGCGCCCGCGCGCGCACTGCTGGGCCGTGCCGTCGGGTCTTCACCAGGCAGAGCGGATGCCGCGGCCGGCGCGGCCGCGCTCTCCGCGGTCCGACGCGCGAGGGCCGCGCCCACGACGGCGGCGACGGCGATCAGCAGCGCGGCACCGACGAGCATCGCCGGGACGCCCGTGCGTGCGGCGGCGGCGAGCAGCAGAACGGCGATCGCCACGGCGCGGATCTCCCGGAGCAGCGGCCGTCGGAGGGTCGGCGCGAGGAGCATCAGCCCCCCGATCACAACGGCCGTGCCCAGCGCCAGCAGCGGAGCCGCCGGAGCCGCACCGGGGATGAGGAACGGGTCGGTCCGCCAGAGCGTCCATGCCGAGATCGCGGTCTGCGCCTGGAGCAGCCACATCAGGGCCGCGCCCGCCGCAGAGGCGATGCCGATCACGCCGGCGGTGACGGCCGCGGGCAGGAGTGTCGGGACGGCGCGCCGAGCGCGGAGGAGGTCCAGGGCGACGGCGATCGCAACGGCGAGGACCGGTCCGACCATCACCGAGTACAGGGGCTCGTCCACCCGGACGGCGAGCTGCCAGCCGGCGAGGCCCACGGCGGCGACGGCGAGGCTGGAGGTGACACCCGAGATGATGCGGGCCCCCGGCAGCGGTGCCTGCTCCGGGCGGGGACGTACGGCCCACGCGTGCGCGGCGCCGAGCAGCGCGACACCGGCGCTCGACCACAGCACCACCCCGACCGCGTCGCCGGTGGCGACCGCGGCGGTGACGGCGGCCCCGATGAGGGCCGTCACGCCCGCCACGGCGAGGACGAGTCGCTCGGGCGCGCCGTCCGGGCCGCGGTGCGCGGCCGACAGCGGCGCGGGCAGCGCGTGCGTGAGACCGCCCGCGGCGGCGCCGAGGAACCCGGCGGTCACCGCCTGGGCAGGGGGGAGGTCGACGAGCCCGCCGACGAGGAAGCCGGCGCCCGCGGGGAGCGCGAGCGAGGCGGCGAGGTCGGGTCCGCGCAGGCCCGAGAGGCGCGCCCAGAGCCGGCAGACGGCCGCGACGACGATCGCGGCCGAGCCCGCGTAGAGGGCGGCATCGATCGACGCGGTGCCGAAGAGGTCGTTCGCCCGCACCGCCCACGCGTCCAAGGCGAGGAACCCGACGCCGAGCACGCCGATCGCCTCCGCCGTCGCCCCCAGGTCACGGCGGCGCAGCCACGACGCGAGCACGATCGTCGCGAGCGTGATGCCGCCGATGATGAGGGCGCGCACCGCGATGCCGGCGACGAACCAGGCGAGGAGCAGGAAGAACACCGCGGCCACGCCGACGAGCGAGACGCCCACGATCAGCAGCAGGACGGGCACCGTCAGGCGGCGACGGGGAGCGGATGCCGCGACCCCGGTGTTCGCCGCGGTGCCGGCACCGCCCCCCGCGGGCGCGGTGGTCGACGGCGTCACGGGCACCGAGATCGTCGGCGGCACCGGGCCTTCCGGCGGTGCCGCCGAGGTGGACGCGAAATCCGTGCGCGACTCCGCCGCCGGTACCCGCTCGACTGCCACGGGCGCCGTGGTGGAGCCGATCGCCTCGGCGGATGCGGGCACGACGGCGATGGCGCCGGTGGACGGCGGCGGTGCCGGCGCGGTGGGCGTGTCCGCCGTCGGCGCGTGATGACCCGCGACGACAGGGCCGCCGACCACGGTTTCGGCCGCAGCCCCGGCGGCGGCGAACTCGGGCGCCGGCGCGAGTGCCACGGCGACGGCATCCGTCTGCGCCGCCGCAGCCGTCGCGTGTGCCAGGCGGATCTTGTCGATCAGCTGCTGTCGCGACAGCTCGAGCGTGAGCATCTGACGGCCGAGCTCGAGCACGCGGGGCGACCGCGGATCGTCCAGCGCGAAGCCACAGGCGGGGCATTCCGGCGCCGAGACGAGGGCGAAGCACGACGGGCATCGATGAGCGTCGGCGAGGTCGAACGGAGACGCAGGCCACAGGCGGGCCTCGTCGTGCGATTCGGTCATGTCAGCACCTCTCCCCCCGGAATGACCGATATGTTCCACCGGGGTCAGCCGCACACGCGAGAATTTGTGGACAGGCACAGGGGTCCCCTCCCCTCAGCCCCACCGGATTGGACCAACTCTCCGGAGAGATTCCTGCCCCGGAATATAGCGGGCTGCGGCCTCGAGCGCAGGGTGCGGCGCGGTGAGACGCCGGAACCGGGCCGCGTCAAGCGCGACACGCCGTCCGTGCTAGACTGACTGTTTGTCTGCGCGCACTCCAGCACGCAGTACGCGTTTCGTCTCGCTTCGCTCGCTCAACGACCGGAACTTCCGGGCGTAGGTGACGTGCGTCGAAATGCAGACAAGGGATCTTGGGTGAGGCCGTCCGGCTTCACGGTACTAAGGAGACATCACCATGGCAGCAGTGTGCCAGGTGACCGGAGCAGTTCCCGGCTTCGGTCACAACATCTCGCACTCGCACCGCCGGACGAAGCGCCGCTTCGACCCGAACGTGCAGAAGAAGACCTACTTCGTTCCGTCGCTGGGTCGCAACATCAAGCTCAACGTCTCGGCCAAGGGCATCAAGGTCATCGACGCTCGCGGCATCGAGGCGGTCGTCCGTGACCTCCAGGCGAAGGGTGTGAAGCTCTGATGGCCAAGAAGGCACAGGACGTCCGTCCGATCATCAAGCTGCGTTCGACCGCGGGCACGGGTTACACCTACGTCACGCGCAAGAACCGCCGCAACAACCCCGACCGCATCGTGCTGAAGAAGTACGACCCGGTCATCCGCAAGCACGTCGATTTCCGAGAGGAGCGTTGATCCATGGCTAAGAAGAGCAAGATCGCGCGCAACAAGCAGCGCCAGGAGGTCGTCGACCGCTACGCCGCCAAGCGCCTCGAGCTGAAGAAGGCGCTCGTTTCGCCGACGTCGACCGACGAGGAGCGCGAGGCCGCTCGCGTGGGCCTGCAGAAGCTGCCCCGCAACGCGTCGCCGGTCCGCCTGCGTTCGCGCGACGTCATCGACGGCCGCCCCCGCGGTGTCCTCACGAAGTTCGGCATCTCGCGTGTCCGCTTCCGTGACATGGCGCACCGTGGCGAGCTGCCCGGCGTGACCAAGTCGAGCTGGTGACATTCGACAGGCTCAGTGACCGCTGAGCTGGTCCGGAAGGCCCGGAGTTCCTCGGAACTCCGGGCCTTCTGCTATTTTCTCGACATCCGGCGCACGGGTGTGTATCGTTACAAACCGCTCACCCGATGTTTCGAAGGAGAAACCGTGCCCGACCTCCGCGCCCGCGCCGTCGTCGACCTGGACGTTCCCGGTCCCACGATCAGCCGCCACCTCTACGGCCACTTCGCCGAGCACCTCGGGCGCTGCATCTACGGCGGGTTCTACGTCGGCGAGGACTCCGAGATCCCCAACGAGCGCGGCATCCGCCTCGACGTGGTCGAGGCGCTCAAGGGCATCGGCATCCCGAACCTCCGCTGGCCGGGCGGCTGCTTCGCCGACGAGTACCACTGGCGCGACGGCATCGGACCGAAGGAGTCCCGGCCGCGCATGGTGAACACGCACTGGGGCGACATCGTCGAGAACAACCACTTCGGCACGCACGAGTTCATGGACCTGTGCGAGATGCTCGGCGCCGACGCGTACGTGAGCGGCAACGTCGGCAGCGGCAGCGTGCAGGAGATGAGCGACTGGGTCGAGTACCTCACCCGCGACGGCGACAGCCCGATGGCGAGCCTCCGGCGCCAGAACGGGCGCGACGAGCCCTGGAAGGTCCCTTTCTGGGGCATCGGCAACGAGGCGTGGGGCTGCGGCGGCAACTTCACCGCCCCGCAGTTCGCCTCGGAGGCGCGCCGCTACGCGACGTTCTGCCGCGACCACGGCGACAACAAGCTCTACCGCATCGCCGCCGGCGCCTCCGACGACGACGTGACCTGGACGACCGCGCTCATGGAGGCGCTCAACTGCCTGGGCTGCCAGCGCGACCCGAAGAACATCTTCCAGGCGATCTCGTTCCACTACTACACGCTCGCCGGCACGTGGGAGCACAAGGGCAGCGCGACCTCCTTCTCCACCGACGACTACTACGTGACGATGTCGAAGGCGCAGGACATCGAGCGCGTCATCAGCGCGCACGCCCGCATCATGGACGCGTACGACCCCGGCAAGAAGGTCGGCCTCGTGCTCGACGAGTGGGGCACGTGGTGGGACGTGGAGGAAGGCACGAACCCCGGGTTCCTCTACCAGCAGAACACCGTGCGCGACGCCCTCGTGGCCGCGGTGCACTTCGACGCGTTCCACCGCAACGCGGACCGCCTCGTGATGGCCAACATCGCGCAGACCGTGAACGTGCTGCAGGCGATGCTGCTGACGGATGCCGAGACCGGCGCGCTCGTGCTCACGCCGACGTACCACGTCTTCGAGATGAACCGCGGTCACCATGACGCGACCTCGGTCGCCGTCCACGTGCTGGATGCGCCCGACCCCCGCGACGCCGACGGACGCCCGCTGCAGGTGGTATCGGCGTCCGCCAGCACGACGGGCCCGACCGCTCTGCTGTCGCTGAGCAACCTCGACGCCGAGGCATCCCTCACCATCGAGGTCGACCTGCGCGGCCGCGCGGTCGCGTCCGCGACGGCCAGGGTGCTCACCGGCGCCTCGGCTGCCGCGCACAACACCGCCGAGACGCCGGATGCCGTCGCGCCGGTCGCGCTCGACACCGAGCTGGAATCGGGCACGCTGCGGGTGACGCTTCCGGCGCACTCGTTCGCGACGGTCTCGCTCGAGCTCGGCTGACGGCGCGCCGCAGGCCCGCGGATAGAGTTCAGCAATGGCCACCCTGCACGACGTCGCCAAGGCCGCCGGCGTCTCGCCGATGACGGTGTCGAACGTGCTCAACAAGCACCCGCACGTCCGCGCCGAGACGCGGGAGCGGGTGCTCAAGGCGATCGACGAGCTCGGCTACCGCGTCAACGTCGCCGCGCGCAACCTCCGCGCGGGGCGCACCAACACCATCGGGTTCGCCGTTCCGGAGGTCGACCGGCCGTACTTCGCCCAGCTGGCGGCCCGGGTCATCGCGAAGGCGCATGACGCGGGCTATCGCGTGGTGATCGAGCAGACCGGCGCCGATCGCGAGAACGAGCTGTCGGCGATCGTCTCGTCGCGCACGCGCATGTACGACGGGCTGATCCTGTCGGCCGTCGGCCTGGGTTCTGCGGACCGCGACCTGCTGACGACGGAGGTGCCGATGGTGATCCTCGGCGAGAGCGTGTTCGGCTCGCCGGTCGATCACATCGCACTCCCGAACGAGGAGGGCACCTACGCCGCCACGATGCACCTGATCGATCAGGGATGCCGGCGCATCGCGATGGTGGAGGGCGATGACGTCAGCCGCCTCAGCGTCACGTCGCTGCGTCACGCGGGCTACCGCAGGGCGCTGGCGGAGCGGGGCCTCGAGGCCGACCCGGCGCTCGTCGTCGAACTGCACGAGCTGTCATCCGAGTCCGGACGCCTCGCCGCGCACGGTCTGGTGGACGGCGGCGGAGGCGTGGACGGTGTGGTGTGCATCACCGACACCGTCGCACTGGGCGTCATCCGCGGGCTCGCCGATCGCGGCGTCTCGGTGCCCCGGCAGGTGAAGGTCGTCGGCTTCGACGACATCCTCGAGGCCCGCTACAGCGTGCCGAGCCTCACCACCATCGACCCCGATCACGACGAGGTCGCCCGGCTCGCGGTCGAGCTCCTCATCGCTCGGCTCGCGGAGGCGCCGGGCTGGGAGCCGCGAGAGCACGTCACGGGCTTCCACATGGTCGTGCGCGAGTCCACCGGATGAGCCAGGGATGAAGGTTACGGCCTGGCTATAGACCAGTTGTAACGATACAGGTAGCATCAGTCCACTTCCGCTGGTCGAAGGAGATCACGTGACACTCACTGAAGAGAGGCCCCAGACGGACACGCGTGTGCTCGTCACCGCGGGCAGGCGCATGTCGCGCTGGCTGCGTCAGCCGATCGGCGGTCACGGCCCGGTCTACGGGGCCGACCGCGTGCGCCTGGGGCTGTTCCTGGTGCCGATGATCATCGTGTTCATCGTGCTCTTCGCGATCCCGCTCGCGCAGTCGATCTGGTGGAGCTTCACCGACTTCAACGGTTACAACTCCGATGCCCAGTTCGTCGGGCTCCGCAATTACGCGAACGTCTTCACCGACCCGTCGATGCTCGCGGGCCTGAGCTTCACGCTGCTGTACACCGTCGCCACGACCATCATCATCACGGTGCTCGCGATCCCGCTGGCCGTCGTGCTCGACCGCGCCTTCTTCGGCCGCAACGCCGTCCGCGCGATCTTCTTCTTCCCCGCGATCCCGTCGGTGGCGATCCTCGGCCTGGTGTGGGGCTTCATCCTCAATCCGCTCGGCTCCGGCGCCCTCAACTCCCTGCTGATGTCGATCGCCGGCGTCGGGCCGATCCCGTGGCTCTCGAACAGCACGCTCGCACAGCTGAGCGTGATCGCGGTCGCCGTGTGGACGAGCACCGGCTGGCACGCGATCCTCTATCTCGCGTACCTCCAGTCCATCCCCGGCGACTACTACGAGGTCGCCCGTATCGACGGCGCCTCCGGCCCCCAGCGCTTCTTCCACATCACGCTGCCGCTGCTGCTTCCGGCCATGACGGTGAGCTGGCTGCTCCTCATGACCGGCGGGCTCAAGGTCTACGACCTGCCGATCACCCTGACCAAGGGCGGTCCGGGGTTCTCCACCTTCACGATCACCCAGACGATCATCCAGAACGGTGTCTCGCAGGCGAAGTACGGGCAGGCGTCGGCGCTCGCGGTCATCTTCATGATCGCGGTCGGCGCGATCGTGGCCATGCAGCTCTTCCTGTCCCGTCGCCTCGAGGGGAGGTTCTCATGAGCGCGCGCGAAACCGTCATGGCACCGGCATCCGCTCCCTCCCGCACCTCTCCGCGTCGCGAACGCGTGCTGTCGCGCCCGGGTGCGATCGTGACGAGCATCGTCATGATCCCGCTGGCGGTGCTGGTGGGCCTGCCGTTCTACTACCTCGTCGTCAACACGCTCAAGACGCAGGCCGAGACCACGGCGTCGCCGCTCGCGCTGCCGAGCACCTTCAACCTCGACAACTACATCGAGGTGTTCACCGAGGTGCCGGTCGCGCAGGCCTTCCTGAACACCGTGTACGTGACGGTGGCCTCGATCCTGCTGATGCTGCTGATCGGGTCGATGGCCGCGTTCTCGGTCATCATGCGCATCTCGCGTCTCATGGTCGTGCTGCTGGTGATCGCGTTCCTGGTGCCCGGGCAGGTCACATTGATCCCGCTGTACCGGCTGCTCAGCGACGCCCGCCTCGTGGACACCCTCGAGGGCCTGATCATCCTCTACTCGGCCGGCGCGGTCTTCTGCTACTTCCTCATCGTCGGCTACATGCGTACCCTCCCGGGCGAGGTCATCGAGGCGGCCCGCATCGACGGCGCGGGACCGTGGCAGATCTACTGGCGCATCGCGCTGCCGCTGATCCGGCCGATCCTGGTGACCGTCGGCGTGTTCCAGACGATGTGGGTGTGGAACGACTTCCTGCTGCCGGTCGTCTTCATCAGCTCGACCGAGAAGCAGACTCTGGTCCTGCAGACCTACAAGGCCGTCGGGGAGTTCTCGACCGACTGGCCGATGTTCCTGACGCTGTCGGTCATCGTCCTGATCCCGATGGTCATCTTCTTCATCGCGATGCAGCGCCACATCGTGCGCGGCCTCGTCGCGGGAAGCGTCAAGGGCTGAGATGCACCGCTCTGCGCAGCGGTCCGTGCGGTTCATCCGCGACCTGTAACGATCCAACAACCGAAAGGCACAGCAATGACGCATACCTTCCCCGTCTCCCGCCGCTCACTCCGGCTCCTCGCCGGCGGTGCGGCCCTGGCCACCGTGGTCGCCCTCGCCGGCTGCTCGGGCGAACCGGCCGACGACCGCACCGTGCTCACGTTCTTCTCGTGGTCCAACGAGGAGACGATGACGCCGGTCATCGAGGCCTTCGAAGAGGCCAATCCCGACATCCGCATCGAGTTCTCGTCGGCGCCCCCCGTCGCCGAGTACATCTCCACCCTGCAGAACCGCCTCGGCTCCAACACGGCGGCCGACGTGTTCGTGATCGCCGCCGAGAACAAGACGAACCTCATCGAGGGCGGGTTCGTCGAGGACCTCAGCGACGAGCCGTTCATGGACGTCGCCTCCGAGTTCAACACGGCCACGTACGCAGGTCCCGGCGGCGAGGCCTACGGCCTCTCGCTGTCGTCGTGGGCGTCGGGGATCATGTACAACGAGGACATCCTCGCCGAGCACGGGTTCGACGAGTTCCCGACCGAGTGGGACGCCTTCGTCGACATGCTCACGACCCTGAAGGACGCCGGCGTCGTGCCCTTCCTCGAGTCCTGGCAGGGCTTCCCCACCTCGCTCGGCTCCGCCGTGGGCCTTGCCAACTACCAGCAGGGCGGCGACGTCGACGCGCAGATCTTCGCCGGCGAGTCGACGTTCGAAGACCTCTGGACCGCGCCTCTCACCCCGTGGGACGAGCTCGTGTCGGAGGGGGTGCTCAGCCCCGACATGGTCGGCCTCACCGGCGACCAGGTGCGTGACGAGTTCGTGGGCGGCCGCGTCGCGATGATCACGACCGGGCCGTGGGACGTCGGCACGGTCCGCGAGGCGAACCCCGACCTCAACTTCACGTTCGCGGGAGTGCCGCAGGAGGGCGGCGAGCCGTTCTTCACCGGTGCGGCGTCGCCCGGCTACGCGATCAACACGGCCGCGAAGGAGCCGGAGGCGGCGAAGACGTTCCTGGAGTTCCTCGCCAGCGAGGAGGGCGTGCAGATCTTCCAGGAGCAGACGAACGACATGACCACGACGTCGAACTACACCCCGACGATCGACGAGACGCTCGAGGTGCCGTTCCAGGCGCTGCTCGACGGCAAGTTCTACCTGCCGATGATCTCGTGGCCGAAGTACCAGGACGCGCTGTACACCGAGCTCGTCGCGCAGATCCAGCTGATGGCGCAGGGCCAGGCGACCCCGGCCGACGTCGGGGCGGCCCTCGACGCGAAGCTCGCGCAGGAGTCCGGCGAGTAGGCGCGGTCTTCAAGGGCCCGGAGTTCCTCGGAACTCCGGGCCCTCGCGTTGTCAAGCGCCGTGCGGTCGGCGCCGGCCGCGCGAGGATGGGGGCATGCGGCTGGATCCGTTCTTCGAGGAGCGCCTGAGGGTGCACCGCAAGCACCTGTTCGACAAGGCGGCCGGCTCCATGCGGGCCCGGCTCGCCGCCCTCTGGCCCTTCCCGCGCGTCGCGGCGCCGACCGCCGCCGCGGAGGCGAGCGCTCCGTCCGACGCCAAGGCGAGCGCGCCGGCGCCTGCGAAGAAGCCCGCAGGGCCGACGATCGGCCCACGGTCGCAGGCCCGCGCGCGCAAGCGCCGCGCCGCGCTGGCGTGGGACCGCACCGAGCTGCGCACGGTCGGCGTCGCCGGGCCCGACGTGCGCATCGTCGAGCACCGCGTGGATGTGCCGGGTCGGCCCGCCGTGCGCGTGCGCATCTACTACCCGCCGGGGGCGGAGGATGCGCCGGTGCCCGCCGTCCTCGCGTTCTTCGGCGGAGCCTTCCGGATCGGCGGCATCGACTATCCGACGACGGATGCCGCATTCCGCCGCCGTGCCGTCGACGCCGGGGTGGCGATCGCCGCGGTCGACTACGCGCTGGCGCCGGAGCACCAGTACCCCGTCCAGATCGAGCAGGGGTATGCGTCGCTGCAGTGGCTGTTCGGCCAGGCGGAAGAGCTCGGCATCGACCCCGCGCGGATCGGGCTGCTCGGCACCTCGGCCGGGGGCAACATCGGCGCCGCAGTGGTCCTCATGAACCGGGACCGAGGCGGCCCTGACCTGAAGCTGCAGCTGCTCGAGGTGCCCGTGGTCGACCTCACAGGGGCGCACCTCGACCTGCGGGCGACCCGGGCTCTCGGCATCCCCCGATTCATCGCCGTCCGCGAGCTGCGATCCGTCGCGCGCACGTATCTTCCCCGGCCGGCGGCGGCGCGAGAGGCGTACGCCTCGCCGTCGCGGGCGGCGACGCTGGCAGGACTGCCGCCGACGGTGATCCTCACTGCCGAGTACGATCCGCTGCGCGGCGACGGCGACGCGTACGGAGCCGCGCTGCGCGCTGCCGGCGTCGAGGCGAGCGTGGTGCGCTATCAGGGCGTGACGCACGACACCTCGATCTTCCTCGCCGCCCTGCCCGCAGCGCGCCGGTGGCACGACGACGTCGTCGCGGCGCTCCGCCGCCTCCACGCGTGATCCGGCGGCGGACACGATGAAGGCCCGGGGTTCCGAAGAACCCCGGGCCTCTGCGTCCCACCGCGGACACCGGCCGGAACACCAACCGACCGCTGAGCCACCAGGGGCTGGGAGCTCAGCGACCGGATGGTGTCACCGCGGCGCCGGGTGAGGCATCCGTCTACTTCGCGGCCTCCGTCTCGGGGGCCTGCTGGTCTTCGTGCACCTGGTGGGTGGTCGCCCACTGCAGGGCGTAGTCGGCGATCTCCTCCCAGCCGTCCTGGCTGACGAGGCGGTGCGTGCGGCCGGCGTACTCCTTGTACTCGACGATCGCGGGGCTGCCCGACTTCTGGTACTTCTTCACGATCGCCTTGCCGATGGCCGGCGGCACGACGTGGTCGATCTCACCCGTGATGATGAGCAGCGGCGCGCGATCGGTGCGGCCGTAGTCGACGTGGGTCACGCCGCCCTTCTCGTTGAGCACCGACGAGACGCCCTCGAAGAAGACCTTGTTGTACGAGTTGACGGCGTACTCCTCCCACAGCTCGTCGGAGGCGGAGCGCGGCAGGTCGTTGCCGAACGTGAAGTGGAAGTGGCGCTTGCTCAGCGGCTTGGCGCCGTTGATGCCGAACGGGTTCGACAGGATGGGCGTGCCGGTCCACAGCGTCGACAGGGGCAGCGCGGTGACGCCGGCGGTCTGTCCGGGTGCGACGCCCACGTAGGCGACGCCCAGTCCGCGGTCGGCGAGCATCTGGGTGAGGACTCCCCCGAAGGAGTGGCCGATGATGATCGGCTTCTCGGGGAGCTGGCGGATGATGCGCTCGTAGTTGTCGGCGATCTGCTTGAGGCCGATGCCCTTGAGCGCCTCGGGGTTCTTGCGGATGTCTTCGACGGAGCGGTCGTCGATGCCGGGCCAGCCCGGGGCGATCACCTGGTGGCCGGCGGCGCGGAAGCGCTCGGCCCAGGTGTCCCAGCTCTTGGGGGTCATCCAGAGTCCGTGGATGAGGACGATGGGGGTCTTGGTCGTGGTGTTCATTTCCTGCTCCTTGTGTGCGGTGGTGCGATGGGCTATCTGTTCGTCTCAGGTTCCGGATCCTGGTGTTTCCGGCTGATGTATCCTGATGGTAGACCGAACGTTCTATCTACACAAGACTATTCCCAGAAAATTCGGAAAAAGACTCCGGAGCAGACTTCGAGCCCCGCTTCCCGGCCCGATCAGGGGCGGAATCGATGGCACGATGGAGGGAATGGAGGGGGATCCATGAGCACCACCGCCGCCGCGTCCACCGCGGCATCCCGTCCGTCCTCGGCCCGTCAGAGACTGCTGCAGGCAGCCACCGACCTCTTCTACAACGAGGGCATCCACTCGGTGGGCGTGGACCGGATCATCGACGAGGCCGGCGTCACGCGGGCCACGATGTACAAGCAGTTCGCGGGCAAGGAAGGGCTCGTCCTCGCCTACCTCGAGGGGGAGGACCAGGGGCTGCGCGCCCTGTTCGCCCAGGCCGCGCAGGCATCCGACGATCCCGAGGTGCTGCTCGACCTGGTCGTAGCCGGGATCGAGCAGGACATCCGCGACCGGCACACCCGCGGCTGCCCCTTCATCAACGCCGCCGCCGAATACCCCGACGAGGGGCCGGTGCGCGAGCTCATCGCCGACCACCGTGAGTGGTTCCGCGAGACGCTTCGGCAGCTGGCCGCGGCCGCCGGGCTGCGCGACCCGGAAGCGGTCGCGGCATCACTCGTGCTGCTGCGCGACGCGGCGCTCGTGGGCGGGTACCTCGACGGCGAGGACCGGGTCGGCCCGGCGTTCGCACGCACCGCGCGCGATCTCATCGCCGCACACAAGAGTTGAACGCTCTCGGCGTAATCCGGGGCTCACGAGTCACATCCGTCACTCTTTTCACGCGACACGCGGCCCGAATCACCCGAAATCCGCAGAAATACGCGGATCTCCGGGCCAGTTCAGGTACATTCGGTCCCGGTCGATAGGACCAGCCGGGGGGCGAAGCCGTCCGGTCCGAGCAATGACAAGACGGCACTCGTCGTCTTTGGAGGACATACCAAATGGCCGACAAGACCATCACCAAGACCGAGCTCGTCGCGAGCATCGCGAGCGCGACCGGCCAGAGCCAGTCCGCCGTCTCGGGCGTGCTCGACTCCCTCTTCTCCACCGTCTCCGACGCGGTCGCAGCCGGCAGCAAGGTTTCGATCCCCGGCTGGCTCGCTTTCGAGCAGGTCGCCACGTCGGCCCGCACCGGCCGCAACCCGCAGACCGGCGAGGAGATCAAGATCCCCGCGGGCAAGCGCGTCAAGGTCACCGCGGGCTCGAAGCTGAAGGCCGCCGTCAAGTAATCCCGACGAGACCTCCCAAGAGGGGATGCCGCGACCCGCGGCATCCCCTCTTCTCTTTCTGTCCGCCCTCTCCGCCCCTCACCCCCTCCCCACCGGGAAGGGGCGGCTGCGCGAGGGGGCGGCGGGAGGGCGGCGCGGACCAGGTGCCCAGGCGCCGCAACGTAGGCTTGACGGGTGAACTCCCGCGCGCTGCGGGCCGCCGGGCCCGCTCTCCTCGTCGTGGCCGCGCTCGCGGTCATGGTGTGGGCGCTGGCGTTCGGCGGCGGTGCCGACCCGCTGGCCATCGCCGACCCCGGCCCGCTCGTGCGCTGGGGGCTGCCGACCGCGAAGCTGTTCGTCAACCTCGCGGCGGCGGGCATGGTGGGCGTGCTGGTCACCGCCCTGTTCACCCTCCGCGCCGGCGAGCGAGAGTTCGATATCGCGCTGGACACCGCGTCGATCTCGGCGGCCGTGTTCACGATGGCCGCCGCCGCCACCGGGTTCCTCACCTTCATCGACGCGTTCAACCCGGTGCTCAGCATGGGGCCGGAGTTCGGCGCCCAGCTCGGCCGCTACATCGTCGAGACCGAGGTCGGCCGCACCTGGCTGATCACCACGATCGCCGGCGCAGCGCTCACCGTGCTGACCTTCGCCGTGCGCTCGTGGACCGCGACCGTCTTCGTCGCGCTCCTGGCCGCGGCATCCCTCGTCCCGATGGGCACCCAGGGCCACTCCGGCGAGGAGGCCTTCCACCACGAGGCGATGACCGCTCTCATCCTGCACATCCTCGCCGCCGCGGTGTGGCTCGGCGGCCTGCTCCTGGTCGTGATCGTGCGTCCGGTGCAGTCCCGTGAAGACAGCGCCGCCACCGTCGCGCGCTACTCGAGCATCGCGCTGGCCGCCTTCGCGGTGGTCGCGGTGTCGGGAACGGTGCGCGCCGCGATCGGTCTGCAGGACTGGTCGGCGCTCATCTCGCCGTACGGCGTGATCCTCGGCCTCAAGATCGTCGCCCTGGTCGTGCTCGGCCTCTTCGGCGCCTGGTACCGCACCCGCCTGATCGGCCGCATGCGCGACTCCGAGGCGTTCACGCGGGTGTTCTGGACGCTCATCGTGTTCGAGCTCGTGCTGATGGGCGTCGCGAGCGGCGCAGCCGCCGCGCTCGCGCGCACGCCTCCGCCGGTGGCGCCGCTCATTCCGCAGACGCCGACGCCGGCGCAGCGCCTGACCGGCGCGCCGCTGCCCCCGGAGCTCACCATCGACCGCTGGCTCACCGCGTGGAACGTCGACCTGCTGTGGGCGACGGTCGCCGGCTTCGCGATCTTCTTCTACCTCGTGGGCGTGTGGCGACTGCGTCGCCGCGGCGACGCCTGGCCCGTCTACCGCACCATCATGTGGGTCGCCGGCTGGCTTCTGCTGGTCTGGGTCACCGGCGGGGTCATCAACGTCTACCAGGACTACCTGTTCAGCACGCACATGGTGGGGCACATGCTCCTCACCATGGCTATCCCGCTGCTGCTGGTCGCCGGGGCACCGGTGACGCTCGCCGCCCGCGCCATCCGCAAGCGCGAGGACGGCACGCGCGGCGGCCGCGAGTGGATCCTGTGGGCCGTCCACTCCCCCGTCGCACGTGTGCTCACGAACCCGTTCGTGGCGGCGGGGCTCTTCATCGGGTCGCTCTGGGTCTTCTACTACACCGACCTGTTCCGCTGGTCGCTGTACGACCACCTCGGTCACGAGTGGATGGTCGCCCACTTCCTCATCACGGGCTACCTGTTCGTGCTCACGCTGATCGGCATCGATCCGGTGCCGTACCGCCTGCCGTACCCCGGGCGCCTGCTGCTGCTCATCGGCATCATGGCCATGCACGCCTTCTTCGGCATCGCGATCATGATGCAGGAGGGCCTCATGATCGCCGAGTGGTTCGGGTCGATGGGGCGCACGTGGGGTGCCACCCCGCTCGAGGACCAGTACACCGGCGGCGGCATCGCGTGGTCGATCGGCGAGATCCCGACCCTCATCCTCGCGATCACGGTCGCGATCCAGTGGAGCCGCAGCGACGACCGCGAGACCAAGCGCCGCGATCGGCACGCCGACCGCACCGGCGATGCCGAGCTCGAGGCCTACAACGCACGCTTGGCCGCCTTGGCCGACCGCGACGCGCGCACCGGCCGCTGAGCCCACGCCCGCCGGCACCGCTCGGCGCGATCAGCGGCGACGCGGGGGCGGCTCGTCGCCCGCATCGTCTGGCGGGGCCCCGTCGCCTTGGCGGGTGCCGTCGGCGTCGGCCGCGGCATCCCATCTCGTCCCGCTGAGGTCGCCCCGCAGCGTGCCCGTCAGCTCGTCGACGGCTGCTCCGACCGTCGGCGCGAAGCGGTCGGGACTGAATCGACGGGTCAGCCCGTAGCGGGCGAGCGTATCGACGACCGGCGACTTCATCTCGGCGATCATGAGACGGATGCCGTGGGCGCGGAGGTAGTCGTCGAGCTCGACGAGTTCGTCGGCCGCGGTCGTGTCGATGTCGGTGATCGGCTCGGCGGCGAGGATGACGGTGCGCACGTCCGCGCCGGCCTCTTTCACACGGGAGCGGACCCAGTCGTCGAAGATCGCGCCGTTCGCGAAGAACAGGGGTGCGTCGAAGCGCACGATGACGATGCCGGGCACCCGCGTCCCCTGCGGATTGCGCGAGAGGTCGTGATAGCCGCGCAGGCCCTCCACGCGGCCGAGCTCCGCCTTGTACGGCCGCCACGAGCGGTTCACGAACGCGACGAACGACAGGCCGATCGTGATGACGATGCCCTCCAGCACGCCGAACACGAGGACTCCGAGGAAGGCGGCGGCCGAGAGCACCGCGTCGACGATGTTGAGACGCACGAGCCGGACGACGCCTCGGACGTCGATGAGCCCGATGGCCGCGCTCATGACGACGGCGGCGAGCGTGGCCGACGGGAGGAACTCGGTGAGCCCCGGCAGGGCGAGGATGAACACCACGAGGAGCACCGCGCCGACGACGCCGGTGAGCTGGGTGCGCGCGCCAGCCTGCTCGGCGACCGGTGTGCGCGAGGACGAACCCGACACCGGGAAGCCGCCGAGCGCCCCGCCGGCCACGTTGGCGATGCCGAGCCCCGACATCTCCTGGCTGCCGTCGACGCTGTCGCCGCGGCGGGCGGCGAACGTGCGCGACAGCACGGCGGTGTCGGTGAAGGCGATGAGCGCGATGCCGGCGGCCGGGAGCGCCAGCCCGGCGACGTCCGTCCACTCGAGGCCTCCGAGCGCGGGGGCGGGCAGGCCCTGGGGCAGTGCGCCGACGACGGGCAGCCGATCTGAGAGCCCGAAGACGGCGGCGAGCACCATCGACACCACCACCACGACCAGCACGCCCGGAACCGGGGAGCGCAGCGCCTTGAGCGTGAAGATCAGCACCAGGGAGCCGACGCCGAAGGCGGCCGCGAGCGGGTCGACGGCGCCGGCGAAGACCTCCTCGACGATCGCGACGGCGTCTCCCCAGAGCGAGGCCGCGTCGACCGAGAAGCCGAGCAGCTTGGGCAGCTGCGACACGATGACGATGACGGCGATCGCATTCAGGTAGCCGACCCGGATGGGCTTGGAGAGCAGGTCGGTCACGAACCCGAGGCGCACCAGGCCGCCGAGGACCAGCAGCACGCCGACCATGACGGCGAGGAGGCCCGCGAGTGCGACCGCCCGCGACTGGTCGCCGAGGGCGAGCGGGAGGATCGCGGCGGCGATGATCGGGGCCAGCGACGAATCGGGGCCGAGGACCAGCACCCGCGACGGGCCGAACACCGCGTAGGCGAGAAGCGGCACGATCGTCGCGTAGAGCCCTGTCACCGGCGGCAGGCCCGCAACCTCGGCATAGCCCATCCCTGCCGGGATCAGCAGCGCGGTCACGACGATGCCCGCGCGGATGTCGGGCCACAGCCACGCCCGCCGGTACTCCCGCACCGTGGCGACGGCCGGGACCCAACGCGCGATGCCCTTCATCGACGTCATTCTCGACCCCCGCACCATCCTGGCGGAATCTCGGATTCGCCGGACCGCGGATCTCGGTGCGGTCACGCGAGGGTCGAGCGAGCCACGCGCGCAGGGCGGGAGCGTCGTGCCCGAGCTGGGGTCAGTTGGTGTCGGGGCCGGTCACCACGATGGTGGCCGTGCCGTCCGGACGGATCGTGATGGTGCCCTTGACGATGAAGGGGACGTCTTCGCTGACCGAGCGGACGCGGCCGTCGTAGATCGATCGGATGTCGACGTCGATGTGCGCGACCGCCTCGGTGGGGAGGATCGACCAGCCCGCGCCCGCCGGTTCGACCGACACGGCCGGCTGCCGCACGATCGACCACTCCGGGAGCGAGTCGATGCGGTCCTGCACGAAGAAGCCGAACGGGCAGGCGGTGGGCTGCAGCACCTGCTGGGTCGCGCAGGAGGTGAGGAACTCCTCCACCTTCTCCTGCACGACGCTGAGGAAGTTCTCGGTGGGCTGGGCCTGCACGTTCACCGGGATCGCGCGGAACGGGCTGTCGGAGAGCACGGCGACTCCCGGCGTGGCGGAGATGGCCGTGTCGACCGACACCGAGTAGAGGCCCGGTGAGAAGACCAGCAGCGAGACCGGGGCAGCGGGGTCGGCATCCGCTCCATCCGGCGACACCTGACGCTTGTCGATCTGGAAGCCGTTCACGTCGAAGACCATCGACCCGGTCACGCCGAGGTTCATGACCGCGAGCGGGCTCTTGGCGAACCGCCAGGTGGGGGCGAGGCCGATCGAGCCGTCGCGCTCCACGGAGAAGGTGGTCTGCCCGTCGTGGCCGCGTGCCTCGTACGCGACGGAGACCCGCGTGATGTCGCCGTCCTGCTCCTGCGACACCACGCGCACGTCGGTCATCGGCGCGAGTGCCGCGCTGCGCAGCAGCGCGTCGGACGCGGTCGGGGGGAGGCCCGCCGCCTCGAGCTCGGCGGAGCTCACGGCGACGCCGGGCAGCGCCAGCGCATCGGCGGCCCGGCCGTCGGCGAGCAGGTCGACGTAGCGCTCGACGAAAGCGGCCGGGCTGTAGAAGTGGCGCTCGATGACCCCCCACGCGGCGAAGACCGCGGCGATGAGCAGGACGCCCACGATGCCGAGCAGCGTCAGGTCGACCGCGAGTCCACGGCGCTTGCGGGGCGGCTGGATCAGCTCTGCCTGCGGGGTCGCGGGCGGGCTCTCGGGGGTCGCCGCAGCGCCCGGAGGCGCGCTCGCGCGACCGGATGCCGTGCCCACCGCCCCCTGGTCCACCCGCCCAGTCTAGGAAGACGAGCCCGGGAGGCCCCTGTGGACGTGAAATCGTATGACGTCGAGCGCAGGCGGCTCCGGGCGTCGGTGCAGCCGGGCCGGGCGGGGGCGACGCGGCGTCAGGACATGATCGCGTCGCGCACGGCGCTCGCCCCGGCGAGCTGTCCCGAGGCGATGGCGGCGGCCAGCGACACCATCGGACCCGGCACGGCAGCCACGTGCGCCATGTCGCCGCCGGCGTAGACGCCAGGCACGGTCGTGCGGCCGAGCGCGTCGATCTCGACGCCGCCGCCGGGAAGGATGCCGCAGCCCAGCTGATCCGCGAACGGGGCGCGCTGCGTGGCGGTCGCGGCCGTGAACACCCCGGCGACCCGCTCCACACCGCCATCGACGAGCCGGAGCTCGAGGCCGCCCTCGACCTCGGCGACCTGCGCGACATCGGCGGGGCTCGCCAGGAACGCGGACGAGATCACGGGGCGCAGCATCCGCTCGATCATGGCGGCGTGCTCGCCCTCGATGAGGATGCCGACGCGCTCCCCTGCGAACTCGTGACCGTGGCAGAACGGGCACTGCGCGACGAGGCGGCCCCACTGCTCCGCGAGGCCGGGGACGGCGGGGAGCTCGTCGCGCATGCCGGTGGCGAGCACGAGTCGCTGCGCGTGCTCGACGCCCTCGGCGGTGGTGACGGCGAAGTCGCCGAGCGAGCCCTCGACCGCTGACACCGATGTCGTGCGCACCTCGACGGTGGCGTACGCCGCAAGTTCGGCCCGCGCGATGCGCCGCAGCTCGGCCGGGTCGCGACCGTCGTTGGTGAGGAGGTTGTGGGCGTGCTCGACGGTGGCGTTGCGGTACTCGCCGGAGTCGAGCAGCAGCACGCGGCGATGCATGCGGCCGATGGTCAGGGCGGCCTGCAGCCCCGCGGGGCCACCGCCGATCACGATCACGTCGTACATGGGAGATCCTCTCGTCGGGTTGCGTCGGAATCGATCCTGTGACTTCATGTCGACATGAAGTCAAGTCTGCCGATCGGCGATGCTGCGGCCCGGTTCTCGCTCCCCACGCACGTGCTGCGGCACTGGGAGGACATGGGGTTGCTGCGTCCGGAGCGCGACGGCGGCGGGCGGCGCCGCTACGCCGAAGACGACCTGGTGCGCATCGGCGTGATCGTCCGCAGCAAGAACGCCGGCATGAGCCTCGAGCAGATCGCCGTGCTCCTGGACGAGCAGGCGCCCGAGCGGCACCGGGTGCTCGAGGAGCATCTCGCCGACCTCGCGCGCCGCATGGCAGACATGGAGCGCTCGCGCCTCATGACCGAGCACGCGCTGCGGTGCCGCGCGCACGACATCACGACGTGCCCGCGGTTCCGCGCGATCATGGACGAGGTGGTGGCCGGCACCGGCCGGTGGCGCGAGGCGGAGCCGCCTGTGGACAGCGATCGCGTGTCCACCGATCGCGGCGCGGAGGGCCGGGATGCGGCATCCGCTCGTTAGCATGAATCGGTGAACACCCCGCCTCTGTCCCCCGAGCAGGAGGCGCTGTTCCGGCTCATCGAAGACACCCGCGAGCACGTGTTCGTCACGGGCCGGGCCGGCACCGGCAAGTCGACGCTGCTGCAGCACCTGGCGTGGAACACGAGCAAGCAGATCGCCGTGTGCGCGCCCACCGGTGTCGCGGCGCTCAACGTCGAGGGCCAGACGATCCACTCGCTCTTCAAGCTGCCCCTCGGGATCATCGGGGCGCACGACGAAGACCAGTCCGACGCGACCCGCAAGCTGCTGAACGCGATCGACACTCTCGTCATCGACGAGATCTCCATGGTCAACGCCGACCTCATGGACGCGATCGACCGCTCGCTGCGCAAGGCGCGCGGCCGCCGCGCGGAGCCGTTCGGCGGGTGTCAGATCGTGATGTTCGGGGATCCGTACCAGCTGGCGCCGGTGCCGCCGCGGGGCGACGAGCTGCGCTACGTGCGCGACCACTACCGCTCGTTCTGGTTCTTCGACGCGAAGGTGTGGGTGGGTGAGTCCGCGAGCGACGGCATCCTCGACGTCGGGTCGTACGGCGCCGACCTCAACATCCGCGAGCTGGTCGACATCCACCGACAGTCCGACCCCGCGTTCAAGGCGATGCTGAACGCGGTCCGGTACGGGCGCGTGACGGCCGACATCGCGCAGATCCTCAACGACACCGGTGCCCGCACCGCCCCCGATCCGCTCGATGGCGAGCATCCGATCATCACGCTCGCCACCCGCAACGACATCGTCAACAACATCAACCGGCGGCACCTGAACGAGCTGGTGGGGCGCGAGCAGACGGCGATGGCGGAGGTCAACGGCGATTTCGGGCGGGGTGATGCCGCCTATCCGGCCGATCTGGAGCTGAAACTGAAGGTCGGCGCCCAGGTGATGTTCCTGCGCAACGACAGCGGTTCGTTCGGCGAGCCCCCGCGGTGGGTCAACGGCACGATCGGAACGGTGACGCGCATCGCCGGCGAGACGGTGCGCGTGGACGTCGAGGGCGACGAGTTCGACGTCGAGCCCTCGGTGTGGGAGAAGTACCGCTACTCGTACGATCCCGGGTCTAAGCAGCTGACGCGCGACATCGTCGCCGAGTTCACGCAGTTCCCGCTGCGGCTGGCGTGGGCCGTCACGATCCACAAGTCGCAGGGCAAGACCTACGACCGGGCGATCATCGACCTCGGATCAGGCGCTTTCGCGCCGGGGCAGACGTATGTGGCGCTGTCGCGCCTCACGTCGCTCGACGGGCTGTACCTGTCGCGGCCGCTGCGGCCGCGCGACATCCAGGTCGACCCCGACGTGCAGCGCTTCATGCGCGACGCCGTCCGCGGGACGCCGGTGGCCTGAGGAGCCTTCGGTCCGGCCCGTCCGCCCGCCCGTCCCGTCCGGGCGCCCGCCCGTCCCGGTCCGCCGGCCTGTCGTTCGGTGGTGACCGAAAACCTGGTCGGTCACACCGACGCGCCGGTGACGGATGCCTGGGCCCGGCGTGTCGCGTTGCCGGCCAGGTTCTCGGCACTGTCAGCCGAGCGGGGTGGGACGAGCCGCGGGCCGGTGGGTCAGGCGACGCGGGTGGAGTGGGCCTTCGCTGCTGCGAGGTCCTCGAAGAGCTCGGTGTTGAAGCGGTACGCGAGGAGCACCTCGTCGATCACGCGCTGCTGCTCCGCGGCATCCCACGGTGCGGCGTCCAGCTGCTCGCGGTAGACGTCCTTGAAGCCCTTCGGGTCGGCGATGTCGTCGAAGACGTAGAAGCCGATGCCGTTCGTCTCGAACCCGAAGCGGCGCGCCATCAGGCGCCCGATGAACTGGCCGCCCGAGAGGTCGCCGAGGTAGCGCGTGTAGTGGTGCGCGACGAACCCGCCCGCCCAGGTCGCGCCGACCTCGTTGATGCGGTCCACGTAGCGCTTCGTCGTCGGCAGGGGTTCGATCCGCTCGCGCCAGTCGGGGCCGACGAGGAACTCGAGGTCCGCCTCGAGCGCGGGCAGGCGCGTCAGCTTGTCGGAGATGAACACCGCGGCGACGGGGTCGTTGCGCATCTGGCCGGCCGTGCGCTCGAGCGCCTCGTAGATGAACCAGTGCTGCACGACGAGTGCGACGTAGTCCTCGCGGGTGCCCTCCCCCTTCATGAGGTCGGCCATGAATCCGGACTGCTCGCTCGACGAGTGCGAGCTGCTGGAGCGCTCGCGCAGCGCTGTGGAGAACGGGATCGGGTCGCTCATACCTTCATGCTAACTGAAGATAAGGCGAACCTAACTATGTATTTCCTAGACGTGCGGTCGCGCCTCCACGCCCAGGCGGCGGCACGCCTCGTCATAGAGCGCCACGATCTCGCGTCGCACCTCGCGGCGCTCCGAGATCGGGCCGCCGGGCCAGGGCACCGCGACCTCCGCGGTCGACCCGTCGGCGAGCGTCGCCTCCCACACGCCGCGGTCGCCGTCGAAGGCGGTCATGCGAGAGCCTGTGATCCCGGCATCCGTCACTCCCGCATCCGCGGCGAAGGCCCGCGCGATCAACAGGTTGTCGTCGCCGTGATCGCCGTTCATGTGACCGAGCACACCCGTGAGCGCGGCCTCGTCGAAGTGGAAGGTCATGCTGTCAACCCTACGGACCGCCGTGCGGCGTCCGGCATCCAGGTGTGTTTGAATTCATTGCACGATCATCGGGGGGTGAGAATGCGGACCCGATCCACTCGACACCGCGCCATCGCGGTGCTGGCCGGTGCCCTCGCGTCCGCGCTCGCCCTCGCCGGCTGCTCCTTCGGCGGGGAGGTCGAGCCCGACCTGCCGGCGCAGGCGGCCGCATCCCTTCCCGAAGAGACCGTGCAGCAGTTGACGGATGCCGTCACCCACGCGATGGGGACCACGGGGTCGTCCGGAGCCATCGTCGGCGTCTGGGCGCCGTGGAGCGGGAGCTGGGTCGCGGGTCTCGGCACGCAGCGACCCGATGGCGGCGGGGATGTGAGCGCCGACCTCGTCTTCCGCGCCGGCAAGGTGACGCGCGCGATGACGTGCGATGTGCTCTTCGAGGTCGCCGCCGCGGGCAAGGTCGAGCTCACCGACAGCGTCGCGGACTACGTCTCGGGCGTGCCCGATCTCGCCGACGTGACCCTGATCCAGCTGTGCGACGGCACGTCGGGCATCGGCTCCTACTCCGGGCAGCTGTACTCCTCGTGGCTCACGAACCCGGCTCGCCAGTGGGAGCCGCGCTACCTCGCGAGCTTCGGGCTCGGGCAGCCGCGCAGCGGCGCCCCCGGGGCCGGCTA
The DNA here is from genome assembly GCF_015278315.1 of Microbacterium ureisolvens. Lineage (GTDB taxonomy): Bacteria > Actinomycetota > Actinomycetes > Actinomycetales > Microbacteriaceae > Microbacterium > Microbacterium ureisolvens. Next base: position 112,815 of record NZ_JADIJE010000012.1, on the reverse strand, counting down.
CCGCGACTCGGACGCCGGGTACGTCCTCCTCGGCCTGGCGCTGCAGCGCGCGACCGACATGTCTGCCGCCGACCTCATCGAGACGTACGTCGCCGGTCCGCTGGGCCTCGACGCCACGGCGCTCGGCTCGCTGCCCTCTTCGGGCGTGCTGCGGGGCGGGCAATCGGTGAACAACGCCGAGGGTGCGCTCGACTGCGCCCAGCCGCTCGATCTCACCGAGGCGTCGACCAGCAGCGGCTTCACCGACGCCGGCGTCGTCACGACCATCGAGGACCTCGGCCGGTACGTCCAGGTGCTGGCCTCCGGCGCGCTCGTCGAGGACGACGACCGCTTCTCGGCTCCCGTGCCCGTCGCCGCAGACGGACCGTCGTGGTACACGGCCGACGGCGGCGCTTTGCTGGCCGGATCGCTCGTCGGGCAGTACGGCAAGGTGCCGGGGTATCTCACGGCGGCCTTCGCGGATCCCAAGACCGGCCTCACCGTCGCCGTCGTGCTCAACAACTCCGCGGCCGACGGTGCCGTGGGCGAGTACCTCGCGTGGGAACTGGCCGCGATCGCGTCGAAGGCTCCCGCGACCGAGGGCGAAGCGGTGCCTGAGGCGGGCCTGCCGTGGACGGCTGAGCAGTATCGCGAGGCGGTCGCCGCGGCCGCGGTGTGCACGCCGCCGGCTGCGCAGTGAGCGTCGCGCGAGCACCGGGCCCGGGTCGGGCTCCGGCTCGGGCGTCGGCAGCGGCGCACAGGCCGGCGGCATGAAGGGCTCCGGCGGCCGCGCCGGCACCACGCCCGCGGTCCTGCTGGTGATAGCGGGGCTCGCCTGCCAGGAGGTGGGCGCGTCCCTGGCGGTGCTGCTGTTCCCGCAGGTCGGCCCGCTCGGCATGGTGATGCTGCGCCTGGTGTTCTCGGCGATCGTGCTCCTGCTGATCGCGCGCCCGCGGGTGCGCGGTCACTCGCGGGCCGACTGGACGGCGGTCGCCCAGTTCGGACTCGTGCTCGCGGTGATGAACGGGCTCTTCTACCTCGCGCTCGAGCGGCTGCCGCTGGGCGTGACGGTCACCATCGAGGTGCTGGGTCCGCTCGTGCTGTCGATCGTCGCGGCGCGACGCGCGTCGGCCTGGCTGTGGGCGCTGCTCGCGCTCGCCGGAGTCGTCGCGCTGGGCGGCGGCGGCTGGGACCGCCTCGATCCGCTCGGCGTGCTGTTCGCCCTCGGCGCCGCGGCGAGCTGGGCGTTCTACATCCTGGCGTCCGCGCGGGTGGGCAGCGCCTTCCCCAGGCTCGACGGGCTCGCGCTCGCGATGACGGTCGGGGCGATCATCGCGCTGCCGTTCGGGATCGCGGATGCCGGAGCCGCCCTCCTGCGCCTGGACCTGATCGCCCTCGGCGCCGCGGTGGCGATCCTGTCGTCCACGATCCCCTACGCCTTCGAGCTCATCGCCCTCCGCCGACTGCCGGCCGCGGTGTTCGCGATCCTGATGAGCCTCGCGCCCGCCACGGCGGCGCTCGCCGGCTTCATATTCCTCGGACAACATATGACCGTGCTCGAGGTGCTGGGAATCGGGCTCGTGATCGCCGCGAGCATCGGCGCGATCCGCTCGTCCGCGCGCGCGGCGCGCGAGGCCGCCGAGCCGCTCGCCTGACCCGGGCCGGGCATCCTCTCCCCGCCGTCTCCGCGCGGCGCGGTGTGTTCGTGGCGAGAACGCGTGATAGCACCGGCGCGTGGGCGACGGGCGTGCTGTTGTGCGGTTTCGTGTGGAGTGCGGGCGGAGAGGAGGGACGGATGCCGGGGCCGGCGTACCGCCGCGGGCCGCGGCATCCGTCTCCCGCCCTCGCCGCGCGGCGCGGTGCTTCGTGGCGACAACGCGCGGTAGCACCGGCGCGTGCGCGGCGGGCGTGCTGTTGTGCGGTTTCGTGTGGAGTGCGGGCGGAGAGGAGGGACGGATGCCGGGGCCGGCGTACCGGCGCGGGTCGCGGCATCCGTCTCCCGCCCTCGCCGCGCGGCGCGGTGCTTCGTGGCGACAACGCGCGGTAGCACCGGCGCGTGCGCGGCGGGCGTGCTGTTGTGCGGTTTCGTCTGGAGTGCGGGCGGAGAGGAGGGACGGATGCCGAGGACGGCGTACCGGCGCGGGTCGCGGCACCCGTCTCCCCGCCGTCTCCGCGCGGCGCGGTGTGTTCGTGGTGAGAACGCGTGATAGCACCGGCGCGTGCGCGACGGGTGTGCTGTTGTGCGGTTTCGTCTGGAGTGCGGGCGGAGAGGAGGGACGGATGCCGAGGACGGCGTACCGGCGCGGGTCGCGGCACCCGTCTCCCCGCCGTCTCCGCGCGGCGGGGTGTGTTCGTGGCGAGAACGCGTGATAGCACCGGCGCGTGCGCGACGGGTGCGCTGTTGTGCGGTTTCGTGTGGAGTACGGGCGGAGAGGAGGGACGGATGCCGGGGCCGGCGTACCGCCGCGTGTCGATAGCATCAGGGCCATGACGCAGACGAGGTGGGCCGTGCTCGGGCCAGGGGCCATCAGCAGGGACTTCGTGGTGGGGCTCCGCGCCTCCGAGCACGGGGTGCTGCATGCGGTGGGAAGCTCGTCCGCCGAGCGGGCCGCGGCGTTCGCCGACGCGCACGGGGCCGAGGCATCCGGCACGTACGACGAGATCCTCGCGCGCGACGACGTCGACGCGGTCTACGTCGGCACGGTCCACACGACGCATGCCGAGCTGGCGATCCGCGCGCTCGAAGCCGGCAAGGCGGTGCTGTGCGAGAAGCCCGCGAGCCCGACGCTGGCTGAGGTCGAGCGCATCCTCGAGGCGGCACAGCGCGTGAAGCGACCTTTCCTCGAGGCGTTCAAGACCCGCTTCGGACCGTTCGCCGACGCGCTGCGCGAGCTGGCTGCCGGCGGTGAGCTCGGCCCGCTCGAGCACGTCGCGGGTGCCTTCGGCTTCGACGCGGGAACGCGACAGGGGCGCCTGTTCGACCCCGCGCTCGCGGGCGGGGCCATCCTCGATGTCGGCTGCTACCCCGTCGCCCTCGCGATCGACCTGGCCGCCGCGGCGGGTCAGCCGATCGACGAGCCGGTGTACCACGGGTTCGACGCCGGGCTGGAAGCGGGCGTCGACGCCTGGGCGACGGCCGCGATCGGCTTCGGTGCGGTCACCGCCGAGGTCGCCACCTCGGTCGTCGAAGACCTGTCGGACCTCGGACTGCTCCGCTTCGCCGAGGGCGACGTGCTGCTCCCGAACGTGTGGGGCAGCCGCACCGAGAGCCCTTCGGCGCTCATCGTCCGTCGGGGCGACGAGGAGCGCGTGGTCGAGGTTCCCGTGGTGCAGCCGATGGGGGCCGAGGCCGACGCCCTCTCGCTCGCGATCGCGGAGGGCCGGCTGGAAGTCCCGCAGATGCCGTGGTCGCACACGCGCGCCGCTGCTCGCGTGCTCACCGACTGGCGCGCGGCCGCCCTCGCCGGCTGAGTCCACCGGGAAGGCGCGCAGCGCGCGGGATCGCGGCATCCGTCTCCCGCGCCCTCACCGCGGCCACCGACCGCGTCGCCGTCCGCAGGCGCTGAGTAGCGAGGCCTCAAGCATTGAGTCGCGAGGCCTCAGCCCCTGCGCGGCGGGCCTCAGGCGCTGCGGGGCGGAGCCGTCGACCCGCGGACGTTCAGCGTGGGGTTGAGCACGACACGGTGCACCGGGCGTGTCGGGTCTTCGATGCGCCGTGCGAGGAGATCGACCGCCGCGCGGCCGACCGCCGCCCGCGGCGGGCTCACCGCGGTGAGCGCCGGCGTGAAGAGCTCGGCCACCTCGTCGTCGTACGCCACGATCGACAGGTCGCCGGGCACCGAGATGCCTCGGTTGAGGGCCAGGTCGACGAAGGCCATCGCCTCGGGGTCGGAGTGCACGAGGATCGCCGTGACCGAGTTCGACAGCGCCGCGTCCAGCGCCGCGTCGACGACCGCGGAGAAGTCGGGGCTCGTGCGCGGCGGCAGGCTGGTCTCGAAATGGTCGGCCGGGGTGAGGCCCAGCTCGGCGCAGGCGGCCTGCCACCCGGCGGCGATCTTGCGCGAGGTCGGCGAGTCGCGCGCGATGATGAGACCGACGCGCCGGTGCCCGAGCGCGGCGAGGTGACGCGCGGCGAGGACCGCCCCCAGCGCGTGATCGGTGGTGACGTTCTCGACCGGGCTGCCGTCGGGCAGCAGCACGGCATCCCGCTCGACGAGCACGCTGGGCACGCCGCACTCGGCCAGCCACTGCACGACGTCCTGCGCGTGCGGCGTGTCGGTGTTGGGCGCCACGACGAGTCCGCGCACGCCCTCGGTGTGCACGAGGCGCTCGAGCACGGGTCGCTCGTCCTGCAGTTCGTACGACGCCCCCCGCAGCACGACGCGGAAGCCCTGACGCGCGGCCTCGGTCTCGGCGCCGCGAACGACGCTCGGCCAGTAGAAGCTCAGCGACGGCACGAGCATCGCGATCGAACCCGTGCGCGAGGGCGTCGCGGCGTGCCCGGACTCGCCCTCCTCGAACGCGCCCGCGGCCGGAACCGCGCCGCCGTGCACGCGCACCAGCAGACCTTCGCGCTCCATCTGGGCGAGGTCGCGGCGCAGCGTCACCGGCGCGACGCCGAGCTCGTCCATGAGTTGGGCGACCCGCACGGCGCCGTCCCGCTCGAGGGAGGCCATCACGTGCGCCCGTCTCTCGGCGGCCAGCAGCGCCGGTGTCTGGTCGGTCATCGGGCTTCCTCCGCGTTCGTCAGGTCCAGTTCTACCGCCACCGCGATCCCCCGCCGGGATGTCACGTCCAGATCGAGCCGCGTGAGTCGCGCTCCCCACACGCTGGTGAGCATCGGGTCGTCGAGCTCGCGCACGACGAGGCAAGCCTCGACGTCCTCGGGCCACGAGATGCGCACGGGTGTGGCGCCGTCCAGGGGCGTGACGGTGACGGATGCCGCATCCCGCCGCACCTCGCCGGCCAGCAGTATCCGCACCTCGGTGCGCGCGTGGTCCGGGAGCGTTTCGCCTTCATCGTTCCTCGCTCGCTCAACGACCGGGGGCAGACCGTGGGGCGTTTCGCCTTGATCGTTCCTCGCTCGCTCAATGACCGGGGGCCAGGAATCCTCGATCACGACGCGGCGCGCCAGGCGCTCGAGGCGCACGGACCGCTGCCACGGAGCGGTCGCGCCGGCATACGCGCCCGCGATGTCGAGCGACAGCGACGAGGCGTCGTCGCCGATCAACGGCTCGACGCCCGAGGCCGCGAACTCGCGACCCGGACTCTGTTCGAGACCTTCGATCACCGGCACGTTGTGCCAGCCGCTCTGCATGGTCCAGATCTCGTAGCGGTCGGGGCTGAAGGTCTGCAGCGTGTAGGTGGGCCTGCCGGCGTCGACGATGACGGGCACTCCGTCCGAGGCGACGATGAACGAGCCGACGTCGTTGTGGTTGTGGTGCTCGCCGTTGTGGCCGCCCTTGACGGCGACGGTCAGCCCCGCCGCCGTGCCGCCCTCCTCGCGCGCCAGCAGCACCTCGGTCGACGGGAGCCACACGTCGCGCGGCAACGGCGTCGGCTCCTGCGCCGCCCCCACCCACGCCGGATCGGTGATGCCCCGCAACAGCCGGCCGAACCCCTCGTGCTCGGTCGCGGCGGGCGTGCCGGCCCGGCGGTGCGACGCGGCGTGGGTCGCGGCATCCGTGTCTCCCGCGTGCCGGGCCGCCCGGTGCAGCGCGTGCCAGGGCTGATCCGCGGGCGGCCGGGCCTGTCCGTCGGCGAGGTTCAGGTACCAGTCGCCGCCCAGGTGCATGCGGTGGGGGAAGGCCACCGTCTCGCGCAGCGACGGGATGCCCGAGGCGTCGAGCACTCCCCCGGTGGCGTGGCGTACGAGGTCGAGGGCCTCGAGCACACGGCACGCGCCGTTCCACCAGTATGCGTAGCCCTCGTCGATCGCGCCGTCGGCGGGGAGCACCGAGACATAGCGGTCGATGCCCTCGAGCGCGAGCGCGACGATCGCGGTGCGCTCGGCGGCCTCGGCCGGATCGTCGAGCAGGCGCAGTGCGGCCAGCAGCACGTTGCCGTGGATCCACGGGTTCCAGTTGTGCACGTCGCCGTCGAGTCCCAGCCAGTGCCAGTCGCGGCGCCGTGTGAACGGCTCGAACACCCGCACGCGCGCCTCATGACGGACGCGGGAGCGGATGCCGGGATACCGGGCCTCGAGGCGCGCGCCGAGGAGCTGGTCGATCCAGGTGAGGAGCGCGACGGCCTCCCCCGCGCCGAGGTCGAGGTAGGGAACCGTGACGGTCGGGAGCACCGCCCCGCGCTCTCGGAAGGCGTCGTCGTGTGCGGGCCAGCACCACGAGGTCTGCTCGCAGACGAGCCACACGCCATCGAGCACCTCGGCGAGCCACACCGGTCCGAGCTCGGGATCGTCCGCGTGGTGGGCGGCGGCGATCGCGGCGCGGGCGAGGCGGCGCTGCCTCTCGAAGACCACGCTCTCCCAGCCTTCACGGTCGCCGTCGTCATGGAGCCGCGCGGCCTGGGTGGCCAGCGGCACGCCCCAGGGGCGGCCGAGATCGGCGCGGGCGCGCTCCAGCACGGCCTGCACGGCGACGGGATCGGCGCTTCCCTCCGGTCCCCAGACAGCCCGATCCTCCGACGGTGCGACGGGCAGCGCGCGCTCAGCGCGGGCGAGGAGATCGGCGAGGACGGCCTCGAACCCGGCTCGGTCCGTGCTCGCCTGCCGGTGGTACACCGACGCCAGCGCCCCTTCGAACGTCGCCGTCGTGGTCGTCACGGGTGCTCCTCGTCGATTCACCATGGTGGAGTCCCACCACGCCTTGAGTCGCTCTGAACGTAAAGCGATCACAAACGATCATAACGAATCTCAAACAACCTTGCAATGAACGAAATCGATTGCTACAGTCCCAAACGTTCGCTTTCCGCTGACCGAACAGCGGCGAGAACAAGGCATCAAGGGAGATCCCACGTGACGGTCCAGCAGCCCACGACGTCGGCGCACATCGCGACGGGCTCCGCCTGGGACGGCCGCGAATGGACCAGGGCCGAATGGCTCGCCTACGCCGATCGCCTGCTCGACACCGCGCGCACCTTCGCCTCGCCCGGCCACGGACGCATCCACTTCCCGGGAGCCGAGGGCGGGTACGGTCACGCGGTCGACGGGCTCGAGGGCTTCGCCCGCACCTTCCTCCTCGCGGGCTTCCGCATCGCCGGCGCTGGGGGAGTGGGCACCGAAGAGCTCGCCGACTTCTACCGCCGCGGCATCACCACGGGCGTCGACCCCGAGGCCGAGGACCGCTGGGTGCGTCTCGACGAGCACGCGCAGGCCAAGGTCGAGGCCGCGTCGCTGGCGCTGGTGCTCGACATGACCCGTCCCTGGATCTGGGATCGACTGGACGCCACGACGCAGCAGCGCGTGATCGCGTACCTCGCGCCCGTCGTCGGCGACGAGAGCTACCCGAAGACGAACTGGCTGTGGTTCCGCGTCGTGGTGCAGACCTTCCTGCGCTCGGTGGGCGGGCCCTGGTCGGCGCAGGACATCGCCGACCACCTCGCCCTGCACGACGCGCTCGTGCGCGAGGACGGCTGGATCTCCGACGGATTCGAGCGCTCGTACGACCACTACGTCGGCTGGGCGCTGCATACCTATCCCGTGCTGTGGTCGCGGATGCAGGGCGCCGACGAGCTCACCGGCGGCCGCACCGCGGGCGACATCGTGCGCCTCGACCGCTTCCTGCAGGACGCCGCCGCGCTCATCGGTGCCGACGGCTCGCCGCTCATCCAGGGACGGAGCCTCATCTACCGCTTCGCGGCCGCGGCCCCGTTCTGGGTCGGTGCGCTCGCCGAGGTTCCCTCGGTGCCGCACGGGCAGCTGCGTCGCGCCGCGAACGCGGTCGTCGCCCACTTCGACGCCGCCGGCGTCCCGGGCGACGACGGCGTCCTCACCATGGGATGGCACCACGAGTGGCGCGAGCTCGCGCAGTCCTACTCCGGACCCGGCTCGCCCTACTGGGCGGTCAAGGGGCTGCTGGGCGTGGCGCTCCCCGCCGACCACCCCGTGTGGGCGGCCGAGAGCGCGCCGCTGCCGGTCGAGGCCGGCGACGAACTGCGCACGGTGCGGCCCGCCGGCTGGGTGATCTCGGGGACGCAGGCCGATGGCATCGTGCGCATCGTCAACCACGGCACCGACCACGCGGCCGACGGGAGCCTGGTCGGAGACTCGCCGCTGTACGCGCGGATCGGCTACTCCACGGCCGCAGGCCCGCTCGCGAACCAGCGCGCGTGGGACGAGCCGCTTGAGCAGTCCGCCGCGCTCGTCGACGGCGACGGCCGCGCGACCCACCGCGCCGCGATGGAGCTCATCGACGTGCGGGTGCAGGACGACGAGGGCGGCCGCGTCGGCATCGCCGCGTCCGTCTCGCGCGCCCACTGGATCACGCCGCGCCCGTCGGCGCACCGCCACGGCTCGGGCATCGACGGCGACATCGAACTCGCCGGCCTGCTGGAGGTGCACTCGATCGTGCGCGGCGCCTGGGAGGTGCGGCTCGTTCGGGTGGACTCCCTCGAGCCCGGTGTCGACGCCGCGTCGCTGAGCCTCCGCGTCGGCGGCTGGGCACTGGCCGCCGACACCGCACCCGGTTCCTCGGTCGACACCGCACCCGTCTCGTCGACCGACACCGCACCCCGTGCCTCAGCCGAAACCGCACCCCGCTCCTCAATTGAGGATCTGCGCCCGGATGAGGGACGAAACGCCGGGTTCGGCCCCTCATCCCGGCTCTCGTCCTCAACTGAGGACGCCAAGGCGCGGGAGACGGATGCCGCAGCCTCGGTGTTCGCGAAGGGCCTGCGCAGCGGCATCCGTCCCCTTCTCGGGCACGGTGCAGTCAGCATCGAGACGCGCGACGACGCCAGTCCGCTCGGGACTGTCGCTGCCGTCCCGGTCGTCGCGTACCCGGTCGAGCCGGGGGAGTGGACCGCCACGCTCGTCGAGCTCACCGCCCAAGACCTCGCATCGCCCGCCGATGCCGCCGTCGCCCTCGAGGCCGACGGTTCGCAGACCACCGTCACGGTCACCTGGCCGGACGGGACGGCGACCACGAGTCGCCTCGCACACCCCGGAACCGCGTCCGACGCCAACCGGTAACCCCGATGGGCCCGAGGACGGGTCCGCAATCACAAAGGAGTACCCCCAGAATGAAGCGCTCATACGCTGCCGCCGCCGGCATCGCCGTGGTCGCAACGCTCGCTCTCGCCGGCTGCAGCGGCGGTGGCGACGACGCTGCTGCGCCCGAGGAGTCGTCGGGCCCGGTCACGCTGACGCTCTCGGGCTGGAGCCTCGACACGACGCCGGAGTTCCAGGCGCTCGCCGACGCGTTCCACGAGGAGAACCCCGACGTCACGATCGAGCTCAAGGGCTACGACGCGGCCGAGTACAACACCCTGCTGACCGCCGACCTCGCCGCCGGCTCCGGCCCCGACATCATCACGCAGAAGGAGGTCAAGTTCGTCCCGACGTTCGTCGAGGGCGGCCAGCTCCTCGACGTGTCGGACGTCGAGCTGCCCGAGGGCATCAGCGGCGCGGCCTCGTACGAGGTCGACGGCACCGCGTACGCTGTGCCTTACCGCAACGACTCGTGGGTGCTGTACTACAACAAGGCGCTCTTCGACCAGGCCGGCGTCGAGTACCCCGACGGCTCGTGGACCTGGGACGACTACAGCGACGCCGCCTCCGCACTGACCGAGGGCCTGTCGGCCGACGGCAGCGCCGCCAAGGGCACCTACCTGCACCGCTGGCAGTCGACCGTCCAGGGCTTCGCGAACGCGCAGGCCGAGGGCGACATCCTCGAGGGCGACTACGGCTACATGGAGCCGTTCTACGAGAACGTGCTCGCCCTGCAGGACGCGGGCGACCAGGTCGACTACAACACCAGCGCGGCCAACCAGCTCACCTACCAGGGCGAGTTCGGCAAGCAGAACGCCGCCATGCTGCCCATGGGCACGTGGTTCGTCGCGACGCTGATCGCCCAGCAGGCCTCGGGCGACGCGGACGACTTCGAGTGGGGCATCGCGCCGATCCCGCAGGTCGACGATTCGACCGCGGGCCTGGACAACACCCCGGTGACCTTCGGCGACCCGACCGGTTTCGGCATCAACGCCGCGATCGACGAGTCCAAGGTGCAGGCTGCGAAGGACTTCCTCGCCTTCGCCGCGGGTGAAGAGGGCGCTCAGATCCTCGCCGGCATCGGCATCACCCCGGCGCTGCTGACCGACCCGGTCGTCGAGACGTACTTCGGTGTCGACGGTGCCCCCACCGACGACCTGTCGAAGTTCGCCTACTCGACGCACGACGTCTTCCCCGAGAACCCGACGTCGAACAAGACCGCGGCGATCCAGGGCATCCTCAACGACATGCACACGGCGATCATGTCGGGCTCCGCGTCGGCCGCCGACGCGATCAAGGAGGCCGAGGACCGCGTGGCCAACGAGGTCGGCCTCGACTGATCCGCATCCCCCGTCGACAGGCTCAGGGCACGGTCCCTGAGCCTGTCGAAGGGCCAGGCTCGGACGCCCGCGGCGCAGTCCCGGGGAGTCCGACCCCTCTTCTCTCGGCGGGCTCGGGAGCTGTTCTCGAGCCCGCCGAGCACCACCCCGCTTCTGATCCACCCACTGGAGGTCCGCCATGGCGACCATCACCGCCACAGAGGCTGCGGCGACGGCGCCGCCGCCCGAGCGCCGCCGGCGTTCGAAGCTGCGGCTGCGCAACACCCTCATCGGGTGGAGCTTCATCCTGCCGAACTTCATCGGCTTCGGGCTGCTCACCCTCATCCCGATCGTCGTGCTGTTCTACATGGCGTTCACGAACTGGAACGTCTTCGGCAAGGCCGACTGGGTGGGCCTCGCGAACTTCGAGCGCCTGATCGGCGACGGCAGCTTCCGCATCTCGGTCGTCAACACGCTGTACTACTCGGTGCTGCACATCCCGCTGACGATCGCGGTGTCGCTGGGTCTTGCGCTGCTGCTGAACAACAAGCTGCGGGGCGTCGCGTTCTTCCGCACCGCCGCGTTCTTCCCCTACATCACCTCGATCGTCGCGATCGCTGTGGTGTGGAACCTGCTCTTCAGCCCCGAGTACGGCCCGATCAACGAGTTCCTCCGGTTCATCGGCATCCAGAACCCGCCCGGATGGCTGACCTCGCCCGAATGGGCCATGCCCGCCGTCGTCATCGTCGGCACGTGGCGCGACATGGGCTACTACATGATCCTCTTCCTCGCGGGCCTGCAGACCGTGCCCCGCGAGCTGCACGAGGCCGCGCGCGTGGACGGCGCGAACGTGTGGCAGCGGTTCGTCAACGTGACGCTGCCGTGCCTGCGCCCGACCATGTTCTTCGTCACCGTGATGCTGACGATCAACTCGTTCAAGATCTTCGACCTCATCCTCGTCATGACCGACGGCGGTCCGGGTCAGTCCACCCTCGTGATGTCGCAGTTCATCTACCGCAAGGGCTTCGAGGAGAGCCAGTTCGGCTACGCCTCGGCGGCCGCGGTGGCGCTGTTCTTCATGTGCATCATCGTGACGATCCTCCAGTTCCTGTGGAACAAGAAGCGGAGCAGCTGATGGCCGAGCAGATCGAGAAGGATGCCGAGCTCCTGGTCTCCGACTTCACCGCGCCGCAGGGTGCGCGGCGCGGGCTGCGCAAGCTCGCCGAAGAGCCTGCCGAGCCCCGGCCGCAGGTGCCGGCGGAGAAGATGACCCCGGGCCGCCGGGTCGCGCGCATCGCGATGTACGTCGCGCTCATCATCTTCGCCATCGGCCTGCTGACGCCGTTCGCATGGATGGTGCTGAGCTCGTTCAAGACCGCCAACGAGGTGTTCTCGGTGCCGGTGAAGTGGCTGCCCGAGACGTTCGTGTGGCAGAACTACATCGACATCTGGACCGAGTCGAACATGCTCGTCTGGATCCGCAACACGCTGCTGCTGGCGGTCGTGGTCACTTTCCTGCAGGTGCTCACCGGCTCCTTCGCCGCCTACGGATTCGCCCGGATGCGCTTCCGCGGTCGCGATGTGCTGTTCCTGCTGTACGTGGGCACCATCGCCGTGCCGTGGCAGTCGTACATGATCCCGCAGTTCATCCTGCTGTCGAACTTCAAGGTGTCCAACACGCTGTGGGCGATCATCCTGCTGCAGGCGTTCGGCGCGTTCGGCGTGTTCCTGATGAAGCAGTTCTACGAGACGATCCCCGAGGAGCTGTCCGAGGCGGCGCGCCTGGACGGACTCAGCGAGTACGCGATCTGGCGCAAGATCATGCTGCCGCTGTCGATCCCGGCGCTCGCGTCGCTGACACTGCTCACCTTCGTCAACACCTGGAACGACTACCTGGGGCCGCTCATCTACCTGCGGAACCCGGATCTGTGGACGATCCAGCTCGGCCTCAAGAGCTTCGTCTCGAACCTGTTCGACACGAATTACGCGCTGCTGTTCGCGGGCCTGACGATCTCGGTGATCCCCATCGCGATCATCTTCCTGCTCGGCCAGAATTACTTCGTCGAGGGCATCGCGACCAGCGGACTGAAGGGCTGACCCGATGAGCAAGCCCAGCCCTCTCAGCCGGCTCAACAGCCTGGTCTCGCACGACACGTGGGCATCCCTCATCGGGATGATCTACCTCGCGCTGATCGTCAACCTGCTGCTGGTCATCGCCTGCCTACCGGTCGTCGCCCTGCTGGTCACCACCGACCCCGCCTACTCCTGGCCACTGCTGGCCCTCGCGGCCCCGCTGGCCGCGCCGGGCCTGGCCGCCGCGTTCCGCGCGTTCCGCGAGCACGGCGCGGGCGGGTTCGGTCCGATCCGCGCGTTCGCCGCCGGTCTGCGCGACACCTGGTGGCGTGCCCTCCTCATCGGCGCCGGCGTCACCGCCGTCGTCGTGGTGCTGCTCGTGGACGTGCGGATGCTGTCCAACACCGCCGCGGCCGTCGTCACGGTTCCGCTGCTCGGCGTGCTGACGCTCCTCGCGATCGCCGTCGGGCTGGTGTCCCTCGTCGCGATCGCCGAGGCGCCCACCGCCCGGTTCCGCGACGTGCTGCGCGCCGCCGCCTACCTCAGCCTGCGTCGCTGGTACCTCACCGCGCTCTCGCTCGCCGTGCTCGCGGTCCAGGCGGCCGTGTTCGCCACCGCGCCCGCCCTGGGGCTCGGGCTCACCGCCTCCGCCGCCCTGTATTTCGCGTGGACGAACTCCCGTTTCACGCTCCGCCCCGTGCTCGACCTCGATGAGAAGGCGACCGCGCAGGCCTGAGGCCGCGGCATCCGTTCTCCGCTCAACCCACCGAAGGATTCCCTCCGATGACGTCCACCTCGCCCGTTTCGGGCACCACCGCCACGCCCGCCGACCCTCTGGTCGACGTCGACGTCGACGTCGACGTCGACGCCGCGATCGCCGCCGCGGTCTCGACCGTCCGGCGCAACATCGCGACGTTCGGGCCCGCGTACCCCGATGACACGACGGTGGACGACCGCTACCGGCAGCGCCCGGCGCACGGCGGCATCCCGCTCGGCGGCAACCGCGGCTGGACCACCAGCTTCCGCACCGGCATGCTGTGGCTCGCGTGGGAGCTCACCGGCGACGACGCGTACCGCGACGCCGCGCTGGTCGACGCGGCCGACTTCGACCGCCGTGTGCGCGCCGAGGAGGACCTCGACACGCACGACCTCGGGTTCCTCTACACGCTGTCGACGGTCGCCGCGTGGCGCCTGCTCGGCGACGAGCAGGCCCGCGACGCGTCGCTGCTCGCCGCGGACCACCTCATGCGCCGCTTCCTGGAGCCGGCGGGCATCATCCAGGCGTGGGGCGACCTGTCCGACCCCGCCCAGCGCGGCCGCACCATCATCGACAGCCTCATGAACATGCCGCTGCTGACATGGACGCACGAGCAGACCGGCGACGAGCGCTTCGCCGATGCGGTCGTGCGGCACACCGCGCAGCTGCGCGAGCACATCCTCCGCGAGGACGACTCGACGTTCCACACCTTCTACTGGGATGCCGAGACCGGCGAGCCCCTGCGCGGTGCGACCGAGCAGGGCGCCTTCGACGAGTCGTGCTGGGCGCGCGGCCAGGCGTGGGGGATCTACGGCTTCGCCATGAACTACGCCGTGACCGGCAACGCGGAGCTGCTCGACGGCGCGCGGCGCTGCGCCGAGTACTTCCTCCGTCACCTGCCGGCCGACGAGGTGCCGTTCTGGGACCTCGTGTACACCGACGGCAGCGACGCGCCGCGCGACAGCTCGGCCGCCGCGATCGCGGTGTGCGGCCTGCTGGAGCTGGCGAAGGTGGAGACGGATGCCGCGCGCGCGGCCGAATGGACGGCCCGGGCGCACTCGATCCTGGTGTCGCTCATCGCGAACTACGCACCCGCGAACCCCGAGGACTCCGACGCGCTGCTGCTGCACTCGGTCTACGACCTGCCGAAGGACAACGGCGTCGACGAGGGCACGCTGTGGGGCGACTACTTCTACCTCGAGGCCCTGATGCGCGTCGCGCGTCCGGAGTGGAGGAAGTACTGGTGAGGCTCGTCACGTACGCGGGGACGTCCGGCGCCCGTCCGGCGGTCGTGGTCGCTGCGCCCGATGGCGAGCGGCTGCTCGATCTCGGCGATGTCGCCGGCTCGGTGACGGAGCTGCTGACGGATGCCGCAGCCCTGGGCGCTGCACGGGCCGCGGTGGCCTCGACCGACGCGACCGGACTGCCCGCCTTCGACGCCGCGGCGCTGCTCGCGCCGGTGACGCCGGGGAAGATCCTCTGCCTCGGCTACAACTACCGTGGTCACGTGCCGGACGGCGTGGATCCGACCGCGAACGATCCGGAGCACCCGGACGTGTTCGTGAAGACCGCGAACACGCTGGCGGGACCGGGCGATGCCGTCGTGATCCCGCCCGGCGCGACCGACGTCGACTACGAGGGCGAGGTGGCCGTGGTGATCGGGCGCCGTGCGCAGCGGGTGTCGCTCGAGGACGCGCTCGATCACGTCGGCGGGTACACGATCCTCAACGACGTGTCGGACCGCGCCTGGCAGCGCCGGCAGAGCCAGTGGGCGCTCGGCAAGTGCTCCGACGGGTTCGCGCCCCTCGGTCCGTGGGTCGTGACTCCTGACGAGGTCGGTGACCCGCAGGATCTCCTCGTCGAGGTGGTTCGGGATGGCGTCGTAACGGTGTCGCAGTCGACGTCGACCACGATCTTCTCGGTCGCCTTCGTTATCCACCATCTCAGCCAGGTGCTGACCCTCGAGCCGGGCGACATCGTCTCGACCGGCACCCCGCAGAAGCTCGCCGACGCCCAAGACGCGCACCGCCCGCTCCAGGGCGGCGACGCGGTCACCGTACGGATCTCGCGCATCGGCGAGCTCACCACCCGTTTCGTCGCCGCTCAGGAGGCCGCCGCATGATCCTCGACTCGTTCCGCCTCGACGGCAAGGTCGCGCTCGTCACCGGGTCGAGCCGGGGTCTCGGTCAGGGAGCCGCCGTGGCACTGGCCGAGGCCGGCGCCGACGTGGCGCTCCTTGACCGCGGCGACGCGTCGGCCACCGCCGAGCTGATCTCCGCCAATGGTCGTAGGGTGCATCGGGTGCAGCGCGACCTCGTATCGGCGACGCCCGAGGAGCTCTCCTCGGCGGTCGACGAGGTGATCGCCGAACTGGGTGGGCTCGACATCCTCGTGAACAACGCCGGCACCATCCGCCGCGCCCCCGCCGCCGAGTACCCGCTCGGCGATTGGGACGACGTGCTCGCGATCAACCTCGACGCGGTGTTCCACCTGTCGCAGGCCGCGGGCCGACACATGCTGTCCCAGGGCGGCGGCCGCATCATCAACGTCGCGTCGATGCTGTCGTTCCAGGGCGGCATTCTCGTTCCGGCATACACCGCCTCCAAGCACGCCGTCGCCGGGCTCACGAAGGCCCTCGCGAACGAGTGGGCGGCCGCCGGCGTCACCGTTAACGCCGTGGCACCCGGCTACATGGCGACCGACAACACCGCACCGCTCCGAGCCGACGAAGACCGCGCCGCGTCGATCCTGTCGCGGATTCCCGCAGGACGCTGGGGCGAGGCATCCGATCTGCAGGGTGTCTTCGTCTTCCTCGCCTCGGACGCCGCCGCCTACGTGACCGGGGCCGTGATCCCCGTCGACGGCGGCTGGCTCGTCCGCTGACCCTTACGCACCCCCACGCAGAACCAGGAGAGAACTCGTGACCGAGACGCACATCCCGCAGCGCTACGCCACCAACCCCGCCCAGATCCCGGGCATGACGACGCAGGACCTGCGCGACACGTACCTCATCCCCGACGTCTTCGTGCCGGGCGAGATCCGGCTCACCTACACGCACCACGACCGCATCGTGCTCGGCGGTGCCGTGCCCGCGGGTGAGGTGCTGGAGCTCGGCGGCTACCCCGAGATCCGCAGCGACTACTTCCTCGAGCACCGCGAGGTCGGCATCATCAACGTGGGCGGCACCGGCACGGTCACCGCCGACGGCGAGGTCTACACGCTGGTGAAGGGCGCGTGCCTGTACCTCGGCCGCGGCATCCGCTCCGTGTCATTCGCGGACGCGTCCGATGAGACCGGCGCGCAGTTCTACCTGTTCTCGGCTCCGGCCCACACCGCGTACCCGGCGGCGCTCGTCTCGCCCGGCGAGGGCACGGTGCGCGAGCTCGGCGACCAGCTGACCTCGAACCGCCGCACGCTCAACCAGTACATCCACGAGAACGGCGTGAAAAGCTGCCAGATCGTGATGGGTGTGACCGAGCTGCACCCGGGGTCGATGTGGAACACGATGCCGGCGCACACCCACGACCGCCGCACCGAGTGCTACCTGTACTTCGGCCTGCCCGAGGACGCGCGCGTCATCCACCTGATGGGCGAGCGCGAAGAGACGCGTCACCTCGTGATCGCCGACCGCCAGGCCGTCATCTCGCCCTCGTGGTCGCTGCACTCGGGAGTCGGCACGTCGGCGTACTCGTTCATCTGGGCGATGGCCGGCGAGAACCAGGCCTTCGACGACATGGACGCCGCCCCCGTCACCGACCTGCGATGACAGACTCGCGCACGCGCCTCGCCGCCGGCGAGACTCGGAGATCACGCGAGAATCGGACGGATTCGGCGCATTCCTCCGAGTTCGGCGGGATCTCCGAGTTCCGCGTCGAGCCGCTGGGGAGAGCGACGGATGCCGCAGCCTGACTACGCTGGCGGGATGCCCCGCACTCTCCTGGCGATCGGCGAGACGATGGCGATGGTGACGCCGGTCGTCGCGACTCCCGTCGCCGACGCCGACGCGTTCCTGCTGGATGCCGGCGGCGCGGAGTCCAACGTCGCCGCCCACGTCGCGGCGCTCGGCCATCGCGCGGTGTGGTTCAGCCGGCTCGGGGCGGACGCCCTCGGGCAGCGCGTCGCGCGCCAGCTCTCCGGCCGCGGCGTGGACGTCTCGCGGGTCGTCTTCGACGAGGAGCACCCCACCGGGCTGTACGTGAAGGATCCCGGCAGCGGCGTGCTCTACTACCGGCGCGGATCGGCCGCCGCGCACCTCTCCGACGCCGACGCCGACGCGGTGTCGTTCGACGGTGTCGACCTCCTGCACGTGTCGGGCATCACGGCGGCGATCTCGGCATCCGCCTCGTCGTTCCTGGTGCGCGTCATCGAGCGTGCGCGTGAGCACGGCGTGCCGGTGTCGTTCGACGTGAATCACCGCGCTCCGCTGTGGGATGCCGCCACCGCCGCTCCGGTGCTGCTCGAGCTCGCCCGCCGCGCCGACATCGTGCTGGTCGGTCGCGACGAGGCCGAGACCCTGTGGGGCACGGCCGCAGCCGACGACGTGCGTGCCCTGCTGCCCGACGTGCCGGAGCTGATCGTCAAGGACGGCGACATCGGCGCGACGGCGTTCGTCGGCGCCGAGGCGGTGTTCGAGCCGGCACTCGTCGTCGAGGTCGTCGAGCCCGTCGGCGCGGGCGACGCCTTCGCGGGCGGCTACCTCGCCGGCCGGCTCTCGGGCGCCCCGGTCGCCGACCGCCTGCGCGCCGGGCACGAGCGCGCCGCGCGCACCCTCCAGACCACGACCGACTCGATCGACGAGCCGGTGCCGACCGCCGACCTCCCGACCTGACGGGTTCGGGGCGCGCTCCGAACGAGCGGGGCGCGGGCCGCACGCCCCGAACGCGCGCGACACGCCCCGAACCCGATGAGCCAGCTGAACCCGACGCGCGAAGGACCTCCGAATGACCTCTCACACTCCCGAGCAGACCGGAACGGATGCTGCCACCCAGGCCACCTGGTTCGAGACGGCGTTCGCCGGCGCTCCGCTCATGGCGATCCTCCGCGGCATGGGCGTCGAGCGCTCGGCGCGGCTGGCCGAGACGGCGTGGGACCTCGGCATCGACTCCGTCGAGGTGCCGCTGCAGACCGACGAGGACGAGCTGGCGCTGCGCGAGCTCGTCCGCCTCGGGACCGCCCGCGGCAAGAGCGTCGGTGCGGGCACCATCGTCACCGCTGACCAGGTGGGTGTCGCGGTCGACGCCGGTGCCGCCTACCTCGTCTCGCCGGGCATCGACGCGGCCGTCGTCCGCGCGGCGCAGGATGCCGGCATCCCGATCCTTCCCGGCGTCGCGACGCCCAGCGAGGTGCAGCTCGCCGTCTCGCTCGGTCTCACGTGGCTGAAGGCGTTCCCGGCGACGTGGCTCGGCAGCGGATGGTTCAAGCACATCCGCGGACCGTTCCCGCAGGTGCGGTTCGTCGCCACCGGTGGCCTGGACGCCTCGAACGTCGAGGAGTTCCTCGACGCCGGTGTCCGCGTGGCCGCCGTCGGCTCCGCTCTCGAGGACGCGTCCCAGCTCGAGCGTCTCGCCGGCGTCCTTCGCTCCCGCGCGGGGTCGGCGCAGTGACCGACGGCGCCCGCTCGTTCGCGATCGGCGAGACCGACTTCCTGCTCGACGGCGAGCCCTTCCGCGTGCTGTCGGGGGCGCTGCACTACTTCCGCGTGCATCCCGGCCAGTGGGCGGACCGCATCCGCAAGGCGCGGCTCATGGGGCTCAACACCATCGAGACATATGTCGCCTGGAACGCCCATGAACCGGTGCATGGGGAGTGGGACGCGACGGGCTGGAACGATCTCGGAGCGTTCCTCGACCTCGTCGCGGCCGAGGGGATGCACGCGATCGTGCGGCCCGGGCCGTACATATGCGCCGAATGGCATAACGGCGGCCTTCCCGTCTGGTTGACCGCGATGGAGGGCATCGGACTGCGCCGTTCCGAGCCGCTGTACCTCGCCGAAGTGACCGCGTACCTCGAGCGCGTGTACGAGATCGTGGCACCGCGTCAGATCGACCGCGGCGGGCCCGTCATCCTCGTGCAGATCGAGAACGAGTACGGCGCCTACGGCGACGACACCGCATACCTCGAGCACCTGGTGAAGGTGACGACGGATGCCGGCATCACGGTGCCGCTGACAACGATCGACCAGCCGACCGATCAGATGCTGAGCGACGGCAGCGTGGCGGGCGTCCACCTCACGGGATCGTTCGGTTCGCGGGCGGACGAGCGGCTCGCCACGCTCCGGCGCCATCAGCCCACGGGTCCGCTGATGTGCGCGGAGTTCTGGGACGGGTGGTTCGACTGGTGGGGGTCGTACCACCACACCACTTCCGCCGCCGACTCGGCGGCGGAGCTGGATGCCCTCCTCGCCGCCGGCGCCTCGGTGAACTTCTACATGTTCCACGGCGGCACCAACTTCGGTCTCACCAACGGCGCGAACGACAAGGGGCGCTACCTGCCGATCGTCACGTCGTACGACTACGACGCACCGCTCGACGAGCGCGGCGACCCGACCGACAAGTACTTCGCCTTCCGCGACGTCATCGCGAAGTACGCGCCCGTGCCCGACGACGTGTCGGCCGCGAGCGGTCCCGCCGCCGAGTTCGAGGTCGCGCTGGAGGCGGTCGAGGCGGCGGTGGCGGCATCCGTATCCCGTCACGACAGCCCGCCGACGTTCGAGGATCTCGGCCACCTGAGCGCGCTGGTCTCGTACGAGGCCGACCTCGACGGGCGCGGCGGCGTGCTGCGCTTCGGTGAGGTGCGCGACCACGCGTGGGTGTCGGTGGACGGCGTGTCGGTGGGCACGCTGTCGCGGACCCGTCACGAGGACGCGCTCGTCGTGCCCCCGGGGCAGCGGGTGCGCGTGCTCGTCGAGGAGCAGGGCCGCGTCAACTACGACGCGCGCCTCGGCGAGCCGAAAGGCCTGATCGGAAACGCGACCCTCGACGGCGAGCCCGTGTCGGGGTGGACGGCGACGCCGATCGACGTCGCGGCTCTCGGTGCGGCGATGACGGATGCCGCTCCCGCCGTCGCGTCGAGCACCGGCGTCGCGCCGTTCGTGCTGCGGGGCGTGTTCGAGCTCGACGAGCCGACGGATCTCTTTCTCGACACGACGCGCTGGGGCAAGGGTTTCGCTCTCGTGAACGGCTTCCTGCTCGGACGGTATTGGTCGAGCGGTCCGCAGCGGACGCTGTACGTGCCCGCCGCGGCGCTGCAGGCGGGGGAGAACGTGCTCGTTGTCATCGAGCTGGATCGCGTCGCCGATGCGCAGGCGCGGTTCGTCGCCCGCCCCGACCTCGGCCAGCTCGCCGAGTAGCCGCCCCGCAGCGCGCGGCCGGCCCGCTCGTTCGAGCCGAGCCGAGGCGAACCGAGCCAGGCCGCGCCAGGCCGAGCTGGGCCGCGCCAGGCCGCGCTGGGCCGCGCCAGGCAGAGCTGGGCCGCGCCAGGCCGAGCTGGGCCGCGCCAGGCCGAGCTGGGCCGCGCCACGCTGGTCGGATCGCCCTCCCAACATCGGCGGGGAATATCGCGCGGCCGCGGTTTGCGCTCCGGTCCGGATCAGCAGATCGCGGGAATCGCCGTGTGCGCCCGCCGAGTACGGTGGCGGGATGGCTGAGTACCGGCGCCCCGCCCCGCCGTCGCGTGCGTTCGTCGACGACGCCGGCAAGCCGATCCGGTATGGCGAAAGATGGGGACTGGATTCACCACCGAGCGACTCCTACTCGGTGACGAGCAATGTCGAGCGCTTCGCGCCGCTGCACGATGTCGCGGACGCCTTGATCGGATGGCTGCGCGCGGAGTACGACGTCGCTGTAGATGAAGGGCGAGAGCTTGCGACCGACCTGCTCCGACCGCCCGCCGAGGTGGAGCGCGCCGTGCGGCTTCGTCCCCTGGCGTCGTCGGCATCCCCCTTGACGTTCGTCTTCACCCCGTTTCCCGGGGTGCTTCTCCATGCGGGCGCCCTCCACGATGCGTTCTTCCCGGTCTGCGGATGCGACGCGTGCGACGAGACGTGGGATCGCTGCGCCGATGACCTCGAGTTCACCGTCTTCGCCGTCGTGAACGGCGGGCTGTTGGAGGGATGGGCGCGCCGGGATGCCGAGAGCTGGTTCCGTCTGCGGTCGGAGGACCGCACGAGCAGCGGGTCGAGCCGGGCGTCAGACCTCCCTCCGGACCGGATCGCACCCGCGAGAGCGGTGATCGGCGAACGCCACCAGTGGGCGGCATGGTCGCAGTACACCGATGGCTCGTCTGCGCCTCCCGAATCGTCGGGTGCGTGACGGTCGGGCGGGGTGAGGGTTCGGACAAGGCTGGTGGGTGTCGTTGTCCACGCGGCTCAGCAGCAGCAAGACGGTGTCGCCTTGGAACCGACCTGGACGTATTGGCGTCCGACCTCGCCGGGTCGCGAGGTCGGCTCCGTCCCGTCGACCTGTCGTCCGTAGATGCCGAGGAGGTCGTCGGCTCGTCGGCAGGCGGACTGGTTGACTGGACGGATGCCTTTCGCTGATGCACGGGTCGCGGTGTGCGGACCCGCTTCGTGGAATCACCTCATCCTCCTCGACCGCCTGCCGGAGCCGACGCCGCACATGCAGTTCGCGCTGGGGGACGTGCACACGCTGGGCGGCACGTCGGCGGGCAAGGCGCTGCACCTGGCGGACCTGGGGGTTGCGACCACACTCCATGCACTGCTCGGTGCAGACCCTGAGGGCGACCACGTGCGGGAAGCACTGGGAAGGGCAGGCGTGCTGCTCGCGTCGCACGATTCCGAGCGCACCGAACGCCATGCGAACTTGATGACTCCGGCAGGGGAGAGGGTGAGCCTGTACCTCGCGACGCCGTCTCCAGCGACCGCCGACACGATCGATCGCGTCGAGGCGGCACTCACGGCGGCCGAGCTCGCGGTGGTCGACCTGAGTGAAGTCGGAGCCGCCATCGTCGAGCGTCGTCTGGCGGGCGCGACGGGCGCGCCGATCTGGACCGACCTGCACGATTACGACGGCGCGGCGGCGTTCCACGAGCCGTTCCTGCGGGCGGCGGACGTGGTCTTCATGAACGACGACGCGACCGACGACGCGTGGGCGCTGATGCAGTCATGCCTCGATCGCGGTCCACGGCTCGCCGTCTGCACACTGGGTGCGCGGGGTGCGATCGCGCTCTGCGCGGATGGACAGCGCGCGTCGGTGCCGGCAGAGCCGGCTGATGTGGTCGACACGAACGGAGCCGGCGACGCGTTCTTCGCCGGATTCCTGGCCGCTTCGCTCTCGGGTGCGAAGGTGGACGGATGCCTCGCCGCCGGCGCGCGGCAGGCCGTCACGGCGCTGTCGTCCGAGCACCTGCATCCTGCCGTTGCGGCACGCTGACGCGCGGCGCTACCAGCTCGCTTCGGCGACTTCCGCGTCGCGCGCGGAGGCGTCGTAGACCTTCACCCACACGGGCCGGATGGCGATGACGGCGAAGTGCGGATCGAGCGCGCGGGAGCCGGGGAACTGGGCGTTGTACGCCGTGCCGTAGCGTTCGCGATCCTCGCCGGCGGTTATGGCAGCAACGCCCTCGATCTGCGCCGACACGTCGCCGTCGGTCCCGACGACGACCGCGACCCGCCCGTCGTCGGCGAGATTGCGGACCTTCCGTGCGTCGGCGTGGCTGTCGAAGATGAGCGTGCCGTCGTCGAGCGCCGCGATGCCGACGAGTGCCGCCTCTGGCGCTCCCGACGGCGACACGGTCCCGACGACGCCCCGGCCGTGTCGGCGGACGAAGCGGGCGAGCGCGGCGGGGTCCGCGGGATCGAAGTTCACGCTGCCAAGGCTAGGACAGCGGCTCGCTGCGGTGCGGCGCGTCAGACGGTCCCTCCGGATGCTGAGAGCCCGGTGTGCATTCGGGTCGGCTGCTCCGAGGCCGTCATAGGATCCGGGCATGGACTCGGGCTCGCGGGTGGTTCCGGTGTGGGTGAAGGCGACCACGTGGTCGGTGGCGATCGGCGTTGCGGCGCTGGGAGTCGTCCTGTCGGTGGCGCTGAGCAGCGTCTGGCCGCTGGTCGCGTTCCTCGGGCTCGCGCTGCCGATGGTCCCGGTGCGAGCATCGCGGTCCGCCCGAGTCGAGGTCTCCGGTTCCGAGCCCGGGTAGGGTGCGGCGGAAGAACCAGTCGAGGTAGTGGCTGTGCAGCCACCGCGTCGGGAAGCCCGTCGACGCCGATCACGCGCCTCGGCGTCGCCGTGGAGGGCCGCATCCGTGGCGCGGCATCTATGTCCGGCTGCGCGGTGCCCGGCGCACTGCACGGCGCTCGGGCACGGCATCCTCTACGGGCTGCGCGGTGCGCGGTGCACTGCACGGCGCTCGGGCACGGCATCCTCTACGGGCTGCGCGGTGCGCGGTGCACTGCACGGCGCTCGGGCACGGCTCCATTCCGGGCTGCCCTATCACCGGTGCATCGCACGGCGCTCGGGCCCAGCGGCAATACTGGGCGCCTGTGCTCTGCGCCAGATGGGCGGCGCCGTCGCCGGTCGGATCAGTCTGACCGCCCGTCACGGGACGAGTGGCATCCCCGGGTCATGTGGCGGGACGAGTGGCGTCCCGGGTCATGTCGCGGACGAGTGGCGTTCTGCGTCAGGTCGCGGGCGGAGCCGTGGGATTCTGGGGCCCACCCGCCGAGCCGATGTTGAGAGCGAGGATCGCCTGCTTCTCGGCATCCGTCAGCTCCGACAGCGCGAGCACCTCCTGCAGGATCGGCGACTTGAGGGCGAGGTACGTCTCGATATCCATCGAGGGCTCGCGGGCGAGTTGAGTCTTGACGGCACCGTAGCGATCGCGGAGGTCGTCGCGTTCCCGCAGGATCTTCCGCACTGCCAGGTGGTTGCGCAGGTGCAGGGTGCCGGCGACGCAGACGTAGACGTTGCGCCGGGGCTCATCGTCGGGTGCTGCCAGGGACTCGCGGTCCGTCACGCCGAGGTTGCCGCGGTGGACGTAGCCGGTCCCGACGAGCGCCGCGATCGCCTCCGGGACGTTCTGCCGCTCGACCACGATGTCGATGTCGATGATGGGCTTCGCGGCCAGGCCGGGCACTGACGTCGAGCCGACGTGCTCGATCGACAGGATCGGCACACGCTCCAAGGTTCGTTGGAGGTCGGCAGCCACGCGCGCGAACTGCTTAGGCCAGTCGGGGGAGTACGGCACCACGGTGATTGCCACGCTCCCAGCATCCCAGCCGTTGGTGTTCGCCTCGTACCCCTTTGCGGTCGTGCCCACGCGGTGCGGCGGGTCGACCGACACTTCGATCAATGCGGTTCGCGACCACCCAGACTTCATCTACGCATGTTCTGTTGTTGGGCTCCCCTGCCGCGGACGACCTCACACCCGGCTAGCCCTTTCGCCGAGTGCCCGTACAGCTCGTGGGATCTCGCATCCCGCCGCTCGGGTCACCCTTCCGCGAGTGACCGCGCGGCTCGAGGGATCTTGTGTCGCGCCGCTCGGGTCAGTCGCCCGCCCTTGAGCGCCAGCACGGCTCGAGCGTTCTCGCATCATGCGGCTTCGAATCTCCTCGGCGATTTCGACCGGAGTGCGATCGGCTCTCCCAGCTCGCCGGTCACCGGATCAGGTGGTGCGTGGAGCCAATAGGTGTCGCTGCCGGAGACCGGATCTCGCCGGCGAGTTATCCGCCAGCGCTGATTGTGGAGACGGAGATGACAATTGCGGCAGAGGGCGATTCCGTCGTCGACGTCGGTGCGACCGTGGCGCTCCCACCAATGGTCGATGTGATGGAACTCGCACTGCGAGACAGGTGCGGCGCACGACGGCCACATGCATCCGCCATCACGGATGCCGATCGCGATGCGCTGCTTCCGCGAGAAGAGGCGCAGCTCGCGCCCGACGTCGAGGGGGCGTCCGTCGGCGTCCCAGATCACCGGGATGGCACCGGCGTCGCAGAGCCGCGCTTCCACGACTCCGGCCGGAACAGCCTGCCCGCCATCCTGAAGATGGCCGGCGCCGGTCACCTCGGCCTCGCCACGCTCGCCGGCCTGCGTGATCGCCGCAGCGTCCACCACGATGCGCACGCCGGGCTGTCGATCGCCGAAGGCCTGCTGCGGGTCGGCGTTCGCTCCCGTGCGGAGGACAGCGACAAGGGTGTCGTACTGCAGCTGTTCGTTGGTGCGCTCGTCAGCCGCGGCTGCGCGGGTCTGCGCCTCGGCGTCGGCACCGACAAATCGTGGACCGCGCCGCGGCCGCAATGCCGCCTGGAGCAGCGCATCGACCCAGGCCGCCGCATCGTCGTCGAAGACGATGTGCGCGTGCCGCTGCCCGGTCTCGTTCGTCCACATTCGGAACGAGCGAGCGGCAAAGCGCTCCTCGAACCGCACGGTGACGCCGACAGGGTCGAGGCGGTCGCGGGCGATGCGGGCCTGGCTGCGCAGCTCTTCCACGGTCACCTGCGCCGCCTCTTCCAGCAGCACGCGCACGGCGCGTGCCCACGCCTGCGGGAGGAAGTCCGGGGCGAGTTGCGGGTAGCGGTCGACAGGCGGCTCACCGAGCGCGGTTCGGATTGCCTGAAATTGCGCCTGCGACAGTCGGCCGGTCGACAGCGCGCTGCGCAACTCGGAGAGCCACTCCGGCGCGGGGGGAGCCGGGGGTGTGCCCTCACCTCGCGTCGGCGCGGCGGTCGCGTCGGGGGCGACTTCGGGTACGAGCTCGGCGCCTGTGTCGACGGCGCGCACGACATCGCTTCGCGCCAGGCCGGTGATCTGCTGCACGAGCGCTGTGCCGGTGCGCAGGCCCTTCCGCTGCGCAAGGCCGCCGTACCCGAGATCACGCGACGACCGCCGTGACACCTCGGCGGACGCGCCTGCCACGATGAGTTCGAGGGCCTTGCGCGCGTCGGTCGCATCGGCCAGGAGCGCGAGAAGTTCGTCATCCTCGAGTCGGCAGACGTCGGAGGATCGAGCGCCGAGCCGCTCGGCGACGCGCGCCGCGGCATCCGTCAACCGCTGGGCGGGTTCAAATACCGGCTCGAATTTCATAGAACAAAGATACGAATGACTTCCGACATTGTGTGGTCGTGAAGCTCCCCGGCCGCCTCCGAACCCCTTCGAGCGTGACCGTCGCCCCGAGCGAACGCGGGTTCGTCGCACGGCCCGAGGCCCTGCGAGTCGTTGATCGTCGCGGACCGCCCGGTCACACCGGATCGGTGAACGAGACCGGCTTGCCGGCGGCGCGGGCGTAGGCGATCTCCCTGCTCGTGGACTCGCCGATGTATCCGCCCGGGTTGACGACCAGAATGCGGTCGGCGAGGTCGATCTTGCGCAAGTGAAGAGAGTCCAACAGGAACTTCTGATCGTCGGTGATCGCCCCGTCGGCTTCACCGGGAGCGAGGACGATGACGCCCGCGAGAGTCAGGTCTCGGTTCGCGGCACGCATCTCCTCCACGAAGCGGGTGGATCCGCAGATGCAGACGAACTCGGGGCGATCGAGCACGTTTCGATCGTTCATCGAAGACGACACCTCAGGCGGAGGGTCTCCTGTGCGCTGCGACGGCGGCGCCGACGAGGCCGCCCGCTGCCACCAACAGCACCAAGGCTCCGACGATCAACCCGATCTCGATCGGGAGCGGCAGTTCCAGGGCCACCGTCAGCACGCAGAGCAGAACCGCGAGCGCGGCAGCACAGGCGGCGAGGGCGCCGAATGCCTTGGTGTTCATGCATGAACTCTATCCAGCGAGCGCGGGCACGCTCCGCGCCGCCTTGCGATCCTCGAGCCGCCCACTCCCCAGCGTGTATCTCTGCAGCCGGCTACGGGGACTCCTCGTTCGCGGCGGATTCGATCCAGTCCACTGCTTCGTCCGAGAGATGGAAGCCGTCCGGCCCGTGTTCGCCCACCCACCAGGCGGCCGATGAGACGGCACCGCCGGCTGCGACGATCTTCGCGAGGATTTCGCCCGGCACCGCTTCGCCGTTGTGCGCGATCAGCCATTGCTTGGCGTCCGCGTCGAGCGTCCGCCACCAGTCGAGGTTCTCCATGCGAGCCAGGCTGTCACGTCCCCGACCGCGAGGTAAGCGCGCGACCCGCCGGATCAGCCGAACAGCGAAAGCAGCCGACCGCACTTGGGCGGATCGTCGGTGAGCCCGTGCCGGAGACCCCACAGCAGGTAGTCCATGGAGCGGACGAGTACAGTTGCCCGGCCGCATTGCGTAGCGAAGGTCCGCGGCACGGCGATCACGTGTCGGCCGTAGCTGCATCCCGCTGGGCCGCGCATCGACCGGTCAAGCTCCTGTTCCGCTCCGCCTCCCTCCGGCCGAAACTGGTCTCATGGAGGACGACGCCGCATCTGAGGTCACCGCCATGCCCGCCGGAGCCGCCGGCGAGGCCGACGACCGCGCGTACGAGGTCGCGGCCCTGATCGCCGGTGCTGACCACGACGCCGCCGGCGCCAACCCGTACCGCAAGTGGACAGGATCCCATTGGCGGCTCGTGGAGCTCGCGGACCTCGCGGCCGACGGCGCGGTCGTTCCAGCGGAGCCGCTGAGGCCGATGTTCGAGGCCGAGTTCGACTGGCTGCTCGGAGAGCGGCACGGGCGCCGCATCCGTGTGATCGAGGGAAGGACTCGCCGGTGCGCCTCCCAGGAAGGCAATGCCCTCTACGCGGCGTCCACGCTCGGCTGGGCAGGTGACGAGCGCCCGCGAGAACTGGCGGCGCGCCTCATGACCTGGCAATGGCCGGACGGTGGATGGAACTGCGACGCGAGACCCGGCGTGACGCGCTCGTCGTTCCACGAGTCGATTACGCCCGCCCTCGGCCTCGTCGCCTTCGGCCGGGCGACGGGCACGCGCGAGCCGGTCGACGCGGCCCGCAGGACCGCCGAGCTCCTGCTCGAGAGTCACGTCATCCACTCCCGCCGGACTGACGAGGTCGTCCACCCGAGCTGGGCCGTGCCGCACTACCCGGCGTACTGGCACTACGACGTGCTGCAGGGCCTGCGCCTGCTCGCCGAACTCGACCTCCTCGACGACGCGCGCGCGAGCGATGCCCTGGACGTCCTGCGCCGATCCCGTCGGCCGGACGGCTTCGCGGGGCGCACGTGGGCATCCTCCCGGCAACCGTCCGCGATCGAACGCGGCAGGGGAGCCGCCAACCGCATGCTGAACCGGCTTGCGGGCGAGGTGCTGGCACGCGCCTAGGCGCGTTCGATCGCGCTCGCCACGGCGAAGGAGGCGCGAACCAACCCCGCCCCATCAGCCCACGAGTCGCCGGAACAGCGCGTCGGCCCGCGCCCGCGCCTGGGCGGGATCCTTCACCGGGGCCATCGACTCGTACGCCTCAGCGCGCTCCAGCTCTCGTGCGACGAAACGCTCGAGCACGCGGGGTGCCGCACCGGTGCCCATCTCACGGGTCACCGACTTGAGGGCGATCAGCTCGGTGGCGGCATCCCGCACCTCCGACTCCGCGGTGCTCTCCGACAGGAGCGTCGGCAGATCCATCGGCGGGACGGCCTCGTCGGGGTGATCGGCCAGCCAGCGGAGCGCGGCCGCGGGCCGCAGTACGTAGAAGAAGCGCTTCAGCGACGGCGCACCCGCCTGCTGGTGCAGCGCGACGTGGCGGTAGTGGCGCCCGACGGCTGCCCGCTCGACCACCGCGGCGGCGAACGAAAGCAGCTCGTCGCGGAACGCCGCATCGCCCGTGTAGACGATGGGCGAGCGCAGCCATTCGATCGCCGTCGCGTTGCCCTTCGCGATGAGGGTGAGAGCCTTCGAAAGATCCCAGCCGTTGACGTCGAACGTCTCATCGAGCGGGGTCTCGATCACATCGCGCTCGGGCCACAGCGTGAGATAGCGCTCGCGAGACCGCACGAAGAGGAAGCGGCAGTCGTAGTCACTGTCGGGCGAGGGGAAGCCCCACGCCCGGCTGCCGCTCTCGATCGCCCACGGGATCCGCACGTCGTGCTCGGCCGCAACCGTCCTCAGCCGGAGGTCGATCTCGGTGACGACCGCCGGGTCGAGGCTGTCGGGGATCGCGCGCATCGCTCGACACTACTTGCGAACATGCGGGGACCGTAACGGATGCCTCGGACACCGGCATCCGTGAGTCTCCGGCTGCGTCCTGCCTACGGTCGCAGCGTCGCGGCCGGCTCCGGCCGGTGCACGCCCCGCGGGCGATAGCCGAGGGCGCCCGACACCCCGGCCAGGTCGGCCAGGTACCAGATGATCGCGAGCCACATCTCGGTGCCCTGGAGGCCGGGTTCGGTCTCGGCGAGTCCTCGCGTGGCCGGGCTCGGCTCTCGGAACGAGAACCCAGCGCCCGGAACCCACGTGGCGACGGCGTCCGTCAGCAGACGGGCCGCCAGATCGCGCACCTCGTCGCCCCGGTAGCCGGTGGCGCGCGTGAGCCAGAGGGGGTGAGCGATGTCGAGCACGTTGCACGCGTTGCGCTCGCCCGGGGCGAACCAGCGCGGGTCGCGCGCATGACGCAGCACCGTGTCGATGACGCGCTCGGGGTGCGGCAGCGACACCCCGAACTGCGCGAAAGTGCCGCGAGAGGCGCGGTAGAACCCGTTCACGACGGGGAGCAGTCCCCGGTCGGCGGTCTCCGTTCCCCACATGCCGGTCTGCGGGTCGGTGTTCAGGAGGAGCCAGCCGAACAGCGCCTCCTCCACACCGGACGGAATCGGATGCCCCGCCCGCCGTGTCCACAGAAGCGCGGTGCCGAAGCCGTCGATGTGGTGCCCCGCGCCCCACGCGTCGGAGGCCCACGGCAGACTCTCGCAGAACGCGACCACCCGCTCGGGGGTCGCGGCGGTCACCCACGTGAGAGGAGCAGGGAACGCCGAACCCAGCAGATCGAGCGCGTACCCGGTGCTCAGCACGTGGTACGCCACGTCGTCGTGCGAGAATCCGAGGCCCTCCGCCTGGCGTCCGCTCGCATCGAGGGGCGCGACCGCGCCCGTCGACGGGTCCTGCCACTTGTGCAGGCGGCGGACCTGCTCGGCGACCGAGGCCCGCGTCGGCGCGGTGCCCAGCAGCAGATCGGCGATCTCGACGGCGTCGCCCTGCGCGCGCACGGTGGGCGCGACCCCGGGGCGGTCGACGAAGAGCTTCAGGTCGTCGCGCCACGCGCGATCGAGGAGAGCGGATGCCTCGCCCCGCGCGCGTGCGGCGAACTCGGCCACGCTCTCCGCGAGGCCGGTGATGTCGTCGCCCGCTGCGACGCCGGCTGCGACGGCGCTCGCACTGGGCGGGGCCGGGGAGGCAGTGAGGCCGGG
The DNA here is from genome assembly GCF_015278315.1 of Microbacterium ureisolvens. GTDB lineage: Bacteria > Actinomycetota > Actinomycetes > Actinomycetales > Microbacteriaceae > Microbacterium > Microbacterium ureisolvens. Next base: position 82,251 of record NZ_JADIJE010000012.1, on the reverse strand, counting down.
CATACCGGTTGGGCGAGGAACGGCGCCCGCCGGCGTCTCACCGGTGCGCGTGTCGGTCTGTGTCTCACCGGCGCTCGTGTCGGCGGCGCCATCGAAGAGACCGGCATCGCCGGCGGTGCCGTTGTCTCCGGGGTCCCCGCGCGTCACAGTCGTGCCCACATCGGCGCCGGCGGTTGCCCGGGTCTCGAACACCGCGGGTGCCGGACCGGCGTGGGCGGGCAGCATGCTCGTTCGCGTCGTGCCAGGGGCTCCGGCATCCGTCCCCGCCCGCTCGTCTTCGGCTCCCGCCAGCACCGGGCCCGACCCCGCACCCGGCGCATCCGCACCCGTCGCGCCACGCGCCGCGGCGTCGGCGGCCGCGTCCGGGGCGATGCCGGTGTCGTCCGGTTCGACGCGCCAGCGGATGAATCGCGCGGGGTTCCCGCCCACGACGGCTCCGTCGGGCACGTCCTTCGTCACGACCGCGCTCGCCGCGAGCACCGAGTGCGAGCCGACGCGGATGCCGTCGAGGATCACCACGTGCGAGCCGATCCACACGTCGTCGCCGATCTCGATGCCCTTAGAGGTGAGGGGCTGACGGAAGACGGGGGTGCCCGACTCCATCGAGTGGTTGAAGCCCAGGATCGACGTGTGGGCGCCGATGCGCACGCCGTCGCCCATGCGCACGCGGCCACGGATCACGGTGTACGGGTTGATGCTGCAGTCGGCGCCGGCATCGAGGTCTCCGGTCAGATACGCGCCCGCCGCGACATACGTGCGGTCGCCGAGACGGAGGGTGTCGTTGTCGATCGAGGCGAGCTCCGAGATGAAGCACTGCTCGCCGAGCTCGTGACCGGGGCGGCCGCCGACGACCGTCCGCTGGAGGGCGAGCTGCGCGTCACGCTCCGCCGGGGTGGCCTCGCTCCAGAAATCCCAGGGCGAGTACTCGTGGGCGGCGATGGCGGGAGACATGGAGGGGCTGACGGGAATCGAACCCGCGCTGTCTGCTTGGGAAGCAGAAGTTCTGCCATTGAACTACAGCCCCGGACGCCGGCATCCCGGCGTTCGAACGCCTGTTACGGCGCCCGGCCAGCATAACAGCACCCTCCGGATAGGCTGGCTCCGTGCTGCTGAGTGACCGCGACATCCGGCTCGAGATCGACGCGGGGCGCCTCGCGCTCGACCCGTGGGATCCCACGATGGTGCAGCCCTCGAGCGTCGACGTGCGGCTCGACCGGTACTTCCGGCTGTTCGACAACCACAAGTACCCCTTCATCGATCCCGCCGAGGACCAGCCCGAGCTCACGCGGCTCATCGAGGTCGACCCGGAGGAGCCGTTCATCCTGCACCCCGGCGAATTCGCGCTGGGGTCGACCTTCGAGCAGATCACCTTGCCCGACGACATCGCCGCCCGCCTCGAGGGCAAGTCCTCGCTCGGCCGGCTCGGCTTGCTCACCCACTCGACCGCTGGGTTCATCGACCCGGGATTCACGGGTCACGTCACCCTCGAGCTCTCGAACGTGGCGACGCTGCCCATCAAGCTGTGGCCGGGAATGAAGATCGGCCAGGTCTGCTACTTCCGCCTCACCTCCCCGGCCGAGAGCCCGTACGGCGCCGGTGCGTACGGCAACCGGTATCAGGGTCAGCGCGGGCCCACGGCATCCCGTTCGTTCCAGAACTTCCACCGCACCGACGTGGGGGCGACGGATGCCGGGAGCCGAGGCGCCTGACGAGCTCGTCGGACCGCGCACCACGGGTGGATGCCGGTTCTCCTGACGTGAAACGGGTCGCCCGGGACCAGCCCGGACGACCCGTTTCACCTGCCGTCGTTCGTCAGTCGGCCGGAAGGTAGATGCGCTCGGGGATCTCCTCGTAGGCCTCGGGGTCGAGCGACTCGATCGAGCCGTCCGCCACCGCCGTGATCAGGCCCTTGAGCCCGATCTCGACCTGCTTCGTCAGGAACCCGTTGCGCTTCTGCCCGTCGGACTGCGTGTTGCTCGAGGTCTCGAACAGCACGGTGGCGCTGCCGCGGAGGGCGAACGAACCCAGCGCGGTGCCGGGAAGGTTGGTGTCCTGCGGGTAGAGCGTCAGGTCGCCGAATGCCGACTGACCCTGGCCCTGAAGAGCGTCGTACACCGCGACGTTGGCGCGCCGCGAGGCGTCGTAGTCGAAGTTCGGCCAGTCGCCGAACTCGGACGGGTCGGCGATGAACCGCGCCGAGATCGACAGCGGCGACATGTCGCCGGTGCCTTCCTGGGCGTAGCACGGCCACTGGTTGTGCAGGTCGACGAAGTAGTCGACGATGCCGAACTCGCTCTCCAGGCCCGCGTACACGTCGCGCACGGTTTGCGCTTCCGGCGTGATGAACCAGCCGGTGTCGGCGCTGTTGCCCGGGAAGTCCGCCGGCTGCGGCACGTACGACAGGTCGGGGTTGAAGTCCCGGTTGACGTCGAAGCCCGGCACGCGCGTGTTGTAGTTCCACGCCGGCGCGACGCCCGCCAGCTGCGGGAAGTCCGCCACGACGTCGTCCCAGCTCATCTGGTTCTGCCGCGTGTCGGCCTCGCCGCCGTCGACGTTGAGGCGAGGGATCGCGACGATCGTGACGTTCTCGCGGATCTCCTGCGCCTCGGCCGTGTTCCCGCCGAACTCCTTGAGCAGCGACAGCAGGGCCTCGGTGCCGTGGTTCTCGTTGCCGTGGATCTGCGACTGCACCAGGATCACCGTGTCGCCGGTGCCGACGCGGGCCTGGTAGATCTCGCGACCCTCATTGCTGTACCCGGCGACCGAGACGTCGACGGCCCCGCCCGTCGTGCGCTCGATCTGCTCCAGCTGCCTGGTGAGCTGGTCATGGGTCACGAACGCCGAGCGGTTGCCGGCGGACTCCGTGCCGCAGTGGGACTGCACGGGAATGGCCTGGGCGGCGGGCGCGGCGACGATGCCCGCCGTGCCGACCAGGATGGCGCTCGTCAGCGCAGCGACGGTGATTCTTCTTGCTCTTCGCACGTTGTCTCCAGTTCTGTATCGACGGTCCCCCGTACATGCCGATGCATGGAGGTCTCGCGTACATGCCATCCCACGCACGTGGTGCGAGGGAAGCGTTTACTCAGCCTTCTCACGAAAGGCTCATCTGGGACGTGAGGAGGATCGGCGCCGATCGTGCGGATGTCGGCGTCCGCCGGGAGCCGGACCCTAGGGCGTCGGCTGCACGATGCCGGGCTCGCGGGCGTAGATGAGCACCTGCTCGCCGTCGACCACGAACTGCAGCGCCGTACCCTCCGGGAAGCGCTCGAGCAGGGCCTCGGGCGCGTCGGCCGCGACGACCATGTTCGCGACCGGCGGGAACGAACCCGCTCCGCAGTTGCCCGTGCCGAAGCCGTTGGTGTCGGTGACCACGTAGACGCACGTCTGGGAGCCGGCCGGGCCCATCACCTGCGGGAAGACGAGCACCGACAGGCCGTGGAACTCCTCGAAGACGCGCCCCTCCGCGGGGCGCGGCCCGAAGAAGTCGTCGGGCCAGGCGCCGTCCGGATCCTGGTGCAGTACGGCGACCCGGCCGGCCTGCAGTCCCTGCACCGCGAGGGTCAGCCCGACGCCGACGAACAGAGCGCCCACGACCGCGACGGCGGCCCAGAGCATCGGGATCCTGCGACGCCACCACCGCTTCGCCGGCTCCGGTGCCTCCGGCTCGGCCTCGGTTCCGGCCTTGTCCGCCGCCGTGCCGGGTTCCTCCACCCGGGGCGACGCGTCGCCGGAGGCCGTCGCCGGAGCGCCGCCACCACCGGCAGCCGCCGCGGGGTCGCCGTACGACGATCCGTCGAGACCTCGCGGATCGGAGAGGGCGGCGGGCGCGGCATCCGCTCGCCGTCCGGCGGCCGGGCCGATCGGCCGGGCGTCACCGGCGACAGGCTCGGGGCGCGCGGACGGTGCGGCTGCTGCGATGGACGACCGCCGTGCGCCACCCGCTGCCCTCTCGACCGGCGCCTCGCCCGCGGGCGAGGCGCCGGTCGCATCGATCTTCGAGGCCGCGGTCAGCGCCTCGAGCTCGTGCAGCCGCGCGAGCGCCGCGGGGTCGTCGTGGATATCGGCGTCGCGCCCGTACGCGCGCTCGCGCAGGGCGCGAAGCTCATCGAGCGGAGAGTCGGTCGGCGTTGACATCGATGCCATCCTGCCGCACGGAGCGGCCCGCCGCCTTCGACCCCGGGCGATGGCCGGGTCGCCAGAAGAAGAGCGCGGCGGGCGATCTTGGTTCGCCCGCCGCGCGCGCGGATCCACGTCCCCACGCGGGATCCACCACGGTCGCGGTCCGTACCCCCACTGTGCGGGCCGTGCCGACGTTACTGCAATCTGCAGTATAGGGTCGAAATGACCCCGCGGGATACCCTTTCTCGTTCCTCGATCGCCCCCCGATCCGATCAGCAGGGAGCACGCCGTGCCCGACCGTGAACTCTCCACCACGGGCTACCTCACCCTCGGTCTGCTGGCCGCGGGCGACTGGTCGGCGTACCAGCTCGCAGAGCAGCTCGGCCGCGGCGTCAGCGAGCTGTGGCCGTCCGCCGATCGCGGCCGCTACGCCGTGCTCGGCCGCCTGCACGAGGCGGGCTACGTCGACACGCGCCAGGAGCACACCGGAAAGCGCGCGCGCACCGTCTACTCGATCACTTCGTCTGGACGCGAGGCGCTCGCGTCCTGGCTGAGCACGCCGGTGCGCGCGCCCACGCTCGAGTTCGAGGGGATGGTGCGGGTGCTCTTCTCCGACCAGGGGTCGATCGAGGATCTGCGGCGCACGCTCGCCCAGACGCGGGAGCAGGCTCTCGCCAACCGCGAGATGTTCGCGCGGTACGCCGCCTTCATCAGCGCCACCGGCGGCACCTTCCCGGAGCGGCGGCACCTGTTCGCGCTCGCCAACACGTTCATGATCGGCCACTACGATCACGTCGTCGCTTGGGCCGACTGGGCCGAGCAGCAGATCGAGTCGTGGCCCGACACGGTGACGCCCGCGACCACGCACGAGGCCCAGGTGCGCGACATGCTCGCTCCCGGGCGCGCGGCGTGGCAGGTGGCCGGGCACACCGAGGATTGAGAGCCCCCGGCCGGACCGATGGGAGAGCCCGGCCGGGGACCGGTCGGGTTCAGCCGCCGGCGACGGCCTGGCTGACGTCTGTCGGGCTGTCGAAGGAGTCGGATCCGGAGTTCTCCAGCGCCGCGACGAGGTCGTCCGGCGCGCCGCCTCGCCGGGCGGCCGCGACGAGGTCTTCTCTGCTGGCCGGGTAGTCGACGCCGCCGAGGTACTTCTGCAGCTCGATGGGAGTGGGGTTGTCGCTCATGATGGCGCCTCCGGAGATGTCGGTCCGGTCACCGTAGGCTCGTCACCCGCCTGCGCCTCCCGGGCTTGACAGCGCCCGCACGCCGCGTGACACTGCGCGACCCGCGGTGGGGCGGCGATCAGTGTGCGGTGCGGACGCCGACCAGGTCGTGCACCAGCACGGCGGCCGCGCGGGCGCCCTGGCCCGCGGCCACGATGAGCTGCTGCGGACCGGGCGACGCGGCATCCCCGGCGGCATACAGCCCCGGCACCGACGTGCGCCCGGAGCGATCGGTGACCAGGTTGCCGAACCCGTCGCGCTCGAGCGCGATCCCCGAGACGAAGTCGAGCGCCGGATGCCATTGCGGCCGCACGAAGCCCCCGTCGATCTCGACCCGCGTGCCATCCTGCAGGCGCACCGCCGAGACGGTGCCGCGGTCGCCTTCGAGGTCGTCGATGACGCGGCGTTCGACGATGATCCCGGATGCCGCGAGCTCGGCCTCTTCGACGGTGTCCACGGCGTCGGAGCCGTTGGTGAAGACCGTGAGGCGGTCGGTCCAGCGGGCGATCAGCCGGGCGCGGTCGGCGAGATCCGGCGTCTCGCCGATGAGCGCGAGCGGGCGGTCCTGCAGCTCCCAGGCGTCGCACGCGGCGCAGCTGAAGACGGTCATGCCGTAGAAGGCGCGCAGGCTCGGGACCTCGGGGAGGGTCTCGCGCAGCCCGGTCGCGACGATGACCGACCGCGCGGACACGGCCGGGGGGATCCCGTTGCCACGGCCGTTCAGCGCCGCCAGGAAGCGTCGGCCGTCGCCGCAGTCGCGCTCCTGCAGCGCCGTCACGACCGTGCGGTCGAGGATCCGCACGTTCGGGTAGGCCGCCAGTTCCGCGCGGGCGAGCTTGCGCAGCTCCAGCGGCGGGACGCCGTCGCGCGTCAGGAAGCCGTGGGAGCGCAGCGTGGCGGCGTTGCGAGGGCGCCCCGCGTCCACGACGACGACCGACGCACGGGCGCGGCCGAGGTTCAGCGCCGCCGAGAGCCCGGCCGGTCCGCCGCCGATGATGACGACGTCGACCTCGGTCGAGGGACTGGTGGGAGCGAGATCAGTCATGCCCGTCTCCTTGGGGAGGTAGCGCCGCGATGACCGGGTGGTCCTTCGCGATGACGCCGGTCTTCGCGGCGCCGCCGGGGGATCCGATGTCGTCGAAGAACTCGACGTTGGCCTTGTAGTAGTCCTGCCACTCGTCGGGCAGGTCGTCTTCGTAGTAGATCGCCTCGACCGGGCACACCGGTTCGCAGGCGCCGCAGTCCACGCACTCGTCGGGGTGGATGTACAGCGACCGCTCACCCTCGTAGATGCAGTCCACCGGGCACTCGTCGATGCAGGCGCGGTCCTTCACATCGACGCACGGCAGTGCGATCACGTACGTCACCGGACGAGAGCTCCCCGTGAGATCCCCACCTGCTCGTCGCGCGGCACGACCTTCACGCGCTCGCGGGTGTGGAGGTGCTCGGCGCCGAGCGAGCGCTCGTGCGCGTCGAGCGCGAGCCAGCCGTCCCACGTCGTGTACGCGACCTCGCGCTCGTCGAGCACGTCGAGCACGTCGCCCTCGACGGTCGGGGCCGAGAGGCGACCGGCCTCGACGTCGGTCACGAGGTGCGCAATGGTCTCCATCGCGTCGGACTTCGTGTGGCCGATGAGCCCCACCGGTCCGCGCTTGATCCAGCCGGTGGCGTAGAGCCCGGCGACCACCGGAGCGTCGGCGTCGCCGGTGGTCGAAGCGGCACTCGCACTGAGCGAGGAACGAGCCGAAGTGTCCGTCACCCGTCCTTCGACGTTCGAGACGACGCCGGCCTTCTCGTCGAACGGCGCGCCGATGACCGGCGTGCCGTAGTAGCCGACGGCGCGGTAGACCTGCTGCACGGCGATCTCGCGGAACTCGCCGGTGCCCGCGACGCGGCCGTCGCCCACCGGCTCGGTGCGCTCGAAGCGGATGCCCTCCACGCGGCCGTCGCCGAGCACCTCGACGGGCGAGTGGTAGAAGTGCAGGTGCAGGCGCCGGCTCGCGCCGGTCGACTCACGCGTGCGCCAGCTCTCGAGGATGCGCAGCATGACCTTCAGCTGGTTGTTGGCCGGCGTGAAGTCCTCGAGGTGGGCGAAGTCCTCGTCGTGCACCACGATGTCGACGTTCGGCACCTCGCCCAGCTCGCGCAGCTCGATGGGCGTGAACTTGATGTCCTGGGGGCCCCGGCGGCCGAAGACGTGCACGTCCGTCACGGCAGAGGCCTCGAGGCCCGCGAGCACGTTGTCGGCGATCTCGGTCGAACGCAGGTCGACGGCGTGCTTCGCGAGAACGCGGGCGACGTCGAGCGCGACGTTGCCGTTGCCGATGACGGCGACCTCGCGCTGGTCGAGTGTCCACTCGGTGGGCACGTCGGGGTGGCCGTCGAACCACGCGACGAAGTCGGCGGCGCCGTAGGAGCCCGGCAGGTCGATGCCGGGGATGTCCAGCGCCGCGTCGCGGATCGCGCCGGTGGCGAGGATCACGGCGTCGTAGCGCTCCTGCAGCTCGTCGATCGAGATGTCGCGGCCGACCTCGACGTTGCCGATGAACCGGGTGGTGCCGGCATCCAGCATCTCGTGCAGCGAGTTGACGATGCCCTTGATGCGGGGGTGGTCGGGCGCGACGCCGTAGCGGATCAGGCCGTAGGGCGCCGGCAGCGACTCGAACAGGTCGATCGCCACCGTGCCGCCCGCATCGACGACGGAGTTCGTCAGGATGTTGCCCGCGTAGATGCCGGCGGGACCGGCGCCGACGATCGCGACGCGGAGGTTCTGGAGGCTCGAAGAAGTCACAGTGGTCTCTTTCGGGTCAGGGTGAGCGAGGGCGCGGCCGTCAGGCGCGCCGGCTGCGCTCGGGAGCAGCGAGGGGGTCGTACTGGGAGAGATCGAGGGTCGCGAATTCGACGGGCGCGTACGGGCTGAGCCTGACGACGTCGCCGACGACCACGACGGCGGGGGAGCGGATGCCTCGCTCGGCGGCCTGGTGCGCGATGGTCGCGAGTGTGCCGACCGTGACCCGCTGGCGGGGCCCGTAGCCGTCTTCCACCACGGCGACGGGGCAGTCGGCGCCGCGCGCGCCGCGGGCCAGCGTGATCGCGGAGTTCGCGAGGGTGCCGATGCCCATGAGCAGGACGACGGTGTGGTCGCGCCCGCCGCCGAGCGACTCGATCTGGTCGTGCGCGGTCGCGACGGTGAAGGCGGTGGCGACTCCGCGGTGGGTGAGCGGGATGCCGGCGATCGCGGGCACCGAGATCGCGCTGGTGATGCCGGGCACGACCTCGACTGCCACACCGGCCTCCTGGCACGCGTGAAGCTCTTCGCCTCCGCGGCCGAAGACGTAGGGGTCGCCGCCCTTGAGCCGCACGACGGTCCTGCCGTCGTGGGCGAGCTGGACGAGCAGCGCGTTGATGGCGTCCTGCGGCACGGCGTGGTGCCCGGGGAGCTTGCCCACGTCCACGACCTCGGCGCGCAGCTCCACGCCGTCGGCGGCCAGGCCGTCGAGCACAGCACGGGCGCCGAGCCGGTCGGCGACGATGACGTCGGCGGCCTCCAGGGCGCGCAGGCCCTTGATGGTGAGCAGGCCCGCATCACCGGGTCCTGCACCGACGAGCCATACCTTGCCGGTGGGCGTCGATTCCGGTCCCTGAGCCTGTCGAAGGGCGGTCATCGGGCACCTCCGGTGATGAGCAGGCCGCGGCGCTTCAGCATCCGTCGCTCCAGCGGCCCGAAGAAGACGAGTTCGATGAGGATCCCGATCGCGAGGATCAGGATGATCGTCGCCAGCACGCCGGCCAGGTCGGCGAGCTCCCGCGACTGCTGCAGCATCGAGCCCAGGCCGAACCCGATCGAGCCGCCGGTCGCGATGATCTCGGCCGCCATGAGCGAGCGCCACGAGAACGCCCAGCCCTGCTTGAGGCCGGCCAGGTAGCCGGGAAGGGCTGCAGGCAGGATCACCGAGGTGGCCAGCTGCCAGCGCGAGGCGCCGAGCACCGTTCCGACGCGCCGCAGCTGCGGCGGCACCTGGTCGATGCCGGCGATCAGGCCGTTGACGATCGACGGGATGGCGCCCATGAGGATGACGAAGTAGACGGTCGCGTCCGACAGGCCGAACCAGATGATCGCCGCGGGCACCCATGCCACGGACGGCAGCACCTGCAGTCCGGAGATGATCGGACCGACCGCGCGGCGGATGGGACGCACCTCCGCCAGCAGCAGGCCGATCGGCGTGCCGACGACGATCGCTATGAGGAAGCCGGCGATGCCGCGTTCGAGGCTGGTCGCGACGGCCTCCTGCAACCGGCCGGTGTCCCACGCGAGGCCGAGGGCGTTCCACACGTCGACGGGGCTCGGCACCTTGTCGGGCCGGGGCTCGGCGATGACGACGTACAGCTGCCACGCGACGATCAGGAGGATCAGGAAGACGATCGGCGGCACGACGCTCGCGGTGATGCGGCGCCAGCGGCCGGTGCGGTCGCCGGCGTCGGTCTGGAGGCTGTCGAGCCCGGCCTCGAGCGAGCGGAGGTCGTCGGTATGTGCTTCGACACGCTCGGCAACCGCTGCTCCGGGTCCCGGAGCGTGTCGAAGGGCGCTGTCATCCGGCATTGCGGCGGATCTCCTTCCGCAGCTCTTCGGTGATCTCCACCGAGAGGGCGGCGACCTCGGGCGACTCGATGCGGCGGCCTGTGGTCTTGCCGATCTTCCACTGCTGCACGATCCGGCCCGGCCGGCTGCCCATGAGCACGACGCGCTGGCCGAGGCGCGCGGCCTCGCGAACGTTGTGGGTGACGAAGACGATGGTGCGTCCGGTCGCACGCCACACCCGCTCGAGCTCCTCGTGCAGGAGATCGCGGGTGATGGCATCCAGCGCGGCGAACGGCTCGTCCATCAGCAGCACGGGCCGGTCCTGCGCCAGCGCACGGGCCAGCGCGACGCGCTGCCGCATGCCGCCCGACAGCTCGTGCGGACGCTTCTCGGCGGCATCCGCCAGATTCACGGTGTCGAGCAGGGCCAGCGCCTTGTCGCGGCGCTCGCCGCGGGGGACGCCCCGCAGCCGCAGCGCGAGCTCGACGTTCTTGCGGGCCGTGAGCCAGGGCATGAGCGCCGACTCCTGGAACATGACCGCCGAGCCCTCGTCGGGCGTCTGGATGCGGCCGGCACTCGGGCGCTCCAGCCCCGCGATGAGGTTGAGGAGCGTCGACTTGCCGCATCCCGACGCACCCAGGAGGCACACGAACTCTCCGGGCGCGATGTCGAGCGACACGTCGTCGAGCACGATCGGACCGGAGCCGAACCGCTTGGACACCCCGTCGATGCGGACGGCGGGCGCCGGCGCGGGTGCGGGGACGGCGACGGGCGTGACGCTGTCGAAGCTCGGCGCGAGCGGGTTGGTCGGGCCCGCGGAAGCGGACGCGCCCGCCCCCGAGGCCGCGCGCGCGGCCCCGGAGGCGGATGCCGGCGCGGTAGCTGCCTTTCGGCCCGCTGCGGTGTTCATGTTCAGTCCTCGCCGAGTCCTGCCGCCGAGACGGGCTCTGCGCCCGCGGTCTCGAGCTGCTCGTTGAGCAGGCGCAGGTCGAACAGGCCCTCGATCGAGCCCTCCTTCTGCGTGCCGGCTTCGATGCCGTTCTCGACGAGCGTCTGGAAGGTGTCGGCGTGCGGGTCGACCGAGAACGTGACGTGCTCGAGCGCGCGCTGGATGACGGCATCCGCCAGCGGCTTGCCGGTCTCCTTCTCGATCGCGCCGTTGATGACCGCCGGCGCCTCCGCGGCGTTGTCGGCGATCCACTGCACGGCCGCGTCGTGGCCCTTCAGCAGGTCGGCGACGACGTCGGGGTGCTCGTCGAGGAACTCCTTGCGCACGAGCAGCACGGTCGTGGGGAACTCGCCGTCCTCCCAGAGGTCGGCCTCGTCCTGCAGCACGTGGGCGCCGGCGTCGACGATCAGGCGCGAGACCCACGGCTCGGGCAGCCACGCGCCGTCGAGCTGGCCGTCCTGGAAGAGCGTCAGCGTCTGGGCGTTCTCGGTCGGCGTGATCTGCACGTCGCCGCCGCCGGAGGTGTCGGTCTCGAAGCCCTGGTCGGCAAGCCACACCCGCGCCGACACGTCCTGGGTGTTGCCCAGCTGCGGCGTTGCGATCGTGGTGCCCTCGAGGTCGGCCGGGTCGTCGATGCCCTCGCGGACCACCAGCGCCGCGCCGCCGGTCGCGGCGCCCGCGATGATGCGCGCCGACTCGCCGCCGGACTGGATGAAGGTGTTGATCGACGGGTTGGGGCCGATGTAGGTCGCGTCGATCGCGCCGGCCGAGAGCGCCTCGATGGCTGCGGGGCCGGCGTTGAAGACCTGCGTGGTCACGTCGACGTCGCCCAGCGCGTCGGCGAACAGGCCCTCCTCGAGCCCGACGAGCGCCGGCGCGTGGGTGACGTTCGCGAAGTAGCCCAGGCGCAGCTCGCTCACCGAAGCGGTGTCGCCGTCGGCCGAGGCGTCGCCCGAGGTCGCCGCCGCGGAGGCGCAGCCGGCCATCATGGCAGCCACGAGTCCCAGGGTTGTGAGTGCTGTCGCGGTGCGGATCTTGTTCACGGTGTCGCCTCCTTAGGTTCGGTGTTGCTGGGTGGGTGGTGCTGCCCGCGACGGTTCAGTCGCGGACGATGCCGGCGGCGAGCGTCGCGCCGTCGGACGGATGGATCACGAGGAACGAGCCCCCGTGGCGGCTGATGGCGTACGGCTCCAGCGGCAGGTCGGCGGCCACCCGTAGGCGTACGCGGCCGATGTCGTTGGTCTCGAGCGTCTGCGCCGGCTCGTGGGTGAGCGCGTCGAGGTCGTAGCGCGACTCGATCTGCGCGACGATCGCCTGCACGGTCGCGGTGCCGTGCTTGACGAGGACGCGGATGCCGGGGGTCAATGCCCGCGCGTCGAGCTGGAACAGCTCGGCGTCGAACTCGCGACGGGCAGCCGGCAGCGAGCCCGCCGCGACGACGAGGGCACCGCGGGCGGTGTCGATGTCGTCGGCGAACTCGAGCGAGACGGACTGCGCGGCGGTCGCCTCTTCGACCGCGGTGCCGGCCGAGCGGATGCCGGTGACCGTGGTCGCGCGGCCCGCCGGGAAGATCTCCACCCGGTCGCCGACGCGCACGACGCCGCTGGAGATGCGGCCCGCGACGGCGCGGTAGTCGCGCAGCTGCTCGGCCTCCGCCTCGGCGATGCCGGGCGCCAGACCGCCCTGCGGGCGGAGCACGAGCTGCACCGGAAGGCGCAGCGGTTCCAGCGCGCGCTCGGCGTCGTCGGCCGCGGGCAGCGTCTCCAGGAGCTCGAGGAGTGCAGGCCCCTCGTACCAGGGCGTGCGCTCGGAGCGGTCGACGATGTTGTCGCCCTCGAGTGCCGACACCGGGATGACGTGGAGGTCGTCGATGCCGAGCTCGGTCGCGACGCGCTCGGCCTGCGCCGTGACGTCGGCGAACGTCTCCTGCGAGAAGCCGACGAGGTCGATCTTGTTGACCGCGACGATCACGTGCGGGACGCGCAGCAGCGCGACGACGGCGAGGTGGCGCTTCGTCTGCTCCACGACGCCCTTGCGCGCGTCGACGAGGACGACCACCGCGTCCGCCGTCGTCGCACCGGTGACCATGTTGCGCGTGTACTGCACGTGGCCCGGGCAGTCGGCCAGGATGAACGACCGTGCACCGGTCGAGAAGTAGCGGTACGCGACGTCGATCGTGATCCCCTGCTCGCGCTCGGCGCGCAGGCCGTCGGTGAGGAGGGCGAAGTCGAAGTCGCCGTGCGCGAAGCCGCGATCGGCCGACGTGCGGGCGACCTGCTCGAGCTGGTCGGCGAGGATCGCCTTCGAGTCGTGCAGCAGGCGGCCGACGAGCGTCGACTTGCCGTCGTCGACCGAGCCCGCCGTCGCGAAGCGGAACAGCGTGGGCTGGGCGGTGAGCGTCGCGGTCATCAGAAGTACCCGTCCTTCTTGCGGTCCTCCATGGCCGCCTCGCTGAGGCGGTCGTCGGCGCGGGTCGCACCGCGCTCGGTGAGGGTGGAGACGGCGACCTCGGCGACGATCGCGGCCAGGTCCGCGGCATCCGATTCCACTGCTCCGGTGCAGCTCATGTCGCCGACCGTGCGGTAGCGCACCGTGCGGCGCTCGATCGTCTCGTTCTCGCGCGGCGGCGAGAACGGCCCGACCGGGCGCCACATGCCGTCTCGGGCGTAGACGTCGCGCTCGTGCGCGAAGTACAGCGGCGGCAGCGCGATGCCCTCGCGCTCGATGTAGCGCCAGACGTCGAGCTCGGTCCAGTTCGAGATCGGGAACGCGCGCACGTGCTGGCCAGGCGTGTGGCGGCCGTTGTACAGGCTCCACAGCTCCGGGCGCTGGTTGCGCGGGTCCCACTGGCCGAACTCGTCGCGCAGCGAGATGATGCGCTCCTTGGCGCGCGCCTTGTCTTCGTCGCGGCGCGCCCCGCCGAAGACGGCGTCGTGGCGGCCGGCGGCGATCGCGTCGAGGAGCGGCAGCGTCTGCAGCGGGTTGCGGGTGCCGTCGGCGCGCTCCTGCAGGCGGCCGTCGTCGATGTAGTCCTGCACGCGGGCGACCTCGAGACGGATGCCGAGGCGCTCGACGGTCTCGTCGCGGAAGGCGATGACCTCGGGGAAGTTGTGGCCGGTGTCGACGTGCAGCACCGGGAACGGCACCCTGCCCGGCGCGAACGCCTTGGTCGCCAGGTGCAGCACGACGACGGAGTCCTTGCCGCCCGAGAACAGCAGCACGGGCCGCTCGAACTCGGCGACGACCTCGCGGATGACGTGGATGGCCTCGGCCTCGAGCAGGTCGAGGGTCGAGAGCGCGGTGGGGGCGGCGATCGTACCGGTCATTCGTGGAGCCCGCATTCGGTCTTCGAGGAGCCGGCCCAGCGGCCGGATCGGGGGTCTTCGCCGGCGGCGACCGGCCTCGTGCACGGCTCGCAGCCGATCGAGGGGTAGCCGAACCCGACCAGGAGGTTCACCGGAGCCTTGTGCGCGGCCGCGTACTCGAGCACGTCGTCGAAGCTCCACGCGGCGACCGGGTTGACCTTGACGAGGCCGTTGCGCTCATCCCACGTCACGAGCGGCGTGTTCGTGCGGGTGGGCGCTTCGTCGCGGCGCACCCCCGTGAACCACACCTCGTACCCGCCGAGCGCGTCCTGCAGGGGAGCGACCTTGCGGCGTGCGCAGCACAGGCTCGCGTCGCGCTCGAAGAGCTTCGCGCCGAACTCGGCGTCCTGCTCCGCGACCGTCTGGTCGGGCGTGATGTCGACGATCCGCACGTCCAGCGCCCGCTGCACTTCGTCGCGTGTCGCGTACGTCTCGGTGAAGTGGTAGCCGGTGTCGAGGAACAGCACGTCGACGCCCGGCAGCTGCTCGGCGACGAGGTGGGGCAGCGCGGCATCGGCCATCGAGCAGGCGACGGCTGCGGCATCCGTTCCGAAATTGCGCGCGACCCACGCGACCACGTCGGCAGCGGATGCCTCGTGCTCGGTGAGGCTGCCGAGCTCGAGGTTGCCCTGCTCGGCGAGGGCGCGGAGCTCTTCGCGCGTGCGCTTGACGGCGACGCGGGGTGCCAGCGAGACGGTCACTGGAGCGCCTCCTCTTCGGCGCGGTGCGCCCACTGGGCGAAGGTCTCGTCGGCCTCGCGGTCGGCGAGGAAGCGGGTCACGACGCGCTCGACGTAATCGGCGATGCCGTCGGCCGCGACCTTCAGGCCGCGGACGGTGCGGCCGAGGCCGGGCTCGTCGCGGTCCTGCGAGGCGAGGCCGCCGCCGAGGTGCACCTGGTAGCCCGGCACCTGCTCGCCGTCGATGGTGACGAGCTGGCCCTTGAGCCCGATGTCGGCGGTCTGGATGCGCGCGCACGAGTTCGGGCACCCGTTGACGTGGAGGGAGATCGGATGCGGCAGCTCGAAGCCCTTGAGACGCTCCTCGAGGTCGAGCACCGCCGCGGTCGCGTTGACCTTCGTCTCGACGATCGCGAGCTTGCAGAACTCGATGCCGGTGCACGCGATGGTGCCGCGGCGGATGAGGCTCGGACGCGCCTGCAGACCGAGCGCGTCGAGCTCGCCGATCAGCGGCTCCACGTTCTCGGCCGGCACGTCGAGGATCACGAGCTTCTGGTGCGGCGTCGTGCGCAGGCGGGTCGAGCCGTGCGCCTCGATGACGTCGGCGAGCTTGGCGAGCGTCGGGCCCGAGACGCGGCCCACGATCGGCGTGACGCCGATGTAGAAGCGGCCGTCCTTCTGCTCGTGCACGCCGACGTGGTCGCCGATGGTCTTCGGCTGCGCGGGCGCAGGACCGTCGGGCAGCTCATAGCCGAGGTACTCGTCCTGCAGCACCTGACGGAACTTCTCGGTGCCCCACTCGGCGAGCAGGAACTTCAGGCGCGCCTTGTTGCGCAGGCGCCGGTAGCCGTAGTCCCGGAAGATCTGGGTCACGCCGTGCCAGGCGTCGGCCACCTGGTCGGGGCGCACGAAGGTGCCCAGGCGCTCGCCCAGACGCGGTGTCGTCGAGAGGGCGCCGCCGACCCACAGGTCGTAGCCGATCCCCAGCTCGGGGTGCTCGACCGCGACGAAGGCGACGTCGTTGATCTCGTGGACGACGTCCTGGCTCGGGTGGCCGGTGATCGCGGACTTGAACTTGCGGGGAAGGTTCGCGAGCGTCTC
The DNA here is from genome assembly GCF_015278315.1 of Microbacterium ureisolvens. GTDB lineage: Bacteria > Actinomycetota > Actinomycetes > Actinomycetales > Microbacteriaceae > Microbacterium > Microbacterium ureisolvens. Next base: position 66,236 of record NZ_JADIJE010000012.1, on the reverse strand, counting down.
GTCGCGGAGGAACCGCGACGTGATCTCCTGGATCTGCGGCGTCGGGTCGATGAGCTCGTCGGCGGCGATGCCGGCGACCGGGGAGCCGAGGATCACGCGGGGGACGTCGCCGCACGCCTCGGTGGTCTGCAGGCCCACGGCCTCGAGGCGGCGCCAGATCTCGGGCACGTCCTCGACGCGGATCCAGTGCAGCTGGATGTTCTGGCGGTCGGTGATGTCGGCGGTGTCACGGGCGAACTCGGTCGAGATGCCGGCGACGACGCGCAGCTGCTCGGTGGTCAGCTGGCCGCCGTCGATGCGCACCCGCAGCATGAAGAACTCGTCTTCGAGCTCTTCGGGCGTGAGGGTCGCGGTGCGGCCGCCGTCGATCCCGGGCTTGCGCTGGGTGTAGAGGCCCCACACGCGGAACCGGCCGTGCAGATCGGTCGGGTCGATGGACGCGAAGCCGCCCTTCGAGTAGGTGTTCTCGATGCGCTCGCGCACGCTCAGACCGTTGTCGACCTGCTTCCACTCCTCGTTGCCGTTGAGCGGGGTCGTGCCGTCGATCTTCCACTGTCCGTTGGGCTTCGACGACGCACGCGGCGGGCGCACGGCCGCGCGCGGGCGGTCGTCCGCGGCTCGCGGTTCGGTGTCGCTGATGGTCACGGTGGCCTCCGGTGTCGACCCCGAGGCGTCCCCCGGGCGGGACCCTATCGAGTCCATTCCGTGAGGTTAGAAGCGAGTCGCCCGCCGACCTATCCGAGCGTCAAGTGACGTTAACCGGCGTAACGGGGCGTCACACAGTTGCAGGTGGGCCACTGGTGGACTCAGTCCGACAATCCGGCGGCGGCCCGGTAGCGGTCCGCGACGATGTCGACGAGCGCGACCGGCGGCTCGTCGTCGCCGACCAGAGGCGCGGCGACAGGGGCGCCGGCGGCGAGCCTGACGGCGAGGTCGTGGAAGTAGCCCGGAGCGATGAGGTAGTCGGCGACGACGACGCGCTCGGCGTGGGCGGAAGTGTGCGTGACGGCGACGTCGAGGCGCGGGTCGGCGGCCGCGAGGAAGCCGACGGTGACCTCGCGGTCGAGCCGGGCCCCCAGCATCCGTCCGATCTCACGACAGTCCTCGTTCGCCCGGTCGTCACTCGAGCCGGCGACCGCGAGCACCACGGCGTCGCCGGGCGCGAGGTCGAGCGGCTGGAGGCGCGCCAGCAGGGCGTCGACGAGCCGCGGATCGGGACCCAGCGCCGGGGCGATCGTCACGCCGTCGCGGCCCGCGGTCTGCTCGATGAGGTCGACGCGAACGTGATAGCCCGCCGACAGCAGGAGCGGCACGATCACGACCGGCATTCCCTCGGGGAGGGAGTCGAGGGATGCCGCGACATCCGGCTGCTGCACATCCACATGCCCGAGCCGCACGACGACGTCGGGCAGCGCTCGCGCGACGGCGTCGACCAGCGCCGCGACCGCCGCCTGCCCCGCGGGCGAAGAGGTGCCGTGCGAGATGGCCAGGAGTGCGGGGGCGGTCACGGGGCTATTGTGCCTCGCCGGTGTGACGCGCGTGTGACGTCGCCCCGGTGCGGTGCTGCCGCCCGGGGCGTTTCGGTGGGGGCTCTCGGCGGGGGCGGGGTCCGGACTTCGCAGCCCTTCGGGGCCGAATCGGTGGGAAACCTGGACCGGGGTTGTGCCGGTCGGTGCGATGTCCGGACTTCGCAGGCTTGAGGGCCCGGATTGGTGGGAAACCTGGAACGGGGTTGTGCCGCTCGGTGCGACGTCCGGACTTCGCCGGCCTCGGGGCGGGGCTCCGCTGGTACGGAGACGATGAGAGACACGCCGCGCCGAAGGTGATCGGCGCGGCGTGTCGTCCGGTGGGTCCGCAGCTGCGGGTCCGCGGCTGCGCGTGCGGGGAGGGAACGGATGCCGCGGCTCAGGCCGCGCCCGCCTCCCGGCCACGCGCGAACCCGGCGTCGAAGCCGCGCTCGTAGGCGTGCTGCGAGCCGCGACCGCCGTGACGGTGGTGTCCGCCGCGCCCATGGTGTCCGCCGTGGCCGTGCTGGTCGTGGCTGCCGTGGTGGCCGCCGCGGCCGTGCGCACCGTGGTCGCGGTGACCGTGTGCGGCGTGCGGGTGGTGGCCGCGGCATCCGTCGTCCCATGCCTCGTGGGCGTGACCGCCGGGGCCGTGGCCGTGGGCGTCTCCGTAGGCGTCGTGAAGGTCCGGGTCGAACGGGTGCGGGTGCCCGCCGAAGCGCGGGGCGCCGAAGCCAGGGCCGCCGAAGCCGGGCCCGCCGTGGCCCGGGCGGAATCCGGGACCGAACCCGGGACCGAAGCCCTCGCCACGACCGCGACCGAAGCCGCGACCGCGGCCGAAGCCACGGCCGGAGCCGCGTCTGCGGCCCGCCGCACTCTCGTCCCAGCCGAGCTCGCGGGCGATCGCCTCGAGCGAGCCGGTGAGGGCGGTGTAAGCCTCGTCGTCGCCGACGGCGGCGGTGACACGGGCGCGGATGCCGTCGACGATCTCGCCGATGCGCTTCTTCTCGCTCGTGCCGAGGTCGGTGAGGGTCCACGTGCCGTCGCCGTTCTGCTGGACCCAGCCGCGCTCCTCCAGTCCGCGCAGGCGCTTGCCTTTGCGGGCGAGGCGCTCGCGGAGCTCGGGGGCGTCGACATCGCCCGCGAGCACATTGAGCAGCATCCAGTCCCGTCGCGTGAGGCCTTCTGCCTCGAGCGCCGTGGCGAACTCCCGTGTCAGGAGCGCGTCGACGGCGCGCAGCCAGTAGCCGAGCGGGCGCGGTTCGGTGGGCCGGGCGGCCTGGTCGCCGCCGGTGTTGTCGTTGTTCTCTTCGTTGTCGTCGAGGTGGTTCATGAGGAAGTCCTTTCGCGGGCGACCGGGCTGGCCGCCGAACTATATGTCGTTGTACATGTACATGCAGTGTGACATGGATTCCGAATCCATGTCAAGTCGCATGTAAATTGGACGCATGCCGTCCGCACCCGACGACCCTTCCGATGCCATCGCCGCTGCGCTCGCGCGTCTGCGCGGTCGACGGATGCCGCGACCGCCGTGGGCCGAAGGCCCGCACGGTGCGGGCACGCACGCCCACGGCCACGGTGGGCCGCACGGCGGGCACGGACACAGCGGCCACGGCGCGGACCACACGGACGCGGGCCACGCGCACGACTCGGACCACGCCCACGGCGAAGACCCCACCCGCGGCTTCCCCGGCCGCGGAGGCCGCGGCGGTCCCTGGGGTCGTGGCGGACCGGGCTTCGGCCCGCCCGGGGGCTTCGGACCCCCGCCCTGGGGCGCGGGCGGCCGCATCGGCGGGCCGGCACGGATGCGATTGCTCGAGGCGCTGGCCGCGGCATCCCACCCCCTCTCGGTGGGCGAGATCGCCGACGCGATCGGCGTCGATCAGCCGCGCGCGTCGCGACTCGTACAGCAGGCGGTCGAGCTCGAACTGGCTCGCCGCGAGGCCGACCCTGACGACGCTCGTCGCACCCGCGTGGCGCTGACGGATGCCGGAACGCGGCTGGTGCGCGGCTTCCGGGGCGAGCGGCGCGAGGCGATCGACGCCGCGCTCGCCGCCTTCACCGACGCCGAGCGCGCCGAGCTGGCACGGCTGCTGACCAAGCTCGCCGACTCGTGGCCCGGCGTGTGAGGCCTACCTGCTCGGGAGTCACGCGGATAGCGTGGGTGCGTGACCGACGAACCGGACAGGCGCGTCTCATCCGGCGCCGTCCCGCCCGACCATGAGGACGAGCACGGCGCCGGCACGCTGCCGGGCGAGTCCGAGCGCGTGATCGTCGGCGCCGGCATCCAGCGGTGGGTGTTCTGGCCGGCAGCCGCCGTGGTGATGGTCTTCAGCGCGTTCGCGATCATCGCTCCGCGAGCGGCGGATGCGCTCTTCGCGGCGATCCAGTCGAGCATCGTGAACGCCTTCAACTGGTACTACGTGCTCATCGCCGCCTTCTTCGTCGCCTTCGCGCTGGTGATGGGCTTCTCGCGGTTCGGAGACATCAGGCTCGGCCGCGACGACGAGAAGCCGGAGTTCTCGGTCGGCGCGTGGTTCGCCCTGCTGTTCGCCGCCGGGATGGGGATCGGCCTCGTCTTCTACGGCGTCAGCGAACCGCTCAGCCATTACGTCTCGCCGCGACCGGGTGTGAGCGGCACCCCGGAGCAGCTGGCCCAGCAGGCGCTGACCCAGACCTATCTTCACTGGGGCGTCCAGGCGTGGGCGATCTACGTCGTCGTCGGTCTGGGACTCGCCTACGCGATCCACCGACGCGGGCGGCCGGTCTCGATCCGGTGGACCCTCGAGCCGGTGCTCGGGCGCAAACGCGTCGAAGGCCCGTGGGGTCATGCGATCGACATCGTCGCCCTCGCCGGCACGCTCTTCGGCGTCGCGACCTCGCTCGGCCTGGGCGTGCTCCAGATCAGCTCCGGGCTCGAGTCGGCCGGGCTCGGAGAGCCCACGGTGGGGCTGCAGGTGCTCATCATCGGGATCATCACGGTGTTCGTGCTGATGTCGGTCCTGTCCGGGGTGGGCCGCGGCATGAAGTGGCTGTCGTCGGCGAACCTGATCCTGGCCGGCGTGCTCCTGCTGTACCTCCTGGTCTTCGGGCAGACGGAGTTCCTGCTGCGGGAGTGGGTGCAGTCGATCGGGGGCTACATCCAGAACTACATCGGACTGTCGTTCAACGTCAGCGCCTTCCAGGGCCAGGCGGGCGAGGAGTGGCAGGCATCCTGGACGTCGTTCTACTGGGGCTGGTGGATCTCGTGGTCGCCGTTCGTCGGCATCTTCATCGCACGCATCTCACGGGGGCGCACCGTGCGCGAGTTCGTGCTCGGCGTGATCATCGTGCCGACGATGATGGGGATCCTGTGGTTCGCGGTGCTCGGCGGCTCCGCGCTGGCGCTCGAGCTCAGCGACCCAGGCTCGATGACCCTCCCCGACGGGACAGTCGACCTCGAAGGCGCGATCTTCCAGCTCGTGGACTACTTCCCGGGAAGCACGGTGCTCACGATCGGCATCATCGTGCTGATCTCGATCTTCTTCGTGACGTCGGCCGATTCGGGAGCGCTGGTGATGGGCATGATCGCCACCGGAGGCAACCAGGAGCCGGCGAAGTGGATCCGCACCTTCTTCACGCTGGTGACCGCGGTGCTCGCGGTCTCGCTCCTCCTCACCGGCGGGCTGACAGCCCTGCAGACGGCGGCCATCACGATCGCGCTGCCCTTCAGCGTGGTCATGCTCCTCATGTGCTGGTCGACGATCGTCGCATTCCGGCGCGAGCGGGCCGCGTACGACCATGCGCGGCGTGACGCGTTCGTCGAGAGGATCGGCGACTATTACGGGCTCGAGGTCGAGGGCCCCGATCAGCGCGGCGTCCGCTGGCCGCAGCTGCCGCGCTGGTTGCGGGGACGGCCTGGTCAGGCGTCGGTGCCGCCCGCCGGGAGCCCGGCGGATGACGGCCGGTCCTCCGCGAAGACGGATGCGGATCGGCCGGCACCGCCGAACTCCTAGAAGCTCGTGACCAGGTCTCCGAGCACGGCCTCGAGCTTCGAGGGATCCGTCGCGTCGTAGTAGTGCGCGCCCGTCGCGCTCGAGATCGACTGCAGCGTCGCCACGTCGGCGTCGGCACCGTACGCGAGGGTGAAGATCAGCACCGGCGTGGCGTGGTGCATGTCCTTCAGGTTCGCGAGCATCTCGTCGGCGCTGATCGTCGGCGCGTTCGGGGCGTCGTTCTCGCCGTCGCTCAGCAGCACGACGGCGTTGATGTGATCGGCCGACCAGGCCGACGCCTGCTGCGCCGCGAACGTGTCGACCGCCTGGTAGAGCGGGGTGTCGCCCATGGAGGTCAAGCCGCCGAGCGCGCCGAGGAACGCGTCGCGCGATGAGCCGATGTCGGCGACCGGTGAGACAAGGCCCGGCACCATCGCGCCGTCGGGCGCCTGCGCGAACGCCGCCAGGCCCACGTCGTCGCCGGTCGTGAAGTGCCCGAGCGCCTCCTCGATGGCCTTGCGCGCCTGGGTGAGCTTGGTGTCGGACGCCGAGATCGGCTCGTCCATCGATCCCGACACGTCCAGCAGGAACAGCACGTTCGCGCGCTTGCGCACCTCCGGGAATGAGGCCTGGACGGCCGTGACCACGTCGGCGCCCGGGAAGGCCAGGGTGCCGCGCTGCGCCGCGTCGAGCTGGCCCACCTTGGCGACGCCCTCGTCGAGGGCGCGGTTGAGATCGCGGTACCCGGCCGAGCGCACGGCGGACTGACCCTGCGCGGTGTGCGTGAAGCGGATGAAGTCGGCGGCCGCCTCGGACTCGACGGGATCGATCCACGGGCCGGTCAGTCGCATCACGGGGTTGTCGGCGGAGTAGTAGCCGTCGGTCGGGTAGATGGGCACCAGCTGCTCGGCCGGGGGCTCCGCCTGCGTGCGGTTGATGCCGTCGCGGCTGGTGATGCCGCGGTTGTAGTCCCACACCGACTTCTCGTCGACGATGACGGCCGAGAGGAAGTCGGCGGCGGAACCGGACGCCTCGGCCTGGCGCGCGTGCCACAGGAAATGCTCGGGCGTGGCCATGTAGTGGCTCGTCGCGGTCTCGTTCTCGTGCACCTGCGCCTGGACGGTCGTGTTCTGCACGTCGGCGACGGCGAGGTCGGCCACCGAGCCGGACGCCGTGCCGAACGAGGCGAACATCGCCGCCTCACCCGAGGTCGCCACGAGAGGGCTCGTCTTCCCGAGCTTGAAGGCGCCCCACTCGGGGTGCCCGAGACCGCTCCACAGCTCGGCGTCGCCGGCGGCCTCGAAGATCTCGGACCAGCTCGGCGACTCGGCATCCCACCCGATCGTCTCGGCGAGCCGCTCGGGCACCGCGAGGACGATGTCGGAGATCGCGACGCTCGCGCCCTCCGCACGGAGGTTGGTGGCACCCTGCGCCTGGGCGACATCGGCCCACGTCGAGGAGTCGGGCAGCCACACCGTGGGCTTCTGGTCGTCGGCGAGGTTCGGGAAGCCCGTCGCCACCACGGCGGCGGCGACGCCGGACTTGTCCTTGGTGGTCGTGACGGTGACGCACGAGCCGGCGACGTTGCGCGGCTGGCTGTTGTACGCGGCCGCGAGACTCTCGACCATCTCGGCGTTCTCGAACGACGACAGCACGCGGACGCTCGCACACGGCTCTGCGCCGGCGGTCGCGGCCGGCTCGTCCTGCGGGAACTCGATGAGCTCCACCTCGGCCGGCGCCTGCGGAGCGGGTTCGGCGGCGGTGGGCTCGGAGTCGGAGAGGTTCGAGACGATCGCGTACGAGACCGAGCCGATCGACCCGACGAGCACGACGATGCCGGCGACGGTGCCCCACAGCATCAGCTGGCGGCGACGCCTGCGGCGGCGTTCGCGCCGTTCTTCGATCGCCGACGGCTTCTTCGGCGAAGCGGTGGTCGCCCGGTTTCCGGACGACGCGGAGGGTGCGGAGGGGGTCGCGGCCGGGGCGGCCGGAGCGGTGGAGAAGACGGGGGCGGGGGTCGACGGCGACGCCGAGGGCATCGGTGCGGTCACCGGATTCGAAGACTGGCCGCGGCGAGGTCCGGGCGCGTCCTCGTCGCCGCGCATGCGGTCGCGCATGAGCATCCTAGAGGTCGGTGCGGCCGTGAGGCCGGGCGGGGGGTCACCGGCCGGGTAGTCCGGTAAGGCCACAGCCTAACCCGAGTGCGGTTGCGAGGCGAGCGCGAGAATCTCGGGAGATCACCGAGAGGCGGTGTTCAGCATCCCGATCAGCACGGCCGTCCACCAGGCCGCCTGCGAGACGAGGGCGCTCCAGACGCACCAGACGCGCAGTCGGCGGGGGAGTGCGCCGAAGCGAACGCCCGCGGGGAGACGTGCGAGCTCGTCGGTCAGGCGTGTCATGGCCACGCCGTTCATCGCCGCCAGCAGCACCGCGCTCATCTTGATGACGGTGAGCGGCTGAGAGAGGTCGGGCTGCAGGAAGGCGCCCGTCGCGAACAGCCCTGCGATGCCCAGCCAGGCCAGCCCGGTGACGGTCCGCTCGACACGTCGCACGTCGTCGAGCGCCGAGCGGCGCAGCATCCAGAGCAGTCCGCTGAGCTCCAGCAGCACGGCGGCGCCGAGGCCGACGATCACCGACGCGAGGTGCCCGAACAGTGCCGGTGTGCGCAGCCACTCCGGGGGCACGACGCTCGTGCCGATCCACAGCGACACCAGCAGGGCGAGGATGACGCACCAGTACGCGACCGCCCGCTGGTGACGCGCGGCGCGAAGCCGCTCGGCGCGCAGGCGCTGCAGGTGCGAGGTCGGGCGGGTCGGCACGGCTGCTTTCGGGGTCGGCGAGGTGGCGCAGGACAGCGCGACGACCCCCCGTCGCACGGTGACGAGTCACCGAAAGCGAGGGTAGCCGATCGGGGTGACCGTCTCCGCACGCCCGCCGGTGACGGCCACGTGCCCGGAGCGACCCGAGCGCTTCTCAGCGCGGCCGAGGCCGCGCGCTCAGTCCGCGATCTTCTGCGGGGTCGCCCGCACCGGCAGCAGGAGGAGGAGCCCGGCCAGCAGCACGAGCACGATGCCGAGGATGCCGTAGTACGCCTCGCCTGACAGGGCGACGAAGAGCGCGAACATCGTCGGGGCGAGGAAGGACACCGCGCGGCCCGTCGTCGCATAGAGGCCGAACACCTCGCCCTCGCGGCCCGCCGGGATGATGCGGGCGAGGAAGGTGCGGGACGCCGACTGAGCAGGCCCGACGAACAGGCACAGCGCCAGGCCGGCGGTCCAGAACACGATCTGCCCGCCGTCGTGGAGGAAGAAGACGAGCAGGCCCGACACGACCAGTCCGATGAGCGCGGCGACGATGACCGGCTTGGCCCCGAGCTTGTCGTCGAGCGCGCCGACGGCGATCGTCGAGACCCCGGCGACGACGTTCGCCGCGATCGCGAAGATGATCACCTCACCCGCCGAGAAGCCGAAGACGGATGCCGCGAGCACACCGCCGAACGTGAAGACGCCGGCCAGACCGTCGCGGAACACCGCGCTGGCCAGCAGGAACCACACGGTGTGGCGGCTCTCGCGCCACAGTCGCGCGATGTCGCGCCCGAGCCGCGCGTAGGAGGCGAAGAAGCCGATGCGCTCACGCCGTGCGCCGGCACCGCGGTACTCCGGCACCGTGAGCAGCACCGGCAGGGCGAACAGGCCGAACCAGACCGCCGAGACGACCATCGCCAGGCGCACCGGCCAGCCGTCCTCGTCAGGCACGCCGAACAGTCCCTGGATGAAGCCGAAGTACACGATCAGCAGCAGCACGATGCCCCCGACGTACCCCATTCCCCAGCCGAAGCCGCTCACCCGGCCGATCGATCGCGGTGTCGAGACCTGCGAGAGCATCGCGTTGTAGTTGACGCCGGCGAACTCGAAGAAGATGTTGCCCGCCGCGACGAGGAGCAGGCCCAGCCACAGGTACGCGGGGTCGGGGGCGACGAACACCATCGCCGCCGTCATCGCCACGACGATGTACGTGTTCACCGCGAGCCAGAGCTTGCGGCGGCCGGACGTGTCGGAGCGCTGACCGGTGACCGGTGCGAGCAGCGCGATGAGAAGACCGGCCCCCGCCAGCGCCCAGCCCAGCTGCGCTTCGACCGTCCCGGAGGCGCCGAAGCTCTCGCTGGTGAGGTACACGGTGAAGACGAAGGTGGTGACGACCGCATTGAAGGCTGCGGACCCCCAGTCCCACAGCCCCCACGCGAGCACCGCGCGTCCGCTCGTGCGCGCCGGGCCGTCCGCGTCGACCGCGGCGGCCATGGCGTCGGTCGGCGTGGTGCCGGCGAAATCGGGCAGCCGGGAGGCGGGGGGCGTGTCGGAAGAGTTCATGTCGGACACTGAGGACCCCTTCGCTGAACGGCTGGTGCGGATTCACCGTAGCGCTCGGAAGCGTCGCGGTGGTTTGCTTCGTTCATGACAGGTGATTCTGCCGCTGCAGCGCCCTTCAACGGGCGCCTCGCGCTCCTTCTCGCCATGGCGATGTTCGTGCTCGTCGTCGACACCTCGATCATGAACGTCTCGATATCGGCGGTGGTGCAGGAGCTCGGTACGACGGCGAGCGGCGTGCAGGGGGCGATCGCGCTGGAGGCGCTGGTCTCGGCGGCGTTCATCCTCATCGGCGGCAAGACAGGCGACCTCATCGGCCGCAAGCTGGCTTACATCCTGGGGCTGTGCGGGTACGCGGTCGGCGCGGTCGCGATGACGTTCGCCACGAGCCTGACCGCGGTCATCATCTTCTGGGCGCTGATCGGCGGGATCGGGGCATCCCTCCTCCTCCCGTCCATGCAGTCGCTCATCCACGGCAACTTCGCCGGCGAGCACCAGAAGCGTGTGTACGCACTGGTCGGTGCGTCGGCGGCGATCGCCGCCGCCGTCGGGCCGCTCCTCGGCGGCTTCATCACGACGTTCTGGTCCTATCGCGTCGCGTTCGGACTCGAGGCGCTGATCATCCTGGTGGTGCTGCTCGGGGTCGGGCTCGTGAAGGACGTGAAGTATCACGGTGACCGGTCGATCGACCTCGTCGGGGCCGGTCTGTCGGTGATCGGCATGGGCGGCGTGGTGCTCGGCATCCTGGTGTGGCAGGAGGGCGGCGGCTACGTCGGCCTGATCATCGGCCTGGGTGCGGTCGCGCTCGGTGGCCTGGCGTGGTGGCTCAACGCGCGAAAGAAGAAGGGCAAGCCGGTCCTGCTGGACCCGGCGCTGTTCTCGTCGAAGCCGTTCCGCACCGGCGTGAGCGGGCAGCTGCTGCAGCAGATCGCTCTCGGCGGCACCATGATCGTGCTGCCGCTGTACCTGCAGATGGTGCTCGAGTACAACGCGCTGCAGGCCGGGCTCTCGATCGCGCCGCTGTCGCTGAGCATGTTCGCGGTCGCGATCTGGGCGGGACGGCGCGGCAAGGGGCGCCCCGCGAATCTGATCCTTATCGGGTTCTCGCTCGCGGCGGTGGGTCTCATCGCCATCGTCCCGCTGGTGCCGATCGCCGACACCGGGTGGTGGCTCACGGTGCCGCTCATCGTCGCCGGCTCGGGCCTGGGCCTGCTCGTCTCGCAGCTCAACAACTACACGCTCTCGCCGATCTCCGACGAGCGGGTCAGCGAGGCCGCCGGGGTCAACTCCGCGGCGGGCTCGTTCGGTCTCTCGTTCGGGCTCGCGTTCGCCGGTGCCATCATGCTCGCCACCCTCGCGGCGTCGTTCACCTCCCTCGCCTACTCGAGCACGGTCCTGACGAGAGACCAGCAGGAGCAGGTGGCCACCGTCCTCGAGGAGGACGCCGAGCTGATGTCGAACTCCGGCTTGGAAGAGCTGCTGGCGGACGAGCCTCCCGAGGCCGCGGACGAGGTGGTCCGCATCAACACCGAGGCGCGGCACCTCGCCCTGCAGGTGGCCCTCGTGATCCCGATCCTCGCGGCGCTGCTCGGCGTGCTCAACGCCTTCCGGATGCGGCGGCTGCCCGATCCGAAGGCCAGCGCCGCCGCGGAAGGGACGCTCCTCGGGTGAGCAGACGCAGCCGCACCGACCGCGCGAGGGAGCACCTGGAGCGGGTCGAAGGCGGGGAGCAGGCGGTCGTCGCCTACTTCAAGGAGCGGGTCTACGCGACCTTCACCGGACTGGCGATCGTGCTGGTGGTGGCTTCCAGCGAGCACGCTGAGGCCGACCACGCATTCTGGGCGCTGATCCTCGGCGTGGTGGGCATCACCGCCGCCGGGTTCGTGTCGGACGTCATCTCGCACCTATCGGTGCACCGGACCTTCCCGGGCAGGACCGACCTCATCATCTCCACGCGCATCGCCGGGGGCGCGCTGGGCACCCTGCTGACGCCCGGCATCCTGCTGCTGCTCGCCCTGCTCGAAGTCATGCCGCTCGAGACTGCGCTGCGGGCATCCGCCATCGTCTACATCGCCACCCTCGCCGTCATCGGCTGGTTCGCGGTGCGCCGCTCCGATCTGGCGTGGTGGAAGCAGGTGATCGCGCTGGCGATCCTGGTCGCGCTGGGACTCCTCGTCGTCGGCCTGCAGACCCTCGCGCACTCGATCTAGCCGGAGCGCCCCGCGTCCTGCTCGCCGTCGCCCGGGCGCTCGGCGTCCTCGCGCGGCGGGTTGTGCATGAACTCGATGCGGATGCCGTTGTCGTCTTCGAGGAACGACGCGTAGTAGCGGTCGTTGAAGCGCGGGTAGAGCTTCGGCTCGCGCACCGGCGTCCAGCCCGCCGCGAGGGCGATCGCGTGGAGCCGGTCGACCTCCGCACGCGAGTCGACCGCGAAGGCGAGGTGCTGCCAGCCGACCCGGCCGTGCCGGTGCGGACCGGAGCCTGCTTCGCGCGCGGGGAAGAGGATCAGCTCGGTCTCACCCTCGGTGTGCCATGAGACGCCGTTGTCGGCGTCGTAGCGGGTGAGTCCCAGGGCGTCCATCACGGGATGGAACTGTGCGATCGCGCGGGGGAGGTCCTCGACGGTGATGCCGAGGTGATCGAAGACGGGCATCCCGGCAGTCTTCCAGATCGCGTTCCGGCGCCGTCGCGCCGCGGTGGTGTGGCTCCCGGTCGCACAGAAGCGGCGGCGCCGCCCCGATCGGGACGGCGCCGCCGAGCGGACGGATCGGCTCAGCCGACCGGCACCGGCGCGAAGTACGCCAGCGTCGTCATGTCGGAGTCGCCCTCCATCTCCCCTTCCAGCACCGCGCTGCCGCCGGTGACGAAGACCCGGAGGACGCCGTCCGCCGTGATGTCACTGGTGATCGCGGTGGCGGAGTCGGAACCCAAGCCGGCGTCGTAAGTCGCCGACCAGACCTGCTCGCCGGTCGCGAGGGAGTAGGCGAACGTCCCGTAGTCCCGTCGCGCGACGCTGTCCTCGATGAATCCGCTGACGATGACGTGGCGGCCGTCCGGCGTCACCGTGACCGCCTGCGAGATGTCCATGGAGTTCACCGCCGACCCGTTCTGGCGCGCGACCCACCGCTGCGCGCCCGTCGCGGTGTCGTAGGCGATGGTGGCGTAGTCCGCGTCACCGGCCACACCATCCGAGTTGCCGGTCACCACGAGAGTGGCGCCGTCCGGCGACACGATGGACGTCCGCGGGGCCTCCGTCGCGGCACCGGGACCGTCGTAGCGGCTGGTCCACAGCTCGTCTCCGGTCGCGCCGTCGTAGGCGATGGTCGTCCAGTCGCTGCTGTCGGCGGTGCTCGACCCCGTCACGAACACGGTGCCGTCCGTGCCGATGGCGACGGTCGTCGCGACGTCGAGCCAGTGCGCGGGACCGCTGTACTGCTCGGCCCACAGCTGCGCGCCGGTGACGGCGTCGTAGGCGACCGTGCCGAACACCGCCAGGCCCGTGCCCTCCGGTCCGGTGCTCTGCCCGGTCACCACGACCGTGGTGCCGTCGGGGCTCACCGCGATGTCGCGCGCGTCCTCGGTGCCCTGGACCGGTCCGTCGAAGTACGAGATCCACTTGCGCTCGCCGGTCGCGGCGTCGTACGCGATGGTGGCGTAGTCGAGGGACTGCTCCTTCGTCACGTAGCCCGTGACGAACACCAGCTTCCCGTCGGGACTCGTGGTCAGGCCGCTCACGAGGTCGCCCAGCCCCTTCTCGTCGAAGCGCTGGAGCCACAGCTGCTCGCCGCTGACCGCGTCGTACGCGATCGTGAGGTAGTCGGACTCGGTGCCGTCACCGCTCGACGTGCCCGCGACGAACACCTTCGACCCATCAGGGCTCAGCCCGAAGCCCGAAAGCTCGTCGCCGCCCTGGACAGGACCGTCATAGGTCTTCGACCACAGCTCTTCACCCGTCGCGGGGTCGTAGGCGGCGGTGACGAAGTCGGGGCTGAACGTCCCGAAGCCCGCGGGGTAGCTGTTGCCGGCGACGATCAGCCGTGCGCCGTCGGGTGTGACCTCCGTGCCGAACGCGACGTCGCTGGCGTCGCCGAAGGCGTTGGGGGTCCCGTCGAAGCGCGCCTCCCACGTCTCAGAGCCGTTGCGCGCGCCGCGCACGACGATCGGGCTGCGGACGGTGTGATCACCGTCGGTCCACGTGAGCTGACCGGCCAGGGCCTGGGTGCTCGCACCCTCCGGAACAGCCAGCGTGACGGCGAACCGCGCGCTCTCGCCGGGCTGGAGCGTCAGGGTGCTCGGCTCCACCGAGACCTCCAGGCCCTCGAGGCCGGTCACCTCCGCGCGATACGTGCTCGCCGTGGCGCCCACGTTGGTCACCTCCCGAGTGACGGTCTGTCCCGCCCCGCCGAGGCGGCCCACCGCGATCGACGCGAGATTGAGGTCGCTCGCGTCCAGCGAGTGCCCGGCCGCCTCCAGGTCGTCGCACGTCTGCTCCGCGACGCCGTTCGAGGTGCCGCACAGGAACGCCAGCCAGTCCTGCGTGCCGCTGTCGTACACGAGGCCGGGGTCCACGGCGGAGCTCGGGGCGACGTGGCCGGCGCCCTGCCCGTAGAGGACCGCAGGGTCAGTCGGGTCGGCGTCGAGCACGTCGGTGCCGGTCGTCATGAGCGCGGACTTGATCATCATCGGCGACCAGTCCGGGTGCAGATCAGCGAGCAGCGCGGCCAGGCCCGCGACATGCGGCGCCGACATCGACGTTCCGCTCATCAGGTTGAACTCAGCACCGGCCTGCCCGGGCGGCGCGACGGCCGCGAGGATGTCCTGTCCGGGCGCGATGAGGTCGGGCTTGAGCAGGTCGCCGGCCGCGGCGGCGCTGGGGCCGCGCGACGAGAACTCCGCGACCAGGGGCGCAGGGGTGTCGAGGTCGATCTCGTATTGAGCGATCGTCGCCGTGGCGCCGCCCGTCCCGGCATAGGCCTTGATCGCGTCGCGGTGGGTGTCGGTGACGTGCACGCTCGGGACGGCCTGGAAGTCGGCCACGACGTTTTCGGGCCCGGTGTTGACGAGCACCATGCCGGCGCCGCCGGCCTCGGCCACCGCGCGGCCCTTGTTGACGCGGGCCGTCTCGCCGCGATCGCAGACCACGATCTTGCCGGCCACCAGAGCGGGGTCGAGGACAGCCGCCCCCTCGTTGTCGACCGCGGCCCAGCATTGCGCGGCCTTCTCCGGCGCCACGCCGGGAAGTCCCGCCCGGGCGGCGTCGATGAGCGGCACGGGGCCGACGCTCTTCGGAGCCGCGGAGGCTCCTGCGATGTTCATGCCGTCGCCCAGCGTCACGGAGCCGACGAGGCTGCGGTTGTGCGTCCCCGCTGCCACGGTCGTCACCCACGGCGACGGGTGTGCGACACTGCTCGCCGCCGGCCCGTCGTTGCCGGCGGAGGCTGCCACGAAGATGCCGCTGGCGGCCGCGTTCAGGAACGCCGACTCGACGGGGTCGAGCAGGTCGCTCATCGTCCCCGATACCGAGAAGTTGATGACGTCGACGCCGTCTGCCACGGCCTGGTCGACCGCGGCGACGATGTCGGACGTGTAGCCGTTGGCTGTGGAGCCGTCCTCCGCCGACCACAGGGCCTTGTAGGCCGCCACGCGCGCACGCGGCGCGATGCCGCTGACCTCGCCCAGCCCGGCGGCCGGGCCGGTGACCTCCACGCCGTGGTTGCCCGCCGCGGTCGCGGCGGTGTGCGTGCCGTGCCCGTTGTAGTCGCGGGGCGAGAGGAACTCCCACGGAAGCTCCTCCGCGATCCCGGCGTCGCCGCCCCAGCCCGCGTTGAAGTGCCGTGCCCCGACCAGCTTCTTGTTGCACAGCTGCGCGGTCCACGAATCGTCGCCGACGGTCTTCTTCGTCTCGCACACGCCGGCGAACTTCACCGGCTGGTAGACGACCTTCGAGCCGCCCCCGCTGACGTCGCGGTCGGAGAAGCTCGGGCTCTCGGGCCAGATCCCCGAGTCGATCACGCCGATCACGATGTCGCCGCCGGCGCCCGGGACCCGCGGGGACCCCTCCGGCCCGCCGAGCTGCTCCCACACCCCGCCGGGCGCGTCGACACCGAGGAACGAGGGCGTGTCGGCGGTCGAGGACTCCACGAGCCGATCGGGGGTGACCGACACGACGTCGGGCTGCGCGAGCAGTTCGGCCGCCTGCGCCGCCGTGAGCTCCGCCGAGAACCCGTCGAACGAGTAGACGTATTGCTGCTCGGGCGCCCCCTTGCTCACTTTCGCGAGCGCGGCGCGCTGCTTGCCGCGCAGGTGCTCCGAATAGGCGGCGACGTCGGGCGACGCGGGGTCCACCTTCTTGCCCTTCTCCGGACGGGTGCCCTTCAGGCCGGCGTCGCCACCCGCGTACGACGCGACCGGAGCCTGCGCCATCTGCACGATGTAGGTCTGAGGCCCGGTCGCCTCGGGTGCTGCCGGAGCGGCTCCCGGAGCGGCTCCCGGGGTGGTCACGTGGATCTCCGCCTCCGTGTCCGCCTCGCCCCCTGCATCCGGGAGCGGCGCCGCCACCCCTGCCTGCGCTCCGCCCGCGAGCAGGGCGGTCGTGGCAAGCGCGGCCAGCCACCACCTCCCGCCGCCGAGCGCTCCTGTCGATCCTGTACGTGGCATAGTGCCCTCCGAGTCGTTCCGCGCGACGCGCGCGATGGGTCCGCTGTCGGGACGCTAAGCGGGGAAGCATCACCGAAACATCCGTGTTTTACACTGAAGATTGCTCGCACGAAGCAGCACGGATCGAATCAGGAACTGAATTTGGCCCAGGTCAGCGCCCATTACGGCCCTGATTCCCTGCCGCCGTCCATCGGGGCGGCGCTCGTCGGACGAGACCGCGACCTGCAACTCCTCCGGGCGTCGCTGTCGCATCCGCCGTCTCTCACGGTGGTCGAGGGCGAGGCCGGCATCGGCAAGAGCCGCCTCGTGCGGGAGCTGGTCCGCGACCCGGCGCTGTCGGGCATCCGGGTGCTGGTCGGCCAGTGCGAACAGCTGCACGAGCCCTTCCCCCTCGGACCCGTGCTCGACGCGCTCTCGCACGCGGCCGGGTGGATCGTGCCGGAGCGCCTCGGTGCGGTCGCCGGTGCTCTGGCACCGCTCATGCCTGAGCTCGCGCATCTGCTGCCGCCCCCGCCCGACCCCGCCCTGGATGCCGGTGCGGCCCGGCATCAGGTGTTCCGTGCCGTCGCGGCGCTCCTGCAGCATGTCGGCCCCGTCGCACTCGTGCTCGAAGACGCCCAGTGGGCGGACAGCGGCACGTTCGACCTGCTGACCTTCCTGGCGTTCCATCAGCCTGACGATGTCGCGGTGCTCGTGACGACGCGGGGAGGTCCGCTGCCGATCGCCGAGGCGTTCGCCCGTGCGCCGGCGGGTCCGGCGACGCTGCTGACCCTCGCGCCGCTGGACGGCGCCGAGGTGCAGGAGCTCGCCCGGCACACTCTGGGTGTCGAGCTCTCGGCCTCCGTCGCCGCCGATCTGCGCGAGAAGACGGGCGGCGTCCCCTTCGTGCTCGAGGAGGTGCTCCGCTCGCTGAGCGAGCGCCTGCCCGAGCGGCCCGATCTCCTCGACCGGCTCGCCGTGCCCACCGCGCTGCGCGACGTCATGCTGCAGCGGCTCTCGGGGCTCGACCCGGTCGCCCGCGAGATCGTGGGGATCGCGTCCGTCCTGTCGCGCCGGGTGGATGTGGAACTCCTGGCATTCGTCGCCGAGCGCTCCCCACGCGAAGTGGTCGACGCCGTCGTGAGTGCTCAAGCGGTCGGGGTGCTCCAGGATGAGGACGACCGTCCTCAGTTCCGCCACGCGCTCGCCCAGCAGGCGGTCTACGAGAGCCTGCCTGCGACCAGCCGCCGCTGGCTCCACGCACGTGCGGCCGTGGTCATCGCCGCCCGCCCCGGACCGACGCCGAGCGCACGCCTTGCCTATCACAGCAAGCGCGCCGGGAACATCGTGGAGTTCGTCCGTCACGCCGAGCAGGCGGCCGACCTCGCCGTCGCCCGCGGCGACGACTCCGCCGCGGCCCGGTTCCTCCTCGACGTCGTCGAGTCCGGCGCGATCCCGCAGGAGACCAGGCTGCGGGTGGCGGCGCGGCTGGGGCGCGTGGCCATCGACGGCCTCGCGCACGCGGAGGCCGTGCCGATCCTCACGCGGCTGCTGGAGGGCGGTTCGCTCGAGCCGTCGCTGCGCGGCGAACTGCGCTTCGCGCTGGGACGGATGCTGCGCCAGCAGGGATTCGCGAGAGCGGGGTTCGAGCAGATCGAGCTCGCGCTGCCCGACCTCGGCGACCAGCCGGCGCTCGCCGCACGCGCTCTCGCGGTGCTCGCGGTGCCCGAGAACGACGTCGAGGTCACCGTCGGCCAGCACCTCGCGTGGGCGGAACTGGCCGAGCGGGTCGCGCGTGACAGCGCGGACCCCGCGGTCGAGCTCTCCGTGCGGATCGCGCACGCCTCGCTGCTGCTGGAGCAGGGCGATCCCGCCGCGCTGACGCTGATCGACGAGACGCGCCAGTCTCCCGCCTTCACCGCCGACCCCCGCGAGCACATCCGCGCCTGTCTGAACTGGGCACAGGGACACCTGCACGGCGGCCGTGTGCCGCGTGCGGAGGCGCTCCTCGCCGAAGCGCGCGACGTGGTCGCACAGGCCGGCTACGTGCGGGTCGCAGGGGTGGTGGAGCTGGTGACCCACCTGACCGATTTCGCCGCCGGCCGGTGGGAGGCGATCGCCGAGCGCGTCGACGCTTTCCTCGACCAGCCGTCGGAGTTCGGTGGTGCCGAACTGGACGCGCGACTGCTGCAGGCATCGCTTCTCGCCGCCACCGGCAGCGCCGCCGACGCTGCCCGAGCGCTGCGCGGCGTGATCGCCGACGCGGAACGGCTCGGGGCGGTGTGGCCGCTCGTCGCAGCGCGCGCGACGCTCGCGCGACTGATGCTGGCGGTCGGCGACCCGACAGCTGCGGTGCAGCAGTCGGCGACGGCTCTTGAGCTCGTCCGCGCGAAGGGCATGTGGGCCTGGGGTGGCGAGATCCTGCAGTGTCTCGTCGAGGCGCGGGCGGACCTGGGCGATCTCGCCGACGCGCAGGATCTGGTCGACGAGCTGTCCGACCGGACGCGAGGAGCGGATGCGCCGCTGGTTCGCGCCGCGATCCTCACCGCGCGCGCGATCCTCGCCGAGGCGGGGGAGGGGCGGACCGCCGCCGATCTGAGCGCGGTGGAGCGGATGCTCGCCGAGGCGGTCGCGGCGCTGCGCGAGGGCGGCACCCGGGTCGCCGAGGCTCGGGCAGCCGAGCGGCTGGGTGCATTCCGGCTGGCGCAGGGCGATGACAGCGGGGCGGCCGTGCTCGAATCCGCGCTCGCCGTCTTCGGCGAGCTCGGTGCGCGGCGCGACTTCTCGCGGGTCGCCCGCACGATGCGGGAGCACGGCATCGCGCTCCCCGCGCGCTGGAGGGGCGGCCGCCGGGCACTCGGCGTGGAGCTGTCCGAACGCGAGCGCGAGGTCGCGGAGCTGGCAGCCGCCGGACTCACCAACAAGGAGATCGCCGCCGAGCTCTTCCTGTCGCTGCGGACGGTCGAGAGCCACATGTCCAAGGTGCTGCAGAAGCTCGGGGCGCCGTCACGCCGAGAACTGGCCGATGCGCTCCACGGCGCGATCCCGGCGCCGCCCTCGGGTGCGGCATCCGTCGCCTTCTGAACGACCAGGCGCGCAGAGTCGTGCGCGTCACGGAACCGGGTCGTCGCCGCGGGCCCACGCGATGGCGATGAGGCGTCGCAGCACGTCCAGGTCGATGTCGTCGAGCTTCTTCACGTAGATGCAGCCCGCGCCCTCGGTGTAGGTGCCCAGCCGCGGAAGCAGCGCCGCTGACTCGGGCAGGTCCTTCAGCCCGTACAGCGACAGCTGCGCCTTGCGCGGGGAGAAGCCGGTCTTCGGCCAGTCGCCCTGCCGCTTCGGATCCGACGGCGAGACGTAGCGGTAGCTTCCGTAGCCGACCATCGACGGTCCCCACAGGACCGGCTCGGCGCCGGTGACCTCGCGGAAGATGTCGGCCAGGGCGAGTCCGTCCTCGCGGCGACGCGCGGGCGTGGCCGCCTCGAGGAACGTCGAGACGTCCGCCTCCGTCGGCTGGGTCTTGATCTCTCCCACGCCGTCATTATCGTCCCGCGGCACCGCGAGGCAAGTTGAGTCGGCTCATATCAACTTTGATTTGACGGATGCCGCACCCCGGCGTATGGTTGAGCCATCGCGACTCAACCCTCCATCGGTCCGTGAGCCGGCCGGAGGGCGCGAGAAGACTTCCGCAGAACCCCGGGTGGCGGCATCCGTCTCCACCCACACGAAGGAGAGAAACACATGGCACGTGCTGTTGGAATCGACCTCGGTACGACCAACTCGGTCGTGAGCGTCCTCGAGGGCGGCGAGCCCAAGGTCATCGCGAACGCCGAGGGCTTCCGCACGACCCCTTCGGTCGTCGCGTACACCAAGGACGGCGAGGTGCTGGTCGGCGAGACCGCCAAGCGCCAGGCCGTCACCAACGTCGACCGCACCGTCTCGTCGGTCAAGCGCCACATGGGCACCACGTGGGGCTTCGACGTCGACGGCAAGCGCTGGACGCCGCAGGAGATCTCCGCGCGCATCCTCCAGAAGCTCAAGCGCGACGCCGAGCAGTACCTCGGTGACACGGTGACGGATGCCGTCATCACCGTCCCCGCCTACTTCAACGACGCCGAGCGCCAGGCCACCAAGGAGGCCGGCGAGATCGCGGGCCTGAACGTCCTGCGCATCATCAACGAGCCGACCGCGGCGGCCCTGGCCTACGGCCTGGACAAGGGCAAGGAGGACGAGCTCATCCTCGTCTTCGACCTCGGTGGCGGAACCTTCGACGTCTCCCTCCTCGAGGTGGGCAAGGACGACGACTTCTCGACCATCCAGGTGCGCGCGACCGCCGGTGACAACCGCCTCGGCGGCGACGACTGGGACCAGCGGCTCGTCGACTACCTGATCAAGCAGTTCAAGGACACCACCGGTGTCGACGTCTCGGGCGACAAGATCGCGCTGCAGCGCCTCAAGGAGGCCGCCGAGCAGGCCAAGAAGGAGCTCTCCTCGTCGACGAGCACCTCGGTCAACCTGCCGTACCTGTCGCTGACCGACTCGGGCCCCGTGTCGCTGTCGGAGACGATCACCCGCGCCAAGTTCGAGGACCTCACCAAGGACCTCCTCGACCGCACCAAGAAGCCCTTCGAGGACGTCATCCGCGAGGCGGGCATCAAGGTGGGCGACATCGACCACGTCGTGCTCGTCGGCGGCTCGACCCGCATGCCCGCGGTGTCGGAGCTCGTGAAGAAGGAGACCGGCGGCCAGGAGCCCAACAAGGGCGTGAACCCGGACGAGGTCGTCGCCGTCGGAGCGGCCCTGCAGGCCGGCGTCCTCAAGGGCGAGCGCAAGGACGTCCTCCTCATCGACGTGACCCCCCTGAGCCTCGGCATCGAGACCAAGGGCGGCATCATGACGAAGCTCATCGAGCGCAACACGGCCATCCCGACCAAGCGCTCGGAGACCTTCACCACCGCTGACGACAACCAGCCGTCGGTCGCCATCCAGGTCTTCCAGGGCGAGCGCGAATTCACGCGCGACAACAAGCCGCTGGGCACCTTCGAGCTGACCGGTATCGCGCCGGCTCCGCGCGGCATCCCGCAGATCGAGGTCACCTTCGACATCGACGCGAACGGCATCGTCCACGTGTCGGCGAAGGACAAGGGCACCGGCAAGGAGCAGTCGATGACCATCACCGGCGGCTCGTCGCTGCCGAAGGACGACATCGAGCGCATGGTGCGCGAGGCCGAGGAGCACGCCGCCGACGACAAGAAGCGTCGCGAGGCCGCCGAGGTGCGCAACCAGGCCGAGACCCTCTCGTACTCGATCGAGAAGCTCATCAAGGAGAACGAGGACAAGCTCCCCGAGGACGTCAAGACCGAGGTCCAGGGCGACGTCGATGCCCTCAAGACCGCTCTCGCGGGCGAGGACGACGACGCTGTGAAGACGGCGTTCGACAAGCTCAACCAGAGCCAGGGCAAGCTGGGCGAGGCGATCTACGCCTCCGGCCAGGCTGCGCAGGCGGGCCCCGATGGCGGCGCCGAGGCTCCGGCCGGCGACCAGGGCGAGACGACCCCCGATGAGGATGTCGTCGACGCCGAGGTCGTGGACGACGAGGACGAGAAGAAGTAACCCATGGCGAACAAGGACCACAACCCGGAACCGGTCGAAGAACCGCGCGACGGCGAAGAGGTCCGGCCTGAGGGCGAGGGGTCGGAGGCGAACGCCTCCGGCCCCGCGCCGCAGGACGGGCAGGGCGAGCAGGACGAGGCGCTCACGGTGGACGACATCCTCGGCGCCGCGCAGAACGCCGACGCCGCGGCCGAGGACGCCGTGCTCGCCGACCTCGAGTCGGCACTGCTGAACGACCTCAAGCGTCTGCAGGCCGAGTACGCCAACTACCGCCGCCGCACCGAGGAGCAGCGAGAGGTCGAGTTGCAGCGCGCGCAGGGTGCCGTCGCCAAGGGCCTGCTGCCGGTGCTCGACGACCTCGACCGCGCCGAGAAGCACGGCGATCTCGAAGAGGGCTCCGCCTTCGCCGCGATCGCCGACAAGCTGCGCGGCGTCGCCGAGCGCATCGGCCTCATCACCTACGGCGCCGCCGGCGAGGTGTTCGACCCGCAGCAGCACGAGGCGATCTTCCAGGTCCCCACCCCGGGCGCGGACGAGCCGACGATCCTGGAGGTCGTCGAGATCGGCTACCGCCTGGGCTCGGTGGAGCTGCGTCCGGCGAAGGTCGTCGTCGCGGTGCCGGCCGAGTAGTCCAGGAGGACCCATGGCCAGTCAGGACTGGTTCGACAAGGACTTCTACTCGGTGCTCGGCGTCTCGAAGGACGTCAGCGATGCCGACCTGAAGAAGACCTACCGCAAGCTCGCGCGGAAGTACCACCCCGACTCCAACCAGGGCGACGCCGCCGCAGAGGCGAAGTTCAAGGAGATCAGCGAGGCGTACTCGGTGCTCTCCGACGCGGAGCAGCGCAAGGAGTACGACCAGATCCGCGCGATGGGCTCGGGCGCCCGCTTCACGGCGGGCGGCCAGGGCGGCGCCGGCGGCTTCGAGGACGTCTTCTCGATGTTCAACCAGGGTCGCGGCGCTCGCTATCAGAGCGCCGAGGACTTCGACGACATCTTCGCGATGTTCAATCAGCAGCAGGGCGGCACGGGCTTCGGCTCGGGGCGGTTCGGGCAGCCGACCGGCGGCTTCCGCGGCTACGGCGGCCCGACCCGCGGCGCCGACGTCACGGCACGCACGACGATCGACTTCGTCACGGCGACCAAGGGCGAGACGATCACCCTGCAGGGCGAGGACGGCAAGCCGTTCAAGGTGAAGATCCCCGCGGGCGTCGCCGACGGACAGAAGATCCGGCTGCGCGGTCGCGGACGCCGCTCGCCCGACGGCGGCGAGAACGGCGACATCGTGGTGCAGGTGACGGTGCGCCCGCACCCGGTGTTCACCCGGGACGGGCTCAATCTGCGCGTGACCGTTCCGGTGACCTTCACCGAGGCGGCGCTCGGCGCGACCATCGAGGTGCCGACCCTGGGGGGTGACCCCGTGCGGCTGCGCGTCGCACCCGGCACGCCCTCGGGGCGGGTGCTGCGGGTGAAGGGCCGGGGCGTGGAGACGAGCAAGGGCACCGGCGATCTGCTCGCCGAGGTGCAGGTCGCGGTGCCGTCGCACCTCGACGACGCCGCCCGCGAGGCGCTCGAGCGCTTCCAGAGCCTCGAGCCCAAGGAGAACCCGCGCGCCGACCTCATGACGAAGGCGCGGGGCTGACATGCGTGCCGAGAACAGGAGATCTGACGAAAGCAGGGTGATTTCGCGTGAAACGTCCTACCTTCGTCAGATCTCCTGTTCTCGCAAGCGCTGACGAGGAGGTGACGAAATGACCGAGGACGACATCGACGAGGATGCCCCGATCTTCGCGATCGCCGTCGCAGCCGAGCTGTCGGGCATGCACCCGCAGACGCTCCGTCAATACGACCGGCTCGGACTCGTCGTGCCCGCCCGCACGCAGGGCGGATCGCGGCGGTACTCGCTCCGGCACGTGGAGCAGCTCCGCGAGGTCGCGCGCATGTCGTCGGATGGCATCGGCCTGCCCGCGATCGTGCGCATCCTCGAGCTCGAGAACCGCGTGCAGGAGCTGCACGGCCGCGTCCGCGACCTCGAAGACCGCATGCGCGCCGAGCTCGAGAAGCGCCCCGGCGCCCGTGTGTTCGCCGCGGGCTCGACCGGCGCGGTCGTGACCCTGCGCCACGGCACCCGCGTCCGCCGCGCGACCGAGGTCGTGGTGTGGCGGCCGCGGACACCGCTCGAGCAGCCGGGCGCGGGCGAGACCGGCGACCCACCCCCGACCGCGACCCGCTGAGGCCTGACGGCGTCCTGGAGAGGTGTGCAGCATGGCCGGTGAGCGGCTTCCCGCGGTCTACGAGGTCTTCGACGAGCGGTTCGCCGACGTCGCGGGTGACCGCTACCTCGAGCGGGTGTTCGACGACGGCCGGTGGCTCGAGGGCCCCGCGTACCATCCCGCTCACCGCATCGTGCTGTTCAGCGACATCCCGAACGAGCGAGTTCTGCGGTACGACGAGCGCACCCGGCGCATCGATGTGATCGACACGGCATCCGGGTACGCCAACGGGCGGACCGTCGACGCCGAAGGCCGATTCATCTCGTGCGAGCACGGCGGCCGCCGCGTCGTCCGGCTCGAGCACGACGGCACGACGGGGGTCATCGCCGACTCGTACGGCGGGCATCCGCTGAACAGCCCGAACGACGTCGCGGTGCACCCGGACGGCGCGATCTGGTTCACCGACCCCACGTACGGCATCGTGAGCGACTACGAAGGCGGCATGGCCGAGCCGCGTCAACCGGTGCGCGGCGTGTACCGGGTCTCGGGCGGCTCGAGCTCCCTCGAGATCGGCGTGCTGGATCAGCCGAACGGCATCGCCTTCGGAGCCGGCGGCCGCACGGTGTTCGTCACCGACAGCGGTTCGCCCGCGATCTGGCGCGCGGCGGTGGGCGCGGACGGGTCAGCCGAGCAGCCGGAGCAGATCGCAGCGGCCGACGTCGTGTACGACGGCATCCGGGTGGATGCGCGGGGCCGCCTCTGGGTGGCCGCGGCCGACGGCGTGCGATGCCACGCGCCCGACGGTGCGCTCATCGGGCGGATCCCTCTGCCGGACGCGGTGGCGAACCTCGAGTTCGGGGGTCCGCAGCGCAACGTCCTGTACATCACCGCGACGACGGCTCTCTACGTCCTGCGCACCACCGTCCGAGGTGCGGTCGCCGGCGTGCAGTGACGCCGGACATCAGCCGCTGCCTGACGAGGCCGCGTCAGCACCGCGAAGGGAGGGGACGGATGCCGCCCCCTCCCTCGCGCGTCTCCGGGCGCGAGTCAGGCCCGGCGCGCGCGACGGGTGGCCAGCAGCGCGCCGAGCGCGATGAGCCCGACCGCACCGAGCGGCACCAGCGGCGACATCGCCCCGCCACCGGTCGCCGGCAGGGGCTCGGCATCGAGCGTGTTGGTGAGGGTCAGCTGTGCGACCTGGGGGTCGCGAGAGACCGTCATGGGGAGGACGACGCGGCCGTTGTCCTCGGGGATGAGCGTCTCACCGTCGGCGACCCACACCGGGTCCTCCCATGTCACGCCCGGGAGCGCGGGAAGCGGACCCTCCTGGACTTCGAGGATCGTCCCGATGGGGAAGTAGGGCGAGTAGACAGGCTGGCCGGGCACGAGCTCCACCCGCGGCTGCGCTTCGCCGTCACGCCACCAGTCCAGCGGGAACGTGGTCCCCGCAGGCAGCGTGGAGACACCATCACCGTCGACGACCTTCGTCACCGCCCAACGGGTCAGCGCGACCACCGAGTTGGTGACCTCCAGCACCGGGGTCGCGCCCAGCGCGATCTCGACCGAGTTGCCCGGATTCCACGTCGTCTCGCTCCACTCGTAGCCCTCCGGCAGCGCCGACGGATCGGGCTCCTCCTCGAGCATGCTGACCACCGTGCCGATGGGGAACGAGATCGGGAGGTTCTGTTCGTCCACGGGGCCTGCGGGCGTGCCGTCGGAGGGCAGCTCGAACTGACCGACCAGCACGTCGCGGCTCGGCAGGTGGGCGACGTAGGTGATCGTGAACGAGGCGCCCGGCGTCAGCTGCCCCGGATCGATGCCCGAGAGATCCTTGCGCACGAGGAAGGTGCCGCTGAGCAGTGACGCGTCGTTCGTCAGCGTCGCATGCACGACCGCCTGGTCGTCCTGGCCGATCGTCAGCTGCTCGAGGTCGAATGCGGCGCGCAGCCATGAGATGTGCGCCAGCGTCGGTGCGCTCTGCTCCTCGTAGACGATCACGGTGCCGTACGGGAAGAGCAGTGGCTCTCCAGCGGCATCGACGGGGCCGACGGGATCCCCGTTGCCGGGGAGGCGGAGAACCCCTTCGCCGATCACGTCGTCGGGGGCGGTCGGGAAGTAGGCGGTCCACGACACGGTGAACTCGAGGCCGGGCGGCACGTCGCTCGAAGGGATGCCGTCGAACTCCTTCGAGATGGTGAAGGTGCCTTCCTTGAGGGCGTTGACGACCTCGATCTCGATGTCGGCGGTCGTGTCCTCCGGAAGGGGGATGCTCACGATCTCGCCGAAGGCGCCTGGCTCGTACGGCGTGGTCTCGCCGTCGATCGTCACCTGGAACACCGGAGGCGTCCAGTCGCCGGGGTCGGCGACGGGCTCCCCGTCGAGCGTCGGCGGCAGCTCCGCGAG
The DNA here is from genome assembly GCF_015278315.1 of Microbacterium ureisolvens. GTDB lineage: Bacteria > Actinomycetota > Actinomycetes > Actinomycetales > Microbacteriaceae > Microbacterium > Microbacterium ureisolvens. The sequence continues at coordinate 39,528 of NZ_JADIJE010000012.1, read as the reverse complement.
TTCGAGCGTCTGCGCGCCGGTCTCGAGGTCATCGATCACCTGCGGCTCGCCGACCGGCAGGGAGAGCTCCGGCCGGGTGCCCGGCGGGTTGCCGTTGTAGCTGACCGCGTATCCGAAGCGCGGGTCGGCGGCGGCTCCGGCCGCCGACTTCACGATCGTGATGGTCCGCCCGTCATCGACCGGGGTGACGACGTTGGTGAGCTCCACGGCCACGGTGGCCTCAGCCTCCGTGATGAGGAAGGTGCGCCCCGGGTCCCAGCCGATGCCGCTCCAGTCGTAGCCGGGCGGCGGAGCGATGCCGTCGAGGTCCTCGTCGAGGATGATGCGGGTGCCGACGGGGAAGGAGAGAGGCTCGCCGGCGTCGTCGAGCGGAACGGCCGGGGTGCCGTCGAGCGGGACGTCCATCGTCCCGGCGCCGATCTGAGCGTCGCCCAGCCACGCCGTCCACGTCACCGGCACGGTGCCCTCCAGCACGGGCAGCTCCGTTCCCGGCGGGCCCTGGACGGACTTGGACACGCTGAACGTGCCGGTCAGCTCGGTGGCGGTGTTCGTGACGACGACCTGGGCGGTGCCGGTGCCCACGACGAGCGGATTCGGTGTGATCGAGGCCTCGCCCCACTCCCATCCGGGCACCGTCTCGGGCGTGATCTCCGCGAATGTCACCTCGGTGCCGACCGGGAACCTCTCGTCCGCGGCGACGGGCGTGCCGTCTGCGGGAACTTCGAGCGTGCCGACGGAGACGTTTCCGTCGGGGTCGACCGCGCGGTAGTTGACCGTGAACGTGCTGCCTTCGGGCAGATCGCCCGCGTCGATCCCCGAGAGCTCCTTGCGGATCGTGAAGGTGCCGCTGGCGTCGTTGCAGGAGATCTCACCGGCGAACAGGAATGAGTGCACCTCGCCGCCCTGGATGATCACGTTCTGGCCGATCACCTGCCCGTCCAGCGGAGCGGCATTCACGGTCACCGAGGCGTTCGGCGCATAGATCGAGCCGTCGATGCGTGCCTGCCCGGCGATGACGCTGACGTCGCCGGTCAGCTGCGACAGGTCCCACACGATGTAGGGGGAGTGGACGCCCTGCGGATCCGCCCGTGCCCCGATCACCTCGGTCGTGCCGGCGGGGACCCGGATGACGAGCGGATTGGACACGCCGGGGGTCGGCCCGGGTGAGAACTGGATGAGCGACGCACCGGCGATGTCGGCGTAGTCGACGACGTTCGGCTGGTCAGGGCTCAGCTCGGCGAGCACGACGCGGTCGCCGGCATCCTCCGCGACCCCGACGGGGTAGCCGATCCCGGCGGTCGGGTCGGCGATGTCGTCGAAGCAGCTCGACGCCTCGTCCCACGACGCGTCTGCGTTGGCCTCGACGTAGTCGGCGACGGCCGTCGCCGAGGTGTTCGCCGTGTAGATGCTGCCGTTGCCGCTCGCGCCGGCGGGGGGCGCCGCATCGGCCGGGTACTGCTGATGCGTCGCGTCGATGAGGGGCGTCTGGTCGACATTCGACGGATTCTGGTTCAGGCGCAGCCAGTCGGCGCGGGCGAAGGCCTGCCAGCCGCCGTCGCGCTGCACCATCTTGAGGTCGCCCCACAGCGCCGGGTCGCTCGTCCCGGCGCTCGTGATCGCGAGGATGCCGGTGCTCGAGGTGCTGTAGGAACCCACGAGGAAGCGGGTGGGGTCGCCGTCCACAGTGGGCAGATCGTAGTTCCCGGTGCCCGCGGCGACATGGATGATCGTGTACTGCCCGCTGCTGCCCTGGACGGTGGCGGTGCCGCCGACGGCGATGCTGCCCTCGGTCTCCTGGTTCTGCAGGAGCGCGTCCTCGCGCGCGTAGACGGTGAAGCCGCCCGCGATCGCGAACGGATTGACGGAATCCGGATAGGCGGCCGCCGCAGGCAGCGGGGCGACAGCTCCCCCCACGACCGCACCGGTGGCCCCGAGCAGTGCTGCGGTGACCCCCGCGATCAGACGACGAAGACGCGGTCGGACGGATCCTGGCATCTTGGGAACTCCCCCTCCGCCGAGGCGCGAGGAGACGCGCTGCCCGGTAGTTCAGTACCCTATCGCCCCCTGTCAACCGGACAGTGAACAGTTCTCTCGCCTGATCGGGGGATCCGGCGGATGATATGCGCATGGCGACACTCGACGACGTGCGCACCATCGCGCTCGGCTTCCCGGGGGTGCTCGAGCGGGTCGACGGGCACCGCGGCGGCGCGTCCTGGCGCACACCCGCAGGCGCTTTCGTGTGGCAGCGTGGACCCAGCGGTCGCGACCTCGAGCAGCTCGCCGAACTGGGGCGCGACTGGCCGGAAGGCGACGTCGTAGGCGTGCGCACCGACGGGCTGCAGGTGAAGGAGGCGCTGCTCGAGACCTTCCCCAAGGCCTTCTTCACCATCCCGCACTTCGACGGCTATCCCGCGCTGCTCGTGCGCCTGGCGGCGATCGATCCGGAGCAGCTCCGCGAGGTCGTCACCGACGCCTGGCTGCTGAAAGTCGCCAAGCGGGTCGCGAACGAGTGGCTGTCCGCGCACCCGTCGGCATCCGGATAGGGATCACACCGCGCCCGCGTCGTACTGCGTCCGTCCCGCGACCACCGTGCGCACGATGCGCGCCTCCAAGAGCGCCTCCGGCCCCTCGGCGAACGGGTCCGCGTCGACGATCGCGAAGTCGGCGGCCAGGCCCGCCTCGAGCCGGCCGCGCGTCGCGCCGTCGCCGACCGAGGCCGCGGCATCCCGTGTCGCGTGACCCAGCGCCTGCTCGAGCGGCAGCGCGTAGTGCGGATGCCGCGGAGCGAACGACCCGTCCAGCGCCGACTTGCGCGTCGCCGCGATGTACATGTTCGGCAGCGCCTCGTGCGGCGCGGTAGGAGCGTCGGTCGAGAACGCCAGCAGCGCGCCCGCGTCGACGTACTCGCACCACGCGAACGCCCGATCGACGCGCTCGTCGCCGAGCATCGCCGCCCAGTTGTCGAAGATCGCCGGGTCGGCGTGCACCGGCTGCATCGACGCGGTCACGCCCAGGCGCGCCATCCGTTCGGCCGTGCCGGGGGCCGCGTACTCGAGGTGCTCGATGCGGTGCCGGCGCGGGCGATCCCCGTTCACCTCGGCGGCGTGCTCCAGCGCGTCCAGGGCGATGTCGCTCGCGAGGTCGCCGATCGCGTGCAGGGCGATCTGCAGCCCGGCGGCGTCTGCCGCGGCCACCACGGGAGTGATGCCCGCGAGGCTCCAGATCGGCTCGGCGTTCGAGCCGTTGGAATACGGATGCCGCATCGCGGCCGTGCAGGCGTCGATCACGCCGTCGATCACGAGCTTGATCCCGACCACGCGCAGCCAGGGCGAGCGCACCTGCTCGGCCAGTTCGGCGGCCCGGGCGACCTGCGCGAGGTTCGCGCCCTCGTCGCCGGTGTTCTCGACGAACCAGTGGGCGGCGACGCGCAGCGGCAGGGTGCCGCCGCGGCGCTCGGCGGCGCGCTGGAACGCCGCCAGCCCGAGCTCGTCGAAGGCCATGTCGACCACCCCGGTCACCCCCGTCGCGGCATACGCGGCGAGCGTCCGCTCGACGGCGGCGTCACGGTCGGCGTCATCGGCCTGCTCGGCGAGGAAGTTCCACACGTGCGCCTGCGCCGCGGTCTCGTAGAGCATGCCGTCGGGCTCGCCGTCCTCCCGGCGCCCGATGCGTCCGCCGATGGGATCGGGGGTGTCACGCGTGATCCCGAGCTCGGCGAGCGCCGCCGAGTTCACCCAGCACGAGTGGTAGTCGTTCGCGTCGAGGTACACCGGCACGTCGGCGACGGCTTCGTCGATCATCGCGGCGGTGGGGGCTCCACCGGGGACGGAGTCGAACAGCCAGCCGCGCCCGAGCACGCGCGCGTCGTCGGGCGCGGCAGCACGGGCTGCGCGCAGCCGGGCCTGGATCTCGCCGAGCGATCGCGCGTCGGTGAGGCCGACCCGGCCGAGCGCCTCGCCCATCATCACGAGGTGGGTGTGTGCGTCGGTGAAGCCGGGGAGCAGCAGCCGCCCGCCGAGGTCGACGGTCGCGGCATCCGGGCCGATCGCAGTCGCCGCCCGCGCGAGCTCGCCGGCGAACACCACAGTGTCGCCGTCGACCACGAGCGCCTCCGCCCAGGGGGCGGCGCCGGCGGTGAAGATCCGCCCTCCGGTGTAGACGGTGACGGTCATGCGTGAAGCTCCTCGGTCTCGGCGGCGCGGTCGTCGGCTGCGGCCTCGGCCGCGGCACCCGTCTCCACCCTCCTCGAGATCGTCGCCACGATGGCGGCCGGCACCGCGAGCACGAAGCTCGCGACGCCCAGCACCGTGGTGAAGCCCTGATAGCCGAACACCTCGACCAGCGCCGCGCCGATCACCGGGGTGAGCGCCGACCCGACCAGGTAGACCGCGAGCAGCGGACCCGACCAGCGGCCGTCGGCGTCGAGAGCGGCAGAGGTGGACACGAAGTACATGAAGGCGATCGCGTAGATCGTGTTCCAGACGATGAAGAGCGTGATGAACGCCGTCTGGTCGGCTGCGAAGCCGAGTGCGATCTTGAGGGCGCCGCCCGCGACGAGCAGCACCACGAGGGGCACCGCGCGGCCGAGGCGGTTGCCTACGACCATCAGGAGCACGGAGCCCACGAGCCCGCCCGCCGTCGCACCGCTCAGGGCGATGCCGAGGCCCTCGGGGGTGAGGCCTGCCTGGTCGGCGCCCATGACGCCGGCCATGGCCCACAGGGAGTCCTCGCTCACCGCCCACAGCGCGAAGGTGACCAGCAGCGCGAAGCCCGCGATGGTCACGGTGCGCGACGCGGTGCGCGTGCCGGCGCTGCGCACGGCCCCGGTCTCGGGCACCGTGACCGGCATCGCCTCGGCGACGGCCGCTCCGGCCTGCGGATCGATCACCGGTGCGACCGGCAGCCAGCCCACCGCGACGAGCCCGATGAGGCAGAACAGGGCGAGTGCGCCGAAGACGTCGATCGGCGCCAGGCCGACGAGCGGGATCACCGCCAGCACGATCGTGATGACGCCGCGGTTGGCGAGGCCGTTGAACCCTGCCACACGGTCGGGGTTGCGGAAGGCGGCGAGGGCCGCGCCCGCCGCGGCGACGGCGCCGCCCGCGCCGACGCCGCCGACGAGCAGCCCGGCGATCGCCACGCCGGCCACCGGTACGAGGGCCGCCGCGAGGAAGCCGGCGAGGCCGGCCGCCAGGCCGATGCGAGCGACGAGGCGGCGGTGAGCGCCGGCGCACAGCGGCGCGGTGGCAAGGCCCGTGATCGCGGTCGCGAGCAGCGTCGCGGTGACGATCCAGCTCGCGGTCAGCACGTCGGTGCCGAACCCCGTCTGAAGCGCCGTGATCATGTACGGCGAGAGGTTGACGCCGAGGTAGCCGGCGATGCCGATGGCGAAGGTCGCGGCTGCGGTAGGGAACCGCAGCGGCACGCGGGCGGTGAGGTCGTTCATACGGGATCCTTCTGTCGTTTCCTGCACGACGGTGTGCGACACCCGGCCGACGTGGCCGGTAAACGAACGGTATTCGTTTATTTTTGCACGCGGATGACGGATCCGGGAAGCCCCGATTACGACGTGACCTGCCGCGCTTAGGCTGACCGGGATGGAAGGAGCACGATGCCACGCCCTCGCGTGAACCTGCTGTCGCTCGACCTGATCGCCGACGCGGCGATCGAGCTCGCCGATTCCGGCGACACGTTCGGCGTGAACGCCCTCGCCCGCAAGCTCGGCGTCACGCCGTCGTCGCTGTACAACCACGTCGACGGCAAGGACGCCATCATCGAGCTCATGCGCTCGCGCCTCGGCGCGCGCTACCTTCCCGAACCTGTGACGGGGGAGTGGGACGAGATCGTGACGGGGACGGTGCGGGGGCTGCGCCGCCTCTACGCCGAGCACCCGCTCATCGTGCCTCTCATCGTCGGCAAGACGATCACCGATCCGGGCGTCATCGGCAGCTACGACCGCCTGGCGACGGCGCTCGTCGGCGCGGGCGTGCCCGACGACGAGGTGCTCGCGGTGGTCGCCATCGTCGACGCCTTCGCGATCGGCTTCGGCCTCGACCTCGCCTCGCCCGACGAGATATGGCGGCCGGACGTGCCGACCGCCACGCTCGGAAGACTGATCACGGATGCCGCGCGCGGCGCCGAACGCAGCGACGCGGCCTTCGAGATCGGCCTCGAGATGCTCGTCGCCTCTCTGCGCCTGCGGCTGCAGAACCGCCGCTGAGCCCCGGCATACGACCGCGGAACCTCAGACCCCGGCATCTCACCGCGGACCTCAGGCTGCGGCATCCGCTCCGCTGTCTCTGAGGCGGTGCCACCCGCGGATCTCAGGCCGCGGCATCGACCCCGCGGTGCCGGCGGAACAGCTCCCAGTCCGCTCGGGAGAGGTCGGCGTAGGCGTACGCCCACTCGAGGATCGCCTCGCCCACGACGCGTCCGCCGCCGGTGTAGCCGGCGACGATCGACCCCGTGGGCGATTGCCCGTGGGCCCGGGCCAGCGTGGCGGCGCAGGCATCGGCGTACCAGCGGAACGACGCGTCGTCGAGGGCGTCCATGTCGAACCCGCCCTTCTTGTCACGGAACTGGCGCACGTAGAAGTCGCGCTGCGCGCCCTCCTCGGAGCGACGGATGTGGCCGAGGAAGGGATCGGAGACGGCCTGCAGAATGCGCTGCATGGCGACGACCCGGCCGCCCTCGCCGTGGTCCTGGATGTACCGCGTGACGCCCTCGGGCTGCTCCACGCGACCGTGCTCGATGAGCACGCTGCGCCCGGACTCCTTGCCCTGCAGCAGCAGGACGCCGTCGTTGCCGTCCTGCATCGACAGGACGAAGCACCGCGTGCCGACGCTGCCGACGCCGACGACCCGCATCGCGAGATCCGACAGCGTGTACTTCTGCAGCAGCACGCGGATGTCGATGTTCACGGAGGAGGCGTACTCGTCGTACACCCGCAGCACACGGTCCTCCATCTCAGGGCCGACGTGCGCCAGCGTCGGCGGCGCGTCGACGAAGACGATCCGCCCGTCGTCGGTCGTGGTCGTCATCTTCTTCGCTGCGCGCTTGCCCGTGCGCTTCCCGGCCTCCTTGACCGCGGATTCGATGACCTCGCGGGTCTCCTCGTCGACCGCCCGCTCCGCGGCGAGCGCGTCGAAGCGGTCGTAGTACCGCTTGAGCGGGCTCCGCTTGGCGCCCGCGCCGAGGGAGCGGGCGTAGACGCGCACCGCCTCCAGTGCGGTCGCGCGGATCACCTCATCGGGGCGTCCTGTGGACTGGCCCGCGATGACGATGCTGGTCACGAAGCGCTTGACGTCCCACTCCCAGGGTGCCCACGCCGCCTCGTCGAAGTCGTTCAGGTCGAACACCAGCGTGCGCTGCGGCGACGCGTAGAGGCCGAAGTTCGACACGTGGGCGTCACCGCACGAGCCCACCATCAGGTCGGTGCTGGGCGATCGCGCCAGATCGGCCGCCATGAGCGCGGCGGTGCCCCGGTAGAACGCGAACGCGCTCGCCGCCATCCGCTCGGTGCGGATCGGCACCAGCTCGGGCACGCGCACTTCGTCCTGCGCATCGAGGATCCCCATCGGGTCGCGGTCGCCGCCGGGCAGCTCCGCGAGGGACTCGCGGGGCGTGCGCTCGCGCGCGGCGCGACCCTCGGCGAGATGCTCCTCGTGCGACGGCAGCGGCGTCCAGTGGCGGGCGATCGGCGAGTCTGCGGTCGTTGACATGGGCTCAGTGTGGCACTGCCTGGCGGCCGCTCGGAAGAGCGGTACCCTGGCGCCGTGACCCGAGCCGCGCCACCCGCTCCGACGCCCGCTCTCCCGCCGAGCCTGCGGATGCTGCTCGTGCTGGCGACGACGGTCGTGGTGCTCGCGGGCGTGTACTTCGCGCGCGAGCTCATCGGCCCGCTGGCCCTCGCGATCGTACTCGTCGTGATCTGCGAGCCGGTCCGCCGGCCGTTCGAGCGTCGGGGCTGGCCGCGCTGGACCGGCACGACGGCGGTCATCCTGCTGGCCTACCTCGTGCTCGTGGTGATGGGCCTGCTGCTGTGGGTGGCCGGCATCCAGTTCGCCCAGCTCGTCGCCGACTATCTCGACAAGCTGCGCGGGAGCCTCGACGCGTTCCTCGCCTGGCTGCAGTCGGTCGGGCTCGATGAGGAGGCGAGGGATGCCGCGGCCGAGGGACTCGACCCGCAGGCGATCCTGCGCGTGGTGTCGCGATTCGGCGGCACGGTCGTGGCGGTGCTGACGGCGCTCTTCTTCGTGGTCTCGTACATCATCTTCATGGCGGCCGACGCCGCCCGGTACCGCGACGCGGAGCGCGTCTTCGGCCGCGGGCGGCGGCCCGTGCTGGCGCGGATCGGACGCCTGAACACCGGCATCCGTCGGTATTACGTCGTCAACGCGTCCTTCGGCGCGATCGTGGCGATCATCGACGGGCTCGCTCTGTGGGCGCTCGGCGTTCCGGCACCGGTCGTGTGGGCGGTGCTGGCGTTCGTGACCAACTTCATCCCGAACATCGGCTTCGTCCTCGGGCTCATCCCGCCGGCCGTGCTGGCCTTCGTCGTGGGCGGCTGGCCGCTGCTGCTGGCGGTGATCGCGATCTACTGCGTGGTCAACGTCGTGCTGCAGGTGCTGGTGCAGCCCAAGTTCGTCAGCGACGCGGTCGACCTGAGCCTCACCCTCAGCTTCTTCTCGGTCATCTTCTGGACGTTCGTGATCGGTCCGCTCGGCGCGATCCTGTCGATCCCGCTCACGCTGTTCGTGCGCGCGCTCGTCCTCGAAGGCGACCCCGGCGCGCTGTGGCTGCGATGGCTTTCGGGCGATCGCACCGCGACGCCCGCCGCAGCCGCACGCGACTCGCTTCCGAACTCCTCCTGACGCACCCACCCTCGCCCACGCCCTCCCGGAGGCAGCCATGACCCAGACCTCGCTCGACCAGCCCGCACCCGAACCGGAGACCCGTCACGGGTCGGCCGCCGGCCCTGCGCAGCGGCCGCGTCTACTGGACGCGTCGAGCGAGCGATCGCTCGAGTCCCTCGCCCTCGGCGTCGGCGCGATCGCGTTCGTCGTCGTCGCGATCGTCGCGATGGTGGCATTCGGCTTTCAGGCGGCACCGATCTCGGGCCCCGGCTCGGTCGGCCAGTTCGCGGCGATCGCCTCCGGCGTCGTCGCGTTCGTCGCGGTGGTCGGCGGTCGCTACGTCGTCCACCGTCATGCGGGCCACGGCCGCCTCGGGTTGCTGGATTACATCGACGTCGCGGCGCTCGCCTTCGCGCACGGCGTCATCGCGCTGCTGGGCTGGACGCTCCTCGCGGTGATCCTCGAGCAGGCGTTCATCGGCGCCGAGGTGTTCGCCGTCCCGGTGCTGGTGCTGTCGGGGGCCACCGCGGCGATGTCGGGCTACCTCGCGTTCTACTCGGCCACGCACATGGATCTGCAGCTGCTGGCGGTGGTGCTCGCGGTCTTCCTGGTCTTCGGCGTGCTCGCGAGCATGCTGACGGCGAGCGACCCGAACTGGTGGAAGGACAACCTGAGCGCCCTCGGCATGTCGTCGAACGTCTCGGCTTTCGCCTTCAACATCACGATCATCGTCGCCGGGTTCCTCGTGACGACGCTGGCGCGCTACTCGACCCGCGGCATCCCGACGGCCAATCCCCACGGCGTGCGGCGCGTCCGCGCCGCCCTCATCGTCGTCGGCGTGTTCCTGGGACTCGTGGGAGTTTTCCCGGTCGACGACTTCTTCGCGCTCCACACCGGCGTCGCCTCGGGCATGGTGGTCGCGTTCGGGGTGCTGGTGATCGCCCTGCCGAAGTGGATCACCGGCATCTCACGGCCCTTCGTGCTGCTCGGCTGGCTGTTCCTGGCGGTCACGCTGCTGCTCGCGGTGTTCTTCTTCGTGGGCTACTACACGCTGACGGCCGTCGAGCTCGTCGCCGGCATCCTCGTCTTCACGTGGATCGTGCTGTTCATCCGCAACGCGGCCGCGCTGCAGCTGGACGAGCGCACGGCGCCGTCGGCGCCCTCAGCGGCCTGACTCCGCGCGGTCCCACGGAAGCGCCGCCGGGGGTCGCTCGCGGGCGAGATCGGCGGGCGTGATGAGCATCTCGCGGGCCTTCGTGACGATGAGCCAGGCCGGCAGCACGATGATGCACAGCATCGGCAGCACGGTCACGTCGTCCACCAGCGCCACGGCGACGAAGAGCGCCACCCAGCCGTCACGGGCCACCGCGAGCACGACGCCGAGGATTCCGCACGCCACCGCGAGCGAGAGCGGGAGTCCCGGCAGCAGCGCCCCGCCCAGCAGGCCCGCCGCCACGCCGAGGAACACCGCCGGGAAGATGCGGCCGCCGCGGAAGCCCGCCGAGGCCGCGACCACGAGCGCGGCGAGCTTGACCAGCAGGATCACGCTGAGCTCGCCGGGCGCGTAGGCGCTCGGGTCGGCGAGCAGCTGCTCGCTCTGGTCGAGGCCCTTGAACAGCGTGATCGGCCCCCCGATCGCGCCGAGGATGCCCAGCACGACACCGCCGAGCGCGGTGAAGAGCAGCGGATGCCGCAGCGCACGGAACGCGCGGTGCACGAGCGGGAAGAGATAGATGCCGGCCAGCGCGAACGCGGCGGCGGCGCAGGCGACGAGCGCGCCGAGCAGGAGATCGAAAGGCTGCGGGGCGCCGTACGGGTCGAACGGTGCAGCCGCGCCGAAGCCCCCACCGACGAGGAAGGTCGTGACGGAGCCGGCTCCCGCGGCGACCAGCGGCAGGAAGAGCTTGTCCCAGAGCGACCCACCCATCTTGAACTCGCCCACCATGCCGGTGAAGACGAGCGCCGCAGCGACCGGGGTGCCGAACAGCGCGCCGATCGTGGCCGAGATCGCCAGCGCGCCGATCAGCTGCGGGGGCACCGTCTTCGAGATGCGCGCGACGAGTGCCACCGCCAGCGAGACGTTGATCGCGATGATCGGATTCTCGGGTCCGAGACTGACCCCACCCGCGAGGCCGAGGATGACGACGACCGCGAGGCCCGGCAGCACCCACAGCTGGAGCGGAGTGGCCGCGAGCTCGGTCGTCGCGGAGTCCGGACCGGCATGGCCGGGAACCAGCCACACCACGAGCCCGACGGCGATGCCGGTGAAGGTCAGCACGATGAAGATCCACCACGGCGAGTCGGACGCGATACCGAGCGACCCGGGGAGGCTGGTCCACAACACGCCGTCGAGCTGGTCGGCGATGAGGTCGAGCAGGCGCAGCGACAGCGCCGACAGCACGCCGATGAGGATGGCGGGAATCGACAGCAGCAGGAGCGTGCGGACGGTCAGCGGCGGCCCCGGCGGCGTGGCGGGCACGGGCGAGGCGGCGGTGGGGCCGGGCATGGCCACACGATAGCGCCGAGGGCACCGGGCCGCGAGGATGCGCGACGAGATCGTCCCGCGCGCGGGCGCGCCCCGGTGTGGCGAGCGCGCGGATGCGCCATGATTCGGCTGTGGATGAGCACACCTGGCACCAGCGCACCCAGACGCCGCTGGTCATCGCGAGTCTCGCCTACCTCGTCGCGTACTCGTGGCGGGTGATCGGCGACCTGCAGGGTCCCGCCTGGATCATCGCGACGACGGTCGTCCTCGTGACATGGGCCATGTTCATCGCCGACTACGTCGTGCGCCTGAGCCTGGCGCCGAACCGGCGGGTGTGGTTCCGTCAGCACCTGCCGGCGCTCGCCTTCGCCCTGGTGCCGGTGCTGCGCCTGGTCAGGCTGCTCCGCTTCCTCACCCACATCCCGGGGATGAAGCGGACCGCCGGCGGCGTGCTGCGAACGCAGATCCTCGTCTACGGCGTGGGTGCCTCGCTCATCCTGATCTACATCGCCTCGCTGGCGGTGCTCGAGGCCGAGCGCCACGCCGAGGGTGCGACCATCACCACCTTCCCGATCGCGATCTGGTGGTCGTGCGTGACGGTCACGACGACCGGGTACGGCGACTACACGCCGGTGACGGATGCCGGACGCTGGGTCGGCGTCGGGCTCATGTTCGGCGGGGTCGCGCTGGCGGGCGTGATCACGGCGACCCTGGCGTCGTGGGTGCTGGAGCGCGCGGCGCGCGACCACGACGACGAGGAACCTGCCACCCGCGCGCAGGTCCGTGCGCTGATGGAGCGGGTCGACGAACTCACTCGTGCGGCCGACGCGGCCTCTGCTGCGGGTGCTGCTCCGGGTTCAGCGACAGCAGCTCCCCGCCGTCGCGGCGCGGGCCAGGGAGGCAGTGGCGAGGGCGGCGCCGCGGCGGGCGGCTCGAGAGGTTCGGCGGGTCAGGGCGGCGAGGTTGTGGGCGGCTCGGTTTTGGGCGGCGCCAGGGGTTCGGCGGGTCAGGGCGGCGCGGTGAGCCCGGGCGGCGCGGGGGACTTCGGCGGCACTGGCGGCACTGGCGGCACTGGCGGCTTGGCGGCCTCAGGCGGTGCGAAGGGAACGAGCGATCCGCACGAGCCGGAGGCCACGACCGGTGCGTGGACCGTCGATGCCGAGGAGGTCGACGACCTCGCGGGTGCGGAGGCGGATGCGCCCGAGCCCGAACCGGAGGGCCTCGCGTCCGGGCACGAGACCGAACACCCCCACGGGCCCGTCGGCGACGGTGGTGACGATCGACCCGGCGGCTGACCCTGCGCGGAACGCACGAACGGAAGGAGGCCGCACCCGTCGGGTGCGGCCTCCTTCTGTCGATCGGTCAGGAGAGCAGCTTGGCCTTGGCGGCGGCGAACTCGTCGTCCGACAGGATGCCCTGCGCGTGCAGCTGAGCCAGCTGCGTGAGCTTGGCCATCATGTCGTCGCCCCCTGCGGGAGCGGCGGCGGGCGCCTGAGCGGCCTGGGCCGCCTGGGCGTTCGCGACGGCCTGAGCGGCTGCCTGGTCCATGGCGGCCTGCTGCGCCTGGGCCTCATATGCCTGCTGCTGCGACTGGTCGTAGTACTTCTGCTGCTGGTGACGCGCGACGCTGCCCGAGACGGCCGTCGCCGTGCCGGCGACGACAGCGGTGCGGGCGGCCATTCCGATGAGGCCGGGACGGCCCATTCGTCCGAGTGGCATGTCTTCCTCCTTCAGTCCGCGTGCTCGGAGAGGAACGCGTTGACGATCGGTGCGGGGATGCCCTCGCGGGCGATGACGGCGCCGCCGGCGTCGTAGAGCGCCGCCGCGAACGACTTGGCCCACAGCAGCTCGACGACGAGGATCGCCGCCGATGATCCCGGCTCGAGGTTCTCGGCGAGGTAGAGGATGTCCTCCTGGCCCGCCAGACCCGCGAGGTCGAGCGCGGGAGCGCCGTCGTCGACGGTGTCCGACAGCTCGAGCACCTCGATCTCGCCCTCGGGCGAGCGACGAGCGAAGACCAGGTCGAGCACGTTGACGGTGCCGGCGGCGACGAGGTCGTCGATCGCCTGCAGCACTGCGGGACCCGGTCGGTCGCCCTCGAAGCCGATCGCGTAGAACTCGATCGGGCCGTAGTCGAAGGTCGTCATCTCTTCTCCTGTTCCGGTGCCGGCTTACGCTGCCAGCGCCTTGGCCTTGAGGGCGTCGAACTCGGCCTGCGTGATGGCGCCGGAGTCGAGGAGCGACTTCGCCTTCGCGATGTCGTCAGCGGCGCTCGCGCCGGATCCCGCCGTCTGACGGATGTACGCGTCCTGAGCGGCGCGCAGCTCCTGAGCCTGTTCGATCGACCGCTTCTGCATGCTGCTCCCACGGGCGATGAGGTAGATCAGCGCAGTGAGGAACGGCACGAAGATCAGGAACAGGATCCACAGGGCCTTGAGCCAGCCGTTGAGCTCGTGGTCGCGGAAGATGTCGCCGATGATCGAGAACAGCACCATCAGGTACGCGACGAAGACGAAGATCCAGAAGAACCACAGGATGAAGTCCCAGATGCCGCCACCCATGTCACACCAGCTTTCTCGACGGGACGAGCCGTCGGTTTCGATTTGCCGAGACCGGGCGAGCGGTTCATCGACCCCCGATCTTGGTAAAACCGTACCGCCTGAGGGCCCTCGGAGACTATGGAGAAATTGGCGCCGCGTCGGACTGTTCGCCGGGCGTTAAGAGGCCCCATCATGGGGGCATGACCGATGCTGTGGAATCCTCGCCCTCCGCCGCACCCGCCGACGAGGTCGCGGTGATCGAGCCCGAGCGCCCTCGGCGCTTCCGCAGGGTGCTGGCGGGGCTCGACCATCCGCTGGCGACGGGCTTCCTGGTGACCATCGGCGTGCTCGGAGCGCTGGTGCTCGGCTCGGCGATCGGGTCGATCTCGACCATCCTCGTCTACATCATCCTGGCGATGTTCCTCGCCGTCGGGCTCGACCCGATCGTGCGGATGCTCGAACGCCATCGCGTCAAGCGGGGTGCCGGCATCGCGATCGTCTTCTGCGGCTTCGCGCTCGTCATGATCGCGTTCTTCGTGTTCGTGCTGCCGCCGGTCATCGCGCAGATCGTGCAGCTGGTGACGGCGATCCCCGAGCTCGTCGAGAACATCCCGCAGTCCGACTGGTTCGCCGCGCTCGCGCCCGACGCGCAGGCCGCGGTGCTGGCCGCGCTGGAGCAGATCGCCGAGTGGATCTCCGCGCCCTCGACCCTGGCCGCCCTCGGCGGCGGCGTCTTGGCCGTCGGTGTCGGCTTCGTCGCCGCGATCTCCGCGAGCTTCGTGGTGATCGCCCTGACGCTCTACTTCCTCGCCTCGCTGACCGCGGCCAAGCGCGCGTTCTACGCTCTCGCGCCTGCACGCAACCGCCCCCGGCTGCAGGACCTCACCGAGCGCATCACCGACTCCGTCGGCAGCGCCCTGATCGGCTCGGTGATCCTGTCGTCGATCAACGCCGCCGTGGTGTTCGTCCTCCACGTCGTGATCGGGCTGCCGTTCCCCGCCCTCATGGCGGTGATCGCGTTCATCGTGACGCTCATCCCGCTGTTCGGCTCGGTGATCTTCTGGATCTTCGCATCGATCATCGCGCTGTTCACGAGCCCCACCCAGGCGCTCATCTTCTTCATCGCGTACCTCGTCTACATCCAGCTCGAGTCCTACGTCGTGAGCCCCCGGGTCATGAACAAGGCGATCGAGATCCCCGCGGCCCTCGTCCTCATCGGCGCGCTCGCCGGCGGCGCCCTCGCCGGCATCGTCGGGGTCCTCGTCGCCCTGCCGGTGATGGCCTCGATCCTGCTGATCATCCGCGAGGTCGTCGTCCCCCGCCAGGACCTCAAGGTCTGATCGCAGGGGTCAGTTCAGGGCGGACGTGAGGCGCATCAGGCCGTCGAGGAACGTGGCCTTGGCGGGCTCGCGGCGCCACTCCTCGAGGGTGAGCTCGCGGCCGGCGTCGCGATATGCCTGCTCGACCTCGCGCATGCCGGCGACGAACGAGGTGCCGCGCACCATGAGCGAGACCTCGCTGTTGAGGCTGAAGGAGCGGATGTCCATGTTGCTCGACCCGATCACCGCGATGTCGTCGTCGATCGAGAAGTGCTTCGAGTGCAGGATGTACGGCGCGGGGTAGAGGAAGATGCGCACCCCCGCCTCGAGCAGCGCGGAGTAATAGGAGCGCTGCGCGTGCCACACCATGAACTGGTCGCCGATCTCGGAGACGAACAGCTGCACCTCGAGGCCGCGCTGGCACGCGCTCGTGATGGCGTAGACCATCGCCTCGTCGGGCACGAAGTACGGGCTCGTGAGGATGACCTTCTCGGTGGCCCCGTAGATGAGCGAGAGGAACAGGCGCAGGTTGTTCTCGGTGTCGTAGCCCGGCCCCGACGGCACGACCTGGCACTGCAGCGCGTCGGGCGCCGTCGACACCGGGAGATCGGCAGGCGGCGCCTGCGCGATGGTCGAGAGGTCCTCGCCGGTCTCGATGAGCCAGTCCGACAGGAAGACGGCATTGACGGATGCCACGACCGGGCCGGTGAGCCGGGTCATGAGCTCCTGCCACATGAGGCCGCGCTTGATGTTCTTGGGTGAGTCGTAGTGCCGCGCGATGAGGTTCTGCGAGCCCATGAACGCCACCCGGCCGTCGACGACGACGATCTTGCGGTGGTTGCGGAGGTCGGGTCGCTGGTACTTGCCCTTGAAGGGCTCCACGGGGAGCATCCAGGCCCACGTCACGCCGATCCGGTCCAGCTCGGCCAGCATCGCCTTGGACTCCGGCACCTTCTTCGTCGCGACGTAGTCGGCGAGGAGACGCACCGTGACCCCGCGGGCGACGGCGCGCTCCATCGCAGCGAAGAACCCGCGGGTGGTGTCGTCCCACCCGACGATGAAGAACTCGATGTGCACGAAGTCCTTCGCGGTGTCGACC
Source organism: Microbacterium ureisolvens (assembly GCF_015278315.1). Taxonomy (GTDB): domain Bacteria; phylum Actinomycetota; class Actinomycetes; order Actinomycetales; family Microbacteriaceae; genus Microbacterium; species Microbacterium ureisolvens. The sequence goes on along the minus strand of NZ_JADIJE010000012.1, from coordinate 23,230 downwards.
TCGGCGGCCATCGCGTCGATCGACTCCTGGTAGTGGGGGAGCAGGGTGGCCTCGTTGCCGCTCGATGCGGGAAGCGCGGTGAGGTTCTCGTTCTGCTGCACCACGCGTTCGAACCACCGCGGCCACGCGGCATCCTTGTGCGCGAGCGCATTCTCGGCCACCCTGCCGCGGATGAGCTCGTCGATGCGCGCCTGCTCGGCACGTCGCTTCTCGGGGAGGCGCACGTTTCCGATCACCAGGTACAGCACGACGCCCACGCCGGGCAGGATCACGATGAGCAGGATCCAGGCCATCGCCGCCGTCGGCTTTCGGCCGCGCGGGATCACGATGAGTGCGGTGATCACGATCGCGGCGTGCACCACCACGGCGAGGGACCAGGACAGGTTGGCGAGGAATCCGGAATCCACGAGGTCAGTGTGGCACCGTTGCCACGCCGACACGATGATCCGACGTCGTGCCGCGTGCGTCGGCGCGTCGGAGCGGCGTCGATCGGCGCGGCGGATGCTGCGGGCGAGGGATCCGCGGGGAGGCGTGTGCGCCGGGGCCGGGGCGTTTCGTCTCGCTCGTTCCTCGCTCGCTCAACGACCGGGGCCGGGGCGTTTCGGCTCGCTGGCTCAACGACCGGGGCGGGAGTGGGTCAGAAGCTGCCGATGCCCTTGCCGATGAGCGAGACGCCGATCACGAGCAGCAGCACGGCCATGATGACGGCGTTCTCCCTCGCGAGCCACACCCGCAGCGCGTCCAGCGGGCCACGGAGCTTGTCGGCGGCGATGAGGTACCCCACGACGGGGACGAGGACGGTGGATGCCGCGATCAGCGTGAAGATCGCGATCACCAGCACGATCGACCCGACGTCGAGACCCGCTGACCCGATGTCGACGCCCGCGCCGGCTGCCATGAGCAGGTTCTTCGGGTTGATGGCAGAGAGGAGGAACCCGAGGCCGAAGGCCACCGGGAAGGTGACCTTGTCGATCGCCTGCATCCACTTCGGCATCGCGGGCTCCTCGCCCGCCTTCGGGCGGCCGCGCCATTGCCGCACGGCGAGCAGGAGCAGCAGCGCGCCCAGGATGAGCTGGATCACGCCCTGGATCGGCTTCGAGGCGTCGGAGTCGCCCTCGGGGAGCACTGCCGACAGGAGCGTGAACACGGTCACCGCGACGACGATCCCGACGACCCAGCCGAGGAGGAATCCGACGCTGGTCACCCTCGCCTTGGGGGAGAGCAGCATGAGGATGGCCGCGATGATCGGGATCGGGCTGATCGCCACACCGAGCGCGAGGGGAAGGATCTCTCCGATGACGGCGCCCATGGGCGTGCCTCCTGGTCAGTCGTGCGAAGCCGGCCCGGCCACCGTATCGGTCCGGAGGGGTCAGACGCCGTTGATCCGATCGCGCCACTCCAGCAGCGGCTTCAGCGGCGACAGGTCGTAGTCGGGTCCGTCGATGGCCGGGATGATGAGCCGGAAGCCGAGGTCGTACAGGCGGGAGGCGGCATCCGTCCCCTCCAGCAACGGACCGAAGCCGCGCACGGTGTAGCCCGTGGACAGCTCGATGCCGGCGGGATCGCGGCCCTCGCGGGCGCACCACTCGTGCAGCACGCCGATCTTGCGTCCGAGGTCGGCGAGCGGCGTGAACGTGTGCCAGATGTCGGCGTGCTGGGCGACGAGGCGAAGGGTCTTGCGCTCGCCCTGGCCGCCGATGAGGATCGGGATCTTCCGCGTCGGCGCGGGGTTGAGATGCTCCCAGCGCGCCCGCACGCGGGGGAGGTCCTCGGCGAGCGCGTCGAGCCGTGACCCGACCGTGCCGAACTCGTAGCCGTACCCGTCGTAGTCGCGCTCGGCCCACCCCGAGCCGGTGCCGAAGATGAATCGGCCCGTCCCCGTCGCGCGGGCGCTGATGTGGTCGATCGTGCGGGCCATGTCGGCCTGCAGGTCGGGGTTGCGGTACGAGCTGCAGTTGACGAGCGGGCCGAACTCGACGCGCTCGGTCTGCTCGGCCATCGCCGCGAGCACCGTCCACGCCTCGAAGTGCTCGGCCTCGAGCGGCTCGGTGAGCGGGAAGAAGTGGTCCCAGTTGAAGATCACGTCGACGCCGAGGTCCTCCGCGCGAAGCACCGCGTCGCGATACCGCGCGTAGGACGCGTGCTGCGGCGCGAGCTGGACGCCGATGCGGAGAGGACGATGGGCGGCGGGATGAGCGAGCGCGGTCACGTCGGGGAGTCTGTCAGCTCTTCGGCTCGATGCGCAGGACCTCGGGCGACTCTCCGACGGTGAGGTCGTCCACGACCCTGAGCGTTCGGGCCAGGTCGTCGACGCTGCCGATGACGGTGCCGAAGCGGCCGCGGTCCGAGCACACGGCGGTCACGGTGACGAAGTGCGAGCCGGTGTCCCACGTGTAGGTCGCGAACGGTGGCGTGCGCGGGTCGGCGGGGAGCGACATCTCGAGCTTCTCGCCGACGCCGAGGTAGGGGTTTCGGAACGACTCGGTGTCGTCGTACTCCATCGGCATCATGGCGCGGGCGGCCCGCAGGTCGTTGGTGGCCTGCTGGATCTGAGCCATCACCACGACGAGCTCTGCGTCGGCCTTCCACACCCACACCAGCACGCGACCGGCGGCCTTGCGCATGAGCAGCGGCGCGGCCTGGCTCATCGCCCATGCGGCGAAGGCACTGCCTCGACGCGGCTCGGCTCCCGGTGCCGCGCCCGTCGCGCCAGTCACCGACGTTCCCGGTGCTCCGGCCATCCCGCCCATCGCGGAGCCCGCCTGGCCGAGCAGCATCCGGATCGCCGCCTTGCGGTGACGGCGGCCGCGGAAGCCGAGCGACTCGGTCACGGGCACCCAGAGGTTCGGGTCGGCGTCGGCCTGCAGTCGGGGCATGCGACCAGCGTACGTGGCGCGTCCCGCGCGTTCCTGGGGAGGCCCTCGAAACCGCTCGGGTACAGTGGATGCCGCGCGGCGACCAGCCGCTGCCGCGCGCCCGCCGCACAGACAGGCCCCCAACCCGTGACCGATCCTGCGACGCCCGACGACACCCCCGCCGACGCCGCGAGTCCCGCTCCGCTGAAGATCCTGATCGGCGCGGACACGTTCCTCCCCCATGTGAACGGTGCAGCCCGCTTCGCCGAGCGCCTCGCCGCCGGCCTGGTCTCGCGCGGCCACGACGTCCACGTGATGGCACCGAGCAAGACGCACCGCGAGCACGGCACGTTCACCGAGGTGATCGAGGGTCGGCCGATGACGATGCACCGGCTCCCGTCGTGGCGCTGGTATCCGCACGACTGGCTCACGTTCGTGATGCCGTTCATGTCGAAGCACTACGCCCGCCGCGTGCTCGACGAGGTGAAGCCCGACGTCGTGCACATCCAGTCCCACATCGTGATCGGACGCGGTCTGTCGCGCGAGGCCGCGAAGCGCGGCATCCCCATCGTCGCCACCAACCACGTGATGGCCGAGAACATCCTCGACTTCACGACCCTGCCCGAGGTGCTGAACAAGCAGTTCGTCAAGATCGCGTGGGCCGACGCCAAGCGCACCTTCGACCTCACCCGCGCCGTCACCACCCCGACGCGCAAGGCGGCCGACTTCCTCGAGGCGACGATCGCGATCCAGAACGTCATCCCGGTCAGCTGCGGCATCGACGCGGCGAACTACACCGCCGACCTCACACCCCGCGACGCGCACCGCATCGTGTTCGTCGGCCGCCTCACGACCGAGAAGCAGATCGATGTGATCCTGCGGGCGATCGCACGGCTCGACCCGTCGCTGGACGTGCGCTTCGACATCGTCGGCAGCGGCGACCAGCGCCGCAACCTCGAGCAGCTGAGCGGCGAGCTCGGCCTGACCGAGCGTGTGCACTTCCACGGCCACACCACCGACGAGGAGCTGCGGTCGTTCCTGACGAACGCGAGCCTGTTCTGCATCGCCTCGATCGCCGAGCTGCAGTCGATCGCGACGATGGAGGCGATGGCCTCGGGCCTGCCGATCGTCGCGGCGGATGCCGTCGCCCTGCCGCACCTCGTGCACGACGGCGAGAACGGGTACCTGTTCCGTCCCGGCGACGTCGACGACCTCACCGAGAAGCTCACGACCGTGCTGACGCAGTCGCCCGAGGAGCGCGCCCGGATGCAGCGGGCATCGCTCGAGGGCGTCAAGGTCCACGACATGCGCCGCACCCTCGACACCTTCGAGGCCCTGTACCGCGACGAGCCGCTGCCGGAGTAGCCCGTGCACGTCGTGATGTTCGGCGACCAGCACGCCGAGTCCCTCGGCGGGGCGCAGGTCTCGATGCGGCTGCAGCGCCGCTTCCTCGAGAAGGCCGGGCACACGGTCACGATCGTCGCGCCGGCCATGCGCGGCCGTCGCGCACGGGCCCTCGCGCCCGACGCGTCGTACGTCGACCTCCCCTCCATCCCGGTCACGGCCGATCGCGAGTACTCCATGACCTGGCCGGGACGCCGGACCGATCGATGGCTGGATGCCGCGATGGCGGCGCGCGGCCGTGTCGACGTCGTGCACATCCAGGCCGACTTCTGGGGCGCCTTCATCGGGTACCGGTTCGCCCGTCGCCACGGCATCCCGGTCGTCCACACCATGCACAACCGCCTCGACGTCGGGATCGAGGCGACCACGCCGTTCCCGAAGCTCGTGCTGCGGGTGCTCGGCGCGTGGCAGCGCCGCGCACTCGGGCGCTCGCCGGAGGCCCCGCAGGAGCGCGGCCACGACGGCTGGGCGTACCAGCGCCGGTTCGCCGCGCGCGCCGCGGCCGTGACCGCGCCCTCCACCCACTTCGCCCGCCGGCTCGAGGAGCACGGAGTGCGCCCGGGGGCCGCGCCGGCTGATCGCGAGCCGGGGGTCGACGTCATCTGGAACGGCATCGACGATGACGTGCTCGCCGAGGTGCTCGCCTCCGCTGCTGCCTCCGCCTCCGCCTCCGCCTCCCCCTCCGCCTCCGCCTCCGCCTCCGCCTCCGACTCGGCCGACGCGAACGGTGCACCCGCGGACGCCCCCGCCACTGATGCGAAAAACCTGGCGGATGACGCGACACGCCGGGGGGTGGCATCCGTCGGCGGCGTGTCGTCGTCGCCGGCCAGGTCTGCGGACCAGGAGCGGCGGCCGCGGTTCGTCTGGCTCGGGCGCATGAGTCCCGAGAAGCGCCTGCTGCCGTTCCTCGAGGCGCTCGCCGCGTCGGGTGTCGAGGCGGACGCCGAGGTCATCGGCGGTGGCGGGCAGCTGCGTGCCGCGCGTCGCCTCGTCGACAAGCTCCGGCCGCAGGCGAAGGTGCACTTCGCGGGACGGATGCCGTACACCCAGACTCTGCGGAGGATCGCGGCGGCCGACGCCGTGGTGCAGACGTCGATCGGCTTCGAGACGCAGGGCATGACGATCTTCGAGGCGGCCTCACTCGGAACCCCCTCGATCGTGAGCGACCCCGACCTCGGCGCCGAGCTGGGCTCGGGGTACTGGGCGGTCGGCGACGGCGTCACACCCGACCCGGCGATCGCGGCGCTCGCCGCAGCGCTGCGGGATGCGGCATCCGACATCTCCGCCGGTACGCCGCGCGTGCCCGACCCGACCATCCGCGAGCGGTTCCGCCAGTCCTCGCGCACCGCCGCGATGGTCGAGGTGTACGAGCGAGTCACCGCCTGAGCGGGTGGCTCGTGGTGGTCGGTCCGGCCACGTTGAGAGGGTCTCGCTGCGTGGCGGTCCCCGAGGCCCCATCCTCAGTTGAGGACAGCCCCCATCCTCAGTTGAGGACAGGAGCCGAGTTGAGGGGCGGATGGTTGGTCCTCCTCCTCGGCTCGGCCGCCATCCTCAGTTGAGGACGGAAGCCGCGGGCCGCGGTCGCGGGTGGCGGAGGCGTTTCGTCTCAGTCGCTTCGCTCCTTCGCTCAACGACCGGAATATTCGGTCGTTGAGCGAGCGAAGCGAGACGAAACGCCTCGCCGGGTCAGAGGAGGCGGCTGCGGTCGGTGGGCATCCGGCGGTAGCCGTCGGAGTGGAGGGCGGCGATCGTCGAGAAGAGCGCCACCGCGGAAAGGGCTGCGAGAAGAATCACCATGAACATGGCAGAAACGCTACGCTTGCGTCAGTACTGCCACGAGTGGCAGAATAGCCACGCATCGAAGGAAAACTGCCACCCTCGACCGGCCGGCGGGTCCGAAGGGCCACAGCGGCGGAGAATCGCGGAGGAGAGATGATGAGAACAGTCGCCTGCATCGTCACGGACGGCTTCGCCCCGTTCGAGTTCGGCGTCGCGTGCGAGGCCTTCGGGCTCGACCGCTCGAGCGACGGCATCCCGAACTTCGACTTCCGCGTCGTCACGCCCGACCCCGGCGTCGTCGAGTCGAAGATGGGCTTCTCCATCAACGTCGACGCCGACCTCTCCTTCGCGTACGAGGCCGACCTCGTGGTCGTGTCGCCGGTTCCGCACCAGTACTGGGGCCGCATCGACGAGCGCGTGCTCGACGTCATCCGCGACGCCGTCGCGCGCGGCGCCTGGGTGCTGAGCGTGTGCAGCGGCTCGTTCGTCGTCGCCGCGTCGGGCGTGCTCGACGGCCGCCGCGCGACCACGCACTGGATGTACGCGCAGAAGATGAAGGAGATGTACCCGTCGATCGACGTCGACCCCGACGTGCTCTACGTGCAGGACGGGCGCATCATCACGAGCGCGGGCACCGCCGCGGGCCTGGACGCGTGCCTGCATCTGCTGCGTCAGGAGCTCGGCGCCGAGCTGACGAACATCATCGCGCGTCGCATGGTCGTGCCGCCGCAGCGCGACGGCGGTCAGGCCCAGTTCATCGCGAACCCGCTGCCGGCCACGACATCGCTCTCGCTGGCGCCGGTGACGGACTGGATGCTCGACAACCTGCGCCTGGAGCTGACGGTCGACCAGCTCGCGGCCAAGGCGCACATGTCGCCGCGCACGTTCGCGCGGCGGTTCAAGGCCGACTTCGGGGCGACGCCTGCGGCGTGGCTCGCGCGACAGCGGATCATCCACGCCCAGCGGCTGCTCGAGAAGACCGACCTGGGACTAGACCGCATCGCCTACGAGAGCGGGTTCGGCTCGGCGGCCGTGCTGCGGCAGAACTTCGCGCGCGTACTCGGCATCACGCCTACCGCGTACCGCGCGCGCTTCGCCTGCGACATCGATGAGACGACGGATGCCTCGACCGCCGCCGAAGCGAGGGCCGAGGCATCCGTTCTCGAATCCGTGGCGTGAGGGTCGCGACGCGCGCGACCCTCACGCGGGATCAGGCGCGCTTGGCGTCGATCTCGCGGCCGTGGACGGTGAGCGCGTAGATCACGACCACATCGATCGCGAGGAGCGCCAGCGAGAGCCACGGCTGCACCGAGATCAGCGAGAGCTGGCCGATCGCGTTGATCGCGACGAGCACGATCGCCGTGATGCGCGCCCACTTCGCGCCCATGAGCAGGAAGATGCCGACGAGGATCAGCGCAGCCCCGATGATGAGGTGCCACCAGCCCCAGCTCTGGATGTCGATCGAGAACAGCGCCTCCTGGCCCAGGAAGTAGGCGGTGTCAGGCCCGATGAGCGCCTGGAGTCCATGGAACGCGTCGATGGTGCCGCCGACGATCAGCACGACGGCGGCGAAGACGCCCCATCCTGCCCAGCCGGAGGTGTTGACGTCGGTGTTGGTCATGAGTGAACCCTTCAGTTCGGCGAGAAACCGGCGCGGTCAGCAGGCTGATCCGCGCCTTCGGGGGATGCCGTTCGGCATCTGCGGCACACACTAGCGAACCTGGGAGAATCCTGAATAGAGGAAGTGATGCCGCGTGTCGCAGTGTCACGCCCGAGCACTCGAGCGTGGGCCCAGTCGTGCGCAGCGGCACCCGGCTTCGTTAGCGTGTGAGCCGTGGGGTTCGATCCGAAGTCCTGGTTTTCGCGCAAGACGCTGCGCAAGGACGCCGTCGCCGGGCTCATCCTCGGCGTCGAGGCGGTGCCCGACGGACTCGCCGCCGGGCTGCTGGCCGGGGTGAATCCGCTCGCGGGGCTGTACGGCTACCTGTTCGGCATGGTCGGCGCCGCGGTGCTGACCAGCAGCGCTTTCATGGCGGTGCAGGCGACGAGCGCGATGGCGCTCGTGGTGTCGGATGCCGGACTCGACAGGCTCCCCGACCCCGACCGCGGGCTCTTCACGCTCGCGATCCTCACGGGCATCATCATGGTCGTCGCCGGCCTGCTGCGCGGCGGGCGGCTGATCAGCTTCGTGCCGACACCCGTGATGACGGGGTTCGTCACCGCGATCGGCGTCAACATCATCCTCGGCCAGTTGTCGAACTTCACGGGCTACCAGGCCCAGGGTGAGAACCGCCTGCTCAAGACGATCGACGTGCTGGTCCACGTCGGGCAGTGGAACATCCCGTCGCTGGTGGTCGGCGCCATCGCCGTGCTCATCATCGTGGTGCTGCTGCCCACCCGCGTGGGAAGCATGGGCCTGGTGATCGCCGTGGTCGTGGGCTCGGTGTGCGCGGTGCTGCTGAATCTGTGGGTGCCGAACTCCGTCGTGCTGCTGCGCGACATCGTCGACGTGCCGCGAGGGCTTCCGGCGCCGATGCTGCCGAGCATCGCCGATGCGCCGACGCTGCTCATCCCGGCGCTGTCGCTGGCCTTCATCGGCCTCGTCCAGGGCGCGGCGGTGTCGGCGGGCATCCCCACCGCCGACGGCCGGCGGGCGGATGCCAACCGCGACTTCATCGGCCAAGGGCTCGGCAACGTCGTGTCGGGGCTGTTCCAGGGCATGCCGGTGGGCGGCTCGATGTCGGGCTCGTCCCTCATCGTGCAGGCACGCGCGAAGTCCCGACTCTCGCTGTTCATCGCCGGTGCGGTTATGGCGGTCGTCGTCTTCGTGGCAGCCGACCTCGTCGCGTTCGTCGCGATGCCGGCGCTCGCGGGCCTGCTCATCGTGGTGGGCTGGCGCGCGATCAAGCCCAGCCGCGTGTACTCCGTCGTGAAGTCGGGCCTGCTGCCGACGACGATCATGGCAGTCACCTTCGGGCTCACCCTGATCATCCCCCTGCAGTTCGCGGTGCTGGTCGGTGTGGGGCTCGGCATCATCCTCTACGTCGCCGAACAGTCGAATCGCGTCCGTGTGCGCGCCGTGCTTCTCGCCGACGACGGCCGGATGCGCGAGACGGATCCTCCGGCAGTCGTGCCGCCGGGGGAGGTCCTGGTGCTGCAGCCCTACGGCAGCCTCTTCTTCGCGAGCGCCCCGGTCTTCGAGCGCCAGCTGCCCGACGTCAGCCGTGAGTCCAGCGGCTCGGTCGTAATCGTGCGCCTGCGCGGCACCGACGAGATCGGCCTGTCGCACGTCGAGGTGCTGCGCCGGTTCGCGCACGAACTGCGCGATGCGGGGTCCACCCTCAAGGTGGTCGCGACCGCGGATCGCGTCATCTCGCAGCTGGAGGCCGGAGGCCTCACCGCCGACATCGGCGTGGACAACGTCTATCGCGGCACGGAGTGGGTGGGCGAGGGGCTGCGGCGCGCGTACGCCGACGCCCGGGAGGAGATCGACAGCTGACGCCCGTTGATACGGAGGCGCGTCGGCTGGTAAACTTGAGCCAGAACGACTCAACTTTGCGAGAAAGTTGGGTTCCGCAGATTTCAGGAGACATATGAACGCCACGCAGCAGCCCGGGCAGGAGGACGCGCAGAGCGCCCTCGAGCAGTTCGGGATCAACCTCACCGACCGCGCCCGCCAGGGCAAGCTCGACCCCGTCATCGGCCGAGACAGCGAGATCCGGCGCGTCAGCCAGGTGCTGACCCGCCGCACGAAGAACAACCCCGTCCTCATCGGCGAGCCCGGCGTCGGCAAGACCGCCGTGGTCGAAGGCCTCGCCCAGCGCATCGTCGCGGGCGACGTCGCCGAGTCGCTCAAGAACAAGGAGCTCGTCACCCTCGACATCTCCGCACTCGTCGCCGGCGCCATGTACCGCGGCCAGTTCGAGGAGCGCCTCAAGAGCGTCCTCAAGGAGATCACCGAGTCCGACGGCCGCATCATCACGTTCATCGACGAGCTCCACGTGCTCATGGGTGCGGGTGGCGGCGAGGGGTCGGTCGCGGCCTCCAACATGCTGAAGCCTATGCTCGCGCGCGGCGAGCTGCGCCTGATCGGCGCCACGACGCTCAACGAATATCGCGAGTTCATCGAGAAGGATGCCGCACTCGAGCGCCGCTTCCAGCAGGTCTACGTGGGCGAGCCCTCGGTCGAAGACACGGTCGCGATCCTGCGCGGGCTCAAGGAGCGCTACGAGGCCCACCACAAGGTGGCCATCGCGGATGCCGCGCTCGTGGCCGCGGCATCCCTCTCCCATCGCTACATCCCGAGCCGGCAGCTGCCCGACAAGGCCATCGACTTGATCGACGAGGCGGCGTCGCGCCTGCGCATGGAGATCGACTCGGCGCCGCTCGAGATCGACGAGCTGCGTCGCCACGTCGACCGGCTGAAGCTCGAGGAGCTCGCGCTCAAGAAGGAGAAGGACGAGGCCTCGAAGGAGCGCCTCGCGACCCTGCGCGAGACCCTCGGCAGCGAGCAGGCGCGGCTGGACGAGCTGCAGGCGCGCTGGGAGCGCGAGCGCTCGTCGCTCAACCGCGTCGGCGACCTCAAGACCAAGCTGGACGCTGCCCGCATGGAGGCCGAGCGCGCGCAGCGCGAGGGCAACCTCGAGAAGGCGTCGCGCCTGCTGTACGCCGAGATCCCCGCGCTGGAGCGCCAGCTGGTCGAGGCCGAGCGCGAAGAGCCCGCGGGCGACCGCATGGTCAACGAGCAGGTGACCGACGAAGACATCGCGGCCGTCATCGCGGCCTGGACCGGCATCCCCGTCGGCCGGCTGCTGCAGGGCGAGACCGAGAAGCTGCTGCACCTCGAGTCGGAGCTGGGCAAGCGCCTCATCGGACAGAAGGACGCCGTCAAGGCGGTGTCCGACGCCGTGCGCCGCTCCCGAGCGGGCATCAGCGACCCCGGTCGCCCGACCGGTTCGTTCCTGTTCCTCGGCCCCACCGGCGTCGGCAAGACCGAACTCGCCAAGGCGCTCGCCGAGTTCCTCTTCGACGACGAGCACGCCATGGTGCGCATCGACATGTCGGAGTACGGCGAGAAGCACTCGGTCTCGCGCCTGGTCGGCGCCCCTCCCGGCTATATCGGCTACGAGCAGGGCGGCCAGCTCACCGAGGCTGTGCGCCGGCGCCCCTACAGCGTCGTGCTGCTGGACGAGGTCGAGAAGGCGCACCCCGAGGTGTTCGACGTCCTGCTGCAGGTCATGGACGACGGCCGTCTCACCGACGGCCAGGGCCGCACGGTTGACTTCACGAACGTCATCCTGATCCTCACGTCGAACCTCGGCTCGCCCATCCTCATCGATCCGACCCTGTCGGCCGAGCAGAAGCGCGAGGCGGTCATGGCCATCGTGCGGCAGGCGTTCAAGCCCGAGTTCCTCAACCGGCTCGACGACATCGTGATGTTCGCCGCGCTCAGCGAGGACGACCTCGCGCAGATCGTCGAGCTGGCGGTCGACGCGCTGCAGCGCCGCCTCAAGCACCGCCGCCTCACGCTGGCGGTCACGCCAGACGCGCGCGCGTGGCTGGCCGAGCGCGGCTACGACCCCGTGTTCGGTGCGCGGCCGCTGCGCCGGCTCATCCAGTCCGAGATCCAGGACCGCCTCGCGATGGCGCTCCTGTCGGGCGGTGTGCGCGACGGCGACGTGGTCCGCGTGGACGTGGCCGCCGACGGCTCGCAGCTCGTGCTGACCAGCGACGGCCCGGCGGCCGCCGAGCCGGTCGCGGAGGACGACGACGTGATCGAAGCCGAGCTGCTCGACGACTGATCACGTTCCCTCGGGAACGACGCCGGCGATACGGTCGGGGCATGCGCATCGCACGCTCCGGCCGTTTCGTCTTCGTCGCCCAGTGGATCGCGGCGGTGCTGCTGCCCTTCTTCTTCTTCCTCGGGCGGGGCTTCGTGGGAGCGGAGCTCGGCTGGCTGTCGTTCATCGGCATCGTGTACGGACTCCTGGTGGTCGTGCTGCTGCTCCTGCCGCCGCTGGCCACCCTCTTCGACACCGAGGTCCGTCGCGCCCGCGCCACCCGGCAGGCGTACGACATCGCCACCTTCGTGCTGTGGGGCGGATTCGTGCTCGCCTCGCTGAGCGCTCCCGACGCCGGCGACAGCGGCCCGCTCGACTCCGCGCTGATGACGTGGTTCGGCCTGTCGTACGACGCCTCCGCGGTGGTCTTCACGGTGGCGGCCGCGCTCATCGGCCTCGCGTACCTCACGACCTTCGTGCTGGCGATCGCGGGGCTCGTGCGCGGGCGTTCGGCTTCGGAGACGGATGCCGCGCCGCAGGCATGACGTGCGCCGCAGGCCTGACTCCGCGCCGATGAACCGTCGCCGGGGTCAACCCCCGACCGCGCGCTGAACGACCGTGAGAGCATCGAGCGTGCACACCGTCAGAGCCCTGTGGGGGTCCTCGCATCCCGGGCCGACGCTCGTCGTGACCGCCCTGGCCTTCGCACTGGGCGTGGCCACGGGCCTCGAGCCGTGGCGCTTGGCGCTGCTCACGGCGTCGGTGTTCGCCGGGCAGTTGTCGGTCGGCATCTCCAACGACGCCCTGGATGCCGAACGCGACCGGGCGGTCGGCCGCGCCGACAAGCCGATCGCGCGGGGGGATGTCTCGGTGCGCGTCGCGTGGACCGCGGCGCTCGGCCTCCTCGCGGTGGCGCTCGTGCTGTCGGCCCCGCTCGGATGGCGGATGCTGGCGGCCCACGCGCTGGTGCTGGGCTCGGCGTGGTCGTACAACGCGGGCCTCAAGAGCACACCGTGGTCGATCGTGCCGTTCCTGGTCAGCTTCGGCCTCTTCCCCTCCCTCGCGACGCTGTCGGCACCCGAGCCGGCCTTCGCCGCCGGCTGGGGATGGATCGCCGGTGCCGTGCTGGGGGCCGCGGTGCACCTCACCAACGTGCTGCCCGACCTCGACGACGACGCCCGCACCGGCGTGCGGGGTCTCCCGCATCGGCTCGGCCCGCGCGTCTCGGCGATCCTCGCGGCGGCCGGGGTGCTCGGTGGTGCGGTCGCGGTGCTGCTCGGCGCGGCGGGGGGCGACCTCGCGGCCGTGACGGCGGTGTCGTGGATCTTCTTCGTCGCGGTCGTGGCTGTCGCCGTCGCCACCGCCTGGCTCGCAATCGCCCGCCCGCCGACCCGGTTGCTCTTCCGGCTCGTGATGCTGGCTGCGCTGCTCCTGGCCGCGCAGCTCGTGGCGTCGGGCGGTGCGATCATCGCCTGACGGCAGATCGCGGCGACGACGGTGGTCGGCGCGGGCCGTTCGGAACTAACTCTTCACTTAAGGCGTCGAGTCTGGAAGTATCTTCCGAAACGACGACCTGGAGGATCGACGATGCCCCTCGAACGCGTGCCCGGCTTCGCGCCGCAGACAACCCCGCACACCGCCGGCGTCGGCCGCCGCGACTTCCTCACCCTCGCGGTGGCGGGGGTCGCGGCATCCGCCTTCACGGTCACCATCGGCACGCTCGGCGCGACGCCGGCGTTCGCCTCGACGGCGGGGGAGTCAGCGGCCGCCCTGGCGCCGCGCAAGCGTGAGCTGCGGGCCATGTGGATCTCGTCGGTCGTGAACATCGACTGGCCGTCGCGGACCGGGCTCAGCGCCGCCGAACAGCAGGCCGAGTACCTGCACTGGCTCGATGTCGCCGAGCAGTTCCGCCTGAACGCCGTCTTCGTGCAGGTGCGCCCGACCGCCGACGCGTTCTGGCCCAGCCCGCTCGAGCCGTGGTCGCAGTACCTCACGGGAGTGCAGGGGCAGGACCCCGGATACGACCCGCTGACGTTCATCGTCGAAGAGGCGCACCGCCGCAACCTCGAGCTGCACGCCTGGTACAACCCGTACCGGGTCTCGATGGGCGCGGATCCGTCGGCTCTCGTGCCCGAGCACCCCGCACGGGTGCACCCGGAGTGGATCTGGGCGTACGGCGGCAAGCTCTACTTCGACCCGGGGCTGCCCGAGGTGCAGGAGCACATTCAGCAGGCGATCCTGCACTCCGTCGAGCACTACGACCTCGACGGCGTGCACTTCGACGACTACTTCTACCCGTATCCGGTGGCGGGGCAGACGATTCCGGATGCCGTCACCTTCGCCGCGCACGGAGCGGGATTCGCGAACGTCGCCGACTGGCGGCGGCACAACGTCGACACCTTCGTGCACTCCATCTCCCAGCGCATCAAGGCGCTCAAGCCCTGGGTGAAGTTCGGCATCAGCCCGTTCGGCATCTGGCGCAACCGCACGACCGATCCGCTCGGCTCCGAGACGGGCGGCTCGCAGTCGTACGACCTGCAGTTCGCCGACACCCGCAAGTGGGTGCTCGAGGGCTGGCTCGACTACATCAACCCGCAGATCTACTGGCAGTTCGGTCTGGCGGTCGCCGACTACGCGAAGCTCGTGCCGTGGTGGGCCGACGTCGCCGCGACCTCGGGCACGCACTTCTACATCGGCGAGGCGCTGTACAAGGTGACCTCAGGCGTGTTCACCGACCCGGCGGAGCTCTCCAAGCACCTGACCTTCGACCGCGAGATCGACGCGACGCGCGCGCCGGTGCACGGCAACGTGTACTTCTCGGCCAAGCACGTGCCCGCCGACCCGCAGGGGTCGATGTCGCTCGTCCGCGCCGACCACTACTCGCGCCCGGCGATCGTACCGGCGATGCCGTGGCTGCCGGCGAGCCCGCTGCGCACTCCGGTGCTCGCGAACGCGGTGCACGGCGCGGGCGGCGTCACCGTGCAGTGGACGGATGCCGCGCCCCCGAGCGCCCGCGCGACGTCGTTCGCGGTCTACCGTGCCGACGGGCGGGTCGATGCGATCGACGTCGAGAACGCCCAGAACCTCGTCGCCACGCGCCGTGCGGCGCCCGGCGTCGTGCAGCGCTTCGTCGACGCCACGGCCGAGCCCGGCGCGCTCTACACCTACGCCGTCACGGCGCTCGACCGGGTCTGGAACGAGACGGCCCCGAGCCGCGTGCGCGTCACCGAGTAGCGACGGCCGGGTTCGGGGCACGTCACGCCCCGAACCCGCACATGCACCGGACGGACGGATGCCGCGACCCGGCGAAGCGGCCGGCCTCAGGCGTCGGCGTCGAAGCCCATCGCGTACGCCCGGGCGAACACTGTGACGGCGGCCGTCGAGAGCATCGCGCGCACGGCCGCCCGCCGCACCGCGTCGGAACGCCCGAGCGGCCGTCCCAGCGACGTGTTGACCGACGCCAGCGCGGCGGCGCGACGCGCCGACCGGATCCGCCGCTCCTCCCAGCCGCGCAGCTCCCGCTCGGGCACCGTCCCGGTCCGCACCCAGTCGGCGAGGAGCGGTGCGAGTGTCACGGCGTCGAGCAGACCGAGGTTCATCCCCTGACCGCCGATCGGGCTCACCTCGTGGGCGGTGTCGCCGATCGCGAAGACCCGCCCGTTGCGCAGGCGCGGAGCGACCACGCGCCGAACGCCGAACGAGGTCGCCGCCGCGATCGTCGCCGCCGCGTCCTCTTCGCCGCGCCGCGCGAGCGCCTCCCGCAGACGCTCTGCGCGAGCGTCCTCGGCGTCGTCGGCGCCGTCCGGGTCCCAGGCGACGAAGCGGCGCCGCCCCCCGGGGAGCGGGAAGGACTCGAGCACCCCGTCGGGGTCGAGATGGATCACCGCGACCTCGTCGTCGGCGCGGGCGGGGGTGGCGGCATCCGTCATCAGATATCGGTCGGGGTACGCGCGCGCCTTCACGCCCCCGTCGCGGTAGACGAGGCTTCGCCCGGCCGCGCCGCCGGCCACGACCACGATGCGGCTCTCGAACTCGATCGGGCGTCCGAGGTGACCGGCGCGCACGACGACCCCGCTCGGCCGGGGGATCACCGCGAGCACGTGCGCGCCGCGCAGCGGCTCCGGGGCGTCGGTGCCGAGCACCGACTCCGTCGTCGCCTGCGGCAGGGTCGCGACGAA
Source organism: Microbacterium ureisolvens (assembly GCF_015278315.1). GTDB lineage: Bacteria > Actinomycetota > Actinomycetes > Actinomycetales > Microbacteriaceae > Microbacterium > Microbacterium ureisolvens. Next base: position 7,234 of record NZ_JADIJE010000012.1, on the reverse strand, counting down.
CGGGAAGCGCCGAGCGAGCACGTCGAAGTGCAGGGTGCCCAGCAGGCGCCCCCGCGAGCGGGCCTCACCGCTGCGCACCCGCACGGCCTCGGCGAGGAGTCGATCGGTGACGCCGGAGTTCTCGAGCGCGGACAGGACGGGGGAGTGGATGCCGATGGCGCGGGTGCCGCCGCCCGCGGCGGGTCGCCGCTCCAGCAGCTCGGCGTCGATGCCGCGTCGCGCGAGTTCGCCGGCGAGCAGCAGGCCGACCGGGCCGGCGCCGACGATCGTGACCTCACGCATGGCCGCGCGCCGCCGCGACGATCCGGAAGGGGACCGGCATCCGCACCGCCCAGGTTCCCGGGCTGGTCGCATCGAGAGCCGCTGCCAGCTCTGCGCGGGTGTAGCTGCGACGGATGGAGCGGAGCCCGTCGGTGCGCAGGAACGTGCCGGCGGCGAACGGCGTGATGCCGACGGCGTAGAGCCCGTAGGCCAGGCGCGAGCGGGCGATGTCGCTGTGCAGGACGATGCCGCGCGAGAGGGCCCGCGATTCGTCGGCGAATGAGCCGAGGTCCTCGCCCAGATGGTGAAGCACGTGGTTCGACAGCACCGCGTCGTACGTGCGCCCCTCGCCGACGAGGGTCGCGGCATCCGTGCTCCGGAACGTCGCGCCGGCGATCGCCGGACGGGACTGCGCGACCTCGTGCGCGCGGGGGTCGGGGTCGATGCCGGTCCACGTCACCGCCAGGCCGTCACGGCGGGCCGCCGCGGCCAGCCGCGCGACCAGGTCGCCGCCGCCCGAGCCGATGTCGAGCACCTCGGCGGGACGGCCGAGGGCGGCCAGGTACGGGCGCAGCTGCGTGCGGTACACGACACCCCAACCTGAGACGACGCGGTTGACCGTGCCGAAGCGGCGCAGCGTGGCCGCCAGGCGATCGGGATCGCACGCCGGATCGTCCATGAGCTCGGCGAGGCGGTCGTCGCGGACGGCGAGGCTCACGTCGCCTCCCGGACCCTCACACCGCCGACCCGGACCCTCACCGCTACCCCAGCCGCTCTCGCGCGCGCGGCGAGGCGCCCCGTCGTGCTCACGCGATGGCCGCCAGGGCTAACGCGAGGTCGTCGTCGGTCTGCGCCGCCGGGCGCCGGCGCGTCATGAGCGCCGACTCGACGGTGAGGCCAGGGCCGAAGGCGAGACCCGCGACGCGGGCGCCGTCGGCGATAGCCTCGTCGCGCAGCAGCGTCTCGAGGATGAACAGGATCGTCGCGCTCGACATGTTGCCGAAGTCGCGCAGCACCGCGCGCGAGGCGGTGAGCGCGTCGGGCGGGAGGTCGAGGCCGCCCTCGACGCGGTCGAGCACGCTGCGGCCGCCGGGGTGCACCGCCCACACTTCGGGCGGGTCGTCGTCTCCCAGGAACCGGCCCACCGCGCCGCGGATCTCGCGGCCGATGATGCGCGGCACCTCGGCCGAGAGGATCATCTCGAAGCCGTTGTCGCCGATGGTCCACACCATGTCGGTCTCGCCCTCATCGGTCAGGGCGGTGCCGAAGCGGTCCAGTTCCAGACCCCCGGGCCGCCCGGCGGCGGGGTCGGCGGTGACGATCGCCGCGGCCGCGCCGTCGGCGAACACCGACGAGGCCACGATCTGCTGCGGATCGCTCGAGGGCCGCAGGTGCAGCGTGCAGAGTTCGGTGCACACGACGAGCACGACGGCGTCCGGCCGTGTGGCCGCGAGAGCCGTAGCCACCCGCAGCGCCGGGAGTGCCGCGGCGCAGCCCATGAAGCCGACATTGACGCGCTCGACCGTGGGGCTGAGGCCCAGATCGCGTACGAGGCGATAGTCCGGTCCGGGCGCGAACAGGCCGGTGCACGACACCGTGACGATGTGGGTGACCGCGGCCGGATCCACGCCGCCGTCCAGCAGTGCGCGGCGCGCGGCGGCGGCCGTGAGCTCCGGCGCCGCCGCGATGTACCGCTCGTTGCGGGCACCGGTGGTGGGAGAGAGCAGACGCCCGTCGGCGTCCGAGAACGCGGCCGGATCGGCCGGATCGGCGACGGCGGCGGGCGCGAACTCCCGCAGCACGGTATGCCGGTGCTCGATCGCCGAGGCGTCGAAGACGGCGCGGATGAGGCGCTGCGCGAGCCGGTCGACGCCCTCCTGCGCCGCGAAGATGTCGCGTGCCACCCCCTGTGCGATCCGGGTGGAGGGAACAGCTGTGCCGATCGAGACGATGCGGGCCGTCATGGAGCAACCTAAGCACGCCGCAACCGCCTGTGGGCACGGGCTTGCCGGATTCAGAGGCGTGGGGTATCCCCGCCGCACTCTCGTCGTGCGCCGGCGAGAGAGCGGATGCCGAACGCACGGCACGGCAGAAGAGCGGATGCCTCGACCCGACCCTGCACGGCGGGCCGAGGCATCCGTGACCCGATGTCAGCGATCCGACTCGGCGGGCTGCGCGTCGACGGCAGCCGCCACGTCGTGCTCGGCGTGGGCGTCGGGGAGCTCCCGCATGCCCCAGAACGGGCCGATCACGACGAACAGACACGCGAACAGCTCGAAGCTCGCGGCGATCCACAGCGTGGGAACGGTGCCGATCCAGGTTCCGAGGGCGCCGGCCAGGAGCGCGGCGATGGGCATGACACCCCAGACGACGAAGCGCACCGACGCGTTCATACGGCCGAGCAGCCGCGGCGGTGTGATGCGCTGGCGGAACGTCACCTGCGTGATGTTGTACAGCAGCACGGTGAAGCTCGAGAGGAAGAACTGCACGACCAGCAGCGGGAATGCCAGCGCCGGGACCAGCGAGATGGCCGGCAGGAAGAACGGCGTGACCGAGAACGCGATGGCGCTGATCGGGATCGCCCGCGCCTCGCCGATGCGCGCCACGATCCGGGGCGTCGCGATGGCGCCGAGCAGGCCGCCGACGGCCGACAGCGAGAACACGATACCGAGCATCGCCGGGGTGAGCCCGAGCTCGCGCAGCGCGAAGATCGGCAGCAGCGTCATCGACAGCGTGCCGAAGAAGTTCGCCGTCCCCGTCGTCAGCACGATGCGGCGCAGCAGCGGGTTGCCGAACACCCAGCGCAGGCCCTCGCCGATCTCGTGGAGCAGCGGCTGGTGGTCCTCGGGATCGCGCAGCTTCTCGTGATCGCGGGTGAACAGCAGGGCCACGAACGACGCCAGGTACGTGCCGACGGTGATCAGGATCGCGAAAGGCGCGGCGAGGACCCCGACGAGCCACCCGCCGACCGCGGGGCCGGCGAGGCCGGCGAGCTGCTCGGTCGACTGCAGCTTGCCGTTGGCCTCGGCGATCTGCTTCGTACGCACCAGCGACGGGACGATGCTCTGGTTCGACACGTCGAAGAAGACGGTGGCGACCCCCATGATCAGGGCCACCGCGATCATGTGCCAGATCTGCAGCACGCCGAGGAGCGCGAGCACGGGGAGCATACCCAGTGCCGCCGCTCTCACGGCGTCGGCGACGATCATGACGTGCCGCTTGCGCATGCGGTCGATCCACGCGCCGGCCGGCAGGCCCACGATGAGGAAAGCCGCGACCTGCGCCGCGCCGAGCACGCCGACTTCCCACTCCGTCGCGTCGAGGGCGAGCACCGCGAGCACGGGGATCGCCAGCTCGGTGATCTGCGCGCCGAACTGGCTCAGCGCCTGGCCGCTCCACAGGGTGAGGAAGTTGCGGTCGCGCCACAGCGAGCCCGTCGCCGCGGGAGCAGGCCGTCCGGGCGTGGCCGCCGCGGTCGACGTGGCGGTGCCGTGGCCGGTGCCGGCGCGTGCCGCGGCATCCTGATCCGCCTCCACGGCCTCGTCGGCGCCGGCGCGGGACGTGAGGGTCACGGCTTCCGCCCGGGCTTCGGCGAGGGTCTCGGGGGCGAGCTCGTCGCGGACGGCATCGGCCGGCGACAGCTCGTCTGATTGGGACATGTCAATCAGTGTGCGCCACCGATTGAGAACTGTCAATCACTCTTGTACGCTGAGGCCGTGGGCGACGACCAGGAAGAACGGATCGAGCTTCGCCACGGCGATCCCGAGGGGGAGGCGCGCATGCGCGCGCTCAGCTCGCCGCTGCGACTGCGGGTGCTTCGACTGTGCGCCTTCGAGTCGCGCACGAACAAGGAGCTCGCCGAGCTGCTCGGGCTCAATCCGGGCACGATGCTGCACCACGTGCGCACGCTGGTGCAGACGGGCTACCTCGCGGCCGAGGCCGAGCGCACCGGAGCCCAGGGGGCACGCGAGGTCCCATACCGGGCGACAGGCCTCTCGTGGCGCACCTCCATGCCCGGGGGTTCGCCCGTGCTCATCGAGACGTTCCTGCAGCAGATCGAGGGCGTCGACCCCGAAGATCTCGACGCGACGTGGCTGGGACTCAAGCTCACCGCCGAGCACAAGGCCGAGTTCCAGCAGCGGCTCTACGAGCTCGTCAACGAGTTCAAGGAGCGCGGCCCCGACGCCGACGGCGACACCTACTCGTTCTTCAGCACGCTCCACCCCGACCACAATCCCTCGGGGGGCCCGGCCCCCGATTGAGGCGTCCGAACCGACCCGCGGCCGGGACCGCGGCGGCTCCTAGCGCCGAGGCGAAGAGCTCCGCGACGGGGGTCCGCCCCGTCGCCCCCGTCGCCCCCGCCGCCCCGCCACACCACGCTGTCGAGATCGCGGTCTCTCGGCGAGTGACCGCCTTCTCGGCGCCGATGGCGCGGTCGTTCGGCGAGAAACCGCGATGTCGACGGGAGGCCTGAGGAGCGAAGAGCTTCACGTGCGGGAAATCGCCGACATCTCGCGCAGGAATTCGCGCGCGGGGAAATCGGGATGTTCTTCTCCCGGCATCGGACGGTCGCGCCGCCGTCGCCCGGCGTACGGTGACGTCATGACCTCGACGGCCGATCTGTACGACGACCGCGGCGACGAGCTGGACTCGCTCGCCCTCCAGTTCCACGACGTCGGCGGGCGCGCCGCGTTCGACGGACCGGTCCGCACCGTGCGCTGCCACCGCGACAACGCGCTCGTGAAGGAGCTGCTGGCGACACCGGGCGACGGCGCCGTGCTCGTGATCGACGGCGGCGGCTCGCTCGAGTCGGCGCTCGTGGGAGACCTCATCGCCGCGTCTGCGGTCGCGAATGGATGGGCCGGCCTCATCGTGCACGGGGCCGTCCGAGACCGCGCGGCGATCGGCGGGCTCGACCTCGGCGTCAAGGCGCTCGGATCCAACCCGCGCAAGAGCGCCAAGCGCGGCGTCGGCGAGGTCGACGTGCCGGTGACCATCGCCGGTGTCGTCTTCGCGCCCGGGCGGCACGTGTGGGCCGACGAGGACGGGGTGCTGGTCGAGCGGTGACGGATGCCGCGCCCCGGCGGGGTCGGAGGGGCACCACCCTGACTTCCCAGAGCCCGTGCTCTCGCCGAGCGCACATGCTGTGCGCGGTCCAGAACGTGTGCACTCAACGAGAGCACGTGATCCGAGCGCACTCGACGGACGGGCGACCTCGACGCCGGGGGTGGTGCGCGCGCCGCGGCGCGCTCGTAGGGTGGAGGCCTGATGTCCTCCACCGATGGGACGCCCGCCCGCCACCTCGCCCGGGCCGTCGAGATCGCCACCGAGAACGTCCGCAACGCAGGCGGGCCGTTCGGCGCGGTCGTGGTCTCCGCCGATGGGCAGGTGTTCGAGGGCGTCAACCGCGTCACCGCCGATCTCGACCCGTCGGCGCACGCCGAGGTCACGGCCATCCGCCGCGCGTGCCAGGGGCTCGGCACCTTCGACCTCACCGGCGCCGCCCTGTACTCGAGCTGCGAGCCGTGCCCGATGTGCCTCGGCGCCGCGCTCTGGGCCCGGGTGGCGCGCGTGTACTACGCCGCCGACCGCGAGGACGCGGCCGCCGCAGGCTTCGACGACGCCCGCTTCTACCGCTACTTCGACGGCATCCCCGGGCACCGCGACATCATGCCGGTCGAGACGATCGCGCTCCCGGGCGACGCCCGCATCGCGCCGTTCGCGGAGTGGGCCCGCACCGCCAGCCGCATCAACTACTGACCCTCGGCTGATCGCGCGCGCTTGGCCCGTTTCGTCTGCGGGCGCTGGAGCGCCCTCCGCTCAACGACCGGTGGCGGCGTGCGTCCGGCGATGCCGCTCGTTGAGCGAGCGAGGAACGAGCGAGACGAGACGCGTCGGCCACGGCTCAGGCGCCGGTCGGTCGAGGCGCGGCCGGCGCCGCCTCCTCGATCAGCTGCAGCAGCCGCGCGGCGACGCTCACGGCGATGGTCGCGGGCTGCTTGCCGGCGACCTCGGGCAGGCCGATGGGCGTGGTGACGCGGGCGAGGGCGTCGTCGCCGTGTCCGGCATCCGTCAGCCGTGCGCGGAAGCGGGCCCACTTCGATCGAGAGCCGATCAGGCCGATCGAGGCGATGCCCTCGGTGCGCAGCGCCTGGTCGACGACCGCGAGGTCTTCGGCGTGGTCGTGCGTCATGACGAGCACGTGCGTGCCCGGCGGAACCTCGCGCAGCACCGCCTCGGGCACCGGCGCGTGGTGCACGTGGATGTGCGCCACCGCATCGGACAGCGGTCCGGGCACCCCGTCGCCGCCGAGCCGCGCGGGCTCGAGCATGGACTCGCGGGAGTCGACCAGACGGAGGTCGAGGTGCTGTCGGGCGAGGATCCGCGCGAGCTCGAGACCCACGTGCCCCATCCCGAACACCGCGACCGACGGCACCACGCGCACCGGCTCCAGCATGAGCGTGACCTCTCCTCCGCAGCACTGCACCCCGTACTCGGTGATCTCCTTGTCGCTCAGCGTCAACGTGAGGAGCTCCGGCTCGGCGGTCCCCGACGCCAGCATCGCGCGGGCACGGGCGACGGCGGTGGCCTCCAGGTTGCCTCCGCCGATCGTCTCGAACACCTCGTCGGGGGCGACGACCATCTTCGCGCCACCGTTTCGCGGCGCGTGCCCGCGCACCATCGCGAGCGTCACGATCACGGCGGGAACGCGCGCGTCGCGCAGCCGCCTTGCCGCGTCGAGCCAGTCCATCGGCGGGCCTCAGCGGTCCGCGGTGAGCACGCCGGACTCGGTCGCGTCCGGCTCGCCGGAAGGACGGACGGATGCCGGTGGCACGCCGTCCGCAGCCTGCTCGCCGTCGAGCTGCCCCTCGCCGTCGAGCTGCCCCGCGCCGTCGGGCGAGGCCGTCCGCTCGGCGCCGCCGCCGAACGAACCGCCCCTGTGATCGACACTTCGCTCCTGTCTCCCGCAGCG
>NZ_JADIJE010000011.1 GCF_015278315.1 Microbacterium ureisolvens | reverse complement strand
GTCGAGTCGTCCGCGCAGGCGCGCGATCGCCTCGACCGTGCGAGTGGGGTGGCGCGCGGCATCCGTCTCGATGCGGTTCAGCTCCGCCTCGACGGCGTGGAGCTCGGCGCCGAGCCGGTCGGCCTCGGCCGGGTCGAGGTGCTCGCGCGTGACGGACGCCTGGCGCAGCGCGGTGCGGGCCGCGGCGATCTCTTCGGGAACGGCATGCGCGGCCTGCAGCACCAGGCGGTGCGTCTCCTCGAGGTTGCGCGCGTCGGATTCCGCCTGCCGGAGCGCCCGTTCGCCGGCCGCGAGGTCGGGCAGCGCGCTGAGTGACGGGTCGCCCGCGCGGGCGGCGGCGGCGTCCAGGTGACGCCCGGCCTCAGCGGCCTCCGACAGGGCGGCGCGCGCCGAGCGCGACGCCTCGCGCCATTCGTCCTCGGCGAAGCGCGACGAGAGGTCGGCGACCAGGGCCGCCGGGTCGCCCATCGCGCCGCGGAGCTCAGCGAGCCGGCGTTGGGCGGCGTCCACTTGCGCGGCGGCCGAGACGTGCTGGCGCACCCACGTGCCGTGCTCGCTGCGCGCTGCGGCGACGAGTGCCAGCGCCTCGGAGGAGCGACGTTCGATGCGCGCAGCCACGCGCCGCACGTCGGCGGGCGCCACCCCGGGATCGCCGATCGCGCGGTACTCCTCGAACGCATCGTCGCGCGTGTGCTGGGCCGCCAGGCGCGCCCGCCGCAGCGATGCCGGCGCGTCCCCGCCGTAGAGCGCGCCCGACAGGCCGACCTCGAGTTCGAGCTCGGCGACCTCGTCGTCCAGGCGCACCAGCGTCGCTCCGGCGTGGGCGCGGGCCTGCTCGGCCGCCGCCCGCGCGCGGGGTGACCGGCGTGCCCGCCGCACCGCCCAGACCAGCGCGGCGATCGCGATCGCCGTGACGCCGAACACGACCAGAGCGGGAACCACCCACCCCAGGATCGTGGCGACGAGGTCAGGCATCCACAGACCCGACGGCCTCGGCCGCGGCGACCGCCTCGTGGGCCGCCGTCGCACCCGGTGCGCTCGACTGGTCCATCAGCAGCAGCGCACGGAGCTGATCGACGTCGTCGACGACCGCCTGCGCGCCCTCGGCCTCGTGCGGCCAGCTGAAGCCCCACCGTACGAAGATCACCGGCACGCCGTGCACGGCGCCGCCCTCGACGTCGTGGTGCCGGTCGCCCACGAGCACGGGGCGGCTCGTGTCGACGCCGGCCGCCGCGAGGCGGCGCAGCGCCTCGGCGACGATGTCGGCCTTGGCGCTCAGCGTCTTCTCGTCGGCCGTCGCACCGACGATCGCCGTGAGCGAGGTCGAGAGGTCGAAGTGGTCCATGAGTGCCACGACCTGCACCTCGGGCTTCGAGCTCGCCGTGGCCTGCGGAATGCCGGCGGCCGCGACATCCGTCACGAGCTCACCCATCCCGGGGAAGAGCTTGGCGCCCGTCGAGTAGCCGTCGATCTTGTTGAGACCGCGGTAGAACGCGACGGCCTCGGTCGCCTGCTCCGGGCTCATGCCGACGTTCACCTGGAACGACTCGTACATCGGCGGGCCGATCCAGTGCACGAGCTCGGCGCGGGTGGGCGGGCGCTTGCCGAAGTGCTCGAGGCAGATCGTGAGGCGGCGCAGGATGCCGTCGGACGCGTCGACGAGCGTGCCGTCCACGTCCCACAGCACGCAGGTCCATCGCGAGGGGGTCCGCGGGGGTCGGGGCATGGGCACCAGCCTATGCGGAGGCGGCCCGCCGCTCCGAGACGGAGCGGTGCACGCGGGCCAGCCGCGCCATCATGCGGCGGAGCTGGTCGACCTCGCCGACCGACCAGTCGGCCAGCAGATCGCGGAGATTCGCCTCGGCGGCGGCCATGATGCGCTCGCCGATGGAGCGCCCCGCCGCCGTCAGGGCCACGAGCACACCGCGATCGTCGCCGGGGGCGGCGACGCGCACGACGAGCCCCGCGTGCACGAGGCGCCCGACGATCTTGCTCATGTTCGTGGGCGTCATGCCGAGCGCCAGGGAGAGCTCGACCGGCCGCATGGCCCCGTTGTAGGAGAGCTGATTCACGACGAGGAACATGCCCATGTCGTCGACAGGGAAGGCCACCTTCGCCATCACGTCGCGGCGGAGCGCGGTGCTGTCGGCCCAGTGCACGATCGACGCGAGCGACAGCCGCAGGTCGAGCGGGTCGTCGCCGATGACCGGACGCAGGTCTGCGGAGGGGTCGGCGTCGACGTCACCTCTGGCCATCGCGCTCTCGTCCTCTCACCCCGTCGTCACTCTTCGCGCAGCAGGCGAACCGGCCCGAGGAGACCGTACTCGCGGACGACCGCGTGCTGCGTGCGCTCCTCGCCGCCGACGTCCCGCGCCACGATGTCGGCGACGCGCTCATAGTAGCCGCGGGCGCGGAGCCGGTTGTTCAGCGAGCTCGAGACGCGCACCACGACGGGGTTGTCACCGGCACGGAGGTCGGCACTCACGTCGACGACCGGGTGCGCGGTGTCGAAACCCCGCTCGGGGCCGTCGCCGACGCGCACCGAGCCGAGGCCGCCGCCGGTCGAGCCGAGATCGAGCAGGTACCGGGCGTTCGGTTCGACAGCGCCGACCGACAGCGTGGCGGTGTACTCGCCGACCCCGGAGACGTCGGGGCCGACGGCCGAGATCTCGGACCACGGCGCGAGTGCCACCTCGCCGGCGTCGCGGCGCGTGATCGCCGTCCTCGGCCGGACCTCGCGCGAGACGTATCCCAAGCCGCGGTCCTCCGCCAGCACCTCGGGCTCGCCCGCGTCCCAGCTCTCGACGACCAGCCGCCAGGCGTCGGCGCGGACGACCTCGGTGAACACCGCGGGCGCCGCGTCCGCGGCATCCGTCGTCCGATCCAGCACCATGACGGCAATCTCGCCGGGCGCGAGCGTCAGCTCGACGACCGTGCGATCGCCGTCGCTGCGCACGCCGCGGTGCGGACGCAGCGCACCGGTCGACGGGTCGAGCCGGTGCACTGCGCCGGTGCCCTCGAGCTACACGCGCACGGTGGTCGGCTCGGTCGTCTCATAGAGGAAGTGGTACGCATACAGGACCGTGAGGTCGTCGCCGTCGCGCAGGTGGGTGAGCACGTGGGTGTCGTCGGCCTCGAAGCGCGCGCGTCCGCCCGCGCCGAGCTCGTCGAGGGCCGCGACGACGCCGGAGGGAGCGGCGACGCGGACGCCCGGCATCCGTCGGAGGTCCGCCATGATCGTGCGGAGCTCGTCGTCTCGTCCGTCGAGTCCGGGAGTGGCCGATGCCGCGTGCTCGTGCGTGCGATGGCGCCCGTCGCGGAGCGACTCGAGCTCGCGCGCGCCGTCGACGATCACGAGGGGCAAGCCACGCTCGACCCACCCGCGGAGGCGCGCCGCGACGTCGGCGTCGAGGGTGCCCTGGTAGACCACGAGCGCCCGGTAGCCCGGCCCGCCCGGCTGCACCTCGTCGCCGTCGAACGAGACGTCGTCGCGCAGCAGCAGCGCTCCGTCGAGAAACTCGTAGGTGATGCCGGCGTCCTGCATGCCGAGGTCCTGCCACCAGTGGTTCTCGCGATCGCGCATCCACATGGTGCCGTAGGCGACCTCGTCGGGGATGCGCTCGCCGTCGGGGCCGGTCAGGCTCACACCGATGAGGTTGTCGGTGAAGTGGTCGGTGCGGAGGATGCCGACGTCGATGCGCGGTCGGCCGTGCCGCAGCGCGTACTGCAGGCGCCCGATCGCGGCCGTCCACAGCGGGTAGAACTCCGAGCCCGGCTGACGGGTGTCGAACCGCTCCGAGAACATCGACCACATGCCCTCGTGGCCCGGCCACTCGGTCACGCCCTCCGCACCGGCGGGACTCGCCCAGCCGTGCAGCACCGTCTTCGTAATGCCCGCGGCGAGCTGCGTCGCGATGATCTGGTCGTAGAAGCGGTGGTCGAGCATGTGGTTGCGCGTCGTGGCGCCTGTCTCCGACGAGTACTGCTTGCCGAAGAGGTGCGCGGGCCCGGCCATCAGGCGGTAGGCGTCGATCTGCGAGCCGAACTCGAGGGACTCGGTCTCGATGCCGTCGACCTCGGGACCGGGACGTGTGAGCTCGAACGGCAGACCGTAGCTGATCTCGGCGCGCAGCGTCAGGCCGACCTCGTGGAGGAACGCGGCGAAGGGGCGCAGCATGTTCTCGATGTAGAGGTCGGTGAGCGTGCGGGCGTAGTCGTACCGCACCTTGTCGACGGTCACGCGATCGGCCTGGTCAGCGGGCTCGTGGTGGTAGACGGTCGACACGGCCATGAACGGCACGTCGCGGGTGAGGAACGGCAGCCACGGCACGAGGTCGTAGCCGCGCCGGGCGCGGAACTCGTCGGCCACGGTGAAGCCCCAGAAAAGTCCGCCCGCGCCGTAGGTCGACAGCTCGAGGGAGTCCATGTACATCTGCGCACGCGGGTTGCGGGCGATCTCCTCGCGGAGCGCCGGCGTGAGCACGACGTCGTCCCAGTAGGCGATGACGGCGCCGACGCCGTCGCGGTCGAGGTAGTTGACCGTGTAGTTGACGCTCGCCGACGGCGAGGCCGTCTGCCCCGTGCCGTGCATCCAGTACGAGAACAGGTGCCATTCGCCGTCGCCGTCCGGCGCGGTCCAGTCGAGGGCCTCGTCGCGGACGTGCGACGTGAGGTCGATCACGGACGCCGCATCGAGCAGTCCGTCGCCCGCAACGCGGGCCGCGACGACCGCGACCAGGTGCTGCGCCGTGATCCGGCCGCGGTGACCGGGCAGCGTGGTCTCGGCGATCGGCGCGTCGAAGTCGATGCGGGGGAGCGCTCCTCGGCGAGACGCGCCGCCGGCGAGCGTCTCGCGCGCGACGTCCAGCTCCTGCGCGGCGGCACGCTGGTCGGGATCGATGGTGGGGAGGTTCGCGTTCGACCAGTTCGTGCCCGACGTGAAGCTCACCGACATGCCGCGGCGGGTGGTCTCCTCGACCACCACCTGCGAGTCGTGCACCCACTCCTCCGAGCCCCAGCCGTAGCGGGCGTGGTCGATCGCCCCTTCGTCCATGGCGAGGAACTCCATGCCGCCGAAGCCGAGGCGGTGCGCGTCGGCGATCTCGCGCCGGAGGGTGGCGTCGCTGTGGAGGCCCTCCGCGAGCCACCACCGCAGCTCGGGGCGGAATTCGATCGAAGGGTGGGCGATCTCGCGCCGGAAGTCGTCGAGCGTCATTGCGCGGCATCCGTTCTACAGAAGAACTGTCTTCGCGACAGTATGTACTGTCCCGGCGACACGACACAAGACCCGCGCGCGGGTGAGCCGACGGGTCAGAACAGGCGCGGTGCGCCGGACTCGATGCCCTTCATGCCCTCGTAGTCGAGCGTGACGCAGCGGATGCCGCGGTCCGCGGCGAGCACCTTCGCCTGGGGTTTGATCTCCTGGGCCGCGAACACGCCGGTCACCGGAGCGAGGTGGGGGTCGCGAGCGAGGAGGTCGAGGTAGCGGGTGAGCTGCTCGACGCCGTCGATGTCGCCGCGACGCTTCACCTCGACGGCGATCGTTCCCCCGGCGGGGTCGCGCAGCAGCAGGTCGACGGGCCCGATCGCTGTCGGGTACTCGCGGCGCACCAGCGTCAGCCCGTCGCCGATGACGTCGACCTGTTCGGCGAGGAGGCGCTGCAGGTCGGCCTCGACGCCGTCCTTCTGCAGACCCGGGTCGATGCCGAGCTCGTGCGAGGTGTCGTGCAGCACCTCGTAGATGCGCACGAGCAGCGCGTCGCCCGTCTTCGCGTGCGTCACGCGCCAGTGCTCGAGCACGCCCGCGGCCGCGGACTCGTCGTCGGGGAGCTCGACATCGAGGCGGCACGGCGGGCTCATCCAGTTGAGCGGCTTGTACGAGCCCCCGTCGGAGTGCACCAGCAGCGACCCGTCGCCCTTGTGCACCAGCAGCCGGGTCGCCAGCGGCAGGTGGGCGTTGAGCCGCCCGGAGTAGTCGACGGAGCAGCGGGCGATGACGAGACGCACCCGAAGAGCCTAGCCCCGACTCAGCCCGCCGAGCCGGTGGTGCGCTCGCGGTGCGGGTGGCCGACGCCCACCTGCGAGCCGGCGATGGGCTTGGCCGCGCCGGAGGCCAGCCCCGACATCACGATGAGGCCGACGATGATCCAGAGCGTCGGGAGGATCCCGATCTGGTGGCTGATCCAGCCGAGGATCGGCGGGCCGCAGAGGAACGCGAGGTAGCCGATCGTGGCGGCGGCCGAGACGGATGCCGCGGCCTTGGCGGGATCGTCGGCAGCTGCCGACATGCCCAGGGGGAAGCCCAGCGACGCGCCCGCGCCCCACAGCGCGACGCCGATGAAGGCGATGGGCAGCGACGGCGCGAGGATGAACAGCACCAGACCGACCGCCGCCGCGGCGGCCAGGATCCGGAGCGTCCAGACGCGGCCGATGCGGTCCACGAGCGGTCCGCCGAGGATGCGGAACACCGTCATCGCGACCGAGAACACCGTGAGGGCGACGGCGCCGACGGCCTCGGTCTGGGCGTGGCCGTCGACCATCGCGATCGTGAGCCAGTCGTTGGCGCTGCCTTCGGCGAACGCCATGCCGAGCATGATCGCGCCGATGGCGTACGTGCGCGGGTCGCGCCACACCGCCAGCGCCTCCGCGACGCGCTGGCGCCGGCTGGTCGTGGTGGCGGGGTCGTCGTGCACGATCTCGCGCGAGGGCACGAGCCGCAGCGCCAGCAGGCCGGCGGCGAGCACGAGCACGCCGATCGCACCGAGATGCCAGAAGACGCCGATCTGCCAGGCCGCCATGGCGACCCCGATGCCGGCCCCGACGACGGTGCCGATGCTGAAGAACGCGTGGAACAGCGGCATGAGCGTGCGCTCGAAGGCCTGCTCGACCGCGGCCGCCTCGACGTTCATCATCACGTCGGTGGCCGCCATGCCGATGCCCATGAGCCCGAGGCCGACGGCGGTCACCGCGTACGACTCCAGGAGCTGCACGCCCAGCCCGACCACCAGGACGCCCACCGAGAACGTGATGATCGTGGCGACCATGCCCCGCCGGGCGCCCCATCGCACGACGATGACGTTCGCGAGCGAGAGCCCGACGATCGAGGCCGCGCCCGAGACGAACAGCAGGATGCCGATCTGCAGGTCGTTGATGCCGAGGTCGTTCTTGACCGCGGGCAGCCGCGACGCCCACGAGGCGAAGCCCAGGCCCGTGACGAAGAAGATCGCGAAGATCGCGGTGCGCCAGGCGACCAGCTGCTTCCGGGTGAGCGCGGTATCCATCCGCACATGGTACCGAATCGATTCGGAGATGCTCGAATCGATTCGACCACCGATTCCGCGACGGGCTACGATCGGCTCACGACCAGAGTCGTCACGAAACGAGCACAGCCCACGACATGAGCCGTCACGACACCGGCGCCCGCCGCGCCACGATCTCGGACGTCGCCCGCGAGGCCGGCGTCTCTCCGTCGACGGCGTCGGTCGTCTTCAGTGGCAAGACCCCCGTCTCCGACGCGACCCGCCGACGGGTGCTCGACGCGGCGGCCGCCCTCGGATACACCGGTCCCGACCCACGCGCTGCGTCGCTGCGGCGCGGCCGCTCGGGGATCGTGGGCGTCGTGTTCGAGGAGCACCTCGGCACCGCCTTCCTCGATCCGGTGAAGACCCTGATGATGGACGGTCTCGCCGACGCCGTCACGCCCCTCGGTGCCGGGCTCCTGCTGCTGCGCGATCACGAGCCGACCGGCAGCGGGCCCTCCCTCACCACCGCACCGCTGGACGCCGCCGTGCTCATCGGCTGCAGCGGCCTCCTGCGCGAGTCGCTCGAGACCGTCAAGGCCCGCGGCATCCCGGTGGTCGTCATCGAGGGCGATGCCGGTGGTGACGTGCCGCGCATCGGACTGGACAACCGCGAGGCCCAGCGCCAGGCCGCGAGCCACCTGCGCGCGCTCGGCCACCGCCGCGTCGCCGTCGTCGCCCTGCCGGCGCGTGCGGGCTGGCAGCGCGGCTGGGTGCACGATGACACCGCGATCGCCGTCGACGTGACGCGCGAACGCCTGGCCGGAGCGCTCGACGTCTTCCCCGATGCCGCCACCTTCGCCGCCGCCGGCAGCTTCATCGACGAGGGCTTCCTCGCCGGTCGCGAGATCTTCGCCGACCCCGAGCGGCGGCCGACCGCCGTCATCGCTCAGAGCGATCTGCTCGCCGCGGGGGTGATCCGCGCCGCCGAGGAGGCAGGTCTGCGAGTGCCCGACGACGTCAGCGTCACCGGCTTCGACGGCATCGTGGTGGACGGCCTCGCGCCCTACGAGCTCACCACGCTGGTGCAGCCGGCCACCGACAAGGGGCGCGCCGCCGGTGCCGCCGTCGCGGCGATGCTCGAGGGCGCACCCGCCGCCTCGATCCGCTTCACCTGCACCTTCCGCGAGGGCAACACGACGGGTCCGGCGCCGGCCGAGGCCTGACCCCGCCCCCTCCGGTCACGACCGCAGGGGTCCGATCGGCAACGTCTGCGAGCCGAAGTCCGCGATCGTGTAGCGGCCGCAGGCGATGAGCTCGGCATCCTCGACTGACGCATCTCCCGGCAGGTCGAACGCGGCGGACTGCCCGTCGAGCACGAGGAACGACACCTCGCCGACCGCGAAGTCGTCGCGATTCACGAGCCACGCATAGCCGCGCAGCCGGTGGTCCACCTGCACGAGAGCGCGCGGGTCGTCCAGGTGCGTCTTCGGCAGCCGCACCGTCCAGAACTGTCCGGCGCCGGTGCGCCCCGACTGCTCGACCCAGTCGACGACGCACTCCCGGTCTGCGTCCGGCGTGTGCGCGGCGGCCGCGAGCCGCGGCATCCCGATCCCCAGCGCGAGTGCGAGCGCCGCCGCCGTCGCTCCCACCGCGAGCACGGGGCCGGCGACGCGCCCGGCGGCCGGCCGCGGCCGGGCCACGAGCATGGGAAGCACCACGAGCCCGAGCAGCGGCGCGAACACCGCAGGCTGCAGGTAGCGGGCCGCGTGCGTGCCCGCTACGAGGGCTCCGACCACCACGAGGAGCGGCATCACCCAGCCGCACGCCGCGACGAGCGTCGCACCGAGCTCGCGGCGGCGGGCGAGAAGGACGGATGCCGCGACGCTCCAGCCCCACAGCACCACGACGGCGATGACGGATGCCGCGCCCCACGGCGCGCTCCATCGCTCGGCGAGGAGCGCCCCGTAGTACTCGACCGACGCGGGCGCCTGCGACGGGTCGAAGTAGCCCGCGCCGGTGTTCGCGATGAGGTGGCTGAGCGGCATCCGTCCCGCGAAGCCCAGGAGCGAGCCCGCGACGAGTCCGGCGAGCAGCCAGAGCGCCGCTCGCCGTCTCACGGCGATCACCGCCAGCACGAGTCCGATCGGCACCGTCGCCCACACGGCGAACAGCGGGTTGGTGAGGACGGATGCCGCGGCCACCAGACCGAGTCCCACCACCGCCGGCCAGGGCGCAACAGGACGCGTGCGGTCGAGCCCGCGCCGCGCGAGGCCGACGGCCAGCACCGCGCCGACGACCGTGGCGCTGTAGTAGGTGGTCGTGGTCAGCAGCGATGCGAGCTCGAGAGCGTCGCGCGAGGGAGACCGCTCGGTCGCGGCGAGCACCGCGAATCCCCCGAGCGCGAAAAGCGCGCCGGCGATCGGTGCGCGTGCATGACCCGGCGAACCGGCCGACACTCGCAGTGCGCCGTACAGCGCCACGACGTTCACCACTCCCGCGAGGGCGAGCGTGCCGCCGATGCCGAGGCCGAGCAGACTCAGCACCGCGAGCACCGCGGTCTCGGGGAGGAACAGCACCGACGACAGCGCCCAGTCCTGCGGCTGCCCGAGCCCCAGAGACCGGACGATGAGCGTCGTGACGAGTGAGTCGGCGTCGCGGAACAGCAGCTCCGATCGCGGCGAGGACGCCACTGCGGCGGCCGTCGCGATTCCGATGGCGATCGCCGTCAGCGCGCCGAGCAGCTCGCGGGCCCAGCGCGGCAACCCGGACTCTCCGACGACCCTCCACGGGCTCTGTTCGGCCACCCCCTCACTCTCCCACGCGAGCCCGCGTATGCCGTTTCGGGCAGGAGCAGCCGTTGCGCCCGATAGGATGGACCGGACACCCCGATCGCCTTGGCTCTGCGCTGTCCTCCGACGACGTGCGCCGACCGACGACCACGAGGAGGCCCGAATGCTCCTCGTCCTCGGCGCGTTCGCAGTTCTGCCGGTCCTCCTGCCGTGGCTCGTCGCCCGCATCGGCCCTGGCGCGTTCTACGTCGCCGCGGTCCTGCCGATCGCCGGCTTCGTCCACGCGGCCGTGCTGACCCCGGCGGTGCTCTCCGGCGACATTCCGTTCGAGTCATACGCCTGGATCCCGCCCCTCGGCATCGACCTCTCGATGCGGATGGACACCCTCGCGTGGCTCATGACGCTCGTCGTGACGGGCGTCGGCGCGCTCGTGATGATCTACTGCCGCTGGTACTTCCGCGGCAAGAAAGACAATCTCGGACAGTTCGCGGCCGTGCTGCTCGCGTTCGCCGGCGCGATGTACGGCCTGGTGCTCACCGACGACCTCGTCGTGCTCGTGATGTTCTGGGAGGTCACGAGCGTGCTGTCGTACCTCCTCATCGGCTACTACAACAAGCGCGCGGCCAGCCGTCGTGCGGCCCTGCAGGCGCTCCTGGTGACGACGCTCGGCGGCCTGGTGATGCTGATCGGGGTCGTGCTGCTGGTCGTCGACGCCGGCGCCTCCAGCATCTCGACGATCCTCGCCGAGGCGCCCACGGGCACCGTCGTCGACGTGGCGCTCGTGCTGATCCTCGTCGGAGCACTCAGCAAGTCCGCGATCTTCCCCTTCCACTTCTGGCTCCCGGGCGCCATGGCGGCGCCGACTCCGGTGAGCGCCTACCTCCACGCCGCGGCGATGGTGAAGGCCGGCATCTACCTCATCGCGCGCCTGGCTCCCGTCTTCGCGATCGCGCCGACCTGGCGGCCGATCGTCGTGGCGCTCGGTGTGTTCACGATGCTGCTGGGCGGCTTCCAGGCGCTGCGCGAGACCGACCTCAAGCGCGTGCTCGCGTTCGGCACGGTCAGCCAGCTCGGCATGCTGACCGTCGTGCTCGGCTACGGAACGCGGGATGCCGGGCTGGCGGGTCTCGCGCTGCTCCTCAGCCACGCGCTCTTCAAGTCCGCGCTGTTCCTCGTGGTCGGCGTCATCGACCGCCAGCTGTCGACACGCGACCTGACGGAGCTGTCGGGCGTCGGCCGGCAGGCGCCGCTGTTGGCGACGTTCTCCGCGATCGCGGTCGCATCGATGGTCGGCATCATCCCGACGATCGGCTTCGTGGCCAAGGAAGGCGTCCTCACGGCGCTGCTGCACGAGGCCGAGGGCGGCGCGGTGTGGGGGATCGTGGCGCTGGCGGGGATCGTGCTGGGCTCGGTGCTCACCGCGGGCTACGGCATCCGCTTCCTCTGGGGGGCGTTCTGGACGAAGCGCGACGCCGCGGGTGACCGTATTCCCGAAACGGAATGGCCCGATCCTCCGCTAGGGTTCCTCGTCGCCCCGATCGTGCTGGCCTCGCTCACCGTGATCGCCGGGTTCGCCACGCCGTGGCTCGACAAGGTCTTCACGCCGTACGCCGACCAGGCGCCACTGGCGACCCCCGGCGTCACGCCCGCCGAGCACCCCGCGCACCTGGCGCTCTGGCACGGCTTCGTGCCGGCGCTGTGGATCTCGCTCGCGACCATCGTCGTCGGTGCATTCGTCTTCTGGCTGACGCGCGGATGGCGGCCGGCGCGGCGCCTGCTGCCCTTCACCGCGGCCGAGGCGTACAACGGCACGCTCCGCGTCGTGGCGCGCCTGTCGGTGCTGACGACGAGCCTCACCCAGCGCGGGTCGCTGCCGGTGTACGTCGGCACGATCTTCGTGGTGTTCGTGGCCGCCGAGGCGACGGCGCTCATCGCGAGCGACGACTGGGTCGCCAAGCTCGACGCCTACCAGACCCCCACGCAGCTGTTCGTCGCGCCGATCATGATCGCCGCCGGCCTCATCGCGATCCGGGCGCGCAAGCGCTACACCGGGGTCGTGCTCGTGTCGGCGACGGGCCTCGGCATGGTGCTGCTCTTCGCCACCAGCGGCGCCCCCGACCTCGCACTCACGCAGATCCTCGTCGAGACCGTGACTCTCGTGGCCTTCGCCCTCGTGCTGCGGCGGATCCCCTCGCGCATGGGCGAGCACAACGCGTCGGTGTGGCCGGTGGCGCGCGCGGTACTCGGCGCCGCCGTCGGCATCACCATGGCGCTCGTCGCGATCGTGGCCACCAGCGCGCGGGTCGAGGAGCCGATCTCCGACGCGTTCCCCGACCTCGCCTATCAGCTGGGGCACGGCAAGAACGTCGTCAACGTGGCCCTGGTGGACCTGCGCGGCTGGGACACGATGGGCGAGCTCTCGGTGCTGATCCTCGCGGCGACGGGCGTGGCATCCCTCGTCTTCGTCACCCATCGCGCCGACACGCTCTCCCGTTCGATCGCCCCGCTGCCCTCGGCGGCCGTGCGCACACGGCGACCCCTCGTCGAGACGGCCGAGGGCGTCAAGCCGCGCGGTGCCGACGGCGGCCGCATGGCGTGGCTCGTCGGCGGCCAGCGCGTCCGGCCGGAGAACCGCTCGATCATGCTCGAGGTGATCGTGCGGATCCTGTTCCACACGATCATCATCGTGTCGCTGTACCTGCTGTTCGCCGGCCATAACCTGCCCGGCGGCGGTTTCGCGGGCGGGCTCGTGGCCGGCATGGCGCTGGTGATGCGCTATGTCGCCGGCGGCCGCTACGAGCTCGGCGCCGCCGCTCCCACCGACGCCGGCCGCCTGCTCGGCACCGGCATGGCCATCGCCGTCGCCTGTGCGATCGTGCCGCTGTTCTTCGGCGCCGCCCCGCTGACGAGCACGTACTTCGAGGCGACCCTGCCCGTCCTCGGCCACGTCGAGTTCGTCACCTCGACGCTGTTCGACGTCGGCGTGTACCTCGTCGTCATCGGACTCGTGCTCGACGTGCTGCGCAGCCTCGGCGCCGAGGTCGACCGCCAGGCGCAGGCCCTTCGAGAGAGTCAGGGGCAGGGCTCCGGCCAGGGGGTGAGCATCTCGTGAACGTCTCGCTCGTCCTCATCATCGTCATGGCCGTGCTCTTCGCGTGCGGCGTCTACGCCATGCTCGAGCGCAGCCTCACCCGCGTGCTCATCGGCTTCCTGCTTCTCGGGAATGCGGCCAACCTCCTGCTGCTCATCGTGATGGGCGAGCCCGGCGTGGCGCCGTTCTTCGGGGCCGCGGCATCCGTCGACGAGATGTCGGACCCGCTGCCGCAGGCCCTCACGCTCACCGCGATCGTCATCACGTTCGCCGTCTCGGCGTTCCTCCTGGCCCTCATCTACCGGTCGTGGCAGCTCGGCCAGGCCGACACCGTCGCCGACGACGTGGCCGACCTGGAGGTGCGCGAGCGCTCTGCCGCGGCCGAGGAGGCGATGGACGAGGAGACCGAGATCGAAGACGCCGACGACGACGCGACCACCGACTTCGTGGGCACCGACACCGCGCCCATCATGATCCTGGGTGCCCGCGACTTCGCCGGCCTCCGCGACGACGCGCCGGTGGACCGACCCGACCAGCGCGACCGGTCCGATCGCGACCGGGACACGACGGGGGGTGACGAAGAATGATCGAGATCGCCCCCGTGCTCGTGCCGCTGCTGGTGACGCTGCCGCTGCTCGGCGCAGCGATCGCCCTCATCGCCGGTCGCCACCGAAAGACGCAGGTCGTCGTGTCGGTGGTGACGCTCAGCGCCGTCACCGTGATCGCCGCCATCCTGCTCTACGTCGTCGACGTCGGCGACAAGCCGATCGCCGTCTCGGTCGGCGGCTGGCCGATCCCCTTCGGCATCGTGCTCTACGTCGACCGGCTCGCGGCGCTCCTCGTCGTGGTCTCGAGCATCGTGCTGCTCGCGGTCCTCCTGTTCTCCGTCGGGCAGGGCGCGGCCGACGGCGACGACGACACCCCGGTCTCGATCTTCCACCCGTCGTACCTGATCCTCGGCGCGGGCATCTTCAACGCGTTCATCGCGGGCGACCTCTTCAATCTCTACGTCGGCTTCGAGATCCTGCTCGTCGCGTCGTACGTGCTCATCACGCTCGGCTCGACCGAATCGCGCATCCGCACCGGCGTGGTCTACATCGTCGTGTCGCTCGTCTCGTCGATCCTCTTCCTCGCGGCGATCGCCATGATCTACGGCGCGCTCGGCACGGTGAACATGGTGCAGATCTCCGAGCGCATGGGCGAGCTGCCGCAGGAGACGCAGCTGATCCTGCATCTGATGCTGCTGCTCGCGTTCAGCATCAAGGCGGCGGTCTTCCCGCTGTCGTTCTGGCTGCCCGACTCGTACCCGACCGCGCCCGCACCGGTCACGGCGGTCTTCGCGGGCCTGCTGACCAAGGTGGGCGTCTACGCGATCATCCGCACCGAGACCGAGCTGTTCCTCGACAACGACGTGAACCAGCTGCTGCTGTGGGTGGCGCTCGCGACGATGATCGTCGGCGTGCTCGGTGCCGTCGCGCAGGCCGAGCTCAAGCGCATCCTGTCGTTCACGCTCGTGAGCCACATCGGCTACATGATCTTCGGGCTGGCGATCGCCACCCCCGCGGCGATCGGCGCGACCATCTATTACATGGTCCACCACATCGTGGTGCAGACCACGCTCTTCCTCGCGGTGGGACTCGTCGAGCGCGACGCCGGCTCGACGTCGATCCTGCGGGTCAAGGGCCTGATGAAGGCGGCACCGGTGATCGCCGTGCTGTACTTCATCCCCGCGATCAACCTCGGCGGTCTGCCGCCCTTCTCGGGCTTCATCGGCAAGTTCGCGCTGTTCGATGCGGCGGCGCAGGTCGGCACGCCGATCATGATGGTGCTCATGGTCGGCGGCATCCTGACCAGCCTCCTCACCCTGTACGCGCTCATGCGCGCGTGGAACCTGTCGTTCTGGCGCGAGGACGAGGACTCGGCCGAGACCGAGGCGCGCATCTCGTACCTCGGGGCCGCGCCCGCCGCCGGCATCGAAACCGAGCGCCGCGTCATCCCCAAGATCATGACCGCGGCGACCACGGGCATGGTGGCGATCACCGTCGCGCTCACGGTCTTCGCCGGTCCGCTCTACGACGTGTGCACGCGCATCGGCGAGGCCCTGCTGCAGCCGGTGTCGCTCACGCAGCTCGAAGAGGACGCCGCGGGAACGGAGAAGACGCCGTGAGCCCGGACCTGCCGCAGAGCTGGCTGCGCCGGGCGTTCGTGACGGCGTGGCGACAGCTGCCGTTCTTCGTGTGGCTGATCGCCCTGTGGATGCTGCTGTGGGGGCAGTTCACGTGGCTCGCGTTCCTCACGGGCCTGGTCGCGGCGCTCATCGTGACCCGCGTGTTCCGCCTGCCGCCGGTCGAGCTGTCGGGCCGGGTCAACCTGTGGTGGGGCCTTGTGTTCATCCTGGAGTTCCTCGTCTCCGTGGTGCAGGGCTCGCTCACGGTCGCGTGGCAGGTGCTGGACTTCCGCCGGCAGCCGGGAGCGGCGATCATCGCTGTACAGCTGCGGACCGACGACGACCTGATCATGGCGCACGTCGCCGTCACCTGCTCCCTCATCCCCGGTTCGCTCATCGTCGACACCGACCGGGACCGCAGGATCCTGTACCTCCACGTCATCGGCGTGCGCGACGACGCCGACGTGGACAAGCAGCGGGCGAGCGTGCACCACTGGGAGAGCAGGATCGTTCGCGCCGTCGGCTCGCGCGGCCAGGTGCAGGCGATCCGGACGGATGCCGCGACTCGAGGAGGTGTGCGATGAACACGCTGCTGGTGGTGATCTACGTCGTGTTCGCGGTGGCCGCGCTCCTGACCCTGTGGCGGATCGTCATCGGGCCGTCCATCCTCGACCGGGCCGTGGCATCCGATGTCCTCCTCACCGAGGTGATGTGCGTGCTCGGCGCCGAGATGGCGATCAACCAGCACACCCGGACGCTGCCCGTGCTGCTGATCATCGCCGCCGTGGGCGTGTTCGGGTCGATCTCGATCGCGCGATTCGTGGCGAGAAGGGACCAGGACAGCTGATGGACGCCGCCCTCGACCTCGCCGCACTGATCCTCATCCTGATCGGCGCGCTGCTGTGCCTCACTGCGGCGATCGGCGTGCTGCGCTTCCGCGACGTGCCGACGCGCCTGCACGCCGCCACGAAGCCGCAGGTGCTGGGGCTGATCCTCATCTGCCTCGCGGTGGCGCTGTCGCTGCGGTCGTGGCCGGTGGTCGCCTTCCTCGTGCCCGTCGTGCTCATCCAGCTGGCGACCGCGCCGCTCTCGGCGCACATGGTCGGGCGGCAGGCCTACCGCAACGGCACGATCGACGAGACCGGCCTCCACGTGGACGAGCTCGCCGAGTCCAAGCGCACCCCGCCCGCCGCCGGCGGCTGAGCTCCGCCCCCCGCCACCTCAGCCGAGAGCGCGCAGACTGCTGCCGAATCCCGGTTCGGGGCGCCGTTCGTGCGCTTTCGGTCGAAGGGGCTCGCGCCCGAGTACCCGCTCCCGACGAGAGCGCGCGGAGTGCTGCAGAATCGCGGTTCGGCGCGCAGTTCGTGCGCTTTGGGGAGGGGAGGACCGGGGCTCCTCCCCAAGGGCCCGGAGGATCCGCCTGTCCACAGACGGCGGGATGGGGGCGGCGGGCCGGCGAGCGCCGGGCGAGGATTCCGCTGTGACGCTTACCCCGCCGTGGATGGACGGCATCCCCTTCACCATCACCGAAGGACGCGCCGCCGGGCTGTCCTACGGCCGGATGCGGGGGAGGTCGTTCGAGCGGCCGTTCCACGGGGTCCGGGTCGTCGGCTCGTCCGGAAGGATCGACGGCGGACTGATCGACGAGTGTGCGGCGCTGCGAACGGTCCTGCCGGAGGGGGCCGCATTCAGCCACAGCACGGCCGCCCGGCTGTGGAACATGCCCCTGCCCTCATGGCTGAGCGACGAGCTGCACGTGCTCACACCGGGTCGTGCCGAGATCCGTCGGCCCCGGGTGATCGGGTGGCGTCGGGCGACTGACCTCGAGATCAGGATCGCGGACGGCCTTCCCGTCACATCGCCGGCCGACACGTGGGTTCTCCTGGCGACGATGACGCACGATCGGGGCGGGCGTCTCGGCCGCCGATGGCTGGTGGCGATCGGCGACTTCCTCATCTCGGGAACCCGCACGCAGTACGGCCGCACTCGTCCGCTCGCGTCTGCCGCCGAGCTCGCTCAGGCGGTGCACGCTCATGGAAGCCGGCGAGGGGCGAGGGATGTTCGGTGGGCTCTCGAGCACGTGAGGTCACCCGTGGACTCGCCGCCCGAGAGCTTCGTACGACTGGGGCTCGTGGACGCCGGACTGCCCGAGCCGACGGTGCAGCCCGCGATCCGGACGCGGATCGGGGTGCGGCATCCGGATCTGGGCTATGTCGAGGAGCGCGTGCTCCTCGAGTATCTCGGAGACGTGCACCGCTCGGATCGCGAGACGTGGCTCAAGGACCTCCAACGGGTCCAGCTGTTCGAAGACGCCGGCTACCGAGTCATCATGCTCGGTGGCGCCGACCTGACGCCGGCGGGGATGCGAGCGGTGAGCCTGCGCGTCCGTCGCGCGCTCTCACGCCCAGGAGACGGGCCGAGCGCGCACGGAATGCCCCGAAGCCGGCGCTCGGTGCGCAGTTCGCGCGCGCTCGGCGACCGGGGCCCCGCGTTTCGAGACGAAGCGGGTCAGGGCATCAGCACCAGGGTGTCGGTGGTCGCGGCGTCCACCGCGTCGGGGGTGAAGGCCCACGGCGTGAGCTCGACCTTCTGCCACGACTCCACCTGGTCGATGTAGTTCGTGTGGAAGGCGTGGCCGCTCTGGCCGGTGAGCTGGTTCCAGCGCGAGGCGTCGAAGTCCGACAGGTCGATGATCATGCGCATCGAGGGCACCGTGACCGTCGAGAAGCTGGAGCCGAGGTCCCACCCGGTCGCGTTCACGACCGACGAGCCGCCGCCCACCGGGAACGGGCCGCGGTTGAACAGCCATTCGATCGGCTTGATCCCCGACGTGCCGAAGGTGTCGTTGACCAGCGGCAGCGCGTGGAGGCTTCCCCAGTTCCACCGCGAGGGGTTGTCGCCCTGCTCGTCGACGACGCGCTCGTAGGCATCGATCGCCGACCGCTTGAGCATGTCGGTCATGCCGGACACGCCGAGCTCGTCGTTGGTCCACCAGGTGGAGGTCTCGTCGTCGAGCAGGGCGTCCAGCACCAGGAACAGGCGACCCTGACCGCTCAGCGGCGCGGGGTTCTCGCGACCGTCGACGAACACGTTCTCGGCCAGGGTGTCCCACAGCACGTTCGCGTAGGCCGCGGCGGCCGAATCGGCCTCGTTCTGAGCGTCCCACTCCTGCAGAAGCGCCAGCGCGGCATCCGTCTCGTCGTCGCCCGTGGTGATCTCGGCGTAGGCGGCCGTCAGGCGCATGCCGACGAAGGAGTAGTCGTCGGCCAGGATCGCGTTGAGGTCGTCGGCGGTGACGGGCCCCTTGGCGATCGCCCGCTGGATGAGCTCGTCGATGCGCGCGGCGCGCCAGCCGTAGTCCCAGTCGCTCGTGAGGAAGTTCGCGTAGTCCTGGCCGACGATGGCGTTGTTCGCGGTCACGATGTAACCCTCGGTGGGGTTGTACGACACCGGGAGCTCCTCGAACGGGATGTACCCCTGCCACCCGTACGTCGAGTCCCAGCCGGGCTGCGGCATCGACCCGTCGCCCGCTCCGCGGATGGGCAGCTTGCCCGGCGTCTGATAGCCGATGTTGCCGTCCACGTCGGCGTAGATGAGGTTCTGGGCCGGCACGTCGAACAGCGCCGCGGCGCCGCGGAAATCGTCGAAGTCCTTGGCGGTGTTGAGGGCGAAGATGGCGGATGCCGTGGTCCCGGGCTGCAGCGCGGTCCAGCGCAGACTCACCGCGTACTCGCCCTGCGGGGCGTCCGCGGGAGGGGCGGTCACCGTTCCGTCGGTGCCCGTGTACGGAGCCTCGGCGATCGCCGTGAAGTCCTCGGTCAGTCCCGACACGATCGGCCCGTTCGCCGTCGTGTGCACGTCGATCGTGACGTCGTCGCCTCCGGCGACCTTGAACGTCTCGGTGCGCGTCTCCAGCGGCACCAGCGCGCCGTCGTACCAGTAGGAGTCGCCGTCGATCTTCTCGAGGTACAGGTCGGTGACGTCGGTGGTGAGGTTGGTGAAGCCCCACGCGACCCGCGCGTTGTGGCCGATGATCACCCCGGGCAGGCCCGAGAACGAGAAGCCCGCGACGTCGAACGGGCACTCTTCGCTGACGGTGGAGCATTTGAGCTGGATCTGGTGCCAGACGCTCGGCAGCGACGCGCCCAGGTGCGGGTCGTTCGCGAGGAGCGGCATCCCGGTGTCGGTGACGCTGCCCGACAGCACCCACGAGTTCGAGCCGATGCCCTCGCCGGCGTCGCCGACGAGCTCGCCGACGGCCTCGATGACGCTGCTGACCTCGGACCACTCGATCGCGGCGGTCGCGGCATCCGCCGTACCGCCCGCGGCCTCGCCACCGCTCGCCGGAGCGCCTGCCGCGTCGCCGCCGTCGCCCTCCGCCGAGCCGTCGCCGGCTGCGGCCTCCTCGGCGGGGAGGTCGGGTGCCGTGCCGACCGCCGGCACCGCCGAGATCTTCGGCACGATCACGGGATTGCGGTCGTAGGGGTAGCCCGGATAGAGCTGGTCGATCTGGGCCTCGGTGAACTCCGGCGCGATCACGGCGCGCTCGGTCTCGCTCTCGATGTTGCTGCGCAGATCCCAGGCCATCGCCTTCAGCCACGCGACCGAGTCGGCGGGGGTCCACGGCTCGATCTCGTAGTCGGCGTTCTGCAGTCCCAGCACGGCGTACTCGAACGACGCGTCGGCACCCTGGTGGTCGGCGAGGTACGCGTTGACCCCATCGGCGTACGCGTCGTAGTAGGCGCGCTCGGTCTCGTCGAGGGTGTCGACCTCCTGCTGTGCGATGTCGTGCCACCCGAGAGTCCGCAGGAACTGGTCGGTACCGAGCTGCGACTCGCCGAACAGCTCCGAGAGTCGTCCGCTGGTGACGTGCCGGCGGAAGTCCATCTCCCAGAAACGGTCCTGCGCGTGCACGTATCCCTGCGCGAAGAACAGGTCGTGCGATGAGTCGGCGGTGATGGTCGGGATGCCGAGCGCATCGCGCTGCACCGTCACCTCGGCGTCGAGACCACTTGTCTTCACCTCACCGCTCAGCTGCGGAAACGACCGCTGCACGGTCCAGGTCACGAAGCCGACCGCGACGAGGGCGAGCGCGACGACGACCGCGAGGATGCTGAACAGCGTGATGCCGATCTTCCGTCCCACGGATCGACGAGGTGCACTGTCGTCGACGGCGTAGGGCGAGGGCTGGGGCTTCGACATTGAAGGGCTTTCCGGGCGGGGTTCGGGGGATACGCGGTGCCGTGCACCGCGGAACTCGGTGCCGCGCGCGTTCGGGTGGCACGCGCACCTTTCCGCATCGTAACCCCGACCACCGGCCGCGGCCGAATCCTGTTCGCTTTTCGCCGTGCGATCGGCCCCTTGTGAGGACTGCAGACGGATGCCGCGGGCCGCGGCATCCGTCCCTCCGCCGTGTCCGCCACCCGGGTCCCTCGGCGGGGCCGCTACCCGATGACGCTCGGCTGCAGGTCGCGGAGCGTGCGGAAGTGGGTCATGCGGGTGACGCCGATCGCGGCGATCACTCCGGCACCCACGAGCCAGGCGCCGAGCACGGCCAGGTCGAGCCACACGCGGTCGGCGTTGCCGCCGTACATCACCTGCCGCATCGCGTCGACGACGTAGCCCATCGGGAGCACGTGATGAAGCGCCGCGAGGGGCGTCGGCAGCGTCTGCCACGGGAACGTGCCGCCGGCCGTCACCAGCTGCAGCACCATCAGCACGAGGCCGAGGAACTGCCCGACCGAGCCGAGCCACACGTTGAGGGCGAGCACGATCGCGGCGTAGGTTGCGCTGGCCAACAGGAGGATCCCGAGGGTCGCGAGCGGGTGGGCGAACGAGAAGCCGAGTGCGAGCGCGAGCACGCCGAAGAGGCCGAGCATCTGCACGCCGCCGAGGAGGGCCGGCGTCGCCCAGCCCGCCAGGGTGATGCGAAGGGGTGAGTGCAGCGCCGTCACCGCGCGCTTCGAGACCGGCTTGACGATCAGGAACAGCGCGTAGATGCCGATCCAGCCGGCGAGGGCCGCGAAGAAGGGTGCGAGGCCCGCACCGTAGTTCTGCGCCTGGGTGAGCGACGAGCGCTCGATCGCGACCGGTGCCGCCAGGGTGTCGGCCTGCGCCTGCCTGGTGGCGGCGTCGTAGGAGGGGAGCTGGGCGGCGCCGTCGGCGAGCCCGTCTCGCAGCTGACCCGCGCCGTCCTCGAGGCGGGTCAGGCCATCGCCGAGGGCCGCGGCGCCGTCGCGGAGCTGAGACGCGCCCTCGGCGGCGGTCGCCGTGCCGGAGGAGAGGGTGGCGGAGCCGGCGGCGACGGATGCCGCACCCGCCGACACCTGCTGCGCGCCGGCGTTCAGGCGATCGACCTCGGCGACGGCTCCCTGCACGCGGTCGTCGACGGCGCTGAGGCGGTCGCCGACGGGGTCGAGCGCGGCGAGCACGTCGTCGATCTGCGCCTGGTCGAGGCCGGCCGTGGAGAGCTTCGCCGCGATGTCGCCGCGCACCTGCGGAAGGGTGGAGTCCACCGCCGCCGAGGCCGCACCGATCCGGTCGGCGATCGCGTCGAGCTGCGCGGTGCCGTCCGCCACCTGGGCGGCGCCGTCCGAGACCTGTCCGGCACCGTCCGCGAGCTGCGCGGCGCCGTCGCGGAGCGCCGCGGTGCCATCGGCGAGCTGGGTCACGCCGTCCGACAGCTGCGACGCTCCGGCACCGGCCTCGGCGAGGCCGTCGGTGAGCTGCGAGGCGCCGGTCGCGGCATCCGTCAGCTGAACCCTGATCGTGTCGAGGGCGTCGAGCATCGTGAGACCCGCCTCGGCCACCACCTTCTCGGTGATCGTGGTCTGGATGCGCTCGACCGCCTGCGTGCCGATCGTCGAGGCGAGGTAGTTGTTGGCGTCGCTCGTGTGCAGGACGATCTCGGCGGTGTGGGGTTCGCCCGTCGTGAGCGAGGCGACCGAGGCCGTGAAGTCGGCGGGCAGTTCGATGGCGAAGTCGTAGGCGCCGTCGTCGAGTCCCGCGTCGGCCTCTTCTGCGGTGGCGAGGCGCCAGTCGAACGAGCCGTCGTCGACGAGCTCCTGCGCGACCTCCTCGCCGAGGTTGCGCTCGACGCCGTTGAGCTGTGCACCGGTGTCGGCGACCACGAGCGCGGCAGGCACCTGGTCGAGCTGCCCGTACGGGTCGCGGTTGGCCCACAGGTAGAGGCCGCCGTAGAGGATCGGCACCGCCATCAGTGCGATCAGGGCGATGAGCGACATGCGCGTAGAGGTCAGGCGTCGGAGCTCGGCGAGGATCATCTGCGGGACCTTCATGCCCGCCCGCCCTTCGCGCCCTTCGCGCTCTTCGTCGGCGCGGTGAGCCGGCGCAGCATGGGCCGTCCACCCCCACCGGTCGTTGAGCGAACGAGCAACGAGCGGGACGAACGGCGACGGTCGTGAGGCATGGCCCGATGCGTTTCGTCTCGCTTCGCTCGCTCGACGACCGGGGTCATCTGCTGCGTTTCGTCTCGCTTCGCTCGCTCGGCGACCGGAGTAAGAGGTGCGCTCGCCGCCGGCCGCGATGCCCGACCGGCGATCACGAGCACGGCGAGGCCGCGCGCGGCGAAGTCCTCGGCGATCGCCCACCAGTCCGCGGGATCGCCGCCGTGGCGGTCAGGTGAGACCAGCACGAGCCCTTCGACCCCGGCGCGTAGCACCGCGAGCTCGCACAGCGCACGCACGCGATCGGCGGGCTCGACGTTCGAGATCGGGACGGATGCCGCGCCCTCGAGGCCCAGCGCCGTCAGCCAGCGGCGCACGGCGATGGGGTCGGAGCGACGGCCGGCGAACATGAGCTCCTCGGCCGTGACGCCGGCGAGCGTGACGTTCGGCTCCGGCTCGGACACGTCCGGGGCGTCGACGAGGGCCACACGGCGGCGAAGGTCCGCGCTGCCGCGGCGTCCGTCGAGCAGAACGCGGCCGGTGTCGGGGCGCATGCGGCCCGAGGCGAGGAGGCCGAGCACCGTCGGCCGCTGCGAGGTCTCGGCGACCGCGAGCGTGACGCGCCCGGTTTCGAACACGGTCGAGGTGGCAGGCAGCGCGTGCTCGCGGCGGCCCTTGCCGACCGCGTCGAGCACGACCCTCACGAGGGGTTCGCTTCGGCGGCGGTCCCGTTTCCGGCCTCGGCTCCCGCCTGGACCGCGGCCGGCGCAGCCAGGATCTCAGGATGCGCGGCGAGCAGCATCGCGGCCTCGCGCCACGACAGGCCCGCGATGCTGAGCACCGCTCGCACCGCGAGGGAGCGCGCCTCGGGCGATGAGGCGTCCATGCGCGTGATCACGGTGCGGGCGGTCTCTTCGACCAGGCGCGCGAGGGTCGGTGCGGCGACGTCCGTGCGCAGCACGTCGGCATCCTGTCCCTCGCGGACGATGCGCACGACGGTGCGGCGCAGGGGCGCGAGGGCGGCGGCCGTCTCCTCGAGGTGCGCCTCGTCGAGCGCGATCGCGGCGAGCACCTGCACGTGCGCTGCCTCGTTCCACAGCGTCGCGGCCAGGCGCGCGAGCGCGACGCGCGCGTCGACGTCGTCGATCGCAGCGGCCACGGCGTTGAATCGCTCGGCGCCCTTCGCGACGAGCTCGCGGACCAGGGCGTCACGGTCGTCGAAGTGGCCGTAGAGGGCGCGCCGCGAGAGCCCGGCCTGCCGCGCGATGGCGTCGACGGACGCGCGCGGGTCGTGCGTCAGCGCTACGTACGCCGCGGCGAGGATGCCGGCCCGGTTCTCGAGGGCATCGCGTCGAGGACGGCGTGCAGCATCGATCGAGGAGGTCATGCCTCCACGCTAGATAATTTGCACAATGCTGTGCAACTTAGCGCGCACGCTCGAAGCAGAGTCTCAGGTCTGCGTCGGGCTGGTTCGTTTCGTCTTGCTCGTTCCTCGCTCGCTCGACGACCGGTGAACCTGTTTCAGTCGGTGCCCAGGTCGAACGCGGACGCCTCGTTCGCGGCATCCGTCGCCTCCGCCAGCTCTTCGTCCTCAGCGCTGACCTGCTCGGCGTGCTCGGTGATCTCGCCCGCCTCGCCCTGCGTGAGGTGTCCGACGAGCTCGCCCGTAGCGCCGCCGATGAGGCCCTTCGAGGCGTAGTACTCGAGGCGCACGCGGGAGTCGGCGATGTCGAGGTTGCGCATCGTGAGCTGCCCGATGCGGTCGGTGGGACCGAAGGCCGCGTCGCCGACGCGCTCCATCGACAGTTTGTCGGGGTGGTACGACAGGCGCGGGGCGGTGGTGTCGAGGATCGTGTAGTCCTCGCCGCGGCGGAGGCGCAGCGTCACCGAGCCGGTGATCGTCGAGCCCACCCACTTCTGGATCGACTCGCGCAGCATGAGCGACTGCGGCTCGAGCCAGCGGCCCTCGTACATGAGGCGGCCGAGGCGGCGCCCCTGCTCGTGATAGGTCGCGAGGGTGTCCTCGTTCAGGATGCCGTTGACCAGGCGCTCGTAGGCGGTGAACAGCAGCGCCATGCCGGGCGCCTCGTAGATGCCGCGCGACTTCGCCTCGATGATGCGGTTCTCGATCTGGTCGCTCATGCCGAGGCCGTGACGGCCACCGATGCGGTTCGCCTCGAAGACCAGCTCGACCGGGTCGGCGAACTCGACGCCGTTGAGCGCGACGGGGCGGCCGGCCTCGAAGGTGACGGTGACGTCTTCGGTCTCGATCTCGACGGCCGGATCCCAGAAGCGCACGCCCATGATGGGCTCGACGGTCTCGAGCGACACGTCGAGGTGCTCGAGCGTCTTGGCCTCGTGCGTCGCACCCCAGATGTTCGCGTCGGTCGAGTACGCCTTCTCGGCGGAGTCGCGGTAGGGGAACCCGTGCTCGACGAGCCACTCGCTCATCTCCTGGCGTCCGCCGAGCTCGGTGACGAAGTCGGCGTCGAGCCAGGGCTTGTAGATGCGCAGGGCGGGGTTCGCCAGCAGGCCGTAGCGGTAGAACCGCTCGATGTCGTTGCCCTTGTAGGTGGAGCCGTCGCCCCAGATGTCGACGCCGTCGTCCTTCATCGCGCGCACGAGGAGCGTGCCGGTGACGGCGCGGCCGATCGGGGTGGTGTTGAAGTAGGTCCGGCCGCCCGAGCGGATGTGGAAGGCACCGCACGCGAGAGCGCCGAAGCCCTCCTCGACGAGGGCGGGCTTGCAGTCGACCAGGCGCGAGACCTCGGCGCCGTACTCGAGCGCGCGGCTCGGGATCGCGTCGATGTCGTCCTCGTCGGGCTGACCGAGGTCGCCGGTGTACGTGCAGGGGATCGCACCCTTGTCGCGCATCCACGCGACGGCCACGGAGGTGTCAAGTCCCCCCGAGAAGGCGATGCCGACGCGCTCGCCGACGGGCAGGGACTGGAGGACCTTCGACATGACTCCCAGTTTAGTGAGAGGCATCCGGATGCCTCGTCCGCAGGTCTTCCGCGACCCGTCGCTGACACCCGCACGAAATCACACAATTCACAACAGCAACACCACTCGGCTCTAGAAATACCATTTGACCCGGCCATAGGCTGTGCAAACGTGCGTGCTTGCCGAGGGGGTTCGTGATCATGGGACGTCGTCAGCGCTGGCTTGCAGGATTCACGGCGACCGCGCTGGCAGCGGCATCCGTCTTGGTCGGCGTCGCTCCGGCCGCGTTCGCCGCTGACGGCGACGTGGAGGTGACCAAGGAGGCCAGCGTCACGGAGGTGTCGCCCGGCCAGACCTTCAGCTACACGATCGCGGTCTCGTGCACGTCGATCACCACGGGCTGCAACGACGCCGTCCTCACCGATGTCGTGCCCGACGAGCTCATCGTCAACACGGCGACCGTCGGCGTCGGTCTCACCGGTGACGTCTCGATCGACGGGCAGACCGTCGGGGTCGACTTCACCATGCCGACCGCGAGCGGCGGCACCGGCATCCCGGGAGGCACCACCGGCATCATCACGATCAACGTCACCGTCCGCGACCCGCTGCCGTACGAGCTCAACGGCACGACGCTCACGAACACCGCGACCACCAACGCCTCCACCCAGACGTCCGGCCCGCTCTCCGACAGTGCGGACGTCACGCTCGTGATCCCGCTGGAACTGGCCGTCGACACCACGAAGACGCTGGATCCGGCCAGTGCGGTCGCGACACCCGGGCTGCCGATCACGGCGACCGTGAGCGCGACGAACAACTCCAATGCCGGTGTGGACACCGTCACGCTGACCGATCCCGCCGACCCCGAGGCGGCCGGCAACCCCTTCGACACGCTCCCGTACACGGGGATCGGCGCGGTCACGTATCCGGCCGGCGCCGACACGGCCCAGGTGCTGCTGTGGGACGGCACGCAATGGGTGCCTGGTCCGGTGGCGACCGCGCCGGCCCAGCCGGTTCCGCCCGACTCGGTGGACGCCGACGACGTGCGCGGGGTGCAGATCGTCTTCTCCGACACCGACGGCAGCGGGATCGCGTCCGGCTCCACCGGTTCGGCTCAGATCCTCATGGAGCACCCCGCAGACGTCCAGCAGCTGCCGAGCACGACGGTCACGAACACCGTCGACGGCACGATCGATCTCGGTGGACAGACCGCGTCGGACGACGCCGCCGCCACCCATGACATCGTCGCCGAGGACATCGACGTCATCGCACTCAAGCAGTTCTCGCCCAACGAGATCGCGGCCGGCGATACGTCGACCGCCACCATCACGGCGGGCAACGACAGCGCCTTCGCTCTCACCGGCTTGACCGTCAGCGAACCGGCGCTCACCGACCCCGACGACCCGTATGCGGGCGGCTTCGATGCGTCGATGCAGTTCGACGGGTTCACGGCCGGCATCGACTGGCCCGCCGATGCCACCGGCGCGACCATCACCTACTACTACGACGATGGCACCTCCGAAGGACCGACGGCCTTCGCGAACGGCGCAGTTCCACCCGCGCCGTCGGGCACCGTCGTTCGATTCGAGATCTCGTTCTCCGGTGAGATCCAGCCAGGTGCCAGCACCGAGATCCCGTTCTCGGTGCAGACCGATCCCGACCAGGCCGGCTACCCCGCGACGCTGACGAACGTCGCCACCGTGACCGGCGACGGGCCCGCGGGCGGGCAGGCGTCGGAGAACGCTCAGGACGATCTCCTCGTCTACGAGAAGCACCTCGAGACGATCACCGACAAGTCCATCTACCCGGGCACCATCCTCGACCGGCCCGGCGAGTGGGTGCTGGTCACCGTCTCGGGCACCATTGCGCCCTTCCCGCGTTCAACCGTCGACGCCGACACGATCGTCGTGCAGGACCCGCAGGACCCCACAGCGGATCAGAACGACACCTTCTGGGACAAGTTCGACGCCACGGCCATCACCGAGACGGCGGTGCCGCCGAACGCGACGCTCACGATCAACTACTGGAACGGTTCGGCGTGGGTGCCGCTCCTCGACGAGAACGGCGACCAGGTCTCGGTGGCCGGGCCCGCCGTCTTCAGCATGGAGATCCCGCCGCAGGCCGGCGACGTGCAGGGACTGCAGTTCGTCTACACCGCGGACGAGGGGACCACCTTCCCGCCGGGCACGACTGTCTCGCCGCACTACTCGGCAGAGATCCGGGACGAGGAGCGCGACAGCTCGTCGACGATCGAGGCCCCCGCGGCGGTGAGCAACTGCGGTGAGACGTCCGCCTCGTCGCAAGGTCTTGAGTCCACCCCCGCGCCCGACTCGTCGGACTGCGCGGAGGTGCAGCTCGACCCGTACGACCCCGACGGCGAAGGCCCCGACGTGCTCGACAAAGACATCGAGCCCAACGTCGTGACCTCGCGCTCCCAGTCCGAGGTCACCGCGCACCTGCACTGGTCTACCGGGGGCCTGAGCGGGGTCGAGCAGGTGATCGTCTCGGATGAGGCGGCGCCGCCGAGCCTGGGCACCGTCGCCGATTCGTTCTATGACGCGTTCGACATCACCGGCGTCGCGCCGATCACGGCCGACATGGATCCGTGGCTGCAATACGACCAGGTGCTCGGCGTCGAGATCTGGACCGGGTCGGAGTGGGTCGCTGCCGAGGACGACCTCTGTCCCGCCGCGTGCGACGGGGTCTTTCCCGGCGTGACGCTGACCGATGATGAGAGGGCCTCGGCCCTCGGCATCCGGCTGACGTTCAGCGAGAGCGACGACCGAGCCGCTGCGGCAGCGGGCGATCCGACGGCACCGCCCGTGGGCAGCGGAGTCGCGCGCTCGACCGGCAACGACCGCACGATCGACCTGCTGTACGAGCTGCGCGACACCCGCCGCTCCGACGGCGCTCCGGCGATGGGGTACCTCGACTACAACTTCGTCGAGGACCCGAACGACCCCGCGGTCGGAACCGTGCTCGACGTCGCCTCGACGGTCGGCACGACCGACGGCGAGACGCTCATCGACACCGAGGACAGCGACACCATTGCGATCGTCGACGTGCCGCTGAACGTCGATCTCACCAAGGCGTGGTCGAACAGCCCCTTCGGCGTGCCCGACATCGGCACCCCGCAGGCGCAGTACCCGACCGGCCGTGTCGTGCTCGACGCGGTGAACCTCACGGCGACGAAGATCGATCACCTCGACATCACCGATCCGGCACCGGGCGCGCCGTCCACGCCGTTCCAGTACTTCGACCTCCTCGACATCCGCGCCATCGCCCCGCCGAGCGGCACCGAAACGACCACGCTCACGCTGAGCATCGACGAGGACGGCGACGGCGTCGCAGACTCGACCTCTCTTCCCACCGTCGACGAGGCGCTCGCGCTGACCGCCGCGGACCTCGTGAGCGTGGTCGGCATCATGGTCGAGTTCGACGGCCGCATCGACCCCGACGCGCACGGCATCCTTGAGATGGACCTGCGGCTCCGTACGAACGAGCGCACTCCCGAGGCCGCCCCGCTGGACCCCGACGACCCGCCCGCGCCACTGACGAACTATGCCCTCGCGACGGTCGCAGATGCCGGCGGCGGCGTCGACGGCCAGAACGTGACGACAGCGGATGCCGAGGCCACCGTCGAGTTCGCGTCGCTGTCCCTCGAGGTCGAGGCCGGCAAGTCGTTCGACCCTGCGGCGCAGACCGAGCCCGACGACTCGCCGGTGGTGATGACGCTGACCGGCCAGCCCACCGGCTCCGCGCGCACCGGCGCAATGCGCATCGCCGATCGACCGGGGACCTTCTGGAACGCGTTCGACTTCGTGGGCATCGATCCGTCGTTCGAGTTCGCCGTGCCGATCAACAGGGTGCGCATGGACGTGTTCACCGGCGGCACGTACGAGGTGGGCCCCCTCGGCGACCTTCAGGTGACCGGCGGTGCGTGGACGAACGGCGAGATCCAGACGCGCGACGACTTCGTCGCCGACCCGTTGCCCGCGGGCATCACCGCGGATCAGGTGC
Organism: Microbacterium ureisolvens; assembly: GCF_015278315.1. Classification (GTDB taxonomy): domain Bacteria; phylum Actinomycetota; class Actinomycetes; order Actinomycetales; family Microbacteriaceae; genus Microbacterium; species Microbacterium ureisolvens. The sequence goes on along the minus strand of NZ_JADIJE010000011.1, from coordinate 147,274 downwards.
AGGGAGTGCGGTTCACGTTCGTGCAGGTGGACGCCGACGGCTCGTTCGTGCAGTGGGAGAATCCCACCACGCCGCTCCAGGAGGTGCCGATCGTCGTCGAGCGGCGCATGGACCTCCGCAGCGGCGGTGAGGTGCCGACCGACCGTTCCGACCTCGCGCCGGCGCCGGGCGAGACTGCGGCCGGGACGTTCACCAATGACATCACGGTGTGGGCGTGCGCGTTCCTCGACCCGACGTGTGAGACCGAAGACCCGACCAACCCGAACCTGGCGTCGGACGACGCGTCGGCCACCATCCAGTACCTTCACCTGCCGACCGCGGTGACGATCGAGAAGACACCCGTCTTCGGAAGCCAGTACGGTCCGGGTGAGGTGATCCCGTACACCATCACGGTCACGAACACGGGTGAATACCCCGTCGAGAACCCCGTGATCGTCGACACGCCGCCGCCCGGCGACCTGCTGCTCCTGAACCCGGACGCCGGCGCCGACGGTCCGTTCCGTTACGCACTCAGCGGTGCGGCGCCGACGCCACCGAGCGGCGCGCCGATGCCCGTGGACCCGGCCGACGTGACGGTGCAGTATGACGACGGGTTCGGTCCCTTCACGTTCACGTTCCCCGAGGGCACCGTGCTGGAGGTGGGGCAGAGCTACACCGTCTCGATCGACATGGTCATCGCCCCGGGCGTGCCCGCGAACACGCCCATCCCCAACACCGCGACGATCAGCAGCGACCGTCCGTTCGATCTCTGCAACGGCGACACCCCCGTCGATACCGCGTCGTGTCCCGCCGACACCGAGATCGTGGTCCTCGGCGCCGGTGCGGCGCGATCGGGCAAGCTCGTGCGCACTCTCGACACCGAGCTCGGGGTGTTCAATGCCGTCGACCCCGCGGCGGACTGCAACCCGGTGGGGACGATCCTCGATCCCGAAGGCGAGGGCTTCTACTCCTACCCGTGCACGCCCGTGGCCAAGCCAGGCGGCATCGTCGAGTGGCGCCTCGCGATCGGCAACACCGGGAATATCCCGATGGACCGGCTCGTGCTGACGGACCGTATCCCCACGCCGGGCGACAGCGGCGTCATCAGCGATCTCCAGCGCGAAAGCGAATGGACCCCCGTCTTCGTCGGAGACAGCATCACCCTTGTCAATCACCCGGAAGCGACCTGGAGCTATGAGGTGACCACGGGGGAGGTCTGCGCCGACGACCTCACCGCGACGATGGCGCCGGCGTGTCCCGACGACGCGTGGGTCCCCTACTCCTCCGCCATCGACCCGGCCACGATCACCGGTCTGCAGCTCACCATCGACTTCCCGGACGGCGATCCGCTGATGCCGAGCGAGCTCGTGCTCGTGGATGGGCAGACCTACGCGCCTGCGGTCTCGGAGACGGCCGGCCGCGACACCATCGCGTGGAACACCGTCGCCACCGGCGCGCACCTGACCGAAGCGCAGAGCAACGGATCGCAGGACATCCTGCCGATCGAGGGCACCAAGGTGGGCGCAGCCCTCGCGACCGGTGAGCTCCAACTGCTCAAGACGGTGAGCGGTGAGGCGGCGGAGTTCGCCCCCGACACATTCGAGGTGACGCTCGAGTGCGTCTCGGCGGCGGGGACGCCGGTCGAGGAGACCCTCGAGTTCGGTCCGTACACATTGACGGCCGACGAGCCGTACCTCGTCGAGGACCTCCCGTGGGGCGGGGAGTGCGCGATCGTCGAGGGCGACAACGGACAGACGTCCGCCTCCGGCAGCGGCGGCGTCGTGATCGATCCGATCGACCCGGGCGGCGACCCGGTGCAGCAGGCGACGCTCGACAACGTCTACGACGCCGGCGGCTTCATCGTCGACAAGAGCGTCGACAACGGCGGCGCGGTGAACCAGGACGATGTGCCGATCGTGTACGACCGCACGTACTCGTTCGAGGCGAGCTGCACCTTCCTCGGCGAGGAGACCATCGCCGAAGACGAGCAGCAGTTCACTCTCGCCGACGGCGAGTCGCAGGAGTTCTCCGGGATTCCGGCGGGGGCGGAGTGCACCGTGACCGAGACGGATGCCGCGGCCGCGGCCGAGACCACGGTCGTGGTGACCGAAGATGGCGTAGCCGGTGACGAGCAGGCGTCGGCCGCGGCATCCTTCACGGTCCTTCCCTATGACGAGGGGACCACCACGGCACTGACGGTCGTCGGCTTCGAGAACGTCTATTCCGTCGGCCCGGTCGAGGTGACCAAGGTCGTGGCGGGTGCCGGCGCCGATCCGTGGGGCGGTGCGACGTTCACCGTGGAGATGACCTGCACGCTGAGCGGCGTCACCCCCAACCCGGTGTACGAAGGGGAAGCCACCCTGAGCCGAGACGACCCCACGTGGCGCGTGGACAACCTGCCGACCGGCGCCGTGTGCGTCGTGACGGAGCCCGGCACCGGAGGTGCGAACTCCTCCACGATGCTCGACATCGTCGTCGTCGGTGATGATCCCGAGGCGCCCGCTGAGGCCACGATCACCAACACGTTCGACATCGGATCGTTGCAGGTGCAGAAGCAGCTCGAGGGCGCGCCGGCGAGCGAGCTCGACCCCGCGACGACGTACGAGTACGAAGTGAGCCTCGCGTGCACGCGCGTCGTGAACGGCGAGACGGTGGACGTCGCGGTGCCGGGCGGCGCCACGCGCACGATCACCGGTGCAGGCACCGTGCTCTACGAGGGTCTTCCCACCGACGCCCTGTGCACGGTGACCGAAACGGATCAGGGGTTCGCGACCGGTCCGGTGGCGATCAGCCCCGAACAGCCCGTGACCATCGGCGACGACGAGACGCCTGTCGTCGTGACGGTGACCAACACCTTCGAGAACGGGGCGGTGTCGGTGGCGAAGACCGTGGACGCGCCGGAGGGCTTCCCGGTGCCCGCCGAGTACAACGCCACCGTGTCGTGCACGTGGCAGGGAGCCGAGGTGCCGCTCGCGGACGACGGCGTGGTCACAATCGTGCCCGGTGAGGATCCCGTGGTGATCCCCGACGTGCCGGTGGGCTCGATCTGCACCGTCGCCGAGGACGACTTCGGCCAGACGGGGACCACCGTCACCCCCGAGTCGATCACCGTCACCGAGGCCGATGAGACGTTCGCCTTCGACATCGAGAACACGTACGAGTGGGCGTCGCTCGAGGTCGGCAAGCTCGTCGAGTCGCTCGCTCCCGAGGTGCCGACCGCCTTCGAGTTCACCGTGGTCTGCACCTTCCAGGGCGAGACCGTCGTCGACGAGACGTTCACCCTGAACGCGAACGAGACCGAGACGATCACCGAGATCCCGGCGCGATCGGAGTGCACGGTCGTCGAGACCGACGACCGTGGCGCGGACGGCACGGTCACCGCGGCCGAGGTGCCCGGTGCCGAAGGCGAGCTCGCGCCGCAGATCGACCAGGAGACGCGCACCGTCGTGATCCCCGAGCTGCAGCCCAACAGCACCGCCGTGGTGAACACCGTGACGTACACGAACCTGTACGACGCCACCGCGCTCGTGCTCGTGAAGGAGTTCGATGGCGCCGGAGCCGATCAGTTCGGCCTCGACCAGACGTTCACCTTCACCGTGGTGTGCACGTTCGGCGACGAGACGCTCATCGACACCCAGGTCGAATTGAACGCCGAGAACGGATGGAGCACCGCTGTCCACGAGGTGGTTGCGGGCTCGGAGTGCACCGTCACGGAGGACGACCTCAACGGCGCCGACGCGGTCGTGATCACACCGAACGACGGCGAAGACACCTCCGTCGGCACCGGCGTCGTCCCGGAGGGCGGCGGTTTGGTCACGGTGACGGCGACGAACTGGTATCTCACGGGATCGCTCGAGGTCACGAAGACCTTCGCCGGCGACGGTGCCGAAAAGTTCGGCACCGCCGCGTACGAGCTGCGCCTCATCTGCCTCCGCGACGGCGAGATCGTCGACATCCCCGGGGGCGGCATCCGGATCGTATCGGCCGACTCGCCGACCGCGCTCTGGGAGAACCTGCCCACCGGATCCGAGTGCCGGCTCACCGAGGTCGACGACGGCGGTGCGAACTCGACCGAGATCCTCGACGCCGACGGCAACGTCGTGGCCGGGGACGGCGAGGACTACACGTTCACCATCGAGACCGACCCGACGATCCTGAGCGTCGACGATCAGCCGCAACCGAGCCTGCAGGTGCGCAACACCTTCAACCTCGCGCAGGTCTCCGTCACGAAGACCGTCGACAACGGCGGCGCGGTCGGTCAGGACGGCGAGCCCATCGCCTACGGGCCGTTCGAGGTCACCCTGGCGTGCCTGTGGAACCAGCAGCAGGTCGCGGCCGCCGAGCCGATGACTCAGTCGATCGCCGATGGTGAGACGGTCACGTGGACGGAGCTGCCGGAGGATGCCGAGTGCACCGTCACCGAGACCGACACCGCGGGCGCGGAGTCCACGACGGTCGTCGTGACCGAGGGAGGTGCGACGGGAGAGCCCGCCATGGCGACCACCGTCGCGCTGGCACCGCTGCCGAACACGGATGCCGAGGACCAGATGTCGGTGGCGTTCACCAACGCCTTCGGGGCGACCGACCTCACGATCGCGAAGGTGGTGGACGGCACGGGCGCGTCGGCCGTCACGCGCACGTTCCCGGTCGACGTCACGTGCGTGCTGGTCGATCCCTCCCACCCCGCTCCCGGGCTGATCGTGCGCCAAGCGTCGTATCAGATCGGCGGTCCGGACCGGCTCATCGCCGAGATCGACGACCTGCCGGCCGGCAGCGAGTGCACGGTCACCGAGACCGACGCGGGGGACGCCGCGCAGACGACCATCACTGTCGACGGCGAGGAGGAGCCCGGCGCAACCGGCGTCGTCACCCTCACCGCCGGCAGTGTGGGGATCGTCTTCACGAACACGTTCATCGCCCCGTTGCCGCCGACCGGCGTGGATGGCCGCGCTACGGTGGCGGCTCTCGCCGGCGGGCTCGCCGTTCTGGCGGGCGGCATCGCGCTGGTGCTCGCCGCGATGCGACGGCGCCGGATGGCCTGACGAACGGAGAGGGCGGGGCCGGTCACCGGCCCCGCCCTCACTCGTCGACCGACGTCAGGCCGGCAGCGGCCCGCGCGCCGCCGGTGCGCCGTGGCGCAGGGCACGACGCTCGCGGTAGCGACCGATCATGATGATCATCGAGCCGATGGCGAGGAAGCCGACCAGAATCGCCCCGATGTAGAGGAACGCCGACGGGTAGCCGCCCGCGCCGTGCGGGTCGAGGAACGGGTACGGGTACCACCACGGGGTGGTCCCGTCCGGGTTCCCGACGCGCTCGCCGCGGACCATCGTGTAGGTCGTCCACACCAGCGGGTACCCGACCAGCACCGCGAGCGACCACCAGGGCAGCGCCCGGCGGCGCGACGCCAGCAGCAGATCCAGCACGAAGTAGATCGGCAGCACGACATGGAGCACCTCGGCGGCGTACTTGTCGAGCATCGCGATCCCCGCGGTGTCGCCCAGCGCCACGGCCGACGGCAGCCCGCGCAGCAACAGGTTGTAGACGAGCCCCAGCAGCAGGATCGGTCCCGTGACGGCGGCGATGGCCAGCGCGATGCCGAGCGGCTCGCGTGACGTGCCCGGGTTGCGCATCGCCCATGATGCGGCCACGGACAGTGCGACGATGGCGAGCATCGTCGAGACGATCGTGAACAGACTGAAGTAGTTCGCAAGCACGTCGCCCAGGCCTTGACCCTGGCGAGCGGCGCGATCCACGTTGACGATGAATCCTGCGACGACTCCCGAGAATCCGGTCATCGCTGCGGCGATTCGAAACCATGCCCAGTACATTTTCCCCACCCTTTCAACACCACGCGGCTTGCGTGTCGTTCCCCTCAGCACAGGTGTACTGCCGGGGATACCGAGGAGCCGCGAACATTTGTTCCGCAGGCGCGGGGAAAACGTGCGCCACTATGGGTGAGTTGTGGTAAAGCTACAACGTGTCCACCGTTTGGTGGACAAGATCCACAAACGCTTGCAGTGACCGGGTTCCGGTCACCTCGACGCCGCGGAGGAGGAGACGGATGCCGCCTCCTCGCCGCTTCGCAACCGCCCCGTCGCGCGCCGCCGGCCCCACCACACGACGAACGCGCCGACCGCGATGATCGCGATCGCGATGCCGACGACGTAGAGGATCACGGAGGGCCAGCCGCCGGGGTTGTTCGGGTTGAGGAACGGGTACGGATACCAGAACGGATCCGCCGAGACGGGGTTGGTGATGAGCGGTCCGCGGATGATCGTGTAGACGACCCATGCGATCGGGAAGGCCACGATCGCCCACAGGCTGCGCCACGGCAGCGCGCGGCGCAGCGGCCCGACGAAGACGTCCGCGAGGAGGAAGAGCGGGCCGATCAGGTGGAGCACCTCGTTCGACCACCACACCGGCTCGCTCCCCTGCGGAAGCTCGATGCTGCGCAGCAGTGTGTTGTAGACGATGCCCGTGATGATCATGTACGTGCTGACGCACGCCAGCGCGACGGCGAGGCCGGTGGGCTCGGCATCCGCTCTCCGTCCGCGGGTGAAGAACCACACCGCAGCCCACAGCAGCACGGTGGCCGCGGCGGCGTTGGAGAGGATCGTGAAGAAGCTGAAGAAGTTCGCGATCGTGACCCCGAGGTCGCGATCGCGTTCGATGGCGGTTCCGATCGACGCGGCCAGCTGGCGGACGATCGCCGCGACGATGAGGGCCCCCATCGTCGCGCGGGCGGCGTACCAGACGCGCGTCCAGGTCGTGGTCCCCATGCGGTCACCATAGCGGGAGCGGATGCCGCGCCAGCGGACCGGCGCGGTGTGAACGCGTGTGGCGGCCAGGGTGCGCGATGGCCTGCAGCCCGGCTAGTTTCGCGACGGAGCCGGTCGCCGCGACCGGCCGGTGAAGGAGATCCGTGCCCACGCTGCTGGAGACCGAGGCCCTCGACTTCGTACGCGAGCTCATCCGCATCGAGTCGGTGAACACGGGGGCGGCGCAGGCGATCGGCGACGGCGAGACCCGCGCCGCGCGGTATGTCCAGGAGCGGCTGGCCGAGGCCGGGATCGCGTCGGAGCTCGTCGAGTCGCGTCCCGGACGCGGCTCGCTCGTCGCGCGCATCGCCGGGAGCGATCCGGATGCCGGTGCGCTGCTGGTCCACGCCCATCTCGACGTCGTGCCCGTGGAGGAGAAGGACTGGACGCACCCGCCCTTCGGCGCCGAGATCGAGGACGGCTTCCTGTACGGTCGCGGCGCGGTCGACATGAAGAACTACGCGGGGACGATCCTGGCCGTGGCACGGCATTTCGCGCGCGAGGGCGTCGTGCCGCGGCGCGACCTCGTCCTCGCCTTCCTCGCCGACGAGGAGAGCGGCGGCGTGTGGGGCGCGGGGTGGCTCGTCGAGAACCGTCCGGAGCTGTTCGCCGGCGTCACCGAGGCGCTGAGCGAGGTCGGCGGATTCTCGGTGCCGCTGGCGGCGGATCCCTCCGACGATCGTCGCGCCTACCTCGTCGCCACGAGCGAGAAGGGCGTCGCGTGGGCGACTCTGCGGGCGCGTGGGCGCGCGGCGCACGGTTCGCGGCCCACTCCCGACAACCCGGTGCTGCGGCTGGCGCGCGCGGTCGCCGCGGTGGGGGAGCACCGGTTCCCGGTGGTGCGCACCCCGGCGCTGCAGCGGTTCCTCGATGTCTTCGGCGAGGCCCGCGGGCTCGCGTTCACCGACGACTCGCTCGCCGACGACCTCGAGAGCCTCGGGTTCGTGTCGTCGCTGGTGGGTGCGACCACCCGCAACACCGCCACCCCGACCGTGCTCGTCGCCGGCGACAAGACGAACATCATTCCGGCGGAGGCCTCTGCGCGCCTTGACATCCGCATCCTCCCGGGCCAGGACGACGCGCTGCGCGACGGGCTCCGCGAGCTCGTGGGCGACGACATCGACATCCGCGAGGGGCGCTGGTGGTCGGCGACCGAGGCGCCGGTCGACGCCCCGATCATCGGCGTGCTGCAGGACGCCATCTCGGTGGACGACCCCGGCGGCGTCGTCGTGCCGTACTTGCTGCCGGCCAGCACCGACAACAAGCACTTCGCGAAGCTCGGCATCCACGGCTACGGATTCGTGCCCTTGCGCGTGCCGGCCGACTTCGACGTCTTCGCGCAGTTCCACGCCGCCGATGAGCGGATCCCGATCGATGCGCTGCACTTCTCGGCCCGCGTGACCGAGCGGATCCTGCGGACGGCGTAGCCCGCGGCGGCGGCGCTGGACGCCTCCGGGGGCGGGTGAGGGTTGCGGTGCGGCTCCGTGGGGTGGTGCGGTTGCGGTCGCGGTGCGGCGCTCGGGGAGTGGTGCGGTTGCGCGGGTGGTGCGGCGCGCGGGGTGGTGCGGCTCGTAGGGCGGCGCGGCAGCGGGGCGGTACGCCCCGTGGGGTGCTGCGGTTGCGCGGGTGGTGCGGCTCGGGGGTGGTGCGGCTCGGGGGTGGTGTGGCGACGGGCCGGTGCGACTCGTGGGGCGGGGGCGACGGAGCGGTGCGGCTCGCCGGTGGAGAGAGGGCCGCGCGCTGCGGCTCGCGTCCGGTGCGGCTTGGCGCGCCTACGCGGGGCCGAAGCGCTCGGCCTGCATCCGGCGGGCCGCGTCCGCCGGGTCGTCGTCCCAGACGCGCGGCCGGGCACCTTCGAGCGCACGGCCGAGCGACACCCAGCCGAGGTAGCGCAGCGGCTCCCATCCCGGCGCGGGCGTCAGCTGCTCGAGTGCGAGGTGCTCGTCGACCCGCACGCGGTCCCACGCGTGCACCACATGTCCATCGCCGAGGCTGAGGCCGACGTGACCCCAGTCGCGGCGCTCGCCGTGCAGTTCACCGACGCCCTCGTAGAACACCAGGGAGTGCAGGGGTGGGATGCCCACGCTCCCGGCGGCGCCATAGAGACGCGCCGACTCGGCCGCGTCATCGCCGCCGAACATCTCCAGATCGTTGCCGCGCTCGATCGCGTCCTCGACGAACGCCAGGCAACGGGTCGCGTAGTCGGTGTCGCCCTCGCGGGCGAGCGCCCAGTTCACAGCGTTGACGCCGCAGGTCTCTTCGTCGAAAGCCATCTCCTCCACGCTAGCGGACCGGCTGCCACCGCCTCGGTGGCGGTGTTATCGGCCGCACCGAGCGACCGCATGGCCGAGACGTCGACATACGCAGAGCGGGTGCAGGGACCTGCCCGAGATCACAATTGGGTTCCATCGGCCCCTAGCTGCCAGAGTGTGCGGCGCCTTGGGCCAGCGCAGCCTACGCAGGGCGAGCGAACGCGGCTTTTTGCCTCGCGGGTGCTGAGTGGTGCGAACCGGGAGGCCGCGCGATGGCGGTAGGCCTCCGCGCGTCGCCGTCTCGCGCGCACCGGCGCGGGCGCGGAACCGCCGAAATCAGAAGGGCGCGTCGGCGTTCGCCATGGGGCGGAACACCGGGACTGCGCGTTCGGGATCGACGCGGTAGCGACGGCCGGAGGGCGCGGTCCACAGGATCGCACCGCCGGACCCGGGGAGCTGTTCGATCGTCCAGTCGGTGTGATGCCTGACCGTGTGGTGGCCCTCGCAGAGCGGCCCGAGGTTCGTCAGCTCGGTGCGACCGCCGAGAGCCCAATCGACGTTGTGGTCGACGTCGCACCGGGAGGCCGGCATCCCGCACCCCGGTGCCATGCATCGATCCGCTCGCCACTTCACGAGCTTCTGCAGGCTGGGCGGCGGCCGGTACTGGTCACGACCGACCGAGAGGACCATCCCGGTCTCGGGATGGGTCAGCACCCGCGTCCACCCGGAAGCACCGCCGGCCAGCTCCCGCGCCACCGGCAGGGGGATCGGCCCGATGCCCTCGACGACGGGCGGTTCGATTCCGGCGGCCGCGCGCGAGGAGTCGGAGTCGTGCAGCAGCGCGAGCACAGGCACCGTGACGAACACGGTCGCGCGAACCCCCCGCGCCTGATCAGGATGTGCCTCGACGGACCCGTCGACGAGCAGATCGAGCACCACGTCGGCCCGCGCCTGGTCGAGGGTGCGGGTGTCTGCATCCCCCGATGTGACGGCCTTCGCTATCGCGGTCGCGCGGCTGTGCGCGGCGTGGATCGCGACCATCGGTGCGTAGACGTGAAGCCACCCCATCCCGTCGTCGTCGGACTCGACCGCCACTCGACGCTTCGCCGTGGCTCGCTCGTAGCGTTCGGTCAGTGTCGCGGAGCGCACCTGGTCGACGAGCCTGCGGAGCTTGCGACGGAACGTTCCCACCGGCTCCGCCTCTGCCAGCGCCAGACCGCGATCGAGGATCTGCTCGCGGAACTCCGGCTCTACCTCGTTCATCGCGGCCACCAGGATCTCGGCGTGCCGCTCGCTCATGCGAGCGCGCCCCATCGACTCCAGGACAGCGGGGTAGGAGTGCACGAGGGCGTCGGCGAACGCGAGCAGATCTCCGGCGGCATGCTCGGTGATCCGCAGCGCCGCGGCCAATTCGAGACGGATGCCCCGCTCCACGACCTCGGTCAGCACCCGGCCGTTCGAGGTCGCCTCGCGGAGCGCCTCCTGCCGCATCGCGTCGATGCGCTCCAGCCGCTGCGCGGCGAGGATCGTCATCATGTCGGCCGCCTCGACGACCAGATCGACCTCGTCGAGGAACACCCGGCCGGGGATCTCGACGTCGCTGAACATGTCGTCAGTGTAGAACAAAGGTACGACATTGCGGCGTCGCCCCAACCGCGTCAAGCCGCGGTGAGTCGACTCGGCTCGTTGGTTCGCCGATGCAGCCAACGATGTCCGACACTGAGGCCGCAACTGGCCTCGTGACGCCGCAGCGAGGCGACTGGCTCATGGCCGTCAACTCGAATGACCCACCAAACTGAGGGCTCACTCGCGCGTGGGGAGGCGCCGTCAGCGATCCGCCCAGCGTGATCCGTTGCTGCGAGGCAGTCTCGACTCGCGGTGGTCGCGGCGGATGCGGACCGGTTCATTCGTATCTATATACGCCTCCCATCCGTCGCCGCGCAGGGAGAACCGAGCCCAGTGAGCAAATGTCGAACCCGGCCCGCCGACGTATCGCAGCCGGCGGTCTCCCCGACCACGGATGCCGCACGCCCGACGGGCCGCGAAGCCGAGGCGCCGATCATCAGGCCGATCACGGCAGCGATTGCCTGGGCTGCGCCGCCGGTTCTCCTCACCGCGGAGCAGGCACCCTGCATCCAGGACCGCGGATCGGCGACCAAGCCGAACGTCAGGAGCATCGCCCGTCGCAGCGCTGGCCGGGGATGAGCTTCACGATGCTCCTCGCCGCGGCTCGGTGCTGATGCGGCCGCGCCTCGAAACGTCGACCCGCGAGTGTGTGGGCACCCGCTCCGCCTCAAGTCCCCACCCTCAAGAGGCGACAATGGATCCGGGCGGAGTGCCCCGCGGAAGGATGTCACGGTGAGCACATCGCACCCCCACACGGTCGCCGGAAAGGCCGCCGACGAGGCCGCCGGCGTCGTCATGGTGGAGGGTCTGCCCGGCTCCGGCAAGTCGACGAACGCCGCCGACCTGGCGGCCTGGCTGACCGAATCCGGAGCGGATGTCGAGCACTGGCCGGAAGGGCGCGCGGATCATCCCGTCGATTTCGAGAACGTCTCGCTGCTGACCGACGCCGCGTTCCGCCGCATCGGCGATGAGGATCCGGGCTCCTGGCAGACGCTCCGCGCCGAGGCAGAGCCGTACGTCGACGGATGGCTCATCCGCGGCACCGATCGCCTCGATCTCCCGGCCGACCTTGCCGCGCAGATCAGGAGCGCCGACGCGTACGACGGCGAGATCTCGCCCGACCGGCACGCGCGTGCGCTCTCGGAGAGCTGGCGGCGCTACGGGGAGCAGGCCCCGGCGCCCGGCGTCCAGGTCTGGGAATGCGTGCTGATCCAGAATCCCGTGTGCGCGTTCGTCGCTCGCTTCGACCGCCCCGAAGAGGATCTCGCCGCGCACGTGGAGGGGCTCGTCGCCGCGGTCCGCAACCACAATCCGATGCTCGTGTACCTGGATCCCGGCGACCCCGAGCCCGTGCTCCGGCGGGTCGCCGCGGAGCGACCGGACTGGTGGCTCGACTTCGTGATTCGCTACCACACCGGTCAGGGGTACGGACTGCGGTCGGGCCTCGAGGGCTTCGACGGATACATCCAGTTCATGCGGATGCGCCGCTCGCTCGAACTCGACCTCCTCCCTCGCCTGGACCTTCCGACGCTCGTGATCCGCACCGACGAAGAGCCCGCACCGGCCACGCGCGAGCGCATCCGCGCGTTCGCCGCCGAGCATCTCGCCGGCTGACACGGAGCGATAGCATCCCGGGAACGAGGGAGGCATCATGACGTCCGGCTGGACCCCGCTCGCACTCGTCTACCTCGGCCTGTCGGTCGTCGGCCTCGTGGGGACGTTCATCCTCAACGCGTGGACCGTCGTCGCCGGGCGCGACTACCTCGGCGACATCTTCGGCGGCGGCCCGGCCGTCTCCTCGATAGGCGTGGACCTGCTGGTCGTCGCGGTCGCCGGCGCCGTCTTCATCGTCGTCGAGGCACGGCGGCTCGGTATGAAGCGAGCCTGGCTCTACATCGTGCTCTCGCTGGTCACCGCCTTCGCGTTCACGTTCCCGCTCTTCCTCGCCATGCGCGAGCGCCGGCTGCGGTCGATCGCCGCTGGGCCGCACCAGCAGACCTGACAGAGCGGGTGCCGCAGGCCGAGGCCTCCTGCGGCGCCGAGCGCGCCTGACCTCGAAGTCGCCGACCAGACCGACCCCGGCACCGCGGCGGACCGACCGTCACCGCGCCACCGCCCGCACCGCACCGCGGACGCGTCCATTCGTTCCGCCGTGTGACGCCGCGTTGCACACCGTCACGATCCGTGTCGTCCGCGGACGTGGCCGGCTCGAAGCGGCGGCGAGGTCGGCCCTAGCGTCCTCGTACCGGCGCACCGACCCGCTCATCCCGCGCCGCCCATCGAGGAGCACCCGCATGACCGACACCCTTCCGCGCCGCGCCGGCGCCGACGAGGCCGCGCCGCCGGCGTCTGCGCCCGCCGCGTCGCGCGTCGACCTCGGCGACATCCCCGTCGTTCACACCAAGCACTGGTTCCGGTGGTCCATCGGCATCGTCGTGCTGTTCATCGTCGCCCAGTTCGCGTGGTCGCTGGTCACCAACCAGAACTACGAGTGGGACGTCTTCGCCCACTACTTCCTCTCCGAGCCGGTGCTGCAGGGCGTCGGCCTGACGCTGCTGCTCACCGCGATCTCGGCATCCATCGGCTTCTTCCTCGGCACGCTGCTGGCGCTCGCCCGCCTCGCCAAGTCGCCGCTCCTGAACTCCGCGGCCTGGCTGTTCATCTGGTTCTTCCGCTCCGTGCCGCTCGTCGTGCAGCTGGTGGTCTGGTACAACCTCGGCTACCTGTATCCGACGCTCGGCCTCGGCACGCCGTTCACCACCGACTTCTGGATCGTCGAGTTCCCGACGGTGCAGCTGATCAGCGCGTTCGCGGCGGCGATCCTGGGCCTGAGCCTGCACCAGGCGGCATATTCGGCCGAGATCATCCGCGGCGGCCTGCTGTCGGTCGACCAGGGCCAGCTCGAGGCGGCCGCGGCCCTCGGCATCCCTCCTCGCCGGCGCCTGAGCCGCATCATCCTGCCGCAGGCGATGCGCTCGATCGTCCCCAACGCCACCAACGAGGTGATCGGGCTCGTCAAGGGCGCGTCCGTCGTGTTCGTGATCGCGCTGCCCGAGGTCTTCTACGCGGTGCAGGTCATCTACAACCGCAACAGCCGCGTGATCCCGCTGCTCCTGGTCGCGGTGGTCTGGTACACGATCATCACCACCGTCCTGAGCATCGCGCAGTACTACATCGAGCGGCACTACGCCCGCGGCGCCGTGCGCGTGCTGCCGCCGACTCCGCTCGAGCGCGTGCGGCACTGGATCGCCGTGCAGTGGGCGCGACTGGGCGACGCCGACACCGGACCCCCGCCGCTCGTCGGCGTCGACGCACCGGTCGTCGCCCGGGCGACCTTCACCGGCTCGCAGAGCGACGCCAAGAACTCCGGAGGTACAGGCGCATGAGCATCGACACGATCGAGAAGACGGATGCCGCGACCTCGGGTCTCGTCGAGATCCACAACGTCCACAAGAACTACGGCGGCATCGAGGTGCTCCGCGGCATCGACCTCACCGTCGAGCCGGGCGAGGTCGTCGCGATCCTCGGGCCGAGCGGCTCGGGCAAGTCCACGCTCCTGCGCACGATCAACCACCTCGAGAGCGTCGATCGGGGCTCGGTGACCCTCGACGGCCAGCTGATCGGCTACGAGCTGCGGGGCGGCAAGCTCTACGAGCTCCGCGAGCGGGAGGTGCTGGAGCGGCGCACGCAGATCGGCATCGTCTTCCAGAACTTCAACCTCTTCCCGCACCTCACCGCCCTGGAGAACATCACCGAGGCGCCCATCGCGCTCGGCCGTCTCTCCAAGGACGATGCCAGGGAGCTGGCCCTCGGCCTTCTCGACCGCGTCGGCCTGGCCGACAAGGCCGAGCACTACCCGCGGCAGCTGTCGGGCGGCCAGCAGCAGCGCGTCGCCATCGCGCGGGCGCTCGCGCTCAAGCCCAAGGTGATCCTGTTCGACGAACCGACCAGCGCGCTCGACCCCGAACTGGTGGGAGAGGTGCTCGACGTCATCCGCGATCTCGCCCAGCTCGGCACGACGCTCATCATCGTCACCCACGAGGTCGGGTTCGCGCGCGAGGTCGCCGATCGCGTCGTGTTCCTCGACGGCGGTCGCGTCGTCGAGCAGGGCCCGCCCGCCGAGGTGCTGGTGCGGCCGCAGCATCCCCGCGTCCAGGACTTCCTCGCGAAGGTCCTGGCCTGAGCGGGACTCGCACGCCGAGTCCTCACCCGAGCAGTCCCTCCACCAACAGCCTCACCCGAGAAGAAAGTAGCAGCACATGGCACTGAGCAAGAAGCAGGGCATCGCGATCGGCGTCGGCGTCGTCGCGGTGGCCGTGATCGTCGGCGGCGTCATCTGGGGGGTCAACCAGAACGCGCCGGCCGAAGCCGCCACCCCCGAGCCCGACCCGACGTCGGCGAACGTCACGACCGACGAGCTCCAGTGGGTCCGCCTCGATGAGCCCGTCGCGGAGGCCGTCGCGGCGCTCGAGGCGAGCGGGTTCGAGCCAATCGAGCCCGGCAAGCTCACCGTCGCGCACTCGGCGTACGTCCCGCCGCTTGGCTACATCCCCGAGGGCGAGACCCTGCCCGCCGGCACCGAGCCCAACATCGGCGCGCTCATCGCCGACGCGCTGGGCCTGGAGTACAACCCGGTGGTCGTGGCGTGGGCCGATTGGCCGCTGGGCATCCAGTCCGGCAAGTACGACCTCATCACCTCGAACGTCACCGTCACCGAGGAGCGCAAGGAGCTGTACGACTTCGCCAGCTACCGCGAAGACCTGCTCGGCTTCTACGTGAAGTCCGACAGCGACATCGAGACCATCGAGGAGGCCGCCGACATCTCAGGCCTCACCATCGCCGTCGGCTCGGGCACGAACCAGGAACAGGTGCTGCTCGCGTGGAACGAGGAACTCGAGGCCGCCGGCCAGGCGCCGGCCGAGCTGCAGTACTTCGACGACAACGCCGCGACCACCCTGGCGCTGCAGTCGGGCCGGATCGACGCGACGTTCGGCCCGAACGCGACGTCGGCGTGGGCTGCTCGCGAGACCGGTGACACCAAGCTCGTCGGCCTCGTGCCCGGCGGCTGGCCGCTGACGGCCAACATCGCCGCGGCGACCGCGAAGGGCAACGGACTCATCGAGCCGGTGCACATCGCGCTCACCCACCTCATCGAGGACGGGCAGTACGACGAGGTCCTCGAGATCTGGGACCTGCAGTCCGAGCGCATCGAAGAGAGCGAGATCAACCCCGCAGGGCTGCCCAAGTCCTGACGCGCGCGCACAGAATCGGAGGTTTCGGACGGTCCGCCGGCGACGGATGCCGCCACCCGGCGCGTCGCCGAAAGCCTCCGATTCTGCGCCCGGTGGCTCCGGGCACGTTCGCGCCGGCTCGGCGGCTCCTGCGGGGCCGCGCCGCTCCAGCCGTTATCGGATCGTGACGAACCGGCCTCAGATCCGGCGGGGATCGCACCATGATCTTCAGTAGCAGTGCCGATCGCGCGATCCATGCGCCGGCGCCGACGGACGCAGAGGAGCCGGGGTGACGACGCCGCCGAGTGCGACCGATGGGCTCGAGGAGTTCACGCAGCTCATCACCCAGGAGGAGATGTTCGGCGACCCGCCGCCCGCTGCCGATCCCGGGGCACGCCGGCGACGGCGGCGCATCGCCCTCCTCGTGACCGCGATCGTGCTGCTGGTGCTGATCGGCGTTCCCGCGGGCTACACGGGCTGGGCGCTGAACGCGCCCCTCGGCGCTCCCGACGTCGACGTGCACGCGCCGGCGCCGCCGCCGGTTCCCGCCGCCGCGGCTGTCTCGCTTCCCAGCCAGGGTGCGGCCGCCGTCGCGGTCGCGGGCGGCGATGAGTATCTGGGCCCGGCGGCCAGCGGCATCTGGGCGTCCAGCGGCGGTGACGAGCCCCGGTCCATCGCCAGCATCGCCAAGCTCATCACCGCGCTCGTGATCCTCGACCGTCATCCTCTGGCAGGGCCCACCGACCCCGGACCCACGATCACCTTCAGCAAGGCCGACCACGACCTCTACGACCAGTACTACGTGCGGGGCGCGACGATCGCCGCGATGCCCACGGGCAGCTCGATGTCGCTGCACGACGCACTGGCGACGATGCTGATCCCCTCGGCGAGCAACTACGCCGAGGCGGTCTCGACGTGGGCCTTCGGCTCGCAGTGGGCGTTCCGCGAGGCGGCGCGGCGATGGCTCGCGACCAACGGACTCACCGGCACGACGCTCGTCGAGCCGACCGGCCTCGACGCGCGCAACACCAGCACGCCGGCCGATCTCATCGCACTCGGCAAGCTCGCGGCCGCGAACCCCGTGATCTCGAGCATCTCCGCAACCCCCTCGCTCGCACTCCCGGGCCCGGGTCCGATGGCGAACACGAACGACCTCCTCGGCAGCAACGGCATCACCGGCCTCAAGACGGGAAACCTCGGGGAAGGCACCTACAACCTCCTGTTCACGGCATCCGTCCCCGTCGGAACCGCGCAGCCGCTGCAGGTGACCGGCGTCGTGCTCGGTGGCGCCACGCGCGCGAACGTCAATCACAACGTGATGGCGATGATCGACAGCATCCGTGCGGGCTTCCACGAGGTGCCGGTCGCGACGAGCGATCAGCCGGTCGGCACGCTGACCACCCCGTGGGGCTCGTCGGCCCGGGTGGTCATCTCCGCCGGCGCCACGATCTTCACGTGGTCCGAAACCCCCATCTCGGTCGAGATGACGACCACGACTCCGAAGTCCTACGCGGACGGCGAAGAGGTCGGCACCGTCACGTACACCGCCGGCCCGAACACGGTCAGCGTTCCGGTCGAGATCGACGGCACCATCGAAGAGCCGACGGAGTGGTGGCGGCTCACTCACCCGGGCGAGCTGGGCGGCTAGCAGGCTGCGACGCGCCCGCGTGCGGGTGCGGCATCCGTCCCCCCGTATCGAAGGGGGTGTGACCGGTGACCTATCGTGGCGGCATGAGCCCTCTCGACATCCAGCGGTGGACGGCGTTCTCCTCCGACCCGGCGGGCGGCAATGCTGCGGGCGTCGTGCTGGACGCCGGAGAGCTGACGGATGCCGCGATGCTCGGCATCGCCGCCGACCTCGGGTACGCGGAATCGGCCTTCGTGCAGGCCGGCAGCGCTCCGGGCCGCCGCGCGATCCGCTACTTCTCGCCCCTGGCCGAAGTCCCGTTCTGCGGACACGCCACCGTCGCCGCGGCCGCCGCGATCGCCGCCGACGAGGGTGACGGCGCGATCTCGTTCGAGACGCCGGTCGGCGTCGTCGAGATCGAGACCGTCACGGATGCGTCCGGTGAGCGGCGGGTGTCTTTCACGAGCGTCGAGCCCGGCATCGCGCCGCTCCCGGGCGACGCGCTCGCCGACGTCCTCGGGTCGATCGGGCTGTCGGAGGGCGATCTGCACCCCCGTTTCGCGCCCGCGCTGGCGTTCGGCGGAAACTGGCACCCCCTCGTCGTGATCGCCGACCGAGCGGTGTTCGACCGGTTCAGGGTCGACCCGGCCCGCGCGCGCCGCGTGCTCGACGCGCGGGGGTGGCCGGCGACCATGATCGTGCTGTGGCCGGAGGCCGACGATCGCTGGCACGCCCGCAACGTCTTCCCCGTCGGATCGATCGTCGAGGACCCGGCGACGGGCGCCGCCGCGGCGGCCACCGGCGGCTACCTGCGAGCCACCGGCGCGGTGCAGGCCCCGGGTGCCGTCGTCATTCTGCAGGGGAGCCACGTGGGCCGGCCGAGCGAGCTGACCGTCGACATTCCGGCGACCGGCGGAATCGTCGTGTCGGGATCGGCAGTGCGCATCGACCCCGGGGAAGCCCGCTGAGGCTCACCCGAGACCGCGCGCACCGCCGCGCTCACGAGCCCCGTTCGCCGACGCCGGCGGGTGTGCCCGCCTCCCCGGCGGGCCGCGTGCTCACGCGCACGCCGGAGATCCGCCGACGGTCCAGTGCGGTGACCTGGAGGGTCGCGCCGTCCAGTTCGACCGTGTCACCCACCGCGGCGAGTCGTCCGAGCTGCTCGATGACGAAGCCCGCGACGGTGTCGGACGATCCGCGGGGCAGAGCCAGGCCGGTGAGCTCCTCGAAGTCCTGGAGGTTCAGGCGACCGTCGAGCTCCCCGCCCACCGCCACCGGGTCGGCGGCGGTGTCGTACTCGTCGAAGATCTCGCCGACGACCTCCTCCACGAGGTCCTCCAGCGTCACGATGCCGTCGGTCCCGCCGTACTCGTCCACGACGACGGCGATGTGATGCCCGTCGGCCCGCATGCGGGTGAGCGTCGGCAGCACCCCGGCCGTGGACGGCAGGTACGAGATCGGTCGCATCAGGCCCTGGACGGGTGCACCGGGGTTCTCCGCCGCAGCCTCGAAGACGTCGCGGACGTGGACGAACCCGATGATGTCGTCGATCGACCGGTCGGCGACGGGGTAGCGCGAGAACGGCAGCTCCTTCACCTGGGCCACGGCCTCGGCGATGGTGGCGGCCTCGTCCAGCGCGACGACCTCCGGTCGCGGCCGCATGACCTCGCTGATCTGGCGACCGCGCAGCGAGAGCACGTCGTCGAGGATGCGCTTCTCGTCGTCGGGCAGGCCCTGCTGGGTCGCCACGATGTCGCGGAACTCCTCTTCGCTGAGCTCCTCGACGGCTTTGTGCGGATCGCCGCCGAGAAGGCGCACGACGGCATTCGTCGACACCGACAGCAGCCAGATCACCGGCCGCATGATGGTGGCGAACCCGTCGAGCACCGGTGCGACCGCGTAGGCGAACTGCGCGTTGCGCTGGATCGCCAGGCGCTTGGGCACCAGCTCGCCGAGCACCAGCGAGAGGTACGCGATGACGAGGGTCAGCAGGATCGTCGCGATGGTCGACGCCAGCTGCTCGGAGGCTCCCCAGAGCTCGAACAGGGGCGCCACCGAGGGCGCGATCGAGGTGGCGCCGTAGGCGGCCGACGCGAAGCCGGCGACGGTGACGCCGATCTGCACCGCCGAGAGGAAGGTGTTCGGGTTGCGGGCGAGGCCGGCGACCTTCTCGCCGCGCCGGCCGCGGGCCGCGATGGTGTTGAGCTGGCTCTCCCGGAGGGTGACCAGCGCCATCTCGGTCGCCGCGAAGACGCCGCCGATGAGCACGAAGACGATGACGAGTGCGATGTTCCAGAGCAGGTCGCCCATCAGCAGGCGTGCTTCCGCTTCGGAGCGGGTGCGCCCGGGGTCACCCGGGCGCAGGGACTGTCGGGGTCGGCGGCGGTGTCACCGCGCGGGTGGCGTCTCAAGAGACTTCCTTCCTGGTGTCCGCGGACACGGTGTCCGCGGGGGTTTCGGGGGCGTGGGTTTCGGGGGCGTGGACTGCGGCGGGGACTCCGTCGGCTTCGGCAGCATGGGCTTCGGGCGCGAGCGGGGTGTGCCCCGCGGACGCGCTGCCCACGGACGCGCTGCCCACGGACGCGCTGCCCACGGACGCGCTCGCCACGGGAGCGTTCGCCGCGGGCGTGTGGGCGACCCCGCGGCCGCCGCGGGTCTTGATGAGGCTCGCGACAGTCGCGACGGCGATCGTCGCCGCGATGAACAGCAGCGAGAACCAGATCGGGATCTCGGGGGCCCACAGCATCGGCTCGCCGCCGTTGATGAACGGCAGCTCGTTGACGTGCATCGCGTGCAGCACGAGCTTCACGCCGATGAACGCGAGGATGACGGCGAGGCCCTGGGCGAGGTACACCAGGCGCTCCAGCAGCCCGCCGATGAGGAAGTACAGCTGCCGCAGGCCCATGAGCGCGAAGGCGTTCGCGGTGAAGACGATGTACGCCTGCTCGGTGAGGCCGTAGATGGCGGGGATCGAGTCCACGGCGAAGATGAGGTCGACGAACCCGATCGCGATGATCGTGAGGAGCATCGGCGTGACGAACCGGCGGCCGTCCTTGCGGACCGTCAGGCGGTCCTGGTGGTACTCGTTCGTCACGGGCAGCACGCGACGGACCAGGCGCATGAAACGCCCGTCCGACGGGTTGCTCTGGTGGTCGCCGAACGCCTGGCGGTACGCGAGCACCAGAAGCAGCGCGCCGAAGAGGTAGAAGACCCACGAGAAGTTCTCGATGAGCGCGGCGCCGACGGCGATGAACGCGCCGCGGAGGATGAGCGCGATCACGATGCCGATCATCAGCACCTTCTGCTGATAGATCTTCGGGACCGCGAAGCCGGTCATCACGATGAGGAAGACGAAGAGGTTGTCGATCGACAGCGCCTTCTCGGTGAGGTACCCGGCGAAGTACTCGCCTCCGTACGTCCACCCCGACACGACGCCGATGCCGACGCCGAACAGGAGCGCCAGGCCGATGTAGAAAGCCGACCACCTGGCGGATTCGCCGATGGTCGGCTCATGAGGCTTGCGCACGTGCGCGAAGAACTCGTAGACGAAGAACGCGATGGTGACCGCGATCGTGATGACCCACACGAGCGGGGTGATGTTCAAGGACGACTCCAGACCTGGCGCGACGAAGCGGCGTCAAGGTCTTCTCCATCCTCGAATGAGGACCGGTCGCCCGGGATGCGCCGTGCATCCGTAATGACGAGCCGACCGTGTCGGAGTACTCCCCTTGGGTCTAGGAAGACTAATCGGCCGCGCCGGGCGTTGCCTGGGAACTCGCCGAGTGGCCGGTCGGACCCGCGCAGGCAGGCCCCTTCCGCCGGGGCGACCGGGCGATCACCATGGAGATGTCGGTATCGAGGCGTGAGGGGTTCGACATGAGCGTTTACCGAGTGATCGACGTCATCGGCACGAGTGCCTCGTCGTGGGAGGAGGCGGCTCGAGAAGCCATCACCACCGCCGCGGGATCGGTGCACGATCTGCGCATCGCCGAGGTGACGAAACAGGACGTGGTCGTCGGCGACGACGGGACGCTGCTGTTCCGCACCCGGCTCCAGCTCTCCTTCAAGTACGTGCCGGACTGAGCCGAGACATCCCTCTGCTCACACCGCCGCCAGCTCGGGCGTCCGCTGACCCAGGGGGTCGGCATCCGTCCACAGCGTCGTCGGGAGCTCCCGGCGGAGCACCGGGGCCACCTCGAGCGCGAACCGCTCGAGGATCTCGAGCTGCTGCGCGATCGGCACCGTAGTCGGCAGGCTGATGGATTGCAGGTCGTGGCCGAGCCGGCCGTGGAACCGCGCGATCTTGTCGATCACCTGTTGCGGCGTGCCGACGAGAGCCGGACCCTCGGCGACGGCGTGCTCGATGTCACGGAACGGGGTGTTGTTCCCGGGCACGTTCGTCGCGGCCACGATCGCGTTGTAGACGGGGCCGTACTGGGCGATCGCCTCCTGCGTGGTGTCGGCGATGAAGAGCGCACCCGAGCCGGCGGCCACGAACGCGCTCGCCGGGTCGTGGCCGTGGCGCGCGTACTCGGAGCGGTAGTGGTCGACGAGCACGCCGTAGTTCTCGAGCGGCTGGATCGCGTTCGCGCTGAACAGCGGGTCGCCGAAGCGCGCGGCGAGCCCGGCCGAGAACAGCGTCGTCGCCGAGCCGTGCCACACCCGCGGAGCGCCGGCGAACGGCCGCGGCAGCGTCGTCACGCCGGCGAGCGGCCGGGTGAACTCGGTGCCGGGCCACGTGACGTCCTCCTCGCGCCACAGCGTCCGCAGCAGCTCGTACTTCTCGGCGAGCAGCTCCCACTGGTCGTCGATGTCGAGTCCGAACAACGGGAACTGGGCGACTTCGTTGCCCTTGCCGATCGTGATGTCCAGGCGTCCGCCCGAGAGCTGGTCGATGGTCGCGTAATCCTCCGCGACGCGCACCGGATCCAGCACGGAGAGCACGGTGACGCCGGAATTGAGACGGATGCTGTCGGTCCGGGCGGCGATCGCGCCCAGCAGCACCGTCGGCGACGAGGAGATGAAGCTGCCGGCGTGGCGCTCGCCGATGGCGACGGCATCCAATCCCAGCTCTTCCGCGCGGATCGCCTGCTCGAGCGTCTCGGCGAAGCGCTCAGCGGGAGAGACCTGGCGGCCCGTGATCGGATCGGCGCGATAGGGGACGATGTCGAGCAGCTGGAACTTCACGCGACCACCCCCGGTGCGACGAGCGCGCCGTCGGCGCGCACGCGCGACAGCGGCGTCTTCTCGCCGGCCTCGATGCCGATCGGCAGGCGGTTGCCCTCCGGCGGCAGCGGGCACGTCGCGAAGTCCGTGTAGGCGCACGGGAGGTTCACGGCGCGGTTGAAGTCGATGGTGGTCCAGCCGTCGGCGTCCGGCGCGTCGATGCCCACGGAACGGTTTGCGGCGTACGTCGTGATGCCGCTCGTCGCGTCGGTGAACAGCACGAGCAGGTCGCCGGGAGCCTTGCCCTCGAACGCGGTGAGCGCGAACTCCTCGCCGCGCCACGAGAACTCGAGCACGCCGGGGGCGTCGTAGACGTGGGTGAGCCCGTCGACGGCGGCGCCGACCTCGGTCGGAACCGGTGCGTCGAACGGACGGAACTGCGCCGCGACCCGCCAGCGCGGGTTCGGCACGTAGGTCGGGGTGCCTGCGTACTCGGCGAGGAACGGGTGGTCGGCCCGGCGCGGACGCAGGATCGTATGACCGCCGCGGATGGCGATCTCGACCGCGCCGGCGACGCCTCCGTCGGTGAACGTCGGGGTGACGCTGCCCCGCTCGGCGATCTCGCCGAACGCGTACGTGCCGACGATCGTCGCCCCGTCGAGTGTCAGACTCTCGCCCTCGGCGAGCTCGACGACCACGCCGTCAGTGCCGAGATGCCACGTGCCGGGCGCACCGGCCAGCGTGATCGCGTCGCCGCCGAGCCAGTGCAGGCCGGTGATGGCGAAGAAGCCGAGGGGATCGGCGCGGCGCGTCTCGTGTGCGCGGTGCCAGTCCTCCCACTCGCGCCCGAACCGGGCGCGATCGACGTCGGAGTTGAGGGTGGTGGTCATGGTGCTCCTCTTTTCGAGATGGCCGGGAGGGTCGGTACGGGGGACGACGGATGCTGCGCCGTGGGTCGCCGGAAGGTCAGGCCGCCCGCGCAGCGAGCGTGGACCCCGGGATCGCGTCGATGAGCCGGCGCGTGTACTCCTCGCGCGGGTCGCCGAGCACTTGCGCGGTCGCGCCCTGCTCGACGATCCGGCCGCGCTGCATCACGGCGACGCGGTCCGAGATCTCGCGGACCACCGCGAGGTCGTGGCTGATGAAGAGATACGACACCCCGACGTCCCGCTGCACGGCGGCGAGCAGTTCGAGGATCTGCGCCTGCACCGATACGTCGAGCGCCGACACCGCCTCGTCGAGCACGACGAGATCGGGGCGCAGCGCGAGCGCGCGAGCGATCGCCACCCGCTGCCGCTGGCCGCCCGAGAGCTCGGCCGGCCGCCGCGACGCGATGCCCGCCGGCAGCGCCACCTGGTCGATCAGCTCTCGCACTCGGAGTGCGCGCTCGGCCTTGTCGACGCCGAACGCGCGCAGCGGCTCGTCGATCACCTCCGCGATGGTGAACCGCGGATCCAGCGAGGCGAACGGGCTCTGATACACGAGCTGGAAGCGCCGGCGCAGCGCGCGGAGCTCTTCACGGCTCGCGGTCACGAGATCGTTTCCGTCGAAGCGGATGCCGCCTGCCGTCGGCTTCTCGAGCCGCAGAGCCAGTCGCGCCGTGGTGCTCTTGCCCGACCCGGACTCGCCGACGATCGCGAGCGTCTCGCCGCGGTCGATCCGGAACGACACGTCGTCGACCGCGACGAGCTTGTCGTGGCCGGGCAGCGGGAACTCCTTGCGGAGATCTGTGACCTCGAGGAGAGGCGGGGATGCGGCATCTGTGCTGACCGAGGCACGAGACGAAGCATCCGGCTCCGTGGGCGACCGTCGCCCGGAGACGCGCGCCGCCGTGCCCCGCAGCCCGGGCGCCGCCGCGATGAGGGCACGGGTATAGGGGTGCTGCGGATCCTCGAGGACCTGCCGTGCCGCCCCCGTCTCGACGATCCCGCCGTCCTGCATCACGATGATGCGGTCGGCGCGGTCGGCCGCGACGCCGAGGTCGTGCGTGATGAGCAGCACCGCGGTGCCGAGCGTCGTGGCGAGGGTGTCGATGTGGTCGAGGATCTGCTTCTGCACCGTGACGTCGAGGGCGCTCGTGGGCTCGTCGGCGATCACGAGCTGCGGCTCGGCGGCCAACGCCGTCGCGATGAGGGCGCGCTGCTTCATGCCGCCGGAGAACTGGTGCGGGAACTGCTTCGCGCGGGCCTCGGGCTCGCCGATGCCGGCCAGCCGCAGCAGTTCCACGGCCCGTGCGTCGGCGCCGCGGCGGGTGGCCAGCCCGTGGATGACGAGCGGCTCGCCGACCTGACGCCCGACCCGCTTCACGGGGTTGAGGCTCGTCGTCGGGTCCTGCGGAATGAGGCCGATCGCCCGCCCGCGCACCTCGCGCCACGCGCGGCGCGACAGCCCGGTGAGGTCGGTGCCGTCGAAGACGATCGACCCGGCGTCCACCGAGGCGTTGGCGGAGAGGAGATGGATCACGGCGTGCGCGGTCGTGCTCTTGCCCGAGCCCGACTCGCCCACGATCGCGACGACCTCGCCGCGGTCGACGGTGAAGCTCACGTCGCGGACGGCCGGGCGCGACCGGCCGCCCAGCGAGTACGAGACGGACAGGTTCGACACCTGCAGCAGCGCGGTCATCGGACTCCTCCATTGCGCTCGAGGGCACGCGAGATGCGGTTGGCCGACAGCACGACGGCCACGATCACGAGGCCGGGGAAGGTCGTGAGCCACCACGCGACGGCCAGGTAGTCGCGCCCGCCCGCGACGAGCGAGCCCCACTCCGGGGTGGGCGGCGGGGCGCCGAAGCCGAGGAACGACAGCGACGAGATCGCGAGCACCATGACGCCGAACTCGAGGGCGGCCAGCGCCACGACGGGTCCGGACGCGTTCGGCAGCACGTGCCGGCGCAGCACGGTGTGCCAGCGCACACCGGACACGTGCGCGGCCTCGACGTAGACGGCGGTGGCGATCTGCAGCACCTCGGCGCGCATCACGCGGGAGAAGGATGCGATGCTCGCGAGTCCGACCGCGATCGCGACGTTGAGCGTGCCGAAGCCCAGCGCCGTGATGAGGGCGAGCGAGAGCAGCAGGCTCGGGATCGCGAGCAGCACGTCCATGAAGCGCATGATGGCGTCGTCGACGATGCCCCGGAGGAAGCCGGCGAGCAGGCCGAACAGCGATCCGACCGCGAGTCCGACGACGACCGCCACCGAGGTCGCGGCGAGCGACGTCGCCGAGCCGTACACGACACGGGCGTAGAGGTCGCGGCCGAGGTTGTCGGTGCCGAAGAGGTGCTCCGGGCTGGGCGGCAGCAGGCGGTCCTGCGGGACGCCGACGATCGGGTCCCACGCCGTGAACCACGAGGGCACCAACGCCCACAGCGTCACGAGCGCGAGCACGAGGATCGACGCGACGAGCGTCGGCTGCTTCAGGACCGCGACGACCGGGCGCAGCGCAGCGCCGCGGGCCGCGGCACTCGTGCTGAGCGAGGCACGAGACGAAGCATCCGCTCGCTCTTCCTCGAGGCCGGCCGCGTGCGGCCCGCCCGCAGGATCGGCGTCGGGGTCGACGATCGATTCGATGAACGGGTCGTGCGGCTCGAGCGTGCGGGCGGGAGGGGAGAGGACGTCCTCGACGGTCATGACGGGCTCCGATCAGGCGGCGACGAACGCCGTGCGGGCGAGCGTGATGCGGCGGTCGATGAGGGGGTAGACGAGATCGACGGCGAGGTTCGCGATCACGAACACGAGCGCGGCGAAGACCACCACGGTCTGCACGACGGGCACGTCGCGGTTGTTGACGGCGGTGACGACGAGGCGGCCGATGCCGAGGCGCGAGAAGACGGTCTCGGTCACGACAGCGCCCGAGAGCAGGCCGCCGATGAGCACGCCGACCATCGTGAGCGACGGGATCGCGGCGTTCCGGAACGCATGGCCGAGCTGCACGCGGCGCTCGCTCGCACCCTTCGCCCGCACGATCTCGACGTAGGGCTGGGCGAGGGTCGACCGCAGGCTCCGCGACAGCAGCTGCGCGATGAACGCTCCGGAGGGGATCGCGATCGTGATCGCCGGCAGCACGAGGCTCTCGAAGCCCTCATTGCCCATCGAGGGGAACAGGCGCAGGCGGAACGAGAACGCCTGCAGCAGCAGAAGGCCGATCCAGAACACCGGGATCGAGACTCCCAGCGGCGGAAGTGACGACAGCAGGTTGCGCAGCCACTGCGCGCGCGCCAGCGACGCCGACAGTGCCAGGACGATGCCGAACACGACCGACAGCACGAATGCGAAGGCGGTCAGCGCGAGCGTCGGGGGCAGGGATTCGAGAAGCAGATCGGATGCCGGCCGCCCGGTCTGCGTCGACGCGCCGAAGTCGCCCGTCAGCGCCTTGCCCAGGGCGACGAGGTACTGCTCCCACAGCGGGCGGTCGAGCCCGAGCTCGCTGCGCAGCCGCGCGACGAGCTCGGGATCGATGGCCTCCTGGTCGCCGCCGCCCGCGAACAGCGTCGCGGCGTCGCCGGGGAGGAGGTACAGGATGAGGAACGAGATCGTGTACGCGGCCCACAGGACCACCAGGCCCTGCCCGATCCTCCGGGCGATGTATCCACCCCACATGATCTCGCTCCTCATCCGTTCCGTTGCTCGGTGTGCCCGCGCGGCTTACTCGGCGATCCAGGCGTCGTAGAAGTCCAGGCGGCTGGACGCCTCGAACGTCAGCCCCTGCACCTTCGACGCGGCCGTGATCGTGGTCGACAGCTGGTAGATCGGGATCGAGTAGCCGCCGGTGACCAGCAGCTCCGCCGCCGCGTCGACGATCTTCTGGCGCTCGGCGGGGTCGATGATCGCGGCCTGCTCGTCGAGCAGCTCGTCGATCTCGGCAGGCTCCGTGCGCTTGGTGGCGTTGTTGGTGCCGCTCACCGAGAACACCGTGCGCAGCACGTCGGGATCGGCCCGTGTCAGGTTGCCGTACGAGAAGTCGTAGGTGCCGTCGGCGTTCGCGGCCGTGGTGTCGGCGATGCTCGCGAACGTCAGCTGGAGGTCGACGCCGATCTGACGCAGCTGCTGCTGCACGAGCTCGAGCACCTCCTTGGGCGACTGCCAGTAGGTGACGTGGAAGCTCAGCTTCTCGCCGTCCTTCTCGCGGACGCCGTCCGCGCCCTCGGTCCAGCCCGACTCCTCGAGCAGGTCTGCCGCGGCCTCGGGGTCGTACTCGAGCACGTCGCTCAGGTCGGTGAAGTAGGGGGTCGACGAGGCGAGCGGCGAGACGGCCGGCAGGTCCTCGGGGCCGAGCAGGGTCGCGGTGATCTGCTCGCGATCGATGCCCTTCTGGATCGCCAGGCGCACGTTCTCATCGGCCAGCTTCTCGGTCGACTGGTTGGCGTAGAGGTTGTAGACCGAGCCGGGGTTGGCGCGGTTCAGCGACCAGAAGTCCTCGCTCTCGAACAGCACGGCGTCGGCGGTGGCGATGCCGGCGGTCGCGTCGATCTGGCCGGACTGCAGGCTGCCGGTGCGGTTGCCCGACTCGGGGATCACCTTGTAGGTGATCGAGTCGAGGTAGGCCTCGCCGGTGTGGCCGGCGATCGACGGCCCCCACTCGTAGCCGTCGCGACGCACGAGCACGGCGCCCTCGTTGGGGGTGTAGCTCTCGACCGAGAACGGTCCCGAGCCGATGTAGTCGCCGAGGCAGCGATCGGCCTGACTCACCGCCGCCGTGGCCGGCGACAGCAGGCCGAGCGAGAACGTCGAGGTCGCCTGCAGGAACTGGGCGCTGGGCTCGGAGAAGTTGACGACGACGGTCTGCTCGTCGGGCACGTCGATGCTCTCGAGGTCGGCGAGGTACGACGAGCCGAGGCTCGCCTTCGCGCCGAGCGCCTGGATCGCCTCGAAGTTGGTCTTGACGGATGCCGCGTCGATGGGCTCGCCGTCGGCGTAGGTGGGACCCTCCTGCAGCGTGAACGTGAAGCTCGTGGCGTCGTCGTTCACCTCGTAGTCGGTGGCGAGCCAGGGCAGGATCTCGCCCGTCTCGGGGTCTTGGATCGTCAGCGAGGCGACGGTCTGCCGCGCGATGGCGATCGCATCGTTGTTGCCCACCTGCTGCGGGTCGATGCACTGGCTGTCGACCGAGATCGCGAAGGTGAGGTCGCCGCCGGTCGTGGGCTCGGCCTCGGCGGAAGCGGTGGGTGCGGCGTCGCCGGCGCCGGTCGCGCACGCGGTGAGCGCGAGGGCGACGACGCCGATCGCCGCGAGTGCGGCGGTGCGGGGTCGGGTGGATGACATCGGGATCTCCAGAAGCTGTGGCGGACGAGCCGCGGCGGCATGCCGGGTTCGTGCCCTCAGCGTCGCGGAGAGGTCCGGCGGGCCCCGACCGCGCATGTCACGCGGCGTGAATGACGGTTGCGCGCGGTCACACGCCGTCATCCGGCGTCATGATCACAGCGGTTGCACGTGCCGAAAACCTGGTCGGCGCACAGACACGCCGGGGAACGGATGCCGCGCACGGCGCGTCGCGATGACGGACCAGGTTTTCGAACGTCCGACGCCGGGAAGGGCGCCGGCTCGACGCAGCTCGATCAGGGTGCGACGGGGACCGCGACGCCGAGGCGGGCGGCGATGGCGCCGGCGACGACGTCGGTCTGGCGCAGCGACAGCGAGTTCGCCGCCGGCCGGGTGAAGGCGCCGGACTCCGTCAGCGACGTGAACGGGCCGATCGCGAACAGCGCGTCGTGCGGGGTGCCGTCGGGGCGCAGCACGTGACCGTCGTCGCCGACGCGCACGCGTCCGAGCGATCCCGAGTACTCGGCATCCGCCACGCGCAGCACGCTGCCGTGCACGGTCGCGAGCTCCCGCAGTGCGGCATTCGTGCTGAGCTCCGCGTCGGCGGCGGGGAGCCAGGCGTCGACGAGCGCCTGGGCGACCGTCTCGCCGGGGACGCGGGAACGGGATGCCGCGAACCCGCGCGGCCCGACAGCAACCTCTACATCCGGGCCGAGGAAGCTGACGACGCCGGCGTCGGCGAGGGCGAGCAGCTCTTCGAGCCGATGCGGCGGCGGCCCGCTCGCGAGGTAGCTGAAGAACGTGTGCCAGCGCACCGGGAGCGTGTGCGCCCGGGAGCGGGCGTTCCAGCGCTCCTTCGGGATCTCGGCCAGCGCCATGAACGACAGCAGCGCGGCCAGGAAGACACCCTGTGCGGGGCTGTGCCGCGCGGTCGTGCGCAGCTGGAGGTCCTCGGCGATGTGCGCCCGCACGCGACGCTGCACGTCGTCTTCGTCGGCGAATTCGGCGTCGGCGAACGGCCGGTCGAACGACGCGACGTCGAAGCGATCGAGCGGGTCGGGCACGACGGCCGCGATCGCCGTGCGGAGCACCGGGTCGTCCCACGCGTGGCGCTGCAGCACCGGGCGGAACTCGTCCCACGTGATCGAGACTCGATCGGGGTGCCCGGTGAACAGCTCGCGGTAGTGGCCGTGCAGCAGCTCGCCCGCGATGAGCGGCCAGACGTCGCGCTCGAAGTCGATGGGCGCGCTTCCCTCGGCGAGTGCGGTCACGACGGCGGTCGTGAGCACCTCTCGCTCGGGCGATGCGCCGTGCAGTGTCGAGGTCACCTTCGAGCGGTACGGCACCCCGCGCCGCGAGCCGAGATGCAGTCGGGGCTCGCGGCCCGACGCCTGGTAGCGCAGCGCGCCGTCCGCATCGCGGTCGAACCGGCCGCCGCGGCCCTGCGTGAGAAGCACCACGAGGTCGATCGCCGCGAGCCCCATGCCGCGCACGATCACGTCAGCGCCTGCGGCCAGTCCCGAGAGATCGGCGTCGGCGGTGAAGGCCGGCGGCACGTACACGAGCCCCTCACGCGCCGCGCCGGCGGCCAGAGCCGCCGTCGCGGGGTCGGGCTCGCGCTCGGTGTGGCCGAGGCAGTAGGCGACGGCATCCGTCACGATCTCGAGACCGCCGGCGAGAGAGACCACGTGCCGCCCCGACGACGATGGCCGCACCGACGTCACTGTGTCGGCGTGGAGCCGGACCGTGACGCCGTCGGGGGCGCTCGCCCCGGTGCGGCGGAAGAACCAGTCGAGGTAGTGGCTGTGCAGCCGCCGGGTCGGAAAGCCGTCGCCGCCCAGCACGCGCGCCTCGGCGGCCGACAGCTCGTCGAGCTCGACGTCGGGCAGGTCGCCGGCCCGCCAGAGCTCGAGCCATTCGTGGAGCGAGGGCCCCGTTCGCACCGGTCCGTCGATCGTGCAGCTGTCGTCGGTGAAGACCGTCACGTCGCGGGTCATCGAGTTGAGCTTGAGCAGCGGCGACTGCGCGTGACGCCAGATGCGGCCCGCCCCCGGCGGATGCGGGTCGACGAGGTCGATGTCGAGCAGCGTGTGCTCGTCGGTGCGCGCCAGCAGCCGCTCGAGGAGCATGACGGCACGGGGGCCGGCCCCGACGAGCACCAGGCGCGCGCGGCCGGTCATCGCGTCGCGAGCGCCGGGGCGAAGACCGGGGCCGGCAGCCCGAGCAGATCGCGAAGGGTCGCGCCTTCCTCATACGACGAGCGGTACGACCCCCGCTCCTGCAGCAGCGGCACGACGCGCTCGGCGAACTCGTCCAGGCCGTGGGGCGTCAGGTGGCCGACGATCGTGAAGCCGTCGGTGGCGCGCTCCTGCACGTACCGGTCGATCTCGGCCGCGATGGTCGCCGGGCTGCCGACGAACGTGTGGTTCGCGGTCAGGCGGATGACGGTCTCACGGATGCTGAGTCCTTCGGTCTCCGACAGCTCCCGGAGCTTCGCGATGCGGGACCGCACCGCCGCGTGCCGGTTCGCCCAGCCCCGCGCGGTCTCGGACCCGGTGTCGGGGTCGACGTCGGGAAGGGGCCCGTCGGGGTCGTAGCCGGAGAGGTCGCGCCCCCACACCTGCTCGACGTAGGTGAGGGCGACCTCGGGGCGCACCTGTTGCAGCGCGATCTCGCGCGAGCGCTCGCGCGCCTCGGCGTCGGTGTCGCCGATCGCGAACGTCGCCGCGGGGAGGATCTTGAGCGAGTCCTCCTCGCGCCCGTTCGCCGCGAGCCGGCCCTTGACGTCGTCGTAGAACGCCCGCGCGTCCTCGAACCCGGTGTGGAGCGAGAAGATGACCTCCGCGTGCTCGGCTGCGAATGTGCGGCCGTCCGCGGAGTCGCCGGCCTGCACGATCACCGGCCGACCCTGCGGCGACCGCGGCACGTCGAAGAGGGCGTCGACGTCGAACTGCGGGCCGGTGTGGCGCACCTGCGCGGGCACCCCGTCGTCGAGGAAGACGCCGGTGGCGGCATCCGCCCGCACTCCGTCCTCGGGCCACGAGTCCCACAGCTCCTTCGCGAGCGCCGCGAACTCGCGGGCCCGCTCGTACCGGTCGGCGTGATCGAGGAAGCCGCCGCGCCGGAAGTTCGCGCCGTGGAACGCGTCCGAGCTCGTCACGGCGTTCCACCCGGCGCGTCCGCCGGACAGGTGGTCGAGGGTCGCGAGCTCGCGCGCCAGCTCGTACGGCTCGTTGAACGTCGTGTTGAGCGTGCCGACGACGCCGATGTGCTCGGTGATCGCGGCCACGGCGGCCAGGATCGACAGCGTGTTCGGGCGGCCGAGCACATCGAGCTCGTGGACGCGGCCCTTGTGCTCGCGCAGGCGCAGACCCTCGGCCAGGAACACGTAGTCGAACAGCCCGCGCTCGGCGGTCGCGGCGAAGTGCTCGAACGATGAGAAATCGATCTGGCTGCCCGCGGCCGGGTCGGTCCAGACGGTGGTGCTGTTGACGCCCGGGAAGTGGGCGGCGAGGTGGATCTGACGGATGCTGCGGCTCACAGCGCGACCTTCTCTCGGACGTAGCGGCTCTCGGGGCGGGCGAGGTCGAGGCGCGTCCGCAGGGTGCCGGCGCCGTCGTCCTGTCGCAGCGTGCCCGTGGACCGCAGCAGCGGCACCACCTTCTCGGCGATCGCGACCACGTCGGCGGGCTGGCGGGCGGGCCGCAGGCGCACGCCGTCGACCCCCGCCGCGGCGAGCTCGCGCACCGCGGCGGCGACATCGCCGGGCGTGCCGACGACGATGCGCGCGTCGGAGGCGAGAGGAGCGCCGTCCCAGTCGTCCAGGCGCACCAGGGCGCTGCGCGCCGCGGCTGCGGTGTCTTCGATGAGCACCACCAGGTCCGCGTAGACCCGCAGGCGCTCGCCGCCGGTGCGCAGCTCGTCGGCTGCGGCATCCAGTTCCGCGCGGATGCCGGCCAGGTCGAAGCCCGGGCGCCCACCCTCTCCGTGCGGCGTGACGAAGACGAGGTCGGCGTGCTCGGCGGCCAAGCGGTACGGCACGGTCTGGTGCGCGAGCACCGTGAGCAGCGGCCGGCCCTGCGGCGATCGCGGCACGATCGAGGCGCCGTGGATCGAGAAGAACTCGCCTTCGAACTCGATGTCGTGCACGCGGTCGGCGTCGAGGAAGCGGCCGGTCCCGGCATCCCGGATGATGGCGTCGTCCTGCCACGAGTCCCACAGGCGCGAGAGCACGTCGGCGAACTCGCCCGCTTCGCGGAAGGCCGCGACGATCCCCGGCGCATCCTCGACGCGGCCCGATGCCGGAAGGGCGTCGACGCCCGCGGTGCGCCGCCCGAAGTTGGCGCGCTCGGCCGCCGAGGCGCCCGCGACCAGGCGGACACCCGCCCTGCCCCGGCTTGCGTAGTCGAGCGTCTGGATGCCGGTGGCCACGTGGAACGGCTCGGGGTGTGTCGTCGTCACCGTCGGCACGAGCCCGATCCGGCGAGTCAGCGGCGCGACGAAGGACGCGATGAGCACGGCGTCCAGGCGCCCGCGCACGCGGTCGCGCCGCAGACCCTCGACCGGCTCGAACCGGTCGGTGAGCGACAGCGCGTCTTCGATCGTGGCCAGCGCGAGGCCGGCGTCGTCGGCCGTGCGCAGCAGGTCGCGCCAGTAGCGCGGCGACGTCAGGTCACGCGGCCGGGCCGAGGCCTCGCGCCACGCGGCGGGGTGCCAGCCGGCCCGTTCGAGGGCCAGGGCGAGGTGCACCTGTTCGGTCACGGTGGTTCTCCTTCTGCCGCACGTGCGGCGATCCGGACCTCACCATCCCCCGGCGCTCGCGAGCCCGTCCAACCTCTGATGACACGGGAGGACTCACGGCGCCAGAAGGCGTAACGAAGCATCCCGATAGGATGGGGTGTAACCGTCAGATAACGGGGGAGTAGCCCATGCCAGGCATCGTGATCGTCGGAGTCCAGTGGGGAGACGAGGGCAAGGGCAAGGCCACCGATCTCCTGGGTGAGCGCACCGACTGGGTGGTCAAGTTCAACGGCGGGAACAACGCCGGCCACACGGTCGTGATCGGCGACGAGAAGTACGCGCTGCACCTGCTGCCCTCCGGCATTCTGTCTCCCGGCGTGAACGCGGTCATCGGCAACGGCGTCGTCATCGACCTCGAAGTGCTCTTCGCCGAGCTCGAGGCACTGCACGCACGCGGCCTCGACACCTCGCGCCTGCGGGTGAGCGCCAGCGCGCACATCATCACGCAGTACCACCGCACGCTCGACAAGGTCACCGAGCGCTTCCTCGGCAAGCGCCAGATCGGCACCACCGGTCGCGGCATCGGCCCTGCCTACGCCGACAAGATCAACCGCGTCGGCATCCGGGTGCAGGACCTCTTCGACGAGAACATCCTGCGTCAGAAGGTCGAGGGCGCCCTCGACCAGAAGAACCACCTCCTGGTCAAGATCTTCAACCGCCGCGCCATCACCGCCGACGAGATCGTCGACGACCTGCTGTCGTACGCCGAGCGCCTGCGCCCGATGGTCGCCGACACCTCGCTCCTTCTAAACGACGCGCTCGACGCGGGCGACGTGGTCGTCTTCGAGGGCGGTCAGGCCACGATGCTCGATGTCGACCACGGCACCTACCCCTTCGTGACGTCGTCGTCGGCGACGGCGGGCGGCGCGGCGACCGGCTCGGGCGTCGGCCCCAACCGCCTCGACCGCATCGTCGGCATCGTGAAGGCGTACACGACCCGCGTCGGCTCGGGCCCGTTCCCCACCGAGCTGTTCGATGAGAACGGCGACTTCCTCCGCTCGCGCGGCTTCGAGTTCGGCACCACGACCGGCCGCCCCCGCCGCGTCGGCTGGTACGACGCGCCCATCACCCGCTACGCGACGCGCATCAACGGCATCACCGACCTCGTGCTGACCAAGCTCGACATCCTCACCGGCCTCGACCAGATCCCGGTGTGCGTCGCGTACGAGGTCGACGGGGAGCGCTTCGACGAGATCCCGGTCAACCAGTCGGACTTCCACCACGCGAAGCCGATCCTCGAGTACTTCCCGGGCTGGAAGCAGGACATCTCGACGGCCCGCACCTTCGAGGACCTCCCGCTGGAGGCCCAGGAGTACGTGCTCGCCCTCGAGGCGATGAGCGGCACGCGCATCTCGGTCATCGGCGTCGGCGCCGCGCGCGACGCCGTCATCGTGCGCCACGACCTCGTCGACTGAGCGTGTCGAAGTCTGACGTGGGGTCGTTCGGCAAGCGCAGGAACCGCGAATCCCACTGTCCGGAAGGAACCGGACGATGAGGTTCTGGCTGGGCGGATACACCGCCGACATGGACGGCAGCGCGACCGGACTCGGGATGCTGCTCGCGGGCGCCGCCGACGACGGCTCGGCGGGCGGCGCACTGGCGTTCGCGGGCGACGTCGCGGCGACCGATTCGCCGTCGTGGCTCGCGGCGCATCCCGGATCGGCGAGCCTGTCGAAGGGCGACGTCGTGTACGCGGCGCTCGAGGCGCGGCAGCAGGTGCAGGCGTTCCGGCGCACCGGCGAGGCGGCGTTCGCCCCGCTCGGCGACCCGGTGCCCGCCGGTGAGGCGGTCTGCCACGTCGCCGTCTCGCCCGACGGCCGCTTCCTCGTGGCCGGCTGCTGGGGCGACGGCCGGGTGGTGCGGATGGACCTGGATGCCGCGGGCCGGCCTTCATCGCCTGCCATCGCCGCCGCGGCGGCCGATCCCTATGGCCCCGAGGCGGCCGCATCCGCATCCGCCGCCGGCGACCTGGACCTCGCGGCAGCTGCGCGCGCGCTCCGAGAGGCGGCCGGCACGGAGTTCGCCCACCTGGTGCCCGACCACGATCAGGACGCTCCGGCGCCGACCGACAGTGCCGAGGAGGAGGCGCGCCCGTCCCGCGCGCATCAGGCGGTGTTCCTGCCGGGCGGGCTCATCGCGACGACCGATCTCGGCCTCGATCTGGTGCGGTTCTGGCGCGACGGCGGCCGGGGGCTGCGACTCGTGCAGGAGGTGGCGCTGCCCAAGGGCAGCGGTCCGCGCCACATGGTGTGGCACCCGAGCGGCCACCTCTACGTCGTGACCGAGCTGTCGTGCGAGCTGTTCGTGCTGGCGCCCTCGGCACCCGCGAGCGGCTCGGGCGCCGAGGTCTGGCGGCTCGTCGGCGGCACCCCGCTCGGCGCCGGAACGCTGCCCGGCGACAGCGCCGCGGAGCTCGCCGCCTCGCGCGACGGGGAGTTCCTCTACGCGGGCGTGCGCGGCAGCAACACGATCGCGACCCTGCGGGTGCGCGGCGCGGGCGAGTCCGTCGCGCCGGTCGCCCTCGTCGATGCGGGCGTGGACTGGCCGCGCCACCACGTGGTGGTCCGCGACATCCTGCTGGTCGCCGGCCAGCGCTCCGACGAGGTCGCCTCGCTGACGCTGGACGTGCGCACCGGCGTGCCCGGCCGGGTGCGCCATCGCACCGCCGCGCCGGCCCCCACCTGCCTCCTGCCCGTGCGCTAGCCGCGCATGCGCGCAACGTCCGGGCGTCCCTGCCCGGTTGTATAGCCTGGTCGGGGTCGGAAAGGCGGCAATGAGTTCGAACACGACGCTGAGCGGCGCCGCGCGCAGCCGGCTGCTCACCTTCAACGCCTTCGTGTGGACCATCGGGCTCGTCATGGTCGCCCTGATCGGCGGCGCCACTCTCGCGGAGGCGGGAGACGAGGCGACCTCGAACGACGACTACGCCCTGGAGCCGTGGCAGAACCCCGACCCGCCCGTCGCCGAAGACGAGGGCGACCGCGTGTACAGCGGTGTCGACGGCGCCATGATCCGGCTCGAGGGACTCGATCCCGCCCAGCCGCTGCTCATCACCGAGCTCGACGACACGTATGTCGGGCGGGTCGCGGTCACGGGACCCGGCGGTGAGACCCTCGTCGAGGGCCCGTACGGCGATCCCGCCGAATTCGAGACGTACGCGGCCACCGAAGGACTGTGGGTGCTCGTGCCGCAGCCCGACGTCGAGCTGTGGATCGACGGCTTCCGCGACGAGCGGTGGCGGCTGCAGATCACGACGCCGCCCGTCGAGACCCGCTCCGGCACCGTCAGCGGCTTCGGCTCCACGGCGTTCCTGGTCGAGGGCGGCGCCACCACGGCACGCGTGAGCAGCCGCGGCGAGGGCCGCGTGACCATCGAGACGGTCACCACCGCCGGCGTCACCGAGATCTTCAGCGAGTACGACCCGACCGACCGCTCGATCGCGTGGGAGGACGGCGACCTCGTGCTGTTCGCCATCGACGCGTGGGACGAGGCCGGCTGGACGATCACCTTCACAGAGCCGGTGGCCCCGACGACCGCTCCGACCCCGAGCGCCCCGACCCCGACGCCCGGCGAGCCGACGCCGACGCAGACGGAGGCCGGTCCGTGACCGGGGGTGCCGAGCGCATCCGGCGGTTCTCGGTCGCGACGTGGATCCTCGGGACGATCGTCGTCTCGGTCATCGCGTTCTTCGTGCTGCCCCAGGTCGCCGTGAACCCGCTGACCGGCGACGTCTACGTGGACGACGCCGCCCCTGCAGACGGTGACTATCCGTGGCTCGCCGACGATCCGCAGGAGTACGAGGTCGTCGACGGCGAGCTGCGCGGCACCCCCGAGGGCGGCTTCCTGCGCCTGGACGCGAACTCCGACATGCTCATGTTCACCAACCCCGAGAGCGCCGAGGCCGACTGGGTGTCGGTGTACCAGCAGACCGGGGTCGAGTTCGACGTCGAGTCCGACGAATGGGAGCCCCCGGGGTACCTCGGCTCGCTCTACCCGGACGGCGACGTGCTCGTGCTCCCTGCCGCTGAGGACGGCCTGGTCTGGTTCGGAGAGTCGCTGACCGACTGGACCGCCACCGTCACGAAGCCGGAGGTCGTGCCCATGGGCGAGACCGCTTCGGGCCAGGGCAACGCGGTGCTGATGTACGAGGGCGACGCGCTCAGCGGCCGGTTCCAGCACACCGGCTCCGGGCTGTTCCTCGTCGCCGCCGTCACGGTCGGCGGATGGGACTCGCTGGTCAACGAGTTCGACGAGGTCGACGTGCGCGCGTCGTGGGAGCCGACCGACCGCGTCGTCTTCCAGGTCGACGCCACCGGCGACGGCACGTGGACCATCACCCTCGACACGCCCGCGGGCGACCCCGCCCCGACGACCACCCCGACCCCCACGCCGACGCAATGACGCGGCATCCGTTCGAGAAGGAGCTGACGTGACGTTCGCCGACACTCTCACCGAGGCGTTCAAGGCGCGCCTGCCGCTGCTGTACATCGAGACCGATGAGGAGGTCCGCGCGATCGGGGCGATCTCGGACGCCGCCGAGTCGCAGCGGCACCCCCGGGCGCTGTGGACGTGGACGGCGGCGCTCGGTCTCGTCGGCCCCGACGGCAAGTCGGTCGGCAACACGGCGAACCCGGCCCGGGCGCTGCAGCACGTCGCCGGCGTGGACACCCCGAGCGTGTTCGTCTTCTGCGACCTGCACGCGTACTTCGGCGGCGAGCACCGCGCGGGCGACCCCGCCCTGGTGCGCACCGTGCGCGAGACGGCCCTGGAGTTCCGCCACGGCGACGTGTCGCGCACGCTCGTGGTGACGGCCCCCGTGCGGGTGATCCCGCCCGAGCTCGACGAGGTCACGCACCTCCTGGACTTCCCGCTGCCCACGGCCGCCGAGATCCGCGAGCTCCTCGAGACGATGATCGACAACAACGCCTCCGGCGGCGGCCGGATCCGCGTGGATGCCGACGACAAGGCTCGCGACCAGCTCGTCCACGCCGCGCTCGGCCTGTCGATGGCCGAGGCCGAGAACGCGTTCGCGCGGGCGATGGTCAACGACGGCCGCCTGTCGGCGCAGGACGTGCCGATCGTGCTCGACGAGAAGCGCCAGGTGGTGCGCAAGTCGGGGGTGCTCGAGTTCGTGCCTTCCGAGATCGACCTCGACGACGTCGGTGGACTCAACAACCTCAAGCGCTGGCTGTCGCGCCGCGACGGCTCGTGGCTGGGCAGCGCCCGCGAGTACGGCCTGCCGGCGCCCAAGGGCGTCCTCATCACCGGCATCCCCGGCTGCGGCAAGTCCCTGACGGCGAAGGCCACCGCCGCGTCGTGGGGCCTTCCCCTCCTGCGCCTGGACATCGGCCGCATCTTCTCGGGACTCGTCGGCTCGAGCGAGCAGAATCTCCGCACGGCGATCGCGACCGCCGAGGCCGTCGCGCCGTGCGTGCTGTGGGTCGACGAGATCGAGAAGGGCTTCTCCAACACGACCGGGCAGGGCGACTCGGGCACCACCGCCCGCGTCTTCGGCACGTTCCTCACCTGGATGCAGGAGA
This sequence comes from Microbacterium ureisolvens, assembly GCF_015278315.1. Taxonomy (GTDB): domain Bacteria; phylum Actinomycetota; class Actinomycetes; order Actinomycetales; family Microbacteriaceae; genus Microbacterium; species Microbacterium ureisolvens. The sequence continues at coordinate 107,978 of NZ_JADIJE010000011.1, read as the reverse complement.
AGCGGCACCCCGTCTTCGTCGTGGCGACCGCGAACAACATCGACGCCCTGCCGCCGGAGTTCCTGCGCAAGGGGCGCTTCGACGAGATCTTCTTCGTCGACCTGCCCACCGCACATGAGCGCGAGGCGATCTGGCGCATCCAGCTGGCCTCCCGCGCCACCTCGGCCAACGGGCTCGACACGGTGGTCTCGGACGACTCGGCGGTCGCCGCGCTCGTCGCCGCGAGCGAGAACCACTCCGGCGCAGAGATCGAGCAGTCGGTCGTGTCGGCCCTGTACGAGGGGTTCAGCGCCGGGGGCGAGGTGACCGCCGACACCGTGCGGCAGGTCGTGGATACGATGATCCCGCTCGCGGTGACCCAGGCCGAAGAGGTGCAGCGCATCCGCGCCTGGGCGACGGAGCGCGCGGTGCGCGCCACCGGCACCGAGGACTTCGACACGGCCGAGCTGAGCGGCGCCGTCACCGAGGGTGCGCTCTCGTCGCGTCGCGGCGGCCGCACGGTCGACTACTGAGCGCCGGTGCGGAACGGGACGGAAGGAAGGGCGGATCATGGCCAAGCAGCTCGTGGTGAGGCTTCGCGCCGACGGCACCGTCGACGCCGAGACCATCGGCATGCACGGACCGGAGTGCCTCGACCACATCGAGGCGCTGGAGGCCCTCCTGGACGCCGAGACGGTCTCGTCGCGCTTCACCGAGGACTACACCACCGCGTCCGTGCAGAGCACGACGGCGATCGAGACCGAGCAGTCGGACGGCCTGCGGTGACGGTCGTCGTCGCGCAGGCGCCGGGGCGCGGGGGCGGGGACTCGCTCCTCGGCACCGTGGCGCCCGCGCGCCCGGATGCCGCTGACGTGCGCTGGTCGCGGTTCCTCCCGGCGACCGAGGCCGAAGGCCCGGGCAGGAGGGCGGCCGTGTGGCTGCAGGGGTGCGCGGTGCGCTGCCCCGAGTGCTTCAACCCGCAGCTGTGGGCGGAGCGGGGCGGGCGCCTCACCGAGGTGACCGCGACGGCGGCCGAGTGGCTCGAGCAGGCGACGGCGGCGGGGGCCGAGGGCCTCACGCTGCTCGGCGGCGAGCCGTTCGATCAGGCCGGGGCCGCGGCATCCGTCGCCCGCGTCTTCCGCGAGGCGGGCCTGGGCGTCATGACGTTCACCGGGTACCCGCTCGATCGGCTCCTAGCCTGGGCCGCCGCCGGCCGCGACGACATCGCGGCGCTGCTGGAGGCCACCGACCTGCTGTGCGACGGGCCGTACCTGCGCCACCTCCCCGACGCGCGCCGCCCGTGGGTGGGCTCGCGCAACCAGGGCATCCGCGCGCTGAGCGGGCGGTACGCGGCGGAGGTGCGCGACATCGCCGCGCGGGGCGCAGGCGACCGGCTCGAGGTGCGGATCGACCGCGATGGCGTCGTCGCGGTGAACGGATGGGCGACGGATGCCGCGATCGCCGCCCTGCTGGACGACCTGGGCCCGCGTGCCGACAGCCCCGCACAGGTGGCCGCGGACGCACGAACGAGAGCGGAGGCCGCGCGATGAGCGTGTCGCTGATCCTGATCCCCGCGGCGCTGGCCGCCGTCACCGCGATCTCGGCGGCGGGCGGCATCGGCGCCCTCACGCAGCTCGGCGGCGCGAGCGAGGACGACCGCGCCGAGACCGGCGCCGTCGACGACGGAGGTGCGCGCCCGATCTCGGTGCGCACCCGCATGAAGGATCCCGACCTCCTCGGCGACGCGCTCCGCGACATCGGCGCGAGCGAGGTCGCGCTCGGCGGCGACCGGCTCACCGCGGTGATCGACGGCGTCGAGCTCGAGATGGCGCGCTCCGACGAGGGCGTGTGGGCGGCGCACTTCCGCCGGGCCGACGGGCGGGAACTGGCCGAGACAGATGCCGCAGCCCTCGTCGAGCGCCTCGACGCGGCTTACGCGCTGCGCGTGCAGCAGACCGTGGCGGCGCGGATCCGCGAGCGCGCGGCATCCGCCGGCTTCGAGCTCGTCTCGGAGACGCGCGACGACCAGGACACCGTCACGATGGTGCTCGATGTGAAGGACTACGCATGACGAGCTCCGCACGGGCCGCCGCCGCGACCGACGCCCCGAGCATCGGGTGGCTCCTCGGGATGAGCTCGTGGATGCTGCTCACCGTCATCCCCGGGCCGATCCTCACGTGGCTCGGGTTCGCGATCATCGGCGTCGCCTCGCGCAGCCGCCGGCTCATCATCCTCGGGGTGGTGTGGGGTGCCGCCGCGCTCCTGGCGAGCTTCGAGCTGTGGGGGCAGTGGCAGCCGCTGGTGCGCGCGATCGTGTATCTCGCCGGCATGGTCGTCGCGCTCGCCGTGAACCCGGGGTGGCTGCGGACGATGTGGCAGCGCCGTCTCGAGCGCACCGGTCAGGCGTCGGCGGCCTCCCGCACACGCGAGGCGACGTGGCACCGGGCATCCGGTGCGAAAGCCTCAGGCACCGGCGAAGCCGCCCCGGCGAAGAAGCCCGCACGCCGATCCCGCCGGCAGCGCAACGCAGCCGCCGCCGCGGCGGCTGCCCAGCGCGCATCGGCCGCCGACGAAGCGGCGAAGGCTAAGGCTGCCGGTGCCGCCGCGTCCGCGAATGCCGACGCGCTCGCGGATGCGGTCGGCGCGTCCAGCGACGACCTCGTCGCGGCCGAGGCGGCGACCGAGCCGATCGACGTCAACACCGCCCCCGCCGCCGAGCTCGAGAAGCTGCCGGGCATGACGCGCTCGCGCGCCCGCCGCGCCGTCAAGGAGCGCGACGCGCAGGGCGGCTTCACCTCGGTCGAGGACTTCGGCGAGACCGTCGGCCTCCAGCCCCACGAGATCGTGCGGCTGCGCCCGGTCGCCATCTGCTCCCCGCGGCCGCGGGGCGAGCGGCGCTTCGGCCGCCGCGTCGACTACTGAGCGCAGACGGATGCCTCGCCCCGAGGCATCCGTCTTCCCTCCGTCACCTCGCCGCGAGGCCCGTCAGATCTTGGCATCCTGCTTGGGGATGAAGACCTGCTTGATGATCAGCAGGATCGACGCGGTGACCGGGATCGCCACCAGGGCGCCGAGGAGCCCCAGCAGCGTGCCGCCGACCATCGCGCCGATCACGACGAGGGCGCCCGGCACCGAGATGGCCTTGTTCATCACCTTCGGCGTCAGCACGTACGCCTCGAGCTGCATGTAGATCAGGTAGATCACCGCGAAGATCAGCGCGGGCACCCAGCCGGTGAAGAGGGCGAGCGTCGTCGCGGTGAGCCAGTAGAGCACCGATCCGATGAGCGGGATCAGCGTGATGAGGAACGCCAGCACGCCCATGAGCGCCGGGAACGGCAGCCCCAAGAAGAGGTGCAGCAGGAAGGCGACGACGGAGTTGCAGAACGCGAGCACCACCATGCCCATGAGGTACGCGCCGATGGAGTCCGTGATCTGGTCGGTCATCGCGGCGGCCTTCTTGCGGTTGCGCGCGGCGACGAAGCGGTTGAAGGCGACCTTCATCGCGGGCAGCCCCGCCAGGAAGTACAGGCTCAGCACGAGCACGATGATCAGGCCCGAGATCGTGGTGCCGACGTTGATCGCGAAGTTCACGACGCCGCCCCCGATGGCCGCGATGTTCGCCGGGTTGGTCAGGAACTTCTCGACCTGGTCGGTGATGGCGCCGACCTGGCTGCCGAAGGTCGAGCTGAGCCACGCGTAGAAGTCGGAGGACTGGAACTCGTCGACGGTGGTCGGCAGGTCGCTGAAGAAGGCGGTGATCTGCTTCACGAGGACCGGCACCACCAGCAGCATGACACCCGTGAAGACCAGGGCGAACGCGGTGTACACGATCACGATCGCCCACGGCCGCGAGACGCTGTGGCGTCCGAACCACCGCACCACCGGGTCGAGCCCGAGGGCGGCGAACAGCGCGAAGACGACGTAGATGATGATGGTCGACAGGTTCCAGAACGCCAAGCCCAGCGCGATCGCCGCGAGACCGCCGAGCGTCAGCACCAGCCCCAGCCGGAACGGGCTGTTGAGGTTCGCCCAGAACGTCTTGCCCGCGGGCGCCTCGCCCGTGAACACGGGTGCCGCCTCCGCCCCGCTCACCGGCGTCGCCGCGCTCGCCGCGGGTCCGCTCGAGGCGTCGGCGTCGCGGGCCACCGGCTGACTGTCGGTGCCGGCCGTCGCGGGCGCGGAGAGGGGTTCGGCCGTCTCGGCTGCGGTGGCGCCGAGCGAGGGCGAGGTGTCGGTCATGGGTCACACTCTAGGGCCGGCGCCGGGGGCGGGCCCAGAGGTGTGGTGGCCCGCGCGCTGCGGCCGGAGGACGCGGGCACCGGCGGGCGGGCGGGGCGTCACAGCCGCCGGGGGCCCGGGGCTGCTCGGGTATCGTCGAGGGGCGAGGAGGAGCCATGACCGAAGACCCCACGACGACGCTGACGCGGCTGCGCAGCAGCATCGACAACATCGACGCCGCGCTGATGTACCTGCTCGCCGAGCGCTTCAAGGCGACGAAGCAGGTCGGTCACCTCAAGGCCGAGCACGGCATGCCGCCCTCCGACCCCGCCCGCGAGGAGCAGCAGGTCGCGCGCCTGCGCAGCCTCGCCGAGCAGGCCGACCTCGACCCCGCGTTCGCCGAGAAGTGGTTCAACTTCGTCGTCGCCGAGGTCATCCGCCACCACGAGGTGCTGCGCGAGAGCAACGGGGCCTCAGAACGCTGACCCTGAGGCCATAGACACACGGATGCCTCGGCCCGGCGCGATCGCCGGGTCGAGGCATCCGCTCTTCCGGAGCCGAAGCCTGACCCCGGGACCTTCGGTCAGGGCACCGCCCTCCGGAGCGTGAGGTACGAGATCACGCCGAGCACGAGGGTCAGCACCAGGCCCCACGCCGCAAGACCCACGGCGCCGAGGTCGACCAGCGCCGTGACCACCTCGGGCCACCACTCGAAGCGGGTGATCGCCCAGATGGCGACGAGCAGCAGCACGCCGACGCCGATCCAGATGCTCGTCAGCAGCACGGCTCCGAACCGCTTGTAGACCGTCGCCGACCAGAACCCGAGCATGAAGATGAGCATCGCCATCACGAAGTAGAAGAAGGCGGCGCCCAGCGCCCCGTCCTGGACGACCCAGTCCAGCGCGAAGAAGTACCCGTTGATGCCCCAGCCGTTCGTCCAGTCCTCGATCATGCCCCCGATGGCGAAGACCGCGGCCAGCAGCACGGCGCACATGGCCGCGGCGAGCATCGTGCCGAGGAAGAACTCCCGGCGCGTGACGCTCATCGCCTGGGAGAACGGGAAGGTGAGCGTCAGCGACGAGATGCCGACGAACAGCAGCACCCACAGCGGGGCCTGGGAGCCGCCGCCGTAGAACGGACCCTCGAGCCCGGAGCTCTTGAGGATGGCATAGATCGCGATCGACATCGCGAACGAGGCGCCGAGCACGATCAGCGGCACCCAGACGAACGTCTGCTTGTTGATCAGCTGCATGCGCACGACGTTGACGGTGCGGTTCATCGCAGTGCTCCTTCCTCGGAGGCGGCGGACTCCCGGACGGCGGCGCCCGAGGAGGGGGAATCGGATGCCGCGTGCTGCGTCGTGCGGACGATCAGCTGCTGCAGCGAGACCGGGGCGACATCCAGGCCCGCCTCGGCGAGCCGTGCGCGGTCGGCCGACGTGAGGCTGCCCAGTACGGTGACGGATGCGACCCGCCCGAGCGATTCGCGATGGATCACCTCGCGGCCGGCGACGAATGCGTCGACCGCCGCCACATCGCCCACGATGTTGGCCGCCCGGTCGCGGAGGGCGTCCGTGGTCTCGTCGATCAGGATGCGCCCGCGGTCGATGACGAGCACCCGCTCGATCAGGTTCGACACCTCGTCGATCAGATGGCTCGAGAGGATGATCGTGCGCGGGTGGGCGACGTAGTCCTCGAGCAGCCGGTCGTAGAAGATCTGGCGTGCGACGGCGTCCAGGCCCAGGTACGGCTCGTCGAAGAACGTGATCTCGGCGCGCGAGGCGATGCCGATGATCACGCCGACCGCCGACAGCTGACCGCGCGACAGCTTCTTGATGCGCGTCTTCATCGGCAGCTGGAAGTCCTCGATGAGCTGGGTGGCCAGCTCGTCGTCCCAGTTCGGGAAGAACAGCTTCGCCGTGCCGAACGCGTGCTTGGGCAGCGCGTCGTCGGGGTATTTCTGGCTCTCGCGCACGAAGCACATGCGTGAGAGCACCTTGGCGTTCTCGTACGGATGCATGCCGTACACGCGCACGTCGCCGCTGGTGGCGAAGTTCTGTGCGGTGAGGATCGACATGACGGTCGTCTTGCCGGCTCCGTTGCGGCCGAGCAGGCCGTAGATGGTGTCCTTCTCGATCGTGAAGCTCACGTCGTCCACCGCGACGACGTCGCGGTAGCGCTTGGTGAGGTTCTCCACCTCGATGACGTGCGTCCCGGTCGTCATCGTGCGTTCCCTTCTGTGGTGGCGGCCTGCGCCGTGGCGCGGTCGCGGATGAGCACTGCCAGGTCATCGGGCCCGAGCCCGAGCTTGCGGGCCTCGGCGAGCAGCGGCTCGACGAAGCGGTCGGCGAAGGCGGTGCGGCGCTCGCTCATGAGGCGCTCGCGCGCGCCGGGCGCCACGAACATCCCGATGCCACGGCGCTTGTACAGCACGCCCTTGTCGGTGAGCATCGCGACTCCCTTCGCAGCGGTGGCGGGGTTGATCCGGTAGAAGGCGGCGAGCTCGTTCGTCGATGGAGCCTGAGACTCCTCGGCCAAGGAGCCGTCGATGATCGCGTCCTCCACGCTCTCGGCGATCTGGAGGAACAGCGCCCTGCCTTCTTCGATCACAGCCACCCCCGTGTATTGGTTAGTTACTTGACTAAGTAACCATGGAACTTCGTCGACGTCAACCCCCGTTATTGCCGGCCGGTCTCGTGACGGCCCTCGGCGCGCCGAGCCGTGTTATCACGCGTGCGCGACCTACCGAAGTGACCCGTGGCTGTCGAATTTGCCCGGTCCGCTGCCCCGTGAAACGGTGGATCAGGCCCTCGAGGGGGCCATCCCGACCAGTCCGCGGTCGCGGGTGTCGTCCCTGGGGCGTCAGACCGGCGAGCGTACGGTCGGCGGCCGCGGCGCGGATCGGACATCCGCTGCGGGTGCGGCCGCGACCCGGGCGCAACCGCTGCAGCTCCTGCACGGACGCTGCCGAGGTGCACAGTGACGCTTCCTCCCGCCATCGAGGCGAAGAACCTCTTCAAGGTCTACGGACGCCATCCCCGCGACGCGATGCGGCGCCTCCGCGCCGGCGCGACGCGCGCCGAGGTCGCCGACGCGGGCTCTGCCGCCGTCATCGACGCGAGCTTCACGGTCCAGCCCGGCGAGATCTTCGTCATCATGGGTCTCTCGGGCTCGGGCAAGTCCACCGTCATCCGCATGCTCAACGGACTGCTCCCGCCCACGGCGGGCGACGTGCTCGTTCAGGGCACGAGCGTCGTCAAGGCGTCCGCGAAGGAGCTGCGCGGCATCCGTCAGCGCTCCATCTCGATGGTGTTCCAGCACTTCGCGCTGCTGCCGCACCTGTCGGTGCTCGACAACGCCGCCTACGCGCTGGAGATCCAGGGCGTCGGTCGCGACGAGCGCCGTGCGCGCGCCCGCGAGATCCTCGACCGGGTGGGTCTCGGCGACCGCGCCGACGCCATGCCCGACGAGCTGTCCGGCGGCATGCGCCAGCGCGTCGGCCTGGCCCGCGCGCTGACCGCGGGCACCGACATCCTGCTGATGGACGAGGCGTTCTCGGCCCTCGACCCGCTCATCCGTCGCGAGATGCAGGAGCAGCTGGTCGAGCTGCAGCGCGAGCTCGGCCGCACCATCGTGTTCATCACGCACGACCTCAACGAGGCCATGTTCCTCGGCGACCGCATCGCGGTGATGCGCGACGGCCGGATCGTGCAGAACGGCACACCGGAGGAGATCCTCACCGACCCCGCCAACGACTACGTGGCGCAGTTCGTGCAGGACGTCGACCGCGCGCGCGTGCTCACCGCCGGCTCGGTGATGGCTCCGCCCGCCGCCACGACGCCGGTGAGCGCCGGCGTGCGCGGCGCCCTCCGCGTGATGCGCGACCTCCAGGTGGGCGCGGTGTCGGTCATCGAGAACCGCCGCTTCCTCGGGACGGTCACCGATCGCGCCGTCATCCGCGCGGTCAAGGACAGCCGCACCGACCTGCGGTCTCTGGTGCGGTCCGGCCGGCCCGCGGTGCACGTCGACGACCCGCTCACCGGCGTGGTCGAGCGCGCGGTCGAGAGCCCGCTGCCGGTCGCCGTCGTGGACGACGCGGGGCGCCTGGTCGGCACGATCCCGCGCGTGACGCTGCTCGCGGCGCTCGGCGACGTGCCGCCGGTCACCCGCGAGAACCCCGTCATCGACCTGCCGGCCTCGGTGCCGGCGAGCGAGATCGCGCAGACGCTCGCCGTCGTCGAGGAGCCGGGTGCGGCCACCGGGCCGGCCGGCCGCGCGGCGCCGCCCAGCCGCCTCGCCCCCGAGGGACCGCGCGCGATGGAAGGAGCCTCCCGATGAACGACCTCTTCCGCCTCCCGCTCGGCGACGTCGTCGAGACCGCGGTCCGCTGGGTGATCGATGTGTTCGGCGCCTTCTTCGACGTCGTGTCGGTGATCTTCCGCGGCCTCTACGACTGGCTGGACGCGTCGCTGTCCACCCCGCCGTTCTGGGCGGTCATCCTCGTGATCGCCGCGTTCGCATACTGGTCGAAGGGGCTGGTGCTCGCCCTCGGCAGCGCCGCGGGCCTCCTGGTGATCGTCGCGGTCGGCCAATGGTCCAACGCCATGGACTCGCTGGCCCTGGTGATCCTCGCCGCGGTCGTGGCGATCGCGATCGCCGTGCCATTGGGCATCTGGGCCGCGCGCAGCGACCGCGTCTCGGCGGTGCTGCGGCCGGTGCTCGACTTCCTGCAGACGATGCCCGCCTTCGTCTACCTGATCCCGGCGATGCTGATCTTCGGCGTGGGTCCGGTGCCCGGCATGGTCGCGACGATCGCGTTCGCGCTCGCCCCGGGCGTGCGCCTCACCGAGCTCGGCATCCGCGGCGTCGATCCCGAGATCGTCGAGGCCGGGCACGCCTTCGGCGCCTCGCCCGCCCGCATCCTGCGCCAGATCCAGCTTCCGCTGGCGCTCCCCAGCATCATGGCCGGTGTCAACCAGGTCATCATGCTGAGCCTGTCTATGGTCGTCATCGCCGGCATGGTCGGCGCCGGCGGCCTCGGTGGCGCCGTCGTGCAGAGCCTCAGCCGCATCGACATCGGCCTCGGCGTCGAGGCGGGCCTGTCGGTCGTCATCCTCGCGATGATCCTCGACCGCATCACCTCGGGCTTCTCGCAGCCGCGCACGCGCACCGCGCGGCCTTCGCCGAAGAGCGGGGAGACGGATGCCGCGACCCCCGCGGCGACCCCGGAGCCTGCGGCGCCCCGCGCGTCGGCCGACGCCGAGGGCGCGGCATCCGCTCCCGACGCCCCGGCCGAGCGGCCCGAGCCCGTCCACGCCTGAACGACCGGAGAGGATCCGACATGACCAAGGCACGCATCATCGCCGGCGGGCTGGCGCTCGCCGGAACCGCCGCGCTGCTCGTGAACGGTGCTCTCGTGCAGGGCGGCGTCGGCGGCGACGACAAAGGCCACCTGCGGATCGCGGTCTTCAACGGCTGGGACGAGGGCATCGCCGCGTCGGAGCTGTGGAAGGCCGTGCTCGAGGACGAGGGGTACACCGTCGAGCTGGCCTATGCCGACCCCGCGGCGGCGTACACCGGCATCGCGAACGGCGACTACGACCTGACGCTCGACACCTGGCTGCCGCTCACGCACGCCGACTACATGGAGACGTACGGCGACGACCTCGTCGACCTCGGCGCCTGGAACGACGAGGCCAAGCTCACGATCGCCGTGAACGAGGACGCGCCCATCGACTCGCTCGACGAGCTCGCCGCGAACGCCGACGTGTTCGGCAACCGGCTCGTCGGCATCGAGGCGGGGTCGGGCCTCGTGACGGTGACGCAGGAGGCCGTCATCCCCGGCTACGGCCTCGAGGGCATGGAGTTCCTCACCTCGTCGACGCCCGCGATGCTCACCGAGCTGCAGGCGGCGACGGATGCCGGACGCGACGTCGCCGTCACCCTCTGGCGCCCGCACTGGGCCTACAACGCGTTCCCGCTGAAGGACCTCGAGGACCCGCAGGGTCTGCTCGGGGAGGCCGAGGGCATCCACACCGTGACGTCGACCGCTTTCGCGGAGGACTTCCCGGAGGTGGCGGAGTGGCTCGAGGCGTTCCGCATGGACAACGAGCTGCTGTACTCGCTCGAGGACGCGATGTTCGGCGCCTACGACGGCGACGACTACGCACCCGTGGTCGCGGACTGGATCGAGGAGAACCGCGACTGGGTCGACACCCTCACCCGCTGAGTCCGCGGCCTGCGCTGACCCGGGCTCTGTCCCTGCGATGTCCGGACTTCGCGGGCTCGGGGGCGGGGATGCTGTGTTGTCCGGACTCGCGGGTCGGGGAGGGTGGATGCGCAGCCACCGCCGGACGGCGGCGGGCGGATACGCCCCGCCGTCCGGGTCGGTCCGGCAATAGGGTGTGGGCATGACGGTCGCATTCGTCCTGGGCGGTGGTGGCGTGCGCGGGGCGGTCGAGATCGGCATGCTCCAGGCGCTGCTGGAGTCCGGCATCCGTCCCGATCTCGTCGTCGGCACGTCGATCGGCGCGATCAACGGCGCGCTGGTGGCGAGCGACCCGACGCCGTCGGTGATCGATGCGCTTCTGAAGGCGTGGACATCGCCCGAGGCGAACGCCGTGTACGGCGACTCGCTGTTCACCCAGTTCACACGGCTCGTCAAGACGAAGACGCACCTCAACTCGCCCCTGCCGCTGCGGCACCTGCTCGAGCGCGCGCTCGGCGCCGACACCCGGTTCGAAGACCTGCCGGTGCGCCTGCGCGTCGTGGCCGCGAGCATCGAGCGCGCCGCCGAGCACGTGTTCGAGTCGGGGCCGCTGATCGATGCGATCCTCGCGTCAGCCTCGGTGCCGGGCCTGCTTCCGCCTACCCGGATCGGCGACGAGCACTTCATCGACGGCGGGATCGTCAACTCCATCCCCATCGAGCAGGCCGTCGAGGCCGGGGCCACGACGGTGTTCGTGCTGCAGGTGGGCCGCGTCGAGACCCCGCTCGTCGCCCCGCGTTCGGCCGTGGACACCGCCCGAGTCGCGTTCGAGATCGCCCGGCGTCACCGGTATGCGCGCGACGTCGCGACGCTCCCCGAGGGCGTCGCCCTGCACGTGCTGCCGAGCGGGGGCGGGCTCGAGGGCGACGACTCCCTCATGTCGTACCGCCGGATGAGCACCGTGCGGCGGCGCATCGACCAGGCGTACGAGGCGACCACCGCGTTCCTCGCCGAGCGCGGGCTGGCCACGGGCGCGCTCGTCGAGCGGACAGGCAGCGACAGCGACGACGCGCGCCGGGACGGCGAGCAACCCTGATGTGGATGCCGCCCACCTGGCTGCGCCGCATCGTGCTCGCCCCGCTGGTGATCGTGGCGGCGCTGGTCATGCTGGAGCTGACGCCGGTATGGCTGCTGGTCGCCCTCGCCCTGACCTCGCTCGTGCCGGGCCGATTCCGGTTGCCCCGCCTGCTGTGGCTGGTGACGGTCTACCTGCTGTGGGACGCGATGCTCGTGATCGCGCTGTTCGGGATGTGGATCGGGTCGGGGTTCGGATACGCCCTACGCCGCCCGAGCTTCGTCGCGGCGCATTACCGCCTGGGCGCCTGGGCGCTGGGGCTGCTCTTCTGGGTGCTCGGCGGCGTGCTGCGGATCACGATCACGACCACCGGGTCGGACGACGACAACCGGGCGTTCGGCCGCGAGGCGTTCGAGGCCCTGTTCGCCCCCGGCACGCCGCTCGTGGTCGCGAGCCGCCACGGAGGGCCCGGCGACTCGTTCATCCTCATCGACACGCTCCTCAATGAGGTCGGCCGCGAGCCGCGCATCGTGCTCAAGTACACGCTGCAGTGGGATCCCGCGATCGACATCCTGCTCCACCGGATCCCGGCGCGTTTCATCGTGCCGTCCGGCTTCGGGAAGGGCCGCGCCGGGGGCGGCGCCCGCGTGGAGGAGGCGCTCGCCGACCTCGCCGTCGGGCTCGATGCCGATGACGCGTTCGTGATCTTCCCCGAGGGCGGCCAGGTCAGCCCGTCGCGTCGTCGCGCCCGCATCAAGCGGCTGCGCGACGCCGGCAGGGAGGAGATGGCCGAACGTGCCGAGGCGATGACGCACGTGATGGCCCCCCAGCCCGGCGGCATGCACGCCGCGCTGGAGGCCGCGCCCGACGCCGACGTCGTCTTCATCGCCCACACCGGCCTCGACCGCCTCGCCACGCTGCGCGACGTGTGGCGCGAGCTGCCGATGGACAAGGAGCTCACGATGCGCGCGTGGCGGGTGCCGCGCTCCGAGATCCCGAACGATCTCGACGGCCGCGCCGCGTGGCTCTTCGACTGGTTCGCCCGCATCGACGCGTGGATCGACGCCCATGCCGCGCTCGACCGCCCGGTGACCAGACGGTCGGCTCGGGAGACCTCGCCGATCGAGTAGCGAGGAGCGAACCCGAACCCGAACCGGGGGCCCGGCTGTGGTCAGCGGTGAGGCTTCGGGTGGGTCACCCTACCGGGGGAATCCGGGTTGCCCCGGGACGGCACCGGCCACGTCGCCGTCGGCGGCGAGGTGCTGGGGCGCTTCGGCGTGGGCGTGGGCGCGGGCAGCGGCTCCGGCTCGGGTGCCATGGGCGCGGCGGCCGGCGCCGCACCCGACGCGGCGGGAGCCTCCGCACGAGGCGGGGTCGCGGCATCCGTCGCCGTCGTCGCAGAGGCGACCGGCCCGAGCTCGAGCATCACCTTCTTCTCGAGCACCTCGATGGCTTCGTCCGAGATCGAGATGAGCCCGTCGAGCTCCTCGCGGACGCGACGGTAGGCGAGCTGGCGCTCGGCGGGCGTCGCCGCCTCGTCGATGGCCACAGTCAGCAGCTTCTTCGCCGTCTCGAGGCGCTTGCGCTCGACCTCGGTGAAGCTCGAGTCGCGCAGCCGCCGCGCGTCGCGCTCGGCCACGTCGAAGGCGACCTCGAAGTCGGCGACGGCGTTGCGGTACTCGGCGAGCTGCTCCTTCGACAGGCGGGCCTTCGCCGACGCGGGGCGGAGTCCGTCGGCGATGCGCTTGGCGCGCAGGAACGCCGCGGTGAGCGGCTGGCGCCCGTCGCTCATGGCAGGGAAGGCGATGATCTTCGCGACGTCGAGCTCGTACTCGAGCCAGCGCGCCGTCACCGCGTCGTGGGTCGCGAAGAGGCGCTCGAGCTGCGTCACCTGCGTCTCGCGCGATCCCGATCCGGCCTGCGCGGGAGCGGTCGCCGTCGGCGCGGTGATCGGAGGGAGGGATGCCGCCGCCACGGCCTTGCCCCGCGCAGCGGCCTGCGCGGCCTTCAGCTCCGCCTTCGCGTGCATGACTTCCAGGCGCCGCTTATGGCGCAGGCGCACTCCTCGTTCCCAGGCGTTGCCGACCATGCCGAGCACGCCCATCAAAGGGAAGACGAGCCACCAGAAGTCGCGCGCGAACTCCCAGAACTGTTCCACTCTGTCATGCTAACGGCCGCCCGCACCGCTGTGTCGGGCTCAGGGCACCCTGCCAGCGGGTGGTTCGCCCGTCCGAGGCGGGGGGATCCGCGCGATCAGCGCCGGCAGCCGGTCGGCGATCTCGGCGAGCACCGCGGCGGCCGCCGTCAGCCCCGCAGCGGCCGTGGCGCCGGCCGACGTCGGGCGCGCGGCGCCGGGGACGCCTGCCTGCCGCTCGGCCTCGGCGAACGTCGCCTCGAGATGACGGACGGCGATCCGGTACTCGAGGAACTGCTGCGGCGTCACGCGGTCGCGGAGCGTCGGCCGCATCGCGAGCGCCTCGCGCTGCGCGCGCAGGAAGACGATGGTGGCCGGATGCCGCGGGTCGGTCATCTGCGGATACGCCAGCGCCTTGTCGACGTCGGTCTCGTACGCGAGCCAGCGGGTGTTGACGGCGTCGTGCGCGGCGCAGAGGCGGTCGATCGGCAGCGGGTCCTGCGCGGTCGCCGCACGGTACTGCTCGTAGCCGGCCTTCACGCGCGAACGGCTGGCACGCAGCTCGAGCGACGCGGTCTTCTCGAGCTGCTTCGCCTCCTGGAGCTCGCGGCGTGCGGCCGCCGCCTGGCTGGGCGGCGCCGTCGTGCGCGACTTCGTCGCGAGCATGTCGGCGTGCGCCGTGCGCACGCGCGCCTTGGCCGCGACCAGCTCGCGGTACGCGCGGGACTCCTCGGCGCGAGCGGCGTCGAGTTCGAGCCGCCGTGCGCGGCGGCTGCGCGTCGTCAGGCCGGCATAGGTCGCCGCTCCGGCGCCCGCGGCGGCCGGAGCGATCCACCACCAGCTCGACACGATCAGGAGGATCGGCTCCACGGTGCCATGGTAATCGCGATATAGCGCGGTTGTCGCCGGGAGTCTGCTGACACCCTCACCTCGCGCCCGCCGTGGGCGTCAGCCGAACAGCAGCGCGAAGACGGTCGCGCCGCCGCCGACGAGGATCAGGGCGACGATCGTCACCCACGCGATGATCTTGACGCGGCGCTGCCGGGTGTCGTTGAAACCGCTGTACTCGTCGTCGTCCGCCGCCATGCGACCAGTCTAGGGTCCGCGCCGTTTCGTCTCGCTCGTTACTCGCTCGCTCAACGACCGAGCCTCGCTCGTTCCCCGCTCGACGACCGGGCCTCCGGTCGTCGAGCGAGCGAAGCGAGACGAAGCGCGTCAGGCGGCGTGCTCGGTGATAATCGGGCCGAAGGCGTCGGGGAGGGTCGACGTCGACAGGCCGCGCAGCTCGGCGAGGGGCACCGTGAACAGGCTCTGCACCTCGAGCGCCGGCTCGTCGCCGTCGGCAGCCGAATCCGTCACGCCGATGCGCAGCACCGGGTACCCCCGGCCCTCGCACAGCCCGCGGAACTTGACGTCGTCCTCGCGCGGCACCGTGACGATGACACGGCCCGTGGACTCCGAGAAGAGGGCGGTGGCGGCATCCACCCCGTCCCGCTCCTGGATCTCGTTGAGCCACACGCGCGCGCCGACGCCGAAGCGCATGACCGCCTCTGCGAGCGCCTGGGCGAGACCGCCCGACGACAGGTCGTGCGCCGACGAGACGAGCGACTGCTGCGAGGCGGCGTGGATCAGCTCGGCGAGCTTCTTCTCCTGCGCGAGGTCGACCGCCGGCGGGCGTCCGCCGAGGTGGTCGTGGATCGTGCCCGCCCACTGCGAACCCGACAGCTCCGTGGAGGTGACGCCGAGGAGGTAGATGTTCTCGCCTGCGTCCTGCCAGCCCGACGGGATGCGGCGCGCGACGTCGTCGATGATGCCGAGCACGCCGACGACCGGCGTCGGGAAGATCGGCTGGTCGCCGGTCTGGTTGTAGAACGAGACGTTGCCGCCGGTGACGGGCACGCCGAGCTCCAGGCAGGCGTCCGACAGGCCGTCGACGGTCTGCGAGAACTGCCACATCACCTCGGGGTTCTCGGGCGAGCCGAAGTTGAGGCAGTCGGTGACAGCCGTCGGTTCGGCGCCCGTGACGGCGACGTTGCGGTACGCCTCGGCGAGGGCCAGCTTCGCGCCCTGGTACGGGTCGAGCTGGCAGTAGCGGCCGTTGCAGTCGGTGGCGATCGCGAACCCGAGACCCGAGTGCTCGTCGACGCGGATCATGCCGGCGTCGTCGGGGAACGACAGTGCCGTGTTGCCCATGACGTAGTAGTCGTACTGGTTCGTGATCCACGACGTGTCGGCGAGGTTCGGGCTCGCCACAAGCCGGGTGAACTGCTCGCGCAGCGTCTCGGCGTCGGTCGGGCGGGGGAGGGCGGATGCCGAGTCCTCGCGCAGCGCGTCGATCCAGGTGGGGTAGGCCACCGGCCGCTCGTAGACGGGGCCGTCGACCGCGACGGTCGAGGGGTCGACGTCGACGATCTGCTCGCCGTGCCAGAAGATCTGCAGGCGCCCGTCGCCGGTCACCTCGCCGAGCACGGAGGTCTCGACATCCCACTTGCCGACGACCTCGAGGAACGCGTCGAGCTTCTCGGGCGCGACGATCGCCATCATGCGCTCCTGGCTCTCGCTCATGAGGATCTCCTCCGGCGTGAGCGTGGGATCGCGCAGCAGCACCTTCTCGAGGTCGACGCGCATGCCCGATCCGCCGTTGGCGGCGAGCTCGCTCGTCGCGCACGAGATGCCGGCGGCGCCGAGGTCCTGGATGGCCTCGACGAGCTCGCCGCGGTACAGCTCCAGGCAGCACTCGATGAGAACCTTCTCGGCGAACGGGTCGCCGACCTGCACCGCGGGGCGCTTGGTCGGGCCGCCGTCGGCGAACGTGTCGGAGGCGAGGATGGATGCCCCGCCGATGCCGTCGCCGCCGGTGCGGGCGCCGAACAGCACGACCTTGTTGCCGGCGCCGGTGGCGTTGGCGAGCTTGAGGTCCTCGTGGCGGAGGACGCCCACCGCGAGGGCGTTGACGAGGGGGTTGCCCTGGTACACCGCGTCGAACACGGTCTCGCCGCCGATGTTCGGAAGGCCCAGGCAGTTGCCGTAGAACGAGATGCCGCTGACCACGCCGTGCACGACGCGCGCCGTGTCGGGGTTGTCGATGGCGCCGAAGCGCAGCTGGTCCATGACGGCGACCGGACGCGCGCCCATCGAGATGATGTCGCGCACGATGCCGCCGACACCGGTCGCGGCGCCCTGGAACGGCTCGATGTAGCTCGGGTGGTTGTGCGACTCGACCTTGAAGGTGACGGCCCAGCCCTCGCCGATGTCGACGACGCCGGCGTTCTGGCCCATGCCGACCATGAGCCGTTCCTTCATCTCGTCCGAGACCTTCTCGCCGAACTTGCGGAGGTAGATCTTCGAGGACTTGTAGGAGCAGTGCTCCGACCACATGACGGAGTACATCGCCAGCTCGCCCGACGTGGGCCGGCGGCCGAGGATCTCGCGGATCCGGTCGTACTCGTCGGGCTTGAGGCCGAGCGCCGCGTACGGCTGCTCCTTCTCGGGCGTGGCGGCGGCGTTCTCGACGGTGTCGGCGACGGCGGTCTGGGAGGGGGTGGTCACGCGGCTCAGCTCCAGAAATTCGGGGATGCCGGACCGGTCCAGTCTAGTTCGGCCGCGGCATCCGCTCGTCTCGTGCGTCGCCCGCGACGAGACCGGGGATTCCCCGGCGGACCCGAGCGCCTCGTCCTCGGTTTCGGGCGGATCCCCCGGTCTCGTCGCAGCGGATCGAGAAGAAGGGGTTGACGGATGCCACGACCCGGGCCTAACCTACAATCAAATGGTTGTACGAACGGATCTCAGTGATGAACAGATCGACCGCGTGTTCCATGCGCTCGCGGCCGCGACCCGGCGCGACATCCTGCGCCGGGCGATCGAGGACGAGCACTCGGTGTCGGCCCTCGCTCGCGAATACGACATGTCGTTCGCCGCGGTGCAGAAGCACGTCGCCGTCCTCGAGGAGGCCGGCCTCATCGTCAAGCGCGCAGAGGGCCGTGAGCGGCTCGTCCGAGCGGATCCGGCCATGATCGCCCGGGCCCGCGCGCTGCTCGCGCGCTACGAGGAGCTGTGGAGGGCTCGGATCGACCGCCTCGACGCGCTGCTGGCGGTGCCGGAGGGCGCGGCATCCGTCGATCCGACCGAGCGACCCGCTCCCGGCAGCACCGACGCACGCACGACCGACACACGTAGGAACGACCCACGCAGGACCGACACGCAAGGAGAATGACGATGCCCGTCACCGATGTCACCACCGATGCCGAAGCGCTCACGATGACGCTCGAGGCCGAGTTCGCGGCGCCCGTCGAGCGCTTGTGGCAGGCCTTCACCGACCCGAGCCAGCTGGAGCGCTTCTGGGGCCCTCCCGGCTGGCCCGCGTCGTTCCCGACGTTCGATTTCGCCGTCGGCGGCCGAGCCGTGTACTTCATGACCAGCCCGCAGGGCGAGAAGTCGTACGGCTCGTGGGAGTTCCTCGAGATCGACGCACCGCGCGGCTTCACCGTGCTCGACAACTTCGCCAACGAGGACGGTGCCCCGCTCGAGGGCATGCCCACGATGCGCGTCGTGTTCACGTTCGAGCCGACCGAGACCGGCTCGCGCATGGTCAACGTCTCGCACTTCGCCTCGGCCGAGGCGCTCGAGCAGGTCGTCGCGTTCGGCGCCGTCGAGGGCTCGACCATGGCGATCAACCAGCTCGATCGTGTGCTCGCGGGCCTGCGCGAGTACGCGCAGGGCAAGGGCACGCAGACCGAGATCCTGGACGACACGCACGTGCGGATCACGCGCCTCATCGAGGGGCCGCGCGATCTGGTGTGGCGCGCCCACCAGGAGCCCGAGCTGCTCGAGAAGTGGATGCTCGGCCCCGACGGCTGGCGGATGTCGGTGTGCGAGGTCGACCCGTCCGTCGGCGGCAGGTACCGCTACGAGTGGGAGCCGACCGACGGCACCGAGGGCGAGAAGTTCGGTTTCGACGGTGAGACCGTGCTCTCGGAGGCGCCCCGCCGCGCCGTCACCACCGAGCACATGACCGGCACCGACTACCCGTCCACGCTCAACGACCTGAACCTCGAGGAGGAGGACGGCGCCACGCTGATCACGCTCCTCATCGAGTACCCCGACATGCAGACGCGCGACATCGTCCTGGCCACCGGCATGACCGACGGCATGGAGGCGAGCTACGCGCGACTGGAGGGCGTGCTCGCCGGGGTCTGATCCGGTGGGAGCGGAGGACGAGATGAGCGAGAACACCGCGGAACGCGCCATCGCCACCCACGTCGTGGGCGACGGTGAGGACGCGATCACGTACGACGTGCACGGGAGCCTCGACGAGGCGACGGATGACCGGCCCGCCCTGTTCGTCTTCGGTGCGCCGATGGATGCGAGCGGCTTCCTGCAGCTCGCCGGTGAGCTGGCCGACCGGCCCGTGATCACGTACGACCCCCGTGGCGCGGGGCGCAACCCCGTGGGCACGGATGATCTCAGCGTCGAGCAGCACGCGGAGGATCTGCACCGGGTGATCTCGGCGCTCGGCGTCGGCCCCGTGGACGCCTTCGGAACGAGCGGCGGCGCCGTGACCCTGCTGCGGCTCCTGGCGGCTCACCCCGAGGACGTGCGGACAGCGGTCGCGCACGAACCGCCCCTCGCTCCGGGGCTGCCTGATCGGGACACCGTCCTCGACGTGCTCGCCGATCTGAAACGCACCTATGCCGCACAGGGCGACGGCGCAGCGATGGCCAAGTTCATCGCGCTCGTCACGCTCGACGGGCCCGTCCCCGACGACTACCTCGAGCGGCCCGCCCCCGACCCGGCCATGTTCGGGATGTCGGGCGACGACGACGGCTCGCGGACGAACCCGCTGCTGCGCAACATGCCGGCGCTCAACACCTACGAGATCGACGTCGCGGCGCTGCGGGAGCCGGGCGACCGCCTCGTGATCGCGGTGGGCGTCGAATCGGGCGGCTCCCTCGCCGCCCGCGGAGCCCGCACGGTCGCCGCCGCGGTCGGCCGGCCGGTCACGGAGTTCCCCAGCCACCACGGTGGGTTCATGGACCAGCCGGGATACCCGGGGGACCCCGCGGGCTTCGCCGCCCGCCTCCGGGAGGTCCTCGGCTGATCGACGCACGCGCCGGGGCCGCGACGGTCTGAGGCGTTGGCGACGAGTGCTGCACTTTCCTGCGACCGCTGTGCCGATCGGCGCCGCGGTCGCAGGGAACTGCAGCGGGCGGCAGGCCGCGGACGGCCGGAGGTCAGCGAGCGGGGCGTGGTCGGGAGGTGGGCAGGCCCGCCCCGAGCAGGATGTCGTAGAGCGAGCGCGGTGACCGCAGCGCCGGCATCCGCCAACGTGAGAAGGCGGCGACCTGGCGACGCAGGTCGTCCTCTCTGTCCTTCTCCAAGAGCAGGACCTGCTCGGGCGTGCGAGCGCGCAGCAGGGCGGGATCGCGATACTTGCCTGCGCCGTCGAACTCTCCGATGTGGCGATGTTCGCGCCAGAAGAAGTCCGTGAAGGCATCGCTGCCGTCAGAGAGGGTGAACCGCGCCTGAAGCGTCGGAGGAGGGAAGCCCATCACCGACATCAGCACCCGGCTCTGCGATTCACGCACGCTGTCGGCCAGGCTCGTCGCGAAGTCGGCCGCACGCGCCGCGCGCGCCGATCCTCGCCCCACGACGCTGTGCGCACCGTCGATGAGAGCGGATGCCTCGACCAGCGGTCCGCCGGGCCGCCGAGCCCACAGCGCCTGATCGGCGGCCACGACGCGTTCGAGGAATCGCGTCGACGCGGTCAGGTCGATGGCGGTCTGGAGAGGTGTCGTGACGAGATGCCCCAGCCACGGCAGGGTCTCCACGCCGTCGAGGCGTCGGCCGTGACGTCGGATCGAGCCGCTGGAGCGGCCGCCCGACGCGGGCTCGGTACTCACGTCGACCTCGGTCGGCCACTCGCCGATGCGGTCGATGCCGTGCAATGCCGCCGCCGCGTGATGAGAGACGATCAACCGCGACCGGGCACGCGCGGACGCCTCCCACACACGCTGGGCGTGCTTCGCCATCGGGGTGAGACCGTCCCAGTCGCTTCGGGGCACGAACGATCCCGGCGCGATGCGAACGATGTCGCCGTGCGCGACGCGCGCGCTCAGCCGGCGGTCGTTGACCGGCTCGCCGTCGTTCTCTCGACGCCGGAACACCGTGGTGAGGGGTGGCGCGTGCATCCACATGTCTCGACGATGGCTTGTTCGCGGGCGTCGTGCGGGGGCACCTGCCACCTCCGTGGAGATCTCCTGGACGGCGCCGGGTTGGGGAGGAGGCGCGAACGCTGCACTCTCCTGCGACTGCTGTTCAGATCGACGCAGCCGTCGCAGGAAGCTGCAGCGGTGGTGTCCTGCGGTCCGGCGCCGACAGGCGGCGGGCACCGGCCAGCCTTCGACGGCATGGCCGGCGCGACCACCGGGACGGTCCCGCGTGGAGTCGCGAGTGCTGCACTCTCCTGCAGGCGCTGCGCGAATCGACGCAGCGGTCGCAGGAACGTGCAGCGGTTGCCGCGCCGGGTTGACAGCGCAGCGCGCCGCGTCAGCCCGCGGTGTCGGCGATGAGCCGATATCCCATGCCGGACTCGGTGAGGAGGTGCGCGGGGTGCCCCGGGTCGGCCTCGAGCTTCTTGCGCAGCTGCGACATGTACAGCCGCAGGTAGCCGGTGTCGGCGACCTGCTCGGTGCCCCAGATGTCCTTGAGCAGCGCCTGGCGCGTCACGAGCGAACCCGGATTGCGCGCCAGGAACTCGAGGATGCGCCACTCCGTCGGCGTCAGGTGCACGCGCTCACCGGCGCGCGTCACCGTCTTGGTCGAGAGGTCGACGACGACGTCGCCGAAAGAGACGACGGGTGCGCCGGATGCCGCGACCGCACGCCGCGACAGCGCGCGCAGCCGCGCCAGCAGCTCGTCGATCTGGAACGGCTTGGTGACGTAGTCGTCGGCTCCGGCATCCAGCGCCTCCACCTTGTCGCCGGAGCCCGTCCGGCCGGACACCACGATGATCGGCACGGTGGTCCAGCCGCGCAGCGCCTGGATGACCTGGACGCCGTCCAGGCGCGGCATCCCGAGGTCCAGCATGACGACGTCGGGGTGCTCCTTCGCCGCGAGGGCGATGGCGGCGGCACCGTCGGGCGCGGCGACCACCTCGTAGCCGTGAGCGGCCAGCGTGATCCGCAGGGCGCGGACGAGCTGGGGGTCGTCGTCGGCGATGAGCACCTTCACCGCGGGACCACCGCCTCGTCGTCGGCATCCACGACGGGCAGCGCGATGACCATGGTGAGGCCTCCTCCGGGAGTGTGCTCGGGGGTGAGCGTACCGCCCATTCCCTCGGTGAATCCCTTCGACAGCGCGAGCCCCAGGCCGAGGCCGGTGGTGTTGTCGGTGTCGCCGAGGCGCTGGAAGGGCGTGAACATGTCGTCGAGGCGTTCGGACGCGACGCCGGCGCCGTGGTCGACCACGCGGATCTCGGCGGTCCCGGCGAGGCGGCTCGTCGACACCCGCACCTGCGCATCGGCCGGGGAGTGACGCGAGGCGTTCGCGAGCACGTTCACGAGCACCCGCTGCAGCAGCACCGCGTCGGCGCGCACGAGGGGAAGGTCGGGATCGAGCGCGAGCTCGAACCGGTCGGGTCCGCCGCCGAGCTCCTCCAGTGCGGCGAGCACGACGCCGGCGCTGTCGACGGGCTGCAGCGACACCGCCAGCACTCCCGCCTCGACGCGGCTGACGTCGAGCAGGTCGGTGACGAGCGCCGACAGCGTCGCAAGTGACTCGTCGGCCGTGGCCAGCAGCTCGGCGCGGTCCTCGGCCGACAGGTGGGATCCGGCGGCGCGGATGCCGCCGATCGCGGCGACCGCGGCCGCGAGCGGGCGGCGAAGGTCGTGGCTGACCGCGGACAGCAGCGCGCTGCGCACCTGATCCGTCTCGGCGAGCACGCCCGCCTCTCGCGCCGTCTCGGTGAGATCGGTGTGCTCCAGGGCCGCGGCGAGCTGGGCCGCCACGGCGTCGACGAGACGCCGCTCCGACGCATCCAGCCCGTGCCCGTGCAGCTCGAGCATCGCCGGCGGCCCGCCGTTGCGGCGGCTCACGGTCACCGCGTCGAAGCGGCCGTCGCGCACCGGCTCGCCGTCGGTGGCGAGGATCGTGCCGTCGGCGTCGACGAGCCGCACGCCGGCGAGCCCGAGCGACTCGCGCGTGCGGCTGACGAGCGCCGGCACCGCGGACTCGCCGCGCAGCACGCTGCCCGCGACGTTCGCCAGCAGCTCCGCCTCGGCCTCGGAGCGCCGGGCGGCGCGCGCGGCACGGGCCGCGCGGTCGACGATGAAGCTCACCAGCACCGCGATCACGACGTAGAGGATGAGCGCCCAGACGTTCCGCGGGTCGGCGACCGAGACCGTGTAGTACGGCGCGACGAAGAAGTAGTTCAGGGTGAAGCCCGACATGACCGCCGCGAACACGGCGGGCCAGATGCCGCCGACGAGGGCGACCAGCACGACGAGCAGCTGGTAGGCCAGCACATCGCTCGTGATCGTGTCCTCGTTGCGGATCGCGACCAGGAACCAGGTCAGGAGCGGGCCGCCGACCAGGGCCAGCGCGAAGCCGAGAAGCCGTCGCTTCACGCTCAGCGCGCCGCCGCTGACACGAGGGAGCGCGAAGCGCCCGCCCGCGGCCGCATGGGTCACGATGTGCACGTCGATGTCACCGGACTCGCGCACGACGGTCGCGCCGATGCCCGGGCCGGTGAGCGCGGCGGCGAACCTGCCGCGGCGGCTCGCGCCGATCACGAGCTGGGTCGCGTTCGCGGAGCGGGCGAATTCGACCAGCGCCCGCGGGATGTCGTCGCCGACGATCTGGTGGTAGGTGCCGCCGAGCGACTCGACCAGCGCCCGCTGAGCCGCCAATGCGCCGGGATCCCCCGCGCGCAGACCGTCCTGACCCGACACGTGGACGGCGAGCAGCTCGCCGCCGGCCGACCGGGCCGCGATCCGTGCGCCCCGTCGCACCAGCGTCTCGCCCTCCGGGCCGCCGGTGAGGGCGACGACGACGCGCTCGCGGGCCTGCCAGGTGCCCTCGATGCCGTGCTCGGCGCGATAGCTCTTCAGCGCGCTGTCGACCTCGTCGGCCAGCCACAGCAGCGCCAGTTCGCGCAGCGCCGTCAGGTTGCCGAGCCGGAAGTAGTTCGACAGCGCGGCATCGATGCGCTCCGCCGGGTAGACCTGGCCGGCCGAGAGCCGGTCGCGCAGCGACTGGGGCGAGAGGTCGATCACCTCGACCTGGTCGGCGCCTCGGACGACGGCATCCGGAACCGTCTCGCGCTGCGCGACGCCCGTGATCTGCTCGACCACGTCGCCGAGCGACTCGATGTGCTGCACGTTGACCGTCGTGATGACGTCGATGCCGGCGTCGAGGAGGTCGTCGACGTCCTGCCACCGCTTCGCGTGGCGAAGGCCCGGGGCATTGGTGTGTGCGAGTTCGTCGACGAGCGCGATCTCGGGATGCCTCTCGAGCACGCCCTCGAGGTCCATCTCGGTGAGCTCGACCCCGCGGTGCGACACCACGGTGCGCGGCAGGACGGTCATGCCCTCGGTGAGTGCCGCCGTCGCGGCGCGCCCGTGCGTCTCGACGACCGCGACGACGACGTCTCGCCCGTCGTCGGCGAGGCGGCGGCCCTCTTCGAGCATCTCGTACGTCTTGCCGACGCCGGGCGCCGCACCGAGCAGCACCCGCAGCTTGCCGCGCTTCACGTGCTCACCCTATTTCTTCCGTGCGCGCCGGTTCCGGGGGCGGTGCGAACGCTCCGGGCGCGTCGCGTGCGCCCCGGGCGTTCGGCGTGCGCCCCGAACCGGGAAGGGCGGACGGATGCTGCGACCCCGCGCACGATCATCACCTCAGCGCATCGAGCGCGAGGTTGAGCTCGACCACGTTCACCCGGGGCTCCCCGAGGTAGCCGAGGTCGCGCTGCTGGACGTGCGTCTCGACCAGTGCCTGGACCGCCGCCTCATCGAGTCCGCGGGCTTCGGCGACGCGCGGCACCTGCAGCAGCGCGTACGCGGGGCTGATGTGCGGATCGAGGCCGGACCCCGACGCGGTCACCGCATCGGCGGGGATCTCCGACGGGGCGACGCCCTCGAGCTCTGCCATCGCCGCAAGGCGCTGCTCGATCGCGGTGACGAGGTCGGCGTTCTCCGGGCCGAGGTTGGATCCGCTCGACGCGCCGGCGTCGTACCCGTCGCCGGCGGCAGAGGGCCGCGACTGGAAGTACTCCGGCAACGCCGCGCCCGAGGCATCCGTGAAGGACTGCCCGATGAGGGACGACCCGACGGTCTCGCCGGCGGCGTCGTGGACGACGGACCCGTTCGCCTGCCAGGGAAGGGCGAGCTGGCCGATGACGGTGACCAGGGCGGTGTAGCCGACGCCGAGCACGAGGGTGAGCACGAGCATCGCGCGGACGGCGACGCCGGCGGTGCGGACGGTGGTGCGGGTGGAAGTGGACACGTGCGTCTCCTGACGAGCGGGCTCAGAAGCCCGGGATGAGGCTCACGACGAGGTCGATGAGCTTGATGCCGATGAAGGGGGCGATCACGCCGCCCAAGCCGTAGACGAGCAGGTTGCGGCTGAGGATCTGCGACGCGCTCGCCGGGCGGTAGGTCACGCCGCGCAATGCGAGGGGGATGAGGAACACGATGACCACGGCGTTGAAGATGATCGCGCTCGTCACCGCCGAGGCCGGCGAGCTCAGCTGCATGACGTTCAGCGCGGCGAGCCCGGGGAAGACGCCCATGAACATCGCGGGGATGATCGCGAAGTACTTCGCGATGTCGTTGGCCAGCGAGAACGTGGTCAGCGCCCCGCGCGTGATCAGCAGCTGCTTGCCGATGCGCACGATGTCGATGAGCTTCGTCGGGTCGCTGTCGAGGTCGACCATGTTGCCGGCCTCCTTCGCGGCCGAGGTGCCGGTGTTCATCGCGACGCCGACGTCGGCCTGCGCGAGCGCGGGCGCGTCGTTGGTGCCGTCGCCGGTCATCGCGACGAGCGCACCGCCCTGCTGCTCGCGCCGGATGAGCGCGAGCTTGTCTTCGGGCGTGGCCTCGGCGAGGTAGTCGTCGACGCCGGCCTCCTTCGCGATCGCCGCGGCGGTGAGGGGGTTGTCGCCGGTGATCATGACGGTGCGGATGCCCATGGCGCGCAGCTCCTCGAACCGCTCGCGCAGGCCGTCCTTGACGATGTCCTTGAGGTGGACGACGCCGAGCAGCCGCGCTTCGACAGGCTCGGCGACCTGTGCCTCGCCGACCTCATCCGGTCCCTGAGCCTGTCGAAGGGTCGCGACCACGAGCGGCGTGCCGCCGGACTGCGCGATCGCATCCGTCTCGCTCGCGAGCTGAGCGCGCAGCGATGCCGGCACGGCGAAGGCGGATGCCTCGAGCCACGCGAGCACCGCCGAGCCGGCGCCCTTGCGCACCTGGGTGCCGTCGGCGAGGTCGACGCCGCTCATGCGGGTCTGCGCTGTGAAGGGCACCACCACCGAGCCCGCGGGCTCGGTGACCCGGATGCCGCGGAGCGCGGCGAGCTCGACGACGGAGACGCCCTCGGGAGTCGGGTCGGCCAGCGACGAGAGGGCGGCCGCGCGCGCGAGCTCGTCCTCCCCGACCCCGGGCAGCGCGACGAAGTCCGCGGCGCGGCGGTTGCCGTAGGTGATCGTGCCGGTCTTGTCCAGCAGCAGCGTCGTCACGTCGCCCGCCGCCTCGACCGCGCGGCCCGACATCGCCAGCACGTTGCGCTGAACGAGCCGGTCCATGCCGGCGATGCCGATCGCCGACAGCAGAGCGCCGATCGTGGTCGGGATGAGGCACACCAGCAGTGCGATCAGCACGGGGATGCTCACCGGCGCCGCGGCGTACGAGGCGATGGGGTTGAGCGTCAGCACGACGATCACGAAGACGATCGAGAGGCTTGCCAGCAGGATGCCCAGCGCGATCTCGTTGGGCGTCTTCTGACGGCTCGCCCCTTCGACGAGCGCGATCATGCGGTCGACGAAGGTCTCACCGGGCTTGGAGGTGATGCGCACGACGATCCGGTCCGAGAGGACCCGGGTGCCGCCGGTGACCGCGGAGCGGTCACCGCCCGATTCGCGCACGACGGGGGCCGACTCGCCCGTGATGGCGGACTCGTCGACCGTCGCGATGCCCTGGACGATGTCGCCGTCGCCGGGGATCAGCTCGCCGGCGGCCACGATCACGACATCGCCGAGCGCGAGGTCGGACGATGCGACCTCGACCGTCTCGGCGTCGAGGGCCGCGGCATCCGTCCCCGCACCGTAGGAGGCGACGCGGCGCGCCATCGTCGACGTGCGGGTCTGGCGGAGCGTCGCGGCCTGAGCCTTGCCGCGCCCCTCGGCGACCGACTCGGCGAGGTTGGCGAAGAGCACGGTCAGCCACAGCCAGAGGGCGATGCCCCACGTGAAGCCGGACGGGACGACGGTTCCGCCCGACTCCTCGGCGCCGCCGAGGAAGGGCTCGGCGATCGCGATCACGGTGGTGAGGGCGGCGCCCACCCAGACGAGGAACATGACGGGGTTGCGCCACAGCGCCGCGGGATTCAGCTTGCGCAGCGCACCGGGGAGGGCCTGGAGGAGCTGCGCCCCGCTGAACGCGCGCGCGGGCGCCTTGGGGGAGCCGGCAGTCTTCGAGCCGGAGACGGGGCGGTGGGTGGGCTCGGGAACGAGCGTGGAGGTGGACATGTGTCAGACGAGCCCTTCAGCCAGGGGACCCAGCGTGAGAACGGGGAAGTAGGTGAGTGCGGTGATCACGACCGCGACGACGCCGAGCAGGCCGACGAACTGCGGCCGGTGCGTGGGCAGCGTGCCCGTGGTGGAGGGCACCGTGCGCTGTGCCGCGAGCGACCCGGCCAGGGCCAGTACGAGCACCATCGGCACGAAGCGGCCGAGCAGCATCGCGACGCCGAGCGCCGTGTTGAGCCACGGGGTGTTCGCGGTGAGTCCCGCGAAGGCCGAGCCGTTGTTGTTCGCAGCCGAGGTGAAGGCGTAGAGCACTTCGCCGAGGCCGTGCACGCCCGGGTTCCAGATCGACGTGGCCTCGAGGTCGGCACGGACGGCCGGGATGCCGAAGCTCAGCGCGGTGCCCGTGAGCACGAGTGCCGGCGTCACGAGGATGTAGAGGCTCGCGAGCTTGATCTGGGCCGGGCCGATCTTCTTGCCGAGATACTCCGGGGTGCGCCCGACCAGCAGGCCGCCGACGAACACCGCGATGATGGCGAGCACGAGCATGCCGTAGAGCCCTGAGCCGACCCCGCCGGGGGCGATCTCGCCGAGCATCATGTTGATCATCGGGATCATGCCGCCCAGGGCGGTGTAGGAGTCGTGCATCGAGTTGACGGCGCCCGTGGAGGTGAGGGTGGTCGCGCCGGCGAACAGGGTCGAGCCCCAGATGCCGTAGCGGACCTCCTTGCCCTCCATCGCGCCGCCGGCCAGCTGCGGTGCGGTGCCGAGGCCGAGCGACTCGAGCCACGTCACCGCGGCGATCGAGACGATCGCGATCCCCGCCATCACGCTGAGGATCGCGAGCCCCTGGCGATCGTCTCCGACCATCCGGCCGAACGCACGCGGCATGGCGACCGGTATGGCCAGCAGCAGCAGGATCTCGAGCACGTTCGACCACGGTGTGGGGTTCTCGAACGGGTGGGCGGAGTTCGCGTTGAAGAACCCGCCGCCGTTGGTGCCGAGGAGCTTGATGGCCTCCTGCGACGCGACCGGCCCGCCGGGGAGCGACTGGGTGCCCCCGGCGACGGTGCCGACGTCGACGAACCCGGCGAAGTTCTGCACCACACCGGCGGCGACGAGCGCCAGCGCCGAGACCAGCGCGAGCGGCAGCAGCAGCCTCGTGATCCCGCGCGTCAGGTCGACCCAGAAGTTGCCGATCGTCGCCGCACCGCGCCGCGCGAACCCGCGGACGAGGGCGATGGCCACGGCGATTCCGACGGCGGCCGAGACGAAGTTCTGCACCGCGAGCCCGGCGAGCTGCACGGTGTAGCCCAACGTGAGTTCGGGCGAGTACGACTGCCAGTTCGTATTCGTGACGAACGACACCGCCGTGTTGAACGCCAGCCCCTCCGGCACGGCCGGCAGGCCGAGCGAATACGGCAGCACGGCCTGGAGGCGCTGCAGCGCGTAGACGAACAGCACGCCGACGAGCGAGAACGCGAGCACGCCGCGCGCGTACGCCTGCCAGGTCTGCTCGGACGCGGGATCGACGCGGACCAGGCGGTACATCCCCCGCTCGATGCGCCAGTCCTTGCCGGCGGTGTAGGTGCGGGCGATCCAGTCGCCGAGCGGGCGGTAGAGCAGTCCGAGGATGAGCAGGACGGTGGCGATCTGCAGGATGCCGGTCCACACCACCCCGCTCGCGGAGCCTGTCGAGGCGTCCATCAGAAGCGCTCGGGCTTGACGAGGGCGACGACGAGGTACGCGATCGCGGCGATCCCGAGCGCCGCGGCCAGGAGCGAGAAGAAGATCATGACCGATCCTCCCCGCGCTGCGCGCCGCGGTTCGCGGGACCGGTGGCGTTCGCGACGAGTCTTCCCGCTCCCTTCGCGATCAGACCGACGAGCGCGAACAGCGCGATCGTCGTGGCGAGGTAGATGACATCGAGCACAGGAACTCCCGGTGGGTGCTGCCGCACGACACGCGCCGTGCGTCCGCCCGCGAGTCGCGGGCGTGCATCCGATGCAACCGGGAGGCCGATCCCGCCAGTGCGGTCCTCACGGAATCCGAACGCCCGCCGTGCTCACCCTCACGCGGCCCTGACGCGCGCAGGCTCGCGCGCAGGGCTCGCGCGCGGCGTCTCGCTTCGCGCGGGAGACGACCTCGCTCCGGTGCCTGCTCGCGGGCACACGAGAACTCTGAGCTCGTCGACGCGAGCCCAGCTGCCTGAGGGAGAGTCGCTAGCCCAGCTGCCCCCGGATCGCGCCGGCGGGGAACACCGAGCTGTGGACGTTGACGTAGTAGCCGTCCGGGTCGCGGATGATGTCGAGGATGAGCCCGCGGTCGGCGGCAACGCAGCCGCTGACGCTGTCGGTTCCGTCGAGCCCGCCCGCGAACAGGGGCACCACGACGGGCCCTGCGACCGTGGCCTCACCCGCGTGGATGTGACCGGCCGTCACCATTCCGTCGATGTCCGCCCATTCGATGTCGAGGCAGATCTCGCCCTGCCCCGGATTCAGCCGCAGCGACGCCGTGCCGCTCGCATCCGGATCGCCGGGACCGGGCACCTCGGCCGCACCCGTCAGGGTGACCGTGAACGGCCTGCCCCCGTCGTCGGCCTGTGCCACGCCCGCGAACGCGAGCGCCGCGACGAGGCCCGCCACTGCTCCCATGATGAGTTGCCTGCGCATGGACTTCCTCCCGTCCAAGCCACCGCCCCGGGCGTGCTGGCGCACAGGTGGTGTGCGAAGTCTTGCACCAGGGCGCGGGCGCCGCCAGGTCCTCGGGTCGCCTCACCACTTGTGGGTCGGATCAAGAGATCCGGCGCGGTCTCAGGCGCGGGCGACGGCGTCCTCGAACGCGACCCACGCGAGCATCGCGCACTTCACGCGGGCGGTGAACTTCGAGACGCCCGACAGGGCGGCGGCGTCGCCGAAGACCTCTTCGTCCAGCGCGATCTCGCCGCGGGAGCGCAGCGCCTCGCGGAAGCCTTCGACGAGGACGGATGCCTCGGCCCGCGGCATCCGCTCCTCCTCCTCGATCAGCGCGGCGAGCATCGACGCCGACGCCTGCGAGATCGAGCAGCCGGCGCCGTCCCACGTGACCTCCTCGACGATCGTGCCGTCGTCGGACAGGCGCACGCGGAGGGTGATCTCGTCGCCGCAGATCGGGTTGCGCTGGAAGGACGTCGCGACCCGCTGGCTGTGAGCAGCGTCTGCGGCGGCTTCGGGGGCGAGCCCCTTGCCGTGCGGGCGCTTGGAGTGGTCGAGGATCAGCTCCTGGTACAGCGACTCGAGGCCGTTCATGCGCCGGCTCCGAAGAACGAGCGGACGCCGGAGAGCGCGTCGAGGAACACGTCCACGTCGTGGTCGGTGTTGTACAGAGCGGTCGAGGCGCGCACCGAGGCGGTCAGCCCGAAGCGGCGGTGGAGCGGCTGCGCGCAGTGGTGGCCGACGCGCACGGCGACGCCGCGGGCGTCGAGGAACTGGCCGACATCGTGCGCGTGCACGCCCTCCACGTCGAACGACCAGAGCCCGACGCGCTCGACCACGCCGGTCCCTGAGCTTCCGGCCCCGGTCCCTGAGCTTGTCGAAGGGTCGCCGAGCAGCCGCACGCCGGGGATGGACCGCAGGCCCTCGCCCATCCGGGCTTCGAGCGCCTTCTCGTGCGCGTGGACGGCATCCATGCCGACGCGGTCGAGGTAGCGCACAGCGGCGGCGAGGCCGATCGCCTGCGACACCGGCTGCGTGCCCGCTTCGAACCGCTGCGGGGGCGGAAGATACGACGCCTCATCGAGCGTGACCGTCGTGATCATCGAGCCGCCGGTGAGGAAGGGCGGGAGCGCCGCGAGCACGTCCGCGCGGCCGTAGAGCCCGCCGACGCCGTACGGGCCGAGCATCTTGTGGCCCGAGAACACGGCGAGGTCCACGCCCAGGGCGGGCAGGTCCAGCGGCAGGTGCGGGGCGGACTGGCACGCATCGAGCACGGTGACGGCTCCGACCGCCTGCGCGAGAGCCACCAGCCGATCGACCGGGTTCACGATGCCGAGCACGTTGGAGACATGCGTGAAGGCGACGACGCGCGTGCGCTCGCAGATGACGGCGGCCGCGGCATCCGTGTCCAGCGTCCCGTCCTCGCGGACGGGGACGTGCCGCAGCACCGCACCGGTGCGCGCCGCCAGCTCCTGCCAGGGGATGAGGTTCGCGTGGTGCTCGCTCTCGGTGACCACGATCTCGTCGCCCGGGCGCAGGGCGAAGCGCGCGCTCGCGGGGGCGCCCCGGCCGATCGAGGCATTGCCGATCGCGTAGGCGACGAGGTTGAGTCCGGCCGTCGCGCCGCTCGTCCAGACGAGCTGCTCCGGCCGCGCGCCCACGAAGCCGGCCACCGTCGCGCGGGCGTCCTCGAAGAGCTCGGTCGCCTCGGCCGCGAGCGTGTGCGCCCCGCGGTGCACGGCGGAGTTCGCACGCGTGAGGAAGTCGACCTCGGCGTCGATGACCGCCCGCGGCTTCTGGCTCGTCGCCCCCGAGTCGAGGTAGACCAGGCGCTCGCCGTTGACCTTCTGGCCGAGCAGCGGGAAGTCCGCGCGCAGCGCATCGGCGTCGAGGAGGGCGGCCGGGGAGGCGGCAGAGGCGGGAACGGTCACCCTTCAAGGGTATGCGGGATGCCGCCGCCCGGGGCCTGGATGCCTGCACGGCGGCGGCGCCCTCTCCGGTGTCACGAACTGCGGGATCGCGGGGCGGGTCGCCGCGCGTCGTGACACTTCTCCCGCAGCGGCCGCCCTCGGGTGTCACGAACTGCGGGATCGCGGGGCGGGTCGCCGCGTGTCGTGACACTTCAGCGGAGCGGTGACCAGGCGATCAGGCGGCGGCGATCAGGCGGCGGCGATCAGGCCTTCGGGGACTCGGATGCCGCGACCTCGGTCACCGGCGGACCCGCCGGCCGCATCGCACGCCTGCCCACGCGGTGCACCTCGGGCGCCGCGCCGCGGCCGGCGCGATCGTCGCCGGGGAGGGTACGGGACCGTCGCCCGTAGATCAGCTCGGACGAGTCCAGCAGCCACGGCACGAGCGTGATCGAGACCCCGTGCACGAGCATGAGCTGCTGCGCGATGCGACGCGCGCGCCGGTTGTGCAGGAGCGACTCCCACCAGTGGCCGACGATGTACTGCGGCAGGTAGACGGTGACCACGGAGGACCCGTGCTGCTCGCGGTACCTCTTGACGAACTCGGCGATCGGGCTCGCGTAGGTGCGGTACGGCGACTCGATGATCTTCAGCGGGATCGGCATCCGGTGCTCGCGCCATTCCTGCTCGAGAGCGGCCGCGTCCTCCTTCGTCACCGAGACGTGCACCGCGAACGTCTTGTCGTGCTTCGCCGCCAGCGCGTAGTCGACCGCCTTGACGACCGGCTTCTGCAGCTTGTTGACGAGGATGAGGGCGACGTCCCCCGACGACCCGAAGTGGGTCTTGTCGTCCATCTCGATCTCGTGCTCGACGTCGCGGTAGTAGCGGTGCACGCCGATCATGAGGAACGACAGCACCGGGATCGCCAGGAAGACGAGCCAGGCGCCGTGCGTGAACTTCGTGATCGTGACGATGATCAGGACGGATGCCGTCATCATGGCGCCGAGCGAGTTGATGACGAGTCCCTTGCGATAGCTGAAGAGCTCGTCGCGGAAGGCCTTGCCGCCCTTCTGGTCGGCCGGCCGTGCCCCGAGCTCGCGCAGTCCCCGGCGCCAGTGCCGGATCATGCCGATCTGGCCGAGCGTGAAGGACGTGAACACTCCGATGATGTAGAGCTGGATGAGGTTCGTGAGGTTCGCCTGGTAGACGATCAGCACGCCGATGGCGACGAGGCCGAGGACGATCATGCCGTTGGAGTACACGAGCCGGTCGCCGCGGGTGTTGAGGGCCTTCGGCGCGTACCCGTCGCGGGCGAGCACCGAGCCCAGCAGGGGGAAGCCGTTGAAGGCGGTGTTGGCCGCCAGCAGCAGGACCACCGCGGTGGCGGCCTGGACGATGAAGAACGGGATCGAGTTCATGCCGAAGACGGCCGACGACACCTGCGCCATGAGGCTCGGCTGCGGGTTGTTCGCGCAGTCGAACCCGATGAGGTCGCACGGGTTCTCGGCGTAGTGCACGCCCGACACGAGAGCGAGCGCGGTCAGGCCCGCGAACAGCAGGATGGCGATGCCGCCCATCAGGGCGAGCGTCGTCTGCGCGTTGCGCACCTTCGGCTGCCGGAACGCCTGCACGCCGTTCGAGACCGCCTCGACGCCGGTGAGGGCGGAGCAGCCGCTCGAGAACGCGCGCAGGATCAGCAGGATGACGGCGGCCTGCGTGACGCTCTGCGCCTCGACGGCGTACTGGGCGCTGGAGGCCACGGGCGTGTTGCCGGTGAACGTCTGGAAGAGCCCGACGACGATCATGACGGCCACCGACCCGATGAAGACGTATGTCGGAATGGCGAACGCCCGCGACGCCTCGCGCACTCCGCGGAGGTTGATGACGACGATGAGGATCACGAAGCCGACGGCGAGCTCGACGCGGAAGGGGTTGAGGCCCGGCAGCGCCGAGATGATGTTGTCGACGCCTGAGGCGACCGACACCGAGACGGTCAGGACGTAGTCCACGAGCAGCGCCGATGCGACGATCACGCCGGGGACCTCGCCGAGGTTCTTGCGCGCGACCTCGTAGTCGCCGCCGCCCGACGGGTACGCCTTGATGAGCTGCCGGTAGCTGACCACGACGACGATGAGGAGCACGACGACGGCCGCGGCGACCCACGGGGCGAATGCCAGGAAGGCGAGGCCTCCGGTCAGCAGGATGAGCAGGAGCTCCTGCGGCGCGTAGGCGACCGACGACAGCGCGTCGGAGGCGAAGATCGGCAGCGCCCGCTTCTTCGGCAGCAGGTGCTCCTCGGAGTCGGTGGACGCGAGGGGGTCGCCGAGGATCAGGCGCTTGGCCATCGGCGCCTCGTCGACCGACGGCTCCCGGGTTTCGTTCGTCACGGCGGGCCAGGTTACTCGTGAGGAGTTCGTGAGGACCCCTCCGGACGAGCATCCTCACGAAATCCATGCGGCCCTCCTCTGGGACACTCGAAGCGTGGACGAGCAGATCATCCTCGGCGTGCTCGCGATCACCCTCGGCGTGGTCGTCGGCGTGCTGCTGTTCGTGCCCTTCGTCGCCCTCAGCTACCGTCGGCGCGGCGGTTTCGGCTTCGGCAGGTTCGTGCTGTGGGGCGCCGCCCTGATCTACGTGATGGCGGTCTGGACCTACACGCTCCTGCCGCTGCCCGACCCCGACTCGATCCGCTGCGCCGGCGTCAACTTCGACGTCACGGCGATCGCCGACGACATCCGCGGCGCGATCGCACGCCGCGGGACGGCGGCGGCGACCGACCCCGCGGTGCTCCAGCTGCTGCTGAACGTGCTGCTGTTCGTGCCGCTCGGCTTATTCCTCCGCGTGCTCGGCGGCCGCGGCATCATCACCGCCGTGGTCGCCGGCGTCGTGCTGTCGGGCTTCGTCGAGCTCACCCAGTACACCGGCGTCTGGGGCCTCTACCCGTGCGCCTACCGGGTGTTCGACGTCGACGACCTGCTCACCAACACGCTGGGCGCGGTGCTCGGCTCGCTGCTGGGCCTGCTCGTACCGCGCCGCCACCGGGGATCGCCGCGGCTGCCCGACGCCGATCTGCCGCAGCCGGTCACCCGCGGCCGCCGCCTCCTCGGCATGCTGTGCGATGCGCTCGCCGCGTGGGTGCTCACCATGTCGGTCGTGGTCGGAGTGCAGCTCCTTCTGTACCTGTTCGGCGCCGACGCCGCGGTGCGCGACGGCTCGGCCGCGAGTCTGGTCGGCGGGATGGTGACCGTCGTGGTGTGGCTCGCCGTCACGCTCGCCACCGGCGCGACGATCGGCGACCACGCGGTGCAGCTGCGCTTCGCCGGCGGACCCCTTCCGACCGGCCTCGCCCGCTTCCTCCGCTGGGCCGGCGGCATCGGCGGCTACCTCGTACTCAGCTCCATGCCCGGTGCGTGGGGTTTCGTAGCGGGCGTGTTCGCTGTGGTCTCGATCGTGCTGGTGTTCACGACCGACGGCCACCGGGGGCTCCCGGGGCTCGTCTCCGGCCAGCGCCACGCGGACGCCCGCGAACGGGAGGAGCCGGATGCCGCGTGTTCGCGGCATCCGACCGAGCCCTAGGCTTCCGGCGGCCGGGGCCGCGGCCGGCTGCGAGCCGCGGGCCGGCTACGAGCCGCGGGCCGGCCGCGCGCCGCGGGCCGGCCGCGCGCCGCGGGTCGGCCGCGCGCCGCGGGTCGCGGCATCCGTCCCCTGTCAGGCCGTGGGAGCGCCCAGGAACTCGCGTGCGGCGACCACGAGCGCGTCGACCCCGCGGCCGAGCGTGGGCTGGAGGACCGGCGCGAAGAACGGCGAGTGGTTCGTCGGGATGTCGCGCTCGACGGTTCCCGCGGCCAGCGCCTCGGCGAACTTCGCCGGGTCGACGCCGCCCCAGAACCAGAACACCAGCGGCGCGCCCGCCTCGCGGGCGAACCACGACACGTCTTCGCTGCCGGTGAACATGCCGGGGTCGATGACGGTGCCTTCGCCGAAGGCCGCGTCGAAGGCGGTGGTCAGGCGCGCGGTGGCGTCGACGTCGTTGATGGTGGGAGGGAGCGAGTGGTCGACGGCGATCACGGGCGGCTGCTCGGCTCCGGATGCCTGGGCCTCGGCCCGCACGATCCGCTCGACCTTCTCGAGCACGCGGTTGCGGGCCTCGTCGTCGGGGTAGCGCAGGCTGAGCTCGAGCCTGGCCTCGGCGGGGATGATGTTGTTCTTCAGACCCGCGTGGATCGAGCCGACGGTGACGACGGCGACGTCGCGGGGGTCGACCTCGCGCGAGACGATCGTCTGGAGGCGCATGACGGTGGCGGCGGCCATCACCACGGGGTCGATCGTCGCCTGCGGGCGCGAGCCGTGTCCGCCGCGGCCGAGCAGCGTGACGGTCAGGCCGTCGGATGCCGCCATCTGGGTGCCGCTGCGCACGCCGATGGTGCCCGCGGGCAGCGGGGTGACGTGCTGGCCGAGCACGATGTCGGGCTTCGGGAAGCGGTCGAGCACGCCGTCGGCGATCATCGCCTGCGACCCCGCGCCGTACTCCTCGGCGGGCTGGAAGACGGCGACGATCGTGCCGGACCATTCGTCCTTGGCGGCGACGAGACGCTCGAGCGCGCCGAGCAGCGCGGTGACATGCATGTCGTGGCCGCACGCGTGCATCACCGGCACGTCGTTGCCGGCGGGGTCGGTGCCGCGCGCGGTGCTCGCGTATTCGAGGCCGGTCTGCTCGGGCACCGGCAGCGCATCCATGTCGGCGCGCAGCCACACGACCGGCCCGTCACCGTTGGAGATCCGCGCGGCGATGCCGGTCTTGCCGATCCCCTCCTCGAACTCGATGCCGAGCGCTGTCAGGTGCTGCGCGATCACCCCTGCCGTCCGGGTCTCCTGGAAGGACAGCTCCGGATGCCGGTGCAGATCGACGTAGATCGCTTCGAGGTCGAGGGTCATGGGGTCGAGCCTATCCGTGGGGTCCGGCGGCCGCCGTCCGTCCTCGTCGACGTGCGACAGGACGGACTGCGGCGCTCCGGCGGAGGCCGGGTCACCAGACCAGCTGGTCGCGGCGCCTGACGAGGTACGCCCGCTCGGCGGGGTTGCCGGCGAGCTGGATGGCTCTGTCGTACGCCGACCGCGACGCGTCGCTGCGGCCGAGCCGGCGGAGCAGGTCGGCGCGCGCGGCATGGAACGCGTGGTAGCCGTCCAGCGTCTCGCCGAGTCGGTCGATCTCCGCGAGGGCGACGTCCGGTCCATCCAGCTCGGCGACCGCGATGGCGCGATTGAGTCGCACGATGCTCGACGGATCGATGCCCACCAGACGGTCGTAGAGCGCCACGATCTGCGACCAGTCGGTGTCGCGGGCGGACGGAGCATCGGTGTGCACGGCGTTGATCGCGGCGAGCAGCTGGTACCGCCCCGGTGGCTGCGCGCCGGCGGCGACTGCGGCTATCCGTTCCCGCACCAGGGTGTGACCCTCGTCGATCAGCTCACGGTTCCACGCGCCGCGGTCCTGCTCCTCCAACGTGACCAGTTCGCCGGAGTGCGACACGCGCGCACTGCGCCGCGCGTCGATCAGCAGCATCAGTGCGAGCAGGCCCGTCGCCTCGCCCTCGTCGGGAAGGAGGGTGCGCAGGAGCCGGCCGAGGCGGATCGCCTCGTCGGTCAGGTCCACCCGCAGCGGGTCGTCGCCGGTGGTCGCCAGATAGCCCTCGTTGAAGATCAGGTAGACCACCCCGAGCACACCGGCGATCCGATCGCGGATGTCGGCTGCCGAGGGCACCCGGTAGGGGATGCGCGTCGCCGCGATCTTGGCCTTCGCGCGGGTGATCCGCCGAGCCATGGTGGTCTCGGGCACGAAGAAGGCATGGGCGATCTCGCCGACCGTGAGTCCGCCCAGCAGCCGAAGGGTGAGTGCCACCCGAGCCTCCATGGCCAGTGCAGGATGACAGCAGGTGAAGACCAGCCGAAGCCGGTCGTCGTCCACCGGTCCCGTCGGCCTTGGGGGAGTGTCGTCCACCAGCATCTGCGCCGCCCTGTGCTTGTCGTCGCGACGCGACTCACGCCGCAGCCGGTCGATCGCCTTGCGCGCCGCGGTCGTGGTCAGCCACGCGCCGGGGTTCGGGGGCACCCCGTCCTGCGGCCACCGCTCCACGGCGGCCACGAACGCCTCGGCAGCCGCGTCCTCGGCGAGGTCGAGGTCGCCGAAGCGGCGGGCGAGGCCGGCGACCACCCGCGCCCACTCTTCGCGGTGGGCGCGGGCGATCGCCTCGTCAGCGGCGGATCCGGTCACGACTCCCGCAGCGCCCGATCGAAGCCGCGTCCACCGCGAGGTGCGTGCGATGCGCAGGGGCCCCTTCGCGGGGTCGATCATGGACCGGGTGGAGGACCATGTCGCTCAGCCCACGGACGCGTGCCGCTCCTCGATCTCGGCCATGTCCGAGGGGAAGCGATGCACCTCCTGGGGCCAGTCCAGGGCGACGGCCAGCCGTCCGGCCCAGTAGCGGGCGGCGTCGTCGTCGGCCACGTTCACGACGGTGAACCCGCCGAGGTGCTCCTTCGTCTCGACGTACGGCCCATCGGTGAAGACGGGCTTGCCGTTCTCGCTGACGACGCTGCAGACCGCGGTCGAGGCATCGATCCCGCCCTCGGCGAAGAGGAAGACGCCGGCGTCCTTCATCTCCTCCAGCAGTGCCTGCGAGGCTTCACTCTTGCTGCGCAGCTGTTCGGCGGTGTGCAGCGGCACCCACTCGTCGTTGAATGCGATCAGATAGTTCGGCATGTCGTCTCCTCTCATCCGGACGAGCGTGGCTCCTCCGCTGCGACTCCCGGACGGGGCCGCGTACCAAGTCCACGAACGGCGAGGCTCGGATACGACAATATCCCCGCGGCTTTCTTCCGCACCGCCGGTCGACGGTGGCGCCGTGGGCGATCGCCGCTCAGCCGGGGCCCCTCGGATCAGCGATCGAGGTCGGCCATGTCAGCGACGACGAGTGGTTCCCGAGTGCGCAGTCGCCCCGCGAGGAGGAATGCCGCCACGGGTACCAGCAAACAGGCGGCGATCGCGATCCGCAGCCCCGTCCACTCCGCGACGGCGCCGACCACGAGCGGCGCGGCGAGCAGACCCACCCGCATCACCGTCGCCGCCGCGGCGAGGCCCGTTCCCGGCTCGA
Organism: Microbacterium ureisolvens; assembly: GCF_015278315.1. GTDB lineage: Bacteria > Actinomycetota > Actinomycetes > Actinomycetales > Microbacteriaceae > Microbacterium > Microbacterium ureisolvens. The sequence continues at coordinate 68,873 of NZ_JADIJE010000011.1, read as the reverse complement.
GGCCGGGCGCGCGGTCGGCGGCGTCCATCGCGAGCGGGATCATCGGGGCGATGCCGAGCCCCAGCAGGCCCAGGCCGAAAGCGACCACCCAGGTCTGCGGAGCGACGACGACGGCGATCAGCCCGACGAGGGCGGCCACGGCGCCGAGGCGGAGCGTGGCGACGGCGCCGATCCGGTCGACGAGCGCATCGGAGGCGAATCTGCCCAGCGTGAGCGCGCCCATCAGGGCGGCGAACGGGATCGCCGCTTCGGCGACACCGGCGCCGAGCTCGGAGACCACGTACACCCCGCCCCAGGTCGAGCCGACGTCCTCGAGGAAGGCGCCGATCGCGGCGATGGCGCACGCGGCGACCAGAAGCGCGCTGAGGCGGCCGGGCCGATGGGCGTTCGACGTGGCCGAGGGCGGTGCCGGCGTCGTGCGCAGTCGCACGAACGGCAAGGCACCGAGACTGCCGACGATGATGACGAACCCCATGACGGGCAGGTGGACGTAGATGGGCATCCCGAGCTGCAGCGCCAGCGCGCCGAGCAGCGCACCGGCGATCGCCCCGGCGCTCCACGCGCCGTGCAGGCCGTTGATGATCGATCGGCCCATCATCCGCTGGATGGCCAGTCCCTGTGCGTTGTTGCCGACATCGCCGGTGGCGTCTGCGAACCCGATGACGAACAGCACCATGGCGAAGAGGATCGGCGTGCCGGCGAAGCCGGCCGTCACCAGCAGTCCGCCCAGGATCGCGGAAGACGTCACGGCGACCGGCACCGCGCCGAGCCTGGCCACCAGCCGGCCCGCGATCACGCTGCCCACCACGGACCCGACTGGACCGCACGCGACCATCAGGCCGAAGGTCAGCTCCGTGAGGCCGAACCGGTCCTTGAGCTCCGGGTAGCGCGTGACGATCGTGGCGAACACGAGCGCGTTCGCGATGAAGAGGACCGCCACCCCGTTGCGCGCAGCGGTCGCACGCGCAAGGGCATCGGGGGCGGTCACCTCTGGATTCTCCGGCGCCTGATCACTGCGCCAGACGGGCGGTGGACCCGCGGACGATCAGCTCGTACGGCAGCTCGCCCGGGCGGTGCGTCGGGCTCTCGGAGTCGGGCGCCTCCAGCGCCTCGAGGATCGCATCGGCGGCGCGCTCGCCCTGACCGAGCGGGAACTGGTCGACCGTCGTCAGACGGAAGAACTCGCCGAGCTCGTGCCCGTCGATCCCGATCACCGAGAGATCCTCGGGCACGCGGTAGCCCAGGTCGCGCGCGGCCAGCAGCGCCCCGATCGCCATCTCGTCGGATGCCGCGAAGATCGCCGTGGGCCGCCCGCCCGGCTGGCCGAGCAGCTGCTTGGCCGCGCGGAAGCCGCCCTCGATCGTGAAGTCGGCCGGCTCGAAGAGCGACGGACGGACCGGGATTCCGGCATCCGCCAGCGCCTGCTCGAATCCCTGCCGCCGGCGCGTCGGGATGTGGAAGTCGATGTCGAACTCGGGACTCGCGCCGATGTGGGCGATCTCGCGGTGGCCGAGCGCGAGCAGGTGCTCGGTCGCCAGGCGCGCCACCGCGACGTCGTCGACCGTCAGGGTGGTCAGGTGCGGGTTCGGCCCGCCGATCGCGATCACCGGCAGGTCCAGCTCGACGAGGCGCTCGGTCTCCTCCTCGCCGAGCTCGAGCGAGATCGCGATGACCCCGTCCACGCGCTGGCGCCGCAGGAAGGTGTCGAAGATGTCGTGGCGCTCGGCGCGGTCGGCCGTGAGGCTGTAGAGCGTGATGTCGTAGCCGCGCCGCATCAGGGCCGAGGCGATGCCGCTCAGCACCGTCGAGAAGAACCAGCGGTCGAGGAACGGCACCAGCACGCCGATGTTGCGCGTGCGCCCCGACGCGAGGCTCGACGCCGACGCCGAGACGACGTAGCCGAGGCTCTTCGCGGCGGCCTCGACCTTGGCCTTGGCCGCGACGGAGACGTGGCCGCGCCCGCTCAGTGCTCGCGAGACGGTCGCCGTCGACACGCCCGCCGCGCGGGCGACCTCGTCGATGCTGACCACGTCGTCACCGTACCTTCTTCTCGTTCCCCGCAGTCGAGTCGGCGTAGCTGTACGACACGCGTGGCGTGTCGCGTGCAGGTACGCCGACTCGACGGAGAGGGGCGGGGTCCATTGGCTGGACGGATGCCGCAGCTCAGGCGGTCTCGAGCCACACCGTCGTGTCGCCCGGCACCCGCCCACCGGTGAGAGGACCGCTCGACGCGATCACGATACCGTCCGGCAGCGTCACGGGCGTGGAACCGGTGTTCGCGATGACCGAGACATCCCCGTTGCGGAATGCCACGACGTCGTCGCCGAAGCCGGCGATCCACTCCAGCGACCCCGCGCCGAGGGCGCGGGCGCGACGCTCGGCGAGGAGCGTGCGATAGAGCTCGAGGGTGGAGCCCTCCACGCCCGCCTGCGCGTCACGGGCGAGCGTCGCCCACTCGGCGGGCTGGGGCAGCCACGAGGCGCCGGTGCTGTTGAAGCCGTAGGCGGGGGCATCGGCGGTCCACGGGATCGGAACGCGGCAGCCGTCGCGGCCGTAGCGCTCGCCGTTCGTGCGGAACCAGGTGGGATCCTGCCGCGCCTCACCGGGGATGTCGATGACCTCGGGAAGGCCGAGCTCCTCACCCTGGTAGAGGTAGGCCGAGCCGGGGAGGGCGAGCATCAGCGTCGTGGCCGCACGGGCGCGGGCGAGGCCGACCTCGGGGATGGGCTGGCCGGGCGACTCCGGCCCGATGCCGTGCCCCTGCGGGTTCTCGGCGGTCAGCGCCAGGCGCGAGGCGTGGCGCACGACGTCGTGGTTCGAGAGCACCCACGTGCTGGGGGCGCCGACACCCGGGAACGCGCGCAGCGACACGTCGATGACCTCGCGGAGGTCGGCGGCGTTCCACTCGGTCGACAGGTACGGGAAGTTGAAGGCCTGGTGCATCTCGTCGGCACGCACCCACTGCGCGGTGCGCTCAGCGGTGGGCAGCCACGCCTCGGCGGCCAGGGCGCGGTCGCCCTGGTACTCCTCCATGATCTTGCGCCAGTCGCGGTACACCTCGTGCACGGCGTCCTGGCCCCAGTAGGGGACGTTCTCCTCTTCGCCGCCCATCGAGCCGGCCTCGGGGTCGGGGATGTAGTCGGGAAGGCCCTCGGCCTTGACGAGGCCGTGGGCGACGTCGACGCGGAAGCCGTCCACACCGCGGTCGAGCCAGAAGCGCAGCACGCGGCGGAACTCCTCGCGGACCTCCTCGTTCGACCAGTCGAAGTCGGGCTGCGACGAGTCGAAGAGGTGCAGGTACCACTGCCCGAGGGTGCCGTCGGCCTCGACCACGCGCGTCCACGCCGGGCCGCCGAAGACGGACTCCCAGTTGTTCGGCGGCAGCTCGCCGTGCTCGCCCTTGCCGTCGCGGAACATGTACCGCGCGCGCTCCGCGCTGTGGGGGGCGGAAGCGAGGGCCTGCTGGAACCACTCGTGCTGGTCGGAGGAGTGGTTCGGGACGAGATCGACGATCACACGGATGCCGCGCTCGTGCGCCGCGGCCAGCATCGTGTCGAAGTCGGCCAGGGTGCCGAAGAGCGGGTCGACATCGCAGTAGTCGCTGACGTCGTAGCCGGCGTCCTTCTGGGGCGAGCGCTGGAAGGGGCTCAGCCAGATCGCGTCGATGCCGAGGCTCTCGAGGTCATCGAGGTGCGCGGTGATGCCGGGGAGGTCGCCGATGCCGTCGCCCGAGGCATCCGCGAAGGAACGGGGGTAGATCTGGTAGATGACGGCGGTGCGCCACCATTCGCCGCCGATGGAGGCAAGGAACGCGTCCGTGCGCTCGACGGTGTCTGCGGAAGTCATCCCGTCAGTGTACTGCAAGCGCTTACAGTCTCGTTGCGCACCCACGACGTCCCGTCCTCAACTGAGGAGCTGGGCCCGATTGCGGAGCGCGGGCGCGGATCCGCTCCCCATCTCGGCAACCATCCTCATTCGAGGACCGGCGTAGGGTGGGCGGGTGCTGTCCGAAGCCCTCACTCGCGCCGAATCGCTCATCCGGACGATCCCCGACTACCCCGAGCCGGGGGTCCTGTTCCGCGACATCACGCCTCTGCTGGCAGACGCGCGCGCCCTCCGCACCGTCATCCACGCGATGATCGCCCCATTCGAGGGGTCGTTCGACGTCGTCGCGGGGGTCGAGGCACGCGGGTTCCTGCTCGCGGGCGCCGTCGCGATGGAGGCCGGCGTCGGCCTGGTGCCGATCCGCAAGGCCGGCAAGCTGCCCCTGCCCGCGGCATCCGTCACCTACGCGCTGGAGTACGGCACCGCCACGATCGAGGCGCACGACGACATCGCCGAAGGGACGCGGGTGCTGCTGGTCGACGACGTGCTCGCGACCGGCGGCACGCTCGTCGCCGCGCACGAGCTCGTCGCCTCGCTGGGCGGCGTCGTCGTCGGAACCGCCGTGCTCATGGAACTGACCGCGCTCGGCGGCGAGATCGTCGGCGACGTGCACACGGTGTTCACCGCCTGACCAGCCCGAGTGGACACCGGCGCCGGTCAGCGCTCGGGCTCTGCGTCGGGGAGCACCGGATTCGCACCCGTGCGGGGCACGAAGTGCGGGATCGGAGCGGGCCGCTCGCCGCGGATGCGCGATGAAGGCTCCTGCGGCGCGCTCGGCGCGGCGTCGCCCTCGAACGCGATGAGCCGGTCGGCGTGGGCGAGGTCGGCGGGGAACCTCCGGCCCGTGACCGAGTGCGCGATGATCTTGATCGCGAAGAGCTTCATGGTCGGGCTCCACGACGCCAGGTTGCGAACGCCGCTGTCGCGGAGCTCGTCCTCACGGGTCGCCCGCTCCGCGTTGCCCCTGATCACGACGCTCCAGTAGAAATCGTCGCGCCGGCCGTCCACCTCGAACGCCACCATCGGGTGGTGGGCGATGTGCATCAGCTTCGGGTCCCGCGCCGTGCGGATGAACAGCGCGCCCCCATGAGCGAGGTGGTTCACCGGAAAGATGTCCGGCGCGCCGTCGGCGTTGATCACCGCAAGGCGGCCGAGCTGGGCCTCCTGCACGTATTCCCAGCACGTCGAAGTCGAGAGCCGCTCCACTCCTGGTGTCCGGTCCGCTGCCGGCGAGTCCTTCATCGCACCACCTTCCGTCCCTTCGGGTCTACCCCACAGCGGCGCAGATCTGAAGGGGGGCGACGGGCGCGGCGGCGGACCGGCGGCTGATCGGGGCCGACGGCTGATCGGGCTCAGCCGCCGAGCACGACGTTGAGCGGAGGCTCGCCTGCCGCCAGCCGCTCGATCTGCGTGCGCACCAGCTTCGCCACCCGCGGGCGCATCGCGCTGGACGCCCCGCCGACGTGCGGCGCGATGAGGACGCCGGGCAGGCCCCAGAGCTCGTGCCCTTCGGGCAGCGGCTCGGGGTCGGTGACGTCCAGCGCCGCGCGGATGCGCCCGCGGCGCACGTGGTCGACGAGGGCGTCGGTGTCGACGATCGTGCCACGGCCGACGTTGACGAGCAGAGCGCCGTCGGGCAGCGCCGACAGGAACGCGTCGTCGACGAGGCCCTGGGTGGATTCGCCGCCGGGGAGGGTCACGATCACGATCTCGGCGTGGGGGAGGAGGTCGGGGAGCTCGTCGACGCCGTGGACCGCCATGCCGTCCTCCTCGCGCGCCCGGGAGGCGACCGGGGTCAGCTCCACCTCGAACGGCGCCAGGCGGGCGGCCACCGCCTTGCCCACCCCGCCGTAGCCGAGCAGCAGCACGCGGCGGTCCGCGAGGCTCTGCGCGAAGACGGGCGCCCAGCGCCCGGCCGCGGTGTCGCGTGCGAAGTCGTCGAGGTGGCGCTGCGCGGCGATGGCGAGACCGACGGCGAGCTCGGCCGTCGACGTCTCGTGCACCGAGGCGGCGTTGGCGAACGTGAGGCCCTCGGGCAGGATGTCGGCGACGCCGTCGAACCCGATTGACTGGCCCTGCACCAGGCCCACCTCGATGCCCTCGAGGCGCTCGAGCACCTTCGCCATCGACATGTAGGGCGGCACGACGATGTCGAAGCGATCACGCGGGGCCGCGGCATCCATCGGCCACACCACCAGCTCCACTCCGGCGGGGACTTCTCCGAGATCCGCGGCGAGTTCTTCGGTGGGGACGCTGACGACGAGATTCCGGATGCCACTGCTCACGCTGTCCACGCTACCGGCGGGGTGCGTGACCGGGGCCGCCGCCCGGCGCTACGCTCGCGTCGAACGGGCGCCGCGGCCCGATCGGCATCCCACCGAGGAGGCAGCACGAGATCAACCGCGGGCGGCGCCGGAGAGGCGGAGATGGTTCCCGAGATCAACTACTGGGCCGTACTGATCGCGACCGCGTCGAGCATGGTCGTCGGCTCGATCTGGTACACGCCGAAGGTGTTCGGCACGCGCTGGGCGAAGCTCGCGAATGTCGACATGGACCGGCCCGGTGCCAGCGCCGTCGTGCCGATCGTGGTGACCGTCATCGTGAGCTTCGTGACCGCGTGGGTGCTGGCCGGCGCCTCGTCGATTGCATGGCACTTCTACGGCGGCAGCTACCTGTGGGCGGCGGTGCTGACGGGGCTCATCCTGTGGGCGGGCTTCACCGCGGCGCGGTTCATCACGCACGACGCGTTCGAGGGACGCCCGTCGTCGCTGACCGTCCTGAACATCGCGCACGAGCTCGTCACCATCCTGGTGATGGCGCTCATCATCGGCGTCTGGCCGCCTGCCGGCACGGTCTGAGCCCCGCGCGCTTCGACAGGCGCAGCGACCGGGGTTGCGATCGTTGAGCAAGCGAAGCGAGACGAAACGCGTCAGGCGGCCGCGCCCACCACGGCGGCGATCGCCGCCGTGAAGAACGACAGGCCGTCGACGCCCGACCGCATCGCGGCGGTGGTGTCGGGGCCGAAGCCCGGCTCGACGGCGTGCTCGGGGTGCGGCATCAGGCCGACGACGTTGCCGCGCTCGTTGGCGATGCCCGCGATGTCGCGCAGCGACCCGTTCGGGTTCACGCCGAGGTAGCGGAAGGCCACCAGGCCCTCGCCCTCGAGGCGGTCGAGCTCGGACTCGGAGGCGATGTAGCCGCCGTCCGCGTTCTTCAGGGGGATGACGATCTCCTGGCCGGAGGCGAAATCGCTGGTCCACGCGGTGTCGTTGTTCTCGACGCGCAGCTTCTGGTCGCGGCGCACGAACTGCTGGTGCGCGTTGCGGATCAGGCCGCCAGGCAGCAGGTGCGCCTCGACGAGCATCTGGAAGCCGTTGCAGATGCCGAGGATGGGCATGCCCTTGGCCGCGGCATCCTTCACTTCCGACATGATGGGCGCCAGCGCCGCGATCGCGCCCGCGCGCAGGTAGTCGCCGTAGCTGAAGCCGCCGGGCAGGACGAGCGCGTCGACGCCGTCGAGGTCGTGCGAACCGTGCCAGAGGGCGACGGGCTCCGCGCCGGCGATGCGGATCGCGCGCTGCGCGTCGCGGTCGTCGAGCGAGCCGGGGAAGGTGATGACCCCGATGCGGGCGGTCATTCCACCACCTCGACGCCGACGACGTCCTCGATCACCGAGTTCGAGAGGATCTCGTCGGCGACGCGCTTCGCCTCGGCGAGGACCTCGTCGGTGACCTCGCCCTCGACGGTGAGCTCGAACCGCTTTCCGATGCGCACGGAGCTGAAGTCCGCGACCCCGAGACGGGCGAACGCGCCGGAGACGGCCTTCCCCTGGGGGTCCAGAAGCTCGGCCTTGGGCATGACGTCGACGACGATGGTGGGCATCAGGATCCTCCTGGCGGCCGGAGGCCGCAGCTGATCGGTCGTTGAGCGACGAGCGCAGCGAGGAGTCGGAACGCCGGATGTCGCGGGCAGGGGTCCCCTCCAGTCTACGGCCCCCGCATCCGGCGTTTCCCCGCTCCCGCTGACCCGTCCGCTGGTCGTTTCGAGTCGCGCACTTCGCAGCCGTTAGGCCGGATTCACGACCGAGTGCGCGATGCGAAAGCACTGTGACGCAACTGTGACCGAACCGTGGGAGCGCTCCCTTGACATCGTGGGAGCGATCCCATAGCGTTGCGTCTCGTTCGGTGGGAACGCTCCCACGAACGCCACGGCACGGCACCCGTCCGCGCCGGTCCTGCAACACACACACGACCCTGACAACACAAAGGAGTGACAGTGAACGCACGCGCCTTCCGCAGAAGCGCTGTGGCAATCGCCGCATTCTCGGCTTCGGCCATCGTCCTCGCCGGCTGTGCCGGTGGCGGCGACAACAACGACGCCGGCGGCGAAGACGGCGAGATCACGCTGACCCTCGCCACGTTCAACGACTTCGGGTACGACGATGAGCTCCTGCAGGAGTACATGGACGAGAACCCGAATATCAAGATCGTCCACAACAAGGCCGCGATCACCGACGACGCCCGCGCGAACTTCTTCTCGAAGCTCGGCAAGGAGGGCCTCGCCGACATCGAAGCGGTCGAGGTCGACTGGTTCGCCGAGGCCATGCAGTACTCCGACCTTCTCGCCGAGGTGCCCGACAGTGCCAAGGGCCGCTGGGTCGAGTGGAAGGAAGAGGCTGCGACCGACGCTGACGGCCGCCTCGTCGGCTTCGGCACCGACATCGGCCCGCAGGCCGTCTGCTACCGCGCCGACCTGTTCTCGGCCGCCGGCCTCCCGTCGACGCCGGAAGACGTCGCCGCGGCGATCGACGGCGACTGGGACACCTTCTTCGACCTGGCCGACCAGTACCGCACCGCCACCGGCAAGCCGATGATCGACTCCGCGAACTCGACGTTCCAGGGCATCGTCAACCAGATCGAGTTCCCGTACGACGAGCCGGACGGCACCGTCGTCGCCACGACCAACCCCGAGATCGAGGCTGCGTACAACCTCGTCGTCGAGCGCGGCATCCCGAACTCGGCCTACTCGGGCCAGTGGTCCGACGACTGGAACGCGTCGATGGCCAACGGTGAGTTCGCCGCGATGCTGTGCCCGCCGTGGATGCTCGGCATCATCTCGGGCAACGCGCCCGAGGTCACCGGCTGGGAGATCGCCAACGCGTTCCCCAACGGCGGCGGCAACTGGGGCGGCTCGTACCTGACCGTCCCGGCCAACGGCAAGAACGTCGATGAGGCGCTCAAGCTGGCCGACTGGCTGACCGCTCCCGAGCAGCAGGAGAAGACGTTCGTCAACGTCGGCGCCTTCCCCAGCGCGGTCGACGCGCAGAGCGCGCCGTCCATCGTCGATGCGACCAACGAGTTCTTCAACAACGCCCCGACGGGTCAGATCTTCGCCGAGCGGTCCGAGGCGATCGAGGTCACCCCGTTCAAGAGCGCGGACTACTTCAAGTACAACACCGCGCTCCAGGACGCCATCACCCGAGTCTTCGACGGTGTCGAGGACGCGGAGACGTCGTGGAACACGTTCGTCGCCGAGGTCGAGGCCTTCTAGGCCGACACTGACGGTCACGTCCTCTCGCCGGGACGTGGTCTCACTGAGCAGCGGAGCGCGCGCGGGTCTCCCCCCGGCCCGTGCGCGCTCCGCTCACCCCACCACACCTCGACACCCGAATCGGAGCGACCGGTGACCTCGACCGAAACCCGCCCCACGGCATCCGGGCCGGCCGACCGGCCGCAGGCCGAACGCCAGCCGCGCGTGCTGTCCTTCTCCCACAGGCTCAGCCGGTGGGACCTGAAGGTCTCGCCCTACCTCTACATCTCGCCGTTCTTCATCCTGTTCGCGATCACGGGACTCTTCCCGATCGTCTACACCGCGGTGATCTCGTTCCAGGAATGGGACCTGATCCGCAACTCCGGCACCTTCGTCGGCTTCGACCAGTACATCTGGATCCTGTCGCAGGCGGACTTCTGGACGGCCCTGCGCAACACCTTCAGCATCTTCCTGCTCTCCTCGGTGCCGCAGCTCATCCTCGCGATGTTCATCGCCGCCATGCTCGACCGCAACATCCGAGCCAAGACGTTCTGGCGGATGAGCGTCCTGCTCCCGTACGTCATGGCCCCGGTGGCCGTCGCGCTCATCTTCAGCAACATGTTCGGCGACAACCACGGCCTCGTGAACAACATCCTCACGAGCATCGGCCTCGACCCCATCGCCTGGCACAAGGACCCGTTCTGGAGCCACATCGCGATCGCGACGATGGTCAACTTCCGCTGGACCGGCTATAACGCGCTGATCCTGCTCGCCGCGATGCAGGCCGTCCCGCGCGAGTACTACGAGGCGGCCACCGTCGACGGCGCCGGCGCCTTCCGGCAGTTCTGGAGCATCACGCTCCCGTCGCTGAAGCCGACGCTGATCTTCGTGATCATCACCTCGACCATCGGGGGTCTGCAGATCTTCGACGAGCCGCGGATGTTCGACACCTTCGGCCGCGGCGGCGCCGCCAACCAGTGGCTGACGATCACGCTGTACCTCTACAACATCGGCTGGGGCGAGTTCAACTTCGGCCGGGCAGCCGCACTCGCGTGGATCCTGTTCATCATCATCCTGGCGATCGGCCTCATCAACCTCGCCATCACGCGTCGCCTCGTGCGCGACGAAGGCGGTCGCGGAGTCATCCAGCGACGACGCCGCGGCCGGAAGGGAGCCCAGCAGTGAGCGCCATCAGCACCCCGCCCCTCGCCGTCGTCGAGGAGAACCTGCCCGAATCCGGCCGCCGTCGCAGCGGCCGCACCACCAAGATCCGCGGTGTGCGCGCCGGGTTCTGGGTCTACGTGGGCCTCGGAGTCGTCGTCGTCTCGGCGATCTTCCCCTACTACTGGTCGTTCCTGATCGGCTCGGGCGACGAGACGACGATCAACGACCCGGACATGTCGTGGCTGCCCGGCGGCAACTTCATCGACAACGCGCTCAAGGTCATCAACGAGCCGGCGGTCAACTTCTGGCTGGCGCTGTGGAATTCGATCTTCAGCTCCACAGTGATCGCGGCATCCGTCGTCCTGTTCTCGACCCTCGCCGGCTGGGCGTTCGCGAAGCTCCGCTTCCCGGGCGGCAAGTGGCTGCTGGCCTTCGTCGTCGCGACCATGGCGGTGCCGATGCAGCTCGGCGTCGTGCCCCTCTATCTGCTGTTCTCCGACCTCGGCTGGACCGGGCAGATCGGCGCCATCATCATCCCCGCGCTCACCAGCGCGTTCGGGGTGTTCTGGATGACGCAGTACCTGTCGCAGACCGTGCCGGACGAGCTGATCGAGGCGGCGCGCGTGGACGGCGCCAACATGCTCCGCACGTTCTGGACCGTCGGCGTGCCCGCAGCGCGTCCCGCCGCGGCGATGCTCTTCCTCTTCACCTTCGTCGGCGCGTGGAACCAGTTCTTCTGGCCGTTCATCGTGCTCGACCGCCAGAGCCCGACGCTCCCGGTGGCGCTCTCGCTCCTGCAGTCGAACTACTTCGTCGACTACTCCGTCGTGCTCGCCGGCGTGCTCCTGGCCACGATCCCGCTCCTGATCGTCTTCGCCTTCACCGGCCGGCAGCTGGTCAGCGGAATCATGGCGGGCGCCGTCAAGGGCTAGGGTTCCGTACCCCGCCACGGCTGAGACATCCTGAATTCACACGCTTAGAGAGGACCCTCCCCTCATGACGACCCCGATCCCGCGCGCCTTCCCCCAGGGCTTCCTGTTCGGTGCAGCCACCGCCGCCTTCCAGATCGAGGGCGCCGCCCACGAGGACGGCCGCCGCGACTCCATCTGGGACGCGTTCAGCCGGGTGCCGGGCGCCGTCATCAACGCCGACAACGGCGATGTGGCGTGCGACCACTATCACCGCTACCGCGACGACGTGGCGCTGATGAAGGACCTGGGCCTGCAGACGTACCGCTTCTCGACGTCGTGGTCGCGCGTGCGGCCCGACGGCGGCGCGGTAAACGCGCAGGGCGTCGACTTCTACAAGCGGCTGGTCGACGAGCTGCTCGGTGCCGGCATCCTCCCGTGGCTGACGCTGTACCACTGGGATCTGCCGCAGGCGCTGCAGGAGAAGGGCGGCTGGGCGAACCGCGACACGGCCGACCTGTTCACCGAGTACGCGCTGACGATGCACGACGCACTCGGCGACCGCGTGAACGTGTGGACGACGCTCAACGAGCCGTGGTGCTCGTCGTTCCTCAGCTACACGGCGGGAATCCACGCGCCGGGGCACTACAGCGTCGAGGAGGGCATGCTCGCCGCGCACCACCTGATGCTCGGCCACGGCCAGGCGGTCCGCGAGCTGCGCGCGCGCGACGCGTCGCTCGAGCTCGGCATCACGCTCAACCTCACCGTCGCCGAGCCGGTAGACGAGGACGACCCCGCCGACGCCGACGCGGCACGACGGATCGACGGCCAGTTCAACCGCTGGTTCCTCGACCCGATCTTCCGCGCGCAGTACCCGGCCGACATCGTCGAGGACATCCGGAAGGTGGATGCCGCAGCCGTCGCCGCGTGGGAGACCGCCGTGCGTCCGGGTGACCTCCAGGCGATCGCGACGCCCATCGACACACTGGGCGTGAACTACTACCACGGCGAATACGTGGGCGGTCACGAGCCGGCGAACCCGCCCATCGGCGGCGACGCCCCGACCGACCGTCGCGCCCAGTCGCCGTACCCGTCGCACGAGGGTATCTTCTGGCACGAGCGCGGACTCCCGCGCACGCCGATGCAGTGGGAGGTGCAGCCGGAGGGTCTGACCACCCTGCTGCGCCGCGTGTGGGACGAATACGCGCAGCCCGCGGGCACCGCGCTTTTCGTCACCGAGAACGGCGCCGCCTATGACGACGAGCTCGTGGTCGAGGCCGGCGAGAAGCGCGTCCACGACGCCGACCGTGTCGAGTTCCTGCGCGGTCACCTCGGCGCGATCCTCGACGCGGCCGAGGCCGGCGTCGATGTGCGGGGATACTTCTACTGGTCGCTCCTCGACAACTTCGAGTGGGCGTGGGGGTACGAGAAGCGGTTCGGCATCGTGCGCGTCGACTACGACACGCAGGAGCGCACACCGAAGGACAGTGCCCTCGAATACCGCCGCATCATCGAGGCTCGCGCGCTCGACCTCGAGTCTGCGCGAGGCGTCGTCGTAGGGTCGTAGCGCCCCGGTCGCAGCGCCCGGGGGAGGAGGACAGGATGAGCACCGACGAGGTGCGCCAGAGCCAGCGGAAGCCTGGCGCGGCTCAGACCGTGACGATCGAGGAGGTCGCCGCCGCGGCCGGTGTCTCGCGGTCGACGGTCTCGCGGGTCGTGAACGGCTCGACGGCCGTGAGCCCGGAGGCGCTGGAGTCCGTGAAGCGGGCGATCGCCGAGCTCAACTACGTGCCCAACCGCGCCGCCCGGTCGCTCGCGAGCCAGAAGACGCACGCGATCGCCCTCATCGTCCCCGAGGACACCACGCGGTTCTTCGGCGACCCGTTCTTCGCGGCGATCGTGTCGGGCATCAATTCGCGGCTGAGCCGTTCGGACTACGTGCTCAACCTCTTCATCGCCAGCGACGACCCGGGCGACAAGACCACGAGCTACGTGCGCAGCGGAGCCGTCGACGGCGCGATCGTGGTCTCGCACCACACGAGCGACACCTTCATCGACCGCATCGCGAGCGTGGTGCCGGTGGTCTACGGCGGCCGCCCGGTGCGCGAGCGCGACCGCGACTACTACGTCGACGTCGACAACGTCCGCGGAGCGTACGACGCGACGGTCTACCTCATCGAGAGCGGGCGTCGTCGCATCGCCTCGATCACGGGTCCGCGCGACATGCCCGCCGGCGTCGACCGGCTGCAGGGCTACCGCGACGCACTCTCCGCATGGGAGCTGGACGAGATCGCGGTGGAGGACGGCAACTTCACCGCCGACGGCGGAGCCGAGGCGATGCGCCGGGTGCTCGCCTCCGGCGCGAGGCCCGACGCCGTCTTCGTCGCCAGCGACCTGATGGCGCGCGGTGCGCTGACCGTGCTGGCCGCCGAGGGGTTGCGCGTCCCCGAGGACGTCGCGGTCATCGGCTTCGACGACTCGCCCGTGGCCACCTCGGTGTTCCCGCAGCTGACGACGGTGCGCCAGCCCTCCTTCGCACAGGGGGAGCGCATGGCGACGGTGCTGCTCGACCTCCTCGCGGGGCGGCATCCGCGGCACGTCACGATCCTCGAGACGGAGCTCATCGTCCGCGAGTCCGTCTGAGCCGGAGCGCTCGGTCATCTCGCCGGTGCACCTGCGTGGGCCGTCCGCGCTCCCGCCTCGCGAGCGCTGCACTTTCCTGCGACCGCTACGCCGCTAGACACCGCGGTCGCAGGAAACTGCAGCGCTCGGGCTCGCGGCCGATAAGACGCCGAGCGGCCGGGGGCCGCGGCATGACCCGTCAGCCGCGGCCGGGAGCCGTGGCGTGCAGCAGGTTGCGCCACGGGTCGTCGAACGACACCGTGCGGCCGTCGTCGCGGACCTCGAGGCCGTGGTGGCGCAGCCGCTCCGACAGCTCGCCGAGCGCGTCGGCATCGGGCAGCGACAGGTCCACACGGCCGAGGCCCAGAGCGGGCATCCGCGGGCCGGCGCCGCGCGAGTTCCACACGTTCATCGCCATGTGATGGTGGTACCCGCCGGCGCTGACGAACAGCGCCTGGTCGCCCAGCGCCGCGGTCTGGTCGAATCCGAGCGCGTCGACGTAGAACGCGCGGGCGCTCGCGACATCGCCCACCGAGAGGTGCACGTGGCCGACGGATGCCGCGTCCTTCCCGGTCGCGCCGCTCGCGGCCCGCTCGGTCAGATGCTCGCGGAGGAAGGCGTTCGGGTCGAGATAGAGCGTCGCCATCTCCACGCTGCCGTGGGTCCACGACCACTCGGTGCGCGCGCGATCCCAGTAGAGCTCGACGCCGTTGCCCTCGGGATCGGTGAGGTAGAAGGCCTGGCTGACCAGATGGTCGGCCGACCCGGTGAACGTCTGCGGTGCGCGCTGCGCGACGCTGTAGAGCGCAGCAGCGAGGGCCTCCTGCGTCTCGAAGAGGATCGCGGTGTGGAACAGCCCGGCGGCCCCCGGCGTCGCGTGCCGCAGCGCCGGCTCGTGCTTCAGCACGACGACGGGCCGCCCGGCACGGCCGAGCACGGCCTGAGCGCCCTCGGCCGACAGCACCTGCAGCGTGATCACGTCGCGGTAGAACGCCGTCATGCCGTCGAGGTCGCCGACGAGCAGCGTCACCGGACCCATCGAGGTGTCGGCGGACAGGCGATCCGAGGCCGCAACTGCTTCATGCATACGAATACACAACGCCGCGGCATCCGCATCTCTTCCCTCGCCGCCCCATCATCCGCTCGCAATGCGCGGACGAGGGGGCGGCGGGGCGTGAGTCAGCGGGGGCCGGCGTCCTGCGGGTCGCCCCCGAGCTGCCCGACGGCGGGGATCGGGCCGCCGTCGTCGGCGCCGGTCTTGCGCCAGCGCGCGATGGCGTTGCCCAGGTGGTAGATCAGCAGGGCCGCGGCGGCGCCGATCACGATGGCACCGAGCTGGAAGTCGCCCCACACCATGGTGAAGCCCGCGATGGCGATGACGAGCGCGACCGCGGCGGTGTACTGGTTCACCGGGCGCGAGAAGTCCACGCGGTTGTCGACCCAGATCTTGATGCCGATGATGCCGATGAGCCCGTACAGCGCCGTCGTCACGCCGCCCAGCACCCCGGCGGGGATCGAGTTGAACACCGCGCCGACCACGGGCGAGAGCGAGAGCAGGATCGCGAAGAGGCCCGCGACCCAGTAGGCCGCCGTCGAGTACACGCGGGTGGCCGCCATCACGCCGATGTTCTCGCCGTACGTCGTGGTGCCCGAGCCGCCGAAGGTTCCGGCGAGCACGGTGGCTGCGCCGTCGGCGATGAGCGCGCGGCCGGTGTACTGGTTGACGGATGCCTCGGTCATGGTCGCGACGCCGCGCACGTGCCCGACGTTCTCGGCGATGAGCACGAGCACGACCGGCAGGAACATCGCGATGACGCTCCACGTGCCCGGGTCGCCGAAGGTCGGGAACTGGAAGGTCGGCAGGCCGATCCACTGGCCTTCGGCCACGAGCTCGTTCACGGCGGTGAAGTCGACCTCGCCGAACAGCAGGGCCACGATGTAGCCGACGATCACGCCGAGGAAGATCGAGATCCGGCCGAGGAAGCCGCGGAACAGCACGCTGAAGAGGATCACCGCGACGAGCGTGATGGTGGCCGTGACCGGCGCCTGCTGGTAGCTCTGCCACGCGACAGGCGCGAGGTTGAAGCCGATGAGGGCCACGATCGCGCCCGCGACGACGGGCGGCATGAGCTTCTCGATCCAGCCGAGGCCCGCGAACTGCACGAGGAAGCCGACGGCGGCCAGCAGCACGCCGACCGCGACGATGCCGGCGAGCGCCGAGCCGACGCCCTGCGACGCCGTCGCCGCCGTGACCGGCGCGATGAACGCGAACGACGAGCCGAGGTAGCTGGGGAGGCGGTTCTTGGTGATCAGCAGGAACAGCAGCGTTCCCACACCCGAGAACAGGAGCGTCGTCGAGACCGGGAAGCCGGTGAGCACCGGCACGAGGAACGTCGCGCCGAACATGGCGATGACGTGCTGCGCGCCGATCGCGATGGTGGCCGGCCAGTTGAGGCGCTCATCGGGCTTCACCACCTTGCCGGGTTCGACGGTCCGGCCGTTGCCGTGCAGGGTCCACAGGGGCATGCGCGCTCCTTGCGCTCGGGAGATGGTGCGAGCATCACCCTACTGGCGCGGCGAGCCCCGGCATTCGCGACGAGACCGGGGACGCCGCCCGCGGTCTCGGCGCGAATCCTCGGTCTCGCGAGCGGGCGAGGACGGGAGACGGATGCCGCGACCCGGCGCGCGCGAGTTGCCCGGGCCGCGCCGCATCCGGGAGGCTGGGCGGAGCCCGGCTTGCACCCTGGGCTTTTGCGCCGATCCGACGGAGAGATGTGAACGACCCAGCGATCCCACCGATGCCCTCCGCCGCGCCAGCGCCAGCGCCCTCCGCGCCGCCCGCCGGCGCGCCCTCGGCCGCGCCCGATCGGTCCGCGCCGTCCGCCGCGCCCGATCCGTCCGCGGCCGACGGCGTGGACGACGTCGCAGCGCTCGACCTCCGAGGCCTCCACAAGCGCTTCGGCCAGAAGGCGGCCGTGGTCGACCTCAGCCTGCGCGTGCCGGTCTGGTCGTTCTACGGGCTCGTCGGACCCAACGGCGCCGGCAAGACCACGACGCTGTCGATGGCGACGGGGCTGCTCGCGCCCGGCGCCGGCCAGGCGCTCGTGCACGGCGTCGACATGTGGCGCGAGCCCGTGCGGGCGAAGGCGATGGTCGGCAACCTCGCCGACGGCGTGAAGCTGTTCGACCGGCTCACCGGCGAGCAGCTCGTCACCTACAACGGGCTGCTGTACGGCCTGCCGCACGATGAGATCGCCCAGCGCACGGCGGACCTCCTCTCCCTCATGGACATGACGGATGCCGCGGGCACGATGGTCGTCGACTACTCGGCGGGCATGACCAAGAAGATCGCACTCGCGTGCGCCTTGGTGCACGCGCCGCGGCTGCTCGTGCTGGACGAGCCGTTCGAGTCGGTGGACCCCGTCTCGGCCGCCAACATCGAGGACATCCTTGCCGGCTACGTCGCCGGCGGCGGCACTGTTATCGTCTCCAGCCACTCGATGGATCTCGTCCAGCGCATGTGCGACCACGTCGCGATCGTCGCGGCGGGGCGCCTCCTCGTCGCGGGCACCGTCGACGACGTGCGCGCGGGCCGATCGCTGCAGGACCGCTTCGTTGAGCTCGTCGGCGGCCGCCGCCACACGGAAGGCCCCGAATGGTTGCGACGCTCCTGAGGCTGCGGTTCCGCGTCCTCGGCAATCAGCTCGCGCGCAGTCCGTGGCAGCTCGTCGGATTCATCTTCGGCGCGCTGTACGGAGTCCTGGTCCTCGTGGGCATCGTGGCGGCGCTCGTGCTGCTCGGGTTCGGCGACGTCGGTCTCGCGGGCACGGTCATCGTCGGCGCGGGGTCGCTCGTGACGCTGGGGTGGGCGCTCATCCCGCTCGTGGCGTTCGGCGTCGACACGACGCTCGATCCGGAGCGGCTCGTGGTCTTCCCGATGTCCACGACGCGGATGATGGTCGCGCTCACCGTCGTCGCGATGTGCGGCATCCCCGGAATGATCACCTCGGCGGCCGCGCTCGCCACCGTCGCGACGTGGGCGCACTGGCCGGCCGCGGTCGGGGCCTGGCTGGTGAGCACACCGGTGGCGGTGCTCACCGCGGTCGTCGCCTCGCGGGCGGTGTCGACGGTCGCCTCCGGTGTGGGCAGCGGGCGACGCTTCCGCGAGGTGGCCGGCATCCTCATCTTCATCCCGCTCATCCTCGCCGGGCCGATCATCGTCGGCCTCGCCTCCGGCGTCGCGGTCAACGCCGCGACGCTCGCCGAAGTGGTGCCGCTCCTGGGCTGGACCCCGCTCGGCGCGGCGTGGGCGGTGCCCGCCGACGCGGCGACCGGCGACCTCGGCGCGGCCGCGGCGAAGCTGCTGATCGCGCTCGTCACGCTCGCGGCGCTGTGGCTGCTGTGGCGTGCGGCGCTCGCCCGCTCGCTGGTCCGTCCGCGGCACACCTCGGCCGCCGCGGTGCGACCCGGAGCGCTCGGCTGGTTCGGTCCTGTGCCGACCGGAGCCACCGGCGCGATCTTCGCCCGCGCCGTGACCTACTGGACGCGCGATCCCCGGTACCTCCGCCAGCTCATCGCGGTGCCCCTCGTGCCGGTGCTCCTCTGGTTCTACGCCCGAGAGGGCGACCCGCTCGTGGCGCTGGCGTTCTCCGCCCCGATCATCGCCTTCATCATCGGCATCGTCGTCTACGCCGACATCTCGTACGACGGCACGGCCTTCGGTACCGAGCTCGCCACCGGCGCGCGGGGCCGCGCCGACCGGCTGGGCCGGATCCTGGCCGCAGCGGCCCTCGCGGTGCCGCTGGTCGTGCTGGCGGCGATCCTGCCGTTCGCCTTCGCGGGGGACTGGACGCAGTTCCCCGGCGTGCTCGGCATGGCGCTCGGGATACTCTTCACCTGCTACGGCGTCTGCGCGGTGACGTCGGCTCAGCTCGTGGTGCCGGTGGCGGGCTCGGGCGACAACCCCTTCAAGCGCGTGCCCGGCACGACGTTCCTCCAGGGCCTCGCGTTCTTCGGCATCTGGCTGGTGGCGCTCGCGCTGTCGGCTCCCGCCGTGATCGTCGGGTTCATCGCCTACTTCACCCAGAACTCCGCCCTCAGCTGGGTCGCCCTCGCGGTCGGCATCGTGCTCGGCGTCGCGGTGCTCGTCGCGGGCATCCTGATCGGCGGCCGGATGCTCGACAGCACCGGACCCGTCCTGCTCGCCCGACTGAAGGCGATGAAGAACGCCTGACCGGCTGGCCCCGGCACGCCCGGCGCTCGCCGCGAGCCAGGGGACTCGCGTCGAGACCGAGGGCGATCTGCTCAGTTTCGGTGAGAACGCCCCGGTTTCGGCGGGGGAGCGGATGCCGCGGCGCGGTGTCAGGCGGAGGTGAGGCGCTCGAGCAGCTCGCGGTAGCGATCGGCGGTGCGCTCGATGACCTCGGCGGGCAGTGCGGGGGGCTCGCCCTCGCGCGGTGCCGGCCAGTTGGCCGCGAGCCAGTTGCGGACGATCTGCTTGTCGAAGCTCGCCATGCGCTCTTCGGGAGTGGTGCCCGAGGCCCAGGCTGCGGCATCCCAGTATCGTGACGAGTCGCTCGTGAGCACCTCGTCGGCGAGCGTGAGCACGCCGTTCTCGTCGAGACCGAACTCGAACTTGGTGTCGGCGAGGATCACGCCGTGCGCCTCGGCGGTCGCCGCGGCGCGCGCGTAGATCTCGAGCGAGAGATCGCGCAGCCCGGCCGCGCGCTCGGCGCCGACCAGCTCCACGGTGCGCTCGTACGAGATGTTCTCGTCGTGCTCGCCCATCGGCGCCTTGTAGGCGGGGGTGTAGATCGGCTCGGGCAGGCGGTCGCCGTTGGACAGCCCCTCGGGCAGCGCGATGCCGCACACGGTGCCGCTCTCGCGGTACTCGGCCCACCCGGAGCCGGTCAGGTATCCGCGCACGACGCACTCGATCGGCAGCATGTCGAGACTCTTCACGACCATCGCGCGACCGATGACCTCGTCGGGGATCAGGCGCTGCAGGTCGTCGGCGGTATTGGCCACGCCGTCGGCCCCGCGCGTGAGCGTGTGCGAGGCCGCGAGATGGTTCGGGATGCCGCGGCCGCCGTCCGCGCCGGCGAGCCGGTCGAACCACCAGAGGCTGAGGGTCGTGAGCAGCTCGCCCTTGCCCGGGATGCCCGGCGACAGCACGTGGTCGAACGCGCTGACGCGGTCGCTCGCCACGACGAGCATCCGCTCCGGAGTCGCACCCTCCGGCGTCGCCTCGGGGACATACAGGTCGCGCACCTTGCCGGAGTAGACGTGGCGCCAGCCGGGGAGCTCGGTCGTGGGGGTGGGGGTAGCCGTCACCCGTCCATTATCCCGGCTGGTGCGAACGCGTTTCGGGTGAGGTGCGCAGGCGGGCGTTCAGGGGGTGATCGCGTCGACGTGCGCGTAGGCCTCGGCGATGATCGCGGGCCAGCGGGCTGCGGCATCCGTTCCCACCGTCGCCCATTCGCGCATCGGCTTGCCGCGCATGACGACCGGCTGCGCCTCGCCCGCCTCGGCCAGCTCGCCGACGCGGCTCTCGGGCAGCTTCACCATCAGCTCACCGTCGAACGTCACGCAGGCGAACACCTTGCCGCGGACGTTCAGGCCTTCTGAGCCGAACATCGCGCCGATCGAGACGTCGGGGCGCGTCGTCCACTCGGCCGCGATCGGGTCGAAGATCGCGTACGACTCCGGGAACTTCTGCCGACGGGCCGCGCCCTTGTCTGCCATGACCTCACCGTACGGCCGGCCGCCGACACCGCGCCAGGGTGGTGCCTCGCGTGCGGGTCGCCCGAAGAAGGCGTATAGTCCACGTGGACTAATCAACCTGGAGTGCTCATGAAGGACGCCGTCGATCGCCTCACGCCGCTCGGCCTGATGGTGCTCGCGCTGCTCGGCGAGGGCGACATGCACCCGTACGAGATGATCCGGCTCATGCGCTTCCGCCGCGACGACCGGCTCGTCGCGATCACGAACGGCACGGTGTACCACACGGTCGCCCGGCTCGAACGGGTGGGGCTGCTCGCCGAGCTCGGCGTCGACCGCGAGGGCAACCGTCCCGAGCGCACCACGTACATGCGGACGGATGCCGGAGCAGCGGCGGTCCTCGAATGGGTGCGTCGCGAGCTGCCCCGGGTGGACCGGCCGGCCGAGTTCCGCGTCGCGCTCGCCGAGGCGCACAACCTGGAGCGTGCAGAGGCCACCGCGCTGCTGCGCGAGCGCCGGGTCGCGCTCGCCGAGGCGCACCGGGTCGTCGCCGAGGGTCACGCCGGCGCACGGGCCAAGGGCGTGCCGCTGCAGTACCTGCTCGAGATCGACCGCGCCGAGGCGCTCGACCGCGCCGAGCTCGAGTGGCTCGACCGTCTGATCGTCCGCATCGACGACCCCGACTTCCCGTGGGGCTCCGACCCGGAGCCCTCGGACCGTTACATCGCCCAGAGAGAGGCAGCGCGACAGTGAACGACGCTTCGACAAGCTCAGCGACCGGGGGCACGCGCTCGGCGACCGGGGGCACGAGCTCAGCGACCGGGGGCGCCGGCCCGGCGAACGGGAACACAGCAGCCTCCCCGCGCACGGCGTCCGCGCACCCGCCCACCGGCGTCTACGCCGAGGGGCACAAGCCGCGCAGCCCGTGGCCAGCGCTGTGGGCGCTGGTCATCGGGTTCTTCATGATCCTCGTCGACACAACGATCGTGTCGGTGGCCAACCCGGCCATCAAGGCGGCGCTCGACCCCGACACCAACAACCTCGACAACGTGGTGTGGGTGACGTCGGCCTACCTGCTGGCGTACGCGGTGCCGCTCCTGATCACCGGGCGCCTGGGCGACCGGTTCGGGCCGAAGTACATGTATCTCGGGGGTCTCGCGATCTTCACGCTCGCCTCCCTCGGCTGCGGCCTGTCGCCGACGCTGGGCGCCCTGATCGCGTTCCGTGCCGTGCAGGGTCTCGGCGCGGCACTCATGACACCGCAGACGATGGCGATCATCACGCGCACCTTCCCGCCGAACCAGCGGGGCGCGGCGATGGGGCTGTGGGGTGCGACATCCGGCGTCGCCATGCTCGTCGGCCCGCTCGCCGGCGGCCTGCTCGTGGACGGCCTGGGCTGGGAGTGGATCTTCTTCGTCAACATCCCGGTCGGCATCGTGGGCTTCGTGCTGGCGTGGATCCTCGTGCCCAAGCTCGAGACCCACCCGCACAAGTTCGATCTCGTCGGCGTGTTCCTCAGCGCCGCCGCCCTCTTCCTCATCGTGTTCGGCCTGCAGGAGGGCGAGACCTACGACTGGGGCGTCATCTGGGGGCCGATCACGGTGTGGGGCCTCATCCTCGCCGGGGTCATCGTCATGGCGCTGTTCATCTGGCAGCAGGCGAAGACCACGAGCGAGCCGCTGGTGCCGCTGGAGCTCTTCCGCGACCGCAACTTCTCGGTCGCGAACATCGGCATCGCGACCGTCGGCTTCACCGTGACGAGCATGTCGCTGCCGCTGATGTTCTTCCTGCAGCTGGCCCGCGGCCTCACTCCCACCGAGTCGGCGCTGCTGCTGATCCCCACCGCGGTCGCCGCCGGCGTGCTGTCGCCGCTGGCCGGCAGATGGCTCGACCGCACCGACCCGCGGGTGCTGCTGGTGCCGGGCCTGCTCCTGGTCGCGGGCGCGCTGGTGCTCTACTCGGTGCTGATGAACCTCGACACCCCCGTCTGGGCGTTCCTCATCCCGGCGTTCATCCTGGGGGTCGGCAACGCCGGCATGTGGGGCCCGCTGGCGACCACCGCGACCCGCAACCTCGCGCCGCGGCAGGCCGGGGCCGGCGCCGGCATCTACAACACGACCCGCACGATCGGCTCGGTGCTGGGCTCGGCCGCGATCGCCGTGTTCATGCAGAGCCGCATCGAGGCGAACATCCCGGGCGCTGCCGAGGCACCCGGCGGCAGCTTCGGCTCCGGCGCGCTGCCGGAGGCCGTGGCCGAGCCGTTCGCGACGGCGATGGCCCAGTCGGTGCTGCTGTCGGCAGCGGTGCTGCTCATCGGGGTCGTCGCGGTGCTGTTCCTCCGCCGCCCGACGGCCACCTCGACCGAGGAGTGGCAGGCCGCGAACGAGGCCGTGGCGGCAGGCGACTGACCTCACGGCCTCGGCGCACCGACGCCCCACGGCGTCGGCGCACCGACGCGCGCCGCTACTCCCGTGCACGGGGGTTGTCAAGAGGTTGGCTGCAGTTCCGGATGCCGCCGACCATGGTTGCATGACCGGACTTGCAGTGATCCTGCTCATCGTCGGAATCGTCTTGCTGCTCCTCGGTGTCTTCATCGAGGCGGCGAAGTTCCTGCTGTGGATCGGCCTCGTGATCATCGTCATCGCCGTGATCGCCTGGCTGATGCGCTTCATCCGTCGTCAGACCTGAGTCCCCCAGCTCGGGTCTTCGGACGCCCGCAGAGTCCTCGGGACTCCAGGTGTCGCCGGGACGCCGGCCCCGCATGTCCCCCAGCATGCGGCGCCGGCGTCCTTTCTGTGTGGGCGCGGGATCCCGCTCCGCGCGCGCCGGGAGAGTGCCATCTCGACACATCGACCTGCGCGGCGAGCGATACCGCGGTTCGACGCTCGGCTCGGTTGCGAAGCCGCCCGTTCGCCGCTCAGCGCCGACCGCGGCCGCGCTCGTGAGCCCAGATCGCGAGCTCCACGCGGTTACGGGCGCCGAGCTTGGCCATGATGCTCGCAAGATGCGTCTTCACCGTGCTCAGCGAGACGTGCAGCTCGTCGCCGATCTCGCTGTTGCCGAGCCCGCGTGCAACGCCGGCGAGTACCGCCTCCTCGCGCTCGGTGAGCGGGCTCGACGGCGGCACGGGCGGTTCCGGCGTCGCGCCGGCGAAGGCCTCGATCAGCCGCACCGTGACGTTCGGGTCGATGAGCGCATCTCCCCGTGCGGCCGCGCGCACCGCCTCCGCGAGCAGCACGGCACCGGCATCCTTCAGCAGGAACCCGCGCGCGCCCGACCGCAGCGCCTCGTACACGTACTCGTCGAGGTCGACGGTCGTGATCACCACGACGGCGATCGGATCGACGACGTCTGCGCCGGCGAGGGCGCGGGTCGCCGCGAGCCCGTCCATCACGGGCATGCGGATGTCGAGCAGGCACACGTCGGGGCGCAGGCTGCGTGCCAGCGCGACGGCCTCCGCGCCGTCGGCGGCCTCGCCGATCACGTCGATGTCGGGCTGGGCGTCGAGGATCATGCGCAGCCCGGTGCGCACCAGGTCCTGGTCGTCGGCGACCACCACGCGCACGGTCATGCCGTCCATCCTGCCCGCGGGATGGCCGCGACGACCGCCCAGCCGCTGCCGTCGGGCGCCGGACCCGCCTCGCACGTTCCGCCGAGCAGCGCCGCCCGCTCGCCCATGCCGGTGATCCCGTAGCCGGCAGGGGCGGTGGCGGTGCCGCCGCCGTCGTCGCGGACCTCGAGACGCACGCCGCCGGGGTCGACGGCGACGTGCACGTCGATCCGCGTCGCCGCGCGGGCATGACGGCGGGCGTTGGTCACGGCCTCCTGCGCGATCCGGAACACCGCGGCGGCGACCGCCGCCGGAACGCTGTCGACGTCGCCCTCGAGCCGCACCGCCACTGTCGGGCCGCCGGCATCCGTCGTCCCGAGCGCCACGATGTCGGCGAGCCCCGGCGTGGGGGCGAGCGCGTCGTCGGGAGCGCGCAGCACGCCCACCATCGCGCGCATCTCGCGCAGCGTCCGCGACGCCTCGGCCTCGATCGCCTGCAGCACCTGCGCGGTCGCGCCGGGATCCGTCGCGGCGACGGCGGTGCCGGCCTGCGCCTGGATCGCGATCGCCGAGACGTGGTGCGCGACGGTGTCGTGCAGGTCGCGGGCGAGCTGCTCGCGCTCGAGCAGGCGCACCTGCTCGAGCTCGCGGCTGCGGGCGCGCCGCCGCCAGCGCACGGCGAGGCCCAGCGTCGCGACGGTCACCGCCACGGCGACGCCGCCCACGATGTCGGCGACCTCGGGCGGCGAGGCGACGAAGGTCAGCAGCATCCCGATCACGACGAGGGCACCGCCCGCGATCAGCGCCCGCCCCGAGCCCCACCGGAACACCGCGTAGAGCAGGATCAGGAAGTACGCCGTCGTGTACAGCTGCGGGTCACCCGCGGTCGCGAGGCCCACGCCGGTGCCGATGGCGAACGCGATCGCGAGCATCGTGAACGGTCGTGTGCGGCGCCACAGCAGCGTGGGCGCGAGTACGGTGAGCACGACCGCCCACAGCCAGCGCCACGGCACGTCGGGACGGACGGATGCCTCGACCACCGCCAGCGCCGGGATCGCGGCGACGAGCACCCAGTCGCGCCACACCCGCAGGGGCGGCGACGGAACCGCCGCGGGCGCGTCCCAGAGCGCGCGGACCGGGCTCGTCATGCCCTCATGATAGGCGGGCGCCGGCTGCCGTCACCGTGGTTCCGGTGCGCCGGCGCGGGGCGCGGGCACGCCGCCGGATGACGACCTCGGCGACGACCAGGTTGACCGCCCAGCCCGCGGTCATGAGCAGCGTGTACACGACCGGCGAGGGGGTGCCTGCCAGGAGCGTGTACGGGAGGAAGACGAAGACCTGCGTGCCCGCGGCCAGGCCGATCGCGTAGGCGCGCGTCATCCAGGCGCCGTGGGTGCGCACGTCTCCCCGCCGGATGGCGATGAAAGCGACGACGATGGCGGCGGCCATCGTGGTGCCGAGCACCAGGCGCACCGCGGCCAGCCCGGGGCCCGAGACGGCCGTGGGGATGTCGTAGAACGCCGTCATCCAGAGGGCCGAGAGCGCTGAGAGCAGTCCGGCCGGTGCTACGATGCGTCCGGCGAGGCGGTGCCAGCGCCTGCGCCGCAAGGACGGCGCGAACTGCAGCGCGCCGAGGACGAGGAAGACGCTCGAACCGACGATGTGCGTCACGACGGGCACCGGCGAGTCGAAGAAGCGCGCGTTCTCGGCGGTGACGGCGGCCCCCGTCGTGAGCTGGGTGAGGCGGGCCGAGCCCGCCACGATCGGCACGAGGCTCAGAGCGATGAGGCCGGCGGGCACGAGCCATTCGGGGCGCCGCCGAGTCTTCGGCGGGCGGGTCGGGGTTGTCATGCCGCCATGCTCGCGAGGACGGATGCCTCGCCGCATCGGCCGCGCGGTCCGAACCGCCTCGTCCGATCGGGTGAGTCGAACGTCGCGTTCTGGACTCCTCAGCGTTCGCCGGCGTGCCGGGCGGCGATGGGCATGACGGATGCCTCAGCCTGCGTGCTTCGCCGCCTTCGGCGCCTTCGCGATCGGCGCGGACGGGGATGCCGCATCCGTTCTGTCCGGTTTCCTGGCGGCCGGCGCAGTCGTGCGCGGCGCGTGGAGGTAGTGGTCGATGACGTACTCGGCGATCGCGATCGAGCTGGTCGCGGCGGGCGACGGCGCGTTGCGCAGCAGCGTGACGGGACCGACCTGGTCGACGGCGAAGTCGTCGAGGAGCTCGCCGGCGCGGCCCCAGGCCTGCGCGCGGACGCCGGCGCCGTGCTTGTGGGTGAGATCGGACGAGCGCAGCTCGGGGATGAACCGGCGCGCCTTCTGGAAGTACAGCGGCTTGATCAGCGACCCGGAGATCTCGTCGACGCCCATCTTCCAGTGCTGCTTTGCGAGCGGCCACGCGCCCGGCCAGCGGAGGGACTCGAACGTGTCCTTCACCGACCACTGCAGCCAGTTGTACCCCTCGCGCGCGAGCGCCGGCACCGCGTTCGGGCCGACGTGCACGTTGTCGTAGACGCCGCGCGTGAAGTGCACGCCCAGGAACGGGAACCGGGGGTCGGGCACCGGGTAGATCATGCCCTTGACCAGGTCGGTCCGCGACGGTGAGAGCTCCCAGTACTCGCCGCGGAACGGCAGGATCTTCGGCGACGGATCGGCGCCGACGAATCGCGCGACCACGTCGGACTGCAGCCCCGCGCACACGATGACCCGGTCGAACACGTCCTCCGACACCGGCGTGACGACTCGCACCCGGCCGTTCTCGAGCGTCATCGCGGTGACCTCGTGGCCGAGGCGCACCTCGCCGCCCGCGGCGCGGACGTCCTGCGCCATCGCCTCGGTGATGCTGGCGTAGTCCACCACCGCGGTGCGCGGCGAGTGCACCGCCGCGACACCCGCGACGTGCGGCTCGATCTCGCGCAGCCGCTCGACGTCGTCGATGCGGGTCAGATCGGGCACGCCGTTCTCGAGCGAGCGCCGCTCGATCTCGGCCAGCGCGTCGAGTTCGGACTCGTCCACCGCGACCACGAGCTTGCCGACCTCCCGGTACGGCAGCCCTTTCTCTTCGCAGAACTCCCGGATCGACACCCGCCCGGCCGCGCACAGCGTCGCCTTCAGCGACCCCGGCTTGTAGTACAGGCCTGCGTGCACGACGCCGGAGTTGTGCCCGGTCTGGTGCTGCGACAGCCGGCTCTCCTTCTCGAGCACCGTGACCTCATCGCCCCGCGCGCTCAGGGCACGGGCCAGGGCAACGCCCACGATGCCGCCGCCGACGACTCCCGTCCGTCGCGTCGCGCCCGCTGTCACCGGATCCCCACCTTCACATATTCCTTTGAATCACTCCTCGCGCAGGCACCCGCCGTCGGCGTTCACGCCGCCGAGGTCGATCGTCACGCCGCCCGACGTGTCGATCGAGCCGTAGACGCACCCGCCCGAGACCCCGGCGCCGAACAGCAGGCCGTCGCCGACGACGCGCGTCTCGACGTCGGCCGCACCGGCGGCCTCGAGCGCGTCGCGCACCGCGTCCTCGGTGACGGCGCCGGTCGCCTGGAGCGCCTCGAGCGCGGTCGTCGCGGCGGCCACGAGCGCCTCGTTCGCGACGCGGTGCGCCTGGTCCATCAGCTCCTGGCCCGGCGCGTCGACGTCCACGCCCGCGCAGCCCGTGATCGCCGCCGCCGCGAGAGCCGCCATCGCGAGGAAGGGGACCGTTCGGCGCCGCACGACTCAGAGCCCTTCGGCGACCCGGGCGGCGATGTCGGTGCGGTGCTGACCGCCCTCGAAGCCGATCGCGCCGAGCGCGCGATAGGCACGGTCGCGCGCCTCGGCGAAGGTGGTGGCGACGCCGACCACGTTGAGCACGCGGCCGCCGGTGGCCACGAGGCCGCCGTCGGTCTCGGCCGTCGCCGCGTGGGCGAGGTGCACGCCCTCGACCGCCTCGGCCTCGCGCAGGTCCGTCAGGGCGCGGCCCGTCACGGGCGACGCCGGATAACCCTCGCTCGCGAGCACCACGGTCACGGCCACGTCGTTGGCGAACGCGGGCACGGCGTGGTCTTCGAGATGACCGGATGCCGCGGCCAGCAGCAGCTCCGACAGCGGGTCGACGAGCCGGGGGAGCACCACCTGGGTCTCGGGATCGCCGAAGCGGGCGTTGAACTCGATCACCTTCACGCCGTCGTCGGTGAGGATGAGCCCGGCGTAGAGGAGGCCGATGAAGGGCGTGCCCTCGGCGTCGAGCTGCCGGATGACCGGCTCGGCGATGTCGCGCGTCACGAGCTCGACGAACTCGCGCTCGCTGCCGAAGCGGCCGTCCAGCCACGGCAGCGGCGAGTAGGCCCCCATGCCGCCGGTGTTGGGGCCCTCGTCGCCGTCGAGCAGGCGCTTGTAGTCCTGCGCGGGGCTCAGGGGCAGCACGTGGTCGCCGTCGCTGAGGAAGAAGAGCGAGACCTCGGGACCCGAGAGGAACTCCTCGACGAGCACGGCGCCCGACGGCAGGTACTCGTCGGCGTGGGCGAGGGCCGCGGCGCGGTCGGACGTGACGATGACGCCCTTGCCCGCAGCCAGTCCGTCGGCCTTGACGACGTGCGGCGCACCGAGCTCGTCGAACGCCGCCTCGACCTCGGCGCGCGTGTGCGCGCGCTTCGCGCGGCCGGTCGGAACGCCCGCGGCGTCCATGATCCGCTTGGCGAACGTCTTGGAGCCCTCGAGCTGCGCGGCCTCCTGGCCGGGCCCGAACGCGGGGATGCCACGCTTGCGCACCGCATCGGCGACGCCCGCGACCAGCGGGGCCTCGGGGCCGATGATGACGAGGGCGATGTCGTTGTCGATCGCGAACTGGCTGACCGCCACGGGGTCGTTCTGGTCGAGTGCCACGAGCTGCGCATCCTGGCCGATGCCGGCGTTGCCCGGAGCCGCGAAGATCTCGTGCTCGACCTCCTCCGACCGCAGGGCGAGGATGATGGCGTGCTCTCGCGCGCCCGAGCCGAGGACCAGGATCTTCACGCGTTCCAGCCTACCGGCGGGCCTCCGCGGCGTTTCGGGCGTCGAGGATTCCGGAGACATGCCGAGGGCAGGCGCCCGCAAGGTCTCCGGGCCGCGCGTCTCCTGAGTCTTCGACAGCGCTCCGAACAGGCTTGGGCGGGCCGCGCGTGAAGATCCCGGGCGGGATCGTCCTCGCCGGAGCGCTCACACGCGACCCGGCGGGCTGATCCCGCCCGGAGTTTTCACGCGTAGCCTCGGAGCGTGGCTCGCAAGATCTCGACCGACGACGGCCGCGCGGCCCTGGACGCGGTCGCGCGGGCGGTGGCGGCATCCGTCCCGCCCGCCCGCACCGACAACGCGACGGCCGTGCGCTACCTGCTCCAGCTGCTCGCCGAGAAGGCACCCGGCAACTCCGTCGAGGTGCGCGTGCCGCCGTTCGGTGCCGTCCAGGTGGTCGAGGGCCCGCGGCACACGCGCGGCACGCCGCCGAACGTCGTCGAGACCGATCCCGCGACCTGGATCGCGATCGCCACCGGTGCCGAGCACTGGACGGATGCCGCGACCGCCGGTCGCATCGTCGCCTCGGGCACACGCGCCGACATCTCGGATCTGCTGCCGCTGCGCCCCTGACCGACCCGTCCGCCGACCGCGGTGGGACAATGGCCTCATGGCCCGCGCGCGCGCCGGCACGGCCGGCGACGACGATCACGACGAACACGTCATCCACGAGGAATGGGAATCCGTGGGAGTGCGGCGCGCCCCGCGCATCGGCCACATCATGGGCGCCGGCATCGGCCTGGGGCTCGCGGCTGCGCTGATCCTCACCGTGACCGCCGCGTTCAACGAGCAGCCGGGCGGTCCGCTGTCGACGGGAGCGTCGGGCTACCTGCGGGTCTTCGGGGTGTTCGCCGTCATCTGCGTCGGATTCGGCCTGCTCGTCGCCGGCCTGATCGTGATCGTCCTGGACCGCCGCGGCGCACGCCGGGAGCGTCCCGCGATCGCCGAGCACGCGACGACCCTCACCGACGACCTCGTCTCGCCGATGACCGACGAGGTGCCGCAGTGGGTGCGGGACGCCGAGGGCCTGGACGCCGAGGAGCCCGACGGCCCGGAGCGCCGTCGACCGAAGGGATAATGGAGACATGCCCGAGCACAGCCAGGACCACATCGAGACCGTGCGCGTCCGACGCGCGCCGAAGATCTCGGTGTTCCTCATCCTCGGCGCGGCGCTCGGCGTGCTGGTCGCGATGATCCTCACCTTCGCCTTCAACGGCACCGCGGAGATCAGCCCCAACACCGGCGTCGTGTACTCGCAGGGTCAGGTGTTCGGCTTCCTCACTCTCATCTGCGCGCCCATCGGGCTCGCGCTGGGCGGCATCGTCGCGCTGGTCCTCGACCGTCGCTCGCGCCGCCACACGCGCGAGGTCGCGGTCGACCACGAGTCCGTGCAGGTCGACCCCGAGCGCGGCGCGGACGGAGCCGGCCCGGCTCGCTGACCCGCGACCCCTGGCGTACGCCCCGCGCCCTACGCCAGTTCGGCGATGATCGGGTGGATGGCGGCGTCGAATGCCGCCACATCCCCGCGCAGTCCATCGGTGACGGCGATCGTGAGGGAGCCGATCCACCACACCCCGCGCTGATTCAGCGGCAGCACCTGCACGTTGAGCTCGAACGAGTGCGCGCGACGACCCACCTGCCGCTCGTGCTCCGCGATCGCGCCCGCATAGGCGCGATACGCGGTTCCGGTGCTGTGCGAGACCTCCTTGCGGTAGCGGGCGTGCGCCTCGCGGGCGTAGGCGAGGGCGTCGGCGGCGTGCGGGACGAAGGCGGCGCGGAGCTCGTCGCAGCCCTCGACGGGCAGGGCGAGCACGGTGTCGAAACCGTCCACCAGATCCAGCGGCACGGGGGAGGGGTGCGCCTGCGGCTCGACGGTCATCGCCCAGAACTCGCGCCACTGGCGCTCGAGCATCGCCTGCGCCGTCTCAGACCGGTCGTTGACGCGCGGCGGGATGCCTCGCAGATGCGGCAGCTCTTCCGGCGAGCGGATGCCGAGCACCTGCCGAAGATAGAGGGCGAGAAGGACCGGCTGACCGGCGTCTTCGCGGATCAGCCACTCCGGAGCACCGGCGCCGCCCATGCGGCCCATTCTAGATCCGGGTTCCGACGCACGGCCCGCGGAAGCGCAACGCGACGGCCCCGATCGGCTGCGCCTCGCAGGCCGCGTTTCCGCGGCGTAACGGAGCCCGGCCCCCGGCATCCGCTCAGGCGCGCCGCCGGTAGGCTGGTAGCCGTGGCCTCATCCGAACGCGATGCCCCCTCCCGCCCCGAACAGCCTGTGAATCCCTACCAGGCTGCGGGCGTCGACACCGCCGCCGGCGACCTCGCCGTCGAGCTCATGAAGTCCGCGGTGCGCCGCACGCACGGCCCCGAGGTGCTCGGGGGCGTCGGCGGCTTCGCCGGGCTCTTCGACGCCACGACCTTCAAGGCGTACGACAAGCCGCTGCTGGCCACCAGCACCGACGGCGTCGGCACCAAGGTCGCCATCGCGCAGGCCATCGACAAGCACGACACCATCGGGCAGGACCTCGTCGGCATGGTCGTCGACGACATCGTCGTGGTCGGCGCGAAGCCGCTGTTCATGACCGACTACATCGCGTGCGGCAAGGTCTTCCCCGAGCGCATCGCCGACATCGTCCGCGGCATCGCCGACGGTTGCGCGGCGACCGGCACCGCCCTCGTCGGCGGCGAGACGGCCGAGCACCCGGGGTTGCTGGGCGTCAACGACTACGACGTCGCGGGCGCCGCGACCGGCGTCGTCGAGGCCTCGCGGGTGCTGGGCGCCGAGCGCGTGCGGGAGGGCGACGTCGTCCTGGCGCTCGCGAGCTCGGGACTTCACTCGAACGGCTACTCGTTGGTCCGCCACATCGTCGCGGGCTCGGGCATCCACTACGGCGACAACGCCGCCGACTTCGGCACGACGTGGGGCGAGGCCCTCCTCGAGCCCACGCGCCTCTACACGCTGCCGCTGCTGCGCCTCATCACCGAGACCGGCGACGCGGTGCACTCCCTCAGCCACGTCACGGGCGGCGGCATCGCCGCCAACCTCGCGCGCGTGCTCCCGCAGGGCACGTGGGTCGAGGTCGACCGCTCGACGTGGTCGCCCTCCCCGGTCTTCCGCGTACTCGCCGACCTCGGCGGTCTCGAGCTCGAGGCGACCGAGGGCACCTGGAACCTCGGCGTCGGGTTCCTCGCCGTCGTGTCGCCCGAGAAGGCCGAGGCCGCGGCATCCGCTCTCTCCCGCGAGGGCATCGCCACGTGGCAGGTCGGTGTCGTTCGCGCCGGCGACCGCCCCGACGGCGACCACTGGGAGCAGGGCGCCAAGGGCGTCGACGGGGGCGCGGTGCGCCTCGTCGGGGCATTCGCAGACCACGCGGCTCGCTGAGCCGCAGAACGACCGAGAGAGCTAGCAACACCCATGTGCGGAATCGTCGGGATGGTGGGCCGCGAGTCCGTCAACCAGGAGATCTACGACTCCCTTCTCCTCCTCCAGCATCGGGGTCAGGATTCCACCGGCATCGCCACCGCGGAGCGCAACGGGGTCGTGCACCAGCACAAGACCCGCGGCCAGGTGCGCGAGTCGTTTCGCACCCGCGACATGCGGGCGCTCCTCGGCGAGATCGGGCTCGGCCACGTCCGCTACGCGACCAAGGGCACCGCGTCGAACGAGGAAGAGGCCCAGCCGTTCTACGTGAACGCGCCCTACGGCATCGTTCTCGTGCACAACGGCAACCTCACCAACACGCGCGAGCTCACCGAAGAGCTCTTCCACAAGGACCGCCGCCACCTCAACACCAGCTCCGACACGGAGCTGCTGGTCAACGTGCTCGCCAACGAGCTGCAGTCCTCCATCTCAGGGCTCGAGCTCGACCCCGAGCAGGTGTTCCAGGCGGTCACGCGCGTGCACGAGCGCGTCGAGGGGTCGTACGCCGCGATCGCCCTGATCGCCGGCTACGGTCTGCTGGCGTTCCGCGACCCGTTCGGCATCCGTCCGCTCATCCTCGGCACGCGCAAGCACGAGGACGGCCACTACGAGTGGGTCGTCACGAGCGAGTCCCTCGTGCTCGAGAACGGCGAGTTCGAGGTCGTGCGCGACGTGGAGCCCGGCGAGGCCGTGTTCGTCGACCTCGAGGGCAAGCTGCACACGCGCCAGTGCGCGATCGACCCGCAGCTCGTGCCGTGCTCGTTCGAGTACGTGTACCTCGCGCGTCCCGACTCGGTGATGAACGGCATCTCGGTGTACGAGGCGCGCCTGCGCATGGGCGATCGCCTGGCCGACACCATCGCGAAGTACACGCCGCGCGAGGCCATCGACGTGGTCATGCCGATCCCCGACTCGTCGCGCCCCGCCGCCATGCAGGTGGCGCGCAAGCTGGGCGTGGAGTACCGCGAGGGCTTCTACAAGAACCGCTACGTCGGCCGGACGTTCATCATGCCGGGCCAGGCGGTGCGCAAGAAGAGCGTGCGCCAGAAGCTCAACGCCATGTCGAGCGAGTTCAAGGGCAAGAACGTGCTCCTGATCGACGACTCCATCGTGCGCGGCACGACGTCGAAGGAGATCATCCAGATGGCGAGGGATGCCGGGGCCAGGAGCGTCACGTTCGCCTCGGCCGCGCCGCCCGTGCGCTACCCGCACGTGTACGGCATCAACATGCCCTCGCGGCAGGAGCTCGTCGCGCACGGCCGGACGATCCCGCAGATCGCCGAGGAGCTCGGCGCCGACTTCGTCGTGTATCAGGAGGTCGAAGACCTCAAGGCCGCGATCCTCGAGGGCTCCGACGTCGAGGATCTCGACATGAGCTGCTTCGACGGCCGCTACATCACCGGCACCGTCACCGACGAGTACCTCGCCTGGGTCGAGGGCTCGCAGGAGTCCTGAGCTCCCGCCCGTCGTGCCCACGCTTCGGGCCCGAGTCCCACGCAGTGACATCGCGGGCCGGGGCATCCGCCGGCGCCCGTAGGGTGGATAGGTGAAGTCGTCTCCTGCCCGTCCGCTCTGGCAGGGGAGGACCCTCGCGCTCGTCGGCATCGTGCTGTTCGCGTTCTCGCTGCGCTCGGCCGTGGCCTCGCTGTCGCCGCTGTTCGACCACATCTCCGCGGACTTCGAGCTGCCGGCCGCGGTCATCGGCCTCATCGGCACCGCGCCGCCGGTGTGCTTCGCGGTGTTCGGACTGCTGACCCCCGCGCTCGAGCGCAGGTTCGGCCTCGAGCGTCTGGCCGTGGCGGCGATGGCGGTCGTCGCGGTCGGACTCGTCGCCCGCAGCCTGGCGCCGAACTCCGCGCTGCTGCTGGCCGGCACCGCGCTCGTTTTCGCCGCGGTCGGCACCGGGAACATCCTGCTGCCGCCGCTGGTGAAGCGGTACTTCCCCGACCGCATCGGGCTCATGACGACGGTGTTCTCGACCACGATGGCCGTCTCGACGTTCCTGCCTCCGCTCATCGCCGTGCCGGTGGCGGATGCCGCGGACTGGCACTTCTCGCTGGGGCTGTGGGCCGTCTTCGCCCTGGTGGCGACGATCCCGTGGATCGGGCTGGCGATGCGCCATCGCGCCGCAGAAGCGGCGAAGGAGGACGACGAAGAGTTCGAGGCACCGAGCCCGCGCGCATTCGGCCGCATGTGGCGGATCCCGCTCGCGTGGGCGCTCCTGGTGGCGTTCGCGGTGTCGAGCACGATCGCCTATACGTCGTTCGCGTGGCTGCCCAAGCTCCTCGTCGACATCGCGGGGGTGTCGCCCGCCACAGCCGGCGCCCTGCTCTCGCTCTTCGGCTTCATGGGGTTGCCGGCGTCCCTCGTGGTGCCGCTGCTGGTGACGCGCTGGAACGCCACGCGCCTGCTGTTCGGCGTCGCGGTCGCCTGCGGGTTCGCGGGCATCGCCGGGTTCCTCTTCGTGCCGACCGCCGCTCCGTGGCTGTGGGTCGTGCTGTTGGGGCTCGCGCCGCTGCTCTTCCCGATGATCCTCGTGCTCCTCGGGCTGCGCACGCGCACGCACGAGGGGTCCGTCGCTCTGAGCGGCTTCGCGCAGAGCGGCGGATACGCCATCGCCGCGCTGTTCCCGCTCGGCATCGGCCTGCTGCACGACGCCACCGACTCGTGGACCGGTCCGCTCATCGTGCTCGCGTGCGTCGTCGCGGCAGCGATCCCCGCGGGTGTGGTCGCCGCGCGGCCGCACACCGTCGAGGACGACTGGGAGCGTCGCCACGGCGCGTGGTGAGGCATCCGCTCTTCACAGCCTGTTCGCGATATATCGTGTTAGCGTGCCCGGCATGACGACGCCCGAGACCCTCGAGACCACCGTGCGCGCAGAGATCGCCGAGGCGGAGCGCCCCGATCGCCCGATCCGCCGACTGCTTGGCCGGGCGCGCGCGTGGATCGACGCGCACCCGCGTCTCAACCGCGTCTACCGCGCGTGCGTGGGCACGGTCGGCGGCGTGCTCGCGGTCGGCGGACTGCTGCTCGTGCCGTTGCCCGGACCCGGCTGGCTCGTCGTGTTCCTTGGCCTTGCCGTGCTCGGAACGGAGTTCCGCTGGGCGCGCCGCGTCGCGGACTGGCTCAAGCGCATGCTCGACCGGTTCTGGACCTGGTGGCGGGCACGTCGCGCGGCACGCTCGGCGAACGCCGAACGCGCCTGAGCACGGCCTGCAGCTCAGGCCGTCGACACGACGGCCGGTGCGGGAGTGCTTACGCCTGCGACGCCTGCGACGACGAGAGCGGCGACGTCTCGTCCTCGTCTTCGTCGTTGTACTGGTCGGCCCACTTGTCGACGTACTCGTCTTCACTGTGGTGACCGAGCTCGCGCTCGAGCGCCGAGTAGTTCACGCTGTACGTGTCGTACTTCAGCTCTCGGGCGATCTTGGTGTGCTTCGCCTTCTGACGGCCACGCCCCATGCGAGACCCCCTCATTTAGGATCGCGGGCTTTCTGCGGCTCTCTGGCGCGCAAACCCGGGCATTCACGAATCCGGCTTCGGACCGGTAAGAGTAGC
Source organism: Microbacterium ureisolvens (assembly GCF_015278315.1). Taxonomy (GTDB): domain Bacteria; phylum Actinomycetota; class Actinomycetes; order Actinomycetales; family Microbacteriaceae; genus Microbacterium; species Microbacterium ureisolvens. The sequence goes on along the minus strand of NZ_JADIJE010000011.1, from coordinate 32,482 downwards.
ATTCAGGATAACACGGAGCCCTCATAACCCGGCGGTTCCGAGCCCACCGGTGCGGGAGGAGTGCGGACATATGACCGACGAGGCATCCGAGGTGGAAGGCGACGCGACGAGCGACAAGAGCCTTCACGGTGGCGTGATCGTGGGTGTCATCCCCGACCAGTCGCCCCGGGTCCTCAAAGAGGCCGCCCGCTATGCGAAGCTCTTCCAGGCGCCGCTCGTGGTCGTGCATGTCGATGTCACGCGGTTCGTCACGTACGAAGACCCCGACGGCTACGTGCACTCCGCCCCCATCGACCTGAACATCGCGGCGGGCGAGGGCGAGCTGACGAGCGTGCAGGATGCCGCGGCATCCGTCCTCGCCGACTCCGGTGTCGACTGGACCGTGCGCCAGCTCGTGGGTGACCCGGCGATGGCGATCAAGCACTTCGCGGACCAGGTGGACGCGCGCCTGCTGGTCGTCGGCACGCGCAAGCGCGGCTTCGGCGAATCGGTGCGCGAGTTCTTCACCGGCTCGGTCGGCGCCCGCCTGGCCCACCGCCAGCACCGCCCCATCCTGGTGGTGCCGCTCGGCGAGCCCGTGCCCGACGACGAGGAGATCTGGCCGGCCTGATCCGCCGCGCATCGACGCGGGCGCCGGCGCGTGGCTGTCCGGCGATGTCGTGGTGCAGGCCGAGGGTGAGAGACCGGTCGTGCGGGTGGCCGGCGTCGACGGCGGGCCGGTGGCGGTGGCTTTCGCCCGACGCCGACTCGGCTGCTGACTCGGCTGCTGACCCCAGCCGACGACGGGACGGCGCCGGGAACGACGAAAGGGTGGACCCCCGCTTCTGCGGGGATCCACCCTTCGCCTTCCGGGGGATGCGGAGCGGATGCCGCGGCTCAGCCGCGCAGCGCGCGTGTCACGTCGCGGGCGACGCGGTCGAGCTCGGACGCCAGCTGGTCCACGAGCGAGGCGCCGAGGTCGCCGCCGCGCGCGACGTGGGTGCGCAGGTCGGCGCGCACGCGGGCGCGGAACTCGTTGACGGCGGCGTCGGCACGCTGCAGCTGCTCGCGGGCGAGCACTCGTGCGTCGCTCTCGTGCGTGCTCTGGGGCGTGGCCTCGCGCTCTTCGCGGGAGGCGGCCGCGAGGTCGGCGCGCAGGCTCTTCATCGCCTCGCGGACGCTTCCGCGCACCTCGTCGGCGATGAGCCGGACCGAGTCGGCGAGTCCCGCCTCGATGCCCTCGAGCTCGCCGGCGCGGGACTGCACCTCGGCGTGACCGGTCTCGGTGATCGAGTAGACGGTCTTGCGGCCGTCCACGGTCTTGGTCACGAGACCCTCCTCTTCGAGCTTCGCCAGACGCGGATAGATGGTGCCGGCGCTGGGGGTGTAGGTGCCCCCGGTGCGGTCCGACAGGGCCTGCATGATGTCGTAGCCGTGGCGCGGCCCCTCATCGAGCAGGTTCAGCAGATACAGGCGCAGGTCGCCGTGGGAGAAGACCGGGGCCATCATCACAGCTCCCCTCGGTCGAAGCCGGTCGAGGACTCACCGGCAGCGGGCTCGTCGCGGCCGGACCACTCCGCACCGGGCGCCTGGTCGGCGCCGGCCTGGGTGGATGCCGGCTGCTCGGCGGAGGCCTGGGCGGGGGCCGGCTGGTCCACCGCGGCCTGCGCGGGCGCCGGCTGATCCACGGCTGCCGGGTGTGCGGCATCCGTCACCGATCCGGCCGCGCGACGCAGCACCGTGATGTCGCCCGAGACGCTGTGGGCGCGCACGTCGGCGAAGCTGCCGCTGAGCTCGCCGACCGATCCCGAGTAGTTCGTGGTGGGTCCCGTGCCGGTGCCCGAGCGCACGACGCCGTCGATCTGGACGCGGCCGCTGACGCTGCGGATGACGTAGTTGGCCGGGTAGCCCTCGTCGAGGCGGATCGTCGAGTTGCCGCTGACCGTGTTGAGCCCGACCGAGAGGATGTCGCCGGTCGAGTCCACGAGGAGGGCGCCCGACACGGTGTCGATCGTGGCCTTGCGAAGCGAGCCGGTGGCCGCGACGTCGCCCGAGACGCTGTTCGCGTTGAGCCCGCCGACGAGCTCGCGCACCTGCACGTCGCCCGACACCGCGTTGACCGAGAGGTCGCCGGTGATGCCGTCGACGATGATGTCGCCCGACACGGTGTTCAGCGAGGCGTCGCCGCGGAGGCCCGAGACGAGTCCGCTCGCGCTGACCACGCCGAGGGTGAGGGCGATCTCGCGGGGGACCGCGACGCTGATCTCGGCCTTGGGGCCGCCGGCGCCGAAGTTGCGGAACACCTCGAGGAAGTTGTCCCAGCGCAGCTGCGGGTGGTCGATCTCGACGTGGTCGTCGGAGACCTCGATGCGGAGGTCCTTGACGGTGACCTCGTGCACCTCGATGCGGATGCCGGGCTCGTCGTGGGCGATGACGTCGACCTGACCGCCGACCAGGCCGATCTTGAGCGTTCGCACGGTCTCGATGTCGATGACGCGTGTCTCGCCCGGGTGGATGATCCACTTCTCCAGGGTCATGACTGCTTCTCCTGCGGTTCTGTTTACGGGGTGATCCATCTCGCGATATATCGCGTACAGGCAGAGTAACACGATATATCGCGAATGTGTCAATACGAGGTCGGGTTTTCCGGAAGGGACGGATGCCGCGGGCTTGACCTTGACGCAACGTCAACATTTAGCGTGGTCATCGACGACGAACGAGAGAGAGGAGGTCGTCATGGCGACAGATGAGGAGTGGTCGATCCAGCAGATCGCCAAGCTCGCCGGCACCACCAGCCGCACGCTGCGTCACTACGACGACATCGGGCTGCTCGCGCCGTCGAGCGTCGGCCACAACGGCTACCGCTACTACGACCAGGCCGCGCTCGTACGGCTGCAGCGCATCCTGCTGCTGCGCGAGCTCGGCCTCGGCCTGCCGCAGATCGCCGAGGTGATGCAGCGCGAGACGGGCGAGGTGGCCGCCCTCGAGGCGCACCTGTCGTGGCTCCGGCAGGAGCAGGACCGCCTGGCGCGACAGATCGCGTCGGTGGAGACCACCATCAACGCCGTGAGAGGAGGTGAACGACTGATGGCAGAGAACATGTTCGACGGCTTCGACCACACCCAGTACAAGGAGGAGGTCGAGGAGCGCTGGGGCAGGAAGGCCTACGCCGACAGCGACCGCTGGTGGCGCTCGATGAGCGCCGACGAGAAGGCGGCGTGGCAGCAGCGGGTCTCCGACCTCGGTCGCGACTGGATCGCGGCGGCGGAGGCGGGCATCGCCCCCGACAGCGACGAGGCGCAGGCGCTCGCGAAGCGCCACGTGGACTGGCTCACCGGCATCCCCGGGACGCCCGCCGCTTCGGCGGGCGCAGCGAACGGAGGAGGCGACGTCAAGGGCTACGTCCTCGGACTCGGTGAGATGTACGTCGCCGACCCGCGCTTCGGAGCGAACTACGCGACGAGCCAGGGCGGCACGCAGGGCGCCGAGTTCGTGCGCGACGCGCTCCGCGTCTACGCGGAGGCCAACCTGTAGGCGACGCCGACCCCGTGAAGACAGACGGATGCCGCGGCCAGCTCTGGCCGCGGCATCCGCTGTCTTCGATCCGGGGTGGTGCAGGTCAGCGCGTACGGTTCCCGCTGATCACTCGGAACAACCAGACGATCAGCGCGATCACGCCGACGATGATGGCAACCCAAAGGAGCCAGTTCAGCGCCGAGTTGAGGCCGCCGACGATCGCGAGAATGATCGCGACGACGATGATGATGATCAGGGCGAGGTTCATGGGAGGTTCTCCTTCTGCGTCTCTCGGTGCACGGAATGCATCGGATGCCTCGTGGGCACGGTTACACAGTGGCACCAGCGGCGGGCGGTCCGTAGGGGGTTGACGGCGACTCGGCGCCAGTGCTAACCCGTCCACGCGCGGAATACCGCGGAATCCCGCGGAGCGCGGGGCGGCGTACGGGCCCCCGATCTGGAAGTCAAGCCCCCTGAGCGGCGCCCGGCCCACCCGTACCGTCGCGGGTATGAGCACGCCCGCGCACACCGATCCGACGACCGCACACCACGACGACGGCTTTCCCGCGCAGGAGCAGGAGCAGCCGGGGCTGACCGACGAGACGCGTCCCGAGCCGGACCACGGCGAAGAGTCGTATCGCGGCGCGCAGCGCCTGCAGGGCCGACGCGCCCTCATCACCGGAGGCGACTCCGGAATCGGGCGCGCGGTGGCGATCGCCTTCGCACGCGAGGGCGCCGACGTCGCGCTCACCCACATGCCCGAGGAGCAGGAGGATGCCGACGACACCGCGCGGTGGATCACCGAGGCGGGCGCGCGAGCGCTGCCGCTGGTAGGCGACCTGCGCGAGGAGGGCTTCTGCGCCGAGATCGTCGAGCGCGCCGTCGGCGAGTTCGGCGGCCTCGACATCCTGGTGCTCAACGCGGCGTATCAGAAGGACCGCGAGGGGCTCGACAAGCTCGAGACCTCCGAGATGGAGCGCGTGTTCCGCACCAACCTGTTCGCGCAGATCTTCACCGCCCGCGCCGCCATCCCTCACCTGAAGCCGGGCGCCTCGATCATCGTGACGACGTCGATCCAGGCGTTCAACCCGTCGCCGGGGCTCATCGACTACGCGATGACCAAGGCCGCGCAGGTCGTGTTCGTCAAGGCGCTCGCCCAGGAGCTCGGTGAGAAGGGCATCCGCGTGAACGGCGTCGCGCCCGGGCCGATCTGGACACCGCTGATTCCCGCGACCGGCTGGGACGCCGAGCGACTCGAGACCTTCGGACAGGACACGCCGCTCGGGCGAGCGGGGCAGCCGGCCGAGCTCGCCGGCGCGTACGTCTATCTCGCGAGCGGCGAGTCTTCGTACACGTCGGGCGCCATCCTGCCGGTGACCGGAGGCAAGGGCCTGTGACGTCCGCACCCGCTCGAGCGGATGCGGTGAAGGAAGGAGGAAGCCATGCCGAAAGGACGCGGATCGAACCTCAAGGACCGCGACATGTACGAGGAGCTGCGCAAGGACGGCGCCTCGAAGGAGAAGGCCGCGCGCATCTCCAACGCGGCCGCCAACCAGGGCCGCAAGACCATGGGCAAGCGCGGCGGCAACGCGAAGGACTACGACGACCGCACGGTTCCCGAGCTGCGCAAGCGCGCGAAGGAGCTGGGCCTGAAGGGCTACTCGGGCAAGAAGAAGTCCGAGCTCATCTCGATGATCCGCAACCACTGATGCGGACCCCGGTTCCCGGCCGAGAGCCGGTCTCCGGCCGGGAGCCGGGCTCGGGCCGTGAGCCGGGCTCGGTGTCTGTGGGGTGCCGCGTCGCCCGGGTACCGGGCCCGCCGTCCCGGGTAGCGTGAGCTGATGCCGAAGCTCGTCCGCGTGCGGCCCCTCGTCGACCCCGGCTTCCGCCGGGCGCGTGCGGGAACGGGCTTCCGGTATATGGACGCCCGTGGCCGCAAGCCCGGCCCGCGCCACCTCGCCCGCATCCAGGCGCTGGTGATCCCACCCGCCTGGCAGGACGTGTGGATCACCGTGCGCCCGGACGGCCACATCCAGGCGGTCGGCACCGACGACGCCGGCAGGCGGCAGTACATCTACCACCCGGCCTGGACGGCCGGCCGCGACCGCGGCAAGTTCGCCCGCGCGCTCGCGCTGGCCGAGGCGCTGCCGCGTGCCCGAGCCCGCGTGACGACCTCGATCCGGCGCGACGAACTCGACCGCGAGCGGGTGCTGGCGGTCGCGTTCCGTCTGCTCGACAACGCCGCCCCGCGCATCGGCTCCGAGCGCTACCTGGCGGCCAACGGCAGCCGCGGTCTCACGACATTGCACAGACGGGATGCCTCGGTCGAGGCATCCGTCGTCACGCTGACCTTTCCGGGCAAGAGCGGCAAGCAGCAGTTCCTCGAGATCGACGACGAGGAGCTCGCCGCGGCGATCGAGCTGCTCGTGCCGGGGCGGCCGCGCTCGCCGCTGCTGGCGTGGAACCGCGGCGGACGACGCGTGCCGCTCATGCCGGCCGAGGTGAACGCGTACGTGCGCGCGCTCACCGGCGGCCGCTTCACGGCCAAGGACTTCCGGACGCTCCGCGGCACGATCCTCGCCGCCGAGGCCCTCGCCCGCATCGGCACCGTCGACACCAAGACCGACCTCAAGCGCGCCGAGGTGCTCGCCGTGCGCGCGACCGCCGAGGCGCTGGGGAACACGCCGTCGGTCGCTCGCGGCTCGTACATCGACCCGCGGGTGTTCGCGCGCTACCGCGACGGCCACCTCCTCGATCTGTCGAAGACGGGGGAGTCGGCGATCCGCGCGCTGCTGCTGCGCCCCGCGCGGCGCGGGGGCGAGCCCGAGTTTCCGGAGGACGTCGAGCTCGAGGAGTAGCCGCACCCGGTGGTGCGCGGGGTCAGGGCGTTTCGTCTCGCTTCGCTCGCTCAACGTCCGGGGGGCCGGGGGTCGGGGTGCGGTGTGCGCGGGGTCGGGGCGTTTCGTCTCGCTTCGCTCGCTCAACGTCCGGGCGCCGGGGCTCGGGGTAGCTTGATCCCATGGCCCAGCCCGTCGATCCGCGCGTGCTCGGGGTCGTGGTGGCGGGCGGTGCACTCGGCGTTCTGGGGCGCGGCCTCATCAGCGCGCCCGTCACGGATCCCAACGCGGTGCCCTGGGTCACGTTCGGAATCAACGTCGTCGGCTCGCTCCTGCTGGGGGTCGTGGTGGGATGGCTCGACGACCGCCGCCCGCTCCTGCGCGCCTTCCTCGGCACGGGGGTGCTCGGCGGCTTCACGACGTACAGCGCGTTCGCCGTCGCGACGGCCGGGTGGGTCACGACGCCGTGGCTGGCGGCGGGGCTGGCCGCGGCATCCGTCGTCCTCGGTGTGGTGGGGGCGATCGTGGGGCTCTTCGTCGGACGCCGCCTCGCCGACCGGCCCGGCGAGATCGAGCTCCCGGAGGACGCCGAGTGAGCCCGCTGCTGCTGGTCGCCGCGCTCGCGGGAGGGGTCGGTGCGGGGCTCCGGTACGTGCTCGACCGCCTGCTCACCCCCGCGGACGGCGTGCGCTTCCCGCTCGGCATCTTCGTGGTGAACGTCTCGGGGTCGTTCGCGCTCGGGGTGATCACGGGTCTCGGCACCGCCCTCGCCCCGGAGCTGTCGCTCGTGCTGGGACTCGGCCTGCTCGGCGGCTACACGACCTTCAGCACGGTGTCGGTCGAGACGGTGCTGCTGGCACAGCGCGGGCGGTGGCGGGATGCCGCACTCAACCTCTTCGGCACGCTCGTGGTGGCGGCGCTCGCCGCGGGGCTCGGCATCCTTCTCGGTGCATGGATCGCCCGCTGAGCGGAACCCGGTCCCAGGAAACTCATATGAGAACAGCATGAAATACTGAAATCGATACATCTCCGTATCCGGCAGGCCGATCGTCGCCCGCCGGATGCAGTGCGGGGCCGATGACGTCGCCTCGAGTATCGAGATCGCCGCCTGCACCATCCCTCACCAGCGAAGGCCTCCGTGTGTCGAACCTCGCCGTTCTGAGTCTGAAGAACCGCGCGCTCATCGCGCTCATCACGATCGTCGCCGCCATCTTCGGCGGACTCGCGCTGACGAACCTCAAGCAGGAGCTCATCCCGTCGATCGAGTTCCCCGCCCTGATCGTCGTCTCGACCTACCCCGGCGCCTCGCCCGAGGTCGTGAGCAACGACGTCTCGGTGCCGATCGAGACCGCCATCCAGGGCGTTCCCGGGCTGGAGTCGTCGACCGCGACGAGCACCACCAATGCCTCCATCGTGCAGGCGGCCTTCACCTACGGCACCGACCTCGCGACCGCCGAGCAGAAGATGACGCAGGCGATCAACCGCATCAAGGCGCAGCTTCCCGAGGGCGTCGAGCCGAACGTCATCTCGGCCAGCATCGACGACTTCCCCGTCATCCAGCTGGCCGTGACCGGCTACGACGACGAGGCGACGATCCAGTCGCAGCTCGAGGCATCCGTCATCCCCGACCTGGAGGATGTGCCGGGCGTCAACGCGGCCGAGATCGTCGGCGGCGTGGGCCAGCGCGTCACCATCACGCCCGACCAGACCGCGCTGACCGAGGCCGGCTATACGCAGCAGGCGATCCGCGATGCGCTGGAGCAGAACGGCGTGCTGTTCCCCGGCGGCGAGGTCACAGAGGGCGACGAGACGCTCACGGTGCAGACCGGCGCGAAGATCACGTCCGTCGACGAGATCGGGGCGCTGCCGCTGGTGCCCTCGACCGCCGACCAGTTCGTCGCGGGGGCGAAGACGATCGCCGATGTCGCGACCGTCGCCGAGGAGGCCGACCCGGTCACGACCGTGTCGCGCGTGAACGGCGAGCCGGCCCTCACGATCGCCGTCACCAAGCTGCCTGCCGCCAACACCGTCGACGTCTCGCGCGGCGTGCTGGCGATCCTGCCCGACCTCGAGGACTCGCTCGACGGCGCGGAGTTCACGGTCGTCTTCGACCAGGCGCCGTACATCCAGGAGTCGATCGACACCCTCGCGAAGGAGGGCCTGCTCGGCCTCGTCTTCGCGGTGCTGGTGATCTTCGTCTTCCTGCTGTCGGTGCGCTCGACGCTCGTCGCGGCGATCTCGATCCCGACGAGCGTGCTGATCACCTTCATCGGCATCCAGGCGTTCGGGTACTCGCTGAACATCCTGACCCTCGGTGCGCTCACGATCGCGATCGGACGCGTCGTCGACGACTCGATCGTCGTCATCGAGAACATCAAACGGCACTATGTCGGCGACGCCGACAAGAAGGTCGCGATCCTCCGGGGCGTGCGCGAGGTCGCTTCGGCGATCACGGCCTCGACGATCACGACCGTCGCGGTCTTCCTCCCGATCGCCTTCGTGGGCGATGTCACCGGCGAGCTGTTCCGGCCCTTCGCGATGACCGTGACGATCGCGATGACCGCGTCGCTGTTCGTCGCGCTCACGATCGTGCCGGTGCTCGCCTACTGGTTCCTCAAGCCCGGCAAGCCGATCCTGACCGAGGACGGCGTCGCGATCGACCCCGAAGACCCCGCGGCGCCGCCGAGCCGTCTGCAGAAGTCGTACCTGCCGATCCTCCGCTGGACGCTCAAGCACTCGTGGGTGACGCTCGGCCTCGCGGTGCTGGTGCTCGCCGGCACGATCGCCGCGGCGCCGTTCATGAAGACGAACTTCCTCGGCGACTCCGGTCAGAACACCTTCACGATGACGCAGGACATCGGCCCCGCGCCGTCGCTCGAGGCCGAGAGCGCGGCCGCCGAGCAGGTCGAGGCGGTGCTCCTCGACATCGACGGCATCGAGACCGTGCAGGTGTCGATCGGATCGAGCGGCTCCGCCCTGCGCGACGCCTTCTCGGGCGGCGGCAGCGGGATCACCTACTCGATCACGACCGATCCTGGCGCCGACCAGGTTGCCCTCCGGGAAGAGGTGCAGAGCGCGGTCGCCGACCTCGACGACGCCGGCGAGATCACGATCTCCGCCGCGGGCGGCGGCTTCGGCTCCAGCGACATCGAGATCGACGTCACGGCGCCCGATTCCGAGACGCTGCAGACGGCGACGGATGCCGTCATCGCGGCCGTCGAAGACACCGACGGCGTCGGCCAGGTCACGAGCAACCTCTCGGCCTCGCTGCCGTACATCGCCGTGACGGTCGACCGCGACAAGGCGGCGCAGCTCGGCCTCTCGGAGGTCGCCGTCGGCGCGCTGGTGTCGAACACGATGCAGCCGCAGTCGATCGGCTCGGTCGAGATCGACGACACCGCGCTCACGGTGTACCTCGCCGCATCGGAGACTCCGGCCTCGCTCGACGAGCTGCGCCAGCTGCCCGTGCCGAGCGCGACCGGTCCGATCCCGCTGTCGGACGTCGCGACCGTCGAAGAGAGCGAAGGCCCCACCTCGATCACGACGCAGGGCGGTCAGCGCACCTCGACGGTGACGGTGACCCCGTCGACCGACGACCTCGCGACCGCTTCGGCCTCGGTGACCACCGCGCTCGAAGACGCCGACCTGCCGTCGTCGGCCGATGCCTCGCTCGGCGGAGTCGTGACCCAGCAGCAGGACGCGTTCTCACAGCTCGGCCTCGCCCTGCTCGCCGCGATCCTCATCGTCTACATCGTGATGGTGGCGACGTTCAAGTCGCTGCGTCAGCCGCTGCTGCTGCTCATCTCGGTGCCGTTCGCGGCGACCGGCGCGATCCTGCTGCAGATCATCACGGGCGTGCCCCTGGGCGTCGCGTCGCTCATCGGCGTGCTGATGCTCATCGGCATCGTGGTGACGAACGCGATCGTGCTCGTGGACCTCATCAACCAGTACCGCGAGAAGGGTCTCTCGGCGCACGACGCGACGATCGCCGGAGGCTCGCGCCGTCTTCGCCCGATCCTCATGACGGCGCTCGCGACGATCTTCGCCCTCATCCCGATGGGACTCGGCATCACCGGCCAGGGCGGGTTCATCTCGCAGCCCCTCGCGATCGTCGTGATCGGCGGTCTCGTGTCGTCGACCGTGCTGACGCTGCTCGTGCTGCCCACGCTGTACAACCTCGTCGAGGGTGCACGCGAGCGTCGCGTTGCGCGCCGCCGTGGCCTTGACGGCGATGGTGGCGGCGATGGCCCGGCGCCCGTGGGCGAGGGACCTGAAGGCGGGACGGATGCCGCGACAGCGGGCGTGCTCGTGGGCGCCGGGGTCGGCGCTGCCGGTGGTGCTGGTGCTGGTTCTGGTGACGGCTCTGGTTCTGGTTCTGGTTCTGGTGATGGCGCGTCGGGTGGCGTTGGCGGGGACGGGGTCGCCGGCGATGCCGGTGCGTCCGGTGCCGCGGTTGCCGGTGCGACGGGTGCGGCGGGTGCAATGGCGTTCGAGACGCGCCGCCAGCGGCGTCAGCGTGGGGCCGGCGGCGTGGTCGCTGCCGACACCGCCGGCATCGCCGTGCCCGAGATCGAGGAAGGCCCCGACATCGAGGTGTCGGACTCCACGCCGGCGCCGGCCGAGGCTGCTGCTGCGGCGGAGGAGCAGACTGACGAGGTCGTGGGTGGGGCGGAGCCGGTGGCTGACGTCGCTGGTGCGGACGAGGTGGACCCGGAGCGCTCCGCGGAGGCGGCCGAGGCGCCAGCGACGGAGTCGAGTGCGTCGTCGGCGGATGAGCCGCAGATCGACGAGCCGGAGGGGTCGAACGACGCCGAGGCTGGCGCCCCGGACGCGCCCGAGCCGCTGGTCGACGAGCCCGAGGCGGCCAACGGCGCCCAGTATGAGCAGACCGACGGTGCCGAGGCCCGTGCTTCCGAGGGTGGCGAGGTCGCTTCTGTGAGCCCTCAGCACGAGACCGGCTCGGCGCCGGAGATCGACGAGGTGCAGGTGCCGGAGTCAGGCGAGCCGGGGGAGTCGGCACCCGCCGAGCCCGCTGCCGCGCCGCCGACGATCATCGATTCCGTGCCGTCGAGTGCTCCCGCGCCCGAGGGTGCGTCGCACGACGAGAGCTCGAGGACGGCTGAACCCGACCTCGACACGGCGGACGACGGCGCGGAAAGCTACGAGGCGGACCAGGCGAGCGAGGAGGCCGCCTCGGGCGAACCAGTCGACGAGCCCCAGCCGACCTCGGAAGAGTCTCCTTGGGTCGATTCGGGCGACGGGTTCGTCGAGTCGCCGACGACCACCGCAGCCGACGAGTCCTCACCGGTGTCTGATGAGTCTGCTGCCGCTGAGGCGGACGCCGAGGTGCCCGGTGTCACCGACGCAGACCCGGACCACTCCCACCAGGATTACCCGCACGACGATTCCGGCCGCGACCACTGACCCGTCACTGATTCGAAGGCGACGGATGCCGCTCCCGCGGCCTCCGTCGCCTTCGGCGTTCCTCGCCGATCGAGCGCGGCCGGCGCCGCCTTTGAGGTCGCGCGTTAAAGGCACCCACGCGAGCACCTTCACCGTGCGGGCTATTCGTGCAACACGCGCATATGAGGCAACGAGGGTCCGACCCCGGCGAGGTCTGCCCGCTGGAGGACCGGCATGCGGGCAGCGAGAGAGACTCCAACGAAACGTCCGAGCAGTGGCTGACTCCTAATCCGATGGATGCCGCTCAGTCAGCCCCCACGCCTCGCGCGAGGGAACGAAACCTCGACTCAACTCGTCCTGACCAGTCGTTTCTTGCCGGTCGTGCATTCGACCCACCCCAGCGTGTGCGAACGTCTCGGCTCGCCTCGACCCTTTCGATTCCAATAGCGTTGAACAAGCATGCACGATCAAGTCCGATGAGCGGCTTCGCTGGGTCAGCCAGCCGCCGGTCGAGCGCTCGAGATCGAGTCCCGATTCTCGGACAGGCACCCGCGCACCGGACGAAGATGCTCGCGTCACCGGTCTCGATCGTCGCGGTCTGAAAGTCGTCGAACACGGGACGAGCCTTGCAGACCGACTCAGGGGGCCCTTCGTCTCAACCGAAGCGCCACGGCTTCCGCCGCTTCTTCTGGGGCGCATCGAAATCGACCATGTATTCGGGCATGACATTGTCGAGGAAGAGAATCACGAACCAACTGCCGCGATCCTGCTCGCCCTGCTGGAGGTCCGCGCCCCGCTCCGGGGCGTTCGTCTGAGAGCCCGACGGGGGCGACGGAGCCGCGGGTGGTGTGCCGCCGGGCGCACCGGGCGCCCAGGGTCGCAGCAACAGGAGTGGCGGAGCCTCTGAGGTCTTCGGCTCCTGGAGCCCGCCCCCGGCGCCCGGACTAGGGGGCAGCGGCGGCATGGGCGGCGGTGGTCCGGTTGCGCCCGGTGCACCGTGCGCGATCCCGGGCGGCGGAGGAGGGGCAACGTCCACCTCCGCTCCGAACGAGCCGTCGCCGAATCCGCCTCCGTCGCCGAATCCGCCTCCGTCGCCGCCGGATCCTCCGCCGTCGCCGCCACCACCCGAGTCCGACATCTACGGCCTGCCGCTCCCGAGGCTCACTCGCGAGTCCACCGTCGGTTGGCCTCGATGAAGGAGGCCGCCTTGCCTGCGAGCGAGCCACCGTCGAGTTCGTCGTCTTCGATGGCTTCATAGGATGGGGCGTCGAATTTCCGGCTGATATCGCCGAGGCGATAGTGCTCGTTGAGGTACATCGCCACCTTGTGCTTCTCGGCTTCGCTGAGTTGCGCCGCCTGATCGCGCACCCGCTCGTAGATCTGTCGCGCGGCGGGATCAGCGGGGGGTGGAGGTGCGCTGCCTGGAGCGAGGCCGGCAGCGAGCCCGTCAGCCTGCGCTTGATGAAGCGGTTGGCGTCGGTCGCGGACTTCTTGCCGTTGCCGGGTACGGACGAGAGCCTCGTATCCGAGACCCACGCTCTGTGCGGCCAAGAGCTTCGCGGGGTTTCTCGCTGCTCGAACCGCCCGCTTTACCACCTTGCCGACCTGTCGGAGGAAAACTTTGGGATCCGATGACGGGTCCTCGCCGAAGGGATTCGTTTCCAGTGGGTATTTCTCCCGAATGCGCTCGGCTTCGGGCCGAAGAAGCTCATCCGTCAGGCGTGCACCATCGCGGAGATTCCCGGTCAGATCATCTGATTCCTCGAAGACCACGTCGGTCTCCTGAGGGTCGAAGTCGACCCTCACGGTGGCCACCCGATACTCGGCGTTGTCGAAATCGTCGCGAGGCTCTCGGTCGCTTGGCTGCTGGGTGGTCCGATCGAGCGCCATCCGCGTCTCGCCCGTGCGTGCCGCTTCCTCCCCTGACGCTTGGACCTCGACTCGTCCCTGGACGCCGGCCTGACGCAGAAGCTGCACGACTGCATCGGCACGGCGTTCGGTGAGCTGTTGATTGCGCTCCTGCGAGCCAGGGCGGCTCGCGTGGGCCTCGACGCTGATGATCGCCTTCGGATCGTAGAGATTCTGGCCGTAGATCGCTTCGAGGTTGGCGATGAGCTGCTCGCCTTGGTCCGGCGCGATCGAGGCCAGACCGAATGGGAAGCCGACGACCGGCAGCCGTTCCTCGCGGCCCCTCGTGCTGATGCGCTGTCGCTCGAGGGTTTCCTCCTTCGAAGCATCGGGGCGACGCGACGACGCCTCCTTCGCGGCAGCCGGGCCCGGGCCGAAGGCACCCGGCTGACCAGGCTTCGATGCCGCGCCCGCGGGAGGGGGCGGTGGCGGTGGTGGTGGAGGTGGTGGTGGAGGTGGTGGAGGTGGCGGGGGTGGGGGCGGCGGGGGTGGGGGCGGATTCACGCCGCCCATTCCGGGTGAGCTCACGGTGCCGCCTCCTCCGCCGTTGCCGGCCCCTCGGCCACGGCGGACGCCGGCGCGATCGGGTCGGGCGTCGCCGGCGCGTCGCCGGTCAGGATCAGCTGGTCCATGAACTCGCTCCGGAGCCAGGGCGGCCAGGCGGGCCGTTCCGATTCGAGCGCGATCTGCGCGACGCATCGAGCCGCCGCGCGCACGGTGTCGTCGGCCGGACCGCGTCCGACGACCTCGCCGGCGAGCGTGTACTTGGCCACGCTCCACGTGTGGCGGTATCCGGCGCTCTCCCCGGCGTCGCGGTTGCGAGCCTCCAGCCAGGCGCTCTGCAGTTCCTCGTGCTCGATGGCCGCCTCCGACGCGGACCGGAACAGGCACAGCCCGGCCAGGTCACCTGTGCAGATCCGGCTGCAGTGCGGGTACGGGTCGACGATCCGCCGCATTAGCGTGGCGGTCATGGTCTGGTATCGGGCGAGCCATCCGTCCTGCTCGGCATGTCCGGGTTGGAGCGCGGTGAGAATGACGGGCAGCAGCGTCTCGGCGAAGGCTCTCGTGTCCCCGAAGGTCCACCCTCGGCGGGTGCCCCAGTCCTCCGCGAGCCGCTCGGCGGTGCGCGCCGCCAGACATCCGACGAGCACGTGCCCGTCGAGCCCCGCGGGCACCTCGCGCTGCAGTCGCTGCCGCAGTTCTTCGCCGTCCAGCGCCGCGAGATCCGGCGCACGGGTCGCGGCCGTGGCGATACGCGAGACGCCGCGGCGCAGCTCCGCGGATTCGCTGAGGTCGGACGCGGCGGTGCACTCGCGCTGGCCCGCGCCCCCGTCGGTTCGGGCGCACGCCCAGTGCGTGGGCTCGAAGGCCCTGGCCGTGGGCTCTGCCGGCGTGGCCACCGGGGTGCCGGACCGTGGCGGATCGATCCGTGCGAGGACCGGCGCGTCGTCGCCGTCGCCGAACACGGCGGCCTCGCCCCGGCCGAGCGTGGCAAGTGCGAGCGTCTGCGCGTCGGTCATCGCCATCGCCCCCGCGAGCGCCTCCCGATCCTCCCGATCGACCGTTCGATGCGCGATCTTCGTCCCGGTGTTCTTCAGGACGTCGGGTGCGAGCTTCGTGGGAACCTGGTCGATCACGACGATGCCCTGCCCGTAGGCGCGCACCTCGGCGAGGAGGTCTGAGAACGATTCGACGGCCTTCCTCCGGGCTTCACCCTGCCCTGTCGTGTCCGTCGCCTTGGCGAGCAGCCGGTGCGCCTCCTCGATGACCAGTACGTGGCGGAGCGTCCCGGGCCTCACCGCGGCCGAGCCGGCCCGCATCGACGCACGGAACGCCTCGGTCATCCGGATGAGCAGCAGACCGATAAGAAACGCCTTGTCCGAGGCATCCGCCAATCGTTCCAGCTCGACGACCGCCGGCCCGGACAGGAGGCGATCCACGGGGAAGGGCGAGCGTGTCTCGAAGATGGCGCGCTTGCTGCCCGCGCGGAGCCCGTCGATCCGGCTCCGGAGGGAGCCGTGCACCCGGCCGCGCGCCTCGGGGTCGAACCCGAACTCGTCGATGATCGGGTCGATCGCTCCGGTGAGGTCGGCCAGCGTCGGGAAGGCGAGGGCGGGGTCGTCCTTGGGTCCGAGGCGCGCGTTGCGGCCGGTGGGGAGGTCCCATCCGCGGTCGCGGTACACCTTCAGCATGCAGAGTTCGAGCACCTGCGGCAGCGGGGTCCACATGTCCCCGAAGCTGGCCGCGAACACGCTGCGCAGTAGGTCGATGTGCTCGCCCACTGTCGTGCCCGGGCCGACCTCGAACGGGTTGATGCTCAGCGGTACGCCGTCCTCCCCGCCGACGGTGAGGATGGTCACCGCGCGCGCGAGCGTCGCCGACGAGGCATCCCCCTCGAGTTCGACGGCCAGCTGCCGGTACTCGCGCTTGACCGGCTCGATGACCAGGAACGGGACTCGCTGCTCGTCGAGCCGGCGGAGCAGGTTGACGCTCGTCGTCGTCTTCCCGGAGCCCGTGACTCCGGCGATGAAGAGGTGCCGGTTCAGCGCCTCGGTGCTGACGGTGACCGGATCGCCGAGCGTGTCCACGGCGGCATCGCGCGGTCCGGTCCGTCCCGCAGGGCCGGCGATGACCCGTCCGAGGGGGATGGACCCGGCGCCGTCGGACGCGACCGGGACCGCGTCGAAGCGGGGCACCACGTCCACATGGAATCCTGGGACCTCCCGGGTCGGCAGGTGGACGTACGCGGAGAGCGCGCGCGAGCTCAGCAGGCTCTGATACTCGTACGGGTAGGCGTAGGGGCCGCCTTCGGCCCGCGGGCGACCCAGCGGGAAGGTCCACGACCGGGTGACCTCCTGCGCGAGCCGCGGTGAGTCCACCGGCATCGCGCGGATGCCGTCCGCGATCGGGCGGCCGCCGGTGTGCACGCTCCGCCAGACGGCGGCGAGCACCGGCAGCAGGCCCGGGTCGGCGCGGAGGAAGACCGCGGTTCGCCACGCGCCGTTGGAGGCGGCCTCGACGAGATCGTCGAAGAAGGGCTTCGCGAGCTCCTTCCACTGCTCGACAATGGGCGATTCGATGCCGGCGGCCCGCTGCTCGCCGAGCGCCAGGTCGATCTCGGCCGTGAGCGCCTCGCGGACGGATCGGGGAACCGACTCGGGCTCCGGCGCGGCGAGGATCGTGGCGCTCCACCGCGCCGGTCCCATCGCGCGCACCAGGCGATCGATCGGGAACGTGTTGTCGCCGCCGATCGGCGCACGCGGGGTGGGGAACCCGGTCACGAGCTGCAGGCCCCGAGCGCCCGAGGACGCATCGGCCTCCGCGGATACGGCCCGCGCTGGCCCCAGGTCGACGCGGGGGTAGAGTCCGCGCAGCATCGACATGAACACCTCGAGCCGGCGGCGGCACCGCTCGTCGGCGCCCGGCGAGCTGGACCACGTTCCCAGGTGCACCCGGATGCCGCCGCCCACGTCGTCGGTGCCGACGCGGAAGGCCACCGGGATGCGGTACGCGTAGGCGCCGGCGAGGAATCCTTCAAACGGGATGCGCCACGTCGCCGGGTCAGTCGGCGGCGGAGCCGGCTCTTTGTCGTCGCGGCCGATGCCACCCACCTCGAATTCGTACCGGGTCCCGGGGACGAAGAGTTCGCCAGCCGCGTCGTCGACGAGCCGTTCGCTCCTCGCCGCCCCCTGCAGGTAGGCGATCCGCCCAGCGACCCGCTTGGACAGGTTGAGCTGGTTCACGGGCCGAGCCGCCCGTCCAGCCGGTTCGCGGGCGCCGAGACCGACGTCGAGCATCCGGTCTCGCCGAGCGTGGCTGCTGGGAACGCGTTCGCCCGCTGGCCGAGGAGCACCATGTAGAGGATGACCGCGATCACCACCGAGAGCACGAGCGACCAGAGGAGCCGGTGGGACCGCCAGACGACCCCGGTTGTCCGGTTCTCGATCCAGGTCGGGACGACCTGCCCGGCGGGCCTCCGCCGCCCCCGGACCACGACTTGGTGTCCCTCCGCCACGTAGGGGACGCCGAACGGGAACGCGAAGACGCGGCGCACGTCGACCGAGTCGCCGGCGGGCGTGCGCAGCTCCATGGAGAAGACCGCGTTGCCGTTCGCTTCGGGAATCCGCACGCGGGTGACGACCCCCTCGACGTCTCCCCCTCGACCTGAGGCGCGCGCGTCGGGGCCTGCCGAGCGCTCGTCGGCCGGCTTCTCGCGCTCGAGTTCGGCGTCGACGCGCTCGACGTACCTCGGCGTCGCGTTGGGCGAGAGGAGCGGCTGGTCGGGCGGCGCAGCGACCATCGCGGGCGGATGCCCGATCGGCTGCTCGAACGGGAGGTGGTCCTGCCCGCCCGGGGAGGCAGCAGCCGGCGTCGGAACCCCGTCGTCTCCCGCGGTCGCTCCGAATCGGATGACGGCCCGCGTGGAGCCGAACTCGAGGATGTCACCGTCATGCAGCACGCAGCCTCCATCGATCCGGCGTCCGTTCACCGACGTACCGTTCGCCGACTTGCGGTCGTCGATCGTCACCTGCCCGCCGCGGCTGGTCACGACGGCGTGCGTAGATGAGACGTGCGGGTCATCGACCCTGATGTCAGCATCCGCCCCGCGACCGATCACCAACGTCGATCCGGCGTCGATTCGGACCTGTTCGACCGAACCGTCGTGCTTGGCGATCTCGAGAACTGCCGTGCTCATCGCGCCCCACCGAATCGTGGCAGAGTTGCCCACGAGGAGCATCCTCGTGTGGACTCACCCTCCGGCGCGAGTCTCCTCCGGGCCCGCTGAGCCTGTCAAGACGACCACCTCTCACGCGCCCAAGCCGGAGCGCGGATACGGCGCAGCCCGCCACAGCGCCGACCAGTGTGCGGGGCCAGAGCCAGACGACGAACTTCGTGCAGCGAGGTGATGCTCTTTCTAACACGGTCCACGCGCAGATTAGCCCGGCAAGCCAGGACGACACCCGAGGCTCGGGTTTCCATAGCGTGGCGGTCTTAGAAATCTCGTCGGCTCCGCTCGCGAAGCGCATCCAGCGCGAACTCGACGATAACCGACGCGGCGACCCCCCACAGCACGCCGGCGACGAGCAGCTGAGCATGAGCGATCGCAGTTCCAGTGGCGTCGGTCCATCGCGCTTCCCGGTTGAGAGGTCGGGGTCGTTCGACTCCGACCGCCAATACACAGCTGGGTTGCGTCCGGGGGTGTTGGCGGTGATCGAACACCCGGCTACGAGCTCGCTGCTTCCTGAGTCGGGGGGGCCAGAGAACGAAGTGGATTCTCCTGTTCCAAACTAGGTGCCGCGTACACAAGGGACCCGGGGCCGGAGGGGGCGATCAGATCCTCGTCGAACGGAGGCGGACCACCGAGCACCTTGGCACCCATCGAGATCTGCGGTGTCCGTGCGACTCGCATGCCAGCGCCAGTCGCCGTCCAGGGGACCACCGTCTGAAGCAGTTGTGACCCTGATCGCCTGGTATGCGCCGTCAACCGGCTCGACCGGGCTATTGACATGTCGGTAGCGCTCAGAGTCCTCGTCGAGTCCGCCCTCCTCAGGTGTCGCAGTGGCCCTACCGACCCCGATCGAAGCAACGGCTGCAATCTGAGCTTCACCCCCCCGAGAGCCGCATTGAATACTCTCACTGATCAGGGTGTTGCCCGCCATCACGTTGGAGGATGATGGCACCACCCGCATCGTGCCTGCACAGTTTCATCACGTGGTCCCGCCAGGTTGGCGTTGGTTCCGATCAATCGCACACCGTTGGACTGCTTTTCTTGCAAGAACCGATGGAGGTGGCTAGTGGTCCAACGTGTGACTCAGCGGTCCAGGTTCGCCGGGTCGGTCGTCGTGGCCGCGATTGTTCTTGCAGCGCTCGGCATCAGTCTGGGTGTGCAAGCGGCATCGCCATCGGGGGGGCTCGCCGACGGCTTCAATGACAGAGTCGAGGTGCTGGCCGACAAGCCCGGCGTCCAAGTGAATCTGCGTTGGTCTGTGGGCGCCACAGGCGAAGTGACGGTGGCGATCTCGTCGGACGCGGAGTCGAATTCGTCGGACGTGCCCTCCACGGATTCCTTCAACGTCTATGTGTTTCTGACATGCGACGCGCGACTTTCGGGCCTCCACTACCCCGACGCCGAACGCGGTCCGATGTATGAGACCGGTAGCTTCGAGACCATCTCGCCTTGCTCTGAGGGCTATGAGGGCGTGGAACGACCCGACGGCATCACGCAGTTTGTCAGGCTCCCCTTCCGCGACGGCGGGTTCCAGCTTGAGGGCGTCGGGCGTCCTGTACCTGCCCAGTTCCGCGGCACGCCGGTCGCTCGCTGGGTGGACTCGTCAGCGGGAGTCCGAGTCGCACGCACACCTGAGATCGTCAGCCAAGGACCCCGGTCCGCCCCAGGCGCGCAGGATGTTCAACTCGAGGCACTGGATGGCCGGTCGACCTTCACAGTCGAATTGAACGCCACAGCAACGGAGTCGCTCTCGGACTCTGAGCCACGCGGCCTTTCAACGTACACACTCCCGACGGTGAATCACCGGCACTATTCATCGGCTGAACCTTGGGCGACCTCGGTGGTTTGGCAGGCAACAAGCGTTGACGGGCTCAGGCCCGGATACGCAACTTGGACGGACCCCGTCGGGCGCACTGTTTCGAACTTGAGCCTTCTCCTTTCCGGTGCGTTCCTCGGTGTCGCGGCATCTCTCCTCATTGAGCTGATGTTCGACCGGGCCCGCGCCACGAACCAAGCAGCGGGAGGAGCGCTCGCAGCACGCAGCGTCGCTGGCGCCACGCATTCCGGTACCAGAACCAGGCCGGGGTGGCGACGACGAAGTCGATGGATCGCTGGAATGCGCGCGCTACACCCGCCGCCCCCGTCAGCTTCGAGGATCCGACTATCAGCGATCGCGGCGTGGACCGCCGCGATCTTGATCGGCGTGAGCGTCATCTCGGTCCTGCTAGCTACCCTGCTGCCGGACCGGAACCTTCTCCAGATCCCTGTCGTGACGTACGTCCTGGCTTTGGTCGCGCTCGCGGGGCATTACCTCGCTCGCCCGGATCGCGGCCGTCTGATCGGCTTCACCCTGTACGCCACCGCGGCAGTCCTAGTCCTGGTGTCGGCGAACGCGGGCGCAAGCGGCAACCCGTTCTATAGCGTTCCGGGTCAGAACGCCTACCTCGGCCTCCTCGCGTACGGGGCGGTGTTGGTCGTCATCGGGTACTGGCTCATCGTCGCCGGAAGGCGCGCATCGCGTTTCGCACGGAGCCTCCGAAGCCCATCGATCTGGGTGCTCGCCGCGGGCGCGACAGCGATACTGATGGCAATCCGATTCGGGGCTGACGAATGGGCGCAGTTATGGCCCTGGCTCCACCCGGCAATCAACTGGTTCGATCAGTTCCTAACCGCCGGGCTGCTGCTTCTCGCGCTACTGAGCGTTGCAGGGCTCGCGATTGCCTACACCATTTCCGCCCGCCGATTGTGGCGTGAACGGTTCCCCGGTAAGCCACGACGGAAACGCCCTTAACGATTTGCCGACGAGCTTCGCGCCTCCCAGCTCGAATCCTGCGATTGAAGGCGAGCGCCGTAGCCGTGAAGAGATCGACCTCAGCGGACGACTACTGGCCCCAGGTGGCAGAGCTTCGCGAGCAGTTCGAACCGGTGCGGCGAAGTTCCGCGAGGATCGAGAGGACTGGCGCGGGCGCAAGGGGCCATACCTGCGGGAGTACGTCACCATGGCGCTCGGCGGCGCGCCGTCCTGGGTCGGGGCTGCTAGCAGCGCGCTCGAGACGACAGCGACCTTCGCCATGGAGGCACTGTCCCGATCGCCCCGCGGGCGCCGCCGCAGGCAAGCTGGGTATCAAGCTCGGCTTCGCGGCACGCCCGCTGGAGCATTTGCACAATTGGTAGGTGAAGCACTTCAATCCTGACTTGTCGATCCTGATCGAGATGCACGACGAGGCCGACCAGCTTCGGGGCCTTGAGTCTGGGGCCAGCGTTGGGATCATCGGCAACTCGACCAGCTGGAGCGGCTCGCGCATGCACGCGCCGACTCCTTCTCAAGTTGCGGCTGCTCGCACAACCCGCCGGTGGACAGGGCCGTTCCCCCGAATCCCGGCCTTAAAGTGATGGCGCGACTACCCAAGACTGCGCAGCCGCCCTGGTGCGATTCGGTCCTAATGGGACCCTCAGGGTGCTCAGTCCCCTGGATAGCGACGGAGTGAACCGCAGCGCGATGAGCGGCCGGCGTCAGGGCACCGCCAGCGAATGGACGAGAGGTCGCTTTCGGCCCCCGATGTCACACGACCACCTGCTCACTCCTGGACGTCCTTTCCCGATGCCCGCTACCGGGCCGCAAGAGGATGCCGATCGAACGTCCCGAAGACCGTCGTGTCGTCCCGCTTACGTGCGTTGCCCGAATGGGGATCCTGACGGGTAAGAATTCCGCTGCGTTACGCGGCGAACTCAGTACCGCAAACAAGGCAGAAGACCCGTTCGGTAGCTTCGTCAGGCACCTTGAGCGGCTCATTGGGGTGGCACGGCGGCTCGACAATCACCATGTCGTCCGGTTCGATGAGCGGATCAGGCGTTTCAATGTCCAGGCTGAACGATGGATTGGGCTTGTAGGTGAACCCCTTTATGCCCTTGAACATCTCGGCCATCGTGTCCTGGACGACCTGTTCGATCGCCCCACCAGCGCTGCCGTAGCCGTACTCAAGCTGAGCCGGCGTCCACCAAGAGTCAAGACCGGAGGGCTCGCCGCACCGCGGGCAGTAGTACTGGGTCGCCGGCTCGGCGTTCGGATCGCCTTCGTCATGGTTGAACCACTTGAACTCTCGCTCACACGTGGGGCACTCGCGGCGAAGGAAGCCGTCGCCGTCGAGAGGAAGGCTCACGGATACTCGAATCTCTTCGTCCACGGTCGTCATCCGTTCATGTCGAGAAACACGTCCTGGCGATGTTGCTCGCCGCTATCGCTGCGCGCAGTGATCGTGACGTCGAAAGCGTCATCCATCCCCGCACCGCCGAAGACCATGCGCGAGGTCATCACGTCAATGGTCACCGAACGTCCGCCGCCGGGAATCTTGGGAATAACGGGGAGTCCGGTCGAGCGCAGGTCAATACCCGCCTTTTCCGGCACGGTGAGCGTGACGTCGTACGCGGTCTCCGTACCGCGGTTGATCACCTGGAGCTTGTCGATACGGCTGCCGCCCTTGTTGAAGTACTTGAGGTCGAAGTCGATTGGCTTACGGATCGCGCTCGCGCTCGGTAAGCGTCGACCGAGCGCAAGTCCGTCGCCGGGTGGTGGCGGAGGTGTGAAGTCGCCCGTAGTGTGCCAGTCCGTCCCTGTCAGATCGACATCACAGCCTGCGGTCCTGAGTCTGGTTGCGAGCGCCTGGCGGCTCGTCGAAGAGTTGGTCAGCCGGATGGCGTGACGACCGGCAACATCGCTGAAAGGCCGCACCTCGCCTACCTCGACCAGCACAGTCCGTTTCGCATCACGACCGAGGGCCATTCCTGCTTCAAAGAGCACGTTTGGCCGAGCCTGCGCCGCGGGCTGAGTCTCGATATCACCCTCGCCGTTCGCATAGCGCGGCTGCAGATAGGCGATCTCGTCTGGTGTCATAAGCACCACGACGGCGGTCGCATGCTCGAATGCGGCGTCGAGCACCTGCCCGATGTACGGCGAACCTTCCCCGGTCAGCTCGACCGCAGTCGTCCACTCCATTGGGGACAAGTTGATGCTACGAAGAAAGTCAAACATGGCCTTGCGCAGCAACTCATTGCGTCCATGTACTACGAAGACCGACCGCGTATCACTCGGGCTTTTCAACGATGCTCCCCTTGCGTGTGGCGGGCTGTGCCCACGCGCGAATTAATGGCTCCCAGGGCTAACGCTACGAGTCGCCCCCGACATCGGCGTTCATTGAAGCTCACCATGTGCGTTGCCTCGAGGTCCTGGGGACCGCGCCCGACCACTGCCCCCGACTCTGCAGAGCGCGTGCGCGTTGAGGGATTCGGTGATCCGCGACGGGCGACGACATCACCATGCCAGCGAACTCCGGTGCGTACGCTGGCCGGATGGGGACGATCACGGTCGAGTACTGCGACTGGTCCGCGCACTCCGGCCATGACCGGAATGCCTGTGAGGGTCATGTCGCGCGACTAGTGGCGGAGACGCATTTCGGTGTCCGCGTGCAGCAGGGATCCGTACATGGGCTACGGCTGTCACGGGACACCTACACGCTGGTGAGCACTCGCAACTCGCTCTGGGTCCCGCGGGAGTTCTCCCCGAGAATGTGGGACGCCCGGATGGACGACTTCGCCGACGAGGATCACCGCACCTATTCCGACGATTGGTGCGCTCGGAGGCGGGCGCTGGCGCTGGAGAACTTCGACCTGAACATGGCATACTCCGCGCGCCTCGACATGGCCGAATTCGAGGACGCGCTGCAGGCCGCGGTACGAGGTATCGCTGGCGTGCGGGAGGTGACCGATCTGACTAAGTGGGACGCGGTTCCGGGCGTCTACGTGATGGTGCTCGACGACTACAAACAGGTGTACGTCGGCACGACCAGCCCGCAGGTCGGGGTGATGAAACGCATCCGCCAGCATTGGACGAACAGCAAGCCGCTGGACCGCCTAATCTTCGGGACGGTGACCACCTCCATCCTGTCGATCGACAGCTTTCGGGCTCTGGACACTACTCGCATCTACGCTGCTCGCACCGGCGTCCCTTTCGAGCACGAGCGACTGCTGCTTGAAAAGTTCCCCGAGGAGTTCACTCTCAACCGCGTAGCTGGCCGTGATCCCCGAGAGCTCGGGATCCTCCACGCTGCTGGCTACGACACAATCCGGCAGCGCGGCTTGCAGGTTGCAGAGGACGCGTGATCGGCTGGGCAACCTTCGAGGGGTGAACGCGGAAGCCCCACTCACGGGCACTGCCCGTTTGGGGATCCCCTAGCGTGCGGCGAACGGTGAGGGGGCGTCAGCGCGCATCGGGTATGTCGTGCTCGATCAACCTCAACCGGTCGAGGTGCCGCAGAATTCGCGAGCAGAGACCGCGGTGGTTCAACGGGCCGGTGTATCGAATGCGATCGAGTCGAATACGGCGCGTGCCTCGGCGGTGAGCGTCGGGTCGACCTCCTTGAACTGACCTACGGCGATCATTGCGAGCTCACCGTTGAGGTCGAGAACTCGTTCTGTTTCGCGATGGGCTGCGTCGCCGTATGTGCGGGTGCAGGTGCTGGCACCCGAGTCGGCGAAGAGGCAGAGACGGTCCTCGTCGCACTCTGTGAAATCGACGTCGTCCTCGACGGTGTACTCGAACTCCAGGCCAGAGTAGTCGCCCATGGTGATCTCGACTGGTGCGGTCGTTTGGGTCGACGTCTGGGCTGCCATGGCGTCCACGTAATTCTGCACGGAGGGGGTCTCGACGAAGGTGCCCTGCCACTTGCACGCTTCTGTGGGTACTGACGTGGGAGGTAGGAAGTTCACGAACACCTGCCACGTATCGTCCACCTCCTTGAGAACACCCCACCCGAAGGATTCCCAGCCGTCGGGGACCGTGATCTCGAATGGGACGTTGAAGCCGGTCACCAGGTATGTGCCCGCCTCCAGGCTTTGCATGTCACCGGAGTCGGGGAGCGGAGCAACTTCCTCCGTGTCTCCGGGCGCTGCCGTGGGGGCTGTATCGCTTGCCGTGCAGGCCACGAGAGCCACGGAGGCAAGCAACGAGAGGGCGGCGCCGATCGCCTGCCGGCGGCGCCTTCGAGCGGCGCTGGTTTGAACCTGTGAAGTCCACATGGGAGTTCCCTTCAGTCTGTGCAGCGGGTGCTGCACCGACCAGTAGAGGACTCGTCGATATCAGCACGATACCGGCGCGCGAGCAAGCGATAACAGCCTGGTATCACCCACCTTGACGGATGTCGGCGGCGGGCGGACAGTGGGGTCATGGAGGTGCGCGTCCTGGGTGCGCTGGTGCTCGACGAGGGCAGGATCCGACTGGCTCCGCGTGATCGAGCGGTGCTGGCTGCACTCACGGTCCGCCTCGGCGCATCGGTCTCTGTCGAGTCTCTCGCGACGGCGCTGTGGGGGGATCACCTGCCGGCGTCGTGGTCGAAGGTCATTCCCGGCTGTGTGATGCGGCTGCGGCGGGCCATCGCGCCGGCAGTGGTGGAAACCACCGCCGTGGGATATCGCCTCCTTCCGGGTCATCTCGAAGTCGATGCGGAGCAGTTCGAGAAGCTGGTGGCCCGTGGCGCACAGCAGCTCGAGCTCGGCGACCCAGACCGTGCCGCACACACCTTCACCGAAGCACTGGCGATGTGGCGGGGTGATCCTTTGCCGGAGCTCGTTGATTGGCCGCCGGCTCGGATCGCAGCAGATCGACTGCAGGAGATGCGTGACGCCGTGGAGGAACAGCTGCTTGAGGCACGGCTGCAGGCGGGGGATGTGCAGGAGGTCGCGGCCATGGCACGAGCGCGGGTGGCCGAAGCACCGCTGCGCGAGCGACGCTGGGTGGTGCTCGCCCTCGCGCAGTACCGCCAGGGTCGTCAGGCGGATGCGCTCTCGACCGTCCGACGGGCGCGAGGTCTGCTCAACGCGGAGCTCGGGCTCGACCCGGGAACGGAACTCGCCGAGCTCGAGCAGGCGATCCTCCGGCAGGATGCCTCGCTGCTCTCCGAGCGGGTGTTCCGGGTGGCGAGTCCGGAGTGCCCGTATTTCGGGCTGCCCCCGGCAGGCCTTGCCGACGCCGACCGCTACTTCGGCCGTGAACAGGAGCTGGCTCGAGCCCTACGCGTGCTGGAGGAGGACGGCGTGCTCCTGGTCTCCGGGTCATCCGGTGTCGGCAAGTCATCCTTCGTGCGGGCAGGGATCGGTGCCGACGTTATTGCTCGCGGACGGGAGGTCGCGATCGTCACGCCGGGTCAGCATCCGATCGAGTCCATTCACGACGTGCCGCTCACGGCCGGGGACTCGCTGCTCATCGTTGATCAGTGCGAGGAGGTTTTCGCCGCGGAGGATCCTGCCGAGATCCGTGAGTTCTTCGAAACACTCTCCACGATGGTGTTCCGGGGGATGGTCGTCGTCGCGATCCGCGCGGATCGCCTGGGCGACCTGGCCGATCATGCCGGATTCGCTGAACTCGTCCAGTCGCACCTGCTCATGCTCACCCCGCTCGGTCCAGCGGGCGCGAGAGCCGTCATCGAGAAGCCTGCGGATCAAGCCGGCCTCATCCTCGAGCCAGGCCTGGTCGAGATCCTCGTTCGCGATGCCGACGGCCGCGCGCTCCCCCTGCTGTCTCACGTGTTGCGGCAGGTCTGGTCCCGCCGTGAGGGGCGGGTCATGACCGTCGAGGGGTATCAGCTGTCCGGATCGATCGGGGGAGCAATCGCGAAGACCGCGGAAGACGTGTTCGCCTCACTCTCCGCCGATGAGGAGCGGATGCTGCGCCACATCCTGCTGCGCCTGGTGGAGGCATCCCCGGACGGCGCACTGATCTCTCGCCGCGTCGAGCGGGGTCTGGTCGCACCCGACGACGGCCACGCGATGATCGTCGATCGACTTGTGAATGCCCGCCTGCTCACCGCCGACGAGGAATCGGTGCAAGTGTCGCACGAGGCGCTCGCTCGCGAGTGGCCCAGGTTGAAGGAATGGCTGCAAGACGATTTCGAGGGCCAGCGCATCATGCGGCACCTCGCCTCCGCCGCTACGGCGTGGGACGGAATGGGTCGGCCCGAGAGCGAGCTGTACCGTGGCCCCCGACTGTCGATAGCGCGGCGATGGCGTGAGTCCGCCGACCCCGCGCTGAGCGCGGTTGAGCGGGACTTCCTCGACCACGGCGTAGCGAACGAGGACGCGACGCTACGGGCCGCCCAGCGTCAACTGCGCAAGGAGCGGCGCATGGTGCGACGGCTCTCCTGGTTATCGGCAGGCGCCGCCGGTCTGGCAATCGCGGTCATCGGAGCTGGACTCATAGCCGGGTGGCAGGCGGATAACGCAGCGAAACGCGGGACGGTTGCCGAGGCGCGCAGAGTCGCTGCTCTGGCGCTGAACGAACCGGAACTGGATCGAGCATTGCTGACCGCCGTGGAGGCCATACAGCTCTGGGACAGCCCCGAAACCCGCGTCAACCTCGTGAGAGTGCTCTCCCGCGCACCACGTGTGGTCAGCATCTTCAGAACAGATGAACCCGCCCCGATCAGCATGTCGCTCGGGGCAGATGGGGTGCGCGCTTCCGTGATCGATGTGGACGCGGACCTGCGGCTGTTCGATCTCCAAGACCGATCACAACTGGGCGAGTACAGCCCATTCGGCGGCACCATGCTGGCCTCCGCTCTGGATCCCGCGTCGGGAGATGTCGCTTTCAGCGAGGGCACAGGGCGCTGCGCCGGGGTCAACTGTGAGGGGACGCGGATCGGAACGATCTCGCTCGACGGCAGCCGCTCCGGCGTGGTCACCTACGACGGGTTGGCGACAGCGCCCACCGACATCGAGTACTCGGCCGACGGATCACTGCTGGCCGCGGTCGCGCCGAGGACCGACGTCCGTTCAGCGGCCGCCGTCGCTGTCTGGAAAGTCGCCGCCGCCAGCCCTGGCAGCCCCATGATCGTGGATGTGAGCGTCGTCGACCCCATGGCCGATCCTGGCAGCTTGGTCGGGCAGCCGAGACTCGGATTCTCACCCGACGGCTCACGGCTGTATGTGGGGGGATTCGGCCCCACAGTGGTGCTCGACACGGCGTCAGGAGCGGAAATCGGTCGCGTGGACGGACGGGGGCTGCTCGCCGTCAGTCCCGACGGTCACCGGATCGCGGTGCGCGACGGCCTACTGTCGGTACGCATCGTCGACCTGTCTGCGCTGGAGGCGTCCGCTACGGTTCCGTTGTCGCTGGTCGCAACGGACGCCACCTTCAGTCCTGACGGCCATCAGCTCGCAATCGCCACCGGCACCGACGTCGTCGTCGCCGAAGTCGAATCGGGTGAGGTGACCCAAACGCTGCGGGAGCATGACGACACGGTCACAACCGTCGACTTCGCCCCCACCGGAGAGCTCGTCACCTCCGCGGTTGACGGCGCGATCCTCACCTGGAACCTTCACGACTGGTGGACGGACCTCGGTATGACGAGCTCCGTTCGGCACAGCGATCAGGTCGCGCAGGACGTGCGCACCGTCGTCCAAGAAGACAGTCACCGGGTCACCCGCGTCATCACGGCCGAGCCCACCGCCTGGGAGCGACGGGCATGTGAGCTTGCCGGGCGGGCACTCGACGCGCAGGAATGGGAACAGCTCTTCGGAGGCCGCGTGTACGAGCCCGCATGCCACCCGGGACTAGCGGGCTGATCCGGCCACGCAGCCCCGTTCTGACCCAATCCCTATCGGCTCGAGGGATCCCCATCCGGGCAGTGCACGCACGCGGACCCCAGGCGTGCCCATGGGGGTGCGGTTCGGAACTCAAGCGCCGGGGACGTAGTCCAGCGACGCTCCCTTCGGGACGGCGTCGCCCGCGAGGGGATTCCGGGTCATGTTTGGGGCGCACGGATGATCGGGGGGACGGTGTAGGTGCCGTCGAGCACGGCGTTGCCCGGCTCGTACATGCGCAACACCGGTCGGAACTCTCCCGCAGGCGCAGGGAGCCAGTTGGCCGCCTCCACGTCGGATCGTGGCCGTTCATGGCTGATCGTGACGGTCAGCGACCCATCATCGGCGAGCACGATCCCGGGGGTGCGGTCTCCGATGGAGTAGCGGTCGATCGGGTTGTCGACGAGGAAGAAGTCGGGGAGGGAGTACATCGTCACCGACCAGAACGCGTTCACCGGCGGAAGCGGATCGAATCGCAGCGTGTACGTGTGCTCCCCGGTGAGCTGCTCGCCGCGGTCGTCGACGTACGTCATGACGTAGGCCGCTTCGTAGGCATGGTTGCCCCACAGCCCACCGAGCGCGGCACCCGCGCGCGCTGCGATACGGGCCTTCGGATCGGAGATCTTGAACTCGTCATCGTCGACGGTGCCGACCTCGAAGTAGTCGAGGTTGTAGTCGAACACGTGATAGCCCAGCGTCCAACCGTTGACCTGAGTGCTCAACCCCGACTTCAACACGTTCTCCAGCGTCGACCTGCCGGTGGCAAGACCCGCCGCCAGCGAGGCGACAGTCTCCTCGGGCAGGTCGACGAACGGAGACGATCCGCTCTCGCCGATACCGAGCGGAGCGAGGGACTCCTGCAGGGCGCGATCGCGCGGAGCCGGGGGGAACTGCTGCGACCACACCCGCAGCTTCTCCAGGAAGCCGAGCGCTTCCGGAACCGTCGGATCCGGCGCGTCTAGTCCAGCCGGGATCGCCTCCGCATCCATCTGCGTCAGGGTCGTCGCATCCTGCAGCGCGTGCACCGCCGGCAGCTCGTCGGCCGAGCCCACCGCCCACCGGCCCACGATCGCGGCGATCGTCGTCGGGAACCGGATCACCGTGACTCCATCGGCGGCCTCCCCCTCCCAACCGGGAGCGACGAGCAGGAAGTCGCCCTCGCCGGTGCCCGTCGCGCGGTGTCCGACGTACGCGAAGTTGTTCGTCCACGCGTCGACAAACTGCAGAACGTAGTATCGCCCACCGGTCTCGGGCACATGAAGCGCCACCGGACCTACGCTCAGATCGACCGTGGCCATCGAGTACACCGTGTCGTTGTTGATCGACACGAACGTGTCCGCCGGTCCTGCAAGAGCACGTCCATGACTGAACGAATTGAACGCCGCCGGCGGAGTAGATCCGATCCCTGTCGTGGTCATCCTGATCACCTGCTCCAGGTTGAACACGAGAGGGAACCCGTACAGACACGACTCGGTCAGCAAGTTCGTGTCCAGCTCGTCGGTTGCCACGCCCCCATCCTTCCCGCATCACACCTCGCGACGAAAGCCCCAAACCTCAGCTCCACGAAGGGTCCATCGCGGGAAGTCCTCAGGTTCGTTTGGATCCCCTTGCGCGCATCGAACGAATGAGGGGCGTTGGCGTGCATTCCATTCCGATGCCTGGGCTTGCAACGTGCGGTCGATGAGAGCTGCAAGAGCGGAAGCCTCATCTGGATGCTCACTCCAGCGTCGACTCGCGGCCTCGCCACATCTCACTCCCTCGCCGGACCGCCTTTGGGTTCCTGTACCAACGAGTTGGCGTCGATCCTCCCGCGGCTGGGGCCCTTGACCGGGCCTGATCGGGCCCCTGACCGGGTGCGGACCCGTCAGGCGTTGTCGCTGGTCGGTGGCATCCCGAGGACGGTCAGCATGCTCGTGAGTGAGCCGATCTCGACGCTACGCGGGTCGGACGAGAAGTCGTGCTCAGCGCGTAGGTCGTAATACGAATGCAAGATCGTGCTTTCAATGACCTCGTCGATCCGTGAATGCCGCACCGCCTCTTGATCGCTGACCTCGACGATGGCAGACCCGAGATCCCCTGCGGCGACGTCGACGAAGCCCACTGACAGCACCTCGCGAGGATCGTCGAGGGAGACGGCGTTGAACACTCGGGCAGGCACGCCGAACCCTTTGTCGGCCCCCCACGCAGTGATGAAGTCGTCGAAGGTCGCACCTTCACGGAGCCGACGGCGGAAGGCGGCGAGGATCATGGCCCCAGAGTATTGCGATCGTCGCCACCTCGATCCGTGACTCATGCCCGCGAGGTCTGCCGGAAGCGAGCCGCTTTGGCTGAATCGCGGATCACCGTCGTCCGGGAGCCCGTCCTGATGCGGGCCCCCTGGAGGGTGATGACGTCAGGTGTTGAGCTCATTTACCTCGGCGATTACGTCGAGGCGGATGAGCAAGGAGTCGCCGGCCGCCGCAATGTTGCCAAATGCCCAGGCAGCGACCACTGCGGTGATGATCGTGAACGCCACGATGGCCGGCCAGGCGTATCTGCGCTTCACAGTGAGGACAAGAGCTGTGACCGCGCTAAGGATGGCGAGGGTCTGGCCGGCAACGGTTGCGAACGCCATGCGAAGCGCGCCGTCGACTGTGAGCGCGCCGTAGCTGTTGAACACGACATTCAGCACCATGGGAATCAGGATGACGCCGAGCAAGAGGACGGTGCCACGACCGATCCGTCGGGGTCGCTTCACCGTCGGGTCCGTCTCTGCAACGGGCTGCGCTGTCATGCTGTGACCCTATCCAGAAGAACCCGCTGGAGTCAGGGCGTCGCCGTCGGCGCGGTGCTGACGAAGCGTCCGCTGACGCGGCGAGCGCGGACGAGGGTCGCTACTGTCGGGCGGCCGCTGCAAGCAGACCTTGAGCCACAACTTGGTAACCGCTCGCCGCATCGCGAAGGATTGTCTGACCCTCACTGCCATAATCCGGCTATGACACAAGAGCCCCTGGGGGCGGCTCCGGAGTCCGGTCAGCCGGTTCCGCCTGCCCCGTCGCAGCAGCCCGTTCAGCAGCCCGCATACGCAGCACCCGCGCCCGGGCTTGCGGCACCCGCGCCACAGCACACTCAACCGCCGGTGTACACCGCGCCGGGCGCACCAGCCCCGCAAGGTCCGCAGCCGCCGGCCGAGAAGAAGCCTCGCAACATCCTCGGCCTGATCGCGCTGATTGTTGCTGGTATCGGCTTCATCTTCGCCTGCATCCCCGGCGCACTGATCCTCGGATGGATCCTGCTGCCGATCGGCTTCATCCTCGCGCTCGTTTCACTGTTCTTGCCGGGCAAGGCGAAGAACCTCGGCATCATCGCCCTGATCGTTTCGATGGGACTGCTGCACGAGTAGGTGACATCTGATCTGGCTTGCCCGAGGGGTAGGCCTGGAAGGATGTTGCTGTGCCCAAGCCGTACCCGAGCGAGTTCCGTGACGACGTGGTCCGCGTCG
>NZ_JADIJE010000010.1 GCF_015278315.1 Microbacterium ureisolvens | reverse complement strand
ACCAGCCATGGCGCCCGCCGGTTCCGCGGCGCCCCGGCCGGCGCCTCGCGGCGGCGCACCCGCCTCCACACCGCCGTCGTGGCGCGCGAGACCGTGTCGGCCAGATCGTCATCGACCCCCGCGATGAGCGTCCGCCACATCGACGACGTGGGCGTCGGCTCACCGGAAAGCCTCGAGCCCTCACGGACGGCGGCCTCGGTGCGCATCGCGCTCTCCGACGCGCTGCGCGGGCTCAGGATGACGGTGCTGAGCGGTTCCGGCGCGGCGACGGCGAAGAGCGCCTCCTCAGCCGCCGCGAGTTCGTGCACGGAGAGTCGGTCCGCCGTCAGTGCCCGCAGCGCGGTGCTCCACGTACGCTGTGCGCGCACGTCGACCTCCACCCGTTCCAGGATGGCCGCCGCCTCGTCCCGTGCGCGCCGGGACGAGGCATCCGTCGCCAGCACCGGTCTTCCGCAATCGTCGAGCCACCACTCCCCCCGTGTCTCGGGTGCGCCCGCCAGCTGGCCGCAGCCGCGCAGCACGCTCACTGCGAGCGTCACCGCCTCGCCCAGGGCGAGGGGCGTCCGTCCGGCGCGTCGGCGGACGAAGTCCTCCACCCGTTCGGTGCACACCGGGAGCACGATGTGGTGCCCGCCGGAATGGCGGGCGATATCGAGTGGTGCCAGCAGGTGACCGTCGGGCGCGGCATCCCACCCCGCCCAATCGGGACCGACGGTCGCCGTGTCCACGAGCACGCGGGTCGCGCCGCCCGACGTACGCACCAGGATGCCTGGCCACGGGCCGTCGTCGCGTGCACGGACGCCGCGGATCTCGCGGTACGGCCGGCCCAGCGCGGTGTCGTCCGTCGTCATGACGCCAGTGTGCGCGGCGGCGCGTCGCCTCCGGGGCCACGCCGGGACGCTCTGTGGATCCCGCGGCTCCCCCGGGGTCTGTGGAGGATCCGAGGAGCACCCGGCGGAAAGGTAGTCTGGAGGGCATGGCCGCGCGCAGTTCCGCCCCCGAGAAGGGCCCGGGATTCTTCTCCCAGATCCGCACTCTGTATACCTTCACGCAGAAGGAGTTCCGCTGGCTGCCGTTCCTGCTGGTCGGCATCCTCCTCCTCGGCATCGCTGCCGGTGTCGGCGTGGGCTTCGCCATCCCGCCGGTCGCCGTGTGGAGCATCATCCTCTGGGGCGTGACCGGTCTGATGCTCGGTGTGCTCGCCTCGATGATGACGATGACGCGACTGTCGACCCGCGCCATGTACAAGAAGATCGACGGGATGCCGGGTGCCACCGGCCACGTGCTGTCGACGTCGCTCGGCCGCAAGTGGCAGGCGAGCGAGATGCCCGTCGGCATCAACCCGAAGACCCAGGAGGCCGTCTACCGCGCCATCGGCCGCGGCGGCATCGTGATCGTGGGCGAGGGCGCCCGCGGACGTCTGACCCGCCTGGTGAACGACGAGCGCTCGAAGGCGCAGCGCGTCGCATCGGGCGTGCCGGTCACCGTGATCTATGTGGGCCACGGCGAGGGCGAGGTGCCGATCGCCAAGCTCGCACCGACCATCAAGGCCCTGCCGAAGAAGATCGACCGCGCCACCATGGCGGCCGTCATCAAGCGCATCGAGTCGGTCTCGCAGTCCCTGACGTCGCTCCCCATTCCGAAGGGCATCGACCCCACGAAGGTGCGCGCGCCGCGCCCTCGCTGACCGCAGCGCCTCGCAGTCCGGGCCGTCCCTCGTGGGCGGCCCGAACGCGTGTCAGGAGCGGATGAGGACCGTGCCCGCGGCCTTGTCGTGGAGTCCGCGCTGGTCGGCGTCCCAGATGACGGCCGGGATCACGACGATGAGCAGCGCCGTGCGCACGATCGGGCGCCAGAGGCCGACCCATGCGCCGTCGAGGCGAACGAGTCGCAGGCCGAACAGGCGGTGGCCCGGGCTCCCCTGGAGCGTGGGCAGGAACACCAGCTGGATCGCGGCGAAGATGGCGAGGATCGCGAGCGGGTCCCAGCCGAAGAAGCCCGAGATGAGGTACGCGGCCCCGTAGTCGATGAACAGCGCCCCCACGCGCCGGCCCAGCCGACCGATCGATCCTGCGCCCTCCCGGGGGCGTCCGAGGCGCTCTCCGGGGTAGTCCTGCGTGCTCTGCGTCACCCCTCCAGCGTATCCAGGTCGCCGTAACATCCCCGAAACACAAGAGATACCGCCGGGCAATCCCCTGCGGGTAGCTTGCCAAAGAGCCCGACCCGCACGGGCGGATCCGAATGCCCTACCTCTGGAGTCTTCATGTTCAAAGATTCATCCGAGGTGCTGAAGTTCATCAAGGACGAGGACGTCAAGTTCCTCGACATCCGTTTCACGGACCTTCCTGGCGTGCAGCAGCACTTCAACATCCCGGCCTCCACCGTCGACGAAGAGTTCTTCACGGTCGGCCAGCTGTTCGACGGCTCCTCGATCCGGGGTTTCGCGAACATCCACGAATCGGACATGCAGCTGATCCCCGACGTGTCGACGGCGTACCTCGACCCGTTCCGTGAGGCGAAGACCCTCGTCATGGTCTTCGACATCTACAACCCGCGCAACGGCGAGATCTACGCGAAGGACCCGCGTCAGGTGGCCAAGAAGGCCGAGAAGTATCTCGCCTCGACCGGCATCGCCGACACCGCGTTCTTCGCGCCGGAGGCCGAGTTCTACATCTTCGACGACGTCCGCTACGAGGTGAAGCAGAACTCGAGCTTCTACTCCGTGGACTCCGAGGAGGGCGCCTGGAACACCGGCCGCGCCGAAGAGGGCGGCAACCTCGCCAACAAGACTCCGTACAAGGGCGGCTACTTCCCCGTGTCGCCGGTCGACAAGACCGCCGACCTGCGCGACGACATCAGCCTCCGCCTCATCGAGTCGGGTCTGCACCTCGAGCGTGCGCACCACGAGGTGGGCACCGGTGGCCAGCAGGAGATCAACTACCGCTTCGACACGATGGTGCACGCGGCCGACGACATCCTGAAGTTCAAGTACATCGTCAAGAACGTGGCGAACGAGTGGGGCAAGGTCGCGACCTTCATGCCCAAGCCCCTCTTCGGCGACAACGGCTCGGGCATGCACACGCACCAGTCGCTGTGGCTCGAGGGCAAGCCGCTCTTCTACGACGAGAAGGGCTACGCGCAGCTGTCCGACACCGCTCGCTGGTACATCGGCGGCATCCTGGCTCACGCGCCGGCGCTGCTCGCGTTCACCAACCCGACGCTGAACTCCTACAAGCGTCTCGTCAAGGGCTACGAGGCCCCGGTCAACCTGGTGTACTCGGCCGGCAACCGCTCGGCGGCCATCCGCATCCCGATTACGGGCTCCAACCCGAAGGCCAAGCGCATCGAGTTCCGCGCGCCCGACGCCTCGGGCAACCCGTACCTCGCCTTCGCCGCCCAGCTCATGGCCGGCCTCGACGGCATCCAGAACCGCATCGAGCCGCACGAGCCGGTCGACAAGGACCTGTACGAGCTTCCCCCCGAGGAGGCGAAGAACATCCCGCAGGTTCCGAACTCGCTGCTCGACTCGCTCGAGGCGCTGCGCGCCGACCACGAGTTCCTGCTCAAGGGCGGCGTCTTCACGCCCGAGCTCATCGAGACGTGGATCGAGTACAAGATCGAGAACGAGATCCAGCCGCTGAACGCGCGTCCTCACCCGTTCGAGTACGAGCTGTACTTCGGCGTCTGAGTTCCAGCACGCGGAGAGCCCCGGGAGACCGGGGCTCTTTGCGTTGACGGATGCCGCGACTCTGGGTGCGCCCCCAGTGATGGCGCCTATGCTGTACGGGCGCGCCAGCGCCTCACCGATCGAAAGCGAGCCGGGATGCCCGCCCGAACCCCCGCGAGGAGCCGAGCGGGTCGCGCGCGCCGGTCTCGGGGTGCCGCCTCACGACGGCGCAAGCCGCAGCCCCGCCGCGCACGTCGGCAGCCCCGCCGCGGACTGATCATCGCCGCCGTCGCGGTGCCGGTCGCACTCGTGGCAGCCCTCCTGCTGGGCGGCGCGCTTCTGGCCGGCGCCCTCCGTGGAGCGTTCGCGAACGACCTCCCCTTCGCAGACACGGCTCCGCGGTCGCAGCCGCCTCCGATGATCGAGCCCCGCATCTCGGGCTATGGCGTCGAGCAGCTCGCCCACGCCTGCACGATCCTCGCCGCCGGGCGCGACCTCGGGTTCGACGAGCGCGACCAGACGATCGCGGTCATGACGGCGATGGGCGAGTCGTCGCTGCGCAACATCGACTACGGCGACTGGGAGACCAGCGGGGTGACCAACCCGGACGGCTCGCGAACGACGTCGATCGGCCTCTTCCAGCAGCAGGACTCCTGGGGCCCGCGCGAGGCGCGACTGGACCCCTACACGGCCGCGAGTGTGTTCTATCGGGCGATGGCCGAGCGGGTGCCCGACCGTGCCGCGGTGGAGCCGACGCTCGTCGCCCACCGCACCCAGGTCAACGCCGACCCTTACCACTACGCCCGGTACTGGGATCGCGCGGTGCGCGTGGTGGCAGCGGTCTCCGGAGTGCCCCTGGAGGGCGACCGCACCGACGGCATCCCCCTCTGCCCCGCCGCCTGATCGCCGTGCCTGCGGGCGTGCATCGAGATGCGGATAGACGGATGCCGCCGGCATCCGTCTATCCGTAGAAGAGCTTCTCGAACACCCGGCGGGCGCGGCGGGTCGCTCCGAGGTAGTCCTCTTCGACCTGCGTCGCCGATCGCGGGGGGTACTCCAGGAGCCGCCCGATGCCGTCGAGCTTCTTGCGGTCGACCGGGAGGACATCGCTCGTCTGGCCCGACAGCAGCGTGTTCGCCGACCGCAGCCGGCTCGCGAGCCGCCACGCCTCGGCCAGCCTGTCGGCGGAGCTCGCCGGCAGGAGCCCCGCGTCCACGGCTGCGCGCAGCGCGTCGAGCGTCGACGTGGTGCGCATGGCCGCCACCGCGTGCGCGTGCTGCAGCTGGAGCAGCTGCACGAGCCATTCGACATCGCTGAGCGATCCGGGACCGAGCTTGAGATGGCGAGACGGGTCGACGCCCTGCGGCAGGCGCTCGCTCTCGACGCGCGCCTTGATCCGCTTGATCTCGCGCGTGGCTGCCACGTCGACGCTCGCGGGATACCGCACCTGGTCGGCGAGCTGCATGAAGTCGCCGATCAGCTTGACGCTGCCGGCCACGCCGCGCGCGCGCAGCAGCGCCTGCGCCTCCCATGAGAGCGCCCATCGGCGGTAGTACTCGGCGTAGGCGTCCAGCGAGCGCGCGAGGGGGCCGTTGCGACCTTCCGGGCGCAGGTCGGCATCCAGCTCGAGCGGCACGCGGTGGTCCTCGGAGTGCGTGCGCAGCGCGCCCACCAGCTTCAGCGCGAGCTCGTGCGCCCGCTGCGGGTCGACGCCGTTCGCCCGGTAGACGTACATGACGTCGGCGTCCGAGCCGAACCCGAGCTCGGCGCCGCCGAACCGCCCCATCGCGATGACCGAGAAGTCCAGCGCCGCGTCCTCCGACGGCACGATCTCACGCCGCACCGCGCGCAGCGTCGCCTGGATCGTCACCTCGGTGATCGTGGTCAGCGCCTCGGCCACCTCTTCGATCGTCACGGTGCCGAGGATGGCGGCCATCGCGATCCGCAGCTGCTCCCGGCGCCGGAGGGCCCGCACCGATCGCATCGCGTCGGTGATCGTCCGGTGGCGGGTCTGGATCGCCCGCGCCTCCTGCTGCAGCGCGGCGCCCGAGCGCGGTCGCAGCAGCTCCGGATCGTCGAGCCAGGCCGCCGACTCCGGGATCCACTCGATGAGCTCGCCGACGTAGCGCGACCCCGAGAGCACGCGCGAGAGGCTCTCCGCGGCGCCCGAGGAGTCCCGCAGCATCCGCAGGAACCAGTGTGTGTCGCCGAGTCTCTCGCTCAAGCGGCGGAACGCCAGCAGCCCGTAGTCCGGGTCGACGCCGTCGGCGAACCACCGGATCATGACGGGCATCAGGTGACGCTGGATCGTCGCCTTGCGGCTGAGACCGGTCGTCAGGGCGGCGATGTGCCGCAGCGCGCCGGCGGGATCGGCGAACCCGATGGCCGCGAGGCGATCATGCGCCTGCTCCGTCGACAGCAGCCGCTCATCGGCGGGAAGCGCGGCGACGGCGGACAGCAGCGGGCGGTAGAAGAGCCGCACGTGGATGTCGCGGACCTCGCGCTTGACCGACTCCCACAGGTCCCACACGCCCTGGCCCGTGTCGGCCAGCCCCGTCGCCCGGGCGAGTACCCGCAGGTCTTCGGGGCGGGAGGGCATCAGGTGGGTGCGACGCAGCTGACGCAGCTGGACGCGGTGCTCGAGCAGGCGCAGCACGCGATAGTCGCGCGAGAAGGCGGATGCCTCGGCCCGGCCGATGTAGCCCTCGGCGACCAGCGCCTCGAGCGCGGCGAGCGTGCCGCGCTGGCGGATGCGGTCGTCGGAGAGGCCGTGGACGAGCTGGAGGAGCTGGACCGTGAACTCGATGTCGCGGATGCCGCCGGGCCCGAGCTTGAGCTGGTAGGGCACGTCGGCGGCCGGGATGTGCTCGGTGACGCGCTCGCGCATGCGCTGCACGCTGTCGACGAAGTTCTCGCGGGCGGCGCTGGTCCACACCTTCGGCTGGACCGCATCGATGTACGCCTGCGCGAGGCCCTCGTCGCCGGCGATCGGCCGCGCCTTGAGGAGGGCCTGGAACTCCCAGCTCTTCGCCCAGCGGTCGTAGTAGGCCAGGTGCGAGTCGAGGGTGCGCACGAGGGCGCCCTGCTTGCCCTCCGGGCGCAGGTTGGCGTCGACCTCCCACAGCGGAGGCTCGATCTCGACGCCCGAGATGCCGCGCATGGTCTGGACCGCGAGGCGCGTCGCGATGTCGACGATCCGGCTCTCGCCGAGCTCCTCGATCGCGGAGTCCTCTCCCCCGCCGACGAAGATGACATCGACGTCGCTGACGTAGTTGAGCTCGCGAGCGCCGGTCTTGCCCATGCCGATGATCGCGAGCTCGGTGCGCGCGACCTGGTCGCGGGGGAAGAGGCCGGCGCCGACCGCGCCGCCGGACACGCGGGTGCGGGCGACCGCGAGCGATGCCTCCAGCGCAGCGCCCGCGGCATCCGCCAGCGCGGCCGACACGGATGCGATCTCGTCCACGGGAGCGGGGCTCAGAAGGTCGTACGCGGCGATGCGCGCGAGCATGCGCCGGTAGCGCACCCGCAGTGCCACCCAGGCGCTCTCACCGCCCTCTGCGGCGAACCCGTCGGCGGCGTCGACGGACTCGAGGAGCTCTGCGCGCAGCTCGGCCGCGGTCGGCAGGCGTGCCCCCGCGTCGGCGAGCTCGTCGACTTCGGACGGATGCCGGAAGAAGAACTCACCGAAGCCCGTCGAGGCGCCCAGCAGCGCCCAGAGCGCGCGCCAGGCCGAGGGCCGCGACAGGGCACGGCGCAGCGGAGCCGCGTCACGGCGACCCAGCCGCGTCAGCGCGAGCAGCGCCTCATCGGGATCCGCGGCGACCAGCGCCGCGTCGAGCAGGGTCTCCCGCGGCGCCTCGACGAGCGTCGACAGCTCGTCCAGAAGCGTCTCGGCATCGGAGAGGCGGCTGAAGCCCAGGCGTGCGAGGGGGGTGAGAGAACCCGGCCGTTCGCTCGCAGACATGCCTCAGCCGGTCTCAGAGCATCTCGAGGTTGCTCTTGAGCTCGAACGGCGTGACCTGCGAGCGGTACTCCTGCCACTCGCGACGCTTGTTGAGAAGCACGTAGTTGAAGACCTGCTCGCCCAGCGTCTCGGCGACGAGCTCGGACTCCTCCATGTACTCCAGCGCGTGGTCGAGGCTCGCGGGCAGCGGTGCGTAGCCGAGCGCCCGGCGCTCGGCATCCGTCAGCGACCAGACGTTGTCCTCGGCCTCGGGAGGCAGCTCGTACTCGTTCTCGATGCCCTTGAGACCCGCGGCGAGCATGAGCGCGTAGGAGAGGTAGGGGTTGGCGGCGGAGTCCAGCGCGCGGTACTCGACGCGCGACGACTGGCCCTTGTTCGGCTTGTAGAGCGGGACGCGCACGAGCGCCGAGCGGTTGTTGTGGCCCCAGCAGATGAAGCTCGGCGCCTCGTCGCCGCCCCACAGCCGCTTGTAGGAGTTCACGAACTGGTTGGTGACCGCCGAGATCTCGTTGGCGTGACGCAGGAGGCCGGCGATGAACTGCCGGCCGACCTTGGAGAGCTGGTACTGCGCACCCTCTTCGTAGAACGCGTTCACGTCGCCCTCGAACAGCGACATGTGCGTGTGCATGCCGCTGCCGGGCTTGCCGGTCATCGGCTTCGGCATGAACGTCGCGTAGACGCCCTGCTCGATCGCGACCTCCTTGATCACCGTGCGGAACGTCATGATGTTGTCCGCCGTGGTGAGGGCGTCCGCGTAGCGCAGGTCGATCTCGTTCTGTCCGGGTCCGCCCTCGTGGTGGCTGAACTCCACCGAGATGCCGAGGTCTTCGAGCATGCGGACGGAGCGCCGGCGGAAGTCGTGAGCTGTGCCGCCGGGGACGTTGTCGAAGTACCCCGCCGAGTCGACGGGCTCGGGCCCCTCGGTGCCGAACGACGACGACTTCAGCAGGTAGAACTCGATCTCGGGGTGCGTGTAGAACGTGAAGCCGGCGTCGGCGGCCTTCGCCAGCGTCCGCTTCAGCACGTGCCTCGGGTCGGCGACGGCGGGCTGGCCGTCCGGTGTCGTGATGTCGCAGAACATGCGCGCGGTCGGGTCGATCTCGCCGCGCCACGGGAGGATCTGGAACGTGGTGGGGTCGGGGTGCGCCAGGAGGTCCGACTCGTACGAGCGGGTGAGGCCCTCGATGGCGGACCCGTCGAAGCCGAGCCCCTCGCTGAACGCGCCTTCGACCTCGGCGGGTGCGATGGCCACGGACTTCAGCGTGCCGATCACGTCTGTGAACCACAGCCGTACGAACTTCACGCCTCGTTCTTCGATGGTCCTCAGAACGAAGTCACGCTGCTTGTCCATCGCGTCCTCTCCGGTGCCGCCTACGCCCGAGGTGTCTGTACGACCGGGGTCGAAGCCAGACTACTGGTCGTCGCGAGGCGCTCCGGACACCGTGTCGGACCCCCAGTCGTCCTCGCGGGCCTCCTCAGCGGCCCACGCGCGCGACCGCTCGCGGATGACCTCGGGGGCCTTCGCGGCCTCCTCGGGAGTGTCGAACGGGCCGGCTCGATCGGGCGCC
The DNA here is from genome assembly GCF_015278315.1 of Microbacterium ureisolvens. GTDB lineage: Bacteria > Actinomycetota > Actinomycetes > Actinomycetales > Microbacteriaceae > Microbacterium > Microbacterium ureisolvens. The sequence continues at coordinate 176,649 of NZ_JADIJE010000010.1, read as the reverse complement.
GGTGACTCGAAGCCCTTCTCGACCTCGCCGGTCTTGAGGTTGTACCAGTACTTGTCGCTGCCGCTGCTCATCGCCCGCTCCTCGGATCGCGTCGCTGGTCGCCGTCAGCACGATCCTACTGACGCGGCGCTCCGCATCGGCCTTCGTCGTCGTCGGTAGGCTGTTCGGCATGGCATCTGACGCGGCACGCGCCGTCGGCGTGGACATCGGCGGCACCGGCATCAAGGCCGGCATCGTGGACCTCGACCGGGGCGAACTGGTCAGCGACCGGATCAAGGTCGCGACGCCCGAAGGGGCGCATCCCCCGGACGTGCTGGCCGCGGTGACGGAGGTGCTCTCGAGGCTCGGCGTCGCCGACGACTCCTCGGTCGCGCTGGGCGTCGCCTTCCCCGCCATCGTCAAGCACGGCCGGACGCTCTCGGCGGCGAACGTCTCGCACGACTGGATCGACTTCGAGGCCGAGAAGTTCTTCGAGGAAGGCCTCGGCCGCGACATCCACTTCGCCAACGACGCGGATGTCGCCGGTGTCGCCGAGGTGCGGTACGGCGCCGCGAAGGACCAGGACGGGCTGACGATCCTCACCACCCTGGGCACGGGGATCGGCTCCGCACTGCTGTACGACGGCGTGCTCGTGCCGAACTCGGAACTCGGACACGTGCAGCGCGCGAAGCACGGCAAGGACGCCGAGGCGTACGCCGCGTACTCGGCGATGGAGCGGCACAGCCTGACGTGGGAGCAGTGGGCCGAGCGGCTGCAGTGGTACTACAGCCACATCGAGTTCCTCTTCAGCCCCGACCTCTTCGTCGTCGGTGGCGGCGTGTCGAAGCACTCCGACAAGTTCCTGCACCTGCTCGACCTGAAGACCCCGATCGTGCCGGCGGTCCACCGCAACAACGCGGGGATCATCGGCGCGGCGGCGCTCGCGCGCGGCTGAGGCTGACGACCGCTGCCTGCCGGTCGGCGCGCGGCCGGCAAGGCCGGCACGGCCGGCGTCACGGCGGGCCGTGAGAGTCGAGAGTGCGAATGGGCCGGCCTGTACGCCGGGTTCTGTCCGGGGGCGTGAGCCCCGTGGACGGTCATCTCTCTCGGCGACACGTTGCCGTGCCGCTCCAGCGGCCTACCCGGGGACTCGGCGGGCCGCGTCATCATCCCCTGTCTGGCCTTGCTCCGGGCGAGGTTTGCCGTGCGGGTCGTGTCACCACGACCCCGGTGGTCTCTTACACCACCCTTTCACCCTTACCCCGGCCGAGGCCGAGGCGGTCTGCTCTCTGTGGCACTGTCTCGCGGATCGCTCCGGGTGGGTGTTACCCACCGCCCTGCCCTGCGGAGCCCGGACGTTCCTCGGCGCGCGGCAGCGAACCGCCCGCGACGCGACCGTCCAGCCGACCCATTCGCGTACACGATCTTAGGCCGTCAACCGGCACGGACGACGATCAGCTGGTGTCGCGAACTCCGCGGATGGAGTAACCTCGGCTTGATGACCTCACTGGGGAGTCGAGGTCGTGCACGCCTGTTGGGGAGGCAATTGTGAAGCGATCGATTTTTACCGCATTAGCGATCGGCGCGCTTGTCGCGCTCGGAGGTTCGTCCGCCGCGCATGCCGAGGCCGATGATTACACGCCGACTAATCCCGCGACCCCGTCACTGGCCGGGTCCACCGCAGTCGGCGAGTGCGAAAACGACTCGCCGTGGATCGAGTTCGACATCACTCTGATCGATCCGGATGGTCAGTCGACAAGCGATGTTGCGACGCTTGTGCTCACCGACGGGACGAATTCGACGACGCTGACGCTCGGCACGCTCGTGGACGGCAGCCTGTCGGGTCGTGTGCTGTGGCCCGGCGCGTCGGTCGACGCGTCCGGCGAGGCCACAGGCTGGCCCGGCTGGGCGTTCGAGAATGGCGAGTGGGTCGAGGTTCCAGGCAACTTCCGTTGGACGCGCGGCGACATCACGGCGACGATCGAAGTCAACCCGTCGCTCGTGGTGCCGTTGTCGTATCCGCCTGCGACGCCGCAGTGCTCGGCTAACCCGCCAGGGAGTGCGCCCGCCTCGCTGCCGGCCACGGGCATGGCGGCGGCGATCGCTCCGATCGCTGTCGTCGGCGTCGCCGCACTCGCGGCTGGTGCCGGATTCCTGATCATCCGACGGCGTTCTGCACGGCACTGACTTGACCTCGAAGACGAGCGGCTCACCGCGGAGGGTGCGCCGCTGGATCCTCGTCGGCTCGGCAGCGATCGGGTTGCTCGTCGTCGTCTGCACCGGCTGGCTCGGCTGGCGCGTGTGGACGGTCGCCTCTGAACTCGATGCACTTGTGCCACTGGCCGGTCAAGCTCGCACAGCGCTGGAGAATGGCGACGGCGCGGCGTTCGCCCCCGTCGCCGAGGCGTTGGCTGAGGGCGCCGCCCGGGCATCCAGCGCGACGGCTGACCCGGTGTGGCGTGCGGCGGAAGCACTTCCCGGGGTGGGCGAGAACCTCGTCGCCGCACGCGTTGTGGCCGATGAGCTTGAGCGTGTCGCTGCGGCGGCGCCGGGACTCGTCGGTTTCGCGGAGAGCATGGGGCACCGCGAGCCGGGCACGCTCCTGGACACCGCCGCGCTTGCGGCTGATGCCCCGATGATCGAAGAGTCGGCCCGGTCGCTCGCCGCCGCCCACAGAGCGGTGCACGGGCTGGCCACGGACTCGCTGCTGTCCCCGGTCGAGAAGGGCGTTGGTCGGATGCGCGACGTCCTCGACACCTTGCTGCCTCTCTCCGAGACGGCCGCGGGCGCCGCACGCGTGTTGCCGTCTGCCCTCGGCGGCAACGGCGAACGGACGATTCTGCTGATGGTGCAGAACCCCGCGGAACTTCGTACCGGGGGCGGTATCTCGGGTACTTTCGTGGAGCTGCGGGCGGAGGCCGGGCGTCTGTCGCTCACAGGGCAGTCCGATTCGTCGGCCTTCGCTCGACGTGACACCCCGCTGGTCGATGTACCGACGGCGACGACCGCGCTGTTCGGCGACGGCGTCGCGCGGTACGTCCAGAACGCGTCCATGACCCCGGATTTCGCACTCAGCGGCGAACTCGCCTCGTCGTGGTGGACAGGGCTGACCGGCCGGCGGCCCGACATGGTCATCGCCGTGGATCCTTACGTGCTCCAGGCTCTCCTGACGGTGACAGGGCCGGTCGTTCTCGAGTCCGGCGAATCCCTCGACGCCGCCAACGTGCTGGATGCTCTGCTCGTGCAGCCGTATGTCTCGATGTCTTCCGATGAGCAGACCGAGCTCTTCTCCTCCGCCGTCGAGGCGGTCTTCAGCCGTGTGGCGGAGGGATCCATCGACGCCGTCGCCCTGGTGCGGGCAGTCGAGCAGACGGCGGTCGACGGAAGGATATCCGTGTGGAGCCGGCATACCGACGAGCAGGAGGTGCTGGAGGCATCACCGATCGGCGGTCCGATGGCTCGGCAGGACACAGCCGGGCGGGGGGCGTTCGCCGTGTACTTCAATGACGCGACCGGGGGCAAGCTGGCCGGCTTCCTGGATGTCGCCATCGATGCGCAACGGGTGGAGTGCCGAAGCGACGGGCTGACCGATATCGCGGTGACCGTGACGATGGGAAGTCACGCGCCCCTCGATGTGGGCTCACTCCCGGTCAGCGTCACCGGCGGCGGTCTGTTCGGCGTCGGCGTGGGCGACATCGGAACCAACGTCACCGTCGCTGCACCGGTCGGGTCGTTCGTCGGCGCCGTGCAGGTCAAGGGGGAACCGTACCCTGCGACGACGGCGATCGACGCAGGGCGTGCCGCCAGCACTGCGAGAGTCAACCTGTCGCCCGGTGAAGTCAACGAGCTGAAATTCCACTTCCTTGTCGACGGTGACGACGCGGAGTCGATCACTGTGCTCCATACGCCGCTCATGAATCCGGCTGTGATCACCGTGGGCGGGGCGTGCAGCGCCGAGCCCACCCCGTGAGCGGCGCGAGGCTCTTTGGACCTCCGCTCCGCGTCAGTCCTTCAGCGCGGTCTCGGCAACACGCACGTCGAGTCGGAAGTCGAGGGGGAAGTCGCCGAACAGCAGCCGCCCCGCGGTGGCAGCGGCATCCGTCACCGCCTGCGCCGCGGCATCCGCGTGCTCCTGAGGGGTGTGCACGATGACCTCGTCGTGGAGGAAGAACGCCAGATGCGGCTGCCGCTGGAAGGCCGGGCCCGACCGAGGCGCACCGTGGTCGGCGGCGACGGGAGGGAGCGCGCTCAGCCGCGTGCGGAGATCGGCGAGCCATGCGAGCGCCCACTCGGCGGCCGTTCCCTGCACGACGAAATTGCGCGTGAACCGGCCGCGGTCCCGCGCCCAGCGCTTGGCGCGGGTCTCATCGGCTCCGGATGCGTCGGCCTCGGTGGCGCGCGACTGCGCCGCCGACCAGGCCTCCGACGGCGGCGGCGACGTGCGGCCGAGCCAGGTCGAGACGACGCCGCCGTCCTCGCCCGTGCGCGCGGCGTCATCGACCAGTCCCATCGCCCGCGGATAGGCGCGGCGCAGGCGCGGGACCAGTCGCCCGGACTCCCCCGTGGTTGCCCCGTACATCGCACCCAGGAGCGCGATCTTCGCCTCCTGGCGGGTCGCCACGGCACCGCTGTCGACGATGCCGGCGTACAGATCCCGGCCGCGTGCAGCGGCAGCCAGCGCGGTGTCGCCCGACATCGCCGCGAGCACGCGGGGCTCGAGCTGCGCCACGTCGGCGACCACCAGGCGCCAGCCGGGGTCGGCGCGCACGGCCTCGCGCAGCTGTCGCGGCAGCTGCAGAGCGCCGCCGCCGGAGGACGCCCACCGGCCGGTGACGACGCCGCCGGGGACGTACACGGGGCGGAACCGGCCGTCCGCGACCCACTCCGAGAGCCACGTCCAGCCGTTGGCGGAGAGCAGGCGCGCCAGCTTCTTGTACTCCAGCAGCGGTTCGATGACGGGATGCCGCTGTTCGGCGAGCTCCCAGCGGCTGGTCGACTCCACCAGCACGCCGACCCGGTGCAGCGATCGCAGCAGCTTCGGCTGCGAGTCGAGACTCGCCGCCGGATCGCCGAGGGCGCCGCGCACCCGGGCCGCCGATGCCGCGAGCTTCGCCGGCTGGCCTCCGCCGGCAGGGCGATCGCCCAGCGTCTCGACCAGGATGCGGTCGTGCACGTCGGCGTCCCACGGCAGGCCGGCCGCACGCAGCTCGCTCGCCACGAGCGCCCCCGCCGACTCCGCAGCCGTCAGCAGCCGCAGCCGGCCCGGCTGGGCGGAGGCGAGGATGGCGGCGCGCTGCCGGGCGAACTCGGCGAGAGCCGCGACGGCGTCCGACGGCGGGCCGACCGGCCGCTGCGGCTCGTCCAGCTCGAACAGCGCGGGGGCGTCCTGCACGGCATCGACGTGCGGCGCGGCATCCCATTCGCGCGACCGCTTCACCGATGCGGCATCGGCGACCAGCGCGGAATCGCGGAGGATCGCGTGGCACAGCCGCAGGTCGTGGCACCGGGCGATGCGCACTGCCTCGGCGAGAAGCGCCGGGTACCACTGCGGAGTGTCGTGCCACACCCACCGAGGCGCCCAGCGGGCCTCGGCGTCGGCGAGCCAGGTCGTCAGCGCGGAACCGGGGATCTCGTCGCGCCCCTGTTCGCCCCCGTCGGCGTCCAGGCGGACGGCGGTGACGGAGCCGTCCGTGCGGCCGAGGACGATCCAGGCGGGGGCTTCACCGGCGTGCATCGCGGCACCGCCCGGCTCGCTTCATCGGGCGCGGCGGGTCACAGCCCGGATTCGCCGTCGCGCACCAGGATGCAGCCGCACTCGGGGCACGTGACGACAGCATCCTCGGCGGCCTGCCGCAGCACCTGCAGGTCGGTGCCGGCCAGCACCATGTGGCACCCCTCGCACGTGCGGGCGCGCAGCAGCGCGGCGCCGGCGCTGCGAGCGGAAAGTCGGTCGTACAGCGCCAGGAGGTCGGCGGGGATCTCGCCGGCGACCGCCGCGCGGTCGCGCGTGGCTGCGTCGAAGGCGGCCGTCGCCTCGGCCACCGCGCGCTTGCCCTCGGCGCTGAGCTCCGCTCCCTCGGCATTCGTCGCTGCGATGACGGCCTCCTGCTCGGCGACCGCGGCGTCGGCGATCTCGAGCCGCTCCATCACCGCGAGCTCCGCGTCCTCGAGGTCGCTCTTGCGCCGCGCGAGCGCGGCGAGCTCGCTCTCGAAGCCCTGCGCCTCCTTCGAGTTGGTGGAGGCCGCGAGGCGCTCGGAGTCGCGCGCCGCACGGGCGTCGACGACGGCGACATCCGACTCGATGCGCGACAGCTCGGTGCGCAGATCGTCGCGCGCGCCGAGCCGCGTGCTGAGCTCCTGCGACTGCTCCTGCCGGCGTCCGAGAAGCTCCTGCACGCGGCCCGCCTGCGGGGGGTTCTTGCGGGCGTTGTCGGCCTGGCGGATGCGGGCGTCGAGCTGGGCAACCTCGACGAGGCGGCGCTGGTCTGCGGGGCTGGCGTTCACGTGTCCAACCTATCGCGGGGCATCGACGCGGCGAGCGTCGAGGGCTAGCATTCGACGACCGGCCCTTCCGATGACGATAGGCGCGAACGATGAGCATCATGCGTACGAAGTCCGTCGAGCAGTCGATCGCAGACACCGACGAACCGGAATTCCGACTCAAGAAATCGCTGACCGCCCTCGACCTCACCGTCTTCGGCATCGGCGTCGTCATCGGCGCGGGGATCTTCACCCTCACCGGACGCGCCGCGCACGAGGTGGCCGGGCCTGCGATCGTGCTGAGCTTCGTCGTCGCCGCGATCGCCTGCACCCTTGCGGCACTGTGCTACGCCGAGTTCGCCTCCACCGTCCCGGTGTCGGGCTCGGCGTACACGTTCTCGTACTCGTCCCTCGGCGAGCTGTTCGCGTGGATCATCGGGTGGGATCTCATCCTGGAGATGTTTCTGGGGGCGAGCGTCGTCGCGCAGGGGTGGAGCGCATACCTCGGCACGCTCTTCGAACAGCTCGGGATGCCGATCCCCGCCGAGATCGGATACGGCGGCACCGTCGACCTGATGGCGATCCTGCTCGTGCTCGTCCTCGGCGGGCTCATGACCTTCGGGATCAAGGAGTCGCTGCGGGTGAACCTGGTCCTGGTCGCGGTGAAGCTCTTCATCGTGCTGTTCGTCATCGTCGCGGGCCTGCTGTTCGTCAACCCGGCGAACTGGTCGCCGTTCGTGCCGGAGCCTGCTCCCCGAGAGGCGGCGACCGGGCTCAGCCAGCCGCTGCTGCAGTTCTTCTCCGGCATCGAGCCGACCGCGTTCGGCGTCGGCGGCATCTTCGCCGGTGCCGCTCTGGTGTTCTTCGCGTACATCGGGTTCGATGTCGTCGCCACGACCGCCGAGGAGACGCGCAATCCGCAGCGCGACATGCCGATCGGCATCATCGCGTCGCTGGCGATCTGCACGCTGCTGTACTGCGCGGTCGCCTTCGTCGTGACCGGCATGGTCCCCTACCAGGACCTCGACCCCGCCGCGGCGCTCGCGAACGCGTTCGCCTTCCACGGCGCGACCTGGATGGCCACCCTGATCTCCGCCGGTGCGGTGGCGGGCCTCACGACGGTGGTGCTGACACTTCTCATCGGAGCCACGCGCATCATCTTCGCGATGTCGCGCGACGCGCTGCTGCCCGCGGGCCTGGCGAAGGTGCACCCGCGGTTCCGCACGCCGTGGGTCATCTCGATCGTCGTCACGGTCATCGTCGCGGTGGTCGCCGGCTTCACGCCGATCGGCCTCCTGGAGGAGATGGTCAACATCGGCACGCTGTCGGCGTTCGTGCTGGTCTCCATCGGCGTGATCGTGCTGCGGCGCAAGCGCCCGGATCTGAAGCGCTCCTTCAAGGTGCCGCTCAATCCGTGGCTCCCGGCGCTCTCGGCGGCCGTGTGCGTCTATCTGATGCTGAACCTCACCGTGGAGACGTGGCTGCGCTTCCTGGTGTGGCTGGCGGTGGGCTTCGTCATCTACTTCGCATACTCGCGTCGCCACTCCAAGATCGGCCAGCCCGGCTATCAGGAGTTCGCCCTGCCGCACGTCGTCTCGCACCAGCGGGACGACAGCGACGACGACCCGCGCTCCGACGAGCGCTGAGGTTCACGGTGGGCCCTGCCGGGATCGAACCGACGACATCCACGGTGTAAACGTGGCGCTCTACCAGCTGAGCTAAAGGCCCTCGCGGCCAGTCTACGAGGTGCGTCCGCAGCCTCCCGAACTCGCTAGGCTGGCAGGTGGTGCGTTTGTGCAGGGCAGACAAAGCCCGCGCCGCTCCGGTAGCGATTCCCTGGCACGATCTGCCAGACGACGAAAGGTCTTCTGTGACTGTCAACGATCAGGATCCGTACTCGCAGGAACCCCTCGACAGCGATCCCGATGAGACCTCCGAGTGGCAGGAGTCCCTGCAGCAGCTCGTGCAGGCGAAGGGCCACGGGCGTGGCCGCGAGATCATGCTGAGCCTGCTGCAGACCTCGCATGAGCTGCAGCTGAATGTTCCGCAGGTGCCCACCACGGATTACATCAACACGATCGCCCCCGACAACGAGCCCGAGTTCCCCGGCGACGAGGAGCTCGAGCGCCGGTACCGCCGGTGGATCCGCTGGAACGCCGCGATCACCGTGCACCGCGCGCAGCGGCCCGGCATCGGCGTCGGCGGACACATCTCGACGTACGCCTCGTCGGCCTCGCTCTACGAGGTCGGGTTCAACCACTTCTTCCGCGGGCTCGACGACCCGACCGGCGGCGACCAGATCTTCATCCAGGGCCACGCCTCGCCCGGCATCTACGCCCGCTCCTTCCTCGAGGGCCGCCTGAGCTCGGAGCAGCTCGACGGGTTCCGCCAGGAGAAGTCGAAGGCTCCCAACGCCCTCCCCTCCTACCCGCACCCGCGCCTGATGCCGGAGTACTGGCAGTTCCCGACGGTCTCGATGGGTCTCGGCCCGATCAACGCCATCTACCAGGCGATGTCGAACAAGTACCTCACCAACCGCGGGATCAAGGATCTCTCGAACTCGCGTGTGTGGGCCTTCCTCGGCGACGGCGAGATGGACGAGGTCGAGAGCCGCGGCCAGCTCCAGGTGGCAGCCAACGAAGGGCTCGACAACCTCACCTTCGTCGTCAACTGCAACCTGCAGCGCCTCGACGGCCCCGTGCGCGGCAACGGCAAGATCATCCAGGAGCTCGAGAGCTTCTTCCGCGGCGCCGGCTGGAACGTCATCAAGGTCGTCTGGGGCAGCGGCTGGGACGAGCTGCTGTCGCAGGACACCCACGGCGCGCTCGTGCACCTCATGAACACGACGCCCGACGGCGACTTCCAGACCTATCGTGCCGAGGACGGCGCCTTCATCCGCGAGCACTTCTTCGGGCGCGACGAGCGCACCGCGGCCCTCGTGAAGGACTGGTCCGACGACGACATCTGGGGCAAGCTGCGCCGCGGCGGCCTGGACTACCGCAAGGTGTACGCCGCGTACAAGGCCGCGACCGAGCACAAGGGCCAACCCACCGTGATCCTCGCCAAGACGATCAAGGGCTACGGGCTCGGACATCACTTCGAGGGCCGCAACGCGACCCACCAGATGAAGAAGATGACCCTCCAGGACCTCAAGTACTTCCGCGACTCGATGCGGATCCCCGTGTCGGACGCGCAGCTCGAGGAGAACCCCTACCTCCCGCCGTACTACAACCCCGGCGGCAACGACGAGACGATCCAGTACATGCTGGAGCGCCGCCGGAACCTGGGCGGCTTCCTGCCCGAGCGTCGCACGCACCACGTCGGCCTGCAGCTGCCGGGCGACGAGGCGTACGCGCTTCCGAAGAAGGGCTCGGGCACGCAGGAGATCGCCACCACGATGGCCTTCGTCCGGCTCCTCAAGGACCTCCTCCGCGCGAAGGACTTCGGTCACCGCATCGTGCCGATCATCCCCGATGAGGCGCGCACCTTCGGCATGGACGCGTACTTCCCGACCGCGAAGATCTACAACCCGCACGGCCAGAACTACACGTCGGTCGACCGCGAGCTGCTCCTGGCCTACAAGGAGAGCCCGCAGGGCCAGATCGTGCACGTCGGCATCAACGAGGCAGGCGCCGTCGCGGCGTTCACCGCCGCGGGCACGTCGTACTCGACGCACGGCGAGCCGCTCATCCCGGTGTACGTCTTCTACTCGATGTTCGGCTTCCAGCGCACCGGTGACGCCCAGTGGGCGGCGGGCGATCAGATGGCGCGCGGCTTCATCATCGGCGCCACGGCCGGACGCACGACGCTGACCGGCGAGGGGCTGCAGCACGCCGACGGCCACTCGCAGCTGCTCGCCGCGACCAACCCCGCGACCGTGTCGTACGACCCGGCCTACGGGTACGAGATCGCGCACATCGTGCGCTCGGGCATCGAGCGCATGTACGGCGGCAACCACCCCGACCCGAACGTCATGTACTACCTCACCGTCTACAACGAGCCGCTCGTGCAGCCGGCTGAGCCGGCCGATGTGGACGTTGACGGCATCGTGCGCGGCATCCACCGCGTCTCGACCTCCGAGGGCGAGGGGCCGCGTGCTCAGATCCTCGCGTCGGGCGTGGGCGTGCCGTGGGCGCTCGAGGCGCAGCAGCTGCTGCGCGACGACTGGGGCGTGCAGGCCGACGTGTGGTCGGTCACCTCGTGGAGCGAGCTGCGTCGTGACGGCCTCGCCGCCGACGAGCACAACTTCCTCCACCCGGAGGAGGAGCCGCGCACGGCGTACCTCACCACCAAGCTGCAGGGTGCGGCGGGTCCGGTCGTCGCCGTGAGCGACTTCATGCACGCGGTGCAGGACCAGATCCGTCCGTGGGTGCCGAACCGCTTCGCGACCCTCGGCGCCGACGGCTTCGGGTTCTCCGATACCCGCGCCGCTGCCCGCCGGTTCTTCAAGATCGACGGCCCGTCGGTCGTGGTCCGCACGCTACAGGCTCTGGCCGAGGAGGGCGCGGTCGACCGCGGCCTCTCCGCTCAGGCGATCCAGAAGTACCGTCTGCACGACGTGACCGCCGGCACGAGCGGAAACGCGGGCGGCGAGAGCTGACCCGCCCATGGGCAAGTCCGCCGAGGTGATGGACAAGCCCGAGACGCTCGCCTGGCTGCGACGCATCTCGGGCGATCTCGCCACCGTCACGATCAAGCGCCTCGAAGAGACGCTGCCCTGGTATGCCGAGATGCCACCGGCCCGACGCTCCGCCGTCGGGCTGGTGGCCCAGGCCGGCATCACGTCGTTCATCCAGTGGTACGACGACCCCGGCTCCACGCCGTGGATCGCGTCCGACATCTTCGCCGCCGCTCCCCGCGAGCTGCTGCGGAGCGTGAGCCTGCAGCAGACGCTCCAGCTCATCCGCGTCACCGTGGAGGTGACCGAGGAGCGGGTCGCCGGCAAGGGCGAGCACCTGCGCGAGGCGATCCTCCTGTACTCGCGCGAAGTGGCTTTCGCCGCGGCCGACGTCTACGCTCGCGCGGCCGAGGCGCGCGGACTGTGGGACGCACGCCTCGAGGCCCTGGTGGTGGACTCGATCCTGACCGGCGAGGCCGACGAAGAGCTGCCGAGCCGCATCGCGGCGCTCGGATGGCACGGTCACGGCGAGGTCGCGGTGCTCGTGGGCACGACTCCCCCGCAGTTCGACGTCGACCAGCTGCGCCGGACGGCACGCAAGCTCGGCGTCGACGTGCTGATCGGCGTGCAGGGTTCGCGCCTCGTCCTGGTGGTGGGGCGCTCGGAGCCGTCCGCGGTCGCCGACGACACGGTGACCGACCTCCCCTTCGCCGAGATCGCGCGGCGCCTCGAGCCGGGCTTCGGTGGCGGCTACCTCGTGCTCGGTCCCACCGTGCCCGCGCTGGTGGACGCGAGCCAGAGTGCACGCGCAGCCCTCGCCGGGTTCGCCGTCGCGCGCGCGTGGCGGCACGCACCTCGTCCGGTCGAGGCCGACGACCTCCTCCCCGAGCGTGCACTGGCCGGTGACCCGCTGGCGAAGCTGACGCTCGTCGAGCGCATCTACCGCCCCCTGCAGTCGCACAGCGCCGATCTCGTATCCACGCTGTGGGCCTACCTCGACAACGGCCGCTCGCTCGAGGCGACCGCGCGCGAGCTGTTCGTGCACCCGAACACCGTCCGGTACCGCCTCAAGCGCGTCTCTGAGGTCATCGGGTGGGATGCCACCGGCCCGCGTGAGGCGCTGATCCTGCAGACGGCGCTGATCCTCGGATCGGTCGGGACGGATGCCTCGCGCCGTCGCCCGCCGGCGGCGCGACGCCCGTCCGCCTGAGGTCGCAGGAGTCATCCACGGTGTGGGCCACGCACAAAGCACAGCGGGATTCTTGTGACGGTGTCGCCAGAACCCCTCGAGTGATCCTTGGCAGGATGGAACGGTGACAATCGCGGTCTTCCCCGGTCAGGGCTCCCAGTCCCCCGGCTTCCTGGCTCCCTGGCTCGAATCCGACGGCGCTGCCGACCGACTCTCGCAGTACTCGGAGTGGGCCGGCGTCGACCTCGTCGCCGCCGGAACCGAGTGGGACGCCGACCGCATCCGCGACACCCAGGTGGCCCAGCCCCTGATCGTCGCGGCGAGTCTGCTCTCATGGAACGCGCTGCCCGATCGCGCGGCGATCGCAGGCGTCGCCGGTCACTCCGTCGGCGAGTTCGCCGCGGCCGCGGCGGCGGGCGTCCTCAGCGAGGAGTCCGCTCTCACGCTCGTCGGCATCCGCGGCCGCGCGATGGCCGAGGCGGCTGCGGCCGCCGAGACCGGCATGAGCGCCGTGATCGGCGGAGACGAGGCATCCGTCCTCGCCCGCCTCGACGAGTTGGGGCTCGCTCCCGCGAACTACAACGGCGGCGGACAGCTCGTCGTCGCCGGCAGCCTCGAGGCGCTGCAGGCACTGGCCGCCGACCCGGTCGCCGGCACGCGGGTCATCCCCCTGCAGGTGGCGGGAGCGTTCCACACCGAGTACATGGCGCCCGCTGTCGAGAAGCTCCGTGCCGCGGCGGCCGATGTCGACGTCTCCGACCCCGGTGTCACGCTGTGGACCAACCGCGACGGCTCGGCCGTGACCTCCGGGCGGGCCTTCGTCGACCTCCTCGTCGACCAAGTGGCCTCGCCGGTCCGCTGGGACCTCTGCATGTCGTCCTTCGCCGCGTCCGACGTGGCGGGCATCGTCGAGCTCTCTCCCGCCGGCACCCTCGTCGGGCTCGCGAAGCGCGCGCTGCGCGGCGTTCCGGCCGTCGCCGTCAAGACACCCGCCGACCTGGAGGCCGCCGCCGCGCTGGTGGCCGCCGACGCCTGACCGGAGTACCCCCGCATGAGCCGCAGTCTTGTCCAGCCCACCGGCGCCGCCCACACGCGCATCTACGCCTACGGCGCCGCCCGCGGTGAGATCGCCGTCCCCAACGACGACCTGGTCGGCCCCATCGATTCCAGCGACGAGTGGATCCGGCAGCGCACCGGCATCGTGACGCGCACGCGCGCGGTCGCCGAGACCGACGCGATCGATCTGGCGACGGATGCCGCCCGCGAGGCCATCGAGCGCTCCGGGGTCGACGCGTCCCAGGTCGACGCGGTCATCGTGGCGACCATCAGCAACCCGAAGCAGACGCCTTCGGTCTCGGCGATCGTCGCCGACCGGGTGGGAGCGAACCCGGCCGCCGCATACGACGTCAACGCCGCGTGCGCCGGCTTCGCCTACGGCGTCGCCCAGGCCGACGCCCTCATCCGGGCCGGCGCGGCCCACTACGCGGTCGTCATCGGCACGGAGAAGCTCAGCGACATCGTCGACCCGACCGACCGCAGCATCTCGTTCCTCCTCGGCGACGGCGCGGGCGCGGCGGTGATCGGCCCGAGCGACACCGCCGGCATCGGTCCGACCGTGTGGGGCTCCGACGGCTCGAAGGCCGAGGCCGTGGGCATGAACCACACCCTCACCGAGTTCCGCGACGGCGCTGCGCCGTGGCCGACGCTGCGTCAGGAAGGCCCGACGGTGTTCCGCTGGGCCGTCTGGGAGATGGTGAAGGTCGCGCGCCAGGCGCTCGAGGCGGCCGGGGTCGAGGCATCCGATCTCGCCGCATTCATCCCCCACCAGGCGAACATGCGCATCATCGACGAGTTCGCCAAGCAGCTGGGCCTGCCCGACACCGTCCTGGTCGGACGCGACATCGAGACCACCGGCAACACCTCCGCCGCCTCGATCCCGCTCGCGACCCACCGCCTGCTGGAGGAGCACCCCGAGCTCAGCGGCGGACTCGCGCTGCAGATCGGGTTCGGCGCCGGACTGGTCTTCGGCGCGCAGGTGGTCGTCCTCCCGTGACCGGGAGAACCCCGACCCTAGACTGAGACGCGGCCCGCTCGGGTCCTACCCCCGTACCCCAAGAAAAACAGGAGAATCCCATGGCATTCACCAACGACGAGGTCCTTGCCGGACTCGCGGAGCTCATCACCGATGAGACGGGCATCTCGGCCGACGAGGTCGCCCTCGAGAAGTCGTTCACCGACGACCTCGACATCGACTCGATCTCGATGATGACGATCGTCGTCAACGCCGAGGAGAAGTTCGGCGTCACCATCCCCGACGACGAGGTGAAGAACCTCAAGACCGTCGGCGACGCCGTCACCTTCATCACGTCGAACCAGGCGTAAGCACCTCCCCGCGGGGCATCGCCCCGACCCTGTCTCGCTGATACAGACCTTCCGTGGGGCTGCGTCCCCACCCCGGTCCGCTGACGCGACACCCCCGGTGGGGGCTGCGGCCCCCACCGGCACACCATGAGGATCTAGACCGACATGAGCAACTCCCGCATCGTCGTCACCGGCATCGGCGCATCGTCGCCGCTGGGCGGCACGGCACCCGAGAGCTGGTCCGCACTCCTGGACGGCGTCTCCGGCGCCCGCACCCTGGAGTACGACTGGGTCGAGGAGTATCAGCTGCCCGTGACCTTCGCCGCCGAGGCGAAGGTGCGGCCCGACACCGTGCTCGAGCGTCCTGTGGCCAAGCGCCTCGACCCGTCCTCGCAGTTCGCGCTCGTCGCGGCGATGGAAGCGTGGGCGGACGCGGGCAGCCCCGAGATCGACCCCGACCGCCTCGGCGTCGACTTCGCCACGGGCATCGGCGGGCTGTGGACGCTCCTCAACGGGTGGGACACGCTGCGCGAGAAGGGCGCCCGGCGCGTCCTGCCGATGACGGTCCCGATGCTCATGCCCAACGCGGCCGCGGGCAACCTCTCCCTCCACTTCAACGCGCGCGCCTACGCGCGGACGGTCGCGAGCGCATGCGCGTCGAGCACCGAGTCGATCGTGAACGCGATCGAGCACATCCGCGCCGGCTACGCCGACGTCGTGATCGCGGGCGGGACCGAATCGGTCATCCACCCCGTGACCATCGCGGCGTTCTCGTCGATGCAGGCGCTGTCCAAGCGCAACGACGACCCCGCGACCGCCTCACGCCCCTGCAGCGTCGACCGCGACGGCTTCGTCATGGGCGAAGGCGCCGCCGTGCTCATCCTCGAGACCGAGGAGCACGCCCGCGCGCGCGGCGCCAAGATCTACGCCGCGGTCGTCGGCGGCGGCGTCACGGCGGACTCGTACCACATCACCGCGAACGACCCCGAGGGTCTCGGCGCCTCGCGCGCAGTGCGCATGGCCCTCGAGATGGCCGACGCGTCGGTGGACGACGTCACCCACATCAACGCGCACGCCACCTCGACGCCGGTCGGCGACCCCAACGAGTACACGGCGCTGCGCTCGGTCTTCGGTGAGCGCATCGACGAGATCCCGGTCTCTGCCACGAAGGCGTCGACCGGCCATCTGCTCGGCGGCACGGGCGCCCTCGAGGCGATCTTCACGGTGCTCGCGCTGCAGAACCGCGTCGCTCCGCCGACCATCAACCTGACGACCCAGGACCCCGAGGTGCCGTTCCGCATCTCGAGCACTCCCACGCCGCTGGGCGACGGGGCGCAGCTGGCGATCAGCAACTCGTTCGGTTTCGGCGGGCACAACGCCGTCGCCGCGTTCGCGTCGGTCTGAGCCCGCCGCGACGACACGCGAAGACGCCCCCGGAGAGCTTCGACGAGCTCGAAGTCCGGGGGCGTCTGTCGTGTCAGGCGGTGGTTCGCGGTCCCGCGGCCCGGGATTCACGGCCTCCGAGCCTCGGTAGTGGCGCCTCGCACCGCCTGCGTCTGCGGGGCTATCCCACCTTGTGGAGCCAGACGACCGGCGCGTCGTCGCTGGCGTGCCGGAACGGCTCCAGCTCCTCATCCCATGCGGCACCGAGGGCCACGTCGAGCTCGCGCTGCAGCTCGAACGCGTCACCGCCGGCGATCTCCATCGCGTAGCGGATGCGGTCTTCGCCGATGACGACGTTGCCCGCGGTGTCGGTCTGGGCGTAGTGGATGCCGAGTCCCGGCGTGTGCAGCCATCGGCCGCCGTCACTGCGCGGCGTGGGGTCTTCGGTCACCTCGAACCGCAGATGCTCCCACCCGCGGATGGCGGTAGCCAAGGCCGAGCCGGTGCCGGCGGGGCCCTCCCAGTAGAACTCGGCGCGGCGGCTCCCGGCGAGGACGGGCTGATCGGCCCAGTCGAAGCTGACCCCGCGGCCGAGCGCTCGACCAACCGCCCACTCGAGGTGGGGGCACAACGCCCGTGGCGCGGAGTGGATGAAGATCACCCCACGCGCCTTTTGTGTCGCCATGATCTCTCCGTTCGTCAGGTGCGTCTTCCCCTACGACCTGTGACGGTGTCATGACGTGCTGTTCGGTTGTGCTGCGGCCATTATCGCCGAGAGGGCGGGGAAATCACAAGACTGTGATTCCCCCGCCCTCTGCGGACGGCATGCGCGGCTCAGGCCTCGCTCATCGCCTGAACCTCAGCCTTGCCCTTGGCGGCGTAGTAGGCGGCACGCGCTGCGTCGCGGCGGGCCTGCTCGGCCTGACCGGCGTCGAGCACCTCCTGAGCGACCTCGAACTGCGGAGCGGTCGGCACGGCGTTGTACTTCTCCATGTAGGCGTCGAGCTCGGGGCCGGACTCCCACGAGGTGATGAGGCAGTAGCGGGGCTCGGTGCCGTCGTGGTGCACGGCGTGCCAGAGGCGCTGCGTGTCGACGATCAGCTGGGCGCCCGCGGGCAGCGCCACGCGGTACTCGATGCTCGGGTCGGTGCGGTTCTCGCGCAGCACGAAGTAGCTGGTCTTGTCATCGGTCAGGTTGAAGAAGCCGCGCACGACCCAGCCGGTGCCGTCCGGGTTGAGGCGGTTGTTGTCGTCCTGGTGGAGGTTGTACAGCGCGTCGGCGTAGCTGTTCGGCTGCAGCTCGATGATGCGGCAGCGGCCGACGTTCGCGCCGGGCTCCTGTGCGCGGCGCGTCAGCGTCGGCGCCTTCTCGGTCTGCTCGGGGATCCAGACGCCGTCCTTGTCGGTGCGCGGCGGCGTGTGGTTCCAGAAGCCGTTGCACTCGATCTCACCCTTGGCCGAAGCCAGCGGCGCGAAGCGGGTGTCACCCGACGACTTCCAGTCGACGTACTCGATGGACAGCCACTCCTGCGGGTCGACTTCCTCGTTGTAGGAGTCGAGCACCACGAAGCCGGTCTCGTCGAGAGCGGCGGACTTGATGTAACCCATGACGGATTGCCTTTCGGTCAGTGAGCCAGCACGTTTTAACAGGCTCAACTTAGGCAAGCCTACCTCGGGGGTCCGAAGCGCCCGGATGGCCTGGCCGTGAATAACGGCGGACCGCCGCCGGGGGCGGGCGGCGGGAGCGCCCCGAATAGACTGGAGGGGCCATGGTCACTGCCACGAACGTCGATGCGACCGCCGTCAACACGATCGGGTGGCTGTCGGCCGCGGACTGGACGATCGTGGTCCCCGTCTACCAGCGCCAGTACCGATGGGACATCGGCGGGTGCGAGCAGCTCCTGGCCGACATCCGCGCGGTGGCGGACCTCGATGACCGCCATATGCACTTCATCGGCTCCATCCTGTCCTCCGCCAGCGGCGAGGGCGAGGACGCCGAGCTGGTGCTGATCGACGGCCAGCAGCGCACGACGACGCTGATGCTGCTGGTGGCGGCACTGCACCACACCGTCCGTGAGGCCCACCCCGAACTGGCCGATCAGCTCGAGCGCGTGCTGGTGCACTCGCACGACGCGACCCGTACCAAGCTCCGCCCGCACCGCGCGTGGGCCTCGGTGTTCGAACGCGTCGTGCTCGACCTGCCGCTTCCCGCCGGCGAGCACCGCGACTCCCGGTTCGACGACAACTACGCGTTCTTCCGCAGCCAGATCAGCCTCGACGAGGCGCCGCACATCTGGCGGGGGCTGCAGAAGCTCGAGCACGTCGCGATCACGCTCGGAGCCGGGGCCAATGCGCAGCAGATCTTCGAGAGCCTGAACTCGACGGGTGAGCCGCTGCGGGACCACGAGCTCATCCACAACTACGTGCTGATGGGCCTCTCGCACGCCGAGCAGCGCGAGATCGAGGCCGAGTACTGGCAGCCGATCGAGCACCACACCGGCGAGGCGATCGCAGAGTTCTGGCGCCAGTACCTCGTCATGAGGACCGGACGCGAGGTGACCGTGGTCGGCGGGCGAGGCGTGTACGACGCGTTCCGCCACGAGTTCCCGCGCCTGGAGTTCGTCGACCTCGTGCGCCACGCGCAGGAATGGCGGTCCTTCGCCGGCGTCTACCGGGTGCTTCTCCAGCCGAGCGAGGCCCCCGACGATGAGATCGGTCGTCAGCTGACGTACCTCGGCACGTTCGGGAGCGGCATGTATCCGCTCGTCATGCGCGCCTACCGCGACTTCGAGCTCGGCGCGATCGACCGCGACGAGCTCATCGACACCCTCGAGATGATCCAGTCCCTCCTGGTCCGGCGGTCGGTCGTCGGCACGGGGACCGACCGCCTCGTCGCACGCCTCTGCCGCGCGCGCGAGGAGGGCGCCGACGCGCTCGTGACGGCGATCTCACGCATCACCCCCTCCGACGAGCGCGTCGCCGTGGCGCTGAAGTACTCCGACCTCCCCCACGCCTCGTACGTCCTCGGACGCATCGCGGGTGTCGACGGAGCGGGCGGGCTCGACATCGAGCACATCTTCCCGCTCGCGCCCGGCGACGGCTGGACGGGCGACGGGCGCCGGGAGTGGGCGTCGTACAGCGACGACGAGCAGAACAGCCACCGCGCGCTCGCGAACACGATCGGCAACCTCACCGTGCTCGAAGAGGACCTCGCCGTGCGCGCGTTCGACCGGTCGTTCCCCGAGAAGCAGGCCCTCTACGCTCGCAGCTCCGTGCCCAGCACCGCCGATCTTGCGACCGTGCCTGCGTGGGGCACCGCGGCGATCGCGGAGCGATCGCTGCGTCTCACCGAGCGGTTCGTCGAGGTGTGGAAGCGACCCGGCGGCCCGGCGATCGACGACGACGGGCTGACGCCGATCCTCGACGCGGTGCGCCGACGGGGATGGCCGCCGGGCTGGCACCGGGAGTGGTCGTATGTCGAGTACTGCGGGGAGCACTGGGAGGTGCCCGACGTCAAGTACCTCTTCAACCGCGTGTTCAAGCGGCTGTGGGCCGACGACCGCGCGGCGGTCGTGGCGTACAGCGCGCGCCGCGGCGGCCCGGTGTACACGGCGCAGTCGTGGAACGGCCAGTGGGACCGCCTCGACGACGACCACTCGCTCTATATGGGCTGGGACTCCAGCTACATGCTGAGCGCGGTGCAGGGCGTCCTCGAGGAGGCGGGCCTGGCCCCGGAGGTCTTCGTCAAGTACTCGTACATCGGCAACGCGATGTGAAAGGGGGACGGATGCCTCGGGCCGAGGCATCCGTCCCCGTCACCTGCGCGGGGAACCCGGCGTCACTCGAAGGCGACCGCCGCATTCTCGTTGTTGAGCACGATCACGGGTGTGATCGAGGGGTGGCCGGCGGCCTGGATCTTCGTCAGGTCGAAGCGCAGCAGCGGGGTGCCCGCCGTGACCTTCTGACCCTTCTCGACGAGCGTCTGGAATCCGTCGCCCTTCATGCCCACGGTGTCGATCCCGACGTGGATCAGCAGCTCGGTGCCGTCGTCGAGCACCAGCGCGACCGCGTGGCTCGTGTCGAATGTGGCGCCGATGGTCCCGTCGGCCGGTGCCACGACGGTGTCGCCCGTCGGCTCGATCGCCAGGCCGGGGCCCATGATGCCCTGGGCGAACGTCGGGTCGGGCACCGCCGAGAGTGGCACGACCTCGCCGGCGAGCGGCTGGCGCAGCGTCACGATGGTCGTGGCCGGCGCATCGGTGAGCACGCCGGTCCCGCCTGTGGCGGGCGCGATGGCGGGCTCGGGCGCTGCGCCGGTCGGAGCTTCGACCTGACCCGACATGAGCTGGTCCATCGCGTCCTTCACGAACTGGACGTTGGTGCCGTAGATCACCTGCACCGACTTGCCGCCCGGCTTCATCGTGCCGGCCGCACCGGCGCGCTTGAGCGCCGTGTCGTCGACCTTGCTGACGTCGTCGATCTCCATCCGCAGGCGGGTGGCACAGTTCTCGAGTTCGAGGATGTTGTCTTTGCCTCCCAGCGCGTCGATGAAACGGCTGCCCGTGACGAGGTACTTGTCGTCGGACACATGCGTGTCGTACTCGGTGCCCTCGCCGAGGATGTCGTCGTCCTCGCGGCCCGGAGTCTTCAGGTTGAACCGCTTGATGAAGAAGTAGAACACCACGAAGTAGATGAAGAACCAGAAGACGCCCATGACCGGGATGAGCCACGGGTTCTGCGCCATCGGGTTCGCCCAGCCGAGGACGAGGTCGATGAATCCGCCGGAGAAGCCGAAGCCCATGCGCACCGGGAGGATCTGGCTGATGGCCATCGAGATGCCCGTGAACACCGCGTGCACGAGGTAGAGCACGGGCGCGAGGAACATGAAGGAGAACTCGAGCGGTTCGGTCACGCCGACGAAGAACGAGGCGATGGCGCCGGAGAACAGGATGCCGTAGGCGAGCTTCTTGCGAGTGGTTCTCGCCGTCAGGTACATCGCCAGCGCCGCGCCGGGCAGACCGAACATCATGATCGGGAAGAAGCCCGTCATGTACTGGCCCGTCACACCGTAGGTGCCCTCACCGGCGAGGAAGTTGTTGAGGTCGTTGATTCCCGCGACGTCGAACCAGAACACCGAGTTCAGGGCGTGGTGAAGGCCGACGGGGATCAGCAGCCGGTTCAGGAAGCCGTAGATGCCGGTTCCGAAAGCACCGAGCGTGACGATCCACTCACCGAAGCCGACGAGCCCGCCGTACACCCAGGGCCACACGAAGAAGAGCACGATGGCGACGACCAGCGAGATGCCGGCCGTGACGATCGCGACGGACCGCTTGCCGCTGAAGAACGACAGCGCGTCGGGGAGCTTGGTGTCCTTGAAGCGGTTGTAGCACCAGGCGCCGATGAGGCCGCAGATGATGCCGACGAAGACGTTCTGCACCTTGAGGAACGCCGGGTCGACCTCGTTGACGTCGCCGACGCCGGTGAACAGCGCCACCGTCTCGGGCTTCAGCAGCGTCGTGACGACGAGCCACGATACGAGGCCTGCCAGCGCCGAGGTGCCGTCGGACTTGTTCGCCATGCCGAGGGCGATGCCGACGGCGAACAGGAGCGCCATGTTGTCCAGGAGCGATCCGCCGGCGGCAGCAAGGAAGGTGGACGCGAGGTTGTCACCCGCCGCCGACTTTATCCAGTAGCCGATGCCCGACAGGATCGCGGCGACCGGCAGCACAGCCACCGGAAGCATGATCGATCTGCCGAGCCTCTGAAAGAACTTCATCGTTAGCCTCCACGAGGGCGAGGGACAGTATTCGTCGATGACGCTACTCCCAAAGGGAGGTGTTCCGCAGGAGCTTCCCCTCCGAAAGTTAGGGGTGTGAACGAAATGCCCTCGCGCTGGGGCGCGGTAGGCTCGTCAGCGCGGCTTCGGCGCGCAGGGGGCGGTGGCCAAGCTGGTCAAGGCAGCGGGCTCATAACCCGACGATCGTGGGTTCAAGTCCCACCCGCCCTACGGACGAGGACCGCCGCCGCCCGAGCGGGCGGCGGCGGTCCTTCCGATTCTCAGGCAGTGCGTCAGCGCTGGTCGGACTCGTCCGCGGGGTCCTTGACCGGCGGCTCCGGCCAGACCTTGGCCACGGCCTCGGTGACCTTGATGGAGGCGGTGTGCGGGTGCGCGGCATCCGTCTTCGGACCGCTCCCCCGCTGGATCGGAAGCTCCTGGCTCTCGCTGAGCACCTGCGGATGATGCCGCGCGAGCTGGAACACGCCCCACACGGCGATGGCTCCCACGACACCGAACGCGATGTAGACCCAGAGCGGCGCGCCGGCGGCCTCCTGCAGCACTGTCAGGCCGATGATGATCGCCACGATCGGATCGATGACAGTGAGGCCCGCGACGACGAGATCCGGTGGGCCCGAGGCGTAAGCGCTCTGCACGAAGTAGGCGCCGACGATCGCGCCCGCGATCAGAGCGGCGAGGCACAGGAACGTCAGCCAGTTGAAGTCGCTCACCTTGATGCGCTCGATGACGACCTTGGCCAGGGTCGCGACGAAGCCGTAGATCACGCCCGCGGCGACGATGTAGAACAGCGCGCCCATGCGTGTGCGGAACCAGATCCACAGTCCCGCGAACACGAGCGTGACGACCGCCAGCAGGATCAGGATCGTGATGAGCTGCCAGTTCGCCACCGGCTTCTCGGTGGCGAAGAGCGCCGCGATCGTCACGAAGACGAAGATGCCGCCGACGCAGGCGGCGATCGCGATGAGCGAGCGCCTCGTCGGCTTGTGCCCGCTGATCTGGGCGTTCAGCAACGTGGTGATGACGAGGGCGATCGCGCCGAGCGGCTGCACCACGATGAGCGGCGCGAAGGCGAGGGCGGAGAGCTGACACACGATCGCCAGACCCAGCATCAGGGTGCCGATCACCCACGACGGCCGGGCCAGGAGCTTCAGCAGGTGGCTCGCACCCAGGCCCCCGGCGGAGTGCCCGCCGCTCATCCGCTCGACCTTGGTCACGCCGCGGTGCTGGTACTGCGCCCCGAACGACATGAACACGGCGCCCAGAAGTGCGAGCGGGATGCCGATCAGGATGCCCGGGTTCTGGAACACGCCGACGAGTTGATCGCCGATGTCCTCGAGTTCCACCGCAGTCCACACCACACATCGACACTAGCCGCAGGCTCGCCTCGATAGGCTCAAGGCGTGGCTGTTCTCCCGATTCGCATCATGGGCGATCCCGTCCTGCACTCCCCCGCGTCGCCCGTCGAAGAGATCACGGATGAGATCCGCACGCTCGTCGCCGACATGTTCGAGACGATGGATGCCGCACCCGGCGTGGGTCTCGCCGCGCCGCAGGTGGGTGTGCCCCTGAGGATCTACACGTACAACTACGCCGATGACGACGGCGCGCCCTGGCGCGGCGTCATCATGAACCCCGAGCTCTGGATGAAGCCGCTCGCGCCGGGCGCTCCCGACCCCGATGAGGAGTCGGAGGGGTGCCTGTCATTCCCGGGTGAGCGGTTCCCGCTCCGTCGCTCGGACGAGGTCATCGTCACCGGCACGGATCTCGAGGGCCAGCCCGTGCGCATCCAGGTCGACGGCTGGCGGGCACGCATCATGCAGCACGAGTTCGACCACCTCGACGGCATCCTCTACGTCGACCGGCTCGACGACGGCGACTGGAAGACGGTGCAGAAGCTCGCGCGCAAGCGCGGCTGGGGCCGGCCAGGAAGCTCGTGGACGCCCGGTGTCGACGACATCGACGCCTGACGGGGACCGTCAGTCCTCAGCTCCGTCGGCGGATCGGCGGTTCTGGCGCTCGACCCAGCGACGCAGCTCGGCGTCGGATCCCGGTGGCGCCTGCGCGATGACGTTCATGCCCTGACGGACGAACGTGGTGCCCGTGCGCATCGGGCCCCACACGCGCGCCGTCGACAGCTCGCCCGTGTCGACGTCGCGTACCTGCACCTGCGTCGTGTCAGTGGTCTTGCGGCGGCGCCCCTCTCCTGCGACATGCTGGACGACCAGGACCGGCAGGTCGTGCGCGGCGGCGGTCGCGATCACGGTGTCGAGGTCGTGGGCCGCCCACTGGCGACGGATGCCGCGCGCGGTCGCCAGCGCGACGGCCACCACGACCACCGTCGCGAGGCCGGTCGGCACCAGCCAAAGCGAGGCCACGGCGCACACGAGCGACCACGCGACCAGGCCGCGCACCGCGAGGAGGATGGCGGCGATCGACGGCACGAGCGCCAGGAAAGGCCACGGTGAGGGCACCGAGATGGGGAACATGAGCGGGTCGCCTCCGATGAGCACGACGATCCCGACCCAGGCCACCGCGGCGGCGAAGAGACCGAGAGCGATCAGCAGCGGCGCCGAGCGGTGGATCGGGGCGGGAGCTGGGACGCCGCCCTCCACCGCCAATCGCGGCGCGGGCTTCGGTCGAGCCGCCATGTGCACTCCTCGTACAGTTCCCCGGAGACGAAGAAAGCCCCGGGGGTGGAGCCCCGAGGCTTTCGCTCCCCCACTTGGACTCGAACCAAGAACCTATCGGTTAACAGCCGATTGCTCTGCCAATTGAGCTATGGAGGAATGTTCCGCACTCTCGTGCGGGCAACCAGTCCATATTAGCAAAGCTCGAGCGGTGCTCATGACCACCGCGCCATCTTTCAGGGGCTGACAAGTCGCCGATCGGCTTCGCTGGGCGTCCACAGCAGATCGCGCACGCCATGGCCGAAGGCCACGGCATGGCCGGCGCGCAGCACGAGCACGTCGGCGTCGAGCTCGCCGACGACCTCGGTCTCGTTGGTCACCACGAGGGCGGCCATGTTCAGCTCCGCACGCCGACGCAGCACCGCCTCGCGTGCAGCTTTGCGGACCTCGACGTCCATGTTGGCGAAGGGCTCGTCGGCGATGAGCACCTTCGGCTGGAGCACCAGAGCGCGGGCGAGCGCGACGCGCTGACGCATCCCCGCGCTCAGCTCGTACGGGTACTTCGGCGCCGCGCCCAGTGGCAGCATCAGCTCGTCGAGAAGAGACGCCACGCGCACAGCCAGCCCTCGCTGGCTGACGCGGCGATCGCGGCTCGTGATGGGCTCGCCGATCACCTCCGCGACCGTCAGGCGTGCCGGAAGACGAGCGCCCGCCGACTGGGGCAGGTAGACCGCGTAGTAAGTCAGATACCGGTGCGCGCGGCCTGGACGGCGGACGGGGATGCCTTCGACGAGCGCCTGACCGCCCACGACCGCGAGACCGGGCTCGTCGGCGCCGGCAAGAACCGCCGCGAGCGACGACTTTCCCGAGCCGGTGGGGCCCATCACCGCGAGCATGCCTCCGTGCGGGAGGCGGAACGAGACGCCGTCGACCACGCGCTGCGAGGGGCCGCCGCGTCCCGCGCGAGCGATCGACAGATCGGAGCAATCGATCGCGACATCCGCGTCTCTTCGGCGAGCCATCCTCTCATCCTGCCCTGAGGCTCGGCGCGGCGCCACTCGAGGACGGGTGGTCAGGAGGCCTCGTCCGCCAGCGCCTGACGACGGACGTCGAGCTCGCGCAGGCGCAGACGGATGCCTCGCCCCTCCTCCGACTCGGCCGGCACCCGCTGGATGGCCCCGAGGAGCTCCGCCTTCTCCCGATCCAGGCCTCGCATCACCAGCCGGCGGGCCAGGTCGCCCGCGGACGCGACGGCCGCGTCGTCGTGCAGCGCAGGGAAATCGCCCGCCAGCAGCTCGGCAGCCAGCGACCGGTAGGGCTCGCGGACGGTGGCCACGGCATCCACCGACCATCCTGGCCGCTGCATGTCGGGAGCCTCGAGCACGGCCCTGCGCACGGCGTCGAGGGCTGGGGTGCGGAACGGCAGCTCGAGGGCGCGCGCGACCAGCGACGAGTCCATGCGGTGGCCGAACTGCAGGACGCCCATGAGCGCGTCGCGCTCGAGGCCGGCGTCCGGGGTGCGCGGCAGCGTGGCGAGCGTCACCCGCACGGCGCCATCGTCGGGTGCCGGCTGCGCCGGCTCGGGGCCGGCAGTCGCGTCACGCCGACCTCCTCCGCGGCCGGAGCGCTCCACCTCACGGCGCACATCCTCGGTGTCCATGCCGAGCCGGCGGGCGAGCACCCGCACGTACTCCGGCTGAAGCAGCGGGTCGCGCAGCTCCGCGACCACGGGGGCCGCGGTCCGGAGCGCACCGACGCGCCCCTCCACGCTGCGAAGGTCGTACCCGGCGATGCGCTGGTCGAGCACGAACTCCACCATCGGCACCTTGGTCTCCAGGAGCGCCCGCACGGCGCCGTCGCCGCGGGCGAGCCTCAGGTCGCACGGATCGAGTCCCTGCGGACCGGTGGCGACGTAGGTCTGGGCGTTGAACCGCTTGGCGTCGGCGAACGCCCGGAGCGCGGCCTTCTGGCCGGCGGCGTCGGGGTCGAACGTGAAGACGACCTCGCCCGCGGTCGAGTCGTCGCCCATGACGCGGCGGAGCACCGTGATGTGGTCGGAGCCGAACGCGGTGCCGCAGGTCGCGATGGCCGTGGTGATGCCGGCGAGGTGGCACGCCATGACGTCGGTGTAGCCCTCGACGACGACCACGCGGTGCTCGCGGGAGATGTCGCGTTTGGCGAGATCCAGCCCGTACAGCACCTGCGCCTTCTTGTAGATGGTCGTCTCGGGCGTGTTGAGGTACTTGGGCCCGTTGTCGTCGTCGTAGAGCCGGCGGGCGCCGAAGCCGATGACCTGGCCCGTGACGTCGCGGATCGGCCACACCACGCGGCCACGGAATCGGTCGTAGACGCCGCGCTGCCCCTGCGACACCAGGCCGGCGGACGTGAGCTCCTCGTCGGTGAAGCCCTGAGCCCGCAACGCCGCGTGCATGCCCGACCAGCCCTTCGGGGCATATCCGACGCCGAAGTGCGCGGCCGCGCCGGCGTCGAAGCCCCGCTGCCCCAGGAAGCGGCGCGCGGTGTCGGCCTCCGGCGTCATCAGCTGGGCCCGGAAGAACTCGGCCGCCGCGGCGTTGGCGGCGTAGAGGCGTGCGCGGCCGGTGTGCTCGGGGGCGGCTCCGCCGTCCTCGTAGTGCAGCGTGTAGCCGATCCGGCCGGCGAGGCGCTCGACGGCCTCGGTGAAGGTGACGTGGTCCATCGCCCGCAGGAACGAGTACACGTCGCCCGACTCGCCGCAGCCGAAGCAGTGGTAGAAGCCGGCCTGCGGTCGCACGTTGAAGCTCGGGCTGCGCTCGTCGTGGAAGGGGCACAGCCCCTTCATCGAGCCGACGCCGGCCGACTTCAGCGCCACTCGCTCGCCGATGATGTCGGCGATGTTGGTGCGCGCCTTGACCTCGTCGACGTCCGCCTGGCGGATCCGCCCGGCCATCAGCGGACCCCGAAGGATTCGCCCGCGCGGCCGGCGGCGGTGTCCATGGGGCGAGCGCCCGGCGCCCAGACGCCGACGGATGCCGGATCCACCGGCCCGACCAGAGAGCCGTGCCACGCGATCGCCAGCTGGTCGGTGAGGCTCGCGACCTGGTCGACGACGACACGTCGGCGTGCGGCATCCGTCTCCGCCGCGGCGAAGTCCTGCGTGTGCAGCGGATCAAGAGCCGCGGGCTGCTCCCACAAGGCGGTCGCGACCCGCTTGAGCACCCGTCGCTGCTCCTTGTAGAGGTCCTTGCGCCCCTCGATCGACACGACGGCGGCGCCGATGATGCCCTTGAGCACGGCCATCTCGGCCTCGACGACACGGGGCACCACCAGGTGGCCGCGGTAGCGCGTCAGCACGGAGGCTGCGTACGACTCCCGCGTGGCGGTGGTGGCGGCCCGGGCGAAGCGGCCGATGAGGTCGGAGGTGAGGTTCTTCAGCCGCGCGAGGGCCGCCCGCGTGCCGTCGAAGGCATCGATCCATTCGGGCATACGCGTCAGGCGGAACAGGGCGTCCTCGAGCTCGTCTCGCGCGAAGTCGAAGCCGACCCATGACTGGATCGCGGTCAGCAGCCACTCGTGCTCGCGCGGATCGGCCAGGCGCGCGGGGTCGAGGTACCCGTTGACGACGGCGTCCTCGAAGTCGTGAACCGAATAGGCGATGTCGTCCGAGAGGTCCATGACCTCGGCCTCGATGCAGCGCACGCGTCCGGGAGCGTCGGCGCGGAGCCAGCGGAAGACCTCCTCGTCCTCCGGATACACGCCGAACTTCAGGCGTCCTCCGGGATCCGGGAGCGGGTGATCGGCGGTCCACGGGTACTTGCACGCGGCGTCCAGGCTCGCGCGCGTGAGGTTGAGACCGAAGCTGCGGCCGTCGGCGTCGATCACCTTCGGCTCGAGGCGGGTGAGGATGCGCAGGGTCTGGGCATTGCCCTCGAAGCCGCCGAAGCCTTCGGCCCACTCGTTCAGCGCGCGTTCGCCGTTGTGTCCGAACGGCGGGTGGCCGAGGTCGTGGCTGAGACACGCGGTGTCGACGACGTCGGCGGCGAGGTGGAGCGCCGTGGCCAGCTCGCGGCCCACCTGCGCCACCTCGAGGGAGTGCGTGAGCCGGTTGCGGGCGAAGTCGGCGGGGCTCGCGGGGCTCAGGACCTGCGTCTTGGCGGCGAGCCGTCGCAGCGCCGCCGAGTGAAGCACGCGGGCGCGGTCACGCGCGAAGTCGTCGCGCTGGGATCGGTGGCGTTCGGCGTGGAAACGGGCGGCATCGGCGTCGTCATAACCGCCCGGCCGATCGGACGCCGTGCCCGTGACGTCAGCCGCCACTGTGGTCGAGTTCCGCTTCGGCGATGGCGGTGGATGCCTCGGCGGTCAGGTCGCGCGAGTTCAGCCAGCCGTCCGGAAGCGCGGGACGCTTGGGGGTGCCGGCGCGTCCGCGCTGCCCTTCGGCGGCGGCACCCGGGTAGGGTGCGTCGAGATCCATGGTCGCGAGGAGGTCGTCGATCTCGGCGAGAGTCGAGGCGGTGGCGAGGCTCGCGCGGAGCTCCCCGCCGACGGGATACCCCTTGAAGTACCACGCGACGTGCTTGCGGATGTCGCGGCAACCGCGTCCCTCGTCTTCGAAGAAATCCACCAGCAGCTCCGCGTGACGCCGGAACGCCCTGGCCACGAAGCCGAGTGTCGCATCGACCGGAGCGGCCGGGGCGGCGCCGGGGGCGCCCAGTGCGCGCGCGAGGTCGCCGAACAGCCACGGACGCCCGAGGCATCCGCGTCCGACCACGACTCCGTCGCAGCCGGTCTCCGCCATCATCCGGACGGCGTCGTCGGCCGACCAGATGTCGCCGTTGCCGAGGACCGGCACGCTGGTGACCGTCTCCTTGAGCTTCGCGATCGCCGACCAGTCGGCCTCACCGGAGTAGAACTCGGACGCCGTCCGGGCGTGCAGGGCGACCGCTGCCACACCGGCGTCCTCTGCGATGCGTCCCGCGTCGAGGTAGGTGAGATGGTCGGCGTCGATGCCCTTGCGCATCTTGACGGTGAGCGGGATGTCTCCGGCAGCCCGAGCCGCCCGCGTCACGATCTCGCGGAAGAGCCCGGTCTTCCACGGCAGCGCCGCGCCGCCGCCCTTGCGCGTCACCTTCGGGACCGGGCATCCGAAGTTCAGGTCGATGTGATCGGCGCGATCCTCCTCCACCAGCAGTCGCACCGCGGCCTCGGTCGTCGCGGGGTCTACGCCGTAGAGCTGGATCGAGCGGGGCTTCTCGGAGTCGTGGTGCGTGATCAGCCGCATCGTGGTCGCGTTGCGCTCGACCAGCGCGCGCGTGGTGATCATCTCGCTGACGTACAGGCCGGCGCCGTACTCGCGGCACAGGCGACGGAAGGCCGTGTTGGTGATGCCCGCCATCGGCGCGAGCACCACGGGGGCGTCGAGTTCGATGGGCCCGATGCGCAGCGTGCGCGCGGGAGCGAGGGCAGTCGTCACAGTTCCATTCTCTTACAGGAATCCGTCCCTTGGCTGAACGGCGCCTGGCCTGTGGAACGGTTGGGAGCCCGCGCCGATCCGGGGCGCCGCGAAGCTCGGTGCGAGATCCTGCTCGGCGCGGGCATGGCAGAGGCCCGCCGCGATCCGCGACGGGCCTCTGTGCAGGATGAGTCAGGCGTCGACGTCGGCGGGCTCGCGATGCTCGGCCCACACCTGCCGGACGATCTGCGCGAAGGCGTCGGCGGGCTGAGCGCCCGACACGCCGTACTTGCCGTCGATGACGAAGAACGGCACGCCGTTGATGCCGTAGGCGGCGGCCTGCGCCTGGTCGGCGCGCACCGCATCGAGGTAGCGGCCGCTCTGGAGGGCGTCGCGGGCCGCGTCGGCGTCGAGTCCGGCATCCGTCGCCAGCTCGACCAGTTCGTCCTCACGGCCGAGGTGGCGGCCCTCGGTGAAGTACGCCGACATGAGGCGCTCGGCGAGCTCGAGCTGCCGGCCCTGTTCCTTGGCGAAGTGAAGGAGCTCGTGGGCCTTGACCGTGTTGGTGTGCTTCAGCAGATCGAAGCGGTACTCCAGTCCGGCGTCGGCTGCGACGCCGGTCACCCGCTCCAGCATCTGCTGCACCTGGGCGCGGGGCATGCCCTTGTGCTCGGCGAGGAAGTCCAGCTCATCGCCCTCGAAGTCGACGGGGGTGTCGGGCGAAAGTTCGAACGAGTGGTACGTCACCTCCACAGCGGGGGCGTCGTCATCCGCGGATGCCGCGGCCAGCCCGTTCTCGAGGTTGCGCTTGCCGATGTAGCACCAGGGGCAGGCGATGTCGCTCCACACGTCGATCTTGATGGCGTCCGTCATGCTGAGGACAACCGCGGACGTCGACGCTTCTATTCCACCGAATGCGTCGCGGCGACGGCCGTCACGGCGCCGTCGGCGGATCGGCGTCCGGCACGAACCGGAACCGCACGCGTACATCGTCGTACGGCACGACGATGGTCGAGGCATCCGCTGACCAGGCATCGGGCACGAGATACAGTCGACCGTCGCCCTGCGCGAGCAGGCGGAGGCCGAAGTATCGGTAACCGAACATCGCCGGTGCGGCGTCGGCTTGCGGGACGGCCTCGTCGGCGGATGCCGCCTCTCCGAGTCGCCGGAACGTGATGGCGTCGTTGCCGGGATAGAGCCGCTCCTGAGTGTCCAGCACCACGGCGGGCAGCGTCTCGAGGTCGGCGGCGAGCTCGCGCGCTTGACCGAGGCCCCACCACTTCGCGATCGTCGCCGTCGCCCAGAACGTGCCTGCCACCATCACGAGGACGAGCAGCACCACCACCGCACGGCCCACGGTCGCGCCGCCGAGCACGCGAACGGTCGAGGCGGCGTAGGCGCAGAGGCCTGCGCCGATCGCCAGGAACAAGGGCGTGAGCAGTTCGCCGACGGCCCAGTCGTCGAGGAGCGGCACAATGAAGGCTGCGGCCAGGCCTGCGAGCAGGAACACGATTCCGGTCCACGCGATCGCACCGATCACTCGACGGCGCGTCGTCCCAGGCTTGGCGATGATCCGGCGTCGAAGCGCACGGTGGCCGATGATGACGGCGGCCGCCAGCAGCATGAGCGCCATCACCGGGATGAAGAGGGCGCCAGGGCTCCGCATGACGAACTCCTGCGTGCTCAGCCCGATGATGTCCACGTCGACCCCGAAGTAGCGGAAGAACTCGCGCGTGGACACATAGCCGAAGTAGAACAGCAGTGCCGTGACGAGCGTGAGCGGTGCCACGAACGAGGAGAGGAATCCCATCCACTTCTCGAAGCCGAGACCGGGCTCGGTCGTCGCGTCGACCGGTCCTGCATCCGCTTCGGCTCCGGCTTCGTCGGTGTCGGACGGGCGGGATCCAGCAGTGCGAGAGCGGCGAGCCATCAGCCCTGGTCCTGGTCGTTCGAGGGCGGGTCCTGATCGTTCTGCTGCTGGTGGTCCTGGTCCTGGTCCTGGTTCTCCTGCTCGCCGTCCTGATCCTGCTCCTCGCCGTCCTGATCCTTCTGGCCCTGCTCCTGCTCCTGCTGATCATTCTCCTCATCGTCCGTGTCCGCGGGCGCCGTCACCGTGATCGGCGGACCACGATCCACATGTCGCGCGACGACGGCATCGCACACCTCGGCAGTCGGACACTCGAGTCTCCCGGCGAACGAGATGCCCGTGCCGTTCTCGAAGTCCGCCTGCGGCACAACGGTGAGGCTGCAGAAGACCGTCTTGTCGCCCGCCTCGAGCGTCAGACCCAGGCAGGCAGGATTCTGCGCTGATCCGCATGCGCCTTCCCGCACCTGCAGACCCGGACCACCGATCAGCGCCGTCTGGAAGAGGAACCGCACGCCGTCAGGCACCGCACCGCCCCAGAACACCGCGATCGTCTCGCACCACACCCCGTCGGCGATCAACTCGGCGTCACCCTGGTCGCCGCCGTCGGGACCGCCGTAGTCGACGGCGGGTCCGACGCGCACCCGACTCTGAGTCGGATCCGCTTCGCCGTCAGCATCCGTCCGCCCGTCATCTTCCCCGTCGTCCGTGTCCGCCGTCTGGCTGGTCGACGGGGACGGGGTCGCGGACGCCGTGCCACCGGCATCCGTCTCCGTCGTCGGCGCTGCGCAGCCCGCGAGTGCGAGCAGCGCGCTGACGGTCACGAGCGCGACAGCGCCGAACCGTGGTCGCGACAGCGCCATGACCCGCCTCCTGACCGGCCGCCCACGCGGCTCACATCATGCAGGAGGGGTGTGACGGCGCGTTGGATACGCCTCCATGTCAGGATGCCGAGGCGTCGGGGGCGTCGACGGCGCCGCCGAACCGCCGGTTCCTGCCGAGGAACACGTCGATGCCGTGCCACAGATCTTTCCGGGTGAAATCCGGCCACAGTGTGTCGAGGAAGACGAATTCGGCGTAGGCGGACTCCCACAGGAGGAAGTTCGACGTGCGCTGCTCGCCGCTGGAGCGCAGGAAGAGGTCGACGTCGGGCATGTCGGGACGGTACAGCCGACGCTGGATGAGCTTCTCCGACACCGCCGACGGCTTCAGCCGCCCCGCCGCGACGTCGTCGGCGATGGAGCGCATGGCGTCGACGAGCTCGATGCGGCCGCCGTAGTTCACGCACATCGTCAGCGTCAGCACGTCGTTGCCGGTCGTGAGCTGCTCGGCGAACTGGAGTTCCTTGATGACGCTGCCCCACAGGCGCGGCTTGCGGCCCGCCCACTGGATGCGCACGCCCCACTCGTTGAGCTGGTCGCGGCGCCGGTGCAGCACGTCGCGGTTGTAGCCCATGAGAAAGCGGACCTCGTCGGGCGAACGCGACCAGTTCTCGGTCGAGAAGGCGTAGACGGAGAGGTGCTTCACACCGGCCTGGATCGCGCCGGCGACGACATCGAGCAGGGCGGCCTCTCCCGCCTTGTGCCCCTCGATGCGGGTGAGGCCCCGGCGGTTCGCCCAGCGCCCGTTGCCGTCCATGACGATAGCGATGTGGTTCGGCACGCTCCCCTTGGGGTACTCCGGCGGGTAGACGCCGGTCCAGTCCAGCGGGCGATACGGCACCGCGTCGCGGTGCGTATAGGGCTTGGGGCTCACCTGATTCCTTCCGCCGGCGAGGACGAGACATGCGAGAGCGAGCGGATGCCGCGCTCGAGGTGCCATTGCGCGTACGCCGCGATGAGCCCCGAAGCGGCAGCCGTCGAACCCGGGGACGCGGCATCCACCACGTCCCACTCCCCCGCCATGAGGGACTGCAGGAGCGAGACGGTGCTCGGGTCGACGCGCGCGGCGCCTGTCGGCGCGCAGTCGCGGCAGATCATGCCGCCCTGCTGGGCGACGAAGGTGTCGTGCGGGCCGTTGCGACCGCAGCGGGCGCATTCCGAGAGTCCCGGAGCCCAGCCCGAGAGGGCCATCGCGCGCAGCAGGTACGAGTCCAGGACGCTGCGCGACGCGTGCTCGCCGCGTGAGAGCGCCCGCAGTCCGCCCACCAGGAGCAGGTACTGCTGCGGTGTCGCCTCGGCCTCGTTGAGTCGGTCGGCCGCCTCGACCATGGCGTGCGCGGACGTGTAGCGGTCGTAGTGGGCGGCGATCTCGGCCCCGTAGGAGCCGAGCGACTCGGCCTGCTGAACGATGTCGAGCGAGCGCCCCTGGTACAGCTGCACGTCGGCGACCATGAACGGCTCGAGCCGCGCGCCGAACCGCGATGACGTGCGCCGCACCCCCTTGGCGACGGCGCGCAGCTTGCCGTGGCGGCGGCTCAGCATCGTCACGATCCTGTCGGCCTCCCCCAGCTTGTGGGTGCGCAGGACCACGACTTCGTCGCGGTAGGTGGGCACCTGTCAATTATCCCTGCGCGTCCGCCGATCCGGCCGCAGCGGCCGACGCCGACCCCGAAGTGGCGACCAGGCTGGGGTTGATGTTCATTATGTATAATGTTCACTATGTCGGCCACGAAGATTCTGGACACCCTGCTCGCGATCTCGCAGGTTCTCGAGGCCGACCAAGCGCGCGAGCTCGACCGCCGGGGCCTGACCGTGCCCCGTACGCACCTTCTCTGGGTGCTCTACCACGGCGGTCCCGTCACGCAGGCGCAGCTGGCGGAGACCATCGGCGTCACGCCGCGGAACGTCACGACGCTGGTCGACGCGCTCGAGGCGACGGGATTCGCGCGACGCGAACCGCATCCGACCGATCGGCGAGCGGTGCTCGTGCACCTCACCGAACGAGGGCTGACCATCATGGAGACGATGGATGCCGAGCACGAGACGCTCGGCGCCGACCTCGTCGCGGGACTCGATGAAGACACCGTGCGCGTCACCGCGACCGCTCTGCAGCATGTGCTGGAGCGGCTGCAGACTCTCGTCGCAGAGCACGCGGCGCGCGAGGATGAACGCGAGGCGCCGGAATGACCCATCCCGCACCCGCCGACGCCGCGGTGGCGGAAGCGCCCCCTCGACGGAACTCGGTCCTCCGCTTCGCGCGGATGGCCGTGCGCGCCGAGATCGGCATCTGGCAGGCGCTGTACCGCTGGATCTTCCGCCGGCCGCGCGTGCCCGACGGAGCCAGCGGCTTCGCGTACCACGCCCCCGTCATCACGATCCTAATGATCTTCATCGTGCTGTCGGCTGTCGAGATCCCGATCATCGACCTCATCGTGCATCCGTGGCCGTGGGTGCGCATCCCGCTGCTGATCGCGGGGATCTGGGGCCTCACCTGGATGATCGGCCTCGCGCTGAGCTATCTCACGCGTCCGCACGCGGTCGGCCCCGATGGCATCCGCGCCCGGCTCGGTGCCGACATCGACGTCGATCTGCCGTGGGACGTGATCGCTTCGGTGGAGCGGTCGCGCGACGTGGCCGAGAAAGCGCCCAAGGTCCGGGAGGAAGAGCACGGGCGCACACTCGCGCTGCGCATGGCGAACGAGACCAACGTGCTCATCGTCCTCGAGAAGCCGGTGACCACCCGGCTCTCCGAAGAACCGGTCGAGATCGACGCGGTGCGGCTGTGGACCGATGACCTGGACGGCTTCCTCGACGCGGTGCGCACCCACATCCCCTGAATGCACCGACCGACCGCGGCGGCGGGGACAATGGAGGAGTGAACGAGCCGGTCTTCGTGATCCCCCTGTGGGCCGATCTCGTCGCCGTGGGTCTCGGCGGCATCCAGGGCGCGCTCTTCGCCTCCGGCTTCCGGGGAGAGCGGCGCCTCGACATGCTCGGCGTCGCGATCATCGGCATCCTGGTCGGCATGGGCGGCGGACTCATCCGCGACCTGCTCCTGAACGTCGAGCCGACCACGCTGCAGAGCAACTGGTACCTGCTGACCGCGGCCGGGGCCGCTCTCTTCGGCATGCTGCTGGCGGGCCTGTTCCAGCGGCTCAACGCCGTCATCGTCGGGCTCGATGCACTCGTGATCGGCCTCTTCGGCGCCTTCGGCACGAGTAAGGCGCTGGTGCTCGGGCTGCCCCTGATTCCCGCGGTGTTCGTGGGCGTGTGCGCGGCGGTGGGCGGCAGCATCCTCCGCGACGTCATCATGGGCCTGCCCGTCGCCATCATGCACGTGGGCTCCCTCTACGCGGTCGCCGCGGGAGTCGGATGCCTCGTCCTCGCGACCGCGCAGCAGCTCGGCGTCGACGTGGTCGTCGCGGCCGTCATCGGCATCGTCGTGACCGCGGTCATCCGTCTGCTCGCCGTGATCTTCGACATCTCCCTGCCGGAGCAGCGCGCGCTGTACCGCCGCAAGGTGGCCGTCGAGACCTCGACGATCCCGATCGTCAAGCCCTGAGGCATCCGTCCTGCCCGTCGAAAGAGCACGAACAGCACGCCGAACAGCGCTGCGCGGACACTCTTCGCTCTCTCGGCCGTCGGCTCGCCGCTGGGGCGAACACCGACGGGTGCGCACGGGGATCACCCGCGCACACCCGTCGACGGTTCGCGCTCAGACGCCCGCGAGGGCTCCGGAGCGCTCCCGCGTGCGGATGGCGCGGTTCACACCCGACACGATCGCTTTGAGCGATGCGGTCGAGATGTCCGAGTCGATGCCGACGCCCCACAGGCGCTCGCCATCGACCTGGAGTTCGATGTACGCGGCGGCCTGGGCGTCGCCCCCGGCGCTGAGCGCGTGCTCGACGTAGTCGTACAGGGTCACATCGAAGCCTTGGGCGCGGATGATCTCGAGGAACGCGGCCACCGGCCCGTTGCCCCGGCCCGACGCGTCGAAGCGCTCGTCGCCGTCGCGCAGAGTGATATCGAGCGCCACGTCGCCCGACATGTCGCTGCGCGTGCTCGTCGCGAGCAGCTCGAACCGGCCCCAGCGCTCGTCGGCGATGTCGGAGGGCAGGTACTCGTCGGTGAAGATCTTCCAGATCTGGTCGCTCGTGACCTCGCCGCCCTCGGCGTCGGTCTTGGCCTGCACGACACCCGAGAAGTCGATCTGCAGCTTGCGCGGCAGGTCGAGCGAGTGGTCGGTCTTCAGCAGGTAGGCGACGCCGCCCTTGCCGGACTGCGAGTTGACACGGATGACGGCCTCGTACGAGCGGCCCAGGTCCTTCGGGTCGATCGGCAGATACGGCACCGCCCACTCGATCTCGTCGACCGACACGCCGGCCTCGGCCGCGCGCGCCTCCATCGCCTCGAAGCCCTTCTTGATGGCGTCCTGGTGAGATCCGCTGAAGGCGGTGAACACGAGGTCACCGGCCCACGGGCTGCGCTCGTGCACGGGCAGCTGGTTGCAGTACTCGACGGTGCGCTTGACCTGGTCGATGTCGCCGAAGTCGATCTGCGGGTCGATGCCCTGCGTGAACAGGTTGATGCCCAGCGCCACCAGGTCGACGTTGCCGGTCCGCTCGCCGTTGCCGAAGAGGCAGCCCTCGATGCGGTCGGCGCCGGCCATGTAGCCGAGCTCCGCGGCGGCGATGGCGGTGCCGCGGTCGTTGTGCGGGTGCAGCGACAGGATGACGTTCTCGCGGTGGGCCAGGCGACGGCTCATCCACTCGATCGAGTCGGCGTACACGTTGGGCGTGGCCATCTCGACGGTCGCGGGCAGGTTGATGATGACTTTGCGCTCGGGCGTCGGCTCGAAGATCTCGATCACCTGGTTGCACACGTTCAGCGCGAACTCGAGCTCGGTGCCGGTGTAGCTCTCGGGCGAGTACTCGTAGTAGACCTTGGTCTCGGGGATGCGCTTCTCGAACTCGCGGCACAGACGCGCACCCTCGAGGGCGATGTCGATGATGCCCTGCTCGTCGGTGCGGAAGACCACCTCGCGCTGCAGTGTGCTCGTCGAGTTGTACAGGTGCACGATCGCCTGCTTGGCGCCCGCGATGGACTCGTAGGTGCGCTCGATGAGGTGCTCGCGGGCCTGCGTCAGCACCTGGATCGTGACGTCGTCCGGGATCAGGTCCTCTTCGATGAGCTGTCGAACGAAGTCGAAGTCGGTCTGGCTCGCCGAGGGGAAGCCGACCTCGATCTCCTTGTAGCCCATCTTCACGAGGAGGTCGAACATGATGCGCTTGCGCTCAGGGCTCATCGGGTCGATGAGCGCCTGGTTGCCGTCGCGCAGATCGACCGCGCACCAGCGCGGGGCGGTCGTGATGCGCTGGTCCGGCCACGTGCGGTCGGGCAGATCCACCGCGATCTGCTGATGGAACGGCCGATACTTGTGGATCGGCATGCCCGAGGGCTTCTGGGTGTTCTCCATGATTCGTCGCTTCTCTCGTCTTTCGAGCGGTTCACCCGATCGGGTCGGCTCGATGCCTGATGATGCGGGCCAACGAGAAGCTCCGCGACGAGGAAGGCCCTAGAACGAGGTCTCGTCGCGGCGGCTAAGAAGGAGGAGCCCGCCGAAGCGCATGGCACCAGGCTACACCCCGTTCCGGATCCGGCGCGAACCACGCGGAAGACGGATGCCGCGGCATCCCGTTTCTGAGACGATCGGCGCACTCGGGACACCGACCGGGTATGAGAGGTCTTCGTCGCCCTTTCGGCGTCGCCACCACGGCCGCCGTCGTCATGCTCGTCGCAGCGTCATGCGCAAGTGCGCCGCCGGGAAGCACGTCGGACTCGCCGGCGCTCGGATCGGTCACCCCGGTGCCCCCGGAGGGCGAGGTGGCCGCCACGGGAACCGTCCTCGACACCGCCGGCGAGGTGCAGCTGTGCCTGGGCGCGGTGGCCGAGTCGTTCCCTCCGCAGTGCTCGGGAATCCCGCTCGAAGGGTGGACGTGGGACGAGGTCGAAGGCGCCGAATCGTCGGGAGACGTCACCTGGGGCGCGTACGCCGTGCGCGGCACCTACGACGGTGAGACGTTCACGTCCACGCAGCCGCCGATCATGCTGGCGCTCTACGACCCGATCCGGCCGGAGGATCCGACCGGCGGCAAGCCGGGCGCCGGCGACGAGGCGACTCTCGCGGCGATCCAGGAGGAACTGCCCGACAAGCTCGGCGAGTCCTACCTCTCGTCGTTCCCGCAGGACGGCTGGCTGTGGGTGGACGTGGTGTGGGACGACGGAAGCTGGCAGGAAGCCGCCGACGCGGAGTACGGGGCCGACACGATCGTGATCCGGTCGGCGATCACCGAGACCGGCGGCTGAGCATCGTCAGTCGTCGCACTCGCAGATGAGGTTCCACTCGACGACGCGATCGCCCTCCTCGGGACGCGCCCAAGCCTCGGCCTCGGCACGGTCTGAGAACCTGCGCGGTGCAAGGCGGCCGTTCGACATCAGCACACCCACGGCGATGTCGTCGCGCGGATCGTTCCAGGGCAGTGCCTGAGCAGCCGTGGCCGTGGACATCGTGCGCTCCTCTCGGATCGGCTCATGGCCAGGCTACGCCCGTTGCGATCGGTAGGGGCCGGGGCGCAGCATCCGCCCGCCGTCAGAACCCGAGGCGGCCCAGCTGCTTCGGATCGCGCTGCCACTCCTTGGCGATGCGGACGTGGAGCTTGAGGAACACCTTGGTGCCCACGAGCGGCTCGATCTGCGCGCGTGCCCGAGCGCCGACATCACGCAGCCGAGAGCCTTTGTGGCCGATGATGATGCCCTTCTGGCTGTCGCGCTCCACCACGATGTCGGCGTAGATGTCGGTGAGGTCGGAGTCCTCGCGAGGCTCGACATCCTGCACCACCACGGCGATCGAGTGGGGCAGCTCGTCGCGCACCCCGTCGAGGGCGGCTTCGCGGATGATCTCGGCGATGCGATCCTCGGTCGACTCGTCGGTGACGACGCCCTCCGGATACAGCGCGGGCCCTTCCGGCATGAGGGCGAGCAGCTGATCGCTCAGGACGTCGAGCTGATCGCGCGTCAACGCGGACAGCGGGATGACCGCGGCCCAGTCCTCCCGCAGCTGGTCCACCTCGATGAGCCGCTCGGTGATCTGCTCGCGGCTGGCGGCATCCGTCTTCGTGACGATCGCCACCTTCTTCGCACGGCCATAGCCGCTGAGCGACTCGGCGATGCGGCGGTCGCCGGGGCCGACCTTCTCCGTCGCGGGGACGCAAAAGCCGATCACATCGACATCGCCGAGCACCTGCTCGACCAGGTCGTTGAGCCGCTGCCCGAGGAGCGTGCGGGGCTTGTGGAGTCCCGGGGTGTCGACGATGACGAGCTGGCCGGCGGGCCGGTTGAGGATGCCGCGGATGGCACGACGCGTCGTCTGCGGCTTGTCGCTGGTGATCGCGACCTTCTCGCCGACCAGCGCGTTCGTGAGCGTCGACTTGCCCACGTTCGGGCGGCCGACGAACGTGACGAAGCCGGAGCGCCCTTCGACCGGCTCGCTCGCGGCGCCGGCCTCCGGGGTGAAGTCGCTGTCGCTCATGGGGTGTCTTCCTTCCTCGGCAGCCGGATCTCGCCGGTACGGGGGCTCACGACGCGGATCTCACCCGTCCGGGGCGGCCGGCCGATGTCCGTCGCGGGGTCGCCGCGCTCGACGAAGACCGTCGAGATGCCGCGTCCGCGCCCCCGGGAGGCGCCTCCGGTGAGCACGAGGCCGGCGTACTCGGCCGTCGCGCCGGGCTGGGGCACGCGACCGAGCGCCTTGCCGAGCAGTCCCCCTATGGAATCGACGTCCTCGTCCTCGAGCTCGAGGCCGAACAGGTCGCCGACCTCGTCGAGGCCGAGGCGGGCGCTCACCCGGTAGTGGCCGGGTTCGAGCTCGGTGACCTCCGACGCCCGCGGGTCGTACTCGTCGGAGATCTCGCCGACGAGCTCCTCGATGAGGTCCTCGAGGGTGACCAGACCCGACACGCCGCCGTACTCGTCGACGACGAGGCACACGTGAACGGCGTCGCGCTTCATCTGCTGCA
Source organism: Microbacterium ureisolvens (assembly GCF_015278315.1). Taxonomy (GTDB): domain Bacteria; phylum Actinomycetota; class Actinomycetes; order Actinomycetales; family Microbacteriaceae; genus Microbacterium; species Microbacterium ureisolvens. The sequence goes on along the minus strand of NZ_JADIJE010000010.1, from coordinate 135,967 downwards.
GCAGCGTCTCGGCCTTCATCGACTCGGGCACGAATACCGCCGGGCGCGCGATGCGGCTGATCGGGGCGTCCCGCCAGCCCGACTCGTCGCGGAAGCCGAACTGCACGAGGTCCTTGAGGTACAGCACACCCACGACATCGTCGGCGTCGTCGTCGACGATGGGCATGCGCGAGACGCCCTTCTCCAGGAAGATCGTCATCGCCTCCCGCGTCGAGGTCGAGGCATCCACCGTCACCATGTCGGTGCGCGGCACCATGACCGCGCGCACGAAGGTGTCGGTGAAATCGAACACCGAGTGGATGAGCTCGCGGTCGTCCTGTTCGATCAGCTCGTTCTCGGCGGCCTCGTCGATGATGCTGAGCAGCTGCTCCTCGGAGGCGAAGGACGAACCGCGCGACGCGCCCGGCGTGATGCGCGTGCCGAGCGCGACGAGACCGTGCGCCAGCGGACCGAGGATGATGCGGACGCCGCGGATGACCGGCGCCGCGCCGCGCAGCAGTCCCCGTGCGTGCAGGCGGCCGACCGTGCGCGGGCTCGCGCCCACGACGACATACGAAACGCCCGTCATGAGAAGGGCGGCGGCGAGCATCGCCCACCAGATGCTGTTGAAGAGGTCCACGAAGGCGACCGTCACGAGCACCGCCGCCGTCGTCTCAGCGAGCACCCGGATGAAGATCACGGCGTTGGCGTGCGCGTCGGGGTCGGCGGCGATCCTTCGCAACGCCGGCGCGTTGCGTCCATCCGCGCCGAGTTCGGCCAGGTCGGCACGGGACGTGACGCCCATGGCCGCGTCGATCGCGACCATCAACGCCCCGAAGGCGAGAAGCAGCGCGGCTGCTACGAGGAGAAGAGCCGCGGTCATGCGCGGGGTCGTCGGCGCTCGGACGCCTGGAAGGAGGCGATGAGCTCGCGCTGCAGGCCGAACATCTCGCGCTCCTCCTCCGGCTCGGCGTGGTCGAAGCCGAGCAGGTGCAGAAGTCCGTGCGTCGTCAGGAGGATGAGCTCGTCCATCGTGGAGTGCTTGGCGGCGACCGCCTGCGTCTCGGCCACCTGTGGGCACAGCACGATGTCGCCGAGGAGGCCCGCGGGCGTCGGCGCGTCCTCCGTGCCCGGTCGCAGTTCGTCCATCGGGAAGCTCAGGACGTCGGTGGGGCCGGGCTCGTCCATCCACTGCACGTGCAGCGCCTCCATGGCGCCCTCGTCCACGAGCAGGATCGCGACGTCGGCGTCGGGGCTGACGTGCAGCTCGGCGAGGTTGTGCTCCATGAGCCGCAGCAGCACCGTCTCGTCGACCGCGATGCCGGATTCGTTGCCGATCTCGATGGTCATGGGCGTCCTCGCTTCGGAAGGTGGTCACGGGGTCCGCCGCTGCGGCCGATGCCGGCGCGGCGCTCGGCGCGGTTGGCGAATTCGGATGCCTCGTCGCGCTCCCGGCGGGCGGCGATCCGACGCTCGTCGTACTCGCTGTACGCGTCGACGATCCGGCCGACCAGCGTGTGCCGGACGACGTCCTCGCTGGTGAGGTAGGCGAAGTGGATGTCGTCGATGTCGCCGAGCACGCGTGTCACCAGTCGCAGGCCCGATGCGCCCTGGGGCAGGTCGATCTGCGTGATGTCGCCGGTGACGACCATGCGCGTTCCGAAGCCGAGACGCGTGAGGAACATCTTCATCTGCTCGGGCGTGGTGTTCTGCGCCTCGTCGAGCACGACGAACGAGTCGTTCAGCGTGCGCCCGCGCATGTACGCCAGCGGCGCGACCTCGATGGTGCCGGTCGCCATGAGCTTGGGCACGAGCTCGGGGTCCATCATCTCGTTGAGCGCGTCGTACAGCGGGCGCAGGTACGGGTCGATCTTGTCGGTCAGCGTGCCGGGCAGGAATCCGAGCCGCTCCCCCGCCTCCACCGCGGGACGCGTCAGGATGATGCGGCTGACCTCCTTCCGCTGCAGCGCCTGGACCGCCTTGGCCATCGCGAGATAGGTCTTGCCGGTTCCGGCGGGACCGATGCCGAAGACGATCGTGTTCTCCTCGATCGCGTCGACGTACGCCTTCTGCCCGAGGGTCTTCGGGCGGATGACCTTTCCGCGCGACGACAGGATCGCCTCGCCGAGCACCTCGGACGGACGCGGGCCGCCCTCGCTGCGCAGGATGCGGTTGGACGACGCGACGTCCTGCTCGCCGAGGGCGTGGCCGGCCTTGGTCATCGCGAGCAGCTCATCGACGAGCGAACGGGCAGCCGCGACCGCGCCGCGCTCGCCCGTGAGGGTGATCTCGTTGCCGCGGACGTGGACGTCGACACCCGGATGCTCCTTCTCGACGACCCTCAGCAGACGGTCTTGCGGGCCGAGCAGCTGCACCATCGCGACGCCGTCCGCATAGATGCGCTCGACGGTGCTGTCGCGGTCTCCCGCGGGTTCATGACTGTCGTGATCAGTCACCGACACTCTTCTCTTCGAGGCCTCCCGCGAGCACATGGGCGTGCACGTGGAAGACGGTCTGGCCCGCGTTCGGGCCTGTGTTGAATACCAGACGGAAATCGCCGTCGGAGTGCTCCGCGGCCAGCTTGTTCGCGAGTCCCACGAGCTCGGCCAGCAGGTCGGGGTCGCCCGCGGCGAGCTCCACGACGTTGCGGTAGTCCTCCGACTTCGTGATCACCAGCAGGTGCACGGGCGCCTGCGGGTGGATGTCGCGGATCGCGAACGCATTCTCGGTCTCGGCGATGATCTCGGACGGGATCTCCCCGTTGCGGATGCGCGTGAAGATCGACGGTTCGCTCATGCCGCAAGTCTAGCGACGGGCCCCCGGCGCGGGCTCGGACCGGCGGCGGCCACGTCGGCTGCTCACCAGCGCCCGAGCGCGGTGCTGAGCATCGCGAGAGCGGCAGGCCCGGCCGTTGACGTGCGCAGCACCGTGTCGCCGAGTCGCACCAGCTCCGCACCGGCCGTGCGCAGTGCCTCGAGCTCCTCGGAGGAGATCCCGCCCTCCGGGCCCACGACCAGCACGAGGTCGCGTGCCTCGTCCGCGTCAAGTGCGATCCCGCTGAGAGGCGCGTCTGCGGTGGGCTCCAGGATGAGGAGACGGGATGCCGCGGCCCGGCGCGCCAGCGCCGCGGTGGTGGTCAGCTCCCCGACCTCGGGCACCCAGGCTCGGTGCGCCTGCTTGGCGGCCTCGCGCACGATCGTCGCCCAGCGGGCCCGGCCCTTGGCGGCCTTCGCTGCGTCCCAGCGCGAGACGCTGCGCGCCGCCTGCCAGGGCACGATCTCGTCGACACCGAGCTCGGTCGCCGCCTGCACGGCGAGCTCGTCGCGGTCCCCCTTCGCCAGCGCCTGCACGAGCACGACGCGCGGGCTCGGGGACGCGGCATCCGTCCGCTCGCGGATCCGCACCACGACCTCGCGGGGCGCGACCGACTCGATGTCTCCGACGAGCCACGCACCGCGGCCGTCGCCGACCGTGACCTCCTCGCCCACGCGGACCCGGCGAACAGTCGAGGCGTGGTGCGCCTCCGCGCCCGTGAGCGTCACGGTGTCGCCGGGCCTCGCGGAGGCGGGTTCGTCGAGGAGGAAGTGCAGGGCCACGACTCAGGCGTTCCGGAACCGGTCGCGCAGCTTCGCGAACAGGCCCTGGTGGAACTCGGCGAGCTTGGGCGCGGGCGCCTTCGTGCGCTTGGCGAACTCCTCGATGAGGGCGCGCTCCTTGTGGTCCAGGCGCGTCGGGGTCACCACGTGCACGCCGACCCTCAGATCGCCGCGCTGCGAACCGCGCAGCGGCGTGATGCCGCGGCCCTTGATCGTCAGCACATCGCCGCCCTGGACGCCCGGGCGCACCTCGAGCTCGACGGGTCCGTCGAGCGACTCGATGGTCGTGGTCGTGCCGAGGATCGCGTCGGGCATCGAGACCTCGAGCGTCGCCAGCAGGTCGTCGCCGTCGCGGCTGAAGACCTCGTGCGGCTGGACGGTGACCTCGATGTACAGGTCGCCGTTGGGGCCGCCCGCGGGGCCGACCTCGCCCGAGCCCGGCAGCTGCAGGCGCAGGCCGGTCTCGACGCCGGCCGGGATGTCGAGCGACACGGTGCGGCGCGCACGCACGCGGCCCTGGCCCTGGCACGTCGCGCACGGGTACGGGATCGTCGTGCCGTAGCCCTGGCACACGTTGCACGGCTGCGTGGTCACGACGTTGCCGAGGAGGCTGCGCACCTGGCGCTGGACGTTGCCGGTGCCGTGGCAGATGTCGCACGTGACCGGGCTGGTCCCGGGCTGACAGCACGAGCCCTGGCACGTCTCGCAGACCACCGCGGTGTCGACCTCGATGTCGCGATGCGTGCCGAAGACCACGTCGCCGAGTTCGAGGGTCACCCGGACGAGGGCGTCCTGGCCCCGTTCGCGGCGCGAGCGCGGCCGGCCTGCCCGCGCGCCGCCCGCGGCGCCGAAGAAGGTCTCGAAGATGTCGTTGAACCCGCCGAAGCCGCCGGCTCCGCCGCCGAACGGCGAGTCCCCGCCGCCCATGTCGTAGCGGGCGCGCTGCTCGGGGTCGCTGAGCACGTCGTACGCGTGCGTCACCAGCTTGAATCGCTCGGACGCCTCTTCGCCGGGGTTGACGTCGGGGTGCAGCTGCCGGGCCAGCTTGCGGTAGGCCTTCTTGATCTCGTCGGTGGAGGCGTCGCGTGAGACGCCGAGGACCTCGTAGTGGTCAGCCACTTTCGCCTTCCTGTCGCGGCCGTGCCGCGGATTCGTGGGTGCGCGCGAGCGTCAGCGGGAGTTCTCGTCCTGCTCGAGCATGCGCGTGAGATAGCGCGCGACGGCACGGACCGCCGCGAGGTTCGTGGGGTAGTCCATGCGGGTCGGCCCGAGCACGCCGACGCGCGCCAGCGAGCCGGTCGCGTCGTAATCGCTGGCGACGACGGATGCCTCGCCCAGGCCGAACGCCGCGTTCTCGCGTCCGATGCTGGCGGCGAGGCCCTGCTCGTCCGCGACCATCTCTCCCATCAGTCGCAGGAGCGTCACCTGCTCCTCGATCGCCTCGAGAAGGGGGTAGATGCTCCCGCGGAAGTCGGACTCACTGCGAGCGAGGTTCGCGCTGCCGGCCATCACGAGCTTGTCCTGGCGGAACTCCTCGAGCTCCTCAGCGACGGCACGCACGATCTCGTCGGTCGCGCGCTCGTGGGCAGGGGCCTTCGCATCCGGTCCGTCGAGCCGCTCGGCGATGCGCTGCAGGCCTTCGCGCACGGGGCGTCCGACGAGCAGGGTTCCGAGGCGCGCGCGGATGTGCGCGAGGTCGGCGTCATCGAACTCGTCGCCGACGAAGGTGAGGCGCTGAGAGACCCGCCCGGTGTCGGTGACCACGATCACCAGCATCCGTCCGCCGCCGAGCTGGACCAGTTCGACGTGGGTGACCGTGGCGCGCGCGAAGGACGGATACTGCACGATGGCGACCTGGCCGGTCAGCTGCGTCAGGGCGCGCACCGTGCGCACGAGCGCGTCGTCGAGGTCGCCGGGGCCGTCGAGGAAGGACGCGATGGCCGCTCGCTGCGCCGGGGACAGCGGGCGCAGCTCGGCCAGGTGGTCGACGAAGACGCGATAGCCCTTGTCGGTCGGCACGCGTCCGGACGACGTGTGCGGAGCCGCGATCAGCTCCTCGTCCTCCAGCAGCGCCATGTCGTTGCGGATGGTCGCCGCCGACACGCCGAAGGCGTGCCGCTCGACGATCGCCTTGCTGCCGACAGGCTCGCGCGTGTCGACGTAGTCCTGGACGATCGCCCGCAGCACCTGCAGACCTCGCTCGCTGACCATCCCGCCTCCTCACGCTGCTGTTGAGACCTGGCACTCGCATGACTCGAGTGCCAATTCTATCCGATGCCTCGCCACGATCGCCGAGCGACGGCCGACGACACACGGAGCGCCGGCCCGGAACGACCGGCGGGCCTCACTCGGTGAGCGCGCGCACGACGGCGTCGGCCAGGAGCCGTCCGCGACGGGTCAGCACGACGCGTCCGCGCAGGGCCGCCGGCCCCTCGATCAGGCCGTCCGCGATCAGCGCGGCGACGGCGTGGCGGCCCTCGCCGAGCAGCTCCTCGATCGGCAGCCCGTCACGGATGCGCGTGCGCAGCAGCACACCCTCGAGCGCCCGGGCTGCGGCATCCGGGATCTCCCGTCCCGCCGCCGGCGACTCCCCCGCCGCGAGACGCTGGGCGTAGGCGGCGGGGTGCTTGACGTTCCAGAACCGCACGCCGCCGATGTGGCTGTGCGCCCCGGGTCCGAAACCCCACCAGTCGGAGCCCGTCCAGTACGCCAGGTTGTGGCGGGAACGGTGCGCGTCGCCGCGTGACCAGTTCGACACCTCGTACCAGTCGAAGCCGGCGCCGGCGAGGAGATCGTCGGCCAGCTCGTACATGTCCGCCTGGAGGTCGTCGTCCGGCGCGGGGACTTCGCCCCGACGGATCTGACGGGCGAGCTTGGTTCCCTCCTCGATGATGAGGGCGTAGGCCGAGATGTGATCGGGCTGCAGGGCCACGGCCTCCTCGATCGAGGCCCGCCAGTCGTCGAGCGACTCCCCGGGCGCCCCGTAGATGAGGTCGACGCTGACGTCGAGTCCCGCGCCGCGCGCCGCGGCCACGGCGGTGCGGACGTTGGCGGGGTCGTGCGTGCGGTCGAGGGCCGCGAGCACGTGCGGCACGGTGGACTGCATGCCGATCGACAGCCGGGTGACCCCAGCCGCGGCCAGCTCGGCCGCGACCGCCGGCGAGACGGTGTCGGGATTCGCCTCGACCGTCACCTCGGCCCCGGTCGCGATGCCGAACGCGTCGCGCACGCCGCCCAGCATGCGCGCCAGATCGCCGGGCGGGAGGAGCGTCGGCGTGCCGCCGCCGAAGAACACGGTCGATGCCGGACGGTTGCCGCCGGAGCCCGCGAGCACCCGGGCCGCGAGGCCGATCTCGCCGAGCAGCGTGTCGGCGTACTGGTCCTGGCGGGTGCCGCGCAGCTCGGAGGAGGTGTAGGTGTTGAAGTCGCAGTACCCGCAGCGCACACGGCAGAACGGCACGTGCAGGTAGACGCCGAAGTCGGTCGCCGGGTCGACGCGCGTGCCCGGCGGCAGCGAGCCGTCCGCGGGAACGGGCTCGCCGAGCGGAAGAGCTGAGCCCATCAGCGCCTCAGGCCGGCGTCGTGTACAGCGGCGAGATGGCCCGGAGGTACCGGGTGAACAGCTCGCGGCGCCGACGCTTCGTGAGTCCGGGGATCATCCGGTACAGCAGCGCGCGGGGCGCGTCGAAGGCCCGGACGGTGAACCAGACCTCGTCGTTGTCGTACCAGTCGATCATGAACGACTCCTCGCCGCTGACGACCGAGTCGCCCACGGTCCCCAGAGCGAACCCGACGCGCCGAGGTTCCTCGACGGCGAAGATCACGCGCAGCTCGGCGTCGGCGCGGAGGCCGCGCACGCGACCGTCGACACGGATCGTCGTCCCGGCGCTGACGTAGGGCGTGCCGTCCGCGTCGAAGCGCTGTTCGGTCTCGGAGCGGCTGGGCGCGATCGGCGTGCCCTCGGCGTCGAAGCTCACGCCCGAGTACATCGGCCCCGACGCCGGCCGCACGTCGGTGACCTCGAGCCCCGCCCCGCGCTGCGCCGTCCACGACATCAGCGCCTCGCCGGCGGCCTGGAAGCGCGCCTCGCCGCTTCCGATGCGCCACGACTGCTCCGCCGGGATGCTGCGCTCCGGCGGATAGTGCATCAGATCCGGCGCCTGCGTCGCCCCGACGGCGGCGTAGTCGACGGTGTCGTCACGGAATGTCCCTCGACGCATGGATTCCAGCCTACTTCGCGAGACTCATCACTTCTTGGCAGGACCCTCGACGTCACCCGAGAGCGCGGCGATGAACGCCTCCTGGGGGACCTCGACGCGACCCACCATCTTCATGCGCTTCTTGCCCTCCTTCTGCTTCTCGAGCAGTTTGCGCTTGCGGGTGATGTCGCCGCCGTAGCACTTCGCCAGGACGTCCTTGCGCATCGCGCGGATGTTCTCGCGCGCGATGATGCGCGCGCCGATGGCGGCCTGGATGGGCACTTCGAACTGCTGGCGCGGGATGAGCTTGCGCAGCCGCTCGGTCATCATCGTGCCGTAGGCGTAGGCCTTCTCGCGGTGGACGATCGAGCTGAACGCGTCGACCTTGTCGCCCTGGAGCAGGATGTCGACCTTGACCAGGTCGGCGGTCTGCGAGCCGGCGGGTTCGTAGTCGAGGCTGGCGTAACCCTGCGTCTTGGACTTCAGCTGGTCGAAGAAGTCGAACACGATCTCGCCGAGCGGCATGTGGTAGCGCAGCTCGACGCGGTCCTCGCTGAGGTAGTCCATGCCGAGAAGTGATCCGCGGCGCGACTGGCACAGCTCCATCACGGTGCCGACGTAGTCCTTGGGGAGCAGGATGCCGACCTTCACCACCGGCTCGGACACCTCGGCTACCCGGCCGTCGGGATACTCGCTGGGGTTCGTGACGACGACCGTCTCGCCGGTGTCGGTGAGCACCTCGTAGGTGACCGAAGGTGCGGTCGTGATGAGGTCGAGGTCGAACTCGCGGGAGAGCCGCTCGGTGATGATCTCGAGGTGCAGCAGTCCCAGGAAGCCGCAGCGGAAGCCGAAGCCGAGCGCGACCGAGGTCTCGGGCTCGTACTGGAGCGACGCGTCCGACAGCTTCAGCTTGTCGAGGGCCTCGCGCAGATCGGCGTAGTCGCTGCCGTCGATCGGATAGATGCCCGAGAAGACCATCGGCTTCGGGTCGGTGTAGCCCGGCAGAGCCTCGGAGGCGGGCTTTCGCTGATTGGTGATCGTGTCGCCGACCTTCGACTGGCGCACATCCTTCACGCCGGTGATGAGGTAGCCGACCTCGCCGACGCCCAGGCCCTTGGTCGGAACCGGCTCGGGGCTGGAGACGCCGATCTCGAGGAGATCGTGCGTCGCTCGGGTCGACATCATCTGGATCCGCTCGCGCGGCTCCAGCTTGCCGTCGACCATGCGGACGTAGGTCACCACGCCGCGGTAGGAGTCGTACACCGAGTCGAAGATCATGGCGCGGGCCGGGGCATCCGCGTTCCCCTTCGGAGCGGGGATCTGCTCGACGATGCGGTCCAGCAGCGTCTCGACGCCCATGCCGGTCTTGCCGCTCACTCGCAGCACGTCGTCGGGGTCTCCGCCGATCAGGTTCGCGAGCTCCGCCGCGAACTTCTCGGGGTCGGCCGCCGGAAGGTCGATCTTGTTGAGCACGGGGATGATGTGAAGATCGTTCTCGAGCGCGAGATACAGGTTCGCGAGCGTCTGCGCCTCGATGCCCTGGGCTGCGTCGACGAGCAGGATGGCGCCCTCGCAGGCGGCCAGCGAGCGCGAGACCTCGTACGTGAAGTCGACGTGGCCGGGCGTGTCGATCATGTTGAGCGCGAACGTTTCGTCACCGGTCGACCACGGCATGCGCACGGCCTGCGACTTGATCGTGATGCCGCGCTCGCGCTCGATGTCCATGCGGTCGAGGTACTGCGCGCGCATGTCGCGGTCGGCGACGACGCCGGTGATCTGCAGCATGCGGTCGGCCAGCGTCGACTTGCCGTGGTCGATGTGGGCGATGATGCAGAAGTTGCGGATCAGCTCGGGCGGTGTGGCGGACGGCTCGAGGGGCTTCAGGGCGCGCGGTGACATGTCCAGACGATTCTACGGGTGACGGATGCCGCAACCCTGCGAGCGGCCGGATCGCCGTGCGGTCAGGTGGGCGCAGGGATCCGGCCGATGCCCTCCAGAAGTTCTGCGCGGTCGCTCGCGACGCACACGCGGATCCATCCCTCGCCGGATGCGCCGAACGCGCTTCCCGGCGCGACGGCGACGCCCCGCTCGTCGAGGAGACGCTCGCACCACGCCACCACGTCGCCCGCCGACACGTGCGAGACGTCGATCCACAGGTAGAACGCGCCGGTGGGCGCCAGATAGCGCAGACCGCGCGCGTCGAGGGCGGCCGTCGCCGCCGCGAGGTTGTCGCGGTAGTGCGCGGCGCTGCGCTGCACGGCGGCCTGGTCGCCGGTGAGCGCCGCGGCGGCGGCCCGCTGCGACGGCTCGTCGACGCAGCTCACGACCGACTCCTGCACACGGAGCATGGTCTGCCGCCAGCCCGGCGGCGTGACGAGCCAGCCGACGCGAGCGCCGGTCATGGCGTAGGTCTTCGACATCGAGAACACCGACAGCACGCGACGGTCCGCGTCCAGGGTGGCGGGGCTCACGTGCGGCTCGCCCCACGTGAAGCGCTCGTACACCTCGTCGCTGATCAGCCAGAGGTCGTGCCGTCGTGCCAGCGCGAGCAGCGCCTGCAGGGTCTCCCGATCGAAGGTCGAGCCGAGCGGGTTGGATGGCGTGTTCACGATCAGGGCGCGCGTGCGCGGCGTCACCAGCGCTTCGAGCTCGGCGAGGTCGGGCTGGAATGCGCGCTGGGGACGCAGCGGGTACGGCACGGGAACTGCCTGCAGGAGGTGCGCGTTCATCGTGAAGGTCGTATAGCCGGGATCGGGCACCAGGATCTCGTCCCCGCGCGACAGCGTGAGCGCCATCGCGAGGTACAGCGCCTGCGTCGCGCCGACCGTCACCCAGATCTGCTCAGGGTGGACCTCCAGGCCGTTCTCGCGGGCCAGTTTCGAGCGGATAGCCTCGCGGAGCGCGGGGATGCCGCCGTTCGGCGTGTAGCGGATCGCGCCGGCCCGCCAGGCGTCGGCAGCCGCATCCCGGATCTCCGCACCGGCAACCTCACCCGGCTCGCCGACCGCCAGGATGATCGTGCCGGGCCGGCGCAGGGCGCGCTCGAGGATGTGGCGTACGCCGGAGCCCGGCATGCGCGCGATGTGCGGGGCGATGTCGGGCATGCCGCCATGCTAGGCGCGCCCCCGGCTAGCCTGTTCGTCATGACGGTCCAGGTCGTGCTCGTGCACGGCATCCGGACGTCCGCGACGATGTGGCGCTCGCAGGTTGAGTATCTGGCCGCACGGGGCAACCCGGTGACCGCTGTCGATCTGCCCGGGCACGGCGGGCGCATCGCGGAGGAGTTCACCCTGGAGTCGGCGTTCGAGACGATCGACGGCGCGGTACGAGCCGCCGCGGAGCACGGGCCGGTCCTGCTGTCGGGTCACTCGATGGGCGGGCTCCTGTGCATCGAGTACGTCGGCGCCGAGGAACCCCCTCCGGTCGCCGGCTTCGTCGCTGCATCGTGCACCGCCATCCCGCGCGGGGTCGGCCTTGCGACGTATCGGGTGCTGGCCCGCGGGTTCGACTCGCTCCCCGACCGCGGCATGTGGCTCACCGACCGGATGCTCGATCGCATCCTCCCGCACGAGACGCGCGCGGACTTCGGCGCCGGCGGCTACGCGCTGGACGCGCAGGATGTCGCGCTGCGGAGCCTCTCGGTGCTCGATCTCCTCGCCGCTCTCCGGCGGATCGAGGTGCCGCTGTGGTTCGTCAACGGCCAGTACGACCAGCTGCGCGTCAACGAGCGGCTGTTCATGCGGATCGCCCCGCACGCCGAGCTCGTCGTCGTTCCGCGAACGACCCACCACGTCACCGTGATGCGCCCCCGCGTGTTCAACGCGCTGCTCGAGGTCGCCCTGACGACGCTCGAAGCCTCAGACGATTGAGCCGGAGCGCTCTCTGCTGTGGATGGCGTAGGTCATGAGCCCGCCGGCGATCGAGACCACTCCCCCCACCAAGAAGAGCAGCCAGAAGCCGCCGACGAGCGCCACCAGTCCCGCGCCCAGGAGCGGGCCGATGAGCTGCCCGAGGCTCGCTGACACGTTGACGAAGCCGAGGTCCCGGGCGTGGTCCTCGGGATACGGCAGCAGGTCTGTGCCCAGAGCCAGTCCGACGGACATGTACGCGCCGTAGCCGATGCCGAGGAGGGCCGCCGCGATCATCGCGGAGGTGAGCGACGGTGCGACCACGAGCACGATCGAGGCCACCCCCTGGAGCACGGCGGACCAGACGACGAACGGGATGCGGCGCCTCGTGCGGTCGGAGATCCGCCCCGACACGATCGAGGCGACGACGACGAACAGCGTGTAGACGAGGATCAGGAGCAGCAGCTCGTCCTCGGCGGTCGACGGATCCCGGTGGAGCCCGTACAGCAGGAAGAACAGCAGCAAGCCGGTGCCGAGGGCATTGCCGATGTTGACGGTGAGGCGGCCGGCCAGGAGCCACGCGAAGTCCCGGTCGCCGAGCACGGCGAGGCGCTCGCGCAGCGTCCGCACCTCCCGCGCGACGGCGGCGTCCGCCGGTGCCGGCGGGTCGGGCAGCAGCAGCGCGGCGGCGGTGCCGATCACCGCCAGGAACCCGGCCAGCACGAGATAGCCCACCGCGACGCCCAGCTCGAGAAGCACGATCACGCCCACGCCGACCACGATGCCGAGGGCCTGCGACGACGAGACGGCCGCGGAGGCGGCACCGCGCTGCGTCGTCAGCTGGTCGGCGATGAGGGCCGTGAAGGCCGCTGAGGCGACCGCGATCCCCACCGAGACCCCGACCCACGCCACCCCGACGCCCCACGGGCCCGACGCGAAGGCGATGGCGACCAGCGACAGCGTGGCGAGCCAGACGCCCGTCAGCGCCCACGGCCGTCGCCTGCCCATCCGGCCCCTCGTGCGGTCGGAGAGTCCGCCCGCAATGGGCGCGGCGATGACGCCGGCGACGCCGCCGACGGCGAGCACGAGACCCGACGAGACGACACCCGAGACCCAGCCGTCGGCGTCGTCGGGCGTGTCGAGCTGCAGCGGGATGAGGAGCTGCAGAGGGGTGAGCTGCACCGTCCACAGCGCCAGCCAGGCGAGGGTGAAGAGAGTGAACCACCGCGCGCCGGCTTTGGCGCCCTGCGCCCCGCTCATGAGCGCGCCCCTGCGATGAGTTCGCGGTACCAGTCGAACGACGCCTTGGGGGTGCGTGCCCCGCTGTCGAAGTCGACGTGGACGAGGCCGAAGCGCTGCGACCAGCCGTCGGCCCATTCGAAGTTGTCCAGGAGCGACCACACCGTGTACTCGCGGACGTCCACACCCGCCCGAGCCGCGGCTCCCACCGCGTCGATGTGCCCCGCGAGGTAAGCGATGCGCTGTTCGTCGTCGACGGGCCGGTCGACGTGGTCCGGCTCCGGGAATGATGCGCCGTTCTCGCCGATCACGAGCGGAGGCAGCCGGTCGCCGTAGCGCTCGCGGAAGTCGAGCAGCAGCTCCGTGAGCGCGGTGGGCACGATGGGCCACTCCGGCCCGAATCCCGTGACGGGGGCGCCGGGCGTCGGCACGAGCTCGAACGGCACGGGGCTTCCGGGGGGTGCGGCGGCGATCGTCGTCGGGTTGTAGAAGTTCACACCGTAGAAGTCCCCCGGCGTGGAGATCAGCTCGAGGTCACCCGGCACCGCAGCCATTTCGGGGATGCCGAGTGCTGCGAGGTCGGGGTACGCGCCGGCGAGCACGGGGTCGGCGAAGATCCGGTTGTGCAGGACGTCGTAGACGCCGGCCGCCGCGAGATCGGCATCCGCCCGCGACGCCGGCAGGACCAGCGTGTGATTGTTGACGATGCCCACCTCTTCCGCGCCCGCGGCCCGTATCGCCTGAATCGCCAGCCCGTGTGCCAGCAGCTGGTGGTGCACGGTGGGGAGCGAGCCGAACAGCAGCTGACGGCCCGGGGCGAGCGTGCCGACCGCATACCCCTGCAGCGACGTCGAGACCGGTTCGTTGAGCGTGTACCAGTGACGGATGCGGTCACCCAGCGCGTCGGCGACGATCTCGGCGTACTCGCCGAAGCGCAGCGCCGTGTCGCGCTCGAGCCACCCGCCCTGCGCCTCGAGCACGCTCGGAAGATCCCAGTGGTACAGCGTCGCGAAGGGTGTGACGCCTGCGCTGTGCAGGTCGTCCGCGAGGCGCCGGTAGTAGTCGAGTCCCGCCTGCAGGATGGGACCGCCCGGTTCCGGCTGAACGCGCACCCATGAGATCGAGAAGCGGTAGCGGTCCACGCCCAGGCGCGCGACGAGTCCGACGTCCTCGGCGTGCCGCCGGTAGCTGTCGGGTCCGGGATCGGCCGTGGCGCCGTCACGGACGGCACCAGGCGTGTCGACGAAGTCGTCCCAGATCGAGCGTCCGCGCCCGTCGGTGTCGCGGGACCCCTCCACCTGGAAGGCAGCCGTCGCCGTGGACCATCGGAACCCCGGCGGGAACGGCGAGAGGTCGACGGACGGATGCTGCGGCACGGCGGACTCCTTCGTCACGGGTCGCGCGTCGGGAGGCGCGAGCACCCACGCGTCGATCATGCATCATGGACGGGGCTCGGCGTTCGGTGCCTGTGGACAGATCCGCGGGAGCCGTGGGCGTCAACGGGCCGCTCGCCGACCTGATAGAATCCTTGTTTGGCTTGCGTGTGGGTTCGCCCTCACGACCGCCGCCAGGCGCCCCTCTCTCGCCGAACGGCACATCAAACCGATTCACCTCCGAACGAAAGAACCGTCGACACGTGGCGAACATCAAGTCGCAGATCAAGCGCAACAAGACCAACGAGAAGGCGCGCGAGCGCAACAAGGCCGTCAAGAGCGAGCTGAAGACGCTCGTCCGTCGCACCCGCGAGGCCATCGCCGCGGGCGACAAGGCCGCCGCAGAGCAGGCGCTCGGCAAGGCCAGCAAGAAGCTCGACAAGGCCGTCAGCAAGGGCGTCATCCACCAGAACCAGGCGGCGAACCGCAAGTCGGCCATCGCCAAGCAGGTCTCGGCGCTCTGATGCTCCCCCGGCTCCGCCGGGCATGACACTCGAAAAGGCCCGTCCCGCAAGGGGCGGGCCTTTCGCATGGGCCGGGTCAGGCGCCGTACGGCGCGCGCGTCGCGATGACGGTGATCATGCGCTCGAGCGCGAAGACGGCGTCGCGGGAGCCGCCTTTGACCTCGGCATCCGCCCGTGCCGTCGCCTGGATCGCCCGGCCGAGGCTCTCCTCGTTCCATCCCACGAGATCTCTGCGGGCGCGGTCGACCTGCCAGTCCTTCATGCCCAGGCGTGCGGCGAGGGCTGAGGCGGACTCCCGGTTGCCGGCCACGCGGGCCATGGTCCGAAGCTTCATCGCGACCGCGGCCACGAGCGGGACGGGATCGGCGCCCGACGCCAGCGCGTGACGGAGGGCGATGAGCGCCTCGCCGTAGCGGCCTGCGATGGCGGTGTCGGCGACGGTGAAGGCGGAGGTCTCGACGCGGCCGCCGTAGTAGCGCTCGACGATCTGATCGGTGATGTCGCCGGGGACGTCGGCGATGAGCTGCTGGCACGCGGCCGCGAGCTCGGTCAGATCGTCGGCGAAGGCGGAGACGAGGGCGCGCAGCGCTGAGGGCGCGATGCGCTTCTTGGCGGACTGGAACTCACCGGCGGCGAAGTCGAACCGGTCCGAATCGCGCTTCACCGCCGGGCAGGCGATCTCGACCCCGGAGCCCTGCCCCGCGCGGATCGCGTCGAGGAGCTTCTTGCCGCGCACGCTCGCGCCGGTATGGCGCAGCACCACCGTGGCGCCGTCCTGCGGGGCGGAGAGGTAGGAGATCGCCTCGGCGAGGAACGTGTCGGAGCACTTCTCCACCCCGCTCACGCGAACCAGCCGCGGCTCGCCGAACAGCGACGGCGAGGTGACACCGAGCAGCGTGCCCGCGGCGTAGTCGTCGGCGCGGATGTCGGAGACCTCGAGCGTGGGATCTTCGGCACGCAGATACTCGCGAACGCCCGCGATCGCGCGTTCGGCGCACACCTCTTCCGGGCCCGAGACGAGGACGATCGGCGCAGGCTGGGGCGACCGCCACGACAGCTGCGGGATGGCGCTGCGCGTCGCCTTCGCGGGTGCTCGGCGTGCGGTGGGTGCCATGACACCAGCCTACCGACGGCCGCCGACGCCCCGTCGCGCCCAGCCCTCGCTCGGGTCCGGCGCTCCGGTCGGACAGCTCTCCCGTCTCCCCTCCCGGAGCACGCTCACCCGCCCCGTTCACGCCACACGCTCACCCCGCCGACCTCCGACGACCACAGCGCGATCGCGCCCTCCCGGTCGGTGCGGTGCGTGCGGGCCCCCACCGCCTTGAGGATGTCGAGCGCCTCGTCGCGCGGATGGTCGTAGTCGTTCCCGGCGCCCACGGTGACCAGAGCGACGGCGGGCTGCGCGCGTGCATAGATCTCGGCGTCCTGGTCGGCGCTGCCGTGGTGTGCGACCTTGACGATCGCGTAGGGCGGCGATAGCGCGCCGGATGCCGTCAGCACGCGCTGCGGCGATGCCGACAGGTCCCCCAGCAGCAGGGTGGCCGGGATACCGCCGCCGCGGACGTCGAGGACGACGCTGGCATCGTTACCGACGGGAAAGGCGCGGCTGCCGGACTTGGGCCACAGCACCCGCCACCGCGCGTCACCGAGGGAGCCGGTCGATCCGCTGGACGCTTCGACCGCCCGCGCTCCGCGGGAAGTCAGCGAGGCGATCAGCATCGCCGCGGCCGCGTCGGCGGGGCCGTGCAGCACCGTGCCGACCCGGCCGTCCAGCGCGTCGACGCCGCCGACGTGGTCGAGGTCCCAGTGGGTGAGCACGAGGAGGTCGATCCTGTCGATGCCTGCCCGAGACAGACACGCGGCGAGCGGCTCGGGCGCGGGTCCGGTGTCGACGAGGGCGACGGCTCCCGCAGAGCGGAGCAGGACGGCGTCGCCCTGGCCGACGTCGCACGCCAGCACCGACCATTCCGAGGGGAGCGTCCATCTCCCGACGACGGTGGTGAGCGCGCCGGCACCGAGCCCGACGCCCCCGATGACCGCGACGAGCGCGATGGAGACGACGCGCGCGATCCGGCGGCGGAGCGCACCACCCCGTTCGAGTGTGATGACCAGTCCGATCGCCAGGCCGAGTGCCGCCAAGGCGACGGCGCCCGGCCATCCTTCCAGCCACGGCATCGCGTCGGCGGGCAGCGCCGCGGCGGTCGTGGCCGTCGCCGCGATCCACGACGCGGGAATCCACGCCAGGGCGGCCAGACCTGACTGCAGCCACGGCAGGGGCGCGCTCAGGCAGGCGGCGAGGCCGAGCACCGTGGCCGCCGGCGCCGCGGGGCCGGCGATCAGGTTCGCGAGTACACCGTAGACCGGCACGGTGGGCTGGATGAGGATGAGGAGCGGCCCGCACGCGAGCTGTGCCGCCAGCGGAACGGCGAGGGCGAGGGCGAGCGGGCGCGGAACGACGCGGGCGAGTCCGCCGGTCAGAGGTCGCGTGCACACGAGCAGCGATGCGGTCGCCGCGACCGAGAGCGCGAAGCCGAGCGAGGCCGCCAGCCACGGGTCGAGCACCAGGAGCAGCGCCACCGCGGCGGACAGCACCGCGATGCCCGCCCCGCTGCGACCGAGCAGGATCGCCAGCATGGCGATCGCGGCCATCGCGCCGGCCCGCACGACGCTCGGCTCAGGAGTCACGAGCAGCACGAAGCCGACCAGCACGCCGAGCCCGCTGGCCACCCGTCCACGGCGTGAGGCACCGCAGGCCGCGGCGACGGCGAAGGCGATTCCGACGACGAGCGCGCAGTTCGCGCCCGACACCGCCGTCAGGTGCGACAGCGAGGCCTCCTTCATCGCGCCGTCGAGCGCCGGCGACACGATGGAGGTGTCGCCGACGGCGAGGCCGGGAACGAGCCCTGCTCCCTCCCCGGGCAGGCCGCGGACGGCGCTCACGAGGCCGCGGCGGAGGTCGGATGCGATGCGGGCCGCACCCTCCGGCGGCCGGCGGACCTCGACGCCGCGCGACGCCCACAGCACCAGTACGGCGCGCTCCCCCGCCCTCGCGGGTTGCGCCGTGCCCTTCGCCTCCACCACGGCCCCGACGTCGAGCTGTTCCGGGTCGCCGACCTCGGCGGGTGCGACGCGCACCGTGATCTCCACCTCCGCTCGGTGCGCCTCGGCCCCCGTCGTGAGGATCGTCGATCGAGCGTCGAATGAGAGGCTCCCGTCGGCGCGCCTCTCGAGCTTGCCCACGACGGTGGCGCGGGCCTCGACCGCCCGCCCGCCGTCCAGCGCCAGCTGCGAGACTCCGGCTCGCTCGGGCTGGGCCCACGCGACGTGCGACGCGGCCGCCGCAGAACCCGCCGCCGCCAGCACGGTCACCACGATCACGCGCCGCAGGCCGTTCCGGGGAGCGCGCCGCCGTCGCCCTGTATCGCGGCCGCCGGCGGAGTCCGCGACAGAACCGAGGCGCAGGAGCACCACGAGCCCCACTGCGACGAGCGACCACAGCACGAAGGCGACCCATGGTGAGGTGTCGGGCGCGAGGATCGCGGCGGCTGCACCTGCCCAGGTCGCCCCGGCCACGGGTGCCAGGCGCAGGCCGGCGCGGTGCCGCACGTCAGACCGTGACCAGGTCGCGCAGCGACTCGAGCATCTTGTCGCCGATCCCCGGGACCGCCAGCAGGTCTTCGACGCTGGTGAAGCCCCCGTTGTCATCCCGCCAGGCGACGATGCGCTCCGCCAGCGCGGGACCGATCCGCGGCAATGTCTCCAGCTGCGCGGCATCAGCGGTGTTGAGGTCGAGCGGCGCGTCCGCAGCCCCGGTGGCGGCGGCCGGACCGGCGGGGGCGGCGGGAGTCTCGCCCTGGCGGGGCACGGCGAGCTGCTCGCCGTCGTCGAGCGCCCTGGCCAGATTCACGGCGCCACGGTCGGCGTCGTCGGCGAAGCCGCCGGCCGCGGCGATCGCGTCGACCGCCCGCGCGGAGGTCGGCAGCACATACAGCCCGGGCGCCCGGACCGCGCCCGACACGTGCACGTACAGCTCCGAGGCGGCCTCGGCGGACGCGGAGGGAGTCGTGTCGACGACGACCTGATCGACGGGGGCGAGCGCACCACGGACGATGCCGATGCCGACGGTCACCGCCAGCGCGGCGACGACCAGCACGACGACGGCACCGGCTCCCAGCCGTCGGCGTGCGGATGCGGCATCCGTCGCCCCGGCTCCGTCGGCATCACCGGCTGTCACGCACTCACGCTAGAGTCCCCGGGCGGGCGCTCGACGCGTCGCGGTTCCGGGATGTGCAGACCCCGGAACCGGCTCCTCCTGTGGAGGAGGCTCAGTGTGTGCTGAAGCTCACGACCTTGGGCGGGCGCACGACCGCGCGGGTGATCTCACGACCCGCGAGCGAGCGGACGACCTTCTCGTCCGCCCGGGCGAGACGCTCGAGCTCGGCGGCGTCGATGCGAGCGGGCACCTGGAGCGTGCCGCGCACCTTGCCGTCGATCTGCACCACGGCCGTCACGCTCTCCTCCACGAGGAGCGTCGGGTCGGCGTTGCGCCACGGCACCAGTCCGACGAAGCCGTCATAGCCGAGGATCTCCCACATCTCCTCCGCCGTGTGCGGTGCGAAGAGGTCGAGGATCATGGCAGTGGCCTCGGCGGCCTCGCGCACGGCGGGGTCGGCGGGGCCGGCGCCGGTGTCGATCACCTTGCGGGTCGCGTTGACCAGCTCCATCAGGCGCGCGACGACGACGTTGAACTTCGTCTGCTCGACCAGGCCGGGCGCTTCGGCCAGCAGGCGGTGGGTCACGCGGCGCAGCGCCGCATCCCCTTCCGCCCAGACGACGTCGGGGTCGCTCGTGACGTCGGTCGCCATGCGCCAGGCGCGCGCGAGGAACTTCTGGGCGCCCGTGGTCGACACGTCCTCCCAGTTGATGTCGTCCTCGACGGGACCTGCGAACACCATCGCAACACGGGAGGCGTCGGCCCCGGGGTGCACCATGCTCGCGGCGAACTCGACGAGGTTGCCCTTGGACTTCGACATCTTCGTGCCGCCCAGGAGCACCATGCCCTGGTTGATCAGGCTCGAGAAGGGCTCGGTGAAGTCGATCAGGCCCATGTCGAACAGGACCTTGGTGATGAAGCGCGCGTACAGCAGGTGCAGGATCGCGTGCTCGACTCCGCCGATGTACGAGTCGACGGGCGCCCACCGGTCGGCCTCGCGGGACGGGAACGCCTCGACGTCAGACGTCGGCGCCAGGAACCGCAGGAAGTACCAGGAGCTGTCGACGAACGTGTCCATCGTGTCGGGGTCGCGCAGCGCAGGCTCGCCCGTCTCGGGGTCGGTGGTCTGCATCCACTCGGTGGCGCCGCCCAGCGGCGAGGTGCCCTTGGGCGCCAGATCGAGGCCCTGCGCGTCGGGCAGGCGCAGCGGCAGCTGGTCGTCCGGCACCGGCACGATGCGGCCGTCCTGCGTGTGGATCATCGGGATCGGCGTGCCCCAGAAGCGCTGGCGCGAGATGAGCCAGTCGCGCAGGCGGTACGACTTCGCCGCCCGGCCGGTGCCGGCAGCCTCGAGCTGTTCGATGATGCGGGCGATGGCGTTGCGCTTGGACAGCCCGTCCAGCGACCCGGAGTTGATCAGCCGGCCCTCGCCGGTCAGGGCGATGCCCGTCCGTGCGGGGTCGATGTCGTCGAGCGTCTCGAGCGGGCCCGGGTCGATCGGCACGCCGTCGTCATCGAGCTCGATGACGGGGATCGCACCAGTGATCGGCGCCGTGGTGTCGACGACGACCTTGACCGGCAGGTCGAAGGCGCGTGCGAAGTCGAGGTCGCGCTGGTCGTGCGCGGGCACGGCCATCACCGCGCCGTGGCCGTAATCGGCCAGCACGTAGTCGGCCGCCCAGATCGGCAGCCGGTCGCCGTTGACGGGGTTGACCGCGAAGCGGTCGAGGAAGACCCCGGTCTTGGGCCGGTCGGTGCTCTGGCGCTCGATGTCCGTCTCGCGCTGCACGGTCTCCAGGTAGTCCTGGAAGCGCATGCGGACCTCGGCCGACGACCCGGCGGCGAGCTCTGCGGCCAGGTCGCTGTCGGGCGCGACGACCATGAAGGTAGCGCCGTGCAGCGTGTCGGGGCGCGTGGAGAAGACCGTGACCTTCTCGGCCCGCCCCTCGATCTCGAAGTCGATGTCGGCGCCGACGGAGCGCCCGATCCAGTTGCGCTGCATCCGGATGACCTTCTGCGGCCAGAACCCCTCCAGCTGGTTGAGGTCGTCCAGCAGGCGGTCGGCGTAGTCGGTGATCTTGAAGTACCACTGCGTGAGCTTCTTCTTCACGACCTCGGTGCCGCACCGCTCGCAGTGCCCGTCGACGACCTGCTCGTTGGCGAGCACCGTCTGGTCGTGGGGGCACCAGTTGACCGGGCTCTCCTTGCGGTACGCCAGGCCGCGCTCGTACAGCCGCTGGAACAGCCACTGGTTCCAGCGGTAGTACTCGGGGTCGCTGGTGTGGAGCACCCGGCTCCAGTCGTAGGAGGTGCCGAAGTTCTTCAGGCTCTCCTTCTGCTGCGCGATGTTGGCGTAGGTCCACTCGCGGGGGTCTGCCCCGCGCTGGATCGCCGCGTTCTCGGCGGGCAGGCCGAACGAGTCCCAGCCCATCGGGTTGAGCACGTTGTAGCCACGGTGACGCCAGAAGCGGGCGACGGTGTCGACGTAGGCGTAGTTCTCGGCATGGCCCATGTGCATGTCTCCCGACGGATACGGGAACATGCCGAGGACGTACTTGCGGGGACGGGTGTCGTCGTGGCCGCCCGCACGGAAGGGGTCGGCTTCGGCCCAGCGCGCCTGCCACTTCTGCTGGATCGCGTAGGCGTCGTAGCCCTCGGCGGGCGCAGAGGTGTCGGGGGTTTCGGTCTGACTCACGAGGGAAGCACCAATCATGGAATGCCGGAAAGCGCGCGCAGCGCGCGAAGCGCGTCTTCCAGATTAGCGGACGGGTGTCCTCACCAGCCCGGCGGAAGGGCGGCGCCGAGGGCGGCCAGGGGCCCGCGGGCCTTGATGCCCACCTCGGCGACCTCGGCAGCGGCATCCGATCTCCACGTGATGCCCCCGCCCGCCCCCACGTACGCGAGGTGCGGCGCGACCACGATCGAGCGGATCACCATGGCGAGGTCCAGCGCGCCGTCGTCGCCGACCCATCCGAAGCACCCCGAGAACACGCCGCGCGGGGCACCCTCGAGATCGTGCAGGATCGTCATCGCCGAGAGCTTCGGAGCGCCCGTCATAGACCCCGCGGGAAAGGTCGCCTCGAGGAGCCGGTCGAACGTCGTACCGGGCGCGAGGCGCCCCGACACCGTGCTCACCAGCTGGTGCACGGCGGGGTAGGACTCGACCTCCAGCAGCGCGTCGACCGTCACCGTGCCGTCCAGGCACACCCGCGACAGGTCGTTGCGCATGAGGTCGACGATCATGACGTTCTCGGCGCGCTCCTTCTCGCTCGCACGGAGCTCCGCGGCCAGCGCCGCGTCGGTGGCGGCATCCGTCCCCCGCGGGCGTGTGCCCTTGATGGGCCTGGTCCGCACGGTGCCCGAGCCGTCGGGGCCGGGCTCGACGTGCAGGAAGCGCTCAGGGCTCGCGCTCAAGAGCGCCACGTCACCGGAGCGCACGAATCCACCGTGATGGGCGGGCGTCGCCGCGCGCAGCCGCGCATACACCTCGAGAGGATCGACGGATGCCTCGACCTCGAAGCGCGTCGTGAGGCACAGCTGGTACGCGTCGCCCTCCCGGATCGCGTCGCGGCACCCTTCGATGAGCGCGGCGTACTGATCAGGAGCATGGCGGCCGCGCGCGCGACCGATCACCGCGGTCGGACCGAACGGCGCCGGCGCCGACGCGGAAGCGACGGCGTCGGCCAGCGAGGCCGCCTCACCGGTCGGCGCATATGCGTGCGCGCGCATGGTCGAGTGGTCGAACGCCACGAACCGCGACACGCGCAGCCACCGCTCGTGGGGGACGCCGTCGTCGTCGTGCGAGGAAGGAGCGCCCGCCCGGGCGGCCGCCTCGTCGTAGCCGGCCCAGCCGATCCAGCCCCCGCCGAACGGCCCGGCCGTGTGCTCGCGCAACCCGTCGGCGCACACGGTGGCCCGCACGTGCGCCGCGTCGTCGGGCACGCCCGCGCCCATGAAGCTCCACCCCTCTGCGGCATCGGGGCCGGCGTCGAGCCAGAACGCGTGCGGCTCGCCCGCGAACAGCGCGGCGAAGACGGATGCCGGATCCACCCAGTGCGCGACGTCCGAGGTGGCGAGGGGGTCCGACATGTTCCCAGGTTAGAGCGACGCCAAGGCCTCTAGGCTCGTGGCGTGAACGAGTTCCTGACTTGGCTGCTCGACGCGGTTCAGAGCGTCGACCCGGTCGTCAGGACACTCCTGGCGGGACTCGCGATCATGCTCGAGACGAGCGTGCTGATCGGCCTGGTCGTGCCCGGCGACACGATCGTGATCGTCGCGGGAACGGCGGTCGCGTCGCTGCTGGAGGGCATCGTGCTGGGCGTCGTCGTCGTGCTGGGCGCACTCGTCGGCGAGAGCATCGGCTTCTGGCTCGGGCGATTCCTCGGCCCGCGCATCCGGCACTCGCGGCTCGGCCGGCGCATCGGCGAGGAGAACTGGGAGCGGTCGGAGCGATACCTGCGCCGGCGCGGCGGACCCGCGATCTTCATCTCCCGCTTCCTGCCGGTCCTTCACTCGCTGGTGCCGCTCACGGTGGGGATGAGCGGGTATCCGTACCGCCGCTTCCTCGCCTGGACCGTTCCCGCGTGCGTCATCTGGTCGACGCTCTACATCTCCGTCGCTGCGCTGGCGGCGGGCACCTACCGCGAGCTCGCCGACCAGCTCCACTACGCCGGCTACATCTTCGTCGGCGTCATCGTCCTGTTCCTGGTGCTCGTGTACATCAGCAAGAAGGTCATCGAGCGCGCCGAGAGCAAGCACCTCGATCACGAGGGTCCGGACGAGACGTCGGTGGCGGACGTGAAAGACTGAAGCGGTGCCTCAGACCGATCCCCAGCCGGTGCGCGCCAAAGTGCTCTGGCTCGCGCGCCTGGAGTACCGGTTCCACGCGTGGCGCGAGCGCCGTGCCCGCAAGCGCGGACAGACCCCCACGGTGGCCCCTTTCCCCGGCTACGGCGGACCCGGGTGGGTGCGCGTCCTCGGCCGCGTGATGATCGTCCCGCCCGTCAAGCAGACCGAGTCCGGCGAGTACGCCGGCGTGCGCGGCTGGCGCAGCTTCGCCGCCGTGCCCATCGGCTACGCCCAGGTCACCGTCACGATCGCGGGCATCGAGCACGAAGTGGTCGCCGACCGCGGCGGTGTCATCGACACGCGCCTTCCTGCACAGCTGGAACCCGGCTGGCAGACCTTCACGATGACCGTCGAGAACGGCGAGCCCGTCGAGACCCGTGTCTTCGTCGTCGGTCCCGACGTGCGATTCGGCATCGTGTCGGACGTCGACGACACGGTGATGGTCACCGCCCTTCCCCGGCCGCTGCTCGCGGCGTGGAACTCGTTCGTGGTCAACGAGCACGCGCGTCAGCCGGTCCCCGGCATGGCGGTGCTGATGGAACGCGTCGTGCGCGAGAACCCGGGTGCGCCGCTGATCTACCTCTCGACCGGCGCGTGGAACATCGCGCCGACGCTCATCCGCTTCCTCAGCCGCCACGTCTTCCCGCCGGGGGCTCTGCTGCTGACCGACTGGGGACCGACCCACGACCGCTGGTTCCGCAGCGGCAAGGCGCACAAGCTCTCCAACCTGCGCCGACTGGCCGCCGAGTTCCCCGACGTGCGCTGGCTCCTCGTCGGCGACGACGGCCAGCACGACGACGAGATCTACACCACGTTCACCGACGAGCACCCCTCGCAGGTGGTGGCGGTCGCCATCCGCCGGCTCTCCCCCGCCGAGGCCGTTCTCGCCGGCGGCCGCACCGCCGTCAACGACCACGCCGCGGCCGAGGTGCCGTGGGTGAGCGACAACGACGGGGCAGGCCTGCTCGAGCGCCTGGAGGGCGTCGGGGTCCTCGGCAGCGCAGGGACGATCGAGGCCTGAGGCGCCACGCACGCCGACGGGTGTGGCGGGCCGTACGTCGGCGGCCGCGCGTAGGCTGGCCGCATGTGCGGACGCTTCGTAGTGGCCAGTGCCGGCTCCGACCTCGTCGGTGTCCTGCGAGTCGACGTCGAGGGCGATGACCTGCCCGCCCCCTCCTTCAATGTGGCGCCCACCAACAGCGTCGCGATCGTGCTCGACTCGGCCAAGACCGAGCCCCCCACGCGGCGCCTGGAGGCCGCCCGATGGGGTCTCATCCCGTCCTGGGCGAAGGACACCAAGATCGGCGCCCGCGCCTTCAACGCCCGCGCGGAGGAGCTTGAAGACAAGCCGATGTTCCGCAGCGCGCTCGAGAAGCGGCGTGCGGTGGTTCCGACATCCGGCTACTACGAATGGAAGAACGTGGACGGGGTCAAGATCCCGCACTACATCCATCCCGCCGACGGTGAGCCCCTGTTCCTGGCGGGGCTCTACGAGTGGTGGCGCGACAAGACCAAGGGCGACGATGACCCCGAGCGGTGGCTGTTGAGCTTCACGATCCTGACCCGCGACTCGATCGGGCACCTCGGCTCCATCCACGACCGCATGCCGCTGTTCCTCGACCCCGACCACGCGGACGCGTGGCTCGATCCGACGACCGACAACGTTCGCGACGTCCTCGATGCGGCGATCGACGCCGCTCCGGCCCTGGCCGACACGCTCAGCGACCACGAGGTGTCCAAGGCCGTCGGGAACGTGCGCAACAACTCCCCCGAGCTCATCGAGCCCGCGGACTCCTGACCCGGCTCCCCGCGACCGCGCGGGATCCCCGGCGTATCCTCGTACGGTGACGATCGCCCTCTCCGCCGCGCCGATGCTTCCGGCGGGCGTGTGGCGCGAGCGCGCGGCTGCGCACGAGGCCCGCGCGCAGGCGCTGACGCGCGCGCATCGCGAGCGTGCGGCGCGCCGGGAGGCGCATCCGGTCGAGGACTTCCTCTTCACGTACTACTCGTACAAGCCCGCGGTGCTGCACCGGTGGCACCCCGGAGCGGGCGTGGAGCTGGCGGATGCCGCATCCGACGCCCGCGCGACGTGGCGCTGGTACCGCGCGGGCGAAACGCCGGGTTCGGTGGTCGTCGACGGCGCGGGCATCCGGGCTGAGCGGGGCGCGCTCGTGGCCAACGTGGCGCGCATCCTGCGGGCGACGGCGGGCCGCGCACCGGGATTCGGCTGCTTCGGCCTGCACGAGTGGGCGATGGTCTACCGGCAGGCCGACCACCGGCATCCGGTTCCGCTGCGTCTTGGTCAGGAGGCGACGGACGCGGTCGTCGAGGCGCACGATCTCCGCTGTACCCACTTCGACGCCTTCCGCTTCTTCACACCAGATGCGGTGCCGCGAAACCGCGACGCGCCCACCCGCGATCGGCAGGCGGAGCTCGAGCAGCCCGGGTGCCTGCACGCGGGGATGGATCTCTACAAGTGGGCGGTGAAACTCGGCCCACTGGCGCCGGGCGAGGTGCTGCTCGACGCGTTCGAACTGGCCCGCGACATCCGGGAGCTGGACATGCGCGCGTCGCCCTACGATCTCCGCGACTGGGGCTACGACCCGGTGCCGATCGAGACGCCCGACGGGAAGGCCGCCTACGTGCGCGCGCAGCGCGCGTTCGCCGAGCGCGGCCGGCCGATCCGCGCGCGGCTGCTCGCGGCGGCGGCCGTCTGACTCAGCCCTCTGGATCGCACGTCGTGCAGGGCAGCGCCCCTCCAGCGGAGTCGGCCAGCGCCAGGCGCAGCTCCATGACGCGTGTGGCGGCGTCGTCGAGACGGTCCTCGGCGAGGGTGCCCGACTCGACGGCTGCCACGATGCCGTCGACGATCGCCGGGGCGGTCTCGGCCGTCGAACCTACCACCGTCAGCACGAGGTCGTTTCCGGCGGCGAGCGCGGTCACCGCGTTGGCGACGGGGTCGGCGTACTCGGGGACGCCGGAGGACTCCAGCATGCCGAGGTCGTCGGTGACCATGACTCCGTCGAACCCGAGCTCGTCCCTGGCGATCCGATGCCACTCGGCCGACAGGCTCGCCGGCGCCGGATCCACCGCCGTATAGGCGAGATGGCCGTACATGAGCAGCTCTGCCCCCTCGTCGATGCCGGCCCGGAACGGCACGGCGTCGGCGGAGCGCCACTGATCGAGTGACATCGCGGTCGTGGGGATCGAGGAGTGCGAGTCGCCCGGGGCGGCCCCGTGACCCGGGAAGTGCTTGAGCGTCGAGAACACGGTGCCCCGCTCGCCGCGCACCGCGGCCGCCACCCGGGCCGCAGCAGCATCGGGCGTCGTGCCGAGGGTGCGCCGATGGATGAACGAACCCGGATCGGCAGTGACGTCGGCGACGATGCCGAAGTTCACCGGGATGCCCGCCTGACGCACCAGACCGGCGCGTCCGGCGAACGCGGCCTCGGCCGCCGCGGGATCCGCCTGCTGCAGCTGGTAGGGCGCGGGGAGGTCGTCCCACGGCAGGCGCGAAACGTCGCCGCCCTCCTGGTCGATCGCGATCAGAGGCGGGCGGGCGGGATCGACGGTCAGCGATGCGGTGAGCGCCTGCAGCGCGGCCGCGTCCTCGGGGATGTTCGCGCCCATCAGCAGGAAGCCCCCGAGCTGATCGGACTCCATGTACGACCGGAGAGCGGCCGGATCCGTGGTCGGGATGTGTGCCATGACGACGCTGGCCGCACGCTCGCGCAGCGACATCGCGTCGACGACGGCCGCCGCGGGGTCGGCTGCTTCCGGGGTCGCGGTGGCGGACGGGGTCGCTGTCGACGCCGTCGGTGCGGGTGTCGGCTCCTGCGGCGCGGCACAGGCGCCGCACAGCGTCGCGGTGATCGCCAGGAGCGCGCCGAGCAGGGCGGTTCGTCGCGCGGAAGTCACTCGTCCAGCCTAGGTGCGCCCGCCCGTGGGGGCGCTCACGATTCAGTGCCGGGCGACGATGGCGGCGGCATCCGTGTGTGCCGGAAGCACGCCGTACTGGACCCCGCGGTCCTCGCCCAACCGGGCGGCGATGAAGGTCTCCGCGTGGGACGAGGGCGCATGCCGGAGCATGAGGGAGGCCTGGAAGGCGAGCGCGAGGTCCTCACTGAGGCGCCGGGCCTGCGACGCGGCGTCGTCGGCATCCGCGCCGGACAGGCGCTGCAGCAGGGTGAGCGTGCGTTCCACGTGCCGGTCGAGCACGGGCGAGGCTCCGGCGGTCGAGCCCAGCTCGTCGGCGAACGCCTCACCGGAGTCGCGGTCCCGCGTCAGCGCGCGCAGCACATCGAGCGCGATGACGTTGCCGGACCCCTCCCAGATGGCCATCACCGGCTGCTCGCGATAGCGCCGCGCCAGCGGGAACGATTCGGTGTAGCCGTTTCCGCCGAGGCACTCGAGCGCCTCGTACGCGTGATGCGGACCCCGCTTGCAGACCCAGTACTTCGACACCGGCGTCGCGAGCCGGCGCAGCGCGCGGTCGCGATCGGAAGCCTCGGCCTCGAACAGCTGCGCGAGGCGCAGTCCCGTCAGGAGCGCCGCCTCGTATTCGATGGCGAGGTCGGCGAGCACCGCCGTCATCGCGGGCTGGTCGATGAGGAGGGCGCCGAACGCCTCGCGTCCGCGGGCATGCCACAGCGCCTCGGCCACCGACTGCCGCATGCCGGCTGCCGTGCCGAGCACGCAGTCCAGCCGGGTGCGCTGGACCATCTCGATGATCGTGCGGACGCCCCGGCCGGGCTCGCCGACCACGAAGCCGACCGTGCCGTCGAACTCGACCTCGGCCGACGCGTTGGAACGGTTGCCGAGCTTGTCTTTGAGCCGTTGGATCCGGAACACGTTCCGCATCCCGTGCGGGAGGACCCGCGGCACGAACAGGCACGACAGGCCCTCGTCGCGACCACCGCTTCGCGTATGCGCGAGCACGAGGAACGCGTCCGACATCGGCGCGGAGCAGAACCACTTGTGGCCGGTGAGCTGATAGGCGTGACCGCCCATCGCCTCGCCCACCGTGGTGCCCGCCCGCACGTCGGAGCCGCCCTGCTTCTCTGTCATCGCCATGCCGATGAGCGCGCTGCGCTTGGGTCCCTCGGTGATCAGGCGAGGCTCGTACTCCCGCGAATACACACGGGGCAGCCAGTCATCGGCGACCCACGGGGATCCCTCGACCGACGCGACCGCAGCGTGGGTCATCGACACAGGGCAGGCATGCCCGGGCTCGACCTGCGCGAACAGCAAGAACATCGCCGCACGCGCGACGTGGGCGCCCGGCCGAGGCTCGGCCCACGCGGACGTGTGCGCGCCGCGGGCGATCGCCTCCCCGATCACCCGGTGATACGACGGGTCGTACTCCACCTCGTCGAGGCGGTAGCCCCATCGGTCGTGCGCATGGGCGACGGGCGTGTGCAGGTTTGCAAGGTGCGCATCGCGCTGGAAGGCGGCCGAGCCGACGAGCGCCCCCGCTTCGGCGAGGGTCTCCTCCGCCCACCCCGCGCCGAACCCGGCCACACCCTCGCGCAGCGGGGCGTTGAGTGCGTATTCATCGACGTCCACGCGCCAGGGCGGCTGATTGTCGACGTAGTGCGTCGCCGCGCCGATCACCCGCTGCCCGCGCGCGAACGAGGTCATGCCTGCTCCCGCTCCCCCACCATCGCGAGCGCGTACTGCTCGCCTGGGCTGAGCGGCGCGCGCGTGACGATGTCGTGCACGAAGGCGAGCTTGTGCCGCACCGGGGTCACGATCGTGAACGGGTACAGGTCGCCGAAGCCCATCGAGCGGTTGATCCGGTTGAAGCCCTGCGACATCCACTCCCAGTCCGTCAGCAGGCGCTGGATCGGCTCGTTCTCGTACGAGGCGAGCGGCACGACGTCGGTGTCGCGCAGATTCGTCACGGACGCGTCGAGGTGGATGCCGATGACCGCCGCGGTCTGCAGCGTGCCCGTGATGTGCAGATAATGCGCGAAGGTCTCGGCGAAGTCCTCCCACGGGTGCATCGTGGCGTACTCCGAGATGAACGACTCATGCCAGTCGGACGGGGCGCCGAACTTGTAGTGGCGCTTCAGCGCGTCGCGATAGCTGGTCCGTTCGTCGCCGAAGAGCTCGCGACACCGGGCCCACAGCTGATCGTCGGTGAGCAGCACGTTCTGGTAGTAGTGGCCCACCTCGTGACGTAGGTGTCCGAGGATGGTGCGGTACGGCTCGCCGAGGCGCACGCGGAGCGCCTCGCGGCGGTCATCGAGGTTCTCGGCGAGATCGATCGTGATGATGCCGTTCGCGTGCCCGATCGTGACCGGCTTGCCGTCGGACAGGCTCGAGATGAGGTCGAAGCCGAGACCGCCCTTCTGCAGATCCCAGCCGACGATCGGCAGACCCAGGTCGGCCAGCTGCAGGATGAGGCGACGTTTGGCCTCCTCCGTCTTCGCGAGCTTCTCCAGCGCCACGGTGTCGTCGGCCGCGGGACGGCGACGGGTGAGCCGGCACGAGAAGCAGCGACCCGCAGGCGCGTTCTCCCACACCAGCCAGTTGCACGCCCACTCGCGGTTGGAGCACGTGTACCAGTTCTCGCCGTCGATCTCGACCTGCCCGTGGCGGACGCCGTGAAACTCGCGCGTCGGCAGGTGATACCCGATCTCGGCCTCGCAGTTCGGACAGCGAAGCGTGTCGAGGTACACGAAGTGGCGACAATGCGGACAGCGGGGCTGCGTGCTCACGGTCTCACCGTAGCGCCCCGCGAAGGCGCCGGAGACACGTCACGGCTCCGGGACCAGCTCCACCCGCAGCAGCAGATCGTCGTCGGCGCGCGGCGCCCCGCGGCCGTCGGTGTTGCTGGTCAGGATAAACAGAGATCCGTCGGGCAACGCGACCGCATCGCGGAGGCGTCCGTGGGCGCCCACGAGTGCGGCGACGGGTTCTCCCGCGGCCTCGCCTGACCGCGTGTCGATCTGCCACAGCCGTTCGCCGCGCAGCCCCGCCATGAACACGGTGTCGCCCACGGCCGCGATGCCGCTCGGGCTGGCCTCGCTCGTCGGCCACTGGGCGACCGGGTCGACGAATTCGGTGCGACCGGCTTCGCCTTCCACCACGGGCCAACCGTAGTTGGCTCCCGCCTCGATGCGATTGAGCTCGTCCCAGGTGTTCTGACCGAACTCGCTGGCCCACATCGTGCCGTCGGCCGTCCAGGCGATCCCCTGCACGTTGCGGTGTCCCATCGACCACACCCGCGTGCCCCAGGGGTTTCCGGGCGCCGGCTCGCCGTCCACCGTCACGCGGAGGATCTTCCCGCCCAGCGCATCGGCGTCCTGTGCGGCATCGCGCTGCTGCGCGTCGCCGGTCGTGATGTAGAGGAATCCGTCCGGGCCGAACGCGAGGCGGCCGCCGTCGTGGGTGCTCGCGCGCGGGATGCCGTCGAGCACCACCTCGGCCTCGCCGAGGGCGAGCGCTCCCGCGTCGCCGAGAAGCGGCATCCGCACCACTCGGTTATCCTGCGCTGATCCGAAGTATGCGTACAGCACCGCAGGATCCTCCGCGGTGAGGAGCGCGATGCCGTGCAGGCCGGACTCGCCGCCGGACACGACGCCCGGGATCGTCCCCACCGTGCGGAGCTCACCGCCGGCGGTCAGCTCGCGCACGGCGCCGTCGTCGCGCTGGGAGATGAGTGCTCCGCCGCCGGCGAGCGGTATGACGGACCATGGCGTGCTCAGTCCCGACGCGAGGGCGCCCGTCACGCTTCCGACCCGCCACCACGACTCGGCCGGCGCGGATCGTGTGGGTCCCACCGAAGGAGCCTGAGACGACGGTGCGGGCGCGGTGGCCGGGGCGCTGCAGGCGGACGCCGCGTTCAAGGCGAGGATGACACCTCCGGCGGCCGCCCAGCGGAGAAGTCTCGTCATCCGTCCGCCACGGCCGCCTCGAGGACGGCCAGGTCGATCCGCCGCATCCGCAGCATCGCCTGGACGGCGCGGTGGGCGATCTCGGGATCGGGATGCCGGATGAGCTCCACCAGGCGCTCGGGGATGATCTGCCACGACAGTCCCCAGCGGTCCTTGAGCCAACCGCACGGCTGCTCCTGGCCGCCGTCAGCCGTCAGCGCGTCCCAGTAGCGGTCGACCTCAGTCTGGTCACGGCACGCGACGTAGAGCGAGACGGCCTCCGTGAAGGGGAACTGCGGGCCGGCGTCCATCCCGTAGTAGTCGCGGCCACCCAGCCGGAAGTGCACGTGCATCACCTTGCCGCCCATGCCCGGCACTTCGCCGGGGTAGCGATCGATCGTGACGATCTCCGACTCCGGCACGAGCGCGGTGTAGAACGCGACGGCCTCCTCAGCCGAGTCGTCGAACCAGAGGAAGGGGGTCACAGCGCTCATGCGTTCCACCCTCCCCGACGGCTCCGGCAGGCGCAATGGGCGAGGACGCTGATGACGTCGGTGTGCGCAGCTTGCATGAAGTGCCTGGGCTGAAGTGTCCGGTCTCGGACGACTCGTTCGTTGTACTGAGTGACCGTTCCAATGAAGAGAGGAAAGACGATGAGGCCGTTGCGATACTCGATCAACGTCACACTCGACGGCTGCTGCCACCACGAGGCGGGCCTCCCGCCGGACGAGGAGTCGATGCAGTACTGGGCTGCTCGGCTGGCAGAAGCCGACGCTCTGCTCTTCGGCCGGGTCACGTACGAGATGATGCAGTCTGCGTGGCGGCGACCTTCCACGGGCGCATGGCCGGACTGGATGAACGAGTGGCAGATCCCGTTCGCCGAGACCATCGACCGGGCGGAGAAGTACGTCATCTCCAGAACCCTGACCGCGGCGGATTGGAACGCCGAACTGCTGCGCGGCGACCTCGAGCGCACCGTCACGCAGCTGAAGCAGCAACCGGGCGAGGGGCTCTGGGTGGGCGGTGTCGCCCTGCCGCTCGCTCTGGCCGACCTGGGACTGATCGACGAGTACGAATTCCTGGTGCAGCCGGTGCTGGCCGGGCACGGGCCCACGCTGTTCGCCGGGCTTCGCGAGCGGATTCAGCTCGACCTCGTCGATCGCCGCGAATTGCGTTCCGGAGCCGTCGCGCTCCGCTATCGACCCACGGGAGCGATGGTCTGACCGCGGGGCGCCGGGTGCGGCCCAGAGGCACCCTCATCGGCCGAGAGCTGCAGGCAGCGGTGCGCCCCGAGATCATGCCGGCGGAAACGGAAGAGGCCGCCCTGTCGGGCGGCCTCTTTCCGGTGGACCTGAGGGGACTCGAACCCCTGACCCCCTGCATGCCATGCAGGTGCGCTACCAGCTGCGCCACAGGCCCGGATGTCGTTCCCGCTCTCGCGGGGCAACTCGTCTAGCTTACAACACCCGGAAGGGTGCTCCGTACCAGGCTCACTCCTCGACGGCCGCGCGGGCGGGCAGCGTGACCGGCACGACGGGGCAGTCCTTCCACAGTCGCTCCAGGCCGTAGTACACCCGCTCCTGCTCGTGGAACACGTGCACCACGAGGTCGCCGAAGTCGATGAGCACCCATCGGGACTCCTCGCGCCCCTCACGGCGCAGGCGCTTGTGCCCTGCCTCGAGCAGCTTGTCCTCGATCTCGTCGGCGATGGCGGCTACGTTGCGCTCGCTGCGACCGGTGACCAGCAGGAAGATGTCGACGAGCGGCAGCGGTTCCGACACGTCGAGGGCGACGAGGTCTTCGCCGCCTTTCGCATCCGCCGCGGCCGCGGCGATCTGCAGCATGTCGTGCGACTGCGCACTGGCGACCATCAGAAGACTCCCGTCACGAAGGCGAGGATCAGCACGCCCACCAGGGCCAGGGCCAGGACACCCGCCGTGATGGCGAGCGACATCATGAGCTTGCCGCCCTTCTCGGGTGCCGGCGGCTTGATCACGTCGCCGGGCGCCTTCGCCGTGCTCACCGCGGAGCTCGCGGCGATCGGCGTGGGCGACGAGTGCGACGGCAGCTCGCCGTCGACCAGGGTGGCGTCGATCTCCTTGCCGTCGGCGGTGCCCTTGGCATGACCGGTCGACCCGAGCCCTTCGGGCAGGTTGAACGTGCCGGTGACGATGACCTCGCCTGTCGCGGTGACCGGGGCGACCAGCGGCGCGATCTCGGGGGCCTGCGAGACGATCAGCGTGTTGGGGATTGCAATCGACCCGGTCGTGCGCGAGAGCAGCTGATCGAAGGACGGCGGCATGTCGACCGCCTGCGGCGCCGCGGCGACGGGGGTCTCGTCGAGGAGGTTCGCTCCGAGCAGCGGGCTGACGGCCTTGGGCGCGGCGGATTCGTCGGCGTCTTCCGGCGCGGCGGTGGCGCCGCCGAACACGTCGGAGAGATCGTCCTCGTCAGTGGTGCGGGTCGCGGGCTCGGCGACGAACGCGGGCTCGGCGGCGAACGCCGGCACCGAGGCCGCAGGCGCGGGCACCGAGGCCGCGGGCGGAGCCGGCGGCTCCCAGCGCGGGGCGGGAGCGGGCCGGGCGTCCTCGGTCTCGCGAGGGATTCCGAAGAGCGCGTGCATGCCGCTGTCGGTCGAGACCTCGGCGGAGTCGTCGTGGGGCGGGGCGAAGAGCGGGCGCTCGGGCTCCGGGAACGGGGCGACGGCGGGCGGAGCGGTCGGGAACGCGAACGCGGGAGCCGCACCTGCGGTCGCGGCGGCGTGGGCGGCGACGACCTCGGGGGTTATCACCGGCACCGACGCGGTGCGGATCCGCTCCTGCTGCCTCGCCTGCCGGCGGGTCAGGGGCGAGACACCGAGGTCGACGGCTGCGTCGGGCACCGGCGCGGGTGCCACCGGTGCGGGCTCGGCGGGGCGTGGGAACGGGGCGGCGGCGACGGGCGCCGGCGGCGGGGTGACCGGCGGCGCGGCGGGCGGTGCCGCGGAGGGGGCGGTGGCCTCCGAGCCTTCGGGGGCGTCGGTCTGCGGCGCGATCACCGGCGTGGATCCGGTGTTCCGCAGTTCGCGGATCTGCTTCCGCGTGAGGGCTGGCGTTGCCGGGTGCTCGGGTGTACTCATTCCTTGCTCCGGTAGAGATGGTGCTTCGCAATGTATTGGACGACCCCGTCCGGCACGAGGTACCACACGGGGTGTCCTCGCTGAACTCGGTCGCGGCAGTCCGTCGACGAGATGGCGAGGGCGGGGATCTCGAGCTGGCTGACGTCGTCGCTGGGCAGGCCGTCGGTGTTCAGGACATGCCCCGGCCTGGACACCGCGACGAAGTGGGCGAGGTCCCACAACTCATCATGGTCTCTCCAACTGAGAATTTGCGCTATGGCGTCGGCGCCCGTGATGAAGAACAGCTCCGCGTCCGGGCGCTGGGCCTTCAGATCGCGGAGCGTGTCGATGGTGTAAGTCGGTCCCTCGCGGTCGATGTCGACGCGGCTGACCGTGAAGCGGGGATTGGATGCCGTCGCGATGACGGTCATGAGGTAGCGATGCTCGCTCGGCGAGACGTCTTCCTTCTGCCACGGCTGACCCGTCGGCACGAAGACGACCTCGTCGAGGTCGAACCACTGAGCCACCTCACTGGCGGCCACGAGGTGCCCGTGATGCACGGGGTCGAACGTTCCGCCCATGACCCCGATGCGGGGGGCTGTCGTCACCGACATGCAGCAAGCCTCAGTGGCCGTGCCCCGCTCGCTGGACGTCGTCGGCGTGTGCCTTGGCGTACGCCTCGGCCTTGTGCGAGTGGCGGTTCGCCACGTTGCGGTACGACGCGGTCACGAGGGCCAGCACGCCGAAGACGACGATCGCGACGATGCCGTACCAGACCGTCTCGAGGGCGACGTTGCCGTGGTGCTCGGCCTCTTCGGCGGCGAGGGCGATGATCGTGGCGAGTGTCATTCGGGCTCCGTTCGGGTTCGCCTCTGGGGCGCAGGACTGGACCAGTCTATTCCGTCAGACGCGGACCTGCCCGGCACCGCGCGCGAGCCACTTCGAGCTCGTGAGCTCGGCCAGGCCCATGGGACCCCGGGCGTGCAGCTTCTGGGTCGAGATGCCCACCTCGGCGCCGAAGCCGAACTCGCCGCCGTCGGTGAAGCGCGTCGACGTGTTGGCCATCACGACGGCGGAGTCGACCTCGGCGAGGAAGCGCGCCTCGTTGGCGGCATCCTGCGTCACGATCGACTCGGTGTGATGGGTCGAGTAGCGACGGATGTGGTCCAGCGCCTCGTCGAGATCGTCGACGACGCGCATTGCGAGGTCGAGGCTCAGATACTCGGTGACCCAGTCCTCGTCGGTCGCGGGCGTCACGCCGGCCGCGAGGCGCGCAACCGTCTCGTCGCCGTGCACGGTGACCCCACCCTGCTGCAGGGCCTCCACGACGGGACCGACCAGGCGATCGGCGGCGCTCCGGTGCACGAGGACCGTCTCGACCGCGTTGCACACGCTCGGACGCTGGGTCTTCGCGTTCACGACGATGTCGCGAGCCCACTCGAGCGGGGCGGACTCGTCGAGCACGATGTGAACGACTCCGGCGCCGGTCTCGATGACGGGCACCGAGGACTCGGTGACGACCGTCTCGATGAGCTGGGCGCTGCCGCGCGGCACGAGGACGTCGATGATCCCGCGCGCGTGCATGAGCTCGCGGGCACCGTCGCGCCCGAACTCGTCGACGGTCTGGATGGCCTCGGGGTCGATGCCCCGCTCGGCCAGCGCACCGCGCATCGCACGCACGAGAGCGGCGTTGGTGTGCTCGGCGGCGGTCCCGCCGCGCAGCACGACCGCGTTGCCCGATCGAAGGGCGAGGGCC
Organism: Microbacterium ureisolvens; assembly: GCF_015278315.1. Lineage (GTDB taxonomy): Bacteria > Actinomycetota > Actinomycetes > Actinomycetales > Microbacteriaceae > Microbacterium > Microbacterium ureisolvens. Next base: position 99,415 of record NZ_JADIJE010000010.1, on the reverse strand, counting down.
GCGATGTCGACCGTGACGTTCGGCCGGGCCTCGTAGATCGAGCCGACGACGCCGAACGGCACCGCGACCTTGGTCAGCGATACGCCGTTGGACAGCGTGCGCTCGTCGAGGACGCGTCCGACCGGGTCGGGAAGGGCCGCGATCTCGCGCACCGCCGAGGCGAGTGCCGCGACGCGCGGCTCGTCCAGGCGGAGGCGGTCCTGCAGCGCGGTGGAGAGCCCGGTGGCGCGTCCGTGCTCGAGGTCCTCGGCGTTGGCCGCCACGATCTGCGGGGTGGCCGCCTCGATCGCGTCCGCGATCGAGAGGAGGGCGTCGCGCTTCGCGTCGTCGCCGAGGAGGCCGATGCTGCGGGCGGCGTCCTTGGCCAGCAGCATCCGTTCCCGTGCCGTCGTGGCGGTGGTGGTCATCCGCCCAGTCTATCGACCGCGGTGCGCACGGGCCCGGTCGCGGCGGGCGCCGCGGGCTCAGGATTGGGCTGGAACCACGTGCCGATCTCGTCGCCCGAGAGCGCTTCGCCTACCAGGTCGGCACTGGTCACGAGGACGCCGATTCCGGATGCCGCGGCCAGCCGCGCGGCGGATACCTTGGTGGCCGCTCCCCCGGTGCCGACACTGTTGACGACCACCGATCCGAACTCGAATCCGTGCAGGTCGTCGCCGTAGGACACGTGCGGGATCGGCAGCGCGCCGGGCTCGTCCGGCGGACGCGTGTAGAGGCACTCGATGTCGCTGAGCAGCACGAGCGCGTCCGCGCCGATCAGCTGTGCCACGAGGGCTGCAAGGCGGTCGTTGTCGCCGAAGCGGATCTCGTGCGTGGCGACGGTGTCGTTCTCGTTGACGATGGGGAGGATCCGCAGGCCGAGCAGGCGCTCCATCGCACGCCGCGCGTTCGAGCGGTGCGTCGCGTTCTCGAGGTCGCCGGCGGTGAGCAGCACCTGCCCCGCCACGATCCGGAACGGCCGCAGCGCCTCCTGGTAGCGGTAGATGAGCACGTTCTGGCCCACCGCCGCCGCGGCCTGCTGTGTGGCGAGGTCGCTGGGGCGCTCGTCGAGCAGCAGGTACGGCATGCCGGTCGCGATCGCGCCGGACGAGACGAGGACCACCTCGGTGCCACGGCCGTGCGCCGCAGCGAGAGCGTCGACGAGCGGCTTGATCTTGTGGGCGTTGTCGCCGCTGATGGAGGACGAGCCGACTTTGACGACGACCCGGCGCGCGAGGGGCAGGTCACGCCTCTCGTGCGCGCTCACTCGGCCTCCTCGTCGTCCCAGCCTCGCTCGGCGAGGCGCTCGGCCTCCAGCTCGGCGCGGGCCTCGGCCTTCGCGTCCATGCGGTCGTGGTACTTCTCGCGACGCTCCGAGGTCGTGCGACGCGTGTCGCGAAGCAGGCGCGGGTCGGTGCCGCGCGGCGCGGTCATGAGCTCGGCCGTGGACGAGATCGACGGCTCCCAGTCGAACACGATGCCGTCGCCCTCGCCGATCACGACGGTGGCACCGGGCGTCGCGCCGGCCCGGAAGAGCTCGTCCTCGACGCCCAGCTTCTCGAGGCGATCACCGAGGTAGCCCACAGCCTCCTCGTTCTGGAAGTCGGTCTGCTGCACCCACTTGAGCGGCTTCTCGCCGAGGATGCGGTAGATGTTGCCGTACGTCCCGCCCTCGACACGGACCGCGAACTCCTTCTGGGCGCCCTTCGGGCGCACGACGATGCGCTCGGGCGCCGGGGCGGCTGCCTGCTCGGCACGATGCTGCGCCACGATGTCGCCGAGCGCGAAGGTCAGCTGCCGGAGTCCTTCATGGCTCACGGTCGAGATCTCGAACACGCGGAAGCCGCGGGCCTCGAGGTCGGGCCGCACCAGGTCGGCCAGCTCCTTCGCCTCCGGCACGTCGACCTTGTTGAGCGCCACGAGTTGCGGGCGCTCGAGGAGCGGCGTCTGGCCTTCGGGCACGGGATACGCGGCGAGCTCCGCGGTGATGACGTCGAGGTCGGTGAGCGGGTCGCGGCCCGGGTCGAGCGTCGCGCAGTCGAGCACGTGCACGAGCGCCGTGCAGCGCTCCACGTGGCGGAGGAACTCGAGACCGAGCCCCTTGCCCTCGCTCGCACCCTCGATGAGACCGGGCACATCGGCCACGGTGAAGCGCTGCTCGCCCGCCTGGACGACACCGAGGTTCGGGTGGAGCGTGGTGAAGGGGTACTCGGCGATCTTGGGCCGCGCGGCCGAGATCGCGGCGATCAGGCTCGACTTGCCGGCGGACGGGAAGCCCACCAGCGCCACGTCGGCGACGGTCTTGAGCTCGAGGAGGACGTCGCCCTCCCAGCCCGGCGTGCCGAGCAGTGCGAAACCGGGGGCCTTGCGCTTCGGATTGGCGAGCGCGGCGTTGCCGAGACCGCCGAGGCCGCCCGGCGCCGCGACGAACCGCATCCCGGGCTCGATCATGTCGACGAGCACCTCACCGGAGGTGTCCTTCACGACCGTGCCCACGGGAACCGGCAGCACGAGCGGCTCGCCCGCGGCACCGGAGCGGTGATCGCCCATGCCGAAGCCGCCGTTGCCGCTCGAGCGGTGCGGCGAGTGGTGGTACGACAGCAGCGTCGTCACCTGCGGGTCGGCGACGAGCACGACATCGCCGCCGTGGCCGCCGTTGCCCCCGTCGGGGCCGGCGAGCGGCTTGAACTTCTCGCGCTTGACCGACACGCAGCCGTTGCCGCCCTTGCCGGCGCGCAGGTGCAGCGTCACCCGGTCGACGAACGTGACCATGCGGTCCCCCTCAGGTGTGGGTGCTTCCCGGTGATCCGGGATGGGAATAAGGGAAAGGGGCGAGCCGAAGCCCGCCCCTTCCGGAAGTGTGCGCCACTGTCGCGGTGCATGAGCCTGTCGAAGGCTTACTCCGCGACCGCCACGACGTTGACGACCTTGCGGCCGCCCTTGTGGCCGAACTCGACCGCGCCCGCAGCGAGTGCGAACAGCGTGTCGTCGCCACCGCGGCCGACGTTGGCGCCGGGGTGGAAGTGGGTGCCACGCTGGCGGACGAGGATCTCGCCGGCGTTGACGGCCTGGCCACCGAAACGCTTCACGCCGAGGCGCTGTGCGTTGGAGTCACGACCGTTGCGGGTGGAGCTTGCGCCCTTTTTGTGTGCCATCTCTGCGTCTCCTGTGGCTTTACTTGATGCCGGTGACCTTGACGCGCGTGAGGTCCTGACGGTGGCCCTGGCGCTTCTTGTAGCCGGTCTTGTTCTTGAACTTCTGGATCACGATCTTCGGGCCGCGCTCCTCGCCGAGCACCTCGGCGGTCACGGTGACCTTCGCGAGCTTGTCGGCGTCGGTCGTGACGGTGTCACCGTCGACGAAGAGCACCGCGGGGAGCTCGATCTTGTCGCCGACCTTCGCGGCCTGGCGGTCGAGAACGACGATCGTGCCGACCTCGACCTTCTCCTGCCGGCCACCGGCGCGCACAACTGCGTAAACCACTTCACACCTGTTTCTTCTGGGAGCACGCGCACGCGCTCAGGACGTCATGAAAGACTTGGTGCGGATTTCTCGACGCACCAAGGGTCCACTTTACCAGATGCCGGATCAGTCCGCGAAAGCGGGCAGCACCGTGTCGTGGCATCCGGTGCGTAGGATCTGCTCGTGGCGATCCTGATCGACGATCCGCGCTGGCCGGCCCATGGGCGTCTGTGGGCGCACTTGGTGACGGACACCGACCTCGACGAACTCCACGCCTTCGCCGCGGCGAACGGGATCCCCCGCCGCGGTTTCGACCTCGATCACTACGACGTGCCCGAAGAGGCGCACGCGCGCCTGGTCGCGGCGGGAGCCGAGCACGTCAGCGGCCACGAACTGGTGCGGCGGCTGATCGCGTCCGGTCTCCGGGTGCGCGCCCGTGACCGTCACTGATCTCTTCACCCGCGGGCGGATGCCGACAGCTCGAGCACGTCGGCGGCCCGTCGCGGCCCGTCCAGCTCTCTGATGGCCGCGCCCAGGCGCTCGGCACGCGAGTGCAGCGCGCTGCTCGCGAGCATCCGCTCCACAGTCGCCCGGATCGCGTGTGGCCCCGATCGGCTCGGCAGAGTCTCCCCCACCCCCGCCGAGGTCACCGCCCTCGCGATGCGCGGCTGGTCCGACGTGGCATCCAGCGGCAGAGCCAGCACCGGCACGCCGTGAGCCAGCGCGGCGAGCGTCGTCCCATGCCCACCATGGCCGACGACCAGCGATGCCCGCGGGAGAACCTGCTCGTGCGGCATCCATTCGTGCACTTCGACACCGGCCGGCACCCGCACCTCCCCCGCCCTCAGCGCGGGGCCCAGTGTCGCGACGACGTGGGCTTCCAGGCCGTCGACGGCGTCGAGCACGCGCTGCCACGAGGCCACCAGTCCGGCGAACCGGAACGTGCTGAGGCTCAGCACCACCGTCGGCTGCGCCGGGTGCGCGGCGACCGCCGGTGTCATGGCACCCGCGTAGACCACGGTTCCCGGTGCGGCCGAGAGCGCCGGCTGCGCGGGGAAGGGCACACGAAGACTCGGAACGGATGCCACCACGATCGGTGCCGCGTGGGATCGCGGTCGGCTGACGCGCACACCCCGGGGCCAGACCAGCACCGCCAGCGCCCGGGCGCCGCGGGCCAGGAAGTCGTGCAGAGTGTGCTCGAGGATCGCGAAGCGCTGGTCCATCCGGTCGAGCACATCCAGCACGCTCAGGAGCATGCAGTCCACGACCACCACGTCGACGGGATTCGCCGCGAGCTGGGCGACGGTGTCGTCAGCCAGTCCCCTGTCGGTGAACAGCCCCAGCAGTCCTGCGGGTCGGGGGTCGAGCACGAAGCCGGGGGCGCTCGGGTAGGGCGTGAAGCGCAGACCGGCGGCCCGGAACGCTGCGGCCTGCGCGTCGTGTCCGAGCACCCGCACGTCATGACCGCGCTCCGCGAGTGCGCGCGCGACGGCGATGGTGGGCATGCGGTTGCCGCCACCGTCCCACGTCACGAACATGTAGCGCGCCATCGCGCCTCCGTTCCCCGGGCGCCCAGATTATCGAGCGCGCGGCCCGGGCGACAGAGCACGCGCCCCTGCCCGGCCGGAGCCGGACAGGGGCGCGTGCTGCTCAGTCCTCGGACGGAGTGTGCGGAACGGGCGTTCCGGTGAGCGCAGCCGTGGTGACCCGTCGCCGCGAGCGACCCTGACCGGGCGCCTTCGGCTCGGGGAGCGCGTTGAGCACCGAATCCAGGAGCAGGTCCTTCTCGGTGCGCGCCTCCTTCTTGGCGCGGGAGTCCTGGCGCTTCTTGCGCTGCTTCTTCGGGCGCTCGGCGGGGGCAGGCTCGGCGACCGGCGCGGCCTCGGCGGGCGCGGCCTCATCGTTGTGATGGATCGTGGATGCCGCGATCTGTGCCAGCGCCGACTTCACGCCCTCGGTGATGACGTGAGTGCCGTTCGAGCCGCCGGCGGACGGCGCGGGAGACCCGCCGCGCGGGCGACGGCCCGAGGAGGAGGACGGAGCACCGGCGGCCGGTGCGCGGTGCTTCACGACCGGGTCGTGGTGGACGATGAGCCCGCGGCCGGCGCACACCTCGCACGCCTCGCTGAAGGTCTCGAGGAGCCCGAGACCGAGCTTCTTGCGGGTCATCTGCACGAGACCGAGCGAGGTCACCTCGGCGACCTGGTGCTTGGTGCGGTCGCGGCTCAGGCATTCGACGAGGCGCCGCAGCACGAGGTCGCGGTTGGACTCGAGCACCATGTCGATGAAGTCGACGACGATGATGCCGCCGATGTCGCGCAGCCGCAGCTGCCGGACGATCTCCTCCGCAGCCTCGAGGTTGTTCTTCGTGACGGTCTCTTCGAGGTTGCCGCCCGAGCCGACGAACTTGCCGGTGTTGACGTCGACGACCGTCATCGCCTCGGTGCGGTCGATGACGAGCGATCCACCCGAGGGCAGCCAGACCTTGCGATCGAGCGCCTTCTCGATCTGCTCGGTGACACGGAACACGTCGAACGGGTCGTGCTCGCCCTCGTAGCGCTCGACGCGCTCGAGGAGGTCGGGCGCGACGGACTCGAGGTACTTCGAGATCGTGTGATGCGCGTCGTCGCCCTGGATGAGCATCTTCGAGAAGTCCTCGTTGAAGACGTCGCGGACGATCTTGACGAGGAGGTCCGGCTCGGAGTGCAGCAGCGACGGCGCTTGGATCGTCTCGATCTGCTTCGAGATGTGCTCCCACTGGTTGGTGAGACGCTGCACATCGCGCGTCAGCTGCTCCTCGGTGGCGCCCTCGGCCGCGGTGCGCACGATGACACCGGACGACTCGGGGAGCACCTCCTTGAGGATCTTCTTCAGGCGGGCGCGCTCGGTGTCGGGGAGCTTGCGCGAGATGCCGTTCATGTTGCCGCCCGGCACGTACACCAGGTAGCGACCGGGGAGCGAGATCTGGCTCGTCAGACGGGCGCCCTTGTGGCCGACCGGATCCTTCGTGACCTGGACCAGCACGCGGTCGCCGGTCTTGAGCGCGAGCTCGATGCGACGGGGCTGGTTGCCGGTCTCGACGGCGTCCCAGTCCACTTCGCCCGAGTACAGCACGGCGTTGCGGCCGCGGCCGATGTCGACGAACGCCGCCTCCATGCTGGGCAGCACGTTCTGCACCCGGCCGAGGTAGACGTTGCCGATGAGCGACGCGTCCTGGTTGCGGGCGACGTAGTGCTCGACGAGCACGTTGTCTTCGAGCACGGCGATCTGGATGCGGCCGTTGCGCGAGCGCACGATCATGTCGCGGTCGACGGCCTCGCGGCGCGCGAGGAACTCGGCCTCAGTCACGACGGCGCGGCGGCGGCCCGCCTCGCGGCCGTCGCGGCGGCGCTGCTTCTTGGCCTCCAGGCGCGTGGAGCCCTTGATGCGCTGCGGCTCGGTGATGAGCTCGACGGCGCGCTGGCGCGTCTGCTGCGGCTGCTTCGGCTCGTCGGACGCGCCGGATGCCTCGTCCCGGCCCTCTCCGCCGCGACGACGGCTGCGGCGGCGCGAGCTGGTCGACGCTGCGCTGTCCGCCTCGGGCGCGGGCTCGGGCTGCGTGCGCCCGGCGCGGGCGGGCAGCACCACGATCTCGGGAGCGTAGAAGTGCAGCTGCGTCGAGACAGCCGACACGAAGACATCGGGCAGAAGTCCCAGGCTCTGGGCGGTCACCGGCTCCGGCTCGGCGGGGGCCTGCGGCTCCTCGGCCGGCTGCGGCTCCTGCGGGGTCTGCGGCTCCTCGGCCTGCTGCTCCGGCTCGTCGGACGCCTGCAGGCCCTGCGGCTCATCCTCGGCCTTCGGCGCGTCCTCGGCCTTCGGCGCGTCCTCGGCCTTCGGGGCATCCTCGGCCTTCGGCGCGTCTTCGGCCTTCGCCGCCTCTTCGGGCGCCTCGACCGTCGGCCCGGCATCGGCATCAGTCACCGCGACGTGGTCCGCGTCGGCCTCGCCCGTCACTTCGTCAGGCTGCTGCTCACTCGCCTCGGGCTCGCCCGCTTCGGCGGGCGCCTCGGCCTGCGCGCTCTCCTGCGGGGCCGCCGGCGCTTCGGCCGGGGACTCCGCCTCCGCATCGACCTCGACGGACTCGTCCGCTGGCGTCAGCGGCGCATCCGGTTCGGTCTGAGGGGTGAATTCTGCATCGTTTCCATCAGCCATCACTGGCGTACTCCTAGCGGGGCGGCACCGCGCGTCGCCCGGCGAAATCTCGTGCGGCGCCGCCCATGCCCCTCCGGACGGGGCGGTGCCGCGAACTCACTCGGTCTGCAGCGGAGCTCGGCTCTCAGCGGATGCTCGCGCTGCCAAGGGCATTCGTCGCCCTGAAGTCTTCTGGTGATGATCGTCACGGCGCGGCCGTGAGTCATCGCCCCCCATTATCGCACCTACCCCGCCAGAATGCCCATTCGCGGCCGCGCAGCGCGTTCCCCACGCCGCAGCCGGTCGATTTGCACGGCGCCGTGGTGCGGCATCCGTGCAGATCCCGGTGCCATAATCCGAGGCATGCCCGACCAGCAGAACCACACCCGTCCCACCGGGCTCGCCATATGGCTCGTCATCGCCGGAGTCGTCGGCTGGTGGGCGGCCTTCGCGCTGACGGTCGAGAAGCTCGAGAAGCTCGCGGACCCCGACGCCATCGCCTCGTGCGACCTGAGCGTGCTGGTGCAGTGCACCGCCAACCTCGACTCGTGGCAGGGCAGCGTGTTCGGCTTCCCCAACCCGCTCCTCGGCATCGCGGGCTGGGTGGCGCCCATCGTGGTCGGGATGGCGATCCTCGCCCGCGCGCGCTTCGCCCGCTGGTTCTGGTGGTGCTTCTGGGCAGGGATCGCGTTCGCGTTCGGCTTCGTCATCTGGCTCATCAGCCAGAGCCTCTACGACCTGCACACCCTCTGCCCGTGGTGCATGGTGACATGGTCGGTGACGATCCCGACCTTCTACGCGGTGACCCTCCACATGCTGCGCTCCGGCCAGGTTCCCGCATCGGAGCGCGTTCGCCACGTCGCCGACCGGCTGATGGCCTGGGTGCCCCTGGCTGCGATCCTCAGCTACGCCGTCATCCTGCTGCTGGCCCAGCTGGAGATGAACGCGGTCGTCAACATCTGGCAGACGCTGTTCGGCTAGCCCCCGCGCGTCGCACGGAGACCGGCCGCGACAGCGGTCAGCTGAACCAGATCTCGAGCTCGCGCGCGGCGGACTCGGTGCTGTCGGAGCCGTGGACGAGGTTCTGCTGGACCTTGAGTCCCCAGTCGCGTCCGTAATCGCCGCGGATCGTGCCCGGAGCGGCCGTCGTCGGATCGGTCGTGCCGCCGAGGGACCGGAAGCCCTCGATGACGCGGTTGCCGGCGAGACGGATGGCGACCGACGGGCCCGACATCATGAACTCGAGCAGAGGCTCGTAGAACGGCTTGCCCTCGTGCTCGGCGTAGTGGCGCTCGAGCCGCTCTCGGTCGGGCTCGACCAGCCGGATGTCGACGAGGGCGTACCCCTTCGCCTCGATGCGGGCGAGGATCGCGCCGGTGAGGCCGCGAGCGACGCCGTCCGGCTTGACGAGGACGAGGGTCTCTTCGATGGCCATGCGAGTCTCCGTTTCGGGGGTCAGGCTTGTTCGGGGGTCAGTGCTCTTCGGGAGGATGGGCCGCGAGGCGCGCATTGCGCCGGTCGAGAGCTGCCCCCTTGATCGTCGCATACCCGTACATGCCGCCGAAAATGAGGGCGACGAGCGCGAGTGCGGGAACGAGGAGGGCGCCGAGCGCCACGACGGCCTGCAGCACCCAGCCGAGCGCGATCCCCCAGGTGTAGCGCACGACGCGGGTCGTCGCAATCATCAGCACCGCGACCACGGAGCCCGCGACGATGCCCCACCACGGCTCGATGCCCGTGGGCAGCGCCTTGAGGCCGTAGATCACGAGTCCCGCGAGGAACGCGATGATCGACTCGAAGCCGAGCACGATGGTCGCGAGCGACTCGGCGGCGCCCCGGGGCCGGCGGGGCTTCGGCTGCCCCTCGGCGCTCACTGCTTCCACCCTGCCTTCCAGTCGTCCGCGCTCGCGAGGGCGAGCGCCTCGCCCGCGAGCACGACCGAGCCCGCGATGACCACGGCGCGGCGATCGGATGCCGCAGCCCACGCCCTCGCCGCGTCGGCGGCGTCGGCGAGGTCGCGGTGCACCGTGACGCGCAGATCGTGACCCTCGGCCAGATCCGCGATCGCGTCGGCATCCTCGGCGCGGTCCGAGTCGGGCGCCGTCGCGAACACCTGCGCCGCGACCGGCGCGAGCTCGGCGACGATGCCGGCGGCGTCCTTGTCGGAGAGCACCCCCAGCACCACGCCCCACTCGTCGAAGTCGAAGGCCTCCCGCAGTGCGGTGACGAGAGCCCGCGCGCCGTGGGGGTTGTGTGCCGCGTCGACGAGCACCGTCGGGTTCGCCCCGACCAGCTGCAGACGGCCGGGTGAGGTGACGCTTCCGAGGCCCTCGGCCAGGACGTCCCCCGCGATGCGCTGGGAGCCGCCGCCCACGAGCGATTCCACGGCGGCGATGGCCAGGGCGGCGTTGAATCCCTGGTGCCCGCCGTAGAGCGGCAGGTACTCGTCCTCGTAGGTGCCGGCAAGACCTCTGACCGTGATCTGCTGCCCGCCGACGGCGAGCCGCTGCTGGGCGAGCGCGAACTCGCCGCCTTCGAACGCGATCGTGGCGCCCTGCGCCTCAGCGGCTTCGCGCAGCACCGCCTCGGCGGCGGCATCCTGTCGCGCCGAGACGACGGCGGCGCCGTCCTTGATGATGCCGGCCTTGACGTGCGCGATCTCGGCGATGGTGTCGCCCAGGCGGTCGGCGTGGTCGAGGTCGATGGGTGCGAACACCGCGACGTCGCCGTCGGCGGTGTTCGTCGAGTCCCAGGACCCGCCCATCCCCACCTCGAGCACGAGAACGTCGATCGGCGCGTCGGCGAAGGCGACGAAGGCCAGGACCGTGAGCAGCTCGAAGAACGTGAGCGGCGCATCGCCGTTCGCCTCGAGCTCGGCGTCGACGATGTCCACGAACGGCTCGATCTCGTCCCACGCATCGGCGACGGCGGCATCGTCGATCGGCTCGCCGTCGACCATGATCCGTTCGGTGAAGCGCTCGAGGTGCGGGCTCGTGAAGAGGCCGGTGCGCAGGCCGTGCGCGCGCACCAGGCTCTCGATCATGCGGCTCGTCGACGTCTTGCCGTTCGTCCCCGTCACGTGGACCACGCGGTACGTCTTCTGCGGGTCATCGAGAAGCTCGAGCACGCGGCGGGTGCGCTCGACGCGCGGCTGCACCCACCGCTCGCCCTGCCTCTGGAGCAGCGCCTCGTAGACGGCGTCGGCGCGGCGGCGGTCGCGGTCGCTCATGCCGAGGCCCCCGTCCGTCCGACCGAGACCGTGAAGGCGCCGCGGTTCGCGTACGTGCCCGCGTCGATCACAGCCTCATACTCCACGGGCGCCTGTCCGTCGCCCGCGGTGGCGAGCTCCGCCGTGCGGGTGCGCACCGAGTGCGCGACCGCCAGGGTCTCGCCGGCGACGTCGGCCGCCTCGAAGGCGGATGCGACGGCCTCGCCGTCGGCGGCCTCGTCGAACAGCAGTCCCAGTCGGATGCGGTCGCTCACGTCGAAGCCCGCCGCCTTGCGCGTGTCCTGCACGGCGCGGATGACGTCGCGCGCCAGCCCTTCGGCTTCGAGCTCGGGCGTCGTCGTCGTGTCGAGCAGCACGAATCCTTCGCCCGCGAGCAGGGCGATCGCCGTGCCTTCGGCGACCCCACCCGCCTCGAGGGTGAGCTCGTACTCCCCCGGTTCGAGGGCGATGCCGTCGACGACCACGCCGCCGTCGCGCTCCTCCCACACGCCCGCCTTCGCGCCGGCGATGACGTGCTGCACCTGCTTGCCGAGGCGGGGCCCGGCCGCGCGCGCGTTCACCGACAGGCGCTTGCTGATGCCGTAGCGCTCCGAGACGTCGTCGCCGAGCTCGATCAGCTCGACCGATTTCACATTGAGCTCGTCGCGCAGGATGCCGTCGAACTGGCCGAGGGACGCGGCATCGGCAACCGCGACCGTCAGGGTGGGAAGCGGCAGGCGCACGCGACGGCCCTCCTTCTTGCGCAGGGCATTGGCGACGCTGGATGCCTCGCGCACCGCGTCCATCGCGGCGCGGATGTCGTCGGCCGCCGGGAAGGCGTCGGCGTCGGGCCAGTCCTGAAGGTGCACGCTGCGCCCACCGGTGAGCCCCTGCCAGATCCGCTCGGACACCAGCGGGATGAGCGGTGCGGCGACGCGGGTCAGCGTCTCGAGCACGGTGTAGAGCGTGTCGAACGCCTCGCGGCTCTTCGGGTCGTCTGACACGCCTACCCAGAAGCGGTCGCGCGAGCGGCGGATGTACCAGTTGGTCAGCGCCTCGGCGAAGTCGCGAAGCTTCGCCGCCGCGAGCGTGGAGTCGAGCACTTCGAGGTCGGCGGCCACGTCGCGCACCACGTCGCCCGTGAGCGCCAGGATGTAGCGGTCGAGGACGTCGGTCGAATCGGTGCGCCACGTCGCCTGGTAGCCCTCGCCCGACCCGCCGTCCGGGGCCGCGCCGGCCGCGTTGGCGTAGGTCGCGAAGAAGTACCACGCGTTCCACAGCGGGAGCAGGAACTCCCGGACGCCCGCGCGGATGCCCTCCTCGGTGACGATGAGGTTGCCGCCGCGCAGCACCGAGCTCGACATCAGGAACCAGCGCATCGCGTCGGAGCCGTCGCGGTCGAAGACCTCGCTGACGTCGGGGTAGTTCCGCAGCGACTTCGACATCTTCTGTCCGTCGCTGCCGAGCACGATGCCGTGGCACGACACGCCGGTGAACGCCGGACGGTCGAACAGCGCGGTGGAGAGCACGTGCATCACGTAGAACCAGCCGCGAGTCTGCCCGATGTACTCGACGATGAAGTCCGCCGGCGAGTGCTCGTCGAACCACTGCTGGTTCTCGAACGGGTAGTGCACCTGCGCGTAGGGCATCGACCCGGAGTCGAACCAGACGTCGAACACGTCCTCGATCCGGCGCATGGTCGATCGGCCCGTCGGGTCGTCGGGATTCGGACGCGTGAGGTCGTCGATGTACGGGCGGTGCAGATCGACCTCGCCCTCGGCGTTGCGGGGCAGGCGGCCGAAGTCGCGCTCGAGGTCCTCGAGCGAGCCGTACACATCGACGCGGGGGTGCTCGGGGTCGTCGCTCTTCCACACCGGGATGGGCGAGCCCCAGTACCGATTGCGGCTGATCGACCAGTCGCGCGCTCCTTCCAGCCACTTGCCGAACTGGCCGTGCTTGACGTTCTCAGGCACCCAGGTGATCTGCTCGTTGCCCGCGAGCATGCGGTCCTTGATCTCGGTGACGCGGACGAACCAGCTCGACACCGCGCGGTAGATGAGGGGGTTCCGGCACCGCCAGCAGTGCGGGTACGAGTGCTCGTAGCTCGCCTCGCGGAGCAGGCGCCCCTCCTGGCGCAGCAGCCGGATCAGCGGACGGTTGGCGTCCATCCACAGCTCGCCCGCGACATCCGTCACCTGCGGGAGGAAGCGTCCGCCGTCATCGAGGCTCATGATGAGCGGGATGCCGGCGGCCTCGGTGACCCGCTGGTCGTCCTCGCCGTAGGCCGGCGCCTGGTGGACGATTCCCGTGCCGTCACCGGTCGTGACGTAGTCGTCGACGAGGATCCGCCAGGCGCCCTGGGTGCCCCACGTCGCCGCGTCGGCGTAGTAGTCGAAGAGGCGGTCGTAGGTGACGTCCTGGAGGTCGGCACCCAGGAAGGTCTGCTCGATAGCCGCGCGGGCGGCTTCCACCGAGTCGTAGCCCAGGTCCTTCGCGTAGCCGGCGAGGAGCTCCTCGGCGAGGAGGTAGCGGTGCGACTCCGCCTCGGCGGGCTCGTCGTCGCGGTGCACGTCGGCAGCGCCGTTCGGCCCGCCGGGCAGCACGACATAGCGGATGTCGGGACCCACGGCGAGGGCGAAGTTGGTCGGCAGGGTCCACGGGGTCGTCGTCCACGCGAGCGCACGCACGGCGGTGAGCCCGAGGGCCTCGGCCTTCACTCCCGTCAGCGGGAAGGTGACCGTCACCGACGGGTCCTGACGCATCTTGTAGACGTCGTCGTCCATGCGCAGCTCGTGCGCCGACAGCGGCGTCTCGTCGCGCCAGCAGTAGGGCAGCACGCGATGCCCCTCGTAGGCGAGGCCCTTGTCGTAGATCGTCTTGAACGCCCAGAGCACGGACTCCATGTAGCTGAGGTCGAGCGTCTTGTAGCCGCGCTCGAAGTCCACCCACCGCGCCTGGCGGGTGACGTAGTCCTCCCACTCGCGTGTGTAGGCAAGCACGGACTCGCGCGACTTGGCGTTGAACGCGGCGATCCCCATCGCCTCGATCTCGCTCTTCTCGGTGATGCCGAGCTGCTTCATCGCCTCGAGTTCGGCGGGAAGACCGTGGGTGTCCCAGCCGAACACGCGGTCGACCTTCTTGCCGCGCATCGTCTGGAAGCGCGGGAAGAGGTCCTTCGCGTAGCCGGTCAGGAGGTGGCCGTAGTGCGGGAGGCCGTTCGCGAAGGGCGGGCCGTCGTAGAAGACCCACTCCTCTGCGCCGTCGCGCTGGTCGATCGAGGCGCGGAAGGTCTGGTCGGCCTCCCAGAACGCGAGCGTCTCGCGCTCGATCTCGGGGAAGCGAGGGCTGGGGACGACGGGGCTCACTCCGGCCGCCGAGGTCGTCGAGGGGTCGGCCGCGGGCCCGAAGGCGGAAGGGCGGGGGTAGGTCATCTTCTCTCGCAGGTGCTCGCTCGTGTGCTTCCTGCGGGGACGACCCGTCTGGAGTCCAGACCGACCGCGGTACCACCCTGCATTGGCGGCTCGGGCCCTTCGACAGGCTCCGGGACCGAGCGCCCTCTCTCACTGCGGCTGTGACGGGCCTGACCCGCTCGGTTCTAATGGGGACCGGAGTCCTGTTCTTCCGAGAGCTCCCCGGTGATGGCCGGATCCGCGCTGGTCCGACGATTCTACCGTGGGCGCGCAAGGGGGAATGCGGAGGGCGCCGCCGCGGTTTCTGGACTCGTGCCAAGATTGACGTCCGTGACCGCCGCCGCACCCGCATCCGCCGCCGCACCCGAAGCAACACCCACGCGCCGCGTCGCGTGGGCATCGATGGTCGGCACCTCCCTGGAGTCGTTCGACTTCTACCTCTTCGCCTACTTCTCGGCCTTCTTCGTCGGACCGCTGTTCTTCGATCCGCTCGGCGCGTTCGGCGCGACGAGCGCCGCCTTCCTGACGATCGCCCTCGCGTTCGTCGTGCGGCCCGTGGGCGCGATCATCTTCGGGTACATGGGCGACCGGGTGGGCCGTCGCGCGACGCTGCTGTGGACCGTCGCCATCATGGGCATCGCGACCGGCCTCATCGGCCTGCTGCCGACCTACGCGCAGGCGGGCTGGATCGGCGCGGTGCTCCTGATCCTCCTGCGCATCGTCCAGGGTCTCTCGCTCGGGGGCGAATGGGGCGGATCCATCCTCATCGCCACCGAGAACTCCGGTCCCCTCAAGCGCGCGTTCTACGCCGCCGTCCCGCAGCTCGGCTCCCCCGTCGGCTCCATCCTCTCGGCCGCGGTGTTCCTCGTCCTGACCGCGGTGCTCCCCGCCGAGCAGATCGCAGAGTGGGGCTGGCGCATCCCGTTCCTCCTCGCGCTGCCGCTGCTGCTGGTGTCGCTGTACCTGCGCTGGTCCATCTCCGAGACGCCCGTGTTCCGCAGCGTCGTCGCCGAAGGCCGTCGCGACCGGGTGCCGTTCCTCACGATGTTCGCCAAGCGCCCCGGGGCGATGGCGATCGCCATCGGTGCGGCGCTCCTGGGCATCGGGTCGTATTCGCTGATGAACACGTACACCGTCAACTACGGCGTGGCCCAGCTCGGCTTCAGCTTCCAGGATCTGCTCGTCGCCACCACGATCGGCGGCCTGCTGCAGCTCATCACCATCCCGCTCTTCGGTGCCTGGGCGAGCCGGGTCGGCTCGGCGAACGTCGTGGCGTGGGGCGCGCTGGGGACGCTGCTCATCACCTTCCCGATGTACTTCCTGCTGCAGTTCGCGACCTTCCCGATCCTCGTCGGAACGATGATCGTCGGCGGCATCCTCCCCACCATGGCGTGGGCGGCGCTCGGCGGTCTCATGAACGATCTGTTCCCCGACAGCTTCCGCTACTCGGCGCTGTCGTTCTCCTACGCCCTCGCCGCGACGATCAGCGGCTTCGTGCCGTACCTCACCCTGATCCTGGGTGAGGGCACCGGCTACGCGTGGTGGCATCCCGGGGTGATCCTCGCGATCATGTCGGCCGTCACGCTGGTGTCGGCGTGGCTGGCGGCCCGCCGCGGTGTCGAGCCGGAGCTGGCGACCGACCCGGCGACCGCCACCGCGAACGCGTGAAGCGGGGCGGATGCCGGTGACCCCGGCATCCGTCCGCTTTTCCGGGGTAGGAGCACCCCGGGCTAGAATCGAGCGACATCCCACACTCAGGCACGCTCACACAGTGCCGCACATATCGCTCGAGGAGTTCTCCATGACCGACGCCCGCCCCGTTCAGGGACAGATTCCGGACAAGCCCGCACTGGAGGGCCTCGAAGAGAAGTGGGATGCCGCGTGGTCCGCGCAGGGCACGTACCTCTTCGACCGCGCCCGTGCGGCGCAGGTGGGTCGCGGGGGCGTCTACTCGGTCGACACTCCCCCGCCGACGGCCTCCGGAAGCCTGCACATCGGGCACGTGTTCTCGTTCACTCACACCGACCTCAAGGTCCGGTACGAGCGCATGCGGGGCAAGACCGTCTTCTACCCGATGGGCTGGGACGACAACGGACTGCCGACCGAGCGCCGCGTGCAGAACTACTACGGCGTGCGCTGCGACCCGTCTCTTCCCTACGACGCCGGCTTCACACCGCCGTTCGAAGGCGGCGACAACAAGTCCAGCCGCGCGGCCGACCAGGTGCCCGTCAGTCGCCGCAACTTCATCGACCTCTGCGAGAAGCTCACCGTCGAGGACGAGAAGCACTTCGAGGCTCTCTTCCGTCAGCTCGGCCTGAGCGTGGACTGGACCCAGACGTACCGCACGATCTCGGACGACACGATCCGCACCAGCCAGCGCGCGTTCCTGCGCAACCTCGAGCGCGGCGAGGCCTATCAGGACCTCGCTCCCACCATGTGGGACATCGACTTCCGCACCGCGATCGCTCAGGCCGAGCTCGAGGAGCGCGAGCAGCCCGCAGCCTTCCACCGCGTCGCGTTCCACCGCGCCGACGGGTCGGGCGACGTGCACATCGAGACCACCCGGCCCGAGCTGCTGCCGGCGTGCGTCGCGCTGGTCGCCCACCCCGACGACGAGCGCTACCAGCCGCTGTTCGGCACCACCGTGCGCACGCCGCTGTTCGACGTCGAAGTGCCCGTGCTCGCCCATCCGCTGGCGCAGCCCGACAAGGGATCCGGCATCGCGATGATCTGCACGTTCGGCGATGTGACCGACATCATCTGGTGGCGCGAGCTGAACCTGCCCAACCGCACCATCCTCGGGCTCGACGGGCGGGTCATCGCCGAGGCGCCCGAGGCGATCGCGACGGATGCCGGCAAGGCGGCGTACGCCGAACTCGCCGGCAAGACGGTGTTCAGCGCCAAGAAGCGCGTGGTGGAGCTCCTCCAGGAGTCGGGGGACCTCATCGGCGACCCCAAGCCGTTCTCCCACGTCGTGAAGTTCTACGAGAAGGGCGATCGCCCGATGGAGATCGTCTCGACGCGCCAGTGGTACATCCGCAACGGCGCCCGCGACGAGGCTCTGCGCGATCGGCTCATCGCGCTCGGCAAGCAGATGTCGTGGCACCCGGACTTCATGCGCGTGCGCTTCGAGAACTGGACCAACGGCCTCACCGGCGACTGGCTCGTCTCGCGCCAGCGATTCTTCGGCGTGCCGATCCCCGTCTGGTACGCGCTCGACGAGAACGGCGAGCGCGACTACGACCGCGTGCTGACGCCCGAACACGCATCGCTGCCCATCGACCCGTCCACCGACGTGCCCCCGGGCTACTCGGCCGACCAGCGCGGCGTGCCGGGCGGCTTCGAGGGCGAGAACGACATCTTCGACACCTGGGCGACCTCGTCTCTCACGCCGCAGCTCGCGGGCGGCTGGGACCGCGACCCGGAGCTGTGGGACCTCGTCGCGCCGTTCGACCTGCGCCCCCAGGGCCAGGACATCATCCGCACCTGGCTGTTCTCGACGCTGCTGCGCAGCGCCCTCGAAGACGGCCGCGCGCCGTGGACGGATGCCGCGATCTCGGGCTTCATCGTCGACCCCGACCGCAAGAAGATGTCGAAGTCGAAGGGCAACGTCGTCACGCCGGCCGACATCCTCGCCCAGCACGGTTCGGACGCCGTCCGCTACTGGGCCGCCTCGAGCCGGCTCGGCACGGATGCGGCGTTCGACCCGCAGAACCCGACGCAGGTCAAGATCGGGCGCCGCCTCGCGATCAAGGTGCTCAACGCCGCCAAGTTCGTGCTGTCGTTCCCGGTCCCCGAAGGCGCCCAGGTCACCCACGCGCTCGACGCGTCGATGCTCACCGCCCTCGACGGCGTCGTCCGCGAGGCGACGAAGGCGCTGGACGCGTACGACCACGCACGGGCCCTCGAGGTGGCCGAGTCGTTCTTCTGGACGTTCTGCGACGACTACCTCGAGCTCGTGAAGGAGCGCGCCTACAACCAGACCGACGTCGGACAGGCTTCTGCCGCGCTGGCCCTGCGTATGGCGCTGTCGACGCTGCTCCGTCTGTTCGCGCCGGTCCTGGCGTTTGCAGCCGAAGAGTCGTGGTCGTGGTTCAACGACGGATCCGTCCACAACGCCACGTGGCCCGTGCCCCTCGGCATCGAGGGCGACCCCGCGGTGCTGGAGGTCGTGGGCGAAGCGCTCATCGGCATCCGCCGCGCCAAGACCGAGGCGAAGGTGTCGCAGAAGGCGGCGGTGTCGCACGTGACGATCGCAGCGCCCGCCGACGCCGTCGCCGCACTGCGGCTGGCGGAGGGCGACCTGCGCGCCGTGGGCCGCATCGCCGAGATCCGCTATGCCGACGCCGAGACCCTCGCCGTGACCGACATCGAGCTCGCCCCGCAGGAGGACTGACATGCAGCTCGGAACACGCTGGACCTCGGGCGAGGAACCGCCCTCGTCGGTACCGGAGGCATTGCGCCGCGGCATCCGCGCCGTCGACGAGACGATCCCCGCGGACCAGCTGGGACAGCCGCGTCCGCGCTGGACGCTGACGTGGCTGGAGGGCAGGCCGATCGCCGAACTCGACACCGGTGTGATCGTCTCGCTCAACGCGAACGGCGAAGCCGTCGCCCGGAACGATCCGGACGACGGCTTCGGGTGAGCCTCTGGGTGCTCACTCCTCCGGCGCGTCGTGCTTCGACGCCTCGAGGAGGAGCCTGACGGCGACGAGCGTCGCCACCAGCGTGACTCCCGCCGCGAGGAGGAACGGCAGCCGCAGGTCGACCCGCGCGACCCAGCCGCCGAGCAGCGTCGCGAACGGGAAGATCCCCCAGGTGAGGGTACGGCCGATGCCGAGCACCCGGCCGAAGAGGTGCCCAGGGACGATGGTCTGGCGGAGCGCTCCCCACGGGACGTTCCACACCGACACCGCGGCCGCCATCAGGCCGTACGCGACGGTGCCCGAGATCGCCTCCGGGGCCGCCCACACCCCTGCAAGGCTGATCGCCGCGACGAAGTTCGCCCCGAGCATCACCCGCCCGCGCCCGAATCGCGCCACGAGCGACGACGCGATCAGCGACCCGCCCAGTCCGCCGACCCCGATGCCCGCGGTGACCAGGCCGATCGCAGCCGGGGCGACGTGGTGCACGTCGAGGAAGTACAGGAACACCGGCGCCTGCGCGAAGGCGAACGCCGAGCCCACGATCGAGGTGAAGATCACCATCGAACGCAGGAAGCGGTGGTGCCAGAGGTACGACAGCGCCTCGCGCGCCGACACCTTGGACGGTGCGGCAGGAGCCGTCGGTGCGACGGCCTCCTCAGCGGCGGCGAGCGGATCGCCCGCGGCGATCGACGCCTCGGCGCGCGTCGGCGTCACCTCCGCTTCGCGCAGCGGTCGTGCCGCCGACAGCGGGAGGAGGCTGGCGAGCACGATGGGCACCAGGTAGCCCGCCGCGCCCACCCACAGGGGCAGCGCGAGGGAGACGGCGAAGAGCACTCCGCCGATCGGCGAGGAGATGAAGCTGTCGATCGTGATCTGCGCCGCCTGCAGCCAGCCGTTCGCGCGGTCCAGCGCCGGGCGCTTGACGACGCTCGGCACGACGGCGTTGGTCGCGTTGTCGAAGAGGGTCTCGCCGAACCCGAACACCAGGACACCCGCGTAGAGCCACCAGATGTCGAGGGCGCCCGACACGGTCAGCAGCGCGAGGGCGACGGCCGCGAGGCCCCGGATGCCGTTGGCGATGGCCATGATCCAGCGGCGGTCGAAGCGGTCGACGAGCATTCCCGCGGGGAGGCCGAACACGAGCCACGGCAGGAATGCCAGGGCGCTGATCGCCGAGATCGCGAGCGGATCGCGAGTGAGGGTGGTCGCGATGAGCGGCACCGCGACGCGGCCCACGCCGTCGGCGAGGTTGCTGAACGCGGCCGCGGTCCACAGCTTGCCGAAGTCGCGGCCGAGCGGGACCCTGCGTGCCCGCCCGGCCGTCGATCCGGTGCGCTCGGCCGTGTCGATGCTCTCGCTCATCGCGGAATCATCCCGATGGCGCCGAGGGCCTCGGCCTCTCGGCGTGCGCCGGCCGCCACGTCCTGAGCGGTGAGCGCGCGGCGCTGGGCGGCGTCGTGGCGCCGCTCGACGCGGCCGAGGGCGTAGGCGCCGAGAGCGGCTGCTGCGCGCAGCAGCGTGCGGTCGAACCGTGTCGCGGAGCTCTGGAATCCGCGTACAGCGAGTTCGTCTGCCGTGATGGTGGTCATGACTGTTCTCCTAGTTGCGGGAGCGGGAACAGGTCGGCCCGGATGGTGACGGGGCGGACGTTCTCGCCGGTCTGATTGCGGTAGTTGTCGACGGTCTCGTCGATGAGCGCCATGATCTTGAGCGACAGCTCCTTGCTCTGCTCGGGGGTCAGGCGGGCTGTGGCTGTGGAGATGAGCGTGCCGTCGCGCCAGATCTCGTCCTCCCCGCCGATCCCGCGGTTGACGAAGTCCAGCAGCTGCTCATTGCGGTTGCGCAGGAACTCGTTCATCACGACCTGCGTGGCTGCGCGTCCTGCGGGGGTGGCGATCGCGTCGGGGCTGGCGAAGGAGACGCCTCCCACAGGGCGCTCCCACCACCGCTCGCGTCCTGTGCCGCGGTCCTCCGCTTCGCGGATGAGGTCCTGCTTGGCGAGGGCCCGCAGGTGGTAGCTGGTGGAGCCGCTGGACTCCCCCAGGCGCTCGGCCAGTGAGCTCGCGGTCTGCGGGCCGTACTGGCTGAGGATGTCGTAGATCTTCACCCGAAGCGGGTGGGCCAGAGCGCGCAGCGCACCGGTGTCGAGGACGCGATCCTCGCTGTGGCGCTGCTCGGAACGGGCCATCGCGGCGGCGGTCGCGTCCTTGTCGTTCTCTGCCATGCCTTCAAGATAGCGATGCAAAGAACTCTTTGCAAGTATTTCTTTGCAATCTATTCTTTGCAAAAGATCGGCGGCATCGGGGCGGCGGGTGATTAGGCTGTACGCCATGCCGATCGACAACCCGCTGCTCGTGTCCAGCACGCTCCCGTACGCACTGCCCGACTACGCCGCGATCCGGCCCGAGCACTACCTGCCGGCATTCGAGCACGCGTTCGCCGTGCACAGCTCCGAGGTGGCGGCCATCACGAAGGTCCGGTCGATGCCGACGTTCGAGAACACCTTGATCCCTCTGGAGGAGAGCGGCCGTCTGCTGGGTGACGTCTCTCGTGCGTTCTACACCGTCTCCTCCGCCGACGCGACGCCGGAGATCCAGGAGATCGAGGAGCAGCTCGCACCGCTGATGGCCGCCCATCAGGACTCGATCCAGCTGGACTCGGCACTGTTCTGGCGCATCAGGACGATTCACGAGCAGCTTGACGACCTCGACCTCTCCCCCGAGCAGCGCTACCTCGTCGAGCGCCACTTCACCGAGATGTCGCACGCCGGCGCCGGCCTCGACGACGAGGCCAAGACCCGACTGAGCGAACTCAACCAGCGCCTGTCGACGCTGACCACGCAGTTCGAGAAGAACCTCCTCGCCGACACCAACGACCTTGCCGTCGTCTTCGACGACGCGGCCGACCTCGAGGGGCTCTCCGAGGGGGAGCTCTCCGCCGCGGCGCAGGCTGCGGCCGATCGGGGCCTCGACGGCAAGTGGGTCGTGACGCTCACGCTCTTCACCGGACACCCGTACCTGTCGAGCCTCACCCGCCGCGAGTCCCGCGCGCGCCTGCTCGCGGCATCCCGTTCGCGTGGCTCTCGCGGCAATGAGCACGACAACCGCGCCACTCTTCTCGAGATCGTCCGGCTGCGCGCCGAGCGCGCGGCCCTGCTGGGGTACGACTCGCACACCGCGTACGTGACCTCGGACCAGACCGCGGGCTCACCGGCAGCCGTCCACGATCTCCTGCGCCAGCTGGCCGTGCCCGCCGCCCGCAATGCACGCCGTGAGCAGGAGAAGCTGCAGGCGATCATCGACCGCGAACCCGCGCCTTTCCCGCTGGAGGCTCACGACTGGGCGTTCTATACCGAGAAGGTGCGCTCGGCGGAGTACGACCTCGATCGCAGTGCGCTGCGCCCGTGGTTCGAGGCCGAGCGCGTGCTGCACGACGGCGTCTTCCGTGCCGCCACCGACCTGTACGGCATCACGTTCTCCGAGCGCACCGATCTCGGCGGCTACCACCCCGACACGCGGGTCTTCGAGGTGCACAACGCCGACGGGTCGGCGCTCGGCCTGTACATCCTCGATCTCTACACGCGTGACACCAAGCGCGGTGGCGCGTGGATGAACTCGATCGTGCTGCAGTCCCGCCTGCGCGGCACGGCGCCGGTCGTCGTGAACAACCTGAACGTGCCCAAGCCGGCGGCCGGACGCCCGACGCTGCTGAGCCTCGACGAGGTCACGACGCTGTTCCACGAGTTCGGCCACGCGCTTCACGGCCTCTTCGCCACCGTCACATACCCGCACTTCGCCGGCACGAACGTCTACCGCGACTTCGTGGAGTTCCCAAGTCAAGTGAACGAGATGTGGATCTACTGGCCCGAGATCCTCGCCTCCTACGCGCGCCACATCGACACCGACGAGCCGCTGCCCGCGGAGGTGGTCGAGAAGCTCCACGCTTCGGAGGCCTTCAACCAGGGCTTCGCGACCAGCGAGTACCTCGCAGCCGCATGGCTCGATCAGGCCTGGCACTCTCTCTCGGTCGACGAGGCGGCCGCCGAGCTCGATGTTGCGGAGTTCGAGTCGGCCGCGCTGGCCGACATCGGCCTGGACAATCCGGCCGTGCCGACGCGCTACTCGTCCACCTACTTCGCGCACGTGTTCTCGGGCGGCTACAGCGCGGGCTACTACTCGTACATCTGGAGCGAGGTGCTCGACGCGGACACCGTCGAGTGGTTCCGCGAGAACGGCGGCCTGCGCCGGGAGAACGGCGACCGCTTCAGGGACCGCCTGCTGGGAGTCGGCGGGTCCAAGGACCCGCTCGAGGCCTACCGCGACTTCCGCGGGCGTGACGCCGAGATCCAGCCCCTCCTCGAGCGGCGCGGGCTCGCCGACTAGCGAGCGCTGTCGCGAGCGGCCGCCCACGCGGCGGCGGCCGCTCGCGACGGCACGCCGAGCTTCGTCCGCGCATTGGCCACGTGGCGATGCACGGTGTGGACGCTGAGGAAGAGCTCGGTGGCGATCTGGGCATCGGTCATCCCTCGCACGACGAGGCGCAGCACCTCGAGCTCGCGGGCCGAGATCGGCGCCGCGGGCGAGGAGGGTGCCGGGTGCTGCGCGGAAACGGAGGGCAGCGGCTCCCTCTCGAGGATGTCGGCGGGAACACCGTCGAACTCCAGCACGCGACGGAGGAGCCCCGCCGCGTCGCCGTGCCACGGATGGTGATCGGCGCCGTCGAGAACCTCGAGGCGCGCGCCCGGTATGGCCGATGCGGCCGCTGCCCCCAGTGCCAGCGGGATCGCGCGATCACCCCGACGGTGCAGCACCAGCGTGGGCGCGCGCACCTGTGAGGCCGCCGCCGTGGCGTCGAAGGAGTACACCGCCTCCAGCCCTGCGGCAGCCGCCTCGGCGGTCGCCGTCGAGCGCTGGTGGCGGGCGTAGGCCCGGCGCTGCTCCGGGGTCGCGTCGGGGTAGAAGATGTCCGACATGACGCGGGAGCTCAGGCCCCAGCTGCTCCTCACCAACTCGACGAGCGCCGCCCGATCGCCGGGTGGCGCGATCGCCGACCCGTCGAGGTAGGCACCGGAGAGCACCAGCCGACGCACGCGATCTGGGTGGCGTGCCGCGAACTCCACGGCGATCGCGCACCCCGACGATCCCGCGAAGAGAGTCGCCGTGGGCGCGCCGGAGGCGTCCAGAACCGCCTTCATGGCGTCGATGTGCGGCTCGAGGCGTTCGGGCGTCGCACCCCGGGATCGCGACATCCCGCTGCCGGGCGCGTCCAGACGGATCACCCGGCGGTGGCGTGCCATCGCCTCGACGAACGCCCGGAACGGCGGATACTCCCAGTCGCGCTCCAGATGACTCATCCACCAGCCGCCCACGAGCACGGGCTCTCCGGCGCCGGTCTCCGACCACGCCACGTCATCGGATCCCGACCAGGCGTACTGCACGCGCACCGGGCTGGACACGAGATCAGTATGGGCCACGTCCCGGCCCGCATACAGCGGGCCGGGCGGCGAGGTCGAAGCGGCCCGGAGGGGCGGGATCGTCACGGGTCCAGCCGGTAGAACGACCAGGTGGGGTGATCGATCGCGAGGCGAGCCGCGCGGCGGAGGCCCGCCCGAGCGCTCCACGCCAGGACCGTCGACGCTCGCAGCACAGCGCCGTGTGCCGGTCCGGTCCCCTCGGCGAGGGTCGCCGGCAGGCAGTGAAGGACGCTGAAGGCGGAGAACATCCGATCCAGCGGTCCGCCGGGCGCCGTGAACTCGTCGTCGACCTTGGCCTCGCCGACGAGCACCGCACCGTCGGGTGCCACCATGGCGGCCAGTGAGGCGAGTGCGCGCTGCGGATCACTCATGTCGTGCAGGGCGAGGAAGACGGTGACGAGGTCGGCCGGCTGGTCGACGACGGCACGCAGCCGCGCCTGGTCCCCCACATCGGCGCGTGCGAAGCGCACCCGGTCGAGGACGCCGGCTGAGGCGGCGTTGCGTCGGGCCTCCTCGATGGACGCGCCGTCCAGGTCGACGCCGATCACCTGTGCGAGCGGAAAACGGCGCGCAAGGGCGACGGTCGACCACCCCGTTCCGCATCCCGCGTCGAGAATGACGCCGCCGTTCTCCAGGCGCGACGCGATGTCCGGCAGCTGTTCCAACCACATCGCGAGCGCGTGCGTGTATCCCGGCCGGTGGATCGCTTCCAGGCCATGGCGCACCGGGGCGCCGAAATGCGCGAATGCCACCGCGCCGTCGTCGCTGAAGGATTCGGCTACGGCGTCGAAGGTCGACGCGACGCCGGCGAACATCGACGCCAGCCCGGCACCGTGTACGGGTGAGGTGGGATCGAGCAGCACCGCACGATGGGCGCGCGGAATCCAGTACCGCCGCGGCGAATCCAGGTCGACCTCGAGCAGTCCGGCCACCGCCTGCTGGTCGAGCCACTCGCGCACCTGGCGCTCACCGTATCCGGTCAGGCGCGCCACATCGGGCGCTGTCACGATGCCGGCGCCGTCGATCGCGGAGTAGAGACCCAGGCGACGGCCGAGCTCGACCGTGAGCAGCTCGAGAGCGGGACCGACCGACTCGAGCAGTCGCTGCGCGAGCGCGGCCGCCTTCTCCTGAGTGGACGCAACCGATTCCAACAGCACGTCGGCGTCGTCGAGGGTGTTGATCGACATCTCTGTTCCTTCCTTGCGACCTTGGGGACGCTCCCCGGCTGGCATCAGTTCACCGCCGTGCGTGGCGCCTCGGCATCGGCAGGATCTGCCATCCCGGGGCGCGGCCGCGGTGGCCGGAACGGGCCATTGCACCCGCCGGAGGATCGTCGTCAACGCAGCCAGCGCATCGTGCCGATGGCGCGCTGGTGCTTGAGTGCCACCCACGTCGCGTCGGCGCGTGCGACGAGACCGCCCGCCGCGTCGACCATCGCCGCCGATGTCTCGTAACGCCTCCCGTGCTGCTCCCGGGTCCAGCTGTGGACGACGAGATGTTCGCCCACGCGAGGGCGCCTCTCGACGCACGCGGTCATCGTGCCGAGGAGGCACACGGTTCCCTCCGCCAGCGCGCGTGCGGGGTAGCTCGGGCAGTCCAGTGCGGCCCACACGGCCGGATACCGGGCGAGACCGGCATGCGCGAACCGGACGTCGACGGTCCAGGGCGCCACGAGGCGGTCGGAGGAACCGGGCACGAAGCCCGGCGTGACATGCATCCCGTCCGCGCGGTCCGTTCCGCAGACGACGCAGTCGGAGAGCGGATGCCGCACCCCGGCGAGCGGGTGCCGGGCCCGGGCAGCGAGAGCCTCGGTGAAGGACGGAGCGGCCGGGACCGGATGGTCGCCGGTGAGTCGGCCGGGGCGCGCGCGGGCGACGACGCGACGACCGTCCCAGACGATCGCGCCGCCTGCGACGTCATCGCGCACCTCCAGCTGTCGCGCGAGCGGGATCGGTCGCTCGAGGACGACGGTGACGCTGTCGGCCTCGACGTGCTGGGCGATGGACCCCGCGGCGAATCCGCCGTTGGCGTGGCGACGGGGTCCGTTCAGCGTCCGTTCGATGAACAGGTCGCCGATCCGGGCGCCGACTGTCGCGCCGGCTGTGGGGGTCGTCGCGCGGGCTGTCGCGCGCGCCGCGTGGGCGGACGATTCGTCGCGAGTGGACGATGCCACCGGCGAGGACGACGTGGCTTCGCGGAGTGACGGTGATGTGGATGTGGACATGCCCCGAGTACACCGGCTGGGCGCGTGTCGCCGCGTCGCCCGGAGTCGCCATTCGGATGATGGCCCGATCGGGCCATCATCCGCGGCGAGGCAGAGGCATCAAACGGCGCCGGGCTCTCCCCAGAGGGTGCGTCAGCCAAGCCCACCGCTGCCGCAGCGACTCACAGCACTCCGATCTCGCGCGCGAACGCGCGCACGCGGTCGGCCATGGCTGCGGGCACTTCTGCGACAGCGAAGTGCCCGCCCTCGTCAAGCCGCTCGAACGTGCGCAGGTCGAGGTAGAAGCGCCGGGCGAGCGACTCGGGGTAGTCGCCCTCGTGCCGTTGGATGTGGACGGATGCCGGAACCTCGACCGGCGGCATCACATCCGGTTGGTCGGCGCCCTCGTAATACGGCCGGAACGACGTGCCGATGCTCTGCGTCGTCCAGTAGATCATCGCCTCGGTGAGGATCCGGTCGCGGGAGATGCGGCGCTCGAGGTCACGCGGGTCGGCCGCGGGCGTGTCGCTCCACTCGACCAGCTTCTCCGTCAGCCACGCCAGAAGCCCCGCGGGAGAATCGTTCAGCGCGGCCGCCAGGGTGTCGGGTCGAGTCGCCTGGACGTGCCCGTAGGCGCCGTTCGCGCCACCCCACTGCTCCAGCCTCGCGAAGAACGCGACCTCGTCGGGCGCCGTCAGCTCGGCGCGCTCGGCCGAGGACGGGAAGTGCGAGTGAGTCGCGATGATCCCCGACACCTCGTCGCCGTATGTGCCCGCGATCAGGTCATTGACGTTCGCCGACACGTCCTCGCCGTAGGTCAGGTACCGGTCGTAGCCGAGCACCTCGGACATCAGGGTGTGCATCGTGGCGGCCAGCCGCGTCTCGGTGACGGGACCGTCGGCGTAGGCGCTCGAGTAGGCGAAGCCCGGGAAGCTCGGCACCACGACGTGGAAGTCCGGCAGCAGATCGGCGAAGTCCAGCTGCAGGGCGAAGGTGTGCGGCCAGCCGTGCATCACGAGGATCGCGGGAGCGTCGGCGTTCTCGGACCGCAGGTGGGCGAAGTGGACGGTGCTGTCGCCGATGTCGGCGAGGAACTGCGGGTGTGCGTTCAGCCAGCGTTCCCGTGCGCGCCAGTCCCATGATCGCCAGCTCGTGACGAGCTCCGCGAGATAGCCGGCGGTCATCCCGGAATCAGGCCGCCGCGGCGAGTCGGGAAGCGGGCGGAAGCGCTCGAGGCGGTTCCGCAGGTCGGCGAGGTCAGCGTCGGGGACGTGGACGGCGAAGGGCCGGATGCTCATTCCGGCAGACTATGAGAGTCCTCCGACATCCCTGGCCCGCACGGATTCCATCAGCGCCTTCGTTCGGGCGAAGGTGGGGACCATCACGTTCGCGAGGCCCGACACCGTCGTGGAGGTGCGCGCGTCGTGTCTGCTGACGGCGGTGACGCCGTGGTCGCCCCCCGCCATCGTGAGGTCGTCCCCGTCGAGCCATACCCCGCGGCCGTACGCCAGTCCGTCCCCCGCGTCGGCGGTCACGGGCTCGATCAGCAGATCGACGAGCGCCGGGGCGATGATCCGGCCGGCGAGCAGCGCCCGCCAGAACCTGTGCAGGTCGCCGACCGTGGAGTGCGCCCCGCCGTCTCCTGAGCCGACGACGGGCAATTCGAACACGTTGGTCCGGCCGTTCTCCTCGTAACCGGTCGCCGTGCCGGGCGGGAGCAGATCCGAACGCGGGAAGCCGGATGCCGTCATCCGCGCCGGCTCGAACACGCGCTGCGCGACCAGATCGGCGAAGGGGGTGCCAGAGACCCGTTCCGCGATGACGGCGAGCACGACGTACCCGCCGTTGCAGTAGGAGAACCGCTCCCCCGCGGGGAACTTGGTCGGGAAGCCGTCGAGCAGAGGCAGATACGCCGGCGTCGAATCCAGCTGCTGCACCGGGACCGCAAGCGGTGCGAGGCCGTCGATCTCCTCGTCGAGGTAGTCGCCGATGCCCGACGTGTGCGTCAGGAGATGGTCGATCGTCACGTCGTCCGCGATGAGGGGCAGGTCGTCTCCGAGGACATGCCGGGCGGTCGTGTCGAGCGACAGAGCGCCCTCCCCTACGAGCGACAGCGCGGTGACCGCCGTGAATGTCTTGGTCCCACTGGCCAGACCGAACCTGGTGCGGACGGTGTTGGCGACGCCTGCGGTGCGATCGGCGAGCCCGAGCGACCACTCTCCGAGCACCTCGTCGCCGCGGCGCACGCTGACGACGCCGCAGTAGCCCTCGAGGTCGGGGCTCAGTTGCTCCATGCCTGGAACTGTAGCGGGTGCGTGGAACCGCTCAGGCGCTCTTGCGCTTCTCGCGCAGCACCAGCGTCGGCGGCGCGCCCTCGTCGACAGCCGCGCGGGTCACGATCACCTTGTCGACGTCGTCGGTCGAGGGGATCTCGAACATGATCGGGCCGAGCACGTCTTCGAGGATCGCGCGGAGGCCGCGGGCTCCGGTCTTGCGGGCGACCGCGAGATCGGCGATGGCCTCGAGCGCCTCGCGATCGAACTCGAGCGACACGCCGTCGAGCTCGAACATGCGGTGGTATTGCTTCACCAGCGCGTTCTTCGGCTCGGTGAGGATCTCCATGAGCGCTTCGCGGTCCAGCGGCGACACCGACGCGACGACCGGGAGGCGCCCGATGAACTCGGGAATGAGTCCGAACTTGTGCAGGTCTTCGGGCTGGACGTCGCCGAAGAGGTTGAGGTCCTCGTCCTTGCGGTGCAGCGAGGCGCCGAAGCCGACGCCGTGCTTGCCCACGCGCGAGGAGATGATGTCTTCCAGTCCCGCGAAGGCGCCTGCCACGATGAACAGCACGTTCGTCGTGTCGATCTGGATGAACTCCTGGTGCGGGTGCTTGCGGCCGCCCTGCGGCGGCACCGATGCGACGGTGCCCTCGAGGATCTTCAGCAGCGCCTGCTGAACGCCCTCGCCCGACACATCGCGGGTGATCGAGGGGTTCTCCGCCTTGCGGGCGATCTTGTCGACCTCGTCGATGTAGATGATCCCGGTCTCGGCGCGCTTGGTGTCGAAGTCGGCCGCCTGCAGCAGCTTGAGGAGGATGTTCTCGACGTCTTCGCCGACGTAGCCCGCCTCGGTGAGCGCGGTCGCGTCAGCGACCGCGAACGGCACATTGAGCCGCTTGGCGAGCGTCTGTGCGAGGTATGTCTTGCCGCAGCCGGTCGGTCCGAGGAGCAGGATGTTGCTCTTGGCGATCTCGATCTCGTCGGCGCGCTGCTCGGCCGACTGGATCGTGCCGTGGGCCCGCACGCGCTTGTAGTGGTTGTAGACGGCCACCGACAGCGCGCGCTTGGCGTCATGCTGGCCGACGACGTACTCCTCGAGGAAGGCGAAGATCTCGCGCGGCTTGGGCAGATCGAAGTCGGCGACGACGCCGGAGGACGACTCGGCCATGCGCTCTTCGATGATCTCGTTGCACAGCTCGACGCACTCGTCGCAGATGTAGACGCCGGGGCCGGCGATCAGCTGCTGGACCTGCTTCTGGCTCTTGCCGCAGAAAGAGCACTTGAACAAGTCGGCACTCTCACCGATGCGTGCCATTCTGCTCCTCCTCGTGACATCGAGGGGACTCGCCCCCCGGCTGTTCTCCGAGCCTAATAGCTGACGCCGACAAGCGGCGGCATTGCGACGCACGTTGTGGACGACCGCGGTTCGCCGTGAGCGGAACATCCGCGCACACGACGGCGCCCCGCCGCCCGTTGATCGGGAGGCGGGGCGCCGGGGCGTCGCGGACGCTACTTCGTCAGCGCCTGCTGGCCGCGCTTGCGAGTGGTGAGCACCTGGTCGACGAGGCCGTACGCGACGCTCTCCTCGGCGGAGAGGATCTTGTCGCGGTCGATGTCCTTGTTGACCTCCTCGACGCTCTTGTTCGAGTGCTTCGACAGCGTCTGCTCGAGCCACGTGCGCATGCGCAGGATCTCCTGCGCCTGGATCTCGATGTCGGACGCCTGCCCGTGACCGGCCTCGCCCATGGCGGGCTGGTGGATCAGGATGCGGGCGTTCGGCAGCGCGAGACGCTTGCCCGGGGCGCCGGCCGCGAGCAGCACGGCCGCCGCGGAGGCCGCCTGTCCCAGCACGACCGTCTGGATCTGCGGCGACACGTACTGCATGGTGTCGTAGATCGCCGTCATCGCCGTGAACGAGCCGCCGGGCGAGTTGATGTACATGATGATGTCGCGATCGGGGTCCTGCGACTCGAGCACGAGCAGCTGCGCCATGACATCGTCCGCCGAGGCGTCGTCGACCTGGACGCCCAGGAAGATCACGCGGTCCTCGAACAGCTTGTTGTAGGGGTCCTGGCGCTTGTAGCCGTAGGCCGTGCGCTCCTCGAACTGCGGCAGGATGTAGCGGCTGCCGGGCATCTGCAGCGCCTGGGGCGCCGCCTGACCGAAGGTGGGGGTCTGCATTCCTGGTTCTCTCTCTTTCGCCTTCGGCCTCAGCTGTCGGTGGCGGTGCCGCCGCCGCCGATGACGTCCGTCGCGGACTCGCGGATGTGGTCGACGAAGCCGTACTCGAGCGCCTCTTCGGCCCCGAACCAGCGGTCGCGGTCACCGTCGGCGTTGATCTGCTCGACGCTCTTGCCGGTCTGCTTCGCGGTGATCTCGGCGAGACGCTTCTTCATGTCGAGGATGAGCTGCGCCTGCGTCTGGATGTCGCTCGCCGTGCCGCCGAAGCCGCCGTGCGGCTGGTGGAGCAGCACGCGGGCGTTGGGCGTGATGTAGCGCTTGCCCTTGGTTCCTGCGGTCAGCAGCAGCTGGCCCATCGACGCGGCCATGCCGATGCCGACGGTGACGATGTCGTTCGGGACGAACTGCATCGTGTCGTAGATCGCCATGCCGGCCGTGATCGAGCCGCCGGGCGAGTTGATGTAGAGGTAGATGTCCTTCTCGGAGTCCTCGGCGGCGAGAAGCAGGATCTTCGCGCAGATCTCGTTGGCGTTCTCGTCACGCACCTCCGACCCCAGCCAGATGATGCGGTCCTTCAGCAGCCTGTCGAAGACGCTGGTCGCGACAAGTGGTTCGGCCATTTGTACTCCTGTTTCCTTGGGTCGCCATCGAATCTACCGGCGCGTCGCGAGCGACCCGCCCGTGTTCGCCCTGGGCAGATCGGGCACGAGACGCAAGAGGACGGATGCCGCGGCATCCGTCCTCTCGCGTTCATCGGTCACTGCGCGATGCAGGCCTGTCCAAGGTCACTCGGCGTCGGCGGCCTTCTTGGCCGGAGCCTTCTTCGCGGGCGCCTTCTTGGCCGGAGCCTTCTTCTCGGCGGGAGCCTCGTCGGCGTCGGCGGCCGCCGCCTTCTTCGCGGCGGGCTTGCGCGCGGGGGCCTTCTTCGCGGGCTTCTCGGCCTCCTCGGCCTCGATCACGGCGTCGGCGTCGGCCGCGGCATCCGCGATCTCCTCCGCCTCCTCCACGACCTCTTCCTCGTCCTCGGTGGCGACGAAGCCGCTCAGGTCGACCGGGTCGCCGTTGGTGTCGACGACGGTGACCTTGCCGAGGGCGACGGCGAGCGCCTTGTTGCGGGCGACCTCGCCGATCATCGCGGGGAGCTGGTTGCCCTCCTGCAGCGCGTTGACGAACTCCTGCGGGGCCATGCCGTACTGGGCGGCCGACTGCACGAGGTACTGGGTCAGCTCGTCCTGCGACACCTGCACGTTGACCGTCTCGGCGATCTTGTCGAGCAGCATCTGCGTCTTGAACTGCTTCTCGCTGGCCTCGGCGACCTCGGCGCGGTGCACGTCGTCCTCGAGGCGGCCCTCGCCCTCGAGGTGGTTGTGGACCTCGTCCTCGATCAGCTGCGGCGGAACGGGGATCTCGACCTGTGCGAGCAGGGTCTCGATGAGCTTGTCGCGCGCGGCCGAGCCCTGCGTGAACGCACCCTGCTGACCGACGCGCTCCTTGAGGCTGTCGCGCAGCTCGGCGATGGTGTCGAACTCGCTCGCGATCTGCGCGAAGTCGTCGTCGGCCTCGGGCAGCTCGCGCTCCTTGACGGCCTTGACGGTGACGGAGACCTCAGCTTCTTCGCCGGCGTGGTCGCCGCCGACCAGCTTCGAGCGGAAGGTGGTGTCCTCACCGGCGGTGAGCGAGTCGATGGCCTCGTCGATGCCCTCGAGCAGCTCGCCGGAGCCGACCTCGTACGACACGCCGTCGGCGCGGTCGATCTCGGCGCCGTCGATCGTCGCGACCAGGTCGAGCTCGACGAAGTCGCCGTTCGCGGCGGGACGGTCGACCGTCACGAGCGTGCCGAAGCGGCCGCGCAGGCGGTCGAGCTCGGCGTCGATGGCGGCCTCGTCGACCTCGATGGCGTCGACCTCGACGGTCGTGCCCTCGAAGGCCGGCAGGTCGAACTCGGGACGCACATCGACCTCGACCTCGACCTCGAGGTCGCCCGAGAAGTCCTTCTCGTTCGGCCACTCGGTGACCTCGGCCGACGGACGGCCCAGCACGCGCAGCTCGTTGGCGGCGACGGCCTCGCGGTAGAAGTTGTCGAGACCCTCGCTGACGGCGTGCTCGAGCACCGCGACGCGGCCGATGCGCTGGTCGATGATGGGCGCGGGCACCTTGCCCTTGCGGAAGCCGGGGATCTGCACGTCCTGCGCGATGTGCTCGTACGCGTGCTTGATCGACGGCTTGAGCTCGTCGGGGCTGACCGTGATGTGGAGCTTCACCCGGGTCGGGCTGAGCTTCTCGACGGTGCTGTTCACCATGCCTGTTACTTCTCCTCTATCGGACCGCGCGAGGACGCGGCGGTACAAGGTCTGGGGTCGGAATTCATCAGGGCCTGACGTCGGGGCGACAGGATTTGAACCTGCGGCCTCCCGCTCCCAAAGCGGGCGCTCTACCAAGCTGAGCTACGCCCCGGGCGGGTCCGCACACGTGTGTGCGCGCATTTCGGCCCCGAGAAGTCTAGCCGACCAGCCAGGAACGTATCTGCGCACCCGGATGCGCTCGATGTCGGGGCCGGCGTCTCGGGCGGCCGGCGGGTCGGAACGGCACGGTCGGCGCGATGTACTACGATTGACCGGTGCCCGTCCGCGGGCGCACGGGGATGTAGCTCAATGGTAGAGCCTCAGTCTTCCAAACTGATGGTGCGGGTTCGATTCCCGTCATCCCCTCCACACCCCTCTCGGCCGCACCTCTGCGGCTCGCTCCTCCCCCTCCTG
Organism: Microbacterium ureisolvens; assembly: GCF_015278315.1. Classification (GTDB taxonomy): domain Bacteria; phylum Actinomycetota; class Actinomycetes; order Actinomycetales; family Microbacteriaceae; genus Microbacterium; species Microbacterium ureisolvens. The sequence goes on along the minus strand of NZ_JADIJE010000010.1, from coordinate 65,648 downwards.
TTGCCCGGGTTCACGGCGCGGCAGACTGAGCACGGAATTGTTGCCGGCCGTGGGGAGGCGCGATGAGCAAGCGGGGATCGAGCACGGATCCGGCGCAGCCGAGGAAGCTGCCGCGCCGACCGGCGTCGAGCCTGACCGAGAAGTGGACCCGCATCGACGACGTCGACGTGTTCTACCGGGAGTCGCCCGATCCGCCGCGCGATCCCCGCGTCATGGTCCACGTGCACGGCTTCGGGCTGTCAGGGCGGTACCTCCTGCCGACCGCGGAGAAGCTCGCCGACGACTTCCACACCTTCGTGCCCGATCTGCCGGGGTTCGGTCGCAGCGGCAAGCGCCGCGACATGCTCGACATCCCCGACCTGGCTCGGGCCGCCGTCGACTTCCTCGACGACCGCGGCGTCGAGAAGGCGACGCTGGTGGGCAACTCCATGGGATGCCCGGTCATCATCGAGACCGCGCACACCTACCCCGATCGCATCGACCGCGCGGTGCTCGTCTCGCCGGCGGGCGGCGTGTTCAATCAGCCGCTGCGACGAGCGATCCGCCAGCTCTCCGTCGATGCGCCGCGGGAGCCCACGCGGATGGCCCGCGTTGCCGTGCCCGACTACGTGCGGTTCGGCGTGCCGAGCACGATGCGGATGTTCCGCTCGCTCACCCAGTACCCGTCGCTGCAGCGGCTGCTCGAGCTGCACATCCCGACCCTCGTCGTCCTGGGTGAGCGGGACCCGCTGCTGCCCCACGCGCATCGCGTGAGCGAGATCGCCAGTCAGACCGACAGCCACGTCCTGGTCGTGCTGCTGGAGGGCGCCGCGCACGCGATCAACTTCAGCCACCCGGGGCAGCTCGCGCACGTGATCCGCCTCTTCATGGATGACAAGCCGATCGACAACGACCCGTCCTGGCCCGGTCACGTGCGGCTCTACGAGGTGCACCGCGGCAGGCACCACCCTCCGCCGAAGGCCTGACTCATGCCTCCGGCTCTGTCCGCGGATGCGCCGCCGTCAGTCGACGGGCCTCGCGTCCATGTGCTCGTCGATGTGCGCGAGGTAATGCTCCGCGTTGCGCAGCAGTCCCTCCCGCTCCTCGGGCGTCAGCTCGCGGCGGACCTTCGCGGGCACGCCCGCGACCAGTGACCCATCTGGGATCTCGGAGCCCTCGAGCACGACCGCACCGCCGGCGACGAGGCATCCGGATCCGATCCTCGCCCCGTTCAGCACGACCGCGCCCATGCCGACGAGCGACCCGTCGCCGATGGTGCACCCGTGCACGACGGCATTGTGGCCGACCGACACGTCCTCCCCGATCACGACGGGCTTTCCGGCGTCGACGTGGACGGAGACGTTGTCCTGCAGGTTGCTGCGGGCGCCGACGGTGATGGTGTCGCCGTCGGCGCGGAGCACCGCGTTGTACCAGACGCTCGCCCCGGGACCCAGGGTCACGCCGCCGACGATGCGCGCGCCGGCGGCGACGAACGACGTCGGGTCGAGCTTCGGGGTTCTGCCCGCCGCGCTGAGGACCGAGGCTCCGGGTGCGACCGTCATGATCCGACTCTATTGGCGAGCGCCGCCTGGATTGCCTCGGTGTACCACGGAGCGAGGGTGTCGGCGAACGTCACCGTGAGGTGGTCCTGGTCGCGGTAGACGTTCGCGCCGCCGACGACGGGAGCGCACGTCTCGGCGCCGCAGAACACGTCGGTGAAGTCGAGCAGGGTCACCGAATCGGCACCGGATGCCGCATCCCGCAGCGGATCGTCCGCCACCAGGACGTCGGAGCGGGCGCCGTCGCATTCGGAGGCGTCGCGCGTGCGCAGGCACTTGTTGGGATCGGACTCCCACACCGGGTTGTCGACCACCGTGATCACCGGGATGCCGCGGTCGGTCACGGTGCTCCAGGCGTCGCGGTAGCCGGCGACCGCCGCGTCGTGCGCCGAGTCGTAGCCGGCCGAAGAGTAGGGAGTGGTCGCGATGGCCGCGGTGAACACGGCATCGAGATCGGCGTCGTCGATCGCCCGCTGCACGCGCTCGCGCCACTCGGTGCACGCGGCGCCGAAGGCGCCCGGGGTGGACAGCGGCGTCGTGTTCCAGGGGCAGGCGCCCTTGAACCAGGTCACCAGCTGCCAGCCGTTCTCATCGGCCATGCGCTGGAACGTGGGCAACAGCTGATACGCGTGGCTGTCGCCGATGAGCGCGACCCGGGGCGCGTCGGCGTCGTCGGACCCGAAGTTGCACGAGACCGGCCGCGAGTCGGTCAGCTGCACGAAGCACTGCGAATCCTCCGGACGGTCGATGCCCGCGAATCCCGGCGCGGGAAGGATCGTGTCGCCGAAGTCCACGTCCGCGCAGGAAGGATCGAGCACGGATGCCGCGCCGAAGCAATCGGGAGGATCCTGCTGGAGCTGCGCGATGTCTCGGGTGCCCTGGTTGTACAGGGGTGCGTTCACGAACCAGGCCGCCGCGGCGACGAGCGCGACGACGATCATCGCCGCCAGCGAGGACCACAGCGTCACGCGAGCCGGCCGCCCGGTGAGCACCTTCCAGCCTCGGACCGGGTCTTCGACGAAGCGCTTCGTGAGCCATGCCAGCACGAAGCAGAGAACGAGGAGCGCGACCCGGTGGTAGATCGTCAGCCCCCAGAACGGCACGGACGGCGCGATGATGATGAGCGGCCAGTGCCACAGGTAGAGCGAGTACGAGATGTCGCCGACGAACTGCGCCGGGCGGATGGCGAGGATGCGGGTGGGGTACCACCACCGCTCGGCGTTCGAGGCGGCGATGATCGCAGCCGCGCCCAGGGTGGGAAGCGCCGCCATGTACCCGGGGAACGGGGTCTGCGCGTCGAACGTGAACGTGACGTAGACGAGCAGCAGGATGCCGCCCCACCCGAGGATGAAGCTCCCGATCGCGTTGCGGATCCGCAGCATCGGCACCAGTGCGATCATCGCGCCGACGCCGAACTGCCACATCCGCCCGAACGTGACGAAGTACGCCGGGGCGGGGTTCGTGATGGTGAACCACACGCAGAACGCGAACGACACGACCGTCACGGCGCCCAGCGCCACCAGGATGGCGCGTCGCCGCGCACCCCGGAACCACTTCACCCCGATCCAGGCGGCCAGCAGCATGATGAGCGGCCACATCACGTAGAACTGCTCTTCCAGCGACAGCGACCAATAGTGCTGGACGGTCGTGGGCGAACCGCCGTGGTTCAGATAGTCGGCGGAGTTCAGCGCCAGGTACCAGTTCTCGACGTAGAACGTCGACGCCAGGATCTCGCGCACCTCGTTCGGCAGCGCGGAGGTGGGCATGAGGTACGGCGACATCACGACGAGCGCGCAGAAGACCAGAACGAGAAGGGATGCCGGCAGCAGGCGTCGCGCGCGCCGGGCCCAGAACTGCCCCAGTTTCACGGTGCCCGTCGCGATGAGCTCGCGCATCAGGTGGGCCGTGATGAGGAAGCCCGAGATCACGAAGAAGATGTCGACGCCGATGTAGCCGCCCGAGACGCGCCCCGGCCAGAAGTGGTACAGCACCACGCACAGCACGGCGATCGCGCGCAGTCCCTGGACATGCGGGAGGAAGCGTGAGGGCTCGGCGTGCTCGGGTGAACGGTCGCGAGGCTCGCGGGTCACGGTCTTGGCGGGATCGCCCAGATGCTGCGGTCCGAGGTCGTGATCGGCGGAAGGCACCTATCGACGTTAGCCGCTGTCGCCGGCCTTCCCCGCACCGACCCTGCCGATTCCCGGTTTAGCCCAGCCTTCTCTTGCTTGCGGAATGACTCGTGCTGAGTAGCGTTGCAGTCACTGGAGGACGAACGCCGAGCTGAGCGCCCCTCCGAGAGATGGAGGCGAGACATGACGAACACCCAGACCACCCCCGCAACCGCAGCGAACCCCGACGTCGCCGCCGCGACGGCGCAGTTCCTCACCCCCGTCGTCCTGGGCCTGCAGGCCCTGGCCGTGAACGGCAAGCAGGCGCACTGGAACGTGCGCGGTGCGAACTTCATCGCGATCCACGAGCTTCTCGACTCGGTCGTGGCACACGCGCAGGACGGCGCCGATCAGGCCGCCGAGCGCATCGTCGCCCTGGGTCTTCCGGTCGATGCCCGCGTCGGCACCGTCGCGCAGAAGACGGCGACCGCCGTCCCCGCCGGCTTCACGCAGTGGGACGCGCTCATCCGCAACGTGATCACCGACATGGACGCCGTCATCGCGGATGTCCAGGCGGCCATCGACGGCCTCGACGAGTTCGACCTCACCAGCCAGGACATCGCGATCGGCATCAAGGAGTCGCTTGAGAAGGACCGCTGGTTCCTCTTCGCACACCTGGCGGAGTGAGCTCCGAAGCCTGAATGCGAAGACCCCCGGTGATCCCGGGGGTCTTCGTCGTCTCACGGGTGCTGCAGGAACGCCAGCACGGCGAGGACGCGACGGTGTTCGGTTCCCGACTCCTCGAGGCCGAGCTTCGCGAAGATGGCGCTGATGTTCTTCTCGACCGCGCCGACGCCGATGAACAGCCGCTCGGCGATGCTCGCGTTGCTGCGCCCCTCCGCCATGAGCGTGAGGACGTCGCGCTCGCGCGGCGTGAGGGTGGCCAGCGGATCAGGTCGCGCTGAGAGCAGTCCCTGCACGACCAGCGGGTCGAGCACCGTGCCCCGCTCGCGGACGCGGCGGACGGCGTCGGTGAACTCCTCCAACGATGTGACGCGGTCCTTGAGGAGGTAGCCGACACCGCCCTCGCCCCCGGCGAGGAGCTCGCGGGCGTACACGCCCTCGACGTACTGGCTGAGCACGAGGATGCCGACCGCCGGCAGCGCGGCGCGGACGGCCAGCGCGGCACGGATCCCCTCGTCGCGGAATCCCGGCGGCAGACGCACATCGAGGATCGCCACATCGGCGCGCGCCTCGCGGACTCGGGCGACCACGTCGTCGGCGTCGCCCCACGCACCCGCCGTGACGTAGCCGGCCTCGTCGAACAGCCGGACGAGCCCCTCGCGCAGGAGGACGGAGTCCTCGAACAGGACGACGCGGAGCGGTGCGGAATCGGAGGCGGCGGTCATCCCCTCAGGATAGGGATCGGTCACGGCGTCCCTCCGAGCGGGATGTGCGCCCCGACGGATGTCGGCCCGCCGACAGGGCTCGTCACGACCAGCACCCCGCGCAGGCCCGCGACACGCTCCCGCAGTCCCTCGAGGCCGTGACCCGAAGTGATCGCGGCGCCGCCGCGGCCGTTGTCGACGACCCAGACGTCCAGATGAGTGGGCGCACCGGCAGGGGTTCGCCGGAGAGTGACGCGGAGGGTGACACCCGTCGCGCCGGAGTGCTTGACGGCGTTGGTCATGAGCTCGGCGACGACGAAGTAGACGGTGCGCGCGACCTCCTGGCTGACGGCGCGGTCGATCGCGGGGTCCACCTCGACCTGCACCCACAGCGGCGACCCGGTGGCCAGGGCGTCGAGGGCCGCGGCGAGGCCGCGGTCCTGGAGCAGGGGCGGAGCGACGCCGCTCGAGAGGGCACGCAGCTCGTCGAGCGCCGCCTTCGCGTGGCCGCGCGCGTCGCGGGCGAGCTCGGCGGCGGCATCCGTGTCGCCCGCCGCCGCTCGCCGTTCCAGCGCGGCGAGGTCCATCTGCAGCCGCACCAGGCGCTGCTGCGGTCCATCGTGGATGTCGCGCTCGAGCCGTCGCAGGGCGACGTCCTCGGCGTGCACGGCCGCGCCGCGCGCGGCCGCCTCGGCCCGCACCTCGGCGGCGAGCTCGTCTGAGCTCCACCGGCCGAGCATGCCCCGGGCGACCGCGTGATGGCCGCGCGCGAGTCCGCCCAGCACCCACGGCATCGTGATCGTGAACACGATGCCTGCGATGAGGTAGAGCGCGACCTCGACGGCCCAGCCCGACCAGCCGCCGAAGAGCCACGGCAGGGCATCGGCGACGTAATGCCCCCAAGCGCCGCCGTCGCCACGAGGCAGGAAGACACCCCAGAACCAGTACGTCAGTCCGCCGAGTCCGACGCTGAGCCACACGACGGTCAGCACGAACGAGATGGTGCTGATGATCGGGCTCACGATCATGCCGTGGACGAGGTAGACCCAGTAGTGCGCGTTGCGGATCGGCCTGGTGAGAGTCACCCAGAACCCGGTCGCGTCGGGCGTGTCACGATTCCACTCCGGCTCCGCGATCTCGGGAAGACCGGTCAGCAGCAGGAGGAACCTGTCGGCGACGCCGAAGCCGCGCGCGATGAGGAGCGAGAGCACCACCAGGGGCAGGCCGACGAAGATGATCAGCAGTCCCACACCGGTCCAGAACAGCGACGCGAGCAGGCTCACCGAGATCATGGCGAGGACGAAGACCGCGAGGAGGTAGAGCGCGCTGCCGGGCGTACGCGCCCAGGCGCGGCCGTAGGACCCCCAGAAGCCGGCGCCGGCCGGTCGCGCGGCGATGGGCTGCAGCGGGGCCGGTTCAGTGGTGGCGGTCATCGGCGTCTCCCTCGGATGTCATGATCCCAGCCTCGCGCCGAGACCGTGGCCGCGGCATCCCCTCCCCTCCCGAACCGGTACGGGGGCAGACCCCCGCCCGACGGTGGAGGCTAGGCGACGTGCGTCAGCCGGCCGGCGATGAGCGTCGCCGCCACGCGCATGCCGCGCAGCGCCGCATCGTCGGCGGTGAGCGGGTCGTGGTCGCAGATCGCCAGGTCGGCCACGTCGCCCGGCTGGATCCTCGCGGGCTCCTCGGAGCCGCCGCGGGTCGACGCCCCGAGCGCGGTCGCCGCGTCGATCCGCTGCTGCGGCTGCCACGGCTCGCGCCCGTCGCGCGTGCGGAAGACCGCCGCCGCCATCGCGGCCCACGGATCCAGCGGCGCGACAGGCGCGTCCGAGCCGAGCAGCAGGTTCGCGCCGGTGTCGGCGAGTGCCCGCAGCGGGTACGGCTGGGCGGTCTGGCCGGCCCACACGGTGTCGGTGAGGTCACGGTCGTCCAGGGCGTGCTCGGGCTGGACGCTGGCCCCGACTCCCAGACGTGCGAACCTCGGGATGTCGGCGTGCGCCACGAGCTGCGCGTGCTCGATGGTGCCCCACGCGCCGGTCGCGGCGAAGGCGTCGAGCGCATGCGAGTTCGCCACGTCGCCGATCGCATGGATCGCGGAGGCGATTCCGGCCGCGGTCGCGCGGCTCATCAGGTCGACGAGCGTCGCGAGGTCGACGGTGAGCAGTCCGTGGTTGTGCGGGTCACCGGGATACGACTGCGAAGTGGCCGCGGTGCGGGTCCCCAGCGAGCCGTCGGTGATCACCTTGAGGGGCCCGACCCGCACGAGATCGGAGGTCGCGCCCCGGATGTCGCCGGTCTGCAGCCCTTCGGCGACGGCGCGGTCGAAGTACTGCGGGTAGATGCCGAACGAGACGCGCAGCGCATCGAACCCCGCCCCGAGCCGCCGCACCCAGGCGTCCTCGTTCCACGACATGTCGAGGTCGACCAGGCCGACGACCCCGCGCGAGGCGGCATCCTGCGCCATCCGCGCCACGAGCGGGTCCGACACCGACGAGTCGACGGCGTTGAGGCGCCGGGAGATCTCGAAGGCGGGCTCCTCTCGCAGCATGCCGGTGGCGTCCGGCTCGAAGCCCTCGCGGCGCAGCGCGGCGGAATTGAGCCAGACGCTGTGCACGTCGGCGTTGATGAGGTAGGTGGGCACGTCCCCCGTGGCGGCGTCCAGGACGGAGAGCTCGGGAGCGTCGGGCCAGAATGCGTCGCGGAATCCGCCGCCCACGCGCCGGCCGTCGGGAAGAGCCGCCGCGCCGCCCATCAGGGAGGCCGCCTCCGCCGCCGATGCGGCACCGCCGAGCGCGACACGCTGGGCCGACAGCGCCCACTGCACGGTGTGCACGTGGTGGTCCCAGAGGCCGGGGATCACCCACCCGCCGTCCGCGTCGAGCACCCGGCCGCGGCGCGGCAGCGCGCCGGCGGGGGCGATGTCGACGACGATGCCGTCGGCGAGGTGCACGTCGACCGGCTCGGAGCCGAACGGGTCGGTGCGGTCCGAGCCGGTGAGGCGGGCGTTCGCGAGGACGTCGGGTTCGTCGCCGCGCGCCGGCGTCACCGGGCGGCCTTCCGCGTCTCGAGGTCGCGGCGCATCTCTGCGGGCAGACGAGGATCGGCGTACGGGCTCGCACCCGCCTCGAGTCCGCCGATGACGGTCTCGACGATCTCGTCCGACTTGTTCTGGCTGAGCTTGCGCTTGCCGACCACCTTGGTGGGCGTGAGGCGGAAGCCGACCGTGCCGCGTTCCAGCCGTCGCACGAATTCGGGATCGTTCGGCGGCTCCCACATCAGGCGGGGCTGCGGCATCCCGCTCTCGAACCGAGCGACGAGCCGCTCGAGCACCTCGAGGTTCTCCTCCGCGCTGAGCAGCTCCGGAATCCCGCTCAGGTGCGCCGAGACGAAGTTCCAGGTCGGCACGCTCTGGGTGTCGCCGTACCAGCCCGGCGAGATGTACCCGTGCGGTCCTTGCACCACGACGAGGAGTTCGCGCTCGCCCAGTCCGTGGATGAGATCGTCGGGCTTGCCCACGTGACCGACGATCGTCAGGTCGTCGCGGTCGGGATCGAGCAGCACCGCGTAGTGCGATGCGACCAGCCCGGCCTCTGCGGAGCTGACGATCGTCACCCACGGATTCTGCTCGATGAGCCGGCGGATCTCGCCGACATCGGACATCGCGAAGCTCGGGTTCTGGCGCACGGAACCCAGCCTACGAGCCTGCCGTCATGGCCGCGCACACCTGTCGCTCCCGCTTCGGATCGCCGAACCGGCTGCCTTCGCCGCTGCCACGAGCAACGCGCGCGATCAGAGATCGAGAGGCTCAGGCCTGGCAGAAGGGGCACCAGTAGAGCTTGCGCCCCGCGGCCTCTTCGACGATGATCTCGGTGCCGCACACCCGGCACGGGAGGCCCGCGCGGTGGTAGACCCAGTGGCGGTCGTCGCGGCTGGCCATGGCCTTGCGGTACGCATCGGGATCCAGGTCGTCCATCGTCATCATCTGACCGGTCTCGACGCCGATGGACAGCAGCCTCACCCAGTCTCGCCAGATGTCGCGCACGACCTCTTCGCGCACCTCGCGGCCGGGAGTGTGCGGGTTCTGGCGAGCGCGGAACAGCAGCTCGGCGCGGTACACGTTGCCGATGCCGCTGACGACGTTCTGGTCCATCAGCAGGAGGCCGATCGGGGTGGGCTTCCGACGGACGACCGCGGTGAACCGCTCCTCGCCCTCGGCGACGTCGTCGACGAGGGGGTCGGGGCCGAGCTTGGCGATCGTCGCCGCGACCTCGTCGGGGGTCTGCAGCTCGCACGCGGTCGGACCACGCAGATCTGCGCACGTCGCCTCGGTGAGCAGGCGCAGGCGCACCTGGCCGACGACCGGCGGGGGCCACTCCTCGCCGTCGTCGGCGAGTCCGGTGGTCTGCTCCGACATGCGCACGTGCACGCGGGTGCGACGCGGCGCGCCGATCGAGGTGAGCGAGTTCTCCCCCGCGGCGTCGAGGATGGGCGCCTCGAGGTCGGTGCCCCGCTGGTTGGTCTGTCCCATGCGACCGTTGGCCGACGCGATCGTCGGGTCGACGACGATCTCGCCGGCGAAATCCCACGCGCCGTACATGCCCAGATGCACCCGCAGCCACAGGTCGTCGTCGAACTCGAGGAACATCTGCTTGCCCACCGCCCGCACGGCCGTCGCCGTGCGGCCGCTGATCACCGCGGCGCCCTCGACGAACCGGCCCTGGGGGCTCGACGCCGAGACGGGGCGGCCGACGAAGTTGCGGTCGAACTGGCGAGAGATGCGGTGGACGGAATGGCCCTCGGGCATCGACTCAGCCGGCTTCGGGGTCGAACGAGCTGTCGTCGGCGGCGAGGACGTCCGGCTGACCCCGGGTCTGCCGGAGAGCGGCGCGGGGGTCCGGCTCGAGCGAGCCGTCCTCCTCGTAGGCCGCGAGCTGCGCGATGCGGCGCGCGTGGCGCTCCTCACCCGAGAACGGTGTGGCGATGAAGCGGTCGATGAACGACGCGGCCTCATCGAACGTGTGCTGCCTGGCGCCGATCGCGATCACGTTGGCATCGTTGTGCTCGCGGGCGAGTTCTGCCGTGGCGATGCTCCACACCAGGGCGGCACGCACGCCGAGGACCTTGTTGGCCGCGATCTGCTCACCGTTGCCCGAGCCGCCGAAGACGACGCCGAGCGTCTCGACGCCGGCCGCCTGATCGCGGACGACCGCCTGCGCCGCACGGATGCAGAAGGCCGGGTAGTCGTCGAGCGGGTCGTACTCGATCGGGCCGTGGTCGACGACCTCATGACCCGCGGCGGCGAGATGGTGCTGCAGCTGCGTCGAGAACTCGAGGCCGGCGTGGTCGGTCGCGATGTGGATGCGCATGAGCTCAATCCTAGGGAGGCGCGGAACGGGTGGGACGACGGATGCCGCGGCCGCACCCCGCGTCGCGACACCGGCGTGAGCGGAACTCAGGGAGCGATGCCGGCCGCCGCCGGCTTGAAGCCGGCGCGGACGTTCTCGCAGCAGCCCGGGCGGCAGACGTCGAACCACGGACCGAGGTCGGTGGCGTGCGGACGCTCGGCAGCCGGAGTCCCCTTCAGGCGCTCCTCGACGAGGTCCACGAGCCCCGCCACGAACGCGGGGTCGACTCCCGGGGTCGGGGTCCGCACCGCGCGGATGCCCGCCTCAGCGGCGGCATCCATCGCCTCCGTGTCGAGGTCCCACAGGACCTCCATGTGGTCGCTCATGAAGCCGACGGGCACGATCGCGACCGCCTGCACGCCGGCCGCGGGAAGCTCGGCGATGACGTCGTTGACGTCGGGCTCGAGCCAGGGCTGCGTCGGCGGGCCGGAACGGGACTGATAGACGAGGTCCCATCCGACGTGCTCCGCTCCGGGCACCTCGGCGGCGACCGCCGCCATGACCACCTCGGCGACGGCGAGGTGCTGCGCCGCATAGGCGCCGCCCTCACCCAGGTCGCGGTGCAGCTCGTCGCCCTCGCGCGGGCCGGAGCGCTCGGCATCCGCCGTCGGGATGCTGTGCGTCGAGAACAGCACGCGGACCGCCTCCGGGGCGATTCCGTCGCCGAGGAATCCGGCCACGGCGTCGCGCACGCCGTCGATGAAGGGCTGCACGAAGCCGGGGTGATCGAAGAACTGGCGCACCTTGTCGATCGTGACCGTGTCGCCCAGGCCCGTCTCGGTCAGCACCCGCGCGAAGTCCTCGCGGTACTGCCGGCAGCTCGAGAAGGAGGAGTACGCGCTGGTGGCGAGACCCAGGAGTCGGGTGTCGCCGGCGGCCGCGGCATCCGTCACCGCCTCGTCGAGGTACGGCGCCCAGTTGCGATTGCCCCAGTACACGGGCAGGTCGATCCCGCGGCGCGCGAGCTCGGCCTCGAGAGCAGCCTTGAGCGCGCGGTTCTGCGCGTTGATCGGACTCACGCCGCCGAAATGCCGGTAGTGGTGCGCGACCTCCTCGAGGCGCTCATCGGGGATGCCGCGGCCTCGCGTCACATTGCGCAGGAACGGGATGACGTCGTCCTGGCCCTCGGGGCCACCGAAACCGGCGAGGAGGACGCCGTCATAGGCGACGGGCTGCTCCACATGGGGCGCACCCGCGGCGGCGGCGGGAGAGGCGAACGGGACGTGCTGCTCGGAGGAGGTCACCCCTCCATCCTGACACCGCCGGCGGCCGCTTTCTGCCACCGGATCGGTGCTTCCGCCGGTGGCTGGCATAGGCTGGGACGGTTGTCATCGGTGCCAGCAGCGCTGATGGCGGCCGCCGGATCGTGCGTCCGCGCAACGGGCTTATCGACATCCTCAGTCATCCTCACCCATGGGAGCCAAAGCAGTGCCTGGAGAGAACCTCACCCGCATCGAGGCGCAGGAGCGCCGCGCGATCGTCGACACGCAGTCGTACGAGGTCGCCCTGGATCTGACGAAGGGCGCCGAGGTCTTCGGCTCGCGCACCGTCGTCCGTTTCAGCGCGACGCCCGGCGCCGCGACCTTCATCGACCTGATCGCCCGCGAGGTGCGCGAGATCACGCTCAACGGCCGGTCGATCGACCCGGCGACGGCCTTTGCCGACTCGCGCATCGCGCTGGACGACCTCGCCGCCGACAACGAGCTCGTGATCGACGCCGACTGCCTCTACACCAACACCGGTGAGGGCCTGCACCGCTTCGTGGACCCGGTCGACGACGAGGTGTACCTGTACTCGCAGTTCGAGGTTCCGGACTCCCGCCGCATGTACGCGGTGTTCGAGCAGCCCGACCTGAAGGCGACGTTCCAGTTCACGGTGACCGCTCCCGAGCCCTGGAAGGTCGTCTCGAACTCCCCCACCCCCGAGCCCAAGAAACACGGCGACGGCACCGCGACGTGGCGCTTCGAGCCGACGCCGCGGATCTCGTCGTACATCACGGCGCTCATCGCCGGTCCGTACGAGGCCACCTTCTCCGAGCTCACCAGCTCGTCGGGGCGCGTGATCCCGCTCGGCGTGTACGGCCGCAAGAGCCTGTGGCAGTACCTGGACGCCGACTACATCTTCGACAAGACGCGTCAGGGCTTCTCGTACTTCGAGGACAAGTTCGACTACGCCTACCCGTTCGCCAAGTACGACCAGCTGTTCGTCCCCGAGTTCAACGCGGGCGCCATGGAGAACGCCGGAGCGGTCACCTTCACCGAGACGTACGTCTTCCGCTCGAAGGTGACGGATGCCGTGAAGGAGCGCCGCGTCGTCACGATCCTGCACGAGCTCGCCCACATGTGGTTCGGCGACCTGGTCACCATGAAGTGGTGGAACGACCTCTGGCTCAACGAGTCGTTCGCCGAGTGGGCATCGACGATCGCCACCGCCGAGGCGACCGAGTGGACCGAGGCGTGGACCACGTTCAACGCGATGGAGAAGACCTGGGCGTACCGTCAGGACCAGCTCCCCTCGACGCACCCGGTCGTGGCGCAGATCAACGACCTCGAGGACGTGCAGGTCAACTTCGACGGCATCACGTACGCCAAGGGCGGGTCGGTGCTCAAGCAGCTGGCCGCGTGGGTCGGCATCGAGGCGTTCTTCGCCGGCGTCGCGGCCTACTTCAAGAAGCACGAGTGGTCCAACACGGAGCTCTCCGACCTCCTGTCCGAGCTCGAGGTCACCAGCGGCCGTGAGCTGTCGACATGGTCGAAGAAGTGGCTCGAGACCGCCGGCGTGAACACCCTCTCCCCTGAGATCGTGACCGACGTCGACGGCACCATCACGCGCTTCGCGATCGTGCAGACGGCGCCCGCGGACTACCCGACGATCCGGCCGCACCGCCTCGGCGTCGGCTTCTACGATCTCGACGGCGACGCGCTCGTGCGCGTGCACCACCTCGAGCTCGACGTCGACGGCGACCTGACCGAGGTTCCCGAGCTCAAGGGACGCAAGCGCCCGGCTCTGGTCCTCCTGAACGACGAGGACCTCGCGTACGCGAAGATCCGCCTCGACGAGCAGTCGCTGCGGACCGCGATCGACCACCTCGACAAGATCAGCGACCCGCTCGCCCGGTCGCTGGTGTGGGGTGCCGCGTGGGACCAGACGCGCGACGCCGAGGCATCCGCATCGGACTACGTCGACCTCGTCCTGCGCAACATCGGCGCCGAGACCGAGTCGACGACAGTCCGCACGACGCTGGCGCAGCTCCTGCTGGCCGCCAACTCTTACGTGGCACCGGAGAAGCGCGACCTGACGCGTCAGAAGGTCGCCGACGCCCTGTGGGATCTCGCGCAGCGCGCAGAGGCCGGCAGCGACAGCCAGCTGCAGTTCGTGACGGCGTTCGCCTCCGCGGCGTCCACGGCGGGCCAGTGGGAGAAGGTGCGCCAGGTGCGCGACGGCGAGGTGACCTTCCCCGAGCTCGCGATCGACACCGACCTGTCGTGGCAGCTTCTCGTGTCGCTCGCGGCCGGCGGCGTCGTCACCGCCGCCGACATCGACGGGGCCCTCGCCGCCGACAACACCGCCAAGGGCGGGGAGTTCGCCGCGCAGGCCAAGGCCGCGCTGCCCTCGGCAGAGGCGAAGGCGGCCGCGTGGTCGTCGCTCGTCGACAGCGACGACCAGCCGAACACGATCGTGCGTGCCGCCGCGGCGGGCTTCGTGCACCCGGCCGGCCGCGACCTGCTCGAGGGCTTCGTGTCGCGCTACTTCGACTCGCTGCTGCCGATCTGGGACTCGCGCACCTACCAGATCGCCCAGTACCTGATCGTCGGTCTCTACCCAGCCCCGCTCGCGAACGTCGCGCTCCGCGACGCCACCCGTGCGTGGCTCGAGGCCCACGCCGACGCCGCGCCGGCTCTCCGCCGCCTCGTCGCCGAGAACCTCGCCGGGGTCGAGCGGGCGCTGTCGGTGCAGGACCGCGACGCGCAGTAATCGGAACACGGATGCCCCGGCCTCGCTCTCAGGCGGCGCCGGGGCATCCGTCTTAGGATCGACACGATGACCAGCCTCCCCCTCGACACCGCACCGGATCCTGAAGCGCCCGCCATCACGACTCCCGAATTCTGGACAGCCGTCGGACAGTTCTTCCTCAACGTCGGACTGACTCTGCTCGCCGTCGCCGGAATCATCGTCGGCGCCATCATCCTCGCGTGGATCCTCAAGTTCGTGATCCGCCGCGTCGTCGGCCGGATCGTCAACGGGGCAAAGAACAAGGCGAACGTCGACGACACGCAGGCGCTCGAGCGGTCGCCGCTCGCCTCGGTGCGACTCGTGCAGCGCACGCGCACGCTCGGGTCGATCCTGCACAACGTCGTCAACGTGACGATCGTGATCATCGCGATCCTGCTGATCATCAACGTGCTCGCCCCCTCGGCCTTCGCGTCGCTGACACTGCTCACCGCGGCGATCGGCGCGGGGCTCGGCTTCGGCGCGCAGAACATCGTGAAAGACGTCCTCAACGGCATCTTCATCGTCGCCGAAGACCAGGTCGGCATCGGCGACGTCGTCGACCTCGGGCTCGCGACCGGCATCGTCGAGTACGTGAGCGTCCGGGTGACCCACGTCCGCGACGTGAACGGAACGCTCTGGTACGTCCGCAACGGCGAGATCACCCGCATCGGCAACCTGTCGCAGGGCTGGTCGCGCGTCATCCTCGACCTCTCGGTGGCGACCGACTCCGACATCGACGAGGTCGAGAAGGCCATGCTCGAGACTGCCAGGGCGCTCGCGAAGGACCCGAAGTGGCGCACCCGCATCCTCGAGCAGCCCGAGGTCTGGGGCCTCGAGTCGATCTCGGGAGACGCCCTCGTCATCCGCCTCGTCATGAAGACGCGCGCGAACGCCAAGGACGACGTCGCGCGCGAGCTGCGCATGCGCCTCAAGCACACCATCGATGAGATGGGCATCAGTCTCCCCGCGCTGACCGCCGTCATGCCGACCGGCCTCGAGGGCGCTCAGCGCGTGCGCGGCGCCAACCCGCCGAAGACCAAGCCGACGCCGGTCGCCTCTGCACCGGGCGCAGCGGTATGGAAGCCCAAGCGCACCGGCAAGAAGACCGCGTCGCCCGCGCCCGACCAGGACCCCGGCGCGACCCCCGGAGGAACGCCATGACCGACTCGACCGGCCCGGCAGCAGCCGGCGACTCGCGCGAGGCTCCACAGGAAGCGGCGGGCACCCCGACCCCGCTCAGCTTCTACGACGAGATCGGCGGGCACGACACGTTCGTGCGGCTCGTCGACGTGTTCTACCGCGGTGTCGCGGACGACGTGGTGCTCAAGCCCATGTATCCGGAGGAGGACCTGGGCCCCGCGAAGGTGCGCTTGACGATGTTCCTCGAGCAGTACTGGGGCGGTCCGACGACGTACAGCGAGCAGCGCGGGCATCCGCGGCTGCGGATGCGGCACGCGCCATTCCATGTCGACCCAGACGCGCGCGACCGCTGGCTCGCCCACATGCGCGCTGCGGTCGATGAGCTCGACCTGCCCCCGCTGCACGAGGCGACCCTGTGGGACTACCTGCAGCGCGCCGCGCATGCCATGGTGAACACCTTCGAGCCTTCCGGGATCGGCCCGTCCGCCGGCGCGCGTCCTGCCGTCTCGCTCCCGGTCACCGCAGTGCCGCCCGCGGACTCCGGACCCGCTCGCTGAGCCACGCTCCTCGACACCCACCCACCTCGCCGACGAAGGAGTCGACATGCCCCCCGCCGCCCACCACACCGACATCCTCGTCATCGGATGGGGCCTTGCCGGCCTCGTAGCCACGGCCGAAGCCGCGGCGGCGGGCAAGCGGGTCGTCCTGGTCGATCAGGAGCCCAGATCGAACCTGGGCGGGCAAGCCTGGTGGTCGTTCGGCGGGCTGTTCTTCATCGACTCTCCTGAGCAGCGCCGGCTCGGCATCCATGACTCGCTCGAACTCGCGCGGCAGGACTGGTTCGGCAACGCGGGCTTCGACCGCGACGAGGATCTGTGGCCCCGGCGCTGGGCGGAGGCGTACCTCCAGTTCGCCCACGAGGAGAAGCGGGCGTGGCTGCGCGACAAGGGCGTCGGGTTCTTCCCCATCGTCGGATGGGCCGAGCGCGGCGGCTACACCGCGACCGGACCGGGCAACTCGGTGCCGCGCTTCCACATCACCTGGGGCACGGGTCCGGGCATCGTCGCGCCGTTCCAAGCAGCGGTGGAGACGGGCGAGGCGGAAGGGCGCGTGACGATCCTCCCCCGGCACCGGGTGACCTCGCTCACCGTCACCGACGGTGTCGTCACAGGCGCCGCCGGCGACGTCCTGGCGCCGTCCGGCGCCGCGCGCGGCGCGGCCAGCTCCCGCGAGGTGGTCGACGCCTTCGAGATCACGGCGGGTGCGACGATCGTGGCATCGGGCGGCATCGGCGGCAACCACGATCTGGTGCGTGAGTGGTGGCCCGAGCGCCTGGGCACTCCCCCGGCGACGATGGTCACCGGCGTCCCCGCGTACGTCGACGGGTCGATGCAGCCGGTGTCGGCCGCGGCCGGCGCCCGCCTGATCAACGGCGATCGCATGTGGCACTACGTCGAGGGCATCCAGAACTGGGATCCGGTGTGGCCGGATCACGGCATCCGCATCCTCCCCGGCCCGTCCTCGGTGTGGCTGGACGCGACCGGCACGCGACTGCCGGTGCCGCTCTTCCCGGGCTTCGACACGCTCGGCACCCTCGCCCACCTTCGGGCGACCGGCCACGACCACTCCTGGTTCGTGCTGTCGCAGAAGATCATCGAGAAGGAGTTCACGCTCTCTGGGAGCGAGCAGAACCCCGACCTCACCGGCAAGGATGTGCGCCTGCTCGCGAAGTCCCGGCTCGGGAAGGGCGCCTCGGGCCCGGTGCAGGCCTTCATGGATCAGGGGGCGGACTTCGTCGTGCGCGACACGCTGGACGAGCTCATCGCGGGGATGCGGGCGCTGCCGGGCGGCGAGGTGCTCGACGGCGACCGCGTGCGGTTCGAGGTCGAGGCCCGTGATCGCGAGATCGACAACGACTTCACGAAGGACGCGCAGATCGCGATGCTGCGGTCGGCGCGCGCGTTCCGCGGCGACCGCCTGATCCGCACGGCCAGCCCGCATCGGATCCTCGACCCGAAGTCCGGTCCGCTCATCGCGGTGAAGCTGCACGTGCTGACGCGCAAGTCCCTGGGCGGCATCGAGACCGATCTGTCGGGACGCGCGCTGGGCGCCGGCGGCGAGCCCGTGCCCGGGCTGTATGCCGCGGGCGAGGCCAGCGGCTTCGGCGGCGGCGGCGTGCACGGCTACCGCGCTCTGGAAGGCACTTTCGTCGGCGGATGCCTGTTCTCCGGCCGTGTGGCCGGGCGCGCGGCGGCTGCGGTCTGAGCGGCCCCACGGACAGCCGCGACGGGCGGCGCGTCAGTTCGTCGCGGAGCCGGTGCGTCGCACCGGAGTGAGGCCGGTCGCGACCGGTCCCCGCACGAGGACGTGGCCGCGATCCAGACTCACCCGCGTCCAGGGTCCGTTCGCGAAGACCCGCGCGGTCTCGCCGCCGCTGATGAAGCCGAGGCTCAGCGCTGCGAAGGCGGCCCCGAGCGGCAGTCCGCCGAGCTCGTCGTCGGGCGCGCCCCAGACCGCTGCGCGCACGGTGCGGACGACGTCTTCGCCCGCGTCGGTGGGCACGGTGTCGGCGACGCGTGCAATGCCGCCCTGGGCCTTCGAGGCGAGGATCGACGCCTCGATCCCCTCGCGCGGCTGCCAGCCGCTGCGCGGGGGTGCGACGCCGGCCCACGCAGGAGACAGCGCGGTGTCGGGGAGGGTGAGCGCTCGCGGGTCGTCGGGCGCCGCGGACAGAGCGGATGCCTCGACCACGAGGTCGCACACCAGTTCCGGGTCGGCCGCGAGCGTGCGCAGAGCGAGCACGGTGGGAGTCGGGTCGCCGAAGCCGCGAGGCGCGAGCGGCGCCGCCGTCATCGCCAGAACGCCGGCGGCCGCCTGCAGTCGCACGCCCTCGACGGTGAAGCGCGCGGCTCGCCCCGCGAAGGTGACGGCGTCGGCGGCGGACTCGGGGTCGGCGAGCAGCAGGCGAGGTGACATCGCCCTCTAAGCTACCAAGCGGACCGACGGGCGGCCGCGCCCCGGAGAGGAGAGCCGTGGACGCCGAGCCGTACGCCGAGGTCGCACCCGAGAATGATCCGGTGGCCTCGATGCTCTCGGTGATCGACCTGAGCGCATCGGACGCGCGCACGACCGAGGACATCTTCACCGGGGCCTCGCAGTCGATGCCGCTGGGTCGCGTCTACGGCGGGCAGGTGCTCGCGCAGTCCATCGTGGCGGCATCACGGACGATCCCGGAAGAGCGGATCGTCCACTCCATGCACGGCTACTTCCTGCGGCCGGGCGACTCGACGAAGGGGATCACCTTCGCCGTCGACCGCATCCACGACGGCCGGTCGTTCTCGACACGCCGCACGCAGGCGTTCCAGGAAGGTGTGCCGATCTTCTCGATGATCGCGTCGTTCCAGGACGAAGATCCGGGACTCGACCACCAGGAGCCGATGCCGGAGGGCGTTCCCGGCCCCGACGAGCTGCCCGACATCGAGGCGCACCTGGAGGGACTGCATCCGATGTCGAAGCGGCTGTTCACCGACCGTCCCGTCGATCTGCGTCACATCCCCGCGCCCATCTACGCGACGGTGGACGGAGAACGTGCGCCGCGGCAGGCGGTGTGGATGCGCGTGCGCCGGCAGATCCCGGACGACCCGGCGATCCACCGCGCGGCCCTCGCCTACCTCAGCGATCTGACGATCCAGGAATCCATCCTCCGGGCGCACGGGGTGGCCTGGGCGACGCGCGGGCTCAAGGTGGCGAGCCTGGATCACGCGATGTGGTGGCACCGGTTCGGTCGCGTGGACGAGTGGATGCTGTACGTCCAGGAATCGCCGAGCGCCCGCGGTGGCCGCGGACTCGCCACGGGGCGCATCTACGCCGCCGACGGCACCCTGCTCGCCAGCGTCGCTCAGGAGATCATGGTCCGGGTGCCTGACGCGGACTGATTCCTCGCGGGGCGGTGGAAGGTGGTGAGCACGGCGTCCTCGAGCGGTTCGGTGGTGCGAGCCCCCGCCGTCAAGGCTCTCAGCGCCGGTGCGCGTAGGTGAGGGGCTCGCCGACGTACGGCTGCCACGCCGCGCGCTCCTCGGCCGACAGACGCAGCGGACGCCCGGTCCCGGCATCCACCTTGACGACCACCGTCGTCGCGCGCGCGTACACCGTCTGGCCCGCGGCGGAGCTCGTCTCGATCGGGCTGCAGACCTCGTAGCAGACCTCGATGCTCGATCCGCCGAGCTTGCCGAACCACATCTGCACATCGAGCGGATGCCGCTGGTACGGCACCGGCGCGAGGTACTCGATCTCCTGCCGGGCGATGAGCGTGAGCATGCCGCTGAAGATGCTGGAATCGAGCACCGCGGTGGCGGGTGCGTCCTCGCCGGGCTCTGGCAGCCAGAACGCGCGTACGCGCGCCTCCTCGAGGAGCTTCAGCATCGAGGTGTTGTTGACGTGGTTGAACGCGTCGAGATCGCCCCAGCGCAGATGGATGGGGATGTGCAGGCGGCGGCCGCTCCCCGCGGGAACGACCGCCGCGTCAGCGTTGTCAGTCACGCGTCAGCTTGCGGTAGGCGGTGCGATGCGGGCGGGCCGCCTCTGCGCCGAGGCGCTCGATCTTGTTCGCCTCGTACGCCTCGAAGTTGCCCTCGAACCAGTACCACTGGTCGGGGTCTTCGTCGGTGCCCTCGTAGGCGAGGATGTGCGTAGCGATGCGGTCGAGGAACCACCGGTCGTGCGTGATGACCACCGCGCAGCCGGGGAACTCGAGCAGGGCGTTCTCCAGCGACTGGAGGGTCTCGACGTCGAGGTCGTTGGTGGGCTCGTCGAGGAGCAGCAGGTTGCCGCCCTCCTTGAGCGTCAGCGCGAGGTTGAGGCGGTTGCGCTCACCACCCGACAGCACGCCCGCCTTCTTCTGCTGGTCCGGTCCCTTGAAGCCGAACTTCGACACGTAGGCGCGCGAGGGGATCTCGGTCTTGCCGACCGTGATGATGTCGAGTCCGTCCGACACGACCTCCCACAGCGTCTTGTTCGGGTCGATGTTGGCGCGCGACTGGTCGACGTAGCTGATCTTGACCGTCTCGCCGATCTTGAGGTCGCCGCCGTCCAGCGGCTCGAGGCCGACGATCGTCTTGAACAGCGTCGTCTTGCCGACGCCGTTGGGCCCGATCACCCCGACGATGCCGTTCGGCGGGAGGCTGAAGCTGAGCCCGTCGATGAGCGACCGGTCGTCGAAGCCCTTCTGGAGCTTCTTGGCCTCGATCACGACACTGCCCAGGCGCGGTCCCGGCGGGATGGTGATCTCCTCGAAGTCCAGCTTCCGCGTGCGGTCCGCCTCGGCGGCCATCTCCTCGTAGCGCGCGAGACGCGCCTTCGACTTGGCCTGACGGCCCTTCGCGTTGGAACGGACCCAGTCGAGCTCCTCTGCGAGGCGCTTGGCGAGCTTCGCGTCCTTCTTCCCCTGGATCGCCAGGCGCTCGGCCTTCTTCTCCAGGTAGGTCGAGTAATTGCCCTCGTAGCCGATGAGCCGGCCGCGGTCGACCTCGGCGATCCACTCGGCCACGTTGTCGAGGAAGTACCGGTCGTGGGTGATCGCGATGACGGCACCGGGGTACTTCTGCAGGTGCTGCTCGAGCCACAGCACGCTCTCGGCGTCGAGGTGGTTGGTCGGCTCGTCGAGCAGGAGCAGGTCGGGCTTCTGCAGCAGGAGCTTCGTGAGCGCCACGCGGCGCTTCTCACCGCCCGACAGCGGGGCGATCTGCGCATCGCCGGGCGGAGTGCGCAGTGCGTCCATCGCCTGCTCCAGCTGCGAGTCGAGGTCCCACGCGTCCGCCGCGTCGATCTCCTCCTGGAGCACACCCATCTCGGCCAGCAGCGCGTCGAAGTCGGCGTCGGGGTCTGCCATCAGCCCCGAGATCTCGTTGAAACGGTCGACCTTCGCCTTGATCGCGATGCCGTCCTGGATGTTCTCGAGCACGGTCTTGGTCTCGTCGAGCTCGGGCTCCTGCATGAGGATGCCGACGGTGAAGCCGGGGCTGAGCTTGGCCTCGCCGTTGGACGGCGTGTCGAGACCGGCCATGATCTTCAGGATCGTCGACTTGCCGGCGCCGTTGGGGCCGACCATGCCGATCTTCGCTCCCGGCAGGAACGCCATCGTGACGTCGTCGAGGATCAGCTTGTCGCCGACCGACTTGCGGGCGCGGACCATCGAGTAGATGTACTCAGCCATGCGGGTTTCTGCTCTCCTTGGACTTCAGACGTCAGCGTCCCAGCCTACCGGCCGACGGCGCGGGCGGCGTGAGCGGGCGACGGTCCGGCCGCCGGTGCCGGCCGATGGCCGGATCACCAATCGATCGGACGCGTCTCCCCGACCAGGCACGTGCCTTCGGCGAGCACCGGCACGACGGCGGTGACGGGCTCACCGGTGGCCGGGCCGACCTGCCCGATGAGGCATTCATCGCCCCACCTGACCGAGAACTGGATGCTCTCGGCGGCGTTGCCCACGGTGGTCTCATCGTCGGTGACCTGCATGGCGCCTTTGTCGAAACCCGCAGCGGTCAGGGCGTCGATGTAGGCGCGCCCTGCCACCCGGTTCTCGGTCGCCCACACAGCGGCGGTGACCGCTGCGAAAAGCGGCTGGTTGTCGGAAGCGGTTCCGTCAGGCACCAGCGTCGGCTCCGCCGGGGCCGTCGGTGCGGGGGTGGCGCCGGTGCTCGGCTGGGGAGCGGTCGCAGTGGCGGTGGCGGTGGGCGTGTCGTCCGGCGATCCGGGAGTGCAGGCCGTCAGCGCGGCAGCCAGCATCACGGCCGCCGTTCCCCAGGCGAACCGCCGGGGCGGGACCGCCGGGCGGACGCGGAGGGCGAGGTGTCGGGGCACGGGGAGAGTTTAGGGCCGCGAGCCCCGAGCAGGGTGAACGCGTCAGAACGGGGTCTCATCGCCTGGCGCAGCGTCGCCCCCGGCCGTCACCCCCGTCAGCACGGGGATCGCCTCGGCATCGTCACGGCTGTCATCTGCTCCCTCGGCATTCACCTCCGCCCCCGGCAGAGCCCACGAGTCTGCGGTGTGAGCGGACCCCTCCGTCGGCGTCGCGCCTGCGGGCTGCCCGTCCTTGACGAACGTCGTCGTGCCCCAGAGCAGATCATGGCCGATCGCGTCGGCCTCGATCTCGATCGCAGTGCCCCGCTTGGTGCCGTTGTCCCACTCGCGCAGGCGGAGCTTGCCCGTGAGGATCACCCGGTCGCCTCGGTGCAGGGACTGGAACGCGTGATCGGCCAGTCTCCTGAACACCGAGACGGTGTACCAGTTCGTGCCCGCGTCGGACCATTCGCCGGAGCCCCGGTCGTACTTCCTCTGCCCGCTGGCCACGCGGAAGGTGGTGATCGATACGCCGCCCGTCGTGCGTTTCAGTTCGGGGGCGGTAGCCACGTTCCCGGTGATGGTGATGGTGTCGCCTGTGTCGCTCATATCGCAACCTCTCTCTCGTCCCGAGGCCTGTCCCCGGTGCCGCCGGCGCCCCGTGCCCGGGAGGCGCCGGCGGTGGGTCCAGGCTCCTCGATCCCGCTGTCGGCGATCTGGCCTCGGCGCGTATCTGTGGACGGATCGCGCGGGCACCGAGCTGGGGAGGAATGGCCGGGTCAGCAGCCAGAAGGCGATGTCGGAACCCGTAGCTATGTTCGATGCGAGAGGAGCAACCATGACACAGACCATCGAATCAGCCACGTCACCGACGCCGGCGCTGAAGATGCCGACGGCGTTGCGCCTCGTGTCAGTCGCACCCTGCCTGTGGCGGGTGCTCGATCCCCGCGGAATCGTGATCGGTCATCTGCAGGTGCGTACACAGCCCGGCGGCACCCGCTACCGCGCCCGCAGGTTCCACGCTCCTTCGCACGGGTTCCGCGAACTCGGCGACTTCTGGAGCGCCGACGACGCGCTGGAATGCATCCGGCTGGCTCGCTGAAAATGCCTCGCCCGCGTTCGCCGGGCCGCCGTCACTCAGGCGGCGCAACGGGTGCCGCAGGGCCGGTGGGCGCCTCGTCAGATGACCGCGCCGGCTCGCTCCACGAGGGCGGACGGTGCTCCGGCCCGCACGGAGGCCCACGCGTCGGCGAGCACCTCCGCCGCACGCACCATCTCGTCCGGCGGTGCGGTGAACGGAACGCGCAGATGCCGCTCGTGTCCGCCGTCTACGGAGAACCGTGGGCCCGCGCTCAGCAGCACCCCGCGGGATCGGGCTTCCATGACCAGCGGCGAACTGAGGGGCTTGCCCAGTTCGATCCAGAGGGACACGCCCCCGTGCGCCTCGGGGATCTCCCACTCCGGAAGCGCTCCCGTCAGCGCACTGATCACGGCATCGCGCCCCGAGCGCAGCAGCGCCGACCGCTGCTGGACGATCTCGTCGAACCGATCCAGGAGCCGGGTCGCGACCGCCTGCTCGAACTCCGGGGTGCCGAGGTCATGCGCCGGACGCGCGGCGACCAGTCGCCGGATCAGGTCGCCGTCCGCCCGGACCCATCCCAGCCGGAGCCCGCCCCACACGGTCTTACCGAGCGATCCGAGCCGCACGACGGTTCCCGGCTCCGAAGCCTCGAATCCGGGAAGGAGCGGCCCCCGATCGATGTCGAGATCGGCGGTGGTCTCGTCCAGGACGATGACAGAACCCGATCGCTCCCCCGCGGCGAGCATCGCCTGCCGTTCGGAGGCGCCCATACTGCGCCCGGTCGGATTCTGGAAGTCCGGCATGAGGTAGGCCATGACGGGAAGAGTGCGCGAGAACGCCTGCTCCGCGCGGTCGATGTCCCACCCGGTATCCGTCGTCACAGGGACGCCGACGAGACGGGCGCCCGCCCGACGGAGCGCGTCCGCGGCATGCGGATAGGTCGGCGTCTCGACGAGCACCCGATCGCCGCGGCCGATGAGCACCGATGAGACGAGATGGATCGCGCTCTGCGCGCCGGTGGTCACCAGCACCTCGTCGGGCCGCGTCGGGATGCCGCGTTCGGTGTAGCGACGCGCGATCGCCTCACGCAGCTCGATGCGGCCGAGCACGTCGTAGCCGACCCGTGAGACGAGTGCCGAGGCGCCGAGCGCTGTCTCGGCCATGATCCCCGAGAGTCCCGGCCATGCGGGCGGGCTGGCCTGCTGCAGGTCGATCATGCCGTCGGCGGCGTCCACGCGGCCGGCGTCCCTGCGCCCGAGCGGAAGGGTGACGCTGCCCGAACCCCGCAGGCTGGCGATGTGGCCGGTGTCGCGCAGGCTGCGATATGCCGCTGCGACCGTGCTGCGGCTGACGTGCAGCGCCGCGGCGAGCTCCCGCTCGGCCGGCAGCGCAGTCCGCGGGGCCAGCCGGTTGTCCAGGCAGAGAAGCCGGATGCTGTCCGCCAAGGCTTCGTACGCCGGCTCGCGCGTGCGCCAGCCGCCGACGGAATGAGCCAGGGCGCGGGCCGACACTCGGGAATCCATAGAGGCCAGGGTACCTATATTGGACTGCTATAGGCGATCCAATTCTGCGATTGGATGGACACCATGCCACGCCGAATCGTTCAACTGCTCGTCGGACTGTTCCTCTACGGAGCCGGATGCGCGCTGACCGTGGAGGCTGGCCTCGGCGTGGACCCGTGGACGGTCTTCGCTCAGGGACTGTCGGTCCGCACGGGCGTGGGGATCGGGTGGATCACCAACATCGTGGGCTTCTTCGTGCTGCTGCTCTGGATCCCGCTCCGTCAGAAGCCGGGCCTCGGCACCATCGCGAACATCCTGCTCGTCGGCACGAGCATGCAGATCGTCCTGGGCGTGATCCCTCCGGTCTCAGGATTCTTCGCGCAGATGGCGACGCTGCTCGGCGGCATCGTCATGGTCGCGCTCGCCTCCGGCCTCTACATCGGGGCGCGCTTCGGGCCGGGACCGAGGGACGGCCTCATGACGGGCTTGAACGCACGTCTCGGCTGGCCCATCTGGCTCTGCCGCGCGATCGTGGAGATCACGGTGCTGCTGGTGGGATGGGCGCTCGGCGGCACCGTCGGCATCGGCACGGTCCTGTTCGCCGTGCTGATCGGGCCCCTCGTGCACGTGGCGCTGCCCCTGCTCGACACCCGGCGGTCGCACACGCCGGTGGCCGCCGAGCCGTCCATCTGACGCTCGGCGACCGATCGTCCGTCGCCGCGCGAGAGTCAGTGCTCCCGGAACATCGGCCAGTCGCTGCCGGGCGCCATCCGGGCGTGGAGTGCGCTCTTGGCGATCTCCATCGTCGGGTACGTGCCTGCAGACTGGTCGGCGCCCGCCATCGTGACGGTGTAGCCCTCGTCGTCCTTGCGGATGCTGCCGGCGACGCCGGAGGGGCCGTAGGCGACCCAGAGGGGGTGGTGCGTCTCCGTGGTGCTCATCGTGAACTCCTTTCGATGCCTCCGCTGCTGACGCTACGCCCCGCCGCGTCTGTGCGCCAGCGTCCGCGACGGTGTGGCGCGACCAGGTACTCTGGGGAGCACCTTCCCTCCGTAGCTCAGGGGACAGAGCGAGCGGTTTCTACCCGCCAGGTCGGGGGTTCGAATCCTCCCGGGGGGGCAACTGGGGTCGCGGCGCGGGAGCCGCGGTCCGGGTCCAGGCCATACGATGTCGGGACCCGTCACGAGGATGGAGTGCATGGTGGGGGCATCCGAGAACGATCGTCTGGTGTGGATCGACTGCGAGATGACAGGCCTCGACCTCGGCGTGGACGAACTGGTCGAGATCGCCGTGGTCGTCACCGACTTCGAACTGCGACTTCTCGACCCGGGCTTCCACGTGGTGATCAAGCCTGACGACTCCGCGATGGCGAACATGAACGAGTTCGTGACGAACATGCATCGCACGTCGGGGCTTCTGGAAGAGATCCCGCACGGCATCAGCGTCGCGGACGCCGAGTTCCAGGTTCTCGAGTACATCCAGCGCTTCGTCCCGCTCGAGGGCAAGGCTCCCCTCGCCGGGAACACGATCGGCACCGACCGCATGTTCCTGGCGAAGTACATGCCGCGCGTCGACCGCTGGCTGCACTACCGCAACGTCGACGTCTCGAGTGTGAAAGAGCTCGCACGGCGCTGGTACCCCCGCGCATACATCCATGCGCCCGCCAAAGAGGGCGGTCATCGCGCCCTGGCAGACATCCTGGAGTCGATCCGCGAGCTCGCGTATTACCGCCAGGCGGTGTTCGTCCCCGAGCCCGGTCCGACCAGCGATGGGGCGCGCGCTGCCGCCGCCGCCGCCGTGTCGTCGTTTGCTCCCGAGGTGTGAGAGAATCGTCTGGTTGCCCGCGCAGGCGGGAGACATGGTGGGTATAGCTCAGTTGGTAGAGCACCTGGTTGTGGTCCAGGGGGTCGCGGGTTCAAGTCCCGTTACTCACCCCAAGTCCTTCGAATGGGGCGCGGGATACGCGCCCCATTCGCATTCGGGCGAGGCATCATGATGGAGATGGATGCCGCGACCTTCGAGCAGCTCGTGATCGACGAACTGGATGCCCTCCCCGAGGACATGGTCGAGGGCCTCGACAACGTCGTCTTCGTGGTGGAGGACCGCCCGGAGGACGGGAGCCTCGACCTGCTCGGGCTCTACGACGGCTGGGCGCTCACGGAGCGCGAGCGCTACGGCATCGGTGAACTTCCCGATCGCATCATCGTCTATCGCGAAGCGCATCTCGCTGCCTGCGAAGACGAGGACGAGCTGCGGGACGAGGTGCACACCACCCTCGTGCACGAGATCGCGCACTTCTACGGGATCGACGACGAGCGCCTGCACGAGCTGGGGTGGGCGTGATGGCGGCGCCGGCGATCCCCGCGGTCGATGAGGACGTCGACGTCGATCGTCGCGTCGACCCCGCACGGCCCTGGCAGACCGTCGTGTGGGATGACCCCGTCAACCTGATGAGCTACGTGACGCACGTCTTCCGCGAATACTTCGGACTCCCCCGCGCCGACGCCGAGCGGCTCATGCTCGCCGTGCACAACGAGGGGCACGCTGTCGTGTCGGAGGGGGCGCGCGAGCAGATGGAGCTCCACGCGCAGGCGATGCACGACTACGGGCTGTGGGCGACCGTGAGGCAGGCGCCGAAATGATCGACCGCATCGTCGTCGTCGAGATCACCCGCATCGAGGCCGCGCACCTCGCGGGCCTCGTCGGGCAGTTCGCGGATCTCCTGCGCGACTCCGCGCCGGAAGAGGGCGACCCGGCGATCGCGCGGCTCGTGCCGTCGGCCTACACGGACGACGACACCGCGGCCCGGGAGTTCCGATCGCTGACGCAGTCCGACCTGCTCGATCGCCGCGGAGCGGACGCCGGCCTCGTGCTCGCGTCTCTCACCGACGCCGCCGACATCCCCGACGACCCCGAGGACCCCGCCCTTCTCGAGCAGGTGGAGATCCGGCTCGACGCCGAGACCGCGCGGGCGTGGCTGCGCACCCTCGCTGCCGTGCGGCTGGTGCTGGCGACGCGGCTCGGCGTGGTGGAGGAGGACGACCACGACCACGACGACCCGCGATTCGGGGTGTACGACTGGATCGGCTATCGACTGGACGGGCTCGTGGGGGCGCTCGAACGCGAGGACTGATCGCGCGGTCAGGGCACCGGAAACACCAGCGTCGCGAGGCGCAGGGGATCGTCCCGCTCGACGTGACGCTGCTCCTGGCGCGCCCAGCGGTCCCAGTGCGGACGGAACGCGTCGCCGTCCCGCTTGAGTGCGCGCTGCTTGCGGGAGGCCGCAGGCGACTCCAGCCACACTCGTACGTCTCCGAGCCGGGCGGTCGCCGGCGTCAGCAGTCCCGCTCCCTCGACGATCAGCGGCAGGGACGGATCGACCGCGTGCGCCTCGGCCGGTTCCCCCACCGTCCAGTCCCAGCGCTGCCACACGCCCACCATGCCGCGCGCGTGCGGGGTCAGGATCAGCTCGCGGGCGAGCTCGACGCCCTGGTCGAGCCCGTCCCAACCCGGGTAGAGGGAATCCAGTGCCACCAGCTGCACCCGCCCGCGCAGGGGCCATCGACCCACGAGCGCTCGGGCGAGAGAGGTCTTGCCGGCCCCGCTGCGTCCGTCGATGAGGACGACCGGGTTGGATGCCGCGACCGCCGCGACCGCGTCGATGATGTGCTCGACCGCGACCGTCAGGGAGTTGCCGACCGCGTCCTGATCACTTCTTGAGGGCGCGGATGACACGGCTGAGGGCGCGGCCGGCGAAGATGACGAACGGAATCGCGACCGTGATCAGCGCGACGATGTTCGGCTCGAATCTCAGATCGTCTCCGCGGCGGATGTAAGCGCCGACCGGGACGGCCCAGCCTCCGCCGCCGCCCGCGCCGTTGCCCGCTTCGTCGGACCCGCCCCCGAATCCGGACCATGTCAGGGCGACCGGGATGATGCGGACGCCGTCGACGTCCTGCTGCTCGCCGTAGGCGCTCTTCACGCCGAAAGACGCGGACTGCTGGCCGAGTTCGAGTGCGATGTTGGGCATGCGTCCACGCTACCGGCCCCGCGTGCGCACGCCCAGTAGCGATGCAGGACGATCCTCGCTGAAGACCATCGCGCGGCGTCCTTGGCCGGCCGCACCGTGCCCGCGCCGTCGTCAGCCCTCGCGGGGCGGCCGAGGATTCGACGGCAGCGTGCCGCCGCCGCGGCTCTTGCCCAGCAGGGTGGCACGCGTGATGGCGCCTTTGCCGAACCGTGCGGTCGCGCCGTCGAGGGCTCCCTCGATGCTCCGCCACTCGGCATCCTCGTCCCACAGCGCCGGAGCCGACTCACCGGCAGGACGCAGCTTCTCGGCTCTGACGCCGACCAGTCGCACGGGAAGGCGTCGGTCGAGGCCGTCGAACAGCTCATGCGCGGCATCGCCGATCCGCTGACCGACCGCGGTCGGGTCGGGCAGCGTCTGCGACCGCGTGATGGTGGTGAAGTCGGCGAAGCGGATCTTGATCGAGATCGTCGACGCCTCCCAGCCGTGCCGGCGAAGTCGCGCACCCACGCGGTCGGCGAGTCGCCGCAGTTCGCTGCGGAGCACCGCGGTGTCGGCGATGTCGACGTCGAAGGTCTCCTCGTGACCCACGCTCTTCTCGATGTGCTCGGTCTCGACCGTCCGGGCGTCCGTCCCTCGCGCGAGATGCCAGACGCGCTCGCCCATCGCCGGCCCGAGCGTGCGATCGAGCACGGCGCGCGGCGTCTGCAGGATGTCGGCCACGGTACGGATGCCGCGCCCATGCAGCGCTTCGGCCGCCTTGGGTCCGACGCCCCACAGGGCGCCGACGGGCCGACCCGCAAGGAACTCTGCGGTGGCGGCTGCAGGCACGATGAGGAGCCCGTCGGGCTTGCTGATCGTCGAGGCCATCTTCGCGACATGCTTGGTCGCTGCCACGCCGACGGAACACGTCAGCCCGGTCTCGTCGAGTACGCGGGCGCGGAGCATCCGCGCGATCCGGCCAGGACTCCCCCACAGCCGACGGGCTCCGCGGACGTCGAGGAACGCCTCGTCGATCGACAGCGGCTCGACCAGCGGCGTGAAGTCGCGGAAGATCGCCATGACCTTCGCCGACTCCTCCAGGAAGCGGCCGAAGTCCGGCGACACGACGATCGCGCTCGGACACATTCGCAGTGCCTGACCGACGGGCATCGCCGAGCGCACGCCGAAACGACGTGCCTCGTACGACGCGCTCGAGACGACCCCTCTCCCCTCGGCTGCGCCGACGATGATCGGAAGCCCCTTGAGACTCGGGTCGTCCAGAACGGCGACCGACGCGTAGAACGCGTCCATGTCGACGTGGAGGATGCCGGTACCGGTGTCGTCGGCGTCGGCGGGCGACGTCAGTCGCCCGGTTCCGTCACCGCGTCCCATTGCTCGATCCTCTCAGCGATCGCCGACATCCGAGAGAGGGCGGACCCGGTGGGACCGCCCTCTCGAAGAACTGGACCGAGCGGTCCGAAGTCTCAAGCTCCGGTCGAACCCGCGCGCTCCAAGATGAGCTCGCGCACGCGCGCCGCGTCGGCTTGGCCCTTCATCGCCTTCATGACTGCCCCGATGACCGCGCCGGCTGCCTGGACCTTGCCGTCACGGATCTTCTCCAGCACATCGGGCTGGGCCGCCAGCGCGTCGTCGATCGCCGCGATCAGCGCGCCGTCGTCCGACACGACCGCGAGGCCACGTGCGTCGACGACCTCCTGCGGGGTGCCTTCACCGGCTACGACGCCCTCGAGCACCTGCCGAGCGAGCTTGTCGGTGAGCGTGCCCGCCTCGACCAGCCCCTGGAGGGCGGCCACGTCGGCCGGCGTCGCCAGCTCGGCGGGTTCGCGCCCCTGGGCGTTGGCGATGCGGGTGAGCTCGCCGGTCCACCACTTCCGGGCCGCGGCCGGAGAAGCGCCGGCGGCGATCGTCGCCTCGACCTCCGCCAGCAGACCGCCGTTCGCGACGTCCTGGAACTCAAGATCGGTGAAGCCCCAGTCCGCCTTCAGCCGGCGCCGACGCGCCGCAGGCGGCTCGGGCAGCGCTGCGCGGAGGTGCTCGATGAGCTCGAGCGAGGGCGCGACCGGCAGCAGGTCCGGCTCGGGGAAGTACCGGTAGTCGTCAGCGTCGGACTTCGGGCGGCCGGGCGACGTGGTCCCGGTGTCCTCGTGCCAGTGCCGCGTCTCCTGGATGATGGTGCCGCCGTCGGCGAGGATCGCCGCCTGCCGCTGGATCTCGTAGCGCACCGCACGTTCGACCGACCGCATCGAGTTGACGTTCTTCGTCTCGGTGCGTGTGCCGAGCTTCTCCTGGCCGCGCGGGCGCAGCGAGACGTTCGCGTCGCACCGGAGGTTGCCGCGCTCCATGCGCGCTTCCGAGATGCCGAGCGCGATGACGATGTCGCGGATCGTCGCGACGTATGCCTTCGCGATCTCGGGGGCCCGGTGCTCGGCGCCGAAGATGGGCTTGGTCACGATCTCGACGAGCGGGACGCCCGCCCGGTTGTAGTCCACGAGCGAGTACTCGGCGCCCTGGATGCGCCCCGTGGAGCCACCGACGTGCGTGAGCTTGCCGGCATCCTCTTCCATGTGCGCACGCTCGATCGGCACGCTGATGACCTCGCCGTCGGCCAGCTCGATGTCGACGGAGCCCTCGAACGCGATCGGCTCGTCGTACTGCGAGATCTGGTAGTTCTTGCCGAGGTCCGGGTAGAAGTAGTTCTTCCGCGCGAATCGGCTGGACGGTGCGATCGAGCAGCCCAGCGCGAGGCCGAGGCTGATCGAGTAGCGCACCGCTGTCTCGTTGACGACGGGCAGCGCCCCGGGCAGACCCATGTCGACGGGAGCCACGAGCGTGTTCGCCTCGGCGCCGTGGTTCGCCGAGTTGGCCGGGTTGGCCGCCGACGAGAACATCTTGGTCTCGGTGTTGAGCTCGACGTGCACCTCGAAGCCGAGCACCGGCTCGTACAGCTCCAGCGCCTTGTCGAAATCCATCAGCTTGGCCTTGGCCATCAGCGGCCACCTCCGTTCGCGCCGAGCGCCGGCGCCCTGTCGAGGAGCGCTCCGCCCCACGAGTCGACCAGCAGGGACTCCAGCGCAGCTCCGACGCGGTACAGGCGGGCATCCTCGTGAGCGGGCGCGAGGAACTGGATGCCGACAGGCAGCCCGTCCTCGGCCGCGAGGCCGGAGGGGATCGAGATGCCCGGCACGCCGGCGAGGTTGGCGGGGATGGTCGTCACATCGTTGAGGTACATCTGCAGCGGGTCGTCGATCTTCTCGCCGATCTTGAACGCCGTGGTCGGCGCCGACGGCGTCGCGATCACGTCGACCTGTGAGAACGCGTTGGAGAAGTCCTGCTGGATGAGCGTGCGCACCTTCTGCGCGGACCCGTAGTACGCGTCGTAGTAGCCGGCAGAGAGGGCGTAGGTGCCGAGGATCACGCGGCGCTTCACCTCGTCGCCGAAGCCCTTGTCGCGCGTCGCGGCCATGACGTCCTCGACGGTGCCGCCCGGCACGTCCACGCGCAGGCCGAATCGCACCGAGTCGAACTTCGCCAGGTTGCTGGATGCCTCGGCCGGGAGGATGAGGTAATACGCGGCGACTCCGTACTCGAAGTGCGGGGCGCTGATCTCGACGATCTCGGCGCCCTGCGCCTCCATGGCCGCCAGGGCCGTGCGGAACGACTCCGAGACACCGGTTTGGAAGCCGCTGTCGGGAAGCTCGCGGATCACCCCGACCTTGAGGCCCTTCAGGACGTCGCCGGTCGCGCCCTCACGGGCAGCGGCGGCGAACGAAGGCCACTCGTGCGCGAGCGAGGTCGAGTCGTGCGGGTCGTGTCCACCGATCACGTCGTGCAGCAGCCCCGCGTCCAGGACGGTTCGCGTGACGGGTCCGACCTGGTCGAGGCTCGAGGCGAGCGCGATCGCGCCGTAGCGGCTGACGCCGCCGTAGGTCGGCTTGATGCCGACCGTTCCGGTCACGTGCGCGGGCTGGCGGATCGAGCCGCCCGTGTCGGAGCCGAGGGCGAGAGGCGCTTCGAACGCGGCGACGGCCGCCGCCGAACCGCCGCCCGAGCCGCCGGGGATGCGGGTCAGGTCCCACGGGTTGCGGGTGGGCCCGTACGCGGAGTGCTCGGTCGACGAGCCCATCGCGAACTCGTCCATGTTCGTCTTGCCCAGCGGCACGAGGCCCGCCGCGCGCGAGCGCGCGACCACCGTCGCGTCGTAGGGCGACATGTATCCCTCGAGGATCTTCGAACCGCTCGTGGACGGCATGTCCGTCGTGACGAGCACGTCCTTGATCGCGAGGGGGACGCCGGCGAGCGGGCCGACCTCTTCACCGGCCGCGCGTCGGCGGTCGATGTCGGCGGCGACGTCGAGTGCGTTGCCGTTGACATGCAGGAAGGCGTGGACGTCGGCATCCACCGCGGCGATCCGGTCCAGATGCGCCTGCGTCGCCTCGACGCTGGACACCTCGCCGGCGGTCAGCTTGTCTGCGAGCGCGGCAGCGCTCAGCTTCGTGAGATCGGTCACGTCTGTCCCTTACTGCTCTTCGCCGAGGATCGCTGTCACGCGGAAGCGGCCGTCCGCGGAATCGGGCGCGTTCTGCAGCACCTGCGCGGGCGTCAGCTGGTCGCCGGCCACGTCCGAGCGGAACACGTTCTCCAGCGGGATCGGGTGGCTGGTGGCGGGAACCTCGGCGGTGGCGACCTCGGAGACCTTGGCGATGTTGTCGACGATCGCGTCGAGCTGACCGGTCAGTCGCTCGACCTCCTCGTCGCTCAGCTGGATCCGGGCGAGCACACCGAGATGGCGCACGAGATCGGGGGTGATTTCAGACACCCCGACAGTTTAGTCGGGGACCACGCACGCCCCCGGACAGCGAACGGCCGCACCTGTTCGGGCTCCCGGTGCTTCCGGCACCCCCGGCGTAGGCTGAGCGCGTGACGACCTACGACCCTCCTCGCCCTTGGATCGCCAGTTACGCCGAAGGAGTCCCTGAGGACCTGTCCCCCGTGACGGGCTCGCTCGTCGACATCGTCGATGCCTCGACCCGCGACTATCCGGATGCCGCGGCCCTGCAGTTCTTCGGACGCGAGACGTCGTACCGGTCGCTGCACGAGCAGATCGAGCGCGCCGCCGCCGGGCTGCGCGATCTCGGGGTCAAGGCGGGCGACCCCGTGGCGATCGTCCTCCCCAACTGCCCGCAGCACATCGTGGCGTTCTACGCCATCCTGCGACTGGGCGCCGTCGTCGTCGAGCACAATCCGCTGTACACACCCCGCGAGCTGCGCAAGCAGTTCGAGGACCACGGCGCGAAGCACGCGATCGTGTGGTCGAAGGTCGTGAAGACGGTGCAGGACTTCCCCGCCGACCTCGCGGTCACCGGCCTGGTCTCGGTCGACGTGGTCAAGGCGATGCCGTGGCGCATGCGGGTCGCGCTCACCCTGCCCATCGCCAAAGCGCGCGAGGCGCGCGCGGCGCTCACCGAGCGTGTCTCGGGCACGGTGCCGTGGGAGCAGGTCGTCGCATCGGCTCCTCTGCCGGCCTCGCACCCCCGCCCCGGCACGGACGACCTCGCTCTCATCCAGTACACCAGCGGCACCACCGGCGCCCCGAAGGGCGCGTCGCTGACCCACCGCAATCTGCTTTCCAACGCGGCGCAGGCGCGGGCATGGGTGCCGTCGATCGTGCGCGGGGACGGCTGCGTCGTCTACGCGGTCCTGCCGATGTTCCACGCCTACGGGCTCACGCTCTGCCTGACGTTCGCGATGTCGATGGGCGCGCGTCTGGTGCTCTTCCCGCGCTTCGACCCCGACATGGTCCTGGAGGTGACGAAGAAGCACCCGGCCACCTTCCTCCCCCTCGTGCCGCCGATCGCCGACCGTCTCCTGAAGGCCGCCCGCGAGCACGGCGTCTCGCTCGCGGGCACCGAGGTCGCGATCTCCGGCGCGATGGCACTTCCGCACGAGCTCGTGGTGCCGTTCGAGGCGGCATCCGGCGGGTTCCTCGTCGAGGGCTACGGCCTCAGCGAGTGCTCGCCGGTCCTGATGGCCAATCCTGTCGCCGACAACCGCGTGCCCGGCACCGTCGGACTGCCGCTTCCCGGCACGGAGTGCCGCGTCGTCGACCCGGACGACCCCACCCAGGACGTGCCCGCCGGAGAGCGCGGCGAGCTCGTCGTCCGCGGGCCGCAGGTGTTCAGCGGCTACTACGGCAAGCCCGAGGAGACCGAGCAGGTCTTCGCCGACGGCTGGTTCCGCACCGGCGACATCGTCACGATCGACGAGGCCGGCTTCGTACGCATCGTGGACCGCATCAAGGAGCTCATCATCACGGGCGGGTTCAACGTCGCCCCGACAGAGGTGGAGAACGCGCTGCGGCAGCACTCGCAGGTCGAGGACGCCGCGGTGGTCGGTCTGCCGAGCGAGCACTCGGGCGAGGAGGTCGTCGCGGCGATCGTCGTGGCACCAGGTGCGGAGGTCGACGTCGAGGCGATCCGGGAGTTCGCGCGCGGCATCCTGACCCCTTACAAGGTGCCCCGGCGGATCTACGTGGTCGACGAACTGCCCAAGTCGCTCATCGGCAAGGTGCTGCGCCGTCAGGTGCGGGACCGGCTCCTGGCGCTCAACGCGGGCGCCTGAGCGCTGGGCGCCTGAGCGCTCGGCGCCTGAGCGCTCTGCACCTGAGCGCTCAGGCGCCCGGGCGTGCAGCGACTGAGCGCTCAGCCCTCCAGCCCGTCGCGTGCGACCGCGACCAGGTAGGGATGCAGCGTCGCCGCGAACACACCGCCGGCGACTCCGGGGTCGGCATCCATGATCGCGCGTGCCGACGCCTCATCGTCGGCGTCGAAGATCGTGATGCCGAACGTGCCGTCGGACTCCTGCGTGCGCCCGGCGAGGATCAACGCGCCACGGTCCCGCAGGCTGACGAGATACGCGAAATGCTCGCCAACGATCCGCTGCTCCTCCTGCGTCGCGTCGACCACCATGTCGGCCCGCGTCGGGACGATGCGATACAGCCACTGCGCCATGGCGCCATCATCGCAGGCGACGACCGCCGGCGCACCGACGACGACGGATCAGCAGCCGGAACTTCCGATCACCCCGCGTCGGGGCCGGGCGCGTCCAGCGCCGCCGGGCCCTGCGTGACGAGCACGTGGAACTGAGCGGCGTCGAGGATGCGGATGCCCAGCTCTTCGGCCTTGGTCAGCTTCGAGCCGGCGCCCGGTCCGGCCGCGACGAAATCCGTCTTCTTCGACACGCTCGAGGCAGCCTTGCCGCCCGCCTGGATGATCGCCTCCTGCGCTCCCTCACGGCTGTACCCGTCGAGAGAACCGGTCGCGACGACGGTGAGCCCGTCGAGGACCCCGCCGACGGTCGCAGCGGCGCCGGGCCCGGGATGCCCCGGTGTGGCGAGCTGCGCACCCGCTGCCGCCCACCGGTCGACGATCTC
The DNA here is from genome assembly GCF_015278315.1 of Microbacterium ureisolvens. Taxonomy (GTDB): domain Bacteria; phylum Actinomycetota; class Actinomycetes; order Actinomycetales; family Microbacteriaceae; genus Microbacterium; species Microbacterium ureisolvens. Next base: position 29,197 of record NZ_JADIJE010000010.1, on the reverse strand, counting down.
GCGGTGCCAGTCGACGTCGAACCAGTCGCGGAGCGAGTCCGCGATGATGCCGCCGACTCCTTCCACGCCGGCGAGATCATCTCGCGACGCGGTCCGGATCGCCTCGACCGAGCCGAACCACTGGGCGAGCGCGCGGGCGGCCACGGGTCCGACGTGGCGGATGTTCAGGGCGACGAGATAGCGCCAGAGTTCCTTCGTCTTCGCCCGCTCGAGCTGATCGATCAGCGTGAGCGCCTGAGCCGACGGCTGCGGACCGGTCGAACCGGCCTTCTTCTCCGTCTGGCTGGGATTGCGGCGGAACGGCGCCCGCCGAACGGGCTCCCCCGTCTTGTCGTCGATGCGCGGCTCACCCGTCTCGGCGTCGCGCACGACGACCTCGATCGGCACGAGCTGCTCGAGCGTGAGCTCGAAGAGCCCGGCCTCCGTCTCGAGCGGCGGGGCCTCGGGGACGGTGGGCTGGGTGAGCGCGGCAGCGGTCACCTCGCCCAGCGCCTCGATGTCGAGCGCGCCCCGCGATCCGATGTGCTCGACCCGGCCGCGGACCTGGGCCGGGCACGCCCGCGTGTTCGGGCAGCGCAGGTCGATGTCGCCCTCCTTCGCCGGCGCGAGCGGCGAGCCGCATTCCGGGCAGTCGGCGGGCATGACGAATTCGCGCTCGGTCCCATCGCGGAGCTCGACGACGGGGCCGAGGATCTCGGGGATGACGTCACCGGCCTTGCGCAGCACGACGGTGTCGCCGATCAGGACGCCCTTGGCGCGGACGACGTCCTGGTTGTGCAGCGTCGCCTGACGTACCACCGACCCCGCCACGCGCGCGGGAGCCATCACGGCGAAGGGCGTGGCGCGACCGGTACGGCCGACCGACACCACGATGTCGAGGAGCTTCGTGTTCACCTGCTCGGGCGGGTACTTGTAGGCGATCGCCCACCGCGGCGCGCGGCTCGTCGCCCCGAGCTCGTCGTGCAGTGCGAGCTCGTCGACCTTGACCACGACGCCGTCGATCTCGTGCTCGACGTCATGACGGTGCTCGCCATAGTGCGAGACGAAGTCGAGCACGCCGTCGATGTCGTCGGCCGTGCGGAAATAGGGGCTCGTGGGAAGACCCCACTCCGCCAGCAGCTCGTACGTCTCGCTCTGGGAGTCGACCGGCGGCCGGCTCCACGCCCCGATGCCGTGGACGAAGAGCCGGAGCGAGTCCAGTCGGGCCTGCCCGGCCTCGCGCTCCAGACCGTCCTTCTTGTCGAGCTGCTGGCGGAGCCCGCCCGACGCCGCGTTGCGCGGGTTCGCGAAGGACGGGAAGCGGCGTTCGGCGCTCACGCGGGCCTTCGCCTCGTCGAACGCGCGGCTGCGCGCCCGTGTCTCTTCGACGGCACGATCGCGCATGTCGGCCTGGAGAGCGTTGAGCCGCTCGAACGCCGCGACCGGGATGAACACCTCGCCGCGGACCTCGACGAGATCGGGGTGCCCGGTGCCGGCGAGCCGCTGCGGGATGCCCGCGACCCGCACGGCGTTCACCGTGACGTCTTCTCCGGTCCGGCCGTCGCCGCGGGTCGCCGCAGAAGTGAGGACGCCGCGCTCGTACCGCAGGCTGATCGCCAGGCCATCGATCTTCAGCTCGGTGAGCCACCGCACCCTGCGACCGGCCGCACCCTCGGTCTTGACGCACCAGTCGCGCAGCTCGTCGAGGCTGAAGACGTTGTCGAGGCTCAGCATCCGCTCGGCGTGCTCGACCGGCGCGAACATCGACGTCTCGGCGGCGCCGACCGTCTGCGTGGGCGAGTCCTGGCTCTGCAGCTCGGGGTGCAGGCGCTCGAGCTCTTCGAGCCGGTGGATCCACCCGTCGTACGTCGCGTCGTCGACGAGCTCGGCGTTGCGTCCGTAGTAAGCGTCGCGGGCGTCGATGATGCGCTCCGTGAGCTCCTGCGCCTCTGCCCGGGAGGTGTCCAGACCGGCATCGGGCGGGAGCGCGGTGGCCGCGTCGAGCGGGGCGGAGGCGGGCGTACCGAGATCGTCTTCCGTCACCCGCTCAGTCTAGGAGCGGGCTCGGACAGCGCGGGGCCGATCGATGGCGCCCGCGGCGGGCCGCGGCATCCGTCCCCGTGTCTCAGGCCCCGACCGGGACCGCCGAGACGGTCCGGTCGATGGTGAACTGCCCGATGACCCTCGTGCCGTCGTAGAGCACCGCCGTCTGCCCCGGGGCCACGCCGTCGAAGGGCGTCTCGGGGACGACCGTCAGCAGCCCGCCTGCGAGCGTGGCGGTGGCGGGCACCGGCTCCGCGTGCGCGCGGATCTGCACGTGGCAGGGGAACTCCCCGGGCTGCTGCGGGCGTCCAGCCCACGAGAACCGCTCCCCCGCGATCTCGGCGGTGGCCAGCGCCTCCTTGGGACCGACCACGACGGTGTTGGACACCGGGCGCACCTCGAGCACGAAGCGCGGCTTGCCGTCGGCCGCGGGAACGCCGAGCTGCAGGCCGCGGCGCTGGCCGACGGTGAAGGCGTGTGCGCCCTCGTGCGATCCGACGACTGCGCCGGTGCGGTCGACGATGTCGCCGCGTTCGGTGCCGACCTTGTCGTTGAGCCAGCCGCGCGTGTCGCCGTCGGGGATGAAGCAGATGTCGTGGCTGTCGGGCTTGTGGGCGACGGTGAGGCCGCGCTCCTCGGCCTCGGCCCGCACGACCGCCTTCGAGGGCGTCGACCCGAGCGGGAAGTACGTGTGCGCCAGCTGCTCGGCGTTGAGGACGCCGAGCACGTAGGACTGGTCCTTGGCGGCATCCGACGCGCGGTGCAGCTCGAGCCCGTCCGGCCCGCCGACGAGGGTCGCGTAGTGTCCCGTGCACACGGCGTCGAAGCCGAGCTCCAGCGCGCGCTCAAGAAGCGCGGCGAACTTGATCTTCTCGTTGCACCGCATGCAGGGGTTCGGCGTGCGACCGGCCCGGTACTCGGCCACGAAGTCGTCGATGACGTCGTCGCGGAACCGCTCCGAGAAGTCCCACACGTAGAAGGGGATGCCGAGGCGATCGGCCGCGCGGCGCGCGTCCATCGCGTCCTCGATCGTGCAGCATCCGCGGCTGCCCGTGCGCAGCGTGCCGCCGGCGCGCGAGAGTGCGAGATGCACGCCGATGACGTCGTGCCCCGCCTCCACGGCCCGGGCGGCCGCGACGGCGGAGTCCACTCCGCCGCTCATGGCCGCAAGGATCCGCATGGCTCCAGTCTACGAAAGCCTGCCTGACGAAGACCCGGACGCGGCACGCGCCCGCTCGACCACGCCGGGCAGCTCGGCCAGGAGCGCCTCGACGTCGCTGTCCGCCGTGGTGCGCCCGAGCGTGAAGCGCAGCACCTGCCGGGCTTCGGCATCGGACCGTCCCATCGCCAGGACCACATGGGAGGGCTCCGGCACGCCGGCCTGACAGGCCGAACCCGTCGAGACGGCGATGCCGGCCATGTCGAGAAGGAACAGCAGCGTCTCGCCGGATGCGCCCGGGAACAGCACATGGGCGTTGCCGGGCACGCGGTCGACGGGATCGCCCAGCAGCTCGGCATCGGGGATGGTGTTCCGGATGCCGCGTACCAGGCGATCGCGCATCGCCCCGAGTCGCCGCGCCTCGTCTTCGCGCTCCGCTTCGGCGAGCTCCGCCGCGACGGCGAACGCCACGGCCCCCGCGACGTCCTGCGTGCCCGCCCGCAGGCGGCGCTGCTGACCGCCGCCGTGGACCAGCGCGGTGATCTCGGCGCCGCGCGCGACCACGAGGGCGCCGATGCCGACCGGACCGCCGATCTTGTGGGCCGACACGCTCATCGCCGCCAGACCTGCCCGCCCGCGTGCGGCGCCGCGCCAGCGCCGGAACGAGACGGGCACGTGCCCGAACGCCGCCACGGCGTCCAGGTGCAGCGGGACCCCCGCCTCCTCAGCCATCGCCGACAGCGACGCGGCGTCATTGACGGTTCCCGCCTCGTTGTTCGCCACGAGCGCCGTCGCGAGAGCCGCTCCCGGCAGAGCGGCGCGGAAGTCGTCGAGCCGGATGCGGGCGAGGGCATCGAGCGGGACATGCCTGACCGGAGCGCCCTGTGCCTCCAGCCACTCGACCGCATCGAGCGTCGCGTGGTGCTCACCGTCCGGCAGGACGACGGCATCCGTCTGCGGTGCGCGCGCCCACCAGAGGCCCTTCACCGCGAGGTTGACGGCCTCCGTGCCGCCGGAGGTGAGGACGATCTCGATCGGGTCCGCGTCGACCACCGCCGCAAGGCGTTCGCGCGCCTCTTCCAGCATCCGTCGCGCGTGCTGTCCCGCGCCGTGGATCGAGGAGGCGTTGCCCACGGCCCCCGCGGCGTCGATCCACGCCTCACGGGCCTCAGGGCGCAGCGGCGCCGTCGCGGCGTGATCCAGGTAGATCGGCACGGCCCCTCCTCCGCCTTGTGGTCGCACGGGCTGCGCCCGAGTGCCGGTGACCGTGGGACCCGGTCCCGTAACACTCGCGACTCGGACCATGGTTATGGTAGTCCGCATGGTCCGCCCGGAGTCCCTCGCCCCGCTCCCTGTCGCGCCCGCCCTGCTCGGTCCCGAGCTGGATGGGCTCGGGGTCGTGCTCCTCCCCGACGGCGCGCGGCTGCGGGTGTGGTCGGGCGCCGCCGAAGCCGTGGACCTGGTCGTCTTCGACGACTCCGATCTCGACTGGATCACCGCCACCGAGCCGCTCGCGCCAGTGGGCGGCGGGGTGTGGGAGCTGACCACCCCGCTCCTGCGTCCGGGCACGCGGTACGCGATCCGCGTCGACGGCCCGCACGGCCCCGGCAACACCTTCAACCACGGCACGCTCCTTCTCGAGCCCTACTCGCGCGGGCTCGACCGCACCGGCTACGACGGCTGGCGATCCGTGGTCGTGGAGGGTTACTTCGACTGGGCCGGTGTCTCGAAGCCCGCCGTGCCGCTGGATCAGACCGTCATCTACGAGGGACATCTCAAGGGCATGTCCAAGCGGCATCCGGACGTCCCGGGCGCGTTGCGCGGAACGTACGCGGGCCTGGCGCACCCGGCGATGGTCCAGCACTTCCTCAACCTCGGGATCACCAGCATCGAGCTGCTCCCGGTGCACGCGTTCACCACGGAGCCGCGGCTGCTCCAGCACGGCCTGGCCAACTACTGGGGCTACAACACGGTCAACTTCTTCACACCCCATGCGGCGTATGCCACCGAGGACGCGCGCCGGCAGGGCCCCGAGGCGGTGCTGCGCGAGTTCAAGGGCATGGTGAAGCTCCTCCACGAGGCCGGGCTCGAGGTGATCCTCGATGTCGTCTACAACCACACCTCGGAGGAGGGCATCGGCGGACCCCGCTCGAGCCTGCGGGGCATCGACAACAGGGCGTACTACCGCCAGCAGGAGGACGGCGCCTACATCGACGTCACCGGCTGCGGCAACTCGGTGAACACGTCGACGGATGCCGCGGCCCGCCTGGTGCTCGATTCGCTCCGGTATTGGGCGAACGACGTGCAGATCGACGGCTTCCGCTTCGACCTCGCCGCGACGCTCGGCCGCGACGGCGCGCACCACTTCACGCCGGAGCACCCCCTCCTCCAGGCGATCCTCGACGACCCGCAGCTCGCCGGGGTGAAGAAGATCGCGGAGCCGTGGGACGTCGGCATGGGCGGCTGGCAGACCGGCAACTTCGGCCACGGCTGGAGCGAGTGGAACGACCGCTATCGCGATCGGGTGCGCAACTTCTGGCTCAGCGATGTCGACTACGCCCGACGGGCCTCGACCTCCCCCGTCGGCATCGGCGGCTTCGCGACCCGGCTCGCCGGCTCCGCCAACACCTTCGCCGACGAGCGCGGGCCGCTGGCGGGCATCAACTTCGTGACCGCGCACGACGGCTTCACCCTGCGCGACCTCGTCTCGTACGACGTCAAGCACAATCTCGGCAACGGCGAGCAGAACCGCGACGGCGCCGACACCAACCGGTCCTTCAACCACGGCACCGAGGGGCCGACCGCCGACGAGGCGATCCTCGCGACGCGCCGCAAGGCGATGCGCAACCTCATCGGCACGCTCCTGCTGTCGGCCGGGGTGCCGATGATCACGGCGGGCGACGAGTTCGCGCGCACCCAGCGGGGCAACAACAACGCGTACTGCCACGACTCGGTGCTCACATGGCTCTCGTGGGAGCACGCGCCCTGGCAGCGCGATCTCTACGCCCACGTGCGTCACCTTCTGCGGATGCGTCGCGAGAACCCGGCGCTGCGTCCCGGCCGCTTCGCCCGGCTGGGCAAGCGCACGCCCTCGGCCTCGGTGATGGAGTGGTACGACGAGCACGGCGAGACGATGTCCGGGGAGCGCTGGGCGGACCCGGCGCACCGGACCCTGCAGTACGTCGCCGCTTCGACGCCCGAGTTCGAGAGCTCCAACCGCGTGCTGCTCATGATCCACGGCACCGAGCGCGCCACCGAGGTGACCCTGCCCGACATCGAGGGCGCGACGCGGTACGAGTCGCTGTGGTGCAGCGCCGACGAGAGGCCGGACGACACGCGCGGGAGCTTCGCCCCCGGCGACATGGTGTCCCTGCCGGGCACGTCGATGCACCTGTTCCGCGTCGAGTAGACCGACGCCGACGCTCCGGCGGACGCGCCCTGTCAAGCGGCTGTCATACGTCCCGGGCGCGCGATAGGTTCGAAGCGTGGTCACGACGACGCGCTCTCCGCGCACCCGCCCGTGGCGGAGCGCCTCGGCTCTCCCCGTCCGCGATATCCCTGCCTGGCAGGCCGAGCGAGACACGGCGGCGCGGCGCGTCCCGCTTGCCAAGCCGTCACCCGCTGTGCCGTGGGGCGATTACCGCCCGAAGGCGTTCGAAGGCGAGGTGGTCCCGTTCCGGGTGACCGCGTTCCGCGAGGGGCACGACCGGATCGGCGTGCAGCTGCGTCTGTTCTCCCCCTCCGGCGACGAGTCGCTGCACCGCCTCGACCCGCTCGAGGACGGGTTCGATCGCTGGGAGGCCCAGGTCGCGTTGCTCGAGCAGGGGATCTGGCGTTTCCGCTTCGAGTCGTTCGGCGACGAGTTCGCCACGTGGGAGCACGCCGCCTCGCTCAAGATCGCGGCGGGGGTGGATGCCCCGCTCATGCGCGAGATCGGCGCACAGCTGTTCGAGCGGGCCGGTGCCGAGAAGGGCCGCCCCGCGGCCGAGCGCCGGTCGCTCGCGGCGGCTGCGGCATCCCTCCGCGATGCCGGCCTCGACGACGCCGCGACGCTCGCCATCGTCGAGGACCCGGCCATCGCGGCGTTCTTCCGGCATCGGCCGGTGATGGCGCTCGCGACCGTCGGAGACGACCTCGAACTGCTCGTGGAGCGCGAGCGGGCGGGCGTCGGTGCCTGGTACGAGTTCTTCCCCCGTTCGGAGGGCGCGCGGCGCCTCAAGGACGGCACCGTCAAGAGCGGCACCTTCCGCACCGCGGCCAAGCGCCTGGGCGCGGTCGCCGAGATGGGGTTCGACGTGCTCTATCTGCCGCCGATCCATCCCATCGGAACGCTCAACCGCAAGGGACCGAACAACACCCTCGATGCGGGCCCGGGCGATCCCGGATCGCCGTGGGCGATCGGATCCGCCGAGGGCGGCCACGACGCCGTCCACCCCGACCTCGGCACACTGGCCGATTTCCGCTCGTTCGTGCGCGCCGCCGGGCGGGAGGGCATCGAGATCGCCCTCGATCTCGCTCTGCAGGCGGCCCCCGACCACCCCTGGGTCGCCGCGCACCCGGAGTGGTTCACGACGCTGCCCGACGGCTCGATCGCGTACGCCGAGAACCCGCCGAAGAAATACCAGGACATCTACCCGGTGAACTTCGACAACGATCCCGTCGGCATCCGCGAGGAGGTGCTGCGGGTCGTGCGCCACTGGGTCGCGCAGGGTGTCCGCATCTTCCGGGTCGACAATCCGCACACGAAGCCGCTGCAGTTCTGGGAATGGCTGATCGCCACGATCAACGCCGAGAATCCTGACGTGGTCTTCCTCGCGGAGGCGTTCACCCGCCCGGCGCCGCTGCAGAGCCTCGCGGCGGCCGGCTTCCAGCAGAGCTACACGTACTTCACCTGGCGCAACACGAAGGCCGAGCTCGAGGAGTTCCTGTCGTCCCTCGCCCACGAGACGGCGGACTTCCTCCGTCCGAACCTCTTCGTCAACACGCCCGACATCCTTACCGAGTACCTGCAGTACGGCGGGCGGGCGGCCTATCGGATCCGCGCCGCCATCGCGGCGACCGCCGCTCCGACCTACGGGGTGTACGCCGGCTACGAGCACTACGAGAACGTCGCCCGACCGGGCTCGGAAGAGAACATCGACAACGAGAAGTACGAGTACAAGCTCCGCGACTGGGCGGGAACCATCGAGCGCGGCGACTCGCTGGCACCTTTCCTCGGTCGCCTCAACGAGATCCGGCGGGCGCATCCGGCGCTGCGCCAGCTGCGCAACCTCAGCATCCACTGGAGCGACGACGACGCGATCCTCGTGTACGCCAAGCACCTGGACGCCGGGCTCTCCCCGGACGGCCGCAGCGACACGATCATCGTCGTGGTCAACACCGATCCGCATTCGGTGCGCCAGACGATGGTCCACCTCGACACCCGCGTGTGGGGCGTCGAGCCCGGAGAGGCCTACGAGGTCGAGGACCTCGTCACGGGCGCCCGGTGGACCTGGTCGGATCACAACTACGTGATGCTCGACGCATTCACCCAGCCGGTCCACATCCTCCACGTGAAGGAGCCCGCATGACCCCCGCCGACCAGATCCTCGACGCCGTCGCCGCGGGCACGCACCACGACCCCCACGCGGTGCTCGGCCTCCACCCCGACACGGATGCCGAAGGCACCGGCACGTGGACCGTGCGTGCACGTCGACCTCTCGCGCGCAGCGTGACGGCCGTCTTCGCCGACGGCATGCGCGTTCCTCTTGAGCACGTCCGTGCGGGGATCTGGGAGGGCACGCGCGTCGGCGCGCTGACGTCGTACGAGCTGGCGACCACCTACCCGGAGGGACCCGACTACGTCGCCGACGACCCGTACCGCCACTCTCCGACCATCGGCGAGCTCGATCTGCACCTCATCGGCGAGGGCCGTCATGAGGAGCTGTGGCGCGTCCTCGGAGCGCACGAGCGCGAGCACGGCGGCTCCCTCGGCACGGCATTCACCGTCTGGGCGCCCAACGCCCGCGCGGTGCGCGTCCTCGGGGACTTCAACGGCTGGGACGGTCAAGGCCACGCCATGCGCTCGATGGGCTCCAGCGGCGTCTGGGAGCTGTTCATCCCGGGCATCGGCGAGGGCGCGACGTACAAGTTCGAACTCCGTGGGCGCAACGGCGCCTGGGTCGTCAAAGCCGACCCGATGGCGCGATTCGCCGAGGTGCCCCCGGCGACCGCCTCTCGCGTCGTGGGCTCCTCCTACTCCTGGGGCGACGGCGCCTGGCTCGCGGCGCGCGCGAAGTCGACGCCGGTGTCGCAGCCGATGTCGATCTACGAGCTGCACCTCGGCTCGTGGCGGCAGGGGCTGTCGTACCGCGATGCCGCCGACCAGCTCATCGACTACGTCGGCGGGCAGGGGTTCACTCACGTGGAGTTCCTCCCCCTGGCCGAGCACCCGTTCGGCGGGTCGTGGGGCTACCAGGTCACGGGCTACTACGCGCCCACCAGCCGCTTCGGGCACCCCGACGATCTGCGCTATCTCATCGACCGTCTGCATCAGGCCGGCATCGGCGTGATCATGGACTGGGTACCCGGCCACTTCCCGAAGGACGCGTTCGCCCTCGCCCGCTTCGACGGCGAGCCGCTCTACGAGCACCCGGACCCTCGCCGCGGCGAGCACCGCGACTGGGGCACCTACATCTTCGATTACGGCCGCAACGAGGTGCGCAACTTCCTCGTCGCCAACGCGCTGTACTGGTTCGAGGAGTTCCACGTGGACGGCCTGCGGGTCGACGCGGTGGCCTCGATGCTGTACTTGGACTACTCGCGCAACGAGGGCGAGTGGGCGCCGAACGTGCACGGCGGCCGCGAGAACCTGGAGGCGATCCGGTTCCTGCAGGAGGTCAACGCCACGGCGTACAAGCGCTATCCCGGCATCGCCATGATCGCCGAGGAATCGACCAGCTTCCCCGGGGTCACGGCGCCGACCGACCACGCCGGATTGGGGTTCGGGTTCAAGTGGAACATGGGCTGGATGAACGACTCGCTCCAGTACATCAAGCGCGACCCGATCTACCGCTCGCACCACGAGGGCGAGCTCTCGTTCTCGTTCGTGTACGCGTTCAGCGAGAACTACGTGCTGCCCATCAGCCACGACGAGGTCGTGCACGGCAAGGGCAGCCTCTTCGGCAGGATGCCCGGCGACCACTGGCAGCAGCTGGCCAACATGCGCGCCTTCCTGGCCTACATGTGGGGTCACCCGGGCAAGCAGCTGCTGTTCATGGGCCAGGAGTTCGGGCAGCTGTCCGAATGGTCCGAGGGCCGTTCGCTGGACTGGTGGCTGCTCGACCAGCCCACGCACGCCCAGCTGCAGCAATTCGTCGGCACTCTCAACCGCATCTACCGCGACGAATCCGCGCTGTGGTCGCGCGACAGCGACGGCGCCGCCTTCACCCGGCTCGGTGCCCCGAAGTGGAACCCCAACGTGGTGGCGTTCGCGCGACGCGACTGGCACGGCAACACCGTCGTGGTCGTCGCGAACTTCTCGGGCGGCCCGATCACCGGCTACGAGCTCGACCTACCCGACGCCGGCGTCTGGGACGAGATCCTCAACACCGACGCGCAGTCCTTCGGCGGCTCGGGAGTCGGCAATCTCGGGGTCGTCCACGCCGGAGCCGGAGGGCGGGCGTCGATGGTGCTGCCGCCGTTGGGCGTGCTGTGGCTGCGCCACCGCACGGGCGCGCACATCCCCTCGCCGACTCAGGGCTGATCGGCGGGGGGCGTTGCGCCCCCGCCGATCAGAAGAGCAGCGAAGCCAGGCGACCGCGCGCCGCGATCACCCGCGAGTCGGCGTCGCCGACGAGCGCGAACAGCTCGAGCAGTCGCTCGCGCACCGGCGTGCGCTCGTCCGAGGGCAGCTGCGCGAACAGGTCGAGCAGACGGCCGAAAGCGTCGTCGACGTGCCCGCCGGCGAGATCGAGATCGGCGACGGTGAGCTGCGCGGCGACGTCGGTGGGAGCGGATGCCGCAGCCGACCGTGCGGCCTGCAGATCGACACCCTGCACGCGGTCCAGCAGCCGGACCTGTCCGAGACCGGCACGGGCCTCGGCGTCACGGGGATTCTCGGCAAGGGCCTTCTCGTAGGCGGCGATCGCGCGGGGGTAGTCGCCCTCCTCGATCGCCTCGAACGCCTCGGCATGCAGCGGCGGAAGCGGAGGCTCGGCGGCATCCTCCGCCGCGGCATCCGCCTGTCCGTCCGTCGACACGGTGCCGGTCACGCCGTTCTGCGCCGCGAGCTGCAGCAGCTGTGCGAACACGTCGCGCACCTGCTGTTCGGGAACGGCGCCGGTGAACATCGGCACGGGCTGCCCCCCGACCAGCGCCACGACCATCGGGATCGACTGGGCGCGGAAGGCCTGCGAGAGCTGCGGGTTGGCGTCGACATCGACCTTGGCCAGCACGACACGGCCGCCGAGCTCGATCACGACCTTCTCGAGGACGGGGCTCAGCTGCTTGCACGGCCCGCACCACTCCGCCCAGAGGTCGACGACCACCGGGACGGTGCGCGAGAGCTCGAGCACCTGGGGGAAGGTCTCGTCGGTGACGTCGAGCACGAGCGACGGGACGACCACGTCGCCGCCCTGGGCTATCTCCTCACCCGGCGCGGCGGGCGCAGGACGATTGCGGAGAGCGGACAGGTCGACGGCGCCGCGCAGCGAGGCGCCCAGAGTGGGATCGGTCACTACAGAATCTTCGCATCGAGGATGTCGGATGAGTAACCGAGCAGGCGGATCTTCTCGTTCGAGCCTCCGTTGGGCACGTAGAAGAAGACCTGATCGCTGTATGTCGTCGCGAAGCCGCTCGGCGACTGGTCGGTGCCCGTGATCGCCTTCACGGTCTGGTTGTCAGGAAGCCGGATCACGGCATCCGGCGTCGTCGGGGTGACGTTCTCGACCTCGTTGATGTTCACCGCGACGATCGCGCCGCTCTCCAGCGTCTGGAGTGCGAACGGCAGCTGCGTGCCGGGTCCGGACGTGAACTCGAACTTGCCGGTGGATGCGCCCGTCTGGTTGAACTCGTCGAGCCGGCGCTGGCGGTCGGCGGCGATCGCCACCCGCAGCTGGTCGCCCTCGGCCTCGAAGAGGTCGTACGACTCGCTGTCCTCGCCGTTGTTGATGACGTCGGCGTACGCGGCAGCCACCTGGTCAGGCGGCAGCAGCAGGAACGGCGAATCGGGCTCCACCTGCGCGGCGCCGATGTACGCGGGCGCGAGATCGGGCAGCGTCGTCGAGGCCTCGAGGCTCGCGATGTACGAGAGCTTGTAGTCCGACCAGGCATCCTGCTGAGTCATCAGCATGATGCTCGAGGTCTTCGACTCGTCGTCGTCCGCCACGGCGATGACCGAGCGCGGCCAGTCGTCGTACGCCTGCGGGAGGATGATCTCGAGGGGCTTGGCGAGGATCGGTGCGGGCACCGCGTAGTCGGCGATCGCCGCACGGAGCTTGTAGTTCGTGTCGCGCGCAGCCAGCGCAGCGCCCTCGAGCCGCGTCTCGGCGAGATCGCCGTCCATGGCGGCATCGGCGTCGGCGACCGTGGTGGCGATCCGGGTGAGGATCCGCTCGGCCTGGGCTTTCGTGACGGCGGGCGCCTGCTGCCCTTCCGGCGCGATCACCGTGGCGGTCGGGGTCGGCGTGGGCGTGGGCGCGAGCTGCGGCCACGCGTCGGCGGAGCACCCCGAGAACAGCAGCGCCGACACGGCGACGACGGGGACCACGGCGAACGCACGGCGCCCGCTCGATACGGCGCGTCGCGTGGGGGCCGCCGAGGCGCTGATGACGCCCTTGTCGTCGTCGCCGTCGATCGCGATGTCGATGGGCTCGGTCACCGGGAGGGGCAGGCCCTTGCGTCGCGGGCCGCGCTTGCGGCGGGCGTGACGGATGCCGAGGATGTAGAGGAACACGCCGACGGCCATGATGATGCCGCCGCCGACGATCAGCGGGCCGGCCCACGGGGTGGAGGTCTGCAGGGGCCACGTCACCGTTACCTGGCTCGGTGCGGGTGCGGTCCCATCGGCCGCCACGAGAACGCTCATCTCCTCGGGGAGCTGCAGCGGCGCGATCAGGAGGTCGGTCTGCTGATACTCGTCGAGCCACAGATCCGAGCCCACCGGGCTGCGGCCGGGTGCCTCGGCCGCGGTGCCGTCGGCGGGGGCCTCCTGCGCGGTGTCGCCTTCGGCGGCCGCGTCGTCGGCGGCCGCGTCGTCGGCGGCCGCGTCGTCGGCGGCCGCGTCCTCGGCGGTGCCTTCGGGCTCGACGACGGTCGTCTCGAGACCGCCCTGGTCGTCGAGCGTCACCCGGGTGTAGGTGGCGTCGGAGAGCCACGCCTGCATGTCGGCGGTGCGGCCGTAGGACGCGAAGATCTCACCCTCCGCCTGAGCGCGGAGAGTCTGAGTGCCCGGCATCTGGTTGAGCACGGCTCCGTCGATCAGGAGATACGGCGTGTCCTCCTCGACCGAGATCGCCGTGGTCTCGGTCCGGGGTCCTTGGAAGATCGTCCGCTGGGCGATGCCCGCCCCGATCATCACAGTGGCGAGCACGAACGCCGCCACGGCCCACACGAAACGCACGAAGAACACCTTTCCCGGGCGCGCGCGCAGGGCGCAACCCTTCGATTCGACATTTCAGACTAGCGAACTCGACCTGAAAGGCGCGTGGGAGGTGCCATTCCACAGGCTGAGCGGCCGTCGTGCGTATTCTGGGCGAACACGCATCGACGCCTCGTCGGTGGAAGGGGGAATCGATGAAGCTGCACAACCCGTTCCGCACAGCGCTCCTCGCGACGCTGGGGGTGGGCCTCGGGCTGCTGCTCATCGGGAGCATCCAGAACCTGCAGACGATCCTGCTCTACGTCGGCACCGCGCTCTTCCTCTCGCTGGGCCTGGACCCGATCGTCGCTTGGCTCGAACGTCGCAAGCTCCCCCGGTGGGCGGCCGTGCTCATCACGATCCTGGGCGTCCTCGCCGCATTCGCCGGCATCGTCCTGATGGTCGTGCCGATCATCGTGCAGCAGATCGGTCAGCTGGTGTCCGCTATCGAGGGTCTGGCAGAGGACGGGATGTTCGACGACCCGGTCGGGGCGATCCAGAGCTGGCTCAAGGACGTCTTCCCTGCGCTCAACGTCGACGAGGTGTGGGGCTACATCGAGGACTGGTACGCATCGCTGGACGTCGGGGCCATCGGCTCGGAGGTCGGGGGAAGCATCATCGCGATCATCGGCGCGCTGGTGGCCGGGTTCGCCGGCGCCTTCATCGTGCTGATCCTCACGATCTACTTCACCGCCTCCACGCCGAACCTCAAGCGCGCGGTCTACCAGCTGGTCCCCGCGTCCAAGCGGGCCCGGTTCATGGACCTCGGTGAGCAGATCACCGACTCCGTCGGCTATTACGTCATCGGCCAGGTGACCCTCGGCGTCATCAACGGCGTGCTGAGTGCGATCTTCCTCTCGATCATCGGCGCACCCTTCCCGGCCGTCCTCGCCGTCATCGCCTTCTTCTTCTCGCTGATCCCGCTCGTGGGCACGCTCACGGGCTCGGCGATCATCGTGCTCCTCTGCCTCATCGTGGGCTCGCCGACGACGGCGCTCATCGCCGCGATCTACTACCTGATCTACATGCAGATCGAGGCCTACGTGATCTCGCCCCGCATCATGGGTCGCGCGGTCTCGGTGCCCGGAGCCGTCGTCGTCATCGCCGCGCTCGCGGGCGGTTCGCTGCTCGGACTCCTGGGTGCGCTCGTGGCGATCCCTGTCGCCGCCAGCATCCTCATCATCTACCGCCAGGTCGTGATCCCCCGCCAGAACGAGAGGTGACCGCTCATCCCTCCTCGGGGACCGGCCCGTCCCACTCGACGGGCAGCGGCAGAGCGTCGGGGTTCACCGCGGCGACGATCTCGGTGAGCACGCGGCGGGTCTGGTTCTCCCCCACCCACAGGTGCTTTCCTCCCTCGACCGGGATGAGCACGGCGTCGGGCACGCTCGCGAAACGCTGGGCTGCGGCATCCGGTCGCAGGTAGTCGTCGAACTCGGGAACCAGCACGATCAGCTGACGCTCGTCGCCCGCCCACGCCGCGACCTCGGCGTCGGTCGCCCGGTGAAGAGGCGGGGACAGCAGCACGGCGCCTTCGACCGCGTGGTCGCGCCCGTACTTGAGGACGAGCTCGGTGCCGAACGACCATCCCACGAACCACGGCCGCGGCAGCCCGCGCGCGCGAACGAACTCCATCGCCGCGGCGACGTCGAAGGCCTCCGCCCGCCCGCCGTCGAACGCGCCCTCGCTGGTGCCGCGCGGCGACGTCGTGCCTCGGGTGTTGAAGCGCAGCACCGCGAGGTCGGCGAGGGCCGGAAGGCGGGCGGCCGCCTTGCGCAGGATGTGCGAATCCATGAAGCCGCCCGCCGTCGGCAGCGGGTGCAGCGTCACGAGGGTCGCAGCGGGCTCGCCGTGCTCGGGAAGCGCCAGCTCCCCCACCAGCGTCAGGCCGTCGAGGGTCTCGAGCTCGATGTCCTCTCGACGCGCGGGAAGCAGCATCGGGCCTCGGATCTCCATGTCAAGCCACCTTCCAGCAGTGCTGATGCCAATGCCGGCGGGCGGCGAGGTCCGCGGCGTCGCCGAGGACGCCATCGGCGCGCCAGGCCACGAGATGCGCGACGCCGATGTCGATCTGGCCGCCGCAGCCGGGGCAGGTGTACGGCTTCTGCGCCTGGGCGGCGGAGACGGGCTGCACGGTCCAGACGACCCCGCGCCGCACCTCCGTGCGCTTCCAGCCGGCGAGGAGGCGCTCGAACGAGTCATCGCCGCTGGAGTCCGGTCTGCGGCGGTTGGAACGCGGCACGGCTCAGTACCAGCCCGTGCGCTGCGAGTGGTCCCACGCCCCGCACGGCGTGCCGTAGCGCCCGCCGATGTACCCGAGGCCCCACGTGATCTGGGTCGCCGGATTCGTCTCCCAGTCGGCGCCTGCCGTCGCCATCTTGCTTCCCGGCAGCGCCTGCGGGATGCCATAGGCGCCGCTGCCGGCGTTGTACGCGTTCACGCGCCAGCCGGACTCCTTCTTCCACAGCGCGACGAGGCACGCGAACTGGTCGTCGCCCCACCCGCGCGCGAGCACCATGTCGTAGGCGATCGCCTGCGCGGTGCCGGGATCGGGCGTCACGAACGGCGGTCGCCAGCCGCCGGAGGAAGACGACGAGGACGCGGCCGGGGTGGGCGTGGGAGTCGGCTTCGGCTTGACGTAGACGGAGTACGTGCCCCGGTCGAGGGCGGCAGGCTCGGCCACCGGCGCGTCTTCGTCACCGGCGCGCGACTGGACGTCGTCGAGAGAGCTGGCGTACAGCGACACCGCGCCCTCCTCGGCACTGACCTGTGCCAGCGCGAGGCCCGTCGGGCCGATGTACGCCGCTGCGAATCCGAGCACGGCGAAGGCGGCGAAGGCGCCCACCACACCGCGTCGGCGGGACCATCGGGCTGCCGGCCGCGGCGCGGCTGCGGAGGAGGTCCGCGCCGTGGACTGAGTCGGTGCCTGGGCCGTCGCCACAGCCCGCGATGCCCGCGTCGACATCTCGTGACGACGGGCGCGCCGGGTCGGGTGCAGCTCGTTTCCAGAAGTCACAGTGTCCCGATTCTCGCACACGGCTGAGCGCGCCTGCCATCAGCGGCGCGCGGCCTCATCACTTCACGGCGAGCATGATCTCGACGACCGCGTCGAGCACCGCATCCACCTGCGTCTCGCGGTAGCCGCCGCGCTGCATGCGGAAGGCGACCGCGCGCACCTGCTCGACCGTGACGGAGTCGCCGTTCTCGAGATATCGCGCGAGCTTGTCGGCGACGAGGTCGACCTCGGCGATCCGGTAGCCGTAGCGCAGGAGCGATACGCGGTCGAAGCGCTCCTTCTCCGGCCGCGAGAGCCGGTCCAGCACCTCCTGCGCGAGTTCGCGGGTGTGGCCGACCCACGCCCGGACACCCGACGCGGCCAGAGCCGTCGAGCGCTCGCGCGCGGCGAAGGCGTCCTCGATGCGTCCGAGCGCGGCGTCCACCGAGGCGATCGCGTACCCGTGGCGCACGAGGGGGAACGCGACCTGCCGGATGTCTGCCGACGTGAGCTCGTCGCTCCCGTTCTCGAACGCGGCCCGCGCCCGGTCGAGGAATTCATCGACGGGCTCCTTGTCGTAGCCCTTCTCCCGGCCGCGCGCCTCGGGGAACGACGCTCGCGCCGTCGTCTGGGATGCCGTCATGATGCCACCAGCGGAGTGAAGAGGTAATAGAGGCCCAGCGCCCCGACGACCGACAGGAGGATCGAGTCGAGCCGGTCCAGCACGCCGCCGTGCCCCGGGAGCCAGGAACTCATGTCCTTGATTCCGAGGTCGCGCTTGATCATCGATTCTCCCAGGTCGCCGACCGTGGCCGTGAGCAGGATGACGATGCCGAAGATGACGCCCATCCACCAATCGATGCCGAGCATGAAGATCCCGGCGAGCACGCCCGCGATGATCGCCGCCGCGGTGGCGCCGGCGAAGCCTTCCCAGGTCTTCTTCGGGCTGATCCGAGGAGCCATCGGGTGCTTGCCCATCGTGATGCCCGCGACGTACGCGCCGGTGTCGGACGCGACCGCGACGATGATGAACGAGAGCACCCAGTACTGCCCGTCCTCCTGCTGCAGCAGCACCAGGCAGAGGCTCCCGAGGAACGCGACGTACAGCTGCAGGAACGTGGCGATCAAGACGTCGCCGAGCACCGTGGCGTAGGCGCGACCGTCGTTCGCCGCCATCTGCGCCACGAGCCGCCAGACCACCACGAACGCCAGCGCGACGAACAGCACGACCCAGTGGAACCACGAGCTCGCGAAGTAGCCCGACAGCACCACCGCCGCGCCGGCGAGCAGCTGCGGCACCAGGTCGACGCGCCGTCCGCTTACGATCAGGGCGCGCGAGAACTCGAAGATCGCCAGGAGTGCTGCCGCGAGGGCGAACGGCACGAATGCCCACTTGACGAACAGGAGCGAGCCCAGCAGCACCGCCCCGATCGCGAGTGCGATGAGGATGGCGAGGATGAGATCGCGTCCCGTGCGCTCCTTGATGCGCTCGTTGGCCTCTTCGAAGTCCGCCCTGGCCTGTGCGACCTGGCTCTCGAGCTCGCTCCGGGCGGCGCGCAGGTGCGCCCCCAGCGCCGGGCCGGTGTCATGCGGCTCGGCGGTCCGCCGCGCCTCGCCCGCCTCGCGCCGCGTTTGCGGGGAGGCGGGTTCGTCGCGTCGAGGCGGCTCGGTTGCGTCGGTCATGGACAGACTTCAGACCTCGAGCAGCTCGGCCTCTTTGCGCTTCAGCGCATCGTCGATCCCGTCGACGTGAGCCCGCGTGATCGCATCGAGCTCCTTCTCGCCGCGGGCCAGCTCGTCCTCGCCGACCTCGCCCTTGAGCGCGTCGATGTCGTCCTTCGCCTTGCGGCGGATGCCGCGCACGTGCACCTTCGCGTCCTCGCCCTTGCTGCGCACGAGCTTGACGTACTCCTTGCGACGCTCCTCGGTGAGCTCCGGCATGGTGACGCGGACGAGGTTGCCGTCGTTGGTCGGATTGACGCCGAGATTCGGGATGTCGCGGATGGCCTGCTCGATCGCCTTCAGCGCCGACTTGTCGTAGGGCGTGATGAGAAGCGTGCGGGCCTCGGGGTTGTTGATCGACGCGAGCTGCGCGAGCGGCGTCGGGCTGCCGTAGTAGTCGACGAGGACCTTCTGGAACAGCTGCGGGTTCGCGCGTCCGGTGCGCACCGTGGCGAAGTCCTCCTTCGCAGCCTCGACGGCGCGGTCCATGCGCACTCCGGCATCGGCCAAGACGTCCGCGATCACAGTGTCTCCTTCGCGTAGATGGGGCTGGTCAAGTGTATCGGCGGGAGGGCGGTCACGCCGTGACGAGCGTGCCGATGGTCTCGCCCAGAAGAGCGCGGGTCACGTTGCCCTCCGGCTCCATCCCGAACACCCGCATGTCCATCTTGTTGTCCATGCAGAGGCTGAAGGCGGTCGAGTCGACGACCTTGAGTCCGCGCTGCAGCGCGTCGAGGTAGGTGATGCGGTCGATGCGCGTGGCCGAGGCATCCTTCTTCGGATCCGCGGTGTAGACCCCGTCGACGCCGTTCTTGGCGACCAGGACCTCCTGCGCGTCGATCTCGAGCGCGCGCTGGGCGGCCACCGTGTCGGTGGAGAAGTACGGCAGGCCGGCCCCGGCGCCGAAGATGACGACGCGGCCCTTCTCCATGTGACGCTCGGCCCGGCGCGGGATGTATGGCTCGGCCACCTGGGTCATCGAGATCGCCGACTGCACGCGTGTCGCCGCGCCCGCCTGCTCGAGGAAGTCCTGCAGGGCGAGGGCGTTCATCACCGTGCCGAGCATTCCCATGTAGTCGGCGCGGCCTCGGTCCATGCCGCGCTGGCTGAGCTCGGCGCCGCGGAAGAAGTTGCCGCCGCCGACGACCACGGCGATCTCGACCCGGTCGACCGCGGCCGCGATCTCACGGGCGATCTGGCTGACCACATCGGGGTTGACCCCGAGCTGCCCTCCGCCGAACGCCTCGCCGGACAGCTTCAGAAGGACGCGGCGGCGTCCGGTGTTCTCGTTGATCACTGTGGTCCTCTCGTCTACGACAAACTACCGAAGGGCATGAGAAAAGGCCCGCACCGGGTCGCCGGTGCGGGCCTTCTCAAGGTGTCAGGCGCCGACCTTGTAGCGGGCGAAGCCCGTCAGGGTCAGACCGGCGTCCTTCGCGACCTGCGCGACCGACAGCTTGTTGTCCTTCGCGTAGTCCTGGTCGAGCAGCGAGACCTGCTTGAAGAACGCGTTCACGCGGCCCTCGACGATCTTCGGGAGGGCGGCCTCGGGCTTGCCCTCGTTGCGCGAGATCTCGGTGACGATCTCGCGCTCCTTCTCGACGTCGGCCTCGGGGACCTCGTCGCGCGAGAGGTACGACGGGTTGGCGAACGAGATGTGCTGTGCGAGGCTGCGAGCCGTCTCGGCGTCGTCGCCCGAGTAGGCCAGGACGACACCGACCTGCGGCGGCAGGTCCTTGCTGGTGCGGTGGAGGTAGATCTCGAACTTGTCGCCCGAGAGCGTGTTCACGCGACGCAGCTCGACCTTCTCGCCGATGATGGCTGCCTCGTCCGAGATCAGCTCGGCGACCGTCTGGCTGCCGGCGGGCGCGGCCAGGGCGGCCTCGGCCGAGTCGGCGTGGGCGGCGGCGGCGGCGTCGAGGACCTTCTCGGCCAGCGCGATGAAGCGGTCGTTCTTCGCGACGAAGTCGGTCTCGGTGTTGAGCTCGATGATCGTGACCTGACCGTCGACCTCCTTCGCAGCGACGAGACCCTCGCTGGTGGAGCGGTCGGCGCGCTTGGCATTGCCCTTCGCACCCTTGAGGCGCAGGATCTCGACGGCCTTCTCGAGGTCGCCGTCGGCCTCCTCGAGAGCCTTCTTGGTGTCGACCATGCCCGTGCCGAGCTGCTCGCGCAGCGCCTTGATGTCGGCGATCGTGAAGTTTGCCATGGGTGGCGGCTCCTTGGTTGTGTGAGTTCTCGTGGATGCCTCGGCGGGACCGTCCGAGCCTTCCGGCCGGACGATCCCGCCGAGGCGGAGTGTGGGTGAGACTTACTCGGCGGTGGTCGCCTCGGCGGACTCGGTCGCCTCAGCGGACTCGGTCGCCTCAGCGGCCTCGGTCGCCTCAGCGGCATCGGCGCCCGCCTCGTCGGCGGCCGACTCGGTCGCGGCGGTCTCGACGGCGGCGACCTCGGTCTCGACCGCCGCGCCCTGCTCGAGCAGCTCGCGCTCCCAATCGGCCAGCGGCTCGGCGTCGGCGGCCTCGTCGGTGGGCTGGTGGCGCTGGATGAGGCCCTCGGCGGCGGCGTCGGCGATGATGCGGGTGAGCAGGCCCACCGAGCGGATCGCGTCGTCGTTGCCGGGGATCGGGTACTGGAACTCGTCGGGGTCGGCGTTGGTGTCGAGGATGCCGATCACCGGGATGCCGAGCTTCGAGGCCTCGTCGATCGCGAGGTGCTCGCGCTTGGCGTCGACGACCCAGATGGCCGACGGGGTCTTCTGGAGGTTGCGGATGCCGCCGAGCGACTTGTGCAGCTTGTCGAGCTCGCGCTTCTTGAGGAGGAGCTCCTTCTTGGTGAAGCCGCTTGCCGCCGGGTCCTCGAAGTCGAGCTCCTCGAGCTCCTTCATGCGGGCGAGGCGCTTGGACACCGTCGAGAAGTTGGTGAGCAGACCGCCGAGCCAGCGCTGGTTGACGTAGGGCTGGCCCACGCGGGTCGCCTGCTCGGCGATGACTTCCTGCGCCTGCTTCTTGGTGCCGACGAAGAGGATGGTGCCGCCGTGGGCGACCGTCTCCTTGACGAACTCGTACGCCTTGTCGATGTACGTCAGCGACTGCTGCAGGTCGATGATGTGGATGCCGGAGCGCTCCGTGAGGATGAAGCGCTTGACCTTCGGGTTCCACCGGCGGGTCTGGTGTCCGAAGTGGACGCCGCTGTCGAGCAGCTGGCGAATGGTGACGACGGCCATGGCCGTTCTCCTGTTCCGGCGCGTGCGCGCCTGTTGCGGTTGTTCTCGCGCCGGCAGGGGCCGGCGAGCCTGGTGCCCGGCTCAATCCCACCCCGGAGCACTGGTGAGCGCTCGCAGGGACCGTTGGGATTGGATGCCGCGCCGCGCCCTTCGTCAGACTCGGGGCTTGCGGCGCTGTGGGCACGCGGAGTCACCCCGACATGCGGAGTGCGCATCCAGTGTATCAGCAGGCGGGGTTCCCGCCCCTCCTCCCCCGGGACCACCGGACACGCGTTCTCCACCGGGCGATGGCATCCGTCCCCGTTCACATCGAGGCGGGTCGAGGGTCGGAGCATGAGAACGGCCGGGAGAGATCGACGACGGGGTGCGGGCAGGCGCGTCGGGGCGGTGCTGGCGACGTTCGCCGTGGCCGTGCTGCCAGGCGCCGGGGTCGCTTCGGCGGGCGCCGTGCTCACCTATGGGACCGGGGCCGACGGTGGGACGGTCGCGGTCGCGTCTGGATGGACGTGGCCCGTCCACCCCTTCCGGCTCGAGCAGGTCTTCGTCGCGCCGGCCCACGAGTACGGACCCGGTCACCGCGGCGTGGACCTTCGGCCGCTGAGCGAGACCGTGGTGCGCGCACCCGCCGGCGGTGTCGTCGCGTTCTCAGGAGGGGTCGCGGGTCGCGGCGTCCTGACGCTCGATCACGGTTCGGGCCTGGTCACGACGCTCGAGCCGGTGGACTCCGAACTCGCGGCGGGCACGCCGGTCGCAGCCGGGGAGCCGGTCGGATCGATCGCGCTCGGCGGACACACCGCCCCCGGCGCCCTGCACTTCGGCGTCCGCCTGGACGGCGAGTACATCAACCCTCTGGTGCTGCTGGGCGGCGTGCCGCGCGCCGTGCTGCTTCCGTGCTGCTGAACGCCGGCGCGTGGTCGAGATTCCGCCCCAGCCCGGGGTCGGAACCGCTCCGGCGCTGAGCGGATCGTCAGGCGCGCGGATGCGCCAACCGGTACGACGCCGCGAGCCGCTCGCTGGAGACGTGCGTGTAGATCTGCGTCGTGCCGAGGCTCGAGTGCCCGAGCATCTCCTGCACCGCACGGAGGTCGGCCCCGCCGTCCAGCAGATGGGTGGCGGCAGAGTGCCGGAGCGCATGGGGGCCGACGTGTTCACCCAGCTCAGGACCGAGCTCGCGCGCGACGAGGTCGTACACCGCGCGGGAGCCGAGCCGGCCGCCGCGCGCACCAAGGAACATCGCGGAGGTCGGGGCGTCGTCAGGACGGCGGGCCACGAGCGCCGGGCGACCACGGACCAGGTAGGCGTCCATCGCCCGCAGCGCCGGAAGGCCGAACGGCACGACACGCTCCTTCGCCCCCTTGCCCAGCACGCGTGCCGTGTGCCGACCCCGGTCGACATCGTCGACGTCGAGCCCGCACAGCTCCGACACACGCACCGCGGCGCCGTAGAGCAGCTCCAGCACGGCGTGGTCGCGCAGGGCGATCGGGTCGCCGCGGGCGGCGGCGTTCTCCATCCGCGCCAGCACGTCGGCGAGGGCGTCGGCGGTCGCCACCTTGGGCAGCGTCCGGCCGCGCTTGGGGGCGACGAGGCGAAGACTCGGGTCGGCTGCCAGGAGGCCGGCTTCCGTCGCCCAGGCGAAGAATCCGCGGACGGCGGCGGTACGGCGCGCGATGGTCGCCCGGCTGTCGCCCCGCTGCACCGACTGCCACAGCCAGTCGCGGAGATTCTCGAGGTCGACATCGTCCAACGCGATGTCACCGCACGCCGCCGAGAGGCTCGCGAGGTCGGCGCGGTACGCGCGCACCGTCGCGGGCGAGAGCCGCCGCACGTCGGCCAGCTGCCGCAGGTACTTCTCGGCGGCCTCGAGGATCTCCACGTCTCTACCTTGCCCCGCCGGCGCGCAGACGTCGCCGCGACGCACCGCAGCGTCATCCGGTGTGGCCGCGACGCACCGCAGCGTCATCCGGTGTGGCCGCGACGCACCGCAGGGTCATCCCGTGTGCCCGCGACGCAGCGCAGCGTCATCCGGTGTGCCCCGGCGACGTCGGTCCTCCGGCGGGCTCTCAAACCGCTCTGTCGACGATTCGTGCTCATCCCGCCGTGGGGAGCAGCCTCCATCCGTCCGGCCCCGACTGCACGCGGCCGTCGAGCTGGAGCAGCCCGAGGAGTGCTCGGACGCCGTCCGCCGCCATACCGGCTCGCCGCGCGACCTCCTCGACGTCGCGCCACGCCCGAGTGCTCAGGGCGTCCTGCACCCGCGTCGCGTCGTCGGTGTAGCCCGACCCGGGGGTCGTGCCGGCGGCGTTCGCCGGCGGGAGCCCGAGGAGCTCGCGGACATCGTCGGCGCTCGTGATGCACTCCGCGCCGTACTCGCGGATGAGGCGATGTGCTCCCGCCGAGGCGGCCGAGGTGATGGGGCCCGGCACCGCGCCGAGAGGTCGTGACAGCGCCGCGGCGTGTCCTGCGGTGTTGAGCGACCCGCTGCGCCAGCCTGCTTCGACGACCACTGTCGCCATCGACACCGCGGCGATCAGGCGATTGCGCTGCAGGAAGCGCCATTTCGTGGGCGCGGAGCCGCAGGGCACCTCGCTCGCCACCACGCCGTGTCGCGCGACGTCCTCGATGAGCTGAGTGTGTCCGGCGGGGTAGGCGCGATCCGCGCCGCCCGCCAGCAGGGCCACCGTCAGGCCGCCCGCCGTCAGGGCGGCACGATGCGCGGCGCCGTCGATGCCGTAGGCACCGCCGGAGACGACGGCGATGCCGTGCCCGGCGAGGTCGGCGGCGAGTTCCATCGCGACGTGGTCCCCGTAGCGGGTGGCGGCGCGCGCCCCGACGATCGCCACCGACGCGTGCGCCATGCCGAGGGCGGCCGCGTCGCCGCGCACCCAGAGGCACAGCGGTCTGTGACTGCCGAGGTCGTCGAGCTGCGACGGCCATTCCGGATCGCTCCGGGTGAGGAGACGCACCCCGCGCGCAGCCGCGACGCGAAGCGAGTCGGCGACCGCGCGGGCGGACAATCGCGGCATCCAGCGCTTCCGGCCGTCGGCGAGCTCGCGGGGCGTGACTTCGTCGAGCGCGCCCTCCGAGAGGACGGCTTCGAGACCGGCCACGGCCCCGCGCGCAGCGACGATCCGCCCCGCGACGGAGTCGCCGGGCTCGGTGATCTGCGACCAGACCGCGGTGGCGTAACGCTCCAGCGACTCGTCGGCTCCCAGCGCGAGCCCCAAGGGTGCGAGGGCTCGTTCTGCGCTCCCGCTGGTCAGGTCGAATCCCGTCACAGCGCCAGACCCTTCTTGAGATAGAGCGCGCGCCCGACGTGTTCCGCGCTGAGCTGCCCGCGCCCCTCGATGTCGGCGAGCGACCACGCGACCCTCAGCACGCGGTCATAGCCGCGCAGCGTCAGCGCGCCCCGGTGCAGGGCGGCGTCGAGCGGGCGGCGCACGACCGGCGACGGTGCTCCCGGTCCCTCGCGCAGCCAGCTGCCGGGAACGTCCGCATTCACCCGCCACGGTGTGTCCTCCAGGCGCCGCGCGGCTCGGGCGCGCGCTTCGATCACACGCGCGCGAGCGGTGGCGGTCGACAGCGCGGGTCCGTGATCCCGCTGCGCGACCGACACGCGGGTGAGCGTCAATTCGATGTCCATCCTGTCCAGCAGCGGCCCGGACAGCCGCCCGAGGTACCGGCGGATGGCGGCCGGCGGGCACGTGCAGGTGCCGCCACGGATGCCGTAGTCGCCGCACGGACACGGGTTGGTCGCGAGCACCAGCTGGAAGCGCGCCGGGTACTCCGCCATCGCACCGGCCCGGTGGATCGTGATCGACCCCGACTCCAGCGGCTGGCGAAGCGCATCCAGCGCGCTCGCCGCGAACTCTCCGGCCTCGGCGAGGAATCAAGAAAACACCCTAGTGATATTGTCAACTATGAGTAGTTCTTCCATCCGGCGCGCAGCGATCTATCTTCGCCAGTCGCTCGACCGCGCCGAAGGTATCGAGGCCCAGCGCAAGCGTTGCACGGCCCTGGCCGACGCGAAAGGCTGGCCGGTTGTCGCGACGTTCACCGACAACGAGGTTCGAGCCTCGGGTGAGCGCGGCGAGGGAACCGACTGGCACCGAATGCTCAGCGGCATCGGGCGCGACTTCGAGGTGATCATCGCGGTTGACCTCGATCGGCTCGTTCGAAGCACGAAGGACCTCAACAAGCTCGTTGACCTCGGAGCACAGGTGGTCACCGTCGACGGCGAGATCGACCTCGCCTCGGCTGACGGTGAGTTCCGCGCCACGATGATCGCGGGCATCGGTCGCTTCGAGACGCGCCGCGCGAGTGAGCGCCAGCGTCGCCACAAGGCGGCGAAGGCTGAGCGCGGTGAGTGGCACGGTGGGATTCCGCCCTACGGATACCGCGTCGAGGGCGGTCGCCTCGTCCCTGCGCCGGATGAGGTTAAGCGCGTCAAGGAAGTTGCCCGGAGATTGCTGAGCCTCCGCGAGCCGATGCATGCCATCGTCACCGACTGGAACAACCGCGGCATCCAGACCCGCAAGGGGAATCACTGGCGGCAGGCGAACCTGCGGTCGATCATGCTCAACCGCTCGATGCTCGGAGAGACCAAGGCGGGCGTCGTCGGCTGGGACCCGATCATCGACGCCGAGACCTTCGACCATGTGACGGCGTTGCTCACCGACCCCGCACGGAAAGTCACCCACTCCCCCGGCGTCAAGGGCGGCAAGTACTCGATGGGCGGCGGACTGAGCGTATGCGCGAAGTGCGGCAAGCCGCTCGTGACGAACACGAAGTCAGGCAGGGCGGAACCGTCCATTGGCTGTCTCGCCCGCGTACACGGTCCGAGCCCGCACCACCCGCGCGTGGAGCGGGTCACGACTCGCAACGGCGAGAGGGTCAAGGTGATGCAGGACACTGGCAGGGTGACCATCCGTCACGACCTCCTCGAGGCGTACGTGTTCGAGCAGGCCATCGCTCGCCTCAACGACACCGCCTACTGGCAGAAGCGCAAAGCCGAGCAGGACCCGGACGCCGAGAACAAAATCGCCGCGCTCAACGCCCAGCGTGAGCGCCTGTCTGAGCGCCGCGCCCGAGTGCTGGAGATGTACGAGGACGGCGACCTCACCCGCACGGAACGGCGCTCGCGCCTGGATGCGATCGAGGCCGAGTCCGAGCAGATCGGCAAGGACATTCAGAAGCTGATCGGCTCGCCCGACATCGAGAGCGCATTCGGCGGGCGAGACAAGATCCTCGCCGGGTGGCCTAAGTGGACGCCGGGTCAGCGCCGCCAGTTCCTCCGGCTGCTGATCGAGCGCGTCGTGGTCGATGAATGGCCCGAGGGTCTCCCCCGCACGCGCCCGCAGTTCCGCAACGAGTCCGACGAGGACTACGCCGGGGCTCGGGACGCGATCCTGCGTGAGGCCGTCGAGCGACGCGTCGAGATTGAGTGGCGCGCGTGATCGCGTATGTGTATGCTGAGCGGACTGGTCTGAGCCGCCAGCCCTAGGGGAAGGCTCCACAAGGACAGCAGTAGCAATGAACATTCATTGCTCCTGATGTCCTTTTCCTTTTGGACTCGGGAGCGCCCAACCCAAAGGGAACATCATGACTATCAATCTCGAACTCGACGGCGAAGTGAAGCGCGAGCGCGGCCTTGAGAACCCGCCTGACGGTCACTGCCACGACGAGGGCCACATCTTCTGCTTCTCCGTTCACATGGCCAGCGACGGCGGCGGCGTGCACACGACTCCGGACGGTCGTCACGGGGTGGACGTACGAATCAGTCAAGTCACCTCGCTCGGGAAGGACTATGACGAGGAGACACAAGACCTTCTGATGGATCTCGCCGCGAAGATCGGTCTTCCGAACGAGACGAAC
Source organism: Microbacterium ureisolvens (assembly GCF_015278315.1). GTDB lineage: Bacteria > Actinomycetota > Actinomycetes > Actinomycetales > Microbacteriaceae > Microbacterium > Microbacterium ureisolvens. The sequence goes on along the minus strand of NZ_JADIJE010000010.1, from coordinate 1,584 downwards.
CTCCAGGCATGGGAGGGCGTTTTGGCGGTGATCGCCGCCTCGCGGTGAATCTGTAGACGCGCCTACAAGCATCTGAGGGCCGAGGGTGATCGAATCAATCGACCCTCGGCCCTCAGTGTCGGAGCGGCGCCTAGGACGCCTCTGCGAGTGCGGATTCGGCCTTGTCGAGGCGCTGAATCAACTTCTGGACGCTCGCCGGGTAGAACTGCTTGCCTCGCGGCGGGGTGAAGCCCAGAGCGTTGAGCTCGGCGGCGATCTGCGAGACGGTCTCGCCTCGACGGCGGGCGCGGTCGATGTACTGGACCTCCGGGGCGTCGAGCGGCACGAGGGCGGGCCGGCCGACCGACTTGCCCTGGCGCTTCAGTTCGGCAAGGGCGGCTTTCGTGCGGTCGCTGATCGTGCGGCGTTCCCACTGGCTCAGGTTGATGAGCATGTTGGCGAACATCTCGCCGTTGGTGGTCGCCGTGTCGATGTCGAAGTCGAGCGCGGCGATGGTCCAGCCCTTCTCGCGGAACTGCTTGAGCGTCGCGGCGAAGTCGGCAACGTCGCGGCTGAGCCGGTCGAGCTTCGTCACGACAATGCCGTCAGCCTCCTTCGCCGTGAGCATCGCGAGCATCTTCGCGCCGCCCTCTCGCTCAGCGATGCAGGTTCGCCCGCTCACATCGGGGTCGGTGATCCACGCGACGATCTGGCACTCGCGGTACGCCGCCCACCGCTCGATCAGGTCACGCTGGGCGTCCATGCTGAGGTCTTGCCTGTCCGTCGAGACTCGCAGGTAGGCGATGATCCTGCGGCCCTTCACGGGGCTCATCGGTCGATGCCTTCCAGGACTTCGGAACGGTGAGCCGAGTCGTCGCAGAGGGCCTTCGCGTTGTCGACGGCTGCCTCTTCGAGGATGGCGACGCACCGTGCCGTGTCGTTCGCGGTGTTGGCGATGGTCACGGGAATCGTGATGGCGAGGAACGCGAGGACGACTGCGCCGATCACCGCGAGCGTGATCGCGTTCGCCTTGCGTCGCTTGCGGGAATTCTCCAACGCGCCGACCTGCTTGATGGTCTCGCTGAGGTTCGAGTCTGTCGTGTTCATGGTCTTGCCTTTCGTATGGTGGGTGAAGCAGGGACAGGCTTGTTAGTGGCTCGCCTGTCCCTGCCCTGATGTCCCGCCGTGCAGTTAGTGGCTGCGCGGTGAGTCTGTGAGCGAGGGCACGGTGCCTTCGAGCAGGCAGTACAGGTCGCCCTCAACGTGTTGAAGCACGGCACCGGAGGTTGGGTGAGCCGCCGTGTACAAGTAGTCGCCCTCTTCGAAGGCGACGGACCAGCCTGCGCTCATGAGCGCGAGTGCGAGCGTGTCGTCCGCACCGCCTGGAAAGAAGGCGTCTCCGCTCGAAGGTGGCTCGAACCGATCGAGGATCAGCTTCAACCCTGCGAAGGTCGAGGGCCGTTCGGCACGGATGGTCGCGAGGGTGGGGACTGCTGCACGGATCGGTGACAGGTTGTAGTCACGCCGCCAGTGCGACGGTCGTGTTCATGATGGTCTCGAACTCGATGGGGGTCAAACGGCCCAGGCGGCGCTGACGCCGCCGTC
>NZ_JADIJE010000001.1 GCF_015278315.1 Microbacterium ureisolvens | reverse complement strand
GTGACGAGGCCGAGGTCCTGTTCTCGTCGCACCACTGGCCGACCTGGGGCAACGCGGAGATCCGGAAGTTCCTGGGCATTCAGCGCGACCTGTACGGCTACCTGCACGACCAGACCCTGCGGCTGCTGAACAAGGGGTACAACGGCGCCGAGATCGCAGAAATGATCCAGATGCCGCCAGCGCTTGAGGCATCTTGGAGCACCCACGGCTACTACGGGTCGGTGAGCCATAACGTCAAGGCGATCTACCAGCGGTATATGGGCTGGTTCGACGGCAACCCCGCCCGGCTGTGGCCGCACCCGCCCAAGCCACTCGCCGACCGGTACGTCGCAGCGATCGGCGGCGTCGACCGCGTCGTGGAGCTCGCGCAGGAGGCGTTCGACGCCGGGGACTACCGCTGGGCGGCGACACTGCTGGATCACGCGGTGTTCGCCGAGGAGGATCACCCAGGTGCACGCACGCTGTACGCCGACACACTGGAGCAGTTGGCGTACGGCTCCGAGAACGGCACGTGGCGCAACTTTTTCCTGTCGGGGGTCACGGAACTGCGCGAGGGAAACTTCGGCACACCGACGGTGACCAATGCGCCGCTCATCGTGGCACAGCTGACGCCGGAGCAGCTGTTCGACGCCGTGGCAATTCAGGTCGACGGCCCGAAAGCGTGGGATCTGTCGCTGAACATCGATGTCACACTCACCGATCTCGGCCGCACCTTCCACCTGACGCTCGGCAACGGTGTGCTGACCTATGTGGAGCGCGAGGCGTCGGACGAGACGCCGCTGCGCCTCACTCTGACGAAGGCACGCCTGATCCAACTGGCCGGCGGCGACACGCAGTCAGAAGGGATCGAGACCCGCGGCGATGCTGCAGTGCTCACACAGCTGCTCTCGGTGCTCGATCCGGGAGACCCGAACTTCAACATCGTCACCCCCTGATCCAGGGTGAGAGCGACCGCGCACACCGAGGATCGCGAGGCCTGATGCAACGCCCTCTTGCCGGCCTGACACGCCGCAATCTCGTCACCGAGCTGCTCGCGGGCGTCACGCTGCTCGCGATCGCCATCCCGCTCAACATCGGATACGCGCAGATCGCCGGCCTCCCGGCGACCGCCGGCCTCTACGCCCTGGTCGTGCCGACCCTGGTGTACGCGCTGGTGGTGTCGTCCCGGCAGGTCGTCGCGTCGCCGGATGCCGCGGCCGCCGCGCTCGTCGCCTCGTCGATCGGCGGCCTCGCGGTGGCGGGCAGCGCCGACTATGCCACGCTCGCGCTCGCGCAGGCCATCATCTGCGGCATCTTGTTCGTCCTTCTCGCGGTGTTCAAGCTCGGGTTCCTCGCGAACTTCCTGTCCAAGCCGATCCTGGTCGGCTTCGTCGGCGGCCTCGCGCTCGACATCATGGTCAGCCAGATCGCGAAGATGCTCGGCGTGAAGATCGACTCCGGCGCCGAGTTGGCCGACAAGGTGATCGACCTGGTCTCGGGGCTCGGCACCGTCAACGGCTGGTCCGTGCTGATCTCGCTCGCCTCCGTCGCGGTGCTCGTCGGCGGACGGATGCTGGCCCGCGCCGTTCCCTGGGCACTCGTCGTGCTCGTGCTCAGCACCGTCGTCGTCGTCCTCACGGGCCTCGACGAGCACGGCGTGTCCGTGCTCGGCGAAGTGCCCGCCGGCCCCCCTGTGCTCACGTGGCCGGTCATCGACTGGACCACGTGGCTCGCTCTGGTCCCGTCGGCGATCGCCCTCACGCTGGTTACCACGGCGGAGGGACTGCTGGTGTCGCGGTCGTACGCCGAGAAGCGGCATTACCCGTTCCGGGCGAACCGCGACCTGTTCGCGTTCGGTGTCGCCAACGTCGCGGCCGGCGCGCAGGGGAGCTTCGCGGTCGGTTCGTCGACGTCGCGCACCGCCGCGATGGATCAGGCAGGCTCGCGCACCCAGTTGCCGTCGTTGGTCCTCGCGGCCGGGACGCTGCTGCTGCTGCTCTTCGGCACTGCTTTGCTCGCCGACATCCCGTCGCCGGCGATCGGCGCGATCGTCGCGGTCGCGATCGTGCCGCTGCTCGGCATCCGCGAGTTCGGCGATCTGTGGCGCAAGGACCGGTTCGAGTTCGCGGTCGGCGCGGCGTGCTTCCTCGTGACCGTGCTGGTCGGCGCGATCCCCGGCATCCTCGTGGCTTTCGTGCTCGCCCTGGTCAACCTCGCCAAACGCGCGGCGAACCCCGCGATCGACGTGCTCGCCTCCGACGGAGACCCGGCGCAGTCGCTTCTCGAAGACGCCCCCGACGGAACGGTCACAGCACCGGGGATCGTCGTGATCCGGCTCGGGGCGCCGCTCTTCTTCGCCAACGGCTCGGTGTTCGCCGACGCCGTGAAGCACGCCGTCACCGCGCCGGGCGACGGCGAGGTGCACCACGTCGTTCTCGACCTCGAGGCCGTGAACGACATCGACGTCACCGGAGCAGAGAGTTTCGAGGCGTTGCGCGAGTGGCTCGTGGCGCGGGATGTCTCGCTGGCGTTCAGCCGGGCACGGCCGCCGGTGCTCGCCAGACTCTCCGATCTGGGCATCCTCGACGGGGATGTCGTCTATCGCACCAACCGCGAGGCGCTCGTGGCCCTGCAGGACAAGGAGTGACATGGCTTCGGTGATCGGAGACATCCTGCCGCTCGCGGTCGGTGTGGCGATCAGCCCCATCCCGATCATCGCGGCGATCCTCATGCTCCTCTCACCGCGAGCGCGCGTGACCGGGAGCGGATTCCTCGTGGGGTGGGTGCTCGGGATCGCGGTCGCCGTGACGGTCTTCACCCTGCTCGCGTCGGCCCTCCCCGAAGCGGGCGCCGACGCTTCGAAACCCGTCGAGGGCGTGATTCAGCTGCTCCTCGGTGCCGGGCTGCTACTGCTCGCCGCTCGGCAGTGGCGCGGGAGGCCGAAGGCCGGGCAGGAGCCGGCCATGCCGAAGTGGATGCAGGCAATCGACCGCATCACGTTTCTTCCCGCGGTCGGGCTCGGGTTCGCTCTCGCCGCAATCAACCCCAAGAACCTGCTCCTTTCCGCGGCTGCGGGGATCGCGATCGGGTCGGCCGCGCTCGAGGTCGGCGAGGTCGTGGTTGTGATCGCCGTATTCACGGTGCTGGCGGCATGCACCGTCCTCATCCCCGTGGTCGGCTATCTGGTGGCCGCCGACCGGCTTCGCGGAGCCTTAGACCGGCTTCGCGAATGGCTCGCGAAGGAGAACGCCGTGATCATGGCGATCCTGCTGCTCGTCCTCGGCGTCGCCGTCATCGGCAAGGGCATCGGAAGCCTCTAGAACGCCTCGCCGGCTCGCGGAGCCGAAGTTCGACCCGCCTGAACCTCTGGCCCGAGGCAACGGCATGGTCGCTGCGGTCGCCTTGCGTGCGGTGCCTGGAAGGGGATCGGCGGTCGAAACGCTGCGTCCGGCCGCGCCGACAACCCCGCTGTGCCCCCTTCGACTGTCTCTAGGTGGTCTCGCGAACCACGAGGTGCGCGTCCGTCTCGGGGCCGGCTTGCGGGGGCGCGGATCCGGTCGCCGCGCTCAGGGCGAGCTCGGCGAGGAATCGGCCGAGGCCCGCATTGTCGACGCGCACTGTCGATAGTGCGGGGACGAGGAGTCGCGCGAGCGGGGTGTCGTCGTGGCCGACGATCGCCAGCTGTTCGGGAACAGCGATGTCTGACCGTAGCGCGGCGCCCAGGAGGAGAGCGGCGATGTCGTCGTTGTAGGCCACCACGCCATCGACGCCTTGGTCTATCCAGTCACGCACCTGTTCCAGCGCGGTCATCTCGCTGATGGTGGCCTCGGCAACGAACCCCGAGTCGGTCTGTTCCGACAATGTCTTCCGGGCCAGTTCGCGCCGCTGTGCGACGAGGTCCGCGATGCGGGGATCAGCGGACGCTGCGAAGGCGATTTGTCGACGGCCTCGCTCGAGGAGGTGGTCAACCTGCAGGCGTGGGCCGTCCGCGAATCCAAGATCCCCGACGGCGCCTTCCTCGCCTGCGGCTACCGGCGGAATGATCTGCTGCACACCGCTGCCACGGATCTCGGCGAGCTGTTCTCGAGTGAACGGCGCCATGCCCATCACAACGTCCGGGCGGAGGGTCTCCCACAGCGGCCGGGCCTGCCCGCCCGGATGCGGCGTCGTGGTGACGAGCGAGTAGCCGGCTTCGTCCAGCGCGAGCGATGCCTCGTCGAGGTGAGTGCGCATGCTGTAGTCCAGCGGCCAGTCAGGCAGGACCAGCAGGATGATCCGGCTCTTTCCGCTGGCCAAGGCCTGCGCCGCGCTGTTTGCGCGATACCCCAGCCGCTTCGCTTCCGCGAGCACGCGATCCCGCGTCGCCGCCGGGATGGTCTGACCAGGGGTGTCATTGAGCACGAACCCGACGGTCGCGCGGGAGAGGCCTAGAGACCGGGCGACATCGGCCGCGGTGACTCGCTTGGTCGGTGCTCCCGGCATTTCCCTCTCCTGATGACTTGCGCGCGCTAGTGAAGATACCGTAGCATCCTGGATCAGTCACTAGCACGCGCTAGCGGTCCAACCCGACAATGGAGTCCCTATGATGACCCCGAGCAACGACGAACCGCTCATCACCCCGCTTCCTGCGACCATCCCCTCGCCGACGGCGAACGCGGTGGAACTCGACGAGACGGCGCACCCCGCTCCCGAGCTGCCCAAGGTGAACGCTCGCTACATCTGGTTCATGGTGCTGGCGCAATTCGGCGTCTTCATGGCCTTCATCACCCCGCTGGCGATCTCGCTCACCATCCGGGTCAACACGCTGGCTCCCGGCCACCCGGAGTACCTCGGTTACATCACGGGCGCGGGCGCGCTGTTCGTGATGCTGACCTCGCCGTTCATGGGCATCTGGAGCGACCGCACCCGCACCGGGATCGGGCGCCGCCGCCCGTTCATGATCGGCGGCATGCTCGTCGGCGTGCTCTCTTTGGTCGTGATGGCACTCGCGCCGAACGTCCTCGTCGTCGGTCTGGGCTGGATCCTCGCGCAGTGGGGCTGGGGCACCACGCTCAGCAACCTGCAGATCTCCACCGCAGACCGCCTGCCGGAATCCCAGCGCGGCAAGGTCGCCGGCCTGACCAGCTTCGCGACCCAGATCGCACCGGTTTTCGGCGTCATCCTCGCCCAGTTCTTCACCGGCGACCCGTTGCTGCTGTTCCTCGTTCCGGGTGCGGTCGGGGTGCTGTTCGTCGTGCTGTTCGTCACCCTCGTGCACGAGGACGACAGCCGCGGACTGCCGAAGGACCCGATCACGGTCCTCCAGCTGCTGTCGAAGTACCTCTACAACCCGCGCAGGTACCCCGATTTCTCATGGAACTGGCTCGGCCGCTTCCTCTTCTACACCGGCATCACGCTGAACACGACGTACACGGCGTTCTTCTTCGCCGACCGCCTCGGGATCAGCGTGGAGTCCGTCGCGGGCATCATCGCATCCGTGAGCCTGGGCGGGATCCTGGCCGTGACGTTCGGTGCCATCGGCGGCGGGTTCATGTCCGACCGGCTGAAGCGTCGTCGGCTGTTCGTGCTGCTGGGCGGCCTGATCATGGCGGTCGGGATGCTGCTGCAGGCGTTCGCGCCGGATCTCGCGCTCCTCATCACCGGGTCGCTGATCACGTCCGTCGGCCTAGGGCTGTTCGCCGCGGTCGACCAGGCACTGCTGCTGGACGTGCTGCCGGAGCGGGAGACCGACGCCGGCCGCTTCATGGGCATTACCGGATTCGCCACATCCATCCCGCAATCGATCGCTCCGCTCGTCGCATCCGGCATCCTGCTCGTCGGCGTCACGGGCGACGAGCGCAACTACACCCTGCTGTTCATCGTGGCCGCCGTCTCGGTGATCCTCGCCGGCGCCGTCGTGCTCCGCATCCGCTCCGTCCGCTGACACACCTTCCCGCAGAAAGCTTTTCGCAGATGTCTCTCACCGTCACGCCTGTCCGCTTCGAGCACCACCGCGATGCCCTCGGCAGCGGCTATGCCCGCCCTCGCCTGTCGTGGATCACGACGGATGCCTCGGACGGCTGGTCCCAGGCGGCATACGAGGTGCAGCAGGGCGACGGTGAGAGCATCCGTGTCGAAAGCGGCGAGTCGGTGCTCGTACCGTGGCCGTTCGACGCGTTGCGCTCGCGGGAACAGCGGGCGATCCGGGTGCGCGTGCACGGCGCCGACCGGTCCACCAGCGAGTGGAGCGACTGGGCACCGGTCGAGGCGGGCCTGCTGGAGGCATCCGACTGGACCGCCCAGATGGTCGGTCCGAACGACTCCGCGATCGCGGCTCCGCTGGTGCGCGGCTCGTTCACGACAGCCGAACACAGCCCGGTCGTCCGGGCGCGCGCCTACGCCACCGGGCACGGACTGTTCCAGCTCGAACTGAACGGAGAGCGCGTCGGCGACGACGAACTCGCGCCCGGCTGGACCGCCTACGAATCCCGGCTGCGTTACGCCACCTACGATGTCACCGCCCAGGTCCGCTCCGGTGTGAACGTCATCGGCGCCTGGCTGGGCGACGGGTGGTGGCGAGGCTACCTCGGCTGGGGGGACAAGAAGGCGCTCTACGGCACCGACCTGGGCGTGCTCGTGCAGCTCGAGATCGACTACGCCGACGGCACCCGGCAGACCGTCGCGTCCGGCTCGGACTGGCTCGCGGGGACCGGCCCGATCCGCTCCGCCGACCTTTACAACGGCGAAGACTTCGACGCCCGCGACTTCGATCCGGCATGGTCGACCGCCGATGCCTCGACCAAGGCCTGGACGCCGGTGGCGGTGCGCGAGCCCGGCGACGTCGAGCTGGTCGCCCCGGACGGACCGCCGGTGCGGGTCGTGGAGACCCGGACGGTGCAGAGCGTGCTGACGTCCCCGTCGGGCGCGACGATCCTCGACTTCGGGCAGAACCTGGTCGGCCGGCTGCGGATCACCGTGTCGGGCGACGCCGGGACCACCGTCACTCTCCGGCACGCCGAGGTGCTCGAGCATGGCGAGCTCGCCGTCGAGCCGCTGCGGGGGGCGAAGGCGACCGACACCTACACGCTCGCCGGAATTGGTGAGGAGACATGGGCACCACGCTTCACCTTCCACGGCTTCCGGTACGCCGAGGTAACCGGATGGCCCGGCGACTTCGATCCTGCGGCCGTCACGGCGGAGGTGATCCACTCCGACATGCGCCGCACGGGCTGGTTCGAGACGAGCAACCCGCTGGTGGGCCGACTGCACGAGAACGTGGTGTGGGGGATGAAGGGCAACTTCGTTGACATCCCCACCGACTGCCCCCAGCGCGACGAACGCCTCGGCTGGACCGGCGACCTGCAGGTCTTCGCCCCCACCGCGGCCTACCTCTACGACTCCGCCGGATTCCTGGTCTCGTGGCTGAAGGACCTCGCCGCCGAGCAGAAGAAGTACGGCGGCACACCGATGGTGGTCCCCGCGATCGTCACCGGCTACACCGGCCCCACCGCCGGATGGGCGGATGCCGCGACCGTCGTGCCATGGACCATCTACCAGGCGCACGGCGACCTCGGCGTCCTCGAGGCCCAGTTCGACAGCATGGTCGCGTGGGTCGACGAGGTGACAGCGGCCGCCGGCGCCAACCGGGTCTGGAGTGCGGGATTCCAGTTCGGCGACTGGCTCGACCCGACGGCACCGGCCAACCGCCCCGAACAGGCGCAGACCTACCCCGAGATCGTCGCCACCGCCTACTTCGCGCGCTCCTCCCGCATCGTGGCCGATGCCGCCGCGCTGCTCGGCCGCACCGCAGAAGCCCACAAGTACGGCACTCTCGCAGACGAGGTGCAGCGGGCATTCGTCCGCGAGTACGTCTCCGGCTCGGGGCGCCTGCTGTCCGACTCGGCCACCGCGTACGCTCTCGCGCTGACCTTCGACCTGATCGACGACGCTCATCAGCGACAGCGTGCCGCCGACCGGCTGGCCGAGATCGTGGCCGGCAACGGCTACAAGATCGCCACCGGGTTCATCGGCACCCCGATCATCACCGATGCCCTCAGCGCCAACGGTCATGTCGACGTCGCGTACCGGCTGCTGATGCAGACCGATGCTCCGTCGTGGCTGTACACCCTGGAACAGGGCGCCACCACCATCTGGGAACGGTGGGATTCGCTGCTGCCGGACGGCACGGTCAACCCCAGCGGCATGACCTCTTTCAACCACTACGCCTTCGGCGCCGTCGCGGACTGGATGCACCGTGTGGTGGCGGGCCTCGCGGCCGCGGCCCCCGGATACCGACGCATCCGCATCGCCCCGCAGCCCCCGAAGCGCGGGCTGACGTCCGCCGCCGCTCGGCTCGAGACCCCCTACGGCACCGCGGAGTCCGGGTGGGTGCTCGCCGATGACCAGGTGCGGGTCTTCGCGACGGTGCCGGTCGGGGTCACCGCCGACGTCGCGCTCCCCTCCGGCCGGACGGTGGAGGTGTCGTCCGGCGCGCACGAGTGGAGCGAGCCGTTCGAAGTGGACCAAGAGCTCGCTCGGGAGTTCACCGTGGACTCCCGCATGGGCGACATCGTCGACCACAAGCCCGCGCTCGAGGTGCTGACGCGCGTCATCGCGAAGTGGGTGCCAGGCGCCGCCGAGCACATGTCGGGCGGACTGCGCGGTCAGGACGAGGTCACACCGCGGCAGATCACCGGGATGCTGCCCGATCCGGCCGCCGTGCTCGCCGACCTCGAACGAGGCTTCGCTGCGCTGAACGCCGGCGACGACATCCCCGCTGACATTTACAGCGTCGCCGAGTCGGCGGCGGACGACGCGGATCTTGCCGAGAAGGCGGCGCTGCTCTCGGGCCGCGACTTCTGGTCCACCCGCGACAGCGCCGGGGTGCCATCGATGGTGATGGTCGACGGCCCGCACGGCGTGCGCCGCCAGGACGGCACCGCCGACAACCTCGGGTTCAACGACTCGCTGCCCTCCACCTGCTTCCCGCCCGGCGTTGCGATGGGCTCCACGTGGGATCCCGCGCTGATCCACGAGGTCGGCGTCGCGCTCGGAGAGGAGGCCCGTGCGCTGAACGTGAACATGATCCTGGGGCCCGCGATCAACATCAAGCGTTCTCCGCTGGGAGGCCGCACTTTCGAGTACCTGTCCGAGGACCCGCTGCTCACCGGCATCCTGGCGACGGAGTACGTCCGCGGGGTGCAGTCCACCGGGGTGGGGACGTCGGTGAAGCACTTCGCCGTGAACAGCCAGGAGACCGACCGGATGCGTGTCAGCGCCGAGGTCGACCCGCGCGCGCTGCGCGAGATCTACCTGCCCGCGTTCGAACGGGTCGTGAAGGACGCGGCACCGACGTCGGTGATGAGCGCGTACAACGCGATCAACGGAGTCTTCGCCTCGGAGAACCGGTGGCTGCTCACCGAAATCCTCCGAGACGAGTGGGGCTTCGACGGCCTCGTCGTCTCGGACTGGGGTGCCATCAAAGACCGCGTCGACGCACTGCAGGCCGGCCTCGATCTCGAGATGCCGGGCACCGGTGACGAGGGCACCGATGCGATCCTGCAGGCGGTGCGTCACGGCCGGCTCGACCGCGCCGTCGTCGAGCAGGCCGCCGCCAGGCTCGCGGCGCTGGTCGAGCGCACCCGTCTGCCCGAGATGCCGTCCGCGTTCGACGAAGACGCTCACCACGCGCTAGCCCGCCGCGCCGCCGGTGCCGCCGTCGTGTTGCTGCGCAACGAGCACCAGACGCTGCCGCTGCGTGCCGGGCAGAAGGTCGCCGTGCTCGGCGCGCTCGCCGTCGAGCCGCAGTACCAGGGAGGTGGAAGCTCGCACGTGAACCCGACGCGGCTCGACATCCCGCTCGACGAGCTGCGCGCCGCGCTCGGCGAGCAGAACGTCTCGTACGCGCCGGGCTACGCGGCCGACGGGGACCCGGTGCGACTGCGCCTGGAAGCAGCGGAAGCAGCGGAAGCAGCGGCCGCCGCGGACGTCGCGGTCGTGTTCGTCGGACTCTCCGAGAAGGACCAGTCCGAGGGCTTCGACCGCACCGACATCGACCTCCCCGACGCACACGTCGCACTGATCGACGCGGTGGCCGGGCGAGCCGCTCGCACGGTGGTCGTCCTCTCCAACGGCGGCGTGGTAACGCTGGAACCCTGGCACGACGCCGTCGACGCGATCGTCGAAGGCTGGGCGCTCGGCCAGGCCGTCGGCGGAGCCCTCGCCGACGTCCTCACCGGGGCGGTGAACCCCTCCGGCCGGCTCGCCGAATCCATCCCGCACCGGCTGCAGGACACCCCCTCGTACCTCAACTTCCCAGGTGAGAACGAGATCGTCCGATACGGCGAAGGCGTCTTCGTCGGCTACCGGTACTACACGACGGCCGATCAGCCAGTGCGCTATCCCTTCGGCCACGGCCTGTCGTACACGACGTTCGGCCACGAGGCACTCCAGGTCGACGCCACCGGTCCCGACCGCGCGGTCGTGCGGGTCACCGTCCGCAACACCGGCGCCATCGCCGGGGCTGATGTCGTCCAGGTCTATGTCTCTCCCGCCGACTCCCCGGTGCGTCGCCCGGTCCGCGAACTCGCCGCGTTCCAGAAGGTCTGGCTGCAACCGGGCGAAGCGCGCACCGTGGAGCTGACGCTGGAGCGTCGGGCGTTCGCTTACTGGGACACCGTGAAGGATCGCTGGCGCGTGCAGCCGGGCACGTACGGCGTCGAGATCGGACGATCCTCCGCCGACATCACCGCCTCCGTCCCGCTCGAGCTGGAAGGCGACACGGATCGGCCGGACCCGCTGACCCTGGACTCGACCGTCGGAGAGTGGTTCGGCCACCCGACCGTGGGTCCGGCGCTGATGCACGCGATGATGGCCAACGCAACGCCGGAGCAGCTGGCTGCCGCAGCGGACAACGGCAACATGCTGAAGATGGTCGAGTCCATGCCGATGGGACAGTTCGCCCGGTTCCCTGGCGTCGAGATCCCCGATGAGGCGCTCGAGCAACTGGTGGCCCTCAGCCTGGCCGGCTGATCCGACGGCCACAGGAGCGACATCCGATGACCACTGATTCCCGCCGCACAGTCCTGCTCACCGGCGCCACCGGCAACTGGGGACGCGCGACTCTGCGTGCCTTTCGCCAGCGCCCCGAGCTCGTCGTGCGCGCCTTCGCCATGCCGACCTCCGCTGACCGAGATGTGCTCGACGAGTTCCGCGACATGACGAACCTGCAGATCGCGTGGGGCGACCTTACCCGGTACGACGATGTCCTCGCCGCAATCACAGGCGTCGATGTCGTGCTGCACGTCGGTGCCGTCGTTTCGCCGCACGCCGACGAGAACCCCGCGCTCGCCCGCCGGGTGAATATCGGCTCCATGCAGAACATCATCCGGGCCGTACGAGCGCAGCCGGACCCGGGTGCGGTCGCCGTCGTGGGCATCGGATCCGTCGCAGAGACCGGAGACCGCCAGAAGCCGGTGCACTGGGGACGTGTGGGCGACCCCCTGCGGGTGTCGCAGTTCGACGAGTACGGGCAGACCAAGGTCATCGCCGAGCGGCTGCTCATCGACTCCGGCCTGCCGAAGTGGGCGTGGCTCCGGCAGACCGGCATCTTCCATGCCGGCATGCTCGAGATCCGAGACCCGATCATGACCCACTCGCCGTTCAACGGCGTCATGGAATGGGTGTCGGCGGAGGACTCCGCCCGGCTGCTCGTCGGAGTGTCCTCTCCCGAGGTGCCAGACGAGTTCTGGGGCGGGATCTACAACGTCGGCAGAGGAGAGGACTGGCGACTGACGAACTGGCAGCTGCAGACCACCATGGGGGCAGCGATGGGCGTCCCCGACATCCGCCGCTGGTACGACCGGAACTGGTTCGCGCTGCAGAACTTCCATGGGCAGTGGTACACCGACAGCGACGACCTTCAGGAGCTTGTCCCGTACCGGCAGGACTCCTTCACAGAATCGCTCGCCCGCGCGATCGCGGCGGCGCCTGTCTCGGTCCGATCGGCCGGAAAGGTCCCGCCGTGGATCGTGAAGAACGTCGTCATGCGCCCGCTGACCCGTAAGCCGCGCGGAACGATGGCCGCGGTTCGTGCACGCGACACCGATGTAGTCGCCGCGTACTACGGCTCTCGGCAAGCCTTCGAGGCCATCGGCGGCTGGGACACCTTCACGCCGCCCACGCCCTCACGCACCCCCACGTTCCTCGATCACGGCTACGACGAATCAAAGCCGCGCTCAGAATGGTCGACCCTTGACTACCTCGAAGCCGCCGCTTTCCGCGGGGGCGACCTGCTCAGCCAGCCGACGACAGGCGACGTGACGACACCCCTCGTTTGGAGATGCGCCCTCGGCCACGTCTTCGCGGGCAGCCCCCGCCTCATTCTGACCGGCGGCCACTGGTGCCCCGACTGCACCTGCGACCCATCGACATACGAGCGTCAAGCACAGGGCAACCTGTTCCTCCGCCAAGTCGTCTCACCTGAAATCAACGGCCAGCTCCTACGCGCCGAGGCCCGCGACTTCATCGCCCAGTAAGTCGCGCCACACCTCGACTCCGCCCGATCAGAAACCAGACCGGGCAAAGAGTAATGAAACTCCGGCTGCACCCCGAGGGTTCTGTGGAAGCGCCACTGACTGCGATTGCCCGCTGACGCCCGGCTTGCGTGCGGTGGCCGCTTGGGGATCGACCTCGCCGCCCGGGTTGGGGATCGAGAACACACACTCGATGAGCGATTCGCCAAGCCCCATGACCGGTAAGCCGAAGGCATGCGGACTGTAGTGAAACCCCGGGCTCGGCGCGGAGCCCGGGGTCAGCAGTCACTGGACGCTGCCGAAGAAGGCGTGGATGTCGTTCGCGAGCAGTTCGGGCGCCTCCATGGCGGGGAAGTGGCCGCCCTCGGCGAACTCGCTCCAGTGGCCGATGTATCCTGCGGGGTCCATCGCGCGCCTCACGAGCGGGTCGGCGTCGAACACCGCCCAGCCGGACGGGACCTCTGTGGGCATGACGATTCCGACCTCGGAGTGCGCAGCTTCGTAGTAGAACTGCGCGCTGGACTCGCCGCTGCGGGTGTACCAGTAGAGGCTGACGTTCGTCAGGAGTTGGTCGCGGTCGACCGATTCGTCGGGCGTACCGAGCCCGTGCCTGGTGTGGAACTTCTCGACAATCCATGCCAGCTGGCCGACCGGCGAGTCGGTGAGTGCGGGGCCGATCGTGTCGGGCTTGTGGTTCTGCATCTCTAGGTAGCCGCGCTCGGATGCCGCGTCGGCACGCATCGCATCGAGCTGCGCCTGCTCCCCGGGGGTGAGTCCTTCTGGGACCGGGAAAAGCACGCCGATGAGCCCGAGCAGTCGCTGCTCGGTACCGAAGTGCGCGCCGATGACCCGATCCGGGTGAAGCGCGGCGAGGCGCCACATGATTCCCGACCCGAGGTCGGTGGCATGGGCGGCGAACCGTTCGTACCCGAGGCGGGTCATGATGTCGGCGTAGGCCTCGGTCGTGCGCGCCAGCTCCCACCCGGGTGCCGACAGCGGGGTGGAGAACGCGAAGCCGGGCGGCGACGGTATGACGACGTGGAACTCGTCGGTGAGCAGCGGGATCAGCCGCTGGTACTCGGCGAACGAACCGGGCCAGCCGTGGATGAGCAGCAACGGGACAGCATCCGGGTTCGCTGAGCGTTCATGGACGACGTGGAATGTCTGCCCGTCGACGAGGGTCGTGTACTGCTCGTACTGGTTCAGCTGCTCCTCCTGTGCGCGCCAGTCGAACCCGGCATGCCAGTGCGCTGCGAGTTCCTGCAGGTATGTCAGGGGGATGCCGCGGCTGAAGTCGTCGCGGTCGCCGCGGCCCGGAACGGGGTGGGGCCAGCGCGTGTGTGCCAGCCGGTTGTTCAGGTCGTCGAGGTCGGCCTGCGGGATGTGGATGCGGAAGGGAGTGAGATCGGTGCGCTTGTTCATGGCATCCACGATTCAGGTGAATGCGGCAGACAAGCTTCCGCGATTCCTGGAATGATCGGGGTCATGTTGGAGACGTCGGCGCGCTTGCTCCAGCTGCTGTCGCTGCTGCAGCTCAAGCGCGACTGGACGAGTGTCGAACTTGCCAGGCGCCTCGCTGTGAGCGCGCGGACGGTGCGCGCCGACATCGGAAAGCTGCGATCACTCGGCTACCCGGTCGACGCACGCCCTGGCGTCGCCGGAGGATACCGGCTCGCCGCCGGCACCGCGATGCCCCCGCTGCTTCTCGACGACGACGAAGCCGTCGCCGTCGCGGTGGGACTTGGTGCGATGGCGACCGCGAGTCTCGGCGTCGAGGAGACCGCCCTTACCGCGCTTGCCAAGCTGGAGCAGGTGCTCCCCGCGCGCCTGCGCTCACGCGTCGACGCTATTCGGGAAGCGACGAGCGTCGTCTCCAGCGCGGAACCACTCGTCGACCTCGAAGCACTCGGCGCGATCGCCGCCGCGATCCGTGGTCACGAACGACTCCGGTTCGGCTACACGAAGCCCGGCGGCACCGAGGAGGCGCGCCACGTCGAACCGCAGCGGCTCGTGAGTTGGGGGCCGCTGTGGTACCTCCTGGCGTGGGACCTGGACCGTGACGACTGGCGAATCTTCCGCGTCGACCGCCTGACACGCCGCTCACCGACGGGATCCCGGTTCCGGCCGCGCATCATCCCCGAGGACGATGTCGTCCAATACGTCGTCCGAAGCCTCATGCGGGCGGGACGGACATATCGCGCCCGAGTGCTCGTACACGCACCCGCGGCCGCGGTCGCCGCCAAAAGCCCCATCCCGCTCGACATCGAGGCGATCGACGACACCACGTGCCGCGTCGAACTCGGCTCAGACGACCCCCACCGGCTCGCGCACTGGTTGATGCAACTCGACGTCGACCTCGAGGTCATCGAGGGGGACGAGGTGGCGGCAGCGTTCGAGAGGCTCGCAGAGCGGTATCGACGTGCGGCAGGTGCATGGGGCAGCAGACAGTGCGGCCGATGTCGCCCGCCCGTGACGCCCCGCCCGCGTGCAATGCACGATTGAGGATGCCCTTCGCACGCGCTCACGCCCGCACGCAGCCGACGACTACCGTGCAATGCCCGTATGCTGGTCCGCCTCGGGTGCGCCCCCGTGGTGCCGATGGCACGCTCGGCGCATGAATGCAACACAGATTGGCTATGCCAGAGTCTCCACCGCCGATCAGGACCTCACGGCGCAGCGTGACGCGCTCCTCCGACGCGGGGTGCTCGATTCGAACATCTACGTCGATCATGGATTGACCGGCACGAACCGTGCAGGGCCTGGGTTGCGGCAGGCGCTCGCCGCGGTCCGCGAAGGTGACACCCTCGTGGTGACCAAACTCGATCGGCTCGCCCGATCCGTGCGGGACGCACGCGATATCGCCGATGAGCTGACGGCCAAAGGCGTCGCCCTGGATCTCGGAGGCAGCAGATACGACCCGTCCGATCCGGTCGGGCGATTGTCGTCCAACGTGCTCCCGATGGTCGCCGAGTTCGAACGTGACCTGATCAGCATGCGCACGAAAGAAGGGATGGCGGTCGCCCACGCGAAAGGTCACCTGGAGGGCAAGCAGCCCAAGTTGTCGACCACCCAACGGAAGCTACTGTTCGATGTGCAGGACCGCGGCGAATACACCCCGACGGAGATCGCCGAGTTGTTCAGCGTCTCCCGCGCGACGGTGTACCGAGAGCTGCGGCGCCGCCGTCTGGCGCTTCTCGCCACCTGCGAAGCACACATCATCTAATACCCATCGTTCCGCGGCCACCCGCCGCTGCCCCACGCGCGACGGCAAGCGACCGCGGCACCCATACGACTGGCGATCCCCACCCTGGGCGGCCTAGCCGGAATCACATTTTCGTATTACGATTCGACTATGACAGGCGGTGAGACTATCAACGGTGTGCCGGTCACCGAACAGCAGATCACGGCATGGGCGGCCGAAGCCGAGGCCGGCTACGACGTCGACGCCCTGAAGCGTCGCGGACGCGGACGCCCGGGGCGTGGCGCGGAGCCCGCGCAAGTGGTGGCACTGCGCCTGACCACCGATGAGCTCGCCGCACTCGACGCCCGTGCCGCCCGAGAACACAAGTCACGGTCGGAGCTGATCCGCGAGGCGATCGCCGCGTACGCGGCGTGAACATCCACGACGCCGCACTCAAGCACGGAGTCGCGCCTGACGACATCCGGCAAGCAGCATCCTGGCCTCTCTGGGTCGAACACCTTGACGACGAGTCACCCGCCCGCCAGCTACGACTCGGCTTCGACACGCAAGGACGCCTGCTCGAGACCGTCGTCCTCGTCTTCGACAGCGGCAACGAGCTCGTCATCCACGCGATGAAGGCGCGACCACAAATGCTCGACCTTCTGCCCTGATTCATCGCCCATCGCACGTCGCGCCGGTCGCAACGCGAACGCCACGGTCCCTCCAACGTCGGCACCCAACCGAAGGCCGCGATCCGGGTCAATCGATCCCACCGCCGGTCGAGTGAGGTACTCGGTCGATAACCGATCGCGAACTCCTGAGAAGGACGGGACGGATGCTGCGGCCCGCGGCCGCGCCGAGTCAGCTGTTGTTCGACGACGACTTGTCGGGCAGGTAGGGCTCGATCGCGGCCGCCAGCTTGGCGGGTGTCATCGACTGCAGCCAGACGTGCCCGGGACCGTGCAGATGAGCGAGTAACATCGAGTCGCCGAACAGCTTGTTCTTGATGCCCTTGATGCTCGCGAACTCCAGCTGCATACTCGCGCGGAACAGCGCGAGATGCCCGGGGTGGATCAGCAGCGACTGACCCGGCAGCAGTTCGTACTCGACGATCTCGCCGGCCAGCTGCACCCAGGCGGTGCCGTTGCTGGTGAGCTTCTGGAACACGACTACCCTGTGCGCTAACCCAGCGGGTCGGCCGGATGCGCGTGCAGGCACCGCTCGCTGGCGATCCGCGTTTGCGGATCCCGACGACCGGGAATGTGGCGGTGGGCGATCAGAAGCCGCTGGACGTCGTCGTCCCGCGCCCGGGAGAACAGCAGCCCGAGTACGCCAGCTGGTCATCGCTCAGTGGGCGAGGTCGTTCAACGGGCGGGAACCGGTCTTGTCGAGGGGGGCAGTCCGGTGGGAGCCTACGCATGTGCGCGTGTTGTGTGCGACAACGGCTAACGACGGCCATTTCGGACCGCTCTCGCCGTTCGCGCGAGCCCTGGCCGACGCGGGACACGAGGTCCGCGTGGCTGCGCCCGCCTCGTACGCAAGAGCGGTGGTCAAGGCGGGCTTCACACACGAACCGTTCGCCGACGGGCCGCGTGAGCTGATAGGCGCTGTCATGGGCAGGCTGCCGACCTTGGCGTTCGAGGAGGCCGACGACCTCGTCGTGCGTGAGGTGTTCGGCAGGATCGATGCGCAGGCCGCACTGCCCTCGCTCCTGGAGACAGTCGAGCGTTGGCATCCTGACCTCGTGCTCCGCGAGAGCGCTGAGCTCGCCTCTCTCGCCGCTGCCGAGCGGGCCGGAGTTCCGCACGTGCACGTCAGCATCGGCATGCACGAGATCCTGACGCGATTCGCAGCGGCGATCACCGATCCGCTGGAGGAACTCGGGCGCCTGGCCGGGCTGGCCGAGGGCCGAGTAAGCTTTGCGCTGGCCTCCGAGACTGTGCTCAGCGTGGTGCCCGAGATGCTCGACCACGGTGGTGAGCCGGCCCCGCCCGAAAGCGCGCATTTCCTGCGGTTCCACGTGCCTGCGTCTGCCTCCAACGCTCCCCGCCTTCCGGACTGGGGCGATCCGGCGGCCCCGTTGATCTACGTCACCTTCGGCTCAGTCACCGGTTCACTGCCCTCGTTCGCCGGCGTCTTCCGGCAGGCGCTCGATGCCTTGGCTGACGTCGACGCGCGTGTGCTGATGACGGTCGGGCGGAAAGTTGACCCCGACGAGCTGGGACCCCTGCCGTCCAACGCCCATGTCAAGCAGTGGTGGCCGCAGGATGCCGTGCTCCGACAGGCCGCGGCGATGCTCGGGCACGGCGGGTTCGGAACTACCATGGGCGCGCTGGGCGCGGGAGTCCCTCAGGTGGTCGTTCCGCTGTTCACGTCCGACCAGGTGGTCAACGGCGACCACGTCGCGGCGGTGGGTGCCGGAATCACCGTCGAGCGGGGGCCGGCCTCTGTGCAGCTCGCCGCAGCAGAGGTGCCCCGCCTGCTGACAGATCCGACATACGTCGATTCCGCTCGTCGCGTCGCAGCAGCGATCGCGGACCTGCCCTCAACCGCCGAGGCCGTCCATACCCTGGCCGGCCTGATCGATTGAAAGCATGCTCGTCCTCTCAGCACCGCGCGGCACGTCTACCTCAGTCACCGCTTGCTGCTGCGGGTGACGCCAGCACGAAACGGTGGTGGGGGGTGACGGGGGCCGCCCGACGTCCTGAAGCGCGCCGGACGCCGGCGCCGTGATTCGCTACCAAGCCCAGCAAGCAGGCGTGGCAGTGCTCACCATCCCCGCCGCCGACAACTGACCCACTGCCGCATCTCGGCGCGTAGCGCAAGCCCTCGCCGAAGCGCGCGAGGGTCCTTAGCGTTGAAGCGCCCGGGAGAAGCCCGGATCTGTGACGGAAGGAACCGCGATGGGACTTGACGACAAGATCAAGAACGCCGCTCAGGAGGCGACCGGCAGGGCGAAGGAAGCTGTCGGTGACGCCACCGACAACGAGCGCCTTCAAGCGGAGGGGCACGCCGACCGCACCGAGGCGAACCTGAAGCAGGCCGGCGAAAACGTCAAGGACGCGTTCAAGTAGGCCTGACACGGCAGAAGCGTCTCCCGGTTGGGAGACGCTTCTGCATTTCAGCCTTTGAATCGGGCCAGCACGATATCGGCGCCGGTGGGCACGGGGGAGCTATGACGAAGAAGAGCAATGCGAAGACGTCGGTGCGGAGGGTGCCCGAGCGGGCGTACAAGGCCGAGCTGAAGCGTCTCCAGATCGAGTTGGTCGAGATGCAGCGATGGGTCGCGAAATCAGGCGCGCGTGTCCTGGTGATCTTCGAGGGCCGTGACGCAGCCGGTAAAGGGGGAGCGATCAAACGGGTCACCGCGTACCTGAATCCTCGGCATACCCGCGTGGTCGCGCTTCCCAAGCCGTCCAAGCGCGAGCGCGGTCAGTGGTACTTCCAGCGGTACATCGAGCATCTGCCCAGCAAAGGTGAGATCGTCCTGATGGACCGATCCTGGTACAACCGAGCCGGAGTGGAGCGGGTCATGGGGTACTGCACGGATGAGCAGTACCAGCGGTTCCTGCGGCAGGCGCCGGTGCTGGAGCAACAGCTCATCGAGGACGGCATCATCCTCATCAAGTACTGGTTCTCCGTGTCGGATGACGAGCAGCAGGCGCGCTTTCTCGCGCGGCGTGAAGATCCGATGAAACTGTGGAAGCTGTCGCCGACGGACCTGGAGTCGATTCGCCGATGGGAGGACTACTCCCGTGCGAAGGACGCCATGTTCGCCGCCACCGACACAGCAGGTTCACCGTGGTGGGTCGTTGAGAGCGACGACAAGCGCAGCGCGCGCTTGAACGTGATCAACCATCTGCTCGAAAGCGTCCCGTACCACCATCTTGATCGGCCGAAGATCGATATTCCCGAACGCCCCAACGCAGACGACTACGAGCGACCACCCATCGAGCAATTCCGGTACGTTCCCGACATCGCCGCGCAACTCCGCAAGAAATCAGGCGGGAGCCCGTGAAGCGGGTGACTCACTCGACTTCCCGATGACCCGGGTCAGTCCCAGGTGTGCACCGGCTCGTTCGAGTGCATCGCCGCCTGGTATTCCAGCAGGGTGGCTCTGAGGGCGTCGTAGCGTTCCATGCGCGAGCGGCGTTCCATCCGGCTGACGAACCACTCGGCTCCGGTGACGCCGGTCAGGCACCGTTGCTCGATGATGCCCAGCAGACGGTCGCGTTCCGCCGTCCCGACACCCCATGCCTCGAGACCCGCATGGGCGAGCGGCAGCAGTTTCCGCAGGATCACCTCGGTCGCGGGCACTTGCCCGACGCCAGGCCAGTAGATCTGGGCGTCGATGCCGTGACGCGCGGCGGCATGGAAGTTCTCTTCGGCGGTCGCGAACGACATCTGAGACCACAGCGGACGAGCGCTCTCAGCCAGCGAGCGCACCAGCCCGAAGTAGAACGCAGCGTTCGCCAGCATGTCTGCGACGGTCGGACCGGCCGCGAGCAACCGATTCTCCACCCGCAGATGAGGCACGCCCTGAAAGATGTCGTACACGGGCCGGTTCCAGCGGTAGATCGTGCCGTTGTGAAGACGGAGCTCGTGGAGCTGGGGTGTGCCTCCCGACTCGAACACCTGCAACGGGTCTTCATCCTCGACGATCGGCAGCAACGCCGGAAAGAATCGGACGTTCTCCTCGAACAGGTCGAACACGGACGTGATCCACCGCTCGCCGAACCACACCCGCGGACGCACGCCCTGGGCCTTCAGCTCCTCACTGCGCGTGTCCGTCGCCTGCTCGAACAGCGGGATGCGCGTCTCGCGCCACAGCCGGCGCCCCAGCAGATACGGCGAGTTCGCCGACACCGCCAGCTGCACACCCGCAATCGCCTGCGAAGCGTTCCAGTACGCCGCAAACATCGCGGGCGACGTCTGCACGTGGAACTGGGTGCTCGTGCACGCCGCCTCGGGCACGATCGAGTCGGCGGTCGTCTTCAACCGATCGCGCCCGGCGATCGAGATGACGATGTCTTCGCCGCGCGCATCGAGGATCTGCTCATTGAGCAGTCGATACCGCGGATTGGAGCTGAGCGTGCTCGGGCTCAGGTGCTTCTCGGTGAGGGTGGGCAGTATGCCGATCATCACCTGGTGGGCGCCGACGGTCGATGCGCGTTCCTCCGCCTTGTTCAGGCTCTCCCGCAGGCTCTCCTCGAACGTCGAGAGCCCACCGTCCCGCAAGCGCGCAGGCGGCACGTTGATCTCGATATTGAACTGCCCCAGCTCGGTCTGGAACGCCGGATCGGCGATCGCCTGCAGCGCTTCGCTGTTGCGCAGTGCCGGGTCGCCCAGCTCGTCGATGAGGTTGAGCTCCACTTCCAGGCCCGTCAGGGGATCATCCGTGTCGAAGTGGGCCTCGCGCAGCATCCGCGCGAACACATCGAGGTTGCGCCGGACCTTCTCGCGATGGCGGGTTCGATCGGCGCGTGTGAACTCGCGGGCCGGGACGTCTTCTCCCATGACGGCACGATAGACCACGCTTCGGGGGGCCGGAATGCCGGAAGACTCTCCGCCCAGAATGTGGTGACCTAACGATCCGACGATGACCCGGGGTCGTCTTCGATCAACACTTCATCCATGATGAGGTCGTCGTCGCTACGGTCCAGGGTGGCATCACCGTCACGCGATGCGTCGCCGTTCCGAGGTGCCCTCTCCTCTTCGATGGTCGGCTCGACCGGCTGGCCGGTATCGGGGTCGATCGGTTGATTGGTGGACATCGCGTCCTCCTCTACGTTCTCTCGAGGATGACTCTGACCCGTTACCGCGATCCACCGTCAGCGGGTTGACTTGCCTGTCCGACCCTTGTAGTCGCTGCCCCTCCCGCGGCCTACGGAAACGTCGTGCACCATCTGTCCGGCATCTTCCTCGAAGCCGGTCGGTCGGCAAGTCGCCTGTCGGGCGTCATCCGTCGGCGAGCCGGAGGGCGCCCTTGGTGAAGTAGCTCACCTCTCCGGTCGCGTCTTCGACCCCGAAGATCCACTTGCCTGACGGTGTGGCCCGCACATCGATGACCGTGCCTCGCGCGTTGGTTGTGAAGACGTCGTCGCCTGGCTTGAAAACGCGATCGCTCATGCTCCGGATGGTACGGGTCTCACACGGCGGCGAGCCTCCCCCGCGAGGTGGATTTCCTCTCGTACGCACCGGCTGGGTGCGTCGTGCCGCCGGGACGCGGTCGGCTTCGACAAGACCCGACCCCGTCGGTTCCTCAAGGACGGTGCAACCGGTCGATCCGGCCGTCGACCGCGGTGAGCCACATGGTGCCGCATCGGCGGCGCTCCGCCGCCGCGACGACTCAGTGAATCGTCTCGCCGCGCTCGAGCATGGCGACGTATTGGGCGACCCGGGCGGCGCGCGACTCTGGCCGCTTCAGGCTGCTCACGCGGAACGCCATCGCGAAGCGATTCTGCGCCGACAGTGCTGAGAATGCGGCCGCGATCGCCGGCTCTGCGTCGAGTGCCGCCTTGAGCTCGGCGGGGATCTCCCCGTCGCGCTGACGATATGCGGCGTCCCACCGTCCGTCTGCCTTGGCGCGGTCGATCTCGAGCTGGCCGGCGGGCCGCATGCGGCCCTCCTCGATCAGACGGGCGGTGTGCTCGATGTTCACCTTCGACCACAGTCCACGCGGTCGGCGCGGGGTGAACACCTGCAGAAAGTAGTCCGCGTCCAACGACTGCTTCTGCCCGTCGATCCAGCCGAAGCACAGCGCGACATCCAACGCCTCGGCGTAGGTGATGCCCGGCCGGCTCGACGACGCCTTGCGGACGCGCAGCCTCACTCCCTCGGGACCGGGATCGGACTCCAGCCAGCGCTCCCATTCCTCGATCGTGTCGACGCGCAACTCGGGCTTGGCAGAGACGGCGACCATTCTCGAACGGTAGTCCCTGGCACCGACAGCGTCCCGCGAACATGGCACATGATGCAGGTCCGCCCGACGCACCACCGCCCGCGGCCCGCGGCCAACCGCCCGCATTCTCCTACCCATCTCCCAGCCCGCGCGTCTGCGCCCAGGCGTAGCATTTTCCCCATGGAGAGGCGGCATCGGCGCCGGTCACCTGCCCGTTGGCTCTCGATCACCGGCGCATTCGTCCTGGTCGCGGCCGTCGCCGCGGCCGTGGTCATCCCGTCCGCTGCCGATGCCCGAGTGGATCTTCCCGACAAGACCCCCGCCGAGCTACTCGAGTTCGCCGCCGCGAGTGAGGTCACCGCGATGACGGGAACGATCGAGCAGACGTCTGATCTGGGCCTTCCTGACCTCTCGAGCTTCACCGGCGGCTCCGGTGGCGACGATTCACGCGCGGGAATCTCCGACGCCATCGACCTGCTGACCGGTTCGCACACGGCCAACGTGTACCTCGATGGCGACAGGGCGCGACTGCAGGTGCTCGATCGCCTCGCCGAGCGCGACGTGTATGTCGATCGGGCGGCCGGGGAGGGCTGGTTCGTCGACTCCGAGACCAAGAGTGCGACGCACTACACAGTGGACGGTGACATCGGCTCCGCGGAGCATCGGCCTGACGCGACGGTGACGACCCCGCAGCAGATGCTCGACGAAGCTCTCGCGACTCTCGGCGAGTCCACCGAGATCTCGGTGGGCACCGACGGGCGCGTCGCCGGACGCGACGTGTACGAACTGGTGCTCGTCCCGAACGACACCGCCAGTCTCGTCGGGGAGGTGCGGTTCGCGATCGACGGCGAGACGGGCGCTGCGGTCGCGGCATCCGTCACCGCGCGCGGTGCCGACCAACCCGCGTTCGACCTCTCGTTCACGGACATCTCGTTCTCCACTCCCGACCCGGCGACGCTCACGTACACTCCCGCGTCGGGTTACGCCGTCGAGGACGAGACGGTCTCCGCGCCGGACCGTGAGCACGCGGCAAGGCCCGACGCCGGCCAGAGCGGGACCGGGACGGATGCCGTGCATCCGGTCGTGCATGGCGAAGGCTGGACGGCCGTGGTCGAGCTGCCCCAGACCGCCACGCACGCATGGGATGACGGCGGCCCTGATGCGGCGACGCTCGAGAGCCTGACGCAGCCGGCAGCGGGTGGACGCGTTCTCGAGACGGCGCTGGTGACGGTGTACTTCGCGGACGACGGACGCGTCTTCGCGGGTGCTGTCAGCGCCGATCACCTCGCACGGGTTGCGGCCGGCGACTGAGCCCGCAGTGACCGACCTCGCCATCCAGACCTCCGGTCTGACCAAGCGGTTCGGCGTGCAGACGGCCGTGGATGACGTCGCGCTCGACGTGCCGCACGGCGCGGTCTTCGGGTTCCTCGGGCCGAACGGGTCGGGCAAGACCACGACGATCCGGATGCTTCTCGGCCTGGTTCGCCCGACGATGGGGGAGGCTCGCGTCCTCGGGCGACCCGTGCCAGACGCGCTTCACACCGTTCTGCCGAGGGTGGGCGCACTCGTCGAGGGGCCGGCGTTCGCACCGTTCCTCACCGGCAGGCAGAACCTGCACCGATTCGACGCGGCGGGCCGGCACACGGCAACTTCCACTCGCCGGCGACGCGTCGACGATGCACTCGAGCGCGTCGGGCTCACCACCGCGGCCGACAAGAGAGTGCACGCGTATTCGCTGGGCATGAAGCAGCGCCTCGGCATCGCCAACGCACTGCTCACTCCCCGCGAGCTGCTCGTGCTGGACGAGCCGACGAACGGGCTGGACCCGCAGGGGACCCGCGAGGTGCGCGGACTCATCCGCTCCCTCGCCGGCGAGGGAGCGACCGTGTTCGTCTCGAGCCACCTGCTCGCCGAGGTCGAGCAGGTGTGCACACACGTCGGGATCATGAGTGCCGGGCGGCTCGTCGCATCGGGAACGCTCGACGAGCTGCGCCGGGGTGACGGCACGGGCCGCCTCCGGCTGCAGACTCCTGATGTCGCGCGGGCGAGAGAAGTGCTGGAGAGCGCGGGGATTCAGACGACGGATGCCGCACCCTTCACGCTCGTGGGAACGCTCAGCTCGCACGGGCCCGAGCCGGAAGACATCGTGGCGGCGCTCGTGCGCGCCGACGTTCGAGTGCGCGGGGTGACGGTCGAGCGGACCAGCCTCGAGGACAGATTCGTCGAGCTGACGGGGCAGGGCTTCGATGTCGTCGCGTGATGCCGCCTCTCGCCCGACCGACGCCCTGCCGTCGGCCTCGGCCCCGGGCGCCGCCGGGCGCGGGAGCGGCATCCCGGGCCTTCTCGGAAGTGAACTGGCGACGCATTTCCGCCGCCTCCGCACCTGGATGATGTTCGGGGCCCTGGTCCTCATCCCAGTGCTCCTCGGCGTCGCGGTGCGGATCGCGGGCGGCGCCCGTGCCGGCCGCGGGCCCGCGTTCCTCGATCAGATCACCGACAACGGCGTCTTCGTCGGCCTCGCCGCGCTGACGATCGCGATCCCGCTCTTCCTTCCCCTCTCTGTCAGTGTCGTCGCGGGCGACTCGATCGCCGGCGAGGCGAGTCTCGGCACCCTTCGATACCTCCTGGTCGCACCGTCGGGGCGCGTAGCGCTCCTGGCCGTCAAGTACGTCGTCGCCGGTGTCTTCTGCGTGATGGCGACCTTCGCTGTGGTCGCAATGGGCGTGCTCGTCGGTGCGATCCTCTTCGGCGCCGGCCCGCTGACCCTGCTGAGCGGAACACAGGTGAGCCTCGCCGAGGGACTGGCTCGGTGTCTTGCCGTCGTCGCCTACGTGTCGGTGTCGATGCTGGGGCTCGCAGCGATCGGCGTGCTGCTCTCGACGCTCACGACGGTGCCGGTCGGTGCCATGGCGGCCACTGCGTTCCTCGCTGTCGCGGCGCAGATCGTCGGTCAGATCCCGCAGCTGTCGGCGCTTCACCCGTACCTGTTCACCGATCGCTGGTTGGACTTCGGAGACCTCTTGCGCTCGCCGATCTCGTGGGATTCGTTCCTCGATAACGCCCTCCTGCAGGCGATCTGGATCGTCGTCGCAGGAGCGCTCGCCATCTGGCGGTTCACGACCCGCGATGTGCTGACGTAGCCGGCGCGCCGGCGCCCACGATCGACCTCACGTCGGCACCGATCGGTTGCGCAGGTGCTCAGCGGCAGCCTCGAGCACGTCCCTTCTCGCACACGGGTGACCGCATTCGTGCTCGGCGCTCGCGATCGCTAGGAACATCGCGGCACACTCTTGGTGTGAGCGAGCAAGAGGAAGTGCTGATCGCCGTCCACGCCCGTGCGGCGGCGCTCGCACGCGGCGACGCGGCTGCGCTCACGCGGCTACTGCACCGCGACTTCCATTGGACCTCGCATCGCGGTGACCACTTCGACAGGGATGCCTACATCGAGGCGAACACCGGCGGGGCGGTGCGGTGGCATCAGCAAGGTCTGGAGGATCTGGACGTCGTCGTCGTCGACGGGACCGCGGTCGTCTCCTGCACCGTCGTGGATGACGTGACGACGTCTGACGGCCGCACGCGGAACCGGATGCCGGTCACGCAGACCTGGGTGCGCACCTCCGCAGGATGGGAATGTCTCGCAGGTCACGCCGGCCCGCTTTCGGATGCGCGCTGAGCCGTCGGATCGGGATCGAAAGCGACGACAGCTACAGTGGCGAGGTGACAGCGTCCGCCCCACCGAGCCCACGCCCAGCCCCGCAGCCGGGTGCCATCTACTTCGTGGGCCGGGCGGTCCTGCGGCCGCTGTTCTGGCTCCTGTACCGCCCGCGCATCGTCGGCCGAGGAAACGTGCCTGAGCGCGGGCCGGTGCTGCTGGCGAGCAACCACCTCGCGGCGCTCGACACCGTCATCATCCCGACATCCGCGACCCGCCCCGTGCAGTTCCTCATCAAGTCGGCGTACTTCACGGGGTCCGGCATGCCCGGCCGCTTCAAGCGCTGGTTCTTCACGTCGATCGGCGGTGTGCCCGTGTATCGCGCCACCGGTCGCGACGCACGCGCCGCGCTCGACGCGGGCAGCAGCATCCTGCGAGCCGGGAGCGTGTTCGCCGTGTTCCCCGAAGGGAGCCGGTCGCGCGACGGCAAGCTTCACGAGGGTCATGGTGGCGCGGCGTGGATGGCGCGCGAAACCCGCGCCGCGGTCGTGCCCGTCGGGCTCATCGGGACCCGAATCGTCAAGCCGCTCAGCCACCTGCTGCCGGGGAGGCCGCGCGTCGAGGTGCACTTCGGCGAACCGCTCGACCTCGCCGACCTCGAAGGCGTGCCGGACGGCAAGGCGCGACGCGAGATCACCGAGCGCATGATGGCCGCGATCGCCCGCCTGAGCCGACAGGAGCGCTCCGGCAGCGTCAACGCGACGTCGCGCGACTGAGCCGCTGCGGCGCGATCTCCGCCGACGGCGCCTCCTGAAACACCGAGGCAGCCTCACGCCCGATCGCGGCGGGAGTCCCGGCGGACCGCTGGTCCCAGGCTTCGGCGAGGAGCGCGACACCTGCGTCCAGCTCTTCGACGGGCGAGGTGAACGGAATGCGGAGATGTCGTTCGAGGGAGCCGTCGATCGAGAACTTCGGCCCGGCGATGAGCGACATGCCGCGGGCGCGGCAGATCGAGGTGAGGGCGGAGCTGCCGGGGCGGTCGAGTCGCACCCACATCGACAGGCCGCCGTCCGGCCACGGGGTGGTCCACTGCGGCAGCCGGCGAGTGAGGGCTTCGCTGAGCACCGCGCGGTGCTGGTGCAGCAGCCGCTGCCGGCCGAGGATCAGCTCGTCGAAACGGCGGATGACACGCTCGCCGATGAGCTGCTCGATGGGCGGCGTGCCGAGATCCCCGGCGGGGCGTGCCTGCACGAGGCGGCGGACCACGGCCTCGTCGGCGCGGATCCACCCGATCCGCAGTCCACTCCAGATGCTCTTGGAGAGCGACCCGAGAGTGATCACGCCCGAGCCGTCCGGCCATGCGTCGCGGGTGGCGTGGCGGGCGAAGGGGCCGTCATCCCAGGGCCGGTCGATGTTGAGGTCGACGGTGGCTTCGTCGATGACGAGCGTCGTCCCCGCCGCCCGGGCCGTGTGCACCAGCCGGGCGCGGTCCTCAGGCGCCATGGAGGCGCCGGTGGGGTTGTGGAAGTCGGGGATCAGGTAGGCGACGACCGGGCGGGTCCGGCGGATGGTCGCGAGCAGATGCTCGACGTCCCACCCGTCGGTGGTGACGGGGGAGGCGACCAGGCGGGCGCCCGCCCGCTGGAGCGCTTCGTACGCGTGCGGATACGTGGGGGACTCGACCAGCGCGACGTCGCCCCGTGACACCAGGGTGTGCGCCGTCAGGGCGATCGCGTGCTGCCCACCGGTGGTGACGATGATCTGATCGCGGGACGTCGGAAGCCCACGCTGCGTGTACCGCTCGGCCAGGGCATGACGGAGCGCGTCGTGGCCGACGAGGTCGAAGCCCGGGAAGGTGGTGATGTCGGGGAGGTCGGCGGTGGTCTCAGCGATGAGCTCTCGCAGCCCGTCCACGGGTGGCGGGATCGATCCGGCGAAGTTCACCGCCCGCGGCGGACGTTTGGAGACGTCGGCGAGGTGCGGAAGCGTGGCGCGACTGCCCGACCCCTGCCGGCTGACGAGGTGCCCGGAATCGCGCAGTGCCTGGTAGGTGGCGACGATCGTCGTCCTGCTGCGACGGGCCAGGGAGGCGAGTTCACGCTCGGAGGGCAGTCGCGTGTCCACCGGGATGCGCCCGTCGGAGATGAGGGTCCGGATCCGGCCGGCGAGTTCGGTGTAGGCGACAGCCTCCGCTCCGAGGTCGCCGGTCATCGACAGCAGCGCACGCGCCGACATGCGGGTTCCGGTTGCCATGAGTCCAGCATGCGGAAGTGGACCGCGCGGGCAACACCCGCTCGGGTGTTCGCTGGGACATTGGCAGGAAGTGCACGACGGAAGGCGAGGCGGATGCCGGTGATCGCGATGAGGAGACCGGAATGACCATCGGGTTCGTCGGGCTCGGACTCATGGGATCCGCGATCGCGTCCCGGCTGCTGACGGAGCATCCGCTGCTGGTCTGGAACCGCACGCCCGCTGCCGCGGCTCCGCTCGCTTCGGCGGGCGCGGTCGTCGCCGGTTCAGCGGCCGAGGTGTTCGCGGCGTGCGAGACGGTGTTCGTGATGGTCGCCGACGAACGCGCGATCGACGAGATCCTCGGCACGGCGGATGTCGGTGGCACGACGCTCGTGCAGATGAGCACCGTTTCACCGGCCTACTCCAAGGCCCTCGCCCAGCGCATCGCAGCCGCGGGTGGCTGGTTCGTCGAGGCGCCGGTCTCCGGTTCTCGGCAGCCTGCGCTGGAGGGGAAGCTCATCGGGATGCTCGCCGGCGACGGAGCGGTGCTCGACAGGATCGAACCGCTGCTCGCGCCGGTGTGCGCCACCGTGGTCCGGTGCGGAACACCGCCGCAGGCGATGGAGATGAAGCTCGCCGTCAACACCTTCCTCATCACTCTCGTGACGGGACTCGCCGAGAGCTTCCACTTCGCCGAGACGCATGGCCTCGACATCCGTGTGCTCCAGCAGGTTCTCGATGCGGGGCCGATGGCCTCCTTCGTGTCGCGTGCGAAAGCGGACGCGCTCGTCTCTGGTGACTTCACTCCCCAGGCGGCGATCCCCGACGTGCTGAAGAACGCGCGCCTGGTCGTGGCATCCGCTCGACAGCGCCGCACCGCGGCGACGCTCATGGAAGCAAGCGCCGAGCTGTACGCCGAGGCGCTGGCGCTGGGTCACGCCGGCGACGACATGGCTGCCGTGATCGCCGCGTACCGTGGCCGAACGTCGGCGATGACCCGCGAGTAGGCGGGATTGCGATGCTCGAATACCTGCACACTCGGCCGAGGAAGGAACCGACGAATGCGCGCGCTGACACTCGAAGATGACACCGGCGAGGAGCTCCGGTACGACGAACTGCTGCGCGTGCCTGCGCTGAGCGTCGGCCGCTACAGGCTGCCAGTCGCCTCGGAGGATCCGCAGCAGCCGCACACCGAGGACGAGGTGTACGTCATCCGCTCCGGCCGCGGCATCCTCCGCACCCCTGCCGGCGACGCCGCAGCCGTTCCGGGCGCGGTGCTGTTCGTCCCCGCGGGCGAGGAGCACCGGTTCGTCGAGATCGACGAGCCGCTCGACGTCATCGTGCTCTTCGCGCCGGCGGAGTACTCGAACAAGGGAGCATCCGCATGACGCGCACCGTCGCCATCGTCACCGGCGGCAGCCGCGGGATCGGCCGGGCCGTCGTGGACCGGCTGATCCGGCGTGGGCACGCCGTGGTCTTCACCTACACCTCCGACGAATCCGGTGCTGACGAGGTGCTCGCCGACGCCGCCTCGTCGGGCGCCGAGGTTCTGCCGCTCCGATGCGACGTCACCGACGCCGATGCGCCGCAGCGCATCGTGGCGGCCGCCGAGGAGCTCGGGAATCTCACCGTGCTGGTCAACAACGCCGGCATCACCGGACCCATCGGACCGCTCCGCACCGTGACGGACGCCACCGTCGCCCGCGTCATCGACGTCAACCTGACCGCGACCATCCGGCTGTGCAGAGCTGTCGTCACCCGGTGGGAGGCGCAGGAGCGCCGCGACGACCGGTCCATCGTCAACGTCACCTCTATCGCCGCCCGCACCGGCGCGCCCGGTGAGTACGTCTGGTACGCGGCGTCCAAAGCGGGGGTGGAAGCTCTCACCGTCGGGCTGGCGAAAGAGGTCGCCGCGAACGGCGCCCGCGTCAGCGGTGAGCCCCGGCACCACGCTCACCACCATCCACGCCCGCGCCGGCCGCCCGGACCGCGCCGCGGAAGTCGGGGCCCGCACCCCGCTCGGCCGCGCCGGGTCACCGGACGAGATTGCGGCGGCCGTGGAATGGCTCACGACGTCCGATGCCGGCTACGTCACCGGCGCCATTGTGGACGTCACCGGAGGGATCCGATGAAGCCCGGCGGAATCGTGGACTGGACCGCGCCCGACGCGAAAGCCGACGCGATCTTCGGTGCGGGCGCCACCGCCGCCGAGAAAGGCATGGCGAACGGGGTCGGACTGGCGTGGGCGGGGATCATCACGCTGGTCGCCTGGCTCAACGGCGCACCCTGGAACGTGCTGCACTACATCGTCGCTGCGGTCATCGCGTTCGACGTCGTCGGAGGGGTCGTCGCCAACGGCCTCAACGCCGCCAAGCGCGACCACTTCGGTCCGCCGTCTGCGACCGCGAAGACCGCACTCGGCAGGCTCGTGCGACACCCGGTGGTGTTCGCCGCGCTGCACATCCACCCCATCATCGTCGGCATCTTCTACCCGCCGCATCTGTGGTGGTGGGGGCCGCTCTGGTATCTGGCGATCCTCGGCGGCACCGTGATCGTCCGGTCCGTTCCGCTCTACCTGGAACGCCCCGCCGCCCTGGGGTTCGTCGCGCTGGCGACGATGGTCGCCGCGTACTCCCCGGCGCCCGCGCTCTGGGGGTGGCTGCCTGTGATGATGGCGCTCAAACTCGTGCTCGCCCATGCGGTGCAGGAAGAGCCTTATCGTCCTGACGCGGCGGAAGATCCTTCTCGCGATCGCCGCTGAACTCGCCGACCCGCGCAGACTGCGTCGCGTTCGCGGCATACATCTCGGCGCGCTGCATCGTCGGAGAGGTATGAGACGAGTTCACGCCGTGGCGGCCGCGCTGTCCGCACTCCTCGCAGGTTTCGTCGGAGTCTGGGCGTACTTCTTCCCCGAGTCCTTCTACGATTCGTTCCCGGGCATCCTCGGATCGTGGGTGTCGGTCGACGGGCCGTTCAACGAGCACCTGATCCGCGACGTCGGTGCGATGTACCTCGCGTGGGGAGCGGCGAGCATCGGCGCCGTGATCTGGCGCGCCGATCTGGCGTACCGCGTGCTCGGGATCGCCTGGACGGTCTTCGGCGTCCTGCACTTCGCCTACCACGCTCTTCACCTGGAACACCTGCCGATCGTCGACGCCGTCGGCGAGATGATCGCGCTCGGCGTCAGTCTGCTGCTCGGCATCCTTCTCCTGATCCCTCCCCGGGCTCCCCGACCTCGCTCGGCGGTCTGACCCGCCATCGGGTCATCCTCCCCACCGGCGCCTGGTGAGGTAGGCCAGCTGACCGGTCTTGCCGCTGGGCAGTTCGACGTGCGGACCGAGCTCGAAGCCGAGGAGGCGCGCGCGGGCGATGGCTCGCTCGTTCCCCACGTCGGGCTCGATCACGATGCGCTCGACCGCGGGCTGGGAGAACAGGAAGCCGGCGATCGCGTGAGCGACGTGCGTCGTGAAACCGCGGACGGGCGCACCGCGGTCGCCGAGCAGGAAGTGGATGCCGGCATCCCCGGGTTGCGCGTCGTACACCTCGCCGAGCGGGTCGTTCTCCGGCTCGTACGTCTGCAGCAGCACGATCGGGAGACCGTCGCGCCGGATGAGGAACGCGTGATGGGTGGAGAGCCCGTCCACGTAGGCGTACAGTTCGCTGAGTTCCCGGCGGGTCAGATCGGCGAGGCCCCAGAAGCGCGCGGCGGGAGCCGTGACCCACCGATGGACGACGTCGAGGTCGGCGACGGGATCGAGGACGGCGACCGTGATGCGGCCGAGCGCGGGGTCGTCGGTGGTGTGGACGACGGCGCCCGCGGGTCCGCTCACGAGGCGAGCCGGGCTGAGAGTGGTCATGCGATTCCTGTCGGCTCGTCGGGTCGAAGTCGGGCCCAGTCCGTCACGACCCTCGTGGGTCGGGCATCGGCCCAAGCGGAGAGCTGGTCGGTGAAGTGCGGGGATGCGGGATCACCGGCGGCGCCGAACGGCACGCTCCACAGGCTCCTCTCCCGGTCGGCGAGATCCCACGCCCACCGCGCGACCGATCCGCGCCACGACCGGTCGGTGAGACCGGGGGTCGAGCCGGCGCAGCGCACCGTGTCACCGTCCCCCGACAGCGCCACGTCGAGGTCGTCGCCGGGATCGACGGCACCCCGCACGTCGGCGAGCACGTGCAGCGGGAGCAGCCGGTGTGTCACGCCCCACTCGGCAGCCCCGGCAGCCTCCGCGAGTGCGGCCTCGATCACCTCCGCCACCTGGCCTCGCAGCGCGGGGTGCGAGAGCAGGCGGGGAAGCGCTGCCGCCACCTGTCCGGTCACGCCGAGCCACGGGTCGAAGACCGCCCCGAATCCGTGCGGGGCCTGCAGCGGCTGCAGGGCGGGGAGCGCGGCCACCCGTCGGACGAGGGCCGCCCGCCAGGCGGCGAACGTGCCGGCGGCGGCGGATGCGGCATCCATCCGTCCGTCCCACGTCAGGAGCGCATCGCGGGCGGCAGCCGCGGGCGGCGGCAGCGGTCCGGTCGGCAGGAAGGGCAGCAGCGCAGCCGCCGACCCGCTGGCGGTGTCGCCCCACACCGGCAGGAAGTCGTCGACCGAGCGCGGCGATGCGGCCTCGAGCAGCGCGCGGATGCGGTTCGCGCGGTGTGACGGCGGGTACGCCCACCCGAGGTCGGTATCGCCCGAAGCCGGTCGCTCGTTGGCATCGACCGCGAGGTCATCCACCACGACCGGCGGCACCCCCGCGCGGTGCTCAGCGGCCCCGGTGGAGGTGGGCAACGGCAGCCGCCGCTCGGACCGCGGGCGCTCGGGCGCGACCCCCACCGTCGCCGACAGCACGGCGCCGCCGCGATCGGCGGCGAGCACGCGGTTGACGGGGTCGACCCAGCGACCGAACGCCCCCACGACATCGGAGGCCGTCCGCGCTCGCAGCAGCCGCAGCAATGCCCCCGCGCCGAGATCGGCGTTCACCCGCGCGAGCATGCGGACGCTCCAGCCGAGCAGCTCGTCGCCGTCGCGGCGGAGATCGGTGACGATCGTGCCGCGCTCGGTCTCGATCGCCTCGACCTCGACGGCGTCGCCCCCGCGCACCCGGATGACCGAGCGCTCCACATCGGCGCCCCGCCAGCCGTCGGGTCCGAGCGCCTCATAGCCGCCGGGCACGGGACGCAGCCGCTCGCGGAACACGTCGACGCTGTGCGCGACCGCATTGGTGACGCCCCATGCGGCGTCGCCGGTGTGACCGAAGTGCGGCACGCCGGGCACCCCGGGGAACGCGAGCCCGACGACGTCGAACTCGTCGCACGCCAGCCGCACCTGCTGGTAGACGCCCGGCAGCTCGAAGAGGCGGTGCGGGTCGCCGGCGAGCAGCGGCATCCCGCTCTCGGTGCGGCTGCCGTGCAGCGCCCACGCGTTGCTGCCCGACGTCGGCAGGGTCTCGTCGCCACTGTCGCCGCCGCCGCCGTCGCCGTACCCGGCGAACACGTCGACCCACGCGTCTCCGAGGGTCGCGGCGACGTGCTCGCGCCACAGCAGCAGCGGGAACGTCGAGAACAGCGCGTGCGCGACGTGCAGCACGCCGAGCGGATCGTGGTCGGCCCACGGCTCGAGCGGGCGCGGCTCGGCGAAGAGGTCGTCGAGCGCCCGGAACTCTGTCGCGCCTGCGCCCACCGACGCCATGCCACGCCGAACCCCCACCGCATAGCGGGTCACGAAGGCGCGGGTCTCGGCATCCGTCGTCTCCAGCGCCCGGCGCGCGGTGTCGTCGAGCCGCGCGCGTCGGGCGAAGACGTCCCATGTCACGCCGGCCTCGCCGATCAGCTCC
The DNA here is from genome assembly GCF_015278315.1 of Microbacterium ureisolvens. GTDB lineage: Bacteria > Actinomycetota > Actinomycetes > Actinomycetales > Microbacteriaceae > Microbacterium > Microbacterium ureisolvens. The sequence continues at coordinate 522,289 of NZ_JADIJE010000001.1, read as the reverse complement.
GAGAGCCGTCCGGAAGCGCGCAGCCGATCGACCTCGATCTGCCAGCCGCGGTCGCGGGCCGTCACCTCTCCCTGCGCCTCGGCGAGGTCCCCGGCGTCTGCAGCGCGGATGTGGGGGATGCCGAGGTGATCTCGATAGACCTCCGCCATCGCGTCAGACTCCCACGGGCTGCGGTGCCGCCGCCCGCGAACGCGCGACCGGATTCGGCAGCGTGCCGGCGTACAGGAGCGACGCCGACTGGTTCGTGAGATCGACCATCTGCAACGTGTTCCGCAGCTGCAGGCGGTTGAGGCACGAGTGCGCGAACGCGTCGGCGCGGAGATCCACGCGGGAGTCGAGAGACGGATGCTGCGCCGCATGCTCGTCGATGATCTCGGCGGCGATCCGCCAGAACTCGGCCTCGGGCAGCGTGCCGTCGGTGTGCAGGATGCCGGCGAGGTGGCGCAGCACGCCGTCGAACACGTCGGTGAAGATCGCCAGCGCCTTCTCTTCATCGTCCACCGGCGACACGATGCGTCGCACGTCGTCGGGCACCGCGCGGTCGGCGAGGAGGGCGACCTCTTCGCCGATGTCCTTCATGAAGACCCCGGTCGGGACGTGCCCGTCGAGGATCAGGATGAGGTTCTCGCCGTGGGGCATGAAGGCGAGGTCGTGTGCGAGCAGGCAGTGGACGAGCGGGCGCACGTACACGCGCAGCAGCGCGCGCACCCACACGTCGGCGGGCACGCCGGAGGCGCGCACCAGCGCTGTCGCGTAGGAGCGACCCTCCGGATCGCGGTGCAGCAGCGAGGCGAGCGTCGCGAGGCGCTCGCCGGGGGCGATCAGCGGCACCGGGCTCTCTCGCCAGAGGGCGGCGAGCATCTTGCGGTGGGCGGACGGCGCCGGCGTGCGGTGGTAGGCGTCGCCGGTATACCCGATCGACGCGCGCTCGCGCAGCACCCGGAAGCCGGAATCGCGCAGAGTGGTGTCGCCCGCCACGAGGTCGGCGACCCAGTCGTTGATCGCCGGCGTCACCCGCATGTAGGCGGGCGACAGCCCGCGCAGGAACCCCATGTTCTGCACCGCCAGCGCCGTCTTCACGTAGTGGCGATCGGGGTGCGTGGTGTTGAACATCGTGCGCACCGACTGCTGTGCGCGGTACTCGTCGTCGCTCTCGCCGATCGGCACGAGGTCGCGGCGGGCGAGGTCGGGCGCGAAGGTGATCGCGATCCGCTGCTCCCACTGCCACGGGTGCACCGGCAGCAGGTGGAAGTCGGTCGGGTCCTCGCCGAGCTCCGCGAGCCGAGCCGCGAAGCGCGCGTGTTCGGCGGGGGAGAGCTCGGTGGACAGGAGCGATGTCTCGTCCAGCCCGGCCCCCAGCGCCAGATGCGATCGCGACCGGCGCGCCGCCAGCCACACCAGCCGGAAGGGCCGGCCCGCTTCGGGGGAGTAGGCCGCGTGGGCCGAGACGCCGAAGCCGATGCGCCCGTTGTTCGCGACGAACCCGGGATGCCCCTCGGTCATGGCGGACTCGATGGTCTGGAAGTCGGCGGCGAGCAGCGCGTCGGCCGACGGGCCGCCCCGGGCGATCTTGAACGCCGCGCCGGCCAGGGTGGAGGCGATCTCCTCGAGGTAGATCGGCAGGAGCTGGTCGGAGAGGCCGAGCACCGGCTGCAACTCGGCGATGAACGCCTGTGCGTCGAGGTCGGCGGGCTCGCCGGCGACGAGGCGCTGCAGGCTGGCCTCGTCGACGACCCAGTGCTCGAGCTCGGTGCGGACGGCCTCGAACCGGTACTCGATGTCGGCACCGGGCACGGTGACGCGCCAGCCGCCGGCGGTCGGCTCGGGGCTGAGCAGACGCTCGTGGCTGAACTCGGCGATCGCCTTCGCGACGAGGTGGCGCTGCGCGGTGGCGAGATGCGCGGGGGTCAGGTGGGCGGCGGGGGCGATCATGCGGGGGTCCCTGTTCGTGCGAGTGCGTGCAGTGCGGCAGCGGCGGCGAGTTCGGAGCGACGGTGGTCGTCGCGCGTGCACACCGACAGCACCGCGGTCTTGGTGTGGTCGCCTTCGTCGATCGAGACGTAGCGGAGCTCGGTGAAGCCGGCGCGGAGGTTCTTGCGGCGGATGCGGTCGTTGCGGGCGTCGGGCTCGACGACGACGCGCTGCGCGCCGAGCTCGTCGAAGCAGAAGGCCATGACGGCGGCGAAGACGGCGTCGGTGAGCCCGTGCCGAACATCGCCGTCGGGCGGCGCGATGAGCACGTGCATGCCGAGATCACCGGGGAGGGGATCATGGATGCCGCGCAGCAGGACCTGCGCCGGGTCGTACGTCTCCGCGAAGAACGTTGGAGCGCCGTCGACCAGGCCGAGCCAGGCATCCTGATGCGAGTCCCTCACGACACCGGCGAGGTACTCGCGCACCGCGTCGACGTCGAGGTCGCTCATGCCCCAGAAGGCGGCGTGCGGGTCGGCGAGCCACCGCTGCAGGACTGGCGCGTCTCGCTGCGGGTCGGCGCGCGCGATCGAGATCGAGGGGGCTGTCGCAACCGTCATCGGGCCGCCTCCAACGCCGCGGCCGTCTGGAGGGCGTCTGCGGGCACGCCGAAGTCCTGGAACGCGATGCGGCGTTCGATCGGGTACACCTCGCGGCCGAGGATCGACGACAGGATCGACGAGTTGCGCCACGCGCCGAAGCCGAGGTCGGGCGCGGTGAGCCCGTGTGTGTGCTCCTCGCCGTTCTGCACGAACACGCGGCCGCGTCCGCCGTCGATGCTGTAGTCACGGTTGACCGCGATGCGGCCGAGCACGTCGTGGTCGAGACGGTCGGCGATCGGCGCCAGGAAGGGCGGCGTCTGTGCGGCGTAGCCCGTGGCCAGCACGAGCGATGACGTCTCGCGCACATGCTCGCGGTCGAGCTGCGCGTGGCGCAGCCCCAGCCGGTACCGGGATCCGTCCCACTCCGCCGAGGTCACCTCGGTGTCGGTGAGGAGCGTCGTGGGCACCGGTCCGTCGGCGCTCAGGCGGTAGAGGGTGTCGTAGATGTCGTCGATCAGGTCGGCCGAGATGCCCTTGTACAGACTCCGCTGCTCGCGTCCGAGGTGCTGCCGGATCCCGACCGGCAGCGCGTGGAAGTGGTCGGTGTACTCCGGCGACGTCATCTCGAGGGTGAGCTTCGTGTACTCCATCGGGAAGAACCGCGGGGATCGCGTGATCCAGTCGAGCCGGTACCCGTCGGACCGTGCGCCCTCGAGCAGGTCGCGATAGATCTCGGCCGCGGACTGGCCGCTGCCGACCACCGTGATCGAGTCCGACGCGCGCAGCGCGTCGCGCTGGTCGACGTACTCCGAGCTGTGGATCACCGGACCGTCGAGCCCTCGCAGGGCGGGTGGAATGACCGGCTGGGTGCCCACGCCGAGCACGACATGGCGCGCCCGCAGCTCGCTCTCCTCGCCGGTGTCGGTGCGCATGGCGCGCACGACGTAGGTGTCGTCGGCCGGGTCGTGCTCGACCGCGATCACCTCGTGGTTCCAGCGCAGGTTCGGCAGCTGCGCGGCCGCCCACCGGCAGTACGCGTCGTACTCGGTGCGCAGAGCGTAGAAGCTCTCGCGGATGTAGAAGGGGTAGAGCCGGCCGGTCTGCTTCAGCCAATTGACGAACGAGTACCGCGACGTCGGGTCGGCCATCGTGACGAGGTCGGCGAGGAACGGCACCTGGATGGTCGCGCCCTCGATCATCATGCCGTGGTGCCAGCGGAAGCCGTCGGCGCGATCGAGGAACACCGCGTCGAGCCCCGTCGGCTCGGCAAGGCACGCGAGGCCGAGGTTGAACGGACCGATTCCCACTCCGACGACGTCGTGCACGTGCGCGCTCATGCCGAGACCTCCGCGCCCGCGAGAGCCTCGTCGAACTCCGGCGCGATGCCGGCGAGGGTGGTGGCGGCATCCTTCACCATCTCGAGGATCCGGCGGATGTCGCCGAGCGAGGTCTGCGGGTTCAGCAGCGTCAGCTTGAGACAGGGCCGCCCGTCGATCACGGTCTTCGCCACGAGTGCCCTGCCCGACTCGAAGAGCACGCGGCGCACGCCCGCGACGAGCGCGTCCTGAGCGGCGGCGTCGGCGCCGGCGGGGCGCACGCGGAAGAGCACCGTGCTGAGCTGCGTCCGGCCGACGAGCTCGAGTTCGGGATCGGCGGCGATCTCGTCGCCGACGGACGCCGCCAGATCGATGACGGTGTCGAACATCTCGCCGATGCGATCGGGGCCCAGCGCGCGGAGCGTGACCCACAGCTTGAGGGCGTCGAAGCGGCGCGTGGTCTGCAGCGATACGTCGACCTGGTTGGGCTCGTCGTTCTCGAGCGGGTTCAGGTAGTCCGCGTGCCAGGCTCCGGCGGCGAGATCGCGCGGCCGGCGCACGAGGAGGGCGCTCGACGACACCGGCTGGAAGAAGCTCTTGTGGAAGTCGACGGTCACCGAGCGTGCACGCTCCACGCCCGTGAGGAGGTGCCGGCGGCGGGGCGACACCAGCAGGCCGCACCCGTATGCCGCGTCCACGTGCAGCCACACGCCGTGCTCGTCGCAGGCGTCGGCGATCGCGTCGACGGGGTCGATCACACCGCGGTCGGTCGTGCCGGCGGTCGCCACGACGGCCATCGGAAGACGACCGGATGCCGCGGCCTCGCGCAGCGCGAGCGCGAGGGCCGCGGCATCCATCCGTCCCTCGCCGTCGCCCTGGACCTCGATGACCGCGTCGTCGGACAGGCCCAGGAGGAGCGCCGACTTGCCGACGCTGAAGTGGCTCGACGCCGTCGCGAAGACCGCGAGGCGGGCGAGCGCACGCGGGCGCGGGAGCGCGGTCGCCGCCAGCGCGGCCTCGCGGGCCAGCAGCAGCGCGTGGAGGTTCGACTGCGTGCCGCCCGAGGTGAAGACGCCGCTGCCGTCGGCGAAGCCGACGCGGTCGGCGGCCCAGGCGATCAGTCGCCGTTCCATGAGCGTGCCGACCGCGGACTGGTCGTAGGTGTCGACCGAGGTGTTGACGGCGGCGAGCACGGTCTCCGCCGCAACGGCGGGCAGCGCGACCGGGCAGTTGAGATGCGCCGCGTAGGCGGGGTGGTGGAACCACACCGCGTGCTCGAGGAAGAGCTCGTCGATCTCACGGACCGCCTGCTCGGAGCCCACGCCCTCGCCGTCGAGCCGCGCGTCGTCGACGAGCTTCTGCAGCTCAGCGCGGGAGGCGCCGGAGAACGGCTGGGTCGTCGTCTCGAATCGGCCGGCGACGTGGGCGGAGGTCTGTGCGATGAGGGAGCGGTAGGTGTCAGCGGTGGGGCGCGTGAGCAGGTCGAGCACGGGGAGGAGCTCCTTTAGTTAGGTTTGCCTCGCCTAACTAAGCCGATCCGCGCGCGCGTGTCAATGCGGACGTCACAGTCCGGTCGGTTGACAGCGTGGGCGGCACCCGCGCCGCGGATGCTCAGCGCGCGAGGCGTTCCCCAAGCCAGCTGCGGGCGGTGGCGAACAGCCGGCGCGCCATCGGGTGCTCGGGCGCCCACGCCTCGAACCCGTGCGGCGCACCGTCGACCACCTCGACGGTGACGTCGGCGCCCGCCGCGCGGAGCCGGTCCGCGTACGCGATGTCCTCGTCGTGGAACAGCTCGATGTCGGAGGTGTAGATCCAGGTCGGCGGCATGCCGGTGAGGTCTTCGCGCCGTGCGGGCGCGGCGTAGGGAGGCAGCGACTCCGCGCCGAACGCCGCACCGAGATACGACGACCAGCCGACGAGGTTCGAGCGGTTGCTCCAGATGAAGTGCTCCGCGGCGTCGCGGCCGCGGTCGGCAGCGGTGCGGTCGTCGAGCATCGGGCAGAACAGCCACTGCGCAGCGACGGGATCGCCCGCGTCGAGCGCTCGCTGGACGAGGCTCGCGGCGAGCCCGCCACCCGCGCTCTGTCCGCCGATCGCCAGGCGCGTGGTGTCGAGGCCGAGAGCCTCCGCGTTGGCGCGCAGCCACTGCCATCCGGCGAAGCAGTCGTCGATCGCGGCGGGGAACGGATGTCTCGGCGCGAGGCGGTAGTCGACGGAGACGATCGTGACCCCGGTGTCGCGCGCGGTCTCGCCGCAGTGCACGTCGTCCATCGCTGCGGCCCCCACCACGAGGCCGCCGCCGTGGATCCACAGCAGTCCTGCCCCGGAGGGGCGGGCGGGAATGTAGACCCGGAGCTTCACGCCGTCGTGCCGGAGCGTGCGGCGCTCGATCCCGTCGACGCGCCTACCGGGGATCAGCGACGACGCGGCGGCTGCGAACCAGCGCACCGCGGGCTTGTCGATCCTGATGGTCGGCGCCTTCTCGGTCGCGGTGCGCAGTGCCGGGTTCACTGCCGAGATGTCCATGCATGCTCCGTTCTGGCGGCTCATCGTCGAGCCGCCGCTTCATCGTAGAGCCTGACCGGACAGTGGTGTCCCGTAGCCGGCGCTGGAAGCGCCCGCCTTCGGCGCGCAAGCTCGCTTGCCGAAATCCCGTCTCCGGCAACCGCGCCTCCGGACTCAGGCTGTCGCTTCGCGCCGCGAGCGAGCGAAGATCCAGCTGGTGAGCCCCGCGCCGACGATCGCGGCGACGATGATCAGACCGAACGAGTCGAGGTTCGTCGCGGCGATCGCCACCACGGGTGGCCACCGGACCCCTGCCGAGTCGACGAGCACGCCGCACAAGCCGACTGTGCCGACGATGAAGGCGACCGTCACCGAGAGCAGGATGAGGGTGGCGTTGTAGCGGCTTCGACGCTCGGGGCGATCCGCCGACCATCGATAGATCCGCGCCGTGACGATGCTGTTGATGCCATCGCAGGTCACCATTCCTGCGGTGAACAGCAGAGGCAGGACCATCGCGGCGTACCAGGGCATGACGATGCCCGCTCCGCCGGCGATCAGCAGCAGAGTGATCGTGGAGGCGGTGTCGAATCCGAGCCCGAACAGGAAGCCGACGACGAACATCTTCCACGGCGCATCCAGTGTGGCCGCGGTCCGCGAGATGATCAGCGAGATCGCTCCTCCCGGCACCGGCGGGTGGTGGCCGCCCGCGTTCTCGCGCGCCCGACGGAGAAGGCGTACGAGGATGATGAGGTTCGCGCCGGCCATGGCCAGGAGGAAGAGGCTCGACACGGTCGGGCCCCACACTCCGGTGAACACTGCGAGCGGAGAGTCCTCCGCCCCGATCTGCGAGGTCAGGGCTCCGACGCCGGCGGTCACGAGGCCGACCGCCACCAGCACCACCGTGGAATGCCCGAGCGCGAACCAGAGGCCGACGCCCGAAGGATCTTTTCCGTCATCCATCAGCTTGCGGCTGCTGTTGTCGATCGCGGCGATGTGGTCGGCGTCGAACGCATGGCGCATGCCGAGCACGAAGGCGGTCACCGCCAGCCCGATCCCGAAGGTGGACGCGCCGGCTCTGTAGTCACCGGGCAGCACCACGACCGCGAACAGCGCCCAGCTGAGGATCAACAGCGCCCCGGCGACGATCAGCACTCGGCGCGCGGTCGGCGTGATGCGGTTCATGGATGCTCCTGTTTCGGTCGAATCGATGGCCGCGGGTGTCGCGGTCGAGAAGGGCGCCTTCCGCCGTGCGCCGTCATGCGGCACGATGCGGCTCCGCGTCAAGCCGCCGCGTGCCGACGCGGACGTCGTCCAGCGGGCTGTCGTGAGCGGCGTCGCCGAGATAGCGGACCGCCGTGCCCGCCCGCTCGAACTCCAGGCGGGTGGTGCCGGGGAGATCGGTGGTGAGAGCGGAGGTAAGCGTGGGGTCGCCGACGGCGAGGATGCTGTCCATGACCCTGTTCCGGCCGAGGATGCCGGGAACCGGCGCGTCGCCGCGGACCTCCAGCGTCTCGCGCACGAGCGGGCCGATCGGATCCGAGACATCCGTGTCGGCCGTGAGCCGGCCTCCGCGCTCTCCGGTGCGGCCGAGGACGAGGGTCTCGCGCACGACCGCCGACGACTGGTCGGCGAGCGTGATGGTCAGCGAACGTGCGAGGGAACCGGCATCCGTGATCACCGTCGGAAGCCCCTCCCAGGTGACATGGGCTCGGGGAGCGAGGTCGATGCGCGCGTGCCACTGCGACGGGTCGCCGATCTCGTCCGGGCGTCCGTAGACGACGAGCCCGCCGATGTCGATGAGGTGGAGCGTGCACCCCGCGCCGACGGCGACGCGGATGTGCACCTCGTCGCCGGGCAGCAGCATCGCGCGCCCGGCGACCAGTGCGACCTCGACCGATCTGCCGTGCCGACGCACCAGGCGCGGGACGACGAGCTCGCCCGACAGGCTGCACGACGCCTCCTCTCCGCGCGGGATGACGTCGACGACGGTGGGGTTCACGGGTGCACGTGGTCGGCGTGGTCGTGTGCGGCTGCGCCGACGGCGTGCGCGTGCGGGGCCCCGCCGTCCTCATGGGTGTGGAGGAAGCCGTTGCCGTCCTCGTCGGCGTGGAAGTGGGGGGCCATGGGGCCCGGGTCCTGCGGGATGTGCGAGCCCTCGCGGTGCGCGGCCAGCATCGAGAGCACCCACGCGCGCAGCGCGGCCACGGAGGCGGCGTCGGTGCGCGAGAGGGCGAGCACCGGACGCTCGTCGCGCGCGGTGGTGGCGTCGGCGACCATCTGCGGGACGTCGACGCCGACATAGGGCGCGAGGTCGGTCTTGTTGACCACGAGGAGGTCGGCGCGCCCGATGCCGGGTCCGCCCTTGCGGGCGACATCGCCGCCGCCGGCGACGTCGAGCACGAAGATCTGCGCGTCGACGAGAGCGGGCGAGAACGTGGCGGTCAGGTTGTCGCCGCCGGACTCGATCACCACCATGTCGAGCGGGGCGAACGCGCGCTCGAGGTCTTCGGCGGCGAGCAGGTTGGCGGTGACGTCGTCGCGGATGGCCGTGTGCGGGCAGGCGCCGGTCTCGACGGCGATGATGCGCTCGGGCTCTAGCACACCCGCCGAACGGAGGAAGCGGGCATCCTCATCGGTGTAGATGTCGTTGGTGATGACGCCGATGCGGATCTCGTCGGCGAGGGCGCGGCAGATCGTCGCGATGAGCGATGACTTGCCGGTGCCGACGGGGCCGGCGACACCGAGGCGCAAGGCGCGGGATGCGGTGGATTCAGGCACGGAAGAGCCTCCTGTTGGATCTGGCGTGGGCTTCGGCCCACGCTTCGGATTGCGGTGCGGTGAGTGCGGGGATGTCCGCGGGATCGGTGATCGCGGCGATGGGGTCGAGGCGCGCTTCCACCCCGCTGCACAGCTCGACCACGAGCGACACGAGCTCGAGCGGGTCGCGCGGCTCGAGCTTGAGCACGGCCGCGGCGGCCGCCTGCATGTCTTCGTAGACGACGAGCCGCGCGAGCTCCAGTGGCGGCACGTCGAGCCCGGCGGCGATGACGCCGAGCACGCAGGGCCGCGGCGGCGGCGTGGGCCGTTGCCGCCACGCCGCGATGATCCCATCGCCCGGCAGCAGCGTGCCGCCCACACGCAGGTACCCGCGCGCGAGGACGCGCGCGGCATCCCGCTGGGCCCGACTCGGGGTGCGGGCCGCCCACGCGGCCTCGACGGCGTCGAGATCACCGCCCGACAGGCGGGCGTGCCGCGCGGCGACAGCGGTGCCCGCCTCGACGAGCGTGGTGGTCGCCGCCCTGCCCCGCAGGAACGCGGGCAGGTCGGCGGGGTGGACTCCGGCGGTCACCGCCGGCTCGACTCCTGCCGAATGCGCATGGCCGCCGGAGGGCAGCCGGGCGTCGGCGAGCAGCAGGGCTGCGGTGGAGGAGGCGAGGGGCGGCATCAGAAGAGCTGGTAGAGCTGGGCCAGGGGGAGCCGCGCGGCGGGTGCGGGTTCGACCTGCTCGCCGTCGATGCTGATGTCGAAGGTGTCGGGTCGGATGTCGATGCGGGGGAGGGCGTCGTTGTTGCGCATGTCGGCCTTGCCGACCTCGCGCGTCGAGCGCAGCGGCAGCAGGCGGCGGGTGAGCCCCAGCCGCTCCTCGATGCCGGCCTCCAGCGCGGCGGGCGCGACGAACGACACCGAGAGGGTACCGCCGACCGCGTCCGCGAACGAGGGGCGCATCAGCACCGGCTGCGGTGTCGGGATCGAGGCGTTCGGATCGCCGAGCGCCCCCCACACCAGGCCGCCGCCCTTGACGACGACGCTCGGCCGGAACCCGAAGAACCGCGGATCCCACAGCACCAGGTCGGCGAGCTTGCCCACCTCGACCGATCCGACCTCGCCGTCGATCCCGTGCGCGATCGCGGGGTTGACGGTGTACTTGGCCACGTAGCGGCGGGCGCGCTCGTTGTCGGCGGGAAGACTCCCGCCGAGCGGTCCCCGCCGCGCCTTCATCACGTGCGCGACCTGCCAGGTGCGCGTGATCACCTCGCCGATGCGGCCCATCGCCTGCGCGTCGGACGACGTGATCGAGATCGCGCCCATGTCGTGGAGGATGTCCTCCGCGGCGATCGTGGTGGCGCGGATGCGCGACTCCGCGAAGGCGAGGTCCTCGGGCACACCCGGATTGAGGTGGTGGCAGACCATCAGCATGTCGAGGTGCTCTGCGACGGTGTTCACGGTGTGCGGGAGGGTCGGGTTCGTCGATCCGGGGATGACGTACGGCAGGCCCGCGATCGACAGGATGTCGGGCGCGTGGCCGCCGCCGGCACCCTCGACATGGAAGGCATGGATGCTGCGTCCCGCCATCGCCGCGATGCTCGACTCGACGAACCCGGCCTCGTTGAGGGAGTCGCTGTGCAGCGCGACCTGCAGACCCCACTCCTCGGCGGCGCGAAGGCTGGCGTCGATCGCCGCGGGGGTGGATCCCCAGTCCTCGTGGACCTTGTAGCCGGCCGCACCGGCGAGGGCCTGCTCGGCCAAGGCGTCCGCGGACACCGTGTTCCCCTTGCCGAGCAGCAGCACGTTCACGGGCAGGCGGTCCAGCGAGCGGTGCATGAGCTCGAGGTGCCACGCACCGGGGGTGACCGTCGTCGCCTTCGAGCCCTCGGACGGCCCGGTGCCGCCGCCGACGATCGTCGTGATGCCGGTGGCGAGCGCCTCATGGATCTGCGACGGGGAGAGCAGGTGCACGTGGGAGTCGATGGCTCCGGCCGTGAGGATCTTCCCTTCGCCGGAGATCACATCGGTGGACGGGCCGATGACGAGCCGTGGGTCGACTCCGTCGGCGATGTCGGGGTTGCCGGCGCGCCCGATGCCCACGATGCGGCCGTCGCGGATGCCGACATCCGCGCGCACGACGCCCCACCAGTCGAGGATCACGGCGTTCGTGATGACCGTGTCGAGGGCCCCGTCGGCGCGGGAGGCGGTGCTCTGCGCCATCGACTCGCGGATCGACTTGCCTCCGCCGAACACGGCCTCCTCGCCGCCGACGGTCAGATCGTCTTCGAGCTCGATCCACAGGTCGGTGTCGCCGAGGCGGATCTGGTCGCCGGTGGTGGGGCCGTAGATCCGCGCGTAGCGCTCGCGGTCGATGCGCACCATCAGTCGTCCTCCGTCGATCGGATCTGGATGCCGGCGACCCGGCGAAGCCCGCGCAGCGACACCGCAGCCACCCGCTTGGAGACCCCGGGCTCGAACCTCTCGGACGTGCCGGAGGGGATGTCCAGCCGGAAGCCGGCCGCCGCCACGCGATCGAACTCGAGGGCCGCGTTCACGTCGGGCAGGTGGATGTGCGAGCCGATCTGGACCGGCCGGTCGCCGGTGTTGAGGATGACGAGCGCGAGCCGTTCTTCATCCGTCCGGTCCGCGTTGAGCTCGATCGATCCCGGACGGACCCGGATGGCGCCGGGCCCCGTGGCTGATCCTGATGCCATTGCTGCGCGCTCCTCAGTCGATCGGGTGGTGAAGGGTGACGAGCTTGCGACCGTCGGGGAAGGTCGCCTCGACCTGCACATCGACGAGCATGTCGGCGACGCCGTCCATCACGTCGTCCCGGCTCAGCACCGTGCGGCCCTCCGTCATGAGCTGCGCCACCTCGGCGCCGTCGCGGGCGCGCTCGATGACCCACGTCGACAGCAGCGCGACCGCCTCCGGATGGTTGAGCTTCACCCCGCGCGCGCGACGATCGCGCGCCACCATGCCCGCCACAGCGAGCAGCAGCTTCTCCGTATCGGCGGGTGACAGGTGCATGGGGTGGTCTCCTCGTCGGTGCGTGTCAGAAGTCTGCCATCGTCCAGTGGGGTGGCTCTGCCGGTACAGAGTGGGACGCCGTCGTAAAGCCCCGGAATATCGGGCTAAACAGCGAGCAGTGCCGCGCGACTGTTTACATGCTCGATACGTTCGAGCAATGGCAATGTAATGCCGCGGGCTCATCGTGGGAGCACCTGCAGCCGTCGACGCGATCCTGAGGTCGACGAGGAGAAGGGCCGGATCGGCGCACAGCCCCCGCCCGGATGGCATCACGAGCAGTCCCTCACCGGCGAGTCGGCGCATCCGATGGATCCGCCACGCGGACCTGACGTGCGCCCTGCGGCGTCCTCGCTCGGCCGCACTCGCACCGCATCACACACCCGAAACGGAGCACAGCATGATCACCACCCACAGGAAGCGCCTCCGGGCGATCCTGGCCGCGGGCGCCCTCGTCACCGGCGCCGCGCTCGTCCTGTCGGGCTGCGGCAGCCGCGCCGGCGACGCAGCCCCCACCGAGTCGGCCGCGGCCGCCGAGAGCTGCGTCGACACCTCCGGCGACACCATCAAGCTCGGCTTCCTCAACTCCCTCACCGGGGGCATGGCGATCTCCGAGAAGACGGTGTCCAACGTCCTTCACATGGCCGCCGACGAGATCAACGCCGACGGCGGCATCCTCGGCAAGCAGATCGAGTACATCCAGGAGGACGGCGCCACGGACTGGCCCACCTTCGCCGAGAAGACCGAGAAGCTGCTCACCCAGGACTGCGTCGCCGCGATCTTCGGCGGCTGGACCTCGTCGTCGCGAAAGGCGGTCAAGCCGGTCGTCGAGGAGCACAACGGACTGTTCTTCTACCCGGTGCAGTACGAGGGGCTCGAGTCGTCGCCCAACATCTACTACACCGGCGCGACCACCAACCAGCAGATCATCCCGGCGATGGACTTCCTGGCGTCGCAGGGTGTGAAGACACTCTTCCTGGCGGGCTCCGACTACGTGTTCCCGCGCACCGCCAACGCGATCATCAAGCTGTACGCGGAGGAGCTGGGCATCGAGATCGTCGGCGAGGAGTACGTGCCCCTCGACAAGGACGACTGGACCACCCAGGTGGCGAAGATCGCCGCCGCGGACCCCGACTTCATCTTCAACACCATCAACGGCTCCTCGAACGTCGGCTTCGTCAAGGCCTACTACGACGCCGGTCTCTCGCCCGAGACGACCCCGATCATCTCGGTGTCGATCGCGGAGGAGGAGGCGCCCGCCATGGGACACGAAGTCACCGGCAACTACGCGTCATGGAACTACTTCCAATCGCTCGACACGCCCAACAACCCGGCGTTCATCGAGGCGTGGAAGGCGTACCCCGGATCCAGCGGCGTGACCTCCGACCCGATGGAGGCGGCGTACATCTCGATGTACCTGTACAAGGCGCTCGTCGAGGCGGCCGACTCCTTCGACGTCGACGCGATCAACGCCGCGGCGACCGAGAACGAGATCACCGTCGATGCGCCCGAGGGCGTCGTCACGCTGGACGGCGAGAACCACCACATCTCCAAGCCCGGTCACATCGGCCGGATCAACGCCGACAACCAGTTCGACATCGTCTGGGAGTCCGACGAGTTCATCGAGCCGGACCCGTACCTCGACGAGTACGACTGGTTCCCCGCGAACGTCCGCGACTCGCTCGTCGCTGCCGCGGGCTGATTCCGCAGCGGATGCCGGGGCCCCGTGCTCACGCACGACCCCGGGGCCCCGGCATCCCACCCCTTCCCCACCCGCATCCGCGCACACGCATACGCACAGAAGGGAGTGATGGCACATGGACGCACTCATCCCACCGCTGCTCAACGGCAGCGCCGTCGGTGCGCTGCTGCTGCTCGCCGCTCTCGGGCTCACGCTCATCTTCGGCCAGATGGGGGTGATCAACATGGCGCTCGGCGAGTTCATCATGGTCGGCGCCTTCGTCACGTACCTGACCCAGCTGGTCATCCCCTCCAGTGACATCTCGATACCGGTGGCGCTCCCGCTCGCGTTCCTCGTGGCAGGGCTCCTCGGGCTGCTGCTCGAGGTGAGCATCATCCAATGGATGTACCGCCGGCCGCTCGACACGCTACTCGCCACCGTCGGCGTCTCGCTGATCCTCCAGCAGGTGGCGCTGCAGATCTTCCCCGCCCAGGGCGTCCCCGTCGAGAACCCTGGCTGGCTCCAAGGCCAGATCGACGTCTTCGGCTACGCCTGGCCGTATCGCCAGGCCTTCACGATCGCCCTCGCCGCGGTGTGCGTCGTCGCACTCGCCGCGTGGCTCAAGTACACCTCCTTCGGTCGCCGCATCCGCGCGACCGTGCAGAACCGCGACCTCGCCGAGACCGTCGGCGTCCGGACCCGCCGAGTCGACCGGATCACGTTCTTCGTCGGGTCCGGCCTCGCCGGCGTCGCCGGCGTCGCGGCCTCGCTGATCGGCGGCACGAACTCCCAGATGGGCGTGCAGTACATCATCCCGGCCTTCCTGGTGGTCGTCGCCGGGGGGATCGGTCAGATCAAGGGCACCATCATCGCGGCGTGGGTGATCGGCATCGCGATGGCTTTCTTCGCGGACTGGACGAGCGGGAGCCTGGCGCAGGTGCTCGCGTTCGTCCTCGTGGTGATCTTCCTCCAGGTCCGCCCGCAGGGCCTCTTCACGGTGCGCACGAGGGGGCTGGCATGACCCGGCTGACGAAACTCAACCCATGGCTCTCGCTCATCGGCATCGGGGTGTTCGCGGTGCTGCTGCTGGCGGTCGCGCCGAACGTGCTCTCGATGCACTGGATCAGCAACCTCGGCAAGTACTGCGCGTGGGCCATCGTGGCGGTCGGTATCGGCCTGGCCTGGGGCCGCGGCGGCATGCTCGTCATGGGGCAGGGCGTGTTCTTCGCGCTCGGCGCCTATTCGATGGCGATGCACATGACGCTGGAGTCCGCGGGACCCGGCGCGACTCCCACCTTCATGATCCTGTACGACCCGCTGGCCGCTGTTCCGGCGTTCTGGGAGCCGTTCCGCAGCGGCCTGTTCACCGTGCTGGCGATCGTGCTGCTGCCGGTCATCGTCGCCGGGATCCTGGGGTACGCCCTCTTCAAGCGGCGGGTGAAGGGCGCCTACTTCGCGATCCTCACCCAGGCGCTCGCCGTAGCGCTCGCCGTCCTGGTGAGCTCGACGATCCGCGAGACCGGTGGCGACACGGGACTCAGCGGATTCCAGTACTTCTTCGGGTACGTCCTCAACGACGACGCCAACAAGCTCATGATCTACATGATCACCGTGGGGCTGCTCATCGCCTCAATGCTCGTCGCGTGGCAGCTCTACCGCAGCCGGTTCGGAGAGCTCCTGCTCGCCACCCGCGACGCCGAGGACCGCGTGAGGTTCCTCGGTTACGACCCCGCCAACATCAAGCTCGTCGCGTTCGTGATCGCTGCCGTGATGGCGAGCATCGGCGGGGCGATGTTCGTGCCCCTCGTGGGCATCATCACGCCTCAGGAGATCGGCGCGTCGGCCTCGATCCTGTTCATCGCAGGCGTGGCGCTCGGCGGGCGCGCGTCGCTCTTCGGCCCTGTGCTGGGAGCGATGGCGGTCGGATGGGGGCAGTCGAGTCTCGCCTCCAGCTGGCCCGAGGGCTGGATCTACATCCTCGGCCTGCTCTTCATCCTCGTGACCCTGTTCCTCCCGGGTGGGCTCGCGTCGCTCTTCAGCCGGATGGGCGGGGCGGTCCGGGCCAGGGCCGGAAGGCGCACCAAAGCCGACAGGAGGCTCGCCGCATGAGCGGGACCGACGCCACCGCACCGCTCGCCGACGCCGGCGAGCCGCTCACCCCCGACGCCGAGACATCCGTGGACGTGTCGAACCTCACCGTGAGATTCGACGAGTTCACGGCCGTCGACGACGTGAGCCTGCTGATGCTCAAGGGGCAGGTGCACTTCCTGATCGGGCCGAACGGCGCCGGCAAGACGACGCTCGTCGATGCGCTCACCGGACTGGTTCCGGCCACCGGCACGGCGATGTACGACGGCAAGGACCTGCTGGCGATGAAGACGAATAAGATCATCCGCGCGGGTGTCGGGCGCACGTTCCAGACCGCGACCGTCTTCGACGAGCTTTCGGTGCTGCAGAACCTCGACATCGCCGGCGGTCTCCACCGGAAGGCGTGGCGACTGCCGCTCACCCGGCGCGGGGTCCCCGAGTATGTCGAGGGGGCGCTCGAGACGATCGGTCTCACAGCGTTGTCAGACAGGCCGGCGGGGACTCTCGCGCACGGTCAGAAGCAGTGGCTCGAGATCGGGATGCTCCTCGTGCAGGACGCGAAGGTGATGTTCCTCGACGAGCCCGTGGCCGGCATGAACGCGGACGAGCGCGACGAAACCGGGCAGCTGCTGCGCCGCATCGGCGACGAGCGCACGATCATCGTGATCGAGCACGACATGGACTTCGTCCGCAACTACGCCGAATGGGTGACGGTCATGCACACCGGCCGGCTGCTGACGGCGGGAACGGTCGAGCAGGTGCAGGCGGACAAGCGGGTCCAGGAGGTCTATCTCGGGTCCGCCGCGGACGCCGCCATCGAACGGAAGGGTGAGCACTGATGCTCGAGATCAAGGGCGTCACCGCCGGATACGGGCGCACGAAGGTGCTCCACGACGTCACCGTCGAGATCCCCACGTCCCACGCGGTATCGGTCATGGGGCACAACGGCGCAGGCAAGACGACGCTGCTCCGTGTCGCGACGGGACTGATCCCCGTGATGAGCGGGCAGGTGCTCATCGACGGCGAGGACGTCACGCGGATGCCGCCGTCCAAGCGCGTGCAGCGCGGTCTGGGCTACGTTCCCCAGGGGCAGCAGTCGTTCCCGCAGATGACGACGCTCGAGAACCTGCAGCTGGTGGCCAAGCGGCAGTCCGACATCGACGAGATGTTCGACCTCTTCCCGGTGCTCAAAGAGCTGCTGGGCCGGCGCGCGGGGCTGCTCTCCGGCGGGCAGCGTCAGCAGCTCGCCATCGCGCGCACGCTGCTGACCAAGCCGAAGCTGCTGGTGCTCGACGAGCCCACCGAGGGGATCCAGCCGAACATCGTCGCCGACATCGAGCGGGTGATCATCGACCTCACGCGCCGCGGCGACCTCTCCGTGCTGCTCGTCGAACAGCACGTCGGGTTCGCGCTGCGATCGACGAACACCTTCTACGTCCTGCAATCGGGCCGCGTCACCATGACCGGTGAAGGAGGTGCCGCCGCGATCGACAGCGTCCGCGGCGCCATGGCGATCTGAACAGGATCGATTCCGCCCCGCAACGGGCCCGAAACACGCCTGCGGCATGATCCGAACATCGTGGATGCGCTGGAGGTGAGAGTGGTGGCGCCGGGCGTGAGGGCCGGCGCGCGAAGCGGGGATGCGCGCGCCGCTGCCGAGGACAGCCTGGAGGACTACGCCTTCCGCTACGTACCGCGGTCGTTCCGTCGCTGGAGCGCCCTCTCCGTCGGCGGCACCGCGCTCGGCTCGATCGCGTTCCTCGCCGACTTCTCGATCGGTGCGAGCATCGGCCTCGAACACGGCACGAACAACGCCGTGCTCGGCATCCTTCTCGCCTCCGTCATCATCTTCCTTGTCGGCTTCCCGGTCGCGTTCTATGCGGCGCGGTACAACTTGGACCTCGACCTCGTCGCCCGCGGCTCGGGCTTCGGGTATCACGGCTCGATCATCACGACCGTCGTCTTCGCCGGCTTCACGTGCATCTTCTTCGCGCTCGAAGGCGCGATCATGGCCCAGGGCCTGGAGGTCGCGGTCGGGATCCCGCTGCCCATCGGCTACGTCATCTCCACGGTGGTCGTGATCCCCATCGTGATCTACGGCATGCGCGCGCTCGAGCGACTGCAGTTCTGGACCACGCCGCTCTGGCTCGCGCTCGCGCTGCTGCCGCTCGTCTGGATCGTCTTCAGCCAGCCCGACGCGGTGACCGCGTTCCTCGGATTCCAGGGAGCCTCCGACGGCGCGGCCGATTTCAGCGCCGTCGTCGCGAGCGCGGCGGTGTGCTTCGCGCTGACGCCGCAGCTTGCCGAGCAGATCGACTACATCCGCGTCATGCCGCCCCGCACCGCCGCCAACTCGCGGTCGTGGTGGGCGGCCTTCGTGTTCAGCGGTCCGGGGTGGGTGATCTTCAGCGGGATCAAGCAGGTGATCGGGCTGTTCCTGGCGGTCTACCTCGTGACCAAGGTGGATCCGACGATCGCCGAACGTGCCGTCGAGCCGGTGAAGCAGTTCCTCGGCATGTATCAGTCGCTGCTGCCGGACTGGAGTGCGCTCGCGCTCGCGCTCCTTCTCATCGTCATCGCACAGGTCAAGATCAACGTCACGAACGCCTACTCCGGATCGCTCGCCTGGTCGAACGTCTACACACGGGTGAAGAAGCGCTACCCCGGTCGCACTGTGTTCGTGATCTTCAATCTGGCGATCGCGCTCACGCTCATGCTGATGGACGTGTTCAGCCTGATCTCCTTCGTCCTGAGCCTGTACGCGAACGTCGTGATGGCGTGGTTCGTGACGATCTCGGCCGACATCGTGATCAACAAGCACCTGCTACGGCTCTCCCCGCTCTTCCCCGAGTTCCGCCGAGGCATGCTCCACAACTGGAACCCGGTGGGTCCTGTCTCGGTAGGCCTTGCCTCCGTGCTGTCGCTACTGTGCTTCGCCGGTGCATTCGGCGAGGCGATGCAGCCCTTCTCCGTCCTCATCGCGATCGGCGTCGCCGTCGTCGCCACCCCGGCGATGGCGATCGCGACGCGCGGGCGGTACTACCTCCGCCGCGCATCGGACGGCATCCCGAGCCCGATCCTCGACAGCGACGGCAACCCGTCCGGCGAGCGACTGCGCTGCCATGTCACGGGCTACACCTTCGAACGCCCGGATATGCTGGCCTCGGCCGAGTCGGGACCGCGAGGCGAGCTGCAGTACGTCTCGTCCCTGGCGCTCACGCTGGATGACTCCGACCGATACGTGCTTCCGGCGGAGCCGGCCGGGCCCCATCGAGACGGGCAGGGAAGGATGCTGTGATGGACGAGGTCGTCGACACGTCGACAGCGATCCTCACAGCCGCGGCCCTGCTCCTGCGCCAGCGCACCTTCGAGGACGTCTCCTATCTCGAGCTCGCCGAAGCCACCGCCGTCTCGGAGCGCACGATCTATCGCCGATTCCCGACCAGGTCGCACCTGCTGGAGGCGCTCGGACGCTGGATCGAGGCCGAGCACTTCCCCGTTCCGCAGTTCCGCACCGTGGCCGAGTTCCGTGATGCGGTGCGCGCGCGGTTCCGCGCCTACGACGCCGAACCCGCGTTCGCCTTCGTCGCGGCCCGGGGCGGTGCGCTGTCCCCGACCGGGGACGAGCTCGTCGCCCCTTTCACCGACGCGATCGTCGCGATGATCGACGCCGAGGCGCCGGGGCTGAACCGCCGCGACGCACGGCGAGCCGCGGCATCCGTCCGCTATTTCGCCTCGCCCATGTTCTGGGCTCGGATGCGGACCGGGTTCGACATGAGCGCCGACGAGATCTTCCAGGTGTTCGATTCCGCCGTTCGACGGGTCCTTCCCGCGGCGTCCGAGGCGAATCGGGCCGCCTGATGGCCTCGGCCGCGTCGGCGTCCGAGGTCTCAGGGACGCAGGCGGCGATCCTCGCCGCGTACGCGGAGCTCATCGAGGAGGTCGGAACCGACGACGTGTCGTTCCGGCTGATCGCCCTGCGCGCCGGCGTCGGGGAGCGAACGGTCTTCCGGTACTACCCGACGCGAGTCGACCTCCTGCTGGCGACGTCGTCGTGGATCGAACGCACGATCTTCACCCGCGCCGAGTCGGACTCGATCTTCGACGTGCCCATCGCGATCCGAGAGGCAATGGAGGCCTACGACCGGCGTCCCGAGCTGGCGCACGTGGTCGCCGAGACCGCGATGCGGGGAATCAACGGCGCCGACCCTGCACCGCATCGCGCTGACTTCGACGGGATGCTGCGCCGCGAGGTGCCGTCGCTGGGCGACCAGGAGCGCCGAGCCGTCGTCGCGGCGCTCTGCCACCTCGATTCCTCCGCCACCTGGGTGACGATGCGCCGCGAGCTCGGCATGAGCGGACGAGACATCGCCGACGCCGCCACCTGGGCCGCCGAAGCGATCCTCGACCCGATCCGCGACCTCGGCACCGCGGACGCAGCGCCGTCGTAGGCGAGGGGGCGGGGCCGTTCAGTGCACCCGCGCCCGGTGCTGATCGGTCATCGCGGTCATCGCGTCGAGCAGACCTCGCAAGGTGTCGAGCTGCTCGATGGTGACGCCGTCGAAGACGCTTTGACCCTCTTCGACGAGCGGTCCGTACGCCTCCCAGATGCGCCGCCGCCCCTCTTCGGTGAGCTCGACCAGCACCCGTCGCCGGTCATCGGGCGACGGCACTCTCCGGACGAACCCGCGCTCGCTCAGTCGATCGATCAGGGTGGTCGTGGCGGCCGGACGCAGGCCCGCGGCGACCGCGAGCTCACCGGCCGTCCGGGGTCCCTCGCTCAGCCAGTCGAGGCAGCGAAGGTCGGCGGGGCCGACCTTCAGCATGCGCGCCACGGCGTCGTCGAAGGCCTGCACGCTCCGCTGATACCGCTGCAGCGCGACGCCGGCGTCCTGGATGGCGGCTTGACGCGATCGGGACACGTGTGGCATCCTTTCGATTATCGAAATATACGGAGTTCGTAAGAATCGCTGAATGGAAGCATACGATGCGCGCAATCGTCGTAGGTGGCGGGATCGCCGGACCGGCCGCTGGCATGGCCCTCCATGCCGTCGGCTTCGAGGCCACTGTGCTCGAGTCCCGGCCGTCCGGCGCCGGCTCGGGGTCGTGGTTCACCGTGGCGCCGAACGGCGTCGCGGCATTGGCGGAGCTCGACGCGCTGGAGGCGGTCCGGGGGATCGGCGTCCCCACCCGTCGCAACATCATGGTCGGAGCCACGGGAGCCCCGCTGGGCTCGGTGGGTCTCGGGGCCCCGTTGCCGGACGGCACGCCCGCCCTGTCGTTCCGACGACCTGAGCTGGCCGCCGCCCTGGCCACCGAGGCTGCGCGCCGCGGAGTCGACGTCCGGCACGACGCCCGCGTCGCGGCCGTGGAGACCACCGGATCGGTCGCCGCCGTCATCCTCGAAAGCGGGGAGCGGCTCGAAGCCGACATCGTCGTGGGAGCCGACGGCATCCACTCCGTCGTGAGAAGCGCGATCGATCCACACGCTCCGGCCGCCCGCTACCTCGGCGTCGCCAACTTCGGCGGCATCACCCGCGGCACGCGGCTGGCGGCCGGGCTGCCACCGGAGTCGTGGACCTTCGTCTTCGGCCGGCGCGCGTTCTTCGGCGCTCTGCCTACGCCGGCCGGTGACGTCGTCTGGTTCGTCAACGAGCCCCGCCCCGCGATCACCCGCACCGAGCGGACGGCGATGACGGATGCCGCGTGGCAGCGTCATCTGGTCGGCCTCGCCGCGCCCGACTCCGGGCCGTTCGCCGACCTCATCGCCGCCGGAGAACTGGAACTCGCCGGCGACAGCACCTTCGACCTGCCGCGCGTCCCGACCTGGAGTCGCGGGCGCCTCGCGCTCATCGGGGACGCGATCCACGCACCTTCCCCGAGCTCGGGGCAGGGGGCGTCGATGGCACTCGAGGATGCCGTCGTGCTCGCCGCGTGTCTGGCCGCCTCCGATGGGTCACCCGCGGACGCTTTCGCGGCCTTCGAGGACCAGCGCCGCGCCCGCGTGGAGAAGATCGTCGCCCAGGGGGCCCGCTCGAGCGGTTCGAAGACCGCCGGTCCGATCGCGCGGATCTTCCAGGACCGCATGCTCCGTTTCGTCTTCCGCCACTTCGTCACCGACGAGAGCCAGGCGTGGATCTACGACTATCGCGCCCGCCTCGGCAGCGCGCGCCGAATCCCTTGAGGCGGACGACTGGAGTCGAGGATCACGGCTCGAGGTAGGCCGCGAGGTTCGACAGCGACGACAGGACGCCCTCGGCGTGGTCGCGGGCTCGGATGCCGTCCGGGACGTCTCGCGCCTCGAACTCCACCACCGTCCCCTCGGCCACGCTGCTCAGGCTCCATTCCATCGACATCGTCCCTTGGAACGCCTCGTCACTCGACTCGAAGTCGACCTCCTGCAGAATGCTCTCGTCCGGAACGATGCGCGCGATCCGCACTTCAGAGACGTCGGAATCAGCCGATGTCTTGCCCGGTGCGCCCGATGCGTCGTCGTACGTCAGCACCAGGCGGTAAGACCCGCCTTCGCGCATGTCGAACCGCTCGAATCGACCGTGCATCCCGCTCGGCGGGAGCCACTCGGCGAGCGCGACAGGATCGGTGAGCGCGGCGAACACGCGCCCCCGGTCGACGTGCAGCAGAAGCGAAGCCCGGTCCGTCCTGCCCATGGGGCGATGCTAACAACGCGCACCCGATCCACGTGAAGGGTTGACGTTGCGTCAGGGTCAAGCCGTTGGATGGGCGCGTGTCGAGTTCAGGGATGGGCCACATCCTGGGATTTCGCGGCCTCGGTATCGTGAACACCCACGTAGCTACACACCTCGCTAGGAGCACCGACCAATGGCTCTCGACGTCGCGCGGGCTCGCGCAGACACCCCCGGCATCCGCAATGTCGTCCACTTCAACAACGCCGGCTCCGCTCTGCCGCCCCGGCAGGTCACGGACGCCGTCATCGATCACCTCCGACTCGAGAGCGAGATCGGCGGGTACGAGGCCGCGGCGGCAGCGGCCGACAAGGTCGAGAACGCATACGACGCGATCGCAGCGCTCATCGGATGCCGCCGCGACGAGGTCGCGATCGTCGAGAACGCCACACGCGCCTGGGACATGGTCTTCTATGCCCTGGCAACGTCTTTCGAGCGCGGTGACAGGATCCTGACCTCACGCGCGGAGTACGCGAGCAACGTCATCGCGTTCCTCCAGGTCGCCGCCCGCACTGGTGTCGTGCTGGAGCCGATCGACGACGACGACGCCGGCCAGCTCAGCGTGGAAGACCTGCGTCGCCGCCTGGCAGCGCAGGACGCGGGCCCTGTCCGGCTGGTCGCGGTCACCCACGTGCCCACACAGGGTGGGTTGGTCAACCCCGCGAGGGAGATCGGCCGGGTCACGCGCGAGCACGGCGTCCCGTTCCTGCTCGATGCATGCCAGTCGGTCGGCCAGATGCGCATCGACGTCGACGACATCGGCTGCGACTTCCTCACCGCCACCGGGCGGAAGTTCTTGCGAGGACCACGGGGAACCGGGTTCGCCTACATCCGGCGAGAACTCATCGCCGGACTCGAACCGCCGTTCCTCGATCTGCACGCAGCGACGTGGACGGCCACGGACGAATTCCGCATCCGCCCGGACGCCCGCCGGTTCGAGAACTGGGAGTCCAACGTCGCCGGCAAGATCGGGCTCGGCGTCGCGGCCGACTACGCCCGCGCGTGGGGAATGGACGCCATCGAGCAGCGCGTGAACGCGCTGGCTGAGGCGCTCCGTCTGCGTCTGGGTGATCGCCGTGACATCGACGTGCACGACCGAGGGGCGCACACCTGCGGCATCGTCACGTTCACCATGGACGGTGTCGACCCGGAGGCCGTGCAGCGCCGTCTCAATGAGCATCGCGTCAACACGAGCGTCTCGACGGTCACTTCCGCCCGCTTCGATCTCGAGGCGCGCGGTCTGCCGGCCGTCGTCCGCGCGTCCGTGCACTACTACAACACCGAAGACGAGATCGAGCGGCTGATCGACGCTCTGCCCAGACCCTGAATCCTGCAGGCAGCGGGTGCGGCGGCGCGCCCGGCCGACCGAGCAAGCGGAGGGCGCGACGCGCCATGGCGTCGTGGATGAGCGGCCCTAGAGTCGAACGATGGCGTGCGTCATCCTCATCAACGGCCTGCCGGGATCCGGCAAGAGCACGCTGGCGCGACGGTACGTCGATTCGCATCCGCTCTCCGTGGCGCTGGACCTGGACCTCGTCCGCAGCATGATCGGAGCGTGGCGGGAGCGGCCAGAGGCGGCCGGAGTGCTCGCGCGCAGGATGGCGATCGCCGCGATCCCGGAAGTGATCCGTGCCGGCAACGACGTCGTCGTGCCGCAGCTGCTGGGGCGGGTGGAATTCATCGAAGACCTCGATGCCACGGCACGCAGCCTGGGCGTGCCTTTCGTGGAGGTCCTGCTCACCGTTCCTGACGCCACGGCAGCGCAGCGCCTGCGGCAGCGCGCGGCGACGTCGCCCACGAACACCGAAAGCGCCGACCCGGACGAGGACGCGGCACGCCTCGTCGCGACATACGGCACTGCCCTCGCCGACGTCGTGGAGCGACGGCCCTGGACGGTTCCGATCGCCTCCGACGACGAGGCCGACCCTCTGCCCCCGCTGGTCGCGGAGGTCGCGCACGCACGGTCGAGGCATCGCTGAAGAAGGCGGACCCGCAGGAAGCCACGGACTTCGCGCGCAGCCGATGAGGGCCGCCCCGACGACGCCGACGGTCGAGGCCCCCGACCCGAGCGACGCGGATGCGCGATCGAGTCGGGGGCCGTGCCGTCAGCGCTCTACAGCGCGGACGCCGCCGGCCGCGACGCGGCCGAGCTGTGCGTGAGAGCCCAGTTCAGGGCGTAGTCGGCGACTTCCTCCCAGCCGGTCTGACTGACGATGCGGTGGCTGCGGCCGGGGAACTCCACGCGCTCGACCAGCGAGGTTCCGGTCTGGTACTTCCGCAGGGCCGCCTTCTGGATCGCCGGGGGCGCGACGTGGTCGATGCCGCCCGAGATGAGCAGCAGCGGCGCGCGGTCGGGCTTGCGGAAGTCGACTCTGGTGATGCCCGTCTTCTCCTTCGGCAGCGAGAGGACTCCCTCGAAGAACACCCGGTTGACCGAGTTGACGGCGCTCGCCTCCCACTCGACGTCGGACTCGGCGCGGGTGAGGTCGTTGCCGAACGTGTAGTGGAAGTGCCGTTTCGAGAACTTGTTCGCCTTGTTGATGCGGAACGGGTTCGCGAGGATGGGCAGCCCGGTGCGCAGCGTGGACCACGGCAGCGCGAGCACACCGGCGGGCTGACCGGGGTTCCACGCCGACGCCGGCGCGGCCGAGCCCGCGGTCGAGCAGCATCTGCGTGAAGATGCCGCCGAACGAGTGGCCCATGATGATGGGCGGCTGGGGCAGTGCGCGGATCACTCCGTCGTAGTAGTCGACGATCTCGGTGATGGTGCGGCCCTCGAGAGGTTTCGGGTCGCGGCGGACTTCCTGTGGCGTGCGGTCGCCGATCCCCGGCCAGCCGGGGACGATGACTTCGTGGCCGAGGGAACGGTACCGGTTCGCCCAGGTGTCCCAGCTGGAGGGCGTCATCCATAGGCCGTGGACGAGGACGATGGGGGGTTTGGCGTCGTTCATGATGTGTCGCTTTCTCGCGTCAGGAGCGTGCGAACTGCAGCAGGTCGGCGTGCAGGCGCTCGCGGTCGGTGTCGGGTAGCCCGTGCGCGCCGCCTTCGTAGACGATGAGCTGGGCGTTCGGGATGAGTTCGGCGGAGAGCTTGCCGCTGATCTCGAACGGGACGATCTGGTCGTCGTCGCCGTGGACGATGAGTGCGGGAACGTCGATCTTGGCGAGGTCCGGCCGGAAGTCGGTCGCCGAGAACGCCGCGATGCACTCGTAGGCGTTGCGCGTGCCGGAGGCGAGCCCCTGCAGCCAGAACGCGTCCCGCGTTCCCTGCGGAACATCGCCGGTGCGGTTGTTGCCGAAGAAGGGTCCGTCGGCGAGGTCCCGGTACAACTGCGACCGGTTGGCTGCTTCGCCGGCGCGGATGCCGTCGAAGACCTCCACCGGCAGGCCGCCGGGGTTGTCGTCCTGGCGCACCATCAGCGGCGGAACCGCCGAAACGAGGACGACCTTCGCCACCCGAGCGCTGCCGTGCCGGCCGACGTAGTGGGCGACCTCGCCACCGCCGGTGGAGTGGCCGATCATCGTGACGTCTCGCAGATCGAGGTGGTCCATCAGCGCGGCGAGATCGTCGGCGTAGGTGTCCATCTCGTTGCCGTTCCAGGTCTGGGAGGACTTCCCGTGCCCGCGACGGTCGTGGGCGACAGCCCGGAACCCGTTGCCGGCGAAGAACAGCGCGGTCGCCTCCCAGGCGTCGGAGTTCAGGGGCCAGCCATGGCTGAGGAGGACCACGGGTCCGTCGGCCGGTCCCCAGTCCTTGTAGAAGATCTGCGTGCCGTCCTCGGTGGTGATGTAGCTCACGGGTCATGCTCCTTCGCTCGTGGGGTGCTCCAGATGGTGCCGCAGCCGGCCGCCGCCTGAATCACGTACATCGCACGGTCGCGGAGACGCCTGCCTGCGGATCAAGAGCCCCTCCGCGTGACGCAGTCATCGCCGAGCGACGGGCACTACGTGGAGGACGTAGTCCGCCGGTGCCGAGACGGCAGAAGGAAACGCTTGCTCGCGTAATCGCTGAGCCGATACCGTGACACCACCGCTCCGCTCAGCCGATGGTGTGACCATGCCCTCCGCCCACTTCATCGGACGCGATTCCGAACTTGCGTGGCTGCGCAGACTCGCGACCGACGCCCGAAACGGCACAAGTTCCGTCGGCGTGCTGGAAGGAGAGCCGGGCGTCGGAAAGACCGCGCTGGTCGCGACGTTCGCGAAGGAGCTCGACGGCTTCCAGGTGCTCGAGCTCTCGGGTGTGGAGGCCGAGAGCGACCTGCCGTTCGCTGCGGTCCAGCGTCTCGTGCTCGCCCAGCGCGTGGTCGTCGCGGGCCTCCCGGACAACCACCGCAGCACCCTCCTCGTGGCGACGGGTCTGGAGCCAGGAGTCGTCGCCGACAGGCTCGCGGTCGGCCTCGCACTGCTGAACCTCCTCGCCGCTCTCTCCGACGACAGACCTCTCCTCGTCTGGGTGGACGACGCCCACTGGGTCGATGATGAGTCGCTGGCCGCGTTCGCATTCGTCGGGCGGAGGCTTCTCGCCGACCGTGTCGTGCTGCTCTTCACGCGGCGATCGGTCGAGCATGGCGGAGGGGCTCTGGCCGGCATCGACACCCGGGTTCTGCCGGGACTCGGAGCCGCCGACGCGGTCGAGCTGCTCCGAGCGCGGCTCGACCACCCGGTGGAACCCGCCATCGCCGGTCAGATCGCCGCCGCGACGCACGGGAATCCGCTGGCGCTCATCGATCTCGGGGCCGAGCTCTCCACCCGCCAGCTCGAGGGGGCCGCGATCCTTCCCGAGCCGGTGCCACTCGGCCAGCATCTCGAGGCCCACTACCTCGCACGGGTGCGTGCGCTGCCCCAGAGCACCCAGCAATGGCTTCTCATCGCGGCGGCGGAGTCGGGCGGGGACTTGGATCTGGTGTCGGAGGTCGCGCGCCGCCGAGGACTCGATGCGGACGCCCTGTCACCTGCGGAATCGTGGGGGCTCGTCACCGTGGGCGACAGCATCCGCTTCCGCAATCAGCTGGTTCGCGCGGCCGTGTACGGCGGCGCGACTGCCGCGGAGAGGCGCAGAGCGCATGCCGACCTGAGCGACGCCGCCGGTCTCCACGGTGACGAGGATCGCCGCGTCACCCACCTCTCCGCGACGGTGAACGGCATCGACCAAGACCTCGCCGCCGACCTCGAAGCGGCCGCCGCGAAGGTCGCGCTCCGCGCCGGTGCCGCCGCGCGAGCCAGACTCCTCATTCGTGCTGCGCAGGCATCCGGCCCTTCGACCCGGCTCCCGCGGCTCCTCTCCGCGGCGGAGGCCGCGGCATCCGCGGGGGCGATGACGCAGGCGCGCGCACTTCTCGATGACATCGACGCGGACCGGCTCGACCCCTTCCAGCACGCACGGCTGGCCGTCGTCGCCGCCGACGTCGAGGTCACCAGGAACGGCAGCTGGCCGGCCCGCGCCACCTCTTACCTGGATGCCGCGCGCTTGCTCGCACCGCACGACGAGGCTCGCGCGGCCGACTACGTCATGCAGTCGTTCGCATCGCAGATCATCGCCGGCGCCCGGGCCGATGGCGTGAGCCTGCGCGAGATCGCCGAGTTCGCGCGCACGCTGCGGGTGCACGGCGGCGAGATGGGACTCACTCCGACCGCTCTCTCCGCCGTCGCCACGCTTCTGCTGGATGGCCCGCGGGCCGCGGCGCCGCTGTACCGGAGAGCTCTCGCACTCGCCCTCGAGGCAGCCTCCGCAGGCGCATCCGTCTTCACGTACACCCTGCTGGAACGGCTCGCCGTCTACTTCCTCGACGAACGAGGTCGGACTCAGATGCTCGCCGCGTTCGAGTCGCTTGCCCGCAGCCTGGGGTCGCTGTGGGGGCTCGGCTGGATCGGCGGGTCGCAGGTGACCGCCGATGTGGACGCGGGCAGGCTTGCGGAGGCGGCATCCCGCAGCGACGAGATCACCGAGGTGCTGACCCTCCTCGGGTACTCACGCGACGACGCCATCATCCGGGTGCTCAGCGCGGGCGTTCGAGCATGGCGCGGCGATGCGGAGGGATTGAGGGCGGAGTCGGCGGATGCCGTCGAGGCGAGCCTGGCGGTGGGAGCAGGCTTCTCCGCACAGTCGTGGCGGAACGCGCTGGCTCACATCGCGTGTGCCGAGGGGCGCTACCGCGACGCCTGGGAGGAAGTCGCCGCCGAAGTGGAAGGCGATGAGCCGTTCGCCACGGTGAACCTCGATGTGCTCGAGGCGACGGCGCGGGGCGGGCCAGCCGACGCCGCGTCCAGGCTCCTGGCCGACATCGAGCAGCGGGTGGCGCTCGTCGGCACGGATTACGGTCGGGGTCTGACCGGACTGCTGCGTGCCATGCTCGCCACGGACGAGGCTGAAGAGCACTATCGGTCCGCCATCGCCGGCCTCGCGCGTGCACACACCCCGCTTGTCGCGGCGCGCGCACACCTGCTCTACGGCGAATGGCTGCGCCGGCAGCGCAGACGCGCGGAGGCGACGCAGCACCTCGAGACCGCGGAAGCCGCCTTCATGGATGCCGGGGCCACACTGTGGGTCGAACGCACCGCGCGCGAACTCCGACCGCTGACCGCTGCCGCGCCGTCGACGTCGTTGCAGCGCAGCGAGTCCGATCCGCTGACCCCGCAGGAGCGCTCGGTCGCCCGCCTGGCAGCCGAGGGTGCGACGAACAGCGAGATCGCCGAGCGCCTGTTCCTGAGCCCGAGCACTGTCGACTATCACCTCCGCAAAGTCTTCAGAAAGCTCGACGTCAGCTCCCGCCGGCACCTGCGGGCGGCTCTCACGTAGTAGCGCGCCCGAGACTACGAGGTTCGCGTGGTCCGTGCTGGATGGGCCCCTCTCAAGATGAAGGGGAGATGACTGACAGCAGCACCGACACATCCGAGCACGTCTGGCAGACGCGGCGCCTCTCTCTTGCGATCCCGGGAGACTTCGACGACATCGTCGACGCGTTCGAACGCCTGGTCCCCCTCGCGCCGGACGACGCCATCACCGCGCACGTGAACGCGCGCTCCTCCTGGAGCGAGGTCGTCAGCGATTCACCCCACGGCTTCGTCGCGTACTGGAAGAGCCCGGTCGACGCCTTCATGAACCTGGCGGGCAACGACTCCCGGTGCTGCGCGTACCTGGTCGGCAACCCCGTCGTCACCGAGCGGATGTTCCGACACGACCCCCGCGTCATGCTCTACGCCCCGCTGCGCATGGAACTCACGCAGAAGCGCGGCGAGCCGGTGCGATTCACGCTGGACCAGCCGAGCACGCAGTTCGGCTCATTCGGGTCCGAGCCGATCACGAAGGTCGGGACGGAACTCGACCGTCTCGTCGCCGACATCATCCGAGGACTCGGTGCACCGATTCCTCAGTCCCTCGCTCCAGGGGCAGGCACCGGCTGAGCCGGCCGGGCGGCTCTCCGAGGTGCCCGTCGTGCTCGCGGTCATCCCCGCAGCGCCTGGAACTCCGTGACGAGCGCCATCGTCCGGTCGCCCAGCTCGACCTGGGTGAGCAGGATGCCGATCGTGCCGTCCGGATCGACGAAGAAGTTCGTGCCCAGGCCTCCTGACCAGGTGAACCGTCCCGCGTGTTCACCATCCGCTTCGATGCCGACGCCGTATCCCCACCCCATCTCGTCCCAGAAGGTGGGGGAGAAGAAGCTGTCCGCCGACTTCGCCGCCGCCGGGGTCTGGTCGCGGACCATCGCCGTCGCCAGATCCTCCCGCAGCAGGCGTTCTCCTCGGGCGTCGCCGGTCTGCGCGATGCCACGATGTGTAAGCATCCGCAGGAAGGCGAGGTAGTCGGAAGCCGTCGAGACGAGCTCCGCGTGACTCACATCGAAGGGCGGCGGGCCGGCGTAGAACCCGCCTCCGGCCGGCTCCAGCTCCTCCAAGCCGGAGTCGCCGTGCCGATACGCCGCGGGCAGCCGATGAGCCTGGTCGGCCGGAGCCCAGAATGCGGTGTCGACCATTTCCAGCGGACCGAGAAGGTCTTCGCGGAGATGATCGCCGGTGGGTCGGCCGGTGACTCGGGAGAGGAGGATGCCCAGCACGGCGAACGAGTGGTGGTAGCGCCATCCTTCTCCGGGCTGGAAGGCGAGCGGCAGCTCGGCCAGCCGCGCGAGCCATTCGTCAGCACCGAGCGAGACGGGGTCAGGGCCCGCCTCGGTGGCGTTCTCGGCCATCGCGTGCTGCAACGGCGAGGGGACGGGGATCATCCCGTACCCGGCGGTGTTGGTCAGCAGGTGTCGGAGCGTGATGGACCGAGACGCCGGCACCGTGTCGGAGAGCTTCCCTGTCGGGGCGGTCAGCACGCGGCGGTCCGCGAGCTCGGGCAGCCAGGGTTCGAGACCGTCGTCGAGGCCCAGCCGCCCGTCCGCCACTAACCGCAGCGCCGCGACGCTCGTGATCGCCTTCGTCATCGACTGGATGCGCATGAGCGCGTCCGCCGCCATCGGCGGCCCGCCGATGGCCACCGCGCCCACCGCGACGGGCTCCGGCTCATCGTCCGCGGGGCCGAGCACGGCGACAGCGCCCGGCATGGTGCCTCGTTCGACATGGGAGGCCAGCAGATCCACCACCGACGTGGTCATACCCGGCAGTCTTTCACCGGCGGCGGCGCGAGACCACGCCTGGCGGTCCCGGGTGGTGGCGCACGCGCCTCGTCCCGTCGAGAATGACGCACATGACCTCGGACGCATCGAGAGAATCGCACCCGCTCGCCCTGGTCTCGCGCGTCGCCGCAGCGCTCCCCTCGCTGACCGCGGAGCAGCTCGACGAGCTGGCCGACGCGGTCGAGGCGCTCACCGACGCGATCGGCCTGCAGCGGGACTGGCCCGCGAACGCGCCGGGCGATTCCGAGGAAGCGCGGGTGGAGGCATCCGCTCCGCTCCTCGCGGACGTCGACGTCTCGCGCGGGAGCGAGCCCGACGACACCGGCGACGAGCGCGCCGATCTCGTCGCGTGGCTCGGCTACCAGCGGCATGAGTTTCGCCGCAAGCCCCGCGACCTGTCCGTGCAGCAGGCGCTGGAATGGGCCGTCCCGCCGGTCGAGCTGTCGGTGCTCGGCCTCGTCCGCCACATGCGGCAGATGGAGGCGAGCTACCTGGGGTGGGGTCTCAGCGGCGAGGGCGAGCGAGAGTTCTACGGCGACGACGACTTCGCCGGCGGCTCGCCGGACACCGCCCCGGACGACGTGCGCGGCTGGATGACAGAGATCGAACGAGCGGATGCCGCGATCGCCGCCGTGCCGTCGCTCGACGCGCGCGGGCTCGGGCACGGGCGTTCACTGCGGTGGTCGCTCCTGAAGATGCTGCACGAGTACACCCTGCACGCGGGCGAGGCGCACATGATCCGCTTCGCCGCCCTCGGCGAGCTGAGGCGGTGATCCATGCCGGATGGCCGGTCGCGGGTCGCCGGAGATTCCGCCCCGTGGTCGTCAGAGCAGCTGCGTGACCTTTCCGCCGCGATCGAGGTCGAGGTCTCGGTTCCGCGCCGGGACGGCGGCTTCGGCCGTTGGACGACGATCTGGGTGGCCGTCGCCGGGACCGGGGTGTTCGTCCGCACGTGGCGCCGGCGCGAGACCGGCTGGTACGGCGGCGCGGTGAGGGCTGGGCACGCGCGGATCCGGGTGGGCGAGCGCGCTGTCGACGTGATCGTCGAGGCGACGGGGGAGACGGATGCCGCGACCGTCGACGCGGCATACCGCAGCAAGTACGGAGATCTCGCTGCCCGGAGCATGGTCACTGCCGAGGCCGCGGCATCCACCCTCCGCCTGACTCCGCGACGCTGACGGCGACGCCCGCCGATCGATAGCGCCCGAGACCCGGAGCGCGATGCGGTTCGGGCGCGAGCGCGCGCCGGCCGGCGCTAGCGTGGGGGTCATGCAGGGGCGCAGGGCGACGTGGTTGGCGGGCGGCATCGGACTCGTGGGCTGCGGCGTCGTCGGCATGCTCCGCGGGTCGTTCCTCGGTGCACCGGGCGCCACCGCCGCCCTCTCGCTCCTCGCGGACCTGCTGTGGGCCGCCGCCGTCCTCCTGCTCGCGGTCGGCCTCAGCCGCGAGGGGAGCGTCGTCGCGCGCCGGCCGCTGGGCCTGGCGTCGGCGGCGATCGTCGCCCTGTGGCCGTTGACCCACTCCATCGTCAACCTGCTGGCCGGACCGTGGGCCCCCGATCAGGCGGATGCCTGGCTGTTCTGGACGTACCTGTCGATGGTGCTGCCGCTGCTCGCCGGGGTGATCGCCGCGATGCAGGTCGCCCGAGCACGGGTCGTGCACCGACCGTGGAACTGGGCACCGCTGTGGGTGCTCGTCGGTCAGGTCGTCCTCTGGGTGCTGCCGCAGCTCATCGGTGTCGCCGCACCGGACGCCCTCATGCAGATGCCGGGGCTGCTCTCCGCCCTCGGGACCCTCGGCTTCCTCGCCGGCACGCTCGGGCTCGGCATCCTCGCGATCGTCCTCGCCAACCGCTCTCGCGAGGGGACCGTCGCCGTCTACCCGCCCTCGACCTCCTCCTGAGCCCCACCCCGACAACCGAGCTCGCGGTCACTCGTGCTCGGGGAGCACCGGCGTCGACCACCCAGGATCGCGTCCGAGTTGTGCGGCGCGGGAGACGGATGCCGCACCGAAGCGGTCGCGCACCGCGTCGAGCACGGTGTCGAGGCGCACGCCGTCGTCCCAGTCGATCGGCAGCTCGGGCGGCACGCTGTCGGCGCGGGCCAGCTGCGCGAACGAGACGCCGATCAGCGTGATGCCGCGCTCGGCGATCTCGGGCTGGGCGGCGGCCAGCAGGCCTCTCGCCATGCCCAGCAGCACCGTCGTGCTGCCGGTCGCTGAGCGGAGGCTGCGCGAGCGCGTGGCCCTTGTGAAGTCGCCGAAGCGGAGCCGCAGCACGACGGTGCGGCACACGCGATCGCCGTCGCGCAGGCGACGGGACAGCCGATCGATGATCTGCGTGAGGATGACCTCGAGCTCGTCGGGTGAGCGCGGACGCGTGCCGAGCGCGCGCTGCGAGCCGATCGACCCGCGGCGGCGGGTGCTGTCGACCGGGCGCGGGTCCCGCAGCCGGGCCAGCGCGTGCAGGTGCGCGCCGGCCGCTCTGCCCAGCAGCCGCTCGGCGGTCGCGGCCTCGAGCTCGGCCAGCTGCCCGACGGTGCGGATGCCGAGCCGGTGCAGCTTCTCCGCGGTGACCGCGCCCACCCCCCACAGCCGCTCGACGGGCAGCGGCAGCAGGAAGGACTCCTCCTCGCCGGGCTCGACGACCAGCAGTCCATCGGGTTTGCTGACGGCGCTCGCGACCTTGGCGAGGAACTTGGTCCGTGCGACGCCGACCGAGATGGCCAGCCCGACCTCGGCGCGCACTCGCTGACGCAGCCCCACGGCGATCTGCTCGGGGGTTCCGGCGATGCGCCTGAGTCCGCCGACCTCGAGGAAGGCCTCGTCGATCGAGATGCCCTCGACGAGCGGCGTCGTGTCGCGGAAGATCGCGAACACCGCCTTGCTCGCCGCGGAGTACGCCTCCATGCGCGGCGGGACCACCACGGCGTCCGGACACAGATCGCGCGCCTGGCGCCCGCCCATCGCGGTGCGCACACCACGGGCCTTCGCCTCATAGCTCGCGGCCAGCACCACGCCGCCGCCGACGATCACGGGCCGCCCGCGCAGCTCCGGCGCGTCACGCTGCTCGACCGAGGCGTAGAAGGCGTCGAGGTCGGCGTGCAGCACGGTCGCCTCACCCCGCATCGCGGCCTCCTGTCGAACATCTGTTCTACAGATGGTGGCACCCACATGCGACATCGGGAAGTGGCCGGAGTGAGCCCGGCACGCCCCGGGGCGTGCCGGCCCGACCCCGCAGCGGCCCCGTTTGTCAACCGGGGTCCGCGCGACCGCGGGACCGGCTGAGAGTCCCACCAACCGACCGGGAGGCCGACGATGAGCGAGAACAAGGACACTCCGAAGCAGGACCACGAGGGCACCCCGAAGCCGGGCGGCCTCGGGCAGGACCACACGATCCCCGACGACCCCGACGGCGTGGCCGCCGGTCACACGGGTGAGCCGTCGACGTTCGAACCCGAGGAGGACGAACAGGCGTGAGCTGCGGGACTCACTGGAGGCAGAACTCGTTCCCCTCGGGGTCCTGCATCTGGTAGTACCGCTCGTGCGACGGACCCCACTGCTGGTCGACGAGTCGCACGACCGTGGCGCCCAGCGCCACGAGCCGGTCCTTCTCGGCGTCGAGCGCCGCCGGGTTCGAGGCCGGGTCGTCAGGTTCGCGCGCGACATTGATGTCGAGGTGCAGCCGGTTGCGCCCCTCCTTCGGACCCTCGGCGTGGTGGAAGAAGAGCCGAGGGCCGATCCCTTCGGGGTCTTCCGCCAGCCCGCGTTTGTCGAGGTCGTCCTGCGTCAGTCCCGAGTCGAGCAGCTCCTGTCGGAGCGGGTCCTCCCACTCGGCGGCCGGGTACCCGAACACCTCCGCCCAGAAGTGCGCGAGCGCGCGCGGATCGTCCGCGTAGAACGTGATGTTGCCGAGGGTCGCCATCTGGCCGCCTTCCGTCACCGGTGCCCCGATCGAGCAGTGTGCGACGGATGCCGGGGGCCGCGGCATCCGTCATCATCAGTCCCTGCGTCCGGCGACGCCGAGGAAGCGGATGAAGACGGCGATCCAGCCGAAGATCAGCGCGAAGACGATGATCTCGAACGCGGTCAGCGAGAAGTAGCCGATCGCGGGGATGAAGAGGACCACCGACACCACCATCGCGCCCAGGAACCCCCAGGAGGCGACGAAGTAGGTGCGCGGCATCCCGCGCAGGAAGTTGGGCCCGCCGATGAGGAGCACGAGGAACATCGCGGCCATGCCCGACGCCGAGAGGTTGTGGAGGGCGAGGTTCACGTCGACCGGGAAGATGCCGACGCACGCGAGCATGATGCCCATCACGACGAACAGCACCGGCACGATGCGCGGACCGCGCGGGTTCTCGAGCACGCCGGCCTCGGCGAGCGCGCGCATGTCGTTGGCGATGTAGACCGCGAAGGTCGTCACGAGCAGGCCCGCCGCGATGAGCGTGCCGTTGAACACCCAGCTGGAGAGGTCGTCCTCGAACGTGCCGAGGTGGCTGAAGTGGATGGTCCACCACCGTGGGTCGGGCGTGGTCACCATCGCCGTGAGCGTGCCGATCGCGATGAAGGCCAGGAGCAGCGACGACATGCGCTGCGTGGTCATCGCCGACACCGAGAGGTAGACGATCCAGGTGGTGAGCCCCAGGGTCACGGCCATCAGCACGACCGCCCAGAACGTGATCAGGGGAAGGCCGATGAAGCCCATCGCCAGCACGCGGTAGAGCGCGTAGACCGCGACGAAGGCGAGCGCGGTGTGCACGATCACGACCGAGATCGTGTTGACGATGTACTTCCACGACGGCAGCGACTGCCGCCACTCCTGGCCGGGACGGTCGCGTGAGCGCCAGTACTCCATCGTGGAGGCCGCCGCCGCGACGACCGCCGCACCGCACGCGGCCCACACGGCGAACGAATCCGCCTCGCCCGCCAGCTGCAGGTCGGGTGCGAAGAGTCCGACGAGCAAGCCGTAGAGAGCGCCCAGCACGCCGGCGGAAAGGGCGGCGTAGACCGCCTCGGACTCGGCGCGGCGACCCGGTGTCGGCGTCTCGGAATCGGGCACCGGCGAGGTGTTCAGTGTGCTCACGAGGTCAGAGTACGGCCGCCCGCGCCGGCGAGGGGGCACCCGACAGACAAGATTCGATCACGGATGCCGGGGCCCGGCCGGACAGCCCGGATCGATGCCCGCGCACCCGTGAGCAGAGGTTCAGCGCTGGAGCCAGGGGCGCAGCATCCGTGTCACCCACGGCAGCACCGCGTACGTCATGACGGGCGTGAGCAGCACGGTCGACAGCAGCACACGGGCGATCAGCGGCCACTCCGTGAAACCGGGGACGAACCCGAGGAGCCACGACGCGAGGAGGTTCGTGGGGAAGAAGCCCAGCCAGATCGTGACGGCCTGCTTCCACCGCGGCGGGGCGGCCGGGATGGGCTGCTGGACCGGTCCGGTGGCCGGCGGAGCGCCGCCGCCCGTATCACGCGACTCGACGTGGGTCGCGAACGGAGCGTCGAACCACCCCTCGATGCCGGTGCGCCGCTCGACCCTGACCTCGCTGGCGAAGGCGCGGCCGGAGTCCAGCCACCACGACCGCTGGGGCGAGTCCTCCCATGCCTCCAGCGTCGGGATGTCGCTGAAGCGGTAGAGCATGTACCAGAGGTCGCTGCCCTCGCCCGCGCGAACCCAGCCCGACCCGAGGAAGCCCGCGAAGCCCGCAGCGAGGTCGGTGCCGGCCTGCATCCAGCTCGTCGCCTCGGCGGTGCGGGAGGGGTCGATGCGGCGCTCGATCGCGACGGTGATGGGGTGGGCCACGGGTTCTGCCATGGCATCCATTCTGCGGTCGTGCCCGGGCGACGACGTCCGGCGGCGGGACCGGTGCCTGCGGGGCGGGCGGCGCGACGCGCGGCTGCGGCGCGAGTGGTGCGACGGGCGGCGGCGCGACGGGTCGCGCGGCGCGCGAGTGAGGAGCGAGCGGTGGGCGAGTGCGGGCGTGCGAGCACGCGGGGGAGCCGGAGCAGCCAGATGCCCATCGTGACGAACGCCACGAACTCGAACAGCGCGAGCGTGATGAAGCCGGCGGTGAGCGCCACCATGCCGACGGCGAGGAGGCCGACGCACAGCGCCGTGCCCCACCGGAAGCCGCGGCTGCGACCGGGGATCGCGAGGCCGGTGGCGACGGTGGCGAGGAACGACAGGCCGAGTCCGGTGGCGATGACGTCATGCATCACGGGGCTGACCGGGATCGGCACCAGTCCCACGCCGGTGAGGTGGAGGCCTGCTGAGACCACCGACGCCCGGAACGCGCGACTCGGGCGACCCTCGCGGCCCGCCCTCAGTGCTGCGGGGCGTGCGTGCCGGCGCGCGCGGCGTCGTGACAGGGGCGAGGCGGCCGGCAGCGCGACCGCGAGGAACACGCCGTAGGTGGCCAGCAGGAAGCCCGAGAGGATCGTGATCGAGTTGAACACGCGGCCCGAGAAGTCCGAGTGCGTTCCCAGCTGCGAGAAGTGGAGCTGCCACCAGGTCGCGTCGTGGGTGCTGAGGATCGACACCGCCACACCCACGGGCAGCGAGAGCACGGCGAAGCGCCCCACCTTGTGGGCGATCGCGGCCGGGTCGGCTTCTGCGGGTTCCGGCGCGGGTGCAAGCGGCTCGGCGGTGGCGGAGGCATCCGCACCCGGTCGAGCCGTGCTTGAGACGGCCGTCGATGCGGCTGCAGCCACGTCGCCGACCGTCGTGCTCACGGCCCCGGCCACCGCCGCGGCGGGGGGCAAGGTCGGCACGGCATGATCGACCGTCGTCAGCGGGAACGTCGCTGTCGAACCCCCTGTGTCGGCGGAGCAGGGCCCCGGTCCGGCGCTGAGTGGGTCGGCAGTGGTCGTGGGAGACATTCGAGACTCACGATCGTTAGGTGCGACGAGTCCGGTGCCGAACGGCCCCCCATGGACCCCGGTCCGGGGCCCATCGGTGACTTGCGACAATTCCCCAGTTCAGCCCGCGAAGGCTGGACGGCGGCGAGCCGCCTTCCGTAACAGTAACTTGCTCAACCGAAAGACCGCTGGCCACGACTTGCGCCGGCCCCCCGGAAAGCGGTATTGGCGGCCGGCCGTACAATCCGCGCAGGTACGCTGGTGGGGCCGGTCACGCGCCTTCGCGTGCGGCGATCGGCGAGTGCCGCGGACCCGCACTCAGGAGGAGCCGGATGCCCAAGAACAAGAAGCCCGGCGGCGGACGCGCGGCGAAGAACTTCGATCCTCGCTACAACCCCAAGTACCGCGCCGCGGCCGAGGGCCGCGAGGCAGCGGAC
The DNA here is from genome assembly GCF_015278315.1 of Microbacterium ureisolvens. GTDB lineage: Bacteria > Actinomycetota > Actinomycetes > Actinomycetales > Microbacteriaceae > Microbacterium > Microbacterium ureisolvens. The sequence goes on along the minus strand of NZ_JADIJE010000001.1, from coordinate 483,776 downwards.
GGCAAGCGGCGCCCGGGGGAGTCGTCGGTGGGGAAGGCCGGCAGCAGAAGTCCTGGTCACCGTGGGTATCGCGCCGGTGCTGCTCCCGAGGGGGCGACGGGCTCCGCTGACGGCCGTGGGCACGATGGCGCCGGCAAGCGGCGCTGGACGGAGCAGGAGCGCGCGGGGCGCGACGAGGCTCGCGCCATCCGCACGCACGCGCGCGACGCCCGGGGCCGCTCCGCCGACGCGGGCGGCGCGGAGCGCCGGGATGCCGGCGGCACGGGCCGCGACGCCGCGACGCGTCGTACGGATCAGCCGAGAGCCGGGAGATCCAATGGCCCGCACCGCGAATCGGCCACTCACCGGGAGAAGCGCGGCCAGGGAGGGCCGTCACGGCGTGACCCGGCGCCGCGGCGTGAGGACCGGGGCTCGGCCGGACGCGGCGGCGACTCCGTCCGCACCGACGTCGTCCACGAGCGCCTGGAGGCCGACGCCGTCGTCGCCGGTGATGTCGAGGGCGTGACGTTCGGCGATCTCGGCCTCGGACAGAACATCGTCAAGACGATCGCCGAGCTCGGGGCGCAGCATCCGTTCCCCATCCAGTCGGCGACGATCCCGGCGATCCTCGACGGACGCGACGTGCTCGCGCGCGGCCGCACCGGCTCGGGCAAGACCATCGCGTTCGGCGCCCCGCTCGTGGAGAGCGTGCTGCGGTCGCAGGCCGGCCAGAAGCGCGAGATCGGGCGCCCGCCGCGGGCGTTGATCCTCGCGCCCACGCGGGAGCTCGCGCTCCAGATCGACGCGACGATCCAGCCGATCGCGCGCAGCGTGGGTCTCTTCACGACGCAGATCTACGGCGGTGTTCCCCACGCGCGTCAGCTGGGGGCGCTGAAGAAGGGCGTCGACATCGTCATCGGCACGCCCGGCCGCATCGAGGACCTCGTGGAGTCGCGCGCCCTGGATCTCGGGCAGGTGCGGATCGCCGTGCTCGACGAGGCCGACCACATGTGCGACCTCGGCTTCCTCGAGCCGGTGCAGCGACTCATGCGCCGCACGCCGCGCGACGCGCAGCGGCTGCTCTTCTCGGCGACGCTGGACGGGCAGGTCGAGACACTGGTGCGTGAGTTCCTGTCGGAGCCCGCCGTCGTCGAGGTGGCCGGCGAGACCCAGCGCTCGGGCACGATCGACCATCGCGTGCTGGTGGTCGACCACCGCGACAAGCGGGAGATCCTGCGGTCGCTGGTCGACCGCGATGGCAAGACGCTGGTGTTCACGCGCACGCGCGCGTTCGCCGAGATGCTCGCCGAGCAGTTCGGCGAGGACGGTATCCGCGCGCTCGCGCTGCACGGCGACCTCGATCAGGCCCGTCGCACCCGCAACCTCGAGAAGCTCACGTCGGGTCGCATCGGCGTGCTCGTGGCGACGGATGTCGCGGCCCGCGGCATCCACGTCGACGACATCGATCTCGTGGTGCAGGCCGACGCGCCCGACGAGTACAAGACCTATCTGCACCGCTCAGGACGCACCGGCCGGGCGGGGCGAGCGGGCACGGTCGTCACCCTCGTCACGCGTGGTCGGCGCGAGCGGCTCGCCGACCTGCTCGAGCGCGCCGACATCGAGGCGCCCTTCGACGAGGTTCGCCCCGGCGACGGGCTGCTCGCGGAGCTCGCCGGACGCTGACCCCCGCGCCGTCATGGTAGGGGCGCGGCGGCGAACTGCTCGATCAGCTCCGCAGCCCGCGGGGCCCCGCCCCGCGAGCGCAGGTCGGCGCCGACGCGGCCGGCGGCGGCCTTCATCGCCGGATCCGTCGACGCGTGCTCGTAGGCGCGCGCGACCTGTGCGACGGTCGGGGTGCCCGTGCGGAGGTTCACGCCGGCGCCGATCCACGCGACGCGCGCCGCGATCTCGGGCTTGTCGAGGTCGCCGCCGGCGATGACCAGCGGCACGTCGTGACCGAGCGCGGCGAGGGTGCCGCCCCAGCCGCCGTTGGTGATCATGACGCGAACGCGGGGGAGCAGCGCGTCATACGGCACGAAGCCCGCGATGCGCGTGTTCGAGGGGACGGGGAAGGGCAGCTCGTTCCGGCCGGGGACGCCGGTCGAGACGACGACGAGCACGTCCCGGTCGGCGAGGGCGTCGAGCGCGGGCCGGATGAGATCCGTCGCGTCGATGTTCTGCGTCCCCTGCGTCACGTGTACGACGGTGCGGCCATCGAGGTCGGGCCACCACGGGGGCAGGGGAGCGGTGGATGCCGCAACCGAGAGCAGTCCGACGAACTCGAGCTGGGCAGGACGATCGGAGCGCGCGAAATCCAGTGACGGCGACCCGGAGGCGAGCACGCGCTGGGGTGAGAGCACCGTCTGCTCGAAGGTGAGCGGCGCCGGCGGAAGCCCGACCGCGATCCGGGCGCGCACGAGCGGCTTGGTGAGCGGGCGCATCGCCAAGGGCGCGATGGCGCGAAGGGCGGCATCCCTCCCCTTGGCGAGCGGCGTGCGGCCGGGCGTCAGCCCCATCCCGCTCGGTGGTCCCTGCGAGCTCGACAGGCTGAGCGGCACCACGGCGACGGTGACCCTGGGGCAGCCGGAGCGGTCGGCGAACAGCGCCGCTCCGACAGAGGTGTCGTCGGCGACGATCGCATCCCACGGCTCGCGGTCCCATTCCGCCTGCAGATCGGCGACCTGCGCCGGCGCGGTGTCGATCATGAGGTCTTGCAGGTTGATGAAGACCTGCCGCAGACCCTTCCTCCCCTGAAGTCGCGGAAAGGTCGCACTCATATCGTTCTCGTCGAAGTCCGGGGCGATGCGCCACGGGATGAGGACGGCGCCGGATGCCTCGACCCCGGCGCGGAACGCCTCGCCCGTGTAGAAGCGCACGTCGTGCCCGCGCGCCACGAGCGCCTGCGCCACCGCGCGGAGCGGCGTGACGTGGCCGGTGAAGGGCATGGCCGTCAGCAGGAACCTCGCCATGTCGCCATGGTGGCGCAACGCAGGCCGTCGCACCAGGCTGCGCGGCACCAGGCTGCGGGATTCGGCTTCGCACCCTTCCGGCGGGCGGGCATTCGATGCCAGAATGGTGACGACGGTATTTGTTAGGACGGTTACCTAAATACCGCGAACGGATGCCTCCCCCGTCACAACCGAAGGAGCTTGTGTGCTGAAACATCCCCTCCCGGCGCTCGCCGCCGCCCTCACCGGCGCTCTCGCCGTCGGCCTCCTCGCCTCTCCGCCCGCGGTCGCCGCGGCCGAGGAGGCGCCGACCCCCACCACCACGATCAACGGCTACCGCAACGTCGGCTACTACGGGCAATGGCGTGCCACCGGCGAGGCGCAGGCCACGGTGAAGCGCCTGTTCGTCGACGGCCCCGCCGGGGCGAACCTCACGCATTTGAACTACTCGTTCGGCAACATCGCCGGCGATCAGGCGGCCCTCGACGCCGCGCGCGCCGCGGGCGTGCAGGGCCTCGCCGACGTGGAGCCGTACACGTGCTTCATCTCCGACACGCCGGCGGCCGGTCCCGGCCAGACCGACACCGCCGGCGACGCCGACAGCGACTTCGTGCATGCCTTCACGGCTGAACAGTCCGTGCTGGGAATCGCCGACACCCCGAAGCAGAAGCTGGCCGGCAACTTCAACCAGCTGAAGCAGCTCAAGCGCCTCTACCCCGACCTGAAGGTCAACGTGTCGCTCGGCGGGTGGTCGTGGTCGAAGTCGTTCTCGAAGGCGGTCGCCACCGCTGAGCGGCGGGCCGCGCTCGCCGAGTCCTGCATCGACCTGTACATCCGCGGCGATCTGCCGCTGATCGACGGGCGCGGCGGACCGGGCGTCGCAGCCGGTGTGTTCGACGGCTTCGACCTGGACTGGGAGTGGCCGGGCGCTCCGGACTGGGCGCAGGAGGTCGGCAACAGCGTCGACCCCGTCAACGACAAGGCGAACTTCATCGCCTTCGCGGCCGAACTGCGTGCCCAGCTGGACGCGCTCGAGGGCGAGACGGGGGCCGACTACGAGATCTCGGCCTTCCTGCCGGCGGGCCCGACGCAGATCGGTGCGGGCGGCTGGAACACGCCGGAGCTCTGGGCGAGCCTGGACTACGGCAACCTCCAGGGCTATGACCTGTGGGGCTCGTGGAGCGCCGAGACCGGTCACCAGGGCAACGTCTACGGCGACCCGGCGCACAACTGGGGCCTCGGCCTCGACACGGTCGTCGCGTCGTACATCAACGCCGGCGTCGACCCGGCCAAGCTCAACCTGGGCCTCGCCGCCTACGGGCAGGGGTGGACCGACGCCGAGCCGCAGCCGTGGACCATCTCGGGCGGAGGCCTCGGCCAGATCACGTGGGACCAGCTGAAGGCGCGCGACCTCGAGATCCACCACGAGTACACCGCCGACGGCCGGTTCAACGCGACATGGGGCTACGACTCCGGAGCCCGCCACTTCTGGTCGTTCGACGACGAGCTCGCGGTGGCCGAGAAGACGGCGTGGGCGCTGTCGAAGGGGCTGGGCGGTGTCGACTTCTGGGAGGTCGGCAACGACGTCGCGGGCGACCTCCCGGCCGCGTCGGCCGAGGTGCTGCGGGCAGCGGCTCCCGGCCCGGTCGCCGGTTCGGAGGGGCGGCAGTGCGCGGCGACTCCGGATGCCGCGGCCCGGCCGTGGAACGCGAGCACGACGTATCGCGGCGGTGAGCTCGTGTACCTCGACGGCCTCGTGTTCGCGGCGCAGTGGTACGCCAAGGGCGACGAGCCGGGGGCGTCGGCCCGCGGTCCGTGGAGCACTCTCACGGCGTGCGGCGTCGACCCCGACACCGTCCAGGACTGGTACGCCGACCGCATCTACGTCAAGGGCGACCAGGTCGTCTACGGCGGCGTCACGTACACCGCACAGTGGTGGAGCCGCAACGACGTGCCGGGAGGCAAGCACGGTCCCTGGAAGCGCTGACCATCGCGTGACCGGCACGGCGGGCGTCCTGGAAGGGGCGCCCGACGTGTCGCGTTCGCATCGTGCGGGCCTGAGCGGGGTTCGTCGGACGGGAGCTCTCGCCGGCGCACCTCTTTCGGCCGGGTGGCGCCGGTGGTGTAGGTGAGTCCATCGACGAGGGCGTCGATCGGCTGGGGAGTCGAAGGACTGGGGGTTTCCGATGGACGGATCGTCTGCGCGCGCGCACGCGCACGAGCACGAGCACGGGGGTGGCGTGATCGCGGCGCTGATCGCGATCTTCATGGCGGCGTGCCTCGTGGTCGTCGCCCTGCCTGCCGAGGCGGCAGGAGCGGCGCCCGTGGTCGCCGCCAAGCCCGGCGGCGGCGGTGGCGGCGGCAACGGCGGCGGCAAGCCCGGCGGCGGAGGGGGAGGAGGCAGCACCGAGCCGGTCTACGCCGCGGTGGGCGACTCATTCGCGGCAGGCGTGGGTGCCGGGAGCTACCTCGACACGTCGTGCTACCGAAGCTCCAGGAGCTACCCGAAGCTGCTGGACGCCGACGCCGACAAGCTGCTCGCGGCGTTCCCGGCGTGCTCCGGCGCCAACACGTCCGCGGTGATCGCGCAGACCTCCGCGGTGCCCGCCGGTGCGGCCCTGGTCACGGTGACCGTCGGCGGCAACGACGTCGGCTTCGCGGACGTGATGCAGAACTGCTTCGTGCTCCCGACCTCGACCTGCGCGTCCAAGATCGCCGCCGGTGGGGCGATCGCGACCTCCGATGCCTTCGCCGCGAACATCGCGGCCGTGATCGCGGCGATCCGGGCGAAGGCGCCCGCCGCGCGCATCGTGGTCGCCGGCTATCCGCTCCTGTTCGCGCTGAGCGGCGGGGTCAACTCGAAGTACGCGTGGGCGGATGAGGTCAACGCGCAGACCGTGGTGCTGAACGACGTGATCGAGCGGGTGGCCGTCGCCAACGGCGCCGAGTTCGTCGACGTCGAGGACGACTTCGCCGGCCACGGCATCGGCAGCACGGCACCGTGGATCAACGACTGGAGCTGGTTCAACACGACCGCCGGCTTCCACCCCACCGCGTCGGGCTACATCGCCTACGCCGCGGCCATCCGCGCGGCGGTTCCCGCGCGCTGACGCTCCGCCTCGGAGGGAGACGGATGCCGGGGCCCCGGCATCCGTCCGCTCTCCGCACTGAGCCGGATCAGGCGGATGTCGCCCCGATCGACGCGACGAGCGCCGGGTCGGCGCCGAGCGAGGTCAGACGTGCGCGCAGCGCCGCCTCGGCGCGGGCATACGGCTCGACGCTGGCGTGGAGGAGGGAGCGGGTGTTGGCCGCTTCGAGGAACGACACCATCTCGAAGGTGAGCTGCCGGGCGTCGTCGAGCAGCGGCAGCTCGCCCGCAGCCATCGCGTGCTCGATGCTGACGGTGAGGTAGTCCTCCCACTCGCCCGAGGCGGCCACGATCGCGTCGCGGACCGCGCCGCGCTTGGCGTCGAATTCCACCGAGGTCGCGGCGAAGAAGCAGCCGCCGCTGAAGACGCGGTCGCGGGAGTAGTCCAGCCAGTCCGACAGCAGCGCGCAGATGCGCACCAGGCCACGCGGCGTGCGGGCGCGGGCCGGCGCGACGACGCGGTCGACGAACACTTCGCGCGCGGAGGCGACCACCGCGAGCTGCAGCTGCTCCTTCGAGCCGAACAGCGTCGCGATGCCGCTCTTGCTGTAGCCCGAGGCATCCGCCAGCCGCCCGATCGTGAGGCCATCGAGGCCGTCGACCGTCGCTGTGTCGACGGCGTGCGAGAGCACGGCGCGACGGGACTCGTCGCCTCGCAGGCGGCGGCGGTCGATCGGGGCTTGTGTCACACCGTCAGATTACCGTACGATCGTTCGTATTCATAAGTACGACCGTTCGTATTCTTTGGATCGGAGCATCATGGATCTCGCACTGAACGCCGCCGGCTTCTACGTCCGGACCGCCGCCAGGCTCTCGCCGCGGTGGGGCGCGGCCGTCGCCATGCCGCTGTTCGGGCACGTCGCCCGGCCGCGTCCGATCCACGACGACGATGAGCAGACGATGTCGCGCGCCCGGCGCGGCACGCTGCGGATCGCCGGCGTCGACCGCCGCGGCGTCGACGTCGAGACATACGAGTGGGGCGGCGGTGGGCGGACCGTGGTCCTCGCGCACGGCTGGAGCGGTCGCGCGAGCCAGTTCTCGATGCTCGTGCGCGACCTCGTCGCCGAGGGCTACCGCGTCGTCGCCTTCGACGCGCCGGCGCACGGTGCGTCGGGCGGCCGACGGACGTATCTCGTCGACTGGCTCGACGTCTTCACGCTGCTTCAAGAGCGGTACGGCTCCTTCGACGCCATCGTCGGCCACTCCTTCGGCGGCCTGGCCGCACTCGTCGGCGTCGCCGGCGGAACCGACGCCGCGCGCGTCGTGACGATCGCCGCACCGGCCGACGCCGACCTGCTGCTGGAGCAGTTCCAGGCGATGCTCCGCTATCCCGACGCCGTGTCGGCGCGCATGCGGGATCGCTTCGCGAGCCGGTACTTCCCGGGCCAGTCCGACCCGTTCGCATGGCTGTCGAGCGTGCGGCGGCCGCTGGCGGCGGGAGTGCCGCTCCTCGTCGTTCACGACGAGGGCGACCGGATGGTGCCGTTCGGCGAGGCTCGGCGCATCGCGTCGGCGAACCCCGGCGCGGAGCTTCTGGCGACCACCGGGCTCGGGCACAGCCGCATCCTGACGGCCGACCTCGTGCTCGACGCGGTGCTCGCGCACGTCCAGGCTCCGATCGCGGCGGCCGCGCCGCCGGTGGTCGACGAGTTCGACGCGGTGTCGGTGGCGGCGTAGGGGTTCCGGCCGTGCGCCGAGCCCGGCTCGGTCATCGCGCGGTTCAGAAGAGCCGAGCGGATGCCTCCGACCCGGTTGCCGGCCGCGCCGCTGCCGCTCTCGGCGATGCGGCCGCCGCTCGCCCGCGCGAGGTCGTGACGATCGGCGGCGCGCTGCGCGCGTCGGCGCGGTCGGCCAGGCCGGCCACAGGCGTGCCGCGCGGGTGCTCCTCTTCGGCGCGTCCGTCGAGGCCGTGGACCCGCAGGAGGGGACGCACGCGCTTGGCCAGCCACGCGCGGTAGGCCTTCGGCGCGTTGGCGGTCGCACCCGGGTACAGCCCCCGGTACGACGAGACGAGTTCCGGATGCCGCTCCCCGAGCCACTGCAGGAACCACTGCTTGGCGCCGGGCCGCAGATGCAGCGCGCCGTAGACGACCCGGACCGCGCCCGCCTCTTTGATGCGGGTGAGCGCGTGGTCGATCGCGGCGATCGAGTCGGTGAGGTGGGGGATGATCGGCATCAGGAACACCGTCACCTTGAAGCCGGCCTCGGTCGCGGCCCGCACGGTCTCGAGGCGGGCGGTGGCGTTCGGTGTGCCGGGCTCGATGAGGTGCTGCAGCTCGTCGTCGAACACCGCGATCGACATCGCGAGGGTCACGTGTACGTTTCTCGCGGCATCCGTGAGCAGCGGCAGGTCGCGCCGCAGCAGCGTGCCCTTGGTGAGGATCGAGAACGGCGTGCCCGACTCGGTGAGGGCTGACACGATCCCGGGCATGAGCTTGTAACGCCCCTCGGCGCGCTGGTAGGGGTCGGTGTTCGTGCCGAGCATGACCGGTTCGCGATGCCAGCTGCCCCGGCGCAGCTCCTTCTCGAGCACCTCGGCCACGTTGACCTTGACGACGACCTGCGTGTCGAAGTCGCGCCCTGCGTCGAGCTCGAGGTACTCGTGCGTTCCCCGGGCGAAGCAGTAGACGCATGCGTGGCTGCATCCGCGGTAGGGGTTCACGGTCCAGTCGAAGGGCATGGCCGACGCGCTCGGGACGTGGTTCAGCGCCGACTTGGCGAGGACTTCGTGGAAGGTCACGCCGGCGAACTCCGGGGTGGTCACCGAGCGCACCAGGCCGTTCAGCTGCTCGAGACCGGGCAGGGCCGCGGCATCCGCCACTCCGAGTTCCTGACCGTGCCATCGCATCTCTCTATGAGAACAAAGCTTCGAACACAAGTCAAGGTGTATGGTGATGCGCTCGAACATCGAGAGGCGCAGCGGAGCTCGCCTGGCCGAAAACGGCTGACTCGGGTAAGAATGGCAGCGTGACGGAGCCTGGCGGGCTCGTTACCCCCCGAGCCGCCCCCGAGACTCGTCGCGCCGCCCGGGCGATGCGCGAAGAGGCTGCGCGGCGTGCCCGCGCAGCGGAATCGCCCGCAGTCGCGGCCGCACAGCCTTGGGCTACTGGCGATCCTGCCGCCGCCGATGCGGCCGCCCCCGTCCCGGTCGCCGCCGATCCGGCCGCCGCCGATCCGGTCGCCGCTGCCTCGGACCCGACCGTCCCGGTCGTCGCCGCCGGCTCAGCCTCGGACCGGCCTGCCGCCGCCGGCTCAGCCTTGACCGTCCCGCTCACCACGGCGCCGGTCGTGAGCTTCGAGCTCCCGAGCGACGACTTCGTCCCGGCGTCGGTCGCGACCGCGGCCGCGGCGCCGTCGGCGCTCCCGCTCGAGCTCCAGCAGACCAGGGCCGAGGCGGAGGCCCCGGTCGGCCTCGCCGCCAGCACCGCCCCGGAGACGCGGGTGAGAGGCCGACGCCGCGCCCGGCCCGCGTCGCGCCCGGCGTGGAGCGAGCGCCGTGCCGCGCGCGCGGCGGAGCTGCTCGAGGTCGACGACGACGCGCAGCCGGTGCGTCATGCGAGGCCGCGACTGCTCACGCGCCGATTGGCCGTCGCGGCCGGCCTGACCGCCGGCGCGGTGCTGCTGATGGGCTCGGCGGCGATGACGGCGATGATGCTGCCACCCGCGGCCGACGACGTCGGCGCCGATGCAGCGGTCACGATGACGGCGGTGCAGCCCGAGACGGTCGAGCAGCTCCCGGTGCCGGACGTGGAGCAGACTCCTCCGGCGGCCGACATCTGCGCCGTCCCCGACGTGGTCGCCGCCCTCCAATCCGGGAACGACGAGGGAGCGATCATCGCCGCGGGCGGCGGCGAGGCGTTCCGCGCCGCGATCGTCGAGGGCCGGGCGTCGTGCGTGAATCTCGGCGACTCGGCTCGCATCTGGGCCGTCGTCGACAAGATCCGCCCGGCGAGCCCCATCGACTACCGCCCGAGCGGCCTGGTGCTGCCCGACGGCGTGCGCAGCATCGAGGGCGGCGCACTCCGCGCGGACGCGGCATCCGCCCTCGCATCACTCGTCACGGCAGCGCGCGACGCCGGCGTCGGCGAGGTCGCCCTCGAGAGCGGATTCCGCTCGTACGAGACGCAGCAGCAGACCTACGGCCGCCATTTCGCCGAGCGGGGCGAACGCGCCGACCAGGTGAGCGCGCGTCCCGGCTACAGCGAGCATCAGCTGGGCCTCGGTGCCGACGTCGTCGCCTGCGCCGGCGCGTGCGGCACTCTCGACCAGCTCGCCGCGACCCCGCAGGGCCAGTGGATCGCCGAGCACGCGTGGGAGCACGGGTGGATCGTCCGCTATCTCGAAGGCAAGACGCCGGTGACCGGGTACACCGCCGAGCCATGGCACCTGCGCTTCATCGGTCCGGAGCTCGCGAGGGCGTATCACGACGGCGGCTGGACCTCGCTGGAGGAGTTCTTCGCGCTCGACCCGGCGCCCGGCTACCTCGGCTGACGACAGGGTGCGACGCGCAGCGGCAGGCCCAGGTCGCCGGCACGCGGCATCCGTCATCTCCTGAAACTGAGTACCATAAGCAGTGAGATGCGATTCCAACCGGGGATCATCTCGGCACACTCGAGGATGAGAGGAAGGCGCAACATGGAGCGCGACATCTACGACGAGGACCACGAGGCGTTCCGTGACGTCGTCAAGGAGTTCGTCAAGCGCTACGTGACGAATGAGAAGCGCGAGCAGTGGGATGCCGCCGGCGAGATCGACCGCGCGACCATGCTGGCCGCGGGCGAGGCGGGCATCATCGGCCTGTCGGTGCCCGACGAGTTCGGCGGTGCCGGAATGCTCCAGGACTACCGCTTCCGCGCGGTCGTCAACGAGGAGATCATCGCGGCCGGCGCAGGTTCGCTGGCCGGCGCCTTCGGCATCCAGGACGACCTCGCCGTGCCGTACCTCGTGCACATGGGCACCGACGAGCAGAAGGCCAAGTGGCTTCCCGGCATGGCGACCGGCGAGGTCCTCGGCGCCCTCGCGATGACCGAGCCCGGTGCCGGCTCCGACCTCCGCGGCATCAAGACCACCGCCAAGCGGGTCGAGGGCGGCTACGTCGTCAACGGCGCGAAGACGTTCATCTCGTCGGGCAAGACCGCCGACATCGTCGTGACGTTCGTCAAGACGGGCGAGGGCAACCGTCCCGACGCGTTCAGCCTGCTGATCCTCGAGAACGGCATGGAGGGCTTCGACCACGGCAAGAAGCTCCACAAGATGGGCTTCCAGGGCCACGACACCGCCGAGCTGTCGTTCAGCGACGTGTTCGTTCCCGAAGAGAACCTCATCGGCGGCAAGGAGGGGCTCGGCTTCGTTCAGCTCATGATGAACCTGCCGCTCGAGCGCCTCTCGATCGGCGTCGCCGGCGCCGCCGCGGCGCAGGCCGCGCTGGACTGGACCGTCGAGTACACCAAGGACCGCGAGGCCTTCGGCGAGCGGATCATCGACTTCCAGAACACCCGCTTCAAGCTGGCGGATGTCGCCACCACCGTCGACGCGCTGTGGGCGTACATCGACCGCGCGCTGAAGGCGTACGCCGAGGGCAAGCTCTCGGCCGACGAGGCGGCCAAGGTCAAGTTCTGGGCGACCGAGCGCGAGTGGGAGGTGCTCGACACCTGCGTGCAGCTCTTCGGCGGCTACGGCTACATCACCGAGTACCCGATCGCCCGCGCCTTCCTCGACGCCCGCGTGCACCGCATCTACGGCGGCACCAACGAGATCATGCGCGACATCGTGAGCCGCCCCATCGCCGGCAAGCGCTGACGCCCTTCTCGGGAATCACCGCAGGGGAGGTACCGCCGCCGTTGTGCGGCGGGGCCTCCCCTTCGCCGTTGCCCCGGCGCGGGTTCGTGCGGACGCCGAGCGCTGCACTTTCCTGCGACAGCTGCGCCGATCGACACAGCGGTCGCAGGAAACGGCAGCGCTCGCGCGTGCCTGGAGCCGTGGCGGGTGCCCGCAGCCGGTGCGCGGGCGGGATGCCGCAGGCGCCGAGCCGGTGCGGGTCCCGATGTCGCGACTCGCGGTGGCGGGCCGGGTCGGTGCGGGCCGCGGCGGCGGGCTGCGGGTGCCGAAAACCTGGCCGGTGACGGGACACGCCGGGGTGCGGCATCCGTCGTCGGCGTGTCGGGGTGACGGGCCAGGTTTTCGGGACGGCACAGCAGGGCCGTTGATCCCGGAGTGTGCCCCGGGCCGCTAGCGGATGACGGGTGCCGCGACCTGCGCCGCCGGCCAGGAGATGCCGAAAACCTGGCCGGTCGCGGGACACGCCGGGGTGCGGCATCCGTCGTCGGCGTGTCGGGGTGACGGGCCAGGCTTTCGGGACGGGGCGACGGGGACTGCGATCTGGGGCACTCGTGGGTGAGCCGTTGGCGGCCGGACGCCGAGCGCTGCACCTTCCTGCGACAGCTGCGCCGATCGACACAGCGGTCGCAGGAAACGGCAGCGCTCGGGCGTGCCCGCAGCGGGTGACGGTGACGGATGCCGCGACACGCGGCGGCAGGTCGGGTCAGTGCTGGCCGGCGGGGCCGGCGCCGCGGCCGAGGCCGCGGGAGGCCAGGCCGCGGCGACGCGCGAGCTTGGCGACTCCGGCCTTGCGCAGGCGGTCCGCGACGAGGATGCCGAGAGCCACCCCGGCGACGCAGCTGGCGATGGTGAGCGCGAAGAACGTGACGAGCGCCCAGGGCTGCATCGCCCAGAGGTTGAACGACTCCGCGGCCAGCACGGGGTAGATCGCACCGACGAACAGCGCGCCCGCGTAGTACTGCCACGTGTGCCAGAAGCGGTACAGCCCGACGAGGAACGCGAGCTCGGCGAAGAACGCCCACCACACCGCGGCGCCGAGGAACGGGAAGACGACGAGCCCCGAGATCACGCCGACGAGGATGCCGGCGAACGGGCGCTCGAGCAGGCGCAGGGCCACCGTCGCCGGCAGCAGCCACAGTCCCGCGATCGCCACCGACACGAACGGCACGGTCGCGAACAGCACGGTCGAGACCCAGCCGGCGCCCCACAGCATGACGCCGCCCGCGACGCCGATGGCGGCGCAGGTCAGCAGGTACGCCGTGGTGACGCGACCGCGGCCGCCGCGGTGCGGCGCAGGATCGGTGCGCGGTGTCGTGCGCGCCTCGCCGGCTGAAGGGTTCACCGGCGCCCCGGCCTCGGGGTTCACCGACGGCTCGCCGGCGCCGCTCACGAGTGGGCCTCGGCGGTCGCCCGCTGGGACTTGGGGGCGGGTGACGCGGCGCCCACGCGCCAGTAGCCGCAGAAGCTCACCTGGTCCTTCGAGACGCCGCGCTCGCCGACGAGGTGCCGGCGGCCCTCGGTCGCGAGGGCCTGCTCGCCCACGACGTACGCGTGGAACGGTGCGGCGGGCAGCGAAGCGTCGCGCAGGGCCTCCAGCGCGAGCGTCCCAGGCTTGATCCCGTGGTCGCGGACGATCCAGCGCACGTCGACACCCGCGGGGTGCGGGAAGTCGATCGCGTCGTCGGCGGCAGGAACCTCGACGATCGCGAGCCCGCTCGCATCCGCCGGCAGCGACGCGCAGATGCCCGCGACGGCCGGCACGCCCGTCTCGTCCGCGACGAGCACCACGCGGTCCGTGCCGCGGTCGGGGTTGAAGGTCAGCCCCTCGTCGATGACGACGACGCTCTCGCCCGCCACGCACGTCTCCGCCCACCGCGAGGCCGGCCCGGCCGTGCCGTCGGCCGCGGAGCCGTGGATGACGAAGTCGACGTCGATCTCGGCATCCGCCGCCTCCGTCGCCGGCCGGAACGCGCGCACGGTGTAGTTGCGCATCACGGGACGCACGCCGTCGGGGATGCGCAGGTACTTGAGGTAGCCGAACATCTTGTTGGCCTTCGCCGGCAGGCGCTCCAGGCCCTCGTCGCCGCCCAGGGGCAGGAACAGGCGGAACCACTGGTCGTAGCCCATGGCGCGGAAGCGGTCGATCTCACCGCCCCCGAGGGTCACGCGCAGCCAGTGCGACGACAGCCGCTCGGTGCGCAGCACCGTGAGATGCACGAGACCCTGGGTCTCGGGCTTGACCAGTCGGGGGTGAGCCATGTCAGTGCTCCTTGTCGGGCGAGGTCGAACGAGGGGAGGGGATGCGGGTCACGACAGACCCCAGGGGAAGAGGGCGGCGAAGATGGCGGCCGAGACCGCCCAGAAAGCGATGACGAACACGGTGTCGCGCACTCGCCAGGGCACGAGGTAGCGCTCGGTGCGGTCGGGGTGCGCGCCGAAGGCGCGGGCGTCCATCGCGAGCGCCACGCGCTCGGCGTGACGGATGGCGCCGGCCATGAGGGGCACGACATATCCGAACCAGCGGGCGATCGCCGAGAACGGACCGCGCCCGCCGTGGGCTCCGCGCACGCGGTGCGCCTGACGGATCACGTCGAGCTCGTGCCCGAACCGCGGCACGAAGCGGAACGCAGCCAGCGCCGTGTACCCGATGCGGTACGGCACCCGCAGCTGCTGCACAGCCGCGCGCACGAGGTCGGGACCCGTGGTCGACAGCCCGGCGATCAGCGTGAGCGCGACGATCGCACACAGGCGCAGCCCCGTCGCGAACCCGACCTCGAGCGCACCGCCGTACATCGTCCAGTTGCCCAGCTGCCACACCACGACGGACTGGTCGACCCGTGAGGCGTCGGTCCACAGGGCGAAGCCGAACCCGATCACGAGGGCGCTGAGCGGCAGCGCCAGGAACAGGATGGCGGCGAGGCGGCGCGTGAAGTCCACGCCGACCAAGAGCACCGCGTACGCGAGCAGGAGGAACGCGGCGGGGGTCGCGGCATCCCGCACGAACACCAGCAGCACCATCGCCGGAAGCGGCGCGGCGAGCTTGGCCAGCGGGTTGAGCCCGTAGAGGAAGCGGACAGCGGATGCCGCGACCCGCTGCGCGTACGGATCGAATGCCGAACGGGTGGCCGTGGCGGCAGTCAGCGGGCCGGTGTCGGTCACGCGGCACCTCCCGTCGCGTGGGGCGCGGGCGCCTGAGGGATCGTCGCGGCGTGCGCAACCGCCGTCGCGTCGGGACCGGACTCCGCGGTCTTCGCGGGGGTGGGCGTGACGCGGGCGGATCGGCGCGGCTCCGCGTCTGACGCGAGCAGCTCCGAACGCGCAGCCGCCGGGGCCCCGGGGAGGTCGCCGAGCCGGGCGATGCCCGCCAGCTCGGGATGCCGTCGCACGCCCTGCAGCGCGCGGCGGAGCGGCGGCGGGCGCAGGCCCGCCCGGGCGATGAGCTCGTCGTCGGCGAAGATCTCGGCGGTCGTCCCCTCGGCGAGCACGCTGCCGTCGGCCATGACCACGGTGCGGTCGGCGTAATCGGTGACCAGCTGCATGTCGTGGGTGACGACGATGATCGTCGTGCCCTCGGCGTTGAGCTCCGACAGCAGCGACAGCAGCTCGTCGGCGCGGGCGCGGTCCTGGCCGAAGGTGGGCTCGTCGAGCACCAGCACCGGGGCGCCCGCGACGAGCGCGGTCCCGACCGACAGGCGTCGCTTCTGCCCACCCGAGAGGAGGAACGGGTGGCTGTCCGCCTTGGCGGCGAGACCGAAACGCTCGAGGAGCGCCACGGTGCGCGCGCGGACCTCGTCGTCGGACAAGTGCTGCCGGCGCAGCCCGTGCGCGATCTCGTCGAACACGGTGTGCGCGATGAACTGGTGCTCGGGGTTCTGGAACACGAAGCCGATGCGCGAGCTCAGCGTGCGCGCGTCGGCTCGTCCGACATCGAGCCCGTCCACGTGCACGGAGCCCTTGGGCGGCGACACGACCCCCGCGAGCGCCTGGATGAGGCTCGTCTTGCCGGCGCCGTTGGCGCCGACGACGGCGACGAACGACCCCCGGGCGACGTCGAGGTCGATGCGATGCAGCACCTCGGTGCGGCCGCGGCGGAGGGTCAGGTCGCGGACGGTGATGAGTGGGTGGCCTGCGTCGGCGCCGGGTGCGGCGCGTTTCGTCTCGCTCGTTCCTCGCTCGCTCAACGACGGGGTGCCGGGGTGCGGGTGTGTCGTCTCGCTCGTTCCTCGCTCGCTCAACGACCGGTGGTGCGACCCGCCGAAGCCCGCGGGGGGCGCCTCGGCGTCGAGGGCGTCGCGCAGCTCGTCGGGCGTGAGCGGCAGCGGGTCGAGAGCGAAGCCCGCGCGGCGCAGCCGCAGCGCGGCGATGGTCGACACCGGCAGCCACACGCCCATCGCGTGGAGGTCTTCGGCGCGATGCCGCAGCACGTCGTCCACTGACCCGTCCGCGACGAGGAAGCCGTCGTGGTCGAGCACGACCACCCTGTCGACGAACCCGACCGCCGCATCGAGGTTGTGCTCCACGAGCACGATGGCGCGGTCGCCGGCCGACACGAGCTCGGCCAGCGCGGCGTAGACCTCCTCGATCCCCGCCGGGTCGAGGTTAGCGGTGGGCTCGTCCAGCACCAGGAGGGGCGAACCCATCGCGAGGGCGCAGGCGATCGCGAGGCGCTGGCGCCCGCCGCCCGAGAGCCGGTCGGGGTTCTCGCAGCGCCGTTCCCACAGGCCGACGCGCCGCAGCGCCTCCTCGGCGCCGGCGAGCACCTCGGCAACCGGCATCCGCAGGTTCTCGGGTCCGAACGCCACCTCGTCCAGGAGCGTGCCGGTCACGAGCTGCGCATCGGGGTCCTGGAAGACCATGCCGACGCGTGTGCTCAGCTCGGCGACCGGCGTCGTCTGGGTGTCGAGGCCGTCGACCTCGACCGACCCGGCGACGTTCGCCGGGACGGCCTGCGGCAGCAGTCCGTTCAGCGCCAGCGTCAGCGTCGACTTGCCCGAGCCGCTCGGTCCGAGCAGCAGCACGACCTCGCCGGCGGCGACGTCGAACGAGACGGATGCCGGTGCCGGGACGCTCTCGCCGTCGTGCGTGACGCCGAGCTCGCGCACCCGCAGCAGCGGCACGGCAGAGGACACGGGCATCCGATCGTCGAGGGAAACTTAGCCTTCCCTAACTTACCGGCCGCCCATCCCGCCGCGGAACAGCCCGGGCGGAAGACGGATGCCTCAGCTCCGGCTGCGTCGGGCGACGCCGGCGCGGCGCAGCGCGCTGCCGATCGCGAGGCCCACGGCCGTCCACGCGACAGGGCCCACGATGAAGAGCGCGACGTAGACGATCTGGCCCCACAGCGGGAATCGCGTGACGTCGGCGGCGAACCAGATGGCGACCGCGATCACCGCCCCGACGATGACGGCGGAGAGGAAGAACCGCCACGGCTCCCAGCGCTTGTAGCGCGCGACGGCGGCGATGAGCTCCTGCAGGCCGCCGATGAGGAGCGCCGTGCCGATGTAGCGGCCGATCCACAGCGGCACGACGGCGCTCGCGACCAGCGCCGCGATGAGGTGGGTGATCAGCGCGACCCACGGCCGGCGCAGCAGCTCCTGCGCGACGACGCCCGGCAGCACGTGCACGCCGAGCACGAGTCCGTAGAGGATCGGCGCTCCCGCCGAGACGAAGCCGCTGATCGCTCCGGCACCGGCCTGGAGCACCCCGGTCGCGACGCCGATCGCGGCGCAGGTGAGCAGAACGCTCGTCGAGATCCGGGTGCGGGCAGCCACCTGCCCAGGTTACTCAGTCCCGGCGGCGCGTTTCTCACACACATCTCATTTACTGAGATTCACCTGACAGTTACGTTTGAGGTCGCTGCGCCCCAACGATGTGGCGCGGCGACTCCCCAGCACGAACAATCTGGAGGCCATTCATGGGTCGAACCTCCGTCAGAGCAGCCGCGGTCGTCACACTCGTCGCACTGTTCACGGGCACAGCCACAGCCAGTTTCGGCGCGGTGCCCGAGGAGGTGACATCACCGATCCCGCTCGGCGCGGGCGACGGCCACTACGTCGTCGTCCTGAAGGGCGCGCCGCTCGCCACCTACGAGGGGGGCGTCAGCGGAATCTCGGCCACCAAGCCGGGCAAGGGCAACCAGCTGGACGCGCGTTCGGCGAACTCGCAGAAGTACGTGGCCCACCTGAAGAAGGAGCAGGCCGACTTCGCCTCCGAGAACGGCCTCACCCCCGCCGCGAGCTACCAGGTGGTGCTCAACGGCTTCAGCACCGACCTCACCGCCGACCAGGTCGTCGAGCTGTCCAGCGACAAGAACGTGCTGGGCGTCTTCCCGGACGAGATCTACCACCCGACGGCTGCCCAGCCGTCCAACGAGTTCCTCGGTCTCGGCTCCGTCGACGACGGCACCGGCGGCCTGTGGGACAGCCTGGGCGGCACCGCCGCGGCGGGCAAGGGCATCGTCGTCGGCGTGGTCGACACGGGCATCTCTCCCGAGAACCCCTCGTTCGCCGGCGCAAAGCTCGAGAACAAGGCGGGCAGCGAGCCCTACCTCGTGGGCGACAACATCGTCTACAAGAAGGCCGACGGCGGAACGTTCGTGACCCAGCGCGTCGCCGGCGAGCAGTGGAGCAAGCAGGACTACAACACCAAGCTCATCGGCGCCCGCTACTTCAACTCCGGTGCCGCAGCCGCGGGCTTCTCGTTCAAGACCGACTACGCCTCGCCCCGTGACCTCGAGGGTCACGGCTCCCACACCGCCAGCACGGCGGCCGGCAACTTCGGCGTCTCGGCCTCGGTCGAGGGCATCGACTTCGGCAAGATCTCGGGTGTCGCCCCGGCGGCCAAGGTCGCGTCCTATAAGGCCTGCTACGGGGGTCCCGACCCGTTGGGCACGGATGACGACATCTGCGCCGGCAGCGACCTGATCGCCGCGATCGACGCCGCCGTGGCCGACGGCGTCGACGTCATCAACTACTCGATCGGCGGCGGCTCTGCCACGAGCGTGATCCAGGCCGACGACATCGCGTTCCTGAACGCCGCGGCCGCGGGCGTGTTCGTCTCGGTCAGCGCGGGCAACGACGGCCCCGACGCCGCGACGGCCGACCACGCATCGCCGTGGTACACGACGGTGGCGGCATCCACCATCCCGACCTACGAGGGCACGGTGCAGTGGAGCGGTCAGCAGGCCGTGGGCGCATCGGTGACCGTGTTCTCGCAGCCGGGCGGACAGGTGTCGGGCAACGCGGTGTACGCCGGCGAGGCTGCGCTGGCGGGGGCTGCGGCGAACGAGGCCGCGCTCTGCTTCCTCGGCACGCTCGACCCGGCGCTGGTCGCCGGCAAGATCGTCGTCTGCGACCGCGGCACGAACGCCCGAGTCGAGAAGTCGCAGGCGGTCGCAGAGGCGGGCGGCATCGGCATGGTGCTCGTCAACGTCACCCCGGGCTCGCTCGACAACGACTTCCACTCGGTGCCGACCGTTCACATCGACGCGCAGTACCGCGACGCCCTGCTGGCCTACGTCAAGGGCAACGCCGACGCGGCGGTGACGCTGTTCGGCGACAACGTCACCGACGAGGAGACGCCGACGCCGCAGATCGCCGGATTCTCCAGTCGCGGGCCGATGCTCGCCGACGGCAGCGACGTCATCAAGCCTGACGTCTCGGCCCCCGGTGTGGCGATCCTCGCCGCGACGAACAACGCGAAGGGCTCCGCGCCGACGTTCGGCTTCATGTCGGGCACGTCGATGTCGTCGCCGCACGTCGCGGGCCTCGGTGC
Organism: Microbacterium ureisolvens; assembly: GCF_015278315.1. Taxonomy (GTDB): domain Bacteria; phylum Actinomycetota; class Actinomycetes; order Actinomycetales; family Microbacteriaceae; genus Microbacterium; species Microbacterium ureisolvens. The sequence continues at coordinate 464,090 of NZ_JADIJE010000001.1, read as the reverse complement.
GCTGTACCTGGGCAAGACGCCGAAGGCGACGCCCGCCGAGGTGAAGTCGGCGCTCATGACGACGGCCTACGACCTCGTGGATGCGGCGGGTGAGGCGGTCACCGACCCGTTCATCCAAGGTGCCGGGCACGTCGACCCCCTGAAGTACCTCGACCCCGGCCTGCTGTACCTCAACGACGTGAAGGACTGGACGTCGTACATCGAGGGCGCCCTCGGAGCCGACTACTGGGAGGACGCCGAGCCGGCCGACCCGAGCGATCTGAACATCGCCTCGATCGGCGTCGGCGCGCTGGCCGGCACGCAGACGGTCACCCGCGAGGTCACCTCGACCGAGCCGGGGACGTTCACCGCGGCCGCGACGGTGGACGGCGTGGATGTCGAGGTGTCGCCGAGCACGCTGACCTTCGACAAGGCGGGGCAGACGAAGAGCTTCACCGTGACGCTCACCAACGCGACCGCGCCGGTCGAGGAGTGGACCAGTGGGTTCCTCTCGTGGAACAGCGCCGACACGACCGTCCGCTCGCCGATCGCTGTCTTCCCGGTCACCGCTGACGCCCCGGCGTCGGTGTCGGGCGACGGCGCCGACGGCAGCGTCGATGTGGAGGTGACGCCGGGCATCACGGGCGACCTGGAGCTCAACGTCTTCGGCCTCGCTCCGGTGGACACCATCATCGACGGCGATGAGACCACGGGCGCCTCGGCGGCGGGCCGGACGATCAAGTACGTCGAGGTCACGGCGGGCACCGAGCTGGCGCGCTTCGCGCTGGATTCGTCGGACGACACCGGATCCGACCTCGACCTGACGGTCTACCACCTCATCGGCGGCGAAGGCACGACCGCGGCTGACAAGGTGTGGCAGTCGGCATCCGGGTCCGCGGACGAGGCGGTGCAGATCACCGCTCCGCCGGTGGGCTGGTACGCGATCGTCGCCGACGTGTACTCGTTCACGTCTCCGTTCACGTGGACGGCGACGAGCGCCCTCGTAGGCGCCGACGGCGTCGGCGGATTCACCGCCACTCCCGATGTGATCGCGGCGCAGCAGGCGGTTCCGACCGAGTACGCGCTGTCGTGGTCGGGTCTGGAGACCGGCAGCTACCTCGGTGTGGTGCGCTACGCCGACTCGCAGGTGCGGACCGTCGTCTCGGTCGACGTCCCGTAACGTCTGCTCAGCGAAAGGGCGTCCGGGCTGCGGCTCGGGCGCCCTTTCGCATCGGCAGACGGATGCCGCGCCCGTGGCACGGCGGTGGCGCTCCGTCCTTGCGGCCGGAGCCCGCTGGCCCGGCTGCAGCCCGCGGGTCCGGCTGAAAACGTGCCGGCCCGGCTGCAGCCCGCGGGTCCGGCGGCAGCCCGCGAGTCCGGCTGAAAGCGTGGAGTCCGGTCAGAGCCGGCGGCGCCGGCGGGTCAGGCGCACGGCCGGCAGCGGCGGGGCGGGGATGCGCTCGTCGCCGTGGTCGACCACGCGGCCGAAGCGCTCGGCGCCCGCCTCCCAGGCTTCACGGGCCTCGACGATCTCTTCGTGGGTACGGCCGACGAAGTTCCACCACATCACCACGTCGTCCTCGAACGGCTCGCCGCCGAGCAGGAACAGCGTGGCCCCGGCGGGGCTCGAGACCACCACTTCGTCGCGATGCGTTCCGAGATACAGCAGGTGGGCGGCATCGAGGACGACGGCCCCGGCTCCATCCTCCGCGGTCACCTCGGCCTGACCGTAGACGGCGACCAGCGCGTGCTCCCACGCCGACTCGAGCGGCACGCGCACCGTGGCACCGGCCGGGATCCGCAGCTCGGCGCCGACGATCGGCGTGTAGACGGTCGCGGGCGAGGCGACGCCCGCGAGCTCACCGAGCACCACCGTCGCTTCACCGGGCGCGCCGGCGAGGGCCGGGAGCCCGACCTCGGGCAGCACCGCGTGCTGTTCGAACGCCGGACCGCCGTGACGGCGGGACTCGGGCAGCGCGACCCAGAGCTGCAGCGCGTCCAAGGGCGCGGCATCCGTCCCCACCGAATACTCCGAGTGCGAGATGCCGGCGCCGCTCGTCATGAGGTTGAGGGCGCCGCGGCGCACCACGACGTCGCTGCCCACCGAGTCGCGGTGACGGACGTCGCCGAGGTACGGCCACGTCACGGTCTGAAGCCCGATATGCGGGTGAGGCTCGACGCGCATGCGCGTCTCCTGCGGCCCGAACCTGTCGAGGAAGCACCAGGCGCCGACGAGCGGCAGGTCGCGCTGCGGGAGTGCGCGGTGCACCGACATGGCCCGCACGCCCCCGAGGGGCACCTCGCGGGCCTCGAGGAGCAGCGTGCGGGGGCCGGCGCACTCGACCGAGGTCTCTGTAGCGACGGCGTCGTCGGCGTCCAGCCGGGTCACGTGCGCGTTCCGGTCACTCGGGGTGCGGCTGGTCGGGCCACGCGACCGTGAGCCCGGGCACGTCGTGCTCGCGCAGGTACTTGGACACGACGGGGCAGTGCGGCACGACCGTCTCGCCCCGGCGTGCGGCATCGGCCATCGCCTCGGCGACGACCGCCTGCGCGAGTCCGCGTCCGCGGAAGGCCGGGTCGACCTCGGTGTGAGGAAAGTGCAGGCGCCCCTGCGCGTCGATGCGGAACACCGTGAATCCGGCGAGCACGTCATCGACGTGCACCTCGTAGCGGCGGTCTTCGTCGTTGCGCGTCACGATGGGCTGCGCTTCGGTGTGGGTCACGGGAATCCTTCCGTCGTCTGATCCAACGTAAGGTCCGAACGGCGGATTCCGCCAGCGCACGCAGCACCCCCTGGCGGGACGGATGCCGCAGGTCTATCGTCGGCATCGTCCGCCGCGCCCGCGTCCAGCGAGAAACACGTCAGCGCATCGACGGGCCGATTCAAGGGGGAATCGATCGAACCGCTGGGGATTCGAAGGGGAATCATGAAACGACGCATTCTCGCCGCCCTCGCCGCGCTCGCGCTGGGCATCACCACCGCACTCGGTGCCACGTCCGCGGCGACGGCCGCGGAGCCCACCGGCGCGCCCTACGTCGCGATCGGCGACTCGGAGGCGGCCGGCACCGGCAACATGCCGTATGTCGACGAGACCTGCAAACGGTCGAAGAAGGCCTACCCGGTGCTGCTGGGTGACGATCTCGGCACATCCGTGGTGTCGGCCGCCTGCGCAGGTGCGAACACGACGCAGGTCGCCGGTCAGGCTTCGGCTCTCGCGGGTATGGGTCAGCTCGGCCCGGCCACGCAGCTCGTCACGATCACCGCCGGCATCAACGACATCCAGTGGCAGACGGTCCTGGCGCTGTGCAGCGGCGCAGGCACCCCCGAGGCCTGCGAAGCGGCGAAGGCGGCCGCGGTCGCCGCGATCCCGGGCATCGCTCCGGCCATCGCCCAGCTGGTCGGCCTGGTCCGCACGCTCGCGCCGAACGCCTATATCCTCGTCACGGGGTATCCGCTCCTGTTCGGCCAAGTGACGGGCACGTGCACCGTCGGCGCCTCGGGCGGTGCGCCGGTGAAGCTCACGGCCGAGCTCACCGCTGAGGTGAATGCGGGCATCGTCGGCATCAACGCCGCCATCAGCAGCGGTGTCGGGCTGTATCAACAGGCGTATGCCGACCTGTTCGGCGCTCCCGACCCGAAGGTCGAGTACGTCGACGTCACCGCCGGCTTCGCCGGGCACGGGCTGTGCGACACGGGCGACCGCTGGATCAGCGGGGTCTCGGCCGGCAAGGGTACCGTCGACCGCGGCTTCCACGCCAACGCCGCCGGCCAGCAGGCCTGGGCGTCGATCATCCAGGCGGCACTGGCCGGGTGAGCACCTGAACCGAGCCGCTCCCGAGCGCGGCGGGCCGTCGGCCTGACCGGCCCGCCGCGCTCGCACGCGTCGGCACCCGCCCGCCACCGCGCGTCGGCACCCGCCCGCCACCGCGCGCCGGCACTCGCCCGCCACCGCTCGCCGGCACTCGCCCGCCACCGCTCGCCTTGCCGTTCGTCGCACCCGCGCCGCCGTTGGTCGCACGGACGGCCCACCTCCTCCGGCGGGCCCGGGAAGCGGGGTGGCCGGTCCCTAGCCTTGCGGAACGCAATGTCGCGCCCGCAAGGAGAAACCCCGATGTCCTCATCCTCCCGCGCCCCCCGGGGCGGAGACGCTGTCGTCCAGGATCAAACACCACCCGTGGCCGTGTCCGAGCAGGAGCTCGAACGCGAGTCCCGCTGGACGCTTCCGAAGATCGCGCTGTGGGCCGTGATCGCCCTGCTGGGCGGCGTCGCCTGGACCATGATCGCGATCGTGCGCGGTGAGACGGTCAACGCGATCTGGTTCGTGTTCGCCGCCGTCTGCACCTACTTCATCGGCTACCGCTTCTACTCGAAGGTGATCGAGCGGTACATCACGCGCCCTGACGACCGGCGCGCCACGCCCGCCGAGGTCAAGTACGACGGCAAGGACTACGTTCCGACCGACCGTCGCGTGCTCTACGGCCACCACTTCGCCGCCATCGCCGGCGCCGGCCCGCTCGTCGGCCCCGTGCTCGCCGCGCAGATGGGATACCTCCCGGGCACGATCTGGATCATCGTCGGCGTCGTGCTCGCCGGCGCGGTGCAGGACTACACGGTGCTGTTCTTCTCGATGCGCCGCGGCGGCCGCACGATCGGCCAGATGGCGCGCGACGAGCTCGGCAAGATCGGCGGCACCGCGGCGATCATCGCGTCGCTGCTCATCATGCTGATCATCATCGCGATCCTCGCCCTCGTGGTCGTCAACGCCCTGGGCGAGAGCCCGTGGGGCGTCTTCTCGGTGGCGATGACGATCCCGATCGCCCTCTTCATGGGCGTGTACCTGCGGTACCTGCGCCCCGGCCGGGTCACCGAGGTCTCGATCATCGGCTTCGCGCTCCTGATCCTCGCGATCATCGGCGGCGGCGCCGTCGCCGCGACCGACTGGGGTCAGGCGATGTTCCACCTCGACCGCACCACGATCGCGTGGGGCATCATCGTCTACGGCTTCATCGCCGCCGTGCTCCCGGTCTGGCTGCTGCTCGCGCCGCGCGACTACCTCTCGACGTTCATGAAGATCGGCGTGATCGTGATGCTCGCGGCCGCGATCGTGCTGGTCCGCCCCGAGATCACCGTCCCGGCCTTCACCGAGTTCGCCGAGACGGGTCTCGGGCCCGTGTTCGCGGGACCGCTGTTCCCGTTCCTGTTCGTCACGATCGCGTGCGGCGCCCTGTCGGGATTCCACGCCCTCATCTCCTCCGGCACGACCCCGAAGCTCATCGAGAAGGAGCGCCAGACGCGCTTCATCGGCTACGGCGGCATGCTCATGGAGTCGTTCGTCGCGATCATGGCGCTGGTCGCCGCACTCTCCATCGACCAGGGCATCTACTACGCCATGAACTCGTCGGCCGCCGCGACCGGCGGAACGGTCGAGGGAGCCGTCGCGTTCGTGAACTCGCTCGGGCTCACCGGCGTGCAGATCACGCCCGAAATGCTGACCTCGACGGCAGCGGCGGTGGGCGAGTCGACCATCGCCTCGCGCACCGGCGGTGCGCCGACGCTCGCGCTCGGCCTCGCGCACATCATGCAGCAGGCCCTCGGCGGACCCGCGCTGATGGCGTTCTGGTACCACTTCGCCATCATGTTCGAGGCGCTGTTCATCCTGACCGCCGTCGACGCCGGCACGCGTGTCGCGCGCTTCATGCTCCAGGACTCGATCGGCGCGTGGATCCCCAAGTTCCGCGACGTCTCGTGGCGCCCCGGCGTGTGGATCTGCACCGCGATCATGGTGGCCGGCTGGGGCTGGATCCTCATCCTGGGCGTCACCGACCCGCTCGGCGGAATCAACACCTTCTTCCCGCTGTTCGGCATCGCCAACCAGCTGCTGGCGGCGATCGCCCTCGCGGTGGTGTTCGCGATCGTGGCCAAGCGCGGTCCGAGCTACGTGAAGTGGCTCTGGATCATCGGGCTGCCGCTCGCGTTCGCCGCGGTGGTGACCATCACGGCCTCGATGTACAAGATCTTCTCGCCGGTGCCGGCGATCGGATACTGGGCCAACCACTTCAAGTACCTCGCGGCCCAGCAGTCGGGCGATGACAGTCTCGGCTCGCCCGAGGTGGTGGCCGCCGTCATCCGCAACACCGCCGTGCAGGGCACGCTGTCGATCATCTTCGTCAGCCTCGCGATCCTCGTCATCGCGATCGCCATCGGCGTCGCCATCAAGGCCATCGTGCGCGGCGGCGGCGAGAACCACGAGGACGAGGCGGTGCCGTCGCGCCGCTTCGCGCCGGCGAGCCTGATCGCCACGAAGGCCGAGCGCGAGATCGAGAAGCGGTGGGTGGAGTACGAGGTCGAGCACCCCGACGCCCGCCGCGTGGCCTCGAACCACTGACGGAGATCACGATCATGGATCGGACGGATGCCGCGGCCACGGCCCCGCACACGACGCTGTGGAGCGTCGCGTGCCGGGTGGGCCGCGGCATCCGCTGGTACATCACCGAGCTGATGGGCGACGGCGCGTACCGCGTGTACCTCGAGCACCACGGACTGCACCATCCCGGGGAGGAGCCGCTCAGCGAGCGCGCCTTCTGGCGCGAGCGCATGGACGCCCAGGATCGCGACCCGGGCGCCCGGTGCTGCTGACCGGCGGCTCGGCGCTTCCCGGCACCTAGGCTCGGACCATGCCGGATGCCGTGTGGATCGCGGCGGCCGTCGGGGTCGTCGTCGGGGCGGCGCTGGTCGTCGCCCTCGTGTTCGCGCGGCGGCTGGCCATGGGCGCGCGCGATCTGGGAAGCGACGCGGAGCGGGCCACGTATCGCACGCTGCACGTCGCCGGACTCGCGGCGGCCGAGCTGCGCAGCGCGGGCGACCTCCCGTCGACCCAGCGCGCGGCGCGGCACCTGCGCGGACTGCTCGGCGCCAGTGCGATCGCGATCGTGGCTCCCGGCGATGTCGTGGCCGTCGACGGGTCGATCGGCACGACCGGCTTCGAGAACGCCGCGCGGCGCGTGGCCGAGCGCGTGCGCGCGACGAACCGGCGTCAGGTGTTCCCGCGGCGCGAGGCGGGAGCGCCGGAGGCCGTCGGCGCCCCCATCGTCGTGCACGGCGAGGTCTGGGGTGTGCTCGTCGCGTTCGCCGACTCGGTCCGGGCGCCGCTCGTGCGCGCGACGGGAGAGGTCGCGCGCTGGTGCTCGGCGCAGCTCGCGCTCGAAGAGCTCGATGCGTCGCGTGCCGCGCTCGCCGAGGCGGAGCTGCGGGCCCTGCGGGCTCAGATCAGCCCGCACTTCATCTACAACGCGCTGACCGCGATCGCGTCGTTCATCTCCACCGACCCGCCGCGCGCTCGCGAGCTGGTACTGGAGTTCGCGGACTTCACGCGCTACTCGTTCCGCCGGCAGGGCGAGTTCACCACGCTCGCCGAGGAGCTGCGCAGCATCCACTCGTACCTCGAGCTCGAGCGGGCGCGATTCGGCGACCGCCTCACCGTGCGCCTGAGGATCTCGCCCGAGACGCTGGCGACCGTGATCCCGTTCCTCTCGGTGCAGCCGCTCGTCGAGAACGCCGTCCGCCACGGCCTCGAGCCGGGTGAGCGCGGCGGGGTCATCTCCATCGCGTCGAGCGACGAGGGCACGCACACGGTCATCACCGTGGAGGACGACGGTGCAGGGATGGATCCGGAGGTGCTGCGGGCGCTGCTGTCGGGGACGGAGCCGACCACCCACGTGGGGCTGCGCAACGTCGACACGCGCCTGCGACAGCTCTACGGAGCGCGGGGCGGTCTGGTCGTCGAGACCAATCAGGGCGCGGGTACCATGGTGCGGATGCGGGTCCCGAAGTCGCAGCCCCTGCACGAGACGGACGCCTGATGCCGTTCGACGTCCTCGTCGCCGACGACGAGCCGCCGGCGCTCGCCGAGCTCGTCGCGTTCCTCGGCGCCGATCCCCGCATCGGGCGGGTGCTGCCCGCCGTCAACGGCGCCGACGCGCTGCGGATCCTCTCGGCCGAGACGGTCGACGCCGCGTTCCTCGACATCCACATGCCCGGCCTCAGCGGGTTCGACCTCGCCCGCGCCCTCGACCGCTTCGTCGTCCGACCGGTCGTCGTCTTCGTCACCGCCGACGAGGCGGGAGCCCTCGAGGCGTTCGACGTGCACGCGGCCGACTACGTGCTCAAGCCGGTCCGTCCGGAGCGCCTCCGCCGCGCGATCGACCGTGTCGCCGCCGTCCGGGGCGCGGCGGGGGACGGGACGGCGACGGATGCCGCGACCGCCGCGGCTGCGGCATCCGCTCTCCTCCCCGCCGACGACGAGACGATCCCCGTCTCGGTCGGCGCGACCGTGCGACGCGTGCGGCGCAGCGACGTGCGGTGGGTGCAGGCGCAGGGGGACTACTCGCGCCTGTGGACGGCCGACGGGCAGAGCCATCTCGTGCGCGCGCCGATCTCGGAGCTCGAGGAGCGCTGGCAGCGCGCCGGGTTCGTCCGGGTGCACCGGTCGTACCTCGTGCACCGCGACGCCGTCACCGAGGTGCGCCTGTCGGGCGCGGCCCCCGCGGTCGTGCTCCGCGAGATCGAGCTCCCGGTGAGCCGGCGACTCGTTCCGGCCGTGCGGGAGCAGCTGGCCCGACCGGAGCGGGGACCGCGATGACGGCCGACGGGCGCCCGGGAGAGAAGGGGCGTCCCGCGCGGGTGCGCGTGACGGCCGACCTGCCGGCCTCCGCGGCGGCTTCGACGCACGGGATCGCGCTGCCGGGCGCGCCGGTCCGCGAGGCGGGCGCGGTGTACGTCGGAGGCCTCGTGCGCTCGCAGCTGCGCCTGGCGTTCGGGTGCCTCCTGGGCTTCCTGCTCGTCGCGGGCGCCTTCACCGCGGCGATCTTCGTGGTCGCGCACGCGGGGGATCCGGTGGTCGCCGGCGTGCCCCTCTCCTGGCTGCTGCAGGCGTACGGGTACTACCCGCTGATCCTCGTGTTCGCCGTGCTGTACGCGCGTGCGGCGGCGCGCAACGAGCGCCGCTACCGGAGCCTTTCCGACGCGGATGCCGCGACCGACGCCGTGCGAGAGGCCCGGCCCGCGGGCGCGACAGGCGCCCCCGCGGGCGCGACAGGGGCGGACGGGGCGCCCTGATGCCGCTGCTGGACCTCGCCGCCGTCGGCGCGCTGCTGCTGGCCACCGTGGTGCTCGGCGTCGTGGGACTGCGGATCAGCCGGACGACGAGCGACTTCTTCGTCGCGTCGCGCAGCGTCCGCCCGGTGTGGAACGCCTCCGCGATCAGCGGCGAGTATCTCTCGGCCGGCACCTTCCTGGGGCTCGCGGGTCTCGTGCTGCTGTCGGGTGCCGAGGGGTTCTGGTTCCCGATCGGATACGCCGCCGGCTACCTCCTGCTCCTGCTCTTCGTGGCGGCGCCGCTGCGGCGCAGCGGCGCGTACACGATCCCCGACTTCATCCAGGCGCGACTCGAGTCTCAGGGCGCCCGCCGCGTGACGAGCCTGCTCGTGCTCGTGACCGGCTGGCTCTACATCGTGCCGCAGCTGCACGGTGCGTCGCTCGCGCTCGGCGTCGTGGCGGACGTGCCGCCCTGGACCGGGGCGGTGCTCGTCGCCGTCGTGGTGGCGGGCATCGTGGCGGCCGGCGGCATGCGCGCCATCACCGCGGTGCAGGCGATGCAGTACTGGCTCAAGCTCACCGCCCTGGCGCTTCCCGCAGTGCTGATCCTCATGGCGCTGTCGGGTGGAGAGCCGACGTTCGACCCGGGCGTCGTCTTCCCCGCCGAGCGCGGACCCTCAGGTGCCGACGCGTACGAGACCGTATCGCTCATGATCGCGCTCCTGCTCGGAACCATCGGCCTGCCGCACGTCCTGGTGCGCTTCTACACCAGCCCCGACGGCGGCTCCGCGCGGCGGACGACGGTGCTCGTCATCGCGATGGTGGGGGTCTTCTACGCCGCGTCGGGCACCATGGGGCTCATCGCGCGGGTCGTCGCACCCGATCTCGCCGTGCCCGGCGTGGCCGACACCGTCGTGCTGGAGCTCCCCTCGCGCGTCTTCCCGGGTCTCGTCGGCGACCTGCTCACCGCGCTCATCGTGGCGGGCGCCTTCGCGGCGTTCCTCGCGACGTCGTCGGGCCTCGTGGTCTCGCTCGCCGGGGTCGTCAGCCAGGACGTGTTCGACGGCTCGGTCCGCTCGTTCCGCGTATCGGCGGTGCTGTGCACGCTCGTGCCGCTCGCGTTCGCGCTGTTCACCGAGCCCGAGGGCCTGGTGTCGAGCGTCGGGACGGTGTTCGTCGTCGCGGCGTCGAGTCTCACGCCGGTGATCCTGCTCGGGGTGTGGTGGCCCGGGCTCACGGCGCGGGGCGCCGTGGCCGGCATGGTGACGGGCGCCCTATCGTGCGGCGCGGCGCTGATGGCGACGCCGCTCGCGCGCGGCGGAGCGGCCGAGGCGCTCCTCGCGCAGCCCGCCGCCTGGACCATTCCGCTCGCGGCGGCGGTGGTCGTCGTGGTGTCGCTCCTCGACCGCCGCCGCATCCCCGCGCGCACCGAGCGGTACCTCACGCGTCTGCATGTGCCCGAACGTCGGGCAGACTCGATCGGGTGACGACGCTTCTCGAGACGATCGCGGCTGCAGGCGCGGCATCCGGCATCCCGACCGGCGCCCCCGACGCCGACGTGCTCTACGACGCGTTCGTGGAGTGGGCCGGCGACCAGGGCTTCGCCCTGTATCCGGCGCAGGACGAGGCGGTCATCGAGATCGTGTCGGGCTCGCACGTGATCCTGTCGACCCCGACCGGCACCGGCAAGTCCCTCGTGGCTGTCGCGGCGCACGCCGCCGCCGTCGCGCGCGGCGGCCGCACGTATTACACCGCGCCCATCAAGGCGCTGGTGAGCGAGAAGTTCTTCGCGCTGGTCGACATCTTCGGCGCCGCCAACGTCGGCATGGTCACCGGCGACTCGTCGGTGAACCCGGACGCCCCGATCGTGTGCTGCACGGCCGAGATCCTCGCGAACCTCGCGCTGCGCCAGGGCGCCGACGCCGCGGTCGACCAGGTCGTGATGGACGAGTTCCACTACTACGGCGACCCCGAGCGCGGGTGGGCGTGGCAGGTGCCTCTGCTGCTCCTGCCGCGCGCGCAGTTCGTGCTCATGTCGGCGACGCTCGGCGACGTCACCGACATCGCCCAAGACCTCGAGCGCCGCACCGGACGCGCGGTCTCGCGCATCACCGGCGTCGAGCGCCCGGTGCCGCTGCACTTCTCGTACGCGCGCACGCCCGTGCACGAGACGGTGGAGGAGCTGCTGCAGACGGGCGAGTCGCCGGTGTACATCGTGCACTTCTCACAGGCCGCCGCGATGGAGCGGGCGCAGGCGCTGTCGTCGATCCGCATCGTCTCGCGCGAGCAGCGCGACGCGATCGCCGAGGCCATCGGCGGGTTCCGCTTCACCACCGCGTTCGGTCGCACCCTCTCGCGCTACGTGCGCGCCGGCATCGGGGTGCACCACGCCGGCATGCTGCCGCGCTACCGCCGCCTGGTCGAGACCCTCGCCCAGCGCGGGCTGCTGCGCGTGATCTGCGGCACCGACACCCTGGGCGTCGGCATCAACGTGCCGATCCGCACTGTGCTGATCACTGCGCTGTCGAAGTTCGACGGCACGAAGATGCGCCAGCTCACGGCGCGCGAGTTCCACCAGATCTCGGGCCGCGCCGGCCGCGCCGGCTTCGACACGTCGGGCACCGTCGTGGTGATGGCGCCGGAATGGGAGATCGAGAACGAGGCGGCGCTGCGCAAGGCCGGCGACGACCCCGCCAAGCGCAAGAAGATCGTCCGCAAGAAGGCGCCGACCGGCGTGGTCAACTGGGGCCTCGGATCCTTCGAGCGCCTCGTCGAGGCCGAGCCCGAGCCCCTGGTGCCTCAGCTCTCGCTGACCGCGGCGATGCTCATCAACGTGATCGCCCGCGGCGGCGCCGTGTTCGGGAACGTGCGGTCGCTCGTGTTCGACAACCACGAGCCGCGCGCCCGCCGCTACGACCTCGCCCGCCGGGCGATCGCGATCTTCCGCACTCTCGTCACCGCCGGCGTCGTGGAGATCGATCGGACGACGGAGATGACGGATGCCGCGGCCCCCGGCATCCGGAATCGCATCCGTCTCACCGTCGATCTGCAGCCGAACTTCGCCCTCAACCAGCCGCTCTCGCCGTTCGCGCTCGCCGCGATCGGGCTGCTCGACCCGGACGACGGCGCGGGCGCTCGGCCGAACTCCTTCGATTCGGCAGCCACGGCCCCGGATTCCGCCGTTCTGGCCCCGCAGAGCGCGGATCGAAGGAGTTCTGCAGGCGCCACCGTCGGGACCGGCCACTACGCGCTCGACGTCGTGAGCGTGATCGAGGCGACGCTCGACGACCCGCGGCCGATCCTCTCGCAGCAGGAGTTCAAGGCGCGCGGCGAGGCCGTCGCCGCGATGAAGGCCGACGGGATCGAGTACGACGAGCGCATGGCACTGCTGGAGGAGGTGACCTACCCCAAGCCGCTTGAGGAGCTGCTGACGCAGGCGTACGAGGTCTTCGCGTCGAGCCAGCCGTGGGTGCGCGACTTCGAGCTGTCGCCGAAGTCGGTGGTGCGCGACATGTTCGAGCGGGCGCTGTCGTTCTCGGAGCTGATCTCGCTGTATCAGCTCGCTCGCAGCGAAGGCCTCGTGCTGCGGTACCTGTCGGACGCGTACCGGGCGATCCGCCAGACGGTGCCCGCCGAGGCGCAGACCGAGGACCTGCACGACCTCGTCGCGTGGCTCGGCGAAGTGGTGCGCCAGGTCGACTCGAGCCTCGTCGACGAGTGGGAGGCCCTCGTCAACCCGGTGGAAGATCCCTCGGCCCCTGTCGTGCCGCCGGCGCCGCCATCGGTGCTGACGAACCGGCGCGCGTTCGGCGTGCTGGTGCGCAACGAGCTGTTCCGGCGCGTGCAGCTGGCCGCCCTCCAGCGCGACGACGAGCTCGTCGAGTTGGATCCCGACGTCGACTGGCCGGCCGTGCTCGACTCCTACTTCGACGACCACGACGAGATCCTCACCGGTGGTCCGGCGCGCTCGCCGCGGCTGGTGACGGTGGACGAGACGGATGCCGCGGCCTCCGGTCTCTGGCGCGTCGAGCAGACGATCGACGACCCGGCCGGCGACCACGACTGGCGCATCCGCGGCGTCGTCGACCTCACTGCGTCGGAGGAGGCCGGAACCGCGGTGGTGCGCGTGACCGAGGTCGTGCGGCTCTAGCCCGAAAGCGCCAGTTGTGGCCGTCGCACAACGAAACTGAGTTCCAGGACGTGTGAAACTGGGTCTCTTGCACCATGACCAGGTGCGGAACGCGCGCGGTCCATACACTGCACTCGCGACAGCAGGCCGGACCCCGCCGACGAGGACGGGATCCCACACCCTGCCGCTGTGTCGCCGCGCGACCGATCACCGGTCGACGACGTCCACTGCGCCTGCCCCCCAGGCGATGAACCGGAGTGCTCTCAATGACGAGAACGGAAACCCACACCCACGGCGTCGGCATGCGTGTCGCCGTCGCCATCCTCAGCGTGGCCCTGGCGGCCATGATCCTGCTGTACTTCGTGACGACGTCGCAGATCGCGACCGGATCGACGAAGCTGGCCGACGGCGCCGGTCAGGCTCACGAGGGCTCGGCTGAGCTCGCGTCGGGTGCGTCCGACCTGGCGGCGGGCGCCGGCGAGCTCGCCACCGGCGCTTCGGACCTCGACGACGGGGCCGCGTCTGCCAGCGCGGGCGCCGCGCGGCTCGCGAACGGCGCTGCTTCGGCCGATGCAGGCGCGCAGTCGCTCGCGTCCGGCGCGGCGAGCCTGCAGTCGGGAGCCGAGTCGCTCGCCGGCGGCGTCGGCACACTCGGCACGGGTGCGCGCTCGGCGGCAGCCGGGGCGACGACCCTCGCCGCCGGGGCGAGCCAGGCCGCGGACGGTGCGGCGAGGCTGGCGGCAGGTGCTCAGACGCTCGCGACCGGTGTGGGCGCGGCGCACAAGATCTCGGGCGACCTCCTCGCGGGAGCGACGACGATGAAGGACAAGCTCGCGGCGGCCGTGACGAATGACGTGAAGGCTCTGGCCGCCGGCAAAGACCTGATCCAGGGAACCGCTGCCAGCGCTGCGGTCAATTCTCAGAAGCTCGCGGATGCACTGGGCGCGATGCTCGCGGCCGACGAGAACAACGTGCAGCTCCAGCAGCTCAGCGCGCTGGCGACAGGACTCGACAAGCAGGTCGACGGCATCGCCCCGGCCGCGGGTGCGGCTCCGCTCCTGGCGGCAGGCGTCATCGACGCCTCGGGCGGTGCGCAGCAGCTCGCGGGCGGGCTGAACGCACTCGTGAACGGCGACCAGTCCCGGGGATGGCCCGGCACGGTCGGGCTCGCCGACCCCGCGAAGGGTGCGCCCTTCCTCGCCGCGAACGCCCAGTCGCTGAGCGCCGGCACTGCCCAGGTGCGCGACGGCGCCGCGTCGCTCGCGGCGGGCACGCAGTCGCTCGTGAGCGGGGTGTCGCGGCTCAGCGTCGGATCGCAGAACCTCAGCGGCGGAGCCACTACGCTCTCGGAGGGCGCCGCGTCTCTCGCCGTGGGGACGGAGTCGCTCTCGTCGGGAGCCGCCGACCTGTCCGCGGGCGCGACGGAGCTGTCGGAGGGCGCGGGCACGCTCGCCGCCGGCTCGGAGAAGCTCGCCGACGGCAGCGAGACGCTCGCCGCCGGAGCCACCGCACTCGCCGACGGCAGCGGGCAGGTCGCCGAGGGATCCGACACGCTCGCCGCGGCCACCGCCGCGACGACGCCGAACGTGCTGCCCTGGATGCTCGGGCTCGCCCTCGCAGGCCTCATCGCCCTCGGCTTCTGGATCGGCCACCGCGTCAACCACCGCGCGCGAGTCGCCGGCGGAGAGCCCGCGCTGGCCTGAGCGTCGCGGCGGTGCCCCCGGCATCCGCTGCATTCTCCTGCGACCGCTGCATCGATCGACGTAGCGGTCGCAGGGAACGCCCGCGGTCGCACCTGAGCGCGGGCGCCCGGTCCGGGGCCGGTCGCTCGGGGGTCGCGACCCGGCCGGATGCTCGGGGGTCGCGACGCGCGGAGTCGTGGCGCGAGAAGCGGCGTGTCGCGCCACCTGAGCCTGCGCGCGGCAGCTGCGGCCCGGCCCGGCGCTCAGCCGAGGCCCGGCCCGGCGCTCAGCCGAGGCCGAGGCCGCCGTCGGTCGAGAGCACCTGGCCGACCACCCACGCACCATCGGGCGTCGCGAGCCAGGCGATGAGCCGTGCCGGGTCGGCGGGCTCTCCGTACCGGCCGAACGGGGTCGAGCGCATCCAGGCCTCGATCTCGTCGAGCGGGCGGTCGGTCGTCTCGGGGTCGAGGTAGCCGGTGTTGACGGGTCCGGGATCGATGGTGTTGAGGATGATCCCGAGGTCGAGCAGCTCGGCCGCCACCGTCTTGGTGACGCCCGCGAGTGCGGCCTTGCTCGCCGCGTATGCGACCTCGCCGCGCATCGCGCCGTGGATCTGACCGGACGTCATCCAGAAGACGCGCCCGGTCGGCTCGGCGAAGGGGCCGCGGCGTTCGACGCGCTCGCCTGGTCGCGACCCCGGTTCGCCGTCGCCGGCCCGCAGCGCCGCGAACTCGCGCGTGAGCAGCAGAGTCGAACGCGCGTTGGTCGACCAGAACGCGTCGAGCCGCTCGGCCGTCATGTCGAGGATCGAGCCGTCGTCGCCGGACTGCGCGTGGTTGCACACGAGGATGTCGAGCCGCCCGGTGAGCGCCTGCGCCGCGTCAATGAGGAGGGGGACGGATGCCGCGTCCGTCAGGTCCGCACTGAGATCGCCGAGCTGCGCGCCCGGCGCGAGCTCGGCGCGCAGGCCTTCGCGCACGGCGTCGAGGTCGTCGCCGCCCCACGGCAGGCGGGTGTCGTGCGGACGGTAGTGGTGGATGAAGACGTCGGCGCCGAGCCGGGCGAACTGCGCGGCGACGGCGTAGCCGATGCCGCGGCGGCGCGAGACGCCGGTGACGAGGGCGGTCTTGCCCGCAAGCGGCAGGGACGAGGAGGAGGGGAACATGCGATGCCTTTCGGGACGGCCGCGGCGGCGGCCGCCGGATCATGCGTCCGCGCGGATCGCGTCGGACGGGAGGTGACGAAGGCGGGTCACTGGCATTGCATGCCGACGACCATATCGGATGATCGCGAACCGCGCCGGGGCGGGTGACGAGCTGATTCCGGATGCCGCGGGCCGCGGCATCCGGAATGATGACGGTATGCCCACCTATGTGGCGTTCCTGCGGGCGATCAATCTCGGCGCGAAGCGGAAGTTCGCGAAGGACGACATCCGGCGCGTCGTCGAGGCGGCCGGGTTCGCCGACGTCGAGACGCACATCAACACCGGCAACGTGCGGTTCACGACCTCGATGCGCTCGCGCGCCAAGATCGAGAAGGCGCTCGAGGACGCTTTCGCCGCCGACCGCGGGTTCGAGGTGCCGACGATCGTCTTCACGACCGCGGAGCTGCGGGCGGTCGCCGACGAAGCCGCGGCGCTGAGCGACGAGCATCCCGGGCTCGAGCGGCACTATGTGTATCTGCTGAAGGACACGCCGACACGCGATGCGGTCGCCGAGATCGAAGCCCTCGCGACGGATGCCGGGCAGATGGTCGTGCGCGGGCGCGCCGCGCACGCACTGCTCGGGCCCGGGTACCAGGCCGGCTCGGTCGATCCGCTCAACGCGGCGCGGCTGCTGGGTGTCGCGACGAACCGCAACCGTACGGTGATCGCGGCGATCGCCGACAAGTGGTGCTGACGGCCCGGCGACGGCCTTTCCCCGTCCTCAATTGAGGATCTGCGCCGAGATGCGGAGGTGACGCCGGGCTGGCGGTCCGCATCTCGGCTCCGGTCCTCATTTGAGGATCGGCACGGCTCCTCCACAGGAGAGCGACCGAGCCGTCGACCGCGAGTTGCGCGCCGTCTCGCCGGGGAGGGGGAGCGCGTCGGATGCCGCGGTTACCCTGGAATCGATGACGATCCCGCAGGGCGACCCGTACGCCGACCTCACGTGGGAGCCCGACGCCTGGGCGCCGCCGGCTGATGAGTACCGGGTGCCCCCTCCCGACGACTCGTGGGCGCCGCCGGAGGACGGCTGGATGCCCCCGCCCGACCCTGCCGCGGGCGGCTCGGCGTCGATCGATCCGTTCGAGGGAGCAGGTCCCCGCCGAGACTTCACCGGCTCCGACGCGCGCACCGTGCTGCGCGAGGTGTACGGGTACGACTCGTTCCGCGGTGAGCAGGGCGCGATCGTCGACCACGTCATCGCGGGCGCCGACGCCGTGGTGCTCATGCCGACCGGTGGCGGAAAGAGCGTCTGCTATCAGGTGCCGGCGCTCGTGCGGCCCGGCACGGGGCTCGTCGTGAGCCCGCTGATCGCGCTCATGCACGACCAGGTCGACGCGCTCGTCGCCAACGGCGTGCGTGCCGCCTACCTCAACTCGACCCAGGCGCCGCCCGAGCGCGCGGCCGTCGAGCGCGCGTACCTCGCGGGCGAGCTCGACCTCCTCTACGTCGCCCCCGAGCGGCTGAACACCGAGTCGACACTGCGGTTCCTCGCGCGGGGAAAGCTCAGCATCATCGCCATCGACGAGGCCCATTGCGTGTCGCAGTGGGGCCATGACTTCCGGCCCGACTACCTCGCGCTCGGCGCCCTCGCCGAGCGGTTCCCGGGTGTGCCGCGCCTCGCGCTCACCGCGACCGCCACTCCCGCGACGCATCGCGAGATGACCGAGCGGCTGCAGCTGCCGCAGGCGCGCCACTTCGTCTCGAGCTTCGACCGGCCGAACATCCAGTACCGCATCGAGGCCAAGTCCGATCCGCGGCGCCAGCTGGTCGCGTTCATCCGGACGCAGGGCTCCGGGGCGGCCGGCATCGTCTACGCGCTGAGCCGCAAGTCGGTGGAGCAGACGGCGGAGTTCCTGTCGGCGCAGGGCGTCGACGCGCTGCCGTACCACGCAGGTCTTCCCGCCGAGACGCGGGCAGCGAACCAGTCGCGGTTCCTGCGCGAGGACGGCGTGGTGATGGTCGCGACGATCGCGTTCGGGATGGGCATCGACAAGCCCGACGTCCGCTTCGTCGCCCACATCGACCTGCCCAAGTCGGTCGAGGGCTACTACCAGGAGACCGGCCGCGCGGGCCGCGACGGCGAGGCGTCGGTCGCCTGGATGGCGTACGGCCTCGGCGACGTCGTGCAGCAGCGGCGCATGATCGACCAGTCGCCCGGCGACCGCGCCTTCAAGACCCGGCTCGGCCAGCATCTCGACGCGATGCTGGGCCTGTGCGAGACGGTCGGATGCCGCCGCCAGAACCTGCTGGCCTACTTCGGCGAACCCTCGCAGCCATGCGGCAACTGCGACACGTGTCTCGAATCTCCCGAGACGTGGGACGGGCTCATCCCCGCGCAGAAGCTGCTCTCGACCATCGTGCGACTGCAGCGCGAGCGCGGCCAGGCGTTCGGCGCCGGCCACCTCATCGACATCCTCCGCGGCTCGTCGACCGACCGCATCCGCCAGCAAGGGCACGACCAGCTGTCCACCTACGGGCTCGGCGCCGACCTCAGCGAGCAGGACTGGCGCAGCGTGATCCGGCAGCTGCTGGCCCGGGGCATCCTGGTCGCCCGGGGCGAGTACGGCACCCTCGCGCTCGGGGAGTCCGCAGCCGGGGTGCTGCGAGGCGAGACCCCCGTTCCGCTGCGACGCGACGTGATGGGGCGCTCGGGCGGTGTCGCCCGGGTGCGCAAGACGAACGCTCCCGAGACCCTCGATCCGGCGAACGCCGGCCTCTTCGAGGCGCTGCGCGCGTGGCGCGCCGGCGTGGCGAAGGAGCTCGGCGTGCCGGCCTACATCGTGTTCGGCGATGCGACTCTTCGCGCGGTCGCCGAGCGCCGGCCCGAGAGCCTCGCAGACCTCGACGGCGTCTCGGGCATCGGTGCGAAGAAGCGCGAGGCATACGGCGAGGCCGTGCTCGCGGTCGTGGCCGCGGCCTGAGCCTCGGCCGGGCCCGCTGCCCGTTCGGCGTGCCGACCTCGGCGGCGGTAGAGGCATCCGTCCGACGACCCCTTCGACGCCGCCACGTCGAGCGACCATCCCGTGATGCGGGCGGCGGCCCCGGGCCGCGGCATCCGTCTCCCCTTCCGGTGCGCGTCCGAGACGACGGCGGGGCTCACGCATAGGCTGGCGGCAGCGGGCGACGAGGCCCGCGTCGGCGCAGGGCAGGGGAGTGCGGCGTGGCTGCGAGCAACATCGAGATCGCCCAGCAGGCCGAGCTCTGGCCGATCACGCGGATCGCCGAGAGCCTCGGCATTCCCGATGAGGAGCTCGAGCCGTACGGCCGGTACAAGGCCAAGGTGTCGCTGCGGCACCTGCGGACGCTCCGCGACCGGCCGCGCGGACGACTGGTGCTGATGACCGCCGTCTCGCCGACGCCGGCGGGTGAGGGCAAGACGACGACCACCGTCGGGCTCGGCGATGCGCTCAGCCGCATCGGCGAACGCGCCATGATCTGCCTGCGCGAGCCGGCGCTCGGGCCGGTGTTCGGCATGAAGGGCGGCGCCGCCGGCGGCGGATACGCACAGGTCGTGCCGATGGAAGACATCAACCTGCACTTCACCGGCGACTTCTCGGCGATCGCCATCGCGACGAACCTCTTGGCCGCGCTCATCGACAACCACGTGCACCACGGGAACTCGCTCGGCATCGACGTGCGCCGCGTGACGTGGCGCCGGGTGCTCGACGTCAACGACCGGGCGCTCCGCGATGCCGTCATCGGACTGGGCGGGCCGTCCAACGGCTACCCGCGGGAGGACGGCTTCGACATCGTCGTCGCGAGCGAGGTCATGGCGATCTTCTGCCTGGCGACCGACCTGGCCGATCTGAAGGAGCGTCTCGGCGAGATCGTCGTGGCCTACACCCGCGATCGCCGGCCGATCCGCGCGCGGGATCTGCAGGCGCACGGCGCGATGGCCGCGATCCTGCGGGACGCGCTAGCCCCCAACCTCGTCCAGACGCTCGAGCACACGCCCGCGTTCGTGCACGGCGGCCCGTTCGCCAACATCGCCCACGGCTGCAACTCGTACCTCGCGACCGACTCCGCCCTGCGTATGGCCGACTACGTGGTGACCGAGGCGGGCTTCGGCGCCGACCTCGGCGCCGAGAAGTTCGTCGACATCCTCTGTCGCACCACAGGGCTCCGACCCGACGTGGCCGTCGTCGTCGCCACCGTGCGCGCGATGAAGTACCACGGCGGCGTCGAGGTGGCCGACCTGCCTCACGAGAACGTCGCGGCCCTGCAGCGCGGCACGGCGAACCTCGTGCGCCACCTGACGACGGTGCGCGAGACGTGGGGGATCCCCGCGGTCGTCGCGATCAACCATCGCGCGGAGGACACGGATGCCGAGACCGCGGCGCTCGTCGCCGCCGCCGAGGCCGTCGGGGTCACGGCCGTGGTGGCGAAGCACTTCGCCGAGGGCGGCGCCGGCGCGGAGGAGCTTGCCCGCGAGGTAGTTCGAATCTGCGCCCAGCGGCAGGATGCGGCATCCGCTCTGCAGCTCACCTATCCCGACGACGCGACGCTCTGGCAGAAGATGACCGCCATCGCGACGCGCGTCTACGGAGCGTCGGAGGTGACGGCGTCGACCGCCGTGCGGGCGCAGATCAAGCGCCTCCAGGACGACGGGTACGGCGGCTACCCGGTGTGCGTCGCGAAGACGCAGTACTCCTTCTCGACCGACCCGCGGCTGCGCGGCGCGCCCTCTGGGCATGTCGTCGACATCCGCGAGGTGCGCCTGGCCGCCGGAGCGCGATTCGTCGTGATGATCTGCGGCGACATCATGACCATGCCCGGATTGCCGGCCGCCCCGGCCGCGAACACGATCGACGTCGACGAGGACGGCCGCATCGTCGGGTTGTTCTGACCCCGTCACGGACCGCCCGCGTCGGACCGCCCGCGTCGGACCGGTGCCGCGACGGCCGGTGCGGGGCGGAGATGCGAGGTCGGTCAGGCTGACGGGAAGGTGCGGACACGCTCGACGCGCATCGTGTGGGGCAGCGCCGCCGTGTCGCGCGTGCCGTCGGCGCGCGGGAACTCGTACAGGTCGAGCATGAGCTGCACGGGGTAGTCGATCCTCTGGCGCACGGTCTTGACCCAGCGGTGGTCGATGAAGAAACGCAGTGCGTCGGGCGTCCATTCGACGGCATAGTCGTGCATCTCGGTGAGGTCGCCCTCGACGCGGACCTTCTCGAAGTCGTCGCGCAGGCGCGGGTCGTGCTGCGCCTTGACGCCGACGCCGACCCAGCCGCCCTCGTCGTCGAGCTCGCGGCCGAAGATCTCGGCGATGCACAGCTCGCCGCTGCGTTCGGGGGCGTCCTCGAAGCCGATCGGCCAGAAGGCGACCATCACGTCGGGGTGGCGCACGGCGGCCATTCGCACTTCGATCACGCCGAACCGCGGCAGATGAAGTCGCCGCTCCGGCTGCTCTTCGCGCACCGCCAGACCCTCGCGGAAGCGGTGCTGGCCGACCGCGGAGCCGCGCCGGCCGGAGAACTGACCGGTCTGCAGGTGCGACACGCGGTTGCCGCCGTCGAACTCGGGCGACCACGGCGCGGTGTCGGCATCGATGGCGAGCTCGAGTGCGTCCGGGGCGATGGAGTACTTCGCGGCGGCGCGTTCGCGCGAGGACCAGTGCGGCAGGTAGTACGGCCACCACAACTTCTCGTCGAGCACGCCCTCGCCGAAACGCTCGTCGAGGTCGGGTTCGCGGCCGTCGAGGTCGAGCGGCGACATGTCGAGCACCCACGTGCGGAACGCCAGCTCACCGCTCCGCCAGGGCATCGTGCCCGAGCCGCGGTCCTCGAAGCCGGCGCGCGCGCAGAGCGCGTTCGACGCCGGATTGTCGGCACCCGGGTAGGCGACCAGCAGATGGCGGTCGCCTCGCTCCGCGACCTCCCGCACGATCAGCCGCAGCGCCTCCCGAGCGAAGCCATGGCCCTGCCACTCCGGGAAGACGTTCCAGCCGGTCTCCCACGCCGGTGCTCCGTCGTGCTCCACCTGCCAGTACCCGATGCCGCCGACCGCCTCGCCGTCGACCTCGATCCGGTACATGCTCGCTTCGCCGGTGCCCGACAGCCGCAGGTAGCGCTCCTGGCGCTCCTCGAGCTGCACCGGGGTCTCGGGTCCGCCCAGATGCGCGGTCATCTCCGGGGTGTTGGCGCGTTCGAGCAGGGGCAGGTCGCCCGCACCCCACGGGGTGAGTGTCACAGTCCGGTCGCGCGTCGCAGGCATCGTCGATCCGCCTTGGCTCCGTCCGCCTCGTCAGCGGTCGGTGACGAGGATGGTGTTGCCATCGGGGTCGGTCGCCGTGAAGAACAGACAGCGGTCCGGGTCGCCGAGCTCGTCGCTCGGATGCGCGCCGAGCCGTGCGAGCCGCTCGTGCACGGAGGCGAGGTCGTCGACGCGGAAGTTGCACGTCGCCCACCGCAGGCCGGGTTCGACGTGGATGCCGCTCTTCGGCCCCATCAGCGTCACCTGTCCGTGCGACCCGGCGAGCACGCTCGAGAAGTCGGACGCCTCGACGACGCCGAGGCCGAAGGCATCCGCGTACCAGAGCGCGCTCGCGCGCGGGTCGTGGACGGGGATGAACGCGGTCGTGATCGCCGTCGGCGGGGCCATGCTTCGAGCGTAGGCCTCATCGTGGACGTTCGCTCGGTGCTGGGCGGGTGATCGCCGCAAGAGGATCTGGCCGGTGGATGACTCTTCCGCGCGGCGTCCCGGTCGCGCTAGCGTGCGCGTGGCGCCCACCGGCGCCGACTCCCCCCACAGAAGGAATGCCTCGATGAAGAAGCAGATGTTCACCGGCCTCGCCGCCGGTGCCGTGGTCGCGCTCCTGAGCGCGCCGATCGCCGCCTCCGCCGTCCCCAAGGAGTACTCCACCGACCCGCACGGCCGGACCAACGGCGCGGTGATCAACCCGCACTCGAAGACCAACGGCGAGACCACGAATCCGTTCAGCCGCACCAACTGACGCAGGGCGTCACGCGCGGGCGCTCCGGGGCTCCGGGGCGCCCGCCTGTGCGTCTCGCACAATCCGCGCGCGACCCGTCTCCGCTTCGGGTTGTGGACATCCACCAGACGCTTTGAGTGGAGGTTGTGGGAGTCCTACGGTCGGAGAGAACTTGATCTTGTCCATCCCAGCGAGAGGTGATGCACATGGCTGACGCCGCCGTCCGCACCAAGAAGCCCGCCGTCCACAAGCGCACGCCCGCCGGCGGAGCCCCGACCGCGCCGCACACGGCGGCCGAGGCATCCGATCCCCGCATCGACATCGCCGCGGTCACCGATCTGCTCCTCGGCACGTGGGGCGACACCCGCCGTGAGGCGCGCGAGATGATCAAGGACCCGGCTTTCTGGCGCATCGACGGGCAGCCGATGGCCGAGCACCGCGAGCGGGTGCTGACGCAGCTGCACCTGCTGGTCGAGCACGGCGGCTCGCGCCGCGCGATGCCCGAGAAGTTCGGCGGCCTGAACGACAACGGCGCGAACCTCGCCGGCTTCCAGGAGCTCGTGCTCGCCGACCCCAGCCTGCAGATCAAGTCCGGGGTGCAGTGGGGCCTGTTCGGCTCGGCGGTCTTCCAGCTCGGCACCGAGAAGCACCACGACAAGTGGATGCCCGGCATCACCGACCTGTCGATCCCGGGCGCGTTCGCGATGACCGAGACCGGCCACGGGTCGGACGTCGCCGCCATCGGCACCACCGCGACTTACGATCCTGAGACCGAGGAGTTCGTCATCCACACGCCGTTCCGCGGCGCGTACAAGGACTACCTCGGCAACGCGGCGCTGCACGGCAAGGCGGCCACCGTGTTCGCCCAGCTCATCACGGGCGGCGTCAACTACGGCGTCCACTGCTTCTTCGTGCCGATCCGCGACGACGAGGGCGAGATGCTGCCCGGCATCATCAGCGAGGACGACGGCGTCAAGGGCGGCCTCAACGGCATCGACAACGGGCGGCTTGCCTTCGAAAGCGTGCGTGTGCCCAGATTCAATCTGCTCGACCGGTACGGGCAGGTGGCCGCCGACGGCTCGTACACGTCCGACATCGCGAGCCCCGGACGCCGCTTCTTCACGATGCTCGGCGCGCTCGTGCAGGGCCGCGTGTCGCTCGACGGCGCCGCGACCACGGGCACCGCGCTCGCGCTGCACATCGCCCTCACCTACGCGAACCAGCGTCGTCAGTTCGACTCGGGCGCCGGCACCGAAGAGGTCGTGCTGCTCGACTACGGCAAGCACCAGCGGCGACTGCTGCCCCTGCTGGCGCAGAACTACGCACAGTTCTTCAGCCACGACGAGCTGCTGAAGAAGTTCGACGCGGTCTTCTCGGGCCGCACCGACACCCCCGAGGAGCGCGAAGACCTCGAGACCCTCGCCGCCGCGCTCAAGCCGCTCAGCACCTGGAACGCCCTGAGCACGATCCAGGAAGCCCGCGAGGCCTGCGGCGGCTCCGGCTTCCTCGCCGAGAACCGCATGGTCGGCCTCCACCAGGACCTCGACGTCTACGTCACCTTCGAGGGCGACAACAACGTCCTGCTCCAGCTGGTGGGCAAGCGATTGCTGTCGGACTACGCCAGGCAGTTCAAGGGGAAGGATGCCGCAGCCCTCGCCCGCTTCGCCGCCCGGCAGACCGCCGGCAAGCTGTTCCACGGCGCCGGCCTGCGCCAACTCGGGCAGGCGGTGGCCGACTTCGGGTCGACCGCCCGCTCGGTGGAGCTGGGCCTGCGCGCCGAACAGCAGCACGAGCTGCTCGCGGGCCGCGTGCAGCGGATGGTGGCGGATGTCGCCGCCGCCCTGCGTCCGGCGGTCAAGCAATCCCCGGCGGCGGCCGCTGCGCTGTTCAACAGCCACCAGGCCGAGCTCATCGAGGCCGCCCGCGCACACGGCGAGCTCCTGCAGTGGGAGGCGTTCACCGACGGCGTCAACCGCATCTCCGACGAGGGCACGAAGCAGGTGCTCACGTGGCTGCGGGACCTCTTCGGTCTGCACCTCATCGAGAAGCACCTCGCGTGGTACCTCATCAACGGACGGCTGTCGACGCAGCGTGCGGCATCCGTCTCCCGCTACATCGACCGGCTCGCGGCGCGGCTGCGTCCGCACGCTCAGGATCTCGTGGACGCCTACGGCTTCGCCCCCGAGCACGTGCGGGCGCCCATCGCGTCGGGTGCCGAGCGCAAGCGCCAGGACGAGGCCCGCGAGTACTACCGCGCGCTCGCCGCGTCGGGCAGCGCGCCGGTGTCGGAGAAGTCGCTGAAGAAGAAGTAGTCCGGCGCCGAGGTCAGGCGGCCGTCCAGCCGCACATGCCGCACTCGCCGGTCGCCGACACCTCGACGAAGCAGTTCGGGCACATCGCGCGCTGGCGCTCGGGGATGACGGGCTTGGGCAGGCGACGCTCACCGGGGGGCCGCGACGACTTCGCGCGAGCCGTCGAGGTCGGGGCCGGCTCGGGGCGGCGCTCCACCTTCGGCACGTGGAACGAGCAGTAGAACCGCACGTACCCGTCGTGGTTCTTCGGGTGGCGATGCTTGAAGGCCCAGAGCTCGGTGCGGGGGAGCGGCTCGGAGTCCGCGCCGCATGCGAAGCATCGCGTCGGCTCACCCGGCACCACATCGGCGACCAGCACGGGACTCTCGAAGGGGACGGAGTCCCGCCAATCCGCCGACGCGACGATCTTCATGGTCCTGCCTCCCACTCGCACGGGCGCGAACAGCCCGACATTCCACGGTAAGCGACGCGCGCGGCATCCGGGAATCGGATCGGTGACGAGGCGTTGAACACCCGCCGCCGGCGATGGCTGGGCGTGGGCGCAGTCGCCGCCCAGCCATCGCCGGCGCGCCGGTATCGACGATGAGTTGACGCGGGCGCGCCGGTGTCGGCGCGCCCGCGAGACCGGCGTCAGGCTGTCTGGCCCGAGTGCGTCCCCTCGGCCACCTCTTCGACGACCTTGGCGTTGAAGGCGGGCAGATCGTCCGGCGTGCGGCTGGACACGAGTCCCTGGTCGACCACGACCTCTTCGTCCACCCATGTCGCGCCGGCGTTGCGCAGGTCGGTCTTGAGGCTGGGGTAGCTGGTGAGCTTCCGGCCGCCGACGACGTCGGCCTCCACGAGCAGCCAGCCACCGTGGCAGATCACTCCGACCGGCTTGTGCTGCTCGAAGAAGCTGCGGCCGAAGGCGACGGCGTCGGCGTCCATGCGCAGGTGGTCGGCGTTGACGACGCCTCCGGGCAGGACCAGGGCGTCGAACTGCCCCGCGTCTGCCGTGGCCACCTTCACGTCCACCGGCTGGCGGTGGCCGTTCTTGCCCTCGATCTCGTCCTGTTCGGGGGAGACCATGACGGCGGTCGCGCCCGCCGCGGTGACGGCCTCCCAGGGCGAGGTCAGTTCGCTGTCTTCGTAGCCGTTCGTCGCGAGGAACGCGATCTTCTTCCCGGTGAGATCAGTCATGTCCGTCACGCTACGTACGATCGCGCCCGCCTCCGAGGGGGTTGACAGTCTCCGGGCGCCGCAGCCGGCGTGATGTCGGCACCCCGCCCGTAGGCTGGCGCCGTGAGCACCGACATCCGCCTCGGGGCCGACGGCCGCGCGCGCTGCGCGTGGGTCGGCGACGACCTCGAGTACGCCCGCTACCACGACGAGGAGTGGGGCGTGCCGCTGCACGGCGACCGCGCGCTGTTCGAGAAGATGAGCCTCGAGGGGTTCCAGGCGGGGCTGTCGTGGATCACGATCCTGCGCAAGCGCCCGCGGTTCCGCGAGGTGTTCGCGGGCTTCGAGCCCGAGGCGGTGGCCGCGTTCGGCGACGACGACATCGCGCGGCTGATGACGGATGCCGGGATCATCCGCAATCGCGCCAAGATCGAGGCGACGATCTCGAACGCGCGCCTCCTGCTCGCGTTCGAGCCAGGTGAGCTCGACACCCTCATGTGGTCGTTCGCACCGGCCGCCCATCGTCGCCCCGCCACTTTCGCCGACGTGCCCGCGGTCACCCCCGAGGCCACCTCGATGAGCAAGGCGCTCCGCAAGCGCGGCTTCCGTTTCGTCGGCCCGACCACGATGTACGCGCTGATGCAGTCCGCGGGGATGGTGAACGACCACGTCGACGGCTGCTGGCGGGTGACTCCCTGAAACGGATAGTTCATCCGTTTCGGGTGTAGGCTGACGTCATGACCCCCCGAGCCGATGCCCTCCGCAGTCGAGAGCGCATCCTCGAGGCGGCGCGCAGTCACGACGTTCGCGCGTTGCGCCTGAATGATGTCGCCCGCGACGCCGGCGTGGGGATCGGCACCGTCTACCGGCACTTCCCGACCGTGCAGGCGCTCGTCGAGGCGCTGAGCGTGGACGCGCTGGTCCGCCTGGTGGAGGCCGCCGACCGCGCGGCGGCGGAGCACGACGCCCACCGGGCCTTCCGGGGCTTCCTCGACGACGCCCTCACGCTGCAGCTGCAGGATGGTGGGCTCGAAGCCGTGCTCACCGACCTCGCCCGGACGGACCCGGTCGTCCACGATGAGTGCGCGGCCGCGCGCAGCAGGGTCTTCGCGGGCTACGAGGCCGTGCTCTCGCGCGCGCAGCGCGACGGCGTCGTGCGCGACGACGTCTCTCCCGCCCAGCTTCAGCGGCTGCTCTGCGGCGTCGAGCACGCCGTGCGCCTCGGCGTGCCCGGCGACCGCGACCTGCTGCTCGACATCCTCCTTTCGGGCATGAGCCCCGACACCCCCGCATCTTCCGCATCGCCGGCCGCGGCCCGTCCCGCCGCGACGCTCGGCTGAAAGGACCTCATGGACTACGGACACCCCCTCGAATTCGGCGCCTTCATCACCCCCGCCGCCTCGAGCCCCGAAGCCCCGGTGCTGCTCTCGCAGGTGGCCGAGGCATCCGGTCTCGACCTCGTCACCTTCCAGGACCACCCCTACCAGCCGGCGTTCCTCGACACCTGGACGCTCATGTCGTTCGTCGCCGCGCGCACCTCGACCATCCGCATCGCGCCCAACGTGCTGAACGTGCCGCTGCGGCCGCCGGCCGTCGTGGCGCGCGCCGCCGCCAGCATCGACCTGCTCTCGGAAGGCCGCTTCGACCTCGGTCTGGGCGCCGGCGGGTTCTGGGACGCGATCGAGGCCATGGGCGGCACGCGGCTGACGCCCGGGCAGGCCGTCACCGCGCTGGAGGAGGCGATCGACCTCATCCGCGAGCTGTGGCGCACTGATGAGCGCCGCGGCGTCTTCGCCGACGGCCGGTATCACCGCGTGCACGGCGCGAAGCGCGGACCGCGACCGGCTCACGACATCCCGCTCCACATCGGCGCGTACAAGCCGCGCATGCTCGCGCTCACCGGGCGCAAGGGCGACGGCTGGCTCCCCTCGCTCGCCTATCTGCAGCCGGGCGACCTGGCCAAGGGCAACGCCGCGATCGACGAGGCCGCACAGTCCGTCGGGCGCGACCCGCGCGAGATCCGGCGCCTGCTCAACATCGGGCAGCTGGCGGCCGACCCCGGCGAGTTCGCCGAGCGCCTCGCGCGCCTCGCGCTCGAGGACGGCATCGGCACCTTCATCCTCGCGGCCGACGACCCGAACCTGCTGCAGCGCTTCGGCGAGGATGTGGCCCCCGCGGTGCGCGAGCTGGTCGGCGCCGAGCGCGGCGCGCGCGGGGTGTCGGCGGCGCCGGTCCGGTCCGCGGCCGCGCTTGCCGCACGCCGCGACGGCATCGCCTACGACGACGTCCCGGCGGGCATCCGCGCGATCGAGCCCGGCGACTTCGACTACGGCGACGTGCGCGCGACCTACATGCGCGGGGGTGCGCCGGGCCTCGTGCTGCAGCCCGACTCGCCGCAGCAGGTCGCAGACGCGCTCGCGTTCGCGCGGCGGCACCCCGAGCTTCCGCTCGCGGTCCGCAGCGGCGGCCACGGCATCAGCGGGCGCAGTACGAACGACGGCGGGATCGTGATCGACCTGCGCCGCCTGAACGAGATCGCGGTGATCGACGCCGACCGCCGCCTGGTGCGGATCGGACCGGGCGCCCGCTGGGCGCAGGTGGCCGCGGTGCTCGGCGAGCACGGCTGGGCGCTGACCTCGGGCGACTACGGCGGCGTGGGTGTCGGCGGGCTCGCGACCGCTGGCGGCATCGGCCTGCTCGCCCGCGAGCACGGGCTGACCATCGACCATCTGCGCGCCGCCGAGGTGGTGCTGGCGGACGGCTCCATCGTGCGGACGGATGCCGCGACCCACCCCGACCTCTTCTGGGCGATCCGCGGGGCCGGCGCCAACGTCGGCGTCGTGACCGCCTTCGAGTTCGAGGTCGACGAGGTCGGCCAGGTCGGCTACGCCCAGCTGGCGTTCCAGGTCGACGACGTCGCCGAGTTCCTCGAGGGCTACGGCCGCGCCATCGAGTCCGCGCCGCGCGACGTCACGCTGTTCCTCCTCACGGGCGGGCCTCGCCCCGGCCAGCCGCAGGTGGTCCGGCTCTACGGAATCGTCGACTCCGACGACCCCGACACGATCATCGCCCGCCTGCAGCCGTTCGCCGAGCTCGCGCCGCTCGTGCAGCAGTCGGTGCAGCTCACGACCTACCCGCAGGTGATGGCCAACGCCGACCTCGGCCCGCAGCACGGTGCGGGCGAGCCGCACTCGCGCTCGGGGCTCATCGAGCACGTCACCCCCGCCTTCGCCGAAGCGGCGGCACGGATGCTGGAATCCGGCGCGGTGCCGTTCTTCCAGCTGCGCGCGGTCGGCGGTGCCGTGGCCGACGTCGCCGAAAGTGCGACGGCCTACGGCAACCGGTCCGCGAAGTTCGCGGTTGCGGCGCTCGGATCCAACCCCGATCGGCTCGACGCGCAGTGGCGGACGCTGGCGGCGCACATCGACGGGATGTACCTGAGCTTCGACTCGTCGCTGCGCCCGGAGCGGGTCGCCGAGGCGTTCCCGCCCGCGACGCTCGAGCGGCTGCGCGCGGTGAAGGCGGCCTACGACCCGACGTGCGTCTTCCGCGACAATTTCGCGATCGAACCTGCGGAGGCCGACGCGGCCTGAGCCGCGGCATCCGTCGTCCGTCCGTCGTCCTTCCGGTTCGGGGCGCGATCCGTGCGGTCGGGGCGTGTGCCATGCGCCCCGATCGTTCGCGGTCCGCCCCGAACCCCCGAGGATGACGCGGGGATCGAGCAGGATTCAGGAAGCGCGGTGTCCGGGTTGAGCGGCATACTCGTGCCCATGGCATCCGAGGCATCCGAGTCCCACATCGCTGATTCGCACGAGGTCATCCGCGTCGTCGGCGCGCGCGAGAACAACCTGAAGAACGTCTCGGTCGAGATCCCCAAGCGCCGCCTGACCGTCTTCACCGGCGTGAGCGGCTCGGGCAAGTCGTCCCTCGTCTTCGGCACGATCGCGAACGAGTCGCAGCGGCTCATCAACGAGACCTACCCGACGTTCGTGCAGCAGTTCATGGGGCAGCTGAGCCGCCCCGAGGTCGATGCGCTCGAGAACGTCAGCCCTGCGATCATCGTCGATCAGGAGCGCATGGGTGCCAACTCGCGCTCGACCGTGGGCACAGCGACCGACGCCCACGCGATGCTCCGCCTGCTGTTCAGCCGCATCGGGCAGCCGCACGTGGGATCGCCGCAGGCCTTCTCGTTCAACATCCCCTCGGTCTCGGGTGCCGGCGCCGTCACCATGGAGAAGGGCGGCAAGAAGGTCAAGGAGCGGCGCTCCTTCGAGATCACGGGCGGCATGTGCCCGCGCTGCGAGGGGCTCGGCGAGGTGAGCGACGTCGACCTGGACGAGCTCTACGACAAGACCAAGTCGCTCGCCGAGGGAGCGATCACGATCCCCGGATTCAACCCCGACGGGTGGATGGTGAGGGGGTACTCGGAGTCGGGGTTCGTCGACCGCGACAAGCCGATCCAGGACTACACCGAGCAGGAGCTCGCCGACTTCCTCTACAAAGAGCCCACCAAGGTGAAGTTCCAGAACTTCAACGCGACGTACGAAGGGCTCGTCCCGCGCATCACGAAGTCGATGCTCCAGAAGGACCGCGAGTCGCTCCAGCCCCACATCCGCGCGTTCGTCGATCGGGCGGTCAAGTTCATGCCGTGCCCCGACTGCGGCGGCTCGCGGCTCAACGAGGGCGCGCGGTCTTCCAAGATCAACGGCATCAGCATCGCGGATGCCGCGGCCATGCAGATCACCGACCTCGCGGCGTGGCTCGACACCGTGGACGACCCGTCCGTCGCGCCGCTCATGATCGGGCTGCGGCAGACGATCGCGTCGTTCATCGACATCGGCCTGGGCTACCTGTCGCTGGACCGGTCGTCGGGCACGCTCTCGGGCGGTGAGGCGCAGCGCACCAAGATGATCCGGCACCTCGGGTCGGCGCTCACCGACATCAGCTACGTCTTCGACGAGCCCACCGCGGGCCTGCACCCCCACGACATCCAGCGCATGAACCGGCTCCTGAAGCTGCTGCGCGACAAGGGCAACACGGTGCTCGTCGTCGAGCACAAGCCCGAGGTGATCGAGATCGCCGACCACATCGTCGACCTCGGTCCGGGCGCCGGCCGCTCCGGCGGCGAGGTGCAGTACGAGGGCGATGTCGCGGGACTGCGGACCTCCGGAACGATCACGGGCCGGCACCTCGACGACCGCGCACGGCTCAAGGAGTCCACCCGCACCGCCACGGGCGCCCTCGAGATCCGCGGCGCGACCCAGCACAACCTCAAGAGCGTCGACGTGGATGTGCCGCTGGGGATCCTGACGGTCGTCACCGGGGTGGCGGGCTCGGGCAAGTCCTCGCTGATCCACGGCAATGTGCCGGGCTTCGAGGACGTGGTCGTCGTCGACCAGTCCCCGATCAAGGGCAACCGGCGCTCGAGCCCCGCGACGTACACGGGCATGCTCGATACGATCCGCTCCGCGTTCGCGAAGGCCAACGGGGTGAAGCCGGCGCTGTTCAGCGCCAACTCCGAGGGCGCGTGCCCCGCGTGCCGCGGGCTCGGTGTGATCATCACGAACCTGGGCTTCACGCAGACGGTCGAGACCCTGTGCGAGCTGTGCGAAGGGTCGGGCTTCAGCGACGAGGTGCTCGAGTACACCCTCGACGGCAAGAACATCGCCGAGGTGCTCGCGATGTCGGCGGTGGAGGCGGCCGCGTTCTTCACCAACGGACCGGCGCACACCACGCTCACGCGCATGATCGACGTCGGCCTCGGGTACCTCACGCTCGGGCAGGCGCTCAACACCCTCTCGGGCGGCGAGCGCCAGCGACTGAAGCTCGCGATCTCGATGGCGAAGAAGGGTGCGATCTACGTGCTCGACGAGCCGACCACCGGTCTTCACCTCGCCGATGTCGAGAACATGCTCGGAATGCTGGACCGCCTCGTCGAGGCCGGCAACAGCGTCATCGTGATCGAGCACCACCAGGCCGTCATGGCCCACGCCGACTGGATCATCGACATCGGTCCGGGCGCGGGGCACGACGGCGGCGCGATCGTGTTCGAGGGCACTCCGAGCGACCTCGTGGCGACGGCCGACACGCTCACCGCCCAGCACCTGAGGGAGTACGTCGGCGCTGCGGCGGTGCCGGTGACCGGCATCTGAGCGGGCGGCGCGTCGGACCTCGGGCCCTCTGGGCGGCCTTGGCGACCGGGCCGTCGGGGCTCGACGGAGGATGGGTGTTTGTCCCCATCGATCGGCTCTGATCAGGCGGATTACGATCGCTTCGGTTGGCACTTCCCGTCCTGATGCATCGTGTGCGACGGGTTAGGCTGAGTTGTTCCCCCAGGTCTTCTGTGAGCTCCCGGCGCCCCACGCCGGGTCATAGGCCACGTAAAGACGCACGATGCCCCGGAGGAGGCCGAGGTTTCCATGAGGTCTTTCGCATGGCTTCGCGCGCGTCCGCGCACGCTCGCATCGGCGGGCGCCGTCACGGCTGCCGCGGTCACGGTCACGACGCTCGCCTTCGTCTACCAGGGGCTTCCCACGACCGAGGTGGACCTCCACGACGGCGGAGTGTGGGTCACCAAGCAGTCGAGCCTCCTCGTCGGCCACTTCAACCATGAGTCGCAGGTGCTCGACGGCGGCCTGCGCACCACGAGCGACGACTACGACATCCTCCAGTCGGGCGGCACGGTGCTGGTGGTCGACGACACCAACTCCTCGGTGAGCGTCGTGGACCCCGGCATGGTCGCCCTCTCGGGAGCGGCGAGCCTTCCCGGCGACGCGAAGGTGGCGCTCGGCGGCGACACGGTGGCTATCCTCGACCGCGCGTCCGGTGACCTCTGGGTGGTCTCCGCGGCCGGGGTCGGGTCGTTCCAGATCGAGGGGATCGACCCGAACGCGAACCTCGGCAAGGGCGCCGACGTCGCCGTGGGCCTCGACGGCGTCGTGCACGGCGTCTCGGCCGAGACGTCGGAGCTCGTCACGGTCCGCATCGGCGACGACGACACCGCCGCCGAGCCGGTGCGCACCGGCCTGCCCGACCTGGACGAGAAGCCGGAGTTGTCGATCACCGCCGTCGGCGACAAGCCCGTCGTGCTCGACACCGCCACCGGCACCGTGATCGCGGATGGTCGCGCGACGGTCGTCGACGGCGGGCGCAGCGCCGTCCTGCAGCAGCCGTCGGCAGCCGCCGATGCGGTGTCGGTCTCGACGGCATCGGCCCTGGTCCGCGTGCCGTTCGACGGCTCCGAGTCCACCGCCATCGAAGCCGGCGGCGAGGGGTCGCCCGCGGAGCCGGTGTGGCTCGACGGCTGCGGCTACGCCGCGTGGAGCGGCTCGGGCCGCTTCGTGCGCGACTGCGCCGGTGACGGCGACGATCTCGAGGCCGACATCGACGGCATCGAGCCGACGTCGCTGCTGCGGTTCCGCGTGAACCGCGACGTCGTGGTGCTCAACGACATCATCGGCGGCGCCACCTGGATGGCCGCAGAAGACCTGCAGCGCGTCGACAACTGGGACGAGATCACCCCGCCCGAGGGCGAGACCGAGAACGAGGAGCAGACCACCGAGGAGACCACCGAGACGGTGCTCCCGGAGCGCTCCGAGGTCAACACCCCACCCGACGCCAACGACGACGACCTGGGCGTGCGGCCGGGCCGCACGACGATCCTCCCGATCCTCGACAACGACAGCGACCCCGACGGCGACGTGCTCACCACGCGGGTGCTCGACGGCGGTCCCTCGATCGGCGAGGTCCAGTCCATCGACAACGGCCGCGCGCTGCAGATCGCCGTGCCGGCGGATGCCTCGGGTTCGGCATCCTTCACCTACGAAGTCGCCGACGGCCGCGGCGGCACCGACACCGCCCGCGTGGATCTGGCCGTGCACGGGTGGGACGTCAACGCCCCGCCGAAGCAGAACCGCGTGACGACCGTCGCCGTGGAGGCAGGCGGCACCATCACCTACAACGTCCTGCCGGACTGGGTCGACCCCGACGGCGACGACGTGTTCCTCGGCTCGGTGGTCACCGCCGACGGCGATGAGGCCGACTACACCTCCGACGGCCGGATCACCTACCGGGCCGTGGGCAACACCCAGGGGCGCAAAGACGTCGAGATCACGGTCTCGGACGGGTCGGACGCGGCCGTCGGCATCGTCCGCTTCGACGTGCGTCCGGTCGGGTCGATCGATCCGGTGACCAACGCCGACTACGTCGCCGTCCGCACGGGCCAGACCGCCACGGTGTCGCCGCTCGCGAACGACGTCGGAGCGGGCCGCGAGCCGCTGCGTCTCGCCCGTGTCGACCCGGTGACCGGCGCCGACATCGTGCCCGACTACGGCAACAAGACGTTCACCTTCCGCTCGGCGACTCCGGGCACCTACTACGTGCAGTACCTGGTGGCCGCAGGCGCCGCCGGCATCCCCGGCATCGTGCGCGTAGACGTCCTGCCGGAGGGCGAGACCGACCTGCCCCCGGTCGCGGTGCGCGATGTCGCGCTCCTGCCCAGCGGCGGCGAAGTCCTGGTCAACGTGCTCACCAACGACTCCGACCCGTCGGGCGGCATCCTGGTGGTCCAGTCCGTGACCGTCGAGCCCGGCTCCGGCATCGCGGTCGCCGTGCTCAACCACGAGACGCTGCGCATCAGCGACCAGGCCGCGCTCTCGGAACAGGTGCGCATCACCTACCGCATCTCCAACGGGTCGCAGTCCGCCGAGGGTGATGTCATCGTCATCCCCATCCCGGCTCCCGCCCAGCTGCGGCCGCCGGTCGCCAACGACGACCAGGTGGTCGTCCGCGCCGGCGACGTCGTGACGATCCCCGTGCTCGACAACGACTACCACCCCAACGGCGACACCATCCACGTCGCACCCGACCTCGTTCCTCCGCTCATCGAGCCCGAGGACGGCGAGGCCTTCGTCTCGCAGGACACCGTGCGCTTCCGCGCGTCCGACGAACCGGGCACCGTCTACGCGACCTACGAAGCCGTCGACAGCACCGGGCAGAAGGACGCCGGCTACATCACGATCCAGGTGCTCCCAGTCAACGCCGACACCAACGCCGCGCCGCGGCCGCGCGACCTGACCGCGCGCGTCCTCAGCGGCAGCCGCGTGCGCATCGCGGTGCCGCTCGATGGCATCGACTCCGATGGCGACTCCGTCGAGCTGCTCGGCCTGGCGTCGTCGCCGGGCAAGGGCCGCGTCGTCGAGACCGGCTCGGACTACCTCGTCTACGAGGCCTTCGACGACACCGCCGGGGTCGACGCCTTCACCTACCGAGTCCGCGACCGGCTGGGCGCCGAGGCCACCGCGAGCATCCGCGTGGGTGTCGCGCCGCCCGAGGGCATGAACCAGGCGCCGTACGCGGTGAAGGACTCCGTGATCATGCGGCCCGATCGCTCGGTCGCCGTGCCGGTGCTCGCGAACGACTCCGACCCCGACGGCGATGAGTTCGGCATCGTCAAGAACGGGCTGATCCTCCCCGACGTGGCGGGGCTCGAGGCGAAGGTCGACGGCAACCGCGTCGTCGTCACGTCGCCGTCCGAGCCGGTCGAGACCTCGCTGCAGTACACGATCCGCGACGCGCGGGGCGCCGAGGCGAAGGCCGTGCTGCAGATCACCGTCGCCGAGGACGTGCCGCTGCAGAAGCCCATCGCCCGCGACGACTACGTCCGCGCCGCCGACGTGGAGGACGGCGTCGTCGACATCGAGGTGCTCGCGAACGACGAGGACCCCGACGGCACCGTCGACGACCTGGAGCTGGACGTCGCCGACGCGAACTCCCGCGTGCTGGCCGACGGCAAGGTGCGCGTCACCCTGGGCGACGCCGGCCGCCTCGTGACCTACACGATCACCGACCGCGACGGGAATGCGGCATCCGCCTTCATCCACGTCCCCTCGCTGTCGTCGCTTCCGCCGACCCTGCTGTCGACGGAGCCGATCGAGGTGAAGAGCGGCGAGACCGTCGAACTCGCTCTCGCCGACCACGTGCGCTCCGCCGGCGGTGACAAGGTCATCATCACCGAGGCCGCGAAGGTCACCGCCGCCCACAACGACGGCTCGTCCCTCGTGAAGGACCAGACGACGCTCGTCTACACGTCGGCCGCGGGCTACTTCGGCCCCGACGCCATCACCTTCGAGGTGACCGACGGCACCGGTCCCGACGACCCCGAGGGGCGCAAGGCGACGCTGACGCTGCCCATCACCGTGCTCCCGCCCGAGAACCAGCAGCCCACGTTCGTCAACGGACAGATGGATGTCGCACCCGGCGAGGACCCGTCCGCTCTCGACCTCGGCGGGCTGACCACCGACCCCGACCCCGAGGACGCCGGCCGGATCGAGTACGAGATCGTCGGCGGGTCGCCCAGCGGCATGACCGCCGAGATCGACGGCGACGAACTGCGCGTCGGCGCGGCCGCCGACACGAAGAAGGGCACGGCGGCCACCATCCGCCTCCGCATCAGCGACGGCACGACCGAGCCGATCGAAGGCGTCGTCAATGTGCGCGTCATCGCATCGACGCGGGAGCTGCCGACGGCGAACGACGACGTCGTGCCCGAGGCCCACCAGGGCAAGACGATCACGGTGCCGGTGCTCGCCAACGACGTGAACCCCTTCCCCGACAAGCCGCTCAAGGTGACCGCCGCGGTCGTCGAGACCGGCGACGGCGCGCCGCCGGTGATCGACGGCGACCAGGTGAAGGTCACTCCGGACGCGAAGTTCTTCGGCACGATGGTCGTGCGCTACCGCGTGCAGGACGCGACCGGCGACCCCGACCGCGAGGTCGAGGGCCGGATTCGGCTCACTGTCCAGGGCAAGCCGGACGCGCCGGGCACGCCCGCCGTCTCGAGCGTGCAGGACCGCACCGTGGTGCTCTCGTGGACGCCGCCGGCCAACAACGGCGCCGAGATCGAGCGCTACCTCGTGTCGTCGGTGGTGGGCGGCTACGAGAAGGAGTGCCTGGCCACCACGTGCACGCTGGACGGGCTGACGAACAACGTGAAGTACAACTTCACGGTCGTGGCCGTGAATCGCGTCGGCCCGTCCGACGCGTCGCCGCCGTCCGAAGAGGCACGCCCCGACGCGCGTCCCGACACCCCGGCCGCGCCCTCGCTCGTCTTCGGCGACCGCAGCCTCAACGTCTCGTGGGTGACGCCGTCGACCCCGGGCTCGCCGGTGGAGAAGTACACGCTCGAGATCTCGCCGGCGCCGCCGTCGGGCATCTCGCAGAAGACCGACGTCGTCGGCAACTCGACCGTGTGGGACGGCCTGCAGAACGGCGTCGCCTACCAGGTGCGCGTGCAGGCCCACAACCTGGCGCCCGACCCGTCGAGCTTCAGCCCGTGGTCGGTCAGCGAGATCCCCGCGCGGGCTCCCGAGCCCCCGGCATCGCCCTCGGTCAACCGCCTCGACCCGGTGGGCAACCAGGCGCAGCTCGAGGTCGTGTGGTCTCCGCCCGCCGACAACGGCGACGCCGTCTCGGGCTACGAGCTGCAGGTGATGCAGGGCTCGTCGGTCGTGCAGACGATCACCGGCATCCCGGGCTCGCAGCCCCGCCAGGCGGTCAACGTCCAGACGTCCGAGGTCGACTACACGTTCCGCGTGCGCGCCTCCAACAAGGCGGGCTGGAGCAGCTGGGGTGCCCCCTCTGCACCGCGGCGGGCGTTCGGCGTGCCGGGCGCGCCGACCGGTGTCTCGCTGTCGACCCCGACCGGCAACAGTGCGGTGGTCGTGGCCTACGGCAACGCGGCGGGCAACGGCGCGACGGCCGGCGAAGTGAACTACGAGTACTCGCTGAGCGGCGGCGGCTGGACCGCCATGCCGGGCAACAAGACGATCGGCGGCCTGTCCAACGGCACGACCTACACGATCCGCGTGCGCGCCTACACCTCGATGGACGGCGTCCGTTACACGGGCCCGGAGTCCGCGCCGTCCAACGGCGCGATCCCGTACGGACCCGTCCGCGATCCCGGTGTGAACGCGCAGCGCGAAGGAACCAGCGTCCGGGTGAGCTGGAGCGCGCCCGCCGCGAACGGCCGCAGCATCACCCAGGTGCAGATCCGCATCAACGGCGGCGGCTGGGAGAACGTCTCGAACAACGGCAACCGGCTCGTCGGCAACGGCTACGACCAGCGCCACACGATCGAGGTGCGGGCCTACGACGCAGCGGACCAGGTGTCGCGTGTCGTGTCGGCGTCGGCGACCACGGCGCCTCAACCGCAGCCGAAGGCCTGGGTCAGCCGAGGCGCCGGGACCGGTTCGGTCGCGGGCTGCGGCTCGGGCAACTGCCACTACTTCCAGGTCAACACCCAGGACTTCCCCGCCGGCCGGTACCAGGTCTACTGCTACTCCTCCGGCCAGGGCGAGTTCGCGGGCGGCGCCTCGTGGAATCTGCCGGCGAACGGCTCGGTGCAGCTCGGCTGCTACTACGGCTACTACGGCGAGCAGGTCTGGGTGAGGATCGTCGGCTACGGCGACAGCGAGAAACGCGTGTGGTAGCGACCCCGCCTCCGCACGAGAAGAACGAGAGAACGAGACCAACATGACGATGACCCCCGAACAGGCGGCCTGGTTCCAGGGGACCTTCGCGCGCCTTGTCGACAACGTCGACCAGGCGCTGATGGGCAAGCGCGAGGTCGTCGGGCTGGTGCTGTCGGCGATGCTCGCCGAAGGCCACGTGCTGCTGGAGGATGCCCCGGGCACGGGCAAGACGAGCCTCGCCAAGGCGCTCGCCGCCACCGTGCAGGGAACGAGCAGCCGCATCCAGTTCACCCCCGACCTGCTGCCGTCGGACGTGACCGGCGTCACGATCTACGACCAGACCTCGCACCGCTTCGAGTTCCACCGCGGTCCGGTGTTCGCCTCGATCGTCCTCGCGGACGAGATCAACCGCGCCTCGCCCAAGACCCAGTCGGCCCTGCTGGAGGTCATGGAGGAGTCGCGCGTCACGGTGGATGGCGTCGCCCACGAGGTGGGCCGCCCGTTCCTCGTCATCGCGACGCAGAACCCCATCGAGCAGGCGGGCACGTACAAGCTGCCCGAGGCGCAGCTCGACCGCTTCCTGGTGAAGACGTCGATCGGCTACCCCGACCTCGCGGTGGCCGAGCGCATCCTCGCGGGCGCCGCCGACCGCAACCCGTCGGCGCACCTTTCCGCCATCATCACGACGGGGGCCGTCGCCGACATGGCCGACCTCGCCGCCACCGTGCACGTGGACCCCGCGGTGCTGCGCTACACGGCGCAGCTCGCCGAGGCGACCCGCAACGACCCGGCCACGCGCCTGGGCGTCTCGGTGCGCGGCTCGCTCGCGATGATCCGCGTCGCCAAGGTCTACGCGGCCGCCCAGGGGCGCCACTTCGTGCTGCCCGACGACGTCAAGTCGCTCGTCGCGCCGGTATGGACGCACCGCATCGTGCTCGACCCGGAGGCCGAGTTCGCCGGCACCACCGCCGAGACCATCGTCGCGCGCGTGCTCGAGTCGGTCGCCGCTCCGCAGGCGAGGTCCGCCGCCTGATGACCACGGAGGCACTCGGGCAGGCCGCGGCCGCCGACGGACTTCGCGCCGGGTACGGTCAGCTGCTGCTCGGCGCGCTGCGCCGCGCCGGCGCCGTGCTCGCGCGCGTGTTCGGCGTGGTCCGGCCGATCGCCTGGGTGCTCATCGTCGGCGCCGTCGCCCTGTGGATCGCGGGCCAGTCGCTCGGCTGGTGGGAGCTCACCGTCGCCGCGGTGGTCGTCACCGCCGTGCTCGCGCTGTGCCTGCTGTTCCTCATCGGCCGGACGGCCTACGAGGTGTCGCTCGACCTCAACCGCACGCGCGTGGTGGTGGGGGAGCGTGCGGTCGGCGCGCTCACCCTTGCCAACACGGGCTCCCGAGCCATCCTCCCCTCGCGCGTGCTGCTGCCGGTCGGGAACGGGCGCGGCGTCTTCGACGTGCATCGCCTCGCGGCGGGCGAGTCCGCGGAGGAGCTGTTCGCGATCCCGACCACGCGCCGCGCGGTGGTGAAGGTGGGTCCCGTGAGCGTCGTGCGGGGCGATCCGCTCGGCCTGTTCGAGCGCGTCCACCGCCGCGACGAGCCCGTCGACCTGTTCGTGCATCCCCGCACGGTGCTCTTCGACGGCCAATCGCTGGGCTTCCTCCGCGACCTCGAGGGACTGCCGGCCACCGATCTCTCGCCGGACGACGTGTCGTTCCACGCGCTGCGCGAGTATCAGCCGGGTGACGACCTTCGCCACGTGCACTGGAAGTCGACCGCGCGCACCGGCCACATGATGGTGCGTCAGTTCGAGGAGACCCGCCGGTCGCACTTCGTCATCGGCCTGTCGACGAGCCCCGCAGACTACCGCGACGAGGAAGAGTTCGAGCTTGCCATCTCGGCGGCGGGGTCCCTCGGCCTGCGCGCCCTGCGCGACTCGCACCGCGTCGAGGTGCGCGTGCAGGAGCGGGCGCTGCCGTCGGGCACCGGCAAGCAGTTCCTCGACTCGCTGTCGGCGCTCGGCCACTCCAAGCCCCGCGCGGGCTCGATCGTCGAGCTCGCCGGATCGGTCGCAGCGACGCTGCCCCTGGCGAGCGTCGTCGTGCTGGTGTGCGGCAGCAAGGTCGACGCGGGCGACCTCCGCACCGCGTGCAGCCGCCTCCCCTTCGGGGCGCGCGTGCTCGCCGTCGTCACCGGGCCGCTGG
This sequence comes from Microbacterium ureisolvens, assembly GCF_015278315.1. Taxonomy (GTDB): domain Bacteria; phylum Actinomycetota; class Actinomycetes; order Actinomycetales; family Microbacteriaceae; genus Microbacterium; species Microbacterium ureisolvens. Next base: position 422,931 of record NZ_JADIJE010000001.1, on the reverse strand, counting down.
GAACGACACCTTCGCTGCGACGCATCGGCGAGGCGGATGTCGTCACCCTCGGCGCGCTCGAGCAGCTCCCGAACGCGCTGCGGAAGGTGCTCGCATGAGCGCGCCCGTCACGCCTCTCACTTCGCGCGCCGACGCCTCGCGCCCAGACGCTTCCCGCTCCAGCGGCGCCGATGCCTCGCGCGCCGGCGCACCGCGGCCCCCGGCATCCCGCCCCGCACCGTCGCGCCCCGCGCCGGAGCCGCTGTCGACCCGCCGCTGGATCCTGGATCTCAGCGCCGTCTTCATGCTCCTGCTGATCCCGGTCGTGGGCTTCTGGCCCACCTTCGACGGCGCCCGCTATCTCGTGGCGGCCCTCGGCGGCGTCTTCCTGGGCATGGCGCTCGGCGTCGTCGGCCGGCTCCTGCGCTGGGGCGTGCTGGTCCTCAGCGCCGCGACGATCGTCGTGTACTTCCTCTTCGGCGCCGCGCTCGCGCTGCCGAACACCACAGTCGCCGGTGTCATCCCGACGCTCGAGTCGCTCCGCCTCCTGGCGCTGGGTGTCGTCACGTCGTGGAAGCAGCTGCTCACGACCATCGCGCCGGTCGCGACCGACGACGGCCACCTCATCGTGCCCTTCCTCCTCGCCCTGGTCGCCGCGGTGCTCACCACGTCGCTGGCCCTGCGGCTGCGCAGCGCGGGGTGGGCGCTGATCCCCGCCGCGGTCTTCCTCGCCGTCGAGATCGCGCTGGGCACGTCGCAGCCCGCGGTGCCGGTGATCCAGGGCGTTGTCTTCGGGCTCGTCGCCGTGGTGTGGCTCGCGGTGCGCCAGGCGTGGCAGCCGCAGGCCGCGGCCATCTCGGTGGGCGAAGGCTCGGCGAACCGCTCCGCGGGTCTTCGCCGCCTGCTGACGGGCGGTGCCGTCGTCGTGGTGGCAGCGGTGATCGGGATCGCGACGAGCGGAATGGCCGCGCCGTCCTCGCCCCGCTACGTGCTGCGCGACGTCGTGATCCCGCCGTTCGACATCCGTGAGTTCCCGAGCCCGCTGCAGTCGTACCGTGCCTACGTCCGCGATTTCCCCGACGAGCCCCTCTTCAAGGTGAGCGGCCTCCCCGAGGGCGCGCGCGTGCGCCTCGCGGCGATGGACGCCTACAACGGCACCGTCTACAACGTCTCCGACTCGGGCGCCGGCTCCTCCAGCGCGTTCGCCCCCGCCCGGACGAACATGTCCGCCGACGCCGAGGGCACACCCGCGACCCTTCATGTCGAGATCGGCGCCTTCGAGGGCGTGTGGATGCCGGATGCCGGCGCCGTCCGCAGCGTCACCTTCGACGGCGGCCGGGCCGACGATCTGCGCCGGACCGCCCACTACAATGAGTCCACGTCGACCGGAGTGGTGACCGCGGGGCTGGCTGAGGGCGACGAGTACACCCTCGAGGCCGTCATCCCGGAGGTGCCCAGCGACGAGGCCCTCGCGGACCAGTCCTTCGCCCCGCTGACCCTTCCCGAGCAGCAGGGCGTGCCGGAGGATCTCGCCGACCTCGCATCGAAGACGGTCGCCGAGGCGACGACCCCGATCGAGCAGGTGCGCGCCCTTCAGCAGATGCTGTCTGAGGGCGGCTACTTCAGCCACGGTCTCGCCGGCCAGCCGCTCTCGCGGGCCGGTCACGGAGCCGAGCGCATCTCGACGCTGCTCGGGTCGGAGCAGATGGTCGGCGACGACGAGCAGTACGCGACGGCGATGGCGCTCCTGTCCCGCGAGGTCGGCATCCCGGCTCGCGTCGTGATGGGCTTCTACCCCGACGAAGACCAGGCCGGGCAGGGCGTCTTCGCCGCGACCGGCGACACGCTCCACGCCTGGGTCGAAGTGGCGTTCACCGATGCCGGATGGGTGCCGTTCGACCCGACGCCGCCCGAAGACCAGGTCCCCAGCGACCAGACCACCAAGCCGAAGGCCGACCCCAAGCCGCAGGTGCTGCAGCCGCCGCCCCCGCCGCAGGAGCCGGTGGATCTCCCGCCCACCGTGGCGGACGACCGCGGCTCCGAAGACGAGAACGCGTTCGACGCGGCGCTCCTGTGGACGATCATCTCGATCGGCGTCGGCCTTCTCGGGCTCCTGGCGGTGCTGCTCGCACCGTTCATCGTGGTCGGCGCGCTCAAGGCGGCGCGCCGCACCAAGCGCCGGCAGGCCGAGCGCGCCTCCGACCGGATCAGCGGCGGCTGGGACGAGCTGGTCGACCGCGCCTCCGACTACGGCGCCCCGGTGCGACCCGGCGCCACGCGCCAGGAGGACGCCGGCGTGCTTACGGCCGCCTTCGCCGAGCCGCGCGTGGCCACGCTGGCCTCACGCGCCGACCGCGAGGTCTTCGGCCCGACCGAGCCGACGCCCGCCGACATCGACGCGTTCTGGACCCAGGTCGACGAGATCGTCGGCGGCATGGGCAAGGGGCGCTCGGTGTGGCAGCGCCTCGGCGCCCGGCTCAGCATCCGCAGCCTCCTCGAGGGCACGCGCTTCGCGCTTCCGCCGCGGACGCGGGCGACGGCGCCGCGATCGGCCAAGCGCACGGCGAAGGCCGAGCCGGCCGCGGCGTCAGCGCCGGCAGCGCCCCCCGCGGCGGCGAACGACGCGCCCCCGGCGCACGCCACGCGGCGGGCGTCGCGCCGCGAACGAGACAAGACCCGGAGTGCACCCGAGCCCTCCCGCCCCGCCCAGGAGACCGAATGACCATGAGCCCGCCCGCCGCCCCCGCGGCGAGCATCGGACGACGCGCGGGCGCGTTCGCTATCGACATCGCCGTCGTGTGGGTGATCGGGGCGGTGCTCATCGGCATCGCACTCGGCGTCGTCTTCGCCGTCGTCCCCGCCGGGAACACCGACCGGCTCGCCCTGACGATTCTGCCGGCGTACGCGGGCATCGGTGTCCTCCTCTTCGCGTGGTGGCTCGTGTACTCCGCGATGCAGGGCGGTCGCGGCTCGATCGGCCAGCGCCTCCTGGGGCTGCGCCTGCGCGACGGCTCGTCGGACGCACCCATCGGGTTCTGGCGCGCCGTGTGGCGCAACGCCGTCTTCGGCCTCGCGGGCTCGGTCTTCATCGGCTACTTCACCCCGCTGTTCGACTCGAGCGGCCGACACCAAGGCTGGCACGACCTGGCCGCGAAGGCGGTCGTCGTCGGCGTCCGGAAGGCGGATGCCGCGTCCCGCGTCGCCGCCCCGACCGCGGCGATCGCGAACCCGTACCTGCCGCCGGCTGCGGCGGCACCGACCGCGCCGGTAGCCCCCGCGCACCGGCCCGCGCCGGTGCACTCACCCGGGTACGCACCGACGGCCGCGCCCGCGTACGCACCGACGGCTGCGCCCGGGTACGCGCCGGCAGCTGCGTCGGGGTACGCAGCGACCCCTGCGCCCGGGTACGCGCCGACCGCCGCGCCCGGGTACGCGCCAGCGGTTGCGTCGGGATACGCCCCCGCTTCCGTGCCCGGATACGCGCCGGCTCCCGCACCCGGATACCCGGCGGCCGGCGCCCCGGGATACGCACCGGCCTCAGCACCTCGCGACCCGGTGGCCGCTGCGCACGCTCCGGCCGCGGCTCCGGCCCGGTCGGCGCCTCCCGTCGGCACGAGTCCTGTCGCGGGGGCGTGGATCACCCGCGAGCCGATCGCATCGTCGCTCACGCGCGCCGCGGAACCGGAGGTGTTCCCCGGCGTGACCATGCCGTTCCCCGCGGCCACCACCACCGAGCCGCTCGGCGGCGCCTTCGCGCCCGCGGCATCGTCCGCCGTGGCCCCCGTCGCGGCCGCCACGGCGACGGCAGTCCCGGCCGCGGCACTCCTCCCCGCTCAGGTGGAGGACGACGTCGACGCGACGCGCATCGTCGTTCCGCCGCCTGCCCAGCGGGCGGCGCTGTACGTCGAGGCTCCGGTGATCGCGGTCCTGACCTGGGACGACGGCTCGCGCATGGCCGTCTACGGCCGCACCCTCTACGGCCGCAACCCGGCGAGCGAAGCGGGCGCCGTCGCGATCCCGGTGCGCGACGAGACCCTGTCGCTGTCGAAGACGCACTTCGAGATCGGCGGAGACGCCGCCGGCGCGTGGATCGTCGACCGGTACTCGACCAATGGCACGACGCTGGTGCGCGACGGCGGACGCATCCCGCTCGTCGCCGGCACCCGCACCCACCTGCGCGCGGGCGACACGCTCGAGTTCGGCGATCGCCGTGCGAAGGTGGGCTCGGCATGACGACCGCAAGCTCCGCCCCGATCACCGTCGCCTTCGGAGCGGCGACGGACCCCGGCCTGCGCCGCCGCATCAACGAGGACTCGCACATCGCCGCGGCGCCGGTGTTCCTGGTCGCCGACGGCATGGGCGGCCACAACGCGGGCGAGATCGCCAGCGCCGCAGTGATCTCCGAGTTCGCCGCGCTCGCCGGGCGCGAGAGCCTGACGATCGATGAGGTCCACGCCGCCGTGGCATCCTCTCGCCGCCGCGTCGAGGCACTGCCGCCGGGCGGCGGGGCCGGCGCGGGCACCACGCTGGCGGGCGTCGTCATCGCCGACATCGACGGCGAGGGCTACTGGCTGGCCATCAATCTGGGCGATTCGCGCACGTACCGCCTGAGCGAGGGGCACTTCGAGCAGGTGAGCGTCGACCACTCCGTCGTGCAGGAGCTCATCGACAGCGGCCAGCTCGCCGCCGAGGCGGCGCAGCGCGACTCGCGGCGCAACGTCATCACCCGGGCGATCGGCGCCGGCAGCGACGCCGAGCCGGACTACTGGCTCATCCCCGCCGAGGACGGCGACCGCATCCTCGTCTGCTCCGACGGGTTGTCTGGCGAGCTCGAGAAGGACGCGATCCACGGCATTCTGCTGGTCGAGGCCGACCCGCAGGCGGCCGCCACGCGCCTGGTGCACGAGGCGATGGTCAGAGGCGGCCGAGACAACATCACCGCGCTCGTCGTGGACGCCCTCGCGGTGCGCACCCGGACGAATCGCGCGTGCGAACGCGATACGGTGCCGGTGAGTGCCCCCACCGAAGACGCCGACATCGACGGCGACACGCTTCCGCGCGCGGTGGCCAGGGGAGGATTCTGATGCCGACGCTGTACGCCCCCGGAAGGACGCCGGTCGCCGTCACGCCCCGCGGATTCGCCGTGCTCGAGCCGGGTGCCTCGGCGGCGCTGCTGGCCCGCATCCGCTCCCTCCTCGCCGACGGTCGCGGACTCGGCGGGGTCATCGAGGCGCTCACCGGCGCCTACGGCGCATCCATCAGCGCCATCCCCGCCTTCGCCGTCGCGCTCGCCGAGGGCGACGCGGTGCGCATCGCGGTGCGCGGCGGCTTCGCCTTCGACGTCGACGCGGCCACGTCGGAGAGCGTGTCGGGTGCGGGCGTCACGACGTGGACGGAGCGCGTGATCCCGGCGGCGCTGCGCGTGACGCTCACGACGACCGACGACGAGGTGTCGGCACCCGCCGAGTTCGAGATCTCCGACGGGATCGTGCACGCGGCGGCGGTCGTGTGGGATGCCGCGCCCGCCGGCGCGTCGTCACCGCCGCCGTCCGCACAGCCCGGTGCCGGCGCCGGCGCCTCGGACCCCGGTCCCGCCTCTGCCGCCTCGGCCCTCGGTGCCGGTGCCGAAAACCTGGGCGATCGCGGCGACGCGCCGGGTTCGGCGCCTGGTGTGCGGCGTGTCGGTTCTCCGGCCATGCTTCCGAGCACTGCGGAGGAGGAGACGCCGTCCGCGGAGCCCGGTCCGGCCGCCGCCTCGGATCCCGCCCCCGTGGCGCCCGATCTTCGCTGGCACACGGTCGCGCCGATCAGCGGGGTTCCCGGTTCGTCCGTCCCGTCGGCCTCGGCCGCACCCGCTCCGCCCCAGACTCCTCCCGCACCTACCGGGGCGGCGACGCCCGGGCTCATCGACTCGAGCACCGTGCAGTCGGTCGCCGACGCCGAGACGCTCCTGCCTTTGGACTCCGCACGTTCCGTGCACGCCGCGGCCTTCACGGGCTCGACGGGACCGGGGCCTGACGACATGGCCTCGACGACCGGATTCGACGACCTCTGGGGCGTGACGGTGATCAAGTCCCCCGAGGGTGCGGGCGGACTCCCCGAGCCACCCGACGACGCGGCTGCGGCCGCCCCCGCAACCGCCGGCGACCACGACGGCGCCACGATCTCGCTGGCCCAGGCCCGTGCCCTGCGCGAGGCCGCTGCCGCGGCCGCCGCCGGGGGCGCGGCATCCGTTCCCGTCGCCGACGACGCGGCCGCCTCGCCGCTCGCGCCGCCGCGCCCGCCGGCCCCGGGACGCATCCGGGTGTCGACGGGTCAGGTGCTGCCGCTGGACCGCACGATCGTGATCGGCCGTCGCCCGCGTTCCACCCGCGTGAGCGGCACCGACCTGCCGCACCTGGTGGCCGTCGACAGCCCCCAGCAGGACATCTCGCGCAGCCATGTCGAGCTGCGCGTCGAGGGGGAGAGCATCGTCGCGACCGACCTGCGCACGACCAACGGGACCACGCTGCTGCGCGCCGGCGCCGACCCGGTGCGACTGCACCCCGGCGAGGGAACGGTCGTCGTCCCCGGCGACGTGCTGGATCTCGGCGACGGCATCACGGTCGCGATCGAGGGGCTCTCGTGAGTGCGAAGCGCGCGCCCATGGCGCCGCCCGACCTCCCGGGCTTCACCTACGTCGACCTGCTCGGCTCCGGCGGGTTCGCCGACGTGTTCCTGTACGAGCAGCAGCTGCCCAAGCGCCGCGTCGCGGTCAAGGTGCTGCTCACCGACCGCATGTCCAGCGGCTCCGTCGAGGAGTTCACCGCCGAGGCCAACGTCATGGCGATGCTCTCGACACATCCGGCGATCGTCACGATCTACCAGGCGGGCGTCGCGACCGACGGCCGGCCGTACCTCGTGATGGAGTACTGCCCGCGGCCGAACCTGCAGGTGCGGTACCGGCGCGAGCCGTTCTCGATCGCGGAGTCGCTGCGGGTCGGCGTGCAGGTCGCCGCCGCCGTCGAGACCGCCCATCGCGCCGGCGTGCTGCACCGCGACATCAAGCCGGCCAACATCCTCGTCACCGAGTACAACCGTCCGGCGCTCACCGACTTCGGCATCGCGTCCACCACGAGCGCGGCCGCCGAGTCGGCGGGCCTGTCGATCCCGTGGTCGCCGCCGGAGTCGTTCGCCGACGTTCCACGCAGCGACCCGCGTTCCGATGTCTACGCGCTCGGCGCGACGGTCTACACGCTCCTCGCGGGCCGCTCGCCGTTCGAGCTCGCCGGGCAGCGAAACGGCGCCGCCGAGCTCATCCACCGCATCGAGACACTGCCGCTGCCGGTGCTCGGACGCGCGGACGTGCCCCCTTCGCTGCAGCGGGTGCTCGAGCGGGCGATGGCGAAGTCGCCCGCCGACCGCTACGAGAGCGCGCTCGCCTTCGCGCGCGCGCTGCAGACGGTGCAGATCGAGCTGTCGCATTCGGTGACGCCGATCGACATCCTCGACGACCACATTCCGGACGACATCGAGGAGGACGAGGACGACGGCCTCACCCGTGTCCGCGGCGTCGTCAGCATCAATCCCGACACGACGCCGGCCGCGGGCATGACCCGCCCGTCGGCGAAGACCGCGCCCACCACGGGCCACATCCCGCGTTTCGACACCGACGCCGCCGAGACCGAGACGGTCATCAGGCAGCCGGCTGCCTGGCCGTCGGCGTCGGAGCAGACGGTGCGGCGCGGGCAGACGGTGCGGCGCGGGCAGACCGGCGTACCGGCGTCGCTCGACGAGACGATCGTGCGGACCCCGCAGACCGCGCCGCCGATGCCCGGGGGCACGGCGCCCGTGTTCTCCCCGCTCATCGCCGACCCGTCGCGTCAGGACTCCGAGACCGCGGGGGCGGGCGCGCCCGCGCGCCGCCGCACCGGCTTGTGGATCGGGCTCGGCGCTGCCGCTCTCGTGATCGTGGCGGTCATCGTCGGCGTCTCGCTGCCCGGCATCCTCTCGGGGACGACACAGCCCCCGTCGACCGGGCAGACGCCGACGTCGAAGCCGCAGGACCCCGTCGCGCTCGTCGTGCCGCCCGTCGAGGACGTCACGGGAGAACCGGCCGAGGGCGGCGTGAGGTTCACGTGGACCAACGCCGACCCGCAGGCGGGCGACTTCTACATCGTCGAGGTCGTGACGCTGAGCGACACCACCGGGGAGTCCCAGCCGGTCGAGGCGACCGAGATCGTCGTGCCGGCGGCCGCATCGGGTCAGACCTGCATCGACGTCACGCTGGTGCGATCGAACGGAACGCAGCAGAACGATCCCACCCGGGGGTGCACGCCGTGACCGCCGCGCAGGCCGACGCGCTCGTCGTCGAGTTCGCCGGGGAGGAGTTCTCGGTGCCGCCCGGCGCCGTGTTCACGGTCGGCCGCGAGGGCGACCTCGCGATCGACGACAACCTGTTCCTGCACCGGAACTTCCTCACGATCCAGAATCTCGAGGGGCTCTGGCTGCTGTCCAACGTGGGATCCCGCCTGTCGGCGACGGTGACGGACTCGGGCGGCCGGGTGCAGGCCTGGCTCGCTCCCGGCGCGCGCCTGCCCCTGGTCTTCGCGTCGACCTCGGTGATCTTCAGCGCGGGCCCGACGACGTATGAGCTCACCATCCACGCTGCCGAGCCGACGTTTCGCGACACGCAGCCGGCGCCCGACGACGACGGCCTCAGCACCATCGGCGAGGTGCCGCTGACCCACAGCCAGCGCGTGATGATCCTGGCGCTCGCCGAGCCGGTGCTGCGCCGCGACGGCACCGGCATGAGCGAGCTTCCGACCTCGGCGCAGGCCGCCGAGCGGCTGGGCTGGACGCTCACCCGGTTCAACCGCAAGCTCGACAACGTGTGCGACAAGCTCGACCGCGTCGGCGTGCCGGGCATGCGCGGCGGCGTGCGCTCCTACGCCACCAACCGGCGCGTGCGGCTGGTCGAGCACGCGATCGCCGCTCGCCTGGTCACGCGCGACGACCTCCCCCTCCTCGACGTCGAGCGCGAGAACTCGCTCAGCGGGGTGAACGAGAACGGCGAAGACGACGCGTGACACCCACGCGCGCTTTGTCCCGGCTGAGGTCACGCCCTGCGGGCCGGCGCACGCCTGCCGCACGAACAGCGAAGAGCGGACGGATGCCGCGTCCCGGTCACGCGGTGTGATTCAGCGGCCGGCGTCGTAGAGGTGGCGGCCGCCGTGGCTGACGACCTTGACCACGACGCCGCGACGGTGCAGCTCAGCGACGGTCCGCGTCTCCTCGTCGATGTCGCGTCCGAGCGCGTGCACGTTCGCCACCACCAGCACGTCGCCGCGGCGGAGGGTGCCGAACAGCCGCACCAGGCGGTCCTCCCACGACTCCAGCGTCTCGGGGGCGGGGTGGCGGAAGCCTTCGATGGGCACGCCGAACCGGGTCAGGTCGTTGCGCTGCTCGACGACGGACGGCATGTCATCACGCGCGATGACGAGTCCGACCAGGCGTGAGCCCGCGGGCTGGGCGAGCCACCAGTTGCGGTTCTGCTGCAGCTCGGTGAAGCACTTGGGGCACTCGGCCGCCGGGTGCGGCAGGTGCAGCGGTGCGGTGTCGGTGCCCGTCGAGCCCGGAGCAGGCGACGCGTGCGTGTGCGCGGCATCCGTCGTCTTCGTCGTCTCGGTCATTCGAGGCCCCCTTGCTTGCCAGCCATTGTCTCACCCGTGGAAGAGGCCGACGCACCCCGTGGGCTGCGCACCCGCCTGCCGACCGCGGCAGCTTCCGGCGACCGCTGCGGAAATCGACGCAGCGCTCGCCGGACACTGCCGCAGTCGCTGCTCCCGACGGGCCGCACGGCCCGCTCAGTCCTCGTCGTCGAGCCGCAGTTCGAGGCTGAGCTGATCGGCGTCGAGCTCGGCCAGCGCATGGCGCAGGGCCGGGGTGCTGTAGCCGCCGCCCGACGACAGCTGGTTGAGCCGCGTGCGCATCGCCTCGATCATGGCCAGCCGCAGCTCGAGCAGGTCTCGCGTGGGCAGCCCGTCGGTATCGTCGGGCGGATCCACCATCCGGCTGCCGATCACCGCGACCAGCTCCTGCGGGAACGTGCTTCCATCGCGACGACGCAGCGTCGGGGCCGACAGCGCCGATACCGCCGCGTCGCGCAGCTCGTCGTCGAGGGCCGACTGCTCGGCCTTGTCGACGCTCTCGCCAGACGGGGTCTCGAGTCGCAGCAGCCGTACGAGCCAGGGGAGGGTGAATCCCTGCAGCATGAGGCTGCCGACGGCCACGGCGAACGCGATGAACACCAGCAGTGCGCGATCGGTGCCCTCACGCGGGAGCGTCTGCGCCGCCGCGAGCGTCACCACGCCGCGCATTCCCGCCCACACGATGATCGCGCCGTGCTTCCAGCCCAGCGGCGACGCCTGGTAGTAGTCGAGGTCGCTGAGCGCGCGCGACACCTGCGCCCGCATCGACGCGAGACGGCGCTGCGCCCGCGGGCTGTCGACGTCGGGCGCGTCGTGCCGGCTCCGGCGACGGCGAGCGGATGCCGCACCCCGAGGACCGTGACCGCCAGGGGCGCTCGCGCGGGCGGTGGTGGCGGCATCCGTCTCCGCTCCCCGACCGGGGGCCGGAACGCCGCCGACGTCACCGGCGGCCAGCTGGTCGATGCGCGCCGACATCGCCTCGAGACGGCTGCGCTGGCGTCCGCGCGCGCGGCGGCTCTGCAGCCACACCAGCAGCGACACGTAGACAGCGCGTACGGCGATGACGATCGCCAGCGCGCCCGCCGCGATCGCGATACCGGTGCCGAGTCCGTTGTGGTTCTCGACGTTCTGCGTGACGATGTCGCTCAGCTCGAGGCCCATGACGAGGAACACGGCGCCCTCGAGCACGAGCTCGATCGTGCGCCAGTTGTGTTCGTCCGATCGCCGCTGCTCCGGCGTGAACCACCGCGCAGCGCCTTGGCCGGTCACGATGCCGGCGACCACGGCGGCCACGAGCCCCGATCCGCCGAGCTCCTCGGTGGGGATGTAGGCGACGAAGGGCACGACGAAGCCGATCGCCGTGTTCGCCGCCGAGTTGCGGATGAGGGCCCGCAGCCGCAGGTTGAGCAGCCCGACGACCGCGCCGACCGCGACCGCGACGACGACGCCCCACGCGAAGGCAGGGAGGAAGCCGACGCCGATGCTCGTGTCGGCGCCGACGCTCGTCGCCACGGCGACCGCGGCGATCATCGTGCGCAGCAGCACGAGCGCCGTCGCGTCGTTGAGCAGGCTCTCGCCCTCGAGCATCGTCACGACCCGTCGCGAGACGCCCAGGCGCTTGACGATGGAGGTGGCCACGGCATCCGTGGGGCTCAGGATCGCGCCGAGCGCGACGGCGATGGCGGGCTGGATGCCGGGGATCACGGCCATGAAGAAGAGGCCGAGCACGATCGAGCTGACGATGACGAGCAGGAACGACAGCCCGGCGATCGGCCCGAAGTCGCGCCGGAACTCGATCGCGGGGAGCGCGACCGCTGCCGAGTAGAGGAGCGGCGGGAGGACCCCGACGAGGATGAATTCGGGATTGATCTCGGGGATCTCGACGAAGGGCAGAAGGCTCACGCCGCCGCCGACGAGCACCAGGATCAGCGGTCCCGCGATGCCGAGCTTCGGCGCCACCGCCGTCGCCAGCGCGATCACCACGATCGCCACGATGACGATGATCAGCGCTTCCACGCCTCAGAGCCTATTGCGGGGCGGCTTCCGGGTTTCGAATCGCTCACGCGGCCGCCGACCTGGGGTGCGCGGCGGCGATGTGCGCGATTCGAGACGGGGCAGCGGCTAGAGCACGCCGAGAGCCCGCACGGCGTCGCGCTCGGCGACGAGCTCGTCGACCGATGCTGAGAACCTGGCTCGCGCGCGGTCGTCGAATCGCAGGCCCTCGATGACGCGATACCCGTGGCCGTCGCCCCGCGACGTGACGGGGAACGAGCACACGAGCCCTTCGGGCACCCCGTACTCGCCGCGTGAGACGACCGCCGCCGAGGTCATGCCGCGGTGGCTGCCGAGCTGTTCGTCCCGAACGTGGTCGATCGCGGCGTTGGCGGCGGACGCCACCGACGACGAGCCGCGCACCTCGATGATCTCGGCGCCGCGCCCTGCGACCCGCGGGATGAAGACGTCGTCGAGCCATGCCGCCGCTGCCGCCTCGCCACCGAGACGCTCGGCCAGGGCGTCGAGGATCGAGCTCGCGTCGGGCAGGATCGCGTGCGAGACGTCGGGGAACTGGGTCGCGGAGTGGTTGCCCCAGATCACGACATCGGCGATCTCGTCGGGCGTGACGTCGAGGACTTCGGCGAGCTGCCCGACGGCGCGATTGTGATCGAGGCGCGTGAGAGCGCTGAAGCGGTCGGCCGGGATGTCGGGGGCAGCGGATGCCGCGGCGACGAGCGCGTTGGTGTTCGCGGGGTTTCCCACCACCACGACGCGGACGTCCCCGTCGGCGACGGCGCCGATGGCCTTGCCCTGCGGCCCGAAGATCCCGGCGTTCGCGGCGAGCAGGTCCCCGCGCTCCATGCCCGCCGCACGGGGACGGGCGCCCACCAGCATGGCGATGCGTGTGCCGTTGAACGCCGTGAGCGGGTCGTCGGTCACGTCGACCTCGCGCAGCAAGGGGAACGCGCAGTCCTGCAGCTCGAGTGCCGCGCCCTCGGCCGCCCGCATGCCCTGAGGGATCTCGAGCAGCCGCAGCCGCACCGGGCGGTCGGGGCCGAGCATGTCGCCCGCTGCGATGCGGAACATCAGGGCGTAGCCGATCTGGCCTCCGCCGCCGGTGATGGTCACGGTCGTGGGTTCGCTCGCCATGGCACGAGCCTAAACCTGCGGCATTGTACTCAATCCCCGCGATCACGCGCCCCCTCCTCGTTCCGGACAGGGCGCCGGGGTACCGTGACTGCCATGACGTTCAACGACAACGCCAACGTCGGGGGGAACACCGCGAAGCGCCGAGGCGCGGGCGTCGCGGTGGCGGGCGGCGGCATCGCCGGTCTCGGCGCGATCGCGGTGATCCTGTTCCAGCTGTTCACCGGACAGGACCTGTCGAGCATCATGCCCGGCGGCCCGCAGGTCGGCGCGGGCGAGGAGTCCGAGATCCAGCAGTGCGAGACCGGCGCCGATGCCAACGCGCGCGACGACTGCCGGCTCGCGGCCGGAAGCGTGGTGCTCGACGAGTACTGGGCGACTCAGGTCGAGGGCTATCGCGCGCCGCAGCTGATCATCGTCGACCAGCAGACCGGCACGCAGTGCGGCACGGCGTCGAACCAGACCGGACCGTTCTACTGCCCGCCCGAAGAGACGGTGTACATCGACCCGACCTTCTTCGGCCTTCTGCGCCAGCAGTTCGACGCGTCGGCGGGCGACCTCGCGCAGCTCTATGTGCTCGCGCACGAGTACGGCCACCACGTGCAGCACATCACCGGGATCATGGAGCAGAACCCGAACAACGGCACCGGACCGGACAGCAACGGCGTCCGCACCGAGCTGCAGGCCGACTGCTTCGCCGGCGCGTGGGTCGGCGACATGACCCAGCAGGTCGACGAGAACGGGGTACCGTATCTCAAGGAGCCCACCCAGCAGCAGATCGCGGACGCGATCAATGCGGCGGGGGCCGTGGGCGACGACCATATCCAGCAGGAGTCCGGGGGGTACGTGAACCCCGAGTCCTGGACGCACGGCTCGAGCGAGCAGCGACAGCGCTGGTTCGAGACGGGCTACCAGAACGGTGCATCCGCCTGCGACACGTTCGGCGTTCCGGGGGGAAGCCTATGAACGAACACCTCGACGACATCCTCTATCCGCCACTCGAGCCCTATGACACCGGCACCCTGATCGCCGGAGAGGGCCACCGCATCGCGTACGAGCAGAGCGGAAACCCCGAGGGCAAGCCGGTGGTGTTCCTCCACGGCGGTCCGGGCGCGGGAACCTCGCCCTGGCACCGCCGTTTCTTCGATCCCGAGCGGTACCGGATCGTGCTGCTCGACCAGCGCGGCTGCGGCCGCTCGACGCCGCACGCGAGCGAACCGCATGCCGATCTGCGCCACAACACGACGTGGCATCTCGTCGCCGACATCGAACTTCTGCGCAAGAACCTGGGCATCGAACGATGGCAGGTGTTCGGCGGATCGTGGGGGAGCGCGCTCGCGCTGGCGTACGCGCAGGCGCACCCCGACGCGGTCACAGAGATCGTGCTGCGCGGCATCTTCACCCTGCGCCGGCATGAGCTCGAGTGGTTCTACGAGGGCGGTGCGGCATCCGTCGTCCCGGATCTGTGGGAGGAGTTCATCGCCCCCATCCCCATCCTCGAGCGGTCGCAGCTGATGCAGGCGTATCACCGCCGGCTCGTCGATCCCGATCCCGCCGTGCATGTGCCGGCGGCCGTCGCGTGGTCGCGGTGGGAGGCGGCGAACCTCACGCTGCTGCCCGACCCCGAGCTCGTCGAGGCGATGACCGAGCCGCGCGCCGCGGTGGCCTTCGCCCGCATCGAGAACCACTACTTCCTCCACGGCGGCTGGTTCGCACCCGACCAGCTGATCGTCGGCGTCGACCGCATCCGCGACATCCCCGCCGTCATCGTGCAGGGCCGCTACGACGTGTGCACGCCCGCCATGACCGCGTGGGACCTGCACCGCGCGTGGCCGGAGGCCGACTTCGTGATGATTCCGGATGCCGCGCACGCGGCGTCCGAGCCGGGCATCGCGTCCGCGCTGCGCGCCGCGACGGACCGCTTCGCCGGCCTGGAGGGTGCAGCGGTGGCCGATGTGATCGCGGGTGCGGATGCGGGGGAAGCGCGTGATTCCGGCGGTCCTGGGGACGCGGACCCGAACCCGGATGCGGGAGAAGCGGGCACGGGTGATCCCGCGGATGCGGTGGTCGAGGGCCCGGGCTTAGACACCGATCCGGACGCAGACGCGGGTGCGGATGGGGAGGGCGCCGACGCGGGCGAGGACGCTGCCCCCGACACCGGCCATGAAGACCACTCCCTTCGCCGCAGCCGTCGCTCGGATGCGCGCAAGCACGGGCGTGCCGACCGCAACGGCACCGAGCACGACGACGCCGAGCACGAAGGCGCCGCGCACGAGGACGCCGCGCACGAGGACGCCGTGCAGGAGGACGCCGAGCAGGAGCACGCCGAGCACGGGGACGCCGAGCACGAGGACGCCGCGCACGCCGAGGCCGACCTGTCATGGGGCGACGAGGATGAGAGCGCCGACAGGTCGCAGTCGACGGGCGGAGCGGATGCCGCAACCGCCGAGTTCGCCGGAGCTCCCGACGAGCACGATTCGGTCGAAACTCCCGAGGCCGACACCGACGACTCCACAGCCGACGACTCCGCCGATCAGGAGCCGCTCGAGGACGCGTCGACTCGCTAGCGTCCCGTCGGACGCCCGCTCCTCCACGACCTCCCCGCACCGAAAACCTGGTCGGTGACGTGACGCGCCGGGGTGCGGCATCCGTTTCCGGCGTGTCGTGGCGACGGGCCAGGTTTTCGGTCCCTGACGCGGCGAACTGGGCGCGGTGGGGGGGGCGAGTACTCGATCGCACTCGTGTCCGGCGGTGCCACGCACCCCTGGCCGGTCTTCTTCCCGACCTCCCCGCCCCGAAAACCTGGTCGGTAACGTGACGCGCCGGGGTGCGGCATCCGTTTCCTGCGTGTCGTGGTGACGCGCCAGGCTTTCGGTCCGCCACCGGGAAGGGCGGCCGCCGGCGCGGGCGAATGCCCAGGCGGGCACTGGTAGGGTGGGTGATCTTGCAGCGCTCCGATGCGCTTCTCGCGTCGTAGAACGCTTCCCCTCCCGCCGCCGCCCGGCCCCCGCCGCGCGATGCCGGTGATGACTTTCGTACGGCGACCCGTGGGCGAGATCCGCCCCGGCCACCGACAGGGCACCACCGTGCCCGGAGATGTACCCATGACCGAAACCACGTTCGGCGCGCTCGGCGTGCCTCAGCCCCTCGTCGACGCGCTCGCCGCGTCGGGCAAGACCACCGCGTTCCCGATCCAGGTCGACACGCTCCCCGACACGCTCGCCGGCCGCGACGTGCTGGGCCGCGGCAAGACCGGCTCGGGCAAGACCCTCGCCTTCTCGATCCCGATGGCCGCGCGCCTCGGTGGCAAGCTCGCCGGCGGAAACCGTCGCAAGGGTCGTCCGCTCGGCCTCGTGCTCGCGCCGACGCGCGAGCTCGCGACGCAGATCGATGCGACCCTCGCCCCGCTCGCCAAGGCCTACGGCCTCACCACCACCACGATCTTCGGCGGCGTGAACCAGAACCGTCAGGTCAACGCGCTCAACGCCGGCGTCGACATCGTCGTGGCGTGCCCCGGCCGCCTCGAGGACCTCATGAAGCAGGGCTTCGTGCACCTCGACGCCGTCGAGATCACCGTCATCGACGAGGCCGACCACATGGCCGACCTCGGCTTCCTGCCGGGTGTCACGCGCATCCTGAACGCGACGCCTGCCGGCGGCCAGCGTCTGCTGTTCAGCGCGACCCTCGACAACGGGGTCGACAAGCTCGTGAACCGCTTCCTGCAGAACGAGGTGCTCCACTCGGTCGACGAGGCGCACTCGCCCGTCGCCGCGATGACGCACCACGTCTTCACGCTCGCCGACGCCGACGCCAAGAAGGACGTCGTCAAGGCGCTGGCCTCCGGCATGGGCCGTCGCATCCTCTTCATGCGCACCAAGCACCAGGCCAAGAAGCTCGCGAAGCAGCTGACCGGTCAGGGCATCCCCGCCGTCGACCTGCACGGCAACCTCTCGCAGGCGGCGCGCGACCGCAACCTCGCGGCGTTCTCTTCGGGCGACGTCAAGGTGCTCGTGGCGACGGATGTCGCAGCCCGCGGCGTGCACGTCGACGACGTCGAGCTCGTCATCCACGTCGACCCGCCGATGGAGCACAAGGCGTACCTGCACCGCTCGGGCCGCACCGCTCGCGCGGGGGCGGAGGGTGCCGTGGTCACGCTCGTGCTCCCCGAGCAGAAGCGCGACGTGTCGCAGCTGCTGCGCAAGGCCGCCATCTCGGTCGAGCCCGTCGCCGTGAGCGCGAGCTCGCCTGAGGTCGTCGAGCTCGTCGGCCAGGTCGCGCCGTACGTGAAGCCCGTCCCCGTCGCCGAGACCCCGCGTGGCACCAGCCAGGGCGCGAACGCGCAGCGCAAGCGCGCGGCGCGCGAGGCGCGCGAGGGGACGGATGCCGCAGCCCCGGCCCGCTCCGGCGGCTCGGGCTCGGGTGGCGGTCGTCGTCGCCGCGGCTCCGGTCAAGGCGGTTCGGCCCAGGGCGGCTCGGCGCAGGGCGCCGGCCGCCAGCAGGGTGCTGGTCGTCAGCAGGGCGGTCAGCGCCGGGATGCGGCATCCGCTCACGACAAGGCCTCGCACCAGCGTCACGACCAGAGCGCCGGTCACTCGCGCTCGGGTCAGCCCGCCGGCAACCCGCGCACCCCGGGCCGTCGCGCTTCGTCGTCGGGCACCGGCAAGCTCATGGTCGGCTCGGTCGTGCGCCCCAACGGCACCAACCGCCGCGGCGGCCGCTGACCTCGTTCACAGTGCTGCGAACCCCTCCGCCCTCACCCGAGGACGGAGGGGTTCGGCGTTTCCGGCCCCTTCTAAAGACGAGACCGCACGAACGCACGGTCCTTTGGGGATCGACGGTGCTGTTGTGCGGTCTCGCGGGGGGGTGAGGAGCGGGCGCGGGCTCAGCGGCGGGCTCGGGCTCAGCGGCGGGCTCGGGCTCAGCGGCGGGAGTCAGATTCGGCGGCCGAGGATGAGGTCGGCGGCCGATTCAGGTGCGGCGGCGGGTCCAGGTCGGCGCCTGGTTCAGGCGCGGGGGCGGGTCGGCGGCGTCCGCCCCACTCCGGACACGAGACCGCACGAACGCACGGTCGCCGGGGGATCGACGGTGCTGTTGTGCGGTCTCGCGGGGGGTGAGGAGCGGGCGCGGGCTCAGCGGCGGGCTCGGGCTCAGCGGCGGGAGTCAGATTCGGCGGCCGAGGATGAGGTCGGCGGCGACCTCGCCGATGACGATCGCCGGGGCGTTCGTGTGGCCGCGGATCACGGTGGGCATGACCGACGCGTCGGCCACGCGCAGGCCCGCGACCCCGCGGACGCGGAGGTCGGGGTCGACGACGGATGCGGCATCCGTCCCCATCCGCGCCGTGCCGACGGGGTGGTAGAGGGTGTGCGAATAGCGGCGGAGCGACAGCTCGGCGCGTTCCGCGGGGGTCAGGCGCTCGCCGCCCTGCGGCTGAACCCAGCCGCCCGTGGTGATGGCCCGCAGCGCGTCGGTGTCGAGCAGCCGCTCGCACTCGGCGAGCCCCGCGAGCATCGTGGCGGCATCGACACCTCCGTTGTCGGACAGGTAGGCGGGGTCGATGAGCGGCGCGGTCGCCGGGTCGGACGACGCGAGCCGGATCGTGCCCCGACTGCGCGGACGCAGCAGGATCGCGCCGACCGTGATGCCGTGCGCCGGCGTGGGGATCAGTCCTTCGCCGACGTACGGCACCGGGGCGAAGATGATCTCGATGTCGGGGAGGCCCTCGGGCACACCCGCAGCATCGGCCTCCGGCGTGCGCACGAACCCGTACGCCTCGGCGACGTTGGAGGTGAGCATCCCCTTGCGCGCCGTGAGGAATCGCACCAGCTCGGCGGCCTTCTCGGCGTCATGCAGGGTGCCGGCATGGGCCGCGGGCGCGAGCCCCGCGACGAGATGGTCTTGCAGGTTCGCGCCCACTCCCGGCGCGTCGACGACCACGTCGATCGCGTGCTCTGCCAGGTGGTCGGCCGGTCCGATGCCACTCAGCATCAGCAGCTGCGGAGTGTTGATCGTGCCGCCGCACAGGATCACCTCGCGTCGCGCGCGCACGTGTCGGGTGATCCCGTCGATGTCCACGTACACGCCCGTCGCGCGCGGCGAGGCCGCGCCGGCCGACCCGCCCGTGGCCCGCGGCGAGTCGGCGCCGAGTCCGCCCGGCGCGGGCGACTCCGCGTGCGTGCGGCCTCCGGCATCCGTCATGGCCGACCGCCCCTCGCCAGCGTCGGCGGGTTCCGCGAACGTGACTCGCCGGACCAGCGCGCCGGTGAGCACGCGCAGGTTGCGGCGCCCCTTCGCCGGTCGCAGGTACGCGTCGGCAGTGGATGCCCGGGCGCCCCGCTCCTGCGACACCATGGTCTGGGAGAAGCCCTGGCCTTCGGGCAGGTTCGCGGGGGTGACCGGATGCCCCGCCTCACGCGCAGCCTCGAGGAACGCGGCAGTCTGCGGCCTGGGATCCCGCTGGTGCTCGACCGGCTGCGCGCCGTGCATGCCCTGCGTGCCGTGGGCCGGGTCGGACGTGCGCTCGACGCGCTGGAAGTAGGGGACCAGGGCGTCCCACGACCACGCTGGGCCGGCGGCATCCGCCCATTCGTCGTAGTCGGCGGCGAAGCCCCGCACCCACATCATCGCGTTGAGCGATGACGACCCGCCGAGCGTCCGGCCTCGCGGCCAGTAGACCCTGCGACCCTCGAGGTGGGGCTGCGGCACCGTGTCGTAGTTCCAGTCGTACGCGCCGCGGAAGAGGCGCGAGAACGCCGCCGGCACGTGCAGCTGGAGCGCCTTGTCGGGTCCGCCGGCTTCGAGCAGCAGGACCGAGACACCGGTGTCCTCGCTCAGTCGGGCCGCGAGCGCCGCACCGGCGGAGCCGGCACCGACGACGATGTAGTCGGCCTCGAGCCCGTCGGCACCGAACCCGCCGCCGGCACCCGACCGCGCGCGCAACCGTGAGCGGCCGCCGCGGCGGTGGCCGAATCGGCCGCTCACGCCTGGAGGGCCTTGGTCAGCGCCTTGAGCAGTCCAGGCAGCTTGCCGTCGATGAGGTACCGAGTCATCCCGCCGCTCACCTCGGCGCCGGTGCGCGAGTTCACGAACCAGGGCGGCGTGGGCAGGATCGTGGCCTTCGCGCGGCGAAGCCGCCGCACGCCGTCGCCGACCGAGCGGGGGAACGGCCGGAAGGGCCCGCGCGCGACCGACCGCTCGACCCGGTCGAGCAGCAGCGCGTTGTGGACCACGCCGATGCCGCTCGAGACGTCGGCGAGGGTGGCCCCCGGAAAGCCGCCCCACGTCAGGCGTGCGGTGGTGAAGATGAACGCCGTCCACGTGTTGATCGCGATGGCTCCGAAGCGCAGGTCGGCGATGGCGCGTTCGAAGCCGTCGCCGAGCGCCTCCTCCGTGGCGGGATCGATGAGGATGTTGGCCCCGAGGGTGCCGGCGAGGCGTTCGTTGGCGTGCGCGACGGCCGCATCGAGGAACTCCTGCCCGGTGCCCGCGACCTCCGCGATGCCGAGGATCGGCGCGAAGTACTCGGTGGTCTCGACCTCGGCCGGCTGATCGCCGTCGCCCACCTGCACGATCGCGCGGGTGTGGTCGGCCGACCACACGGCGTCGGGATAGGCGGATGCCGCGTCCTTCAGCCGCTCGTCGCCCCGGGGGTACCAGACCGGGCGCTCGGGCGCGGCGGCGTACGCCGCGTGCAGCTCGCTCAGGAACTCCTCGCGCTGGGGCCAGTCCGAGCTCAGGATCACGACCTGACCGGCGATGCAGTTGTGGCCGGCGTTGACCAGCCGCATGGTCGCCACGTGCGCGGCCTGGTACTTCAGATCGGCGGCTGACCACCGGCCCGGCACCACGATGATCGGCGAGACGCCGCCGAGCTCGGCGGTGATCGGCACGGTCAGCTTCGGGTCGTCCGCTGCGCGGCGGGCCGCGGCATCCGTTCCCGTCCCCCACACGATCGCATCGAAGGTCGTCGCCGATCCCGTGATGTGCACGTGCGAGAACCCCGGGTGCGCCGTGAGATAGGCGCCCGTCTCGGGACCGCCGCGCACGATGCGCACGAACCCCGGCTCGATCAGGGCGGCGAGAGCGCGCTCGAACACGGGCACGAGGGCGTCCTGGGTCGGGTTGACCTTGAGCAGTGCGACGCGGTTGTGCGCGAACAGCTCGTAGAGCACGTCGCCGACCGGGATCGAGGTGACGTTGCCGGCACCGAGCACCAGTCCGACGCCGCCCGCCTCGGTGGGGTGCAGCTGCCCGAGGCCAGCTGCGCGCCGCTCCTCGGCGGCGGTCACCCCCGGCTCGAACCACACCTCGCCCGTGTAGCCCGACAGCAGGAACTTCTCGGTGCCGTTGACGGGGAAGGTGTGCGC
Organism: Microbacterium ureisolvens; assembly: GCF_015278315.1. Lineage (GTDB taxonomy): Bacteria > Actinomycetota > Actinomycetes > Actinomycetales > Microbacteriaceae > Microbacterium > Microbacterium ureisolvens. The sequence goes on along the minus strand of NZ_JADIJE010000001.1, from coordinate 401,756 downwards.
GCGCAGCCGGCCGCCGGGCGCGCGGTCGAGCTTCACGCCGTCGAGCGGGCTCTTGCCGGCGGCGATCGCCTCGAGGGTTTCGCGCAGCGCGTCGAGGATGCCGACGATGGACCAGGGTCCGCCGAGCCATTCCTCTCCGGAGAGCGGATGCCCCGGCTCCAGGCCCTTCGACATCGTGGCGACGTCGACCCACTCCTGCGCCACCGCTCCGACGGCATCGCGGACCCGGCCGAGCAGCCGCGCGCGCTGGTCGAGCGTGAGCGCGACCCACACGCGCGAGCCCTGCTCCAGGTCGCCGATCGCGGCGTCGAGGGCCGCGCGCTCCTCCTTGGGCAGGTTCGACGGCGACGCCGTGCGCCTCGCGGCGGAGGTGCGCGGCTTCTTCGTGCTCGTGGTGGGGGTAGCCGGGGTTGCCGAGGAGGCGGGGGGCATCTGTTCTCCTTCGAACTCGCACCCGGAACTCGGGTCGGTGAGTCCGTCCCGGGCATCCTACGTCAATGGTCGGGGCCGGTGGCACGGGGTCCCACTCCGCTCGCGACTCCGTCTCGTCCTTCCGACAGCCGCCTCGGCGCGCATGCGCGTCGCCGGGTAGGAGAAGTGCCGGACGGATGCCGGCGGCCCGTGCCGTCAGCCCGTCGGGGTCAGCCACGGGCGAGGTCGGCCGCGGTCGGGGTCGGCCGCGGTCGAGGTCTCGCCCGGGGCGAGGTCCGCTGCCGTCGGGGTCGGGCGCAGGCGAGGTCAGCCTCGCGCGAGGTCAGTCGCCCTCGACGTGGGACGAGGTCGGGGTCGGGCGCGGTCGAGGTCGCGCCCGCAGGCGAGGTCAGCCGCGCGCGAGGTCGACCGCGGGCGACGTCAGTTGCGGTCGGGTTCAGGGCGGGCGAGGTCGGGCGCGGGCGAGGTCAGTCGCCGTCGACGTGGGACGAGGTCGGGGTCGCGCGCGGTCGAGGTCAGCCGTGGTCGACGTCGGCGCGGCGCAGCGGATACCGCGCGAGCGTGACGAGGCTGAGGGCGATCAGGGCGGCCGGCACGAGGCTGAAGCTCACGACGATGCCCGTGACCGCGGCATCCGGCTGCTCCACCAGCTGCCCGCTCACCGACGAGACGTACCCGGTGAGCGTGAGGATCACGGTCAGCGTCGTCGCACCGAGGGCGAAGCCGACGGTCTCGCCGGCGGTCCAGATGCCGCTGAACGAGCCGGCGCGTCCGCGCCCGTGGGTGCGCTCGTCGTGCGAGATTACGTCGGGGAGCATGGCCATCGGCAGCGACTGCATGCCGGCGTAAGCGATGCCGGCGATGCCGACCGGCACGTAGATCCAGTCGCCGGGCGCCCACAGCATGCCGAGGATCGACAGCGCGGCGACGGCGAACACGACGCTCGCGATGGCGAAGGTGCGCTCCTTGCCGGTGCGGCGCGCGACCACGCCCCACGCGGGCGCGGCCAGCAGCGCGGGTGCGATGAGCGCGACGAACAGCAGCTCGACGGCCGCCTGCGAGTGCAGCACCCACGTCGCGACGTACTGCGCACCCGCCAGCATGAGCCCCGTCGCCAGCGCCTGCAGCACGAACGTCGCGAGCAGCAGCCGGAACGGACGGCTGCGGCGAAGGGCACGGATGCCCGAGGCGTAGTGCTCGCGGATCCCCGTCGTCGCCCCGCCGCCCGTCCCCGCCGTCGCCGCGCCGCCGGTCCCCGCGCCGTCGATCGGCGCGCCGTCGCGGTCCTCGGCTGGCGAGAGTACAGCTGGCCGCCGAGATGCTGGGTGGTTCCCACGCTCTCGTCCGCCAGCTGTACTCTCACGGTCCGAAGGTGAGGCGGGAGCGGATGCCGCGGTCCGCGCGACCGTCGTGGCCACCAGCATCCCGATCCCGATCACGAGTCCGCACACGACGCCCATGACGAGGTACTGCACGAACGGGTCGTCCGAGACCCGGCGCAGCGCCGGCCCGCCGGCACCGAACAGCAGAATCGCGAGCGTGAGCACCACGACCCTCCAGGTGAGCAGCCGCGTGCGCTCGTCGTAGCGCGGCGTGAGCTCGGCAGGAAGGGCGATGTAGGGCACCTGGAACAGGCTGAAGGCCGTCGCCGTCATCGTGAAGGCGAGGAGCACCCAGATGCCCGCGACCACCGGACCTAGCGCCGGCGGCACCGCGAAGGCGACCGCGAACAGCACCGGCAGCGCCAGCGCGCCGATCAGCATCAGGCGCCGGCGGCTGCCGTGGCGGGCGAGGTCTCGGTCGGTGAGCGCACCGATGACCGGGTCGATGACGACGTCCCAGACCTTCGCGACGGTGATGACTGCGCCGGCGGCGAGGGCCGCGACGCCCAGCGAGTCGGTCAGGTAGTACGTGAGCACGAGTCCCGGCAGCGTGGCGAAGCCGCCCGTGCCGAGTGAGCCGGTCGCGTAGCGCGCGATGGTGCCGCGCGTCAGGCGCACGGAGGAGACGGATGCCGCGACCCCAGGCGCGACGGGAGCGTCATTGCTCATCGCGCCAGTGTAGGTCAGCTGGTCGGCCCTGCCTTCCCCCCTGTGGAGAGGGCGACGAATGCCCGGAAAAGCCGCGGCGCGGCGCTGGGCGGTGCACAGAATCGGATCCGCGGGTGCGGAGCGGCGGCGAGACACGCCGGGGCGAGGCATCCGTCCACCGGCGTTTCGGAGTGTGCGCCCGCAGATGCGGATCCGATTCTGTGCGGACGCGCGCCGGAAGCCCGCGGCGGACGAGCAGAGGCGGGGCGCCGCAGACGCAGCGGTGAACCCGCGGCGGACGAGCCGTGGCGGGGCGCCACAGACCCAGCGGTGAACCCACGGCGGTCACCGGGTCAGGACTCGGCGCGCACCGCCTCGGCGACCGCCTCGAGGCCTGCCAGGGTCTCGGCGAACGAGGTCGACAGCGGGGAGAGGCCGATCCGCAGCCCGCCGGGGTCGCGGTAGTCGGGGATGACGTCCTGCGTCCACAGCCGCGCGGTGACCGCGCGCATCGCGGGGTGCGACAGCGTCACGTGTCCGCCGCGGGTCTGCGGGTCGCGCGGCGACGCCACGACCACCCCGAGCGGCGTGAGCAGCTCATCGGACACCTGCACGGCGAACTCGGTCAGGGCGATCGACTTGTCGCGCACGGCCTGGATGCCGACGTCCTCGAGGAGGGCGAGCGTGTCCTGCATCGCGAGCATGCCGACGATCGGCGGCGTGCCCGACAGGAATCGCCGCATGCCCGCGGCCGGCCGGTACTCCGGCCCCATCGCGAACACGTCCGCGGCGCCCATCCAGCCCTGGATCGGCTGAGCCAGGCGGTCCTGCAGTCTCGCCGCCACATAGGCGAACGCGGGCGAGCCCGGTCCGCCGTTGAGGTACTTGTAGGTGCAGCCCACCGCGAGGTCGAAATCCCAGGCGTCGGCCTCGACGGGCACCGAGCCGGCGGAGTGACAGAGGTCCCACACGACGAGCGCGCCGGCGTCGTGTGCGATGCGGGTGAGGCTCGCGGCATCCGCCAGATATCCCGACCGGTACGCGACGTGCGAGAGCAGCACCACGGCCGTCGCGGGGCCGACCGCGGCCTGCAGGAGGTCGGCCGACACGCCGCCGGCCAGGTCGACGCCCACCCAGCGCACCCGCCCGCCCCGCTCGGCGGCGATGCCCTCGACGAGGTAGCGGTCGGTGGGGAAGTTGTCGCGATCGACGACGATCTCCACGCGCGCGGGATCGGCCGCCACGGCCGCATCGAAGGCGGCCCGCACGAGCTTGTAGAGGAGCACCGTGGTCGAGTCGCCGATGACCGTCTGCCCGGCGGCCGCCCCGATGGCGGCGCGCCCCAGCGTGTCGCCGATGTCGAACGGCAGCTGCATCCACGACTCGTCCCACCCCCGGATCAGCCGCCCGCCCCACTCGTCGCGCGCGAATGCCGCGAGGCGGTCGACGCTGGCGCGCAGCGGGCGGCCGAGCGAGTTGCCGTCGAAGTACACCAGCGACGTCTCGGCACCGACGAACGCGTCGCGATGGGTGCGCAGCGGGTCGGCGGCGTCGAGATCGGATGCCGTCGCCGCGAGCCGCGCCCGGGTGCCGGTGCGCTCTTGCGCGGTTCGGGGCGCGTCCGGTGCGTCACGGGCGTGCACCGCGCGCCCCGAAGAGTCTTCGCGCGCCCCGAGCGCTGCAGCGACAGGGTCAGAGGTCGTCATGGACCAGCTCCTCGGTGGGGACGACGGTGGCGGCCCGCAGCCACTCGGGCACATCGTCGAGCCGGGTCGGGGGCGGGCCGGGCACGAACGTGCTCACGCCGGACGGCCGTTCCGCCGCCGGCCAGGGGTCGGCCATCGCGGCGACGAGCGCCGCACCGCGCACGCCGGCGCGGTCGAGCGCGGCGACCTCGGCGGGATTGACGCCGATCGGCTGATCGCCGTTGCCCAGGTCGGTGCCGTACAGTACGCGGCCGCCGGCAGCGGCGAAGCCCGCGAGGTTCACACGGGCGAACTCGGCGGCCTCGGCGTCCGCGTCGTGGATCGCGAGCGTCGAGATCCACACCTGTCCCGACGAGATGGCGTGGGCGGTGAACGTGCGGCCGACGAACTCGTCGAACGGCGTGTGCGCGAACCCGTCGACCCCCGCGTCGAGCGCGAGCCGCGGCATTCCGTCGCCCTCCGCATGTGCGACGACGGGCAGACCGCGCTCGCGTGAGAGCTCGACGACGGCGGCGAGCGTCGCGGCGTCGAAGACGGGTCCGGCGGTGCTGTTGAGCGAGACCTTGATGACGGATGCCCCGAACGACGCCTGCTCGTCGACCGCTGTCGCCGCGCCGCCGGGGACGCCCGGGTGGGTCGAGGGATCGCTGATCTCGCGGGCGATCTCGGCCGGCGCCCACGATCGCCCGACCGGATACCCGCCCGGCGCGGTGAGGAACGCGCCGGCGTATGCCACGCGCGGAATGCCGTGGTTCTCGCGCCGCGCGAGGGCGACCGGGTCGCCGCCGAGGTCGACGACTCCGGCGATGCCGCCCGCGGCAAGCCCGGTCTCGTCGATGAGGTGCAGATGCACGTGGTGGTCGATGAAGGGCGGCAGCGAGACGCCGTGCTCGCCGGTGATGGCCCGCCGGCAGAGGGCGGCCTCGGGGCCGAGCAGAGCCCGCAGCGCTTCGGGATCGTGCGACATCACAGCTCCGTCCGCACGGCGTACAGCTCGGGGAAGAAGGTCAGGTCGAGTGCCCGCTGGAGGAACGGCACGCCGCTCGAGCCGCCCGTGCCCGTCTTGAGGCCGATGATGCGCTCGACCGTCTTGAGGTGGCGGAAGCGCCAGAGCTGGAAGTTGTCCTCCAGGTCGACGAGCTCCTCGCAGGTCTCGTAGGCGGCCCAGTGGGCCTCAGGGTCGCGGTAGATCTCGGTGAACACGGGGACGAGCTCGGGGGAGTAGGTCCACGCGGTCGTGACGTCGCGCTCGAGCACGTCGGCCGGGATCGGGTAGCCGGAGCGCGCCAGCAACCGCAGGAACTCGTCGTAGAGGCTCGGCTCCTCGAGCGCGGTCTTCACCAGCGCGTGGGCGGACGGGTCGGACGCGAAGACGCGCAGCATGCCGGCGTTCTTGTTGCCCAGCGTGAACTCGACCGCGCGGTACTGCGCAGACTGGAACCCGCTCGCGTTGCCCAGCACGCCGCGGAACTGCCCGTACTCGGCGGGGGTCAGGGTCGCCAGCACCGACCACTGCTCGGTGAGCGTCTTCTGGATGTGCTTGACGCGCGCGATGCATTTGAGGGCCGGTGCGAGCTGGTCCTCCCGCAGCAGCCGGCACGCGGCGCCGAGCTCGTGCAGCACGAGCTTCAGCCACAGCTCGGTGGTCTGGTGCTGCACGATGAACAGGAGCTCGTCGTGGTGCTCCGGATCGCTGAGTGGTCGCTGCGCCGACAGCAGCGTCTCGAGGTCGAGGTAGCCGCCGTAGCTCATGCGGTCCTCGAAGTCGGTGACGACGGATCCCTCGATCGCCCGGGTATTGCGTTCGACGCTCACGGCCTCAGCCTAATGAGGACGGATGCCGCGCCGTCAGGCCTGTCGCGCGCCGAGAGCGCACCGATTGCGCGTCTGCGGCGGCGGGGCGTGCAGTTCGTGCGCCCTCGACCGGGAGGTCAGAGGAGGGCGAGCTCGCGGAGCTTGGCCTCGACGTCCGCGTTCGACGGCTCCACGTGGTGGGAGGCGTCGGGGTACACCACCACCGGGATGTTCGTGCGACCGGAGATGTCGCGGGCGACATCGGCGGCGGCCGGGTCGGCGACGAGGTCGACGTAGGTGTACGAGATGCCGAGCTCGTCGAGCTGCTTCTTCGTGCGGATGCAGTCGCGGCACCAGTCCGCGCCGAACATGGTGATGGCCGTGGGGGAGGAAGTCATCCGTCTATTCTCCCCCGCGCATCCTGGGTGAGGGCCGGGCGCCGGGGGCCGACGCAAGGCGCCCGGTAGCAGCCGCCGGACGGTTCGCCGGCGTCTCCGGCGCACCGTGTGCTCCTGTGCGTTTCCTCCGTTCACCAGCTCGTCGGCTTGGGCGGCTGGTAGGCCCAGACGTCGAAGAACATGGTGAGGTCCTGGTCCGAGATCTCCTCGGAGAGTGCGATGAAATCGGCCGTGGTCGCCGTGCCGCCGGCGAAGCGGGCGACCCACTCCTTGGCGATGTCGAAGAACGCGTCGTCGCCGATCTTCACCCGAAGCGCGTGCAGCAGGGCGGCGCCGCGGGTGTAGACGGGTGTGCCGAACAGTCCCGTCGGCCCGGGGTCGGCCAGCACGGTGTTCCAGGGCGCCTGCGAGGTCGAGGCCATGACGGCGTCGAACCGCGCCTGCGCGGTCAGCCCGCCGTTGTGCTCGGTCCAGATCCACTCCGAGTACGTCGCCCAGCCCTCGTTCAGCCAGATGTCGGCCCACCGGCCCGGGCTGACCTGGTTGCCCATCCACTGGTGCGCCAACTCGTGGGCGACGGTGCCGAGTCCTGCCGACCCCGAGAAGAAGGATCGGGTCTGCGTCTCGAGGGCGTACCCCACCGAGTCGTTGTCGACGATGGCTCCGTAGGAGACGAACGGGTAGTCGCCGTACAGGCCCTCGAAGAGCGTCAGCATCTCACCCGTCCGCGCGAGATTCGCGTACTGGTTCGGCTGGCGCGTCACGTCGACGGCATCGACGATCGGTGTGCCGTTCGGGGCCGTGTACTGTTCGAGCCGGAAGTTGCCGACCGTGGCGGTGGCCAGGTAGGCGGCCATGAGGTCGGGGGCGTTCCAGTGCCACGTCGTATTGCCGTCTGCCGTCTCCGATCCCTCGAGCAGACCGTTGGCCACGGCGACGCTGCCCTGCGGCACGGTGATCTCGAAGCTGTACGTGGCCTTGTCGGTCGGATGATCGCTGACGGGGAACCAGGTCGACGAGCCGTCGGGCTCGCTCACCACCATCGCGCCGTCGCGCGTCGTCACCCAGCCGTACAGCTCGCCCTCGATGTCGACCGGGCGCGTCGTCGTTCCGCCGTACGACACGACGACCGTCGCCGCCTGGCCGGCTTTGAGCTTCGGGCGCGGCGTGATGACGAGTTCGCCACCCTGCTGTGCGAACGCCATGCTCTTGCCTTCGACGACCACCGACGAGACGGTGAGCCCGCGCAGGTCGAGGTTGAAGCGGTCGAGGTCGGCGGTCGCCACGAGGTCGATCGTCGCGACGCCGGTCAGCTGCCCTTCCAGGGGTGCGGGCGCCGGCGCCGGGAGCGTGTAGTCGAGATCGAGGTCGTAATGCTGCACGTCGAAGCCGCCGTTGCCCGCGAACGGGAAGTAGGGGTCGCCGGCGCCGTCGGCACCGGGTGCGTACCGGGGTCCGGGGGAGTCCGGCGCGGCGGTGGCGGCGCCGGGGCCCGCGAGGGAGGCCAGCACCACCCCGGCGACGACGCAGGCGACGGCGGTCGGCCGTGCGGTCCTCGAGTGCGAACGGCGGGTCAGACGTACGGGCACGGCATCCTCCTGCGGGCTGACAGCGTTGTGGACGCCAGCATGCTCGGCTTTCCGCCTCATGTCGAGGCATCGGGTCGATACATCTCCGGGGCCGCGGTCCGCGGGCGTACGTCTCAGCCCGCTTCACGCCCCGTTCATGTGGGCGTGCGAGGATGATCGGCAATGCAGCTGTCTATCGTCGTCCCGACGTACAACGAGGCTCCCAACGTCGCGGAGCTCGTCCGGCGCGTCACCTCGGCGCTGGCGACCGTGCCCGGCGGCATCGACGCCGAGATCCTGTTCGTCGACGACAGCACGGATTCCACGCCCGACGTCGTCCGCCAGGTTGCGGCATCCGCTTCTCTTCCCGTCCGGATCATCCACCGGGACGAGCCCACCGGCGGTCTCGGCGGCGCGGTGCTGGAGGGGCTCACGGCCGCGGAGGCCGACGCGTGCCTCGTCATCGACGGCGATCTGCAGCATCCGCCCGAGAAGATCCCGGAGATGTGGCAGCGGTTCGCGGCCGGCGACGTCGACGTCGTGATCGCCTCGCGCTACGCCGGCGGCGGCACCGCCCACGGGCTCGCCGACCGCACCCGCGTGATGGTGTCGAAGGCCTCGACGGCGCTCACCCGCGCGATGTTCCCGATCCGGCTGCGCGACGTGACCGACCCGATGACGGGCTACTTCCTCATCGACCGCCGCAGTGTCGACCAGGCGCTGCTCCAGCCTCGCGGCTTCAAGATCCTGCTCGAGATCCTCGCGCGCCGGCCGATGCGGGTCGCCGAGGTGCCGTTCGACTTCGCCGACCGGCACGCGGGCGAGTCCAAGGCGTCGGTGCGTCAGGGGCTGCACTTCCTCGCACAGCTGACCGCGCTGCGCTTCGGCAAGATGTCTCTCTTCGCCGTCATCGGCGGGCTCGGCGCGATCGCCAACGTCGCGATCGTGTGGGCGCTCACACAGCTCGGCGTGGACTACATCATCGCCGCCGTCATCGCCGCCGAGGCGACGATCATCGGCAACTTCCTGCTGCAGGAGCGATTCGTCTTCGACGACATGCGCGAGAACGCGTCGGGCGTGTGGCTGCGGTTCGCCAAGTCATTCACCTTCAACAACGCAGAGGCGCTCGTGCGCATCCCGATCGTGGCTCTGATGGTCTCAACGGGCCACATCTCGGCGGTCGTCGCCACCGCGATCACCCTCGTCCTGGCATTCTTCGTGCGCTTCCTGTTCCACTCGCTCGTGGTCTACGCGCCCCGCAAGCCCGGCGTCGAGCCGTCGCGTGCGCGGCGCATCATCGAGGAGATCGACGAAGAGGTCATGCAGCCCGGCGAGCTGTAGTGAACGGATGCCGCAGCCCGCGGCATCCGTGAAGCATCAGAATCGGCAGATCGATGCGTGAGACTCCTCTCACACCCCGTGAGATTGCTCTCACAGACCGGAGCCCTCGCTCGCCCGCGTGCGAGCCTGAATGGGCCGTCGGATTCCCCCATCCAGTTCGGCTGTCCGAATGACTCGCGAGTCCTGCCGCAACATCCCCGAGGAATCCACCCGACGATGATGAGCCGATTCAACGCCGCCCCTCCACGCTCGCTTCGGCGCGCACTCGCTGTGCTGCTCGCGCTGGTGCTCGCCGTGACGGGCGTGACGCTCGCCGCCCCCGCTGTTGCGGCGACGACGGAGGCGACATTCTTCGGGACCGAGAAGCCGGCCATCACCGCATTCGACGACAGTGGTGCGGTCGAACTCGGTCTCACGATCGTACCGGCCGTCAGCGGCACCGTTTCGGGGATCCGCTTCTACAAGGGAGTCGGAAACACCGGTACCCATACCGGGAGCCTGTGGAGCGCGTCCGGGCAGCGCCTCGCGACGACGACGTTCACCGAGGAGACCGCGTCGGGCTGGCAGGTAGCACGATTCAGCACACCGGTGACCGTCACGAAAGGCACCAGCTACGTCGCGTCCTACCACGCGCCCCGAGGGCATTACGCTGCCGCGACGTCGGCATTCACGAGCGCCGTGACCCGCGGCGACCTGACCGCACCGGCGAACGCCGGGGTCTATGCCTACGGTGCGTCCCGCTTCCCCTCGTCGACCTACCGGGCTTCGAACTACTACGTCGACGTGCTGTTCACACCCGCTGCGGCGCCTGCAGACACCGTGGCACCCGTGATCAGCGCGGTGTCGGCATCCGGGGTCACGCAGACCAGCGCCACGATCTCGTGGACGACGAACGAGGCGGCCAGCACTCAGATCAACTTCGGCACGACGAGCGCGTATGGCAAGACCACGACGCTGGACTCGACGATGGCGACGGCGCATCGGCAGACGATCTCCGGTCTCGCCGCCGGTGTCACCTACCACTATCAGGTGCGCTCCGTCGACGCGGCGGGAAACGTCACCGTTTCCAAGGTGGATCGGACCTTCACGACCTCCGCGACGACGACGCCCGCGCCGCCCGCGACTCCGAGCCCGCCTGCGGGTTTCCAGCCGGGCAACGCCAGCGGCGCCGTGCCCGTACCCGCTGGCATGGGCGCCGAAGATGCCAGCCGCCCGACCGCCGTCGTCGGAACGGGCACCGCCGCGAGCTGCACATCTGCGGCCGTCGTCGCGGCGGTCGCTGCCGGCGGCGTCGTGACGTTCAACTGCGGGTCGAGTCCTGTCACGATCCCGCTTTCGCAGACGCTCAAGATCCGCAACAGCACCCAGAACCTCGTGATCGACGGGGGCGGACTCGTCACGCTGTCGGGTGGTGATGTGCGGCGCATCCTCTACATCGACACGTGCGATTCGTCGCTCGGCTCGGTGCCCGGCAACTGCCTGTACGCACCTGCGTACCCGCGCGTGACCGTCCAGAACATCACCCTCGCAGACGGCAACGCCACCAACGAGTCGTATGTGTCGCCTGGTGACGTCAACCAGGGCTCCAACGGCGGCGGCGCGATCTTCGCGCTGGGCGGCCGACTGAAGGTCGTCAACACGATCTTCACCGGCAACACCTGTGCGCCCAACGGGCCGGACCTCGGCGGCGGTGCGGTAAGGGTCCTTGCCCAGCACTCGGCGACGCCGAACAGCCTGGACCCTTCGCAGGCGGCGATGAACCAGGATCCTGTCGTCATCGTGAACAGCACGTTCGGCGGCGCGGCGGGGAAGGGCAACAGCTGCTCGAACGGCGGCGCGATCAGCGGTCTGCGGACGCCGATCACCATCGTCAACAGCCTGCTGACGGACAACAGTGCCGTGGGGTGCTGCGCGAACCCTCCGAAGCCCGGGACCCCCGGCGGCGGCAGTGGCGGGGCCATCTACACCGACGGCGGCACGTATGATGTCCGCATCTCGGGCTCGCGCATCGAGCGGAACTCGGCCAAGGCGGGCGGCAGCGCCATCTTCTACGTCAGCAACAGTCGCACCGGGCGCCTCTACATCGACCAGACGACGAGCAGCGGAAACACGTACGCCGCCAGCGGCCAGCCGACGCCGCAGAGCTTCGAGAACTACCCGGGCATCTTCTACTTGGGCAGCGGCAACCCGTCGTTCACCAACTCCACGATCAAGTGAGCTCCGGCCGGAGGGTCTCGCCCTCTTGAAGGTACCGCTCGCCCGACTCGGGGCACACCCACGCGTCACCGTCCGCGATCAGCGGCTTGCCGACCCGGCCGACCCACCCGACGCGGCGCGCAGGCACGCCCACGACCAGAGCGTATGGCGCGACATCAGTGGTCACCACCGCGCCGGCGGCGACGAGCGCCCATTCCCCGATCGTCACCGGGGCGATGCAGACGGCCCGCGCGCCGATCGAGGCGCCGTCGCCGATCGTGACGCCGACCGCATGCCAGTCGTCCGCGCTCTTGACGGAGAGGTCAGGGTTGGCGGCGCGCGGAAACTCGTCGTTGGTGAGCACCGCGGCGGGACCGACGAAGACACCGTCGCCCAGGCGTGCGGGCTCGTAGACGAGCGCGTAGTTCTGCAGCTTACAGCTGCTTCCCATGACGACACCGGGGCCGACGTATGCTCCTCGGCCCACGTTGCAGTCGGCGCCGAGCTTGGCGCCCTCGCGCACCTGGGCGAGGTGCCAGACGCGCGTGCGCGGGCCGAGTTCGGCGCCGGCGGCGACATCGGCGGATGCCTGTATCACGGGTGCATCTGACATCGATCTGCTTTCTCACATCGGCCGGAGCGGGGTGTGTCATGAGCGAAGTATCAGCGGCGACATCCGCTGCTCCCTCAAGAGTGGGTAAAGGTGCCAAGCTCACCCTGCGCGCAGGGATCGCATGAGGATATACTGCCCGCGGGAATACCCGGATCGCCGTGTCATTGGGGAATGTCGGCGTGCGATGCGGGCTCATTCGCGACCGGGGTCGCAACGGAAGATGGCCGCGACGTCGGCGGGGACTGGGGATCATGACGAATACAGCTATGGGGACGGTCGGAGTTCGTCGACGCTGGTCCAGCCGCGCACGTATCGGGACGTTCGTCGCGATCGTGGCTCTGGTCGCGACGGCGTTCGTGGCCTTCGAGCCGACGCCCGTCGCCCAGGCCGCGAGCCCGTGCGGTGCGAGCATCAACCCCATCGTGTGCGAGAACCAGAAGCCCGGCACCGACCCCGAAGACTGGGACATCTCCGGGGCCGGCGACTCCAGCATTCAAGGCTTCGCGACCGACATCAGTGTGAACGCCGGGTCGAGAATCGACTTCAAGATCGACACGGATGCCCGCGCATACGACATCGACATCTATCGGACGGGCTGGTACCAGGGTCTGGGTGCCCGCTTCATCACCTCCGTTCCCGTCACCGCGCAGCTTCCGCAGAATCAGCCGGAATGCATCTCCGATGTGACGACGGAGCTCTACGACTGCGGCACGTGGGGGGTCTCCGCCTCCTGGAACGTCCCGGCGGATGCCGTGTCCGGCGTCTACGTGGCCAAGCTGACGCGCGCCGACGACGGCGGCTCCAGCCACATCATCTTCATCGTCCGCAAGGACGGCAACACCTCCGATGTGCTGTTCCAGACGTCCGACACCACCTGGCAGGCGTACAACACATACGGCGGCTCCAGCTTCTACCAGGGCGCGGCGCTCGGCCGCGGATACAAGCTCAGCTACAACCGGCCGTTCAACACCCGTCGCCCCGACACCGCCCGCGACTTCTACTTCAGCTCCGAGTTCGCCACCGTACGCTTCCTGGAGCGCAACGGCTACGACATGAGCTACATCGCCGGCGTCGACACCGACCGGCGCGGCGGCGAGCTGCTCAACCACGACGTGTTCCTGTCCGTGGGTCACGACGAGTACTGGTCCGGCGCTCAGCGCGCCAACATCATGGCCGCGCGCGATGCGGGGGTCAACCTTCAGTTCCTGACGGGCAACGAGGGCTACTGGCGCACGAGGTACGAGCCCGCCGCCGACGGCTCGAACACCCCTTATCGCACGCTCGTCTCGTATAAGGAGACGTGGGCCAACGGGAAGATCGATCCCGCCCCGGAGTGGACGGGGACATGGCGTGACCCGCGGTTCGCCGACGCGACGAAGGGTGGCCATTCGCCCGAGAACGCCCTGACCGGGACGATGTACTTCGTCAACGACGACGACCTCGCCGTGACGGTGTCTGCCGCCGAGGGCAAGTACCGGATGTGGCGCAACACGAACCTGACTTCGCTCGCCGCAGGGACCACGGCTGCGCTCGCCCCGCACACGGTCGGCTACGAGTCCAACGAGGTGTCCGACAACGGGTTCAGTCCCGGAGGCCTCATCCGGCTGTCGACCACGGTGGGCCCGACACCGCAGTACCTCACCGACTACGGCAACACCGTCGTCCCGGGAACCACCAGGCACAACGTCACGCTCTACAAGGCGCCCAGCGGTGCACTGGTCTTCTCCGCTGCGAGCATCCAGTGGGGCTGGGGTCTGGACCAGGAGCATGACGGCGCCGGCGCTCCCGCCGATCCGCGAATGCAGCAGGCGCAGGTCAACCTGCTTGCCGACATGGGAGCCCAGCCGGGATCGCTCATGACCGGGCTCGTCGCCGCCACCAAGAGCACCGACGTCACGGCGCCGACGACGACGATCACCTCCCCCACCGCTGACCAGACCGTCGCGAACGGGACGTCGGTCACCGTGACCGGGACCGCCTCGGACAGCGGCGGCGGCCGCGTCGCTGGCGTCGAGGTCTCGACCGATGGCGGTGCCACGTGGCGCCCGGCAGTCGGAACCGACACCTGGACCTACACGTACGTGCAGCAGGGCAGCGGAACCGCCTCGATCATCGCCCGTGCGATCGACGACAGCGCCAACTTCTCGGCTGCAGGGGTCAAGCGCACCGTGACGGTCACCGGGCCCTTCAGCGCGCTCGGCGACATCGTTCCGGCGATCCCGTCGGCCAACGACACCCAGGCCGTCGAACTCGGCCTTCGCTTCGTGCCGGACTTCGACGGGTACGTCGCGGGTGTGCGCTTCTACAAGGGCTCGACGAACGTCGGGACTCACGTCGGTGCTCTCTGGAACTCGTCGGGCGCGCTGCTGAACAGCGCGACTTTCACCAACGAGTCGGCGACGGGCTGGCAGTCGGTGCAGTTCACCTCTCCGGTTCCGGTGATCGCGGGGCAGACGTACACGGTCTCGTACACCGCGCCGAGTGGTGGCTACTCCGTCGCCGAGCGCTACTGGCCGTATTCGGCGCGGGCCTCCTCGCCCGTCACGGTGACCTCGGCCGTGGGTGCAGCGGCGCCGGGCGTGTACGGCAGCCCGGGACGATTCCCCACGAACGCGTGGAAAGAGACCAACTACTTCGTCGACGCGATCTTCACCAAGTCTGACACATCGCCGCTGCGGGTGCAGGAACGCGTCCCCGCCGCCGGCGTCTCGAGCGTGTCGCCCTCGACGCCGATCAGCGTGGTGTTCACCCGTCCGGCCGACCCCGCGACAGTACAGATCACCGTCGCCACCGCAGCAGGGGCGGCCGTCAGCGGTGCGGTCTCGTACGATGCGGCGTCTCGCAAAGCGACGTTCACGCCGGCGGCCGCACTTCAACCCAGCACGAAGTACGTCGTCACACCCGCCGCGGTGGATGCCAACGGCGTCGGCCTGGAATCCGGGGCAGCGTGGTCCTTCACGACTCGTGCGGAAGACCGCCCGGTGGGCGACTGCCCGTGCTCCCTCTTCTCGGAGAGCCGCGTTCCCACCGTCGTCTCCGCGGTGGACAGCGCGCTGGTGACGCTGGGCGTCAAGTTCAGCCCTACGACCGCCGGTGTCGTGAGCGCGATCAAGTTCTACAAGGGGTCGGCGAACCTGGGTTCTCACACCGGCGCGCTCTGGTCGGCGGACGGGACGAAGCTCGCATCGGCGACCTTCACGGACGAGTCGACGCAGGGCTGGCAGATCGCAACGCTCGACAAGTCCGTGACGGTGCAGCCGGGCGTCACCTACATCGCCTCCTATGTGGCTCCGCAGGGCCGGTACTCGGCGACGTCAGGCGCCTTCTCCGCGGCGTACTCGCGAGGACCCCTCACGGTGCCGGCGGGCGGTGCGGTCTACACCTACTCCAGCGGGTTCCCGACCTCCTCGTCGTCGACGGACTACGGGGTCGACGTCGTGTTTACCCTGCCCACCGATGTGCCGACGATCACCGAACGCACACCGGCACCTGAGGCCGTCGACGTGGCCCCGGGCACTACTGTCACGGCGACGTTCGACGAGGGTGTCCAGACCGGTTTCACCGGGTCCGTGCGGGCCGATGGCGTCGAGGTGGCAGGGGCCTGGGGGGTGAGCAACGCGCAGAAGACTCTCACGTTCACGCCGGCATCCCCGTTCCTCGCCGGCGCGCGCGTCGCCGTAACGCTGTCGGGCGTCAAGAGCGCCTCCGGGACGACCGCGAGTCCCTTCACCTGGTCGTTCACCGTCGGCGGCGGTGATCCCGCGGTAAGTCTCCTCGCCACCGGCGTGCCCGCCTCTGTCGACGGTGACACCTCCGCGGTGGAGCTCGGAATGGCCTTCACCGCCTCCGAGGCAGGGCAGATCAGAGCACTCCGCTACTACAAGACCCCGGGGACGACCGGTGTCCACACCGGCTCGTTGTGGGGCCCCGACGGACAGCGGCTCGCCCAGGTGACCTTCGCTGCCGAATCAGCGTCCGGGTGGCAGCGGGCGGTGCTCAGCACTCCCGTCGCCATCGTCCCCGGCGGGACGTACCTGGTGTCCTACTACTCGCCGAACGGGCGCTACGCGTACACCTCCCGGGGTTTCAGCACCCCGGTGACGAACGGACCGCTCACTGCCATCAGCCCCAACAACGGTCGCTACCGGTACGGCACTGGCGGCGTCATACCGACGTCGTCGTACAACTCCACCAACTATTTCGCCGACGTCGAGTTCGTCAAGGACACCGGCCCCGCCATCGCGGTCGCCTCGGTGTCCCCGGCGAAGAACTCCACGGATGTGGCCATCACCAGCGATGTGGCCGCGACGCTCACCGGCGACCCGGGAACCCGCGCCGTAGCGCTGACCGTGGTCGGCCCCGATGGAGCGGTGGCCGGAACATCCACGTTCGATTCGGGAAGCAGGCGCATCACCTTCGACCCGACCGAACGACTCAAGTCGGCCACCGAGTACTCGGCGACTGTCACTTCCGACGGTGCAGCGGTGGACACCTGGACGTTCACGACAGCCGGCGGCACCCAGACGCTGTTCGGAACCGCCACGCCGCGCAGCACCGTCCCCGACACGGACCCGGTCGAGGTGGGTACCCGGTTCCAGGTGGCCGAGCCCGGCGAGGTGACGGCGATCCGCTTCTACAAGGGCACCGGCGCGACCGGCGCACACCGCGGAACACTGTGGGATGGCGCGGGCAACCCGCTCGCGCAGGTCGACTTCGTGAACGAGACGGCGGACGGATGGCAGCGTGCCGCGCTTGCTGAGCCGGTGGCGGTCGAACCCGGCACGGTCTACACGGTCTCGTACTTCGCTCCGAGCGGTCGCTACGCGTACACGCCGTCGTACTTCGCGCAGGAACGGACGGTCGGCTTCATCACCGCTCCCGCGACGACCAACGGGCGGTTCCTGTATTCGCCGACCGGCGGTTTCCCCGTGACATCGTTCAACGCGACGGCGTACTTCGTCGATGCCGAGATCGACTTCGACGGACCGGATGCTCCACCCCCGGCGCCCACGCTCACGAGCTTCGCACCGTCCGCCGGCGCGACCGGTGTCGATCCCAACGCGCTGGTCGTCTCGGCGAACGTCGCCGACGCCTCGAGCGCATCGCTCACCGTCTCGGACGCGAGCGGCGCGGTCCCCGGTGCGTCGAGCTTCGACGAAGGCACCGGTGCGGTCGTCTTCACGCCGACGGGCCCATGGCAGCGGGGGCGCACCTACAGTGTCGCGGTGACGGCGAACGGCGCGCCGGTCGCCGATGGGGCCTGGTCCTTCACGACGCGCGCCGCCGTGACCGTCGGCTCGACCTCGCCATCCGCCGGTCAGACGAACGTGGCGCTCGACACGACCGTCTCGGCCACGTTGACGAACGCCTCCTCGGCGAGCCTGGCGCTGTCGAGCGCCGGCACGCCGGTCGCCGGCACGTCGAGCTTCGTCGCGGCGACGGGCGTCGTCACGTTCACTCCCTCGACGCCGCTGGAGCCGGCTCGCACGTACACCGCATCGGTGACCGCCGACGGCTTCGCGGTGGGCAGCGGCTGGTCGTTCACGACCATTCCGAACCCGTCGCTGACCGCGAAGACCCCCGCCTCTGACGCCACGAACGTGGACCCGGTGACCGCGGTGGTGTCGGCCACGCTCGCCTATGCCTCTACCGGCGCGATCACCGTCACCTCGGGTGGTGCGGCGGTGGCGGGGACGTCCAGCTTCAACGCATCGACTGGTGTGGTCACGTTCACCCCTACGGCCGCGCTGCAGCGGGCGAGGACGTACGCGGTGACGGCGACGGCCAACGGCGCGGCGGTGACCGGGGGGACCTGGTCGTTCACCACCCTGCCCAACCCCGCGATCACGGCGAGGACTCCGGCATCCTCCGCGACCGGGGTCTTGGTGAATGCGCCGATCTCCGCCACGATCTCGAACGTGTCCTCGGCCGCGATCACCGTCACCACGGGCGGAGCTGCCGTGGCCGGATCCTCCAGCTTCAATGCCGCGACCGGGGTCGTGACCTTTACACCCGCGGCGGCGCTGGGCTTCTCGCGCACCTACTCGGTCACCGCGACGGCGAACGGCGGGGCGATCTCGG
The DNA here is from genome assembly GCF_015278315.1 of Microbacterium ureisolvens. GTDB lineage: Bacteria > Actinomycetota > Actinomycetes > Actinomycetales > Microbacteriaceae > Microbacterium > Microbacterium ureisolvens. The sequence goes on along the minus strand of NZ_JADIJE010000001.1, from coordinate 383,597 downwards.
GAGGCGCGTGGTCGTTCACCACGATCGCGCAGGCGACGCGGTCCTCGAGCTCGCCGACGCCCAACGCCACGAATGTCAACCCGACAGGTCGCACCATCACCGCCACGCTGTCGAGCGGGGCTCAGGCTGGTGCGATCACGCTGGCACAGGGGACGACGAACGTGCCGGGCACGTCGACGTACAATGCCACGACGCGGGTCGTGAGCTTCGCTCCGACGGCGACGCTCGACTGGACGAAGTCCTACACGGCGACCGTGACGGCCAACGGAGGCGCGGTCTCCGGCGGGACGTGGTCCTTCACGACGATGGCGAAGCCTGACCAGGTCAGCCTCTTCACCACGGGCACGCCGACGAGCGCGAACACGTCGACGGTTCAGAACATCAATGCGGGCACGCGCTTCAAGACGAACGCACCGGGGGTGGTGACGGCCATCAAGTTCTATAAGGGCGCGCTGAACGTCGGCACGCATACCGGCTACCTCTGGGACGCGACGGGTCAGCGACTGGCTACGGTCACATTCACCGGCGAGAGCTCCTCCGGCTGGCAGACGGCCACGCTGTCGACGGCGGTCCGTCTCACCGTCGGCGCGGAGTACCGGGTGAGCATGTACAGCACGTCCCGCGTCTACGCTTCGACGTCGGGCGGACTGAGTTCCGTGGTAACGAACGGTCCGATCTCGACCATTGCGACCGGTGGCGCCTACTCTTACAGCACGGGGTATCCGAGCACGACGACGACCACCAAGCTCTGGGTCGACGTCGTCTTCGACCCCGACAACTAGTTCTACGGGTTCGTCAGCAGTGACTACTCCGGTTTGGGGACCGGAGAGAAGGAGTATCGGGGGTAATCCGGCGTGTCTTCACGACTGAATGTCGCTGTCATCGGTGCGGGGTACTGGGGGCCGAACCTGGCCAGGAACTTCCGCGCCTCGTCCGAATGGAACCTGGCCGCGATCTGCGATCTCGACCTCGAGCGCGCGCGTCGCGTGGGCGACAGCGTCGGCGGGGTTCCGATCACCGCGAGCCTCGACGAGGTGCTGCACGACCCGATGGTCGACGCCGTCGCGATCGCGACGCCTGCGCGCACCCATCACCCGATCGTGCTGGCTGCGCTCGACGCGGGCAAGCACGTGATCGTCGAGAAGCCGCTGGCGGACACCCGCGAGCGCGGCGTCGAGATGGTGGAGCGGGCGCGCGAGAACGGTCTGGTCTTGATGGCCGACCACACGTACTGCTACACCCCCGCGGTGCTGAAGATCCGTGAGTTGATCGAGGAGGGGGCGCTCGGCGACATCCTGTTCGTCGACAGCGTGCGCATCAACCTCGGGCTCATCCAGCCCGACGTCGACGTCTTCTGGGACCTCGCGCCGCACGACCTGTCGATCATGGACTTCATCCTCCCCGGCGGCCTCGACGTCACCTCGGTGTCGGCGCACGGCTCGGATCCCCTGAGTACAGGCAAGGCGTGCATCGGCTACCTGGCGATGCCGCTGACCAGCGGCGGCATCGCCCACGTGCACGTCAACTGGCTCAGCCCGACCAAGATCCGCCAGATGGTCATCGGCGGCACCAAGCGCACGCTCGTTTGGGACGACCTCAACCCGCAGCAGCGCGTCAGCGTGTACGACCGAGGGGTGGACCTCGCCCTGCAGTCGAAGGAGACGGCCGACACGCGCGCCGCCAACATCTCGTACCGGCTCGGCGACACGTGGGCCCCGGCGCTGCCGGAGCGCGAGGCCCTGGCGAACGTGGCGAGCGAGTTCGCCGCGGCGATCCGCGAGGAGCGCCCAGCACGCACGAGCGGCGAATCAGGTCTGCGCGTGCTCTCGGTCCTCGAAGCCGCCTCCGCAAGCCTCGGCGCCTACGGTGCGCCGAGCTCCGTCGCGTCATACATCAAGGAAGTGCAGGAAGCATGACCACGCTCGAAGGCACCCGCGTCCTCGTCACCGGCGGCGCCGGGACGATCGGATCCACCCTGGTCGACCAGCTGCTCGATGCCGGGGTGGGCCACGTCGACGTGCTCGACAACCTCGTGCGCGGGCGCCGCGCCAACCTCGATGGCGCCATGGCGACCGGCCGGGTGGAGCTCGTCGACGGCGACATTCGCGACGCGAAGCTCGTGGACGAACTGACGGCAGGCAAGGATGTCGTCTTCCATCAGGCGGCGATCCGCATCACCCAGTGCGCGGAGGAGCCGCGACTGGCGCTGGAGGTCCTCGTCGACGGCACGTTCAACGTGGTGGAGTCCGCGGCGAAGCACCGCGTCAAGAAGCTGATCGCCGCCTCCAGCGCGTCGGTGTACGGCATGGCCGAGGAGTTCCCGACCACCGAGCGTCACCACCACGAGAACAACGACACCCTGTACGGGGCGGCGAAGTCGTTCAACGAGGGATTGATCCGCAGCTTCCGCGCGATGCAGGGGCTCGACTACGTGCTGCTGCGCTACTTCAACGTCTACGGTCCGCGGATGGACGTCCACGGGCTCTACACGGAGGTCCTCGTGCGGTGGATGGAGCGCATCGCCGACGGCAAGCCGCCCCTCATCTTCGGGGACGGCCGGCAGACGATGGACTTCGTATGCGTGCCCGACATCGCGAGGGCGAATGTGCTGGCGGCGCGCAGCGACATCGTCGAGGGGACCTACAACATCGCCAGCGGCACCGAGACCAGCCTGCTGGAACTCGCCGAAGCGCTGCTCAGGGTGATGGGTTCGGAGCTCGGCGTCGAGCACGGGCCGGAGCGCGCGGTCAACGGCGTGGTGCGTCGCCTTGCCGACACGTCGGCCGCCCGGCGCGACCTCGGGTTCGAGGCGACGATCGGCATTGACGAGGGACTTCGTCAGCTCGTCGACTGGTGGCAGCCGCTGCGCGAGGAGATCGCCGCTGGGCGGGCGGTGCCCGTCTCATGACCGGCCGCATAAATGTGATGGTGCCGTGGCTCGGCCAGGAGGAGACGGATGCCGTCGCCGAGGCCATCGCCAGCGGCTGGGTCGCCCAGGGGCCGCGGGTGGCCCGCTTCGAGGAAGAGTTCGCCGACGCCATGCAGGCCCGCTACGCCGTCGCGACGAGCAGCTGCACCACCGCGTTGCATCTCGCCCTCATCGCCGCGGGGGTAGGCGCTGGCGACGACGTGGTCGTGCCGTCGTTCTCGTTCATCGCGACCACGAACGCCGTCCGCTACGTGGGAGCGAATCCCGTCTTCGCCGACGTCGACCCAGTCACCGGCAACGTCACCGGCCACACGGTCGCCGAGGCGCTGACTCCGCAGACGAGGGCGGTCATCGCCGTCGATCAGGGCGGCATCCCGGTCGATATCGACGACATCCGCTCCTTCACCGACCAGCTCAACATCGTCGTCATCGAGGATGCCGCGTGCGGCGCGGGCTCGACGTACAAGGGCCGACCGGTCGGCGCGGGCGCCGAGATCGCCGCGTGGTCCTTCCATCCGCGCAAGCTCCTCACGACGGGCGAGGGCGGCATGCTCACGACGTCCAACCCCGACTGGGCGGACCGCGCCCGGCATCTGCGCGAACACGCGATGAGCGTATCGGCGGCGGATCGGCACGCCTCGGTGCTGCCGCCGGCGGAGGAGTACACCGAGGTCGGCTTCAACTACCGCATGACTGACCTGCAGGCGGCCGTCGGCATCGTCCAGCTGAGGCGGCTGCCCGAGATCGTCGCTCGACGCCGCGCGATCGCGGAGCGCTACCAGCAGGCGATCGGCGAGATCCCCGGCCTGCGCGCCGTGGCCGACCCGGACCACGGCACCAGCAACTTCCAGTCCTTCTGGGTCGAGGTCGGAGGCGACTACCCCACCGACCGCGACGGACTGCTCGAAGCCCTCGCCCACTCCGACATCTCGGCGCGCCGCGGCATCATGGCGTCGCATCGCCAGCCCCCCTACCGGGATCTGGCGCCCGAGAACGGTCTGCCGGTCACCGAACGGCTCAACGACCGCACGCTGATCCTCCCCGTCTTCCACCAGCTGACGGAGGAGGACCAGGACCGCGTGATCGCCGTCCTGCGCTCGCCGATCGGAGCGGCGTAGTGGCGGACGGTCTCCTCCTCGTCGGGGCGAGCGGTCTGGCGCGCGAGGTCCTCGCGGCGGGGATCACGGGCGTCGTCGGCATTCTCGACGACAACGTCGAACTTCATGACACCGAAATCGCGGGCATCCCGGTCGTGGGGTCGGTCGTCGACGCGGTGACGCGCGCCGAGTCCTTGCTCGTCTGCGTCGGTCCGAGCCAGAGCAGGCGCGAAGTCGTCCGGCGGTTCCGCAAGTTCGGGATCGATGAACAGCGCTACGCGACCTTCGTCGCCCGGTCGGCGCGGATCGGCCGCTCCAGCGACGTCGGCTCCGGCAGCATCCTGCTCGACGGCGTCGTCGTGACAGCGGACGCCGCGCTCGGGCGGCACGTCGTCGTGATGCCGAACTGCACCATCACGCACGACGACGTCCTCGAGGACTTCGTGACGTTGGCGGCCGGCGTGTCGCTGGGCGGGACCGTCCGGGTGCACGAGGCGGCGTACGTCGGGATGAACGCGTGCGTGCGTCAGGGGCTGACGATAGGCTCCGAGTCCACGGTGGGAATGGGGGCCGTCGTGCTGAGCGACATCCCTGCGGAAGCGACGTGGGCCGGGGTGCCCGCTCGCGAGATCGGAGCGCACCAGTGAGCACCACGGTCCCCTTCCTCGATCTCGCCGCCCAGCAGGCGGAGGTCGCCGACGAGGTCTCCGCGGTCTGGCGTCAGCAGCTCACCGCTGCGTCCTTCATCGGCGGTCCGGAGGTCGACGCCTTCGAGGGGGAGTACGCGCAGTACATCGGCGTCGAGTACGTCGTCGGGGTCTCCAACGGCACCGATGCGCTCGAACTGGCGTATCGGGCGATCGGAGTCGGTCCCGGCGACGAGGTCATCATGCCCGCGAACACTTTCATCGCGACCGCCGAGGCTGCCTCGCGCATCGGCGCGGTGCCGGTCTTCGTCGACGTCGACGAAGAGTACCTCCTGATCGACCCCGACGCGATCGAGGCGGCAATCACCTCCCGCACAAAGGCGATCGCGCCGGTGCACCTTTTCGGTCAGACCGCTCCCATGGAGTTGATCGCACCGATCGCCGCGAAGCACGGCCTGGATATCGTCGAGGACGCCGCGCAGTCACAGGGCGCGTCCGGTCCCGCCGGTCGTGCGGGCGCGCTCAGCCGCGTGGCGGCCACGAGCTTCTATCCGGGCAAGAACCTCGGCGCCGCCGGCGACGCCGGTGCGGTGATGACCGACGACGCGGGCGTCGCCGCGCTGATCCGCAACCTCGCGGCGCACGGCAGCTCGGTCAAGTACGTGCATGACCACGTCGGCATGAACGCGCGCCTGGATGCGGTACAGGCGACAGTGCTGCGCGCCAAGCTGCGTCGGCTCGACGGGTGGAACGCCGCGCGGCGCGCCGCCGCCGATCGCTACTGCGAGATGCTCCACGGCGTCGAAGGCGTCCGTCTCCCCGCGGTCCGCCCGGGCAATCAGGATGTCTGGCACCTGTACGTGGTCCGCGTGCACGAGCGCGACCGGGTGATGGCCGAGCTCACCGCGGCGGGCATCGGGGTCGGCATCCACTACCCCACCGCGGTTCATCTCACCGAAGCGTACGAGCCGCTCGGGTATCGACGTGGGCAGTTCCCGATCGCCGAGGCCGCCGCCGACGAGATCCTGTCGCTGCCGATGTTCCCCCACCTGACCGAGCAGCAGCAGCTTCGTACAGCGGACGTGCTACGAGGCCTCTGGTGAGTACGGGAATGCGGAGGACGCAGCAGCTCCCGCGGCCGCAGGGGCTGCGGGTGGTGATCGGACTCGCCGGGCTCGCACTGGGAGGCTGTCAGATCAACGCGATCGACCTCGCACGAACCCTTCGCGAACGAGGGCACGCGGTGTGGGTGGTCGCCGTGAGAGACGACGCTGTGTCGCAGTCGATTCTGCCGTACGCACGAGAGAGCGGCATCGAGGTCGAGTTCGTCGAATGGGAGGGCCTGGCGCGCACTGCTGCGGCTCTGCGGCGCGTCGTCGACGCGCATCGTGCCGACATCGTCCACGCGTTCGCTCCCTGGCTGGGGCGAGTCGCCGCGGTGTCGTCTGCGGGCTGGACGGCGGGCGCCGCCGTCGAGACGAACTGGAACATGGAGAACGCGTTCTGGGGTTCGCCATACGTCCCCCTCATCGTCGGAACGGGCGGGATGCAGGAGGAAGCGGAGTCACGGCTTCGCGCGGCGGTCCACCTCATGGAGCCGCCCGTCGATCTGCATGCCGACCATCCCGATCCGGTGCGGGGAGAGCAGTTCCGGCATGAGCTGGGTGTCGGCGACGATCAGACCCTGCTGTCGATGGTCACGCGAGTCGACAAGGCAATGAAGTCGGAGGCCATCCTGCGGTCGATCTCCGCCGTGGAGCGGATCGACGACCCGCGCCTCCGGCTCGTCATCGTCGGCGACGGCGATGCCTTCGAGCTGGTGTCCCACGCTGCCGAGGACGCGAACGCGCGACTGGGCAGGGTGGCTGTTCAGCTCACCGGCTCCCTGCAGGATCCGCGCCCGGCCTACGCCGGCGCGGACGTCGTCCTCGGGATGGGGGGCTCGGCGATCAGGGGGCTCGCCCACGGCAAACCGGTCGTCGTCGTGGGGGAAGGAGGCTTCTCGCTGCCGTATGAGCCGGCGAGCCTGCCGCACTTCCGGCGCCACGGCTTCTACGGGACCGAGCGGGAACGGCGATCCGACATGGATCTCGCCGATCAGATCGTCGGGATCTACGCGGACGAGCGCCGCCGCGAGGCGCTCGGCGGATTCGCCTTGCAGGAGGCGACGGAGCGGTTCGGGCTCGATGCGACCGCCGACGCCCTGGAGACGATCTATCGTGCTGCGCTCTCGAATGCACCCGGACCCGCCACTCGGCGTGTCGTTGCCAGCCGACTTGTCGTGAAGGCGCGGCTCGAGTCGATCCGCGCGCGGTGGGGTCGGGTGGGCCGTCGTGTCCGCCGCTGATCCGTCGCCGACGGACGCGCCGTCGGGCGATCTCGATCGAAAGGTCCGTCGCGGAAGCTTCTGGCTCGGCGGCAACTCGATCGTCATGCGCGTATCGAACATCGCGGTGATGGCCGTCGTCGCCCGGCTCGTCTCGCCCGAGGAGTTCGGCATCTTCACCCTGGCCGTCGTCGCGCACGCGATGATCGTCACCTTCGCAGAGCTGGGCATCGGATCGGCGATCGCGAGGAACGACCTGGACGAGCGTGCGATCGCACCGACCGCCATCACGATGTCGGTCGGCGTCAGCGCGGCGCTCGGCGGGCTGCTGGCCGTCTTCGCCGAGCCCGTCGCGTCGCTCCTGGGTTCGGAGGCGGCCGCGCCGGCGCTGAGGATCCTGGCGATCTCCGTGGCCCTCAGCGGAGTGTTCGTCGTTCCCAGCGCGCAACTTCAACGTGAGTTCCGTCAGAACGTGATCTTCTCGACCAGCCTCGTCGGTACCGTCGTGGGCGCGGTAGTGCTGATAGGCCTCGCGCTCGTCGGCGACGGAGCTCAGGCGTTCGCCTGGTCGCGCGTCGCCGGCCAGCTGGTGACAGGCATACTCGTGATCGTCGCCGTCTCGCATCGGTACGGTCCCGGGTGGAGCCGGTCCGCGTCGCGCCTCCTGATCCAGTTCGGGCTCCCCCTGGCGCTGGCGAATCTCCTGAGCCAGCTCATCGCCAATGTCGACTATGTCTACGTCGGGCACATGCTCTCCCTCCGGGACGTCGGGCTCTACACCTTGGCGTTCAACGTCTCGTCGTGGGCCTCGTCCGTGCTCGGTTCGATCCTCAACGGCATCGTGCTGCCCGCGTTCTCCACGGTGCGAAAAGAGGGCGGCGACATCCCGGGCACGCTGGCGACCTCCGTACGCGTCGTCGGACTGATCGCGTTCCCGATCGCTGCGCTGACGAGCGGTCTGGCCTCACCGTTGATACTGACGATCTACGGGAACCAGTGGGCGGACGCTGCCCCGATCGTCGTCATCCTTTCGGTCTACGGGGCCGCGAACGCCATCGGACAGCTGGTCGCGAACATCCTCATCGCATCGGGGCGGACCGGGGTGCTGTTCAGCGTGCAGGTCGTCGTGCTGATCGTCCTCGTCCCGGCACTCTGGCTCGGGATCTCGACCGCGGGTCTCATCGGGATCAGCCTCGTGCACGTCTTCACCGTCGTGGCGATCACCATCCCGATCTACCTCGTGTCACTGCGCCGTGCACTGAACGTGCGGGTCCTCGGCATGCTGGCGGCCGGGCTGTGGCCGCTTACCGCCGCCGTCGCAGCCGGAGGGGTGGCATACGTGGCATCGCATCTCGTCGCGATACCGATCTGGCAGCTCCTCCTCGGCGGCCTCTGCGGCGGGGCCCTCTATCTCCTGCTGACGTGGCGATCTCTCCGACGCTATCTTCCGCGGCGCTCTCAGGGGCGCCGTGCCAAGTGGCAGTCAGGGGCGCAGACCGGGACGGAGCAGCGGCCGTGAGGCGCGTGCTTCTCGCGCTCGAACGTCTCGCCGTACGACTCGTGCCGGCGAGAATGCGCGCCGCCGTCCGACCGTTGGTGCGCAGGAATCGACCTGCAGCCCTCGACTCGTGGAGCCTGCCCCTCGTTGCCGGCGGACCGGTGCCGACCTGGCCGACCGCGGTCGCACCGCCACGGGCGGTGACACCGCCGGTGCGTCGGAGCGCGTCCGCGGCTCGCTGTCTGCTCGTCACCGACACCCTCGACACCGGTGGCGTCGACGAGGTGGTGGCGTTTCTGGCACGTTCGCTGCCCGCTCACGACTTCGAGGTCGCCGTCCTGCTGGCCTCGGACGCGGAGACCAAGGGCATCGGCCTCATCGGGAGGGAATTGGCCGAGGCCGGCGTCGAGGTGGTCGATCCGGGGCCGGAGCAGGGCCCCGACTGGGTCCGGAGCTGGCGACCGGACGTGATGTATCTGCACGGCGGGATGCAATGGCCGGTGTCGGTCGCGAACGACCTGGGCATACCGGCGGCCGCGGTGCTGCACGGGATGCACGATCTCTTCAACCTGAGCGATGACGAGGTGGCTGCGCGGTCGCTCAAGCTCTCCGCCGTCGTCGCCGTCAGCGAACTCGTCCTCGAGGAGTACCTGCACAAGGCCGGAGATGTGCACGGCACCCTGGCGGTGACCATCCCCAACGGCGTCGATCCGGCGAAGGTTTCGCGTATCGACCGACGGGCTGCTCGCTCTGCGCTCGGTCTGCGCGACGAGATCCTCTTCGTCTGCCTTGCGAGGCACTGTCTCCAGAAGAACACCTTCGCGCTGGTGAGCGCCTTCGAGGACGTCGCGGGGTCACTTCCGAACGCCCACCTGCTGGTTGCCGGCCGTGTCGATGAGGCCGTGTACACCCGTCAGGTCATCGGTCTGCGGGACAGATCCGCGGCTGCGGACCGCATCCACCTCCGCGACAACGTGCAGCGTGTGGACGTCCTCCTCGGCGCGGCGGACGTGTTCGTCCTCGACTCCTATTTCGAGGGATGGTCGCTCGCGTCGATGGAGGCGCTGGCGTCGGGTGTTCCCTCGGTGCTCAGCGATGTCGGAGGCGCGAGGGAGCAGCTCGATGTGGGTGTTCCGAACGGACTGCTCGTGCCCAATCCACTGGGCGACCCTATCGGGCTCACGTGGGACGCCATGCTGCGTGCACGCTTCCGGCCGCAGCTCAACCGCGAGGCCCTGACCGGGGCCCTTTGCGCTGTCGCCACGGGCGCGATCGAGTCGTCACGAGCAGAGATCGCCGATGCTTCGCTGCAGGCCTTTCGAGCCGATCGATCCGTTGCGGCGCATGCGGGCCTTCTCCGCACCCTCCTGAGCTGACGCTCCGTAGCCTCGCCTACGGCTCGGCCACCACCTTTCCCTTGCCATCGGTGCCGGACGGGCTGTAGAGGTAGTTGTCCGTCCACTGCGCCCAGCCTTCGCCTCTTCCCGCGAGCTTCGTCGGCCCGTACTCCGTCGGCAGCATGCGGTTGTCGATGGCTCGCATGTTGTAGTACGTGACGCCGGGGAATCGGCCCTGGTCGTCTTCGAGGATGAGGTTGAATCCCATGCCCGCCAGCAGGTTACCCTGCGCGGTGAGGTTGCGGACATCGTCCCCGTTGGCCTGGACGAAGAAGGCCCCGGTGGCGTTGGCGCCGTCGCAGTCGAAGTAGTTGTCCTTCACGAGAAGCTGGCGGTTGGCGTTGGTCGAGCTGTCGAGGTCTCGGACCGTGAACGCGGACTGGTGATTTCCGCTCCCGTTCGCGTCACCGTAAGCGATCAGCCGATCGACGTAGTTGTTCTGGATGACGACGTTCGCGCCGGTCTTCTCGTAGCTGCCCTGGATGCCGATGCCACTGCCCGAGTCGTGGACGTAGTTGCGGTACATGCTGGCGACGCCGTTGAAGAAGCCGATGAACGCCTTCTCGCGATCGGAGAGCAGGGAGCCGTCGTACTCGCTGTCTTGGATGGTGATGGGTCCCTGCAGACCGCGATTGTTGTTCCAGGTGGTCAGCGAGGTGGTTCCCATACCGACGGCACCGGGCTTGGGCTGGATGCAGCTCTCTTTGATGGTGATGTTGCCCATCGACAGATCGAGCCATCCGGTGATGCGCATCCGCGAGATCACCGTGCCGGCGGGAACGGTGTTGCCCGTCTGCTTGTATTCGGGCAGGTCTGCGCACTTCAGTCCGAAGGGTGCCAGCCCCACCTTCGAGGAGGTGAGATTCCAGCCCTTGCCGATCGACGGCTGCGCGGTGACCCCGCCGGCGGGGGGTTCGGGCGGCGTCGTGGGAGTCGGGGATGCAGTGGGCGTGGGTGTGGGCGTCGGCGTCGAGGTGGGCTTCGGCGTCGGAGTCGGCGTCGGCGTGGAGGTCGCCGTCGGAGTCGGACGCGGCTGAGTGGTCGCCGTCGGCCGCGGGGTCGGCGTGGACGTCGCGGTCGGTGTCGGCGTGGGCGTTGCACCCGGAGCACTGGGGTCGGCGACGAACATCGTGTCGACCCAGTACTGGCTGGAGCGCCAGGTCTTGGTCGGGAAGGTCGACGACTTGCCGTAGGAGTAGACCCCGCTGCGGCCCGCCGGAACCGAGAGCACCTTCGACTCCGACTGCGCGGTGAATCCGACGGTCGATGCGTACCGGCCGTTCGGAGCGTGGTACGAGACGACGTACCGCTGGTCGGCCTTGACCGACACCGGCTGGCTGAAGCTCACGGACTGCCAGCCGCTGCGGGTCTCGTTGGCGAAGGTCGCGGTGGCCAGGAGCTTGCCGTCAGGCCCCCAGAGGTTGCCGACATGCGTGCCTGTGTTCTCTTTCGTCTTCCAGAACTTCACGCCCAGGACCACGCCGTCGGTCTCGCTCACGAAGGCGGTGCCGAGCTCGACCGGCACACGGTCGCTGTCGACGACCGGCGTCGCGTCGGGCGCGGCGCCCCAGAGCGTCTCGGGGGTCGCCGGAGCTGCGGAAGCCACGACAGGAATCACGGCACCGGCGACCAGCAGAGCGGTGACGGTCACGGCGAGTGCGGACAGCCGACGAGCCCGGGTGCGGCGTACGGCGGAGCGGCGGACGAGCTTTCTGAGGGGCGCGGGGGGAGTGTTCATCAGGGGAATTGCCTTCACGGACTCGGGTTGGGTGCGACGTCCAGGAGGTGTCCAAACATCGATCGATTCATCGTCGCATGGGGCGAATTTCCCTCCAAGTGAGAATCCGGCTCACACGTTAGAATCGGCTCATTCTCGGCCCTGACCGCTTCGGATTGGACGCGCTCTGTGAGAGAAACCCCCTCGGCCGAGCCGCACGTGCTCGTCATCGTGCAGAACCTTCCCGTTCCGCTCGATCGCCGGGTCTGGCTGGAGTGCCAGGCACTGGTCGCCAACGGATACCGCGTGAGCGTGATCTGCCCGAAGGGGCCGGGCGACCCCCGTCGTCAGGTCATCGACGGGATAGCGATCTACAAGTACCGCCCGGCACCCGAGGCGAAGGGCCTCTTCGGATTCGCGATCGAGTTCGCCTACTCGTGGATCCGGACCTTCTTCCTCTCGTTCGCGGCCCGGCGCAGAGGCCGGTTCGCCGTCATCCAGGCCTGCAACCCGCCCGACACGTACTGGCTGCTCGCTCGATTCTGGCGGCTGACGCGCTCCGCGTTCGTGTTCGATCAGCACGATCTGAACCCGGAGCTCTTCCGGTCCCGGTTCGGGGAACCGCGCGGCGGCCTCAAAGCCGTCGAATACCGCGGCCTGCTCTGGCTCGAGCGGATGACCTATCGCACTGCCGACCGGGTCATCTCGACCAACGAGTCCTACGCGCGGATCGCGCGTGAGCGGGGCCGCAAGGACGCAGCGCACGTCACCGTGGTGCGCAGCGGTCCCGACACGCAGAGCATGCGGCCGATCTACCCGGACTCGCCGCGGCCGAGCGAAGGCATCGAGCTCGCCTACCTCGGCATCATGGGGCCCCAGGACGGCGTAGACACGTGCCTGCACGTCGTGGACGAGCTGGTGAACCGCCGCAACCGCCGCAACGTCCACGCCACACTGATGGGGTTCGGCGACAGCTATGCCGAACTGGTGGCGCTCTCCGAGGGTCTGGGGCTCACCGAGCACGTCACCTTCACGGGGCGCGCGGATCGCGCGATGATCGCTCAGCGTCTCAGTCGCGCCGACATCGGCCTGTGTCCCGACCTGAAGACGCCGCTCAACGATGTGTCGACGATGAACAAGACCATGGAGTACATGGCGTACGCCCTGCCGTCGGTGTCGTTCGATCTGGTCGAGACCCGTGTCAGCGGCGCAGACTCCGTCCTCTACGTCCCGTCCGGAGACGTCTCGGCGTTCGCCGATGCCGTCGAGCAGCTGATGGATGACCCGCAACTGCGTGTCGAGATGGGCCGGCTGGCACGTGCGCGGGTGTCGAGCGAACTGGACTGGCGACCGCAGGCGCGGTCGTACGTGGGGGTCTTCGACGGGTTGACGCGGACCCGCAGGGGCGAGCTCGTCGATGCCAATCCGCCGCGCTCCGCTCCCGCGGATGAGCAGGGCGATCTCTATGTGCCGCTCGACGATGACGCGGAGTTCGACCGGTTCATCCGTGAGCGCCGGTCCACGCCGCAGATCGGCGCGACGCCGTGAGGGTGGAGGTGCTCCTCGCCACGTACAACAGCGAGCGCTTCCTCGCCGAACTGCTGGATTCCCTCTCCGCACAGACGTTCCGGGACTTCGTCCTGGTCGTCAGCGACGACTGCTCCGTCGACAGCACGCTGGCGATCCTCGCCGAGAAGAGGGACCGCTTCGCGCATCCGCCCGAGGTGCATGCCCGAACGACGCCCAGCGGAAGCGCGGGCGCGAATTTCGCCTCGCTTCTCGCGCTGTCCACGGGTGATGTCGTCTTCCTCGCGGATCACGACGATGTCTGGATGCCTGAGAAGATCGAGCAGGGCCTGACGCGCATGGCCGCGCTCTCCGCCAGGAGCCCGGAGGGGGCGGCCCTGCTGGTGCACGGCGACCTCCAGGTCGTGGACGCGAAAGGACGCCTCATCGCCCCATCGTTCTGGGCCTATAAATCGATCTCGCCGCAGGCGGGGACCCAGCTGCGGACCGCGCTGATGCACCCGTCCGTCACCGGCTGCACCGCAGTGCTCAACCGCCCCCTCGTGGAACACGTGCGTGACATTCCGCGTGCGGCGATCATGCACGATTGGTGGATCAACCTCGCGGCTTGCGCATTCGGGGCGGTCGACTTCGATCCGAGCCCGTGGATCAAGTACCGGATCCATGGTTCGAATGTGTCGGCACCGAAGCGTTCGAGTCTCCTCGGTGCGCTACAGCGGCTTCCGCGTCCGAGTGATGTCCGGCGGTGGATCCGGCTGCGGCTCGACCAGGGTGCCGACTTCCTCACGGCGTATCGCACGGAGCTTCCCCGCGATGCGAGCGAGACTCTTGACGAATTCGTCGCGCTGCGGTCGGCCAGCTGGTTGCGCCGTAGAATAATCCTGGTGCGCGGCGGGTTTCTGACCCCCGACGCGTGGCGAAACGCCGCGATGCTGATACTGATCTGAGAATCGGATGCGCACCCGCCGCGAGTTGCGGGTAACGGCGCGAGGCGCAACGGCTCGCGGCTACCCTGGTGGGTGGCGCGCGCACGCGTTGCTCTGGCTCTTGGGGGGAGGGGTGTCTTCGTGGCATTTCGCGACCTCATGCGCACCCTCTTGCGCCGTTGGTATGTGGTCCTGGCAGCACTGTTGTGCGGGGCGGCCTTGACGTTCTCGTTCGCGCAGGATCGCGGAGTCTTCACCACGCGGACCGCCATCACGTTCATGTACCCGAACGCGTCGGCACTGGACCGCTACAACGGCATCGGCGACAGCAGCGTCATCTCTTTCGTCGCGGCCATCGCCCAGGAGATCAACGACGGTGCGCCGCCCAAGACGTACGCTGCCGACAGCGCCCCCTACTGGGGTGCGGGCGTGAGGGACGGCGTGCTGGTGACGCTTCCCAACGAGGGCACCCAGTGGCTCGCCATCTACCGGCACGCGCAGATCGACATCCAGATCGTCGACCCCTCCTACGCGCAGGTGGAAGCGACCCAGGAGAAGCTGATCGACGAAGTCTTCCGGGTCGCCGACCAGCGCCAGGCGGACGCGGGTATACCGAAGCAAGCACGGATCGTCCCGATCGTCGAACCCCTCACGACGCACATCCTGCAAGCGTCCTCGAACCGCACGGCGCTGGTCCTCGCGGGCGGTGGCATGGCCATCGCCGCCCTGCTCGTCGGCGGCTGGGCGGCGGTGATGCTCGACAGACTCCTGCGGCATCATCGGACCCGGGTCCGGCATGCGACCGAGACCGTCGCACCTGAAGCAACGATGAAGGAAGCCACCGTATGAACCTCGCCGAAACGCTCCTCGGGCTCCGACGGCGCTGGTACATCGTCGTTCCGGGGATCCTGCTCGCCGTGGTCCTCGCCGCGGTGACGTGGTTCTTGGTCAAGCCGACGTACCAGACGTCGGCCACGCAGCTCCTCATCCCGAGCAGCGGGTCCTTCGCGCCCAACACCGGGAACCCGTTCCTGAACCTGGGCGGACTGAGCCAGGCCGCAGATGTCCTGGTGGGGGCCATGGGCGCCGATGACGTCGCCGGGGAGATCATGGACGAGCACGACGGGTCGACGATCGTGGTGGCGCGCGACTGGGGGAACTCCGGGCCCTCGATCCTGTTCACGGTGACCGCACGCAGCGAGAACGAGGCGACGGCGGTGCTTCGCGAGATCGTCGACCAGACCGAGGTCGTCCTCGGGCAGCTTCAGGACGACGAGGGGATCGAGGAGGACTTCCGGATCAACACGATCCCCATCACCTTCGACGCGAACCCGATCATCGACCAGAAGAGCCGGATGACCACGGCCGCCGGCGTCGGCGCCGCTGTCGCCATCTTCGCCGTCCTGCTCGCCGCCGTGCTCGACGGGCTTCTTCGCCGGCGCCGAGCCGCGGCCTCCGACGTCGCCGCTCGCAGGTCGTCGAACGTCGAGCCATGAGCAGCACGTCGCCGATCGGTGCGCCGCAGCCGGCGATCGGCCGTGACTACAGCGGCGTCGCGCGCTGGCGCGGGTTCACCGCGACGACGGCGCTCACCGTCTATCTGGTCCTGTTGCTGGCGGTTCCGTCGAACGTGACGATCGCCGCGCTCGGAGCATACGGCCGGCCGTCGCTGCTGTGGGGTCTGTTCCTCCTTGCCTGGTGGCTGCTCTCGCGCATCCAGTACCGCGTGGTGGACGTCAGACCCGTTGCGCAGCCAATTCGCCATGCCTTCGGACTGCTGCTGGTCATCGCGCTCGTGAGCTTCGCGGCGGCGATGATGCGGGGGCAGCCGGTAGACCAGGTGAGTCCGGCGATCACCGCCCTGGTCAGGATGGCCTCGTGGGCGGGCGTGATGCTCGTCGCGATGGACGGGGTGCGTACGATCACCGAGATCGCGACCCTCGCGAGGCGCCTCGCGATCGCCGCGGGACTGCTCGCGGGTCTCGGCCTCCTCCAGTCGATCACCCACCAGACGTTCCTGGATTGGTTCGGGATGATTCCCGGGCTAACCTATGGCGGCGAAGGCATCGGCGCCCGGGGCGAATTCGCCCGTGCGACGGGTACGGCGATACATCCGCTGGAGTTCGCCGTGTCGCTGATCGGACTCCTGCCGATCGCGTTCGCGGCAGCAGTGACCGCGGGGTTCCGGCACGACGAGAAGCCGCACCGCGTCCGTTGGTGGATCCCGGCGGTGCTGATCATGATCACGTCCCTCGTGGCGGTGTCGCGCTCGGCCATCATCGGATTGGTGATCGCGGTCATCGCGTCGATGTCGTTCCTGCCGGTGAAGCAGCGGTGGGTCGTCGCGGGCCTCGGTCTCGTCGCTCTGGTCGCGATCGCCGTCCTGGTGCCGGGGATGATCACGACGATGCTGTACCTGTTCATCGGGGCCTCGGATGACCCGAGCACGCAGTCGCGAGCGGACGCGCTGGAGCGTGTCCCGGAGTTCCTCGCCTCCTCGCCGGTGTACGGCGTCGGCTTCGGCACCTTCCTGCCGCGCTACTACATCTTCGACAACCAGATCGTGCTGCTCTTGATCGAGCTGGGCATCGCGGGGGTCATCGCCTTCGCCGCGCTCGTGATCGCGGCCCTATGGAGCACGCTGTGGGCGGGCCATGTCTCGCCACAGCCCGACACCAAACGGCTCTCGCGCATGTTCGGCGCCTCGCTGGTGTCGATCGTGGTGCTGTTCGTCTTCTTCGACGCGCTGTCGTTCCCCATCGCCGCCGGGATCTTCTTCCTCATCGTCGGCCTCTGCGGCAGCATGCGCACCATCGGGGCGGTGGATGCGCGCCTCGCAGCCGCTGCCGTGGGGCGGCAGACTCTCGATGAGCCGGAGGACGGAGTAGCGTCAGCGTCCGATGTCGGGGCGGAGGCTCCCGTAGAAGCCGAGCAGGTCGCTTCGCAGACCATCGAGCGTATAGCGGGAGAGGATCGCGTCTGACGCGGCGAGCCCCTCTGCCGTCAGCGCGTGCGGGTCCGCGTCGTAGCGCGAGACCGCGTGCTCGACGGCGTCGGCGAACGCCCGAAGGTCGCCGTCGGCCACGGGCCGACTGTAGGCGGGGTCGAAGAACTCCTTGCCGCCGTGCCCGTCGTAACCGATGACGTACGCGCCGCAGGCCATGGCCTCTGCCGGGGGAAGGCCGAATCCTTCGCGCTCGTTGAACGCCAGGAAGATCGCGCTGGAGCGCAGCGTCTGGGCGACGCCCGTCTCGGACATCCCGTGGATCGGCACGAACTCCCATTCGACGCGCCCTCGAAGCTGAAGGATGCTGAGCAGCTGGCTTCGCTCCTGGGCTCGGCGGTTCGCCGCGTACGCGATCCTCCGGCGCGAGCCGGCATCGGTGTCGCGGTCGGGGTGAAACGTGGATGCCTCGATGACGGAGCGGGCGTAGTGCACCGGAATGCGGTCGAAGGCGAACCGCAGCAGCTCCAGGCTGTCCTCGGAGACGGTGAGAATGGCCGTGGCGCGGCCTGCGTTGAGGGCGCGGGCGTCGGGGACCGACAGGCTGTCGAACGTGTAGTAGGGACCCTGATTGAAGAGGACGACCGTCGGCCCCTGCGGCCATTCGGCGATGGCGCCGCCGTAGAACTCCGGAACGACCAGCACGTCGCGGGGGGTGACGACGACGTCTTCCGCGGGAAGGGTGCGCGTCCGGTTGTCGAACCATCCGGCGCGGTAGCCGTGGCCGTGATGGACGACGGCTGCGTCGAGGCCTGCCGCGTTCAGCACGTCGACGTGACGGTAGATGACCCGGACCCCGCCTCGGGGCCCCTTAGGGTCCGGCGACAGGTACAGGATCCTCGCGGACGTGTCGGCCTCGCCGAACCGGATCTTCGGCGGACGGCGGTGCCGCTGCGCGCGTGCGCGGCGCACGCCGTCGAGTACGCGGTGCACGCCAGTGATCGCTAGGTTCGTCATGAGGTTTCCACCATCCGCCGCTGCACGTCAGCCCACACTATCGGCGCCGTGCGAACCGCTGCGGGAGACAGGAGCGAAGTGTCGATCACAGGGGCGGTTCGTGCGGCGGCGCGCAAGGCGATCGTGCGCAGGGCGAGGGACGTGACGGATGCCGCGGCCCGGCGCTCGGCGGTGATCCTCGCGCCGCACCCCGACGACGAGACGCTCGGCTGCGGTGCGACCATCATCCGGAAGGTCCGTGCCGGGAGCGCTGTCACCGTGGTGATGGTCACCGACGGCCGTCACTCCCACCGGAGTTCGGCATTCAGCCCCGCGGAGCTCGCCGCGCTGCGCCGCGCGGAGCTGGTGGAGGCGGTGGGACGGATGGGACTGTCGGTCGATGCTGTCCGCTGGGTCGACATCGAGGACGGAACCGTCGCGACGTCAGAGGATCGGCTGACGGAGGTCGTCGGCGATCTGCTGAGGCAGCTGACCCCGGATGAGCTCTATGCGACGAGCGCCGACGACCCTCATCCCGATCACGCCGCGGTCGGTCGGGCGGCCCGTCGCGCGGCCGCCGCGTCGACCGGTGTGGCGCTGCTCGAGTATCCGATCTGGCTTTGGGGCATCTGGCCGCTGCGGCCGGGTCGACGGTGGCGTTCACTGGTGGAGGCGGTCGGGCGGGTGACGACGAACCGGGCGGTGTCGGTACGCTGCGACGAGTTCGCGGACCAGAAGATGCACGCGCTCCAGGCGCATGCGTCGCAGCTGCGGCGCCCGAGCGAGGTCCTCCCGGGGGAGGACTGGCACGTTCTGCCTCCCACGGTGCTGGCTGCGGCCGCTGATGCGGTGGAGGTGTTCTTCCCCGCCGACGGCGGACGCCGGTGATCAGGCGGTGATCACGTGGCGGAGCGGCGCTGCAGGCGCTCCTTGACGCGATCGAGTCCGTCCTTGCCGAAGAGTGCCATCACCAAGGTCTTGCCGAGCCGGCGGACGCTCTCTTTCGCGGCGCGCAGCGGGACCCGCACGAGCCGGTCGCGAAGCAGTCCGCCTCGCGTCGGCGAACGCACGGCGTCGAGTTGCCCCGGAAAGCAGTCCCGATAGGACGCGGCATCGATGAGCTTACCGCGGACGCGGTTGCTGACGTTGCGGCCGTGGATCACCTGGAGCCACGCCGGTGCGCCGTCGGCCACGCGGACCGGCATCTGCAGGTGCAGACGGTTGTGCCAGTCGCGCCACACCGTCTTCGCGTCCTCCCACGGCTCGACGACGCTGACGAACGCGTTGTGGGGGTCGTGGCGCAGGTACGCCTCGTCGGCGGTGAGGATGATGCCGGTCGAGAGGTAGAGCGCCTCGGTGCGGCTGCTGGTCACGAGCTGATGCAGGCGTTCGGCGAAGTCCACCGCGAGGGCGTCGTCGTTGTCGAGGTTCGTGGTCAGCAGCACGTCACCGGTGCCCCCGGTCAGCGCACGCGCCTCGGCGACGACCTCGTCGTTGGTGAACTGCTCGCCGAACACCGGATGCAGCAATCCCTCGTCGACCAGGGGCGTGAGCCGCTCGATGAGCCACCGCGGGCTCTCACGATCGAGGAACACGAGCCAGTGCACACGCGCTGCCGCAGACTGCGCGCGCACCGACGGCACGGTGTGGCGCTCGAACAGCTCGACACGGTCCCGCAGCCACCCGTCCTGGGCCCGGATAAGGCTCTCGGGACCGACCGACGGCAGGTTGAACCGGGTGAGCAAGACGTGATCTATCGAAACCATGGTCATCGTCACCTCTCGGTCTGCGCGGCGCGCGTCGACTCATCGCGATTCCAGCCCTGCCGCGACCAGTCCCCGCGCACCTTCGCGGCCTGGCGGCGTGCCGCGACCCGGGCGACGGCGTACGGCACGGCAGGCAGCCACAAGGACGGGGTGCGAAGCACCCGCGTAAACAGCGCCCGCGTTCCGCCGGCCGACGGTTCGCCGGGGAGGGCCGGAAAGCGCGTCGCGAGCTCCTCATTGCCGGCGAGGATGCGCGCCTGACGCCGGATGAAGGCCCGCAGCGTCCTGGGCGCGGTGATCGTGAAGGTCGCCTCGGGAAGCACGACGCGTTCGGCGCCGGGAAAGTGGCGCAGCACGAACCCGTCGTCCGAGATGACATCGGGGAACGGGCCGAATCGTGCGCGGGCCGCTTCGGACAGCACGTAGACGCCTGAGCCGATCATGTCGCCCCTGCGGTAATCGGTGCATTCCCAGACCGCGTACTGCCAGCGGACCCAGATGCTCGCGCCGCGCGTATCGATCCGCATGCGGGGCGCGCTCGCGTACGGAGGATCGTGCAGGGCGTCCGCGGCGGCCAGCAGCGCCTCGCCCGTGACGATCGCGTCGGCGTCCAGGTAGACGCGGGGAAAGGCGTGCGCGGCCGCGTCTCCGGCGTTGAGCGCGGCGATCTTGGAGGCCGCAGCGACCTCGACGACGCGCACGCGCGGTGACACGGCGGCGGCGATCGCCGCCGTGTCGTCGGTGCAGCCGTTGGCCACGACGACGATGTCCAGCCGGTCGTCGGGATCGGTGTCGAGCAGCCTGCGGAGCAATCGAGCAATGGTCGTCGACTCGTTGTGCGCGGGGACGACCACACTCACGGGTCCCGGCATCCGCCCACCTCTCGTGCCGCCCGGCGCTCGGTCGGCAACATTCTAGACCGGTATCAGCGGACTTCGACGATGCCCAGCCACTAACCTTTGTGCATGGCTCATCGCGATGCGCAGGCGGGCGGCGATACCACGCAGAAACCCGCCCGCCGAACGCACGGTGGCACCGCCGGAGAGCGGGCGGCCGGGGCGGCGCGTTCGCTCTTCAGCCCCCGGACGTGGCTTCACATGCTGAGGCTCGCGCACCTCGCCTCCTACTCCCATGTCCAAGAGGTCCGCCGCATCCGCCGGGGCGAGGGCGTCAAGATCTCGCCGAGCGCGACGTTCCGAAACGGGGAGCGGATCACGATCGGCAGCCACTCCCACATCGGCGAGAACGACATGATCTGGGCCGGGAACTCGTCCGGGCGGATCACGCTCGGCGACTACTGCCTGCTCGCTCCCAACGTCACCATCACCGCGTCGAACTATGGGATCGTCCAGGGCACCCCCATCATGAACCAGGCCAAGCAGGAGAAGAACGTCGTCCTGGGCGATGACGTGTGGCTCGGGGCGAACGTCGTCGTCCTCCCGGGCGTGACCATCGGCGATGGCGCTGTGGTGGCGGCCGGGGCTGTCGTGACGAAGGATCTGCCCGCACAGTGCATCGCGGCAGGAGTGCCGGCCAAAGTCATCGGCATGCGGCCGTCCGCGCCGGGTGACGACGGATGAGCCTGTCGGTCGTCATCGTCAGCTACAACACCCGCGAGGCGCTTCTGGAATGCATCGAGAGCGTGTTCGCGCACTCGCCGGCGGGGACGCAGGTCGTGGTGGTCGACAACGGCTCCGCGGACGGATCGGTCGAGGCGGTGCGCACGACCTATCCGGATGTCGTCGTCGACGCGGCGGAAGAGAACCTCGGATTCGCCCGCGGAGTCAACCGCGGTGTCGCGCGCTCGTCGGGCGAACACCTCGTGCTGCTGAACCCCGACACGATCGTGCTCGACGGCGCCCTCGAGAGCCTTGAAGCGTTCGCCGTGGCGCACCCGGAGTTCGGCGTCTACGGCGGACGGACCCTGCGCAGGGACGGGTCGGTCGATAAGAGCTCCTGCTGGGGCGCGCCGACGCTGTGGTCCCTCACGTGCTTCGCCACGGGGCTGTCCACGGCCTTCAGCGGCTCGGCGCTGTTCGATCCGGAGTCGCTCGGCGGCTGGCAGCGCGACACCGTCCGCGCGGTGCCGATCGTCACCGGGTGCCTGCTCCTGATGCGCCGCGGTGACTGGGATCGGCTCGGGGGCATGGATGAGCGCTTCTTCCTTTACGGCGAGGACGCGGAGTTCAGCATCCGTGCCGGCCGTTTCGGACTCCGGCCGGTCATCGTGCCCACGGCGGAGATCATCCACGACGTCGGCGGGTCGACGGGCAACAGCGGTTTCAAGATGTGCATGGTGCTCGCGGGAAAGACGACGCTGCTGCGCGCGATCTGGTCGCCGCGCCGCAGCCGGATCGGCATCGCCCTGCTGCTCACCGGGGTCTGGATGCGCGCCGGACTGGAGCGGCTGACGCGTCGCCGCAACGGGACTTGGTCGACTCCCTGGGTGCGACGGTCGGACTGGCTACCCGGGTACCCCGCCGCCCGCCGGACCCTGTTCGGCCTGGACATCGATGGCTGACGTCCCCGAGACGGACCGGGCCCGGCGAGGACCGGTGTACCGTCGCGTCGCGGCCATCGCGCTCGCCGTCTACCTGGCGCTCGCCGCGGTCATCCTGCTGTCCCCTTTCCGCCCGCAGCGGGTCGTGTACGTGATCGGCGACGCCGTGAGGCAGATTCCGGGCCTCGGCGTCGTCCGTGACAACTGGGTGGAGTTCGCCGCGAACATCCTGCTGTTCGTTCCGCTGGGGTTCCTTCTGACTCTGGTGCTGCGACATCACTGGTGGGGCGTCGTGCTTGCGCTGGCGGTCTCAGCGCTCGCCGAGCTGGCGCAGATCGTGCTCCCCTCGCGTCAGCCCAGCCTGCGCGACATCCTCGCGAACGTCCTGGGCGCCGCGATCGGGGCGGCACTGGCCTGGCTCCTGGTGCTGAGACGCGAGCGCAAACGCGCGAGGTCTGCGCCGGCGTCGTGACGAGTCAGCCCCGGACGACCGACGGCGACCAGGCGTGCTCGATGAACAATACGGGCTCACCCGACCCGTCAGCGGAGAGCGACCACACATCGGTTTCGCCGGCGGCGTCCTCACGCGGCAGGCCGTAGAGGATGGTGCCGTCGTCCAGCCATGCGATCTGGTCGTCGACGTTGCGGGTCTCGGTATCCAGCACGTGCACGTCACCGGTGGCGAGGTCCATGACGGCGGGCGTCCAGTGGACGGTGGGTCCCGACCCGGCCGTGACGCGCTTGAACGCGATGCGTGTGCCGTCGGGCGACAGCGACGGGCACTCGACGTCCTCGGCGATCGCGGTGAGCGTCCGCGTCTCGAGATCCCCCTTGACGAGGTAGGTCTGGCTGGCCGTCGTCAGGCCGGCGGTCGCATAGAAGGTGGTGTCGTCGACGAAGGTGATGCCCCAGTAGTTCCGGTCCACTGGCGCGACCGGCTTTCCGTCGATGATCAGCGTGTAGTCCTCCATGTTGCCGAAGTCGCCACCGTCCCGCGTGTGCACGGTCGTCTCGGTCGAGAAGCCCACGGTCGCGTAGGAATGCCCCGTGACGAACGCCGTCGTGGCGATCAGGCTTCCGTCGGGCGAGAAGCGCGTGCGGCTCGGGATGCCGGACAGCGGCCACGCCGCGAGCGCTTCGCCGCCGCTCGCATACAGCGTGGCGGAATAGCTCGGGACGATGCCCCGCTCGGTGCGCAGGCAGACGAAGTCGTCCTCGGTCGCATCGACGCGGTCGCACGCGGTATCCGTCAGTGCACGGGCGCCCGCCGGGTCGTCCAGGGGGACGCTCGCGACGAGACCGTAGCCTTCACCGACCGCTGTGTTGCGGAAGACAATGCGCTCCCCGGTCGCCCCATCGTCGGGGGAGGTCGTCTCCACGGCGGACGGGGCGGCCCGAGAGGCCTGATACTGCTGCCACGCGACGACGCCGATGACGGTGGCCGTGCCGAGGGTGACGAGTGAGACGAGCGCGACGATGATCCATTTCGTCCGCTCCTTCACGATTCTCCTCGCGCCGACAGGAACGGCCTGAGGAGCAGGGCGACCAAGGGAATGGCCACCGCGAGCAGAGCCGCGACGATGAGCATCGAGTTTTCGCGTCCGACCGCGAACCAGAGGAAGCCGAAGCCGACGGCGGAGAGGAAGCGCGTCAGTGCCACTACGGTTTGGGCGGCGGCGATCCCCGTCCCGTGCGTCTCGGGCGTCGTCAACTGTGCCGCGAGCGCGGCCAGCACCCCATCGGTCGCCGCATAGAACGCGCCGAGGAAGACCAGGCACAGCAGCGTGGCGGCGATGTCCGCGATCGGCAGCGCCGCGGTCACGTAGGCGGCGAGCAGGGTCGCGTGACCCCATACGAATACGCGAGCGCGTCCGATGCGATCGGCGAGCCTGCCGAGAGGGATGGCCAGCGCGAGGAATGCGACATTCGTTCCGACGTAGAACAGCGGAAACCACTGCGCCGCGAAGTCGCCTCGGGACTGCAGCACCAGGTAGACGAAGCCGTCTCCGATCGTGAGCAGCCCCAGGATCCCCGCCGCCGCCAGCACACGCCGCATCGGTCCCGTCGTGATCACCGACCAGTCGAAGCGGGGCCGAGGTGCGGCATTCGAGCCGCCCGGGGTCGCCGGTGGGCGCCGGCTGCGTCTGCGGACGTTCGGCACCACCACACCGAGGATGACGACGCCGATCGCGGCGAACGCGAACGAAACCGCGAAGATCGTCGTGTACCCGTCGGGGATGACGAGCAGGATGACGAACGCGAGCAGCGGGCCGACGGCTGCGCCGATGTTGTCGAGCGTGCGGTGCACACCGAACGAGGTGCCGAGGTTGTCGGGCCCGGACGTCGCCGTGATCAGCGCGTCCCGGGGGGCGGTGCGGATCCCCTTGCCCACCCGGTCGGCAGTGATGACCGCGGTGATCGCTGCGAACCCCGAGGCGAACAGGAGGCCCAGCCTGGCGACGGCAGCGAGCGCGTAGCCGATGAACGCGACCCACTTCGGCTGGTCGGCCCGGTCGGACGCGTAGCCGCCTGCGATCCGCACGAGGGCGCTCACGCCCTGATACAACCCGTCGAGGAAGCCGAACGCGATCGTCGAGAGTCCAAGGACCCCCGTGATGTACAGCGGCAGGATGGCAGAGACCGACTCCGACGAGATGTCGGTGAGCATCGAGACGATGCCGAGTGTGACGACCGTGGAGGATACTGTCCGGATTCCTCGCGTCCCGCGCTGAGGGTCGGTGTGCGCCTCCTGCTCGTCGGGTTCGGGGGTGTTCGAGAGAGAGATGTACATGCAGTGTCACTTCCCCCGGAAGACGGCGTGGATCATGTAGATCGTCCCCGTCCCCGACGCGGGCGTGAACGCGAGCGTCAGCGACTCGTACACGCCGGCGAAGCTCACGGAGCCGTCGGCGGACTCCGGCTGCGGAATCAGGCCGAGGGACGCCCACAGGCCCGAGTAGTGGTCGCTGACCACCTCGGGCGATGCATCGGTCCGTGCGACGAGCGATACCTGCATGACATCGCCCTCGGTGGCGATCGAGTTCTGCACGACATCGGCCCCCTCTGCGGGGCCCATAACCTCGACGGGATACCCTTCGACGAGTTCGGCGCCGCCCGAGGCCGAAGCGGGTAGCGGTGAAGGCACGAGAGGCGCCGCAGGTTCCAGGCCTGGCAGACCGGTCTCGGACGGTGTCGGAGGCAAGACTTCGCTTCCTGTGGTCGGCGTGGCATCCGGGCGCGGGCCTGGACCCACAGCGACCGACGGTCCCGGCGTTGTTTCACCCGCCGCTTCATCGCCAGGGGCCGGCGAGGAAGCCGTGAAGAACCAGACGGCCAGGCCGATGACGAGAAGCACGATGATGCCAACGCCTATGAGCACGCGCCACATCGTCGGGCTGAGCCCGCTCATGCGCGGCGCTTTGGACGCCTCTTCCTCTTCCATGCGCGGCCCCCAAGCCGTGTCTGCGACCTACCCCCGGGCCGGTCGTGTCCAACGTTACCGCGTGCCGTCAGCACGAACGTGTCCCAGGGATCCGCGGCCACGCCCCCCTTGGGGGGAAAGGGCAGCCGTCTCGGGTAGCCGCCAGTGCGCACTGGCGGGGGCTCGACGGACAGGTGACCGCGGATCCGGCTCAGCTCGGCCGACGACGCCGTCGTCGTCGGCCGAATGCCTTCGCGGACATCAGTAGGCGCCCTTCGGGGTGATCATGACCTTCGCGGTGCGCCACATGATCATGAGGTCGCTGGTGATCGACCAGTTCTCCACGTAGCGGAGGTCGAGACGCACGCTCTCCTCCCACGACAGATCGCTGCGACCGCTGACCTGCCAGAGGCCTGTGATCCCGGGCTTGATGAAGAGGCGACGGTAGACCTTGCCGTCGTACTCGCGCACTTCCTTCGGAAGCGGCGGACGGGGGCCGACGACGCTCATGTCGCCGACCAGGACGTTCCAGAACTGGGGCAGCTCATCGATCGAGTACTTCCGCAGGATAGCGCCGACGCGCGTGATGCGCGGGTCGTTCTTCATCTTGAAGAGCAGGCCGTTGCCCTCGTTCTGCTCCTGGAGCTTCGCGAGCTGGGCCTCGGCATCCGTCCTCATCGTGCGGAACTTCAGGATGCCGAACTCCTGGCCGTCGCGCCCGATCCGGGTCTGCCGGAAGAACACCGGCCCCCCGTCGTCGACCTTGATGAGCAGCGCGATCACCGGCATGACGAGCAGTGCGAGCGGGAGCATGACCACAGACGAGAACGCCACGTCCACGGCTCGCTTGAGCGCATGCTTGCCCCCCTCGAACTCCGGGATCTTGACGTGGATCAGCGGGAGCCCGTCCACCGGGCGAAGCGAGATGCGCGGGCCGGCCACGTCGGCCACGCGGCTCGAGATGATCAGCTCGGACGCCGTGCCCTCGAGTTCCCAGCTGAGGCGCTTGATGAAGTCGGGGTCGTCCTCGGGGCGCGTGGCCACGATGATCGTGTCGGCTTCCAAGGTGCGGGCGTGCATGGCAACGGAGCTCATCGTTCCGACCACTTCGTGTGCGCGTCCGTCGATGACGATCGGCTCGGTGCTCTGATCCGAGGGCGCGGCGCCGATGGTGATGTAGCCGGACCCGCGTTCGTCCAGGGTGCGAAGCACGTATTCGATGTCGTCACGGCTCCCGGTGACGATCGCGCGCGACGCGTAATGCCCGAAGTTGCGCTGGCGCAGCAGCCATTTCCGCCACAGCCATCGGCCGACGAGGAGTGCGAACAGCCCGGCGGGCAGGGCGGCGATCAACTGCAGTCGAACCCCTTGCCACTGGAAGAGAACGAAGATCATGGCGATGATGCCGAACGCGAACCCGGTGGCATGGGCCACACGCTTGTACTCGGTGGCGCCGGATCCGCTGATCGACGCAGCGCGGCTCTGCACGGCCGCCAGACACAGCAGCCAGATGGCCGCGGTCAAGACAGCCACTCGCGCCACGGCGAAGCCGCCTGTCGACCACACCGACGTATCGATCAGAGCGGTGAGTGCCGTCGCACTCACGACCACGGCGGCATCGGTCGCGCGCAGACGTCGCGCGTAGCGATGCTCCCACCGCCTTCTCCGCTCGAGCGCGGGCTCGGTCCGCGGTACCAGCGTCGTGATCGTGGAGGCCGCGGTCGCGCGCGGCGTGTGGATCGGTTGGAACGCGGGGGCGTCCAGGCCGGTGACCGCGGTACCGGC
Organism: Microbacterium ureisolvens; assembly: GCF_015278315.1. GTDB lineage: Bacteria > Actinomycetota > Actinomycetes > Actinomycetales > Microbacteriaceae > Microbacterium > Microbacterium ureisolvens. Next base: position 356,121 of record NZ_JADIJE010000001.1, on the reverse strand, counting down.
GTCGATGGCGGTCATCGTGCAACCCCCAGGCACGATGAGCGCACGGCACGTGAAAATGCCATTGCGAAGTGTCCCCAACGTTGAGCGGTGGCCGGGTAACCATCCGCGTTTCCCCAGTGCGCGCCTCGAGTCCCCACCCGCGGCGGGCATCGAATCCCACATCCGATGCCTTACGAAACCCCGAAGGGCTTCACGCAATCGTCACTTTACAACCGGTCGAGCGAGGACGGAAGCATGGATTTCGTCAGCCTCCGCTGTGGATCGCCGCCCGGCTGATGACGATGAGCAGTCCGAGGCCCGTCTGATACAAACCGTCAGCCGATCAGGCCGACCAGAGCGCCCAGGCCCATGCCGTAATTGATGCGGATGGTCGGCAGCGCGAGCTTGTCGGTGCCGATCGTGACGTAGCCGGGTTCGATGGTTCGGGCCATCTCCCAGCCGGCCTGTCGTAGGCCTTCCTTCGCCGTGTCGTTGTAGTGCCCGAACGGGTAGGCCATGATCTCCTTCACCCCGACCACACCGTACGAGGCCTCCATGTCGGCCACGATCTCGGGCACGCCCAGGTTCGTGATGAGCCCGTCGCCGTTGGCGCCGGCGCGATGCATGTCGTGGGTGTGCGAGCGGCGCAGCACGTAGGTGCTGGGCGCGGGATCCTGCCGGTAGGCCGTGATCATGAAAGAGGTCGACAGCACCTTGTACTTGTCGACGACCGGCACCGCCAGGTCGAACCAGCTCTGGTCGGCGTCGTCGTCGGTGACGATCACCGAGTGGGTGGGGAGGTAGAGCCGTCCATCGATGAACGCCGACAGTTCGTCCCACGTCGGCAGGTAGAAGCCCGTCGTCGCGATGTGGTTCATGTGAGCGTCGAAGTCGCCGATGAAGGCGTAGTTGCCGCGCAGCCAGCCGGTCTCGCCCTCGGGCTTGGCGGTGAACTGGTGGTACATCAGGATCGGGATGCGGGCGTCCTCGGCGGCGTTCTGCTCGGGGCTCACCCAGGCGCCGTGCAGCGTCATCCGCTGGTCGGTGCAGGTGACGGCCTCCGACCCGTTCACGCGTCCGGGAATCGCCAGCGCCGCCGCATCCGCGGGGGTGGCGTACCATCCGGCGAACACCAGACCGTCGCGCGCGGGGATCGGCAGGCCGGTGTAGAGCGCTCCCTGCGTCTGCAGCATCGGCGCGTCGCCGATGCCCTCACCGGTGAAGCTCACCGCGCACGCCGCCGGGTCCGTCGTCGTGGCGAGGAGCTGCTCCTCCGGCGTGAGCGGCGTCGGCGTCGGGGTGGGCGTCGAGGCTGGCGCTTCGGACGCGCCGGTCGCGGCATCCTTCTCCTCGTCGCCGGCGCCCGCACGGGCGAAGCCGATGGCGGCGACCGTGCCGCCGACGACCGCGAGCACGACCACTGCGCCGGCGACGCCGGCGAACAGCCGCCGTCGCCGCACGCGCGCCGACGGCCGCCGGGAACCCGTGCCGTAGGTTGCCATGCGACTCCCTGAGTCCGCACCGCGCGCGCCCCACGCGCGATCTCTGAGGGGATGCTAACCGGATGCCGCGCCCCGGCGCACGACCGGGGGCGCGCGTTGTGGAGAAGCGGCGTGGCTTCACGCCCGCCGGATCGCTACGCTCTGATCCCATGCTGCCTGCCGACTGGATCGAGCACCGTCGTGGCGACGGCGAGCTCGTGGGATGGATACTCGCCGACGGTGACGGCTTCCGCGTCTACGACCTGCTGGGTCGTGAGCGCACGCCGGAGCCCGGCGACCCGGTCGACTGGCTCGCCGCAGAGGAGCTGCTCGACGGGCTCGGCATCGGCTACCTCGCCGATCGCTGGACCCTGCACCTCGTCGACGGCACCCGACGTCCGGTGCGGATCGCCGAGGCGAGCCCGCGGGGTGTGACGGTGGTCGCCGACGAATACGGGGCGGCATCGGCCGTCGGTGCGGTCCTCGACCGCTACCGCCTGCCGTTCCCGGTGACCGACGAGCTGTCCCCGCACTGACACGCGCTCCGCGACCCACGCGGCTCGCGTCCAGCTCGGCTCCGCGACCGACCCGGCACCGGGTAGACGTCCGAACACAACGTTGCCCGGCGGTCCGAAGACCGCCGGGCACCGTCGTCAGGGGTGATCCGGATCAGCCGAACGTGGCCTTCAGGGCCTCGAGGGCCAGCACCAGATCGGAGTCGGCCGCCGCGCCCGACTTGCGCGCGGCATTGTCGAGCTGATCGACGACCGACGCATCGTTGCCCTTCGCGGCGAGCGTCTCGGCCTTGTCGACGTGGCTGCGCACCTGAGCGAGCGCCTTGCCCGTCAAGGTTCCGGCGCGCTCGGCCTGATCGACGTAAGAGCCGACGACGGCGAAGCTCGGCGCGTGCACCAGCATCGTCTGCAGCTGCGCATTGAACTCGCGGAGCTGGATCTCGCCGGCGGCCTCGATCTCGTTCGCCGACATCATCGAGCTCGGGGTGAGGCCGAGGGTCTCGAATCCGCGCGCGATCTCGCTGCCGAGGACGTTGCCGTTGTACCAGTAGGTCGACCAGTATCCGCCGAGGTTCAGCGCGCCGGCGTTCGGCTCGTCGATCGGGCCGCGGTCGAGGTACGCGATCTCCACGGGGTTGGCGGTGTCGGTGAAGTCGATCACCGAGAGGCCGCCCTGGTACCACGCCTGCACCATCACGTCGCGACCGGGCACCGGCACGATCGAGCCGTTGTGGGCGACGCAGTTCTCCTGCGGCGTCTGCACCGCCGGCAGCTTGTAGTAGCTGGCGAACTGCAGCTTGCCGTCGACGATGTCGAACAGCGCGTTCGCGCCCCACTCCGAGCTGTCCTGCTCACGGCAGCGGGCCGACGTGCCGCCGCCCCACTCATCGGTGAAGACCACCTTGGTTCCGTCGTTGTTGAACGTCGCCGAGTGCCAGTACGAGAAGTTCGGGTCTGCGACCGCGTCCAGCCGCACCGGGTTCGCCGGGTCGGAGATGTCGAGCAGGATGCCGTTGCCCTGGCACGCGCCGGCGGCGAGGCCGATCTCGGGGTAGGCGGTGATGTCGTGACACGTGTTCGTGTTCGGCACCGGCCCGTACGGCGTGCCCGACGGGTGCAGCGTTCCGCTCAGGGTGTTCTGCAGCCCGTTGTACGCGCCCGTGGCGGGGTCGGAGAAGATGCGCGGCTGGCTGACGATCGCGGCCTCGCCGGGTGCGGCGAGCGGCACCTTGATGACGTCGATGCGCCACTGCGTGGGGTTGCCGGTCGTGATGGGGGTCTGCGTGTTGGACGAGACGTTCTCACAGCCCGCGAGCTCCAGCGGTGACCGCACGTTCGACGTGCCCGAGTTGTAGATGTAGATGTTCTCGGGGTCGGCCGGGTCGGTCACGAGGGTGTGGGTGTGCGATCCGCGACACGTCTGGACGCCCGGCAGCTGGACCGGGTTGTCGATGTCGCTGATGTCGAAGATCCGGACGCCGCGGAAGCGCTCGGCGTTGACCGCACCCGGGGCGCCCTGGGTGCCGCAGTCGATCCGTCCGCGGGTCTCTTCGACCGACATGAACAGGAGGTTCCCGTACACCGACACATCACCTTGGCCGCCCGGGCACACGAAGGAGCTGCGCAGCGCCGGGGCCGCGGCATCCGTCACGTCATAGACCTGGAAGCCGTTGAAGTTGCCGACGATGGCGTTGTCGCCCGTGAAGGCGAGGTCGGAGTTGACGAAGCCGAAGTTACCGGGAGGGGCGTCGAACGGTGCGACCCGCGGGAGGCTCTCGAGCAGCTCGATGTTGCTCGCGGCCAGCCCCGCGTCGAAGTAGCCGGGGGCGAGTCCCTCGCGGGGATCGTCGGCCGCGGTGGCGGCGGTGGCGGTCAGCAGCGACGCGCCGAGCAGGAACGCTCCTGCTCCGGCGACCGCGCTCCGGCGCCATCGCGCTGATCGGTGGGTGAACTTCATCGGTCGTGCCCCTCTCACTGCGCTGACAACGGATGCCTCCGGCAGGCGTCCGCGCACGACAGCGTGCGGGCGCGGCCCTGGGGGAGGCCGATGTTCGGAATCTATCGGGTTCCGGGCCCCGCTGGCTAGGATCGGTTCGGGCACTTCGGTTGCCGTCAACGATGTCGGAGGAGCGTTCTGTGGCCCCAGTCGCCGCCCGGATGAGCGTTGTGCTCGTCCTGTCCTTCGCGCTCGTCGGCTGCACCGCGACCGAGCCCGCCCCGCGACCGACGTCCACCGCCCCGGTCGTCCAGTTGGGCGCGCCGGGGGAGGAAAACCGCACCCTCACCCCCGCGGAGCAGCTTCAGCTCGCCACGCCGCAGGCGCACGCCGAGACCGACGTGGTCTTCGTGCGCGACATGCTGCACCACCACGCGCAGGCCCTCGAGATGACGGGCTACGTCGAGGAGCGCGCCGCGGACTCCGACATCCGTCTTCTCGCGGAGCGCATGCGCATCAGCCAGGAGGACGAGATGGACCAGCTCGAGGCGTGGCTGCAGCGGCGCGGCGAGCCGGTGCGGGATCCGGATGCGCCGCATGACGACCACGCCCTGATGCCCGGCATGCTCACCGCCGACGAGCTGGCCGCACTCGAGGCCGCCGAGGGCCAGGACTTCGACGCGCTGTTCCTGCAGTCGATGATCCGGCACCATGAGGGCGCCCTCGTCATGATCGCGGAGCTGTTCGCGAGCGCGGACGGCGCCGAGCAGGAGCTCGCGCAGCTGGCAGGCCACTTCGACTCCGACCAGCGCATCGAGATCGCGCGGATGACGGGCATGCTGGCCGAACGCACCGGCTGACCCGCGCCCGCGTGTCGGTTCCCGGCGGTAGGTACAGTGAGCCCATGACGACGCTCGTGCTCACGGTGGTCGGCGATGACCGGGCCGGATTGGTCGCGGCGGTCGCCGACGTGGTCGGCAATCACGGCGGCAACTGGGAGAACAGCCAGCTCGCCGAGCTGTCGGGGGCGTTCGCCGGGATCATCGAGGTGTCGGTCGCGCCCGAGCGCGCGGGCGAGCTGCGAGAGGCGCTCGCGGTGCTCGACGGCCTGCTCAAGGTCACCGTGCACGCCGGCGTGGAAGAGCCGCCGGCAGAGGGCGTCCGTCCGCTGACGATCGAGGTGATCGGCAACGATCACCCCGGCATCATCCGGGACGTCTCGACCGTGCTGCGCGCGCGGGGGGTGAGCATCGACCACCTGAACACCCGCACGACCGAGGCTGCGATGTACGGGGGCCGACTCTTCGAGGCGACGATCACCGCCCGGGTCCCGGCATCCGTCGATCTCGAGGCGCTCACCGGCGAACTCGAGCGCCTCGCTGCCGAGATCCAGGTCGACGTCACCCTCGGAACCTGAATCCGACGGACCGCGGCCGCCGCGCTCGACGACTCAATCCGGGCGCAGGGCCACCATGCTCGACGAAGCGGCCCCACCCCTCGTCAGGAGCAGGGCGGGGCCGCTTCGCTCGTGGGTCAGCCGCGCGACTTCGCGGCCACGAGGTAGACGCCGTCCTTGCGGTAGTCCAGCGTGTAGGTGCCACCCTCCGCAGCGCCGGTCACGACGACCTCCGAGAACCGTCCGTTCGAGCGGGCGTGCTCGATGACGCGCACGCCGTCGGCTGAACCGCCGAGAGCGTCCAGGTCGACCTCCAGCGTTCCCGCGTAGCGTGCGGTGCCCGCGACTCGCAGCGCCGGCGCCGCCGCCGTCTCCTGCGTGAGCCGCAACGTCGCTTCGCGCCCCTGCGCGTACGACCCGGCGACGTCGACGGTCTCGGTCGCGGCGTCGCGAAGGGCGCCCTCGCGCACCTCGATCGAGCCGTCACCCAGCGACTCGGCGAGCGTCGCCACGATGTCGCCGCCGGTCACCAGAACCCCTCCGGCGAATGAGTTCTCGCCTGCCAGGGTCAGGCTGCCCGTGCCGCGCTTGGTGAGTCCGCCGGCGCCGTCGATGTCGTTGAGCCAGACGTCGGCGGCGGCGGTACCGCCCGCCGCGGCATCCATCGTCACCTCGACATCGCGGTCGAGCGTTCCGTAGCCGTGCACGGCGGAGTACAGGTCCAGGCGACCCCAGCCCTCGTCGTCGCCGGTGAGGGGCAGGCCCGAGTCCAGCGCCGTCGAGTACAGCACCCACCGCAGCTGCTCGTCGCCGAGGTAGGGGAAGCGGGAGCGGAGGAGCGACTCGGCGCCCTCCGGAACGTGCGCCGCCTCTCCGGAGGCGCCGACCGGGCTCAGCCCGAAGGTGGTCAGATCGCGGTAGCGCGCAAGCTCCGCCTGATACGCGTCGCGGTCGGTGTCGAGCTCGTGCTCGAGGCCGAGGAGCTCGCGAGAGTCGGCGCGCGCCTGCGCGATGAGCGCGGCGTTCGCCGGGTCCTCGAGCGTCGCGCCGGCCAGCCCGGTGGCGAGGATCCGGCCGCCGATGACGTCGAGCGCCGAATGCATCCCGGCCACGATGCGGCTCTTGCCGAGCTCGGCGGCGGTCATGAGCAGCTCGTCGTAGTGCTCCGGTGCCGAGGCGGCGAGCCCGAGACCGGCGAGGAACGCCGCGTTGGTGTGACCGCTCGGGAACCCGCCGTCCGAGGCGGCGTTCTCCTCGGGCACGAGGCGCACGACGAGCTCGGGCACGACCTCGACCTCTTCGCTCCAGCGGAACGGGCGCATGTACTGGTAGAAAAACTTCGCGTTGTTCGACGACGCGTACGGTCCGCGCAGGGTGTCGACCAGCTGCACGGCCGAGCCGAGGGCGGAGTCGCGGTCGGCCCACACCCCGTTCGCGTTGCCGGCATCGCTGTACGAGACCGACAGAGCATCGGCGGGGACGTCGGTGATGGTGGTGCCGGCGCCCGTCAGCGACGCGAAGCCTGCGGCGTCATCGCCGAGTCCGGCGATCATCGAGTAGCTCTGGTGGCGGCGGTCGTCGATCCATGCCTCGGCGGCCTCGGCAGCGGTGCGGTCCCGCGTGAGCTGTTCGACCACCTCGATGTTCTCGGCGTGCACCTGCGCGTTCACGATCGTCCCGTCGTTCCACGAGCTGCCCGGCGTGAAGTAGTCGAGCATCGGGGTGAGCACGCCGATCGCCGGGTTGGTCTGCGGCGTCGTGAAGCTGCTCGTGTTGAGGGTATAGGTGTCGGCGAACGTGCCGTACACGCCGGGCTTCGGCTCGATCGCCTCGGCAGACGTGAACGCCGAGGGGTCGCCGGCGCCCGCGCGTTGCGGCGCGTGGGAATGGGCGGGCGGATTCCCGGCGCCGCCGGCATGAGCGGCAGGGGCTATCACGAGCGAAGCCAGCACGACGCACCCGACAGTGGTCGCGACTGCGCGTCGATCGAATCGAGTTCGGCGGGGGGTGGTCATCAAACGTCAACTCCTTTGTTCGACACCCCCATGACGCGGCGGCACGCCGAAGCAGAGCCTGGCGGATCGTTAAGGGGGAGGAACACGATCGCGCCGTCCTGCCTCTCGGCAAGCGCCTTCCCTGCAACTTAGCGCGGTTATGTGCGTATGTTCAATAGTCATGACAAAGCATCATCACTCGGCGGCCGCTCAGGCGAGATCGCGCAGGCGGGCTGCCAGGCCGGATTCCTCACCGGCACGCCGCTCGTAGCCCACAGCGATGATGAGGAGCACGGCGCCGACCACCGACAGCGTGATCCACCAGGGCATCGCCTCGATCCCGCGGCCGATCTGCACCATGAAGGCCAGCACGTTCTCCACCGGCAGCACGACGATGCCGATCAGGAAGGGCGCCGCCAGCCGCTGGGTCGCACCGACCAGGATCGCCGCCAGTGCGATCGCCATCACGAGGATCGCGCGCCACGTGCGCGGATCGGTGTACGTGGCGGCGACCGAGGCGCTGAGCATCGTCACCAGGCCGGGTGCGAGCAGCGCCCACGACCCGCTCCAGCCGGCGGGCCACGAATCGAGCGTCCGCACGGGCGTGTTGGACTCCGCCGCACCCGTCTGGGCCCGGTCCGCCGCCGGCCGGCGCAGGGCCAGCGCCCCAGCGGCGAGGAGGAACGCCCCGAGCGGGAGCGAGAACCACTCGACGCGCAGGTCGCGCGGGCTCCACGCGACCACGGCCGTCACGAACGACACCGCGAAGAGGAACCACACCGGCGGCAGGCCGGTCGGCCGCCGCACCGCCCGGGCCGCGACCGCGACCATGAACGCGAGCAGCGCCAGCAGCAGCCCCCACATCGTCCAGATCACGAACCAGTCGCGCTCGATCGACGGCCACGTCGCGATGCCGAGGATCAGCACCGCCGGCGCACCGAGCCACCGGGTGCCCGAGAGCGGCGACGCGGACGGCGCCTCGCGGTGCAGCAGGCGGGCGGCGCTCGCCGCGGCGCCGGCGCCCAGCAGTCCGAACGCGAGAGATGCGACGATCACCGGGTCGGTGGGCGCCGCGTCGAGCCCGGTTCCCCAGCGCACGCCCTGCACCGCGGCCGCCGTGGCCGCGACGACGGCGACGGCGAGCGTCGGCATCCGCAGCGCACGGAGCCGCCGAACGCTTGCGTGCGAAGACCTCGAGACGACGACGGATGCCGCCACCAGCGCCCACGCGGCGCCCACGAGCCCGTACGCGCGGGCGGGTGACTCACCGGCGATCGCCGGCGGCTCGGCGGGCGTGCCGGCCAGCACGAGCGCGGCGAGCACAGGCACGACGGCCACGCCGAGTCCGGCGGCGTACAGACCGGTGGCCCGGCGCCCGCGCGCCGTGAGCACCGCCCCGACCAGGGCCGCGCCGAGCGCCGGCGGCAGGAGGTACGGCTCCAGGCCCCCGACGCCGGCGATGCCCCACGCGCTCCACAGCGCTCCCGTGAACGCGGCGCCCGCGAGCGGCCAGGCGTGGCGCCGCGGCGAGAACAGCGCCATGGCGACGAAGCCGGCGCCGAGGATCATGAGGACGAGCAGCGTCGTCGGCAGCCCCGCCGATGAGCGCACCAGCGACAGCAGCACTGCGATGGTCGCGGTGAGGAGAGCGGATGCCTCGACCGCGACTCCGGCGAACCGCGCATGCCGTCGCGGGATTCGCCGCCGGAGGGCATCGCGCAGGGTGTCAGCGGAGGCGAGCACCGCCGCGACCAGCGCCGCGATCACCGGGAGCACGATCGGCGATCCGCTCATCGGCAGCAGTTGGGCGCCCAGACAGACCGCCACGACAGCGGCGGCGGGCACCAGAGTCGCGGCCGCGAGCGTGCGCACGACGATGCTGAGCCCGCGACGGGTCGTCGTCACGAGCGTCAGCGCGAGCAGGAAGACGACTGCCGTCGACAGCGCGGTCCAGCCGCTGCGCTCGACGACGACCTGCAGCACGCCGATGCCGAAAGGCACGGCGGTTACGGCGAGCACGGCGTACCACTCACGGGACGCCACGCGACGGGCGAACGTCACCGCGATGGCGACGATGCCGGCGGCGCAGGTGGTGAGGCACACCACCACGATCGGGTCGGCGCCGCCGCGCGCGAGCGCGGTGGCGAGCACCACCAGTGCGTAGCCGAACGCCACGCCCACGTGCAGGAACCGGGCCCGCCGCGGCACCGTCATGGCGAGCACCGTCATCGCGGCGACGACGGCGGCACCGGCCCACACGGTCAGGGTGTCATCACGCCACGACAGCACCGCGGCGAACACGACGGCGGCATGCGCGCCGGCTACGAGCGGCAGGCGGACGGCGAGCGAGGCGTCCCGCAGCCATGCGCTCGCGACCGCGCTCGCGACGACGGCGGCACCCAGCGCCAGTCCGATGCGCGCCCACACCTCGAGTGCGGGAAGGGTCAGAACGGTGAGGAACGCGAGCACGGCGTACCACGCGCCGACGAACCCGAGCCACCGTGTGCCGAGCGGACGCGGCATCCGAATCCCCTCCGGCTGCTCAGGGTCCTTCGAGCCCACCGCGACGGGGAGGACGGATGCCGCAGCCGCAGCGGGCTCGCCGCCGCCGTCGCCCGCGCCGACGTGGCGGGATGCGGTGAGCGCGGCGAAGGACGAGAGGCCGAGCGCCAGGGCCGTCAGGCCCGCGGTCAGGCTGAGCGCCGCGGCGGAGGGGAGGAGCACACGATCGGCCGACCGTCCGGCGAGGGTGCCCGCCAGCGTGAGGAGCGCGGCGAGCGTGGGGATCACCGCGACGATCCCGGCGACGGAGACGGCGCCGCCGAAGAACGCACCGCGCCGCAGCGCGCGATGCAGGGGAGTGAGGGCGCCCACGGCCACGAGGCCCAGGGCGGCGGCCGCCGGGAAGGCGGCGAGCCACCCGTCGACCGCGCGGCCGGGCGCCGCGAGCGGCAGCACCACGACCGCGCCGACGATCGCCGCCCCGGCGACGCCCGTCCAGAGCGTCCCGGCGGGATGGCGAGCCGATGCGACAGCGATCGCCGCGACGGCGACGAGTGCGAGCGACACGAGGACCGGGGTCGCGACGGCGGCTGCGGCATCCGCCCCCCACACCGTCACCACGGCCGCCGCGGCGAACCCGAACTGCACGACGGTGAGCGTGACGCGCTCTCCCGCGAGCGGGTGCCCGAAGCCCGCGTCGCCACGGCCCGCGAGAGCGACGAGCGCGCTCGCCGCTGCCGCGGAGGCGAGGCTCCCCGCCGTCGCCGCGAGCGCTGAGTCCGCGGCGAGGGACAGCATCAGCGGCACGAAGGCGAGCGCGACCGTGCCGCTCCACAGCCAGGCGCGGATGCCGGCGCGCGGACCGAGCACGGCGAGCGCGCCGCCGGCCAGGAGCGTCGCCAGCCCGGTGAACACCCAGCCGCTCACCTCCATCGGCAGCAGCGGCTGCACCGCCGTGACAGTGAGCGCGAGGAAGACGACGCCGAGGGCGCCGATCGCCTCGGCCGAGAACCGCAGGCGTCGCCGCGCCAGCAGGGCGGAGCCGCCGAGGAACGCGGCGGCGATCGCGCCCACGATCGCGGCGCGCGGCAGCGGATCGGCGAGGTCGGGGTTGAAGAACGTGAACACGACGGCAGCGATCGCGACGAGTCCGGCGCCGGCGACCGCGAGCACCGACTGCACCGTCGCGGAGCGCCCGGAGGGGAGCGCGACCGGGGAGGCGCCGGGGGCTCCTTCCGGGGCCAGCGCGTCGCCGCTCGCCATCGTCGGTGCGCCGACCCTCGCCGCACCCTCTGCGGGGCCGGCCACCGCCGGCGAGAGGGGCACCCGCTCGAGCAGTTGCTGCCGCGCGCGCAGCGCGTCGACGGCTCGCTGCGAGGCGATCCAGAGATCCTGCCCGATCGCCCCGGCGAAGTCGGCGCCGCACGCGGGGCACCGGCGCTCGGCCACGACGCCCCGGGCGCACACCGGGCACCGCTCGACATCGAGCAGCTCGGCGATCGCGGTGGTGCTCCACGCCGGTGCGCGCCGTGCGGCAGACGCGATGACGCTCATGCTCCGGCCTCCGTTGCGGCGATCGCGGCGGGATGGTCGTCAGGCACCCACTCGAGGATGTCGCCCGGCTGGCACTCGAGCACGCGGCAGATCGCATCCAGCGTGGTGAAGCGCACGGCCTTGGCGCGTCCGTTCTTGAGCACCGAGACGTTCGCAGGCGTGATGTCGATCGCAGCGGCGAAGTCCGTGACCGACATCTTCTTCTTCGCCAGCTGCACGTCGAGGTTGATGATGATCGGCATCACACGACCTCCGACAGATCGTGCTCCAGCTGCGACGCCTTGCGCAGGAGCCCGCGCAGCACCACGAGCAGCAGCGACAGTCCGCAGCCCACGACGATGCCAAGCAGGCACAGCAGCACGACCGACGGCGACCCCGACGGTGCCGTCCAGATGAAGGCGAGGGTCGTGACGACCAGCACCGTGGCGATGACGACGGCGGCGAGGCTCACGTCGACCCAGACGAACGCGCGCGGTGTGAAGATGCTGTCGGCGTGGACCAGCGTGAGCAGGCGCCAGACGCACACGAGCACGACCTGCGCGCACAGCGTGAAGATCACGCCGATGATCACGCCCGGCACCTCCAGGTAGGCGAGGTACGGGTACATCCCGGCGAGCGACCGCGCCATGCCGGGCAGCACGGCGAACTGGCACACGAGCAGCAGCGCGATCAGCACCGCGATGAGGGCCTTGAGGATCAGGATCGTCGTACTGCGCATGGCCCACCTATCGATAAACGGCATGTAGCTATCGAAAAACAATAGCCGTAGCATCCGTCCCCGCCGCAAGTGCTGTCGTTGAGGATCTGGTGAGAGGGCTGGCCCGTGGGCGGAGCGCCGAGTAGCGCACGGGGCGTTGGCGCGCGTGCTCACCCCCAAGCGCCGCATCGCTCCACGCCTGCATCGCCGGACCCTGAACGGCGGTTGCGGCACGATCTCGAGCTCGCGGAGGAGCGCCCGTTCGCGAACGGCTCGATGTACCGGGCGTCCCGGGCGCTGTGGCGAGGAGTGAAGTCGGGCCACGGCTCCTGCGTCGCCGGCGAAGCATCCGCGATACTGGATAGCGTTATCAGCCGCGGAAGGACGACATGACGCACGCAGCCAAGCCGCCCACCCTCGCCGACGTGGCGCGCCTGGCGGGGGTGTCGGTGCCCGCCGCCTCCCGCGCCCTGAACGGCGGCGTGCGCGGAAAGCAGAGCGGATCGCCCGAGCTGCGCAGTCGCGTCGAGGAGGCGGCCCGCACCCTCGGCTATTCGGTCAGCCCCGCCGCACAGGCGATCAAGGGCGGCCGCGCCCGCACGGTGGCCTTCATCGTCGGCGACATCGACGACTTCGGGTCGGCGACGATGATCTCGGGCATGATGCACGCCGCCGAGGAGCGCGGCATCTCGGTCGCCGTGCGCACGACGCGTGATGACTCGACGCGCGAGCTCGACATCCTCACGCAGCTCCGCGGCGAGCGGCACCTCGCCGTCGTCATGGCGACGAGCCGCACGACCGATCCCGCGCGAGAGGCGTCCGTCAAGGAGCAGCTGATGGTGCTCCACGATCACGGCGCGAAGATCGTCGTGATCGGCGACAACGACCTCGGATTCCCGACGGTCACGGTCGACAACAGGCACGCCGCCCGCCTGCTCGCGGACGGGCTGGCGGATGCAGGCGAACGACGGTTCGCGATCGTCTCGGGTCCTGCCGGCGAGGTCACCGCCCTCGAACGCGTCGAGGGCTTCGTCGAGGGTCTCGCCGGTCGCGGGATCCAAATCGCCGAGGAGGACATCGTGCACACCGAGTTCTCGCGGGACGGCGGCTACCGCGCGGTCGATCTGCTGCGCGATCGGCTCGGCGAGCTCGAGGTGATCGCCGCGATGAGCGATGCCATGGCCGTCGGCGTCATCGCGCGGCTGCGCGAGCTCGGCATCGCGGCACCGGACGCCATCGAGGTGACCGGGTTCGACCATGTCCCGATGCTCGGCGACGTGCTCCCGTCGTTCAGCACGGTCGAGGTGCCGCTCGAGGAGTTCGGCGGCGCCGCGCTCGCCCTCGTGCTGGACGATGCGGGTCCGCAGGGCGAGACCGTGGCTCTCACGGCGATCCCGATCCTCCGGGGCGAGCCGCTCGTGCGCGCGTGAGCCCGGCCGCAGCGCTCTCCCGATGATGGTCGGTGAGGGCGAGCCCGGACGAACCTGGAAGCCCTCGATCGTGCGATTCTGAAATGAGTGGCAAACGTTGTCCACTTTGAGGTACTCTCTCCGGGACGGAATCGTTCCGGCACGAATCAAGGGAGATCACATGCACGAGGAAACGACGCGGGCAGAGGTGCGCGCCCGGCTGGGCCGCCGCTCGCAGTGGGTCGTCGGAGGGGCCGCGCTGGCCGCCACGGCGATGGTGCTGGCAGGGTGCACGAGCGCGACGGGTGAGGGCGACGGCGGCGCGGCCGCCGACAAGACGACCATCCGCTTCCTGTACGCCACCGGCGACGAGACCTGGAACTCGGTCGTCGACGCGGTGGTCGACGCCTTCAACGAGCAGAGCGAGACCACGACGGTGCAGCTCGACCCGCTGCCCGCCGGCAGCGACTACGCCACCGCGCTCAAGACGATGGATGCCACCGGAAACTGGCCGGCTGTCGTCGACATGCGCGACACCCTCACCTACATCAACGCCGGCAAGCTCGCGCCGATCCCCGACTCGGTGACCGAGCTGATCGAGCCGGAGGCCGTGGGCAGCGCATCCGACGGCAACGTCTACACCGTCCCCTACAGCGCACTCAACGGCGAGATCGGTCTCAACATCGTCTACAACAAGGACTACTTCGAGGAGAACGACCTGGAGGTGCCCGAGACCTACGACGACTTCGTCGAGCTGATGGATGACATCAAGGCAAACGGGGACGCGCCCCTCGCCACCGCCGCGGCCGAGGTGTGGCCCAGCGACCAGCTCTGGAAGCAGCTCGCCGCGCCGTACTTCGCGGAGTACGGCGATGAGGGCGGCTTCTGGACGGCCGCGCAGAACGGCGACGCGAGCATCGAAGACCTGCGCGAGCCGCTGCAGGAGCTCCTCGACATCACGAACGAGTACGTGCTCGAGGGGTGGCAGTCCACCGCCGACGCGCAGACGACCACGCTGCTGGTCAACGACATGGCGGTCATGGCGACGTCGTCCGCGGGCATCGGCCGACTGAACGACATCAACAAGGTCGACCCCGACTTCAACGCGGGGCTCTTCATCGTCCCCGGCGAGGACGGCACGATCAACGTGCTGAAGAACGCCGTCAACGGCGACACCGCGGGCGGCCTCGCGATCTCGGCGCAGGCGGAGGAGGACGAGGCCGAGTACGCCTCGGCGACGGAGTTCCTCGAGTTCTTCTACCAGGTCGACACCGCGAACCTCATGGAGGAGAACGGCTGGCTCGCGCCGAACATCGTGGCGGCCGACGAGGTCGAGCGCAACACCTCCATTCCCGGCGCGGCGGACTACTTCGCCCTGCTCGAGAACCCGAACCTCGCCTGGTACGAGAACGTGTCGGACCTCGCTACGTTCAGCGCGTTCAACACCTTCTTCCGCCAGGCGCGGATCGAGATGCAGGACGGGCAGAGCTCGATCGACGACACGATCGCCAAGGTGCAGGCCGAGTTCGACAAGACGGTCGCCGCGGGCTGACCCACAGGGCCGGGGTGCCCGGGCTGCTGCCCGGGTGCCCCGACCGGAGCCGAGGAGGTCTCCATGACAGATCAGAGCGCCCTGCAGGGGCAGACCGAGGTCGTCGGCACCGCCGTCCGCCTCAGCGGCGAAGGACCGCTCGACGGCGCACCCGAAGGTGCGGCCGAGGACGTCTCCTTCGTGCCGCAGGGGTCGCAGCGGGAGAAGCGGCGCACCGGACGGTTCCGGTCGGCGCGGTGGGTGATGCTCGGCTTCATCGCGCCGGCGCTGGTGATCTACCTGCTCATGGTGATCATCCCCTCGATCCAGTCCCTCCAGCTGAGCTTCACGGACTGGGACGGGATCAGCCCCGACTACGACTACGTCGGCACCCGCAACTACGAGGAGATCCTCACGAGCGGACGGTTCTGGAACGCCGTCAAGAACACGCTCATCCTGGGCCTCGGATCCGCGGTGATCATCAACGCGATCTCGCTGGCGGTCGCACTCATGCTCGACAAGGTGGTGGGCCGCTGGCAGGGGCTCTTCCGCACCGCCGTGTACCTGCCGTCGCTCGTCAGCGCCTTCATCCTCGCAACGGTGTGGAAGTACCTGCTCAACTACAACTTCGGTGCGGTCAACACCTTCCTCCGCGACGCCGGGCTGCCGGAATGGGCCCGTGACTGGCTCGGCGACAGCACCATCGTCGTCTGGGTCATCCTCTTCATCACGTGCTTCACGCTGGGCGGCAACACGACGCTCATCTACCTCGCCAACCTGCAGTCGGTGCCACAGGAACTCGTCGAGGCCGCGCGCATCGACGGCGCGAACAGCCGGCAGGTGTTCCGTCACGTCACGTGGCCGATGCTCGCCGGTGCGGTCACCGTCAACATGACGCTCGCGATGATCGCCGGCTGGACCATCTTCGACCAGGTCATGGTGCTGACCTCCGGCGGGCCCGGGTTCGTCAGCGAGACCATGGCGTTCTTCATCTACAAGGTCGGGTTCGGCGAGTACCGCGCCGGCTTCGGCAGCGCCGCCGCCATCGTGCTGTTCCTCGTCGTGATCGTCAGCACCGTCGCGGCCAACGCCTACATGCGCAAGAGGGAGATCCAGGCATGAGCACCGAGACCGAACTCGTCGTCGCACCGGACCACGCAGGGCCGCGGCGAGGGCGCAGCGCGTCGCGCAAGAAGAAGGTGACGCCCGGGCAGATCGTCGTGATGATCGTCCTCGCCGTCCTCGTGGTGATCGTCGCGAGCCCGGTGATCTACGCGCTGCTCAACTCGTTCCGCTCCTACTCCGAGATCACGATGGACCCGATGGGCCTGCCCACGCAGTTCACCCTCGACAACTACGTGCAGCTGTTCCAGCAGACCGACTACGGCGAGGCGCTGCTGAACACGCTCATCATCACCGTCGTGACGGTCGTCCTCCTCGTCGCCATCGTGCCCATGGCCGCGTACGGCATCGAGCGCATCGGCGGCCGAAGCGCCCGCTGGATCTACATCCTCTTCATCGCCGGCCTCATGATCCCGTTCCAGGTCCGGATGATCCCGCTCGTCAAGGGCTTCGACGACGTCGGGCTCTACAGCACCCTGACCAGCGTGATCCTCGTGCATCTCGGCGGCGCCGCGAGCTTCGGCATCCTCCTCTACTGCAGCTTCATCAAGGGCATCCCCGTCGAGGTCGAAGAGGCGGCCTTCGTCGACGGCGCCGGACGGTTCCGCACGTTCTGGTCGATCGTCTTCCCGATGCTGCTGCCGGTGACGTCGGCGTTCGTCATCATCCAGGCCCTGGGGCTCTGGAACGACTTCTTCATTCCGCTGGTGTTCCTCGATTCGTCCTCGGCGGGCACCATCAACGTCGCCATCAACCGCATGGTCGGCCTCCTCACCTCGCAGTGGCAGCTCATCTATACCGGCGCGATCCTGGCGATCATCCCGTCGGTCGCGATCTTCGCGGCGTTCCAGCGGTACTTCATCAAGGGCATGTCCATCGGGGCGGTGAAGGGATGAGTGCCACGTCGAATGCCACGCGCCAGGCGGGACTCGCGGGCCGCGTCAGGACCCTCCTCGCGCTGGAGGGCCCGGTCGCCGCGACGATGCTGACCGTCTTCCAGTACTTCGTGGTGTCGGTCGCGTTCATCGGATGCCTCGTTCCCGCGGTGGCGTTCACCGCCCTGGTGGGCTGGCAGCCGACGCATCTCGCGCTGTGGCTGGGGGTGCTGTCGCTGCTGCCGGTCGTGCCGGCGGTATACGCCCTGCTGTGCAGCAGCCGACGGCTGCTGGCGGACCGCGCCGACGCGCAGGGCGGACGGCTGTACTGGCGGTCGTTCGTCCGGGCCTGCCGCGACCTGTGGTGGGCGGCGGCCGGCGCGAGCGCCGTCGCGCTGCTGCTGTCGTACGACCTGGCCCTGTTCGGCGACGCCGACGCGATGCTGCTGTTCGTCGTGGCCGGCGCGGCGGTCGCGGTCGTGCTGCTCATCGCCGTGTGCGTCGTCGCGGCGGCGGGCCCCGCCCGTCGTCCCGTCGAGACGCTCAGCATCGCCGCGCGAGCCGTCGCGCTGCGGCCGCATATCGGCCTCGCCTGGCTGCTGCTCATCGCACTCGGTGTCGCCGGCGCAGGCCTGCCCGTCATCGGCTCGGCGTTGGCGCTGTTCCTGCCGGCCCTTCTGGGCGCCGCCATCCACATCTGCAACGACGCCCTGCGCCTGCCGCTGACCGACGAGACGAGACGAACTCCGTGACCGATACCTTCCCCCCTCCCACCGTCGAGGACGAGACCGAAGCACCCCCGAAGTCCATGAGCGCGTGGCGGCGCACCCGCGTCGGCCGGTTCGAGCTGCGCTGGGCATCGGACGCCCCCCTGTCGCTCGTCCTGCCGTCATCGACGCACGTCGGGCGCGAGGGGATCGGGCTGGTCGAGGTCTTCACCGCGGCGGAGCAGCGCGCGCGCACGAGTCAGGCCTACTGGCGGTCGGCGGTGGGCGAGCGGCTGCGTGTGCAGGGCTCGCAGGTCACCACCGACGCCTCCGCCACGCGAGCGGTCGTGGTGCAGAGCGACGCGATCAGCGGGATCGAGGTGCGTACGACGGTCACCGCTCCGGCCGGCGCGGCCGTCGTGCGGATCGAGAACGAGGTGCGCAACGCCGGCCGCGATGCGGTCGTGCTGACGGCCGTCACCTCGGCTACGGTCGGCGTCGGAACGGCGAGCGACCTCGGCGACATCAGGTGGGGGCGTGCCGCGAGCGAGTGGCTCGGCGAAGCCCGGTGGAGCGAGGTTGCCCTGCGTGACCAGCTGCCGGAGCTCTCGCTCGACCTCCACGGACAGGATGGGCGTGGCCACGCGGGTCTCTCCAGCCACGGCGCGTGGTCGAGCGGCGAGCACGTGCCGTGCGGCTACCTCGCCCGCGGCGACGGTGAGGCGGTGGCCTGGCAGATCGAGACGAGCGCCGGCTGGCACGTCGACCTCTCCCAGACGCGCGAGGGCGGCGTGCTCTCGCTGCTGGGACCGACCGACCTCGAACACCAGTTCGCCCACGAGCTGCTCTCCGGTGAGACCTTCACCGCCGTGCCGGTCGCGGTCGCGGCATCCGCTCACTCGCGCGATGGCGCGATCAGCGAACTGACCGTCTACCGCCGCTGGCTGCGCGGGCATGCCCACGGCGGTGAACTGCCCGTCGTGTACAACGACTTCATGAACACCCTGATGGGCCAGCCGACCACCGAGAAGCTGCTTCCGCTGGTGCGGCGGGCCGCCGAGGCCGGCGCCGAGGTCTTCTGCATCGATGCCGGGTGGTTCGCCGACCCCGAGATCGGGGACTGGTGGTCGACCGTCGGTGAGTGGCGCGAAGCGCCGACGCGGTTCCCCGACGGCGGGCTGCGCCGCGTCGTCGACGAGATCCGGCGCGCGGGAATGGCGCCCGGGCTCTGGCTCGAGCCCGAGGTCGTCGGCATCGACAGCCCTGCCGCCTCACGGCTGCCGGATGAGGCGTTCTTCCAGCGGTTCGGACAGCGCGTGCAGGAGGACCGCCGGTACCACCTCGACTTCCGGCATCCCGCCGCTCTCGCGCACCTCGACGCGACCGTCGACCACCTTGTGGAGCAGTTCGCCGTCGAGTACCTGAAGCTGGACTACAACATCAACCCCGGAGCAGGCACGGAGCGCAACGCGACCACCGCGGGCGACGGTCTGCTCGGGCACACGCGCGCGTTCCGCGACTGGCTGGTGACCGTGCAGGAGCGGCATCCGTCCCTCCGCATCGAGAACTGCAGCTCCGGCGCGATGCGTGCCGACTACGCACTGCTCGCCGTGACACACCTTCAATCGACCAGCGACCAGCAGGACTTCCGGCTCTATCCGCCGATCGCGGCGTCCTCGCCGGCGTCGATTCTTCCCGAGCAGTGCGGCAACTGGGCGTACCCCGCGGCCGACATGGGCGACGAAGAGACGATCTTCACACTCGTGACCGGCCTCAGCGGGCGGCTGTACCTGTCCGGATTCCTGGACGATCTGCGTCCGGATCAGCGTGCGCGCGTCGCGGAGGCGGTGGAGCTGCACAAGGCCCTGCGCGACGACCTCGCCCACGCCACACCCTTCTGGCCGCTGGGGCTTCCGGCGTGGGATGCGCCGACAGTATGCCTCGGGCTGCGCACGAGCGAGCGCGACCTGGTGTTCGTGTGGGATCGGGATGCCGCGCCCGCCGACTTCGTGCTGCCGGGCGTCGCCGTCGCCGAGGCGATCTTCCCAGCCGGCGGCGAGCCCTGGCGCTTCGCCGCGACCGACGACGGCCTTGCGATCACCACGCCTGCCGGCATCGGCGCGCGGGTGCTGCAGGTGCGCCGTGGCTGAGCGGGGCCGGATCACGCCCGGGCGCGTCTTCGGAGACGACCGCGGACACACCGCGCAGCTGCACGGCATCGGCCTGCAGCGGGTCGGTGACCGGTGGTTCGCGTGGGGCGAAGACAAGACGGCCGGCGATCGCTTCACGGCCGTGGCCTGCTACTCGTCGGACGATCTCGCCCGCTGGAGGTACGAGGGCGACGCGCTGGCCGCGGGCGCCGGCGAGATCGGCGCCGACCGGGTGGTCGAGAGGCCCAAAGTGCTGCAGCGTCCCGACGGCCGCTGGGTCATGCTCCTCCACGTCGACACCAGCGACTACTCGTTCGCGAGCGTCGGCTACGCGATCGCCGATCAGCCCGAGGGGCCCTACGAGTACGTGGGCAGCGAGCGGCCGCTCGGAAACCTCAGCCGCGACATCGGCGTCTTCCATGAGGGCGGCGTGGGATACCTCCTCTCCGAGGATCGAGATCACGGTCTGCACCTCTACCGCCTGCGCGACGACTACCTCGGCGTCGCATCGGTCGTCGCGACGCTGCGCCAGCAGTCGCGGCCCGACATCGGCTATGAGTCGCCCACCCTGGTCGCTCACGACGGGCGGTACTACCTGTTCGGGTCGGACCTCACCGGCTGGAGCATGAACGACAACATGTGGACGAGCGCGCCCTCTCTGGAGGGGCCCTGGGAGGATTGGCAACTCCTCGCGCCGTCCGGGACGAACACGTTCGAGTCGCAGGTCAGCGTCGTCGCGCCGGTCGGCGACGCCTTCGTCTACATCGGGGACCGGTGGACGCCCGAGCACCTCGCTGAGTCCCCGGCGGTATGGCTGCCGCTGCGCATCGACGGCGGACGCGTGCAGCTCGAATGGCGCGACACCTGGACCATCGCGGAGCTGGGCGCATGAGGGCCGCGCTGCTGATGGATCCCGCGCTGGTGCCGTTCGTCTTCGGCACGGACGAGCGGGCACGGCTCAAGGAGCTCCTCGAGATCGACATGACGGATGCCGCCGCCTCGCTGACCGAGATCGCCGCGCCCGACACTGTCGAGCTGCTGATCACCGGGTGGGGGGTGCCGTCGATCGGCGACGACGATCTCGACGGCTTGCCCGCCCTGCGCGGGATCGTCCACTGGGGCGGCGGGATCGGGTTCCTGGACGAGGCTGCGTCGGCGCGCGGCATCCGCGTCTCGTCCGCCCGCGCCGCCAATGCCGTGCCGGTCGCGGAGTTCACCCAGGCGATGATCACGCTCTCCGCGAAGGACGCACTCTGGCTGTCACGGCGCTACTGCGCCGAGCAGACGTTCGTCGACCGCGAGGCAGCGGCGCCGCGAGCCGGGCTCTTCCGCACGAGGGTGGGCATCGTCGGGGCCTCCACGATCGGGACCATGGTGATCGAGAAGCTCGCCGCGAACGACGTCGAGGTGCTGCTGTACGACCCGTACGCGACGCCGGAGGTCGCCGAACGGCTCGGCGCGACGCTCGTCGACGACCTCGAGGAGCTCGCGCGGCGCTGCGACATCCTCTCCCTTCACGCTCCGGAGATGCCCGCCACCGTCGGCATGATCTCGCGCGACGTGCTCGCCGCACTCCCCGACGGCGCCACCCTCGTCAACACCGCCCGGGGCGCGCTCGTGGACCAGGACGCGCTCGTGACGGAGCTCGAGGCGGGACGGCTGCGCGCCGTGCTCGACGTCACCGAGCCGGATGTTCTCGAGCCCGGGCATCCGCTCTACAGCCTTCCGAACGTGTTCCTCACGCCGCATCTCGCAGGGTCGATGGGTGTCGAACTGCGCCGGCTCGGCGAGGCTGCGCTCACCGAGGTCGAGCGCTTCGTCGCGGGCGCGCCGTTCGCACACCCGATCGCGCCCGCGCCGTCCCAGCCCTGATCGTCCGACCTTCCCGAGGAGCGACCGCCGTGCCGGTGATCCACAACCCCGTCCTGCGCGGCTTCAATCCCGACCCCTCCATCCTGCGCGTGGGCGCCGACTACTACCTCGCGACGAGCACCTTCGAATATCACCCCGCCGTCCGGATCCACCATTCGACTGATCTCGCGCACTGGACAACGCTCGGCCACGCACTCGATGAGGGCTTCGACCTGCGCGGCATTCCCGATTCCGGCGGAGTCTGGGCGCCGAGCCTCTCGTTCGCCGACGGCCGGTACTGGCTCGCGTACTCGATCGTGCGAAGCATGGACGGCGACGACAAGGACATCGACAACTACCTGGTGACTGCCGACGCGGTGACGGGCCCGTGGAGCGAGCCCGTGCATCTCGGGTCGCGGGGGTTCGACTTCTCGTTCTTCCACGATCCCGACGGCACGCATTGGATCGTCGGCGTCCAGTGGGACCAGCGCCCCGAGCACCCGTCGTTCTCGGGGCTCGTCGTGGAGCAGTACCTGCCCGATGAGCGACGGACGACTGGCGAGGCCGCGGTCATCTACCGCGAGGATGGCCTCGTGGAGGGCCCGAACCTCTACAAGATCGGCGAGTGGTACCACCTGCTGATCGCGGCCGGAGGCACGGGGTGGAACCACGGCATCACGGTGGCGCGCTCCCGCGGTCTGCTCGGCCCGTACGAGCGGGACGAGCGGGAGGCGGTGCTGACGACGCGCGATGCGCCGGGGCATCCGCTCCAGAAGGCCGGCCACGGGGAGCTCGTGCAGACGCCCGACGGCGAATGGATCCTGGCGCACCTCGCCAGTCGACCGACGCTGCATCTCGGTGAGCGCTACGGCACCTTGGGGCGCGAGACCTGCCTTCAGAAGGTCGTCTTCGACGACGACGGGTGGCTGCGCCTCGCAGACGGCGGGCACCACGCGAGCGTCGAGGTGCGCCTCGGTCCGGCGGGGGAGGACGGTGGCGGGTCGGCCGACGGCGGGGGCGGGCTGGATGCCGGTGGCGGGACGGATGCTGCAGCCGGCGTCCGCGCGTGGACCGAAGACTTCGACGGGCCGGCGCTGGACTCGCGCCGCTGGTCGACGCTTCGGTCGGCGCCGCGGCCGGGCGTCGTGGACCTCGACGCCCGGCCGGGATGGCTGCGGCTGCGTGGCGGCCACTCCGCGGCATCCGTCTTCGATCAGTCGATGATCCTGACCCGCATCGAAGAGCGCAGAGCCGTGTTCGAGACGACGCTCGAGGCCGAGCCGCGGACGCCTCGTGAGGCCGCGGGGCTGATCGCGTGGTACGACCGGTCAGGGTGGATCTGGCTGCAGGTGACCTTCGACGCCGAGCACGGACGTCACCTTCGTGTGGTGCGGCGGGACGGAGCCGTCACGATCCGCTCGGCGCCGGCCGTCGCGCCGGAGGGGCCGCTGCGACTGCGCGCGGTGCTCGACGGTCCCGCGCTCACCTTCTGTGTCGCTGGTGTGTCGGGCGAGTGGCAGGAAGTTCCCGGGACGTTTCCTGCGTGGACGCTCTCGGACGACCACGGACCGCGGCTGCGCTTCACCGGGATGTTCTTCGGCGTGCGCGCGGATGATCTGGACGGCCGCGGATGGACCGTCGACATCGGCCACGCGGGGGCGCGCTTCGATCCGACGACCGCCTGAAATCGGGTCTTGACGTCGTGCGACGATGAGGACATCGTTAACTGGCAAACGATATCCACTTCCGATGAAGACGATCGCAGATCGCCGAACGGGACGAGAAGAGAGATCGATGAGGATCGAGCAACGACACTGGATGCGCCGCGTGATCGGCGCGCTCACGGCGGGAGCACTGGCTGTGGCCGGCGCCCTGACCGCCGTGCAGCCGGCCGCCGCCGAAGACGGCACGACACCGCCGCAGATCGTCCGCACCGTCAGTGACGCGGGCTTCGCTCACCCGGGCATCGGCTTCACGGCCGACCACCTCGAGAACATGCGCACGCAGGTGCTCGCCGGGGTCGACCCGTGGGCGAGCTACTACGACGCGATGACGCAGTCCCGGTACGCAGCCCGTGACTTCCGGGCGGAGAACGCCCAGCCGGGAACCGACACCCCCAGGAACGACGCCTACGCCGGTTCCGGGATGCGGGCGAGCGCACTGCGCGACAGCCTCGGCGCGATGGCGCAGACGCTCGAGTACGTCGTCACGGGCGATGAGCAGTACCGCGCCAACGCGCTCCACGTGCTGCGGACGTGGAGCGCTCTGGACCCGGAGAAGTACGCGTACTTCGCCGACGCGCACATCCACACCGGAGTGCCGCTGTACTACATGCTGATCGCCGCCGAGGTGCTGCGCGGCACCGAGCCGGTGAACCCGACCCTCGACGGCTACGACCTGCGGTGGACCGCGGACGACCAGCAGCGCATCGAGGACAACCTCGTGCGGCCGGTGCTCGACACGTTCCTGTATTCGAAGAACCGCCTGTGGAACCAGCACCTCTATGGCGTGATCGGCATGATCGCCGCGGCGATCTTCCTCGACGACGCCGACCTGTATGCCGAGCGCGTGGAGTGGTTCACCGTCAACGCCGGCTACGAGAGCGAGCACGACCTCTACGGCGGCGACGTGAACGGTGCGCTCGCGTCGATCTTCCGCGAGATCCCCGCGGACGACCCCCGCAACAGAACGGGCGAGTCGTTCATCCAGCACATGGAGATGCTGCGCGACCAGGCGCACGGACAGGGCGACGTCGACCTCCTCGTGGCGCTGGCGCGCTTGGTCGACAACCAGGGCACGACGGTCGACCCCGTCGCCGGCACGGTCTCCGACGAGCCGGACGCGGTGTCGCCGTATCACTTCCTCGACAACCGCATCCTCGCCGGGGCCGACACCTTCACGGCGTTCATGATGGGCGAAGAGGTGCCCCACGTACCGGCGAACGAGGGCGGCACGATTTCGCAGGCCTACCGCGGCCGTCTCGTCGACCCCCTCAGCGAGACGTACCTGCAGTACCGGTACGTGGCCGGTGTCGACGTGGAGGCGGAGGCGCCGCACGTGGCCGACCTCTACGCGCACCGCGACGGTCCGGTGTTCTACAACGGCACCGCGGTGCAGAACTTCTGGAACGACCGCGGCTCGGACTACACCGGCGCTGAGTACTGGGTCGCCTTCCCGGCGGAGCTCGCCGATGTCGAGGGCTCTGTCGCCTCTCGCGGAGACAGCCCCGAACTCCCGGTGGCGAAATTCGGCAGGACCCTCGGGGCGGGTGCACAGCACCACGTGGACGCCGACGGCACCGGGTTCGTGCGGCTCGACGCGAGCGCCGACGACGCGTCGGTCGCCGTGCGCCGCGCCGTCTGGGGCGACCGCTCGAAGACCTCGCTGGTCGGCATCAAGGTCCGCAGCGACGGCTCGGCGACACTGCAGGCCTCGCGCACTGCGGCGGAGGCGCCTTTCGCCGAGATCGTCGTTCCCGACACGGGCGGCGAGTGGCGCTACGTGTGGGTCGACCTGCACGTCGACAAGACGCCCGGCGCCGTCGGCGACAACATCCTGTTCCTGCGTGAGACCGGTTCGGCGGCGCAGGTGGACGTGTCCGGCGTCCTCGCGCAGGCGAACGGCGTGCTGACGCCACCGGTGTTCGCCGACGCGCCCGCTGTCGAGGTCGTGGCCGTGAAGGGCGAGCCGTGGGTCCGCAGCTTCGAGGCGACGGATGCCGCGAACGCCACGATCGCGCTCTCGCTGCAGGCAGCGCCCGACGGTGCGGTGCTGACGGGCGCCGAAGTGTCCTGGACGCCTGCCAAGCCGGGGGTCGAGGAGCTGCTCGTCGTCGCGTCCGACGGCACCACCGTGACGGCGCTGCCGGTCACGATCAGGGTCGCCGCGACGCGCGCGGCCGCGATGGGGACGCTCCTCGACCGCATCGGCGACGAGGCGAGCTACACGTCCGCGAGCTGGCAGCGCGTCGACGCGCTCGTGCAGCAGGTGAAGAAGGAGCGCAAGACCGCCGGCGCGGCCGAGTTCGCAGACCTGCTCGCGCAGCTCGGGCAGGCGATCGCCGAGCTCGAGCTGCTCAACCCGACCCTCTCGGACGGATCGCTCGACTTCACCGGCGTCGTCAGCGCACCCCCGCTCAGCGGCTCGCAGCTGCGCGCCCTGGCCGACGGCGACAACCAGACGTCGTGGGGCGACCAGCGGGTGACCGGCATCGCCTTCGACTTCGGTCCGGCGTTCCGGGTGAGCGCCGACGCCTTCGGCTTCCAGGCACGCGACACGTTCCCGAACCGCGCGGAGGGCACGAACGTGTACGGCTCCGACGACGGCGCCACCTGGACGCTCCTCACCGAGCACCCGAACGCCGGCCAGGACGCCGAGGTCGAGTGGATCGCCACCCGCGAGGAGGTGCGGGAACAGCGCTTCCGGTTCCTCAGGTTCCAGGTGGACGAGCCGGGCGTCCCGTCGGACCCCGCCTACCCGGGCATCTGGAGCATCGCCGAGATCCGCATCGACGGCGTGCGCAGCGAGGCCGTGGGCGTGATGGACACCGTCTCGATGTCGTCTCCCGACGCGCTCGCCGGGCGGGTCGTCGCGGGGGATCGCGTCGAGCTCCGCATGACAGGACCGGCGGAGAACACCGACGTCCGTGTGACCCTGCTCGGGCAGGACGCGGAGGTGACCTCTCCCGCTGCGGGCGAATGGCTCGCCGTCGCGTCCGTGCCGGCCACGGCGCAGGCGGGCGGGGCGATCGGCTTCTCCGTCTCGTTCACGACGCCCGACGGGAAGACCGCCGACCCGGTCGCCGCGACGACCGACGGGTCGAAGCTGTTCCTGTCGACCGACACGGGGCTGATCGACGGGGCGTTCCGCGCCGCGCGTGTGCTGCGACCCGACGGGGGCGCCGACACCGCGTGGACGCAGCATGCCGCCCGCATGCTCGATGGTGACGCCGCGACGCACTCCGACACGCGCCTCAACGCGGGCACGTACGGCAACGTCTGGGACTTCGGCGAGGATCGCGTGACGCTGACCGGCGCCGAGCTGCTCGTGCGCCAGGACGGCTACGGCACCTCGCGCATCGCGGACATGCGCCTGGAGGGCTCGAACGATTTGCAGACCTGGGCGCGACTGACGCCCGCCGTGCCTGCGAAGACGCTGGAGTGGCAGCGGTGGCCGGTACAGGGCGATGCCGCGTACCGCTACATCCGGATCGCGAACGGGCAGATCCTCGGCGTCGCCGAGCTGCGGCTGTTCGGATCCGTCGGCCCGGCCACCGAGGGTTGACGTCGCGTCCACAGCTTCGGCCCGGGACTCTCACGAGGACCGGGCCGAAGCTGCCCTCGGCGGGATGGAGTACCGACATGCGAGGAGCAGGGCTGTCGGCCACGCCACGAGCGTCCCGGCTCCCTCCCGCGCTCCACCGCTCTGGGAGGGCAGCGAAGCCCGCAGGCGTCTTCCGGTCCGAAGTCAGCGGGTGCGGTGTTCGCGTCGTGTCGATAGCTTCAAGGCGTGATTCCCACGGTGTGGTTCGTCGGTGCGTCCGGAGTGGGCAAGACGACCGTGGCATCGCAGTTGCAGAGTGCTCTTGAGCGTCGCGGGACTCACACGGCGTTCGTGGACGCCGACCAGTTGCGCAATGTGGCCGGTGTCAGCGCGACGGAGGACGAACTCATCGCCGATGGTCTTCGTGCGATCGTGCCCGTGTTCGAGCAGGCCGGCGCCGAAGTGCTCGTGGTGTCAGGGATCGTCGACGATGACGCGCAACTGGCCCGCCTGCTTCCCGGTGCGACCCGCGCGGATGTGCTCGTGGTGCATCTTGACGCCGCGGACCAGACCGTCGTGGACCGCATCGTCCGGAGGCGGTGGAACGTCCACCTCGCGGACGAGTCGGTCGACTACGCAAGGGAGTTCGACCGAGGATGGGTGGACGTTTCGGTGGATACGACAGCGCAGTCTCCTGCGGCCGTCGCCGCGGCTCTACTTGACCGCGTCGAACAGTTGCCTGAGCGGCTGCCCGCCGGGCGCCGATCCATGCCGATGGTGCAGCCGTCCGTCGGTGCGGTGCTGACCGTCGTCACAGGCGCCGGGGGAGTCGGGTTGTCCACCGCGGGGTTCATGTCCTTCTTGCAGGGCATGGGTCGCGGCGAGCGGGTCGGCTATGTCGATAGCCATCAGCTCGGGTTCATCGGCGTTGATCTCCGTTCACCGGGTCTCGCGGAGCTGAAGGCAACCAACTCCGTCGCCATCGCCGTCGTGATGGCGCAGCATGGCGTTGAGCAGGTCATCATCACTGCAGATCCCGCAACGAGTCGCTCGCTGGTCGCGATCGCGGATCCGGCAAGAGTCGTCTGGCTCGATGCGTCCGATCCGGTCATCGAGGCCCGCCACCGATCCCGTGCCGCGGGAGGCGGGCCGCCCTTGGCAGGAGACCATCGGCTCGGCCTTGATGAGGACGGCATCAGGTCGGGTGTCGCCGCGGCGCTCCTCGAGGCGCGCGATGAGTCGATCCGGCCACATGGCCACGTCGTGATCGAGACCGACGATGCGTCCGCCGACCAGGTGGCTTCGCAGATCACCGCGGTCCGTCGAAGCTGATCCGGCTGAGCGCATCCGACGCGCGTGCATGCAACCGACGGCCCGCCGGCGCCGCATCCGGGAAGACGAAACCCCCGCGATGTAGAAGCTACGCGAGGGTTCCTGGGATGACTGTAACGATCACCCTTGTGGCTCCGACCGGCATCGATCCGGTGACCTTTCGATTTTCAGTCGAACGCTCTACCAACTGAGCTACAGAGCCGCACGGTGGTATCTCTTGCAAGACCTGCCGCGTCCTAGACGAAAGGCCCTCTTCGAGAAAGGGGCCCGTCGCTCGGAGCGACCCTGACGGGACTTGAACCCGCGACCTCCGCCGTGACAGGGCGGCACGCTAACCAACTGCGCTACAGGGCCATGCTTATTGAATTTTGGAGTGACCCCAACGGGATTCGAACCCGTGCTACCGCCGTGAAAGGGCGGCGTCCTAGGCCGCTAAACGATGGGGCCGGGTGAACCTTTGGGGGCTCACTGCCGAGGACCAAGCATACGTAATGGATGACGAAAACGCGAATCGAGCGCGTGGCGCCCTTGTGTAACGGCGCTCGCGGGCGCACACTGGCCGGGTGACCGCTGCCCGAGGCGGCGGCCGACATGCGCCACTGGGGGTTGCGCATGTTACGCATGTTGCTAGTGTGAAACGAGTTGTTGCCGCGAGGGGAGGACCCGGTGCAGCCCGAGAACATCACCGCGAAGTCCCTCACCGACGACGCCTCCACGGACTGCGGGTGCGCTCCGACGGCCAGTGAGCAGCGGCGACTGTGGCCCGCGATGAACCGGCGCACCGCGCTCGGTCTCGGCATTCTCGGCGTCGCGGCGTTCAGCGCGGTCGGCGTCGCCACGAACGGCTTCTCCACTCCCGCGTTCGCCGCCGACTACCCCTCGTGGGACGACGTCGTCGCCGCGAAGAGCAACGAAGCCGCCAAGCAGGCAGAGATCACCAGGATCCAGGAGCTCATCGCCGGGCTCGAAGCCGACGTCGCGGCGAAGAAGCAGATCGCGCAGCAGCTGGCCGACGAGTTCTACGTCGCCCAGCAGGCGTACTTCGACGCGGCGCTGCGGGCCGACCAGCTGCAGCAGCAGGCCGACGAGCAGGCCGCCGCCGCGGTGGATGCCGCGAACAAGGCCGGCCGCGTCGCCGCCCAGCTCTACCGCAACGGCGGCGACGACACGTCGCTCGAGCTCTTCTTCGCGGGCTCCGCGGCCGGTGCCGACGACCTCCTCGCGCGCCTGGGCACGATGGACAAGCTCGTCCAGCGCAACCAGGACGTGTACGCGCAGGCCGTCACCGCGCGCGACTCGGCGCAGAGCCTCAGCGACCAGGCGGCGGTGCAGCGCGCCGAGCGCGACCGGCTGCAGAAGGTCGCCGAAGAGAAGATGGTCGCCGCCCAGAAGGCCGCCGACGAGGCGCAGGCCGCGCTCGACGCGCAGAACGCCAAGCGCGGCGAGCTCGAGGCGCAGCTCGCAGCTCTCCAGGACGCGACAGCTGCGACCGTCGCGCAGTACGAAGAAGGCGAGCGAGTCCGCAAGGAGCAGGAACGCCTGCGCCGCGAAGAGGAGGCTCGTCGCGCCAAGGAGGAAGCCGACCGCCTCGCCCAGCAGAATCAGGGCGGTGGCGGTGGAGGCGGCGGAGGCGGCGGCGGAGGCTCCGTCGTCGGGTCCGGTTGGGCACGTCCGTCCTCCGGGTGGCGCAGCTCCGGTTACGGCGCGCGTACCGTCCAGTGCGGCAACAGCTACTGCTCCAGCGGCTTCCACTACGGGGTCGACCTCGCGGCCGGCTGCGGTGCGGGCATCTACGCGGCCGCGGGCGGTCGCGTCGTCTACGCGGGCGGCAACGGCGGCTACGGCAACTACATCAAGATCGATCACGGCGGCGGCATCGGCACGGGCTACGCCCACATCCGCCCCGGCGGCATCTTCGTCGGCGTCGGCCAGTGGGTGGGCGCGGGCCAGCTCATCGCCAGCGAGGGCAACACCGGCAACTCGTTCGGCTGCCACCTGCACTTCGAGACCTACGTCAACAACTATCCGGTCAACCCGATCGACTTCATGGGCGCCCGCGGCATCTCGGTCTGAGCCGCACCACCGCCGAAACGACGAGAACCGGATGCCGCGGCATCCGGTTCTCGCATGAGAGCTCGCGTCAGAGCGTGTTCGGCGCGACGCCCTCACCCTGGGTCGCGGTCTGGCCCTCGTGCTGCGCGAAGCGCGCGAACGCCTCGTCGACGAGGCGCTCCGCCTCGGCGGCGTCGGCCCACTCGTCGACCTTGACCCACTTGTTGGGCTCGAGGTCCTTGTAGTGCTCGAAGAAGTGCGCGATCTCCTTCTGGAGGTACTCGGGGATGTCGCCGACGTCCTGGATGTGGGCCCAGCGCGGGTCCTTCGCGAGCACCGCGACGACCTTGTCGTCGCCGCCGGCCTCGTCGCTCATCCTGAGGACGCCGACGGGGCGGACGCTCGCGAGGATGCCGGGAGCCAGGTCCACGTCGAGGATCACGAGCACGTCCAGCGGGTCGCCGTCCTCGCCGAGGGTGTTCTCGAAGAAGCCGTAGTTGGTGGGGTAGCCCATCGGCGTGTACAGGATGCGGTCGAGGAACACGCGGCCGGTGCCGTGGTCGACCTCGTACTTCACGCGGCTGTTGCGCGGGATCTCGATGACGGCGTCGTACGCGCCCATAGTGGTGCTCCTTCGAAGACTGTGGATTTCCGCGACAAGCCTAGCTACGGTCGTGGAGCGAGCGAAGCGGGACCGATCGCCCGGGCGTCGCGCGCGTGTGAAGACTCCGGGACGAATCGCGCGGATTCGGCCCGATACGGGGTCGCGGGTTCGGTCTCGCCCGGAATCTTCACCCCGGCCCCCGGTACGGTGGGCCCGTGGAGGAGCGCAGACCCGGACTCGACCCCGCCGTCGCCGAGGTGCGGCTCGCCGTGCGCCGTGCCCTCACCGGCCTCGAGCCGGGAACCACGGTCGTCGTCGCGCTGTCGGGCGGGGCCGACTCGCTCGCGCTGGCCGCGGCGACGGCCTTCGAGGCGCGCAAGCTCGGCCTCCGCGGCGCGGCGCTGACGGTCGACCACGCACTTCAAGAGGGATCGACGGATGCCGCGGCCGCCGCCGCGGCGAAGGCCGAGGCCCTCGGGCTCGACGCCCGGGTCGCGCGCGTGCAGGTGGGCGCCGCCGGTGGCCCCGAGGCGGCCGCGCGCGACGCGCGGTACACCGCGCTCGGTGACGGAGCGCGCGCCCTCGGCGCGGCGGCCATCCTCACCGGCCACACCCTCGACGACCAGGCCGAGACGGTGCTGCTCGGCCTCGCGCGCGGAGCCGGCGGCACGAGCCTGCAGGGCATGGCCGAGGCATCCGATCTCGACGGCGTCGCGCTGCTGCGTCCCCTGCTCGGCGTCCGTCGCACCACGACCCGGCTCGCGTGCGCCGCCGAGGGGCTCGAGCCGTGGGACGACCCCCACAACCTCGAGCCGCGCTTCGCCCGTGTGCGCGTGCGCGAGAAGGTGCTGCCGGTGCTCGAGGCCGAGCTCGGCCCGGGAATCGCCGAGGCGCTCGCGCGGACGGCCGCGCAACTGCGCGAAGACGCCGAGGCCTTCGACGAGATGATCGACGAGACGATCGAAGACATCGTGGAGCACGCCGAGGCGGGCATCTCGGTGTCGGCCGCGGCGCTCGCGGCCAACCCGGCGGCGCTGCGCAACCGCATCATCCGGCACGTCGTGGCCAGCGAGTTCCACGAGAGCCTCACCCGGTCGCAGACCCTCGAGGTGGCGCGGCTGGTCACGGACTGGTCGGGGCAGGGCCCGATCGACCTGCCCGGATGCCGCGCCCGCCGCGTCGGCGGGCGCGTCGAGTTCACCGCGCGCTGATCCTGACTGGTCAGAGCCCGTGCTCTCACCCGGTGCCCGTGTCGTTCGCGGTGCGCAGCCTGGGCGGTCGGTGAGAGCACGGGCTCTCGCCGGGGGGAGTGGGGGGTGGGGAGTGGGAGGGGGAAGCGGGGGAAGGACCCCTCTAGACTCGTCGCATGCGCGCGGCCGACGTTTCCAGCGACATCACCGAAGTCCTCGTCACCGAGGAGGAGATCCGAGCCAAGCTCGACGAGATCGCGAAGCAGGTGGACGCGGACTACGCCGACCAGGACCTGCTGCTGGTCGGCGTCCTCAAGGGCGCGGTCATGGTCATGGCCGACTTCTCCCGGGCGCTCGAGAAGCACGTCACGATGGACTGGATGGCCGTCTCGTCCTACGGCGCCGGCACCAAGTCCAGCGGTGTGGTCCAGATCCGCAAGGACCTCGACACCGACATCCTCGGCAAGCACGTGCTGATCGTCGAGGACATCATCGACTCGGGCCTGACCCTCAGCTGGCTGCTGGAGAACTTCGCGGCCCGCGGCGCGGCATCCGTCGAGGTCTTCGCGCTCCTGCGCAAGCCCGAGGCCGCGAAGGTGGAGGTGCACTGCAAGTACGTCGGCTTCGACATCCCGACCGAGTTCGTCGTCGGCTACGGCCTCGACTACGCCGAGAAGTACCGCAATCTGCGCGACGTGGCGGTGCTCGCGCCCCACGTCTACAGCTGACGCCCCTCCGCCGCGCCGGTTCTCACCCGTCGAGCAGGTCGACGAGCTCCGGCGGCGCCGCGTACGTCGTGACGTGGGCGACGATCAGCCGGCGGCATCCGTCGAGCTCCACCGTGATGGGCGCCGTGCCGTGTCCGGCATCGAGCACGACGAGGGAGCCGGGGACGTCGTCGCACGGCTGCGGAAGCGGCCCAGCGGATGCCGCGGCCTCGAGCACGGCGCGCGTCGCAACGGCGTCCAGCCGACGGGAGCCGGTGAACCAGGCGGTGCCCTCGACCTGGACGGTCACCCAGGTCTCCGCGCCGGGAGCGGGCGTCGCCGCCGGGTTCGCCTCCTCCGCGGTGGAGTACGCGCACAGTCGGAGCGCGTCGACCTCGCCGGGCGCGGGCGCCCGCGGCGGCTCCCACGGAATGGTCTGGACGCCGTCCGACGTAGGACCGGGCCGGGGCATCGGTTGCGCTTGCGTGACCCCCTCCAGCCCGTCCACCGGTGCGAGCTGCAGCGGCCGCGCGGACCACGTCGCTGCGCAGCCGGCGTCGATCGCGGCGCGAGGCTGGGTGAGCGTGCGCTGCTCCTCGTCGGTCCGCACGACGGCGAGCCCCGCGAGCGCGTCGCCGATCAGGCCGACCTTCGGCTGGCCGCAGCCGTCGGACGGATAGCGCAGACGGATGCCGCGGCCCTCGGCATCCGTCAGCCACACCATCGGCGCGATCGTGGCGATCGCCGCGCAGGCGCCCATCCACCGCGCATCGTCGGGCTGGGCCTGCGCCGCCAGCAGGGCGGTCAGGTCGCCCTCGAGCCGCTCGCGCAGCACGACGGACCAGATGCCCTCGTCGTCCTCGACCGTCTGGAAGGGCACGCACCGCACGGCGGCGACGGCGTCGAAGTCGTCGGGCGCCGTCCCGGAGCCCTCGGAGTCGCCGCCGAACGGGTCCATGCCCGCGCACGAGATCTCAGCGACGATCTCGGCCGGCCCCACCGGCGCGCCCTCCGGCTGCCCCGGCGCCGCGCAGCCCGTGAGCGCGAAGGCGGCCGCGGCGAGGGCGACGACCAGGGACCGGATGCGGCGCACGGGTCCTCCTCGTCGTGGGCGTCTGGCGCTTCGCCCTCACGCTACCGGCCCGGCCCGCTGAAGGTCGGCTTACGCCGTCGGCGAATGCACAGACAGCGCCTAGGAAGCGCGCGATACCCTGATTCAACCGTCGACGGGGGTTTTCCTGTCTGCGGCGGCACGTCGACGAAAGGGGTCGGGCTCGCGCCCGCGCCATGGACTTCAAGAAGATCACCCGCAACCCGCTCTTCTACGTCCTCCTGATCGGGGTCTTTCTCATCGTCGGGTTCTCGCTCATCTCGAGCCTGAACGGCGCGAAGCAGATCTCGACGCAGGAGGGCCTCGAGCTCCTCTCCGGTGAGACCGTCACCGAGGTCGTCAACACCGACGGCGATCAGCGGGTCGACATGAAGCTCTCCAAGGAGTACGACGGCGCCAGCGACGTGCAGTTCTACTACGTCTCGGCGCGCGCCGACGAGGTCGTCGAGGCGATCAACGCCGCCGACCCGAAGGACGGCTTCAACGACGCCGTGCCGCGGGCGACGTGGTTCGACGGCTTCATCTCGCTCCTTCTGCCGATCCTGCTGCTCGGTCTGCTCTTCTGGTTCCTGCTCTCCAGCGCCCAGGGCGGCGGCAGCAAGGTCATGCAGTTCGGCAAGTCGCGCGCCAAGCTCGTGACCAAGGAGATGCCGCAGGTCACCTTCCAGGACGTCGCGGGCTCCGACGAGGCGATCGAGGAGCTCGAGGAGATCAAGGACTTCCTCAAGGACCCGTCGAAGTTCCAGGCTGTCGGCGCCCGCATCCCGAAGGGCGTGCTGCTGTACGGCCCTCCCGGAACCGGAAAGACCCTTCTCGCCCGCGCCGTCGCCGGCGAGGCCGGTGTGCCGTTCTACTCGATCTCGGGCTCGGACTTCGTCGAGATGTTCGTCGGCGTCGGCGCCAGCCGCGTGCGCGACCTCTTCAACAACGCCAAGGACAACGCCCCGGCCATCATCTTCATCGACGAGATCGACGCCGTCGGGCGCCACCGCGGCGCCGGCCTCGGCGGCGGTCACGACGAGCGCGAGCAGACGCTCAACCAGATGCTCGTCGAGATGGACGGCTTCGACCCCAAGGCGAACGTCATCGTGATCGCGGCCACCAACCGCCCCGACATCCTCGACCCCGCACTGCTGCGCCCGGGCCGCTTCGACCGTCAGATCGGCGTGGACGCGCCCGACCTCAAGGGCCGCCAGAAGATCCTCGAGGTGCACGGCCGCGGCAAGCCGCTCGCCGACGGCGTCGACCTCGAGGTCGTCGCCCGCAAGACACCCGGCTTCACGGGCGCCGACCTGGCCAACGTGCTCAACGAGGCAGCGCTCCTCACCGCGCGCTCGAACGCGCAGCTGATCGACAACCGCGCGCTCGACGAGGCGATCGACCGGGTGCTGGCCGGCCCGCAGCGCCGCACCCGCGTGATGAAGGACAAGGAGAAGCTCATCACGGCCTACCACGAGGGCGGCCACGCGCTCGCGGCGGCGGCGATGAACCACACCGACCCCGTCACGAAGGTCACGATCCTCCCGCGTGGCAAGGCGCTCGGCTACACCATGGTGCTGCCGCTCGACGACAAGTACTCTGTCACCCGCAACGAGCTGCAGGACCAGCTGACGTACGCGATGGGCGGCCGCGTCGCCGAGGAGATCGTGTTCCACGACCCGACCACCGGCGCCTCGAACGACATCGAGAAGGCGACGAACATCGCCCGCAAGATGGTCACCGAGTACGGCATGACCGGCGACATCGGCCCGGTCAAGCTCGGCCAGTCCTCGGGCGAGGTCTTCATGGGCCGCGACATGGGCCACGGCCGCGACTTCTCGGAGCGCATCGCCGAGCGCGTCGACCGTCAGGTGCGCGACCTCATCGAGCAGGCGCACAACGAGGCCTACGAGGTCATCAACGCCAACCGCGAGGTGCTCGACAAGCTCGCGCTGGCGCTCCTCGAGAAGGAGACGCTCGACCACCTCGAGCTCGCCGAGATCTTCAAGGACGTCAAGCGCCTCCCGCCGCGCCCGCAGTGGCTCTCGAGCGAGCAGCGCCCGCCGTCGACGCTGCCCCCGGTCGATGTGCCGCAGCGCCGCGACGAGGCGGGTCTCGCCGCGAGCGTCGAGGCCGAGCAGCCGGCCGCCGAGAAGGCGGCCAAGCGCCGCCCGAGCGGTCAGGCGCGACCCGCGACCGCGTAGGCTCGGCCCGTGGCCGTCGATCGTGAACGCGTCGCGGCGTTGGTCCGCGAGCTGCTCGAGGCGATCGGGGAGGACCCCGAGCGCCCCGGGCTGAGGCAGACGCCCGAGCGCGTCGCGGACGCGTACGCCGAGTTCTTCTCGGGAGTGGGGACGGATGCCGCAGCCCCGCTCGCGCACACCATCTCGGTCTCGCGCGGCCCGGCGCCCGACACGCTGCCCTCGGGCGCCGTCATCCTTCGCGACATCATCTTCCGGTCGGTGTGCGAGCATCACCTGCTGCCGTTCCGGGGCCACGCCCACCTCGCGTACCTCCCCGGGGAGCAGGTCGTCGGGCTCGGGGCGCTGCCGAAGGTCGTCGACATCCTGTCGTCGCGGCCGCAGGTGCAGGAGCGGCTCGGCGAGCAGATCGCCGATGTGATCGCGGCGTCCCTCGACGCCCGCGGAGTGCTCGTGGTCCTCGACGCGACCCACGAGTGCGTGACGATGCGCGGCGGACGACAGCCGGATGCCTCGACCGTGACCATCGCCGCCCGTGGGGAGCTCGCCGAACCGGCGGCCCGCGCCGAACTGGTCACGCTGATCGGAGCGGGCCGCGGATGACCCTCATCATGGGGATCGTGAACGTCACGCCCGACTCCTTCAGCGACGGCGGACGCTACGCGGAGGCCGATGCCGCCGTCGCCCACGGGCTCCGGCTGCGGGCCGAAGGGGCCGACATCCTCGACGTCGGCGGCGAGTCGACCCGCCCGGGTGCGGAGCGCGTCGAGCCCCGGCTCGAGCAGGATCGCGTGCTCCCCGTCGTGCGGGCCCTGGCGGAGGCGGGCCTGGTGGTCAGCATCGACACCATGAACGCCTCCACCGCGGCGGCCGCGGTCGAGGCGGGAGCGCGGATCGTGAACGACGTGTCCGGCGGTCTCGCCGACCCGGAGCTGCTCGCGGCCGTCGCCGCCACCGACGCCGACGTCGTGCTCGGCCACTGGCGCGGGCACTCCACCGACATGTATGCGCGCGCCGAGTACGACGACGTCGTCGACGAGGTGATCGCCGAGCTGCGCACTCGCATCGAGGTCGCGGCCTCCGCCGGCATCGCTCCATCGCGGATCATCCTCGATCCCGGCATCGGGTTCGGCAAGAAGGGCGCCCAGAACTGGGCGATGCTGCGCGGACTCGACCGCCTCGCGGGGCTCGGCCCTCGCGTGCTCGTGGGCACCAGTCGCAAGCGGTTCCTCGCCGAGGCACTGGCCGAGGATCCCGCCGATGCGGACGAGTCCCGACGCGACCTCGCGACCGCCGTGACCAGCGCTCTGGCAGCGCAATCCGGCGCGTGGGCGGTACGGGTGCACGATGTCGCCGGCACCCGCGACGCACTCATCGTGGCGCGCAGCTGGCAGGAAGGGAGCCGATGGACTTCGTCGACGAGATCACGCTGACAGGCGTCCGCGCGTACGGGCACCACGGCGTGTTCGAGGACGAGCGGCGCGAGGGCCAGAAGTTCGTGGTCGACGTGACCCTGTACGTGAGCACGGCTCGGGCCGCGGCATCCGATGACGTCTCCGACACCGTGCATTACGGAGATGTCGCCGAGCGCATCGTGGAGCTCGTCGGGGGCGAACCGCTCAACCTCATCGAGGGGGTGGCGGCGCGGATCGCCGACGACCTGCTCGCTCACGAGCTCGTGCGCATGGTGGCGGTGACCGTCCACAAGCCGCAGGCCCCGATCACGGTGCCGTTCTCCGACGTCTCGGTGACGATCCGCCGTGCCCGACCCGAGTCGCCGGCCTGGACGGTGGGCTCGTGAACCGCCGCTTCGCGCAGGGCTTCGACGGTGAGACCGAGCGTCACCCGAGGGAGGCCGTCGAGGCCGTCGTCGCCCTCGGCGCCAACCTCGGCGACCGCGCCGAGACGATGGCCGCCGCGATCAAGGACCTCGCGCGGGTGCCGCTCGTCGACGCGGTGCGGGTGTCGGAGCCGATCGAGTCGGTGGCCATGAAGCCGGAGGGGCCGGATGCCTCGGCCCCGGCCTACCTCAACGCGGTGGCGATCCTCACCACCCGGCTGGCTCCCTCGGTGCTGCTCGGGTACCTCCACACGATCGAGCAGCGGCACGGCCGCGAACGGTCGACGCGGCGCTCGGCGCGCGAGGGCGGCTGGGAGGACCGCACGCTCGACCTCGACCTCATCGCCTACGGCGACGTCGTCAGCGACGACTCCGACCTGCTGCTGCCGCATCCGCGTGCGGCGGAGCGGGACTTCGTGCTCGGCCCGTGGCTCGCGGTGGACCCCGACGCGGTGCTGCCCGGCGTAGGGCGCGTCGATGAGGCGCTGCGGCGACTGCGAGGGGATCGATGAAGCGCACCGGAGCCGGCGTCCTGCTGGTCGCCGCGGTCCTCGGCGTCGCTGCGGGCTTCCTCGTCGATCAGATCCTCACGTCGGCCGGGCGACCCACCTTCACTCCCGCCGTGACGCTGCCGATCCTGCTCGTGCTGCTCGGGGCCGTCGTGGTCGGGCTCGCGATCCCGATCCGCCGGGCCACGCACGGCAGCTCCGGCGCGAAGGTCGACCCGTTCCGGGCGGTGCGCATCGCGATGCTCGCCAAGGCCTCGAGCATCGTGGGTGCGGCGCTCGGCGGCCTCGGCGCCGGGCTGTGGATCTTCCTCGCCACTCGGCCCGTCACACCCTCGCTAGGCTCGTTGGGAACGGTCATCGCGACGACCGTGTGCGGCGCCCTGCTGGTCGCCGCCGGTCTGGTCGCGGAGCACCTGTGCACGATCCGGAAGGACGACGATGACGAACAGCCCGGAGGAGACGACCCGGGACTCGAGCCGCGAATCCACGACCACTGAAACGGGCGGCGCGACGTTCGAGCGGATCGTCGAGCCGCGGTCCGAGAACCGCCTCGCACTGGAAGGCGGCGTCTGGCACCAGATCTCGCCCAAGTACGTCACGGTGCAGCTGATCTCGACGGGGTCGTTCCTGGTGATCGTCATCGCGGCGACCCTCGTGCTGACGCTGCTCATGCACCAGCTGTGGGCCTGGATCCCCGGCGGCATCCTCACGGTGATCCTCGCCTGGACGCTCGCCATCCTGCCGCGGCAGGCCCGCTCCATCGGCTACCAGCTGCGTGCGGACGACCTCGTCTTCCGCCGCGGCATCCTCTGGCAGCGTTTCGTCGCGGTGCCCTACGGGCGCATGCAGCTCATCGACATCACGCACGGGCCGCTCGACCGAGGGTTCGGCATCGCCCAGCTGAAGTTCGTCACGGCCGCCGCCGCGACCGGAGTGGTCATCCCCGGCCTCGAGCAGTCGACGGCCGAGACGCTCCGCGACCACCTGGTCGAGGTCGCCGAGGCCCGGCGCACAGGACTATGACCACGGTTCCCGAGCCCAGCGACGGCCCGCCCATCCCACCCGAGCCGACGACGCCGGAGTCCTCACCGGGCGCGCCGGGCGCTTCGCTCGCGCCGGGTGCGCCGTCTGCGCCGGACGCTCCGCCCGCGCCGGGCGCACCGCCGCCGCAGCTCGTGCGTTCGCCGCTGAGCGACGGCGAATGGCACCGGCTGCACCCGCTCACGCCGCTGCTGCGGGGCGGCCTGTTCCTGATCGTCGTCATCGGCATCGTCCTGGCCAACCTCCGCGATCGGCTCGTCTTCATCTTCCTGCCGTGGCTCGCTCCCGAGATCGGGGTCGAGGTCGGCGAATGGGAGAACGCGGGCGGCGACCCGATCGACTTCATCATCGCCAACAACCTCTACGTGCTGGCCCTGCTCGCGGTGCTGGCCGCGCTGATCGTGATCGTCGCGGTCTTCTACACGTCGTGGCGGTTCCACACGTTCCGCATCACCGACGACGACGTCGAGGTGCGCAGCGGCATCCTGTTCCGCACCCAGCGCCGCGCACCCCTCGACCGCGTGCAGGGCGTCAACCTGGCCCGCCCGATGGTCGCGCGCCTGCTCGGCATGGCGAAGCTCGAGGTCGTGGGCGCCGGCGCCGACGCGAACGTGAAGCTCGAGTACCTCTCGACGTCCAACGCCGAGGCGGTGCGCGCCGACATCCTCCGCCTGGCTTCCGGTCGCCGGCTCGCCACGGCGGCGGGCCCGGCGGGCCCGGCGGGACCAGCCGGCGCTCACGCGCCCGGCCGCGTCGCGGCCCTCAGCCACACGGTCGG
This sequence comes from Microbacterium ureisolvens, assembly GCF_015278315.1. Classification (GTDB taxonomy): domain Bacteria; phylum Actinomycetota; class Actinomycetes; order Actinomycetales; family Microbacteriaceae; genus Microbacterium; species Microbacterium ureisolvens. The sequence goes on along the minus strand of NZ_JADIJE010000001.1, from coordinate 315,816 downwards.
CCGTGAGATCACCGGCATGATCGAGGGACCTGAGGCGCCCGTGGCCGAGGTCGAATCGGTCGTGCACATCCCGGTCGGCCGGCTCGTGGCATCCCACGTCCTGAGCATGTCGACGGTGGCGCTGCTGGTCGCGATCGTGGTGATCGTCGTGGGCGTCAGCCGGGGAGCCACCTGGATGCTGTTCGGCTTCGTGCCGGCGATCATCGGCTTCGGGGCGTACTGGATCCGCTCGATCGTCAGGTCGCTGCGCTACTCGATCGCCCCCACCCCCGATGGTGTGCGGATCACGTTCGGACTCTTCACCACCATCACCGAGATCGTGCCGCCCGGCCGCATCCACGCCGTCGAGGTGACCCAGCCGATCCTGTGGCGTCCGGCCGGCTGGTGGACCATCCGCATCAACCGGCTCACCGGTCGCAGCTCCGCCGACACCACGACCGACCAGTTCACGACCGTCCTCCCCGTCGGCACCGCGGCCGACGTCGATCGCGTGCTGCGGCTGCTCCAGCCGTCCCTCCCCGACGACGAGCGGGCGCTCATCGTGCAGGAGGGCATGTTCGGGCCCGGTGAGGTCGACACGTTCACCAACACCCCGCGGCGCGCGTGGTGGATCCGCCCCCTCTCGTACCGCCGCAACGGCTTCCGCCTCACCGGCGATGTCCTGCTGATGCGCCGTGGCGTCGTGTGGCGCAAGCTCGTCATCCTGCCCCTGGCGCGGCTGCAGAGCTTCGGGCTCTACCAGGGCCCCCTGGACCGGGCCACCGGGGTGACCAATGTGCGCGCCCACGTCGTCGCGGGCCCCGTCTCACCCTTCCTCGCCGCCGTCGACCGCGACACCGCGCTCGCCCTGTTCGACGACGTCGCGCGCGGCTCGGTGCGCGCCGCGCTCATCGACCGTACGCATCGCTGGGCCGAGGAGGCGACGGATGCCGCGCCCCTCACCGTCGCCGCGGCGCCGGCGTCCGGGGTGGCCACGGCGGGCGCCCCGGTGGGGGCCGGCCAGCTCGGGTCGGCGCACCCGGCGGCGACGGGACCGTCTGCTGGCGCCGAGGGCGCCGGAGCGGAGGAGCAGGCGTGACGCGGGAAGGCCGCCTCGGTGTCGGGATCATCGGTGCCGGCCGGGTCGGGCCCGTGCTCGGTGCGGCGCTCGCCGGGGCCGGCCACGCGCTCGTCGGCATCACGGCGGGATCCGATCCGGAGCGCGTGGAGGCGATCCTGCCGGGCATCCCCGTCCTCGACGCCACCGAGGTGGTGCGGCGGAGCGAACTCGTCATCGTCGCCGTGCCCCACGACCAGCTGGAAGGCCTGGTGATCGGTCTCGCCGAGGTCGGGGCCTGGCAGCCGGGGCAGCTCGTGCTGCACACGGACCCGGCGTGGGGCACCGGCATCCTGTCGCCCGCGATGGCCAAGGGCGCGATCCCCCTCGCGGTCCATCCGGCCATCGAGTTCAGCGGCACGTCGATGGACCTGCGTGCCCTCACGAGCGGCTATGCGGCGGTCACCGCGCCCGGCCCGGTGCTGCCGATCGCGCAGGCGCTGGCGGTCGAGCTCGGGTGCGAGCCCGTCGTGGTGGACGAGGCGGCGCGTCCGGCGTACGCCGAGGCGATCGCCACCGCCCGCGATTTCTCGAGGTCGATCGTGCACCAGGCGACGTCGCTCCTGGCAGAGGCGGGCGTCCCGCACCCCGGGTCGTTCCTGTCGGCGCTCGCACACACCACGATCGACCACGCCCTCGCGGAGGCCGGGTCCGGTCCCGGCGCCGAGCCCACCGCTACGATCCAAGGATGATCAGCACCATCGACGGGCTGCGCGCCCGTCTGGCCGAGGTCCGCGCGGCGAATCCCGGCGTCCGCGTCGCCCTCATCTCGACCATCGGCTCGCTCCACGACGGACACATCGATCTCGTCCATCGCGCCCGCGAGGTCGCCGACGTGGTGGTGGTGTCGATCTTCGTCAACCCGCTCCGGTTCTCCTCGCCTGCCGAGCTCGCCGCCTACCCCCGCACGCCCGATGAGGACGCCCGGCTGCTGGAGTCCCTCGGCGTGGAGGTGGTGTTCGCGCCGGACGCCGCGGAGCTGCTGCCGCACGGGTCGGCGACCACGAAGGTGAGCGCCGGCGACCTCGGTCTTCGCTACGAGGGGCGCTCCCGCCCGTTCTACTTCGACGGGCTCCTCACCGTCGAGGCCAAGCTGCTCCACCTCGTCCGGCCCGATGTCGCCGTGTACGGCGAGCGCGACCGGCAGCGTGTATTCCTCGTGCGCCGCATGGTGCGCGACCTGTTCTTCGACGTCGAGATCGCCACCGTCGAGACCGTGCGCGGCGATGACGGCCTGCCGGTGTCGACCCGGGTGGGCATGCTCGAGGAGCGCGACCTCGCGGCCGCCGTCCTTCTCCCGGCGGCCCTGGACGCCGCCGCCGCCAACGCCGATCGCGGAGTGGACGCCTGCATCGCGGCGGCCCAGTCGACGCTCATGGGGGAGCCCCGCATCAGGCTCGAGTACCTGAGTGTCGTGGACCCCGCGACCTTCCTGCCGGTCGACGAGGGCAGCAGCGGCCCCGCGCTCGCCCTCATCGCGGCGACGGTGGCGGGGCACCGATTCATCGACAACGCCGAGATCTACCTCGGCTGAGATCCGACCCGGCTGGGAGGCGACATGCGCGTCACACGGATCGGCGGCCCCACCGCCCTCGTCGAATGGGCGGGGTGGCGGATCCTCACCGACCCCACCTTCGACCCGCCGGGGCGGACGTACGCGTTCGCGCTGGGCACGAGCTCGCGGAAGACAGCCGGCCCCGCGCTGTCGCCCGAGGCGATCGGCGAGGTGGACGTCGTGCTGCTCAGCCACCACCACCACGCCGACAACCTCGACGATGCCGGCCGCGCCGCGCTGTCGTCGGCGCGAACGGTGCTGACCACCCTCGCCGGCGCGAAGCAGCTGTCGTCAGGGGGCGGCCACACGAACGCCCGCGGGCTTCGAGCCGGAGACACGGTGACTCTCACGGCGGAGGGAAAGCCCGACCTCGCTGTCACGGCGACGCCCTGCCGGCACGGTGCGCCGCTCACCCGCCCGATCGTGGGACCGGTCGTGGGGTTCTCGCTGACCCTGGACGGCGCCGCACGCCCGGGCCTGTGGATGACCGGTGACACGGTGATGTACGGCGCCCTGCGCGCGGCGGCGCGCGGCCTTCGGCCCGATGTCGCCCTCGTGCACATCGGTGCGGTGAAGTTCCCGCTGACAGGGCCGCTGGCGTACACGATGAACGCCGAGGACGCCGTCGAGCTCATCGCTCTCGCCCAGCCCGGAGTCGCGGTGCCGATCCACGTCGAGGGGTGGAGTCACTTCTCGCAGCAGGAGGAGGCGGCAGCCGACGTCTTCGAGGCGGCACCCGGCGACGTGCGCGATCGCGTGAGGTGGGCGCCGCTGGGGGAACCCGTCGACCTGTCCTGAGCAGAGTCCGCCCGTCGGCGCGGCCCCGCCAGGCGGTCGACGCGGCTCGCCAGGCCCGTCGGCGCGGCCCGCCGAGGCGTCGGCGCCGGCCTCAGCGCACCCGGTCCTCCGAACGCGGGGTGGCCGGGAGCGAGCTCCGACGCATGGCGACCCCGGCGCCGAGCGTCACCACGAGCACAACGGCGGAGAAGACGAGCAGGACCGTCGCCTCGCTCCAGAACGAGAGACTGAGTCCGACGAGGAGCACCGGTGCGACCAGCCCGCCGTACGCGATGAGGAAGAGGAGCGCCAGCGTCTCACCCCGGCGGTCGGGTGCGGCGAGAGAGCCCGCTACGGCGATCGCCGAGCGGAACATGATGCCGGCGGCTGCTCCGGCGACCACGCCCCCGGCGATGAAGAGCGCGAGCGTGGGGATCAGGGCGCCCGCGGCGATCGACGCGAGGCCGACGGCGAAGCACACGATCGCGATGGGCAGCTGCGTGCGCTGCGCGACGCGGACGAGGAGCACCTGAGCGACGGCCGCCGCCCCGAAGACCGCGAAGACCGTCGCACCTTCGACGAGGTGGTCCGAGACGTGGAACGTGTCGTGCAGGAACGTCGGGGCGAGTGAGGTGAACAGCGCGAACAGCGCGAACGAGGCCGCCGCGCCGGTGCTCGCGGCCGCAAAGGCCGCGCGCGACGTGGGCGGGAACGCCAGTCGCTGCGGCCGGTACGCCGGATGGGATGCCGACGTGTCGACCGTCTCGGGCACCTGGCGCAGCAGCAGCGCCGCCGCGATGAAGAGCACCAGGAAGACGACGTGCGGCAGCTCCAGTGGATCGGGCGCGTACTCGGCGAAGACGCCGCCGATGAGCGGTCCGAGGGCCAGTCCGCCGAGATTGGCGGCTCCGGCGACGGATGCCGCGACCACCGGCTGCTCCGCGGGACGCGCTCGCGCGCGCAGCTCGGCCAGGTGAGCCGTCGCGGCGGCGCTGATGATGCCGACGCTGACCCCGTCGACTAACCGGGCCACGATGAGCCCGGGGACCGAGTTCCACGCGATGAACACGATTGCGGCCAGCGCCGAGACGAGCAGGGCGATCACCGACATCCGCCGCCGCCCGGCCCAGTCGCTGATGTGCCCGATCAGGAACAGACTGAACACCACTCCGACCGCGAACGCGGTGAAGATGAAGGTCACCACGGTCACTGGGAAGTCGTCGGCCGCCTGGTACAGCGGGTACAGCGGTGTCGGCACCGTCGCGTACGCGGTGACGGTCGTGAAGGCGGCCGCGACGACCCAGAAGCCCGCGTGATCCGACATCGTGCGACGTGCTCTCGGCATGGCGACGTCCGATCCGGTCGAGGTGATCCCTCCTGGGCGCCCCCGACCCTACTCGCGTGCAGGGTGCTCGCCAAGGGAGGCCGGTGCCGGGGCCACCGGCTGTTCAGAAAGGCCGGAGGCGCCCGCCGATAGACTTGGGGGTCCGCATTCTGCGGAGAACACCGCACCGAGGAGCACATCCCGTGACCGACACGACCTCGCCCGCCGAGACCGCCGAGCCGACAGAGCTGACCGAAGACGACGTCTTCGAGCAGAAGGCCGTGCGGCTGGCCAAGCGCGAGCGGCTGGTCGCGGAGCGGACCGACGCCGCGGGCGGACCCTACCCGGTGAGCGTGCCCATCACCGACACCGTCCCCGCGCTCCGAGAGCGGTTCGCCGATCTCGAGGCCGGCGCCGAGACCGGCGTCACCGCCGCCGTCGCGGGCCGCGTCGTCTTCAGCCGCAACACGGGCAAGCTCTGCTTCGCCAGCCTCCAGGCCGGCGACGGCAGCCGTATCCAGGCGATGGTGTCGCTGGCGGCCGTCGGCGACGAGTCGCTGCAGGCGTGGAAGGAGCTCGTCGATCTCGGCGACCATGTCTTCGTCTCGGGCGAGGTCATCTCCAGCCGCCGGGGCGAGCTGTCGATCATGGTCAGCGAGTGGCGCATCGCCTCGAAGGCCGTCCTGCCGCTGCCGAACCTGCACACCGAGCTGAGCGAGGAGAGCCGCGTCCGCAGCCGCTTCCTCGACCTCATCGTGCGCGACCGTGCGCGCGAGACGGTGCTGGCGCGCGCGAAGGTCAACCAGAGCCTGCGTCAGACGTTCGCCTCCCACGACTTCATCGAGGTCGAGACCCCGATGCTGCAGGTGCAGCATGGCGGGGCATCCGCCCGCCCGTTCATCACGCACTCGAACGCGTTCGACGCCGACCTGTACCTGCGCATCGCGCCCGAGCTGTTCCTCAAGCGCGCCGTGGTCGGCGGCATCGATCGCGTCTTCGAGATCAACCGCAACTTCCGCAACGAGGGCGCCGACTCCACGCACAGCCCCGAGTTCGCGATGCTCGAGGCCTACCAGGCGTACAGCGACTACAACGGGATCGCCGACCTCACGCAGGAGCTCATCCAGAACGCCGCGGTCGCCATCTCGGGCTCGACCACCGTCACGTGGGCCGACGGGACCGAGTACGACCTGGGCGGTCAGTGGGACCGGCTCTCCATGTACGACTCGCTCTCGGAGGCGGCCGGTCGCACCATCTCGCCGGAGACGCCGTTCGAGGAGCTCGTCGCCCTGGCCGAGGCGGAGGGCGTCGACCTGCCGCCGCACGCGATCCACGGCAAGCTGGTCGAAGAGCTGTGGGAGCACTTCGTCAAGCCGGGTCTGCACCGCCCGACGTTCGTCATGGACTTCCCGCTCGACACCAGCCCGCTCGTGCGCGAGCACCGCTCCATCGCGGGCGTCGTGGAGAAGTGGGACCTGTACGTGCGCGGCTTCGAGCTGGCCACCGGCTACTCCGAGCTCGTCGACCCCGTCATCCAGCGTGACCGCTTCGTCGAGCAGGCGAAGCTGGCGGCGCGCGGCGACCTGGAGGCCATGCGCATCGACGAGGAGTTCCTGCGCGCGCTCGAGCACGGCATGCCGCCCACCGGCGGCATGGGCATGGGCATCGACCGACTCCTGATGGCGGTCACCGGGCTCGGCATCCGCGAGACGATCCTCTTCCCGCTGGTCAAGTAGCGAGACCTGCGGGGCGACCCCACGTCTCACCGCGCGGGTCGCGCGGGCTGCGAGGAGTGTTCCCCGCGTCACCGCGCGCCTGCGCGACGGAACGCCCAGTCGGGCAGGTGCCCGGCGCCGACGAACGAGAGCACGATCTGCGACAGCCCGTGCTCGGGCTCGATCTCGCAGGCGCGCTCCGCATAGGCGGCGGCATGTGTGGAGCGTCCGAGCGCCCACGACAGCCACGCGCACATCGCGAGCGATCCCGGTCGCAGCTCTCGGGGTGCGAGAGCGGCCGCATGCCGGGCGCGCGCCAGCGCCGTCTCCAGCCGAGCGATCTGCGGCCTGTCGCCCTCGCCCCACATGCGCATCGCCAGGTGCGCGGGGTACTCCTCGCCCGACTCCCACCGCAGCTGGGCGTCGAACGCCTCATCGCCCTGCGCGAGATCGCCGCTCCACTGCACGAGCGCGACGTCGCGCAGCGACGGCCGGGCCAGGCACCAGACCAGCGCGGCCGCTTCGTACGGGTCGGCGTCCTCGGGCGGTACGGCGAGCGCATCCTCGAAGAACCCGGGAAGGTCGTCGAAGCCGCAGACGGCGGCCAGTGCGCGCGGGTCGATCCGATCCGATGATGCGGTGACGGATGCCGCGTCCTCGGTCCAACCCGACACCGGCGCGGGCACGGGCCCCAGGTCGGCAGTGCGACTCGACGACGCAGTGCCCGCCGCGCCGGTCGGGTCGGACGGGCCCGCCCCCGGGCGAGTCACGCCGGGCATCAGGTCGGACGGTTTCTCCGCCGTGCGCGCGGCATCGGCGGCCGGCCCGAACGCCGAGCGGGACGACCGGGGGCTCCGCTGTGTCGGAGCGCCCGCTGAGTCGGGTCCGCACAGCACCGAGACCGCGCGATCGAGCGCGTCCAGCGCCTTTGCGACCAGCTCGCATTCCTCCGCCGAGACGTCGGGAAGGTCCGCGCCGGTCGACTGGTCGCCGTCCGGCTCCGGGACGTCGCCGGGACCGCTCCAGGCCAGCTCGCCCAGGGGTCGTCCTTCCACGGGACAGTCCGCGTCGAGGAACGAGCCCCAGCCGTCGGCGGCCACGCACAGCAGGTCGGTGACGCGCAGGCCGCACGCGTCGGCGCGGCGCTCGAGCGCGGCGAGAAGCTCGTGGTGCGGCATCCGCCCCTCGTCCTCGAATCGTGCGTCGGTGTACGCGATGGCGGCGACGGCGTCGGCGTCCGGGAGTCGGCACACCATGCCGGTCACGGTCGCCGCGACGCGGTCGACAGCCTCGACGTCGCCGTCGGGCAGATCGAACCGCATGGCGCCGAGGCTGCGCCCGCCGTCGAACGGGATCACGACGAGGCTCTGCGTCGGGTGGTACCCGAGCATGCGGGGAACGAAGGACAGGAACTGCGCGGCGTCCGCGGCTTTGACGACAGTGGGGGTCATGAAGGACGACTCTCCCGAAAGGCGACCGCGCGGGGGAGGCTGGGCGCCGCCGTGCCACGCACTCCGCGGGAGATGGCTCCCGGGGCCGACCTGTGGAGGAAGGGGTGAGCCCCGAACACGCGATCCAGGCTGTGGAGCAGCGACCGAATCCGGGCCCGTGCACTGCCTGGGGAGGAGTCTTCATCGGCACCGCGTATCCTGGAAGGCATGGATTACTGGGTCGCGGTGCTGTGGACGCTCCTGCCGACCGTCGTCGTGTCGCTGATCTTCTTCTTCGTGATGCGCAGCGTGATCCGCGCCGACCGCACCGAGCGCCGCGTCTACGCGAAGCTCGAGGCCGAGGAGCGCGCGAAGCGCGGACTCCCGCCGGTCGCACCGGCAGCCTCCGTCGACCGCTGACGGCTGCCCTCCGCCGACCGCTGACGGCGGCCCCGCCGACCGCTGACGTTGCCCTCGCCGACCGCTGACGGCGGTCCGGGCATCGCGTCCGCCGGACCGACGCCCGCGCCCGCCCGAGACCCCGCCCACGCCGCGAGGCCCGGGCTGCCGGGCGGCGTCGGCCCTCCCCGATAGTGTGGGCACACTGTCCCATCCGCCGGTGGTCCGATCGTCCCGATCCGCGCGACCGGTCCGTCGAGAGGCCTCGCCCGGTGATCACCATCACGTTCGACGCGACGTGGTGGGTGGTGCTCGTCTTCGTCATCGACCTCGTCATCCGCGTGACGGCGATCATCGTGGTCCCGCGCAACCGGCGCCCCACCGCGGCGATGGCGTGGCTGCTCGCGATCTACTTCATCCCGATCATCGGGGTGTTCCTGTTCCTGCTGATCGGCAACCCCCGGCTGCCGCGCAAGCGGCGCCGCAAGCAGGAGCGCATCAACGAGTACATCCACGACACCAGTGCGTCGCTCGATTTCGGAACGCTGCGCCCCCACGCCCCGGGCTGGTTCACGTCGCTTGTCACCCTCAACCGCAACCTCGGCGCCATGCCGCTCGCGGGCGACAACGCGGCGAATCTGATCCCCGACTACCAGGAGAGCCTCGATGCGATGGCCGACGCCATCCGAGAGGCCGAGCGGTTCGTCCACGTCGAGTTCTACATCCTGCAGACGGATGCCGCGACCGACAACTTCTTCCGCGCGCTCGAAGAGGTGGCAGCCCGCGGCGTCACGGTGCGCGTCCTGCTGGACCACTGGGCGAACCGCGGGAAGCCGCACTACAAGCGCACCCTCAAGCGCCTGAGCGCGATGGGCGCGCAATGGCACCTGATGCTCCCGGTCCAGCCGCTGCGCGGCAAGTACCAGCGTCCCGACCTGCGCAACCACCGCAAGCTCCTTGTGGTCGACGGCCGTGTCGCCTTCACCGGCTCGCAGAACGTCACCGATTCGACGTACAACCTGCGCAAGAACATCCGTCGCGGCCTGCACTGGGTCGACCTCATGGCGCGCATCGAGGGCCCGGTCGTGGCATCCGTCAACGCGGTCTTCCTCAGCGACTGGTACAGCGAGACCGACGAGGTGCTCACCGACGACATCGACCTGTTCGACGTGACCAGCGGACCGGGCGACCTGGACTGCCAGATCATCCCGTCGGGCCCGGGGTTCGAGTTCCAGAACAACCTCAAGCTGTTCGCCGGACTGCTATACGCAGCGCAGCGGAAGATCATCGTGGTCAGCCCGTATTTCGTGCCCGACGAAGCGCTCCTGCTGGCCATCACCACGGCCTGTCAGCGCGGCATCCACGTCGAACTCTTCGTCTCGGAAGAGGGCGACCAGGCGATCGTCTACCACGCGCAGCGCAGCTACTACGAGGCGCTGCTGCGCGCCGGGGTGAAGATCTGGATGTACAAGAAGCCGTTCATCCTCCACACCAAGAGCCTCACCATCGACGACGAGGTCGCGATCGTGGGCTCGAGCAACATGGACATGCGCAGCTTCGGTCTCAACATGGAGATCTCGATGCTCGTGCGCGGCGAGGAGTTCGTCCGTCAGATGCGCACCGTCGAGGACATGTATCGTTCGCTCAGCCGCGAGCTCACGCTCGAGGAATGGGAGAAGCAGCCACTGCGCTCGACCGTCCTCGACAATCTCGCGCGGCTGACGTCGGCGCTGCAGTGAGGGTGGGGCGATCTCCCGGCTGATCGTGACCATCGCGTGATCGTTGTGCTGAGATTCCGGGCTGATCTGCGACACCATAGGGATGGACGGATGCCGGGAACGGCGTCCGCGGATACCGAGGAGGCCCGCATGCCCTTTCGCTCCCGTTCACTCATCGCCGCGGCCGGTCTGGCTCTGCTGACCGCCGGACTCCTGACCGCCTGCGCGAGCCCGGCCGGCACCGGGCCCAACTCCTCGTCGCCGTCGCCGTCGGTCGACGACGACGCCGACGACATGGACCTCGAGGCGGCCTGGCTCGACGGCGGTCGCATGATCGGCCTGGTCACGTACGGCTCCTCGACGTGCGTGCCCACGGCGGGCGACGTCTCGTACGCCGACGGCGTGCTCGAGGTCGAGCTCGTCAACCCCGCGGACGACACGGCGTGCACCATGGACATGGTGCCCCGCGTGACGGTGGTGGGGCTGCCCGAGGAGGCCGACACGACGCAGGAGCTCGAGATCCGGGTCACCGGCGACGGTTACACCGGCGAGGCCGACCTCGACCCCGTGCCCGGCCTCGACCAGAGCGGTGAGACGGACTACCTGCCGAGCGCCGGCTGGACGGACGCCGACGGCCAGTTCGTGATCCTCACGTGGGGTTCGTCGACGTGTCCCGCCGTGATCGAGAACGTCGAGGGTTCGGGCTCCGAAGTGACCGTGACCTTCACCACGCCGCCCGCGGACCAGGCCTGCACGATGGACATGGTCCCGCGCGGCGTGGTCGCACAGGTCAGCGGCGTCGACGACGACGCCGAGGTGTTCGCGATCCTCACCGGCGCCGAGTTCGACGACGTCCGGATCCCGATCATCGGCCACGACTGACGACGAAGATCCCGGATGCCGCGGCCCGCGGCATCCGGGATCGCCTCAGTCGGCGCGCACGAGCAGTTCGCCGATCTCGCAATCCAGCGCGCGGCAGATCGCCGACAGCGTCGAGTAGCGGATGGCGCGGGCGCGGTCGTTCTTGAGGATCGACAGGTTGACGACCGAGACGCCGACCAGCTCCGCCAGGCGCGTGAGGGTCATGCCCCGCTCCTCGAGCAGCTCGTCGAGCCGGCAGTGGACGCCGCTCGGGCCGTCGTCGTCGGCGGGGGTCACACGAGTCCTTCCGTGTCGCGCTGCAGACGGATGCCGCGGCGGAACGCCACCGAGATCAAGCCGATGACCATGGCGGCGATCCAGACCGGGATGAACGATGCCGTGAGCGCCCAGGAGCTCGGCAGGAAGTCCGCCAGCCCCGCGGCGGCGAGCACCCCGTTTCGCCCGAGGGTCTCGAGGAAATAGACCGCGAGTGCGCCGCCGAGCATGGTCCAGGCCGCCGCGTCGAGCAGTCGAGGGTTCGACGGATCGAAGAACCGGCCGCGGAGGAACCGGAGTCCGAGCGCTCCGAACAGGGCGATGACGGCGATCCACACGGCGGCGCCGAGGATGATCGACGCGCCGAGCGAGAAAGTCGACAGCGCGTTGACCCCTTCGGCGACGACTTCGCCCTCGGTCACCTGCACCGTCGTCACGGGCAGGCCGTCGGCCGGCGCGAAATCCGCGGAGACCCCGGCGAACGGCACGGCGACGGAGACCCCGTCGAGGGTGAAGGTCTCGAGCCACCGGGTGACCGACGCGATGAGCGCGATCGCGCCCACCACGCCGGCGGTGACGAGCGTCGCCACGATGTCGCTGCGCTCCTTCTTCGTCGTCTCGAGCATCACACGAGTCCTTCCGTGTCGCGCTGCAGGCTGGAGCCCACCGCGAAAGCCGCGGCGACCAGTGCGAGCGCGAAGCCCCAGCCGACCGGCGCGAGGTTCAGCTCGACGAGGAACACCCAGAAGGTGTCGGTGACCTCGGGGGAGGTCGACGCGAGATCCTCGACGAGGACGGCTCGTCCGATCGCCCCGAGCAGCTGGCCGAACCCTCCGCCGGCGATGACGAGGCATGCGGCCACGCCGATCGCGGTGGACATCGTCCGGCGGAACGGCCGCGCGCGGATGAGCGACACACCGAGCCACCACGCGACGGCGCACACGCCGATCGTCGCCAGGGCGGGCAGGGCCACCTCCAGGAACAGCAGCCAGCTCGCACCGGCGGGCAGCGACAGGAACGTGACGTCGGCGGACGCGTACTGCGCTGCGGTGATGTCGGGGACGCCCTCGAGCCCCGTGACGTCGCCTCCGGTGACCGGCATGCGCACCGTGACGTCGCTGCCGAACAGCGAGACGGCCCCCTGGATGATCGCGACCAGCGCCGCGATCGCGACGCTGACCGCGCCCGTGGCGATCAGCCCGAAGGTGATGCCCTCCGCCCGCGTGACGTGGGTCCGCTGGATGTCGCTCATCCCACGCTCCTTCCATATCGATAAACGTTGTTATCGAAAAACGATAAGGGAACGGATGCCTCGGCGCAAGGCATCCGTCCTCATCGAATGTCGGCACCGGCGCGCTATGCCCACGGCGAACACGGCCGTACGCTCCCGACCGTCTCGTTACCCTCGATGTAAGGCGCCAGACGTGCATCACCGCACCGGGGTGCCCCGGAGGAGTGAACGATGTTCGAGAGATTCACCGACCGTGCCCGTCGTGTGGTCGTCCTCGCCCAGGAAGAGGCGAAGATGCTGAACCACAACTACATCGGCACCGAGCACATCCTGCTCGGTCTCATCCACGAGGGCGAGGGCGTCGCAGCGAAGGCGCTCGAGAGCCTCGGCATCTCGCTCGACGCCGTGCGCGAGCAGGTGCAGGACATCATCGGCCAGGGTCAGCAGCAGCCGACCGGCCACATCCCCTTCACGCCCCGCGCCAAGAAGGTGCTCGAGCTGTCGCTGCGCGAGGCGCTGCAGCTCGGCCACAACTACATCGGCACGGAGCACATCCTTCTGGGCCTGATCCGCGAGGGCGAGGGCGTCGCCGCCCAGGTGCTCGTCAAGCTCGGCGCTGACCTGAACAAGGTGCGCCAGCAGGTCATCCAGCTGCTGTCGGGCTACCAGGGCAAGGAGCCCGCCGGCGTCGCCAGCGGCGCGGGAGAGCAGACCCAGGGCACCACGCAGGGAGGCTCGCAGGTGCTCGACCAGTTCGGTCGCAACCTCACGCAGGCCGCGCGCGACAACAAGCTCGACCCGGTGATCGGGCGCGAGAAGGAGATCGAGCGCGTCATGCAGATCCTGTCGCGCCGGTCCAAGAACAACCCCGTCCTCATCGGCGAGCCCGGCGTCGGCAAGACCGCAGTCGTCGAGGGTCTCGCGCAGGCCATCGTCAAGGGCGACGTGCCCGAGACGCTGAAGGACAAGCAGCTCTACTCGCTCGACCTGGGCTCGCTCATCGCCGGTTCCCGCTACCGCGGTGACTTCGAGGAGCGCCTGAAGAAGGTCACCAAGGAGATCCGCACCCGCGGCGACATCATCGTCTTCATCGACGAGATCCACACCCTGGTGGGTGCCGGCGCCGCTGAGGGCGCGATCGACGCCGCGTCGATCCTCAAGCCGCTCCTCGCGCGCGGCGAGCTGCAGACCATCGGCGCGACGACGCTCGACGAGTACCGCAAGCACTTCGAGAAGGATGCCGCGCTCGAGCGCCGCTTCCAGCCGATCCAGGTCGCCGAGCCGAGCCTGCCCCACGCGATCAACATCCTGAAGGGGCTGCGCGACCGCTACGAGGCGCACCACAAGGTGCAGATCACCGACGGCGCGATCGTGGCGGCTGCCAACCTCGCCGACCGCTACATCTCGGACCGCTTCCTTCCCGACAAGGCGATCGACCTGATCGATGAGGCCGGCGCGCGCCTGCGCCTGTCGATCCTGTCGAGCCCGCCCGAGCTGCGCGAGTTCGACGACAAGATCGCCAAGGTCCGCGAGCAGAAGGAGCAGGCCTCCGAGGGCCAGGACTTCGAGAAGGCCGCGTCGCTGCGCGACGAGGAGAAGTCCCTCCTCGCCGAGCGCCTGCGCCTGGAGAAGCAGTGGCGCTCGGGCGACGTCGCCTCCCACGCGGTGGTCGACGAGGGCCTGATCGCCGAGGTGCTCGCCCAGGCCACCGGCATCCCGGTCTTCAAGCTGACCGAGGAGGAGTCGAGCCGCCTCGTCTTCATGGAGAAGGCGCTGCACCAGCGCGTGATCGGCCAGGAGGAGGCGATCGCCGCCCTCTCCAAGACGATCCGCCGCCAGCGCGCGGGTCTGAAGGACCCCAAGCGCCCGTCGGGCTCGTTCATCTTCGCCGGCCCCACCGGCGTCGGAAAGACCGAGCTGGCCAAGGCCCTCGCGGAGTTCCTCTTCGACGACGAGGCCGCGCTGATCTCCCTCGACATGTCGGAGTTCGGTGAGAAGCACACCGTGTCGCGACTGTTCGGTGCCCCTCCCGGATTCGTCGGATTCGAAGAGGGCGGCCAGCTCACCGAGAAGGTGCGCCGCAAGCCGTTCTCGGTCGTGCTCTTCGACGAGATCGAGAAGGCCCACCCCGACATCTTCAACTCGCTGCTGCAGATCCTCGAAGAGGGTCGCCTGACCGACGGTCAGGGCCGCGTCATCGACTTCAAGAACACGGTGATCATCATGACGACGAACCTCGGCTCGTCGGCGATCGCCGGAGGCCCGGTGGGCTTCCAGGTCGAGGGCAACAGCGGCACGACCTACGAGCGGATGAAGGGCAAGGTCAACGAGGAGCTCAAGCGCAATTTCAAGCCCGAGTTCCTCAACCGCGTCGACGACATCATCGTCTTCCCGCAGCTCGACAAGGACGAGCTGCGCCAGATCGTGGGTCTGTTCACGAAGCGCCTCGGCGAGCGCCTGCTCGACCGCGACATGACGGTGGAGCTGACGGATGCCGCGAAGGACAAGCTGATCGAGATCGGCTTCGACCCCGCGCTCGGCGCCCGGCCGCTGCGTCGTGCGATGCAGCGCGAGATCGAGGACCGTCTGTCGGAGAAGATCCTGCACGGCGAGCTCGACGCGGGCGACCACGTGAAGGTCGACGCCCAGAACGGCGAGTTCGTGTTCGAGCACGGCCCGCGCGGTGAGAAGGTCGCGGTCGGTGTCGTCCAGGGCGGCGAGATCACCGCCACGCCGGACCTCGCAGCCAACGCGTAACCCCTGACTCGCACGAAGACCGGATGCCGCAACCCTGTGTCGCGGAATCCGGTCTTCGTCGTTTCGGCGGCGTTCCCTCCCGTTTCGAATCGCGCACTTTGCAGTTCGGCGAGGCTGGAAACTGCAAAGTGAGCGATTCGAAAGCGTGTACGCAGACGGGCTCTACGCTGGACGGGTGGGAGAGTTCACGGTCAGACCGGCGCGCACGCGCGATGTCCGCCGCATCCAGGCGCTCCTCGAGCCGTTCGTGCAGCGGCGCATCCTGCTCGGCAAAGACCTCGTGGTGCTGTACGAGGCGACGCAGCAGTTCCTCGTCGCGGAGGACGCGAACGGCGATCTCATCGGCTGCGGCGCGCTCCACGTGATGTGGGAGGACCTCGGCGAGGTCCGCACCCTCATCGTCGCCGACGGCTGGCTGCACCACGGCGTCGGCCGCGCGATCGTCGAGCGGCTCGAGGCGAACGCGCGTGAACTCGGGCTGTCGCGACTGTTCTGCCTGACCTTCGAGGTCGACTTCTTCACACGCCGCGGCTTCGAGCAGATCGGCGAGCAGGTCGTCGACCCCGATGTGTACTCCCAGCTCATCCGCTCGCCCGACGAGGGCGTCGCGGAGTTCCTCGACCTCGCGCACGTCAAGCCCAACACCCTCGGCAACACCCGCATGCTCAAGCGCCTCTGACCGCGACGGAGGCTCGAGGCCGGCTCAGGTGACGCGGGCCGGGCTCGCGGCATCCGGCGCGCGCCGACCGGCGAAGCGGGCGCTCGCGGTTACCCTGTCAGCATGACCGGCACCACTGCGCGACGTCGCCACTCCCCGGCGGTCTACCGCCGCCGGCGGATCGTGCTGCTCATCGCCCTGCTCGCGATCGCGGGCATCGTGTGGCTGCTGATCGCCCAGCCGTGGGCGGGTGCGGCGACGGAATCCCCGGGCGACGCGAAGAAGCCCGCGTCGCAGAACACCGCAGAGTCCCTGCCCGTGCCCTCGAACCAGGCGACGGAGGGCGGCACCGAGACCGGCGCGGTCGAAGGGGCGGTGGTGGAGGGGTCGACCCCGACGCCGGGCGCGACGCCCTCCGCGCAGCCGTGCGTCGCGAGCGAGATCGCGGTGGAGGCGGTGACCTCCGCCGACACGTACGCCGGCGACCAGAACCCCCAGTTCTCGATCACCCTGACCAACAACGGACCGGACTGCGTCCTCAACGTCGGCACCACCGCCCAGTCCTACACGGTGACCAGCGGCGACGACATCTGGTGGCGCTCCACGGACTGCCAGAGCGAGCCCAGCGACATGATCGTCCTGATCGCCGCGGGTCAGACCGTCTCCAGCGCCGCGCCTCTCTCGTGGGACCGCACGCGCTCCGCGGTCGGCACGTGCGCCGACGAGACGCGCGCCCGCGCGCCGGGCGGCGGTGCCTCCTACTTCCTGTCGGTCGAGATCGGCGGCATCGCGTCGACCGAGCCCAAGCAGTTCCTGCTGTACTGACCGGATCTCGACGGCTCAGCGCGCCCCGCCGACCTGTGCCGACCCGAACCCGCGGGGCGGCGCACGCGGCGGGCGCGGCATCCGTCATCTCGTCAGCCGGAGAACGACGGAGCGGGGCGTCCCCATGCCGCCCCGCTCCTCTTGCCCGCTAGGGTCTGTGGCCGAACCTAGGGCTTGTCGCCGAACACCTCTTTCTCCATGGCGTCGTAGCCCTCCGCCTGCGGATCGCCGTGGCTGCCGCCGGAGAGGGCGTACTCCTCCTCGGGGGAGAGCACGAGGCGGTGACGGAAGAAGAGGCCGAAGCCGAGGAGCAGCACCACATACACCACCGCGATGGCGATGATCGCGGGCAGGAACGTGGGATTCAGCAGGAACCCTACGAAGATCAGGAGCGCGATCGCGGCCGCGATGACCGCTCCGGTGATGCCCCACGGGCTGCGGTAGGGGCGCTCGACGTTCGGCAGCTTCTTGCGGAGGATGATGAACGACACCATCTGCAGGAAGTAGGCGAGCACCGCGCCCCACACCGCGATGTTGAGGACGATGGCGCCTGCGACGCTGCCCGACCCGCCGGCGAACTCGATGATGAGCAGCGCGACGAAGCCGATGACGGCGCCGACCACGAGCGCGACCCACGGCGTCTTGCGCTTGCCCGTCAGCGACAGGAACTGCGGGTAGTACCCGGCCCGTGAGAGCGAGTACATGTTGCGGCCGTAGGCGAACATGATGCCCTGCAGCGAGGCGAGGAGCCCCACGAGCGCGAACAGTGCGAGCAGGGCGGCGAGCTGGTCGCCGACGATGGCGCGGAAGCCGTCGAGCAGCGGCTCGGCGGCCACGCCCGTCGCCTCGGCGCCGAGCACGCCGGTGTTGAGGAACAGCACGAGGAGGCCGGTCACGATCAGCGTGCCGCGTGCCCAGAAGCCGGCGCGCGGGATGTCGCGCACCGGGTCGTGCGACTCCTCGGCGGCCAGCGGCAGCTCCTCGATGCCGAGGAAGAACCACATGGCGAACGGGAGCGCGAACAGGATCGGCAGCACGCCGTGCGGGAGGAACTCCGTCTGGCCGGGGTCGGGGGCGATGTCCCAGAGGTTGGCCCACTGGAACGCCCCGGAGAAGAGCGCCATCGCCGAGAAGACGAGGATGATGCCGATCGAGATGACCGACACGACGATGGCGAACTTGAAGGAGATGCTGGCGCCGGCCGCATTCAGCGCGATGAAGATCGCGTAGAGGATGATCCACCAGACCCAGCCGGGCAGCGACACGTTCAGCAGCTCGGCCGTGATCGCGTCGGCGTACGAGGCCGAGAAGAAGACGATGACCGCGGTCGTCGCGACGTACTCGATCGTCTCGGCGGCGCCGGTGATGAGGCCTCCCCACGGCCCCATCGCCGACCGCGCGAACGAGTACGCGCCCCCCGTGTGCGGCATGGCCGCGGCCATCTCGCCGATCGAGAAGATCATGCCGTAGTACATCGCCACGAGGATCACGAAGGCGATGAGCATGCCGCCGAAGCCGGCGAAGTCGATGCCGAAGTTCCAGCCCGAGAAGTCGCCCGAGATGACGGCGGCGACGGCGAGGCCCCACAGGCCCCAGACGCCCGCGGCGCGTTTGAGGCCGCGCTTCTCGAAGTAGTCCTGGCCCGCGCGCGTATAGGTCGCTCCCGCGACCTTGGCGGGTCCGCCCACGGCCTGTGCCGCGGGTTTCGGCTGAGGTGCACTGCTCGCTTGGGACATCGGTCCTCCAAGGAATGGCGAAGGGACGTGCGCTCGGGTCGCGCAGATGCGCTTTGCGCCGATTGTGGCGCCTATTGGTCGGCTGTGTCTACCTTTGAAGGGGATTTTGGTTAGAGTGAGCGGGTGAGCGCGGTTCGGGGGGACCGCGCTCACGACACGCGACGCGCGTCGGTACAAGAGGAGGAACGGATGCCGGGCAACCTCACCGTCGAGCAGCTGAACGACGGCATCGCCGCCGGCGACATCGACACCGTGGTCGTCGCCTTCGCCGACGCGCAGGGTCGGCTCGTCGGCAAGCGCGTCTCTGCGCGGCTCTTCCAGGAGGAGGTGCTGCCGCACGGCGCGGAGGCGTGCAACTACCTCCTGTCGGTCGACGTCGACATGAACACGGTCGACGGCTACGCGATGTCGAGCTGGGAGACCGGCTACGGCGACATGATGCTGCGTCCCGATGTGGCGACGCTCCGGCGCATCCCCTGGCTCCCCGGGTCGGCGCTGGTCATGGCCGACCTCACGTGGGAAGGCGGCGAGCCCGTCGTGCAGTCGCCGCGCGACATCCTGAACCGCCAGCGGCAGCGGCTCGCCGACCGGGGTCTCGTCGCATACTCGGGCACCGAGCTCGAGTTCATCGTCTTCGACGACACGTACCGGGATGCCTGGGCCAAGGGCTACCGCGATCTCACCCCCTCGACCGACTACAACGTCGACTACGACCTACTCGCCTCGGGCCGGCTCGAGCCGCTGCTGCGCGACATCCGGCTGTCGATGGACGGCGCCGGCCTCTACACCGAAGGTGTCAAGGGGGAGTGCAACCTCGGTCAGCAGGAGATCGCATTCCGCTACGCCGAGGTGCTCGAGACCGCCGACCAGCACGCGCTCTACAAGAACGGCGCGAAGGCGATCGCCGAGCATCACGGCAAGGCGCTGACGTTCATGGCGAAGTTCAACGAGCGCGAGGGCAACAGCTGCCACATCCACCTCTCGGTCCGCTCCGAGGCGGGCGATGCGGTCATGGCCGGCGACGGCGAGCACGGATTCAGCCCGCTCATGGAGCACTGGATCGCCGGCGTGCTGGCGACCCTGCGCGAGTTCACGCTGCTGTACGCACCGAACATCAACTCGTACAAGCGGTTCGCGAAGGGCTCGTTCGCCCCGACGGGCATCGCGTGGGGCGTCGACAACCGCACCTGCGCGCTGCGGGTGGTCGGGCACGGGTCGTCGCTGCGCGTCGAGAACCGCGTTCCCGGCGGCGACGTCAACCCCTACCTCGGGATCGCCGCGATCATCGCGGGCGGACTCCACGGCATCGAGCACGCGCTGCCGCTCCCGGATCGGCTGGAAGGCAACGCGTACACCGCGGGGGTCGACCACCTGCCCACCACGCTGCGCGAGGCCGCGCAGCTGTTCGACCAGTCGGCCATCGCCCGTGCGGCGTTCGGCGACGACACGGCGGACCACTACCTGAACCAGGCGCGCATCGAGGTCGAGGCCTACGACGCCGCCGTGACCGACTGGGAGAGGGTGCGTGGCTTCGAGCGCCTCTGAGAGCGTTTCGCCTGGCTTCGCTCGCGCAACGACCGATCAGCCGGTCGCTGAGCGCGGCGCGCGGCGACCAGGCGAAACGCGAAAGCCCGTGATCGGCCTGACGACCTACCTCGAGCAGGCGAAGCAGGGAGTGTGGGACGTCCGAGCGGCGTTCCTGCCACAGCAGTACTTCGATTCGGTCACCGCCTCGGGCGGCGTCGCGGTGCTGCTGCCCCCGCAGCCCGACCCGCAGGCCGCGGCCGAGGCGGTGCTCGACGGGCTCGACGGGCTGATCCTCACCGGGGGCATGGACGTCGAGCCGTCGCTGTACGGTGCGGCGCGGCATCCGCTCACCGATCCTGCGCGCCCCGACCGCGACGCGTGGGAGCTCGCCCTCTTCCGCGGCGCCGAGGAACGGCGGATGCCGGTGCTCGCGATCTGCCGCGGGCTCCAGCTCGTCAACGTCGCGCGCGGTGGCACGCTCCACCAGCACCTGCCGGAGACGCTCGGAACCGAGCGGTACCGCGTCGGCGGCGGCGTCTTCGCCACCAACGAGGTCACTGTCGACGAGGGTTCGCGGCTCGCCGGGCTCGTCGGGCCCGGCAGCCTGGACGTGCACAGCTACCACCACCAGGGCGTCGACCGGCTGGGCGCCGGGCTCGTCGTGACCGCCCGCACCGACGACGGCCTGGTGCAGGCGTTCGAGTCGGAGGGCGGGGGGTATCTCGTCGGCGTGCAGTGGCACCCCGAGGAGAATCGCGAGGATCGTCGGCTGTTCGCGGGGCTCGTGGCCGAGGCATCCGTCTTCGCCGCTCGCCCGGTGCACCACGAGGTGACCGCATGAGCATGTCACCCGCCGACGGCCGGCGAGCATGTCCCGATTTCGGTCGTTCCCGCGCTCCGTTGTGCCCGGAATCGGGACACGGAAGTCAGAAAGCGGGACGCGCATGAGCAGCACCTTCACCGTGGTCAACCCGGCCACCGCGCAGCCGATCCGCGAGATCGCCCGTGCGTACGTGGCGGAGACGGATGCCGCGATCGCCCGCGCCGTCGCCGCGCAACGTACGTGGGCCGCGCTGCCGCCCGTGGCGAGGGCCGACGCGATGCGTTCGTTCGCCCGCGTGATCGAGGCCCACGTCGAAGAGCTCGCACAGCTCGAGGTGCTGAACTCGGGGCATCCGATCGGGTCCGCGCGCTGGGAGGCCGCGCACGTCGCGCAGGTGCTGAACTTCTACGCCGGAGCCCCCGAGCGGCTCTCGGGCCAGCAGATCCCGGTGGCCGGCGGCCTCGACGTGACGTTCCACGAGCCGTACGGGGTCGTCGGGATCATCGTGCCCTGGAACTTCCCGATGACGATCGCGTCGTGGGGCTTCGCGCCGGCGCTCGCCGCGGGCAACGCCGTCGTGCTGAAGCCGGCCGAGCTCACGCCGCTGACCGCGGTGCGCATCGGGGAGCTGGCGCTGGAGGCCGCCGGGCTGCCGCCCGGGTTGCTCGAGGTGGTGACGGGGTCGGGCTCGGTCGTGGGGCAGCGGTTCGTCTCGCACCCCGACGTGCGCAAGGTCGTCTTCACCGGCTCGACGGCGGTGGGGACGGATGTCGCGGCCGGGTGCGCCCGCGAGCTCAAGCCCGTGACCCTCGAGCTCGGCGGCAAGAGCGCCAACATCGTCTTCGCCGACGCCGACCTCGAGAAGGCCGCCGCCTCGGCGCCCGGCGCCGTGTTCGACAACGCCGGCCAGGACTGCTGCGCCCGCAGCCGGATCCTCGTCGAGCGGTCGGCGTACGACCGATTCCTCGAGCTGCTCGAGCCCGCTGTGCAGGCCTGGCGGGTGGGCGACCCCGCCGCAGACGGGACCGACATGGGGCCTCTGATCTCGGCATCCCACCGCTCCACTGTCGAGGGGTTCCTCGAGGGTGCGAACATCGCGTTCCGCGGCTCGGCTCCGGAGCCGGGCGACCCCACCCTGGGCGAGGGCTTCTGGTTCGCGCCGACGGTCGTGCTCGCCGAGCGCGGCGACCGCATCGCGCAGGAGGAGGTCTTCGGGCCGGTGGTCGCGGTGCTGCCGTTCGACGACGAGGCCGACGCCATCCGCCTGGCGAACGACACGATCTACGGGCTGGCCGGGTCGATATGGACCGAGAACCTCGGCCGGGCGGTACGTGTGTCGCGTGGGGTGAAGAGCGGCGTGCTGTCGGTCAACTCGCATTCGTCGGTGCGGTACTGGACGCCGTTCGGCGGCATGAAGGCCTCAGGCCTCGGCCGCGAACTGGGCCCTGACGCAGCCGAGCACTTCACCGAGACCAAGAACGTCTTCTTCGCGACGGATCTCTCGTGACCGGCGTTCCCCAGACGCTGCGAAATCCGGACCTCGCAGACCACGCGACCAACGGCCCTGCGAAGTCCGGACATCGCAGGCCACAGCGGAAGGGAACAGCATGGATCTGACGCAGCGCCTGAAGGACCGGGTCGCGATCATCACGGGCGGCGCCTCGGGGATCGGTCTCGCGACCGCTCGGCGCTTCGCGGCCGAGGGGGCGCGCATCGTGATCGCCGACCTCGACCCGGCGACCGGCGAGGTCGCGGCCGACGAGGTCGACGGTGTCTTCCGTCAGATCGACGTCGCCGACGAGGCCCAGGTGAACGCCGTGTTCGACGGCGTCGCGGCCGAGTTCGGCCGCCTCGACATCGCCTTCAACAACGCCGGCATCTCGCCCGCCGACGACGACTCGATCGAGACGACCGAGCTGCCGGCGTGGGACCGCGTGCAGGACGTCAACCTCAAGAGCGTGTACCTCTGCTCGCGCGCGGCGCTGCGCCACATGGTGCCGGCGGGCAAGGGGTCGATCATCAACACCGCTTCGTTCGTGGCGTTGCTGGGGTCGGCGACGTCGCAGATCTCGTACACCGCGTCCAAGGGCGGCGTGCTCGCGATGACGCGGGAGCTGGGCGTGCAGTTCGCGCGGCAGGGCATCCGCGTGAACGCGCTGTGCCCCGGCCCGGTCAACACGCCGCTCTTGCAGGAGCTGTTCGCCAAGGACCCCGAGCGCGCGCAGCGCCGCCTGGTGCACGTGCCGATGGGCCGGTTCGCCGAGCCCGAGGAGCTCGCCGCCGCGGTCGCCTTCCTCGCCTCCGACGACGCCTCCTTCATCACCGCGACCGCCTTCGTGGTCGACGGCGGCATCACCAACGCCTACGTCACGCCGCTGTAAGGTCGCTTCGATGATTCAGCACTCGGTCTGCGTGGGCGCTCCGGCCCGCGGTCCCGGCACGTCGGGGGTTCTCGGGCACGGCCTGACTGAATTCCGGACGGATGCCGGGGGCCGGCCATGACCGACGCGCCGCTGCGGGAGGTGCGCAAGGCCGTCTACCGGCCCGTGCGCGAAGGCAACGCGCTCGAAGACACCGTCGCGCGCCTCGTGCAGACGATCCGCCTCGGGGTGGTCGCGCCGGGGGAGTCGCTGCCCTCCGAGCGCGAGCTCGCCGTCCTGTACGCCGTCAGCCGCGACACCGTGCGCGAAGCCATCCGCGAGCTCGCCGACACCGGGTACCTCGTCCGCCGCCGGGGCCGGTACGGCGGCACGTTCGTGGCGGATCCGCTGCCGCAGCCGCCGCACCCGCGCGATGTCACGACCGCCGAGCTCGAGGACGTCCTCGGGCTCCGGCGGGTGCTCGAGGCCGGCGCCGCCCGCGCCGCCGCCGGACGCACGCTCGACGCCGCCGCGCGCGACGAGCTGTGGGCGCGGTACGAACTCGTGACAGAGGCATCCGAATCCGACTATCGCCGGCTCGACACCCTGCTGCACCTGACGATCGCCGAGCTCGCCGGCATCCCGTCGCTGGTCGCGCTCGCCGCCGAGAACCGCGCCCGCGTCAACGAGTGGCTCGACACCTTCCCGCTGCTGCCGCGCAACATCGAGCACTCGAACCTCCAGCACGAGCACATCGTGACCGCGATCCTCGCGGGAAGACCGGATGCCGCAGAGGCCGCGATCCTCGACCACCTCGCCGGTTCGGAGGCGCTGCTGCGGGGCTTCCTCGCCTGAGCCGTCGCCTGGGCCGTCGCCTGAGCCTGGGCCCGAGTCCGGGCGGAAGGGCCCGGTCCCGCGGGCGATTACGCTGGACGAGTGGCAGGCAAGAAGCGCGCGAAGAAGGCGAAGGAGCCGCTGGAGTTCCGCAACACGCAGCTGACCGACGCGCTGCAGACGCAGGACATGGCGGCGGTCGCGTTCGCGCTGCGCCACGGCCCGACGGTCGTGCCGCTCATGCGCCCGGGCCAGCGCGACAACCCGCTCGACGTGGGCGAGGTGTGGACCTACCGCGACCCGAACACGGGCGACGTCGCGCTGCTGCTCTTCAGCGATGCCGCCAACAAACCCGCGACGCTGCCGCCCGGCGTGGCCCTGCAGTCGCCGGCGTGGCTCCGTGCCTTCCTCGGCGCCCATGAGCAGGAGATCACGACCGTGTTCTTCGACATCGCCGGGCCGCACCCGCTGCAGGCCTCGCCCGCCGACCTCATCGCCGCGCTGGACGCCTGACTCGCTCGCGGGGCCGATGCTCTCCGGGTTCGGGGTGCGGAGTGTGACGTGCGTTTGGGGTGTGTGCGGGACGCGTGGCGTGCATTCCGGGCGCGTGGCGTGCGTGCGGGACGCGTGGCGTGCATTCCGGGCGCGTGGCGTGCGCTTTGGACAACCCTGGTGCGCTCTCCACGGCCTCCGTGCGCCGAAAACCTGGTCGGTGATGTGACGCGCCGGGGTGTGGCATCCGTTTCCGGCGTGTCGTGGTGACGGGCCAGGTTTTCGGTCCCTGACGCGGCGAAGTGGGCGCCGCACGGGGCGAGTACTCGATCACCCTCTCGTCCGCGGTGCCACGCACCCCGGGCCGGTCTTCTTCCCCACCGCCCTGCGCCCGAAAACCTGGTCGGTGACGTGAGGCGCCGGGGTGTGGCATCCGTTTCCTGGGTGTCGTGGTGACGGGCCAGGTTTTCGGTCCCTGACGCGGCGAAGTGGGCGCCGCACGGGGCGAGTACTTCGATCACTCTCTTGTTCGCGGTGCCACGCTCCCTGGGCTGGTCTTCTTCCCCACCGCCCTGCGCCCGAAAACCTGGTCGGTGATGTGACGCGCCGGGGTGCGGCATCCGTTTCCGGGGTGTCGTGGTGACGGGCCAGGTTTTCGGTCCCTGACGCGGCGAAGTGGGCGCCGCACAGGCGAGTACTCGATCACCCTCTTGTCCGCGGTGCCCCGCTCCCTGGGCTGGTCTTCTTCCCCACCGCCCCGCGCCCGAAAACCTGGTCGGTGATGTGACGCGCCGGGGTGCGGCATCCGTTTCCGGGGTGTCGTGGTGACGGGCCAGGTTTTCGGTCCGCCAGCAGGTAGGGGCGGCGGCCGCGGGCACGAGTGGATGCCCCCCAACACCGGCGTGGCCAAGGCGCTAGAGGGGCGTGGGTCGCGGGAAGGGAAGCTCGACACTCCGGGCGAAGGGTTTGCGTCCTCCGGGACGAAGGTGCAGACTCGCCGGGTGGATTTCCTGCTCGTGGGCATCGTCTGTGCCGCCGGTCTCGTGGTCCCGATCGCACTCGGGTTGGCAGACCCGCGCCGTCGCCGGCGACCGCGCGGTCACTGACCGGGCTCAGAACCCGGGGCCGTCCTCACCGGGGCGTCCCTTCGATCGCGTGCGCACGTCGTCCAGCGCTCCGCGAAGCCGGCCGGAACGGTCGTCGATGAGGTCGCGGTAGCCGAGTCTCGCGGCTTCGGTGCGCCGCTGCGCGGCCTGGGCGACCGGCCGGATCTCGCCGGCGAGGCTCAGCTCGCCGACGGCGGCGATGTGCCGCGGGATGTTCCAGCCCTTCACGGCGCCGGCGACCGCGAGGGCGATCGCGAGGTCGGCCGCCGGCTCGACGAACCGCACGCCGCCGACGGTGGAGACGTAGACGTCCTTGTCGGAGGTCTTGATGTCGACGCGCTTCTCGAGGACGGCCAGCACGGTGGCGACGCGGGCGGCGTCGACGCCGTTGACGATGCGCCGGGGATTGGGCGACTTGCTGTCGATCGTGAGCGCCTGCACCTCGACAGGGAGGGCCCGTCGCCCTTCCAGAGCGATCGACACGCACGTCCCGGGTTCGGTGCTGCCGTGCCCGAGGAACAGGGCGCTCGGATCGGGGACCTCGGCGATGCCCGCGCCGGTCATGTCGAAGCATCCGACCTCGTCGGTCGGCCCGAAGCGGTTCTTGAGCGCGCGCACGAAGCGCAGGGAGGTCTGCCGGTCGCCCTCGAACTGGCACACCACGTCGACGAGGTGCTCGAGGATCCGTGGGCCCGCGATCGACCCGTCTTTCGTGACGTGGCCGACGATGATCGTCGGGAGCGCGCGCTCCTTGGCGACGCGGATGAGCGTCGCCGCCACCTCACGAACCTGCGACGGATGCCCCGCCATGCCCTCCGACAGCGCGGAAGACACCGTCTGCACCGAGTCGACGATCAAGAGGTCGGGGGCCACGTCGTCGATGTGACCGAGGATCGTCGCGAGGTCGGTCTCGCTCGCGAGGTACAGCTCGTCGTGCAGCGCGCCGGTGCGCTCGGCGCGCAGGCGCACCTGGGCCGTCGACTCCTCCGCGCTCGCGTACAGCACGCGGCGCCCCGCCTGCGCGGAGCGCGCGGCCACCTCGAGCAGCAGGGTCGATTTGCCGACGCCCGGCTCTCCCGACAGCAGGATCGCCGCGCCGGGCACGAGCCCGCCGCCCAGCACCCGGTCGAATTCGCCGACCCCGGTGGTGCGCCGGGGGGCGTCGGACGTGTCGATGCGCGTGATCGGCTGTGCGGCGCGTGCGGCGCCGGGAGACACCGGAGTCACGGACCGCAGGATGCCGGTCTGCTCTGCGGCTTCGACCACGGTGCCCCACTGCTGGCACTCGCCGCAGCGACCGACCCACTTGATGGTCGTCCACCCGCACTCGGTGCACCGATAGGGCGCGGTCTGCGTCGGGCGTCGGGCTGCGGCCATGCCCCCAGCGTAGGCGGGAGGCCCGACATCACCCGGTGCCGCGCCCGGTCAGACGCGCCGTCGGCACCGGCCGCCGGCATCCGCTCTCCGTCGCTCAGCCGAGCGCCGCGGCGAGCTCCTCGAAGATCGCGGGCGCGGGCTCCCCGCCCCCTTCGAACGCGATGTCGCTGGAGGCGACGACGATGATCGTGGCGTCCTCGTCGTAGGAGTGGAACACCGACGTGGTGAAGCCGGGGATCGTGCCCGAGTGCCCCCACCAGCCGTCGGGGCGCTTGCCCCACCCGATGCCGTAGCCGCCTTCCGGGCTGTTCGGCGGCGGCGACGAGAGGATCGACTCGCGCCGCAGCTGCTGCAGCTCCGGCGTCAGCACGCCCTCACCCGTGAAGAGCGCGTGCGCCCAGAGCGTCAGATCGTCGAGCGTCGAGACGACTTCGCCGGCGGTGGATCCGAAAGACGGGTTCCAGTCCGTCGCGTCGACCGGTGCGTCGCCCGGCTGACCCTGCAGGGTGACGCCGCGCAGGTGCGGCTCGTCGATCGCCGCCGATTCGTCGGGATAGACGGATGCCTCCATCCCGAGCGGTGCGAAGAGCCGGTCCGCGAAGACGTCGGCGATGGGCTGGCCGAGCACCTGCTCGATCACCATGCCCAGCAGCACGTAATTGGTGTTGGAGTAGACCCAGGTCTCGCCCGGGGCGCCGTCCAGCGGCAGCGTCTTGGCGTAGTCGAGCAGCTGCTGCGAGGTGAAGACGGCGGACGGATCGCCGAAGTACGCCTGCTCCCACTCGGGATCGAGCGAGTACGACGGGATGCCGCTGGTCATGTCGGCGAGCTGCCGCAGGGTCGCCGCGCCGTTGGGCGAGTCGGGCACGTACTTCGAGATCGGGTCTTCGAGGGTGACGAGCCCTTCGCCGACGAGCTGCAGCAGGATCGTCGCCGTCATGGTCTTGGTGAGGCTGCCGATGCGCGTGCGGTCGACCGCCGAGGGCTCGGCGTCGGAGCCGAGCGCCACCGTGCCCGCCGCGCCCGTCCAGACGCCGTCGGCCGTGACGACCCGCGCGATCACCCCCGGCAGGCGGTCGCCGATCGGGGCCGCGTCGAGCACCCCCTGCAGCTCAGCCGCTACCTCCCCCGGGAATGCCTGCGCCGTGTCGGTGGCGCCGGGAGTCGGTGCGGGTGCAGACGCGGGTGTCGAGCAGCCGGCGACGGCGAGCGCGACGACCGTCACCGCCGCGGCGAGCGCGCCCCGAGCGCGCGCAGGGAAGCGTGTGTGCACGATGACCCCCGAATCGTCGATGCAGGACGAGACTAGCGGGCCCGGCATCCGATCCCGTCGTCAGCCGCGCAGCGAGTCGGCGACCTTCTTCAGCGCGTCCGCAGAGGCGTGGAAGAGGTCGAGCTCCTTCTCGTCGAATTTCGTCTCGCGGATCGGCACCGCGCCTGCGGCGCTGACCACCGACGGCACCGACAGCGCGACGCCGTCGACACCGTGGAAGTCGTGCAGCACCGGCGAGACCGGCATGACCGCCCGCTCGTCGTTCAGGATCGCCTCGATGATGCGGGCGCTGGACAGGCCGATGGCGTAGTTCGTCGCGCCCTTGCCCTGGATCACCTTGTAGGCGGCGTCGCGCACGTCGACCGCGATCTGGTCGAGCTCGTCCACCGTCATCCGGTCGCCGCGCGGGGTGACCCATTCGAGGATCGGAACGGTGCCGATCGTCGCCTTCGACCACAGCGGGAACTCGGTGTCGCCGTGCTCGCCGACGATGTAGGCGTGCACGCTCGACGTCGAGACGCCCGCGCGCTCAGCGAGCTTCCAGCGCAGGCGCGAGGTGTCGAGCACGGTGCCCGAGGCGAAGATGCGCTCGGGCGGCAGCCCGGTGTCTTCCTGTGCGAGCACCGTCAGCACGTCGCACGGGTTGGTGACGACGACGTAGATGGCCTCGGGTGCTGCTTCGAGCAGCTGCGGCATCATCTTCTTCATGATCCCGGCGTTCACGCCGGCGAGCTCGATGCGCGTCTGGCCCGGATCCTGTTTTGCGCCCGCGGTGATCACGACGACGTGCGATCCCTCGACGACCGACAGGTCGCTGCCGCCGATGATGTCGCTGGAACCGGTGAACTGCGTGCCGTGCGCGAGGTCGAGGACCTCAGCCTCGACCTTCTGGGTGGCGATGTCGTACAGCGCGACGTGACGGGCGGACCCCCGGATGAGCGCGGCGTACGCGGCGCTCGAGCCGACGCTGCCGGCTCCGACGATGGTGACTTTCGAGTTCTCGATGACGGCCATGCGGCCAGTCTTGCAGGGGACGGATGCCGCGGGCCAGGGCGACGGCCGGGTCAATCCGTCGTTCGCGGCGGATTGCGGATGCCGAGGAACGACGTGATCCCGCCGGCGATCATGAGCACCGCCGTGACGATGGCGGCGCGATGGAAGCCGTCGAGGTCGAGCGCCCCGCCGACGATGGTGGCCAGGAGCGCGATCGCGATGAGCCCGGCCACGCGGGCCACGGCGTTGTTGACGGCCGAGGCGATGCCCGACCGTTCGGGGCCGATGGCGCCCAGGATGGCCGACGTGAGCGGAGCCACCGTGAGCGCGAGCCCGGCGCCCATGACGATCATGCTCGGGAGCACCTGCCACCAGTAGGAGAACGCCTCGTCGACGGTGAGGAGGAGGAGTGCACCCACGCCCATCATGATCGGGCCGACCGTCATGAACAGGCGCGGGCCCCACCTGCCGCTCAGCGTGCCGATGCGGGAACTGAAGAGGATCATGAGGATCGTCATCGGAAGGCTGGCCAGGCCCGCGAGGGTCGCCGGCAGGCCGGCGCCTTCCTGGAGGTAGACGACGACCACCAGGCCGTTGAGGGCGAGCGCCCCGTAGATGAAGGTGGTGGCGACGTTGCCCGTCCAGAAGTTGCGGACCCGGAAGAGGTCCAGCGGCAGGATCGGGTGGCTCACGACGCGCTGCCGCAGGATGAACGCGAGGAACAGTGCCGCTCCGCCGAGGAGGGGGATCCAGATCGCGGGCGAGGCCCACCCGAAGTTCGGCTGCTCGATCAGCGCGTAGACCATGCCGCCGAGGCCCAGCGTGCACAGTGCGGCGCCGATCCAGTCGATGGAGGCGCCCTCCTGACGGCTGTCGCGCACCCCGCCGCGGGCGAGCAGCAGCAGCGTGACGCCGATCGGGAGCACGTTGATGAGGAACGCCAGCCGCCATGACGCCAGGTCGACGAGGATGCCGCCGATCAGCGGGCCGACGATCATCGCCGAGGTCGTCATGGCGGTCCAGATGCCGATCGCGCGCCCCTGCGCGGCCCCGGTGAAGTTCGACGTGATGAGCGCGAGCGAGCTCGGCACCAGGAAGGCGCCGGCAGCGCCCTGCACCGCGCGGGCGACGATGAGGAACTCGGCCGTCGGCGCCGCCGCGATGGCGATCGACGCGATGCCGAAGCCGATGAGCCCGATCCGCAGCACGAGCACACGTCCGTACGCGTCGCTGACCGATCCCGCCACGAGGATGAGTGCGCCGAGCGTGATGAGGTACGCGTCGACCACCCATTGCTGCGTCGTGATGCCGCCGCCCAGCTCGTCGCTGATCGCCGGGAGCGCGACGTTGACGATCGTGCCGTCGAGGAAGGCCACGAACGAGCCGAGTACCGCGATCCACAGCACGAACCGCTGCGTCGTGCTCATGCGGTTCGTGAGCGCGCGCGTCGCGCCGTCGTCGGCCATGCTCCCCACGCTAGCCCCGCCCGGCGACACCGGGGCGGGCCGCGGGCGGATCGAGGCGAGGCGCCGATTCGCGGCATCCGCCGACGTGTCGTAAGCTTGTCGGCGGTGACGTGTCCGAGCGGCCGAAGGTGCAACTCTCGAAAAGTTGTGTAGGGTAACCCCCTACCGTGGGTTCAAATCCCACCGTCACCGCCATGAAAACCCCTGTTCAGCAGGGGTTTTCTTTTTGGCCCGTGCCTGGCCGCGAGGGAAGAGTCAACGTCGTCGATGGAGGCGTCCCTGGCGCATCACAGCTGGACACCCCGGGCCGCTCAGCCCCAACCCACTTCTGAAGCGACTTGCGTTCAGGCGCTCGTTGAGGCCGCTCTGCTCCGGCTGACCGTGCGAGAGACCGACTCCGATGTTCAGGAGTCATCTGTGCGAAACGCGGCCCTGCAAGGATGTGCCTTGTGACTGAGATTCTGAAGGTGCGACCCCGGGTATGGATCGGCCTGGCGATCTATGTCGGGTATGCGGCGGTTGTGTTCCTGGTGCAGCGGCTGAGCGGGGTCTCCTACACCGATCTCGGTGAGAGCGGGGGCAATCTCTTCCTTGGCGTTGGGCTCTCGCTCATCATCGCCGCGATCCTTCTCGCGATCACGACAACCCTTCTCGGTTGGTGGGGTCCTGCGCTGCACGACCGAAAGCGCAGCGTCCGTTGGCCGATCATCGCGCCGATCCTGATGGGCGTTGCAGTGCTGATGAATCTCGCCGCAACCGATTGGGGATCGTACGACGGCGCGTTCTTCGCTGCGTCGATCGTGCTCGTCATCGTCGGCTTCACCGAAGAGCTGACTACCCGCGGGCTGCTGCTCACGTCGCTGCGCAGCAGGCTTCGCGAGGGCTGGGTGTGGTTCCTCACCACGGCCCTGTTCGCTCTCATGCATCTGATCAATGCCGCGAACGGGCAGGATCTGCCTTCGACGCTGCAGCAGGTGGTCTTCGCCTTCCTGGGTGGCACGATCTTCTACATCCTGCGCAGGACCACTGGGGCGCTGATCTGGGCGATGGTGCTGCACGGCCTGTGGGACTTCTCGGTGTTCGCCGTCGGACACGGCACACCGGGACCCCTCGCAGGCGT
Source organism: Microbacterium ureisolvens (assembly GCF_015278315.1). Lineage (GTDB taxonomy): Bacteria > Actinomycetota > Actinomycetes > Actinomycetales > Microbacteriaceae > Microbacterium > Microbacterium ureisolvens. Next base: position 284,087 of record NZ_JADIJE010000001.1, on the reverse strand, counting down.
CGGATCGATCGTGTACCTGACCGCCGGTGTCCTCGCCCTCGCGGTCGTCGCATTCGTCATCCGCGGTGCGGACGAGCGGATCGACGCTCATGCGTGACGCCGTGCCCGTGACGGCCGGGCGTCCACGGAGCGTGTGGCTCGCGCTCGCGATCGTCGCCCTCTACGTTCTCCTGGCCGCCGGTCTCGGCGACCTGCTGAGTGGGCTGGTGAGCGATGACCAGGAGCTTGCGCAGTTCGCCCTGGGGCATTTCATCCCGCTCGCGATCGCGATCGTCGGGCTGCTGCTGTTCCTGCGCTGGGCGAAGTGGGGGAAGGACGTCTGGCGGGAGCGGCCGACCCCGACACTGACTCCACGGCGTTGGTGGCTCGCCTCCATTCCTGTCCTCGTCGTGCTGCTGCCCATCAGTCAGCTGGGCGACATCCCCTGGGCGTCGCGCTCCATCGGCTACATCCTCATCATCGCCGCCGGAACACTCATGGTCGGATTCGGAGAGGAGCTCGTCATCCGCGGCGTCCTGCTGACCGCCGTCAGGGCCAGGCATGGCGAGCTCGTCGCGCTTCTGGCAACCAGCGCCGTCTTCGCGCTCGCGCACATTCCCGGAAGCATCATCGCCGGCGTCCCGATCGCCGCCATCGCCTTCCAGGTGTCGTTCCTCGCCGCGGCCGGAGCCTCGTACTACTGGGTGCGACGCGTGACCGGGCGGCTCTGGGCAGCCATGCTCGCGCACGCCCTCACCGACTGGGTTCTTTACCTCGCCTCCGGTGCAGGCACTCCAGCAGCATCCATGCCGCAGGACCACTCCGGAAGCCCAGAACCGCTCCCGGTGACCGTCCAAGTCCTGCTCCTCATCGCGACCACGATCAGCCTCATCAGCGTCATCCGAGAGGACCGGCGCAGCAAACGGGCCGCTGCGGCATCTGCACAGGCGCGCGGAGGCGCAGCCCATCCAGGCGCGGATGTCGAAGGCGTGATTCCAGAGGAGCCCTGACAGGATGCCGGCACCGCCGGCCTGACCCACGCCGCGGGGAACCTCTTCTTCGTGCGGGAATACCCCAACCGGGTATGTGTTTGCTACGATGGGCACATACCCACTGGGGGTACCGAGCAAGGAGCGAGAATGACGACCACCGAGTACCAGGTGACGGGCATGTCGTGCGGGCACTGCGAGAAGTCGGTCCGCGACGAGGTCCGCCAGATCGCCGGCGTCCAGGGCATCGACGTCAGCGCCCAGACCGGCAAACTCGTCGTGACCAGTGACCAGGATGTCGACGACGCCGCTGTACTGGCGGCCGTCGACGAGGCCGGCTACTCCGCCGTACGCGTCTGATGAACGCCGCGGGACGGCTGGGCCTGTTCGCCGCCGGAGCGGCGCTGGCATTCGCCGCCGCCTTCGGCGTGGCCGCGGCGTTCGTCCCCGACAGCGTCGCCGCCGGCTCGAGCGAAGAGGACGAGATGGACGACCACGGCGCCGTGAGCGCGAGTGAGACGACGACCGAGACCGCTACGGCCGGGGTGTCGCTGTCCGGCGGGGGCTACGTGCTCTCACCCATCGTGGCGCCCGTGTCGACCGCCGAGGCCGGCGAGCTCAGCTTCCAGATCCTGACGGACGCGGGGGAACCGCTCACCGAGTTCACAGTGGCCCACGAGAAGGATCTGCATCTGATCGTCGTCCGCAGTGACGGCTCCGGCTTCCGCCACGTGCATCCCACGCTCGACGAGCGCACCGGCACGTGGTCACTGCCGTGGCAGTGGCACGCCGCAGGAACGTACCGGGTGTACGCGGACTTCACGCCGGCGGATCGGGATGCCGAACCGCTGACCCTGAGCCGCACGGTGGAGGTCGCGGGCGACTTCCAGCCGACCGTCGCCGTGCCCACCCGGACCGCCCAGGTCGACGGGTACACCGTCTCGATCGCCGGTGAGCTGACCGCGGGCAGCATGAGCGACCTGACGATCTCGGTCAGCCGCGACGGTGAGCCGGTCACGACCCTGGAGCCGTACCTCGGTGCCTTCGGCCACCTGGTCGCACTCCGCGAGGGGGACCTCGCCTACCTGCACGTGCACGCCGAGGGCGACGAGCCGCAGCCCGGCGACACCTCGGGACCCGAGATCGCGTTCATGGCGGAGGCGCCCACTCCCGGCCGCTACCTGCTGTACCTGGACTTCCAGGTGGACGGACAGGTGCGCACGGCCGCGTTCGTGCTCGACACCGCCGACGGCGCGGCCTCAGCCGCGGAGCCGACGCACGCCGAGCAGGCGCCGACCGACCCGACGCCTGCCGAGCATGCGCCCGCGGACGAGCAGCCGGCCGACGAGTCGCACGACGAGGAGCCGCACGGTCACTGACCCCGTGCGCAGATGAGGATGACGCGATGAGCACGACCGCAGCCACGAGTCCGGCCGGATCGAGCGTGGAGCTCGAGATCGGCGGGATGACGTGCGCGTCCTGCGCGATGCGGATCGAGAAGAAGCTGAACAAGCTCGACGGCGTGGCCGCCACGGTCAACTACGCCACCGAGAAGGCCAAGGTGACTGTGCCGGCCGGCTACGACCCGGCGCAGCTGATCGCCGAGGTCGAGAAGACCGGCTACACGGCGGTGCTTCCGGCGCCGCGGAAGACGGATGCCGCCGGCTCGGCCGATGCGGCCGGCGACGCGGATCCCGAGCTCGCGTCGCTGCGCACCCGGCTCGTCATCTCGATCGTGCTCACCGTCCCGGTCGTCGCGATGGCGATGATCCCGGCGCTGCAGTTCACGTACTGGCAGTGGGCCTCGCTGGCGCTCGCGGCGCCCGTGATCGTGTGGGGCGCGTTCCCCTTCCACAAGGCCGCATGGGCGAACCTCCGCCACGGCACGGCGACGATGGACACGCTCATCTCGATGGGCACGCTCACCGCGTTCCTCTGGTCGCTGTACGCGCTGTTCTTCGGCACGGCCGGCATCCCCGGGATGACGCACGGCTTCGAGTTCACGCTGGCGCGGACGGACGGCTCGGCCAACATCTACCTCGAGGTCGGTGCGGGGGTGACGGTCTTCATCCTCGCCGGACGCTACTTCGAGAAGCGGTCGAAGCGTCAGGCCGGCGCCGCGCTGCGGGCCCTGCTCGAGCTCGGGGCGAAGGACGTGTCGCTGCTGCGCGACGGCGTCGAGGGCAAGATCCCCATCGACGACCTCCGGGTAGGGGACGAGTTCATCGTCCGTCCCGGGGAGAAGATCGCGACCGACGGGATCGTCGTGTCCGGCACCTCCGCCGTCGACGCCTCGATGCTCACGGGCGAATCGGTGCCCGTCGAGGTCGCCCCCGGCGACCCGGTGACCGGTGCCACCGTCAACGCCGGCGGACGCCTGGTGGTGCGCGCGACGCGTGTCGGCTCCGACACCCAGCTGGCCCAGATGGCGCGGCTCGTCGAAGACGCGCAGACCGGCAAGGCCGAGGCGCAGCGTCTGGCCGACCGCATCTCGGGCGTCTTCGTCCCCATCGTGATCCTCATCGCCGCCGCGACCCTGGGCGCCTGGCTCGGGGCCGGCTTCCCGGCATCCGCCGCCTTCACGGCCGCGGTGGCCGTCCTCGTCATCGCGTGCCCCTGCGCGCTCGGGCTGGCCACGCCGACCGCGCTGCTGGTCGGCACCGGCCGCGGGGCCCAGCTCGGCATCCTCATCAAGGGCCCTGAGGTGCTGGAGTCCACCCGCAAGGTCGACACCATCGTGCTCGACAAGACGGGCACCGTCACGTCGGGCCGGATGAGCCTCGTGGACGTCATCGTCGAGCCCGGGACCGACCGCGCAGAGCTCCTGCGGCTCGCCGGCGCCCTCGAGGACGCCTCCGAGCATCCGATCGCACAGGCGATCGCGAAGGGCGCCCTCGCCGAGGTCGGCGCGCTGCCCGGCGTGGACGGGTTCGGCAACCTCGAGGGCAAGGGCGTGCAGGGCATCGTCGACGGGCACGCGGTGCTCGTCGGTCGAGAGGCGCTGCTCGCGGACTGGGCGCAGCAGCTCAGCCCGGCGACCGCGGACGTCAAGGCGCGGGCGGAGGGCGAGGGCAAGACCGTCGTCGCGGTCGGCTGGGACGGTGCCGCGCGCGGCATCCTGGTCGTCGCCGACACCGTCAAGCCCACCAGCGCGGAGGCCGTCGCGCAGATGAAGGCCCTGGGACTCACGCCGGTGCTGCTCACCGGCGACAACGAGGCCGTGGCCCGGCGCATCGCCGCGGAGGTCGGCATCGACGAGGTCATCGCCGAGGTTCTCCCGGCCGGCAAGGTCGACGTCATCGCCCGGCTCCAGCAGGAGGGCAAGGTCGTCGCGATGGTCGGCGACGGCGTCAACGACGCCCCCGCACTCGCCCAGGCGGACCTCGGCCTGGCCATGGGAGGAGGAACGGATGCCGCGATCGAGGCATCCGACATCACCCTCGTCCGCGGCGATCTGCGCGGCGCGGTCGACGCGATCCGACTGTCGCGGCGCACACTCGGGACCATCAAGTCGAACCTGTTCTGGGCGTTCGCCTACAACGTCGCCGCGATCCCCGTCGCGGCTCTGGGCCTGCTCAACCCCATGCTCGCCGGCGCCGCCATGGCGCTGTCGAGTGTCTTCGTCGTCGGCAACAGCCTTCGACTCCGCGGCTTCGCCGGCAGCTCCCGCCCGACCACCACCTGACCGGGCAACCAACCGAAGGAATTCTCGTCATGTCCAGCGTCGACACCCACACGCACCACGGCTACATCACCGACAAGGATCGCTACCTCAACCGGCTCAAGCGCATCGAGGGCCAGGCGCGCGGCATCTCGCGGATGGTCGACGAGGAGAAGTACTGCATCGACATCCTCACGCAGATCAGCGCCCTCAAGAGCGCCCTCGAAGCCGTCGCCGTCGGGCTCCTCGACGACCACCTCAAGCACTGCGTCGTGGACGCGGCCCGGGCCGGCGGTGAGGAGGCCGACCAGAAGATCAAGGAGGCCAGCGACGCCATCGCCCGGCTCGTGCGTTCGTAGCCGGACGGGCCGCGGCGTTCCGGGACCGTGATCGTCGGGTGAGGGTGCTCGGCCGGCCCGCTCGCGATGAGGCGAGCGGGCGCGCCGTTTGAGGTCTGCGCGGCGTCGCCTATACTCCACAGGAAGTATCCCCCCAACGTACGACGGCGTATTTGCCTGATACGGCGCCGTATCCCCGCCAGCGGGAACCCCCCTCCCGCCGTCCATCGGAGTGCATGTGGTTCAAGTGCAGCCGAACACGCCCGCCAATGGCGATTCGCCGACGCGAGCGGCCACACGTGCCGCGCAGCGCCGGCGACGCTCGCTGATCCTCTTGGGCGTCATCCTGCTCCTCGCCGTCGCGATCGCCGTCGTGCTCGGATTCCTGTTCCTGCGCGGCTCAGGCGATGACCCCCAGCAGGCGGCGGCGCCGTCGGCGGGCGAATGCGCGCCGGTGACTCTGCGTGTCACCGCCGACCCTGCCGTCGCAGGCGCGCTGGAGGCGATCGTCGCCGATCTTGCGGAATCGGACTCCGGCTGCCTCGAGGTGACGCTGCGAGAAGAGGACAGCGCGGTCACCGCCGCGGCGCTGGCCGCGGGTTCGGCCGCAGAGTTCGACGTCTGGGTGCCCGACTCCGCCATGTGGCCCAGTCAGGTCGCCGGACAGGCCGAGCTCACGGGCTCTGGCGCGGCGGAGATGGTCGTCAGCGATCCCGTCGCCACCACCCCGGTGGTCTTCGCGGCGACGGAGCCCACGGCTGCTGCCCTGCAGGCGCAGGGCGCGGGCTTCGCGAGCTTCACGGCGCGCACGGTCGCTGCCGTGCTGCCGGACCCGACCGCGGTCGCGGCCAGTTCCGCCGCGCTGCTGGCGCTGCAGACGGCGGTCGCCGGCGATGCCCGCACGTTCACCGCACTCGTCCTCGGCCTCGACACGGGCGTCGTCCCGACCGCGGCCGATGCCCTCGCCGCGGCATCCGCTGCGACCACGCCCACCGTCGCCGTCGCGACCGAGCAGGCGGTGCTGGAGTACGGCAAGGATGCGGCCGTGCCACTCGTGCCGATCTACCCCGCCGACGTGAAGCCCGTGGTGAGCATCCCCCTCGTGACGCTCGCCGACGCCTCGGACGAGACGCGGGAGGCGGTGGGAGTGCTGAGCGCCGCCATCGCGGACGGGAACGACCACCTCTCGGAGAACGGACTGCGAGATGCGGCGGGCAACGCGCCGGACTCGCTGCCGGACGACGCGGACGGAACCGCGGTGCCTGCCGACCCCGCCGACAGCGTCAACCAGGCCGAAGTCCTGCGGACCTGGCAGGTGCTGACCGCGCCCTCGCGGATGCTGTCTCTCAACGACGTCTCGGGATCGATGTTCCAGCCGGCGACAGCCGACATGCGCCGCATCGACCTGTTCGAGCAGGCCGCGGTCCGCGCCGTCAACTCGCTGTCGGCCGACTCGTCGCTGGCCACCTGGGTGTTCTCGAGCAGGCGCATCGGCGGCCAGGACTGGCAGGAGATCGTGCCGTTCGGCCCGCTCGGCGACCCCGCGCACAAACAGCGCACCATCGACACGGCCAACTCGCTCGACAGCCTGGTGGGCGGCGGCACCGGACTCTACGACAGCGTGCTCGCCGCCGTGCAGTACCTGCGCGACACGTACGTGCCGGGCCAGGTGCATCTCGTGCTGCTCAACACCGACGGTGTCAACGAGGATGACGACGGGCTCGACCTGCCGGGACTGCTCGCGGAGCTCGAGAAGCTGCGCGACCCGGCGAAGCCGGTCGCCGTCATCGCGATCGGCTACGGGCCCGACACCGACCAGGCGGCCCTCGAGCAGATCGCCGCGGCCACCGACGGAGCGGCGTACCAGGCGCTGCAGCCGACCGACATCGGCACCGTGCTGATCGACGCCGTCACCCAGCGCGGCTGCCGTCCGAACTGCGGCTGAGCGGGGCTCCACCCGGGGCTCCGCCTCGCCGCCCCGGGCGGCGGCGTCGGACGTGACGGCGGTAGCCGCGGCGGACGCCTCCGGGTACCGTGGACGCGCGCGGGGTCGGTGTTGCACCAGCCCCGGACTCCGGCGGCTTCGGAAGGATCCCGATGGATGAATCGACGAGCGGGACGGCCTGGATCTCGGCGGCGGAGTTCCACCGAGCGCCGGGGGTCTCCGACTGGCGTGTGGTCGGCACCGGACCGCAGGCGGTCTTCACGGCGGGCTCTCTCGACGACGCGGCGCGCCTGATCGGCCCGGTCGTCGAAGCCGCACGACGGTTCGGCATCCTGCCCGACATCGACCTGCGTCCCGAGGCGATCGTCGTGCGTGTTCCCTATCGCAGCACGGAAGGGATCCCCGCGGCCGCCCGGGAGTTCGCGGCGACGGTGGCGCAAGCGGCCGCCGGGCTGGGCCTGACGGCGGATCCATCGCTCGCGCAGTCGATCGGCGTCTACGTCGCCCAGCACTCCGAGGCCGACGTCCGTCCCTTCTTCGCGGCCGCGCTGGGGTACGAGCCCTTCGGCGACACGGACGCCGTCGACCCGCTCCGCTGCGGGCCCCAGCTGGCGTTCAATCCGATCACCGGCGATGCTCCGGGAAGGGGCCGGACGCACTTCGACGTCTTCGTGCCGGCGGCTCAGGCGCCAGAACGGGTGAGCGCCGCGCTCGCGGCCGGCGGACGGCTCGTCGACGACACCCACGCTCCCGCTTGGTGGTCGCTCGCGTCACCCGACAACCACGGCGTCGACATCGCGTCGTGGACGGACACCTACGACTGACGAGTCCCGCTGTCGGGATGACGGATGCCGCGCTGCGAGGACTCGCCGCAAGTGAGGGTCAGCCGCCGAACTCGCCGGTGAGGATGAGCGGCGTCTGGTTCTTGTTGCAGGCCTCGCTGATGGGTGCGATCGCCGCCCGGACGCCGACCGTCACGATTGCGCCGACGGTGCGATCGTCGCCGGCGACGAGGCCTCGCAGCTGCCCGAAGGCGGGTCGAAGCTCTGACTGCGAAGAGGCCGCCAGCGCGCTGAGATCGGCCACGGCCCGATCGACGCGCGACGCCCACTCGGTCGCGTCGAACGCGCTGTAGTGCGTGTAGCCGCTGTCGGCGTTGAAGATGGCGCTGTAGATCTCGGCGAACCGGCTGCAGTCGGCCGCGAGCGCACCGTCGTTGCCGAACTCGTCGGCCGAGAAGGTCGGCGTGGCGACCCACGGCACGCCGTCGGGGATCGCGACGCTCAGCGTGCCGTCGGTGAGTTCCGTGATCGGCCAGGCGAGCTCGCTGATCCCGTCGCAGTGGCCGGACACCGGCGCCTGCCCCATCATCATCGAGTCGCCGAGCTCCACCGAGAAGTAGCCGCCCCCGGCGCACTCGAAGTCGACGACGACCGAGCGGGCGTCCTCGGGGATCGGGAACTCCATCCCCGGAAAAGGGATCGGCCCGACTCCCGAAATGGCGTCGCCGGCGGACGCCGCGACCGCGGGCTCCGGTGTCGGGTCGGCCGGCGCCGAAGCCTGCGAGTCGGGCGCCGCGGCCTCCGCCTCGTGCTGCGACGCCGTGCAGCCGGTCAGGGCCACGCCCGCGAGCGCGAGAATCACCGCGGACAGTCGCGGAACGCGGATCGTTCGGTGGTCCGTCGCAGCCGTCATCGCTCTCCTTCGAGTCCCCAGGAGATGTCTACCAGGTGCGCCACGTCGTGCGCGCAGGGGGCTGTGAGCGGTGAGCGACGTCCGTGGCGTCACGTCGTCGCGGCCGGGCCTCCCGTCGATTCCCGCCAGATGATGCGCAGCAGACCGTCGGGCTTGTCAGGGGCGGGCTCCCCCCGCACAGCCGCGATGAGTCGGCGCATCGAATGGGCGCCGAGGCGCTCGCGGTCCTGAGCGACGCTCGTGAGCGAGGGCAGCAGGTAGGCGCTCTGATGATGGTCGTCCCAGCCGGTGATGCTGAGGTCTCCCGGCACCTTCCAGCCGCGCAGTGCGGCCGACCGGATCGCGCCGGTGGCGACGACGTCGTTGGCGGCGATCACCGCGAGCGGCGGCGCGTCATCGGGCAGCGCATTCAGCGCCTCTTCGCCGGAGCGCCCGCTCCAGTCGCCGTCGACGACACCGAGCGACTCCACCCCCAGTCGCTCGACGGTGGCGAGATACGCCTGACAACGAGCGCGGGCCGACGGGTAGTCCTGCGGGCCGGCGAAGTGCACGAAGCGACGATGACCGAGGGCGGCGAGGCGCTCCATCATCTCCACGACGGGCTGGGCGTCGGTGAACTCGCCGGTGACGTGCAGGTCGTCGTCGAGTTCGCCCACAGCCAGCACGACGGCGCCGCCCTCTTCGGCGGCAGGTGGCCGCAGGGGCGTGAAGGAGAGGATGCCCTCGTACTGGCGCGACGCGATCGCCTCGGCCAGCCGCTCGTCTCGGTCCGCGGCCGTCGGGGGGAGGCTCACCACCTCGACGACATAGCCCTCCTGCTGCGCCGCCGCGATCGCGCCGGAGAGCAGCGTCACCGGATACAGCGTCGAGATGGGTGCGACGACGGCCAAGCGCCCCGTGCGCTGGGTGCGCATCGACCGCGCCGCCAGGTTGGGGCGGTAGCTGAGTTCGGCCGCAGCCTGCAGCACTTTCGTGCGGGTCGCGTCGGAGATGCCGGGGCGTCCGGTGAAGACGAACGAGACCGTCGACTGCGAGACGCCCGCCAGACGCGCCACGTCGTGGCTCGTCGGTCGCTTCTCCATGTCCCTCCCTTGACTCGAGCACTCGCCGCACGGAAAACGCTTGACGGCGCGGCGTCCGTCTCCAGTATGATCTACTACGTCTTAGTAATACGTAGTAAAGAGCGAAGAGGCGACCAAGACATGCTCAGAATCGGAATCATCGGCACGGGCGGGATAGCGGATGCCCACATCCGCGGTTATCTCGCCTTCCCGGAGCACTGCGAGATCGTGGCACTCGCCGACGTGATCCCGGGCAAAGCCGCTCACAAGGCCGAGGCGTTCGGCTTCGCGGAGGCCGCAGCCTTCGACGATCCGCTGGCGATGATCGCCGAGGTCGCCCTCGACGTCGTGAGCATCGCGACGCCGCCGTCGACGCACGCGGCCCTGGCCATCGCCGCGCTCGATGCCGGCGTGAACGTGCTGGTCGAGAAGCCGATGGCGCCGTCGCTCGAGGAGTGCGACGCGATGCTCGCCGCCCAGGAGCGCTCGGGCAAGGTGCTGTCGGTGGTGGCGCAGAACCGGTTCCGCGACGATCTCATGACGCTGAAGGAGGTCGTGGAGTCGGGGCTGCTGGGCTCCATCTCGCACGCGCGCGTGGACTCCGCATGGTGGCGGGGCATGCCGTACTACGACCTGTGGTGGCGAGGAACGTGGGAGAAGGAGGGTGGCGGCTGCACGCTGAACCACGCCATCCACCACATCGACCTGCTGCTGTGGCTGCTCGGGCGGCCCACCGAGGTCACGGCGATGCTCGCCAACGCGCAGCACGACAACGCGGAGGTGGAAGACCTGTCGGTCGCGGTGTTCCGGTACGACCGGGGTCTCGCACAGCTGACGAGCTCGGTCGTCCACCACGGGGAGGAGCAGGAGATCGTGATCCAGGGTGCCGACGCGCGCGTCTCGCAGCCGTGGAAGGTGGTCGCCGAGCGCTCGCGGCCCGACGGATTCCCCGAGCGCGAGGGTGACAGCGAACTGGTCGCGCGCATCGAGGCCCTCGTCGAGGATCGCGCGCCCCTGGACCACCTCGGCCACGAGGGTCAGATCGGGGATCTGCTCACCGCGATCCGTGACGGCCGTGCGCCGATCGCCGGCGGCGTCGACGGCCGCAATGCCGTCGAGGTCGTCACCGCGATCTACAAGGCCGGGTTCGAGCGCGAGGTGGTCGCCCTGCCGCTTCGAGCGGACGACCCGTACTACCGCGCGGGGCAGCTGGTGGCGAACGCGCCGCACTTCTACGAGAAGCAGCGCTCGCTCGTGGAGGCGGCGTCATGACCGGCTCCTCCTTCCCCGGGGGCACCTCCCTTTCGCACCTCGACGTCTACGGCGACGCCGCTCCCGACGGCGTCTGCGGCGGCAGCCCCCACATGCACCTCGTGTCGACGGAGGCCTACGTGGTCGTCTCGGGCGAGGGTGCGCTGCAGACGATCGACGCCGGCGGCTTCCGCGAGACGACCCTGACGCCGGGTTCGGTCGTGTGGTTCACCCCGGGCACCATCCACCGCGCGGTGAACCGCGGGGATCTGCGCGTCGTCGTCCTCATGAGCAACGCCGGGCTGCCCGAAGCCGGCGATGCGGTGATGACCTTCCCCGCGCCGGTCGTCGCCGACCCGGCCGAGTACGCCCGCGCGGCGTCGCTGGGCGAGGCGGATGGCCGCACGGAGCGCGCGGCGCGACGGCGCGACCTCGCCGTCGCGGGCTTCGAGACGCTGCGGGATGCCGTCATCTCGGGGGATCGCCGTCCCCTCGATGCCTTCCACACCGCCGCCGGACGGCTCGTCCGTGAGCGAGCCGCGGCCTGGGCCGACCTCGTGCGGGAGCGTCCGCTCGCGCAGGCCGAGCAGTCGCTGGCGCTGGCCGAGGCGGTCGCGGCCGGATCGGTGGCGCACCTCGGTGACGCCCGGCTCCACGAAGCGATCGGCTCCTCGGGGGAGCGCGGGTTCGGCATGTGCGGACGACTGCGCACCTACGACGTCACCGACCAGGAGCGCGCATCATGACGCAGCCGTACACGTTCGACCCGCTTCCCGAGCCCGTCGTCAATCCCGGTGAGTTCGTCTTCGCCGCCGTCGGGCTCGATCACGGGCATGTCCACGGCATGACGGAGGGGCTCCTCGACGCGGGCGCGACGGTGTCGCTGGTCTACGACCCCGATCCCGCGAAGGTGGCCGACTTCCTCAGGCGCTTCCCCCAGGCTCGCGCTGCCGCGAGCGAGGAGGAGGTGCTCGGCGATCCCGACGTCCGGCTCGTCGCGAGCGCTCCTGTCGCCGCCGATCGCGGGCCGCTCGGCGTCCGCGTCATCGAGGCCGGCAAGGACTACTTCGCCGACAAGCCCGCCCTCACCACGTTCGATCAGCTGGAGGCGGCCCGCGAGGCCACCGCACGCACGGGTCGCATCTTCGCGGTCTACTACGGCGAGCGGGTCCACTCCGAGGCCGCCATCCTGGCGGGGCAGCTCATCGACCGGGGCGCGATCGGCACGGTGCTCCAGGTCGCGTCGTTCGGGCCCCACCGCGTGGGCACCGGAAGACCCGACTGGTTCTTCGACCCCGACCGCTACGGCGGCGTCCTGTGCGACATCGGCAGCCACAACTTCGAGCAGATGCTCTTCTACACCGGCGCGACGGACGGCGAGATCGTCAGCGCGACCGTGGCCAACTACGCCCACCCCGAGACTCCGGGCCTGCAGGACTTCGGCGATGCGCACGTCGTGCTCGACAACGGGATGACGGGCTACGTGCGGGTCGACTGGTTCACCCCCGACGGATTCCCGGTGTTCGGAGACGGGCGCACCCTCATCCTCGGCACGGACGGCTACCTCGAGCTCCGCAAGAACATCGACCTCGCCACCGACAACGGGCCCGGCCAGGTCCTGCTGGCCAACGGCGACGGGCAGTTCCGCTTCGACGCCCAGGGCAAGACCGGGTTCCCGTTCTTCGGCCGCCTGATCCGCGACTGCATCGACCGCACCGAGACGGCCATGACGCAGGCGCACGCGTTCAAGGCCGCCGAGCTGAGCATCCAGGCGCAGGCCGCCGCGCGAGTGCTCGCCGGCTGACCCCGCGACGCCGCCGGGCGCGGCATCCGTTCCGGCAGGAGACGGATGCCGCGCCCCGGCGCGTCGGTCACTCCCGGCGCCGGATCGCGGCGCACCTTGAAGCACGATCGCGTCGCGCGCAAGGGGGTTGCCGATCCGCCGGCGCGGGTGAGGCTGAGGGCGGGACGGCTGAAGATGCCGTGGAGCGGAGGGCCTCATGAACAGCCACGACACCGAGGCGATCGACGTCGTCGACGCACCGGGAGCACCGCGAACAGGTCGCAGCCGGCCGCGGCTGTACCCGAACGTGGTGCCGCGCGTGCACCGGCTCGAGCACGCCTACGTCAACTGCTATCTCATCGAGGAGAGCGGGGCGCTCACGATCGTCGACACCGCGCACCCCGCCACCTGGCGGGTCGTGCAGCGCGCCATCGAAGCCCTCGGACGCCAGGTGACCGATGTGCGGGCGTGCGTGCTGACCCACGCGCACTTCGACCACCTCGGATTCGCCCACCGCGCGATGAAGGAGTGGGGCGTTCCGGTGATCGCCCACGAGGAGGAGCGGTACATCGCGGCGCACCCCTACCGCTACGCGCACGAGAACCCGCGCGCGATCTACCCTCTCAAGCACCCGAAGGCGGTCCCGGCCCTCGCCGCCATGGTGCGAGCGGGGGCGTTGGGAGTGCGGGGCATCGAGGGGATCACGCGCATGGAGCCCGGTGAGATGCTCGACGTGCCGGGACACCCCACGGTCGTGTTCACCCCCGGTCACACGTTCGGGCACTGCGCGCTGTACCTGCCCTACGCCGACGCGGTGCTCAGCGGCGACGCGCTCGTCACGCGCAACCCTTACACGGCCGGCACCGGCTGCCAGATCGTGTCGGGGGCCGCTACCGCCGACAGCGGACAGGCGCTGGAGTCGCTGTCGCTCCTCGCCGAGACCGGTGCCGGCGTGGTGCTTCCCGGCCACGGTGACCCGTGGCGCGGCGGCTCGGCCCAGGCGGTCGACCTCGCGAGGGCGGCGGGCCGGTCGTAGCGGGCGAGGCTCGCGGGCCGGTCGCAGCCGGCTGCGTCGACGGGCCGCGCCGGCTCGGTGCGGCCTGGCCGACGGCCGCCGTTCGCACCGGCGGCTAGGTTGGAGCGATGCGGGAACTGTCGCCGGCCGGACTGGAATTCGTGCGCGAGCGGCACCTCGCCACCCTCTCGACGATGGCCCCGCGGGGCGGCATCCACGCGGTCCCTGTGGGCTTCACCCTGCACGACGGCGTGCTTCGCGTGATCACCTCGCGCGACTCGCAGAAGGTGCGCAACGTGCTGCGCGACGGCATGGCGACGATCAGCCAGGTCGACGGCGCGCGGTGGCTCGCCTTCCCGGGTGTCGCCACGGTGCACGACGATCCGGAGGAGGTGGCACTCGCGGTCGACCTCTACGCGCAGCGCTACCGGCAACCGAGGGTCAACCCGCTGCGGGTGGCGATCCAGCTCGCACCCGTCCGGATCATGGGAAGCAGCGGGCTCGTGCAGCCCGGCGGAGGAGAGGCATCGGCCTAGAACGCCGCCACCGGTCGCAAGAAGCGTGCGCCACCGTGCGCGGTGGGGCAGAATCGGCCGGATGGAGACCCTGGACGGACCCCGCATCGAGCGCCGCGAGGAGCGCTCGACCCTCGGCATCCGTCGTCGCGCGCCCTTCCGGGGGATGCTCGCCGAACGCGACCGCATGCTCGCAGATCTGATCGCGCGGCTCGCCGACCACGGCCTGGAGCCCGACGGGCCCTTCTTCCTGCGGCTGCACTCGGTCGACATGGCCGGTGAGATGGACATCGAAGTCGGCGTGTTCGCCGCCGCTCCCGGTGGCGCCGTCGTCGCGCCGGGCACCATCCCGGCGGGGGAGTACGCGGTCCTCGTGTACCGCAACCACTCGCTGCGGGCAAACCGCCTGCTGCAGGAGTGGGTCCGCGACAGCGGCCGCGAGTTCGACGTCGACTCCGCGCCGACCGGCGACCTGTGGGCGGCCCGCGTGGAGGCGTACCTCACCGATCCGCGCACCGAGCCGCGGAAGACCCGCTGGGTCACCGAACTGGCCTTTCTCCTGCGCTGATCGGCGCCCGCGCGACCGCCTGGCCTACTGGGTGGAACATCGTTTGAGGCCGTGATCGGCGAGAGCCTACATTCGCACCAACCCGAGGGTCGATCCGGGTCCCGCCACCCCAGGCGCCGCACCGGAGGCCGTCGTCGGCCGAGTGCGTGATCGCGCTTCGACTCCCCGCGGACCACCTCGAATGATCGAAGGAGATCACATGAGATCGCTACTACGCTCCGGCGTCGCTCTGGTCGCCGCGGCGGCGCTCGGTGCCGGCATCGTGCTCGCCGGGACGGCCACGGGTGCCGACAGGGGCAACGGCAACGGCAACGGCAACGGCCTGGGCGGGCAGCCCGCGACCGCCAGCCAGATCTACACGGATGAGATCAAGGATTACGGGGTCTGCCGCGGCGTCGACCCCGAGTGCTACAACGAATGGGGCAACGGCTGGACCGAGGGCGAGCAGAAGCGCATCCTCATCTGGAGCCGCACCGCGGGTCCGCGCCACGCGCACCTCGGCACGGCCCTCGGACCGGGCCTGAACCCGCCGCTGAACGCGAACAACGTGGCCCAGGCGGGCCTGAAGAAGTGGGCGGAGGAGCGCGGGATCGCGGTCGACTACACCGAGGACCTGGCGAGCTTCACCCGCCTGAACAACTACCAGGCGGTCGTCTTCCTGAGCTCGAACCGCGACACGCTCGACGACACCGCGCAGACCTCGCTGATGCAGTACATCCGGGGCGGCGGCGGCTTCGTGGGCATCCACAACGCGTTCGGCGCCGAGTACCACTGGGAGCACTACGAGGGGCTCCTGGGCGGCGCGAACTTCTACAACCACGGGCCCAACCGCGACGGCACGGTCGAGACCGTCAACAACCGGGATGTCTCGACGTCGTTCCTGCCGGAGACGTGGCCGTTCAAGGACGAGTGGTACAACCTCACGCCGTACCCGAGCTTCGTGAACGTGCTGCTCGAGGTCGACCAGGCGACGAGTGAGGCGACCGTGGCCGGCCACGGCGAGCACCACCCCGTCAGCTGGTGCCAGTACTACGACGGCGGCCGCTCGTGGCTGACCACGCTCGGTCACGACGTCGCGGCGTGGACCGACGCTCCGCTGCCGGGCGACGAGTTCTTCAAGCAGCACGTGATGGAGGGACTCGAGAGCGCGATGGGGATCAAGCCGTTCTGCACGGTCTGACCTCCGCCGGCCGCGTCGGCCGAATCTGACGCATGGGGCCCGGACACGCCTGCGAGGCGGTCCGGGCCCCTTTCGTCTCGGCGTGGGGCGGCTGCGCGGTGGCTCCCGGTGCGGATGTTCCACTGGGCGGGACCACGGGCCGCGGGGAGGGCGCTGTTGCTTGCCGCCCCGTCGAACTCGACGGATACTGCCCACATGCGATCCGCCCACAGGGACCAGCCCGTCTCGGTGCTCGACCGGATCCTCGCCATCCTCGAGACCGTCCGTGAAGCCCACGGCTCCACCACCGTCACCCAGCTGGCGCTGGCGACGGGAATCCCGAAATCCACCGTGTCGCGCCTGGTCGGCGATCTCGTCCGCCAGCGCTATCTCATGCGCGCAGCCGACGGCGTGGTCATCGGCCTGCGCCTGTTCGAACTGGGCGCGCGCGCCAGCACGCCGCGTCGGCTCAGCCTGGCGGCGCTCCCGGTCCTCGCCGAGTTGTCGAACGCCACCGGCGAGCACCTCAACGTCGCGGTGCAGGAGGGGTGCGAGATGCTCTCGGTCATCTCGGTGCGCGGACGACTCCGCCCGGTGCCCTCGCGTGCCGGGGTGCGGGTGCCATCCGTGACGACCGCTCTCGGCAAGGCTGTGCTGGCTTTCACGCCCGACGAGGAGGCCGTCGGCGGGGTCATGGCCGGCCTCGACCGGTACTCGCGCACCCGGTTCGAGCAGGAGCTGGCCGGCGTCCGGACCGACTGGTTCGCCGTGGACCGCTGCGAGACCTTCCCGGGTGTCGTCGGTGTGGCAAGCCCGATCCTGTCGCCCGAACGCGTGCCGGTCGCCGCGATCTCGGTCGCCGGCCCCGTGACCGACATGGACCCCACGCGCATGGCCCCGCTGGTGCGCCACGCCGCCCTCGCCCTCACCCACAGGCTGGCAGCCCAGGTCGCCTGACCGATGGCAGCGGAAAGCTTCACGGACTCCGTCGGCGTCCTCGACCGCATGACCGCCATCCTCGAGGCGTTCGACGAGGATGACCGCGGACTGGGGCTGTCGGAGCTCGCGGTCCGCGCGGGGCTGCCGAAGTCGACCGTCTCGCGGCTGGTCGCCACGCTGGTCCGGCAGCGGTACCTCGAGCGCGATGGGCGGCGGATCCACCTGGGCCTGCGCCTGTTCGAACTGGGCCAGCTCGCCGAACAGCCGCGCGAGCTGCGGATCGCGGCACTGCCGGTCATGGCCGAGGTGCGCAACCGGACCGGTGAGAACGTGCACCTCGCGATCCGCGACGGCGGGGAGATGGTGTGCCTCGCCGCGATGCGCGGCCGGTCCGGCACGCCGCTGGCGGTACGCACCGGCGGACGCCTCGCCGCGCACGCCACGGCGCTCGGAAAGGCGGTGCTCGCCCACGCGTCGCCCGACGACGTCGACGCGGTCGCGGCGCCGGGTCTCACCGCCTTCACGCCCGCGACGGTCGTCGACCCGATGCGGCTCCGGCAGCAGCTGGCGGCCATCCGATCGGGAGCGCCGGCGGTGGAGACGCAGGAGTTCGCCGCCGACGTGTGCGCGGTCGCCAGTCCCGTCGTCGCCCCTGCCGGCGGCGTCGTCGCCGCGATCTCGGTCTCGGGGACGGCGGAGGCCTTCGACCTGGAACGCTGGTCGGCAGCGGTGGATGCCGCAGCCCTGGCGCTGACTCACCGGCTGGCGCCGTCGGCCCGCGAGCCGGGCTGACGTGATCTCGGCCCGCGGCGGCGCAGCGGCCGACCTGATCTCAGCCCGCGGTGAGCGCACCGGTCGACGGGCGCGGGGCGTCGCGGTCCGTCATCGTGGCCACGACCAGGTCGCCGAGGAGCCGCCGATGCGAGTCCTGCAGCGACGGGTCGAGCATGTCGCGCCCGAAGATGGCCGCGAACGTGTGCCGGTTGGCGACATGGAAGCACGCGTAGGCGCTGATCACCATGTGCACGTCCACCGCGTCGACGTCGTCGCGGAACGTGCCGTCGGCCACGCCCCGTGCGATGACCTCCTGCAGGAGCGTGATGGCGGTGGCGTTCTCCTGGAGGATGGTCTGCGACTGGCGCAGGTGCTCGGCGCGGTGGATGTTCTCGATGCTGACGAGCTGGATGAACGCCTCGTGCGTCGTGTGGTGATCGTAGGTGGCGTGGGCGATCGTGCGCAGCGCCTCGGCGGGTGCCATCTCCTCGACGTGGATGCCGCGCTCGACGCGCCGGATCTGGGCGTAGACGCGCTCCAGGACGGCGAGGTACAGGCCCTCCTTCGAGCCGAAGTAGTAGTAGATCATGCGCTTGGTCGTGCGCGTCCGCGCCGCGATCTCATCGACGCGCGCGCCCGCGTAGCCGTTGGCGGCGAACTCGGCGGTGGCGACCTCGAGGATGTCGTCCTTCGTCCGGGCGGCGCGATCGGTCAGACCGCTGTCGCGCACCTCGCTCAGCCCACCCGTCACCGCAGGCTCCCTCCCGCGCTGGACTCCTCGGCGCTGATGAGCGCACGGAAGTGCCGCTGCATCCGTTCCCGGTCGGGCACCGCGCCCGTGATGATTCGGAGACTAGCGCACGCCTGGCCGACGGCCATGCGGCCGCCGTCGAGGGCGGCATGCCCTCGGGCGCGGGCGCTGCGGATGAGTTCGGTCTCGAGGGGGCGGTAGACGACGTCCGACACCCACGCGTCCGGGCGGAGCAGGTCGAGGTCGAAGGCGACGCCGGGGTGGTGCAGCATGCCGAGCGGCGTCGCATGGACGACCCCGCTCGCGCCGGCGATCGCTCCGGGAAGCTCGTCGGGTGCGACGGCGGTGACCTCCTGCGCGGGGAAGTGCGTGCGCATCCGGGCGACGAGGTCGGCGGCCCGGTCGGCGTCCACATCCGACAGATCCAGTCGAGCGGTCCCGTGTGAGAGGAGCGCATACGCGGTCGCTGCGCCGGCGCCGCCGCATCCGATCTGCACCACTCGGTCGAACGAGGCGCCCGGGAGTCCGTCCACGAGACCGTCGCGGTACCCCATCCAGTCGGTGTTGTAGCCGACCAGGCGCCCGTCGTCGAACACCACGAGGTTCACGGCCTGCAGGTGCGCGGCATCCGCGTCGAGATCGTCGACGAGGTCCACCACGAGCTGCTTGCACGGATGGGTGATGTTCATTGCGGCGAAGCCCGCCGCACGCGCCTCGGCGAGCAGGCCGCCCACATCGGCCGGCGGCCTACCGAGGGCGAGGAGGTCGAGGATGCGGTACTCGTAGTCGATCCCCAGTGCGCCGGCCTCCGCCTCGTGCATGGGAGGGGTGAGGGATGCCGAGATCCCCTCGCCGATCAGACCGACGAGGTATCGTCGCGGCGGTTCCGATACCGATCCGCGCGCGCTCGTGCGGTCGGTCACGAGGCCTCCGGCATCTCGAAGTCGACGGTCGCGAGCGAGAGCTTCACCGGCGCCGAGATGCGCAGCACTTCCTCGTGCGCGGGATGCCGCGTGTAGGCGGCGAGTGCGTCCAGGTCGTCGAAGTCGGCGACGATCGCGAGCTCATGCGACGCCGGACCGCCGAGGACGTCGGCGCCCACGCTCAGGCTGCGCAGCTGGGGGATCTGCTCCGGGAGCGCCCGCAGCAGCGACATCCAGTGCTCGCGCTCCTCTGCCGAGAACTCGGGGACGAAACGGAACACGGCGACGTGCCGGATCATGCTCGGGCCTCCTCTCCCGTGGCGAGGCGATGCTGGTACTGCGCGGCGAGCCGCACCGGCGCGTTGACTGCGCCGTAGCCGGCGTAGCCGTGCCGACGCTCGACGACCTCGAGGAACACGGTGCCGATCGGGTGCGTGTAGAAGTGGAGGAACTCGCCGGACTCGTCGCGGTCGTACATGACGTTGAGCTCACGCAGCTCGGCCAGCAGCTCCGGCTCGATCAGGTGGCGCGCCTCGATGTCGTCGTAGTAGTTCGCAGGGATGTCGAGCGGCCTGAATCCGCGGTCGCGTGCGGCCCGCGCGAGCGCCAGGACGTCACCGGTCGCGAACGCGATGTGCTGGGGCAGGATCGCGTCGTCGGCCGCGCCCGAAGGCACGAGGTTCAGCGCGATCCGGACGACGCCGTCGTCGCTGCGGAGCACCTGACTGCGCACGAGTCCGACCGGCGCGGCGACCTCGATGGTCGGCTCGGCGCGCAGGTCGAGCACCGAGAGGAAGAACAGCACCGCCGCGTCGAAGTGCTGCCAGGGCTGGGCGAGGTTGATGTGGTCGACGCGCTCGATGAGGTCGGCAGCTCCGTCGGGTGGGTGTCCGAACTCGCCCACCCACCGGGGCTCGTCCCCCGCGTCCGCGCCGAAGAAGACCTCGGAGCCGTCGGGCGTGCCCACGCCCACCAGCGGCTCGTCGCCGCTGCCCTCCTGCCGAGGCACCGCGGGAGCGAAGAGCTCCTCGGCGCGGCTCACCGCCGTGGCCGGATCGCCTACCGAGAAGCCGAGGCCGGCGACCGTCGGCTGGGCGCGATCGGAGTCGGGGGCGCCGAGCACGACGCGTGCGGCGCCCTGCGACCACAGTTCGACCGTCTTGGTGCGGTGCGAGCCGTGCGACCGGAAGCCCAGCTGGCCGAGGAGGCGCCGGAGGTCGGGCAGCTCGGTCGTCCGCAGCTCGACGTAGTTCACGTCGGTCGGCGGCTCGACGCGGGGAAGCGGGGCGGTCGGCATGCGCGCGGCGCGGCCGCCGGCACCGCGGCCGAGCGCCGCAGCCGCCTCGTGCTCCAGCCATCGCAGCGACCGCCGCCCGTCGATCGCCGTGGCGACGGGGTCGGTCTGCCGGAAGGTGTCGTTGAAGATCTCGAGCGATACCGGCCCGTCGTAGCCGGTGCGGATCAGATGGGCCATGAAGCGGCCCAGGTCGAAGCCGCCCTCACCCGGGAAGACGCGGTGATGCCGGCTCCACGAGAGCACGTCCATCGTCAGCAGCGGTGCGTCCGCCATCTGCACGAAGAAGATCTTCTCGGCGGGGATCGTCTCGATCGCCTCGGGGCTGTGGCCCTTGGAGAGGATGTGGAAACTGTCGAGGCAGAGGCCGATGGCCGGGTGGTCGGCGATGCGGACGATGCGCGCTGCAGTCTCGTAGCCGTCGACGAACCGTCCCCACGCCAGTGCCTCGTAGGCGACGCGCACGCCGAAGCGCTGCGCGAGGTCGCCGAGCTGCCGCAGCTGCGCCGCTGCCAGCTGCTCGTCGCCGCTGCGGGCGCTGGCGACGTTGCTGCACAGCAGCATCGTCTGGATGCCGAGGCGGTTCATGAGGGCGAACTTCGCCGCCGCACGGCGGAGGTTCTGCTCGAGCAGCTCCGGGCCGACCCCCTCGAAGTCGCGGAACGGCTGGTACAGGTCCAGCGTCAGGCCGAGCTCTTCTGCGCGAGCGCGGATGTGCTCGGGAGACAGCGGCGAGGCGACCAGATCGGGCTCGAAGATCTCCACGCCGTCGAAGCCCGCCGCCGAGGCGGCGGCGAGCTTCTCATCGAGGGTGCCGCTCAGGCAGACCGTGGCGATCGATGTGCGCATGGCGCCCTTCTGGGGCACCGACGCTGGTGCCCGCGTGATTCTCGGAACAGCATTGCATGGTTGTGTACTAACTAGTACGTTCGAAGCGAAGCGCGATCGACGACGATTCAAGCCGCTGGGAGGGGAAGCTCGATGGAGAGTCTCGCCGAATGGAACACGATTCCCGCTCGACAGGACGCACCGGTGTCGGTGCTCGACCGGATCATCGCGATCCTCGACGCCGCCAGGGAGTCCGGCGGATCGCTCTCGATCACCGACCTCTCCGCCCGCACGGGCCTTCCGAAGTCCACTGTGTCGCGGCTCGTGGCGGAGCTGACCGCCCAGCGGTATCTCGAGCGCACCGATGACGGGGTGGCCCTCGGGCTCCGCCTCTTCGAGCTGGGTGCGCGGGCCAGCGTGCCCCGGCGCTTGATCGGGGCCGCGGCGCCCGTCATCCGTCAGCTGCGTGAGGTGACCGGGGAGCGCGTGGGGCTGTGGGTTCAGCAGGGGACCGACATGGTGTCGATCGCCACCGTCGCCGGTCGCGTGCCGCTGCTTCCCACGCGCGTCGGCATGCGCTCACCCGCTCTGACGACGGCCAGCGGCAAGGCCTATCTCGCCTTCTGCGCCGACCAGGGCATCGTCGACCGCGTGAGCGCACCGCTCGCCGCCGCCGACGCCGACCACTTCCGCGACGAGCTGTCCTCCGTGCGGCACAGCGTGGTGGCGATGGACATGGGCGAGTCCTACCCCGGCATCCTCGCCGTCGCGAGCCCGGTGCTCTCGAACGACCGCGTCGTGCTGGGGGCGATCTCGATCGCCGGACCCAGCGGCGGCATGGACCCCGACCGCGTCGCCCCGCTCGTGCGCGCCGCCGGCACGAACGTGAGCCGCCGGCTCACCGCGGCCTAGCGATGCGCACAGCGGGGTGGACCGACTCGGTCACAGTGCTCGACCGCCTGACCGCGGTCTTCGACGCCTTCGGCGAGGACGACGAGGGTCTCGGCGTCTCGGAGCTCGCGCGGCGGGCGAACCTGCCGAAGTCGACGGTCTCGCGCATCGCCGGCGATCTGGTCGCGCAGCGCCTGCTCGATCGCGAAGGCGACAAGCTGTACCTCGGCGTGCGGCTGTTCGAGCTGGCGCAGACGGTGGAGAAGCCGCGACGGCTGCGGCATCTCGCGCTGCCGGTGATGACGGAGTTGCGCGACGTCACGGGTCACACCGTGAGCCTCGGCGTGCTCGACGGCTCCGATGTCGTGATCCTGGGCGTCGTGCGCGCCGCGGGCGGCTGTGCGCCGCCGGCGGGCATCGGCGGCCGGCTCCCGGCCCACGCGACAGCGCTCGGGAAGGCGCTGCTGGCGTTCTCGGCCCGTGAGGTCGTCGAGCGTATCGTCCAGGACGGGCTGCCGCAGCGGACGCCTCGCACGATCGCCGACGCCGCCGTGCTGGCGCGCGAGCTGTCGGATGTGCGCCGGCTCGGCGTCGCGACCGATGCGGAGGAGTGCGCCAGGGATCGCGTGTGCGCGGCAGCCGCCATCCTCGGTCACGGCGGTGCGCCGGTCGCGGCGCTGTCGGTGACGGCCGTCGCGTCGGCCGCGACTCCGGAGCGCCTGGCGCCGGCGGTCCGCGCCGCGGCGATGACCGTCAGCCGCCGTCTCGATCCCGCGCACCACGGCTGACACCGGCGGCCGACCCCGCTTCGCCGACCCTCCCCGCCGGTCACCCGGGCCGGCGAGCCGAGCGCAACGCCGATGCCCGGTGCCCGCACACGAGCAAGGGGGTGGGCGCCGGTGCGCCCACCCCCTCGTCTCGGGTCGGTCGGGTCAGCCCGCGGTCTCGCGGATCGCCTCGTAGGCCTCGAGGTTCTCACCGGTGAAGTAGCCGCCGAAGAACTCCTCGGCCTGGCTGATGAAGGCATCCATGTCGATGTCCTCCGTCTCGACCACGGTGAAGTTGTCGTCGCCGCGGTACTCGTCGAGGATCTCCTCGGTCGCCTCGTCGACGCAGTCGCGGTTCTCGGGGCGGATCTCGTGGATGGTCTCCTCGAGGAGGGCCGCCTGCTCGTCGCTCATCTTCTCGTAGGTCTTGTCGCTGACCAGGATCCAGTGGATGCCGACGTTGTGGTTGTTGAGGATCGCGGTGTTGAGCACCTCGTCGTAGCTGGACGACCTCGTCGCCACGATCGGATTCTCCTGGCCCACGGCGATCCCCTGCTGGAGCGCGGTGTAGACCTCTTCGACAGCGACGGAGACCGGGTTGGTCACACCGAGCGCCTCGGCGTTCGCCAGGAAGATCGGCGAGTTCGGGAAGCGGATGGGCACGCCCGCGAGGTCGTCCGGGCCCGTGACCTCGACATCCTTCGTGGTGAAGGTGCGGTTGCCGAAGAACCAGCCGTCGACGATGTTGACGCCGGTCGCCTCATGGAAGCCGGTGAAGAGGTCCTCCGAGCTCTCGTCGATCCACTGGAAGGCGTGGTCCACGTCGTCGAACGCGTACGCCGCGTCGACCACGCCGATGGGCTCGTAGGTCGCGCTCAGCGCCGACGCCCCCTGCAGGTCGATGTCGATGTCGCCGGCCTGCACCTGCGGGAAGCGGTCCGCGTCGGGTCCGAGCTGGCTGGCGGGATACAGGTCGACGGTGAATCCCATGTCGGCCTCCTCCAGCCGCTCCTTGAGCAGCTCGACGCCGCAGAAGTAGTTGGGCGTCTGCTCGTTCTGGCTCGTGGCGACCGTGAGGGTGACCGGGCTGTTCTCAGAGGCGCCGACTCCGTCGCCGGTCTCTTCGGGGGCGGCGTCGCCTCCGGCGCAGCCGGTGACGACGAGGGCTGTTGCGGCGAGCACCGACGCGGCGAATCGGCGTCGGCGCGTCGAGCGGGCTGTGCTCATGGGACTCTCCTCTGTTCTGTGCACGTCCTCGTGCAAGCTCTGACGTGACATTCGTTGGCCGGAGCGGGACTTCGGGTCGACATCGTTCGCACGGGAGTTCGTCGTCGACCACGATGTCACGTTTCGGCCCGGTGGCAGTGCCGACTCTGACCGACTTCGAACGGTTCGCAAAGCGATGTCCCGGCGAGTGGAACATGCGCGTTCCCGCTCGCCCGGAGGGCTCGCCACCACTGAATGGAACGCTTGGCCGGCCCCGGCCGACGGTGTCGTACGCTCGGTCCGCACGCGCGCAGACGGTCAGCATCGCAGGGAGGCCAGGTGACCGCACCCGATCCCGCGACCCTCCGACTCGGCGTGATCGGCGCCGGCTTCATGGGGCGTCAGCACCTCGACTTCATCCGCGCCGCGGCGGGGGTGTCGCTCGCGGCGGTGGCCGACCCCGCGGTGCCCGCCGACGGCTTCGAGTGCCCGGCATACGAGTCGGCGGAGCTGATGCTGGATGCCGCGCAGCTGGACGCCGTCGTCATCGCCAACCCGAACGCGCTCCACGTCGAGACGGCCGTCCGCTGCCTCGAGGCAGGCGTCGCCGTGCTGCTGGAGAAGCCGGTGGCGGTGGACTACGCGCAGTCCCTGCAGCTCGTCGAGGCCGTGAAGCGGCTGGACGGCAGGCTCCTCGTGGGGCACCACCGCCGCCATCACCCCGCGGTCGCCCGAGCGCACGCCGCGGTGCACGGCGGCGAGCTCGGCGAGGTCGTCGCCGTCAGCGGGCTGTGGTCCGCCCGCAAGGAGGACGCGTACTTCACCGACATCCCGTGGCACAGCCGGCCGGGCGCCGGCGTGCTCCTCATCAACGTCGTGCACGACCTCGACCTGCTCCGCCATCTGTGCGGCGAGGTCGTCGAGATCCAGGCGATGCAGAGCTCCCACGCCCGTGGCCTCGACGTGGAAGACACGGTGACGCTCAACCTCCGCTTCCACAGCGGCGCGGTCGGCAGCTTCCTGGCGTCCGATGCCGGCGTCTCGCCGTGGGGCTGGGATCAGGCCACCGAAGAGACCTCGGCCTTCCCGTTCCTCCCCGGCGGCGTGGCCTACCGCATCGTCGGCACCCGGGCGGCACTGTCCGTGCCGAACCTGGCGCGGTACGCCTACGATGCGTCGGTCTCGCCCGATTGGCACTCGCCGCTCTCGCGCACCTACCTCCCCGTCGTGCCGCGCGGATCGTTCCCGGCGCAGCTCGAGCACTTCGCGGAGGTCGCCCGCGGCCGCGCCGCGCCGCTCGTCTCGGCCGAGGACGCGTCGCGCACCTTGGCTCTGGTCGAGGCGGCGGCGCTCGCCGCCCGCACGCATCGGACGGTGGATGTGGCGCGGTTCCGCGCCGACGTGGAGGCGGGCCGGCGACCATGACCACGCAGGTGGCGCGGGAAGGAGGATCATGACCGAGCGGCACTCCGGGTCATTCGATGCGATCGTGTTGGGCGGCGGACTCGCCGGGTTGGCGGCGGCACAGCGGCTCGCGGCTCACGGCCACCGGGTCGCGCTCCTCGAGAAGCGCGATCGCCTGGGGGGCAGCACCGCGCTGAGCGGCGGGTGGTTCGCGCTGTCGGGCACCGCCGCGCAGAGGCGGCTCGGCGTGGACGACTCCGACGACCTCTTCCTCTCCGACATGCGCGAGACCGGGGGCGGGTGCGCCGACGAGTCGCTGCTGCGGGCGCTGGTCGACGGTCAGGCGCACGCGGTCGAAGCCATCGACCGCGCCGAGGCGTGGACCGACGAGCTCAAGGTCAGCGCGGGGATGACGGTCGCGCGTGCCCACCTCGTGCGCATCCACGCGCTGCGGGCGCACCTCGAGGCCGAGGCGGTCGCCGCCGGTGCGGTGATCCGCCGCGGACTCGCAGCGGATCGGCTCGTGGTCGACGATGATCGGGTGATCGGCGTCGAGGCGGGCGGGGAGGTGCTCCTCGGGTCGTCGGGCGTCGTCCTCGCGACCGGCGGATTCTCGCGCAGCCGCGAGCTGCTCGAGCTCTTCGTGCCCCACCAGGCGGCCGCGATGCCGTACGGCGGCGTCGGCAACACCGGCGATGGGCTCCGCATGGCATGGCTGCTGGGCGCCGGGCTGGCCGACATCGGGCACGTCTCGGGCACCTTTGGCCAGCACGCCGATACGACGGACGACGAACACGAGCTCCTCACGGCCAACTACCTGGGTGCGATCCTCGTCAACGCGCACGGCGAGCGCTTCGCGGACGAGTCGGCGTCGTACAAGGTGCTCGGCTCCGCCGTCCTCGGCCAGCCCGGTCGCGCGGCGTTCCAGGTCTTCGACGCGGTCGTGCGCGCCCGTTCCCGGCCCGGGGTTCCGCTGTCGGACATGGAGCGACTGGAGGAGCTCGGGCATCTCGTGAGCGCACCTTCGATCCCGGCGCTGGCGGCCGGGCACGGCATCCGTCCTGAGAATCTGGAACGCACGATCGCGCAGTACAACAGCGCCGTGGCCGAGGGCGTCGGCGACGCCTTCGGGCGGACCGGCCTGGTGAACGGCGTGGGCGCGCTCACCCCCGTCGAGAAGCCGCCGTTCTACGCGTACGCCGCGGTCACGGCGATGACCTCGACCTTCGGCGGGCTGCGCGTGGCGCCCGACGCGGGCGTGCGACGCATCGACGGCACGCGCATCGCGGGGCTCTACGCCGCCGGCGAGGTGGCCGGCGGCTTCCACGGCGCGTCGTACATGACCGGCACCGCCCTCACGAAGGCACTCGTCTTCGGCGTGATCGCCGCCGACTCGCTCGCCGCCGCGGACCCCGCCGCCGGCTGACCACCGCCGCCGCCGGCTGACCACCGGCGCCCGGAGTCAGTCCCCGGTGAGGCGATCGGCCGCGCGGATCGCCAGCTCGTAGCCGTACACGCCGGCTCCCGCGATCACGACGCGCGCGACGGTCGAGATCAGCGACTGCTGGTGCACGGTGTCACGGGCGTGGATGTTCGTGATGTGCACCTCGAAGACGGGTGTCGGGAGCATGTGGAGCGCATCCAGCAGCGGCACGGAGTTGAAACTGAATCCCGCCGGGTTGATCACGACGACCGCGCCCTGGCGGAACGCCTCGTGCACCCACTCGACGAGCTCGTGCTCGGCGTTGGTCTGCCCGAAGAAGAGGTCGAAGCCGTGATCGGCGGCGACCCGCTCGCACGCGGCCCGCACGTCGTCGAGCGTCGCGGTCCCGTACAGCTCGGGCTCGCGGAGGCCGAGCATGTTGAGATTCGACCCGTTCAGCACGAAGAGCTTCCGCGTCATGGTTCTTCCTCTCTGCGGCGGCATCCTGCCCGCCGGGTCCCACGGGTCGGCGTCGTGGGCACGGCGGGCAGGATGCCGGCTACATCAGGCCGAGCAGGGTCGGCAGGAACGTGACGATCACGGGGAACAGCGTCAGCAGCAGCAGTACGGTTCCCAGCGGGATCAGGAACGGCAGGATGCCGCGGAACAGCTCTCCCATCGGCCTGCGCGTGATCGAGCCGACCACGAAGAGCACGGCGCCCACGGGTGGTGTCAGCGATCCCAGCATCAGGTTGAGGATCATGATGACGCCGAGCTGGACCGGGTCGATGCCGAACTGGCCGATGATCGGCATGAGGATCGGCACCAGCACGAGGATCACCGGGGGCGCCTCGAGCGGGATGCCGAGGAGGATCAGCAGCACGTTGAGCAGCAGCAGGAAGACCAGCGGATTGTCCGTGATCCCGGTGAGCCACTCGCCGAGCGCGCGCGACACCTGCTCGCGAGCGAGCACCTGGCCCATGAGGTTGGACGCCCCGAGGATCAGCAGGATGCCCCCGGAGATCACGACGGTCTCCTTGGCGGCCTTCCAGAACACGTGCCAGTTGAGCGTGCGGTAGATGAGGCCGAGGAACAGCATGTACACCGCCGCGATGCCGGCGCTCTCGGTGGGTGTGAACCAGCCGCTGAAGATGCCGCCGAGGATGATCACGGGAAGCAGCGCGGGGCCGATGACACGCACGGAGGCCTTCGCGAGCATCGAGCCGTCGAACGGCCGGGCCACGGCGACCTTGGGGTGGCGCTTCACCCAGATGAAGATGTAAAGGGCAAGACCGAGGGCCATCAGCATCGCCGGGATGATCGAGCCCGCGAACAGCGCTCCGGTCGAGATCGACGCGGTCGCGGCGAAGAGGACCGCGGGGATGCTCGGGGGCATCACGGTGCTCAGGAGCGATCCCGAGGCCGTCAGGCCGGCGGAGAACCCGTACGGATAGCCCG
Source organism: Microbacterium ureisolvens (assembly GCF_015278315.1). Classification (GTDB taxonomy): domain Bacteria; phylum Actinomycetota; class Actinomycetes; order Actinomycetales; family Microbacteriaceae; genus Microbacterium; species Microbacterium ureisolvens. The sequence continues at coordinate 255,470 of NZ_JADIJE010000001.1, read as the reverse complement.
CCTTGAGCATCTGCGGGATCTGCACCTTGCTCGTCGAGGCCGCGTCGGCCAGCGCCGACCCGCTGATCCACGAGAAGCCGATCGCGGTGCCGAGGTTGACGTAGGCCAGGTTGCCGGGCAGGCGAGGCAGGAGCGCACGCGCCAGGTCGTACAGGCGTGTCGCGATGCCGAGGTGGTTGGCGATGGTGCCGACGAAGATGAACAGGGGGACCGCAAGCAGCGGGAAGCTGTTGATGCCGTTGACGACCGAGGTGATCGCGTACCCCGCCGAGAGCCCGTGGCTGTAGAAGTAGAGCAGGCTCGCGGCGATCATCGAGAACGCGACGGGCACCCGCAGCAGCAGGAGGACGACGAACAGCAGGATGTAGAGCCAGAGGTCCAAAGCGTCAGCCTTCCATCTCGCCGATGTCGAGCTTGCGCTCCGGCCGGTGCGCGTAGGGGATCTTGAATGCGGAATGGATGGCGGCCGACACGAATCCGATCAGCGCGAACACGTACAGCGCGCCGTACGGCACGTGCATCGCGGCGCTGAGGCGGCCCCACTCGGCGTCGATCTTGACGAACGCCTCGTAGGCGAGGGCCAGGCTCGTGGCCACCATGATGACGGCGGAGACCACGCGCAGCGCGACGAAGAGCCTCGTACCGGCCAGGAGCTCGTCGAAGATCTCGAGCACGATGTGGCCGTTGCGGCCCACCAGGTACCCCGTCGTGATGAACGTCATGGCGATCATCGACAGGAGCGCGAGCTCGCCGGCCCCGACCCAGCTGACCGAGGGGAAGTAGCGGCCGAGCACCTGGTACATCACGCCGAAGACGATGAGGGCGAACAGCGTGACGCCGATCATGATCTCGATCGCCGACAGCACCCGGATGAACATCGGGTCGGCGGGCACGCCCTGATTGAGCTTCGGCGAGGTGTAGTAGGTGTTCGTGTGGGGGTAGATGGAGTCCCCGACGCCAGGCTCCGCCGGACGGTCGGCGCCCGGCTCCGCGGGCGGGTTCGCGGGCTGGTCGGAATCGGGTGCCGGAACCTTGTCGGGCTCCTCCGCGGGCCCCTCCCCGGGCTTGTCTGTCATGGCTTCACCGCCATGTCGCCTTGGTGCATTGCCAACCTCTCTGTTGATGCCGGGGCGTACCTGGATCCACGCGCAGATCGCCGCCCCTGCGACTCTGGCTGTCGCGCGCGTGCCTGCAAAGACGAGTTTCGCCGAATGGGACACCGCCCGGCGCACAGGTCCGCCCCCGTCGATCACGACGGGGGCGGACCTGTGCGAGGCGCGACCGCGGCTCGACCGGGCTACTTCACCACGGTCACCGTGGCCGTCGAGGTCAGCTGCTCCTGAACGCCTTGCGCGTTCAGGACGTTGACCCGCACGGTGAGGCTCGCCTGGCCGGTCGGCACGTTGTTGTCGACCTGCGTCGCCTCGAACTGCAGGATGACCCGGTTCTTGTTGGCCGTCACCTTCGAGGCGTCGATCGGGGTCGACGACAGCGGCGTCAGCAGCTCGGCCTCACTGTCGTAGGTGTACCCCGCCGGCAGCTCGAACTGCGCCGTCACCTTGCCGTTCACGCCCGTGAACAGCCCCGTGCCCGACCCGAGCTGGAGCTTGCCCGGAGTGAAGGTGAGCGCACCGGGCTGGTCCTGCGGAGCCAGGTACACCTCGATCTTGCCCGTGGGGCGCGGGTCCGTGCAGTCGTTGAAGAAGTACTCGCCGGCACGCGTGAACGTGTGCTGGTACGTCTCTCCCGGCTGCAGCTTGACGTTGAACTCGCCCTCGAAGAACTGCGTCGCGCAGTGCTCCTTCAGGTTGGGGAAGTTCGGGAACGTCTCGGCTCCCGGGTTGCGGAAAGTGACAGTCGTGCCGACCGGCACGCGCAGGTTGGTCGGCTGCATGCCGGCCTGCGCGACGCTGTCGCGGGCCGCCGCGGTGTCGGCGGTGCGGCTCGAGCGGGCGAGGAGCACGGTGTTGCCCACTGTCGAGCCCTCGACCGCCGCGCCGCTGACCGGACGACGGATCGACAGCGGCGCCGTCATGGGGCCTTCCTGGCTGCCCGACTCCGTGCGGTATTGGCCGCCGAGCTTGAACGACCACAGCGAGTCGCCCTGCGTCACCGAGCCGCCGTAGGGGTTCGTCGATCCGGCCGCGAAGAACGCGACGTACTGCTCGCCGTCGACCTCGTAGGTGACGGGGGCCGCCGCGATGCCCGAGCCGGTCTGGAACTCCCACAGCACCTCGCCCGTCCGGGCGTCCATCGCCAGCGCGCGTCCGTCGATCTGGCCCACGAAGAGCAGATCGGATGCCGTGGTCATGGGTCCCTGGCCGTGCGACATGTCGGTGCCCAGGTGGTTCTGCCACGCCACCGCGCCGGTCGACGCGTCGTAGGCGAGGATGCCGCCGGTCTGGTACTGCCCGATCGCGCGCTGTCCGTTGGCCGCCGCGCCGTTCCAGTGCGCCACCGGGTTGGTGCCGTACGGGAAGTACACGAGGTTCGTGCTGTGGCTGTACGAGTTGTTCGACCAGTCGCCGCCGCCGTTCTGGCTGGTCGTGGACAGGATCGGCGCGTCCCACTGCGGGTCGTACATGCAGCCCTCGCGGTGGCCGACGTGGCCCTCGGGGTACGTCAGGTACGGCTCGTCGACCGCGACGTAGCTGTTGGGGTTGAAGACGAGGTTGCCCTCGGCGTCCGGCTGGTAGCCGTTGTAGTTCGGCACCGCGCGCCACGGGTCACCCGGGATGTTCTCGGGGTCGAGCTTCTGCCACACGAGGCATTCGGGCAGGAGCCGGTGCTCCGGGAACGGCTGCGTCTCGGAGTGCAGCTGCCGCGAGTCGGTGATCATCTCCTTCTCGACCACCGGGAGGGCGGGCTTGCCGTCGGTGCGGTCGAGCACGAACTGATGGCCCGACTTGCTGCCGTAGAACACCACCTTGCGCTCCTCGCCGCCGATCTCGATGTCGGCGAGGGTCGGCGGGTGGACGTTGTCCATGTCCCACACATCGTGGTGGATCGACTGGTAGTGCCACTTGTAGGCACCGGTCGAGGCATCCACCGCCACCATCGTGGTCGAGAACAGGTTGTCGCCCGGGCGCAGCGACCCGTTCTGCGACGACGTGCAGCTGCGTGCGTTGCCGAACGTCATGTAGTAGAAGTTCAGCTCCGGGTCGACCGCGCCGTGGATCCACGACGTCGCACCGCCCTCCTCGGCGCAGTCCGTGCCGTCGGGAAGGACCGGGCCCCAGGTCGCGGACGCGTCGAAGGTCACGCCGTCGAGGCCGGTGAACTGCTCGCCCCGCTTCGGTCCGCCGAAGAAGTGCCACAGGTACGATCCGTCGCTGGAGTCCAGCGCCACGACCGCGCCGCGATCGCCGTCGGCCGCGTGGGCGTACACGATGCCGTCGTAGTACACCGTGGCCACCTTGCCGACGCGGCCGAGGTCCTCGCCGTTCGGGCCGGTGGGCTGCACGGCCCACACCTCCGCGCCGGTCGACTGGTCGAGTGCGACGACGCGGTTGCCACCTGCCAGCGTGAAGATCAGGCCGTCGCCGGCCGACACGCCGCGGCGGGTGCCCGACAGGCCGTAGACGGTGTTCTCCCACTTCCAGATCGGCTCGCCCGTGACGCCGTCGACGGCGATCACGCCGCCGCTCGGGGTGTCGAGGTAGAGCACGCCGTCCACGACGATCGGCGTCGTCTGCTGGCCGGTGTCGTCGCTCGCGGGAGCGACGGCCGACACGTGCGTGCGCCACGCCGGCGCGAGGTCCTTGAGGTTCTGCTTGGTGATCTGCGTCAGGCCCGAGTAGTGCTGGTTGCCGAGGTTCCCTCCCACCGTCGGCATGTCGGCGCCCGTCGGGTCGACGCCGGTGAGCCCCGCGGGCGCGACCGGCTCGGCCGGTCTCGGCAGTCCGTACGCGGGTGAGGCAGCGACGGCGAGCGCCAGCGCCAGCGCTCCGATTCCCGCCGCTCCCAACCTCGTGGTCAGTCGTCTACGCATCCCTTGCTCCTTGATCATCGTCGATCCGACCTCGGTGGATCGCGTCCGTCCGAGGCCGCTGTGGGGAATGCTTTCCGGTCCGTCCGACCTGGGTGATCGGCCGCAGCGGTCAGCGCTCGGACGCTAACCCCGGCCACCGGAGGGGGCAACCTCGCGGCCCATCGAGTGGCACAACCCTTCGCGAGACGGCTCGCGGACGGGTCGCGGATGCCGCCGCTCACCGTCCAATGGGACACCCTTTGTCGGCGGCGACGCGGCGTGAATAGCATGCGGCGGTCGGCACCCCACGCCCATGGACGGAGTTGTCATGGCTGCTTCAGCATCGAAACCACTGTCGCCGGAACAGGAACGCGAGCTCGATGAGGTGTTCGCCCGCGCCCGGGCGGCCCTCGCTGTCATCGAGACCTACGATCAGGCTCGCGTCGACCGGCTGATCCAGGCGGTCGCGTGGGCGGTGGCCAACCGCTCGACGTTCCACCGCCTCGTCGAGATGGGCATCGAGGAATCCGGGCTCGGCGACTTCGACAGCCGCATGAACAAGCGGATGAAGATCCGCGGCGTCCTGCGCGACGCGCTGCGCAGCCCGTCCGTGGGCGTCATCGAGGAGGACGCCGAGAAGGGTCTCGTCAAGTACGGCAAGCCGGTGGGGATCATCGGCTGCGTCGTCCCGACCACCAACCCCGACCTCACCCCGGCGGGCAACGCCATCTACGCGATCAAGGCGCGCGACGTGGTCGTGTTCTCGCCGCATCCCCGCTCGAAGAACACGACGCTCGAGACCGTCCGGCTCATGCGCGAGGCCCTCGAAGCGGAGGGCGCACCCGCCGACATCCTGCAGTGCATCACCCTGCCGAGCCTCGCCGCGTCGCAGGAGATCATGGCCCGCTCCGACCTCGTGATCGCCACGGGCGGCCAGGGTCTCGTGCGTGCGGCCTACAGCTCGGGCACCCCGGCCTACGGCGTCGGGGCCGGCAACGCCACCGAGTTCGTCGACGAGACCGCCGACCTCCAGGAGACCGCCCGCAACTGCCGGATCTCCAAGACGTCGGACTTCGGTTCGGGGTGCTCGGCCGACGGCAACGTGCTGGTGCCGGCAGCCCGCTACCGCGAGATGCTCGAGGCCCTTCAGGCCGAGGGAGGCTATCTCGCGTCCGCCGACGAGCGGTCGGCGCTGCAGCGGGTGATGTGGGACGAGGGGGGGCACCGGCTGCCCGACACAGTGGCGATCTCGCCGCAGGCGCTCGCGAAGGCCGCGGGCTTCGGCATCCCTTCCGATGCGACGTTCATCGTCGTCGAAGGCGATGGGATCGCGGAGGACCGGCAGTTCTGCAAGGAGAAGCTGACGACGCTGATGGCGGTCCACGCGTACGAGGGCACGTTCGAAGATGGCGTGGAGCTCGCCAAGCGGCTCTACGACATCGGCGGCAAGGGCCACTCGTGCGGCATCGCCTCCACCGACGACGCCCACATCGACTACTTCGCTCGCCACATGCCCGTCTCGCGCATCATGGTGCGCCAGCCCAACTCCAAGGCCAACGCCGGGGCGTTCACCAACGGCATGCCGATGACGTCGTCGATGGGCTGCGGCACGTGGGGCGGCAACATCACGTCCGAGAACGTGTCCCTCCGCCACTACCTCAACACGACGTGGGTCTCGCGCACGATCGCCGAGGACCGCCCCTCCGACGAGGACCTCTTCGGCGACTTCTACGACGCCGCTCTCGAGTCCGCCGACACGACCGCGGCCGTGCGATGACCGCCGGGGCGACAGGGAGGGCAGGACGATGAGCGGAGAATCGGCCGAGGAGCTCGTCGACGAGGCCCGGCGGTGGTGGCAGACCGACATCATCGAAGTCCGGCCCGGCGAGATCGCGCTGCGCGGGTACCCGATCGAGGATCTGCTGGGTCGCGTCGGTTTCGTCGACACGATCTGGCTGATGCTGCGGGGCGAGCTGCCCTCGCCGGCGGAGGCGAGCCTTTTCGAAGCCGCGCTCGTGGCATCGGTCGACCACGGTCCGCAGGCGCCGTCGATCGCGATCGCCCGCATGGCGACGACCTGCGGGGTTCCCGTCAACGCCGCGATGGCATCGGCGATCAACGTGCTCGGCGATGTGCACGGCGGTCCGGGCCAGCAGTGCATGGAGATCTACCTCGAGATCGATGACGAGCTGCGACGAACGGGAGACCTCGCGGAGGCGACGCGCCTGGTGCTGCAGCGGCAGCGGGAGGCGGGTGTCGACTACGTCCCCGGCTTCGGCCACCGCTTCCACCCGCTCGACCCCCGCACCCCGCGTCTGCTCTCCCTCGTCGACGCCGCGGCGGCCGACGGCACGGTGGACGGCCGGTTCGCGGCCATCGGCCGTGCGGTCGAGGATGCCATCAGCGCCGGCCGGCCGCGGCGCATCCCCATGAACGTCGACGGCGTGACCGCCGTCATCTACTGCGAGCTCGGGTTCACCCCCGAGCTCGGCCGCGGGGTCTTCATCCTCGCCCGGTCGGTGGGGATCCTCGCGCACGCGGCCGAGCAGCTGACCCAGGGCGGCCGGATCAAGGGACCGATGCCCAAATCGATCGGATACACGTACACGGGGCCGGCGCGCAGGTCCGTCCCGCTCGACCTCGATGAGAGAGGAACACCTTCATGAAGGACCTGGTGTCAGACCAGATCGTGCGCTACCTCGAAGCGCGCGACGTCGCGCACGTCTTCGGGCTCTGCGGCCACACCAACATCGCGCTGCTCGCGGCGCTGGAGAAGAGCGAGCGCATCTCGTTCGTGAACGTCCGCCACGAGCAGATCGCCGCCCACGCCGCCGACGGCTACGCCCGTGTGACGGGGCGAGCGGGCGTCGTGCTCACGCACCTCGGCCCCGGTCTGACGAACGCGGCGACCGGCGTCGCCAACGCCGCACTGGACTCCATCCCGCTCGTCGTCATCGCGGGCGACGTGCCGACGCACTACTTCGGCAAGCACCCCCACCAGGAGATCAACCTCCACGCCGACGCCGCGCAGTACGAGATCTACCGCCCGTTCGTGAAGCGCGCCTGGCGCGTGGACCAGCCGCACCTCATCGCCGAGGTGCTCGACAAGGCCTTCACGCTCGCCGAGAGCGGTCGCCCCGGGCCCGTGCTGGTCGATGTGCCGATGGACGTGTTCTCGGCAGAGGTCGACGTCGCGCTGTTCGACAAGGTGATCGGCAACACGCGCGCCCTCGCGCGGCCCTCCCTCGACGAGGCCGTCGCCGAGCGGATCGTGCGGAACCTGCTGGACGCCGAGAAGCCGGTGCTGTACGTCGGCGGCGGCATCGTCGCCGCCGACGCCGCGGCCGAGCTCGCCGAGTTCGCAGACCTGCTGTCGCTGCCGGTCGCGCACAGCCTGATGGGCAAGGGCGCGGTGCCTGACGACAGCCCCCTCGTGCTCGGCATGACGGGGTTCTGGGGCACCGCGTTCACCAACGAGGCGACGAGGACCGCGGATTGGATCCTCGCCCTCGGCACCAGGTTCGCCGAGGCCGACTCGAGCTCGTGGTACTCCGAGTACACCTTCGACATCCCCGGCACGAAGCTGATGCAGGTCGACATCGATCCGGCCGAGCTCGGCCGGAACTATCCGCTCGAGATCGGCGCGATCGCCGACCTCAAGGCGGCGCTCACCGTGCTCGTCCGGGTGGCGCGGCGACTCGCGCCGGAAGGCGTGGACCGTTCCGCGCTGCTCGCGCGGATCGCCGAGAGCAGGGAGGCGGTGAGGGGCGAGAATGCCGAGGCACAGGTCTCGGAGGCATGGCCGATGCGGCCCGAGCGGATCCTCTCCGAGACCCGCGAGGTGCTTCCCGCCGACGCGATCATCACGACGGATGTCGGGTGGAACAAGAACGGCGTGGGCCAGCAGTTCGACATCCTCACTCCCGGCACGTTCCTCACCCCCGGCGGGTTCGCGACGATGGGCTTCGGGGCGCCGGCGGCCGTCGGAGCGAAGATCGCCCATCCCGACCGTGTCGTCGTCTCTCTCGTCGGGGACGGTGGCTTCGGCCAGAATCCGGCGGTGCTGGCCACGGCGCGCGAGGAGGACGTCGCGGTCGTCTGGGTCGTGATGAACAACAACGCTTTCGGCACCATCGCAGGGCTCGAGAAGGCGGCGTTCGACACCACCTACGGGACGGTGTTCGGCAGCGCCGACGACCCGATGTACACCGACTTCGCCGCCATCGCGGAGGCGTACGGGGTCACCGGGATCAAGGTCGACTCCGCGGCGGAGTTCAAGCCGGCGCTCGAACGCGCGATCGCGCTGGGGCGCCCGGTCGTGATCGACGTGTCGATGGTCAACGTGCCGACGCCGACGACGGGGCACTGGAACATCCTCGACATCTACTCGCCCGATCAGCCGATCGAGCACGTCGCGACCCACTGATCCGTCGCCCCGGCGGCGCACGGATCTCGTGAGGAGGTCCATCATGAACACGGCACGACTGCCATGACCGCGGCGACCGCTGCGCTGGACGTGTCGATCTCCAGCGTGTGCCTGTCGGGCACGCTGGAGGACAAGCTCCGTGCCGCCGCCGCGGCGGGGTTCTCGGGCATCGAGATGCTCGAGTACGACCTCATCGTCTCGTCGTGGTCTCCCGAGCGTGTCGCGAGGGAGGCCGCGGACCTCGGCCTGTCGATCGAGGTGTATCAGCCGTTCCACGTCGAGACCCTCCCGCCGGACCTCTTCGGCGCCGCACTCCACCGTGCCGAGCGCAAGTTCGACCTGCTGTCGCGGCTCGGCGCCCGCGTGCTGGTGTGCTGCCCGTCGCGCAGCGACAGCGGGGTCGACGACGAGGACCTGACGCTCGCGCAGCTGCAGGCGCTGGCGGAGCGGGCGGGCGAGAACGGACTGCGCCTCGCGTACGAGGCTGTGCCGTGGGGGCGCGTGCGCTCGACCGAGGATGCGTGGCGGTTCGTCAGGCAGGTCGATCACCCGGCGCTCGGGCTGTGTCTGGACAGCTTCCACGTGCTGTCGGCCGGCGATGACTCGGGCACCCTGGAGCGGACTGTCGCCGAGAAGATCTTCCACGTGCAGTTGGCCGACGCGCCGCGTCTGGACATGGACGTCCGGGAGTGGAGTCTTCACTACCGGATGTTCCCTGGCCAGGGCGTCCTGGACGTCGCCGGGTTCCTCGACAGGGTGCTCGCGACCGGGTACGCGGGACCCGTCGCGCTCGAGGTCTTCAACGACGTCTATCAACAGGAGGATCCCCGGCACGCCGCCATCGATGCGATGCGGTCGATGCGTGCGCTCACCGAGGCGGTGGCATCCCGCCATCGCGGCGACGCGCCCGCCGCGCCGTCGGCCGGTGCGCTGGCCGAGGCTCCTCGGCTGGACGGCTTCGCCTTCGTCGAGCTCGCGGTCGACGACGTGTCGGCCCCTCTGATGTCGCGCGCGCTGACCGGGCTCGGGTTCACACACGCGGGCCGGCACCGGTCGAAGCCGGTGGAGCTCTGGCAGCAGGGCGAGGCACGGGTGCTGCTCAACTCCGCGCCGGACCGTTCCATCACACCGGCGACCTCGGCGATCTGCGCCCTCGCGGTGCGGACCGCGGACGCCGCGGCGTCGATGCGCCGGGCCGAGAGCCTGATCGCGCCCCAGCTCCCTCGCCGGCGCGCAGCCGACGAGAGCGACCTCGCCGCGGTGGCGACGCCCGACGGAACGGCCCTGTTCTTCTGCGACGACGGTGCACCGACCAGGTGGCTCGACGACTTCGCGCCGACCGGTTCCGCGGCCGACGCGTCAGCGCTCCTGACCACCATCGACCACGTGGCGGTCACCGAGTCCATCGACGACTTCGACCAATCCGCGCTGTTCCTCCACTCGGTGCTCGGACTCGTCCCGCAGGAGCTGACCGAGATCACGGCGCCCTTCGGCCTGATCCGCACGTGGTCAGCCCGCGACCCGGACGGGCGGGTGCGTGTCGCCCTCAGCACCAACCCCCTGCGCCGCGGCGACTGGTCGCCGGGCGTGACGAGCCCGCAGCTGATCGCCTTCGCCACCGACGACGCGATCGCCAGTGCCCGGGCTCTGCGCGACCGCGGGGCGCGCATCCTCGAGATGCCCGCCAACTACTACGACGATCTCGAGGCTCGGCTCGCTCTCCCGGCCGGGTTCGCAGCCGCGCTGCGCGAGAACTCGATCCTCTACGACCGCGGCGACCGGGGCGAGTTCCTGCACTTCTTCACCGAGATGGTCGGCTCGCGGGTCTTCTTCGAGGTCGTGCAGCGCATCGACGGCTACGACGGCTTCGGCGACCCGCGCAGCGTGCCGCTGCGGATGGCCGCGCACCGCCGCCAGCGGATGCGGACACTGGCGACCGCGGCGACCGAGTCGACCAGCGAGCCCCGGCACGACTATTCGCTCGCCCACCTCACCGCCCTGAGTCTCTCGCCGCCCGAACTCGTCGACGCCGCCGCCGCAGCCGGCTACCGGTACGTGGGGCTGCGCATGACCAAGGTCACCGCCCAGGAGCCCCACTACCCGCTGTCGTACGACCCTGCCCTGATGCGGGCGACGAAGACGCACCTCGCCGCGACCGGGGTCGAGGTGCTCGACATCGAGCTCGCCCGCATGACCTCCGGCGACAGCCCCCGCGACTACCTGCGGTTCCTGGAGGCAGGCGCCGAGCTCGGAGCGCGCCACGTCATCACGCAGCTGCCCGACGCGGACTTCGCCCGCAAGACCGATCGATTCGCCGAGCTGTGCCGGCTCGCCCAGCCGCTCGGATTGACGATCGACCTCGAGTTCCCCTCGTGGACCGAGACGGGAGACCTGGCCGAGGCGACGCGCGTCCTCCGCGCGGCGGACCAGCCGAACGCCGGACTGCTCATCGACCTGCTCCATTTCGCCCGCTCCGGATCGAGCATCGAGGAGCTCAGGGAACTCCCGCAGGAGTGGTTCCACTACGCGCACGTGTGCGACGCGCCCGCCGAGATCCCGAGCACGACGGCGGAGCTGATCCACACCGCGCGCTTCGAGCGGCTCTTTCCCGGTGAGGGCGGCATCGACATGCTGAGCATCCTGGGGGCGCTGCCCGGCGGCATCCCGTATGCCCTCGAGATCCCGCGAGCGATGCTCGTGGCGCAGGTGGGCGCGAAGGAGCACGCACGCCTCGCGATCGGCGCGGCGCGCCGGCACCTGGATGCCGCTCAGGTCCTCGCCTGACGCGGAGGCGGTCAGAGCCAGCGGCGTCGCTTGAACAGCCCGTAGATGATGAGGTCGAGGGTCACGATGGCAAGGCCGATGGCGACCCATCCGTACTGCCACTGCACGAGCGGGATGTTCTCGAAGTTCATGCCGTACAGTCCCGCGATGAGCGTCGGCACGGCGAGGAGAGCAGCGAATGCGGAGATCGTCCGCATGTCCTGGTTCTGTCGCGCGGCCACGTTGTTCTCGTAGCTGGAGAGGATCGCGTCGAGGCCCTTGCTCTGGTTGTTGATCAGCGCCGCGGTTCCGGCGGCGTCGTCCAGAAGATCGTGCAGATAGGGGACGATCTGCTCGCTGCCGACCTTCAGCGTCTCGAGGTGCCTCGTGCTCTCGTGCAGCGCGGCGGCGATGCTGGAGACGGCGCGATCCACGCGCCCGATCTTCTTGCGGATGCGGTAGATGCGTCGGTGGTCTTCGCGCCCGGACTCGCTGAAGACCTGCTCCTCCAGCTCCTCCAGGGCCGTCTCGATGTCGGCGGCCGCCTTGGCGTAGCCGTCCACGATCTGGGCCATGATCGTGTACGCGGCCGGCATGGTGTCGGAGTGGGCGTCGCTGGGTGCGTCAGCCAGCAGCTTCGGAAGGTCCGGCAGTTCGCCGCCGTTCCCGCGCTGCACCGTGAGGAGCCAGCCCTCGCCGATGTACAGATAGGTCTCCCCGAGCAGCAGCGCGTCGTCGTCCGTGCGCAGCACGTTCCACAGCATGACGAACAGGTGCTCGTCGAACTTCTGCACCTTCGGCTGCTGGCGGCGCGAGACGACGTCGGCCACGGCGGTGGGATGGATGCCGAGCACGTCGCGCGCCTGGCGCACCGTCTCCTCGTCGGGCTCGACGAGGTGCAGCCACACGAAGCGATCCCTCCGGCGGACGCGACGGAGCTTCGACGGGACGTCCTCCAGCTCGAGGTCGTGGACCGGCTCGATCGCGTCGCCGACGCGGAAGATCCGGAGGGCCTCGGCGGGCTCGGGCCGTGCGGGCTGTTCGGTGTCGGGCTCGTCGCCGTCGTCGCTCTGCCGGCCTGCCTCGTCGCGGTGCCCGCCTGCATCGGGGGTCTCGTCGGTCTGCTCGTCGGCTGCGCCCTCAGCATCCTCGGTGTCGGGGACCTCCGGTGCGCTGTCGAGAACCTCCGGCGCCGCCTCGGGGACTTCCGGCGCGGTATCGGGCTCGACCGCGCGCGACTCCTGGTCCTGCTCGGTGGGGTGCGGCATCGGCGGATCCTCACAGCTCGGGTGCCGGGCGAATGTAGGCTCCTGCCGGCCTCCCGCGAAGGGGCTTGTCACCGAGCGCGCTGTGTGCATGACTGCTCGAGCCGGCGGCCATGAGCCCGCCGGCGGCATGCCGGGGCTGCGTCGCGCGGTTCCTGACACCGCCGAGTCCGGCATCCGCTGGCGACGCGGCGTCCAACGTGCCCGGCCTGCGTCACCTCGCGTACCGGGTCGACGATGTCGAGACGCTGGTGGAGCGGGTCCGCGCCGCCGGCTACGACCTCGAAGCCGAGCTCGTCAACTACGAGGACCAGTGGCTGGTCTGCTACGTGCGCGGACCCGAGGGTCTCATCGTCGAGCTCGGCCAGCGCCTCGACGACTGACCGGCGCCGCACTCTCGGCCGTCGGGCCGCCGCGCAGCTCGGCCTCGAGGCGCTCGGCCTCCTCGCCGCCGATCGCCTCGCCGCGGGCGACGAGCCCGGCGACGTCCGACAGCGGGATCTGCTTGAGGAAGAGGGCGAGCACGAACGCGACGGCGATGAAGGGCACGAGGTACCAGAACACCGGGGCCAGCGCGTCGGCGTAGGCGTCGACCACGCCCGTCCGCACCGGATCGGGCAGTGAGTTCAGCACCGACGGGTCGATGCTCGACGTCGCCTGACCCGCCTGGTCGGCCGTGGCACCGGCATCCGTGAACACCTTCGTCAGATTCTCGGTGAGGCGTGTGGTGAACAGCGTGCCGAACACCGCGATGCCGAGCGCGGCGCCGACCTCGCGGAAGTAGTTGTTCGTCGACGTGGCGGTGCCGAGGTCGGCGGCGGGGACGGCGTTCTGCACGACCAGCACGACCACCTGCATGATGCAGCCGAGGCCGACACCGAAGAGGAACAGGTACGTGCAGATCAGCCAGATGGGGGTGGAAGCGGTGAGCGTCGTCATGAGCACCATCGCGATGCCCACGATCAGCGTGCCGACGATCGGGAACAGCCGGTACTTGCCGGTGCGCGTGATGATGAGGCCCGAGGCGATCGAGGTGCCCATGACGCCGACCATCATCGGGAGCATGAGCAGACCGGATGCCGCGGCCGACGTGCCCGACGACATCTGGAGGAACGTCGGCACGAAGCCGAGCGCGGCGAACATGCCGATGCCGATCGCCATGCCGATGGCCGTCGCGTTGAGGAAGATCGGGTTGCGGAACATCGCCAGCGGCATGATCGGGTCGGCCACCCGCGACTCGGTGAAGATGAAGAGGCCCGCTGCGGCGACGAGTCCGGCGCCCCACGCCCAGGTCGCGGGCGAGTCCCAGCCGAAGTCCGCCGAGCCGCCGAAGTCGGTGAAGAAGATGAGGCAGGTCGTCGCGGCCGAGAGGAACAGCACGCCCAGCCAGTCGATGGGCTTCTCGGCCTTCTTGTCGGGCAGCTTCAGCGCGAAGACGGCGACGAAGAAGGCGGCGATGCCGACCGGGATGTTGATGTAGAACGCCCACTGCCAGGTGAGGTGGTCGACGAAGAAGCCGCCCAGGAGCGGGCCGGCGATCGCGGCCAGGCCGAACACGGCGCCGAGCGGGCCGAGGTACTTGCCGCGCTGGTCGGCCGGCACGATGTCGGCGATGATCGCCTGCGACAGGATCATGAGGCCGCCGCCGCCGAGGCCCTGCACCGCGCGGAAGATCACGAACATCCAGAAGTCGGTGGCGAATGCGCAGCCGATGGAGGCCAGCGTGAAGATCGCGATGGCGACCATGAACAGCCGCCGCCGGCCGAGGACGTCGCCGAACTTGCCGTAGATCGGCATGACGATGGTGGTCGCGAGGATGTACGCGGTCGTGATCCACACCTGGTGCGAGACGCCGCCCAGCTCGCCCACGATCGTGGGCATCGCCGTCGAGACGATCGTCTGGTCGAGGCTCGACAGCAGCATGCCGGCGATCAGGGCGGAGAAGATGATCCAGATGCGGCGCTGGGTGAGCAGGAACGGCGCGTCGCCGTCCGGCCGGATCGTGGGGAGGGTGGACGTGGTCATTCGGGGGTTCCCATCAGTGCGGTCTGCGTGACGAAGAGGTCGCGCGCCGCGCCGATGCGTCGCTCGAAGATCTCGATGAAGGTGTCGGCGTTGCCGGGCTTGAGGAACTCGCCGGCGGCGGAGCGCACGAGGGCTCCGACCAGCTGTGAGGCGACCTGGGCGCGCAGATCGCCGGACAGCAGGTTCTCGCGCTGCTCGATGAGCCGCGCGTCGAACTGCTCGCCCTCGAAGCCGAGCTCGAGCATGCGGGCCAAGAGGCGCGGCTCCTTCTCGACGGCGCGGAAGAGGTCCTGCACCGTGTCGGGCGCGATGTCGAGGGCGCGCCAGCGAGCCTCGGCGAGCATGGCCAGGTCGGTGAGCAGGTCGGGGGAGAGCCCCGGCCCGCCGGAACCGCCGGCGAGGAAGCGGGCGATGGCCGCGGCATCCGATCGCTCGAGCGGGACCCCCAGCACCGCGTCGTCCTTCGACGCGAAGTAGTTGAAGAACGTGCGGCGCGAGATGTCGGCCTCGGCGCACAGTTCTTCGACCGTGAAGCCGGCGAGCCCCTGCTCTGCGGTGAAATGCCGGGCGGCGCGGATCAGCGCGCGGGTCGTCTCGGCGCGTCTGCGCTCGCGAAGCCCGTCTGCACTATCAGTCATATCATGCAGTTTTGCACTTGATAGGTGATCGTGCAAACTTTCGCCGGCGCCGTCAAACGGACTCGCAGCGGCCGATCTCAGGCAGGATTGCTGGAAGCCCGGTCTCCGCAGCCGGGTACGGAGGGGTCGACGGTGACGCTGCGCAGTTCGCACTGGTATTCGGGTGATGACCGGAACGCCTACATCCATCGGGCGTGGATGCGGCGCGGAGTGCCGGACTCGGCCTTCACCGGTCGTCCGCAGATCGCGATCGCGAACACCGCGTCGGATCTGACGCCGTGCAACGCGCACCTCGACGAGGTCGCCCAGTCGGTGAAGAACGGCATCTACGAGGCCGGCGGCATCCCGCTGGAGCTGCCGGTGGTGTCGCTCGGCGAGACGAACGTCCGCCCGACGGCGATGCTGTGGCGCAACATGGCGGCGATGGCCACAGAGGAGATGCTGCGCGCCAACCCGATCGACGGAGTGGTGCTCCTCGGGGGCTGCGACAAGACGATCCCGTCGCTGCTCATGGCCGCGGCATCCGTCGATCTTCCCGCGGTGGTGGTGCCGGGCGGACCGATGCTCACCGGGCACTTCCGCGGCGCGGCGCTGGGGTGCGGGACGGACGTGTGGCGCCTGTCGGAGGAGGTGCGGGCCGGAACGCTGAGCGAGGCGATGTTCCTCAAGAGCGAATCGTCGATGATCCGCTCCAAGGGGCACTGCAACACGATGGGCACCGCCTCGACCATGGCGCTCGTCGCCGAGGCGCTCGGGGTGGTGGTGCCCGGTGTCGCGGGCACTCCCGCCGCCGATGCGCGGCTGCTCGAGGCCGCGCACCTCACCGGCGCGCTGTCGGTCGCGCTGGTCGCCGAGGATCGTCGCCCGTCGACGTTCCTGACAAAGGGAAGCTTCCACAACGCGATCGTGGCGCTCGCCGCGATCGGCGGGTCGACGAACGCGGTGGTGCACCTGCTGGCGATCGCCGGGCGGCTCGGCATCGACCTGACCATCGACGACTTCGACCGGATCGGCGCCGACGTGCCGCTGCTGGTGAACCTGCAGCCGGCGGGCCGGTATCTGATGGACGACCTGTTCCGCGCGGGCGGGTTCCTCGCCGTGATGCGCGAGGTCCGGGACCTGCTCGACCCCGCCGCGCTCACGATCACCGGGCGGCCGTTCGTGGAGTATCTCGACGACGCGCGAATCTGGGACCCCGACGTGATCACCCCGCGGGAGTCGCCGCTGCTCCCAGCGGCAGGCATCTCGGTGCTGCGCGGTTCGCTCGCCCCCGGCGGTGCGCTCATCAAGCCCGCCGCGGCGTCGCCGCACCTGCTGAAGCACCGGGGGCGGGCGGTGGTGTTCGACTCGATCGAGGACTTCCACGCGCGCGTCGACGATCCGGATCTGGACATCGACGAGACCAGCGTGATGGTGCTGCGCGGCTGCGGCCCGAAGGGATATCCGGGCATGCCGGAGGTGTCGAACATGCCGCTGCCGACCAAGCTGCTCGAGCGCGGCATCCGCGACATCGTCCGGATCTGCGACGGCCGCATGTCGGGCACCGCGTACGGCACGGTCGTGCTGCACGTCACCCCCGAGGCCGCCGCCGGCGGACCGCTGGCGCTCGTCGAGACCGGCGACTGGATCAGTCTCGATGTGCGTGCCGGCCGCCTCGACCTCGACGTGCCCGCCGACGAGCTGGCGGGACGGATGCCGAACCCGGCCACCGTCAAGGGGTATGCCGACCCCCGCCGGGGGTGGGAGCGTCTGTACGTCGACCACGTGCTGCAGGCCGACAAGGGCGCCGACCTCGACTTCCTGGTCGGCTCATCCGGTTCGGAGGTCTTCCGTGAGTCCCATTGACCCGCAGGCGGGCTACGCCGGCGTCCCGTCGCTCGGGACGGCGCAGGTCGCCACCGACACTCCGCACCATCTCGGTGAAGGACCCGTGTGGGACCGCGTGCGAGGACGGCTCCTCTGGGTCGACATCATGGCCGGCACGGTGCACGGCGGCAGTCTGCAGGAGGACGGCCGCATCGACCACCGCGAGAGCGTGCAGTTCCCCGACACCGCGGGCGCGGTCGCCGTGGACGCCGACGGCGCGATGGTCGTGGCGGGACGACGCCGGCTGCACTATCGCGGCGTCGACGGGCGGATCGAGTCCGGCCCCGAGCTCTTCGACGGCGAGGACCGCCGGTTCAACGACGGCAAGCCCGATCCCGCGGGCAGGTTCCTCGCCGGCACGACGGGGCCGGGCGGCGAGCTGCTCCTGCGGATCGAGCGCGGCGAGCCGGCGACGGTCATCGACGACGATCTGACCCTGTCGAACGGGCTGGCGTGGACCGCCGACGGGCGGCGGTTCTACAGCGTCGACACCTCGACGCGGCGCATCTTCGTGAGGGACTACGACCCGGTCTCAGGCGAGGTCGGGGAGCGATCCGTGTTCGCCGAGTTGGAGCACGGGCATCCCGACGGCATGACGATCGATGCCGAGGAGCATCTGTGGGTGGCCGTCTTCGGCGGAGGCTGCGTGCTGCGGATCGCACCGGATGGCCGGATCGTCGCGCGGGTCGAGGTTCCCGCACCGCACACGACCTGCCCGGTGTTCGCGGGTCCAGACCTCGACACGCTCGTCATCACCACCGCGACCGAGAACCTCACGGCCGACCAGCTCGAGGAGTTCCCGCTGTCGGGCCGGCTGTTCACCTGCCGGCCGGGGGTTCGCGGCATCCCTTCCGCGCTCTGGGACGGTCGATGAAGGCGCTGGTCCTCACGGGGCCGGGTCGCGCGGAGGTCCAAGACGTGCCCGAGCCGGACGCCGAGCCCGGGCAGGTGGTCGTCGATGTGCACCGCGCCGGGATCTGCGGCACCGACGTCGAGTTCTTCACCGGCGAGATGGCGTATCTCCACACCGACGACGCGGCGTACCCGATGCGGATCGGGCACGAGTGGATGGGCACGGTCTCGGCCGTCGGCGCCGGCGTCGACCCCTCGTGGATCGGGCAGAGGGTCACAGGCGACACGATGCTGGGCTGCGGCGCGTGCCGCCGGTGCACGCGAGGGCGGCAGCACGTGTGCGCGCAGCGCCTCGAGCTCGGGATCCGAGGCGGCAAGGCGGGAGCGCTCGCCGAGAAGGTCGCGACGACCCTGAGGTCGCTGCACCGGCTGCCTTCCGCCGTGGATGACGCCGCGGGCGCCATGGTCGAGCCCGGCGGCAACGCCTTCCGGGCGGTCCAGGGTGCGGGGCTGGGTTCCGGCGACCGGTGTCTCGTGATCGGCCCCGGCACGATCGGTCTGCTGTCGGCGATGTTCGCGCGGGCCGCGGGCGCGGAGGTGCACCTGCTCGCGGCCGACGAGCGTTCGGCCGCGTTCGCGAGATCGCTCGGGTTCGACGACGTCTGGACGGTGGAGCGGATGCCGCAGCTGCCGTGGGACGCCGTGATCGAGGCATCCAACGCTCCGCATCTTCCCGCGACGGCTGTAGAGCTCGTGGAACCGGGCGGACGCGTCGTGTTCATCGGGCTGGCCGGCACGCCGAGCCTCATCGACACGCGGGACCTCGCGCTCAAGGACGTCACGGCCGTCGGGGTGCTGAGCGCCTCGCCCGGGCTCGCGGGCACGATCGACGCCTACGCCGCCGGGGTCGTGGACCCGCGGCCTCTCATCGCCGCGACCGTCGCGCTCGACGAGCTGCCGTCGATCCTGGCGGGCTCGCGGCCGGAGGGCGCCGGGCCGGGGCCGAAGTTCCAGGTCGCGCTCTGACCGCCTTATCGGGATCGGGCTGTTGCGCTCGCGCGGGTTGCGGCGCCCTGGTCTGCAGCCGGCGGCTGTCTGTCAGCGGCCGCTGCCCCAGAGCCGGTTGGTCTCCGCGTGGGCTTGGAGCAGATCGTCACGGGCGGCCTCTAGTGCGCGCTGCGCGTCGATGAAGGCGTCTCGCGCCTCGAGAAGCCGGGTCGGGATCCCGTCGTCCAGGCCCCCGATGCTGAAGGTATGCGTCCACGACATGTCGTACTCCTCTCGAGCAGGCGTGTTGTCGGCGCCGCGGTCAGTCGACGCGGGAGGGCCGTCCGAGGCGGTGCCAGGTGCGGTTGTGGTACACCAGGGCGTTGTCCGAGATGTCGGCATCGACGTCCCGGGCCACGTGCGACTGCAGCGCGTGCGCCGCGATGACGGTCGAACCACCGGCATCCATCCGGCTCACCACCGCGCAGCGCACCCACGCGCGCACGCCGCGGAACACCGGCTCGCCGGTCGCGAGCGGTGTCCATGACTCGGTGTCGGCGAAGCGGTCGGCGCCGCTCGTCGCGCCCAGCCGCGCCAGATCGACATCGTCGGCGTCGAGCAGATGGACGACGATGGACCCGGCGGCCGTGATCGTCGGCGTGGAGGACGAGAGCGCCGACACGGAGAACACGAGGAGCGGCGGGTCGGCGCTGACGGACGACACCGACGACGCGGTGAGGGCCACGGGTCCTTCAGGGCCCGTCGCGGTGATGACGGCGACGCCGCTCGGGTGCCCGCGGAAGAGCGACCGGAAGTCGTCGGAGGTCACTGAGCCGCCGATCGTGCGGCCGGAGGGATGCGCGGCGGCAGCGACGGGATGCGCGGCGGCAGCGGAGGGGCGCGCGGCGGCAACGGCGGGAAGGGTCGTGGGGCGAGCGGTCATGGCTCGACGGTAGACAGCCGGTTCCGGACTGGCCTCTGGTGACTGACACAGCCGGACACGGAGGGTAATGCGGCGGCGCGGGGCGTCATGTCGGTGTGGACGGGCTCGGGCGCGCGACGCGGTGTTCGAGCCGAACGCGGTGCCGGGGCGGCCCGCGTTCGTCCCCCGCCGCGCGCATGTGCTCACCATGGATGCCGAGCGTGCGCGGGGCCGGTGATGACGATGGCGCGTAGGTGCGCGTTGCGCGGTGCCACGGGTAGTACATGCCGAAGCGGAGTCAGGGCGACCTCCGGCTCAGAAAGGTGGGGCAGCGCTCAAGCCGCCCGCATCACCACTCGCCGATGGGCGTGAGGTGAAGGTGGGCACCTTGCGCTCGGGGCGGACGACGTAGGTGCGCCCGGTCGGCGAGGTCCAGACCACGGCACCCCCGGAACCTTCGATTTGGCGCACGCGCCAGTCGGTGTTGTCTTTGACGAGATGGTGGCCCTTGCAGAAGGGCAGTGTGTTGTCGAGACAGGTGTCGCCGTCGTCGGCCCACCGAACCTGATGATCGATCTCGCATCGGGAGGCAGGCATCGAGCAACCCGGTCCCATGCATCGGTCCGCCCGCCATCTCACCAGCCGCTGCAGGGCGGCGGGAGGTCGGTAGCTGTCGCGTCCGACCGAGAGCACCATTCCCGTCTCGGGGTGGGTCAGCACACGCATCCATCGTGCGTCGCCGCCGCAGAGCGCGCGTGCCTTCGACAGCGGGATCGGCCCGACGCCTTCGACGACCGGCGGGTCGCCGGCGGCGGTGAACTCGCCATCGAGGAGCGACAGTGCCGGGACCGTGACCACCACCTGCGCCCGGATACCTGATGCTTCCGCCGGCAGGTGGTCTGTCGCACCGTCGATCAGCAGGTCAGCTGCGGCATCCATGCGGAGCTGATCGAGAGTCCGGGTCCCGCCTTCGGCCCGTGCCATCGTCTTGGCCATCCGGGTCAGGCGGCCGTGGATGGCATGGATCTCGACAGCGGGGCCGAACAGCCACAATGCGGCCATACCGTCCTGGCCGGCCTCCACGACGACCCGGCGCTGAGCCACTGCCCGGGTGTGACGCTCTTCGAGAGTCAGGGCCTGGACCGTCTCGATCAATCCGCGCAGTGCGCGTCGGAATGTGCCGACGGGTTCCGACTCGGCGAGCGTGACCGCGCGGGGGAGCAGCCCGTCTCGCAATTCCTGCGGCGCCTCATCGAGCAGATCCACCAGCACCTCTGCGTGCTTCTCGGTGATCCTGCCCGCGCTCAGCGCGGCGAGCGCCGACGGGTAGTGGCGAACCAGCGCCTCGGCCTGCACGATCAGGCGGCCGGCGGAATACTCGGTGATACGCATCGCCGCGGCCAGTTCGAGTCGGATCGACCGCTCGACGATGTCGCGAGTGGCGTCTGCCCGCCCGATCGTCTCGCGCAGCGCCTCACGCCGCATCAGATCGATGCGCATCAGCCGTTCGGCCGCGAACACCGACATCATCGCCGCCGTCTCGACGACGAGATCGACCGCATCGGGCACCGGCGGGAACGACTCTTCGTCGAAGTCATCCGCCCGCGCGGGTTCCTCCATCGTAGGAGTGGTCGGCTCGGACATGCTTCGAGTTTAGAACATAGTTTCGAACAACGCAAGAGCCGCCGGGATGCTACCGGGCAGCTTTTTGGCGCAGCGACAGCTCGGCCCGCACTCGGCCGGCCCGGCCGTTCGACTCGCCCCGCCCCGCCCCAGGCGTCACCGCCGTCGCGGGGTCGTCCCGGTGTCATCCGTCGTTGGGGCACTCACCTTGCGCCCGGCTTCGCCAGTCGTGCCGCCGTCGTCTGGTGGCCCGGTGTCACCCGCCGTTGGGGCACCACCTTGGCTCCGGCATCGCCAGCCGTCCGCCGCCCGAGTGTCACCCATTGCCGGGGCAACACCTTGCCTCCGACAGCCAGCAGTGCAGCCGCCACCTCCTGCGCCCGGCATCGCCAACCTCAACGCCGTCACCCGGCGAGCCGCCCGCGCGACGTCAGGCGAGCGGCGTGGACACCTGCGGCCGGTGGGCAGCCGCCCAGGACGCGAGGAGCGCGAGGCGCTCCGCCGAAGGCGACCCGGGTTCCGCCGTATAGATGAGCAGGACGTGGCCGGGCTCCGCCGTGAGGGCGAGCTCCTCGTAGGCGAGGATCAACTCGCCGACGACGGGGTGATGGAACCGCTTGGTGCCCGAACCGTGGATCCGCACGTCGTGCGCCGCCCACAGCCGGCGGAAGGTCTCGCTCTGCGTCGACAGCTCACCGACGAGCTCCTGCATCGCCGGATCGTGCGGATCGCGCCCCGCCTCGGCGCGCATGACGGCGACGCACATATCAGCGAACCGGTCCCAATCGGGGTAGAACTCGCGCGCGGCCGGATCGAGGAACTGGAAGCGCGCGAGGTTCGGCGTGCGCCCGCCGTCCCCGATCACCGGCGAATAGAACGCGCGTCCCAGCTCGTTCAGCGCCAGCAGATTCTGGCGCTGGTCGCGGACGAACGCGATGCCGTCGGTGATGGATGCCAGTGCCCATTGCAGACTCGGCCGAGCCGCCGTCGGCTTGCCGCTGCGGCGCCGCGGGCGTCCGCTCGCGGGGATGCCGTCGGCCGCCCGCGCGAGGTCGAACAGGTGCGCGCGCTCGGCATCGTCGAGCTGCAGCGCCCGGGCGACGGCGTCGAGCACCGAGCCCGAGGCGCCGCCGATCGATCCGCGCTCGAGCTTGGCGTAGTACTCGACGCTGACGCCCGCGAGGATCGCCACCTCGCCACGCCGCAGACCCGCGACGCGACGGTTGGGTCCGCCCGTCATCCCGGCCGCCTCCGGCGTGACCCGCGCGCGCCGAGTCATGAGGAACTCGCGCACCTCTGCTCGGTTGTCCATACGAGAAAGGCTAGATCGGGCAGGCGCGGCAAGGGGTGCCCTCTCAGTACACGTCTCATCAGGAACTCCCCGCATGCAGCCACCGCCGTGATGCTCGAAACCATGACGGACCTCCCCACCGGCACCCGGCCCACCGGCACCCGGCCCTCCGGCACCCGGCCCTCCGGCACCCGGCCCGCCGGCACCCGACCCGCCGGCATCCAGGCCTCCGGCGCCCGCCGCTCCGGCACCCGGCCCGCCCTCACCCGTGTGCTGCCGACCCTGCTGCTCCTGCTCACGGTGTTCGGGCCGATCTCGATGGACCTCTACCTTCCCGCCCTCCCCGCGCTCACGGCCGAGCTGGGTGCCGCCACCTCCGTCGCGCAGCTCACGGTGACCGCGTGCCTGATCGGCCTGGCCGCAGGTCAGCTGGTCGCCGGACCGCTGTCGGACCGGTTCGGCCGACGCGGCATCCTGATGATCGGCATCACGGCCTACATCGCGACCTCCGCGCTGTGCGCCGCGGCCCCGACGGTCGAACTGCTCATCGTCGCGCGCTTCGTGCAGGGGCTCGCGGGCGGTGTCGGCATCGTCATCGCGCAGGCCGCGGGCCGCGACGTCTACTCCGGCGGCGCATTGATCCGCTTCTACGGACGGCTCACCGTGGTGGGCGGCCTCGCCGCGATCGTCGGCCCGCTGCTCGGCGGCCTCCTCTCGGCCGTCACCGACTGGCGCGGACTCTTCCTCTTCCTGGCGGCCGTGGGCGCCGGCATCCTGCTCATCGCCCTCATCGCCTTCCCCGAGACCCTGCCGCCGGCGCGCCGGACGAACGGCGGCTGGACGCAGACCCTTCGCGACTACCGGACGCTGGCGACGGATGCCCCGTTCCTCGGCGCCGTCCTCAACCAGGGCTTCCTCTACGCGGCGCTGTTCGCCTATCTCGCCGGCGCGACCTTCGTGCTGCAGGACATCTACGGCCTGTCGCCGCTGGGCTACGCGCTCGCGTTCGGGCTGAACTCGGCCGGCTACATGGTGTTCGGCTACCTCGCCGGCCGCACGGCGGAGCGCTGGAGCGTGCGCGGCACGCTCACCGCAGGGATCGCGGTCTCGGCCGTCGGAGCGGCGGGCCTGCTGGTCAGCGGCTTTGCGGCGATGCCGCTCTGGGTGGTCGTCGTGTCGCTGTTCGCGCTCGCGGTGGGGGTGGCGATCTCGTCGCCGCCGGCCACGACGCTGGCGCTCGTCGACTACCCGCAGATGGCCGGTACCGCCTCGTCGCTCCTCGGCATGATGCGGTTCGGCTTCGGCGGCGTCGCCGCGCCGCTCGTCGGCGTGGCCGGCGCCGCGAGCATCCTGCCTCTCGGCATCGTCACCGTGGTCGGGGTCGCTCTGTCGGCGGTGGCCTTCGCGACGTTCGGACGCCGCCCGGCCTCCGGGACGTCCCCGGACGCGCACGAAGAGCGGCCCGAGGTCGCGGCATCCGTCATCTGAGCCGGAGTCGGACCCGGAACGTCGGACCGAAAGCGGACCTCGCCGACTGGAGCACGAGCCCCGCGGACCACCCAGGACTCCGGATCCCGCCCGCGACGACGCGATCCCACGAACCCAATTCCACCCCCGAACCACACCCACGACCCGAACCACGACCCGAACCCCACCCACGACCCGAAGCACGCCCACGACCCGAACCACGACCCGAACCCCACCCACGACCCGAACCCGAACCCCACGAACAGGAGAACCACATGCGCGCAGTCGTCATGCACGCCCCCCGAGACGTCCGCGTCGAAGAGCGGGAAGACCCGACCATCCTCGAGCCCACCGACGCCATCATCCGCCTCGCGGCGTCCTGCATCTGCGGGTCCGACCTGTGGCCGTACCGCGGCGACGACGCGGTGGACCAGACGCCGATGGGGCACGAGTACGTCGGCGTGGTCACCGAGATCGGCGACGACGTGAAGAACCTGAAGGTCGGCGACTTCGTGGTCGGCTCGTTCTTCGCGTCGGACAACACCTGCGAGATCTGCGAGGCGGGCTACCAGTCACGCTGCATCCACGCCCACCCGATGGGTGCGATCGGCACGCAGTCCGAGTTCGCGCGCATCCCGCTCGCCGACGGCACCCTCGTCGCGACGCCCGGCACCCCCGACCCCGAGCTCATCCCGTCGCTGCTCGCGGCGTCCGACGTGCTCGGCACCGGCTGGTTCGCCGCGGTCGCCGCCGAGGTCGCACCCGGCAAGACCGTCGCGGTCGTCGGCGACGGCGCGGTGGGCCTCCTCGGCATCCTCGCCGCGAAGCAGCTCGGCGCCGAGCGCATCATCGCGATGAGCCGGCACGCCGAACGGCAGGCGCTCGCGCGCGAGTTCGGCGCGACCGACATCGTCGAGGAGCGCGGCGACGCCGGCGTGGCGAGGATCAAGGAGCTCACCGGAGGCTACGGCGCGCACAGCGTCATCGAAGCCGTCGGCACGCAGGAGTCCATGATGCAGGCCATCCGCGCCACGCGCCCCGGCGGGCACCTCGGCTACGTCGGCGTCTCGCACGACGTCTCGCTCGACGGGCTCGAGCTCTTCTTCTCGGGCGTGCACCTGCACGGCGGCCCGGCACCCGTGCGCCGATTCCTGCCCGAGCTCATCCAGCTCATCTGGGATCGCCGGATCGATCCGGGCAAGGTCTTCGACCTCACGCTGCCGCTCGAGGACGCCGCCGAGGGCTACCGCGCGATGGACGAGCGCCGGGCCACGAAGGTGCTGCTGACCGTCTGAGGACGCCGCACGTCCGGCCTACCCGATCCGCCGGACAGAGGAGGGGACGGATGCCGCGAGCCGCGGCATCCGTCCCCGCACCCGTCTTCAGAGCCAGTGGCGCCGGCGGAAGACCCAGTACAGCGTCACGCTCGTCGCGGCCATGAGGCCGAGCGCCATCGGGTAGCCGAGCGGCCATTCCAATTCCGGCATATAGACGAAGTTCATGCCGTAGATGGTGCCGACCAGGGTCGGGCCGAAGAGGATCGCGGCCCAGCCTGAGATCTTCTTCACCTGTTCGTTCTGCTGGAGCGCCGTATCGGTCTGCCGCTGCGTCACGATCGTCGCGTTGACGGTCAGCGTGTTGTCGAGGATCGAGCGGAACGCCGAGATCTTGTCGATGATGCGCAGCGTGTGGTCGTGCACGTCGCGCAGCGCGCGCTGCAGCTCGAGATCGACCTCGTACTTCGGAGCGCCGCGCTGCAGCCCGTCGAGCATGTCGGCCAGCGGAGCCACCGCCCGCTGCAGCGTGATCACCTCGCGAGACAGGTCGTAGATGCGCTTGGAGAGGGTGACGCCGCCGTGCTCGAACAGCGCGTCCTCGATCTCGTCGATGTCGTTCTCGACGCCGTCGATCACCGGTGCGTACTCGTCGACGACCTCGTCGAGGATCGCGTACAGCACCGCCTCGGGGCCACGGGCGAGCAGCTCCGGCTCGCTCTCCATGCGCCGCCGCACGCGGCTGAGATCCGGCGACTCGGCGTGGCGGATCGTCACGATGAAGTCGGGCCCCACGAACACGTGCAGCTCGCCGAAGTCGACAGTCTCGGTCTCGTCGACGTACCGCGCCGGCCGCAGCACGACGAACAGGATGTCGCCGTACCGCTCGAGCTTGGACCGCTGGTGCCCGGTGAGGGCGTCCTCCACGGCGAGCGGATGCAGCCCGAACTCATCCGCGACCTGCGCGATCTCCTCGGGGGACGGCCGGAACATCCCGATCCAGGCCATTCCGTGGTGCTCGCGGGTGTATTCGAAGGTCTCGGAGAGGCTCGCCGGGTTCTGGATCCTCTTGCCGGCGACGTACACGCCGTTGTCGACGATGGGCATCGGGCAATTCTCCCCGCCTCCCGGCCGGTGCTCAACGATCCTCACGGATTTCGGACGACGGATGCCGCGATCCGGCGCGCGTCGGAGGACGCGGGTAGCGTGCCCCCATGACCACCGACCCGCGTGTGCTCGACTGGCTGCTCGATTCCGATCCGGCGCTGCGCTGGCAGGTCGAGCGCGACCTGGCCGGTGCGCCGCCGGAGGTGTGGCAGGCGACGCGGGCCCGTGTCGCGACCGAGGGCTTCGGCGCGCGCCTCCTGGCCGAGCAGGACGCCGACGGGCAGTGGGCGGGCGGCGCCTTCTTTCCCGCGGACTTCTTCGGCAGCGCCGAGGCCGAAGAGCCCGGCCAGCCGTGGGTCGCGACGACCTGGGTGCTCAAGGACCTGCGCGAGTGGGGCGTCGACGCCTCCGCGCTCGACGGCACCGCCGACAAGCTCGCGGCGAACAGCCGCTGGGAGTACGAGGACCTGCCCTATTGGGGCGGCGAGGTCGACGTCTGCATCAACTCCTACACGCTCGCGTCGGGCGCCTGGCTGGGGGCCGACGTGTCGCGGCTGGTCGCCTGGTTCCCCGAGCACCGGCTCGCCGACGGCGGGTGGAACTGCGAGGCCGAGGAGGGGGACTCGGTGCGCTCCTCGTTCCACTCGACGCTGAACGCCGCGCGCGGCATCCTCGCGTACGAGCGGATCACCGGCGACACGTGCATGCGCGACGCGCGGCACGGCGGCGAGGAGTACCTGCTGTCACGCCGGCTCATGTTCCGCGCGTCCACGGGCGAGCTCGTCGGCGACTTCGCGACGCGCTTCGTCTACCCGAACCGGCACCGGTACAGCGTGCTGGCCGCGCTCGACCACTTCCGCGACGTCTCCCTCCTCGAGGGCACGCGGCCCGACCCGCGGCTCGCCGAAGCGGTCGAGGTGGTGCGATCTGCGCGGCAGCCCGACGGCACCTGGCTGCAGACCACCCCGCTTCCAGGACGCACCTGGTTCGACGTCGACGCGGCAGAAGGCGAGCCGTCGCGCTGGCTCACGTTGATCGGCACGCGGGTGCTGGACTGGTGGGATGCCGCGACCTGACCGCTCGCGGACCTTCCCGCGACCCCGACGGTTCGTGGACATCGCCGCGACCTGACGGTGCGCAGACCTTCCGCCGTCCGCGAACGCGGGCCGCGGCATCCGTCACGGGATGACACTGGTCGCATGGACGACCAGGAAGCGCTCGACGCGTACTCGTCGACGGTGATGCGCGTCGCGCAGACGGTGCTGCCCTCGGTCGCGGCGGTGAGCGTCCGCACGCGACAGGGCGCCGGAGCGGGGAGCGCGTCGGTGATCACCGACCGCGGGCACCTCCTCACGAGCGCCCATGTCGTGGAGGGGGCGACCGGGGTGGAGCTGGCGTTCCACGACGGCACCGTCGCGTCGGCCCGTGTCGTCGGTGCCGACCCGCTGTCGGATCTCGCCGTGCTGCAGGCCGACGGCGACACCCCGCCGCCGGTGCGGATGGGCGATGCCGCAGGCCTGCGCGTCGGTCAGCTCGTGGTCGCCCTCGGCAATCCACGCGGCTTCTCGGGCAGCGTCACCGCGGGCATCGTGTCGGCGCTCGGGCGATCGCTGCCGACCCGCTCGGGGCGCGTCATCGACGAGGTCATCCAGACGGACGCCGCCCTCAACCCCGGGAACAGCGGGGGAGTCCTCGCCGACAGCGCGGGTCGCATGATCGGCGTGAACACCGCCGTCGCGGGCATCGGCCTGGGACTCGCGGTGCCGATCAACGCCACGACGCTCGAGATCATCGAGGCGCTGCGCACGGCCGGGCGCGTGCGCCGGGCGTGGCTGGGCATCGCGGGATCCACCGTGCCGCTCGGCCCCGACGTCGCCGCCAAGGCCGGGGCACGGCTGGGCATGCAGGTGGTCTCGGTGGTGCCGAACAGCCCCGCCGCCTCCGCCGGAGCGCATGCCGGCGACATCGTGCTGTCGCTCGACGGCGTCGCCATCGCGGATCCGACGGCGCTGCAGCGCCGCATGGTCGAGGGCGCGATCGGGCGGCGGATGGAGATGACCGTGTGGCGCAACGGGGCGCTGGTCGACGTCGTGGTCGAGCCGCAGGAGCTGCGGGTGCGCTGACCGCCGGTCACGGGACCGTCGGTGCCGGGTGCCCGCTCTCGGCCGAAATGGCGGCCGGCTCGGCCGTCGCCGGCTCCGCGGGGGGCGAGGACGGTTCGGCGGCGGAAACGGATGCCTCGGGCGGGGGCTGCTCCGCCGGCCAAAGCTGGGCCGGTGAGGGCTCGTCGACCGGGGCGGCCTCGGCGGGAGCGGCCTCCGAGGGCCCAGGCTGGGTCGATGCGAGCTCGTCGGCGGTTGCGGGCTGGGCCGGCGCCGCCTCGGCGGGAGTGGCCTCGGCGGGAGCGACTGTCGTGGCAGCTTCCGCGACCGCGGCTGCGACTGGAGCGGGTTCCGCCGGTTGACGCTCGTTGGCAGTGTCGAGCGGCTGCTCCGGGACGTCGAACTCGTCGCCCGGGTCGCCGGTGTTGTCCTCTCCGACCTCGGGAGACGTGCCCTTGATGCCAGGTTGCTGGTTCCAGTGATCGGGCGGGGTGAGGCTCTCGTCGCCGGGTGTCAGCGGGTTGTCCCAAACGATCACGTCGACGTTCTGCTTCACGAATTCCCCCGGATCGGTCTCGGACTCCACCAGGATCACGGTCGTGTACTGCATGTAGTTGTGCACCGGCCGAAGACCGCCGGGGCACTGCAGGCTGTCGCGTTCGACGCCGGTCAGTGCAGACGTCAGGGCCCGGTACAGATCGCACTCGGGCTCGCGGTACCCCCGACGCCACGGGGAAGTCACCGGGTTGCCATCCTCCGCGGCCGGGTGCGACGGGTGGTCCAGACCTTGCCTGCCCCACGTGTTCATCGCATCGGAGTAGCGTGCCCGGGCCTCGTCGAACGAGGAGCGGCACATCGCGATGCCCGCCGAGAGCAGGACGACGTAGCGCGGCGTCTTCATCCTGTACACACCGAAGTCCGGGTCGTTGGTGAAGTTGCTTGAATCGAGGAAGCGGGCCGCCCCGTCGCAGTCCGCGTCCAGCAGCCTCGCGTATGCCGGACCGTCCTGGAAGTCGTTGGGGCTCGTGTCGCTCAGCGGAAGCCGCCACGCGTATACGGGCTGCGAAGGCTGGCCGCCGTTGCCGCTCGAGCCGCCGCTTTCCCGGGATCCTCGGCTGCCGCCTGAGGCCCCCGAGCCGCCGCTCCCGCCAGAACCGACCGAACCACCCGATCCGCCGCCACTCTGGCGGTTCCGCGGATCGGCGGCCTCCCCGGAGCCGGGCTGCCGAGTGTCGTTGGCCGGCGGCGACGTCGGGGGCGCGGCATCCGGAATCCCGTCCGAGGCGGACAAGTCGTCCGGGTCGGGCGGATCCACGTCGCTCCGGGAGTCGTCCCGCTGTGTCGGGGGCGGTTTCTCCTTCTCAGGAGCTACCGGTGAGTATTCGCCGCATCCCGCGAGGCCGAGGGCGACCGCGACCGCGACCGCGGATCCGATCGCGAGGGACCGCTTCGGGGTGGTTCCTGTCGGAGACATCGCTGTCCTCCTTTGTAGGGTATCTGCAGTTGTGGAGGACGAATCGGCGGGGGAGATACTCAGCGCTGCCCCGCCACCTCGCCCTCTGACGTCGGTGTCGTGCATGGGCCGAAACCTCCGGCATCCGCGATCCCGAACACGTCGCGCACAAAGGTGAACCGCAGTCCGTCGCCATCCACAGGCAGCATGACGACCACCCCGTAGTCGAATGTCCATCTGTCGGAGACGAGGAAGTAGTTGCCGCCCGTCGACTCGAGCAGCCGCAGCCCGCGGTATCGGTAGCGGACCTCGTCTCCGGATCCAGCGCATGTCACGGTGACGCCCGGCGACACGATGTCGAGCGGCGTGACGCTGTCGACCATCACTCCCGGCAGTGTCTCGATCTGGTTCGGGAAGTCGCGGGCGAGTTCCGTCCCCTCCACCGTGGCGTAGTTCATGGCAGACCAGAAGAGGCCGATGGCGGCGAGGATCGCGATCGCACCTCGCAGCACACCCTCGGTCATCGGCGCGAAGCCGACTGCGTCGGGCAATCCGCCGCGCAGCATCAGCCCGTAGAGCAGCAGGAGCATGCCGCCGGCACAGACGAGGGGGGCGGCAATGTACGTCACCGGATAGCCGATGAGCCCGAGAAGCAGGCCCAGCGCGAACACGCCGATGGCGATGAGCCACATCCATTGCGCCACCCGAGAGACGATGCGATCATCGTTCCCCAACCGCACGCGGCGCCGACGGAGCCACTGATCAAGGGCGACCCACCCGAGGCCCGCGATCGCCGCGCAGATGGGAAGGAGCACGACCGGCTGCACGCTGCGGCGGACGTAGTCGTCGACTGTCATTCCGAAGATGGCTTCGTCGACGCCGAGCATCTTCGACATCTGGTCGCTGCGCACCCAGCCGAAGTACACGAGGAGGGCGGTCAGCACACCGACGTTGGCGACGACGGCGAGGAGCGAGCGCACGAGCGATCCGCGCGTCTCGCCGTCCGCAGCCTCGACGGCTTCGGAGGCCTCCCTTTCGACGTCAGTGCTCACACGGGGAAGAGCCGCTGCGGCGCGCCGCAGATACGCGGGCGTCCCTGCTGATCAGCCCTCCAGCACCACGAGGCGCTCGGTCGCGCGGGTCATCGCGACGTAGCGATCGACCGCCCCTTCGATGCCCTCGCCGAACCGCGACGGCTCCACGAGCACGACCAGGTCGAACTCGAGACCCTTCGCCAGCTCCGGCGTCAGCGACCGCACGCGCTCACCGGCGGTGAACGACGGGTCGCCGATCACACAGGCGATGCCCTCCGGGTGCGCCGCCAGCCAGTCGCCGAGGATCGCATCCCGCTCGGCCACGGCGGCGTGCCGCACCGGGATGCCGCTGGAACGGATCGACGTCGGCACGTTCGCGTCGGGGATCGCGGCGCGGATGACAGGCTCCGCCTCGGCCATCACCTCGCTCGGCGTGCGGTAGTTGATGGTGAGCGAGGCGATCTCGACGTCCGTGAGCCCCGCGTGCTCCAGTCGCGCCTGCCACGACTCGCCGAAGCCGTGCCGCGCCTGAGCGCGGTCGCCGACGACCGTGAAGCTCCGCGACGGACACCGTGCCAGCAGCATCCGCCATTCCGCGTCCGTGAGCTCCTGCGCCTCGTCGACGACCACGTGCGCGAACGGTCCCGCGAGCAGATCCCGATCGGCGGCCGGAGCCACCGACTCGTCGACCAGGCTGTTGCGCAGGTCGTCGCCGTCGAGCCACTGCATCATCTCGTCGCCGGCCTCCTTCAGGCGGTCGACGACCTGCGCCATGTACTCGCGCTCCCGCGCCAGCGTCGCCTCGCGCTGCCGGCGCCGACGCGAGGCGGCCGGATCGCCGAGCCGGCGCCGGGCCGCGTCCAGCAGTGGCAGGTCCGACGCGGTCCAGGCCGAGGCATCCGTCCTCTGCAGCGCCTCGATCTCGTCGGCGGTGAGCCACGGCGCACAGCGGCGCAGATACGCGGGCACGGTCCACAGATCCGAGACGAGGACGGATGCCTCGACCAGCGGCCACGCGCGACCGAAGACGCGCGTCAGCTCTTCGTGGCGCGCGAGCGCCCGCCGCAGCTGGTGCAGCGGCACCTCCTCACCGTCGACCTGGTCGGTGAGGATGTCGAGCACCGTCTCCCACACCTGATCGCGCGCCTCGTTGTGCGGCAGGCCCGCCTCGGCCGACGAGAACGCCTCCGTCCAGTCCTGTGGGCTCAGCGACAGCTCGCCCCACGGCGTCTCGATCAGGACCGCCGCGGTCGGCGGCTCCTCGTAGAGGCCGACCGCCGGCTCGATCGCGTCGACCAGGCGGGCGTCGGCCTTGAGACGCGCGACGAGCGGGTCGCGCTCGGGGCCGGCGTGGGCGCCCTCGGCCACGAGGTCGCGCACCGTGCAGGTCTGCACGCTCTCCTCGCCGAGGCTCGGCAGCACATCCTCGACGTAGGACAGATAGGCCGGACTCGGACCCACGAACAGGACCCCGCCGCGTCCCTCGCCGAGATGCGGGTCGGAGTAGACCAGGTAGGCGGCGCGATGGAGCGCGACGACCGTCTTGCCGGTGCCGGGTCCGCCGTCGACGACCAGTGCGCCGCGGGAGCCCGCGCGGATGATCGCATCCTGATCGGCCTGGATCGTGCCGAGCACGTCGCGCATGCGAGGGGAGCGGCTGGCTCCGAGGCTCGCGATGAAGGCCGACTGATCGTCGAGCGCCGCATTGTGGTCGAGCCCCTCGGCGGTGAAGACCTCGTCCCAGTAGTCCGTCACCCGGCCGCCGGTCCAGCGGTAGCGGCGGCGACTGGCCAGGCCCGACGGATGTGCATGGGTCGCGCCGAAGAACGGCTCGGCAGCCGGGGTCCGCCAGTCCACGAGCAGACGGCGGCCGTCGGCATCCAGCAGCCCGAAGCGCCCGATGTAGACGGGCTCCGAGCCGTCGGCCGGCACCATGCGGCCGAGGCACGCGTCGACGCCGAACCGGCGGAGCACCCGCAGCCGGGCGGAGACGCGGTGGATCTCGAGGTCGCGCTCCAGGCCCGCCTGCCCATGCCCGCCGGGCCGGCGGCGCAGATCGGCGAGCCGCTCCTCGAGGCCCGCGATCGAGCGTGCGAGGGCGTCGGCGATCGCTGCGAAATGCTCCTCGTCACCGCCGATGAGCGCGGGGTCGGCCTTCGCGGCGAGTCGGTCGGGGAGGAGGAAAGGGGTGGTCTGAGGGGAAATCACGGCATCGCCTCCTGGCGGCATCGCGGCGCGGCTTTCGGCGGAACATGGCGGGGGAAGATGGCGGGAACGCGTCGCGACCGACAAGTATGCGCCCGCAGGGGGCCCTTGCCGCAAGGCCCCCTCCGCCCGATATCCTGGACATGGCAGGAGGAGTCGCGCCTCTGCGTGCGCAGACCGCCCGCCCCGGTCCCCTCCGTTCCGGTGCGCATCGGCACGTCGGGTACTTTTGAACCTGGTCCAGCCGTCCTGGACCGGATCCACGCGCCGCGACGGGAGACGACGACGATGCCGGACTCGCACTCCGCGCACACGCTTGCCCGCGTGGCGATCGTCGGCGACGGCCGTGTCGGCCGGGCCGTCGCGTCCGCGCTGCACGCCGCCGGGGTGGAGGTTCAGGGTCCGCTCGGCCGCGGTGCCACCGTCGCGGACTCGCAGGTCGTGCTGCTGGCGGTGCCGGACGCCGAGATCGCCGCTGCCGCCGCCGCCATCGCACCCGGACCCCTCGTCGGCCACTTCTCGGGGGCGACGACCCTCGAGCCGCTCGCACCGCATGAGGCTCTCGGCATCCATCCCCTCACGACCGTCCTCGCGTCGACCTCTTTCGACGGCGTGCCGGCGGCCGTCGCAGGATCGACCGCCAGGGCGCTCGAGACGGCCCTCGCGCTCGCCGGCGTGCTCGGCATGGAGCCGTTCGAGGTGCACGACGCCGATCGCGCCGCGTATCACGCGGCAGCGTCTATCGCATCGAACTTCCTGGTGACCCTGGAGTCCTTCGCCGAGGACCTCGCCGCGACGGCGGGCGTCCCCCGCGAGGCGCTCGGGCCGCTCGTGCGCGCGACCGTCGCGAACTGGCAGGCGCACGGCGCTGCCGCGCTCACGGGGCCCATCGCCCGCGGCGACGATGCGGTCGTCGAGCGCCAGCGCGCCGCGGTGCACGAGCGTCTGCCCGAGCGCGCCGCGCTGTTCGAGGCGCTCGTCTCGGCCACCCGGGAGCTGGCGGGCCGGCCTCCTGCGGGGGTGGCGTCGTGATCGTGGTCCGCAAGGTCGCCGACCTGCGCGAGGCCCTGCGCGACCGCCGAACCGCGCCCGTCGGCCTGGTCCCCACGATGGGTGCCCTGCACGAGGGGCACGCCACGCTGCTGCGGGCCGCCCGGCGCGACAACGCGACCGTGGTCATGTCGATCTTCGTCAATCCGACGCAGTTCAACGAGCAGTCCGATCTCGCCGCGTACCCTCGCTCCGAAGAGGCGGACCTCGCGCTCGCCGAGGCCGAGGGGGTCGACGTGGTCTTCGCCCCCGACGCCGCCGAGGTCTATCCGCAGGGCTTCGCGACGACCGTCAGTGTGACGGGCGCGATCGCCGAGACCCTGGAGGGCGCCGAGCGCGGTCGCGCGCACTTCGACGGCGTCGCCACCGTCGTGACCAAGCTGCTGCTGGCCGCACTGCCCGACCACGCCTACTTCGGCGCGAAGGACGCGCAGCAGGTAGCCGTCATCCGGCGCGTGGTCGCCGATCTCGGCATCCCCGTGACCCTCATGGTCTGCCCGACCTCGCGCGACGACGACGGCCTCGCCCGCTCGAGCCGCAACACGCGCCTGTCTCCCGAAGAGCGCACGCGGGCGCTGGCCATTCCGCGCGCTCTCCAGGAGGCGACGGATGCCGCGGCCACCGGCATCACCGACCCCGAGGCCCTGCGGGCGCGAGCGATGGCGACGCTCGAGGCATCCGGCATCCGTCCCGAATACGTCGCGCTCGTCGACCCCGCCACCTTCGCGCCCGTACCGGTGGTCGAGGGCGCGGTGCTGGTCGCGATCGCCGCCCGCGTCGGGGCGACGCGGCTCATCGACAACACCGTCATAGGAGGTGCCTGATGCGCGCACAGGTGACACTGCAGCGACTGACCGAGATGAAGGCGCATCGCGAG
Source organism: Microbacterium ureisolvens (assembly GCF_015278315.1). Lineage (GTDB taxonomy): Bacteria > Actinomycetota > Actinomycetes > Actinomycetales > Microbacteriaceae > Microbacterium > Microbacterium ureisolvens. Next base: position 220,273 of record NZ_JADIJE010000001.1, on the reverse strand, counting down.
CCCATCGTGATGGTCACGGCCTACGACTATCCGACGGCCCGCACCGCCGAGCACGCCGAGGTCGACATGGTGCTCGTGGGCGACTCCGGCGCTCAGGTCGTGCTGGGGAACGACTCCACGGTCGCCGTCACGGTCGAGGAGATGCTGGTGCTCGCGCGGGCGGTGCGTCGCGGGGTGCGCTCGGCGTTCGTCGTGTGCGATCTGCCGTTCGGCTCGACCGAGGTGTCGGACGAGCAGGCCATCGCCACCGCGGTGCGCTTCGTGAAGGAGGCCGGTGCCGACGCCGTCAAGCTCGAGGGCGGCGGTGACGCGCGTCTCAGCCGCATCCGCGCGATCGCAGAGGCTGGCATCCCCGTCGTCGCCCACGTCGGCCTGACACCGCAGACCGCGGTGGCGCTCGGCGGGCTGCGCGCCCAGGGGCGCACGGCCGAGTCGGCCTCCCGGATCGTGCGCGAGGCGCTCGCGGTGCAGGAGGCCGGCGCGAGCGTGCTCGTGATCGAGGCCGTCCCCGCCGAGGTCGCCGCCGTCGTGCTGCCGGCGCTCGAGATCCCGGTCATCGGGATCGGCGCCGGGCCCGCCGACGGGCAGGTGCTCGTGCTCCACGACCTGCTCGGCATCACCGAGGGCAAGACGGCGGCGTTCGTGAAGCGGTACGCGTCCGTCGGGCCCGACATGGTGGCGGGAGTGGAGGCCTACGCACGCGAGGTGCGCGGCGGCGTCTTCCCCGGTCCCGAGCACGTGTACGCGGCCACGGACGTGGCGATCGAGGCCGCCCGAGCCGAGCTCGCGGCGCGATCGGCGGGATGAGGAGCGGAGCGGATGCCGCGACGCGGCGTCAGTGCGGAGCCGGTCCGGTCGACTCCCGCCAGATCACGCGATGGAGGGGCTCGCTCTCGAGGGGCGCGGGCTCGTCGCGCAGTGCGGAGATGAGGCGGGTCATCGCCCGCGACCCGAGGCCCTCGAGGTCGATCTCGACGGTCGTGAGCGCCGGGCTCAGCAGCCGGCCGAGCGGCTGATCGTCCCACCCGCTGACGCTGAGGTCCAGCGGCACCCGCAGTTCGCGGTCGAGGGCCTCGCGGATGACGCCGCCGGCGACCAGATCGTTCGCGGCCACGACGGCGGTGGGCCGGTCGGCGTCGGGGAAGGCGCGAACCGCCGCCATGCCGGCCTCGGCTGACCAGTCGCCTTCCACCACACCGGTGGAATCCAGCCCGAGCTCGTCGAGCGTGCGCACGAAGGTGTCTCGCCGCGCGCGGGCGGAGGCGAACTGCAGATCGCCGGTGATGTGCAGGAACCGTCGGTGACCGAGGGCGGCGAGCCCCTGGATGACTTCGACGAGGGCCGAGGCATCCGCGAGCTCGCCGATGCCGCGCATCTCGTCGTCGAAGTCCGCGGACGCGAAGATGAGGGTGCCGCTGGATGCCTGAAGGTCGGGCGAGGCGAGCACGGGCGCGAACGAGACGATGCCGTCGACCTGTCCCGAGTCGGCCAATTCGGCGACCCGCTCGGTGCGCTCCGCCGCGCCGCCCTCCAGGGCCAGCACCTCGACCGCATACCCGGCCGCGTGGGCGGCGGCGCTCGCCCCGGTGAGCATGCGGGCGGGGCTGTAGGCCAGCGTCGGCACGACGACCGCGATCCGGCCGGTGCGACGGGTGCGCATGGAGCGTGCCACCAGGTTCGGGCGATAGTTCAGCTGCTCGACCGCGGCCTGCACCCGGGCCTTCGTGGCGGGCTTGAGTCCGTCGGGGGCGCGGAAATAGCGCGACACGGTCTGGTGCGAGACCTCGGCCAGCCGCGCGACCTCCATGATCGTCGGCCGGCGGTGCGATGCGGTGTCCGACACGGCGCCTCCTCGCCGTCCATGTTGACACAGTTTGTGAACCTTCACTATTCTCGCTTCTCAACGAAGTGATCGATCACTAAATGAAGGTTCACTCGTTTCCCGCACCTCCACTGCATTCCGAAAGGACGACGATGTTCACGCACAGGAAGAGGGCCGTGGCGGGCGCCGTCGCCGGCGCAGCCGCGATCGGCCTCGCACTCACCGGCTGCGCCGGAGGGTCGCCCGCCGCCGAGACGACCCCCACTTACGACCCCGACGAGAAGGTGACGCTCGACTTCGCCTTCTGGGGCAACGACGTGCGGGCCGAGCTCTACAACGAGGTCCTCGAGGCCTTCCACGAAGAGCACCCGAACATCACGGTCAACACCTCGTTCCTCGGGTTCCCCGAGTACTGGGAGAAGCGGCAGACCGAGGCGGCGGGCGGCGGACTTCCCGACGTGATGCAGACCGACATCAACTACCTGCGCCAGTACGCCGAGAACGGGCTCTTCCTCGACCTCACCCCGTACCTCGGTTCGCTCATCGACACCGAGCCGCTCCCCGAGAACGTGCTGCAGATCGGACAGCTCGACGGCGTCACGACCGGCATCACCATCTCCACCAACGCGTGGAGCATGTACCAGAACAGCGTGCTGCTCGACGAGATCGGCGTCGAGCCGTTCGAAGAGGGCGACTGGCAGGACTACAACGACTGGATGGCAGACGTCACCGAGGCTGCCGAGGCCAAGGGACTCGACGTCTGGGGTGGTGCCGACTACACCGGGCGCATCCAGAGCTTCGAGATCCAGCAGCGGGCCAAGGGCGAGGACCTGTTCACGGAGGACGGCGAGGTGAACTTCACCGAGGACGAGCTTCGCGCCTACTGGGAGTCGGGTCAGGAGCTGCGCGACGGCATCGCGACCCCGCAGCAGCGCCTGGAGGAGGTGCTGCCCATGAGCGGCTTCGACACGGCCTTGCAGACCAGTGAGATGACCTGGGACAGCTTCGGCGTGAGCTACCTCGCCAACCTCGGTGAGCCGTACACCGAGCTCCAGATCACGGCACCGCCGGTGACGGAAGAGGGCGCGAAGGATCTGTACAAGAAGGCCGGCATGCTCCTGTCGGCGTCGGCGGACACGGAGCACCCGGAGGCGGCCGCGATCCTCATCGACTACCTGGTCAACGACCCGGTGACGGGCGAGGTGTTCGGCACCAACCGAGGGTTCCCGGCATCCGAGACCGCGATGTCGGGGGCGACGCTGGACGGCATCAACCAGCAGATCGCGGACTACGAGGAGTCCATCGCGGACCGCCTCGGTGACGCCCCGCCGGTGCCCGTGACGGGCTACGGCACGATCGAGGACAAGTTCCGCCAGATCGGCATCGAGCTGAACTTCGGCACCATCACGGTCGACGAGGCCGTCGACCAGTTCTTCGCGGAGATGGACGTCGTCCTGAGCCAGTGAGGCAGGCCGACAGGCGCGACCCGACTTGTCCCGGGTCGCGCCTGTCGTCGTCTGGCGACGCCGTGCGTGCCCGTATGCCTCACTTCGCGACGAGCGTCGTCTCGAAGCTGTACATGTCGGGGCGGTAGCAGTGGTGACCGAACTCGACCGCGCGACCTGAGGCGTCGAAGGCGACGCGCTCCATCGTGAGGACCGGTCCGCCCTTGTCGATGTCGAGCAGGCCCGCCTCGTCGCCGTGCGCGCGGCGCGCGCCGATCTTCTGGTTCGCGACCCGGATCGTCACGCCGCGGGCGCGCATGATCTCGTAGAGGCCCTTCTGCTGGAGCTGCTCGGTCGTGATGTCGGCGAAGTCCAGCGGCAGGTAGTTGGTGAGGACGGCGACCGGCACCCCGTCGGTGGAGCGCTGGCGGCGGAGGTAGACGATGTCGGATCCGGCGGGAACGCTCAGCGCCTGGGCGGTGGCCGGGTCGGCCGGACGGGTGTCGTGCTCGAGCACCTGGGTGCCCGGCTCGTGCTGCGAGCTCTTGAGATCCTCGTAGAGGCTCGTCAGCTCCACCTGGCGGGTCACCTGGCCCTGCACCACCTGCGTGCCGATTCCGCGGCGCCGGACCAGCAGCCCCTTGTCGACCAGCTCCTCCATCGCGCGGCGGATCGTCGGCCGCGACAGCCCCAGCCGCTGGCCGATCGCGATCTCGTTCTCCAGCCGCGCGCCGGCGGGGATCTCGCCCGAGCGGATCGCGCGCTCGATCGCGCTCGACACCTGGAAATACAGCGGCACGGGGCCGGTGCGATCCAGGGTGGCGAGCAAGTCGTCGAGCTTGACCACGTCGTCTGCCATCATCACTCCAAGTCCAGACAGCATAATGTCCCGACAATGGTACAACGACTCCACTATGTCACCCGGCTGCGGCGTGTCGGGGTGTTGCACGTCCGCAAGCTTGTGCTATTGTCAGGACAAATAGTCCGACGATGCACGGTGTAGTCCGCGCAGAGAGTTGTACAGCGGAGTATGACCGAGAACAGTTCTCCCCTCGACGTCCTGGCCTTCGGGCGCCTCGGCGTCGACATCTACCCCCTCCAGTCGGGAGTCGGGCTCGAAGAGGTGCAGACGTTCGGCAAGTTCCTCGGGGGCAGCGCCGCCAACGTCAGCGTGGCCGCGGCCCGTCACGGCCGCCGCGCCGCCCTCATCTCCGCGGTCGGCGACGACCCGTTCGGCCGGTACCTCCGCGCCGAGCTCGGACGGCTCGGCGTCGACGCTCGCTACGTCCGCACGGACGACACGTACAAGACGCCGATCACGTTCTGCGAGATCTTCCCGCCCGACGACTTCCCGCTGTACTTCTACCGCGAGCCCAAGGCGCCCGACCTCAACGTCGGGCCGGGCGACCTCGACCTCGACGCCGTGCGCGCGACCCGCATCCTGTGGTTCACCGCCACCGGCCTCAGCCAGGAGCCGAGCCGCGCGGCCCACCACGCTGCCCTGCAGGCGCGCGCCGCCGGGCACACCGTCTTCGACCTCGACTACCGGCCGATGTTCTGGGCCGACCCGGCCGAGGCGACCGTTCAGATCACCCGTGCACTCGAGCACGCGACCGTCGCCGTCGGCAATCGCGAGGAGTGCGAGGTCGCGGTGGGGGAGACCGACCCCGATCGTGCCGCCGACGCGCTGCTGGATCGCGGGGTCGAGCTCGCGATCGTGAAGCAGGGACCCAAGGGCGTCCTCGCCAAGACCCGCGACGAGTCCGTCGTCGTCCCCCCGCACTGGGTCGACGTCGTCAACGGCCTCGGCGCCGGGGACGCGTTCGGCGGAGCGCTGTGTCACGGGCTCCTCGCCGGGTGGGACCTCGAACGGCTGCTGCGGTTCGCGAACGTCGCCGGAGCGATCGTCGCCTCGCGGCTGGAGTGCTCGACCGCGATGCCCACCGAAGCCGAGGTCGCCGCGATCCTCGAGACGGGAGTCTCCCGATGACGCAGTTCCTCACGGCCGATGACTTCGCGCGCCTGCGCGACATCCGCGCGATGCGGCCCGAGGCGATCGGGGACGCCCTCACGTCCCGGCGGCGCCGCGACGTGCTCAACGGCGACGGGCGGCTGTTCATCGTCGCCGCCGACCACCCGGCCCGCGGCGCGCTGGCCGTCGGCAAGAACACGACAGCGATGGCCGACCGGTACGAGCTGCTGGACCGGCTCGCGACGGCGCTCACCCGACCCGGCGTCGACGGCGTGCTGGGCACCCCCGACATCATCGACGACCTGGCCGCACTCGGACTGCTCGACGACAAGATCATCGTCGGCTCGATGAACCGCGGCGGGCTGCGCGGAGCGTCGTTCGAGATGGACGACCGCATGACCGCCTACGACGTCCCCTCGATGGTGTCGGCCGGCATCGACTTCGCCAAGACGCTCGTGCGCATCGACCTCGCCGACCCCGGCACGGTGTCGACCCTCGCCGCCATGGCGGACGTCGTCACGCAGGCGTCGCTCGCGGGGCTCCCGATCATGCTCGAGCCCTTCCTCAGCAACCGCGTGGACGGTCGCGTCGTGAACGATCTGTCGACGGATGCCGTCATCCTGTCGATCGCGATCGCCTCCGGCCTCGGCGCCTCCAGCGCCTCGACGTGGATGAAGCTGCCCGTCGTGGACGATATGGAGCGCGTCATGGCCGCCACCACCATGCCGACGCTGCTCCTCGGCGGCGACGCCGGTGTCGACCCCGACGAGACCTTCGCCTCGTGGGAGGACGCGCTGTGCCTCCCCGGCGTGCGCGGGCTGACCGTGGGCCGCACTCTCCTCTACCCGCCCGACGACGACGTCGCCGCCGCCATGGACATCGCGGCCGGCCTCGTCCACACCGACCTCTGAACCCCTCCCTCACGAAGGACACCCCATGAGCATCACTGAGACCACGTCCGCCAACGCCCACGTGGACGCCGACGTCCGGGTCATCTCGCATTGGATCGACGGCGCCGAGCGCGCCTCGACGTCGGGCCGGACGGCGCCGGTGTACAACCCGGCGACAGGTGCCGTGTCAGCACGGGTGGCGTTGGCGGATCGGGCGGAGATCGATGCGGCGATCGCTTCCGCGGTCCGCGGGTTCGGGGTGTGGCAGGGCTATTCGATCGCGAAGCGGCAGAGCGTGCTGTTCAACTTCCGGGAGCTGCTGAATGCGCGTAAGCGGGAGCTGGCGGAGATCATCACGGCCGAGCACGGCAAGGTGCTCTCCGACGCGATGGGTGAGATCCTGCGCGGTCAGGAGGTGGTGGAGCTCGCGACCGGGTTCCCGCACCTGATCAAGGGCGCGTTCAGTGAGAACGCGTCGACCGGTGTCGACGTGTACTCGCTGAAGCAGCCGCTGGGTGTGGTGGGGATCATCTCGCCGTTCAACTTCCCGGCGATGGTGCCGATGTGGTTCTTCCCGATCGCGATCGCCGCGGGCAACGCCGTGGTGCTCAAGCCGTCGGAGAAGGACCCGTCGGCCGCGCTGTGGCTGGCCCGGCTGTGGCAGGAGGCGGGTCTGCCGGACGGGGTGTTCACGGTGCTGCAGGGCGACAAGCTCGCCGTGGACGGCCTGCTCACCTCCCCCGACGTGCAGTCGATCTCGTTCGTGGGGTCCACCCCGATCGCGCAGTACATCTACGAGACCGCGTCCACGCACGGCAAGCGGGTGCAGGCGCTCGGCGGTGCGAAGAACCACATGCTGGTGCTGCCCGACGCCGACCTGGACCTGGTCGCCGACCAGGCCGTCAACGCCGGGTACGGGGCCGCCGGGGAACGCTGCATGGCCATCTCGGTCGTGCTCGCCGTGGAACCGGTCGCCGACGACCTCATCACCAAGATCACCGAGCGCATCGCGAAGCTGCGCATCGGCAACGGCGCCGGTGTGGACGGCGTGGAGCCGGACATGGGGCCGCTGATCACCGACGTCCACCGCAACAAGGTCTCGGAGTACGTCGACATCGCCGAAGCCGATGGCGCGACCATCGTCGTGGACGGCCGCGGCTTCCAGGTGGCAGGACACGAGGACGGGTTCTTCTTCGGGCCGACCCTGATCGACCAGATCCCCACCACCAGCAAGGCGTACACCGAGGAGATCTTCGGCCCGGTGCTCTCCATCGTCCGCGTCGCCTCTTACGACGAGGGCCTGGAGCTGATCAACAGTGGGCAGTTCGGCAACGGCACCGCGATCTTCACCAACGACGGGGGAGCTGCCCGCCGGTTCCAGAACGAGGTGCAGGTCGGCATGATCGGCATCAACGTGCCCATCCCCGTCCCCGTCGCCTACCACTCCTTCGGCGGCTGGAAAGCCTCCCTGTTCGGCGACGCGAAAGCCTACGGCGTACACGGGTTCGAGTTCTTCACCCGCGAGAAAGCCATCACCAGCCGCTGGCTCGACCCCGCCAGCCACGGCGGCATCAACCTCGGCTTCCCCCAGAACAACTGACCGGCCCCTGAGCTGCCGCGGCCGCGAATCCGGGGGGACTCGCGGCCGCGGCATCCGTCCCGCACAATCGACACACACGAGAGCACGACATGAGCACAACGGACCAGCGCTGGTTCCATCGCCGAGGCGACCTCGCCCGTGACGGGTGGGAGAGCGTCGTCGACGCGACCACACCGGGGTGGGAGCACACCGGCATCCGCGTGGCGGACCTCGCCGACGGGTCGCACCTCAGCCTCGACGAGCGTGGTGTCGAACGGATCGTCGTTCCTCTCGCGGGATCGTTCCACGTGGTCCACCGCCACTTCCCGGGGGAGTGGGAGACCCGTCTGCACGGCCGCGCTTCGGTGTTCGACGGCCCGACCGACGTGCTCTACCTCCCGGCGGGCACGACCGCCGAGATCCGCGGCAACGGCCGTGTCGCCGTCGCCGAGGCGCCGACGGGCGAGGCGCGGGAGTGGCGGTACATCCCGGCGTCCGACACCCCTGTCGAGCTTCGGGGTGCGGGCCGCTCGAGCCGGCAGGTGCACAACTTCGGCACTCCGCAGGCGCTCGACGCCGCGCGGCTGATCGTGTGCGAGGTGATCACGCCGGCCGAGAACTGGTCGTCGTACCCGCCTCACAAGCACGACGAGCACGTGCCCGGTCACGAGTCGCGCCTCGAGGAGATCTACTACTTCGAGACGGCGCCGGTGGCGGGATCGGATGCTGCGGCCGAGGCCTCGTTCGGCATGTTCAGCACCTATTCCTCCCCGGCGGGCGAGATCGACATCAACGCGATGGTCCGTACCGGCGACATCGCGCTGGTGCCTTTCGGCTACCACGGGCCCGCCGTCGCCGCCCCCGGCTACGACCTGTACTACCTCAACGTCATGGCGGGCCCCGACCCCGAGCGGCAGTGGCTGATCAGCGATGACCCCGCGCACGCGTGGGTGCGCGACACCTGGACCGGGCAGAGCGTCGACGAGCGACTGCCCTACACGAACGACAAGGAAGGCGACCGCTGATGGGCGCGACGAGACGGATGACGGTCAGCCAGGCGCTCGTGGAGTTCCTGGCGCACCAGTGGACCGTGGACGGCGACATCCGCGAGCGGACGATCCCGGGCATGTTCGGCATCTTCGGCCACGGCAACGTGGCCGGCATCGGGCAGGCGCTGAAGCAGTCCAACGTCGAGAATCCCGACCTGATGCCGTACTACCAGGCCCGCAACGAGCAGGCCATGGTGCACCAGGCCGTCGGCTATGCCCGCATGCACCGCCGCCGCGGCACCTACGCGTCGGCCGCGTCGGTGGGCCCGGGCGCCGCGAACATGCTCACCGCCGCGGCGCTCGCGACCACGAACCGGCTGCCGGCGCTGCTGCTGCCCAGTGACACCTTCGCCACGCGCGTGGCCGATCCCGTCCTGCAGCAGCTCGAGCAGCCGTGGGACATCGGGCTCACCGTCAACGACGCCTTCCGCCCGCTGTCGAAGTTCTTCGACCGCGTGCAGCGCCCCGAGCAGCTGTACTCGATCGCCCTCGCCGCGATGCGCGTGCTCACCGACCCGGCCGAGACCGGCGCGGTGACGATCGCGCTCCCCGAGGACGTGCAGGCCGAGGCGCTCGATGTGCCCGTCGAGTTCCTCCAGGACCGCGAGTGGCACATCCGGCGCCCGCTGCCCGAGCGCGGGCCTCTCGCCCGCGCCGTGGCGGCGATCCGCGGCGCGAAGAACCCGTTCATCGTCGCCGGCGGCGGTGTCATCTACTCGGGCGCCGAGGACCAGCTCCGTGCGCTCGTCGAGGCCACCGGCATCCCGGTCGGCACCTCGCAGGCCGGCGGCGGGGCCCTTGACTGGGACCACCCGCAGAACCTGGGGGGCGTCGGGGCGACCGGCACCCTCGCCGCCAACCGGCTCGCGGCCGAGGCCGACGTGATCATCGGCATCGGCACGCGGTACAGCGACTTCACGACGGCGTCGCGCACGGCGTTCCAGAACCCCGACGTGGTGTTCGTGAACATCAACGTCGCCTCCTTCGACGCCTACAAGCACGGCTCGCAGCTGCCGGTCGTCGCCGACGCCCGCGAGGCCCTCGCCGAGCTCGCGATCGAGCTCGAGGGCTTCGAGGTCGCGGCGGAGTACTCCGAGCGCACCGCGCGCGAGAAGGCCGAATGGGATCGCATGGTCGATGACGCCTTCGCGCCTTCGGGGCTCGCTCTTCCCGGCCAGCCCGAGATCATCGGCGCCGTGCAGTCGACGAGCGCGCCGGAGGACGTCATCGTCCAGGCGGCCGGATCGCTCCCCGGCGACCTCCACAAGCTGTGGCGGGTCCGCGACCCGCTCGGCTACCACGTCGAGTACGCCTTCTCATGCATGGGCTACGAGATCGCCGGCGGCCTCGGCGCCAAGCGGGGCCTCGTCGCCGACGGCGACGACCGGGACGTCATCGTCATGGTCGGCGACGGCTCGTACCTCATGCTCAACACCGAGCTGGTCACCGCGGTCGCCGAGGGCATCAAGATCATCGTGATCCTGATCCAGAACCACGGCTACGCCTCGATCGGGCACCTGTCCGAGACCGTGGGCTCCGAACGGTTCGGCACCTGGTATCGCGAGTACGACGGTGAGGCGCGCAACTTCCAGGGCGAGAAGGTGCTGCCCGTCGACCTCGCCATGAACGCCCGCAGCTATGGCCTCGACGTCATCGAGATCGAGCCCGGCACCTCGGCCATCGACGACCTGAAGGCGGCGGTGGCCCAGGCGAAGGCATCCGACCGCTCGACGTTCATCCACATCAACAGCGACCCGCTCGTCTACGCGCCCGACGGTGCCGGCTGGTGGGACGTGCCCGTTCCCGAGGTCTCGACCCTCGAATCCACCCAGCAGGCGCGCGAGGACTACCTCGCGCAGCAGGCGAACCAGAAGCCGCTCCTGGGCTGACCGCCCACCCGAGCCTGACCGGCGGGCGGGTGCGGCCGGGGCCCTGAGCCAACCGATCAATCTGCTGGGAGACTCCGCTGACCCCGCCGCAACGGCGGAGCCATCGGGTTCCGGGGCCATAGGCTGGAGCGCACAAGGGGAGTACTCCCGCCTGCGGCACCTCGTCATTACGGATCCAGCGCCGGATCCCGGGTTGCCGGCCCCTCGGGGCGGAGGAGACCTTGGCGTTCTTCGTCACGCCAGACTCCTATCCGGAAGGAACCCCCATGAGCTCCCTCAATCGACTCTTCGGCCTTGCCGCCAAGGCGTTGGACTCGTCCGGCTCCGCGAACCGATCCGGCGGCGGCGACCGCGACTGGAAGTCGATGGTGCGCGATGTCGCCGGAGCCGTCACCGGCGACTCCCGGCAGGCACCCAGGCAGCAGCAGACGCCGTACGGCGCCCCGCAGCCTCAGGCCTCCTCGCCGTACCCCGCGGCCCCCGGCCAGGCCGCACCCGGCGTCGGGCTGACGCCGCCGCCCGCCGGTGCGCCCGGCACCGCCGCCGCGCCCGGTGCCCCGAACGCCGCGAACGGCGCCGCGGACCGCGCGGCGATCGCGCGCTACGAGTACCTCCTCCAGACCTCCGACCCGCACCAGGTCGAGGCCATCCACCGCGAGGCGTTCGCGCGCCTCACTCCCGCACAGCGTGCGCAGGTGCAGGCGGGCATGCGCGCCGAGCTGCGGCTCGGCGAGCAGCCGCGCACGGCCGAGGCGCCCGACCTCGCCCGCGCGGCCGCGCGCACCGAGGCTGCGCGCCCCGGCGCCATGGCGGGTCTTCTCGCGCGGGTCGGGCGCGGCTCCCGCGGCGGCTCCGGCGGCGGACTCGGACGCAGCGCCGCGCTGATGGGTGCGGGCGGTCTGCTGGGCGCGGTCGCCGGTGCGGCAGTCGCCAGCACGGTGGCAGCGCCCCTCCTGGGCGAGGCGGTCGCCTCGGGCATCGACTTCGACGCGATCGCCGGGAGCATCGACCTCGACGCCATCGCCGGCGGTGTGGATCTCGGCGCGGCGGGCGATGTCGTCTCGGGCGCCGCGGGCGACATGCTGTCGGGCGCGGGCGACACCCTCTCGGGCTTCGGCGAGCAGCTGTCGAACTTCGAGATCCCGGGCCTCGGCGACCTCTTCCGCTGACCGAAGAGGATGACGGATGCCGCGGGCCGCGGCATCCGTCATCTCCTTTCGTTTCGCGCCGCCGTCCTACGCGATGCGGGCGAGATCCGGTGAGGTGACCTCGTCGGCGAACTCGCCGGTGCGGACGAAGCGCTCGACCTCGGCCACGACGTGATGCCCGATGCGGCGCAGCTCGTTGCCAATGGAGCCGGCGATGTGCGGCGTCAGCGTGGCGCCTGGCAGCGAGAAGAGCGGATGCCCGGACGGGAGCGGCTCGGGGTCGGTCACATCCAGCACGGCCTGGAGCCGATCCGCGCGCAGCTCGTCGACGAGCGCGTCGGTGTCGACGAGCGACCCGCGCGCGGTGTTGATCAGCGTCGCGCCGTCGGCCATCAGGGCGAGCTCGTCGCGCCCGATCATGCGGTACGTCTCCGGCAGGGCGGGAGCGTGGATCGTCACGACCTGCGAGCGGCGCAGGAGGTCGGGAAGCGACACGAGCTCCGCGCCGAGTTCCGCCGCCTCGACGGAGCTGAGCGAGGGATCGAACAGCAGGCACTCGATGTCGAACGGCCGCAGCAGCGCGAGCACGCGGCGCCCGATGCGCGATGCGCCGATCACGCCGACGGTGATGCCGAACGCCCCGACGTCGCCGCGCGGCCGGGCGGCGGCCATGTCGTGGGTGCGCCCGAAGTCGCGGGCCGAGCGCAGCACGTCGTTCGCGCTCAGCAGGATCGTCGCGAGCGTGTACTCCGCGACGGGGACCGCGTTCGCGCCCGCGGCGCTGGAGACACGGATGCCGCGCTCCCACACCGCGGGAGTCACCAGGCGTTTCACCGAACCGGCGGCGTGGACCACCGCTCGCAGCCGTGGCCAGTGCGCGAGCGTCGCCTCGTCGAGCCGCGGGGCGCCCCAGCCGGTGATGAGGATCTCGGTGTCGGCGGACGAGGCCGGGATCGCGGGCGTATTGGGCGTGAGCACGGCGTCGTGCACGGCCAGGATGCGATCGAGGTCGCGCCGGGCGCGCGCGCCGAACAGATCGGACGCCAGCTGGGCGGACTCCATCGCGAGCAGCGCCGGGGGCCGGCTCATGCGGTGACCTCGCCGTGGGTCGGCACGTCGTCGACGCGGCCGTCCGGCCAGCGGACGCGGATCGCCTCACCGGCGAGCTCGATCTCGGGGACGAACGACACGTCGAGGCCGGCGCCCGGGCTGCCGAGCGCCACCAGCGCGGCGACCAGCTCGCCGGCGCCGACCGGGGAGGAGCCCGTAGCCCAGGGCGTCGCCGAGCCGGCCGCGAAGGGGTCGCCTCCGACGCGGTGGGTGAGGCCATGGTGCTCGAGCCCGCGGACGCCCCGCACAGCCGAGAGCACGCCGTCGTCGCGCGTGACGGCCGACTCGTCCGAGGCGGTCCAGCGGCCGTCCTGCACCGGCAGCGCCCAGCCGCCGATGCGGAACGACCAGGGCCCCTCGTCCTCCGGCCAGACGGCGTCCAGGTCGTCGACCGCCGACGGGTGCGCGGGCCGAGGCGCGTCGACCCACCACGCGAGACGCAGCTCGTGCACCCCGTGCACGACCGACGCCACGGTCACCCGCGGTCCACGGCGGACCCCGGCCCATCCCGCGACGTCGGTCGTGCGGCCCGTCTCCGGGGTGTCGAGCCAGTGCACCCGCGATCGCGACACCGCGACGCGGTCGTCCAGGTGCACCCGCTCGATGCGGTCGCGATGCGACGGCGCTCCGGCGGCGTCGAGCAGCGCGACGTGCGATTCGAGGGGCTGCGCGGCGCCGCGCGCGGAGAGGTCCGGCGCCGTCTCGGTCGAGTAGGCCAGGCGCTGGTAGAAGGGGTTGTCGGCGCGTGCGCCCCCCGCCGCGCCGCGGAACCCGTCGGAGCCGTGGTTGAGCACCCGCACGATGCCGTCGGCCTCGCTGCGGACCACGAGCCAGCCGGGCGCCTGCAGCGAGCGGACGCGGACCGGCTCAACCGATTCGGCCGGCCCGGGAGCGGCGGCGGACCATTCGGGGTGGTCGGCCGGCAGCAGAAGGCCCATCAGACCCTTGCTCGCCCAGTAGGTGGACGACGACCCGGTGTACGCCTGCCGCAGACCGCGGAACTCGCGGTGCCAGCCGATGGAGAGCAGTCCGCGGTCGTCGATCGCACCCCGCTCGAGGAAGTGGTCGAGCGTCGCATCGGCGAGCGAGCGGGTGGCTCCCGCGGCCAGCGGGGTCTCACCGGCGATCGCCCCGGCCCAGAACGGCGCCAGGGTGGCGAAGCGGTACGTGAGCGACCGGCCCTGGAAGAGGGGAGCGCCGGCCGCGCCGACCAGGTCCTGCGCCTGAGCGAGGAACTCGCGCAGGCGCGCGCGGTGGACGCCGTCGAGCTCGGATCCGAGGATGCGGGCGTGAAGGAGCGGGTACACGTGCCAGGCCCACCCGGCGTAGTGGTCGAAGTTCTGCTGCGAGCCGTCCGGTCCGGCACCGTCGGAGTACCAGCCGTCGCCGCGGTACAGGCTCTCCTGGATCTCGAGGTTGCGGTCGAGATCGTCCTGCCGCCTCGGTCCTCCGACCGATTGCAGGAACGCCTCGATCACGTTCTGGAACCAGATCCAGTTGTTCGTGTAGCCGCTCGTGCCGACGACTCCCGCGAGCCACGCGATCGTGCGCTCCTGCACCGCTGGGTCGAGCCGGTCCCAGAGCCAGGGCCGCGTCTCCGACAGCAGGATCGCGACGGACGCCGCCTCGGGCACCGCCTGCCGCCGCTCGGCGATCGTGGGCCAGCGCTCGGGATGCGACGGGTCCGTCCCGGCGGCGAGACCGCGCGCGTAGCGGTCGAGCACGCCCGCGGGATCGGCGCCGTCGGCGCCGCGCACGCGGAAGGCGGCGAGCAGGCCGACGCGCGCGAAGCCCTCGAGCCCGTCGCTCCAGCGTCCGGACGCGCTCGCCGGACCGGGCAGGACGATGAGCGAACCGCTCGGCGACGCGTACGGCAGGGCGCTGTCGACCAGTCGGTCGGCGAGCGTCTCCCAGCGGCCGCGGTCGGTCGTCGTCGCCATGTCGGCATCCCGGTACGTCATCGTCACGCGTCGATCGTGCATTACGATCCTGTAGCCATCCGCCCTTTCGGACAATTCCGATCACCGATCGGTCAATCGGATCAGACTGCGACGAACGGACTTCGCACCATGGCTGGACACAACTCACTGCCCAGAACCCGCCACGAGCACCTGCTGCGCCAGGTCGAGCTGCACGGCAGCGTGAGCGCCGCCGAGGTCGCCGCGCAGCTCGGGGTGTCGCAGGTGACGGTCCGCCGCGACATCGTGGAGCTCGAGAAGGCCGGCAAGCTGGCGCGCGTGCACGGCGGGGCCATCGCCGTCGGCGCCCCGACGATCCCCCAGGCGGCGCGCACGAACGTCGGGGTCGTGGTGCCCGGCTCGGTGAGCCACTACCCGCAGATCGTGCGGGGGATGGATGCCGCGTCCCACGGCGGGCGCACCCGCGTCGTGCTCGCGACCTCGCAGTACCGCGAAGACCTCGAGCAGCGGCAGGTCGAGCGACTCGTCGAGATCGGGGTGGCCGGGATCGTCTTCGCGCCCACCATGCGCGACCGCACCGAGGCCGAGCTCGCCGACTGGGTGCGCACGATCCCCGTGCCCGTGGTCTTCCTGGAGCGGCGGCTGGAGTCCACCGCGCTCGCCGCGTACGACAGCGCGCGCACCGACCACGAGCGCGGAGCGGAGCTGGCCGTCGAGCACCTCGCCGGGCTCGGGCACCGTAGCGTCGGGCTCGCGGTCTTCGACCGCACGCCGACCGCCCCGCTCGTCCGCGACGGCCACCGGGCGGCGACGTCCCGGCTGGGGCTCGCGGAGGCGCCGAGCGTGTCACTGCCGAAGGGCGGCGACGGCGAGAGCAACGCCCTCGACGACGCCCTCACCGCCTTCATCGCGGCGTGCGCCGACGCCGGTGCGAGCGCGGCCCTCGTCCACACCGACGTGCACGCCGCGCGCCTGGTCGAGCTCGCCACGGACCGCGGCATCCGGGTTCCCGACGACCTCGCCGTCGTCGCCTTCGACGACGACACCGCGGGCCTGGCGATGGTGCCCCTCACCAGCGTCACGCCGCCCGGACGCGACCTCGGACAGGAGGCGATGCGCATCGTGACCGAGCGGATCGCGGCCTCCGACGCCGGGCCGAGCGCTGCCCGGCACATCACGATGCTGCCGCGGCTGACCGTGCGGGAGTCCTGCGGAGCGGTGCTCTGATCGCTTTTGTCCGCTTGGCCACAACCGTTCGAACCCCCGACCTACCCTGTCTCTGCACGGCCCCCGGCGCTCTTTCGCCGGGTGACCGACGAGAGGCAACGAGCAAGGAGGCTCCGATGACATCCCGAGCAATCACCAGCGCCGCCAGGTCCACGGCACGGCGCGGCTCCCTCACCGCGGGGGCTCTCCTCGCGGCGGGCAGCCTCGCACTCCTCACCGGCTGCGCCGGCGGAGGCGGCGAGCCGGCCGCGACCGCGGACCCCGACGAGGAGGTCACGCTCAACTTCGCGTGGTGGGGCGACGCCAGCCGCGCCGAGCGCTACGAGGCGGCGATCGACCTGTTCGAGGAGCAGAACCCGAACATCACGATCCAGACCAGCTACGCGAGCTTCGGCGACTACTGGACCGCCCGCAACACCGAGGCGGCGAGCCGTACCCTCCCGGACGTCTTCCAGATGGACCTCGCCTACCTCGCCGAGTACGGCGGCTTCGGCCACGTGGTCGCCCTCGACGATTACCTCGGCGACGCCATCGCGACCGACGGCATCGAGCCGTCGCTCGTCGAGGCCGGCGCCGTCGACGGCAAGATCTACGGACTCGCCTCCTCCAGCAGCACCCTCGGGACGCTGTACAACGGCCCGCTGCTCGAGCAGCTCGGCGTGGAGGTGCCCGAGGGGCAGATCACGTGGGACGAGTACGACGAGTTCCTCGCCGACGTCTCGGCCGCCGGCGCGGCGAGCGACCCCACCGTCTACGGCTCGCTGGACTACACCCAGTACTTCTGGCTCTTCCAGATCTGGCTCGGCCAGCAGGGCCTGTCGTTCATCGACGGCGAAGAGCTCGGCTTCGAGCAGAGCGACCTCGAGGACTGGTGGGCGCGCAGCGCTCCCATCAACGAGTCCGGCGGCGCGATGCCGGCGGAGCGCCAGGCGCAGTTCGAGGGCGTCGACGCTCTCGGCGCCGGCGAGATCGCGAGCGACATCAGCTGGGCGAACTTCCTTCCCCGCTTCACGGAGGGTCCGGCCGCGCCCGAGCTCTCGCTCGCACTGCCTCCGTACGACGACCCCGACAACACGGGCATGTTCCTCAAGCCCGGCCTGATGCTCTCGATCGCCACCAACAGCGAGCACCCGGCGCAGGCGGCGGCGTTCGTCGACTTCCTCGTCAACGACCCCGAGGTCGGGGCGATCTTCGGAATGTCGCGCGGCGTGCCCGCGTCGTCGACCGCCGCCGAGGGCATCGAGGCGAACGAGCTCGACGAGAAGATCCTGGCGTACCAGGACGAGGTCGCCGACAAGCTCGACGGTCAGGCGCCGCCGGCCGTCAAGGGCTTCGGAACCCTCGAGCAGACGTTCGTGGCGATCAGCCAGGACGTCGCCTACGACGCCGCCACTCCCGCCGAAGCGGCCGAGCGCTGGTTCGCCGAGGCCGAGAACGCACTGAACTGATCGCGTCGCGGGCGGCGCGCAGCGATGCGCGCCGCCCCGCGGCATCCCGAGAGGCAACGCAATGACCGCCGAAACACTCGCTCCGCCGGCGCCGCCGGAGGTGCAGGCCGCGCCGCCGGCACCCCGCCGGCCCCGACGCCGGTGGGAGGACATCCGCGCCGGGTACGTCTTCCTCGCCCCGTGGCTGATCGGGTTCCTGCTCCTGACCGCGGGCCCCATGGTGGCGTCCCTGTACCTCGCCTTCACGGACTACAACCTCTTCAGCCCGCCGCAGTGGGTCGGCTTCGACAACTTCGTGCGGCTGTGGAACGACCCCGACTACCTCCAGGCGTGGAAGGTGACGGCGGTCTACGTCCTGGTGGGCACGCCCCTCAAGCTGGCGGCGGCACTCGGCGTCGCCCTGATCCTCAACGCGGCCTTCCGCGGCAGCGGGTTCTACCGTTCGGCGTTCTACCTGCCCTCCCTCGTCGGCGCCTCGGTCTCGATCGCCGTGGTGTGGAAGGCGATGTTCATCGACGACGGCCCGGTCGACACCATTCAGCAGTTCTTCGGCTTCCCCGCCGGCGGCTGGGTCGGCGATCCCGACAAGACCATGCCGATGCTCATCCTGCTGGCGGTCTGGCAGTTCGGCGCGCCCATGGTCATCTTCCTTGCGGGCCTCAAGCAGGTTCCGCAGGAGCTCTACGAGGCGGCATCCGTCGACGGCGCCGGGCCGATCCGCAAGTTCCGGGCGATCACCATCCCGATGCTGTCGCCGGTCATCTTCTTCAACCTCCTCCTCGAGACGATCAACGCGTTCCAGGTGTTCGCGTCGGCGTTCATCATCTCGGGCGGAACCGGCGGCCCGGCCCGGTCGACGCTCTTCTACACGCTGTACCTCTATTTCCGCGGCTTCCGCGACTTCCAGATGGGGTACGCCTCGGCCATGGCCTGGGTCCTGGTGCTTGTGATCGCCTTCATCACGGTGATCTTCTTCCGCAGCTCCAAGTTCTGGGTCCACTACGCAGGAGATGAAGGACGATGAGCGCAACGCAGCTGCTCGTGACCGCCGACCGCCGCACGAAGCGCCGCTCGGGCGACCGTCCCCGGTGGACCCTCAAAGAGGTGGTCTTCCACGTCGTCGTGCTCGCGATCCTCGCGGTGATCCTCTACCCGGTCGCGTGGATGCTCCTGTCGACCTTCAAGCCGTCGTCGCAGATCGTCGGCAACGCGCAGCTGCTGCCGCGCGAAGTCACGATGGACAACTACGAGAAGGCGCTGAGCGGCATCGGCGGCGTCTCGTTCTGGACCTTCTTCCAGAACTCCACGATCCTCGCCGTGCTGTCGGTGATCGGCGTCGTGCTGTCGTCGGCGCTCGCCGCCTACGCGTTCGCGCGCATCAGCTTCCCCGGCCGCACGGTGTACTTCGGCATCATGATCGCGACGCTGCTGCTGCCGTTCCACGTCGTGATCATCCCGCAGTACATCATGTTCAACGCCCTCGGCATGGTGAACACCTTCACGCCCCTGCTGCTGGGCAAGTTCCTCGCGACCGAGGCCTTCTTCGTGTTCCTCATGGTGCAGTTCATGCGCGGGCTTCCGCGGGAGCTCGACGAGGCCGCGCGCATCGACGGCGCGGGCCACTACCGCACGTTCTGGTCGATCATGCTGCCGCTGCTGAAGCCGGCGCTCGTCACGAGCGCCATCTTCACCTTCATCTGGACCTGGAACGACTTCTTCGGCCCGCTCCTGTACCTGAAGGACCCCGACCTCTACACCCTGCCGATCGCGCTGCGCCTGTTCGTCGACCAGAGCTCGGCGGCCGACTACGGCGGGCAGATGGCGATGGCCGTGCTGGCGCTGATCCCCGTGTTCCTCTTCTTCCTGATCTTCCAGCGCTATCTGGTCGACGGGGTGGCGACGCAGGGACTGAAGGGCTGACGACATGACCTCCACCGAGACCGCGCGCCGCCCGGCGGGCGGGCGCGCGCCGCAAGGAGCCGGCCGCGTCGCGCGGGCGATGTCGAGCCGGGGTCTGGCGCTCTTCTCCGAGACGATCGTCGTCAGCCTCGCCGTCGCGGTGCTCGCGATCCCCGCCGTGACCGCGCTGCCGGCACTCGCCGCCGGGGCCGCGCACTTCCGACGTCACGTCGAGGGCGAGTCCGACTCGCTCCTCGAGTTCGGCAGGGACTTCCTGCGGGCGCTGCGAAAGGGGTGGCTCTGGGGCATCGGGGCCGCTGCCGCCTTCGCGGCCATCTCGGCCACGCTCACGAGTCCGCTGATCGCCGGGATGCCGGGCGGGGAGGTCTTCCGGTGGGCGTCCGCCGTACTCGGCGCCGCCGCGGCCGTGGTGCTGCTCCGGGCGAGCGCGAAGTGGACCGCCGGGTGCCCCTCGTGGAGCGCCCTGATCCGCGAGGCCGCCGATCGATCGTGGCGCGACCAGAGGGGATCGCTGCTGCTCCTTCTCGCCCTGGGCCTCGCCGGCGTCGTGGTGTGGATGTTCGCCCCGCTGATGGTCCTGGTGCCCGGCATGCTCGTCCTTGCGGGCCGTGCGGTCGTCGCTCGCGCGCAGTGACGCCCCGGCCGCCGCTGCGGCCGTCGAGGTGACACTCGAAGACGTCGCCCGCTCAGCGGGCGTCTCGCAGTCGACCGCCTCCCGCGTGCTCAACGGCTCCGCGCGTCGGGTCCGCCCCGAGAACGAGGAGCGCGTGCGCGCCGCCGCCGCGCGGCTCGGCTATGTCGTCGACCTCCGCGCGCAGGCGACGGCGGGCCGGCGCTCGAATGCGGTCGCCGTCGTCGTCGACTCGCTGCGCGATGAGACCGCGATGCAGACCGCCGCCGGAATCCACGGCTGGGCCGACGCCCACGACAGCCTCGTCGCGGTGTCGGCGTGCCGCCTCGACGGCGAGCGTGCCGCGGAGCTGGTGCGGACGCTGCGCGGGCAGCGCCCGCGCGCGATCTTCGTCGTCACCTCGCGCGCCTCGACGATCGATCCCGGCGTCCGGCGCGAGCTCGCACTCTATGCGGCGCACGGCGGGCTTCCGGCGATCGTTCCCGCCGGCGCGTCCGACGGAGCTCGCGCGACGGCGGCCGAGGGGGCGTCGGATGGCGCGGAGGCCGCCTTCGGGCGGGGCTGGCGCGCCGCGGCGCAGGCACTCGGCGGCGCGGATTGTCCGATTTTGTCCGATTGATCAGCCTGATCCGTCGGCGCCCCTAGTTTCGGTGGCGGTCGGAGCCAGCGACGGCTCCGCGGATTCATCGAGGAGTCATCGCCATGGACATCAGTCGTCGAACACTGCTGCAGTCGACGGTCGCCGCCGGGGTCGCCGCGGCCTTCGTCTCGGCAGGCCCGTCCGCCGCGAACGCGGCACCCGTCGTGCGCGGGGCCTTCGGCCAGCCCGTCGCCGCGGCGCTGACCGGTCACGGTCCCGTCCCGATCCGCTGGCTGGAGGGCGGCACCCCCGGTCAGCTCGTGGCAGGCACGACCTGGGGCGTGCCATGGCCGAAGGGGGCGCTCAGTCCCGAGCAGACCTTCGCGCTCGTCTCCGAGACCGGCGAGTCGGTGCCCGTGCAGAGCTGGCCCACGGGGTGGTGGCCGGACGGCTCCGTCAAGTGGACCGCTCACGCGGTGAGTGGGGCGTCGGGCCGTGCCGCCGCATACTCGCTGCAGCCGGGCACGCCGGCGGCACCGGCAGCCGCCATCTCCGTCGACGAGAATCCGGGGCGCGTCGTCGTCGATACCGGCGTCATCCGGGTCGAATTCCCCAAGAACGGGCCGAACCTCGTCTCGGCCATCCGTCGCGGCGACACCGTCATCGCCCAGGACGGCCGGCTCGTGGCCTCGCGCCAGGACCGGCCCGACACCGACGGCGCCGAGAAGATCGCGCGCGAGTGGTTCAAGAGCGAGGTCGGCGAGGTGAAGGTCGAGCAGAAGGGACCGGTGCGCGCGGTCGTCCGCGTGACCGGCCAGCACCGCAAGGGCAACCGGAGCTGGCTGCCCTTCGACGTGCGGTTCTACCTGTACGCCGGATCCGACGGCGTCCGCGTCGTCCACAGCTTCGTGTTCGACGGCGACGAGAACACCGACTTCATCACGGGCCTCGGCCTGAGCTTCTCGGTGCCGTTGTCGACCCAGCTGCACGATCGGCACGTCCGGTTCGCCGGCGAGGGAGCGGGCGTGCTCGGCGAGGCCGTCCGCGGCATCACCGGCCTGCGTCGCGACCCGGGGGCGGCGGCGCGCGCCGCCCAGATCGCCGGCACCTGGACGCCCGACCCGGCGACATGGGACCAGCGAGTGACGTCGCGGCTGCAGTGGATCCCGGCGTGGGGCGACTACAGCCTGAGTCAGCTCACCGCCAACGGATTCGAGATCCGCAAGCGCACGTCGGCCGGCCACTCGTGGATCCGGGTCGACTCCGGACGCCGGTCTCGCGGCCTGGCGTACGTCGGCAGCCCGGCGGGTGGCTTGGCGTTCGGCATGCGCAACTTCTGGCAGCTCCACCCGACCGAGCTCGAGATCTCGGGTGCGGGCACCGATGTCGCGACCGCCACGACCTGGATGTGGTCGCCCAAGGCCGACGCGATGGACCTGCGCTTCTACCACGACGGCCTCGGGCAGGACACGTACCCGAAGCAGCTGGACGCGCTCGAGATCACGTACGAGGACTACGAGCCGGGCTTCGGCTCGCCGTACGGCACCGCCCGCACGACGGAGCTCAGCTTCTGGGCGCTCGGCGCCACGCCCACGGCAGCGGACTTCAGCGCGCTGGCCGACGCCAACACGACGCCTCCGCTCCTGGTGAGCTCGCCCGAGCACAACCACTCGGCCGGGGTCTTCGGCTCGTGGGCGCCCGTCGACCGGTCGAACCTGGCGAAGGTCGCCGTCGAGGACAAGCTCGCCTTCATGCACCAGCACTACGTGCAGCAGGTCGACCAGCGCTCCTGGTACGGCTTCTGGGACTACGGCGACGTCATCCACGAGTACGACCGCGACCGGCACGTGTGGCGGTACGACATCGGCGGCTACGCGTGGGACAACTCCGAGCTGAGCACCGACATGTGGCTCTGGTACCACTACCTCCGCACGGGCGATGCCACGGCGTTCCGCTTCGCGGAGGCAATGACGCGGCACACCGGCGAGGTGGATGTCTACCACCTCGGCAAATACCGCGACCTCGGCACCCGCCACGGCATCATGCACTGGGGCGACAGCGCCAAGCAGCAGCGCATCAGCAACGCCGGGTATCGCCGCTTCTACTACTTCCTCACCGCCGACGAGCGGGTCGGCGACCTGATGCGCGACCTGGTCGACGCCGACAAGACGTTCCTGGTGCTGGACCCCGCGCGCAAGATCCGCACCGACGAGTACACGCCGCAGCCCGACGCGCTGGGCGTCTCGAACACCACCGACTGGGGAGCCCTGGCCCTGGCGTGGCTGGCGGAGTGGGAGCGCAACGGCGATCCGATCGCCCAGGCGAAGCTCGTCAACGGCGCCAAGACGATCGCGGCGATGCCCAACGGCTGGGCGCAGGGCGGGACGCTGCGCTACAACCTCGCCGACGGCACGTACGGCGAGGAGACCGAGCGCACCGTCGAGGTCGGCTCGCTCGACTCGGTCTTCGGCCTCATCGAGCTCATGACCGAGCTCATCGAACTCATCGACGACCCCGAGGTGACCGCGAAGTGGGTCACCTACTGCCGCCTCTACAACGGCACGTCGGCGGAGCAGCGCGAGGCGACCGGCGTCTCGTGGGGCAGCCAGAATCTCCGGCAGGCCTACTCGCGCGCGACCGCCTATGCCGCGCACCAGCTCGGCGACGTCGCCCTCGCCCAGCGCGCATGGCGCGAGTTCCGCACCGGCCATGCCGGCTACCCCGAGAGCCTGGCCTTCACCTCGACCCGCATCGACGGGCCCGCCGTGCTGAACCCTGTCGACGAGGCCCCGTTCAGCACCAACGCGAGCGCGCAGTACGGCCTCGCGGCCATCCAGTGCCTCGCCCTGGTCGGCGACCACATCTGAGAGAGGACCCCATGCTCGCGAACATCAACGGCATGCACCTGATCCTGGTGCTCGTCGTCGTGCTCCTGCTCTTCGGCGCGGCCCGACTCCCGGCTCTCGCGAAGGGCGTGGGCCAGTCCGTCCGGATCCTCAAGACCGAGACGAAGGACGCGCCCGCCGAGTCCGGTCCCGCCGGGAGCGCCTCCCGCGACGAGGTGTGAGGGGAGGGGACGGATGCCGCGGGCCGCGGCATCCGTCCTCATCCGGTCGGCCCGCGATCGGTGATGAGCCTGTTGCGGTACGCGTACGCGGTCGCCTCGGCGCGGCCGCGGACGGCCAGCTTGCGGTAGATCGACACCGAGTGGTGCATAACGGTCTTCACCGACAGGTGGAGGCGCCCCGCGATCTCCTTGTTCGTGAGGCCGGAGGCGAGCAGCTGCAGGACCTCGCCCTCCCGCGGTGTCAGGGGGGCCTGCGCAGGCGAGGCGCGCAGCGGGGTGTCGGCATGGCGGCGCAGCCAGTCGACCGCGAGCGCTGCAGCCTGCGGGGTCGACATCATGCCGCCTTCGGCGGCCGCGCGCGCGAAGCGGTGGTCACCCATGCGGGCGCGGATCCGAGCCACCGCCGCCTCGAACTGCGGCCCGCTCGAGGGCGCCATCGAGCGCAGCAGCCGGTCGAGGTCCAGCCGGATGACGCCCACCAGACGGGCGGCCGTGAGGTCCGCGTCGGCATCGCCCTGCGTCGCGCCGGCGATCAGGACCGTGTCCGCGAACGAGATCCCGCTGAGGGCCCACCACCCGCGCCGACGCGCGAGGTCGAGCCGCTGTGCGCACCAGTACGCGGCCATCGCCATGCGCCGCGCGCGCACCTCGCGCATGGCGAGCGCCGCATACGCGAACGACAGCAGCACCGGGTCGCCCAGCCGCTCGCCGACCGCCAGCGCCTCCTCCAGCTCAGGCACGGGAACCGAGGTCGGACCGGTGGGCCGGGGCATGGTGCTGATCACCATGATCGCCCACGCGATCGACGCCGGGTCGTCGATGCGCTGAGCGCGCTCGAGCGCGGCCAGCGCGAGCGCGAAGGCCCGCTCGGGCCCCTGCGTGTGGTGCGCCGCGCCTGCCGCCCACAGCTCGAGCCGCGCCGTCCACGCCGGAAGGGCGGCGTCGCGCGCGATGGCGAGGCCCTCCATGGCCGCCTGCAGCGAGAGCCGCAGGTCCCCCGTGGTCGTGCCGTTGAGCGCGGCGATCATCCGCGCCTGCAGCGCGAGGAGCGGCCGCTCGCGGGGGTCGATCAGCGCGTTGCCCCGCTCCCAGCGCTCCGAGATCAGGGCGCTGTACTGCACCCCGTCGGGCGAGAGCGCGAGCGTGCGCGATGACCAGAGCCATACGCCGGCGCGGGTGTGCTCGTCCAGCCGCGCCATGACGTCGGACTGGATCGCGGCCTCGAGCGCCTCGCCGACCTCAGCCCCCTCGGCGTACCCCTCGAGGACGGGAGCAGCGTCGACGGCGAGCGAGGTCGCCGCGACGAGATCCGTCGCGACGAGGCGTCGCAGCTCCACCGCCACATCACGGCGGAGAGCGCGCAGCCGGTCGACGGCGTCCGAGTGCGCCAGGCGGGCGTGAGCGGCCGCCGCCTCCGCGGCGAGCTCGCGGAGATATCGGGCTACCGGCGCGGAGGCGTCGTCGGAGTGCTCGAGCGCGAACGAGCGAACCATCGGCAGCAGCGTGAACTCGGGATCGGCGTCGCGCCCGGGCGACGGCTGCACGAGACCGAGATCGATCAGACGTTCGAGCGCGTCCAGCACCTCGCCGAGCGGGGCTTCGGCCACGGCGAGGACGGCACCGAGCGGAAAGCGCCCGTGGAAGCCGGCGAGCCGTGCCAGGAGCCGGTCCTCGTCCGCTGTCAGCAGCGCTCGGGTCGCGCCGAGCGTGTCGCGGATCCCGATCCGCGCGCCCTCCAGCAGATCCAGGTCGGCGCACTCGCCCGGCCGCGATCCCAGCTGGCGGGCGAGCAGCGCGAGCGGCAGCAGCCGACTGCGCGCCGCCGCGAGCTCGATCGCCAGGGGGAGCCCACCGACGAGCCGGCAGACCTCGCCGATCGCGGCGACCTCCTCGTCGTCCAGACTCAGCGCGGCCTGGACGCGCTGCGCGGCGCGGATGAACAGCTGCACGCTCGGCGCGCTCAGCGTCGCGACCCTGGTGGCATCCTCCGGCGGGACGGCCAAGGGCGCGAGGGCCAGCCCCGGTCCCGACGCTGCGACCGACGGGTCGACCCGCCGCGAGACGAGCACGACCGAGAGGCGCGGACACCGCTCGGTGAGCGCTGCGAGCGCCGCATGACCCTCGGTGACCGCGTCGACGTGGTCGGCGGCGATCAGCACGCGTCCCGTCGAGACCGCAGTGGCGAGCGTCTCGGGCGCGCCGCCCCGATCGGCCGCCGACCACAGGCCGAGAGCGCGGGCGATCTCGTCGATGAGCTCCGCGCCCCGAGCCGAACCACGCAGGTCGACGGGCCAGACCGTGCACCGCTGGGGTGGCACCGCTTTCACGGCGGCCCGCAGGAGCGCACTCTTGCCGACGCCGGGTCGACCGGTGAGCCGGATGATGCCCGGCTCGCCCTCGGTCGCCAAGCGCACGAGATCGTCGATCTCGCGTTCGCGTCCCGCCAGTTCCACGGCGCTCCCCAACGGGGCGCCGACCCGCGTCGCGGACGATCGTTCCGCGACTCCCCGGCGGTGCGGACGCTCCCGCGCTCAGAGTAGAGCATCGGGAGGCCCGCGCACAGGCCGCCCGGCCGGCGCTCACGCGGCGGTCGCGGCCTCCGCAGCGGTCGGCCACAGCTCCGCCACCACGTCTTCCGCTTCGGTGAGCGCGCGGGCGATCCCGGCCTCACGCGAGGCGGGGGAGGCGTCCACACCGTGAGCGCGCACGAAGCGGATCTCCTCGATGCCCACGAAGCCGAAGATCGACCGCAGGTACGGCTCGAAGTGGTCGAGCGCGTGCAGCGGGCTGGCCTCGCGGTAGTCGCTGCCCGACGAGGACACGACCAGCATCCGCTTGCCCTCCAGGAGTGGCCGCGGAATGCCGTGCTCGTCGAAGCGGAACAGATAGCCCGGCTGGACGATGCAGTCGATGTAGTACTTGAGCACGTACGGCACCCCGAAGTTCCACATCGGGGCGGAGATGACGTAGACGTCGGCGGCACGGAAACGCTCGATCGCGCGCTCGATCTGCGCCCACGATTCCCGGTGCTCGGCCGCGACCGGCATGCCTCCCAGAAGCGTGTACTTCGCCTCGATGTTGTCGCCGGCGATGGCAGGCAGGTCGGCCTGGAACAGGTCGAGGGTCTCGACCTCGAGGTCGGGCGCGGCCTCGGCGAGGCCGCCGAGCAGCGCGTCGGTGATCGTCAGCGTCGTCGAGCCGGCGAGCCGCGGACTCGCGATGACGTGCAGCAGTTTCATGACATTTCTCCCCAGCGATCGTGCGATGAATCCCCGGGGTGATCGCACCACTCGGTCGAGCGCCCCGCATCGGGCATCTGCCCTATTCCGCACGACAGAAGGAGAGCGGATGCCGCGGCCGCGGCATCCGTCGATCCGCCGGCCAGGAATCGCGAAAGGGGAGATTCCCGCACACGCGTGGTGGCGGGAATCTCCCCTTTCGCGGGTCTCGGGCGGCGGATGCGCCGCGCGAGGGTCAGAGCGTCGCGGCCAGCGGGTCGAAGTCCGCGGGGAGCGAGCCGACCTCGCCGAGGCTGCTCTCGACGGTGACGTAGGTGTGCGAGGCGGCGGCCTCCTCGATCGACAGCAGCGTGTCGAGCACGTGGTACCCGAACTCGCCGGTGGCGATGTGCGGGCGGCCGCCCCGGATCGAGCGGGCCATGTCGAGCAGGCCCAG
Source organism: Microbacterium ureisolvens (assembly GCF_015278315.1). Classification (GTDB taxonomy): domain Bacteria; phylum Actinomycetota; class Actinomycetes; order Actinomycetales; family Microbacteriaceae; genus Microbacterium; species Microbacterium ureisolvens. The sequence goes on along the minus strand of NZ_JADIJE010000001.1, from coordinate 192,902 downwards.
ACCGCGGCCGGCGAGCACGCCCTCCTGCGGCACCTGGACCACCTGCTGCTCGCTCACCGACGCGTCGGTCAGCGGCCGCGTGATCGTGATGTCGCCGCCGAACATGTTCGGGTCCGGGATCACGATGGTGCCGTCGGTGCCGTTGATCTCGACGATGCCGTGGCGCTTGAGCGGCGAGTCGGTGCTGTACAGGCTCTGCGCCTGGCCGCCCCCCTCGAAGTCCATGAGCACCGACAGCGTCGAGGGGATCTCGACCGGGAACTCCTGTCCGGCGAGCTCGCCGGACTTCACGGTGCGGGTCGGGACGCCCTGGAGGCCGAGCGCGGCGACCGATGCGACCGGACCGAACACGTGCAGGAGCGTCGAGACGTAGTACGGGCCCATGTCCAGCAGGGGGCCCGCTCCCTTGGCGTACAGGAACGCCGGGTTCGGGTGCCACAGCTCCGGACCCTGCCACTGGAACGTCGTCGTCGCGAACAGCGGGCGGCCGATGTCGCCGCGCGCGATCGCGCGCTTGGCCGTCTGCACTCCCGGGCCGAGGACGGTGTCGGGCGCGACGCCGACGCGCAGGCCAGCGGCATCCGCCTTCTGGAGCAGTCGCTGCGACTCCTCGCGGTCGATGCCGATCGGCTTCTCGGTCCACACGTGCTTGCCGGCGGCGATGATCGCCTCGGAGACCTCGACGTGCACGGCCGGGATCGTGAGGTTCACGACGATGTCGACGTCGGGGTCGTTCAGCACGAGGTCGACGCCGCCCGCGCGGGGCACGCCGTACTTCTCGGCCTGCGCCTTCGCGCGGTCCTCGAGGAGGTCGCCGATCGCGATGACGCGCACGTCGGGGAAGCTCGTCAGGTGCGTGAGGTACTGGTCGCTGATGTTGCCCGCGCCGATGATGCCGACGCCGACGGCTCCGCTGGAGGCCGCCATCAGCCGGCGACCTTCGCGCCGAGCGTCTCGTCGAGGTAGACGCGACTCTGCTCGACGGCGTCGAAGAGATCGCCGCTGAAGTGGTCGAACTCGACGATGGCGACCTCGAGTGCCGGTGCCGCGGCGATGGCCTGCGCGAGCGGGATGACGCCCTGGCCGGCGGGGACCTGGTCGGCCGGCGGGTAGGCGGCGACGGCCTCGGGGTCGAGCGTGCCGTCCTTGACGTGCACGGCGATCACGCGGTCGCCGAGGGTCTTCAGGAGCGTGGGCGAGTCGACGCCCGCGCGGGCGACCCAGTACAGGTCGATCTCGAGCACGACGCGGGGGTCGAGCAGCTCGGCGAACACCTCGAGGCCGGTCTTGCCGTCGAAGGTCGACTCCAGCTCGTGCGCGTGGTTGTGGTAGCCGACGCGGATGCCGCGGGCCGCGCCGATCTCGGCGGCGGCGTTGAGCTGCCGCGCGATGTCGGCGATGTGCTCCTGGCTCTGCCAGAGCGCGGGGTCGGTGTAGGGCTCGATCACGGTCGTCATGCGGAGGATGTCGGCGGCGTCGAAGACGGCCTCGGGGGCGGGGACGGGGCGACTCGTCGTCGTGCCGTCCGGGTTCACGAACGAGGTGGACGCGAGGAACGCGTGACCGGTCGGGGCGGCGATGCCGTTGGCCTTCAGGGCGGCGGCGAGGGGCTCGGCGCGGCGCACGAAGTCGTAGGGCTCGGCGGCGGTGAAGCCGCGCGAGGCGAGCTCGGCGAGGGTGCCTTCGAGGTCGGCCTCGAGCGCTTCCCTCACGGTGAACAGCTGGATGGATGTCTGGACCGGCATCGGTCGCGCTCCTTCGTTGTCTGCTTCGACGGTGTCTGGGGTGTCGTCAGCGGGCGCGGGGCCCGGACGGCATCACGCTACCACGAAAACCTCCACCTGGAGGTTTTCATTCGCTAGCATGGTCGCATGTCCGATGAGGAGACCCCCTCCGCCCTGCGCGGGTCGTATGCGAAGGGGGTCGCCCGGCGGCAGGAGATCCTGGACCGTGCCATCGAGGTGTTCGCACGGCGAGGCTCCGACCGCACCAGCCTCCGCGCGATCGCGGAAGAGGTCGGGGTCACCCACGCCGCGCTGAAGCACTACTTCGGATCGCTCGAGGAGCTGCTGGTCGCGGTGTACCGCCAGTCCGAGCACCGGGGCGACGACTGGGAGCCGGTGCCGCCGGACGTCACTCCGACCGAGCTGCTGCGGCGCTGGAGCGATGCCAACCACGAGGTGCAGGGGCTCGTGCAGCTGTACTCCACGCTCGTCGCGTCGGCGCTCGAAGAGGGGCACCCCGCGGCACGCGAGTTCGCGACGGAGCGCTTCGCGCGCGTGCGGCGCGAGATCGCCGAGCGCGTGCGCCACAACCAGCAGGCCGGGCGCATCAGGGCCGACGTCGACCCCGTGGCGGTCGCGGCGCTCGTGATCGCGGCATCCGACGGCCTCCAGACCCAGTGGCTGCTCGACGCCGACGCTCCGCAGGACGCCGCGCTGGCCCTCCTCGACCAGCTGCTGTCGGTTCCGGATGCCGCGACCCGGCCCGCGTGAGGCGGCTCAGCCTCGCATCAGCATGCCGAGGAAGGGCCCGACCGCGATGCACGACGCGGCGGTCACGATCGCCAGGCCGAGGGCGAACCACCGCCAGTACCACGAGATCGTCAGCAGCAGGGAGCCTGCCAGCACGACGATGAACGGCAGCAGCAGGATGAGCGTCCCCCCGCTGCCGACCGTGATCTGCGACGCGAACGTCAGCAGCACGAACATCAGCACCAGGTCGAAGACGAGAAGACCCGCGCCTGCGAGGAGCCCCAGCATGATGCCGGGCCGCCGCGTCTCCGACCGCTCGGCGAGCGGACCTCCGGCCCGGGGAGTCATGGGGCGAGAGTAGCGCCGACATCGGCGTCCGCGCGAGGCGCGGAGGAGGATGGACGCGGGAAGGGAGGAAGGATGCCGCGCCCGAGTCGTGGCCGCGCACTCGCGGCCGAGCTGCGAGAGGCGGTGGCGAGCCTCTTCCGCCTCGCCCCCGCACCGGCGCCGCGCTGGCCCATCGGGCTGCGGGCGGGGATCGCGATGGCGGCGCCCATCGCGATCATGGCACTCCTCGGGAACCCCGAGGCGGGCTTCCACGCCGCGACCGGTGCGTTCGTCGCGCTCTACGCGACGCAGCTGCCGGTCGTGGAGCGCCTGCGGGTGGTGCCGTTCATCGCGGGCGGTCTCGTCGTCGCTGCGGTGCTGGGGGCACTCGCCGGTCCGTCGCCCGTGGCGACGCTCGTGGGCCTCGGGGTCGTGGCGATCGCCGCCGCGGCCGCGATGTTCGGATTCGCCGTGGGCCCGCCCGGGCCGCTCTTCGTCGTGCTCGTGTACGGCCTCTCGTCGCACATCGTGAGTGCGGGAGCGGCTCCCGCGGCCTATCTCGCCGCGGTGACTTGCGGCATCCTGTTCGCCGCGGTCGTGTCGCTGGCCCCGCTGTTGCTGGCCAGTCGCCGCCGCGTCCGCGCCCGCCCGCTCCGCGAGGTGCTGCCCGGACCGTCGTGGCCGGCGGGTGAGCGGATGCTGCTCGCCCGGGTCGCCCTCGTGAGCGCCGTCGGCATCGCGATCGGACTGGCGCTGGATCCGCACCGCGCGTACTGGATCGTGGGTGCGGCGGTCGCGGTCATCGGCGTCACCGCCGATCGCCGCGCGGCGTTCAGCCGCGGACTGCATCGCATGGTCGGCACCATCCTCGGCGCGGGGGTTTACCTGCTCGTGGCCCCGGTGCCGCTGCCCGTCGTATGGCTGGCGCTCGTGCTGGGCGTGCTGCAGTTCACCATCGAGCTCTTCATCGTGCGCAACTACGCGCTCGCCCTCGTCTTCATCACGCCGCTCGTGCTGCTGCTGACAGGGGCCGCGACCGGGTCGGTCGACAGCGTGGCGGTGGCCGCCGAGCGCGTCGTCGACACCCTCGCCGGCGCTGCGCTGGGCGCCCTGAGCGGCGTGCTGCACCCTCGCGGGAATCAGCTCGCGGCGAGAGGGTAGACGCGCCGCAGCAGCACGCGCTGCACGAGCGTCCACGCGACGGTCGTGGCCAGGTACAGGGCGGCCGCGAGCGGCACGAACATCGCGAACACGGCGGTCGTGAACTGCAGCACCCCGGCGAGCCTGGCCATGCCGGCACCCGCCAGAGGCGAGGCATCCGGAGAATCGTCGACGGGCGGGCGGAACGCGCGCCGCGTGATCTCCGCCACCACGACGATCACCGCGATCACGCCGGCGAAGACCCCGAGGGTCGCCGCGGTCGCGGTTCCCGAGAAGATGGCGGCCACGAGGCTCGTACCCAGCGGCACGCCGAGCAGCTGCTCGGTGAGAAGCGCATTCGCGTGCCCGGCGATCGCGGTGTGGAGGAAGAGCGCGTACACGATCGCGACGACCGGCGCCTGCGCGAGCATCGGCAGATAGCCCGCGAAAGGCGACGTCTTCTCGTCGGCGTATAGCTTCATCGTCTCGCGCTGCATCCGCTCCGGGTCGCGCTTGTGTCGCTGCTGCAGAGCTCGCAGCCGGGGGGCCAGGCGGCTGCGGGTCTGCTCGGCCTTCGCCTGCGCGATGCCGGCGGGCACGAGCGCGGCGCGCACGATCAGCGTGAGGAGGATGACGGATGCCGCGGCCGCGGCGGATCCGGCGACAGGCTCGAGCAGCGCGGCGAGCTGCATGAGGAAGGCGTAGGCCGCGTCGAGGATCGCGGCGATGGATGGGAAGGCGTAGAGGTCCATGGGGTCGTCCGTTCGTCCGGTGTCGGTTCGTGGCGTAGGGCCACGAAGGCACCGGCGGGCGGCCTCGTGCGGAGGACGGACGACGGGCTACGCGGCCGGAGCCGCGAGCCCCGGAGCGCGCGGACGGGAGTGTCCCGGCGCGTCAGGGTGGGACGCGGACAGGCGCGTCGCGTCGGTGATCGCGCGGCGCGGGTGCGCCACGGTGGCGACCGCGTGCGCGGGCGACAGGAAGACCGCGAGCGCGACGGCGAGCAGCGCCAGGGACGCCAGCAGCGCGGTCGCGACCAGGAGGGCTCCTGCCTCGGCCGGCAGGGCCGAGGGGGCGAGCTCGGCCAGCGAACCGGCCACCGCCTCGATCAGTTCGACGGCGGGACGCAGAGCCGAGACGACCACCTCGGTGAACAGGCGCAGCAGCACGCCGATGTTCTCGAGCACGCGCACCTCCTCCGTCGCCGCCACGGTAGCACGCGGTGCCAGGCCCGGTTTCGGGGGAGTCGGTCGGCAACCGGGTCTTCGGGACAGGTGATCTGGCGGAGGTAGGACGAAACGCGACGGATCGTCCTACCTCCGCGAGATCACCTGTTCTGATAACGGCGGCGGCGCGCCGGGGCCTCCTCCACATGAGCGGGCGCAGGAGCGTCGGACCCCGGCCGTCCACCGGGCGGCCCCTCGAGGACGCCGCTGTCAGGGGCATGGGGCAGGGTGGAGGCGTGACTGCGACGACCACCACCCGCGCCGAGGCCCTCGACGTCCTGCGCTCGCTCGTCGGCCGCGACGACGCCGACTTCCACGACGGGCAGTTCGAAGCGATCGAGGCGCTGGTCGACGACCGGCGGCGGGCCCTCGTCGTTCAGCGCACCGGCTGGGGCAAGTCGGCCGTGTACTTCGTCGCCACCCTGCTGCTGCGCCGTCGCGGCGCGGGACCCACCGTGCTGGTGTCGCCGCTGCTGGCGCTCATGCGCGACCAGATCGCCGCCGCGGCGAGGGCGGGGGTGCGGGCCGTCAAGATCGACTCGACGAACGCGCACGAGTGGGGCGATGTGCTCGCGCAGCTCGACCGCGACGAGGTCGACGTGCTCCTCGTGTCGCCCGAACGCCTCAACAACCCGTCGTTCCGCGACGAGCAGCTGCCGCAGCTCGTCGCCCGCATCGGACTGCTCGTGGTCGACGAGGCGCACTGCATCAGCGACTGGGGCCACGACTTCCGTCCGGACTACCGCCGCCTGCGCGACCTGATCGCGCGCATGCCCGCGGGCATCCCGGTGCTCGCCACCACCGCCACCGCCAACAGCCGCGTGGTCGCCGACGTCGCCGAACAGCTCGACGCCGGCGCAGGCGACGACGCGGCCGACGGCGCCGCGCCCGGGGTGCTCACCATCCGTGGCCCGCTCGCCCGCGCCTCGCTGCGGCTGGGCGTGCTGCGTCTCCCCGATTCGCCGAGCAGGCTCGCGTGGCTGATCAGCCACCTGGGCGACCTGCCGGGCTCGGGCATCATCTACACCCTCACCGTGGCCGCCGCGGGCGACACCGCCCGGCTGCTCCGTGAGCGCGGCTACGACGTCCGCGCGTACACCGGGCAGACCGACACCGACGAGCGCGAGGAGTCCGAGGCCCTCCTCAAAGACAACCGCGTCAAGGCCCTGGTCGCCACCAGCGCGCTCGGCATGGGCTTCGACAAGCCCGATCTCGGCTTCGTCGTGCACCTCGGTGCGCCGTCGTCGCCGGTGTCGTACTACCAGCAGGTCGGACGCGCCGGTCGTGCCACCGACTCGGCCGACGTACTGCTGCTGCCGGGCACCGAGGATCGCGAGATCTGGCACTACTTCGCCACGGCGTCCATGCCCGATCGCGATCGCGCCGAGCGGGTGCTGACGGCCCTCGCCGCAGCCGGCGGTCCGCTGTCGACGCCGGCGCTCGAGGCGATCGTCGACATCCGCCGCACGCCGCTCGAGCTGCTGCTGAAGGTGCTCGACGTCGACGGGGCGGTCGCGCGCGTGCGCGGCGGATGGGTCGCCACCGGTGAGCCGTGGAGCTACGACGAAGACCGCTACCGCCGCATCGCGGCCGAACGGGTGGCCGAGCAGCAGCACATGATCGACTACGAGGAATCGCCCGGCTGCCGTATGGAGTTCCTGCAGCGCTCGCTCGACGACGACACCGCCGCGCCCTGCGGGCGCTGCGACAACTGCGCCGGCGCCTGGTATCCCGTCGAGATCGCGGCGGGGGCGACGGATGCCGCATCCGCGGCTCTCGACCGCGTCGGCGTGCCGATCGAACCGCGGCGGCAGTGGCCCACCGGCACCGACCGGCTCGGCGTGCCGGTCAAGGGCCGCATCGCGGCGGATGAGCTCGCGAGCGAGGGCCGGGCGCTCGCGCGCCTGACCGATCTGGGCTGGGGCGGCGCGCTGCGGGACCTCTTCGCCGCCGGCGGTGCGGACCGCCCGGTGCCCGAGAACGTGCTCGGAGCCTGCGTGCGGGTGCTCGCCGAGTGGGGGTGGGAGAACCGCCCGGTCGCCGTTGTCGCGATGCCCTCCCGCGCGAAGCCGCAGCTTGTCGACTCGCTCGCTCGGGGCATCGCCGGCATCGGCCGCCTGCCCTTCCTCGGCGCGATCGGCCTCGTCGACGGCGGACCCACGGGGCAGCCGGGCGGCAACAGCGCGTTCCGCGTGGCCGGGCTGTGGGACCGCTTCTCGGCGGCCGCCCTCGATGTTCCGGCCGGTCCCGTGCTGCTCGTCGACGACCGCGTGGACAGCGGGTGGACCCTCACCGTGGCAGCCCGCGAGCTCCGTCGTGCCGGCGCCGCCGAGGTGCTCCCCTTCGCCCTGGCCCTCCGCGGCTGACAGGCCCCGGCGAGCGGGTCGGCATGGATCCTCGGTCGTCGAACCTCAGCCTCCGGTCGGCGGGGTCTTGGGACGCGGCCGGCGCACGATGAGGTAGATCACGGCGGCGACGACCAGCAGTCCGAGCAGGATCACCCAGGGCACCCAGGTCAGTGGCGAGGCTGCCGTGTCGCCCGCCCCCGCGGTGGGCGACGGGGTGTGGGGCGTCGTCGCCGTGGGGGTCGGGGTCGGCGTCGCGGTGGTGGTCGGGGTCGGCGTCGGGGTGGCAGTCGGGGTCGGCTCCGGCACCGCGGTCGGCGCCGGTACCGGTGTCGTCGGTTCGGGCGTCGGCTCCGGCTCGGGCGCCGCGGTCGGCTCCGCCGTGGGCTCCGCCGTCGGGGCGGGGGAGCGGGTGGGGACGATCGGCGTCCGGGTCGGTTCGGGCGAGCCTGTCGGCTCGGGCGTCGGCTCCGGCGAGACCGTCCGAGTGGGCACGCTCGTCGGGAGTCCCGTCGGCAGGTTCGTCGGCAGATTCGTGGGCGTGGGAAGGGGGATGATGCCGCATCCGCTCAGCAGGACGAGAGCCGCGACGACGGCGATCCCGGCGAGCCCGCGTCCGCCGCGGTGCCGCGCAGGAGTCCGGGGCTCGCGGGTCACACGGGGGTGCGGCATCCGTTCCTCCATCGGTCGGTTGGCCGCATCGTACGGCCGGACGCGGGATGCGGCCCGGATTCCCGATGAGACACACCGTGTGCGCATCGTGGGGTTCGAGCGTGCGCGATCGCACGTGACCCCGTGTGACGCCCCGTGTCGCCGTGTCGCGACGTGTGTCGTCACGACATTCCCGCGGGTCCGCGGGGGAGCGAGCATGACCACATGTCTTCCCCACTCATCTCGCCGACCGAGCTCGCCGACCTGATCCGCGGCGGAACCCCGCCGCGGCTGCTCGACGTCCGCTGGCGGCTCGACCAGCCCGAGGGGCGCCCGGAGTACCTCGACGGCCACCTCCCGGGCGCCGTGTACGTCGACCTGGATCAGGAGCTGGCGCGCCGGGACGACCCTCGTGAGGGGCGCCACCCGCTGCCGCCGCGTGAACAGCTGCAGGCCGCGGCCAGGCGGTGGGGCATCCGCGCCGGCGACACGGTGGTCGCGTACGACGACGTGCATTCGGTGGCCGCCGCGCGCGCCTGGTGGGTGCTCACCCGCTCGGGGCTGACCGATGTGCGAGTGCTCGACGGCGGACTGCGCGGGTGGCTGGCCCAACGGCTCCCGCTCGAGACGGGCGACGTGCTGCCGCGCCCGCCGGGCGACATCGTGCTGGACGAGATCACCGAGGGCGTGGCCGACATCGACGGCGTCGAGGAGTGGCCCGACCACGGCCTCCTGCTCGACGTGCGGGCGCCCGAGCGGTATCGGGGCGACGCGGAGCCGCTCGACCCCGTCGGCGGGCACATCCCGGGCGCGGTGAACCTGCCGACCACCGTCCACCTGACCGCAGGCAGGTTCCGCTCCCCCGAAGAGATCCGCGCCGCGTTCGCGGCCGCGGGGGTGCAGGACGGCGTCGCGGTCGCCGCCTATTGCGGCTCCGGCATCGCCGCCACCCACACCGCGCTCGCCGGCGCACTCGCGGGCATCGATGTGGTGGTCTACCCGGGGTCCTGGAGCCAGTGGTCACGCTCTCGCGGTCGCCTGGCGGCCGTCGGACCCGCGCCCTCGTTGGACGTGGTGCCGGTATGACCGAGGTGCTCCGTGAGCAGAATGCCCGTCGCGCGATCGGCGACCGACCTCTGCGCGTGGTCGGTGTGTCCGGCTCGCTGCACGAGCCCAGCCGCACGACGGCGCTCGTGCGCGCGATCCTGGGCGCCGTCGCCGAGCGCCTCCCCGTCGAGACGGAGCTCATCGAGGTGGCGGCCCTGGGGCCCGGCTTCGCCGGCGCGCTGACCAGGGAGGACGTCGCGTCCGAGGTCGAGACCGCGCTGCGAGCGATCGAATCGGCCGACCTGCTGGTCGCAGCGAGCCCCGTCTACCGGGCGTCGTTCACGGGACTGTTCAAGCACCTGTTCGACTTCGTCGGACAGTACGACCTCGTCGGCACGCCCGTCCTGCTGGCCGCGACGGGCGGCGGCGAGCGGCACGCGCTCATCATCGAGCATCAGCTGCGGCCGCTGTTCGGCTTCTTCCAGTCGCTGACGCTGCCCATCGGTGTCTATGCCTCCAACGGCGACTTCACCGACTACCGCCTGTCCTCACCCGAGGTCGCGCGGCGCGTGGTGCAGGCCGTCGACCGCTCGCAGCCGCTCATCGAGCAGGCGGCGCTGGTGCGCAGATCGGAGTACGTCGCGACCTGGTGACCCGCCCGCCGCTCGCCGGCAGCCGGACCGCCGCCGCATTCCGCGCACGATCGCCCCGGCCGCGAATCGGGCGGGCCGCGGCATCCGTCTCTCGACGCCATCGCGTCCCTGCGTCTAGACTGGCGCCCGTGTTGACCTGTCGGTGTTGTCGCCCCTGCTGTTGAAGCGCTCGCTTCACGCAGACCTCAGCGACCCCGACAACCTCCCGCGCACCCGCGCGGCGACACACCAGGACACAACGTGCGTTACGCCCAGAGCGTGGCCGACCTCGTCGGCGACACCCCCCTCGTCCAGCTGACCCGCGTCACCGACGGCATCGCCGCAACGGTGCTCGCGAAGGTCGAGTACTTCAACCCCGGCGGTTCCGCGAAGGACCGCATCGCCCGGCGCATCATCGACCAGGCCGAGCGCGACGGGCTGCTTCTGCCCGGCGGCACGATCGTCGAACCCACGAGCGGCAACACCGGCGTCGGGCTCGCGCTGGTCGCGGTGCAGCGCGGCTACCGCATGGTCTTCGTGGTGCCCGACAAGTTCGACGGCCCGAAGGTCGACGTGCTGCGGGCTTACGGCGCGGAGGTCGTCGTCACCGACACCAGCGTGCCGCCGGAGGACCCACGCTCCTACTACAGCGTGTCGGACCGGCTCGTGCGCGAGATCCCCGGCGCGTTCAAGCCCAATCAGTTCGCGAACCCGAACGGGCCGCTGAGCCACTACGAGACGACCGGTCCAGAGATCTGGCGCGACACCGAGGGTCGGGTGACCCACTTCGTCGCCGGCATCGGCACCGGCGGGACCATCACGGGCACCGGCCGGTATCTGCACGAAGTGTCGGGCGGCGCGGTGCGCGTGGTCGGCGCCGACCCCGAGGGCTCGATCTACTCCGGCGGCCCGATCCACGGCTATCTCGTCGAGGGCGTCGGAGAGGACTTCTGGCCCGACAGCTACGACCCGACCGTGCCCGACGAGATCCACCGCATCCCCGACGCCGAGTCGTTCGCGATGACGCGCCGGCTCGCCCGCGAAGAAGGCCTCCTGGTGGGCGGCTCGAGCGGCATGGCCGTGGTCGCCGCGCTCCGCACCGCGCGCGATCTGCCCGCCGACGCCGTCGTCGTGGTGCTGCTCCCCGACCACGGCCGCGGCTATCTCCACCGGTTCTACGATGACGAGTGGATGCGCGCGCACGGGTTCGATGTCGCCGCGCCTCCCGCTTCGGGCTCCGACGCCGGGCGCGGCTCGGCCGAACCCGGCGCATAGGCGGGCGACACGGCATCCGGAATCACCCACGAAGGAGCACAGGAATGACCGAGCCCACGAGCGACCGCGGTTTCGAGACCAGGGCGGTGCACGCCGGCCAGGCGTTCGACCCGACGACCGGCGCCGTCATCCCGCCGGTGCACTTCTCGACGACCTACGCGCAGGACGGGATCGGCGGGCTGCGGCAGGGGTACGAGTACGGCCGCAGCGGCAACCCCACCCGAACCGCGCTCGAGACCCAGCTGGCCGCGCTCGAGGGCGGCGCGCACGCGCTGTCGTTCGCCTCCGGTCTCGCCGCCGAGGACGCCCTGCTGCGCGCGGCGCTGAAGCCGGGCGACGAGGTGCTGCTCGGCAGCGACGTCTACGGCGGCACCTACCGGCTCATCGCGCGCGTGCTCGGCGCGTGGGGCGTCGGGGTGCGGGTCGTCGACATGAGCGATCTCGACGCGGTGCGGGCAGCGCTCGAGGAGCGACCGGCGCGCATCGTGTGGGTGGAGACCCCCAGCAATCCTCTGCTGCGCATCACCGACATCGCGGGGCTCGCCCGCCTCGGTCACGACGCCGGCGCCCTCGTCGTCGTGGACAACACCTTCGCCTCGCCCGCTCTCCAGCAGCCGCTCGCGCTCGGCGCCGACGTCGTCGTGCACTCGACCACGAAATACCTCGGCGGGCATTCGGACGTCGTCGGCGGGGCGCTCGTGCTGAACGACGAGGCGCTGTACGGCGAGGCGAAGTTCCTGCAGTTCGCCGTCGGCGCGGTGTCGGGCCCGCTGGACGCATGGCTCACCACGCGGGGCATCAAGACGCTGGCCCTTCGCATGCAGCGGCACAGCGAGAACGCGCAGGCGGTCGCCGAGTTCCTCGACGGCCACGCCGCCGTCTCGCACGTCTACTACCCGGGCCTGCGGTCGCACCCCGGTCACGAGCTGGCAGCGACCCAGATGAGCGGGTTCGGGGGCATCGTGTCGGTGGCGCTGGCGGATGCCGCAACCGCGCGCCGCTTCGCCGAGTCCACGCGGCTGTTCCAGCTGGCCGAGTCGCTCGGCGGTGTCGAGTCGCTCATGAACTACCCCGACGAGATGACGCACGCCTCGGTGCGCGGCACCGAGCTCGCCGTGCCGCCGGAGGTCGTGCGCCTGTCGGTGGGCATCGAGTCGGCCGCCGATCTCGTCGCCGACCTCGACGAGGCCCTCGCGCGCTTGTGAGACGGAGCCGGCGCGTGCGCCGGGTGCGGGGTGGTCCCTCTCGCTCGTCGACCGGGGGCGGCGGGTGGGGGCCGACGTAGGCTCGACGCATGACCGCGAGCTCCGGCATCCGTTCGTCCGTCCTCGCGCAGCCGCTGCGCATCGGCGCGATGACGGTGCCGAACCGCATCATGCAGACGGCGCATTCGAAGCAGTACTCCGACCGGGTCGAGTCCGAGCGCGAGACGGCGTACTACGTCCGTCGCGCGCGCGGCGGCTGCGGCCTGTTCGTCGCCGGCAACCACTTCGTGCACCCGACCGGCTCCATCCGCGGCTTCGAGGACGCGTACCGGCCGGAGGGCGTCGCCGCTGCGAAGCGGATGACGGATGCCGTGCACGAGGCGGGTGCGAAGATCCTCGTGCAGCTGAACCACCACGGGGCGCAGGCCCAGCCGGACGGTCCCGACGGTCCGCGATCGGTGTACGCACCCTCCCGGCTCATCTCGCCGTCGACCGGACATGCCACGCGCGAGATGGACCGGGCTGACATCGCCGCCTTCGTCGAGGGGTGGGCGCTGTCGGCCGAGCACGCGCGTGACGGGGGATTCGACGGTGTCGAGATCCACATGGCGCACGGCTACCTTCTGCACCAGTTCCTCTCGCCGCTCTACAACGCGCGCACCGACGAGTACGGCGGCGACCTCGAGGGGCGCACGCGGTTCCCCCGCGAAGTGCTGCGTGCGGTCCGCGCGCGCGTGGGCGACGACTTCACCGTCGGCATCCGCATCGTCGCCAACGAGTTCCACGAGGGCGGTGTCGACGGTGCGGGCATGCGGGAGGTCATCGCCCGGCTGCGAGGCGAGGCCCGCATCGACTTCCTGGATCTCGCCGCCGGCGGCTACCACAACGTCCACTACGTCTTCCCGTCGTCGCCGATGCCGTATGCGTGGCTCCGCGACGACGTCGCCGCGGTCAAGGCCGCCAACCCCGACGTCGCGGTCTTCGGCGTCGGCGCGGCCCGCTCCGTCGAGGACGCCGAGGAGGTCGTCGCATCGGGCATCGCCGACATGGTCGCGCTGACGCGGGCGCAGATCGCCGATCCCGACCTCGGCCGCAAGCTCATCGGCCTCGAGCCGGTCGGGCAGGAGGCCCCCGGGAGCGAGGCCGTCGGGCACGAGGCCGTCGGGCACGAGGCGGTCGGGCACGAGGTCGCCGCGGGCGCGGGGCGCGGCATCCGTCACTGCATCCGGCTGAATCAGGGATGCCTCGGCCGCGGCAGTCGCGGACTCGCGATGTCGTGCACCGTGAACCCGCTCGCCGGGCGCGAGCTCGAGCGGGGCGAGCGGCCGCGGGCGTCGTCGCCCCAGCGCTGGGTCGTGGTCGGAGGCGGCCCCGCCGGCATGCGCGCGGCGGTCGAGCTCGCGGAGGACGGTCACGCCGTCACGCTGATCGAGCGCGCGACAGAGCTCGGCGGCCAGCTGCGCCTGGCACGTGCAGTGCCCGGACGCGAGACCGTGGCACTGCTCGTCGGAGACCTCGCGCGCGACCTCGCGGCGTCGGGCGTCGAGGTGCGCCTGGGCGTCGAGGCGACCGCGGAGTCGCTGCGCGCCGAGGCCGCCGACGGCATCGTCGTCGCGACGGGCGCCGTCGCGCCGGCGACGACGTCGCTGGCGCTCGGGGGAGCTTACGCCCGCGGCTTCCCGGCCGCGGGGACGGTCGACGCGTTCGCGGCGGTCTCCGGCTCGGCGTCGCTCGGCCGGCGCATCGCGGTGGTCGACGCCGACGGCACCGCGTACGCGACGGGCATCGTGCTGACGCTGCTCGATCGGGTCGAAGAGCTCCAGCTCATCACCCCGTTCGAGACCGTGTTCCCGCACATCGGCGCCGGCTACGACCGGCCCCTGCTGCTGGAGCGTCTGGGCGCGCACGAGGGGTTCCGCCGCAGCGTCGCGCACCGCGTCGACGAGGTCGGCCACGGCGAAATCGTCGTGCGCGACGCATTGACCGGAGTGGGCGCGACGATCGAGGGCGTCGACGCCGTCGTCGCGATCGAGCCGCGTGCCTCGGTCGGCGTGCCCGGTCTCGATCTCTCGGGAGTGGTGACGGATGCCGCGGCCGCAGCATCCGTCGCCTCCCGCGTGGTCGTCATCGGCGACGCCTTCGCGCCGCGCGGGATCGACGCCGCCATCTTCGAGGCGGTCGAGTTCGCCTACGACGTGGCGGGCCTGGCGACCCTCCGCGGCTGACTCCGGGACGGCGCTGCAGGTCGCCGCGGGGTTCAGCTCGGGAGCCCGTGGCTACGCTGGGGCCGTGGAACCGGTCACGGCAACGCTCGTCATCCTCGTCCTCGCGGTGATCGCTTTCGTGAGCAACCGGGTGCCCATCGGCATCGTCGCGATCGGGGTCGCCCTGGCGCTCTTCTTCACGGGCGTACTGACGCTGCCGGAGGCGCTCGCCGGATTCGGCGACCCGACGGTGCTCTTCATCGCCGCCCTGTTCGTCATGAGCGAGGCGCTCGACGCGACCGGCGTGACGGCGTGGGCCGGACAGATGGTCATCGGACGCGCCGGGACAAAGCGCACCGCCCTCGTCACCGTGATCTCCCTGCTCGTGGCCGGGTTGACGGCGCTCATAAGCATCAACGGCGCTGTCGCGGCGCTGCTGCCCCTGGTGGTCGTGGTCGCGGCGCGCGCCGGCATCGCGTCGTCGAAGCTGCTGATGCCGCTCGCGTTCGCGGCATCCGCCGGGTCGCTGCTCCTGCTGACCGGAACACCCGTGAACATCCTGGTGTCCGAGTTCGCAGCGGCGGCCGGAGGACGCGAGTTCGGGTACTTCGAGTTCGCGCTGGTCGGCGTGCCCCTCGTGCTCGGGACGATCGCCATCCTGCTCCTGGGCGGGCGGCTGGTGCCCGAACGCCAGGGGGCGCTCATGCCCACCGACCTCGTGCGGCACGCGCGGATCCTGCGCAAGCAGTACTCTCTGACGCTGGACACCGGAATGCTGCTCGGGCCGACGAGCGGGGTCACCGAGGTGGTCGTCGCCCCGCGGTCGCCCCTCATCGGCAAGCGGGTGTGCGCCGGCATGACGACGCCCGACGGCGATCTCGTCGTGCTCGCCGCCCGTCGCGGCGACGACCAGCTCAAGGGCACCGAGTTCGTCGTGCAGGCCGGTGACGCGCTGCTCCTCCAAGGCGCGTGGGACGACCTGACGCGCCGGGTCAGCGATCCGGGGGTGCTCGTGGTCGACGATCCCGCGCAGCTGCGCCGTTCGGTGCCGCTGGGGCGCGGCGCCAAGCGGGCGATCGGCATCCTGATCGTGATGGTCCTGCTCCTGGCGACCGGACTCGTGCCGCCCGCGGTGGCGGCCCTGCTCGCCGCGTGCGCGCTCGTGCTCACCCGCACCGTCACGGTGACCCAGGCGTACCACTCGATCTCGTGGACCACCGTCGTGCTGATCGCCGGCATGATCCCGCTGTCGACGGCGTTCACCACCACCGGCACTGCCGACCTCGTCGCCGGCTGGATGCTGTCGCTGCTCGGCGAGGCCGGGCCGCACCTCGCGCTGCTCGCCCTGTGCGGGCTGACCGTCGTGCTGGGGCAGCTCATCAGCAACACGGCCACGGTGCTCATCGTCGCGCCCATCGCGATCTCGGTCGCCCAGTCGCTCGAGCTGTCGGTGCTGCCCTTCATGATGGCCCTCACGGTCGCTGGAGCCGCGGCCTTCCTGACGCCGATCGCGACGCCCGCGAACCTCATGGTGATGGAGCCGGCGGGCTACCGGTTCGGCGACTACTGGAAGCTCGGCCTGCCGCTCGTGGTGTTCTTCGTCGCTGTCGCGGTCTTCTATGTGCCGCTCGTCTGGCCGTTCTGACCCGTGCGGATCAGCGGAGGGTCCGCCGGCGCGTCCTCAGCCCGGGTGAATGCGCGTCGCCCCGGCGGGGCTGGTCCACCGGGGCGACGCGGCACGGGATGAGCGCGCTCAGGCGGCGGACCAGCCGCCGTCGCTCGCGAGGTTCTGGCCGTTGATGTTGACACCGTCGTCGCTGAGCAGGAACGTGATCGACGCGGCCAGGCGATCGGCCGTCACCGGCGGCGCCATCACCGACATGGCGGTGCGCACGCGGTCGGCACCCAGCGGCGAGTTGAACTTCGCCTCGATGTTGGTGATCACCGCGCCGGGCGCCACCGCGTTCACGCGGATGCCGCTCGGGCCGTACATGAACGCGCTGGACTTCGTGAGGCCCACGACCGCGTGCTTCGACGCCGTGTAGGCGGCGCCGGCCGCCGAGCCCCGGAGGGACGCCTCGGACGAGGTGTTGACGATCGAGCCGCTGCCCCGGGCGAGCATCGCGGGGATGACCGCGCGCATGAGCTTCATCGTGCCGGTGACGTTCACGCTGAAGACGCGGTTCCACACGGCGTCGGTGACATCGCCGACCGGCGTCATGTCGTCCATGATGCCGGCGATGTTGGCCAGGCCGTCGATCTGCTCACCGGCCGCCTCGATGATGCGAGCCACGCCGTCGTCATCAGTGATGTCGGCGGTCAGGGCCACCACGTCGGCACCGTCGTGCGCCGCGACGAACTCGTCGAGGCGGTCCTGGCTGACGTCCACCGCGATGACGCGGCCGCCCTCGCGCGCGACGCGCGACGCGGTGGCGCGGCCGATGCCGGAGCCGGCGCCGGTGACGATGATCGTCTGTCCCGTGAAGCGCCCGGCGGTGATCTTCTCCGCCCACTCCGACTTCGGCGTGGCGTCGTCGGCCGTGTCGGCGGGCACCGCGTCGGGGTTCACCTCAGCGATCAGCGCGTCGAGTGCCGCCTGCGGGAACGCACCGCCGCTCATGGCGACGAGATTGCTGATCGGCAGACCGGCGATCGGTGCGAGTGCCTCGGCGCTCTGCCCGCCCTGGGCGAGCAGACCGCGCAGCACGGCGCCCCCGGCCGGGTCGTCGAGCCAGGTCTGGATGGTGGATGCTCCGGTGAGAGGAGCGGTGTCAGTGCTCATGGTTTCCCTTTCTCGTGCAGCACGACTGTGCTCGCCTGATGGCATGGGCAACGGGTCCGGGAATGGGGGTGCTTCGGGCAGCTCCGACCGGACAACTATGTCCGGTACTATGCTACACCCGTGCCCAGCACCGCATCCCCCCGTGCGAACCCCCGCCAGAACCGAGGCCCCGCCGCCGCCGCCGACAACCGCCGCGCATTGATCGCGGCGGCTCGAGAGGTGTACGCCGAGGGCGGCCTCGGTGCGCCGTTCAGTGCCGTCGCCAAGCGCGCCGGCGTCGGCCAAGGCAGCCTGTATCGCCATTTCCCCGACCGCACCGCCCTCGCCGTCGCCGTCTTCGAAGACAACGTGCGCGACCTCGAGGAGTACACCGCCGACGGTGAGCGCACCATCGACGATTTGCTCGACCGCGTCGTCGATCAGGCGGTCGTCTCGACCGCGTTCATCGAGCTCATCACGGCCGATCTCACCGACGCCCGCGTCGCCGCGATGGGTGTGCGCTTCTACGACCTCGTAGACCGGCTCGTCGCCCGCGATCGCGCGGCCGGCCGTGTCGGTGCGCACATCGAGACCGAAGACGTGACCCTCGCGACGGGTATGCTCGCGACCGAGCTGGCACGTGCGGAGCCGGCGCAGCGTCCTGCCGTCGCACGGCGGGCGCGGGCCCTGTTCGCCGCGGCATTCGCGCCCCGCTGAGCCGGCGTTATGCTCCTGCCATGGGCAGGTTCATTTACGACACGCACGCCAATGCGGTCGACATCGACGACCGCGCTCTGGCGCATCTACGCATCGTGATGATGAACAAGCTGCGGCGCTCCGAGCCGTTCATGTTCGACGTCGAGATCGGCGACGGCAGCGGGCGGCGCAGCTTCTGGATCCATCCCGCGGTGCCGCTGCAGTTCCACTTCTTCGGCAGTCGACAGCCACGCATCAACCGGAGCTGGGTCGAGGAGCTGATGCGCGCCGCGAGCGGCCCGAACGGCCTCGCCGTCCTCCCGGAGCCCGAAGAGGCCGACCCCGAGGTGGAGGAATCCGCTACGGCGTGATGTCCTTCGCCGTGACGTCCTCGCCGCCCACGGTGAGGCGGTCGACGTCGAGCGTGTCGACATCCACTTTGCCGAGCGACACGTCCAGGCCCTCGAGCGCGGCCTCGGCGCCCGCGGGGACCGGGATCGGCCCCGTGTCGAAGTGCTCGGCCACCAGCAGGATGCCGCCGGTCGAGCTCGCCGAGTTGGCGAGGTCCTCGATCCACTCCCGGCTGATCTCGGTCGGCTCGGGGTCGTCGAACACGAACCGCAGCGGGATCGACGGGTGCAGCCAGATCGTGCTGCGGCCCCGCGGCTGATCGTCCGGATGCGTCCACGACACGGTGAAGCTCTCGTCGCGCCGCAGCTTGGTCGCGATGACCACCTTCAGGTGCGCCAGCGCGCGATCCTCGATATGGATCGGCATGGCGCTGCCGCCGTAGTAGATCGTGCCCACGGGGCAACCATAACCCCACAGGCGTCCGGTTCGGACCTCAGAGTCGGGTCCACGCCTCCGTGAGCACGCTGCGCAGGATCTGCTCGATCTCGTCGAACTCCTTCGGGCCGATGGTGAGCGGCGGAGCCAGCTGGATCACCGGGTCTCCGCGGTCGTCGGCGCGGCAGTACAGGCCGGCGTCGAACAGGGCCTTCGAGAGGAAGCCGCGCAGCAGCCGCTCGGACTCGTCGTCGTCGAAGGTCTGCTTGGTGGCCTTGTCCTTCACGAGTTCGATGCCGAAGAAGTACCCGTCGCCGCGCACATCGCCGACGATGGGGAGGTCGGTGAGCTTCTCGAGGGTGGAGCGGAACACCGGCGAGTACTCGCGCACCCGCTCGTTGAGGCCCTCCTCCTCGAAGATGTCGAGGTTCTCCAGGGCGACGGCCGCCGACACCGGGTGCCCGCCGAAGGTGTAGCCGTGGTAGAACGCGCGGTCACCGTGGGCGAAGGGCTCGTAGATCTTGTCGCTGACGATCGTGGCGCCGATCGGGGAGTAGCCGCTGGTCATCGCCTTGGCGCACGTGATCATGTCGGGGACATAGCCGTAGGCGTCGCAGGCGAACATGTGGCCGATGCGGCCGAAGGCGCAGATGACCTCGTCCGACACGAGCAGCACGTCGTACTTGTCGCAGATCTGCCGGACGCGCTGGAAGTATCCGGGCGGCGGCGGGAAGCAGCCGCCCGAGTTCTGCACCGGCTCGAGGAACACGGCGGCGACGGTGTCCGGTCCTTCGAAGAGGATCATCTCCTCGATGCGATCGGCCGCCCACACGCCGAACGCCTCCAGGTCGTCGGCGGGTGCCCGCATATCGGCTGCGCGGTAGAAGTTCGTGTTCGGCACCCGGAAGCCGCCCGGCGTCACCGGCTCGAACATCGACTTCATCGCGGGGATGCCGGTGATCGCGAGCGCGCCCTGCGGCGTGCCGTGGTAGGCGACCGAGCGCGAAATCACCTTGTGCTTGGTGGGCTTGCCCTGGATCTTCCAGTAGTACTTCGCCAGCTTGAACGCGGTCTCGACGGCCTCGCCGCCGCCGGTCGAGAAGAAGACCTTGTTGAGGTCGCCGGGGGCGTAGTCGGCGAGCCGGTCGGCCAGCTCGATGGCCGCCGGGTGCGCATACGACCAGATCGGGAAGAAGGCCAGCTGCTCGGCCTGCTTCGCGGCGACCTCGGCGAGTCGCCGGCGCCCGTGGCCGGCGGCGACCACGAAGAGCCCTGCCAGCCCGTCGATGTACTGCTTGCCCTGCGAGTCCCAGATGTGGTGGCCCTCGCCCTTGACGATGATCGGCACGCCGGGCCCCTCGGTCATGACGGACTGGCGGGCGAAGTGCATCCACAGGTGGTCTGTGGCCATCTGCTGCAGGTCGGCGTCGCTGCGGGTCGGGCGTCGGGTCACGGATTGGGCGGTGGTGGACATGAGGAGCCTTCCGTCGTGCGTCCTCCCCACGCTACTCGCGTGCCCCATGCGCGCGGAGGGGACGTTCCGTCCGGTTCGGATGCCGCGCCCACCGGACCGTCCGGACGCCCGGGGGCCCGGCATCCGTCGCCCGTCCACTTGACCGGATCCGCGTGCGGCCCGCGGATCAGGTGGAGCCGCGCTCGATGAGCCGGGTGGGCAGGACGATCGGCGACGACGGCAGCTCCGCGCCGGCGGCGGCGTCGGTGAGGGCGGTGACGGCGGCCGCCGCCATCTCGCGGATCGGCTGGTGCAGCGTGGTCATCGGGGGAGTGAGCCAGCGCGCGCCGCGGAGGTCGTCGAAGCCGACGACGAGCACCTCGTCGGGGATGCGTCTGCCGGTCGCCGCCGCGGCGGCGTAGACCCCCGCGGCCATCTCGTCGGAGCACGCGAACACGCCGAGGCGCTCACCGGGCTTCAGGCCGCGCAGCACCGGGGTCGCGGCCTCCCGTGCGGCCGCCGCGCCCCAGTCCGCCTGCACCGCGACGAGGTCGGCACCGGGGCGGACGAGCCGCAGGCCGTCACGGAATCCGGCGTTGCGCGCCCGCCCGTATCGGTACGGGGGCGAGCCCAGCACGAGGGCGAACCGCGTCGCCCCACGCTCGGCCAGGTGGCGAGCCGCCGCCGCGCCGCCCTCACGGTCGGTGGTGCGGACGCTCGTCAGGCCACGGGACGACTCGGCCTGCGGGTCCATCAGGACCACGGGGATCCCGGCATCCGTCAGGGCGCCCAGCTGAGAGGCGGTCGGTGAGATGAGTCCCAGCACGACGCCCGCCGATCCGCGCCGGCGGATGCGCATCGGCCAGTCGTCGTCGGGGATGTCGCGCTCCTCGGTGAGCACGAGGTCGTAGCCGGCCGCTGCGGCGGCGCTGCGGGCGCCGGCGGTCACCTCGTCGGAGTACGCGTTGTGATACCAGCCGAGCACGAGGTCGACCAGGCGGGCGGACCCCGGCGGGCGACCGCCGCCGGCCGGATCTTTGGCGTACCCGAGCGACCGGGCGGCCGCGAGCACGCGACGCCGCGTGGCGGGGGCGAGGTCGCCACGGCCCGAGAGAGCTCGCGAGACGGTGCCGACGCTCACGCCCGCCGCCGCGGCGACGGCGGCGAGGGTCACGCGATCGGGCACGCGACCAGTTTTGCGCAAGATCCTCGACGGGCGCGACCGGCGATGGCATCGTCGGTGGCTGGAAAGGGCACACCCCGATGACGACGACGACATCGCCGCTGCGGATCGCGCTGATCGGCACCGGCTTCATGGGCCGCATGCACACGCAGGCGTGGCGCACGGCTCCCCGCTTCTTCGACCTGCCGCGGACGCCAGAGCCCGTGCTGCTGGTCGGCCGCCGGCCCGACGCCACTGCCGAAGCGGCCGCCCGGTGGGACTGGCCGGAGCACTCCATCGACTGGCGCGACGCCGTCGACCGCGACGACATCGACGTCGTCGACATCTGCACGCCGGGCGACACGCACGCCGAGATCGCGATCGCGGCGCTGGCGGCGGGCAAGCACGTGCTGTGCGAGAAGCCGCTCGCGAACTCGGTGGCCGAGGCGCAGGAGATGACGGATGCCGCGGCCCGCGCCACCGGGATCGCGATGTGCGGATTCAGCTACCGCCGCACGCCGGCGCTCGCCCTCGCCCGCGAGCTCATCGCCGAGGGCCGCATCGGCGAGATCCGCCACGTGCGTGCGCAGTACCTGCAGGACTGGCTGAGCGACCCCGACTCCCCGCACACCTGGCGGCTCGACCGCGACCGCGCGGGCTCCGGCGCCCTCGGCGACATCGGCGCGCACAGCATCGACGCCGCGCAGTGGCTGGCGGGTCAGGACGTCACGGCGGTGTCGGCGACCGTCCGCACGTTCGTCACGTCGCGTCCGCGCCGATCGGCCGTGGAGGGCCTGGGCGGTGTCGCCGCCGACACGTCCGACCGCCTGCCGGTCACCGTCGACGACGCCGCCGCGTTCACGGCCCGCTTCGACGGCGGAGCTCTGGGCGTGTTCGAGGCGACCCGCATGGCGACGGGGCGTCGCAACGCCAACCGCATCGAGATCAACGGCGACCGCGGCTCGATCGCGTTCGACTTCGAGCGCATGAACGAGCTCGAGGTGTACGCCGCCGCCGACGACGCCGCACAGGGCTTCCGGCGCGTGCAGGTCACCGAGGCGCGGCATCCGTATGCCGGAGCGTGGTGGCCCGCCGGCCACGGACTCGGCTACGAGCACCTCTTCACCCACCAGGCCGTCGACTTCGTGCGTGCGGTGGCCGGGGAGGTCGCGGTGTCGCCGAGCTTCGCCGACGCCACCCAGGTGCAGCGCGTGCTCGCCGCCGTCGAGCAGAGCGCCGCCCACGACAGCATCCTCACGCCGGTGGCGCCCGCCGCCGCGCCCATCGAAGGGACCCCCGCATGACCCGCACCGCCCTCGTCGTCCGTGGCGGATGGGACGGCCACCATCCGATCGAGGCGACCGACCTGTTCATCCCCTTCCTCCGCGAGAGCGGCTTCGACGTCGCCGTCGAGGACGACCCCGAGGTCTACGCCGACGCCGACCGGATGGCCGCCACCGACCTGGTGCTGCAGTCGGTCACGATGTCGCAGGCGTCGCACGAGGCCGTGAAGGGGCTGCGCGCGGCGGTGGCCGCGGGTACGGGCCTCGCCGGCTGGCACGGCGGCATCGCCGACTCGTTCCGCGCCAGCTCGGACTACCTCCAGCTGGTGGGCGGGCAGTTCGCGACGCATCCGTCGAAGCATCCCGACGAGGTGCACGGCGACCAGAGCGACAACTACCTCGACTACACGGTCGAGATCACCGAGCTCGGCCGCACGCACGACATCACCGCCGGCATCGAGGACTTCCCTCTGCGGACCGAGCAGTACTGGGTGCTGCACGACGACCTCATCGACGTGCTCGCCACGACGACCCACCCGGTGCAGCCGTACCACCCGTGGCATCGGCCGATCGTCTCACCCGCGGTGTGGACCCGCGACTGGGGTCAGGGTCGCGTGTTCGTCGCGACGCCCGGGCACAGCCTCGACGTGCTGCAGGACGACAACGTCCGCACGATCATCGAACGCGGGCTGCTGTGGGCAGCACGATGACGGGCGGCACGGTGATCGACATCGGGATCGTCGGGCTCGGCGTCATCTCGCGCCAGTACCTCGAGACCCTCGCCGGGGCAGCGAGCGTGCGGGTCGCGGCGGTGGCCGACCTCGACACCGCCCGCGCCGAGGAGACTGCCGCGCAGCTGCCCGGCTGCCGCGCCCTCACCACCGGCGAGCTGGTCGCCGACCCGCAGATCCGCGCGGTGCTCAACCTCACGATTCCGGCGGCGCACGCCGAGGTCGCCCTTTCCGCCATCGCGCACGGCAAGGACGTCTACGGCGAGAAGCCGCTGGCGGCGACCTTCGCCGACGCTGCGCGGGTGACGGATGCCGCGGCCGCGGCGGGCGTCCGCGTCGGCGGCGCGCCCGACACGGTGCTCGGCACCGGCGTGCAGACCGCCCGGGCGGCGATCGACGACGGGCTCATCGGGCGGCCGGTGTCGGCGTCGGCGATGTGGATCTCGGCGGGCCACGAGTCGTGGCATCCGCAACCCGACTTCTACTACCGCGAGGGCGGCGGGCCGCTCCTGGACATGGGGCCGTACTACGTGACGTCCCTCGTGCAGCTGCTCGGACCGGTCGCCGCGGTATCGGGTGCCGCATCGCGCTCGCGCGACGAGCGCGTGATCGGGTCGGGGCCGCGCGCGGGGGAGCGGATCGGCGTCGAGGTCGACACCCACCTCACCGGCATCCTGCACCACGCCTCCGGCGCGCTGTCGACCGTCACGATGAGCTTCGACGGCGTGCGCTCGACCGCCGCGCCGATCGAGGTGCACGGCGTCGAGGGCTCGCTGCTCGTGCCCGACCCCAACAACTTCGCGGGCGATGTGCAGCTGCACCCGCGGGGCGGTCAGTGGCGCACGCTCGAGCCGTCGGCGGGCTACGCCGACTCCGGTCGAGGCATCGGCCTGATCGACTTCGTCGCGGGCGACGCGCGCGCGAGCGGGGCGGTGGCCCTGCACGTGCTGGAGATCATGACCGCCCTGGCGGCCTCGGCGGCGTCCGGCGTGCGCGAGTCGCTGACGACGACGGTCGAGCGGCCCTCGCTGGTACCGCTGACGCCCGCCGAGGTGTGGCGCAGCCTCTGAGGCGACGTGGATCGGAGGCCGGGTGCCCCTCGGCCCCCGGTCGTTGAGCGAGCGAGGAACGAGCGAGACGAAACGCGGGCCCTGAGTCCTCCCCGGTCGTCGAGCGAGCGAGGAACGACTCACGCGAAACGCGCCCGGCGTTGAGCGAGCCCGGGCTCAGGCGGTGGGGCCGCGCAGCAGCTCGGCGAAGGCGGCCTCCGCGGCGCCGATGAGGAGCCGGTCCTCGGCGAGCGAGGCGACGCGGATCTCGAGCTCCTCGGCGTTGGCCGACATGGCCTGCGCGCGGACGAGGTCGTTCAAGCCGGCCACGTCGGCCGCGGCGATGGTCGCGAGGAACCCGCCGAGCACGACGACGGCGGGGTTGAGCGCGTTCACTGCGTTGGCGAGTGCGGTGGCGAGGATCCGGCGCTGGCGGGCCACCTCGTCGGCTGCCTCGGAGTCGGCCCCTGCGGCCGCGAGCGCCGCCGCGAGTGCGGGCTCGTCCGCGGCATGCAGGCCGACCGCGGCCAGCAGCCGGGCGCGGCTGACCTCGTCCTCGAGCACGCCGTCGACGGCGCGACGGTCGGCCTCGGCCGCGATGCCCGGCCGGTTCTGCCCGAACTCGCCCGTGTAGCCGCCCGCGCCGAGGAGCGGCATCCCGTGCACGATCAGCCCGCCGCCGATGCCGCTCGCGCCGCCGTTGAGGTACACGACGTCGTCGAAGCCGGCCGCTGCGCCGAACAGGTGCTCGGCGATCGCGCCGAGGGTCGCGTCGTTGCCGACGACTGTGGGAAGGCCTGTCGCCGCCTCGACGAGGTCGCGCAGGGGCACGTCGGTCCAGCGCAGGTGCGGTGCGTTGCGCACGAGCCCGTCGGCGGCGCGTACGAGCCCCGGGACCGCCAGCCCCACCGCCACCACGCGCGCGTCGGCGAGCTCGCCCGACCGCCACTGATCGAGCCGGTCGACGATGAGCCGTGCGGTCTCGTCGGGCGTCAGCAGGTGATCGAGCTCGATCCGCTCGCGAAGCGGGATGCCGCGGTCCAGGCCCACCGCGGCGAGCGTCAGCGCGTCGACCTCGGGGTTGACGGCGATCGCGACGACGCGGGCGTCGGCGGCGACGACCGGGGACGGCCGCCCGACGCGGCGCGACGGGTCGGGGGCGCGCTCGACGACGAGTCCCTCGCGCGCGAGTTCGCCGACGAGGTCCGCGATGGTCGAGCGGTTGAGCCCGGTGGCGCCCGTGAGCCGCGCCCGCGAGAGGGGCCCCTCGAGGTGGACGAGGCGGAGGAGTCGCGCGAGGTTGCGCTGGCGCACGCCTTCGGCCGCTGGGGAATCGCTCATCGCTCTCACTGTACGGGCCGGGTCGCGGCATCCGCCGAATTTGTTGGCCTTGACCTCAAATACGTTTCCTCGTACTCTTGCCTCGTCCACATCACTTTCGACGTAGGAGTCGAAACTTTCGAGAGGTTCGAAGATGAACACACGCAGCAGCATGCGCGTCTTCGCCGGGCTCGCCGTCGCGGGGCTCGCCGCCGGCGTGCTGGCCGGCTGTGCCGGCGGCGGTGACGAAGGCGACAGCGGCGACGGCGTCACCATCACGTGGTGGCACAACGCCACCTCCGGCCCGCTCCCCGCGGTCTGGGAAGAGGTCGCCGCCGAGTTCGAGGAGGCCCATCCGGGCGTCAACGTCGAGCAGACGGGCTACCAGAACGAAGAGCTCCAGCGCACGCTGATTCCGAACGCGCTGGCCGCGGGCGACCCGCCGGACCTGTTCCAGGTGTGGCCGGGCGGCGAGCTGCGCGACCAGGTCGAGAACGGCTACCTCCAGCCGCTCGACGACGCGATCCCCGACACGATCTCGAGCGTCGGCGCGACGATCAACCCGTGGCAGGTCGACGGCGAGACGTACGGCATCCCGTTCACCTTCGGCATCGAGGGCTTCTGGTACAATACCGACCTGTTCGAGCAGGCAGGCGCCGAAGTCCCGACGACTTTCGACGAGCTGGTCGAGACGGTCGGCACGCTGCGGGACGCCGGCATCACGCCCATCGCCGTCGGCGCCGGAGACAATTGGCCGGCGGCTCACTGGTGGTACCAGTTCGCGCTCAAGTCGTGCTCGCCCGAGACGCTTGCGGCCGCCGAGACCGAGTTCGACTTCAGCGACGAGTGCTTCGTCGACGCCGGCACGCAGCTGCAGGAGTTCCTGGGCATCGAGCCGTTCCAGGACGGCTTCCTCGGCACGCCCGCCCAGCAGGGCGCGGGCAGCTCGGCGGGCATGGTCGCCAACGGTCAGGCCGCGATGGAGCTCATGGGCCACTGGAACGCCGGAACGATCGGCGGACTGACTCCCGACGAGCAGGTGCCGCCGTTCCTCGGCTGGTTCCCGGTGCCCGGAATCGACGGCGCCGACGGCGACCCGACCGCCGCCCTCGGCGGCGGCGACGGCTTCGGCTGCTCGGCGGATGCTCCGCCGGAGTGCGCCGAGCTGCTCGAGTACATCATGAGCGAAGAGGTCCAGAAGAAGTTCGCGGCCAGCGGCTCGGGCATCCCGACCGTCCCCGCAGCTCAGGCCTCGCTCGAGGACGAGAACCTCAAGGCGGTCGCGGAGGGCCTGGCGCAGGCATCCTTCGTCCAGCTCTGGCTCGACACCGCGTTCGGCACCACGGTCGGCAACGCGATGAACGAGGGCATCGTCAACCTCTTCGCCGGCACCGGCACCCCCGAAGAGATCGTCCAGAAGATGCAGGACGCGGCGGCGACTCTGTAGATCATGGCAACACTCACCACTCCCGGGCCCGCGGTCTCCGCGGGCCCGGGCCCCACCCCCGCGCGCCCGAAGCGGCGCGGCTCGCGGCGCAAGCGCCTCGAGATCCTCCTGTTCGTCTCGCCCGCGCTCATCCTCTTCGTGGGCTTCGTGATCCTGCCGGTCATGCTGGCGGCGGTCTACAGCTTCTTCAACCTCCCGCCCGCGTTCCAGTGGGAGAACCTCGCCGATTCCGGTCGCTTCGTGGGCTTCGACAACTACGTCCGCGCGCTCACCAACCCCGAGTTCCAGAGGGCCATCGGCAACACCTTCTTCATCCTCGTGATGTCGCTCCTCGTGCAGGGGCCGATCGCGATCGCCGTCGCGCTGCTGCTGAACCGGCCGCTGCGCGGTCGCGCCGTCTTCCGGCTCCTGATCTTCGTCCCCTACGTGCTCGCCGAGGTCATCGCGGGTCTCGCGTTCAAGCTGATCCTGCAGCCGAACGGCGCGGTCAACGCCACCCTCGAGGCGATCGGCCTCGGTGCGTTCGCCCAGAACTGGCTGGCCGACCCGGCGGTCGCGCTGTGGACGGTCTTCTTCGTCCTGACGTGGAAGTACATCGGCTTCGCGATCCTGCTGTTCCTCGCCGGTCTTCAGGGCATCCCCGACGAGCTCGCCGAGGCGGCGCAGATCGACGGCGCGAGCTGGTGGCAGGTGCAGCGCCACATCACCATCCCGCTGCTGGGCCCGACCATCCGCATCTGGGCGTTCCTGTCGATCATCGGATCGCTCCAGGTGTTCGACATGGTCTGGGTCACCGTCGCGCCCGCGGTCCGTCGCATCGCGACCGAGACGATGGCGACCTACATGGTGCAGCAGGGCCAGTTCGCCGGCCAGCCCGGCTACGGCAGTGCGATCGCCGTCATCCTCTTCGTCATCTCGCTCGTCATCGCCCTGATCTACCAGCGCTTCGCGCTGCGGCGCGACCTCAAGGGCGCCCTCACGAACGGAGCCCGCTGACATGTCGGCCACCACCACCACCACCACCATCGTCACCGGTTCGCCGCGTGACGCCGAGCCCGCCGGGCGCCGGTTCGACTGGGGTCAGCCGTTCGTCTACCTCGTCGCCCTCGTCGTCGCGGCCGTCGCCGTGGGTCCCGTGATCTACGTCTTCCTCGGCGGCTTCCGCACGACCGCCGACCTCAACGCCAACCCCGCGGGCCTGCCCGACCCGTTCACCCTGGAGAACTGGGCGGCCGTCCTCGGCTCGCCGCGCTTCTGGGGCAACGTGTTCGCGAGCACGTTCCTCGCCGTCGCCACGACGGCGGGTGTCGTGATCGCCGGCATCATGGCGGCGTTCGTGCTGGCGCGCTACGACTTCAAGGGACGCGAAGGGCTGTACACGCTGTTCGCAGCCGGCCTGATGTTCCCGCTGACGGTCGCGGCTCTGCCGCTGACCCTCCTGCTGCGCACGCTCGGCCTGCACGGCACGTACCTCGGCGTGATCATCCCGGGCATCGCCTTCGCGCTGCCGACGACGATCATCATCCTGGTGCCGTTCCTCAAGGCGATCCCCGACGAGCTCGAGGAGGCGGCGATGATCGACGGCGCGACGCGCATCGGGTTCTTCTGGCGCATCCTGCTGCCGCTGGCGAAGCCGGGCCTCGTCACCGTCGGCATCCTCGCGTTCGTCGCGAGCTGGAACGGCTACCTGCTGCCGCTCCTCGTGATCTCGACCGGCACGCTCCCGCAGGAGCTGTGGCCGCTGCCCCTCGGGGTCACGCAGTTCTCCACGCAGTACTCGCAGAACACGGGCGCCGTGCTGGCGTACACGTCACTGGCGATGATCCCCGCCCTGGTGTTCTTCCTCCTCGCCGAGAAGCGCATCGTCGGCGGGCTCACCGGGGCGGTGAAGGGATGACCATGGAAGAGCAGACGATGGATGCCGCGGCGCTGCGCCTGTGGAACGACCCGGCGATGCCGGTCGACGAGCGCGTCGAGGCCCTCATCGCCGAGATGACGGTGGCCGAGAAGGTCGCGCAGCTGTACGGGGTCTGGGTCGGGGCGTCCGCCGACGGCGAGGACGTCGCGCCGCACCAGCACGACATGAGCGACGACATCGACCTCGACGAGCTGCTGCCGTCGGGCCTCGGCCAGCTCACCCGGCCGTTCGGCACCGCGCCGGTCGACCCCGCGACCGGGGCGCTCTCGCTGCAGCGCGCACAGCAGCGCATCGCGGCCGCGAACCGCTTCGGCATCCCCGCGCTCGCGCACGAGGAGTGCCTGGCCGGCTTCGCGACGTGGGGCGCGACTGCCTACCCGGTGCCGCTCAGCTGGGGTGCGACCTTCGACCCGGCGCTCGTGCGCGAGATGGGCGAGCGGATCGGCGCCGACATGCGCGCCGTCGGCGTGCACCAGGGTCTGGCGCCCGTGCTCGACGTCGTGCGCGACGCCCGCTGGGGCCGCGTCGAGGAGACGATCGGCGAGGACCCGTACCTCGTCGGCACCGTCGCCACGGCCTACATCCAGGGCGTCGAGAGCACCGGCGTCGTCGCGACGCTCAAGCACTTCGTCGGCTACTCGGCCTCGAAGGGCGGCCGCAACCTCGCCCCGGTGTCGGTCGGTGCGCGCGAGCTCGCCGACGTGCTGCTGCCGCCGTTCGAGATGGCGCTGCGCGAGAGCGGCGTGCGCTCGGTGATGAACTCGTACACCGACCTCGACGGCGTCCCCACGGCCGCCGACGAGAGCCTGCTCACCGGACTGCTGCGCGACGAGTGGGGCTTCGAGGGCACGGTGGTCGCGGACTACTTCTCGATCGCCTTCCTGAAGGACCTGCACGGCGTCGCCGACGGATGGACGGATGCCGCGGCCCGCGCGCTCGCCGCCGGGATCGATGTCGAACTGCCCACGGTGAAGACCTTCGGCGCCGACTTCGCGCGGGCGGTCGAGGACGGCGTCGTGGACGAGGCGCTCGTGGATCGTGCGCTGCGCCGGGTGCTCCGCCAGAAGGCGGAGCTCGGCCTCCTCGACGCGGAGTGGTCGCCGGTGCCCCCCGCGCTCGCCGCGGCGGGCACGGACTCCATCGAGGCCGTGCGCGGCACGGTCGACCTCGACCCGCCCCGCAACCGCGCGCTCGCCCGCCGCATCGCCGAGGAGGCGATCGTGCTGCTGAGCAACGACGGCGTGCTGCCGCTGTCGGGCGGTCGCGCACCGCGCCGGATCGCGGTGATCGGCCCGGTGGCCGACGACCCCTACGCCGTGCTCGGGTGCTATTCGTTCCCGTCGCACGTCGGCGTGCGGCATCCGGAATTCCCCCTCGGGATCGCCCTGCCGACGCTGCGCGAGTCGCTGGCGGCGGAGTTCCCGCGGGCCGAGATCGTGCACGCGGCCGGCACGACGATCGACGGCGGCGAGACCGCCGGCTTCGACGAGGCCCTCGCCGCGGTCGCGGGCGCCGACGTCGTCATGCTGGCAGTCGGCGACCGGGCGGGCCTGTTCGGACGCGGGACCAGTGGTGAAGGCTGCGACGCGGCCGACCTCACGCTCCCCGGCGCGCAGCAGGCGCTGGTCGACGCGGTGCTCGGCACCGGCGTGCCCACGATCGTGACGCTGCTGGCCGGGCGCCCCTACGCGCTCGGTGCGGCGCCCGACAAGGCGGCCGCGATCGTGCAGAGCTTCTTCGCGGGCGAGGAGGGCACCGGCGCGATCGCCGGCGTGCTCAGCGGCCGCGTCAACCCCAGCGGGCGCCTGCCGGTGAGCATTCCGCGCGACCCCGGCGCTCAGCCGTCGACGTATCTCGCGTCCACGCTCGCCCGTCGCAACGACGTCTCCAACATCGATCCCACCCCGGCCTACCCGTTCGGGCACGGTCTCGGCTACGCGCCGGCCGTCTGGTCGGACGCCGAGTCCTCCGCCTCGGAGATGACAGCCGACGGTGCCGTCAGGGTGTCGATCCACGTCGGGAACGCCGGCGACCGCGACGGCGTGGAGATCGTGCAGCTGTACCTGCACGATCCGGCCGCGTCGGTGGTGCGGCCGGTACAGCGGCTCATCGCCTACGCGCGGGTGGCGCTTGCGGCAGGGGAGCGGGCGCGTGTCTCGTTCGACGTGCCCGCCGACCTCGCGTGCTTCACCGGTCGCGACGGACGCCGGGTCGTCGAGCCGGGCGAGATCGTGCTCGGCTTCGGCCGCTCCAGCGGCGAGATCGTCGCGACACGGTCGGTGCAGATCGTCGGCGAGCCCCGTCACGTCGACCACACCCGTCGGCTGCACGCATCGGTGACCGTCGCTCCCGACGACTGAACGGTGCGGCCGGGGGCGCTCCCCCGCCGGTCCCCGGCCGCACACTCACGTGGTCGAGCTCCCATCGACCTCGGCGCCAGGACCGCGACGTCGGAGCCGGTCGAGGTCCCTGCCAAGCGCTGACGGGGAGGCGGGCGCGCACGGCGCGCCCGCCTCTCCCGGGCAGTGCATGCACAGGCGAGCCGGCGCACAGTCGCCCCGCGGGATCAGCGGGGACCCGCTCCGTCAGCGAGCCTCTGCCGCCGGTGGACAGATCGAGTCCACAGCGGCGGCGAAATCCAGGGTCTGCAGCACCTCGACGGCACGGTCGTATCGCGAGCCTGCGAGCACGACGAAGACGGCGCCGACGACGTCGATGAAGCCCACGGTGGCGCCACAGGCGCGCACTTCGTAGCGATCGATGTCCACGAGCTCCCAGCGCACGGCCGCGTCCGCGGGAGCGGGCGGCTCGGGGCGCCGGAGCGGCAGCTCCTTCAGCGCCGGCATGACGCGCGCACGCAGACCGTTGCGCCGTGCGGGCGAGGTCGGACTCTCGAGAACCATCCCTGAGCCTCCCCTCGTCGTGCAACGATCCTGGTCCGACCGCGTTTCCGGTGCACGGGGGTTGACGAGCCGCGCTGCTCGGACTAGGGGCCCACACGGCCCCGCGGTGCGGCGCGTGCGTCGATGACACCCTTTCTACGCGCCCCGCGTGAATCGCCTGCCACGCGTCGCTGAACGTCCGGTGGCGTCGCGTGGTCCCCCTGCGCGCAAGGCGCACCCGCCCCGCGACGAGCGGGCGCGCGGTGTCCAGCGAGCAGCGGACGCGGCATCCGCTCCCGTCATCAGTCGTGCGGGGACGCCGTGCTGCCGCGCACCACGAGATGGGTCGCGAGATCCATCCGGAGGGTGTCGGGCTGCGCTCCGTCGGCGAGGCGCAGCGCGAGCCGCGTCGCCTCCTCGCCCATGCGGCGGAGGGGCTGATGCACCGTCGTGAGCTGGGGGCTCATCCACCGCGACAGGGCGATGTCGTCGTAGCCCACCACGGAGAGGTCCTCCGGGACGCGGAGTCCGGCGGCGGATCCGGCCGCGATGACACCGAGCGCCTGCAGGTCGCTCCCCGCGAAGATGGCGGTGGGTGGGTCCTCCAGCGCCAGCAGCTCGCGGCCGGCGGCCTCGCCGCCGCCCGGGTGGAAGTCGCCGAACCGGATGAGGGCGGGGTCGATCGGCAGGCCGGCGGCGTTCATCGCGGAGCGGTACCCGTCGACGCGCGCCAGAGAGCACATCATGTCCTCGGGGCCGGTGATCGCCGCGATGCGGTGGTGACCCAGTTCGATGAGATGGCGCGTGGCCATGAGCCCGCCCGACCAGTTGGCCGATCCCACCGACGGCACGTCGGGGGAGGGGTCGCCGGCCGGATCCACGATGACGAACGGGATGCCCTGGGCGCGCAGCTTGTCGCGCAGTCGCGGCGCGATGTCGGAGAACACCAGGACGACACCCACCGGCCGGCGACGCAGGACGCCGTCGATCCAGTCCGCACCGGGGGTGTGGCGGTCGCCGCTGACCGTGAGAACGACCGAGAGGCCCGCGGCGTGCGCGACGTCCTCGACGCCCTCGATGACCTCCATCGACCAGCTCGGCTCGAGCTCGTGGAACACGAGCTCGACGAACTCGCTGCGCTGCTTGGCCGATCGGCGGGTGTAGCCGTGGCGCGCCAGCTCGGTCTCCAGACGCGCCCGCGTCGCCGGGGCGACATCGGTGCGGCCGTTGAGCACCTTCGACACGGTCGCGAGCGAGACGCCGGCTTCCGCGGCGATCGCGGCGAGGGTCACGCGGGTGGTGTCGCTCATGGTGTGATCGTATTCCGAAAGTTTTGCGATCCGCGCGAAACAGTCACCAGTCGTGCACCGTCCCGTCTCCGAGGCGGTTGAACGGCAGGTAGGCCTGCACGTAGGGATAGCGGCCCGCTTCATCCACGTCGAGGTCCACGCCGATGCCCGGCACGTCGCCGGGGTGCAGCATCCCGTCCTCCCACGTGAAGGACTGTCGGAACACCGCATCCGTCCGCGTTCCGTGCTTCATGTACTCCTGGATGCCGAAGTTGTGGATCGCGAGACCGAGGTGCAGAGCGGCGGCCATGCCGACGGGCGAGATGTCGGTCGGTCCGTGCATGCCCGACTTGATCTGATACTGCGATGCGTAGTCGAGCACCTTCTTGAGGTGGGTGATTCCGCCGGTGTGGGTGACGGCCGAGCGCACGTAGTCGATCAGCTGCTCGCGGATGATCTGCTGGTAGTCCCACACCGTGTTGAAGATCTCGCCGATGGCGAGCGGCGTGGTGGTGTGCTGCCGGACGAGCCGCAGCGCCTCCTGATTCTCGGCCGGCGTGCAGTCCTCGAGCCAGAACAGGTCGTAGGGCTCCAGCGACTTGCCCAGCTGCGCCGCCTGCACCGGCGTCATGCGGTGATGGCCGTCGTGCAGAAGCGGCAGCTCGGGGCCGAACTCTGCGCGGACCGCCTCGAAGACGGTGGGCACGTGGCGCAGGTACGAGCGGGTGTCCCAGTCCTCCTCGTTCGGCAGGGCACCGCGCTGCGCAGGCTCGTGGTCGTAGCGGACGCCGGTGTTGGCCTCATACGTCGCGTTCGAGGCGATGCCGTAGATCGACTTCAGGCCAGGCACCCCGGTCTGGACGCGGATCGCGCGGTACCCCTGTGCGAGGTGGCTGCGGATCGAGTCGAAGAGTTCGGGCAGATCCTTGCCCGAGGCGTGACCATAGGCCAGGAGCCCCGTGCGCGACGCGCCGCCGAGGAGCTGGTAGAGCGGCATCCCCGCCGCCTTCGCCTTCAGGTCCCACAGCGCCACGTCGACGGCGGCGATGGCGGCCATCGTGACGGGCCCACGTCGCCAATACGCCGAGCGGTACAGGAACTGCCACGTGTCCTCGATGCGGTGCGCGTCGCGGCCCAGCAGCAGCGGCACGACGTGCTCGCGCAGATACGCGACGACGGCGAGCTCGCGCCCGTTGAGGGTCGCGTCGCCGAGGCCGACCAGGCCGTCGTCGGTGGTCAGCTTCAGCGTGACGAAGTTGCGGTCGGGACTGGTGACGATGACTTCGGCCCGGTCGATGATCATGTGCTCTCCTCAGCGAGTGCGGCGGGGTGGAGGGTGGGCTCGGTGGCCGTGACGATGGTGGCGGCGAGTCCCGCATCGAGGCCGGCGATGAGATCGGTGCGCAGCTCTTCCGGCGTACGACCCTTCTCTATCAGTCCGGCGCGCCGGCACGCCGCCCACTCGCTCAGCACGTCCAGCGCCGCGCGCGGATCACGGCCGCCGGCGAGGGAGGCGTGCAGCACCGGCACGATGCGCAGCCGGAGCTTGGTGGCGGTGTCGACAGCGATCTGGGAGAGGTGATGGGCGATGCGGGCGTTCTCGAAGCGCTCCGTCAGCGCGCGGCGGTACTCGTCGGTTTCGATGTCGCCACCCACGGCCACGACGGCCTCGGCCCAGAACCGCTCCAAGGCGTCCCGGCAGGCCGGGTCGCCCATCGCGTCGGCGACGGTGGCGTGTCCGCGGAGCAGACCGCCGAAGGCGAGCACGAGGTGGCCGCCGTTGAGGACGAGCAGCTTGCGGCGCTCGTACGGCTCGATGTCGGCCACGAAGCGGGCGCCGGCGGACTCCCATCGCGGCCGTCCCGCCGGGAACACTCCGCTCATCGTCCAGTCGGCGAACGGCTCGGTCACGACGACGCCCGCATCGCGCCACCCGGTCTCCTGTTCGACCTCACGGGTGTCTGCCGCGGTCGTGCGGGGGGTGATGCGGTCCACGCTCGACGCGACGAACGAGACGGGCCACCGCGTGGCGTCCCACCCGCAGGCGGCGGCGAACCGCGCTACCGCACCCTGGACCGCGCGGTCGTTGCGGGGGAGGTTGTCGCAGGAGACGACGGCGACGGGTCCGGCGCCGCTCTCGTGACGCAGGTGCAGGGCGTGTGTCAGGCGTGCGATCGGCGTGCGCGCGGTCGTGCCTCCGCGACGAATGGCGTCCACGTCGTGCGCGATGTCGGGGTCGGTCATGTCGAGCGCTCCGGCGGCGTCCAGGTGGTAGCCGGCCTCGGTGATCGTGAGCGTGATGACGGCGGTGTCGGGCGCGGTGACGAGCTCGGCGAATCGCGGCGACGAGGCCTCGTGCACCTCGGCGATGCTGCCCACCACCTCGAACTCGTCCCCGGTCGCGCCGCGCTGCACCAGCGTGAACAAGCCGTCCTGCGGAGCCAGTCGCTCCGCGACGTCGGCGCTGCGCCCGGTGAAGGCGGCGATGCCCCACTGCTCGCCGCCGGCAGCGCGGGCGGTGAACCACGCCTGGTGGGCGCGATGGAACCCGCCGACGCCGAGGTGGACGATGCGAACGGGCGGCACGGGCAGGCTGGTGCCCGCACGGAGCATGGCGGCGCGGGTGAGGCGGGGCGCGGCATCCGTCATGACACCACCGTGCTCTTCCGCAGCGCGGTGCTGCCGGTCTCGGCCGACACGTGTGCGCGCAGCCACTCGAGCTGGCGCACGTGGTGGGCGCCCTCGCCGCCTTCGTGCCCGTTCCACGGGTAGGCGACGATCTCGGCGCCCCCGAGCCAGTGATTGGCCGCCGCGTACACGCCCGACGGCGGTGCGATCGTGTCCATGAGGCCCGCCCCGAACAGCGCCGGGGCATCGGCCCGCTGCGCGAAGCTCACGCCGTCGAAGTAGGACAGCGTGCGGAAGACGCGGTCCTGCGCGTCGCGGTGGACCGACAGGTAGCGCGCGATCTCGGCGTGCGGGTCGGCATCGGTGAAGCCGACCACGCGTCGCAGGTGCGACAGGATCGGCGCCGTCGGCAGGGCGCCGATGAGTCCCGACGACAGACCGGCGGCAGCGATGGCGATGGCGCCGCCCTGGCTGTTGCCGGTGACGGCGACGCGGCCGGGGTCGACCTCGTCGAACCCACGCACCGCATCCACCGCGCGCACGGCGTCGGTGAAGACGCGGCGGTAGTAGTAGGTCGCCGGATCCTCGATGCCGCGGGTGAGGAACCCCGTCGCGGCCGGGCCCGACCCGTGCGGATCGGGCGTGCTCCCGCCCGTGCCCCAGGTCGACCCCTGCCCCCGGGTGTCGACGATCAGCTGCGCGAATCCGGCGTTCGGCCAGTGCAGCCTCTCGAGGGGCAGTCCGCGTCCGCGACCGTAGCCGACGAACTCCACCACCGCGGGCAGCGGTCCGCTCGCTTCCCGGGGACGCACGAACCACGCCCGGACGGGATCGCCCGCGAACCCGGGGAACACCACGTCGTCGACGTCTACCAGCTCGAGCGGCCCGTCCAGCCGCACGCGGCTGACCGAGCCGCCGGCAGCGCGCGACTCGGCCAGCGTCGCCTGCCAGAACACGTCGAAATCGGTCGGCGCATCGACCTGCGGACGGTAGCGCGCCAGTTCGGGTTCGGCCATGTCGAAGCGTGCCATCGTCCTGCAGTTCTCCCCTCGACGCCCGTGACGGGCCGATCGGTCCGGTTGTCGTCGATCCAATGAAAACGTTGACATCGGCTCGCGTCAAGGCTAGCGTCACATGTATCGAAGCGGAAGACGAAACTTTCGCGCCATCATCACACACTCGGTGACACGGTCTCCGGACAGCCGCAAGGGAGCGTATGTCGGTCAACAGCAACCTCGTGATCGCGGATGCGATCGAGCTGCGTGCGGAGGAAGACGAGGCTCGGCAAGCGGGCAGATCGTCCGGAGGCGGGCGGCGCGACCGCAAGCCCCCGCGCGCACCCCGCCGGACCTGGCGCAAGGCGCTGAAGAAGGACTGGCGCCTCTACACGCTGCTCATCCTGCCCGTGGTGTTCCTGCTGATCTTCCGGTACATCCCGATGGCCGGAAACGTCATCGCGTTCCGGAGGTTCCGGCCCGGCGGCAGCATGTTCGGCGACGAATGGGTGGGGCTGCGCTACGTCGAGCTCTTCATCAACGACCCGACGTTCTGGCGCGCTTTCGGGAACACGCTGATCCTCGGCGGACTGACCCTCCTCATCGTCTTCCCGCTGCCGATCATCCTGGCGCTGATGTTCAACGAGCTGCGCTCGGGCGCGTTCAAGCGCATCGCCCAGTCGATCTCGTACCTGCCGCATTTCATGTCGGTCGTGATCGTGGCCGGCATGGTGCTGCAGCTCACCGCGCTGCGCGGCTCGATCAATCAGGGGATCGAGTTCTTCGGCGGCGAGGCGATCCCCTTCATGCAGCTTCCGCAGTGGTTCCCGCCGATCTACGTCGGCTCCGAGATCTGGCAGACGGTCGGGTGGGGCACCATCCTCTACCTCGCCGCGCTGACCACCATCGACCCGCAGCTCTACGAGGCCGCGCGCATCGACGGCGCGAACCGGTGGCGGCAGATCTGGCATGTGACGCTTCCGGGTATCCGCCCGACCATGATCGTGCTGCTCATCCTCAACATCGGAACCTTCATGGCGGTGGGCTTCGAGAAGATCCTGCTCCTGTACAACCCGCTGCTGTATCCGACGGCCGACGTCATCTCGACCTACCTGTACCGGGTCGGCATCATCTCGAGCAACTTCTCGTACGCGACCGCCATCGGCCTGTTCGAGGCGCTCATCGGCCTGACCCTGATCCTGACCGCCAACGCGATCTCGCGCCGAGCCGTGGGGACGAGCCTGTGGTGACCGAAAGCCTCCGGACCATGCCGCGCCGCATGTCCAACCGAATCTTCCGTCCGTCCACGCAGGGCGGCATCCGGGACTCGCGCAGCTACACCGCGTTCCGCGTGGTGAACGCGGTGCTGATCCTCGTCATCTGCTTCGTCACGCTCTACCCGTTCCTGAACGTGGTGGCGCAGGCGTTCAGCTCCGAGGCCTACATCAACTCAGGACAGGTCAACCTGATCCCCAAGGGCTTCAACGTGACGACGTTCGGGTACGTCATGGGCGACCCGCTCTTCTGGCGCAACTACGGCAACACCGTGGTGTACACCGTCGTGGCGACGGTGATCGCGATGGCGCTGACGACGACGTTCGCCTACGCGCTGTCGAAGAAGGACCTCAAGGGCCGCGCGATCTTCATCGGTCTCGCCGTCTTCACGATGTTCTTCAACGGCGGCCTCATCCCGAACTACATCCTGATCAACACGCTCGGGTTCAAGAACACGATCTGGGCGATCGTCATCCCCAACGCGATCAGCGTGTTCAACCTGCTCGTCATGAAGTCCTTCTTCGAGAGCTTCCCCGAAGACCTCGAAGAGGCCGCGGCCATCGACGGCCTCACCACCTACGGCATCCTCTGGAAGATCGTGCTGCCGCTGAGCAAGGCCGTCATCGCGACCATGGTGCTCTTCTACGCGGTCTCGTTCTGGAACTCATGGTTCGCCGCCTTCCTCTACATGGACAAGGCCGAGCTGTATCCGGTCACCGTCTACCTCCGGAATCTGCTCGCCGCGGCGACGGGGACGGAGGCCCTCGGTGCCGGCAGCAGCGGCGGCGAAGCGACCCAGGTGGCCTCCAACGTGAAGGCCGTCACCATGCTCCTGACGGTGCTGCCGATCGTCTGCCTCTACCCCTTCATCCAGAAGTACTTCGTCTCCGGCGTCATGCTCGGCTCCGTCAAGCAGTGACGCCGCCCTCACCCCCAGAAAGGAAAACCCCATGACACAGCAAGTGACGCGGAGGGCGCGCCGAAGCGCCCTCATGGCGGTCGCCGTGCTCGCGGCCGGTGGCCTCGTGCTCAGCGGCTGCGGCTCCTCCGGCGACGGCGGCGGCGAGACCGAGACGGGCGAGTTCGACTTCACCGGCAAGGATGTCGGCGCGATGGAGGACTACGGCGTCGGCGACACCTTCACGGCCACCGAAGCGGTCGAGTTCGGCCTGTTCTATCGCGACCACCCCAACTACCCGATCGACGAGAACTGGCTGATCCTCAGCGAGCTGGAGAAGAACCAGAACGTCACGTTCGACATCGTGAGCGCGCCGCTGAGCGAGTGGGACCAGCGCAAGTCGCTCGTCATCGGCGCCGGCGACGCACCCGACATCGTCTCGGTGACGTATCCCGGTCAGGAAGTGGCGTTCGTCGCGGGCGGCGCGATCCTTCCCGCGAGCGATTTCGTGCAGTACATGCCGAACTACATGGACAAAGTCGAGAAGTGGGGCCTCGAGGCCGACCTCGACCAGCTGCGCCAGGAGGACGGCAAGTACTACCTGTTCCCCGGCTTCCGCGAGGAGCCGCGACCCGAGTACACCTTCGCGGTCCGCTCCGACGTCTGGGAGGAGCTGGGCCTGAGCCTCGAGCCCGAGACGTTCGACGAGTTCCGCGACCAGCTCGAGACCGTCAAGGAGGCCTACCCCGACCTCTACCCGATGACCGACCGCTGGTCGGCCAACGGTCCCATCGAGGGCACGCTGCAGTTCGTCTCCCCGAACTTCGGCACAGCCGCCGGCTGGGGCTTCGGCCAGGGCCTCACGTGGGACGGCGGGGAGTTCGTGTACACCGGCGCGACCGACGAGTACAAGGAGCTCGTCGAGTTCTACGCGTCGCTCGTGGAGGACGGACTGCTCGACCCCGAGGCGCTGACGCAGGACGACGACCAGGCCAAGCAGAAGGTCGCTTCGGGTCAGGCGCTCTCCGTCGGCACGAACAACCAGGAGATCATCGGCTACCGGCAGACGCTCCAGGAGCTCGGCACCGCCGGTGACCTCGCGCTCATCCGCGTGCCGGCCGGCCCCGCGGGCGACAACTTCCAGTACGGCCAGCGCCTGGTGAGCGGCTTCATGCTGTCGTCGGAGGTGCAGGAGTCCGAGAACTTCCTCGCGCTGCTGCAGTTCCTGGACTGGCTCTACTACTCCGACGAGGGCCTCGAGTTCGCCAAGTGGGGAGTCGAGGGCGAGACGTACACCAAGGAGGCCGACGGCAAGCGGGTGCTCGACCCGGGCATCACCGCGATGGGCATCAACCCGGGCGCGCCCGAGAACCTCCAGGCCGACTACGGCTTCTCCAACGGCGTGTGGATGCTCGTGCACGGCTCGTCGGTCGACCTCGACCGCTCGATGCTGCCGGAGGAGGCACTCGCCTTCGTCGAGGACATGTCGACGAAGAAGATCCTCGAGCTGCCGCCGCCCGCCCCGCTGAGCGAGGTGGAGCGCGAGCAGGTGTCGCTGTACCAGTCGGCGCTGAAGGACCACGTGTACCAGAACACCGCCGCCTTCATCCTCGGTCAGCGCTCGCTCGACGAGTGGGACGCCTACGTGGCCGAGCTCGACGGCATGAACATGACGCAGTACCTCGACATCGTCAACAGCGCCCAGCAGCGCTACGCCGAGAACAACGGCTGACGACGGATGCCACGGCCCCGCGCCCTCGACGGCGCGGGGCCGCGGCATCCCATCGGGAATCCTCCCCGCCCGACCTCGACCCTGACCTCGACCCCTGACCCCGACCTCGAGACCCCTGGAGATGCGCACGTGACCCTGCCGGACATGGACAAGATCCCGTACGGCGGCGATTACAACCCCGAGCAGTGGGGCGACGCCGTGTGGGACGAGGACTACCGGGCCTTCGACCTCGCGCGCATCGACCTGCTCACCGTCGGCGTGTTCACGTGGTCGCTGACTCAGCCCGACGAGGAAACCTACGACCTGTCGACGCTCGAGCGCATCCTCGACCGCGCGCACGCGGAGGGCCGGAAGGTGTGCCTGGCGACGGGCACAGCCGCCGTTCCGCCGTGGCTCGCGCATCGCTACCCCGAGGTCTGCCGCACGGACTTCGAGGGGCGCCGGCACGTCTTCGGGGTGCGCCACAACGCGTGCGCCTCGTCGCCCGCCTACCGGCGGCTCTCGGTGGCCGTGGCCTCTCGCATCGCCGAACGCTTCGCCGGGCATCCCGCCGTCGTCGCCTGGCACGTCAACAACGAGTACGGCGGCCAGTGCTACTGCGACCTGTGCGCCGCGGAGTTCCGCACCTGGCTGCGCGAGCGGCACGGGTCGCTCGACCGGCTCAACGAGGCGTGGAACACGGACTTCTGGTCGCACCGCTTCACCGACTGGGAGCAGATCGTTCCGCCGAACATGCTGTCGGAGCACTGGCGCGGGCCGAACCACACCGCCTTCCAGGGCATCACCCTGGACTACCTGAGGTTCAACACCGACAACATCCTGCGGTCCTTCCGCGAGGAGAAGGATGCGATCCGCGCGTTTTCCGATCTGCCGGTGACCACCAACATGATGGCGATCTACCGCCACCTCGACTACCACCGGTGGGCGCCGCACCTCGACTTCGCGTCGTGGGACAACTACCCGACCGACGGCTCGCCCGTCTCGCGCATGGCGCTCTCGCACGCGCTGATGCGCGGGCTGAAGGACGGCCAGCCCTTCTGGCTCATGGAGCAGACGCCGACGATGACCGCGACCCGTGACTACAACCCGGTCAAGCGTCCGGGGCAGATGCGGCTGTGGTCGTGGCAGGCCGTCGCGCACGGGTCCGATTCGGTGCTCTT
Source organism: Microbacterium ureisolvens (assembly GCF_015278315.1). GTDB lineage: Bacteria > Actinomycetota > Actinomycetes > Actinomycetales > Microbacteriaceae > Microbacterium > Microbacterium ureisolvens. The sequence continues at coordinate 150,911 of NZ_JADIJE010000001.1, read as the reverse complement.
CTTCCAGATGCGGCACAGCAGGGGAGCCTCCGAGAAGTACCACGGCGCCGTGCTCAACCATGCCGGGCGCACCGACACCCGCGCCTTCGGCGAGGTCGCAGCGCTGGGCGCCGAGCTCGAGAAGGTCGGTGATCGCCTCCTCGGCGGGCGGACGCCTGCCCGCGTGGCGGTGCTCTTCGACTGGGACTCGTGGTGGGCGCTGGAGATGTCCGACGGCTACAGCCGGGCGGTCGGCTACGAGCGGCAGCTGGTGTCGTACTACGAGGCGCTGTGGCAGGCCGGAGCGCTCGTGGACGTCGTCGCGGCGACGGCCGACCTGTCGGGCTACGACGTCGTCTTCGCACCGTTCCTGCACATGCTGAAGGGGGATGCCGCGACCCGGCTGTCGGATGTCGCCCGCCGGGGCGGCACCGTCGTGACGACCGTCGTGTCGGGCCGCGTCGACGAGGACGACAACGCCTTCTTGATGGATGTGCCCGGTCCGCTGGGCGAGCTGTGCGGCGTGCGGGTCGACGAGACCGACTCGCTGCCGCCGGATCAGCCGAACGAGGTGGCGCTGCTGCTGCCGGGCGAGCCCGAGCTGCGCGTCCGCGCGCACCACGTCTTCGACCTCGTGATCCCGCAGGGCGCGGAGCCCGTCGGCTACTACACCACCGACTTCTACGACGGCACGCCGGCGGTCACGCGGCACGCGTTCGGCGAGGGCAGCGCCTGGTACGTCGGCACCGTCCTCGACCAGGAGGGCGTCGACTGGGTGGTGCGGCACGCGCTCGCCGAGCGCGATTGCCTCGGCGCATTCGCCGACGTGCGCGATCTCGAGCACACGAGCCGCGTGGTCGACGGCCGCCGGTACGAATTCCTTCTGAACCACCGCGCCGAGGCGGTAGAGGTGCGTGCACCGTGGGACGGCGTGGACCTCTTGACCGGACGCACCGTCGCGGCGGGGCAGTCGCTCCCGGTGCCCGCCACCGGTGTCGTCGTCGTCGAGACCGCCGGCGGCGCGGGGTCGTGAGCGACACTCGGCCCGGCCCGGGCAGGATGGATCACATGACGCGAGAGGCAGGCGCCCCGGATCCGCGCCGGGGAATCCTCGGCCGGGCGACCGGCGTCGTGTATTGGTACCTCCTCGTGGAGGCGTGCTTCCTGCTCGCGGCGGCGCCGGCGTTCATCGGGATGCTGCTGCTCGAGCGCGACGCAAGCAACGTGCCGCTCTACGCGCTGTGCCTCATCCCCGTCGGTCCGGCGTTCTCGGCCGCGATGTCGACGATCGCCGCGCGGTCGGACGAACTGACCGTGTGGCCGCAGTTCTGGAAGGCGTACGCCCGCAACGTCGTGGACGTGCTGTGGGTCTGGGTGCCGGCTCTCGCGCTGGCCGCAGTGCTGGGCATCACCGTCGCCTACGGCGACACCGCAGGCGTCGACGGCTTCTTCGTCGTGGCGGCGGTCGTCTTCCTCGTGATCCTCGCGCTCTGGGCCGCGAACGCCCTCGTCATCGCCTCGTTCTTCTCGTTCCGCGCGCGCGACATCGCGCGTCTCGCGCTCTACTACCTCGCCGCCCGCCCGCTGGTCACCCTGGGCGCGTTCTCGTACCTGCTGATCGCGGCGGTGATCGTCACGTTCACGTCGGACTGGGTTCTGGCGCTCCTCGGCGTGTTCTTCGCCGCGTTCGCGGTGGTCAACTCGAGGTCGATGACCACCGACATCCGCGCGCGCTTCGTGGCGCCTGAGGCCTGACGGCTCCACCCGGCCCTCACCGGTCGCACGGGATCGTGCGGCCGGAGAGGGGCCGGGCGGCCGGAGAGGGCGGGCTAGTAGATCGTGCGGCCGCGCTCGTCGGGCACACCCGACTTGCGCCAGAAGTACGTGTTGATCTGGTCGCGCCACTCCGTCGCCGACCGCAGCTGCTCGGCGAACCGCTCGCGCCCGCGCTCCCACACGTCGCCCGGCATCCGTCCGTTCAGGGCCTCCCACGCGCCTGCCATCTCGGCTACGCGCTCGACGCCGGCGAAGTGGGTGTCGTAGATGTGCTGGATCACCGTCTTCCCGCTGTGGAGGCGGTGCGTGTACGGGACGTGGTGGAAGAACAGGATCAGCTCGTCCGGCACGGTATCCAGCGACTCGTACGTCGATCGCCACGGCTCCGGGTACTGCCCCGAGTAGCCCGTGCCGGTCGCCTCCGTGCGGTCCACGCCGATCCCGTCGCGATCGGCGAAGTGGTACGTGCCCCACTGCGAGTACTCGTAGCCGTCGACGTCGGGCCCGTAGTGCCGGTTGAGGGGGCTCACCATGAAGCACACCCCGAGCGGCGCGGTGTAGGACTCGTAGGTCAGCCACGAGTCGTCGAGGATCGAGCGGATGCCGCGACCCACGGCGGCGTCGGAGCCGAAGGTGAGCGCGATCCACTCCTCGAGGATCTCGCCCGGGTCCAGCGCCGAGTCCCATGCCAGGCGACCGTAGGCGTACAGGTTCGCCTGGGCCAGAGGATGGCCTGTCCAGAACGGGTCGTCGCCGACGTTCGCGACCGCGGCCACGCCGCCTCGCACCACCTCCGAGAGCGACGGGCCCTCGTCGCCGCGAGGACGCCACGACAGGATGTCGCTCCACTGCGCGCCCAGATACACCGCATGCTGCTGCTGGCCGGTGTACTCCTGGGTGACCTGCAGCTCCAGCGCGACGCGCGTGCGCGTCATGCCGGGGATCGTGGGCGAGACCGGCTCGCGCGCCTGGAAGTCGAGGGGACCGTACTTCACCTGGAGGATCACGTTGTCGTCGAACCGGCCGTCCAGCGGCGCGAACGTGTCGTGGGCCGCGCGCGCCCGGTCGGTCTTGCGATCGCGCCAGTCCTGCCGGTGGTTGTAGACGAAAGCGCGCCAGTGCACCAGGCCGCCGAACGGCGCGAGGGCGCGGGCGAGCATGTTCGCCCCGTCGGCGTGGTCCCGGCCGTACGCGTAGGGCCCCGGCTGCCCCTCCGAGTCGGCTTTCACGAGGAAGCCGCCGAAGTCCGGGATCCGGTCGTACACCCGTGCCGCCGCACGCCGCCACCATTCCTGCACATCGGCGTCCAGCGGGTCCGAGGTCTCCAGGTCGCCCAGGGTCAGGGGCGATGCGAAGTTCACGGAGAGGTGCGTTCGGATGCCCCACGGACGGAAGATCGCGGCGAGGACCTCGACCCACGCGAGGTCGTCGGTCAGCAGGCGCGCCTCGCGGCGGCCGACATTGACGTTGTTGATCGTGACGCGGTTGACGCCGATCGAAGCCAGCAGGCGTGCGTACCGCCCGACGCGCTCGAGATCGGCGCGCAGCTCGCCGTCGTCGTAGAAGATCGACCCTCCGGCGTAGCCGCGCTCGATCTGGCCCATCTGCGGATGGACCGCGACGTTGTCCCAGTGGTCGAGCATGCGCAGCGCGTGCTGCGGCTCGTGCCGGTTCACTCCATCCGCTGCGCCGCGCGCGAGCGCGCGTACGAGGGCGAACCAGCCGTACAGCGCTCCGTGGGGTCCGCCGTAGGCCACGACGGCCCTCGTGCCGCGCATGGCGAGGACGAATCCCTCATCGCCGAGGTCGTCCAGCGGAAGAGGGTCGTCCCAGAGAGCGGATGCCTCGCCCGCCGGCACGATCACGACGTCGGCGTCGTCGGCGGTCGCAGCTCCGGCCGCCGCCGCCTCACGGCGCACCGTGTCGAGCAGCACGCCTTCGCCCGCGACCCGGACGGTGCGGCCCCGCAGGCCGGCGGTTGCGGCGGCGGGCAGCCACATGGGGTGTTCATCGGTCATCGTCGGAGACTCCTCACCAGTCGTGGACGGTTCCGTCGACCAGCCGTGCCGTCGGCAGGTACGCGGGCTCGTAGGGGAACCGGGCCGCCGCGTCGTCGTCGTACTCGACGCCGAGGCCCGGGGCATCGCCCGGGTGCATCGCTCCGTCGTGCCAGCTGAAGCCGGTGCGGAACACCTCGTCGGTGAGGCGGTCGTGCGCCATGTGCTCCTGGATGCCGAAGTTGTGGATGGCGAGATCCAGTTGGAGCGCCGCCGCCATCCCGACGGGCGAGATGTCGGTGGGGCCGTGGCTGCCGGAGCGAATCTGGTACTGCCCCGCGAACTCGAAGATGCGCTTGAGGTGGGTGATCCCGCCCGAGTGCGTCACCGATGCGCGGACGTAGTCGATGAGCTGCTCCTGGACGAGCGTGCGGAAGTCCCACACCGAGTTGAGCACCTCGCCGATCGCAAGAGGCGTCGTGCTGTGCTGCCGCACGAGGCGCAGCGACTCCTGGTTCTCGACCGGGGTGATGTCCTCGAGCCAGAACAGGTCGTAGGGTTCGAGGTCCTTGGCCAGCCGCGCAGCCTGGACGGGCGTCAGGCGGTGGTGCGCGTCGTGCAGCAGCATCACCTCGGGACCGAACTCGGCACGAGCCCACTCGAACATCGTGGGCAGATAGCGCAGATAGCGGCTGGAGTCCCAGCCCTCCTCGACGTGCAGGCCCGCCCGTTTGGCGGGCTCGTAGGTGTAGCGGCCGCCACTGGCGCGCCCGGACGAGATCCCGTAGCCCCCGCCCATGCCGGGGATCGCCACCTGCAGGCGGATCGCCTTGTACCCCTCTTCGATGCGGGCGTGCACGGAGTCGGCTAGGTCGTCGAGATCGGCGCCGGAGGCGTGCGCGTAGACGAGCGCGCCGGTGCGCGAGGCGCCGCCGAGCAGCTGGTACACCGGCAGCCCCGTGAGCTTGCCCTTGATGTCCCACAGCGCCATGTCGACCGCGGCGATGGCGCTCATCGTCACCGGACCGCGCCGCCAGTACGCCGATCGGTAGAGGAACTGCCACGTGTCTTCGATGCGGTGGGCGTCGCGGCCGATCAGCAGCGGGGCGACGTGGTCGCGAAGATAAGAGGCGACCGCGAGCTCCCGCCCGTTGAGCGTGGCGTCCCCGAGGCCGACGATGCCGTCCTCGGTCGTGAGCCGCAGCGTCACGAAATTGCGGGAGGGGCTCGCGACGAGCACTTCGGCGGAGCGGATGCGCGCGCCGGTCATGCGTCGCCCCGCGGTGACGGATAGCTCTCGCGGGGGAGCCGGTAGGCGAGGTCTATCGCCGACTCCATGGCCTCGTCGAGGTCCAGCCGGTGCTCGGCGACCAGGCGCGCGAGGTATCCGGCGTCGATGCGTCGCGCCAGGTCGTGCCGGGCAGGGATCGAGCAGAACGCACGCGTGTCGTCGACGAAGCCGCTCGTGTTCCGCAGCCCGGCGGTGTCGACCACCGCCTCGCGGAACCGGCGCATGGCGTCGGGGGAGTCGAGGAACCACCACGGCGCCCCGAGTCGCACGGCGGGGTAGACGCCGGCGAGTGGCGCGAGCTCGCGCGAGTACGTGGTCTCGTCGACCGTGAACACGATGAGGTGGAAGTGCGGGTGATGGCCGAACGCCTCCAGGAGCGGCCGCAGCGCGCGCGTGAACTCCGCGCGGACGGGGATGTCATAGCCGAGATCGTGGCCGTGGCGGGCGGCGACGCCGCGGTCGTGGTCGCGGAGGACGCCCGGATGAAGCTGCATCACCAGACCGTCGTCCGCCGACATCTCACCCATGCGGAACAGCATGTTCGCGGTGAAGGCCGCCGCCTCGGGTGCGCCGAGCTCGCCCGCGCGTGCCCGGTCGAACAGCCGTCGTGCGTCGGCGGGGTCCAGCGGGGTGGTGTCGGCGCTGAGATGCCCGTGATCGGTCGCGCGCGCACCCGCCGCGACGAACGCGCGGCGCCGCTCCCGCAGCGCGTCGAGGAAGCCGTCGTAGTCGTGGGCATCGATGCCCGTCGTCTCGCTCAGGGCGGCCAGCTGCCGGCTCCAATCCGGTCGGCCGGGCTCGAGCAGCGGGTCCGGTCGGAAGGTCGGGATGACCCGGTCGCCCCAGCCGTCGGCTGCCAGCTGCGCGTGGGAAGAGAGCGGCGAGGTCGCGGCATCCGTCGTCGCCATGACCTCGAGACCGAACCGCTCGAACAGCGCACGCGGACGGTAGTCGGGGCGCGCCAGGCGTTCGGCGACGTGGTCGTAGAGCGCGTCGGCCGTCTCGGGGGAGGGCGGGCACGGCGCCTCGAACACGTCGGCGAGGACGTGCTCCAGCCAGTACCTGGTGGGCGTGCCGCGGAACGCCGGCCAGCCCGCGCAGAAGCGCCGCCAGATGACGCGAGGATCCTGCTCGACGTCCCCGTGGCCGGCACCGAGGTCCGCCGCCGATCGCACTCCCGCGTCGCGGACCGCTCCCGGCGAGGTCGCCTGCGACACCAGCATGCGCACCAGATAGTGGTCGGGCGTGATCAGCAGCGCCGACGGATCGGTGAAGGGCGTGTCGTCGGCGAGCATGTCGACGTCGACGTGGCCGTGCATCGAGACGATCGGAAGCCGCTGCGTCGCATCGAGGATCCGACGGGCGAGCGGGCGCATGGCCGGATCGGCCGGAAGGGCGCGATCCGGATGCAGCGACCAGCCGTCGGAGACCCCGGATACGGCGTGTGTCATCGATGCACTCCTTTGTGTGTAAACGTTATTACTCTAGTGTTCATCACGATTTCCCGGCGCCGCTCGGCGAGAATGGGTCCGGTTCCTACATGGGGGGCGCGCTATGGTGACCGTCCACGACGTCGCGGCACGCTCCGGCGTGTCCATCGCGACCGTCTCGCGCACGCTGCGCGAACCGCACAGGGTGTCCGAGGACACCCGAGACCGCGTCCTCGCCGCCGTCGACGCCCTGGGCTACCGGCCCAACCGCGCCGCCAGCAGCCTGCGGCGCGGGCGTACCGGCGTCGTCGCGCTCGTCGTCCCCGACATCGAGAACCCCTACTTCGCCTCGATGACAAAGGGCGCCCAGGTCGTGTGCCGCGAGCGCGGGTACGGGCTGGTCGTGGTCGACACCACCGAACGGGCCGACGTCGAGGACGAGGAGGTCCGGGCGCTGCGGTCGCAGATCGACGGCCTGATCCTCGCATCGTCCCGACTGACGGACGACCGGCTGGCCGAGGTCGCCGAGTCGACCACCTGCGTGCTCATCAACCGCGACCTCGGCGATCGGGCGCCCACGACGCCGACCGTGACGATCGATGAGGACGCCGCTGCGAGCCAGGCGGTCGAGCACCTCTTTGGACTGGGCCATCGGCGCGTGACCTACGTCGGCGGCCCCGCCCGCTCGTGGTCGCAGGCGCGGCGTGCGCACGGCATCGCGGCGGCTGCCGCGCGGTGCGAGGGCCTCGAGCTCATCGAGCTCGCCGACTGCGCTCCCACCTCCGACGGCGGCCGCGCGGTCGCCGCCGAAGTCCTGGCGACGGGGTCGACCGGCGTCATCGCCTACAACGACTTCGTAGCGCTCGGCCTGCTGGCGCAGTGGACCGAGGCCGGCGTCCGGGTTCCCGACGACGTGAGCCTCGTCGGCTTCGACGACACCTATGTCACCGGCCTCGTGACGCCGCCGCTCACGAGCGTCGGCGCAGACCTGCGCGAGCTGGGCGACGCGGCCGTCGGGCTGCTCATCGACCGAATCGACGGGGCTGAGTCGTCGCCGCAGTCCCTCCATCGGTCCGTTCACCCGACGCTCGCGGTGCGGTCCTCGACCGCCGCTCCGCGCGGCTGAGAGCCCGGCGAACCGGCATCCGCGTCGACTTCAGCGTCGCGCGCACTGGTCGGTGTCGCGGCGGCTGCTGCGCCCTCCTCGCGCGCCTTCGCCACGGCTTCGTCGATGCGGGCCTGGAGAGCGGCGCGCGACCGACGCCGGAGCGCGATGACCAGGACGACCGCACCCGTGACGATGAGCAGCAGCAGGAGCTGCGACCAGGGAACGGTCCAGACGGTGAACGAGGAGGCTGATACGCCTGGCGCGTCGACCTCATCCTCACCCACGACCAGCGGGTCGACCGTGACCGCCCCGAAGGTGAGGAAGAGGGGCCAGACCTCGAGGCGTACCGACGAGGGGCTCGACTGCCCCGGCAGTACCTCGCGCGTCTGCTCCGAGGAGTCGGCGGGAGAGAGGCCGAAGGGACCCGTCACGCTCGTGCGCGTCTGAGCGCCGAGTCGCACGTTGCCGGAGTTCTCGAGCCGGTGCTCGATGCGCAGCACTCCCGGAGCGAACGGGTTCCACGAGGGCTCGTAGCTCGCCGACACGGCGACGGGCGCGATGGCGGCGACGACGTCGCCGTCCACGCGCAGATGTGCCCGCACGCCCACGCGGTTCGCCGTCTGCACCGGGCCGTCCCCTTCCGGGACGAACTGCGCCACGATGCCGGCGGGATGGTCGCCGGGTGTGGCGCCGGCGGGCACGGTGATGGTCAGCGGGATCGTGATCGAGGTCTCGGGCTGCACCTCGACGGTGAGCGCGCCCGCCTCGGTCGTCCCACCGGCTACGGCGCCGACGCTGATCCAGGCGCCGCCGTCGACCGGCGCCTCTCCGGGCGGCAGCAGATCGAAGTCGCCACTCGCGGTGACGACGCCGTCGCTCGCGTAGACGTCGAACGTGGCCGGGTGCGGGCTGAAGTTGGTGAGCGTCACGAAGTCGTCGATGCTCTGACCCGCCTCGACGACGTGTCGCAGGGAGATGCGCGAATCGGGCCCGTCAGCTGTGGCGGGCGCGAGCGACCAGGTGGTCTCGGGGGCGGCCTCGTCCGCGCGCGCGGCGGGGGCCGAAACCGCGAGCAGCGCCGCGACGGCGATGGCGACGACGGCGCGGGGAAGCGGATGGTGGACGTTCATCGCGGGTTCCTCTGTCGGTGCGGTGCGGTGCGGTGCGGTGTGCGGCCGGCCGGGTGCTCCGGCCGGCCGCACGGTGTCGGGCGTCCGATCAGTCCTCGGGGAAGAGGGTGATCGCGAGGGTGCCCTTGTAGGTGCCGGGTGCGGTGTCCACCGGCACCTCGAGCGCGAGGTCGGCGCCGAGCTCCGTGGAGCCGAACCGTCCCTCCGCGGTCGCCTCACCGAGGAGGTGCGGCGCGGCCAGGCCCTCGCCGCCCCCGAGCAGAGTCGCGACCGCAGCCCCAGCCATGACGCCGGTGCGCGGCGTGACGAGCTTGGGGTTCCAGCCGAGGTGCCCCGCATCCACCACGGCTGCGCCGGCCGTGAAGTCCGACGACTGGCCGGAGACCGACCACCCGCCGCTGCGGGCCTGCTCGGCGTTGCGCGAGTCGGTGACCGTGACGGCAGGAAGCGTGCCCGTGAACCGCAGGCGGTCGCCGGCGTTCCCGGCCTCCGACAGCACCGCACCGTCGCCGTAGTCCGCTACGGTCAGCGACAGCGAGCCGGGCTCGCTGGGCTCGGGCACGGTCGCCTCGATCGGAATGCCCGTGCCCTCGTCGCCCGCCTCGACGACCAGCGTCACGAGGGAGCGCGCGGGGAGGACGAGGTCGGTCTTCCCCTCTGCGGTGGTCGCGATGCCATCGACCGCGACCAGCTGGTGGGTCTGGTCGTTGAGGTAGGCGGTCGGCTGTGCGTCCAGATCGATGTCGGTGGTGACGGGTGCGGCGCCGCTGTTGAGCAGCTGCACCACCCGCGAGCCGTCGGCGTTGTCGAACGCCGCCACCTTGAGTCCCGGAATGGCGTGCACGGCGTCGAACCGCACGGCGTCCGGCCGCACGAAGCGGCTGAAGGCGGCCATGCCGTACAGGCGTGACGACACCTGGTAGGTGTCGTTGTCGACGTCGACCACCATGAGCGAGACCGAACCGCCCTGGCTCACGCCGAGCCACCAGAGGTAACCGGTGACGTTGGCCTTCGTGAGCGCGTCCATCATGTGGTCGGCCATCTGGAGGCCGTCCGTCTGCAGCGGGCTCGCGCTGTCCCAGTTCGCGTTGAACGTTCCGCTGGACGACGAGGCCCATTCCGACATCCACAGCGACCCGTCCGTCTCGTACGGCGAGTCCGAACGGCTCGCGTACGAGTGCGCGGTGAGGGTGTCGACCCACTTGCTGGCTTCCGAGTCGCCCCGGATCGCCGCGTGGTAGTTCTTGCCCTGGTTCCAGCCGAACGACTCGCAGCAGAGCACGTCGTACCCGGCGGCATCCGCGATGGGACCGAACTTCTTGGTGAACTCGACGGCTTGCGTCGGCGTGAACCGCATCGACTCGTAGCTCGACGTGTAGTCCGGCTCGTTCGTGAAGGCCAGGCCGTCGATCTCGACGCCTTCCTGCTTGTAGAAGTCCGCCCAGGCCACAAGGTAGTCGGCGTACGCCGTGGTCCAGTCGCCGCTGGCGCAGCTGGTGCCCGACAGGCCGCACAGCACGCCACCGGAAGCCGCGTTGCCGTTGGTCTTCATGTACCCGGGCGCCGTCCACGCGTTGCCGTAGATGTACTCCACGCCGGCCGCCTCAGCGGCCTGCGCGAACCACACCTGCCCGTTGTCGTAGCCGTCCCACTGGTAGTTCGGCGCCGCCGTCGGGCCGCCCGGGTCGGTCGGCTGGATGGAGAGCATCCAGTCGTACGGGGGCGTCGACTGCCCGCCAATGCCGAGGCGCAGGATGGACGGGTCCACCCCTGAGTCGCCGAGGAGCAGCTCGACGGCCTCCGCCTTCTTCTCGTCGGAGAGGAGGTTGAGTCGGTGTGTCCGCTGGAAGGCGGCCGAGTAGCCGAAGCCGTCGATCGTCTGCTGGACGCTCTCCGGCTGCAGGTCGATCCCGGTGGTGACGACGGCCGAGGCAGCGGGGGCGGCGGCGAAGCCGGCGCCCACCAGGCCTGCGGCCGCGAGTAACGACAGTGTCTTTCTCACAGTTCTCCCTTGAATCTGTTCGGTCGATGTAAACGTTATCGCGCCGATGTAAACGTTAACGTAGGGCGCCGGGCGAGGGTGGTCAAGGGCTGACCACGGTGAAGAACCGATGCCGGAGCATCGCGTCGCGCGCTGGACGAGGCATCCGTTCTGGTATAGGTTGTCGTCAGCAACATTTCTCGCAAAGGAGCGTCATGCCCACGCAGTCCTCAGGACCGACCCCGACCCGCGCCGACAAGTTCTCGTTCGGTCTGTGGACCATCGGCTACAACGGCACCGACCCGTTCGGCGGCCCGACCCGCAACCACCTCGACGTGGTGCACGCGGTCGAGAAGCTCGCCGAGCTCGGGGCGTACGGCCTGACCTTCCACGACGACGACCTGTTCGCCTTCGGTTCGACCGACGCCGAGCGCCAGACCCAGATCGACCGCCTCAAGGGCGCGCTCGACGACACCGGCCTCATCATCCCGATGGTGACCACCAACCTCTTCTCGGCCCCGGTCTTCAAGGACGGCGGCTTCACGTCGAACGACCGCCAGGTGCGGCGCTTCGCGCTGCGCAAGGTGTTCCGCCAGCTCGACCTCGGCGCCGAGCTCGGCGCCAAGACCTTCGTCATGTGGGGCGGCCGCGAGGGCGCCGAGTACGACTCGGCGAAAGACATCCGCGCCGCCCTCGAGCGCTACCGCGAGGCCGTGAACCTCCTCGGCGACTACGTCACCGACAAGGGCTACGACATCCGCTTCGCCATCGAGCCGAAGCCCAACGAGCCCCGCGGCGACATCCTGCTCCCGACGCTCGGCCACGCGATCGCCTTCATCGACTCGCTCGAGCGTCCCGAGCTCGTCGGCCTCAACCCCGAGGTGGGTCACGAGCAGATGGCGGGCCTGAACTTCGCCGCCGGCATCGCGCAGGCGCTGTACCACGGCAAGCTCTTCCACATCGACCTCAACGGCCAGCGCGGCATCAAGTACGACCAGGACCTCGTCTTCGGCCACGGCGACCTGCACAACGCGTTCGCGCTCGTCGACCTGCTCGAGAACGGCGGCCCGGGAGGCGTGCCCGCATACGACGGACCGCGCCACTTCGACTACAAGCCCTCGCGCACCGAGGACGAGACCGGCGTGTGGGACTCGGCTGCTGCGAACATGCGCACCTACCTGCTGCTCAAGGAGCGCGCCGCGGCGTTCCGCGCCGACCCCGAGGTGCAGGAGGCGCTCGCCGCCGCGAAGGTCGACGAGCTCTCGGTGCCGACGCTCAACGAGGGCGAGTCGTACGACGACTTCCTCGCCGACCGCTCCGCCTACGAGGACTTCGACGCGAACGCGTACCTCGGCGGCAAGGGCTTCGGCTTCGTCCGCCTCCAGCAGCTGGCCACCGAGCACCTGCTCGGCGCCCGCGGCTGACCCGACCCGGCCCACCTCCGCGCTCCGACCACGCTCGACCGTGAGACGACAGCCGGTGGACGAGACCCAGGGTGAACCCCGGTGTCTCGTCCCGCCGCTGTCGTCTCACGGTCTGCGGGGCGGGCGCGACCGAGCCCGACAGACAGCACAGGAGAAGCGATGACGCTCGTGATGGGAGTCGACTCGTCGACGCAGTCGTGCAAGGTCGTGATCACGGATGCCGCGACCGGCGCCGTCGTCCGGCAGGGCCGCGCGTCGCACCCTGACGGCACGTCGGTCGACCCCGAGGCGTGGTGGACCGCGCTGCAGGAGGCGATCGCCGACGCGGGCGGACTGGACGACGTGGAGGCGTGGGCGGTCGGCGGGCAGCAGCACGGCATGGTCGCGCTCGACGCCGACGGCCGCGTGATCCGCGACGCGCTGCTGTGGAACGACACGCGCTCGGCGCAGGCCGCCGCCGACCTCACGGCCGAGTTCGGCGCCGACGAGCTCGCGCGGCGGACCGGCCTCGTGCCCGTGGCATCCTTCACCATCACCAAGCTCCGCTGGCTCCGCGACCACGAGCCCGAGAACGCCGCGCGCGTCGCCGCTGTCGCCCTTCCTCACGACTGGCTCACGTGGCGGCTGCGCGGCTTCGGGCCCGAGGGCGAGTCGTCCCGCGGACCCGTGCTCGACGAGCTCGTCACCGACAGGTCCGACGCGTCGGGCACCGGCTACTGGAACCCCGCCACCGGCGGCTACGATCGCGAGCTCCTGGCCGCCGCGCTCGGTCATGACGCCGTGCTCCCGCGCGTGCTCGGACCGCAGGAATGGGTGACGGATGCCGCGGACCGCCGTGTCGGCGGAGGCGCCGGCGACAACGCGGGCGCTGCTCTGGGGCTCGGCGCCAGCCCCGGCGACGTCGTGGTGTCGATCGGCACCAGCGGTACGGTCTTCGCCGTGAGCGAGGAGCGCACCATCGACCCGACCGGCGCGGTCGCCGGCTTCGCCGACTGCACCGGACGGTTCCTGCCGCTGGTGGCGACGCTCAACGCCGCGCGCGTGCTCGACGCGATCGGGCGCGTGCTCGGCGTCGACCACGCCGAGCTGTCGCGTCTCGCCCTGGCAGCGGGGCCCGGTGCTGCGGGGCTCACCCTGGTGCCGTACTTCGAAGGCGAGCGCACTCCCAACCTTCCCGATGCGACGGCGTCACTCAGCGGCATGACCCTCGCCTCGACGACGCGCGAGAACCTCGCTCGTGCGGCGGTGGAGGGCATGCTCTCGGGGCTCGCCGCCGGGCTCGAGGCGCTGCGAGGTCTCGGCGTGCCGCTCGAGCGGGCTCTGCTCGTCGGCGGCGGCGCCCAGTCCCAGGCGGTGCGCGAGATCGCGCCGCTCGTGCTCGGCCTGCCGGTCGAGGTGCCCGAGCCGGGCGAGTACGTCGCGCTCGGCGCCGCACGGCAGGCGGCATCCGTCCTCGCCGTCTGAGACGGTCGGCGTCGACGATTCAGGGGAACCGTCCGATCCGGGGCCGGGCAGCGGGTGGCGGCCGGCGCGTCTCCTGAGCCTTCGACGCCCACCGGGCGAATGATGCAGATCGGCCCCGGACGGGGATGCATCGAACGGCCGATGTATCGCGGTGAGCGGCATCCGTATCTTCCCTGTATGGATGCTGCGACGCTCGCCGGGACGGTCTCGACCGTGCTGTTCGCCGCGGCCAATCTGCCGATGGTGGTCAAGGCCGTGCGTTCCGGCGACCTGCGTTCGTACAGCCTCAGCGCGCTGGTGATGGGCAACGTCGGCAACGCCGTCTACACGGTGTACGTGCTGAGTCTTCCGTTCGGGCCGATCTGGGTGCTCCACGGCTTCTACCTCACGACCATGGCGATCATGCTCGCGCTGTACGCGCTGTCGGCCCGCTCGAAGAATTCCCGCCCCGGTCGCGGGCAGCGAGGTCACGGGGGATCGCCCGGACAGCGTGCGTCGATGGCGGTACCATTCCCGCATGGCGGACACCACCGCCGCCCTCGAGCGAGCGCGGACGGCATATAGGTCCGGTGACTGGAAGGCCGCCCGGGAGGGATTCGCGACGGCCCGGGGCGGTGCGCCGGCCACGGGTGAGGATCTGCGCGCGCTCGCGTCGTGCGAGTGGTGGCTCGGCCGTCAGGAGGCCGGCCTCCTCCACCTCGAAGCTGCGTTCCGCGTGCTGACCGACGAGGGCGCCGACATGGCGGCCGCCGAGGCCGCGCTGGTCGTCGCGCTGGTGCGCCTGACCCGCGGCGAACTCACCGTGGGGAAGGCGTGGGTGCGCAGGGCGCGGAGGATCCTCGCCGACCTGCCCGACGGGCGCGGCCACGCGTACGAGGTGTATCTCACGGAGAGCATGGACCTCGACGACACCGGCGAGATGTGGCGCCCAGAGAGCGTCGCGCGCATGCGCCAGCTCGCCGAAGAGCTGCGCGTGCCCGCCGTGTCGGCGTTGAGCTCCGTCGTGGCAGGCATGCACGCCATCCGCGCCGGGCGGACCGCCGAGGGGTTCGCCCACCTCGACGAGGCGATGCTGTGCGTCGTATCGGACGAGCTCGAAGCCGAGTGGGCGGGCGACGTGCTGTGCACCACGATCCACGTGTGCCACGAGCTGGCCGACTTCCGTCGCATGGCCGACTGGACTCGGGCGGCCGAGGCCTGGTGCGCAGCGCGCGGCGCGGACGTCGTGTACGCCGGCGTCTGCCGTGTGCACCGGCTGGAGCTGCAGTCGGCGGGCGGGGAATGGGATGCCGCGGAAGCGGCCCTGCAGCGCGTGTGCGACGACCTCGCATCCGACCACCCGTGGGTCGCGGGGGAGGGCTGGCATCAGGTGGGTGAGATCCGCCGACTGCGTGGCGACGCCACCGGCGCGAGGGGCGCCTATGCCCGGGCGCGCGCGCTCGGCGTCGACCCGGCTCCCGGCGAGGCGCTGCTCGTGCTCGCGGAGGGAGACGCGGAACGCGCCGCAGCGATGATCACCGCGTCGCTGTCGCAGCGCGACCGGATGGGCCGGGTGCGGCTGCTGCGCCCCGCGATCGAGATCGCGCTCGCGAACGGACGGCGCGAGGACGCCGAGCGCCTGCTCGACGAGCTCCGAACGGATGCCGATGCCTTCGCCAGCGACGGATTCCAGGCGTGGGCGGCCCACGCGCAGGGCATGGTGCTGGTCCGCTCCGGCGACATGGATGCCGCGATCGCTCGGCTGCAGGTCGCGCTCGAGCTCTTCCGGGCAGTGCGCCAGCCGTGGGAGCAGGCGAACGTGCTGTGCTGGCTCGCGTCGGCCCATGAGGGACGGGGCGAGGTCGTCCTCGCCGCGTCGCTGCGGGATCAGGCTGCGGCCACCTTCGAGCGCCTCGGCGCGCCCCCTGTCGTCGTGACCACAGGGTCGGCCGCGGTGGCGGACGGCGGTCCGCTGACCGCGCGGGAGCGCGAGATCGTCGCGCTGGTGGCGCGCGGCAGGTCGAACCGCCAGATCGCCACTGAGCTGTACATCAGCGAGAAGACGGTGAGCCGGCACCTCGCCAACGTCTACCTGAAGCTCGACGTCGGCTCGCGCACGGCGGCGGCCGCCTGGTGGCATGAGCACGGCGCACGGCGCGGGGGCTGACTCCGGACGCGCTGCCGGCCCCGGCGCGGACTCTGCATCGAATGATGCAGAGCCGCGGCCGAACTTGCGCGGTTCTCCCGACGCGAGGGGACCTGCTCGCTCCGTAGCTTCGTGATCATCACTCCTGCACGCCCGCACGAAGGAGACCACGATGTCCACCACATTGCTCACCGGCACCGACACCGACACCGACCCCGACACCGCCGCCGCCACCGGCGCCGCCACCGGCGCGGGCCCCGAGGTGGAGGCGACCGCCGCGTTCGCCGACCGGCTCACGCACGCCACGCTCGGCTGGTTCGACCTGATGGCCGTCCACCTCGGCTCGCAGCTCGGCTGGTACGCCGAACTGGCGAAGGCTGACGGCCTCACCGCCGACGAGCTCGCCCGCCGCACCGACGCGGACGCGCGCTACGCCCGGGAGTGGCTCGAGCAGCAGGCCGCGAGCGGCATCCTCGACGTCGACGACGCGGAAGCGGCCGCGGGGGCGCGGCGCTTCCGCCTCGCCGCGGGGGTCGCCGAGGTGCTGCTCGACCGCGGCAGTCTTTCCTATCTCGAGCCGCTCGCCCGCATGGCGGCCGCCGCCTCCGGCCAGCTCGACGCCCTGCTCGATGCCTACCGATCCGGCGGCGGCGTGAGCTGGGAGCAGCTCGGCGTACACGCCCGCGAGGCCCAGGCCGACATGAACCGCCCGTGGTTCGATCAGCTGCCGTCGGTCTTCGCCGAGATCGATCGCGTCGAGCAGATCCTGCGGCGCCCCGGTGCCCGCATCGCGGACCTCGGCGCCGGCGGGGGATGGTCGTCGATCGCCCTCGCGCAGGCGCACCCTCAGCTGCGGGTCGTCGGCTTCGATGTCGACGAGGCGTCCGTAGAGATGGCGCGGCGCAACGCCCAGGAGGCAGGCGTCGCCGATCGCGTCCAGTTCCTGCTGTGCGACGCCGCCCTCGTCGCCGAGCACGGGCCGTTCGATGCCGTCTTCGCCTTCGAGTGCCTCCACGACATGCCCCATCCCGTCGCGGTGCTCGCAGCCGCCCGCGCCGCCGTGGCCCCGGACGGCGTCGTCGTGATCATGGACGAGGCGACCGAGGAGCGCTTCGCTCCCGATGCCTCGGAGCTGGAGCGCCTGCTCTACGGGTTCAGCCTGTTCGTCTGCCTCCCCGACGGGCGGTCGCACCGGCCGAGCGCCGCCACCGGCACGGTGATGCGCCCGTCGACGCTGCGCGGCTACGCGAGGGAGGCCGGCTGGAGCGACATCCGCGTCCTCGTCCCCGAGTTCGGCCTCTGGCGCTTCTACGAGATCGTGTGAGCGCGGCCCGCATCCCTTCCCCTGCCCTCCGCCCACGCCGAACCCACACACCCTTGGCGAGCCCACATCTTGCCGCACCCGCGGAGATGTGGGTTCGCGGCGGGGGTGTGGGTTCGGCGGGGTGTGCGGGGATCTATGCCTCTGCGCCTCCCGACGGCAAGAATGGACGGATGCCGCAGGCCGACGCAGACGAGGACCTCGACGCGATCGCGTCCGAGCTGTATGCCCTGCCGCCGGCGGAGTTCACGGCGGCGCGCAACGCACGGGCCGGACTCGCCGCACCCGCGGTGGGCAAGCGGGTCAAGACCCTGCGCAAGCCCGCGGTGTCGGCCTGGGCGGTCAACCTGCTCGCGCGGGACGGACAGCTCGCCGACGCCGTCGAGCTGTCGGCGGCTCTGCGCGAGGCGCAGGACGACCTCGACGCGGCCGAGCTGTCGCGCTTGAGCCGCCAGCGCCGCCAGCTCGTGGCGGCTCTCGCCAAGCAGGCGGTCGGGCTCGCGGAGCAAGCGGGCGGCAGCCTCAGCGCCGCCGCGCGCGACGACGTCGAGAAGACCATCAATGCCGCGGTGATGGATGCCGCTGCCGCCGCGGCCGTCCTCACCGGCCGCCTGGTCACGCCGCTGGAGGCCGGCGACATCGATCCGGCCGCGCTGGCCGATGCGGTGGGCGGATCGCTGCCGGGCATCGTCGCGCCGCCGCCGCGGGACGACTTGGCCGATCGCCGCGCCCGCAAGGCCGCCGAGAAGGCCGCGCGCGAGGCGGAGCGACTCGCGAACGAGGCCGAGCGCGAGCTCGCGCGCGTGGACGCGCGCCGGGCGAAGGCCCAGGAGCGGGTCGACCACGTGCGGGAGCGGATCGACGACCTCCGCCGCGACCTCGCCGCCCTGGAGTCGGACGAGGAGACCGCCGTCGGCAAGCTCGAGGCGGTCGAGCGCGAGCGCGCCGACGCCGCCGCGAAGGCTCGGGATGCGGCGAAGGAGTCGGAGCGCGCGCAGCGCGCGCTCGATGACCTCTGACCCCGGCCGCTGCGTCGAGAGGCCGCGGTCTCGTCGAGCGACCTCGTCGCCGGCGCCGACGGCGTGGTCGCTCGGCGAGCAACCGCGTTGTCGACGGGGCGGGAAACGCCGCGCGCCGGGCTGCGGCATCCGCTTCTCTCAGGAGTCTCGTAGGCCGGGCCCATAGCGTGAAGTGCATGGCGACTCCTGCACCGCTGGTGCCATCGACGGCGACCGACGAAGGGGAGATCACCGTCTCGCCGACCGAGCTGCGGGAGCTTCGCGACGAGCTGCAGCGGTTCATGATGGAGTACCGCTTCGGCCTGCAGGAGGTCGAGACCAAGATCGGCATCCTGCGCGACGAGTTCCTGCTGACCCACGACTACAACCCGATCGAGCACGTGTCGAGCCGTGTGAAGTCGCCTGACAGCCTGGTCGAGAAGGTGCAGCGCAAGGGCATCGAGGGCGACTTCGCCTCGATCCGCCAGAGCATCACCGACATCGCCGGCATCCGCATCACGTGCAGTTTCACCGCCGACGTCTACCGCCTGTTCGACCTGCTGACCGCGCAGGACGACGTGCGCCTGCTTCAGGTCAAGGACTACATCGCCGCGCCCAAGCCCAACGGGTACAAGAGCCTGCACGCGATCCTTGAAGTGCCCGTGTTCCTCTCCACCGGCCGCATCGAGGTGCCCGTGGAGGTGCAGTTCCGCACGATCGCGATGGACTTCTGGGCCAGCCTCGAGCACAAGATCTACTACAAGTACGCCACCCAGGTGCCCGACGAGCTGCTCGAGAGCCTCAAGGACGCCGCCGACACCGCCGCCGAGCTCGACGCGCGCATGGAGCGCCTGCACAGTGAGATCCGTGCCGGCGGGGGCAAGGCCGGCGGGGCAGCGCGGAACGTGGTCCGCAGCGCCGAGCGCCGGACAGCACCCGCACCCGTCCGCGAGATCACGGCGGCGCCGGAGACGGATGTCGCAGCGCACCGACGCGACGATCCCGAGGTGCGCGCGGTCTAGCCTCGGCGACCGCCCCCGCGGACCGTCGGCGCGGCGTCTCTCGCTCGTTCCTCACTCGCTCGCCGACCGTGCGATCCCGGACGACCCTCAGCTCGAGAGCACCGCGCCTGCGCTCGCGAGGTACTCCTCGATGGAGCGGGGACCGAAGACGGCGGTGTTCGCGATGTAGCCCTGGGCCAGGGCCGCGATCGACCGGGCTGTGTCGGTCGCCAGCGCCGCGGCATCCGTCCCATCGGCCGCCCGCGTGCGAGCCCACGGTGTGATCGCATGTGACAGCGCCTCACGCAGCCGGCCCGCGGTGCGGAGCATCTCATCGTGAAGCCCGGGCTCGACCATGGCCTCGCCCCAGAACTGGAGGACGAGCGACGGCGAGAGCCCGGCGTCGCCGAAGGCGGACAGCATGCCGAACAGCGCCTGGCGTGGAGTCAGGACCTCCCCTCGCCGACCGACGGCCTCGAGGGCGTCGATGCGGGGGAAGAGGAACCGCCCCACGATGTAGCGGGCGAGCTCGGCCTTGTTCGAGAAGTGCGAGTAGATCGCGCCGGTGGACAGGCCCGACTCCTCGACGATGTCGGCGATGGAGGTGTCGCGTACGCCGTTTCGCTGGAGGCAGCGCAGGGCGGCGCGGGCGATCTCGTCGCGCCTCGCCTCGCGATACTCCTTCGACACCTTGGGCATGGAAACAGAATACCCATTCTGTTACCCTCGCAAACAGAATCGGCATTCTCTTTAAGGAGGTTGCGATGTCCCTTCATCGCGCTACGCCGGACGCCTCGGTGCGTCCGACCCGCTGGACCGTCGCTGCGGGTTTCGGCCTCATCGGGTCGCTGATCGTCGCCGTCATCGTGATGGCGTTCGTGTGGCCCGCCGCCACCTCACAGCCCCAGAACCTGCCCGTCGGCATCTCAGGACCCGAAGACGCCGTGACCCTCGTCGAAGACAAGCTCGCCGAGCAGGACCCCGCACCGTTCGACCTGCGCGAGATCGACTCCGCCGGCGATGCCGTGTCGCAGATCGAGTCGCGCGAGCTGTACGGCGCGATCCTCCTCGGCGATGAGCCGGAGGTGCTCATCGCCTCGGCCGCGAGCCCCGCTGCCGCCCAGGCGCTGCGCGGCGTCGCGACGCAGCTCCAGACGCAGATCGACACCGCCGCCAAGACGGCGCTCACCGAGCAGCTGACGGCCATCTTCGGCGCGCTGCAGGCCGGCCAGCGTCCGCAGCTCCCGGAAGGAGCGGCCGGCGCGCCTGGCGAGATCCCGACCGTGACCGTCACCGATGTCGTGCCGCTGACCGACGGCGACAGCACGGGCGCGGGGCTCGCGGCATCCGTCTTCCCGATGGTTCTCGGCGGGATGCTCGGGGGCATCCTGCTGACCCTGCTCGTGCAGGGCGTCGTGCGTCGCCTCGTCGGCCTGCTCGTGTTCGGCGTCGCGGCGGGCGCGCTCATCGCCCTGGTGATGCAGACCTGGTTCGGCATCCTCTCGGGCGACTGGCTCCTCAACGCGGCGGTGCTGGGCCTCGGCGTCATGGCGACGTCCGCACTCATCGTCGGACTCGCGGCGCTGATGGGCCCTCCCGGCATCGCGCTCGGCGCCGTCATCACCATGTTCATCGCCAACCCGATCGCCGGCGCGGCCCTGCCGCCGCAGTTCCTTCCCGAGCCGTGGGGCGCGATCGGCCAGTTCTTCGTGCCGGGTGCGTCGGCGAATCTGCTGCGGTCGGTGATGTACTTCCCGGATGCCTCCACCTGGGTGCAGTGGACCATCCTCGGCGCGTGGCTCGTCGGCGGCGTGATCCTGGCGCTGATCGGCCACCACCGCACGCGCGCGGAGCTCACGCCTCCAGCGCGTCAGCTGGAGCCCGACCCCGCCGCCGCATCCGAGCGCGAGCCCGCGCTGGCCTGACCAGGCCCCTTCACCCGTGGGAGGGTGGGTCTGCGCAGGCGTTGCCGGCGGAGACCCGCCCTGTCGCGGTTCCGTGCGCCGCGCGCCGCGCGCCGCGCGCCGCGCGCCGGACCTGTCCGACACGGTACGGTCGCACCGATGGGGTCTTCGACGCGCCGCGCGCGCCGCCACCGCTTCGTCATCGCCTTCGTGGCGGCGACGCTCGCCGTCGTGGGCGGCGTGGTCGCGGCCGAAGAGGCCAGGATCGTCGGCGACGCGCTCGAGCGCCCGGGCATCGACGCGTTCTACGCGCAGCCCGACGACGCGGCGGACGGCGACCACGGCTCACTCGTGAAGGCCGATTCCCTCCTCGGTGCGCCCCTGGCCGCCCGAGCATGGCGGATCATGTACCGCACCACCGACGTGCACGGCGATCCCGCCGTGGCGACGGGTGTGCTCGTGGTGCCGCTGACGCCGGCGCCCTCGCGTGGCCGCACGGTCGTGTCGTGGGGGCATCCCACGACGGGCGCCGCCCGGCACTGCGCCCCCTCCCACGGGTTCGACCCCTTCGTCGGCATCGAGGGCCTCCGGTTCCTGCTCGACCGCGGCTACGCCGTCGTGGCGACGGACTACGTCGGGATGGGGACCGACGGCGTGGATTCGTACCTCGTCGGCGCGACCGGGGGCAACGCCGTGCTCGACGCCGTGCGCGCCGCCCGCGCGGTCCCCGATGCCCGCGCGAGCGAGCGCGTCGTGCTGTGGGGGCACTCCCAGGGCGGGCAGGCGGTGCTCTTCGCCGCCCAGCAGGCCGCCGACTACACCCCCGAGCTCGAACTCCAGGCCGTCGCCGCGGCGGCACCCGCGGCCGACCTCCCGGGCCTCATGAGCGCGCATCTCGACGACATCTCGGGTGTCACAATCGGCGCCTACGCCTTCACGTCGTACGGGGAGGTGTACCCCGAGGCATCCCTCGAGGGCATCCTCACCCCCGCCGCACGCGAGATCGAGCCGCGCATGAACGAGCTGTGCCTGCTGTCGAACCTCTCGACGCTCCACGAGATTGGCCAGCCGCTCGTCGGCGATTTCACGACGAGCGATCCGACGACCACCGAGCCCTGGGCGACGCTGTTCGCCCAGAACTCCGCGGGCGCCACCGCCTTCGACGCGCCCCTCTTCCTCGCCCAGGGGCTCGACGACGAACTCGTCGTGCCGCACGACACCGCCGAGTTCGCACAGCACGAGGCGACGCTCGGCATCGACGTCACGTACCACGAGATCCCGTTCGCCGACCACGGCACCGTGGCCTACCTGGCACTGCCGGCGATGCTGCGCTGGCTCGACGGAGTCTCGGCGGGCTGACGTCGCCTGGCTAGTCTGTTCGCGTGGAAGGTCTCACGCCGGCGACGCTCGTCCTGATCCCGCTGATGGCGGTGCTCGCGCCGCTGCTGGCGCGGGGGCTCGGGCACTGGGTGCGCGTGCCGGTGGTCGTGTTCGAGCTCGTGCTCGGCATTCTGATCGGCCCGGCGGTCCTCGGCTGGGTGACGCCGGACGCGTTCCTCGACACATTGTCGAACTTCGGCCTCGCGATGCTGTTCTTCGTCGCAGGCACCGAGATCGAGTTCGGGTCGTTCCGCGGTCGGCTCGGGCGCCGGGCCTCCTTGGGCTGGATCATCAGCCTCGCCGCCGGCATCCTGGCCGGCTGGCTGCTCGCGCCGGGCGAGGCCGCGATCGTCATCGGGGTCGCGCTGTGCTCCACGGCGCTCGGCACGCTCCTACCGATCCTGCGGGACGCGGGCGAACTGCCGACACCGTTCGGCAAGGCCGTCGCGGCGATCGGCGCCATCGGGGAGTTCGGACCGCTCATCGCCATCTCGATCTTCCTCGGCGGCCGCGAGCCGGGCCTGTCCACCATCGTGCTCGGGCTCTTCGCCGCCTTCGCGGGGGTGGCGCTCTGGCTCGCCTTCCGCATGCCCCGCGGCGCCATGCACTCCTTCGTCAACTCGACGCTGCACACGTCGGGGCAGTTCGCCATCCGCGTCGTGTTCGTCATCCTCGCCGCGCTCGTCGCGCTGAGCGTCCTGCTCGACCTCGACATGCTGCTCGGCGCCTTCACCGCCGGCATCATCTGGCGCCTGCTCATGCGCGATGCGACCGAGCACGACCGTCACGCCGTCGAGAGCAAGATCGAGGGCGTCGCCTTCGGCTTCCTCGTGCCGATCTTCTTCATCTACACCGGGATCACCTTCGACCTGCAGGCGCTGCTGGACGATCCGGTGCTCTTCTGGCTCGTGCCGGTCGTCCTCGTCGCGCTGTTCGTCGTGCGCGGGCTCCCGTCGACGCTCGCCGCGCCCGAGGGGTCCTCGCGCCGCGAGCGTCTGTCGATCGCCCTCCTCGGCGCGACCGGGCTGCCGATCATCGTGGCCGTCACGCAGATCGGCGTGGACGAGAAGATCCTCGACACGACGCAGCAGAGCGTGCTCGTCGCGGGCGGCATGCTGTCGGTGCTGGTCTTCCCGCTCGTAGGCATGGCGCTGCGCGGCGAGCGGCTCCGCGCGAACCCCTCCCTGCAGGACGACATGGCGTGAGCGCCCGCCAGCTCTTCGACGCCGCGCGTTCGCGCCTCGCCGATGCGCCCCGCGAGGCGCTCGGCGAACTCGTCGTCCCCAAGCGCTTCCTCGGTCTGGCGCGGGCTCCTCGGATCGACCGCCGCGGCTCGGCGTGGCACCTCGGGGTGCTGCTGCTCACCGAGGACGCGGTCTTCGCCACCGGCGACATCCTGCGCGCCCGTCAGGAAGTGCGCCGCGGCTACCCGGCCGAGTCGCAGCGACAGCGCGCGGAGCTCGCCGCGGCAGCGCACCGCGGCGGCTTCGCCGAGGGCGAGATCGTGCACATCGGATGGCGGATGCTGCAGCCCGGCGCGGTCGACCGGGGCAAGGCATCCGCCCCGCTCTTCGCCGCCGACGGCGTGCCGAGCGTGCGCTGGAGCGCGGCGGGAGGACTCATCCCGCTCGACGCGTATCTGTCGGAACGGGTCGCGCTGCTGCTGGACCCGCCGGGCGGAGCGTGACGAGGGGCTATCGGCAGGCGGACATCCTGTCAATGCGCTCGCCGCGAGAAGGCGTGGGGCCTAGCGTGTGAGCATGGCCGCCAGAGACCTCGCCCGGCAGATCATCGTCATCAGCGCGTTCTGCTTCATGATCGTCGCCGCGATGGTCGGCACCGGGCTGCTCGGCGGAACACCGGTGCAGGACCTGCAGGACGGCGCACTCGACGAGGACGGCTCGTACCTCGCCCCCGCGAGCCCGGCGTTCTCGATCTGGACGGCGATCTACGTCGGCCTGTTCGCGTACACGGTGTGGCAGGCCCTACCCCGGCAGCGCGGGAGCGAGCGCCAGCGGGCTCTGGGCTGGCTCATCGCGGGAACGATGGCACTCAATGGGCTGTGGCTCGTGACGGCCCAGTTCGGATCGCTCGCGCTCACGGTGCTCGCGATCATCGTGCTCCTGCTGCTGCTCGGGGTCACCTTCCACCGCACCGTGATCGAGCCGGCCGACGGCTGGGCGGATCGGCTCCTCGTCGACGGCGTCACGGGTCTGCACCTCGGGTGGGTGACCCTGGCGACCGTCGCCAACATCACGGCGTGGCTGACCGCGGTCGGGCCCCACGAGTGGGCGGACGCGGCCGACCTGTGGGGAGTGATCGTGCTCGTCCTCGTCGGGATCGTGGGGCTCGGAATCGAGGCAGCGAGCCGGTGGCGGCTCGCTCCGGCGCTCGCGCTGGCGTGGGGGCTCTGCTGGCTCGCGGTCGCGCGTCTCACCGGCGAGCCGCCCAGCGCGGCGATCGCGATCACAGCGCTGGTGGTGGCCGCGATCATCCTCGCCGCGGGAGTGATCGGCACGATCGTGCGGGAGCTCTCCGCGATGCGCAACGCCGAGGTCTGACCCGCCGACGGCGCGCGGCTCCGGCCCGCGCGGCCCCGGCCGACCTGGGTCCCGCGGCTCAGGCCGCGAAGCGGGCGGCGAACGCGCGCAGCAGACGCGCCGGTTCGGTGACGGATGCCGCGAGCACGCGCCCGGCGATCGCGTCGTAGTCCGCCGAATCGAAGTACCCGTCGTCGCGGTACACGGCCATGCGCTCGGTGAACGCAGTCGTCGTCGGCTCGGGATGGAACTGGGTCGCGTAGAGCCGGTCGCCGACGCGGTACGCCTGGACGGGGCATCCGTCGTTCTTCGCCAGCAGGACCGCGCCAGCCGGCAGCTCGCCCGTGCCCTCCTTGTGGGCCGTGAGCGCCGTGAACCGGGTGGCGAGCCCGCCGAAGAGCGGGTCGGCGCGAGCCTCGGGCGTCAGCTCGACGGCCACCGGGCCGGTGTCTTCGGGAAAGGCCCGGCTGACCGTGCCGCCGAGCGTGCGCGTGGCGATGCCGATCCCGTAGCACGTGAACAGGGCGGCCGGTCCGTCGCCTGCTGCGGCGCGCTCTGCGATGCGAGCGAGGTCGGCTTCGAGGCGGCGCTGCGCGTCGGTCTTGGTCGACTCCGGATCGGTGACGTTGAAGGGGCTGCCGCCCACCAGGAACCCGGCGTAGCGCTCGAAAGCGTCGGCCGGCAGCGGCTCGCGCACGAGGTCGAGGTGCGCCACTGCGGCCTCGTCGAGGCGCATGGCGGTGCGGAAAGACTCGTACTCCGCGGCGGCCGCACCCTGCTGCGGGCGCACGCAGACATAGAGCAACGGCGCGGTCGTCATGCACGCAGTCTAGGTCCCCGCCCGGCGAACCCTGCGAGACGGCTGAAATCATCGATGTCGGTCCGAGATCCGTGTATCAAACGGGTACTACCGCGCTCGGGCATGGTGTGGACAGAATGGGCGCTATGACGCACGCGGGCGCCGAGGCATCCGTCGACTCCGTGGAGCCGGCGCGATGGGAGCGCGCCGCCGCACTCTTCATGCGGTGGCGCGAAGGTGACAGTCGTGCGATGGATGAGCTCGTCCGCCTGATGACGCCGCCGCTGTGGCACGTCGTCCGGGCGTACGGCCTCGACCACGCGCTCGCGCAGGACGTCGTGCAGACGACGTGGCTGACGCTGGTGCGCCGTCACGAGAGCATCAACGACCCCCTGGCGGTGTCGGGATGGCTCACGATGTGCGCACGCCGTGAGGCGTGGCGGGTCGGCAAACAGCATCGGCGTGCCGATGCGACGGAGGCCGAGTCGCTCGAACCGCACCTTCCGGTCCACGAATCCGCCGAGCAGACCGCCGCGCACGACGACGAGAACCGTCGCCTGTGGACCGCGGTGGCCACGCTCAACGACCGATGCCAGCGCCTGCTGCGGATCGTCGCGTTCGAGGACCGCCCCGATTATGCCCGCATCGCCGAAGATCTGGCGATGCCGATCGGATCGATCGGACCGACCCGCCAGCGCTGCCTCGCAAAACTGCGCGCCGTTCTCGAGGGAGACGGGTGGAGAGGTGACGACGATGGCAACTGAGGACTTCGCGGCCGACGCCGCGCTTTTCGCACGCATGCGCCGCATGTGGGAGGACGTGGATCCCGTGCCGGCCGATCTGGTCGACCGCATGGTCGCCGCGGTCGCCGTCGAGGACCTGTCGCGCGAGTACGCGCTGCTGACGCTCGTGGAAGGCACGCTCGCCGCAGTGCGCGGCGAGGCCGACACGGCGACCCTGCAGTTCAGCGACGGCACGACCACCGTTCTGCTGCACGTCACCGCCACTGAGGACGGCGGCCGGCGCGTGGACGGATGGGTGGATGGCGAGGCTCTGGCCATCCGATTGCTTCAGGGCGACCGCGAGTGGTCGGCCGAACCGGGCGAGCACGGACGCTTCGCCTTCGAGGAGGTCACGCCAGGGGTGGCGCGCCTCCGCCTGGTGGTGCGCGACGCCGACGGCGCGCTGCGCGACTTCCAGACCCCGCAGTTCGAAGTCTGACGCAGTTTCGAAGCAGTACCGATCGGGATGCCGCGGCCTGGGGGCCGCGGATTCCGCATGTGAAGAGGGAGAAGACATGTCCAATGGAGCGGATCGTCGCTGGCGGGATCGCGCGAAGGCTGGAGCCCCGCGCGGCGTCGGGCTCGACCCCCGATGGCACACCGCCCCCGGCGTCGAGGCGTTCCCATCGGCCTATGCGCCCGGACATCTCCTGATCTTCGGCGATGACCGCAACGACGCCCTCACCGCGCTGAAGGCCGCGGGCAAGGAGCTCGGCTGGGAGATCGAAGTCGATCCGCCCGTCGTCGACAAGGCCTCCGACTTCGGCCAGATCACCACCGCGAACATCATCCAGGTGCCCAGCGAGACCCGCGACGACGAGCCCGTGCCCGTGGTCGACGCGTGGCGGCTGCTGCAGCACGCGCGGCGGCTGATCGTCATCGATGCGGTCGCGGAACGACTCGAGAAGTACGAGGGAGCGAGCACGTCGCGGGGCCTCGGCGAGGAGGAAGAGGACGCGGACCCGGCCCGCTCACGTCGCCGGCGTGCCCGTCGCCTGGTGGCACGAGCCGCCGACCGCTCCGCGGCCGGTGAGCCACTGGAATCCACCCGCCGGCAGGCTCCCGGCCCCCAGGCCCAAGAGCGCGGGGGCGATGCCGGCGTGCCCGAGCCTGTCGTCTCCCGCGAGGACATCGACCGGATGAAGGCCGCGCTGAAGAACGTGAGCCTCGACCATGTGCTGACAGTCGACCCGATCGGACTCAATCCACATGGCATGACGAACCCGCACGGGATGACCAACCCCCATGGGATGACCAACCCCCATGGGATGACCAACCCCCACGGGATGACCAACCCGTCGGGCACCGCCGGGTACGCGTACCCGGGTGGCGGAGGGCTCGAGGTCGTCTCGTACGTCGGCGCTCCTCCCTTCCGCGCGGAGCTCACCGGCGGCCGACGGCCCGTCGTCGCCGTCGTCGACACCGGGTGCGGGGCGCACGAGTGGTTCGACGACCCGCGCGTACAGGGTGACGTGATCGTGCGTCGGAACATCCCGTCTCCCACGAAGGGGCCGGGGAGGGTCATCGGGGTCGACGACCCTCTCACAGACCCGGAGGTGCACGGCGACCAGTCCGGCCCCCTCGACGGCTTCCTGGATGGCGCGGCCGGGCATGGCACCATGGTGTGCGGCGTCGTGCACCAGGCGTGCCCCGATGCCGACATCCTCGCCATCCGCGTCGCGGACAGCAACGGGATGGTGCTCGAGCACGAGCTGATCGAATCACTCGAGGAACTCGCTGTCTGGATCGATCGGCCGCGCGGAAATCACGTGGACGTCGTGAATCTCTCGCTCGGCTATTACCACGAGACGCCCGAGGACGGGCTCTACAGTGGCCGGCTGCACGAAGCGCTCGTGCGCCTGCGGGGCAAGGGCTGTGTCGTGGTCTGCTCCGCCGGCAACGACGCGACTGCCCGGCCGAGCTTTCCGGCGGCCCTGTCGGCCAAAGGCGATCCGGAGCTGGGGCTCGAGGAGCCGGAAGACCTCGAGGACCATATCGCCGTCGGGGCTCTGAACCCGTCGCTGACATCGGTCGCGCTCTACAGCAACATCGGCGACTGGATCACCGTGTACGCACCCGGAACCTCGGTGGTGTCGACGTTCCCGAAGCTCGAAGGAGGCATTCAGCCCGGGACGCGAGCCGACAGCATCGACCGGAAGCGGTGGAGCCTCGACCCCGACGACCATTCCGGAGGCTTCGCGATCTGGAGCGGCACGAGCTTCGCAGCGCCCTATGTCTCCGGGATGATCGCAGGCGAGCTTGCGAAGTCGCTCATGAACCCGTCCGCCTCCGTCGTCTCTTCGAGCAGCTCTGCAGCGGGGGAGGCGCTGAAGAAGATCCGCGCCCGTGACCGGTCGATGAAGAAGCCGGAGTCCGGCGGGGCGGCCGGGCAGCGCGGCGACGGGGAGTAGAGGCTCTCCGCCGCGCCGGACCGCACCGTGAGCGAGTCGCACTCGCCCCCTCGGGGGTCCATCATTGCTGTGTGGCGGTCTCGGGGGAACAGCTCTACCAGCGGGGATGGCATCTTGCCACGCGCGGCAGATATGTCGATGCGCGGCGAGTGCTGGCCGCCGGTGCCGCGCGCGCCGAGGTGGAGGGCGATATCGAGCTCGGTGCACGGATCGCCGGCACGACCGCCTATGTTCTCGCCCGCCTGGGAGATGTCGACGGCGGAGAGAGTCTGTGTCTCGAGGCGCTCGGCCGTGAGGGTCTGTCGGATGCCGCGATCGCGCAGCTGCAGGGACAGCTGGGATCGCTGGCGCTGGAGCGCGGGCTGCTCGACGATGCAGCCGGATGGCTTGACAAGAGCATCAGGGGGCTCAGTGACCAACCCGTCCGCCAGGCGAACATGCGGATCAACCGCAGTCTGGTGGACATGCAGCGAGGTCGCCTGCAAGAGGCCATGGCGGACCTCGTCGCCGCGGAGGAGGCGTATCGCGCAGCCGGCATGACCACGGAGGCCGACCTGGCTGTCCATAACCGCGGTTACACCCTGATGCTGGCGGGCGACCTCGTCGCCGCGCTCCAGACCATGCAGTCCGTGCGTGAGCCGCTCGATGACGAGTCGGCGATGTGGGCAGCGGTGAACGAATTGGACCGTGCTGAGGTACTCCGCGAGGCAGGGCTGGTGACGGAGGCCGAACGCAGCCTTTCCGCGGTCTCGGTCGCGTTCGGTCGACATCGCGCGCCGCGCGATCGGGCGACGGCCGACTACCACCTTGCCAGGTCGTTGCTGAGCCATGATCCGTCGCGCGCGGCGCGCGTCGCCTCCGCGTCGGCGCGTCGCTTCACATCGATCGGGAGCACCGGGTGGGCGGTGAGAGCGCAGGCCATCGGGCTGCGTGCGCGGCTCGCAGTGGGTCGGATCGACCGATCCGGTGCGCCGGTCCGGGTCGGGCGCCTGCCCGCTCCTTCGAGGGTGGCGGAGGTCGTTGCCGCACTTCGTGCGCACGGATTCGACTCGGAGGCTGAGGCGCTCCGGCTCACAGACGCGCTCGCGCGGATCCGCAGGAATCACCGCGCCGAGGTGGTCGCCGCTCGGATCGGGCCGCGGACGCCGCTGGAGGTGGGGCTGCTCGCGCACGAGATGCGCGCGGCACGTGCGGCCGCCGACGGCCGGGAACGAGACACCCGTCGTCACGCGGCGGCGGGCCTCGACCTGCTCGACCAGACGCGTCGATCCTTCGGCAGCCTCGACCTTCAGGTCTCCGCGTCCATGCGTGGTGTCGGGCTCGCGACGACCGGTCTCGCGTCGGCGCTGCGATCAGGCAGCCACGCGGCGGTGTTCGACTGGTCCGAGCGCGCACGGTCGGTCACCGGGTTCGTCGTCCCGCTACGGCCTCCCCCCGATCCGGAGCTCGCGGCCGACCTCGCCGAGCTTCGCATCCTCAGGACGGCGCAGCCCGACGGCGACTGGCTTTCCGGCCCCCGTGCGGCGCTCCTGGGCGACCGGGCTCGGCAACGGCAATGGTCGCAGACGGCCGCCGGTGAGCGGCGGGGCCGGGCCTCTCTTCGCGACGCGGTGGCGACGCTGCGAGATGGCGAGGTGCTGGTCACCTACATCTTCGATGGCTCCCAGCTGGCGGCCCTGGCTGTCTCGAACGAGCGGTCCGAACTGGTGGCGCTGGATTGGCAGGCCGCACGCTCCGCGCTTCGCGGCCTTCGGGCCGATCTCGACATGGCGGCCACCGTCGTCGAAGGTCCGATGGCCGGCGTGATCCGCCGCGGACTGGCGGATCGGCTCGCCGCCCTGTCGAGGGTCCTCGTCGTCCCCGTCGGCGATCTGCTCACTCAGGCCGAACGGATCCTCATCACCGCTCCGGGCGTCCTGTCCGGCGTTCCGTGGGCGATGCTCCCCGCGCTGCGGCAACGCCCTCTGTCTGTCGCGTCGTCGGTGACGGCGTGGATCCATGCCCGCTCCCGCGCCTCGCCAGCGCCGGCATCGGCCGGCTTCGCGGCCGGGCCCCGGGTCGCGCGCGGGGAGGAAGAGGTCGTCATCGGCTCCGCGGCTTGGGGGCGCGCGGAGGTGCTCCACGGTCAGGCCTCGACAGTCGCGGAGGTGACGGCGCTCGCCACTCGCGCCGACGTCCTGCACATCGCCGCCCACGGGCGGCATGCGGCCGACAACCCGATGTTCTCCGGTCTCGAGCTGGCCGATGGCGCGCTCTTCGGCTACGACATCGACCTCATCGAGAAGGTTCCCGATACCGTCGTCCTCTCGGCGTGCGAGGTGGGACGCTCGTCGGTGCGCTGGGGCGAGGAAGCCGTCGGCATGACGAGGATCTGGCTTCACGCCGGCGCGCGCAGCGTCGTCGCCGCGCCCGTCATCGTCGCCGACGACGACGCGTGCGAGCTGCTCGGGGCGATGCACGAGGGCCTCGCCGCGGGTGCGCCGCCGTCGGTCGCACTTGCGGAGGCATCCGCCCGCACCGGCATCGTCGCGCCGTTCCAGGTGCACGGCGCAGGATTCTGAGAAATCTTCGGCGGGTGTGTATCAGGACGGATGCCGGGGACTCCTGATCATCGGAACGGCTCGCGCCGCCCGACGGGGGGTCGGGCAGGAGCGCGGGAGACCGGAATGGGGACGCAGATCGGGCTGCGGGTCTCGCCGATCCTCGAGGGGTGCCGCATGGGAACTGGGGCGGCGCCCCTCACCTTCGTCTCACCGGTGCTCGACGCTCCCCACCGCGTTCCGTCCTGCTTCGCTCGAGGACACGCTCAGCCCCGCGACGAGTTGGCGGTGCGGCCTCGGACGATCCCCACGAACGCGTCGACCGCAGGCGTCGTCCGGTCGGCGACCCATGCGAGCGCCACGGTCGACGTCGGTCCGTCGAGCAGCGGGCGGTACTCCGTGTCTTTGCGGCGGTGAAGGCGCGCGAGCGACATCGGCACGACGACGATCCCGACGCCCGCTGCGACCGTCGCGATGGCGTCGGCGGTGTCGGCCGGTGGCGCGAAGCGGGGGGCCTGTGTGCCGGGGACACGGATGCCGAGCACGTCGTCGTCCGGAACGATGAGCACCTCGCCCGCGAGGTCGGCCGTGTCGAGCTCCTCGGCCGCGGTCAGATGCGAGTCGCGTGCGCACACGACGACCGGGACCTCTTCGTACAGGGGGATGACGTGGAGCCCGTCATTCTCGATCGGCAGCCGCACGAGCGCGGCGTCGACCTCGCCCCCCAGGAGCGCCCGCCGCTGATCGGCGACCGGCACGGCGACGAGTTCGAGCGCCGTGCGCGGCATCCGCTCGTTCCAGGTGTCGATCCACTTGCCGGGCGTGGCTCCGGGTATCGCGCCGAGAGTGAACGTGGCCGGAAGCTCCGGCTCCGTGGGCACGGGCGACGGACCGGGCGACGGCTGCGGGCGACGCGGCTTCGGTGACCTGCCCTTCGCCGCGGAGCCGCCCGCGGCACCGGAGCGCCGTGGCCCGGCATCCCGCCCCCGTCCGTTCGCGCGCGACCCGCCCTTCGCCATACCGATCAGCGTATCCGGGGGCGCTATCGTTCGCTCATGGTGGTGATCCTGGCGACGGTCTTCGCGGCGCTGGCGGCGCTGCTGCACGTGTACATCTTCGTGATGGAGAGCGTGCAGTGGACGCAGCCGAAGATCTGGAAACGGTTCGGCGTGGCCGACCAGGCGGCCGCCGACATCACGAAGCCGATGGCGTACAACCAGGGCTTCTACAACCTGTTCCTCGCGATCGGCGTCGTCATCGGCCTGGTGCTGATCTATGCCGGGGCCGACGCGGCACCGGTGCGGGCGGCCGGCCTCGCGCTCGTGCTGTTCAGCCTCGGGTCGATGGTGGCGGCGGCGCTGGTGCTGATCACGACGGGGCTGCGGTACCTGCGGGCGGCGCTGATCCAGGGGACGCTGCCGCTCATCGGGTTCGTGCTGTTCCTCTTCGCCTGAGTCTCAGCGGCACGCGGTCCACAGACCGATTCCGGATGCCTCGGCCTCGGCCTGCGCCGCCGCAATCACGTCGGCGTACGCGACGTTCGGCTCGATGCGCATCACCTCGGCGTCGCCGGCGGCGATGAGCTCATGACTCACGAAGCGGCCGTCGTAGGTCCAGACGTGGAGGAGGCGGCGGTCGTAGTCGTCCCAGGTGTCGACATCCGGTGCGGCCCAGAACGTCGACCCCTCGGGCAGCAGCTCCGACAGGTGCGTGCGAGCCTCGTCGGCCCAGCACTCGGGCATCGGCGTCCCCTCGGGGGTGTCGATGCCGATGAGACGGATGCGGATCGGGGCGGTCGTCGTCACGATGTCGTTCGGCTGCACCACCTGCGCCTCGATCGTGTCGCCGTCGTACACGTGCGTGACGGTCAGCGCGAACGCGTGCGCGGGGCGCGGCGGGATGCCGGCCTGGTCGCCCCCCGGTGCGGGCTCCACGGCGGTGGGCGACGGAACCACGCGCGGCAGAGGCATCCGGCGGTGCAGCCGGCTGTCGTCCTGCCACGGCGCGTCGGCGCCCGTGCCGGGTTCGCCGGGCCAGGCGATCGCCAGAACGAAGACGACGACGCCGACGACCACTGTTCCTACGATGGCCACATCCCAGCGATGCCGGCGGCGCGATCCTGGGCGGGAGTCGTCTCTCACGGCGACAGGCTAGTCAGGCGGCCGTGCGCCGCGTCCCGTCTGTCCACAGGCGCCGGCGACAGCCGGCGCGCCGGGAGACCGCCTCATCTCGGACGGGGTGGAGAGTCAGGCCGCCAGGCGGAGTCCGCGCTTGTCGGTGGCGACGCGCTCGCCGTCGGCGATCGTCTCGTCGTCGCCGATGAGCGAGCCTCCGGCGACGCGGGCGTCGTGTCCGACCTGCGTGCGGACACCGATCTTCGCGCGCGGCCCGATCGCGGCGCGCGGCCCGATGTGGGCGTGCGGCGCGATCTCGGCGTCGGGGCCGATCACGGCATCCGACTCCACCCACACGCCACGGCCGACATGCGCGCCTGCGGCGATCTGAACCCCCGGTTCGACATACGCCCCCGCTTCGACGATGGCGCTCGGGTGCACCTTCGCTCCATGCGCGATGAGGCCACGACCATTGACATGCTTGCGATAGCGCAGCGTCTCGCCCTGGTCGTTCTCGATGTCGATGTAGTTCTTGCCCACTGTCCCCTCCTGCGGCCCCGGAAAGGTGCCGAGTAAAGGGATAACCTCATCCCTCACCTATTCATTCCCGCGCATCGGATGGCTTGGATGCACGGGGCTTGCCAAATGTCCGGAAGCGGAATAGGGGGGCGGACCGTCGTCAGCGGGCGGCGTACTCGTCGGCCGCCGAGAGCGCGCGATCGATGACGTCGAGGCCGCGCACCAGCTCGTCCTCGGTGATGATCAGCGGGGGAGCGACGTGCACGCGGTTGAAGTGGGTGAACGGCCACACGCCGTCCCGCTTGCACGCCGCGGCGACGGCGGCCAGAGGTGCGGCATCCGTCCCGCTCGCGTTGAACGGCACGAGCTGCTCGCGGGTCTCGCGGTCCTTGACGAGCTCGATGGCCCAGAACAGCCCCATCCCGCGCACGTCGCCGACGGACGGATGCCGCGACGCGAGGTCGCGCAGCCGCGGCTCGACGACGCGCGATCCGAGGTCGCGCACGCGGTCGAGGATGCCGTCGCGTTCGAACACCTCGAAGGTGGCGACGCCGGCGGCGCAGGCGAGCGGGTGGCCGGAGTAGGTGAGCCCGCCGGGGAACGACACGGTGTCGAAGTGGGAGGCGATGCGATCGGCGATCACGACCCCGCCGAGCGGCACGTAGCCCGAGTTCACGCCCTTCGCGAAGGTGATGAGGTCGGGCCGCACGTCGAACGCCTGGAAGGCGAACCACTCGCCGACGCGGCCGAAGCCGACCATGACCTCGTCGGCGATGTAGACGATGCCGTAGCGGTCGCAGAGGTCCCGCACGCCGGCGAGGTATCCGGGCGGCGGCACCAGCACGCCGTTGGTGCCGACGATGGTCTCGATGACGATGGCGGCGATCGTGGTGGCGCCTTCGAGCACGATCGTCTGCTCCAGGTGCTCGAGCGCGCGCTGGGTCTCCTCCTCGGCGCTGGCCGAATGGAACGCCGAGCGGTACGGATAGGGGCCGAAGAACTTCGCCGTCGAGCCGTCGCCGGGCTCGTTCGGCCAGCGGCGCGGGTCGCCGGTCAGCGAGATCGCGGTGGTCGTGTTGCCGTGGTAGCTGCGATACATCGACAGCACCTTGCGGCGCCCGGTCACCAGGCGCGCCATACGCACGGCGTTCTCGTTCGCGTCGGCCCCGCCGTTGGTGAAGAACACCTTCTCGAACCCGTCGCCGGCCACCGCGGCGATGCGGCGCGCGAGCTCGCCGCGTGCATCGTTGGCCATGGAGGGCTGGATGGTCGCGAGACGCCCGGCCTGGCGCTGGATCGCCGCGACGAGATCCGGATGCTGGTGCCCCAGGTTGAGATTCACCAGCTGCGAGCTGAAATCGAGGTACGCGTTGCCGCTGTAGTCCCAGAAGGTCGAGCCCTCGCCGGCCGCGATCGGCAGCGGATCGATGAGCGCCTGCGCGCTCCACGAGTGGAACACGTGACGGCGATCATCCGCCCGGACGCGCGCGTCGGCCTCCGGATCGGGCAGCGGTCCGGTCGTGCCGGCCTGGTCGGTGTAGACGGCCGCGCGCGCGAGGGTGTCGGTCATGTGGAGTCCTTCGGTCGGACGGCGGTTGCCTGTGGGTGCGCCCATTCCGGTCGTTGAGTGAGCGAAGCGAGTCGAAACGCGGGGCCGGTCAGTTGTTCTGGGGGAAGCCGAGGTTGATGCCGCCGTGGCTGGCGGGGTCGAGCCAGCGGCTGGTGATGGCTTTCTCGCGGGTGAAGAAGTCGAACCCGTGGACGCCGTAGGCTTTCGCGTCGCCGAACAGGGACTGCTTCCAGCCGCCGAAGGAGTGGTAGGCGACGGGGACGGGGATGGGCACGTTGATGCCGATCATGCCGACCTGCACCTCGTTCTGGAACCGGCGGGCAGCTCCCCCGTCGTTGGTGAAGATCGCGGTGCCGTTGCCGAACTGGCCACTGTTGATCAGCTCCAGGCCCTCGTCGTACGAGGTCACCCGGACGACGGAGAGGACGGGGCCGAAGATCTCCTCCTGGTAGGCCCGGCTGGTGGTGGGGATCTGGTCGATCAGGGTGGGGCCGAAGAAGAACCCGTCCTGGTGCCCCTCGACCTGGAAGTTCCGGCCGTCCACGACGATGGTCGCGCCATCGGCTTCGGCGATGTCGACGTACTCGGCGACCTTGTTCCGGTGGATGTCGGTGATCAGCGGGCCCATGTCGGGCTCGACCCCGTCGACACCGGCGCCGTTGCCGATGCGCAGCTTCGCGATGCGGTCGGTGATCTTGCCGATGAGGTCGTCGGCGACCGGTTCCACGGCGAGCACCACGCTGATGGCCATGCAGCGTTCCCCGGCGGCCCCGTACCCGGCGTTCACGGCCTGGTCGGCGACCAGGTCCAGGTCGGCGTCGGGCAGCACCAGCATGTGGTTCTTCGCGCCGCCGAGCGCCTGCACCCGCTTGCCGTGCGTGGACGCGGTCTCGTAGATGTACTGCGCGATCGGGGTGGACCCCACGAACGAGATCGACTGCACGTCGGGGGAGGTGAGCAGCCCGTCCACGGCGAGCTTGTCGCCCTGCAGCACCGTGAACACCCCGTCCGGCAGACCCGCCTCCTGCCACAGCCGGGCCAGCCACAGCGCGGCCGACGGGTCCTTCTCCGACGGGCTTGAGCACCACGGCGTTGCCCGCGGCGATCGCGATCGGGAAGAACCACATCGGCACCATCGCCGGGAAGTTGAACGGCGAGATGATCCCCACCACACCCAGCGGCTGCTTCAGCGAGTACACGTCGACACCGGTCGACGCGTTCTCACTGAACGCGCCCTTGATCAGGTGCGGGAACCCGGTCGCGAGCTCCACCACCTCCTGGCCGCGCAGGATCTCACCCATCGCGTCGGAGACGACCTTGCCGTGCTCGGCCGTGATGATCTCCGCCAGCTCCCGCTTACGCGCATTCAACAGCTCCCGGAACGCGAACAGCACGCCCTGCCGCCGAGCGATCGAGTACCCCTTCCACACCTGGTAGCCGCGGACCGCGGAAGCGATCGCCGCATCGATCTCCGCCTGATCCGCCAACGCCACCCGCGCCGACACGGCACCCGTCGCCGGGTTGAACACCGGCGCCGTCCGGCCCGACGTCGAGGCGCGCTCGGCGCCATCGACCCAATGCGAGATGACCCGCACGCCGGCGTCGACGCGGGCGTTGGCGGACGTGGTAGGGCTCTCGGCGATGCTCATGGATCCCTCTCGGGGTGTCGGACAGATCGTTTGGCGATCCTTTAGGCTGGACGGGTCCCAGCCTGTCAGAGAAGAAGAGGCGACCACGGTGCCCGACCGTCGCGAAGATCGGGCGATCCAAACGGATCGTCCGGCCGATAGATCAGCAGACGAGACCCTCCCCACCGTGCGTGAGGTGATCGCCCTCGATGCGGTCGCACACGGTGTGCCCGAGGTGCTCGTCGGAGACGATTCGCTCGAGGCACGCGTGCGGTGGCTGCACGTGTCCGACAGCGCGGGAGTGGCGCGGCTGCTCGACGGCGGCGAGCTGCTGCTGTCGACCGGATCGTCATGGCCGGTCGAACCGGCCGATCTGCGGCGGTTCATCGACGAGCTCGCCGATGCCGGCCTGTCAGGCCTCGTGCTCGAGCTCGGCACCCACTACCGCTACGTTCCTGCGGTCGTGGTCGAGGCGGCCCGCGCGCGAGGCCTCGCGCTGGTGGTGCTGCACCGCGAGGTCAAGTTCGTGACCCTCACCGAGGCCGTCCACAGCCGCATCATCACGGGACAGACGGACGCGCTGCGAGCGCGCGACGAAGTCCGTGAGCGATTCACCGCGCTCGTGCTCCGCGGCTCGCCGGCCGACTTCATCGTGCACCAGCTGGCGCAGACGCTCGGTGCGCCGATCGTGCTGGAGAACCTCGGCTACGAGGTGGTGGCCGCCGAAGTGCCGCTCGCCATGGAGGAGGAGCTCTTCACCGAGTGGGAGCTGCGGTCTCGCTCCGCCCACCGCCGATCGGAGCAGCGACGCGAGCGCGGCGCGACGGCGGGCGCGGACGATTGGCTGATCGTCCCGGTCGAGGCGCGCGGAATCCGCTGGGGCAACCTCATCGCGCTGCCCGGACCCGAGCATGCCGCCGGGCGCACGGCGGTGCTCGAGCAGGGCGCCATCGCGCTGGCGGTCGGACGCCTCGCCGACGGCGACGCTGACGAGTGGGCGCGCATCGGCCGCCGACGCCTCGTCGACGGCCTGCTCGCCGGTCGCTTCGCCGGCGTCGGCGGCGCCGCCGCGCGGCTGGAGGCCGCGGGTCTGCCCCTGCGCGGAGCGAAGCTGCATGGACTGGTCGTGTCGGGCGCACCCGTGGCGGTGGAGCGGGCGGATGCCGCGGCCCGGGCCCTGCGCGGGCGCGCGCTGGCGGGCTCGGCGCCCACGGGGGTCGCCGCCCCCGCGACCACGATGCTCGTGTCGCTGCCGCCGGAGATCGTCTTCGACGACGCGGCGGTGCTGGCGTTCGTGCGCACGCTCGTCGACCACGCAGAGATCGACCGGGTCACGGTGTCGGTCGGGCGGGCGGCGGAGGGGATCGACGCCGCCCTCGCGTCGGTGCACGAGGCCGTGGACCTCGCCGGCGGACGCCGTCGCCGCAACGGGCGCGGCCCTCACCTGCGGCGCGCCGAGAACCGTCCGCTCATGCAACTTGTGACCGCCCTCCGCGACGACCACCGGGTGCTCGAGCACGGCGAGCGGATGCTCGCCCCGCTCATCGCCCACGACCTGTCGCGGTCGGGCGACCTGCTCGACGTGCTCGAGGCGATGCTGGCGCACCCGGGCAACCGCACCGCGGCCGCGGGCGCGTCCCACCTGTCGCGCTCGGTGTTCTACCAGCGCATCGCGCTCATCGAGGAGCTGCTGGGCGCCGACCTCGATGACGGCGAGACCCAGACCGCGCTGCACCTGGCCCTGCTGGTACGGAGATCCGCGGGGCGCTGACCCGACGGTCGCTGACCGTGCGAGCTCTGGGTCCGCCGCAGCAGGGGCGGCCGGTGACGGGCCTCAGCCCGCGACGTAGAGCTTGCGCAGCGTCTCGCGCACGGTCCAGACGGTGCGCATCCCCGCGGTCAGGCGCGCAATCGAGCCCGCGTGCAGCTCGATCGGCGACAGCGAAGGATCGTCGAACGAGACGGTGGCAGAACCCGACAGCACGACGAAGACCTCATCCGCTTCGACATCGGTCGAGATGCCGGGAGTGTGCTCCCAGATCCCGATCGCCGACGTCAGCTCGACGTAGCCGGCTGACGGCGCGCCCTCCACCACCAGCTCGGCGGGCAGCGGCTTCAGGTCGAGCGCGAGGGACGCGGCATCCGTCACGATTCCCGGCGTCAGCCCGCGGAACGGCGTGCTCACGAGTCGAAGCCCAGGCCGAGCGCGTCGAGCGTCTTCAGCAGCAGATTGCGCCTGCCCCGGTTGTGGTCGGCGCGGTCGAGCGACCAGCGGGTCGCGTTGATGCCGATCGACGCGGCGGGCTCGGGCGGGAAGGGCAGCGGGCGCTTGCGCACCATCTCGAGGGCGGTGCGCTCGTTCTCGACGCCGTCGAGCAGGTCGAGCATCACCTCGCCGGCGAAGCGCGTCGAGCCGACCCCGAGTCCGGTGAAGCCTGCGGCGTAGGCGACGCGGCGCTCGCGCGCGGTGCCGAAGAACGCCGTGAACTGCGTGGACGTGTCGATCGCCCCCGCCCACTGGTGCGTGAACCGCAATCCGTCCAGCTGCGGGAACGTCGTGAAGAAGTGGCTCGCGAGCTTGCGCCACGACTCGGGGCGATGCTCGTGAGCGGGGTTCAGGCGACGGCCGTAGCGGTAGATCGCGTCGTAGCCGCCGAAGAGGATCCGGTTGTCCTTGCTGATCCGGTAGTAGTGGAACTGGTTCGCCAGGTCGCCGATGCCCTGCCGGTCCCCCCACCCGATCGAGGCGAGCTGCGCGTCGGTGAGGGGCTCGGTCATGAGAACGTAGTCGTAGACCGGCACGGTCATGAGCCGGTTGCGCTTGATCAGCGACGGGAAGACGTTGGTGCCGAGGGCGGCGCGGGATGCCGCGACCCGGCCCTCCTCCGTGACCACGACCACACCGGGGCCCGACGTGTCGAGCCCCGTCACGTGCGAGCGCTCGAAGATCTCGACCCCGCGCTCCTCGCACACGCGGGCGAGCTCGGCGGCCATGCGTGCCGGGTGCACCATGCCGCACGCGTTCTTCTCCCAGACGGCGGCGAGATAGGTGGGCGAATGGACGGATGCCTGAGCCTCGGCCTCGTCGAGATAGACCACGCCGTCCTCGCCTTCGGCGGCCCACTCCTTCAGCCAGTCCACCTGGTGCGGCTCGACGGCGGGAGCCAGTTGGCCGGTCCGCTCGAACTGGAAGTCCATGCCGTAGTGGGCCTGGGACGCCTCGATCGCGTCGAGGTTCTCGGCGCCGAGCCGTTCGAGCGTCGGCATCTCGTCGGGCCAGCGCGACATGCCGTTCTCGTGCCCGTGCGTGAGGCTCGCCTCGCAGAACCCGCCGTTGCGCCCCGATGCCGCCCAGCCGACGCGCTGCGCCTCGACGATCACGACCTTCGCGTTCGGGTCTCGCTCGGTGGCGAGGAGTGCCGTCCACAGCCCGGTGTAGCCGCCTCCCACGACGACCAGGTCGGCGCGGTGCGAGCCGACCAGAGGCGGCCTGTCGGGAGTGAGGTCCTCGGGGAGGTCGTCGCGCCAGAACACCGCGTGCTT
Source organism: Microbacterium ureisolvens (assembly GCF_015278315.1). Lineage (GTDB taxonomy): Bacteria > Actinomycetota > Actinomycetes > Actinomycetales > Microbacteriaceae > Microbacterium > Microbacterium ureisolvens. The sequence goes on along the minus strand of NZ_JADIJE010000001.1, from coordinate 110,156 downwards.
CGTGTCGGCGAGGGAATGCTGGACGACGGATGCTGCCGGCCGCTGTCGTTCGAAGACGGTCGTGCCCACGGTTATCAACTCCGATGCGATGTGTGGTGCTCCCATCCTCGCCGGTCGGCGGGGATCAGGCGGGGCGCCGCTGTCAGGAGTTCTCCGCGCCGCCGGACAGGTTGTCGCGTCAGGCCGCGGCAAGCTCTCCGACGAGCGCGTCCACGTCGGCCACCCGTGCGTACGTGCCGTCGAGGGCCGCCATGAAGGCCAGGTGCACCTGCGCGCCGGGCACCGTGCGGCCGTCGTACGCGAGATCGGGGGCGGCGCAGGCGTCCTGGGCGACCGCGAGACGGAACCCGAGATCCGATGCCGCGCGCACTGTCGCGTCCACGCACATGCTCGACATCATGCCGGCCACCACGATCTCGTCGGGATCCGCGGCGCGCAGCAGCGACTCCAGGCCCGTCCCGAGGAAGGCATTGGGTTCGTGCTTGACGATGACGTGCTCCTCCTCGCCGTCCGGTGCGACGCGCGGGTCGAACTCGACACCGGGCGTTCCGGCCTCGAAGAAGGCGGCATCCGGCCCGTCCCACACGTGCTGCACGTGGACGACGCGCTCGCCGGTCGAGCGGAACGCGGTCAGCAGGCGCGCGGCGGCGTCGGCGGCGGCATCCGTGTCGACCAGCGGATGCCGCCCTCCCGGGAAGTAGTCGCGCTGGATGTCGATGAGGAGCAGGAGTCGGGTCACCGCAACAGCATAGGAGCGCGCGGGCGGCGTTCCGTCTCGCTGCGCTCGCTCAACGGCCGGGTGCCGGCCGGGCGACGGAGTGCCGGCGGCTGGGACGGAAGCGGAGCACCCGCGTTCACGCGTCGGCGGCGGCGTAGACGCGCTCGCCCTCGACGAAGGTCTGCAGCGCGCGCGTCGCACCGATCTCGCCGGCGGGTCCGGCGAACGGGTCGCGGTCGAGCACGACGAGGTCGGCGAGCTTGCCGACCTCGATCGTCCCGGTGACGTCGTCGAGGTGGTTCACCCAGGCCGAGCCCGCGGTGTAGGCCGTGAGCGACGTCGCCAGGTCGATCGCCTGCTCGGGGAGGAAGGCGTCGTACTCGCCCTCCTCGTGCCCGGGCGCCGCCTTGCGGTTCACGGCCGTATGGATCGCCGCCATCGGGTCGGGTGTCGAGACCGACCAGTCGCTCCCCGCCGCGAGCACTGCGCCCGAGCGGGAGAGATCGCCGAACGGGTACTGCCACGCACTGCGCGGATCGCCCAGGAACGGCAGCGTGAGGTCGACCATCTGCGGCTCGTATGTCGCCCACAGCGACTGCATGTTGGCGGCCACGCCGAGCTCGCGGAACCGCGGGACGTCTTCGGGGTGCACCACCTGGATGTGCGCGATGTGGTGGCGGTTGTCGCGCCGGCCGTTGCGCGCGATCGCGTGTTCGACCGCGTCGAGGCACTCGCGCACCGCGCGGTCGCCGATCGCGTGGAAGTGCACCTGGAAGCCTTCGGCGTCCAGGAGCGGCACGGCCTCGTTGAGCACCTCTGGAGCGACGAACGAGATGCCGGAGTTGTCGGTGAAGTGCCCGTGCCCATCGCAGTACGGTTCGAGCATCGAGGCGGTGAAGTTCTCGGCGACGCCGTCCTGCATGATCTTGACCGAGGTCGCAGTGAATCGCCCGCCGCGGTATCTCGTGCGCCGCTCGAGGATCGAGGGGAGCTGCTCGAGCCCTTTGGTGCGATCCCACCAGATGGCGCCGACGACGCGGGCCGTCAACGTGCCGTCGGCCGCAGCCCGGAGGTACGCGGGACCCGGGTCGCCGGCATCCCCGTAGGATCCGACGATGGCGTCCTGCCACGCCGTGATGCCGAATGAGTGCAGGTAGCGCTGGCCCAGCAGAAGCGCCTCGGTCAGCCGCTCGAGCGGCTCCTCGGGCAGGAGGCGGTTGACCAGGCCCATCGCCCCCTCGTGCAGCGTGCCTGACGGGGCGCCGTCGGCGCCGCGCTCGATGCGTCCGTCGTCGGGGTCGGGGGAGTCGCGGTCGATCCCGGCCACGCGCAATGCGGCCGAGTTCACCCAGGCGCCGTGCCCGTCGCGATTGGGGAAGAACGCCGGGCGATCGCCCGTCACCGCGTCGAGGGCAGCCGCCGTCGGCGTGCCGCCGGGGAACGCCGACATCTGCCAGCCCCCGCCGAGGATCCACTCCTCGTCGGGATGCTCCGTCGCGTAACGGCTGATCGTGTCGAGATACTCGGCGGCCGTGGTCAGCTCGGCGAGGTCGCAGCGCAGCATGTCGAGGCCGCCCCACACGGGGTGCACGTGCGCGTCCTGGAAGCCCGGGAGCAGCATCCGGCCGCGGAGGTCGACGACCTCGGTCGACGGTCCGACGAGGTCCTGCACCTCGCCTTCGCCGACCGCGACGATGCGCCCGCCGCGGACGGCGACAGCGCTCGCCCGCGATCGAACGGTGTTCGCGGTGAAGACAGGTCCGCCGGTGAAGACGAGATCTGCGTGCCACATGGGCTGGTTCTCCTTTCGCCGAGAATCCATCCGGAGGACGAGACGATGGGGGTCACCCGTGGTCTCGTCCGCCGGATGGATTCTCGCGGTGCGGGCTGGGGGAAGGACGGCGCGGGACGGATGCCGCGGGTCAGCCTCCGGTCATGGTGCGGGCGATCTGGGTCGCCGAGTCGCCCGCGCGCTTGAGCACGAGTGCGACCAGGGCCAGCGCCACCAGCGTCAGCAGCAGCATGATCGTCGAGACTGCGGCGATCTCGGGCCGCAGCCCCGACCGCACCGCACTCAGGACGTACACCGGCCACGGCGTCGTGCCAGACACCTGCACGAAGGCGGCCACGATCGTGTTGTCGAGGCTGAGGGTGAACGCGAGCAGGAAGCCGGCGAGGACCGCCGGCATGGCGAGGGCGAGCGTGACGCGGCGGAACGTCGTGACGGGCTTCGCGTAGAGATCTGCGGATGCCTCTTCCAGGTTCGCGTCCTGACCGACCAGGCGCGCGCGCACGATGTACGACACGACCGCGGTCGCGAACAGCGACGAGCCGACCGACAGGCGGACGATGCCGTCGTTGAACAGCGTGATGCCCATGTCCTGTCCGAGGAACACCATCCAGGGCAGCAGCGCGACCGCGTCGACGATCTCGGGCGTCACCGACACCAGGAGCAGGAGGCCCAGGAACCACCACACCCACTTGCCGGGGTGCCGGGCCATCGCGATGCCCGCGAGCGTGCCGAGCACGGTCGCGATGATCGCGGCGATGAGCGCCGTGATGAGCGACACGCGCACGGCGTTCTGGATCGCGGGCTTCGCGAGGATCGTCCCGAACGCGTCGAACCCGAACCCGTCCCACGACACGAGCAGCCGCCCGGTGTTGAAGGAGTAGATGACGATCACGATGATCGGCAGGAACAGGAAGAGCATCACGAGGACGCCCCAGACGTTGAAGGCGATGTCCGACCAGGACTTCCGCGTCCGCCGTCGCGGGGCGGCGGCGCCGGGTCGGGCGTCGCGCTGCTGCGACTGCAGGATCGTCTCGGTCGCGGTCATGGCCTCGGGGGGAGTCACGTCGTCACCTCCACGGCCGCGGCGGGCGCGGCATCCGTCTTCGCCGTCTCGGGAGCGGGTCCGAGCACCAGCCGGTTGCGGGAGCGGAAGGGCAGCGCGACCAGCCAGATGACCACCGCCGCCACCCCGATCGTGAGCATGATCACGAGCATGAGGAGCACGGCCATCGCCGAGCCGAGTGCCCAGTTCTGCGCGGTCTGGAACTGGCTCGCGACGAGCTGGCCGACCATGTTGCCCTTCGCGCCGCCCAGCACCGTCGCGGTGATGTAGTCGCCCATGAGCGGGATGAACACCAGGAGCACGCCTGCGATGATGCCGGGCTGCGACAGCGGAAGGGTCACGCGGAAGAAGGTGGTGAGCTTGCCGGCGCCCAGGTCCTTCGATGCCTCGCGCAGCGCCGGTCCGACGCGGTCGAACGCCACGAAGAGCGGGAGGATCATCAGCGGAAGGTAGTTGTAGACCACGCCGATGATCACTGCCGTGCGGGTGTACAGCAGCTCCAGCGGTCCGTCCAGCACGCCGATGCCCTGCAGCAGCGACGAGAGCCAGCCCTCGGGCGCCAGGATCACCTGCCAGCCGATGGTCCGCACGAGGAAATTCGTCCAGAACGGCACGAGGACGAGGGCGATGAGGATGCCGCGGCGCTGCGGCTTGACCTTGAAGGCCATCCAGTATGCGACCGGCGCGCCGATGAGGAAGCACAGCACCGTGCCGATCACGCCGACCCACAGCGTGTTCGCGAATGTCGCGAAGAACGTCGGCGAGACGGCCTCGAGGTAGCGGTCGAACGACAGGATGTCGTTGGCGTGCGTGCCGAAGACGCCGGGCTTGTAGCCGAAGCTGAACCAGACCACCATCGCGACCGGGGCCACGAAGAACAGCAGGAGCCACGCCCACGCCGGAACGGCGAGCGCGGCCCCCGCAGAGCGACTACGCACCGGCCGCGGCCTTCATCTCGTTGTAGATCTCGACGCGAGTGGTCTGCGAGTCGTTGAGCTCCTGCTCGTGCATCGACTCCAGCTGCTCGGGGGTGAAGAAGATCATGTCGGTGAGCTCGAGGCCGTTCGCCTCGGCCTCGGCCTGCATGTCCTTGCCGCCGACGTTGTAGCCGATGTAGTCGAGGTTGAGGTACAGGTTCTCGGGCGTCATCGAGAAGTCGATGAAGGCGTGGGCCGCCTCGGGGTGCGGCGCCCCGGCCGCGATCGCCCAGTTGTCCATCCACAGCTCGGTCTGCGGGCCGGGGAGAACCCACTGCCAGCGGTCGGGCTCGCTCGACTCCAGGATGCCCAGGCGCGCGTCGCCGTTCCAGGCCTGCATCAGCACCTGCGTACCCTGCGGGATCGCGTTCGTGCCGGGGTACGAGTCGAACGCCGAGATGTGCGGCGCGATCTCCTCGACGAGGAACGCGCGGCAGGCCTCGAGCTCGTCGGGGTCCTCGGTGTTCCAGTCCATGTCGTTGGCCCAGAAGTACGCGCCGATGATGCCGGCCGGGTCGTCCGACATCGCCGTCTTACCGCTGGCCTCGTTCTGCGCGGCGTCGAAGAAGTCGCCCCAGGTGGTGAGCTCGCGCGTGATGACGGTCTTGTCGTACACGAAGCCGGTGGTGCCCCAGGCCTTGCAGACCGAGTAGTCGTTGCTCGGGTCCCAGGCGCGGCCGAGGAACGCGGAATCCATGTTGGAGAGGTTCGGCAGCAGCTCCTTGTTGAACTTCGTGAGCAGGCCGTTCTCGATCATCTGGGGAATGAAGACGCCGGTCGGCACCACGATGTCGTAGCCCGAGGTGCCCTTGGCCGCCACGAGCTTGGCGATGAGCTCCTCGTTCGAGGAGTACGAGTCGAGGGTGACCTTCGGGCCCAGCTCGTCGGTGAAGGCCGCCACGACGTCGGGGGAGTCGTAGTCGCCCCACGTGTACACCGAAAGGCTGCCTTCGAGGTCGCCGCCGGTCGCCTGCGGCGCCGGCGCACCGCCCCCGCCGGGCGCGCAGGCTGCGAGCACGGTGGCACCGCCGGCCAGCGCGGCGAGGCTCAGGAAGCGGCGGCGCGACAGCTCGCGCAGGATCACGGGCGCGGCGGCCTCGGAAGCGAGGATGCGCAGCGGGGTGCGAGGCTGGGTCACGAGTACTCCTGGTCGGGGTCGGGTGCTGCGAGGACGGATGCCGCGGCGGTGGGCCGTGCGTCGGGTGCTGCTGGGTCGGATTCGGGTGGTCGTGCGGGTCGTGCGTCGGGTTCGGGTCGGGTCGTGCGGGTCGTGCGTCGGGTTCGGGTCGGTGGTCGATCGCTCAGGCGGTCGGCGGCGCGACGTAGCCGCCCTCCTCGGCCGCGCCGTCGTCGGCGGCCGGGAAGAGGAGCACGTGGTGCGCCGCCCACGTGCAGACGACCTGATCGCCGACCGTCAGGGCGGGGGCGTCGGCCGTCGGCCGGCGGACGATGAGGCTCTGGTCCTCGCCGAGGCGCACCAGGTACTGCATCGTGTCGCCGAGATGCGAGACGCCGATCAGCTCACCGCGGGCGGTGTTCGCGTCGGAGTGGCTCGCTGCCGCACTCGCCGGATCGTGCTCGATCCGGATGAACTCCGGCCGCACCGCCGCCTCACCGAGGTTCGTCGTCGTCAGCACCGGCGAGGTCGCCCTCACCAGGGCGTGCGGCGAGGTGATCGAGGCGCCCGCTTCGGCAGCGGGGCCCCGGAAGAAGTTCTGCTGCCCGACGAAGGCCGCGACGTATGCCGATGCGGGGCGCGCGTAGACGGTGTCGGCGTCGGCGAGCTGCTCGATGCGGCCGGCGCGCATGATCGCGATCCGGTCGCTCATCGAGAGCGCTTCGCCCTGATCGTGGGTGACGAAGACGAAGGTGATGCCCAGGCGCGACTGCAGGAGCTTGAGCTCGAGCTGCATCTCCTCGCGGAGCTGCCGGTCGAGGGCCCCGAGGGGCTCGTCGAGAAGCAGGACGGCCGGACGGTTCACGAGAGCACGCGCGAGAGCGACGCGCTGCTGCTGACCGCCCGACAGCTGGGTGGGTTTGCGGTCTCCGAATCGCCGCATCTGCACGAGGTCCAGCGCCTGCGTGACCCGCTCGCGGATCTCACCCTTCGCGGTGCGACGCTGCTGGAGCCCGTACGCCACGTTCTCGGCGACCGACATGTGCGGAAAGAGGGCATAAGCCTGGAAGACGGTGTTGACGTCGCGGCGGTACGGGGGCACGCCCTGCACCGAGCGTCCCGAGATCTGGATGGTCCCGGCGTCCGGCTGCTCGAAACCGGCGATAATGCGCAGCGTGGTCGTCTTGCCGCACCCCGACGGTCCGAGAAGCGAGATGAACTCGCCCGGTTCGACGGTGAGCGACAGATCGTCGACGGCGACCTGATCGCCGTAGTACTTGGTGACCCCCGACAGGACGACGGCGCCGCGCGCGGCCCCGCCCTCGGTGGGAAGCTGCTCCGTCGCGCTCGCTGCGGTCGCCGTGCCTGTGGACATCGTCACCTCGGGAGGTCCTTCTGGTAGCGGTCGCGCGCCGATGCGCGACCATTCGGGTGGTGTCAGGTATTCAATATCGCGCCGTGTGCACCCGCAATGTTCGCGAGAGCGAACCAGACGATCCGGGGCGCCGAGCCCTTGCCGCGAGACAGATCGTCCGGAGCTGTGTAACGGCCAGGAAACCGCGGCGTTTCAGCGCCGGGACGATGGAGCGGCGACGGATGCCGCACCCGCGGCGACATTCCGTCCGCCACGCATCGTGATCAAAGCGTGCCTTCCTGGCCTGCTCAGCGCTGGCACACCGGGCACCAGAAGACGATCCGCTCGCGTGTCGGGTCGGCGCCGAGGCTTCCGCCGCGGATGAGCGTTCCGCATCGCCGGCACGGGCGTCCCTCCCTGCGGTACACCCAGGTGGATCGACCGGCGCGCGCGTCTCCGGTGAAGGTGCGCCCCGACCGGTCGCGGTTGGCGCGGATCATGCGGGCGCCGAGATCGACGATGGCCGCGGCATCCGTCTCGTTCGCCGGCGTCGTCGGAAGGACACCGCGCACGAAGAGGATCTCGTTCGCGTACTCGTTGCCGAACCCTGCGATGTTGCGCTGGTCCTGGACGGCCACATGCACCGCGCGGGTGTCGGCGCCCAGCCGGCGTGCCGCTTCGGCGGGATCCCACGCGTCGGAGAGCGGGTCAGGACCGAGGTAGCCGACGAGCTCGTCCTCGTCGGCGGTGGGGATGACCTTGATGTCGGCGAGGTCGAAGCCGACCGTCTCCCATTCCGTGCCGTCCGGGGCGGTGGCGCCGATCACCGCCCGGGCGCGGAAGCCCGCTGCCTGCCACCGCTCGCCGCGGCGGTACACGTGCCACTCGCCCTCCATCTTGAGGTGGGTGTGCAGGGTCCACGATCCGATGCGGTGCAGGAGGTGCTTGCCGCGCGACACCACGTCGTGCACGACCTCGCCGCGCAGGTCGACGGTGGCCGCCTGCGGCACGCGCAGCTCGAAGCGCGTGACCGTCGCGCCGGCCAATGCCGCGTTCAGCCGGCGTGCCGCGCGGAAGACGGTGTCGCCCTCAGGCACGGGCGCCCGCCCGGTCCTCCGGTCCTTGCGCCCGCTTCTCAGGCCCTTGAGCCTGCCGCAGCGCGTCGCCCGCGGTGAGGCGGCGCAGCGTCAGTCCGCGCGGGGACTCGACGAAGCCGGCATCACGCAGCGCGCCGCCCACGCTCGTGCCGTAGACGAACGCGCCGTTCACCTGCTCGATCGTCAGCGTGTCGAGGCGTCGCGAGCGGGCGGTCGCCGCGAGGTCGCGGGTGGCTGCGCCGAGCACCGCCTCATCGCCGGTGAAGGCCAGCGCCGACTTGCCGCCTCGTTCGAGGTAAAGCGCCAGCGCCCCGTCGACGAGAACGACGAGCGCGCCGGCCTTTCGACCGGGCCGATGCGAGACGCCTTCGAGGCCCGGCCACGAGAGGGCAGCGCCGTAGGGGTTGGCGGGATCGGTCGCGGCGAGGGTCACCGCGCGCAGCGGGGGAGGATCGGGCAGGCCCGCGAACTCACGGAGTCGGTCGACGGTGGCCGATGCAGCGAACTGCGCGGCACCGAGCTTCTCGATGACGTAGCCCCGGCGGCAGTGCCCCGCCTCTTCGAAGCCGGCGAGCACGCGATAGGTCTGCGCGAACCCGCCCGGCACGCCCTCGGACTGCACCGCGCCGCGCGTGACCACGCCGTAGCGATCCAGGAGCAGGCTCGCCGTGGCGGTCGCGCGCAGCGCCGGGTCGGCTTCCGGTTCGGGCAGGAGTGACCAGCGTCCGCCGATCGCGGGCGGGCGAGCGGGGACGGATGCCGCGACCGTGCGCACCGCGGCACCGCGATACATCCGCGCCCGCGGGGCGCGCCGGCTCACCCGGTGCGCCTGCGAGCCCCCCGACACCAGCGCGCGGACCGGAGCGAAGGTATCGTTCGTGACGCGCCCGGCCCAGGTCAGCCGCCACAGCGCGTCGACGACGGACTGCTCGTTCTCGGCCCCGGTCGTCTGCTTCAGCTGGGCGGCGAAGTACGCACCGCCGCCGCCCAGCGCCGCGAGCAGCTGGGCGTCGAGCGATCCCGGCGCCGGCTCCTCCGCTTCATCGGGGAGCGCCAGCGTGAGCGGCACGGCATCGGCGGGGTGCAGGGCGATCCAGCCGTCGCGCCCGGGGAGGCTCCCATGGCCCGACCAGATCACCTCGCCCGTGGCCGTCAGCTCGTCGAGCATGCCCGGGGTGTAGTCCGCCACGCGCGCCGGAAGCACGAGCGACTCCCACGCGCTCGCCGGGATGGGCACGCCGGCGAGCTGCTCGACGACGGCGGCGACCCCGTCGACCCCCTCGAGCGGCCGGGTCGCGTGCTGCCACACCGGAAGGAAGCGCGCGTACGCGTGCTGGGGCACCGGCTCGACGCTGCCGCGGATCGCCGCGAGCGAGCGCATGCGGAGCCGTCGCAGCACCTCGGCATCGCACCACTCGGCCTCGTCGCCCCGGGTACCGCCACCGCTCCCCGAGCTCGTCGCAGTGTCGGGCAGGAAGAAGCCGCTCGTGATGCGCCCCTGTGACTCGAGCCGCTGCAGCGTGAGGCGGGCGACCGCCACGCCGATGCCGAGGCGGTCGGCCGCGGCATCCGCTGTGAAAGGTCCGTGGGTGCGCGCGTACCGCGCCACGAGGTCGCCGAGCGGATCGGCGACCGGCTCGAGGAACGCCGTCGGGATGCCGACCGGCAGCGCCACGCCGAGGGCGTCGCGCAGGCGCCCGGCGTCTTCGATCGCGGCGATGCGGGTGGTGCCCGCGATCGTCACCGGTATGGCCCGGCGGGCGACGACGAGGGCGTCCAGCAGGGCGGATGCCTCGGCCTCGGTGGTCTCTGCGTCGGCGCCGCCGTCGGCCGAGGGCTCGAGGCGGGCGGCGATCTCGGCTGCGTCGAGCGGACCGAGCAGGCGCAGCAGGTCGGCGACGCCCTCGAGACCGCGGGCGCGCCGCTCGGGGTCGAGGCGCTGCGCCTCGCGCTCGAACTGCGCGATGACGTCGGGGTCGAGGAGCTCCCGCATCTCGACCTTGCCGAGGAGTTCCGACAGCAGCGCGGGGTCGACGGAGAGGGCCGCCGCTCGCCGCTCGGCCAGCGGCGAATCGCCCTCGTACATGAAGGCGCCGACGTAGCCGAACAGCAGGTCCCGTGCGAAGGGCGAGGGCTGTGCGGGCTCGGTCTCGATGAGGCGGATGCGGCGCTCGCCGATCCCGCGCATGAGGCGCAGCAGCGACGGGACGTCGTACACGTCCTGCAGCACCTCGCGCAGCGTCTCGAGGATGATCGGGAACGTCGGGTACCGCCGTGCCACCTCGAGCAGCTGGGCCGATCGCTGCCGCTGCTGCCACAGCGGCGTGCGCTTGCCGGGGTTGCGCCGGGGCATCAGCAGCGCGCGGGCCGCGCACTCGCGGAACCGCGACGCGAACAGCGCCGAGCCGCCGACCTCCTCCGTCACGACCTGGTCGAGCTCGTCGGGATCGAAGACGAAGAGGTCAGCGCCGGGCGGTTCGGCGCTGGCGTCGGGGATCCGCGCGATGATGCCGTCGTCGCTCGCGACGGCGGATCCGTCCACTCCCAGCCGCTCGCGGATGCGCGCGTTGACCGCCAGCGCCCACGGCGCGTGCACCTGCATGCCGTACGGGGAGTGGAGGATGACGCGCCAGTCGCCGACCTCGTCGCGGCCGCGTTCGACGGTGAGCTGGCGGTCGGTCGGCAGGGTGCCGGTGGCCTCGCGCTGCTCGGCCAGGTAGGCGAGGAGGTTGTCCTGTGCGAAGTCGTCGAGCCCTGCCTCGCGCAGCCGTGCTTCGGCCTTGTCGGGCTTCGCCGTGGAGACCTCGCGCGAGAACTTGCCCAGCGCCTCGCCCAGCTCCGCCGGCCGGCCGATGCCGTCGCCGTGCCAGAACGGAACCTTGCCGGGCTGCCCGAAGGCGGGCACCACGTTCACACGGTCGTGGGTGATCTCGACGATTCGCCAGCTGGTCGTGCCGAGCGTGAAGACGTCGTTGACGCGTGACTCGTAGACCATCTCCTCGTCGAGCTCGCCGACGCGGGCGTTCTGCGACTCGCCGGCGATGAAGACGCCGAACAGGCCGCGGTCGGGGATGGTGCCGCCGCTGGTCACCGCGATGTGCTGCGAGCCGGGTCGCCCGGTGATCACCCCGAGGTCGCGATCCCACACCACTCGGGGGCGCAGTTCGGCGAACTCGTCGGACGGGAAGCGCCCCGCGATCAGGTCGAGGGTCGCCTCGTACGCGGAGCGGGGAAGCGAGCGGAACGGCGCGCTGCGCTTGAGCGTCTCGTACCAGCCTTCGACGTCGACCGGGCCGACCGCCGAGGCGGCCACGGTCTGCTGCGCGAGGATGTCGAGCGGGTTCTGCGGGATCGCGATCGCCTCGATCTGCCCGGCGAGCATGCGCTCGGTGACGATGGCCGTGTGGAGCACATCGCCGCGGTGCTTGGGGAAGAGAGCCGCACGGCTGACCTCGCCCACCTGGTGCCCTGCGCGGCCGATGCGCTGCAGCCCGGAGGCCGCGCTCGGCGGGGCCTCGACCTGGATCACGAGATCCACCGCGCCCATGTCGATGCCGAGCTCGAGGCTCGAGGTCGCGACGACGCAGCGGAGCACGCCGGACTTGAGCTCCTCCTCGACCTGTGCGCGCTGCTCTTTGGACACCGAGCCGTGGTGGGCCTTCGCGAGCACGGGATCGGCCCCGGCCGTCGCGCCCGCCTGCGCCATCATGGCCGCGGGCACCGTCTGCTCGGGGAGATCCAGCCCGAGCCGCTCGGAGTAGATCTCGTTCAGGCGCCCGGTCAGCCGCTCCGCCAGACGCCGCGAGTTGCAGAACACGATCGTCGACCGCTGCTGCAGGATGCGGTCGACGATCGCCTCCTCGACGTGCGGCCACACCGACCCCGTGACCTCGGTCTCACCCGCGCCGGAAGCCCGTGGTCCTCCGGAGGAGCCGTCGGCGAACCAGTCCTCGTCGATCGCTTCGACAGGCTCAGCGACCGGTCCCGGAGCCTGTCGAAGGGCGTCGGCCGCGGCATCCGTCCCGCTCCAGGTCTCGGGGTCGGAAGTGAAGGGGCTCGGGGGCGGAGGCGGGTTCAGCATGTCGCCGATCGGCACGACGACCCGCATGTCGAACGCCTTCGTCGCGCGCGGCGCCACGATCTCGACCGGTTCGGCACCGCCGAGGAATCGCGCGACCTCGTCGATCGGCCGCACGGTCGCCGAGAGGCCGATGCGCTGGGCCGGTGCCGCCTCGGGGGCGAACGACCGGCGCAGGGCGTCGAGCCGCTCGAGGCTGACCGCGAGATGCGCGCCGCGCTTGGTCGCGGCCACCGCGTGCACCTCGTCCACGATCACCGTGTGCACGTCGCGCAGCGTCTCGCCCGCGCGGCTGGTCAGCATCAGGTAAAGCGACTCGGGGGTCGTGATGAGGATGTCGGGAGGCGTCTGCACGAGCTTGCGCCGGTCGGCAGCGGGCGTGTCGCCCGATCGCACACCGACCGTCACCTCGGGCACGCTCAGCCCGAGTCGACGCGCGGACTGCCCGATGCCGACCAGGGGAGAGCGGAGGTTGCGCTCCACGTCGACGCCGAGGGCCTTCAGAGGTGAGATGTAGAGGATGCGGGTGGCCGCGGCATCCGTCCGCTTCTTCCGGCCGGGCGATGCCGCCGGGGCGGGGGCAGCCGCCTTGTCGTGGAAGACGCGGTCGATGGCCCAGAGGAAGGCCGACAGCGTCTTGCCGGAGCCGGTCGGGGCCACCACGAGCGCGTGCTTGCCGGCCGAGATCGCCTCCCACGCGCCCTTCTGGGCATCGGTCGGTGCCGGGAACGCGCCGCGGAACCAGTCCTGCGTGGCAGGACCGAACCTCTCCAGGACGTCGCCCATCCCTCCATCTTGGTCGCGATCACCGACATCGGGCCAGGTCTTGCCCAGGACGCTCGCGTAGGCTCCTCCTTGCGTGTCCCCCCTGCACGCACTCATCGCCGAGGATCGAGATGGACCCGACGCCCTCCAGCGCGCCAGAGACCACGGCGCCGCTCACCCGCCGCACCAATCCGGCGCTCACCCGCCGCTTCAGCCGCCGCGCGAGCACGTTCGCGCTGGGCGGTCTGGTCGCGGAGCCCGCCCGGAGTGAGCCGCCGGCAGAGGAGGACGAAGCATCCTCGACCAGCCCCGGCCGCAGCGGCAGCGCCCCCGGCCAGACGAAGGATCCGAAGAAGCCCTGATCCGGGTCAGTGCTCGTCGGGCATGAGGATCCACAGCAGCAGGTACATCAGGATCGAGACGCCGAAGAACACGGTCGCGGCGACCGTGAGCACGCGCACCGGGATCACGCTGCACCCGAAGCGGTCGGCGATGCCCTGGCAGACGCCGGCGAGCATGCGACCGCGCTTGGGACGGACCAGCCGTTGCATGGGTTCATCATGGCGCGGCGGGCATGCGCGCACCAGGGGGCGCGGATCCAGCCCTTCCGCGATCACTGCACCGCGAAATACCGGATCCGCACGCCGCGACGGAAGGCGCGGCGGGGGGTCAGCGCTCGGAGGGGACGAGCAGCCAGAGGAGGACGTAGATCCACAGCGACAGGCCGAAGAAGACGACGGCCGCCACGGTGAGGATGCGGACGAGGGTGACGTTCCACCCGAACCGGTTGGCGACGGCGGCGCAGACGCCCGCGATCCATCGCCCCTGCTGAGGTCTGACGAGTGCGTTCATGGCTCCATCCTCCGCCCCTGGGCTCTGAACCGCACGGGTGCACGCCCCCGGTTCGCGACGGGGGTCGGTCGCGGCATCCGCTCCTCCCATGCCGGGCGGGGGTCCGCCTCTCGCGATTCTGGAACCGCGAAAGGCGGATACCCGCAGGCCGGAGCGGATGCCGCGACCCGGATCGACGTCAGCGCTCGTGCAGGGCGCCGTCGCGATCGAGCTCGAGCACGAGGTCCACGCCGATGCGCTCGAGGAACGCGTCGTCGTGGCTGACGACGAGCACCGCGCCGCGATAGGCGGCGATGGCGTCGACGAGCTGGTCGACCGTGTCGAGATCGAGGTTGTTCGTCGGCTCGTCGAACACGAGCAGCTGCGGCGGCGGATCGGCGAGCATGAGCCGGGCCAGCGCGACCCGGAACCGCTCACCGCCCGACAGCGTCCCGACCGGACGCTCGACCGCGGCGCCCCGGATGAGGAACCGCGCGAGCCGGTTGCGCAGCTCGACCATCGTGACGTTCGGCGCCGACGGGGCGATGTTCTGGAGGACGGATGCCGCGTCATCCAGTCCGTCCACCCGCTGGGGCAGGTACCCGGCCCGGTCCGTGTGCAGCTGCGCGCGCGCAGAACTCCACGGAACCGGCGCCGGTTCGCCCGGTTCCGCGTTCACGTGCGCCGGAGCGCTCGCATCCGTGGAGTTCTGCGGGTCGGCCCCGACCAGCTTCTCCAGCAGCGTCGTCTTGCCGACGCCGTTGGCGCCGATCAGCGCCACGCGCTCGGGTCCCTGGATGATCCACGAGCGCTCGCCGTCGCCGAGGGTGGCGATGCGCCGGCCGGCCGGAACACCCGGGTCGGGCAGGTCGATCTTGACGATGTCGTCGTCGCGCACGCGTCGCTCGGCCAGGTCGAGGGCTTCGCGCGCCGCTGCCTCGCGATCGGCCTTCTCGCCGCGGAGCTTGCCCGCCGAGACCTCGGCGGCCATCTTCCGGCCGTTGGCGATGATCTTCGGCACGCGCTTCTCCTCGAACGCCTTCCGCCCCATCGCTGCGCGGCGCGAGATCGTCGTCTCGGCCTCGATGCGCTGGCGCTTCTCGCGCTTGACGGCCTGCCGTGCGGCGCGTTCGGCGTCGCGGGCAGCCCCCTGCTCGGCATCCAGCCAGGCACGCCATTCGGAGTACGGGCCGCCGAAGACCGACAGCTCGTTCGCGTACAGCTCGGCGGTGTCGTCCATCAGCTCCAGCAGCGAGGTGTCGTGGCTGACCACGATGAGCGCGCCGCGCCACGAGCGCACCATGTCGTGCAGACGTGCGCGCGCTTCGCGGTCGAGGTTGTTCGTCGGCTCGTCCAGCAGTGCGATGGACGCGCCGCGCAGACGGATGCCGGCGATCGCGGTGAGCACCGCTTCGCCGCCCGAGAGCTGCCCGACGCTGCGTTCGAGCATGTCGGGAGACAGTCCGGCCTCGGCCAGCGCGGCGTGCGCGCGGGCCTCGACGTCCCAGTCCGAGCCGACCGCGTCGAAGTGACGAGGATCGGCGTCGCCGGACTCGATGGCGCGCAGCGCCCGGAGCGTCTCGCCGACGCCGAGCAGATCGGCCACGGGCCGGTCGACGTCGAGGGTGAGTCGCTGCGGAAGGTACGCGGCATCCGCTGTCCGCGCGATGTGCCCCGCCGAGGGCGTGAACTCCCCGGCGATGAGCCGCATGAGCGTGGACTTGCCGGAACCGTTGCGGCCGACCAGGCCTGTGCGGCCGGTGCCGAACGAGCCGGAGAGGTCCGAGAGCGCGGTGGTGCCGTCGGGCCAGGTGAATGAGACCCGGTCCAGGACGATGGCCGGGGTGAGGGTGTGTGCGGGCATGAGGGCCTCCTGTGTCAGTCGAGCGCTGACGCCGAGGGACCGCGGAGCCGAGCCCGGGCATGCCGAGGCGGCGGAGAAGCGGGGATCGACGAGCAGCGCGGTTATCAGAAGCGCTGGCGCGTCGAGAGTCGACGGAGCAGCGCGATTACAGCGCGGTCGCGTCGATCAGCTTCAAGGGAGTTCCTCACGGAGGGGACAAGGCCGTCAGCCACCATAGCGGACGACGCTGAGCGTGACCAGAGCGCTCTGCGTCGCGCGTCGGTCTGGGCCTTGCGGGGGAGCCGGCGAAGCCGACTGATGACGAGGCTCAGCCCGCGGGGGCGGCCTCGAGGTCGTCGAGACGCTTGTCGAGGAAGATGCGGACGTCGTCGAGCTCCTGCTCCGAGACGCTGTGCGTGAGGCCGGGGTATACGCGGCCGCTGAGGTCGACCCGCTCCGGAAGCCACTGCGTCGTGTACTCGACGAGGAAGCCGGGGATCACGTCGTCGTTCGTGCCCCGCCCCCAGAAGACGGGCGGCCGCAGCTCGGCGAGCTCGGCGTCGCGCGGCAGGTCGCCCGGCGTGACGTAGCCCGACAGATTCACCGCGAAGGCGAAACGCTCAGGATCGAGCCGCATGGCTTGCAGCGACACCGCGGCACCTTGCGAGAACCCGAGAAGACCGACGGATGCCGCGCCCTGCGCGTGCGCGTCGACCCACGCGATCACCGCCTCGGCCGCCCGCGTCACGTGCGAGGGGTCGCGGCTCTCGAGCCCCTCGATCGGATACCAGGAACGGCCTGGCGCGGGCCACGGCGGCGCGAGCGGTGCCGCCAGACTCGCGACGGCGAACTTCTCGGGCAGGTAGGAGCGGAGCGGATAGAGGTCGTGTTCGTCGGCGCCGTAGCCGTGCAGGAGCAGCAGCAGGTGGCGGTCGTCCAGGGCATCGCGCTCGGTCGACCACAGCACCGCGTCGGCGTCGAGGACGAGTGCTTCCGGCATGCCCTCATCCTGGCACGCAGGCCCGACAGCCGGTGAGGGTCGTGCCGACCTCGTGGTCGGCGGCTCCCGCGGGGTATACAAGAGGCATGTCCGTGCGCACTCCAGACCCCGAACCTGCGGGCGACGAGCCGTTCGGCCCGCCGGCCGGGAACATCTCGAACCCCGCGTGGCTGAGCGACATCGAGCTCGAAGAGGCCCGGCGGCGCCTGCCGATGCTGTACGTCGAGGGCGTGCCGGTGCGCACCGACGGCATGGGGCAGGTCACGCAGGTGGGGATCCTGCTGCGGGCGACGCCGGTCGGCGAGATCTCCCGCACCATCGTGTCGGGCCGCGTGCGGTACGGCGAGACCGTGCGGGATGCGCTGTTCCGGCACCTCGAGAACGACCTCGGTCCGATGGCCTTCCCGCTGCTGCCGCCGCAGCCGACGCCGTTCACGGTGGCGGAGTACTTCCCGCTGCCCGGCGTCAGCGCCTATCACGACGATCGCCAGCACGCGGTGTCGCTCGCCTTCGTCGTGCCTGTCACCGGCACGTGCGAGCCCCGCCAGGACGCACTCGAGGTGACGTGGCTGACGCCGGAGGAGGCGGCATCCGACGCCCTCTCGGCCGAGATGGAAGGCGGACGCGGCACCCTCGTGCGCATGGCGCTCGCGAGCGTCGGAGCCCTTCGCTGACGAGCGGGGCGCGACCCGAGTTGATGCTCGCCAAGCGTCGGCGGCGCCCCCTAGGCTCGCAAGGGTGACCGCCGAACCCCTGCCCTTCCCGTCCGAGGCCGCCGGGTGGGCGGCCTTCGCCGCCGAGCGCCCGGCCGAGCGCCTCGCCCGCGTCGCCGAGATCGATGCGCGCCTGAAGGCCGAGCGCGCGCTGACCACGGCAGAGCGTCTCGAGCTGTGGAACGACGCCGACATCGCGCTGGCCGAGGCGCTGAGCGAGGCGTACGTCCTCAGCGAGGCGCACCCCGACGCAGCGGTGCGCGAGACCGCCGAGGCGCAGGTGCAGGCAGTGGAGTCGGTGTCGGCCGCCCGTCTGCTCGATCGCGAGCTGTGGGCGTCCTTCGCGGACGCCGAGGGCGACGGGCTCGACGACGACCAGGCGCGGCTGCTCGCGCACCTCCTGCGCGACTTCCGTCGCGGGGGCGTCGGGCTCGACGACGAAGGACGCGAGCGGGCCCGGCAGCTCTCAGACCGCGACACCGAGCTGTCGCTGACCTTCTCACGCAACATCCGCGACGGGCGCCGGGAGATCACCGTCGCAGCCGACGCCCTCGCGGGCATGCCGCAGGACTTCATCGACGGGCATCCGGTGGGCGAAGACGGTCGGGTCACTCTGTCGACCGATTACCCCGACCTCATGCCGATCCGCGAGTACGCCACCGACCGGGCGACGCGTGTCGCTCTGCTCAGCGCCTACAACGACCTCGCGTGGCCCGACAACGATTCCGTGCTCGCGGAGCTGCTGGAGGTGCGCGCCGAGCGCGCCCGCCTGCTGGGCTACCCGGACTGGGCCGACTACGAGACCGAGACCCGCATGATCGGCGGGGGCGCCGAGATCCCGGCGTTCCTCGCTCGACTCGACGAGGCCTCGCGCGACGCCGCCGAGGCCCAGTACCCGCTCCTGCTGGAGCGGCTGCGCCGCGACGTCCCCGATGCCGACGCCGTCAGCACGGCCGACTTCTGGTACCTCCTGAGCGCGATCAAGCGGGAGCAGTACGACGTCGATGCCCAGCTCGTCCGGTCGTACTTCCCGTTCGAACGCGTCGTCGGCGGCGTGCTCGACGTCACCGGTCGCCTCCTCGACGTCGAGTACGTCCCGGTCGACGCGCCCGCCTGGCACGACGACGTCCGGACGTTCGACGTCGTGCGTGACGGCGAACGTCTCGGCCGCATCCACCTGGACCTCCACCCGCGCGAAGGCAAGTTCAACCACGCCGCGTGCTTTCCGCTGGCCCCGGGCGTGACCGGACGCGTGCTCCCCGAGGCGACGCTGCTGTGCAACTTCTCGCGCGGCAAGCTCGAGCACGACGAGGTCGTGACCTTCTTCCACGAGTTCGGGCATCTCGTGCACGACATCCTCGGCGGACGTCAGCGGTTCGCCCGCTTCAGCGGTGTGTCGACCGAATGGGACTTCGTCGAGGCGCCGAGCCAGCTCCTGGAGGAGTGGGCGTGGGATGCGGGGGTCCTGGCCTCGTTCAGCGCCGACGACGACGGCGAACCGATCCCGGCCGACCTGGTGGAGCGCATGCGGACGGCCGACGCGTTCGGCCGCGCCCTGGAGGTGCGCCGGCAGCTGGGTCACGCGAACGTCTCGTACCACCTGCACGTCGACCGCCCGGCCGACCTGCAGGCCGAGACCGAGCGCCTGTACGCCACCACGAGCCCCGTACAGCCGCTGAACGGACTCCACTCCTATGCCGGCTTCGGGCACCTCACCGGGTACGGCGCCTGTTACTACACCTACCAGTGGAGCCTCGTGATCGCGCGCGACCTGCTGAGCGGATTCGCGGACGGCCTGATGGACCCGGTGGCCGCGCAGCGCTACCGCACCGAGGTGCTCGAACGGGGCGGATCGCGCGATGCGCGCGACCTCGTGGAGGCGTTCCTCGGGCGGGCTTCGTCGTTCGACGCGTACCGCGCCTGGCTCGCCGGGGACTGACCTCCGGGCCGCGTTTCGCGGACACCGCCGGGGGAGGTATGGTTCAGTCACCCCGATGCGCAGTCACCTGCGACACAACCCCCCGGTGTCGTCGAGGACGGTGCGGCCACCGCTGCTCGCGCGCGCGGCGACACGTTCGCCGCCGCGGCGGGCCCGGCGACGCACGCCTCCGCCGAGCGCTCTCGCCGACACAGCAAGCCAGAAGCGGAGAACACCGATGTCCGACCACGCCGTGAGCGCCGGAAGCCCGGGCCAGGACGACCCGACCCCGTTCGACAACCTCATCGGCGACACGGCGGTGACCGCCTTCGGGTCGGGCTTCACCACGACCTTCCGCGGCTACGACAAGGACGAGGTGGATGCCGCGATCGCGGGCCTCGACGCGCGCGTGCGCGCCGCGACCGACGAGGTCGCGCAGCTGAAGCAGCATCAGCGTCGCGCAGGTGCCGCCGTCGCGCAGAGCCGGGCGAAGGCGGAGCGCCTCGAGGCTGAGCTGCAGGCCGCCGCAGAGCGACGCCAGGCCGAGATCGACGCGGCGATCGCCGCCCGCCAGGCCGAGATCGACGCCGCACTCGAGGCCCGTCAGAACGAGATCGAGCGGCTCGAGGCCGCCCTCGCCGAGGCGGAGTCGGCCCGCCGCGCGGAGATCGAGCGCGTCGCGGCCGAGGCCTCGGCCGCGCGCGAGCAGGACGGCGACACCGCCCAGCGGCTGCAGGGCGAGCTCGAGGTCGCGAACGCGAAGCTCGCCGACGCCGAGCAGCGCATCCAGACGCTGAGCGACGAGCTCGTCGGCGCCACCACCGAGTCGCCGAACCGCCAGAAGTTCGAAGAGGTGCTGCGCGTCGCCGAGGATCAGGCCAGCCTGCTCATCCGTAATGCGACCATCCAGGGCGATCGCCTGCTCGAGGCCGCGCGCGAAGAGATCGCGAACCGCCGGTCGTCGGCGCAGGCCGAGGCCGACGGGATCATCTCGCAGGCGCAGCACGACGCCCAGCAGGTGCGCCTCAAGATCGACACCGAGCTGACGGCGCACGAGGCGCGCATCGAGCGCGAGGCCGCGCACGCGGCCGAAAAGATCTCGCAGGCCGAGCGCGAGGCCGCCGCGATCCGCTCCGAGGCAGAGAAAGGCGCGGCCGTGCTGCGCTCGACCGTCGCCCGCGAGACGGCCCGCGACCGCGCCGAGGCCGAGGAGGCGGTCCGCGAGCTGCGGTTGCGGGCGCTCGAGTTCGAGGCATCCCTCACCCGCCGCCAGGACGATGCGCACCAGGAGTTCCTGGTGCTGCACAACCAGGCGGTCGCGCACGCCGAGCGCATCACGCAGGACGCCAACGAGCAGGTCTCAGCGTCGCTCGAGCACGCGCAGCGCGTGTCGGTGAAGGCCGAGGACTTCGAGCGCCTCATGCGCGCGCAGTCGCAGCAGATCGAGGCCGACGCGCAGCTGCGCGCGCGCGAGCACCTCGAGCAGGCGCACGTGAAGGCCGAGCGCATCATCGACCTCGTCACGACCCACTCGCAGGCGGTGCTGCGCGACGCCGAGGACCGCACCCGCCAGCTGCGCTGGCAGCAGCATCAGCTCATGAGCTTCATGGCCGAGGTGAAGGAGCTCATCCGCCCCGAGACGGCGCTCGCCGCGGCCGCGGCGAAGGTGGTCGGGGAGCACTCCGACGCGGAGACGGATGCCGCACCCGCCCCGGCCGAGACCGCCGAGACGGTCGCACCAGAGGTCGTCGAGTCCGAGGTCGCCGAGCTCGAGGAGGACACGCACGAGGCGGCCGAGCCTGAGGGGGTCGAGTCTGAGGTGGCCGAGCCTGAGAAGGCCGAGCCTCAGGCGGCCGAGCCTGAGGCGGCCGAGCCTGAGTGGGACGCCGTCGAGGTCGCGGAGCCGGAGACCGCCGGCCACGAGGTTGCCGAGCCCCAGGGGCACGGCGCCGACGTCGCGGAGTCCGCGGCCGCGCAGCCCGAGGCCACCGAGGACCGAGTGACGGATGATCCGGAGTCCGAGGCTGACCGGCGCGAGGAGGGCGACTCCGCGCAGCACTGACCCTTCGGAGCGCGACCGGGCGTCGATCGTCCCCCGCACCAGCGTCACTCCTGGACATCGATCCAATTTCCTATAGGATTGCGGAGAGATCACCGAGCCAGGAGGCGCAATGACGCGGCTGTTCAACGACCCCGACGACTTCGTCGACGACTCCATCGCCGGTTTCGTCGCCGCTTCGGGCCGCTGGGTCCGGCCGGTGACGGGCGGCGTCGTCGGCTCGACACGTGCGGCCGTACCCACCGTGGCCGTCGTGATCGGCGGCGGCAGCGGTCACTACCCCGCGTTCGCCGGGCTGGTGGGGCCGGGCCTCGCCCACGGCGCCGTCATGGGCAACGTCTTCGCCTCGCCGTCGGCGCACCAGGTCTACTCGGTCGCCACCGCGGCCCATGAGGGCAGGGGCGTGCTGCTGAGCTACGGAAACTACGCCGGCGACGTGCTGCACTTCACGCAGGCTCAGGATCGGATGCGTGCGGCGGGCGTCGATTGCCGCACGGTCGTGGTCACCGACGACATCTCGAGCGCGCCCGCCGACGAGCGGCACAAGCGCCGCGGAATCGCGGGCGACCTGGTGGTCTTCAAGGTCGCCGGCGGGGCTGCGGCCGAGGGCTACGACCTCGACGACGTCGAGCGGGTCGCTCAGGCCGCAAACGACCGGACGCGCTCGCTCGGCGTCGCGTTCGGAGGATGCACGCTGCCCGGCGCCGACGAGCCGCTCTTCTCCGTGCCCGAAGGGCGCATGGCGGTGGGCCTCGGCATCCACGGCGAGCCCGGAATCGATGAGGTCGACATCCCGACGGCCGACGGCCTGGCGGAGTTGCTGGTGAACTCGCTGCTGGAGGAGCTGCCCGACGGCGTCGAGCTCCACGGCGCGCGCGTCGTGCCGATCCTCAACGGCCTCGGCAGCGTGAAGTACGAGGAGCTCTACGTCCTGTACGGCGAGATCGATCGCCGGCTCGCCGACGCCGGGGCGGTCGTGCTCCAGCCCGAGGTGGGGGAGTTCTGCACGAGTTTCGACATGGCGGGGGTCTCGCTCACGCTCCTGTGGCCCGACGACGAGCTCGAGCGCCTGTGGCTCGCGCCCTGCGACACGTCGGCGTTCCGCCGCGGGGCGGTGTCGGGGCGGGTGGCCGTGACCGCGGAGCAGCTGGCGTCCGCGGAGGAGTCCGACGTCATCCCTCCCGCCGGAGAGGACTCGCGGCGTGCCGCCGAGGACATCGCGCGCGTGCTCGGGGCCGTCGCCGAGATGCTGGACGAGGAGGCCGACGAACTGGGCCGCATCGACCGGATCGCGGGCGACGGCGATCATGGCATCGGCATGCAGCGCGGCAGCCGCGCCGCCGCCACGGCCGCCGCGGAGGCGGCCGCCGCGGGAGCCGGCGCCGGAACGGCGCTGCACCGCGCGGGCGACGCCTGGGCCGACAAGGGCGGCGGCACCTCCGGGGCGATCTGGGGCGAGATGCTCGTCGCGCTCGGCTCCGCGCTCGGCGACGAGTCTGAGGTCACCGCCGCCGCCGTCGGCGGCGGGGTAAATGCGATGAAGGATGCCGTGATGTCCTTCGGCAAGGCGAAGCCCGGCGACAAGACCATGATCGATGCCATCGTCCCGTTCGCGGACGACCTCGACGATCGCCTCACGCAGGGCGACGATCTCGTGGCGGCGTGGCAGCATGCCGCCGACGTCGCGACAGAGGCAGCGCAGAAGACCGCCGAGCTGTCGGCCCGGCTCGGCCGTGCGCGCGCACACGGCGACAAGAGCATCGGCACCCCCGACCCCGGCGCGGTCTCGTTCGCCCTGGTGGCACATCGCGCACTCGACGTCCTGAAGGAGAGATGACATGACCTACCGACTGGTGATCGGCTCGGACGACGCCGGCTTCGAGTACAAGGAGCGCCTGAAGCAGGATCTGCTCGACAACCCGCTGGTCGAGAGCGTCGTCGATGTCGGGGTGGACGCCGACGGGCACACCAACTATCCGACGATCGCCACGACAGCCGCGGAGCTCGTGGCGGCGGGGGACGCCGACCGGGCACTCCTCATCTGCGGAACCGGCCTGGGCGTGGCGATCGCGGCCAACAAGGTGGCCGGCATCCGCGCCGTCACGGCGCACGACTCGTTCAGCGTCGAGCGTTCCGTGCTCTCCAACGACGCGCAGGTGCTGTGCATGGGTCAGCGCGTGGTGGGCATCGAGCTCGCTCGCCGCCTGGCGCGCGAGTGGCTGACCTACACGTTCGACCCTTCCAGCGCCTCGGCCGACAAGGTGCGCGAGATCTGCGCCTACGAAGGCGTGTGAGCGGAGCGGGAGCATGCTGATCGGCGCCAGCCACAAGATGTACCTGTCGCACGCGCAGACGGTGCGATGGATGCAGGAGGTCGCCGAGATCGTCAGCGCGCATCCGGCCGCGGGCGTCTCGACGTTCGCGATCCCGCAATACCCGTCCATCCCCGCGTGCGTGGAGATCGGCGCGCCCGCCGGGGTCGCGGTCGGCGCGCAGGATCTCTCCACCGACGACGTGGGCGCGCTGACGGGCGAGGTCAGCGGTGGCGTGCTCGCCGAGCTCGGGTGCCGCTACGTCGAGGTCGGCCACGCCGAGCGGCGGCGCCTGTTCGGCGAGACCGACGCGATCGTGGCGGAGAAGGTCCACGCCGCGCTGCGCAACGGGCTGACGCCGATCCTCTGCGTCGGCGAGGAGGAACGCGGCGACGCCGCCGGTGCGGCGGAGCATTGTCTGGCGCAGATCGATGTGGCCCTCGCGGCATCGCGAGCGGCGGGAGCCCATGGCGACATCGTCGTCGCCTACGAGCCGCTGTGGGCGATCGGTGCCGCGCGGCCCGCGGATGCCGAGCACATCCGGGGTGTGTGCGGGCGGCTTCGGGAGCACGGCGCGGCCGGGCCGCGGGCAGCGGTGATCTACGGCGGCAGTGCGGGCCCGGGCCTCTTGACCGAGGTGGCGGGAGCGGTCGACGGGCTCTTCCTCGGGCGCTTCGCGCACGACCCCGCCGCCTTCCGTGCGATTCTGGACGAAGCAGCCGCCGTGTCGGCGTGACCGGCCGGCCGGAGGAGGGACCATGACGACGGATGCCGCGGAGACGGGGCTGTTCGGAGCGCCCCAGACGATCGAACGACGCGGCCTGCGGGATCACGTGTACGAGCGGATCCTGCAGCTGCTCCTGAGCGGAGACGTCTCGCCCGGCGCGCGGCTCTCGATCGACACGATCGCGCGCCAGCTGCAGGTGTCGCCCACGCCGGTGCGCGAGGCGATGGTGCAGCTGGAGCGCACGGGCCTCGTCACCCGCGAAGCGCTCAAGGGGTACCGTGTCGCGCCCCCGCTCGACGCCGACCAGCTCGCCGAGCTGTTCGAGGCGCGTCTGATGCTGGAGACGACGGCCACCCGCCTCGCCACTCCTGCAGGCCCCGACATGCTCGCCGAGCTGCGCGCCGCGGAGGATCGTCACCGTCGTGCCGGCTACGACGTCATCGAGCAGATGCGCGGCGGCACCCCTGATGTCGCGCTCACCACCGAGTACTTCGCCCTGGACGCGGCCTTCCACGACGTCGTGCTGTCGCACTGCGGGAATCACTACATCCGGGAGATGTCCGCGTCGCTCGGCGCGCAGCTGCACCGCATGCGCCAGTCCGTCGTGCACGGCGTGACGGACGTGCGGGAGGCCATCGCCGAGCATGAGGCGATCGTGGACGCCTTCGCGGGGGGAGACCCCGCCGCACCCGAGGCGGCGATGCGCCGGCACATCGAGCAGGTGCGTGCGCGATCGCTCGACATCGAGCAGCGCCGCTGACGCCCGTCCCCCAACGCCGCCGTGAAGGCCGCCCAGTCCGGGCGGCCTTCGTCATTGCGCTTGACGGGAAACCTATTTCCTATAGGATCTAGGAAGCGAGACACCGACCTGACACCAATGGAGTCGTCATGACAGCAGCACCGCCGCCCGCCGAGCTCGACCGCGACACGTGGCCCATCGCCGTCTGCATGCACGGCTTCGCGCCGGTGGCCGCCGACGGCACCGCCCTCCACGACGCGGCGCCCGAGAAGTGGGACGCGGTGTTCCGCCAGGTCGCCGCGCTCGGCTTCACCGCCATCGAACTGGCCGACAGCCACATCCGGCCCGCCGACCTCGAGCCGACCCGTCGTGAGGAACTCCTCTCCATCGCGCGGTCGCACGGAGTCACGCCTCTGTCCGTGCATGTGCAGCGGCAGAGCGTGATCCAGCCGGTCCGGGGCGAGGAGAACCTCGCCTACGCGCACCGCACGATCGACGCGGCCGCCGAGCTCGGGCTGCAGGTGTTCTCGACGGGCCTGCACCAGCCGTTCACCGAGGCGCAGCGGCAGGCGCTGTGGTTCTGGACGGCTCCCGGTCCCGTCGACCCCGACGACGCCGAGACGCGCGCCCTGGCGGTCCGTCGGCTGCGGGAGCTCGGTGAGCACGCGGCCTCTGTCGGTCTGCCGATGTCGCTGGAGATGTACGAGGACACCTACCTCGGGACGGCCGACAGCGCGGTGCGGCTGATCGAGGAGATCGGGCTCGACAACGTCGGCCTCAACCCCGACATCGGCAACCTCGTGCGGCTGCATCGCCCGATCGAGAACTGGCGCGAGATGCACGAGAAGACCCTGCCGTACGCGAACTACTGGCACGTGAAGAACTACGCGCGCGACGAGGCCGGCGACCGCAGCTGGTTCAGCTCGACGCCCACGAGCCTGGAGCTCGGGCTCATCGACTACCGCGCGATGGTCGCGCGAGCGGTCGAGCTCGGCTTCCGCGGCCCGTTCCTCATGGAGCAGTACGGCGGCGACAGCCTGGGCGTGTGCGCCACCAATCGCCGCTACCTGCAGTCGCTGCTGCCTGAGCCCGCCGGCGCCTGAGGGCGCGGCATCCGATTTCGACGAAGGAGACGAGAATGACAGGAACACAGGAACGGCCGGTCTACGCCGTGGTCGGCAGCGGCTATATGGGCGGTGGTATCGCCCAGGTGCTCGCGCTGTCAGGCGCCGACGTCCGCATCGCGGATGTCGACCTCGATGTCGCCCGCACCAACCGCGACCGGCTGATCGCCGAGGCTGAGCAGTTCGCAGCCGACGGACTCTTCCCGGCCGACGCTCCGGGGATCATCGCCGAGCGCGTCACGGCGGCGACGATCGAGGACGCGGTCGCAGGCGCCTCGTTCATCGAGGAGGCGGTGCCCGAGAAGATCGAGATCAAGCACGCGACGCTGCGGCGCATCTCGGAGAGCGCGGCACCCGACGCGATCATCGGCAGCAACACCTCGACCATCCTCATCGGCAAGCTCGCCGAGGCGGTCGACAACCCGAGCCGCTTCCTGGGCGTGCACTTCTCCAATCCGGCGCCGTTCATCCCCGGCGTCGAGCTGATCCCGCACGCCGCGACCGACGAACAGGTCCTCCCCATCGTCGAGGAGATCGTGGTGGCGACCGGCAAGGAGACCGCCCGCGTCAAGGACGCCACCGGGTTCGTGCTCAACCGCCTGCAGTACGCCCTGTTCCACGAGGCGACTCAGCTGGTCGAGGAGGGTGTCGCGACGCCCGAAGACATCGACACGATCGTGCGGACCACGTTCGGCTTCCGCCTGCCGTTCTTCGGACCCTTCGCCATCGCCGACATGGCAGGCCTCGACGTCTACGCGTTCTGCTACGCGTCGCTGCAGACCGAGTTCCCGGAGCGGTTCGCCACGCCGGCCATCCTGGAGCAGCTCGTGTCGGCAGGAAAGCTCGGCACCAAGTCGGGCGCGGGCTTCCTCGATGTCCCGGCCGAGCGCACGCCCGAGCTCGTGGCGTACCGCAACCGGGCGTACGTCGCCATGAAGAAGCTCGTGGACGAACTGGGGCCCGCGCCGATCGC
Source organism: Microbacterium ureisolvens (assembly GCF_015278315.1). Lineage (GTDB taxonomy): Bacteria > Actinomycetota > Actinomycetes > Actinomycetales > Microbacteriaceae > Microbacterium > Microbacterium ureisolvens. The sequence continues at coordinate 82,956 of NZ_JADIJE010000001.1, read as the reverse complement.
CTCCGCCACCGCCGTCGGAACGGGGGCGAGCGCATGAGCGCGGCCTTCCCCGCCGAGCGCGCCGTCATCCTGACCGGCGCCGCGAGCCCGCGCGGCATCGGCCGCGCGACCGCCCACCACCTGGCCGAGCGCGGCTGGAGCATCGGCATCATCGACGTCGACGCCGAAGCGGCGCGCGAGGCGGCCCGTGAGGTCGCCGAGGCGACCGGCGTCGTCGCGGCAGGTGCGGGAGCGAATGTCGCCGACCGCGAGGCGGCGGTGGCGGCCGTCGACGAGCTCGAAGCCTCTCTTCCGCAGCTGGTCGCGGTGGTCAACTTCGCGGGCGTCTCGTCACCGGTCCCGTATCTCGAGGTGACGCCCGAGGAGTGGCAGCGCGTCGAGTCGATCAACCTCGACGGCGTGCACTGGATCACCCAGCGGGTCGCGCGCACCCTCGTCGACAATGGCGTGGGGCGCATCGTGGGCATCTCATCGGTGTCGGCCCAGCGCGGCGGCGGCACCTACTCCAAGACGCCGTACTCCGCCTCGAAGGCCGGCGTCATCGGCCTCATGCGCTCGATCGCGCGCGAACTGGGTCCGTTCGGCGTCACCGCCAACGTCATCTCGCCCGGACCGATCGACACCGACATCATGGGCGGCACCCTGACCGAAGAGCGCAAGACGGCGATGGCCGCCGACGGCGTCCTTCCCCGCATCGGCACCCCGCACGACATCGCGGCGGCCGTGGCCTACCTGATCAGCGAGGACGCCGGATTCGTGACGGGGCAGACCCTGAACGTCGACGGCGGCCTCTACATGCACTGAGGAATCCCGACCATGCCATCCACCTGGTCCAAGTCCCGCTTGGCGTACCTCGCCGTCGGCGTCGTGTGCGTCGTGGTGGGCCTCCTGTTCATCATCCCCGCACTCGCGAACTGACTCCCCACCTCCCCCGACCGCTCGAAGGAGAGCACATGACTTCCACGTCGCAGAGCGCCACCGCGCAGACCCTGCTGAACAGTCCCCACCTGGCCAGCGGCATCCGCAAGGCGACCTTCCGCCTCATGCCGATGCTGATCATCCTGTACTTCGTCGCGTTCCTCGATCGCACCAACGTCGGGTTCGCCGAGGAGGCGCTCGCCGTCGACCGGGGGATCTCGGCCGGTGCCTACGCACTCGGGGCCGGCATCTTCTTCATCGGCTACGCGCTGTTCGAGATCCCGTCCAACCTGCTGCTGTCGAAGTTCGGCGCGCGCTTCTGGCTCGCGCGCATCGCCATCTCGTGGGGCATCGTCGCGTCGCTGTTCGCCTTCGTCAACGGCGAGCCGATGTTCATCATCCTGCGCTTCCTGCTCGGCGTGACCGAGGCGGGCCTCTTCCCCGGCGTGATCATGTTCCTCGCCGAGTGGTTCCCGAACAAGCGGCGCGTGCAGATGTTCGCGCTGTTCTACCTCGCGCAGCCGTTCTCGCAGATGCTCGGCGCCCCGCTCTCGGGCGGTCTGATCAGCTTCGGCGACACCTTCACGCCGTGGGCGGGATGGCAGGTGATGTTCTTCGTCGAAGGACTGATGGCCGTCGTCGCCGGTATCGCCGCATTCTTCTTCCTGGTCGACTCGCCGCAGAAGGCGAAGTTCCTCAACGACGACGAGAAGTCCGCCATGAAGGCGGTGATGGATCACGAGGATGCCGTCAAGCAGGAGGACGGACCACGCGGCATCGGCGCGGCCATGATCAGCTGGAAGGTCTGGTACTTCACCGCGATCTACTTCTGCCTCCAGATCGCCGTGTACGGCACCACGTTCTACCTGCCGCAGCAGGTGGCGACCCTGATCGGCCAGGAGGTCGGCTGGCAGGTGGGCCTCGTCTCGGCCATCCCGTGGGCGGTGGGCCTGTTCGCCTGCTACTACGTCGGGAAGTACGCCAACACGGTGCGGCGTCGCCGCAACTGGGGCACGTCGTTCTTCTTCATCACGGGCGTCGCGATCCTCGTCTCGGCGTGGGCCGGCGCGACCGGCCAGGGACTGGTCGGCATCATCGCGATCACGGTCGCCGTGGCCTCGTTCCTGTCGACCGGCCCCATCACGTGGGCCTTCCCGACCTCGTTCCTCGTCGGCGCGGCTGCGGCCACCGGCATCGGCCTGATCAACTCGCTCGGCAACCTCGGCGGCTTCGTCGCGCCGATCATGCGCACCGCGGTCAACGAGGCCGTGCCCACGGACAGCGGCGCATGGGGCGTCGTGTCGCTCGGCATCTTCGCCTTCGTGGGCGCCGTGCTCATGTTCATGACGCGGTTCTTCCGCGCCAAGGCCGACTCGCTGCTCGACGAGGACGCGCTCGAGCCGCGTCACTGACGACGGCGGGGGATGCGTCCCAGGCGCATCCCCCGCCCATCCGGGAGGACTCCCATGACCCAGCGCACCCATGTCGGCTTCGTCGGTCTCGGCGCCATCGGCCTTCCGATGGCGCGGAGCCTCGTGAGCGCCGGCTTCCCCGTCACAGGCGTCGACCCCGCCGAGCTCGGACGCGAACGCGCGGCCGCTGCCGGCATCAACGCCGTCGCCGGGGTCGAGGGCGTGGCCGAGGCATCCGTCATCGTCGTGATGGTCGCCGACGCGCACCAGCTCTCGCAGGTCGTCGACGCCGCCGTCGCGGCCGACGTCGTGCGGGGGCGCACCTGGGTGATCATGTCGACCGTGGGCACGGATGCCGTAAAGCACGCCGGTGCCGCGCTCGAGGCCGCGGGCGCAGCCGTCGTGGACGCCCCGGTCAGCGGCGGGATCGCGCGGGCGACGCGAGGCGACCTCGTGCTGTTCGTCTCGGGTCCTGACGTCGCGCTCGCGACGGCGGAGCCCGTCCTGCGGGCGATGGGCGAGCCGCGCATCGTCGGTGCGGCCGTCGGCGACGGGCAGTCGATCAAGGTCGTCAACCAGCATCTGTGCGCCGTGCACATCGTCGCGGCCGCCGAGGCGCTCGCGTTGGCCGAGCGGCTCGGTCTCGACCCGGCGTTCGTGCTCGAGACCATCGGAGGGGGCGCCGCCGCGTCGTTCATGCTCGGCGACCGCGGTCCGCGCATGCTCGCCGGCGCCGAGGCGCCGGTGCTCAGCCAGATCGGCATCTTCGTGAAGGACACGGGACTGGTGGCGGATGCCGCAGCCGCCGTGGACCTCGATGCGCCGGTGCTCGCGGCGGCACGCGATCGGTTCCTCGCGGCGGCTGAGAGGGGACTCACCGCCCGCGACGACTCCAGCGTCATCGAGACCTACCTGCGGAAGGACGGGGAGCGATGAAGACGGTCGTCCTCGACGACGATCCGACCGGCACGCAGTCAGCGTCGGGCGTCACCGTGATGCTGCAGTTCGACGCCGACGCGATCGAAGAAGCCCTGCGGGACGCCGACAGCGTCTACGTGCAGACCAACTCCCGGGCCATCGACGAGGACGAAGCCGTCGCACTGGTGCGCCGCGTCCGCGACGCCGCCCGCGAAGCGGCGGCGCGGGTCGATGCAGAGGTGCAGTTCGTCCTGCGGGGCGACTCCACGCTGCGCGGACACGTCTTCGCCGAGGCCGAGCAGTTCCTCGACGATGACGCCGTCATCGTGTTCTCGCCGGCATTCCCCGCGGGCGGGCGTACGACCGTCGGCGGAGTGCACCTCGTGAAGGATGCGCAGGGCACGCGGCCCGCCCACCTCACGGAGTTCGCGCAGGATCCGGTGTTCCCGTTCTCGTCGGGCGTGCTGACGGAGTACGTCGCCGAGAAGGCCGGGCGGCCGGCGATCGGTGTCGGCCTCGAGGATGTGCGGGCGGGTGCCGTCGCGGAGGCGCTGCGTACCGCGCCGGCCGGAGCCGTGGTGCTGCCCGACGCCGAGGACGATGACGACATCGAGGCGATCGCCCAGGGCATCCGCCGTGCGCGAGAGGCCGGCCGTTCGGTCGTGGTGCGCAGCGCTGCGCCGTTGGCGGCGGCCCTCGCGGGCGTCCGCAGCGAGGGGCTGCTCGAGCGGCCGCTCCTGGACGCCGCCGTGCCGACCGTGCTGGCGTGCGGGTCGCACACCGCGGGCGCCGGCGCGCAGCTGGCGGCGGTGGAGGCACAGCACGGGCCGGCCGTCGTCATCCCGACCGACGACGCCTTCGCCGACCCGGAGGCTGCGGGCCGTGCGGCGGCCGACCGCGCACGCGAGCAGCTCGCGGCCTCCGGGCTGGCGATCATCGCGACTGAGCGCCGGCGCCGCGAGGAGCACGACACGCTGCGCCACGGCGAGCTCGTGATGCAGGCGCTCACGACCGCCGTGCGGGAGCTGGTGCCGGACGCCGGTGTGGTCGTGGCGAAGGGCGGCATCACGTCGGCCGAGCTCGCACGCACGGCGATCGGTGCGACCCGGGCGCGGGTCCGCGGTCAGGTGCTGGCCGGAGTCTCGGTGTGGGATCTGGTGTCCACCGGCGGTGACGAGCTCACCTACGTGGTGGTGCCGGGCAACGTGGGCGGCCCCGAGACGCTGACCGACATCCTCGGCGCGCTCGGTCGGTAGCGCGCCCGCGCGGCGGCTGGGCGCGTCAGGCGGCCGACGTCTCCCGCGCGATCGCGGCGAGGAACGCGTCGATGTCGTTCTCCGAGGTGTCGAAGCTGCACATCCACCGCACCTCGTTCTTCGCGGCATCCCAGTCGTAGAAGCGGAACGACGCACGGAGGCGGTCGGCGACGCCCTCGGGCAGCGTGGCGAAGACGCCGTTCGCCTGCGTCGGCTGCGTGAACGCGACGCCGCGGATCGAGCCGTCGGCGAGCCCCGCCTCGATCCCGGTGCGCAGGCGCTGCGCCATCGCGTTCGAGTGCGAGGCGTTGCGCAGCCACAGGTCGCCCTCGAGGAGCGCGAGCAGCTGCGCCGAGACGAAGCGCATCTTCGACGCCAGCTGCATGTCGAGCTTGCGGAGGAACTTCAGCCCGTGAGAGGCCTCGGGGTTCAGCACCACGACCGCCTCGCCGAGCATCGCGCCGTTCTTGGTGCCGCCGAAGCTCAGCACGTCGACGCCGGCGTCGCGTGTGAACCGGCGGAAGGGCACCCCCAGCGAGGCGGCGGCGTTGGAGATGCGCGAGCCGTCCATGTGCACGTGCATCCCGAGCCCGTGCGCGTGGTCGGCGATCGCGGCGACCTCATCCACGCTGTAGAGCGTGCCGAGCTCGGTGGACTGCGTGATCGACACGACGAGCGGCTGCGCGCGGTGCTCGTCGCCCCAGCCCCATGCCTCGCGGTCGATGAGCTCGGGGGTGAGCTTGCCGTCGTCGGTCGGCACGGTGAGGAGCTTGATGCCCGCGACCCGCTCCGGGGCGCCGCCCTCGTCGACGTTGATGTGGGCGGTGCCGGCCGTGACCACGGCGCCCCAGCGGGGGAGCATGGACTGCATGCCGACGACGTTCGCACCGGTCCCGTTGAACACCGGGTAGGCCTCGACGCCCTCGCCGAAGTGCCCGGCCATGACCTCCTGGAGCCGCTCCGTGTACGCGTCTTCGCCGTACGAGACCTGGTGGCCGTCGTTCGCGGCGGCGATCGCCGCCAGCACCTCGGGATGGATGCCGGAGTAGTTGTCGGAGGCGAAGCCGCGCAGGTTCGGGTCGTGGAGCGTGGTCACGGGGGTCCAATCTCGTCTCGCGGCCGGCCGGGTGCCGCCGCGGGTCGTCAGAGGGAAGGGTCGGTGAGTTCGACGATGGTGTCGTTGAGGTCTGCCGCCTCGGTCATCCACAGGTCCGCGAAGCGCTGGGCGAGCGCCTCCTCGAGGCCGTCGAGGCTCTTGGTGCGGAAGATGACGGATGCCGCGGCCAGCGGCCTGCCGGCATCGCGGGCGTCCTTGGCGAAGCCCTGTGCGAGCGCGCGGGCCCACGCCTCGCTCGCGGCCTTGATGGCCGCATAGTTCGCTCCGCCGGCCAGCGGGCGCTCGACGGCGGTGGATGACACGATCGCGGTGCGGGCGGACTCGGAGGCGCGCAGGTCCGCGTCGAACGCGCGGCTGACATGGCGGAGCGCGGTGAGTGAGCGCTCGAGGAAGCGGTAGTCCTCGTCGCTCTGTCCCGCGAGGCCCCCGCCGCCGCGCCACCCGCCGACGAGGTGGAGCACGCCGTCGACGGGTCCGTCGGCGTCGCGCACGCGGTCGGCGAGCGCGGCGACATCGCCTTCGTCGGTCAGGTCGCAGACCTCGGTGCGCACGGCGCCGGAGGAGCCGATGGAAAGAGGCCCGGCATCCGTCTCCAGCGCCTGCGCGAACCGGCGCAGCTTGTCGGGATCATGCCCGACCGCGACCACGCGCGCACCGGCGTCCCGGAGTTCGCGAGCCGCGGCGAGACCGGACGCACTGGTGGCTCCTGCGATGAGGACGAGTCTGCCTGCGACGCTCATTCCTCCACCCTTTCACGTCGACATCGCGGTTTCTCGTCGAACAACCACGTCATCGGTGCCGACGACGTGCGATCTCGCCGAGAAACCGCGATCTCGACAGAGGGTTGGGGCGCCCGGTGCGACGCGCGGGGCGCGAGCGCCGGGGGCGGGAGGGGCCGGGCTCAGGAGTCGCGGCCCGTGATGCCCGCGGTGGACTCGATGACCGGCTTCATCTTGCGGTCGAGCGCCTCGAAGAACATCGACAGCGGGAACTCGTCGTCCATCACCGCATCGGTGTAGCCCTTGGGAGCTCCGGCGAGCACCTCGTCCGGCAGCCCGCGCGCCCACTGCGACGCGGGGTTCGGCGTGAGCGTGCCACGGACGAGGTCGTACGCGGCGAGCCAGTGGGCGGTCTTCGGCCGGTCGATCGAGCGCCAGTAGAGCTCGTCGATCGCGTCGCCGAGCGCGACGACCGCGGCCGGCACCTCATCCCAGTCGAAGGCGAGTGCGGTGTCGGTCCAGTGCAGCACGCCGCGCTGGTGCAGCCACGCGAACAGCAGCTGGCCGCCGAGGCCGTCGTAGTTGCGCACGCGCGAGCCGGTGATCGAGAACCGGAAGATCCGGTCGAAGATCACGGCGTACTGAACGAGCCGCGCGTGCTCGAGCATCTCCGCCTCGGCCGGGGTCAGCGACTCCTGCGCGGTGAGGCGCTTCTCGATCGCGACGCACTCGCGGAACGCCGTGAGATCGCACCGCAGCTCTTCGAGCGAGTACAGGAAGTACGGCATCCGCTGCTTGATCATGAACGGATCGAACGGCAGGTCGCCGCGCATGTGGGTGCGGTCGTGGATGATGTCCCACATCACGAACGTCTTCTCGGTGAGCTGCTGGTCGTCGAGCATGCGCGCGGCGTCGGCGGGCAGCTCGAGCTTCGTGATGTCGGCCGCGGCGCGCACCACCCGGCGGTAGCGCGCGGCCTCGCGGTCCTGGAAGATCGCGCCCCACGTGAACGTCGGGATCTCGCGCATGGCGACGGTCTCCGGGAAGAGCACGGCGCTGTTGGTGTCGTAGCCCGGCGTGAAGTCGAGGAACCGCAGCGACACGAACAGCTTGTTGCCGTAGTCGCCTGCCTCCAGCTGCGCGATGAACTCCGGCCAGATGACCTCGACGAGCACCGCCTCGACGTGCCGATCGCGCGAGCCGTTCTGCGTGTACATCGGAAAGACGACGAGATGACGGATGCCGTCGACCCGGTGCTGCTGCGGCTGGAACGCCACGAGCGACTCGAGGAAGTCCGGGATGCCGAACCCGCTGTCGGCCCACCGCTCGAAGTCGCGTACCGACGCGGCGAGGTACTCGGCGTCGTGGGGGAACGAGGGAGCGAGGGCGCGGATGCCGGCGACGATCTGCGCGACGTGCATGCGTGCCTCGTCGTGTGCGTCCTCGGTCGTCGAGTCCGTCGGAGCGGGGATCGATCCGTCTTGGGCCTGGAGACCCTGAAGGGCCGTGGCGGCCGCCTTGAGGCTCAGCCAGGCGTCGCTGTGCTCGACGCGTGCGGCGTCCTCGACGACCTCGGGCTCGCCGACGATGACCTGCGTGGCGCGGGCGTGAGTGGACATGGTGAACCTCCGATCTTCGGTCGAGGATGATCTCGCGAGACGAGTCTACGGGAGAACTTCCGGCGAAACAGCCGCATGACCGGAAGACTTCCGGTTGCCGCGGAGCGCCACTGTTAGTCTCGGATCCATGAGCGAAGACGGCCCCGGACGCCTCGACGACGACATCGACGCCGGGATCGTGCGCGAGGTCTCGCGCAACGCGCGCGCGACGCTCGCCGAGCTCTCCACTGCGGTGGGGCTCTCGGTGTCGGCGGTGCAGACGCGCCTGCGGCGTCTCGAGGCGCGCGGCGTGATCACCGGCTACCGTGCCGTGGTCGATGCCGAGGCCGTCGGCAAGCCGCTCGCGGCCTTCGTCGAGATCACGCCGCTCGACCCGGCCCAGCCCGACAACGCCCCGGAGCTGCTCGAGCATCTGACCGAGATCGAGGCATGCCACTCGATCGCGGGCGACGCGAGCTACATCCTGCTCGTGCGGGTCGCCACCCCACGCCATCTCGAGTCGCTGATCCGCGACATCCGCGCCGCCGCCTCGGTGAACACCCGCACCACCGTGGTGCTGCAGACCTTCTACGAGAACCGCCCGATCCTGCCCGCGTGACCCGGGCCGCTCAGGCCTCCACGTGCAGCCGCCGAGCCAGGGCGTCTGCGCCGAGACCCTGAGCAGCGCGCGGGCCTCAGCGCAAGACCAGGGTTTGAGTGACGTCGCGTGGGTAGTCTCGCCGTATGGACCTCGCCCCGGCACCGGATCGGCGCGGCCGCGGCGTGCTCATCATCCGCAACGCGGCGTCGGGCACGGCGGTCGTCCGGGCCGACCCCGCCGGCACCTTCGCCGAGCGACTGCCCGACGCGGTCGTGCACGAGCTGGCGGAGGGCGAGGACCTCGCGGACGTCGTCTCCGAGGCGATGAAGACGGATGCCGCACCCGACGTGCTCGGGATCTACGGCGGCGACGGATCCGTCTCGCGCATGGCGCACCTCGCCCGCACGTACGATCGCCCGCTCCTCGCGATGCCCGGCGGGACGTTCAACCACTTCGTGCGCGCGCTCGGCGTCGACAGCGTCGACGCCGCCATCGACGCGTACGAGGCGGGCTCCACCGTCGAGGTCGGTGTCGCGGACGCGACGGCCGACGACGACCAGCCGCTGACCGTGCTGAACGTCGTGTCGGTCGGCGCCTACCCCGAGCTGATCGAGGAGCGGGAGCGCCGCACCAGTCTCGGCAAGTGGATCGGCGGCGTCGTCGCGACCGCGGCGGCGCTTCGTCGTGCCGAGCCGCTCACGATCGTGCGCGACGGACGCCGGGCGCGCGTGTGGTCGGTGTTCGTGAGCGTCGGGCGCAATGACCCGGAGCGCGTCGCCACGATGCAGCGGCAGGAGGCCGAGACGGGCGTCCTCGACATCCGCATCCACCATGCCCGCGGGTCGAAGGTCCGCGCTCTCGCCTCGCTCGCGTTCGGCAAGCGCACGGCCGCCGTGCTGCGGGTCGTGCGCTTGTTCCCGCGCGACGAGGATGTCGAGCGGCTCGTGGTGCGGGAGCTCGAGCTGCAGGTGCGGCCCGAGCCGGGGCATCCGTCCGTCTTCGTCCACGACGGCGAACTCGAGCAGCGCGCTCCGGGTGGCTTCAGCCTCCGCTGCGCCGCCCACCCGGCGGCGGTGACGGTGTTCGCGCCGCAGCCATCGGACTCCTGAGCCGCACGCCTGCTTCGCCGAACCCACCCCTCATCGCCGAACCCACCCTCAAGGTGCGACCACCCTTATCGCCGAACCCACCCCTCATCGCCGAACCCACCCCTCGAGGCGCGACCACCCTTATCGCCGAACCCACCCCTCATCGCCGAACCCACCCCTTGCGGGGGCACGAAACGGGTGGGTTCGCCCGGAAAGGGTGGGTTCGGCGGACGGAGGCGGGGCTTCAGTCGTGCTGCGGGAAGCCCAGGTTGATGCCGCCGTGCGACGGGTCGAGCCAGCGCGAGGTGATCGCCTTCTCGGCGGTGAAGAACTCGAAGCCGTGCGGGCCGTAGGCCTTGGCGTCTCCGAAGAGCGACGCCTTCCAGCCGCCGAACGAGTGGTACGCCACAGGCACGGGGATCGGCACGTTGATGCCGATCATGCCGACCGTCGCCTCGCGCTGGAAGCGCCGGGCGGCGCCGCCGTCGTTGGTGAAGATCGCTGTGCCGTTGCCGTAGCGGCTGGCGTTGATGATGCCGAGGCCCTCCTCGTAGCCCTCGACGCGCACGACCGAGAGCACCGGTCCGAAGATCTCATCGGTGTAGACGGTCGACGACGTGGGCACGTTGTCGATCAGGGTCGGCCCGAGCCAGAAGCCGTTCTCGTCGCCGTCGATCTCGACGTCGCGTCCGTCGACCACGACCGAGGCGCCGTCGGTGCCGGCGACATCGATGTATGACGTGACCTTGTCGCGGTGCTGGCCCGTGATGAGCGGGCCCATGTCGCAGCCCCGGGTGCCGTCGCCGACCTTCAGGCCCCCCATGCGCTCGGCGACCTTGGCGACGAACTCGTCGGCCACGGAGTCGACGGCGAGCACGACCGAGATGGCCATGCAGCGCTCGCCGGCCGAGCCGAAGCCGGCGTTGACGGCTGCGTCGGCGGCGAGGTCGAGGTCGGCGTCGGGCAGCACCAGCATGTGGTTCTTGGCACCGCCCAGGGCTTGCACGCGCTTGCCGTTCGCGGTGGCGGTCTCGTACACGTACTTCGCGATCGGCGTCGAGCCGACGAACGAGATCGCGCGAACATCGGGGTGCTCGAGGAGCGCGTCGACGGCCTCCTTGTCACCGTGCACGACGTTGAACACGCCGTCGGGCAGCCCCGCCTCGGTGAGGAGGCCCGCGAGCCAGTTCGCGGCCGTCGGGTCCTTCTCGGAGGGCTTGAGCACCACGGCGTTGCCGGCGGCGAGCGCGATGGAGAAGAACCACAGCGGGACCATCGCGGGGAAGTTGAACGGGCTGATGATGCCCACCACGCCGAGCGGCTGCCGCAGCGTGTAGACATCGATGTCGGTCGAGACGTTCTCGCTGTACGCGCCCTTGGTGAGGTGCCCCACGCCGCACGCGAACTCGACGACCTCCATGCCGCGGGCGATCTCGCCGCGGGCGTCGGAGAGCACCTTGCCGTGCTCGGCCGTCAGGATCTCAGCCAGCTCCTCCTTGCGGGCGTTGAGCAGCTCTCGGAACGCGAACAGCACGGCCTGACGCTTGGCGATCGACGCGTCGCGCCACTGCAGCCACGCCGCGGACGCGGCATCCACCACCTGTCCGACGTCTTCGCGCGACGCGAACCGCACCTCTTTCTGGACCGTTCCCAGCGCGGGATTGAACACCTGTCCGGTGCGCTCGGACGTCCCCGCCCACGGCGCGCCGCCGACCCAGTGATCCAGAACCGCCGTCTCGGTGCGCGGCAGGGTGTCAGTCATCGTGTTCCTCCTTCGGAAGCCCTCCTCGTGAGAGGGCGTGCACGTGTCACGCGAGGTCGCCTTCGACCTTCGTCAGAGCTTCATCGTAAATCGACATCGCCTCCTGCACCTCCCCGTCGGTGACCACGCAGGGTGGCACGACGTGGATGCGGTTCTCCGCGGCGAACGGCAGCAGGCCACGCGAGGTCAGCTCCTTCTTGAGCCGGCCGATGACGTCGGCGCCGACCGGTTCGCGGGTGTCGCGGTCCGAGACGAGGTCGAGCGCCCAGAACACGCCCTCGCCCCGCACCTCGCCGATGAGCGGATGCTTCTCTGCCAGCTCCGCGAGCCCGGGGCCGATGGCGTCTTCGCCGACCCGGCGCGCGTTCTCGACGATGCCCTCCGACTCCATCGCGTCGATCGAGGCGACGATGGATGCCGCGGCCAGCGGATGCCCGGAATACGTGAGTCCGCCGGGGAACACCCGGTCGTCGAACGTCGACGAGATCTCGGGCGAGATGATGACGCCGCCCACCGGCACGTAGCCGGAGTTCACGCCCTTGGCGAAGGTGATCAGGTCGGGCACGACGTCATAGCCCTGGAACGCGAACCATCGGCCGGTGCGGCCGAAGCCCGCCATGACCTCGTCGAGGATCAGGACGATCCCGTACTTGTCGGCCAGCGCCCGCACTCCTGCGAGGTAGCCGGGAGGCGGCAGCATGATGCCGGCCGTGCCGGGGACGGACTCCAGCAGCAGCGCAGCGATCGTGTCGGACCCCTCGGACTGGATGACCCGCTCCAGGTGGTGAAGGGCGCGCTCCGACTCCTCCTCGGGCGTCGTCGCCCAGAACTCGGTGCGGTACAGGAAGGGCCCGAAGAAGTGGACGTGTCCGCGGGCGTACTGGTTCGGCATCCGTCGCCAGTCGCCCGTCGCGACGATCGCCGCGCCCGTGTTCCCGTGGTACGAGCGGTACGTCGACAGCACCGTGTCGCGGTCGGTGTGGAGTCGTGCCATGCGGATGGCGTTCTCGATCGCGTCGGCGCCGCCGTTGGTGAAGAACACCTTCGCGAAGCGGTCGGGAGCCTTGTCGAGGATGCGCTGGGCGGCCAGCCCGCGGTGGAGGTTGGCCGTGGCGGGGCCGATGGTCGCGAGCCGCTCCGCCTGCTCGCGGATGGCGCTGACGACGGCGGGATGCTGGTGCCCGATGTTCACGTTGACCAGCTGGCTCGAGAAGTCCAGCATGCGGTTGCCGGCGTGATCCCACACGACGGTTCCCGAGCCGCCGGCGATCACGGGGAGGTCCAGGCCCGCCTGCGCGGACCACGAGTGGAACACGTGCGTCCGGTCGAGTTCCTTGGCGCGGGCGTCGAGGTCTTCGCTCATGCGGCCACGTTGCTCGTTCCGGAGCGGCGGGTCAAGGGCGTTTCGTCCGTCGTCGGCTCGCAGACGGCCGGACTGTCCGGCACGGCCGCTCCCACGCAGCCGGACCCAGAGCGCACGTACTGCAGCCAGATCGCCGGATCCGGTGCAGTCCCTGCGCTCTCGACCGGCGGGAGGGGGTCAGGCGGTGATCCCCCCGAGGGCCTGCGGAAGGCGGCGCTCGAAGTCGAGGAGGCCGACCCAGGTGGGGCGGATGCCGATGCGCGCCATCCTCAGCCCGGGCTGATCCGCCTCGCTGAGGAAGCGCTCCGCCTGCGCGCCGCCGACGTGGCGACGCATCGCGGCCGCGTACTCCGGTATCAGGCCCTCCACATCGGTGACGGTCGCCGTCCCCCGGATCTGGAGCACGCGGGGTGGGAACCCCTCCGTGTCGATCGTCACCGCCACGCGCGGGCGAGCCCGCATCGCCTTGATCTTGTACCCGCCGGCGTACGTGCCGAGGACCAGCTCGTCGCCGGTCCACAGGAAGTGCGTCGGGAAGACGCGAGGATCGCCGTCATGGCCGGTGAAAGCGACGCGGGCGGGGATGCGCGAGTCGAGCAGCTCCTGCGCCAGAGCGGTCTGAAGAAGGCGGAGATCACCCTGCGCGAGAGATGACGCGTCGGCGGCGGGCGCGGCGGCGGGCGTGCGTGTCCGATCGGGAGCGGCGGTCACGGTGTCACCTCGGGCCGCACGTCCACGGCGCCTCCCCATTCGAACTCCGGCCAGCCCTGGGTGAGGGCGACCGCACCCTCGATGTCGTCGACGTCGACGACGGTGAAGCCGAAGTCGCCCGGGGGTGTGCTGTCGACCGTGGCGCGACCGATGCGGCGATGATCCCCGAGCGCGATCGTCATGACGTGCTCGGGCCGATCGCGCAACTGGTCCAGCCAGGCCCAGAGTCGCTCGACATTCTCGGCTGCCCGCTCGGCGGGGACGGTGCCCGGCTTGTACTGCAAGGCGACGCGCATGGCCGCTCCTTCCACTTGGGTTTTGAAAGTGGTTTGAGCGTAGATGTACTACTCTGATATCGCAAGTGGTGTGGAGGTGGAGATGATCGAACAGCCGCGATCCCGGTGTCCGGTCAACCTGAGCGTCGAACTGGTCGGCGACCGGTGGACGCTGCTCGTGCTCCGCGACATCCTGTTCGCGGGCCGGGAGACGTTCAACGCGCTGCAGGAGCACTCCGAAGAGGGCATCGCCACGAGCGTTCTGGCCGACCGGCTCCGGCGGCTCGTCGACGGGGGAGTCCTCATCCGCGAGGCGGATCCGGCGCACAAGCAGAAGGTCCTGTACCGGCCGACGCCGAAGGGGTTGGACCTCGTGCCCGTCCTCTCGGCCCTGGCGGCGTTCGCCGCACAGCACCTCGATCCCGACCCCGATCTGGTGCGGCGGATCGACCCCGCCGACATCCACGCCACGCGCGCGGGCGGGTGAGACCGCCCCGCCGCGCGACCTGCGCCCCACGCGCAGGCTCGACGCGGGGCTTCCGTGCACAGCCGCCGCGCACGCGAGCGGCCTCCCCGCCGAGGCGAGGAGGCCGCTTCGTCAGAGGGGTCTACTGACCGCCCTCCTGCAGCTCGACGTCGATGGGGGAGAAGCCCTCGCCCGTGACGTCGACGCCCTCCTCCTCCAGTTCGTCGAGCGCCTGCTGGATGTACTCGTTGCTCCAGGCGGTCGCCGGCGGCTCTTCGGTGATGAGGTGCGCGCCGGTCTCGTTGACCGCCGCCAGCGCGCCGTCGACGGTCTGCTGCCACGCGGCCTCGTCGATGATGCCGATGCCCCCGGCCGAAGGCCAGATCAGCTTGTTCGTCTCGTTCATCATCCACAGTTCGTGGCTCGGACCCCAGCCGGAGCCCTGACCGAGCGTGATGTCGGCGGCGTCCTCCGGGTTGTCGCGCGCGAACGCCCAGCCCTTGACGACGGCCTTGAGGAACTTGACGGCCGTCTCGGCGTACGCGTCGTCGGACTCGAGTCGCTCGGTGTCGGCCCAGATCGCGTCCTGCAGCATCGCACCCGTGGTGTCGTCCTGGTAGCTGATGACGTTGAAGTCCTCGGGCTGGTACAGCTCCTCGGTCTCGGGGTTCACCGTCTCGAGCAGCTGGGCGTACTCGTTGTAGGTCATCGCCTGGGCTGCGTCGATGTCGCCCTGCAGGAAGGCGTTCATGTTGAAGTCCTGCGTGATGATCTGCACCGTGGTGGAGTCCAGGCCCTCCGCGGCCATCGCCGCGAAGATCTCCCACTCGTTGCCGAAGCCCCACGAGCCGATCTTCTTGCCCTCGAAGTCGGCGACCGATTCGATGCCCGAGTCGGCCCACGACACCTGGAGTGTGCCGGAGCGCTGGAAGATCTGCGCGATGTCGGTCAGGTTGGCGCCGGCCTCGATCGAGCCGAGCACCTTCGGCACCCACGCGATGGCGAAGTCGACATCGCCGTTGGCCAGTGCGTCCTGCGGAACGATGTCGCCGCCGGAGGGGATGATCTCGACCTCCAGGCCCTCCTCTTCGAAGAAGCCCTGGTCCACCGCTGCGAAGTAGCCCGCGAACTGCGCCTGCGGCAGCCACTGCAGCTGGAGCTTCACCTCCGTCAGGTCGCCGGAGTCGCCCCCGTCGGCGTCGTCGGGGGAGTCGGTGCCGCCTCCGCCGGCGCAGCCGGCGAGAAGGAGGGCGGCCGACAGTGCGAAGGCGCCGGCCGCGAAGCCGCGACGTGTGCTGTGCTTCATGTCATTCCTTTCGATGTGGTGCTGCGATGGTGCTGGGCCGGCCTCGCGACGCGAGGACGGATGGGCCGGGGCGTCTCATGACGCGCCGCCGGTCGGGATGCGGCGCAGCACGAGCCTCTCGAGCAGCGCCGTGGCCAGATAGAAGACGAGGCCGAGGGCGATCGCCGCGGCGACGTAGGCCCACGCCCGGGCGTACGCGCTCGTGGCCGCCGACGTCGAGATGAAGCTGCCGAGCCCGCCACGGGGACCGCCGAAGTACTCGGCGACGAGGGCCGAGATCACCGCGAGCGAGGAGGCGATCCGGATGCCGGTCATGAGGTACGGCACGGCCGTCGGGAGCGTCACGGTGCGGAACTCCTGGGCGCCGGACGCGGCGTAGCTGCGCATGAGGTCGCGATGGACGGGCCGGGTCTGACGCAGCCCGCGCAGGGTGTTGACGAACACCGGAACGAACGCAGCCAGCGCGGCGATCGCCTGGCGGCCGAACTGGCTGTCGGCGCCGAACATCGAGTTGAGCACCGGCGCGAGCGCGACGATCGGCACGACCGCGATCGCCGCGACGATGGGCGCAGACATCCCGTCGACCGCCCGCCATCGCGCGGCCAGCGCGGCGAGCAGGATCGCGAGAACGGTTCCGACGACGAGACCGACGAGGGCGTTGGTCCCGGTCACCAGGGTGGCCTGCAGGATCGCGGGCCAGAACTCGACGAACTCCTCGGCGATCGCCGCGGGGCTGGGGAGGAGGTAGTCCGAGACGCCGACGACGCTCACGAGAAACTGCCAGAGCGCCAGGCCCAGCAGCCCCACCGCGATCGGTGCGATCACGCGCAGCCGGCGCTCGGTGGCGGGACTCCATCCGCCGCCGTGCCGCCGGGTGGTCGCGGTCGTCATCGCGCCTCCCGTCCCCCGGGCGCGACGGGCGAGCCGTGGAGCGCCTCGCGCACGGCGGTCACCCGGTCGAAGAAGACCGGCGCCTCGCGTAGCGACTCGTCGCGCGCGACATCCGCTCCGAATCCTGTCTCGATCACCGTCGTGATCCGGCCCGGCCGGGGCGACATGACGACGACCCGGTCCGACAGGAACACCGCCTCGGGGATCGAGTGGGTGACGAACACGACGGCAGCCCCCGTCTCGGCGGCGATGCGCGAGAGCTCCGTCTGCATGCGCTCGCGGGTCATCTCGTCGAGCGCGCCGAACGGCTCGTCCATGAGCAGCAGCCGTGGTCGCTCGGCGAGCGCCCGTGCGATCGCCACGCGCTGCTGCATGCCGCCCGACAGCTGGTCGGGATAGCGGTCGGCGAAGTCCGACAGCCCGACCAGCTCCGCGAGCTCAGCGACGCGCACCGTCCGCTCGGCGGCGCCGACGCGGTGCAGCTCGAGGGGCAGGCCGATGTTGGCGGCGACCGTCCGCCAGGGCAGGAGCCCCGCCTGCTGGAACGCGATGCCGTAGTCCTGGTCGCGCCGTGCGCGGTCGGCGGGCTTGCCGAAGACCTCGATCGTGCCCGCGCTGGGGGCGTCGAGGTCGGCGATCAGCCTCATCAGCGTCGACTTGCCACACCCCGACGGGCCGATGAGCGACACGAACTCGCCCTCCGCGACCTCGAGGTCGACTGTGTCGAGCGCGCGCACCTCACCCGCCTTCGACGGGAAGGTCTTGGAGACCCCTCTCGCCGACACCGCCGTGGTCGTCGCCCCGCTCACATCCGCCATCACGCCGCCTCTCCGCGTCGGTAGTCCTTGAGGATCCAGCCCAGGAATGCGATCGACCCCGCCGCGACGAGCCCGAGCGCGATCGCGCCGAAGATGGGCGCCCACGCCTTCGCCGGGTCGCCCGAGGCCTGCCCGGCGAACTGGATGAGCAGCCGGCCGATGCCGCCCTGCAGTCCCGTCGACACCTCGGCCACGACGGCGCCGATCACCGCGTTGGCCGCGCCGAGGCGCAGCGCCGGGAGGAGGTACGGGACGGATGCCGGAGCCCGCAGGCGCAGCAGGGTCGGCCAGTAGCCCGCCGCGTAGGTGTGCATGAGCTCGACGTGCATGCGATCCGGTGACTGCAAGCCGCGGAGCGCCCCCACGGCGATCGGGAAGAACGCCAGGTACGACGCGATGAGGGCGACCGACATCCAGTCCTGCCACTCGAAGCCGCCGATCTCGATCCGCGAGCCCCAGCTCTTGACGATGGGGGCGAAGGCGATGAGCGGCACCGTCTGGCTGAGGATGATCCACGGGAGGAGCCCCCACTCCGCCAGCCGCCACCGCTGCATCACGAGGGCGAGCGCGATGCCCACCACGACGCCGACGATCCAGCCGACCGCGGCGATGCCGAGGGTCGTCAGCCCCGCGAGTGCGACGGCGGCCCACAGCGGCGGGGATCCCTCCTGGCGGGTGACCGGCTCGAGCAGCCGCGCCGCCATGTCCCACACGTGCGGCATCGCGAGGTCGGTGGTGCGAGGGAGGATGCGCAGCCCGCCGACCACGACGCCGCCCTCCGGCGCGAGCAGCTTGTACAGCTCCCACACCGCGATGAGGACGCCGAGGCCGACCGCGCCCCAGATCCAGGCGCGCGCCGACCGGGCCCTGCGTCGCGGCCGCGGGGCGCGCGACGGACGAGCGGGGTCGCCGGGCGCCGGCGGCGGCTGCTCCGCCGGTGGAGCCTCGGCTGCGTGGTCGAGCGTCATGCCTTCGCCGTGACGTGGGTCTGCAGGGCCGGGATGACCGTCTCGCCGTAGACCCGGAGGGTCTCCTCCTTGTTGTCGTGCTGGAGGTAGCCGGCGAACTGGGTGACCCCCAGCTCGCGAAGCTGCTCGAGTTTGGCGATGTGGTCGGATGCCGAGCCCAGGATGCAGAAGCGGTCGACGATGTCGTCGGGAACGAAGTCGACGTGGTCGTTCTCGGCCCTGCCGTGGGTGTTGTAGTCGTAGCCCTGGCGGCGCTCGATGTAGTCGGTGAGCGCCTCGGGCACGCCTTCGCCGTGGTGGCCGTACTTCGCCACGATGTCGGCGACGTGGTTGCCGACCATCCCGCCGAACCAGCGGCACTGGTCGCGCATGTGGTCCCAGTCCTCGCCGATGTACATCGGCGCCGCCACGCAGAAGGCGAGCGACTCGGGGTCCCGCCCGGCGGCGGCCGCGGCATCCTTCACCGTCTTGATCATCCACGCGGCGATGTCGACGTCGGCGAGCTGCAGGATGAATCCGTCGCCCACCTCGCCGGTGAGCTTCAGGGCCATCGGCCCGTACGCGGCGACCCACACGTCCAGCTGCGACCCGCGGCTCCACGGGAACTGCAGGGTCGAGCCCTTGTACTCGACGGGCCGGGAGTTCGCGAGCTCGCGGATCACGTGGATCGACTCGCGCAGCTCCGCCATGGTCGTGGGCTTGCCGTTGGTGACCCGCACCGCCGAGTCGCCGCGGCCGATCCCGCAGATGGTGCGGTTGCCGTACATCTCGTTGAGCGTGGCGAAGACGGATGCCGTGACCGTCCAGTCCCGCGTCGCGGGGTTCGTGACGAACGGGCCGACCGTCACCCGATTCGTCTCGGCGAGGATCGCCGAGTGGATGACGTACGGCTCCTCCCACAAGAGGTGCGAGTCGAACGTCCACACGTGGCTGAACCCGTGGGCCTCCGCCAGCTTGGCCAGCTGCACCGTGCGCGCGGCGGGCGGGTTCGTCTGCAGGACGACACCGAAGTCCATCAGCGCTCTCCCCTCACTTTCATGTCCCGATCTCGGGTCTTCGTGTCCCACTTTCCGCTGCTTGCGAGAGGCCTTGCGGCCGAAAGTGGGACATGGGATGCCTCGACCTGAGCCTCCACCTCAGATGAGGTACTGCGAGAGGCCGCGCTTGAGGAAACGGCCGTCGCCCTTGGCGCCGAGGTACTGGCCGCCGTCCACGACGACCTTCCCCCGCGAGATCACCGTGTCGACGTGCCCGTCGATCTCGAACCCCTCCCACGCGGAGTGATCCATGTTCATGTGGTGGGAGGCCGCCGAGATGGTCGTGTGCCCGTTCGGGTCGTAGACCACCACGTCGCCGTCGGCGCCCGGCTGGATCACGCCCTTGCGGCCGTACAGGCCGAACATCCGCGCCGGCGTCGTCGAGGTGAGCTCGACCCAGCGCTCCAGCGTGATCTTGCCGGTGACGACGCCTTGGTACATGAGGTCCATCCGGTGCTCCACCGAGCCGATGCCGTTCGGGATCGCCCGGAAGTCGTCGAGGCCGAGCTCCTTCTGGCCCTTCATGCAGAAGGGGCAGTGGTCGGTGGAGACCATCTGGATGTCGTTGGTGCGCAGAGCCTGCCACATGTGGTGCTGGTGGCCCTCCTTGCGGCTGCGCAGCGGCGTCGAGCACACCCACTTGGCACCTTCGAACTGGCCCCATTCCTCGCTGAACGCGCCGAGCTGCTCCTCGAGCGACAGGTAGAGGTACTGCGGACAGGTCTCGCCGAAGACGTTCCATCCCTGGTCGCGCGCCCAGGCGATCTGGTCGACGGCCTGCTTGGCGCTCACGTGCACCGTGTACAGCGGCGCGCCGGTGAGGTTCGCGAGCATGATCGCGCGGTGCGTGGCCTCTTCCTCCATCTGCCACGCGCGGGCGATGCCGTGGTAGTACGGCGCCTTCTTGCCGGCCTCTGCCAGCTGGGCGGCGAGCACGTCGATCGCCGGGCCGTTCTCGGCGTGCATCATCGTGAGCAGCCCGGTCTCGGCCGACACCTGCATCGCCTTCAGGACCTGTGCGTCGTCGGAGTAGAACACGCCCGGGTAGGCCATGAACAGCTTGAAGCTCGAGACGCCTTCGTCCAGCAGCCCCCGCATCGCGGCGAGCGAGTCGTCGTCGACCCCGCCCACGATCTGATGGAAGCCGTAGTCGATCGCGCAGTTGCCGGCGGCCTTCTCGTGCCACGCGGCCAGGCCGTCCTGCACGCGCTCGCCGTAGCGCTGCACGGCGAAGTCGATGATCGACGTCGTGCCGCCCCACGCGGCCGCCCGCGTCCCCGTCTCGAACGTGTCCGACGCGTTGGTGCCGCCGAAGGGCAGCTCCATGTGAGTGTGCGCGTCGATGCCGCCGGGGATCACGTACTTGCCGGTGGCGTCGATGACGGTGTCGACGGATGCCGCGACATCCGTCCCGAGAAGCTGCGCGCCGGGCGCCAGCACGGCCGCGATCGTCTCGCCGTCGATGAGCACGTCCGCCTCGCCGCGTCCCGTCGCCGAGACGACCGTGCCGCCCTTGATGAGTGTCGTTGTCATTGCTGCGTCTCTCTCCGGTTCTCGACCGCTGCTGTTTCCTGCGAGCGCTGCGCCGGGCGACGGCGCCGTCGCAGGTAACTGCAGCGCTCGCGCATCGACATGGTCCGCATAGCCGTCACGGCTTCGCGATCTTCGTGTACGAGTCCGGCCGGCGGTCGCGGTAGAACTGCCAGTCGTCGCGCATCTCGAGCACCATGTTCAGGTCGAGGTCGCGCACCAGCAGCTCCTCGCTGTCGCCCGAGCCGCGCTCGCCGACGAAGTTTCCGCGCGGGTCGATCACCTGGCTCGTGCCGTAGAAGTCGACGGCCAGTTCGCCGTACTCGTTGTCCTCGCGGCCGACCCGGTTGGGCTGCAGCACGAAGTAGCCGTTGGCGACCGCTGCGGCCGGCCCCTCGACCTCCCACAGCCGGTTGGACAGGCCGGGCTTCGTCGCGTTCGGGTTGAAGACGATGTGCGCGTCGTTGAGGCCGAGCTCACGCCACCCCTCGGGGAAGTGCCGGTCGTAGCAGATGTACATCCCGACGCGTCCGACCGCGGTCTCGAAGACCGGGTAGCCGAGGTTGCCGGGACGGAAGTAGAACTTCTCCCAGAACCGGTCGAGGTGGGGGAGGTGGTGCTTGCGGTACTTGCCGAGGATCGTGCCGTCGGCGTCGACGAGCACCGCGGTGTTGTAGTAGACGCCGGTCTCGGCCTCTTCGTAGATGGGGAGCACCATCACCACGCCGAGCTCCTTGGCCAGGGCCGCGAACCGCTGCACGATGGGCCCCTCCGCCGACTCGGCGAAGCGGTAGTACTTCTTGTCCTGCGTGATCCCGAAGTAGGGGCCGTAGAACAGCTCCTGGAAGCACACCACCTGCGCACCCTGGGCTGCGGCATCCCGCGCGAACCCCTCGTGCTTGTCGAGCATCGACTCCTTGTCGCCCGTCCAGGTGGTCTGCGAAATCGCCGCGCGTACCGTCGTCATCGTCTCTCCGTTCGTGAACCGGCGTCGCCGTGTTCGTCCGTCCCTCGGGCGGGACCAGCGGGGTCCGATCGATGGGAGCAGCCCCGCTTCCCGATCTTGTCGATCCGACGTTTCCCGTCGGTTTCGGCCTGTGACGCGACAGTAAAGCCTCGTTCGAGGCGGCGCAATGGTCGGCTGGGCCGACCTTATGGATACATCGCGCGGCGGATGCGGCATCCGTCGCGAATACAGCGGGAGACGGATGCCCCGCCACGCCCTCTCCCGTAACGTGAAACGGTGTTCCGCCCCCTGAAGACCCACCAGATCGTGGTCGACGTCTCACTGGGCGTGGCGTTCTTCCTGATCGCGTGGCCGATCGAGCAGATCGTGACCGGCGCCACCGGATACGGCGCACCGCTGCAGGGCTGGCTGGAGGCGGTGCAGGCGCTGCTCATCGCCCTCGTCTTCGGT
This sequence comes from Microbacterium ureisolvens, assembly GCF_015278315.1. Taxonomy (GTDB): domain Bacteria; phylum Actinomycetota; class Actinomycetes; order Actinomycetales; family Microbacteriaceae; genus Microbacterium; species Microbacterium ureisolvens. Next base: position 60,785 of record NZ_JADIJE010000001.1, on the reverse strand, counting down.
GCCGCCCTCGCCGTGCGGCGGCTGTCGCCCGGGCTCGCGCTGGGGCTGGCATGGGCGGGCGCGGTGCTGCAGATGGGCTTCGGAAGGCCGCCGAGCTTCGCCGACATAGCGATCTTCGCCGTGCTGTACACCACGGCCGCGTACGGCGGGCAGCGGGTGTACTGGGCGGGGTTCGCCTCGGCGCTGGTGGGCGCGCTCGTGATCACGGTGTACCTGATGGCCGGGCCGGTCTTCGCCGGTGGCGGGCTGACGTGGCAGACCCTGCCGCTGGCGCTCGTGATGCTCGTCGCCGCGGCCTTCGCGCTCGGCCTGTCGTGGACGACCGGCGCCCTGGTGCGCACGGCGGTGCGGGCGCGCGAGAACCGCGACGCGCAGCAGCGCGCCGAGGCGGAGGCCGCCGCCGAGCAGGAGCGCGTGCGCATCGCGCGCGACATGCACGACGTCGTCGCCCATTCGCTCGCGGTCGTCGTCGCGCAGGCCGACGGCGCGCGGTATGCCGCGGCCGCGGATCCTGCGGTGGCGACCGAGGCGCTGGCCACGATCTCGACCACCGCGCGCGCGGCGCTCGCCGATGTGCGTCTGCTCCTCGGCCAGCTGCGGCATCGGCAGGGCGACGGCCCGCAGCCCACCCTCGCCGACCTCGAGGAGCTGTACGCCCAGGTGCGCGCGGCGGGGGTTCAGTTGCGCGTCGACGTCGATCCGGCACCACCCGGAGAGCCGCCCGCCGCGGTGCAGCTCGCGGTCTACCGCATCCTGCAGGAGGCGTTCACGAACGCCCTGCGACACGGTGCTCCCGGCGGTCCGGTCGACGTGCGGCTGGCGTGGCTGCCCGACCGCGTCGAGCTCTCCGTGCGCAACCCCGTGGCGCCGGGCGCCGCCCCGCACGGCCGGCCCGGGCATGGGCTCATCGGCATGCGCGAGCGCGCCCAGCTGGCGGGCGGCCGCTTCGACGCCTCGGAGGAGTCCGGCTCGTTCGCGGTGAGCGCCTCGATCCCGATCGGGAGCACGGCATGAGTCGATCCGTGCGCAGAATCGGATCCGCTCGAGCGGACCGGCAGGACGGCACGCCGGGGTGTTGCCGGGCGATCCCGGCGTGTCGCGTCCGACGCCCGCACCTGCGGATCCGATTCTGTGCGCAGGAGGTCGAACAGTGATCCGCGTCGCCCTGGTGGACGATCAGGCGCTCTTCCGCGCCGGGATCCGCATGCTCGTCGACTCGCAGCCCGACCTCGAGGTGGTGGCCGAGGCCGCCGACGGCCGCGAGGCGATCGACGCCGTGCGCCACGCGCGGCCCGACGTCGTCCTCATGGACATCCGCATGCCGGTGATGGACGGGCTCGCCGCCACCGCCGAGCTGCTCGGCGACCCCGATCCTCCGCGCATCGTGATGCTCACGACGTTCGACCTCGACGAGGCGGCGGCGCGCGCGATCCGGCAGGGCGCGAGCGGGTTCCTCCTCAAGGACGCCGACCCCGAGTTCCTCCTCGCGGCGATCCGGACGGTGCATTCGGGATCCGCCGTGATCGCGGCATCCGCCACCCGCGATCTCTTCGAGAGATTCACGGATGCCGGTCCCCGGCCGGTCCCTCCCGCCTACGCCGAGCTCACCGAGCGCGAGCGGGAGATCTTCGCGCTCGCCGCGCGGGGCCTCTCGAACGCCGAGATCGCAGCGCGCGAGTTCCTCTCGGAGGCCACCGTCAAGACCCACATCAGCCGGATCCTCACGAAGCTCGCGCTGCGCGACCGGGTGCAGCTCGTGGTGTTCGCCTTCGAGCACGGCCTCGCGTAGCGTCAGCGCCCTTCGAGCACGGCCTCGCGTACGTCAGCGGTCAGCGCCCTTCGAGGGCCGCCCGGTGCGCGGCGTACTTCCGCCGGCCGATCCAGCGCCACGCGAGGCGTCCCGGAGCGGGCATGCGCTTGTGCAGCCACTCGTCGCCGCCGTCGGGCTGGGCGGCGAGGATCTCGCCGAGCTGCTGCCAGGTCTGCCCCTTCGGGATGGACTTGCGCCCGTGCTCGGAGAACCAGTGCACCTCCGCCTCGGTGATCGTGTGCTCCATGACGGGCACGATGTTGGTCTCCTCGTCGGGAAGGTGCACCGCCATGGCGTCGTTGACGCCGGCGAGGGCCGACAGCACGGGTGCGGCATCCGTCGACGTCGCGGAGTTCCGCCACGCGGGCAGCGCGCGATCGAGCGCGGTCAGGTGCACGAGCAGCTCGGCGTGCTGGGCCTTCATCCGCTCGACGTGCGCCGCGCACGAGGGCGCCCGCTCGTCGAGCGCGGGCCACAGCCGCTCGTCCTCGCCCTCGTGGTGGGCGTGCAGGCCCAGCGACAGGGTCTCGAGCTGGGTCGCGACCGCCGCGGCGTGGGCGGTGTCGCCCTCGCTCACCCGGCGCACGAGGTCGGGCCCCTCGCCGAATCCGCGCTTGAAGAGGCGATGGATCTCGATCATCCCGCTCCCGTCGCACGTCTTCGGGCCGCTGGGCAGGTCGCCGCTGGGCGGCAGTGGCGTGGCGGGCATCGGGTCTCCTCGTCATCGTGGGCCTGCCGGAACCCTAGACCCCGCGCGCACGCCGTGCCAGAGCCCGCCGCACCCGCTATGCGCTCCCTCCTCGGAGCCCGGAGGAGGAATCCGCGCGGCGGAGATCATCCTCGGGATGTAGGCGGGATGCCTCTGCCGGGCGACGCGCGCGACAGCGCGCGGTTCCTAGCGTCGAAGGCATGGAACTCTCATCGACCGACCTGGGCCTGGCCGCCCGGGTGCAGCAGCTCATCAAGACCTACGGCACCGGCGAGAGCACGGTGCACGCGCTGGACGGCGTGAGCGTCGGCATCCGCCGCGGCGAGTTCACCGCGATCATGGGGCCGTCGGGCTCGGGCAAGTCGACGCTCATGCACATCATGGCGGGGCTCGACGCGCCGAGCTCGGGTCGCGCGTGGATCGGCGACACCGACATCACCGGGCTCTCCGACCTCGAGCTCACGATCCTCCGGCGCCGTCGCGTCGGGTTCGTGTTCCAGGCCTTCAACCTCGTGCCCACGCTCGACGCGCTCGGCAACATCCTGCTGCCGTTCGACCTCGACGGGCGCCGGCCGACGGCCCTCGAGCGCTCCCGCATCGACGGGCTCGTGGGGCGCCTGGGCCTCACGAGCCGACTGAACCACCGCCCGCACCAGCTGTCGGGCGGGCAGCAGCAGCGGGTGGCGATCGCGCGGGCGCTCGCCACCGCCCCCGACCTGGTGTTCGCCGACGAGCCGACCGGCAACCTCGACTCGCGCTCGGGCCGCGAGGTGCTCGCGCTTCTCGCCGCCGCCAGCCGCGAGCAGGGCCAGTCGATCGCGATGGTGACCCACGACCCGGTGGCAGCCTCCCACGCCGACCGCGTGCTGTTCCTCGGCGACGGGCGCATCGTCGCCGACAAGCCGCGCCAGAGCGCGGAGGAGATCTCGGCCTACATGCTCGCGTCCGAGCTCGGCGCCGGTGCGCCGGAGCAGCGACCGCTCGGCGCCGCCGCCCCCGCCCCCGCGACGTCGGTCGTCGAGGTGGCGTCGTGAGCCCTGTCGTGGAGGCGGGACGGATGCCGCAGCCCGCGGCATCCGGAACCGCCGCGCGGAGCGGGACCGCACCCCTCGGCTGGCTCCGCGAGCGGGGGATGGGGGCGAGCATCCTGGTCGCGGCGATCTCGAGCGCGTTCGGCGCGATCCTGCTGAGCGCGACCGGGTTCATCGCGGCCGTGCTGCGCGCCGACCCCTTCATCGGCGACAGCGGCACGCTCGCCGCGGTACTCGCGATCATGAGCTTCCTGCTCATCGGCGTCGCGGTGTACGTCGCATCCATCGTCACCACCAACACGTTCGCCACGGTCATCGCCGGTCGCACGCGGCGCATCGCCCTCCTGCGCCTCATCGGGGCGTCCGCGCGCTCGCAGCGCACCGAGGTCGCGCGTCAGGGGCTCGTCGTCGGCGTCATCGGCGCGGTGCTCGGGCTCGTCGGCGGCACGCTCGCCTCGTGGGCGGGGGTCGGGCTGGCGACCGCCCTGCTCGGCATCGAAGGCGTCGACTACGCCGTCGTCCAGCCGGTGCTCGTGCTGCCGGCGCTCGTCGTCGCGCTGACCACGTGGGCTGCGGCCTGGGCGGGTTCGCGACGCGTGCTCACGGTGACGCCGCTGCAGGCGCTCGGCGGCTCGGTCGAGGCATCCCACGACGCCTTCATCCGCCGGGGAGCGCGCAACGGCGCCGCCGTCACGCTCTTCGCGATCGGGGGCGCGCTGCTGGCCGGCGGGATCGCGATCGGCCTGGTGTCGCCGCTCGGGGTGATCGTCGCCTTCTTCGGCGGCATCTTCTCGTTCACCGGACTCGCCCTCGGCGCCACGCTCGTGATGCCGCCGGTGCTGCGCCTCGTCGGCCGTTGGTTCGGCTCGTCGGCGACGGCGCGACTGGCCGCCGAGAACGCGCTGCGCTACCCCGAGCGTTCGAGCCGCATGGCGATCGGCGTGGTGATGGGGGTCACGCTCGTGACGATGTTCGCCGTCGCGCTCGAGACGGTGAAGGCCGTGCTGACGGCGTCGGCGGGCGGCGAGGCCCCCGCCGAGCTCACGACGCTGCTCGACACGTTCGCCGGCATCATGATGGGCCTGGTCGCGGTCTCGGCCGTCATCGCGGCCGTGGGGCTGGTCAACCTCCTCACGATCGGCGTCGTGCAGCGCCGCCGCGAGCTCGGGCTGCTGCGGGCGCTGGGCGTGTCGACGGGGCAGGTGCGGCGGATGGTCCTGTTCGAGGCCGCGCACATCACCGTCGCCGCGACCGTCACCGGGCTGGCGCTGGGCATCGCCTACGGGTGGGCGGGCGCCCAGTCGCTGCTGGGTGCCGTGCCGATGCCGCCGTCGTTCTCGGCGCCGACGCTCGTGGCGCCCGCGGTTCCGTGGATCCCGGTGGCGATCATCGTGATCGCGACGGCCCTGCTCACGCTCGTCGCGGCCGTCGTCCCGACGCGCTTGGCGACGCGGGTCGCTCCGGTCGAGGCGCTCGCCGACTGAGAGGCCGATGACGGGACGGATGCCGCGGCGACTGGCTTCGCGCCGCGGCATCCGTTCGTCGTCCTCATTGGTCGAAGGACGGGAGCGAGACGATGTCGGCATCGCCGTGGTGTGCGCCGTTTCGTCTCGCTCGTTCCTCGCTCGCGCAACGACCGGGGGGTTCTCGTTCGTTGAGCGAGCGGAGCGAGACGAAAACGCCGGAGACGCCGTGGTGTGCGCGCTCGCCGCGACCACTCAGGGGCCGGGGGGAGCGAACGGGACGAGGCGGAACGGTCCGTGGGCGGCGTCGGCCTCGAGCTCGAGCCACGCCTCACCGCCGTCCAGATCGTCCGTGGAGTAGAGGTCGCCGACCTCGCGGAGCGCGGTGACCAGCTGCTGCTTCGGCACGGCGTTGTCGGCCTTGCCGTGGACCCCCTCCCGCGTCGACATGACGGCCGCGAGCCGGGCGTCGGAGCTGCGCTCTCGCCAGAGGTCATGGAGCGACCGCGGGGTCGCGTTGCGGCTGCCATGATGGCCGACCTTGTACAGGTCGACGTCGGCGAGGCGGCGGCGCAGCTGCGGCTCGGCGTCCAGTCGATCGAGGGTGTGCTGCCAGTTCTCGATCTGCGCGTCGCCCGGAAACAGCATCGACACCCCCTCGACCTCCAGCAGCAGGATGACGCTGGTGTTGTTGAGGGCGTCGTCGAGATCGCGTACGAGCCGCGCGACCGAGTGCGAGCGCTGGTTCGCGAGGCGGTCGATGAGCCAGTGCACGGGGCCCGCGCCGTACGAGACCTGCGCCGCGGCGCCTCCGGGGTCGGCTGCCGAGCCGACCACCCGCAGCGACGCGCCGAGCCCGGTGAGCCAGTACTCGGGATCGTCCTTGCGCTGCTTCGCGACGCGCGGATCCTGCTCCACCGTCGGCGGGCCGAGCACCGTCGCCCGGAGCCCGGGGATCACCGCCTCGATGCCCGAGTCCATCCCCGCGTAGAGGTACCGACCGCGGTCGCCGCGCGAGAGCTCGTCGAGAAGTCCCACCGCCTCGGCGTTCTTCAGCTGCTCGGCGGCGGCGGCCTTGACGTCGTCGTCGAGGCCGACGAGCCCGCTCAGCTTCGCAACGTGCTCCTGGGCCTGCGCCAGCAGCGCCGCGTGCCGCACCGACGCGCGGCTGAGCCCGTTCGGCGGCTCCGCCGGTGCGACCCCGGGTCCGTCCGCGGTGGCCGGCAGCGCCGGGTCTTCGGTCCACGACCGCAGCACGAGCTTCGGCGCGAGCCTTCTCATGATCTCCGCGCCGGCGTCGACGCCGAACCCGCCGAGATGGTCGCGGTGACGGTGCGTGACCACCAGCACATCGAGCAGGCCGCCGGTGTGCTGCTCGATGAGAGCGGCGACGTCGCCCATGGCGCCGTCCGCCCGGCCATCGCGCGGCGGGTGGCTCGTGCCGTAGTCGATGAGGACGTGCCGCTCTGCGCGGCCGTCGTCGAGCGGGCCGTCGTACTCGATCGACACCAGGAAGCAGTCGCCGAAGCCCACCTGGTACATGCGGACGCGGACGCGGATTGGAGCGCTCACCATTCCTCCCCGACGCTCTGCTGGGTCCGGTGCAGCTCGGCGAACGTCTGCCCGCGCGCCGCGCCGTCGGAGAAGCCCAGGCGCTGCTTCGCGTCGAGCCGGCCGGTGCGCGCGAGGTGATCGATTCGCCGCTGCTGGCGGCGCCAGTCGTCGAGGCGCTTGTGGATGTGCAGCTTGAGACGGCCGAACTGGTCGAAGATCAGCGTGCCGCCGCCGAACAGCTGCAGGACCGTCTCGGGAGCGATCGCCGGCGAGAGCTGGAGACCTGACCGCTCGGCGAACTCGCGGGCGGTCAGCTCGGCCATCTGCACGTAGGTGGCGACGGACTCGGGCACGATCAGGCCGTCCGGTCCGATCCGCTGCGTCGGCAGCACCGATTCGATCACCGTGTAGTAGTCGGTGTCGACGTCGAGCCGGCGGGCGTTCTGCCACAGGAAGCGGAACACCTCGTCGCGGTCGCTGCGCAGCCCTGCGAAGTTGATGCCGAGATAGTGCGGCGCCAGCTCGGACTTCAGCACGTCGGTGACGCGGGCGGTGCTGCGCTGGATGCCGGCCTTCCTGAATCCTTCGCAGAGCAGCGTGCGGTAGCCCAGGTCGTCGTCGGGCGCGACCTCGTGGTCGGCCAGGAGCACCGCGTTGAGCAGATCGCCGAAGTCGAACTCGACCGGCGGCAGGTAGTCGAGACCCCTGATCAGCATCGTGAGCAGCTGGGTCGCCGCCTTGGCGCCCTCCTCGGCGGCCCGCGCGCGGTCCACCGTGACCCCGCGGCCTCGCGGCGCCTCCGCATTCGGGCCCCAGAACAGCGCCTGAAGCCGCTTGTCCCAGATCGAGATGAGCAGGTCGAATGCGATCGCCACGAGCACCTCGCCGCGGCGGTGGGGTTCGAGGAAGTCGGTGCGCCTCGCCCAGTCGTCCGGCGGGGGCTTGAGCGCAGACTCGCGCAGCGCCCCGCGCCCCTGGGTCAGGACGCTGCCGACCTGCTCGGCGACGCGGGCGAGCATGTTCGCCTTCAACGTCTTGGGCTGCACGCGGCTGCGGGGGATGCGCCCGCTCCTGTCGGGCACGCCGAGCGCCTGCTCGATCACCGGCCGCATCGAGAACACCGACAGGAGGGCGACGATGTCGGCGAAGCCTTCGTGGAACGCCGCCTGATCCGGCAGGCTCGGCTCGAGGAACCTGCCGCGCAGACCGTCGAGCACCGCGTGCGTCGTCTCGTGCACCACCACGTCGTGGCTGAGGCATGTGTAGACCGTCGCGCCGCGCGGGTCGGGCGGGGGCACGTACCCGAACAGCAGCGCGTGGTCTTCGAACGAGTAGTAGGCGTTCGCCTCGGGGAAGGCGTGCGGCACGAGGAACAGGTGATGGCTCCGGAAGCCCCACGGCAGCCGCCGGCCCAGCGCCGTCTCGAAGAGGGCGAGCGTGCGGGCGGCCGTCGCATAGACGTGCTGCGCGTGGAATGCCTTGTCGGTGCGCAGCACCTCGTCGTCGGCGCTCGCGTAGAGGTCCTCCTTCCCGAGCGCCTCGTGCTTGATGTACCGGCCGGTGGCCGTGTCGTAGTCGACCACGTGCAGGCGCGCGCCGCGGGGGCCGTCCTCCATGCGCGACCAGGGCACCTTGACCTGGGCGGTGAGGATCCTGCCGTCGTCGCCGCTGACGGTCGGATCCTGGGCGATGAGGCGCAGCGTGACATGCGTGCGCGGCTCGTCTGCCGGCTCCGCGTACTCGACCCCGTCCGTCATGTCACACCCCCAGAGTGCTCAGTCCCACAATGCAGCGACTTGCCCCGCTCTGGTAGAGGGGTGCCACGCGCGCGTGATACCCGGATGCCGCCCGCGCAAGGGGGTGTCGCGTGCGGGCGACGCCGTGCAGGCTGGCCGCATGCAGATCGAGATCGTGGAGCACGAACCGCCCTACCGCGTCGGCGTGATCATCGGGAGCCTGTCGCGAGAGTCCGTCAACCGCCGCCTCGCGGACGCGCTGGAGCGCCTCGCCCCGAAGGAGCTCGAGTTCTTCGAGATCCCCTACGCCGACCTGCCGCTGTACAACCGCGACCTGGACGGGGACTACCCGCAGACGGCGATCGACTTCAAGAAGGCGGTGGACTCGGCCGACGCCGTGCTCTTCGTCACGCCCGAGTACAACCGGTCGATCCCCGGACCGCTGAAGAACGCGATCGACTGGGGCAGCCGGCCCTACGGCGACAGCGCCTGGGAGGACAAGCCCACCGGCGTCATCGGCGGGTCGCCGGGCAAGATCGGCACGGCCGTCGGCCAGCAGACGCTGCGCAGCACGCTGAGCTACCTCAACGCGCGCCAGATGACCTCGCCGGAGGCGTACATCCAGATCACGCCGGGGCTGATCGACGACGAGGGTCGGGTCACCGACTCCGAGACCGAGGAATTCCTCCGCCTCTTCATGCGCAGGTTCCTCGAGTACACGGCGCGGGTGCTGACCGTCATCCCGCAGGAGTGACGATGACGGATGCCGCGGCCCGCGGCATCCGTCTCACTCCCCGCTCTGCGGCTCGGGCTCGTGAGCCCAGGTGGGCGCGAGCGCACGCACGCGCGCGGCGCGCCACTGCCAGACGCCCCACAGCACGGGCCACAGAAGTGGTGCCGTCGGACCGCCGATGACCAGGCGGTCGCGCCACAGCGTCTTGCCGGGCTCGCCCGGCGCGGGTGAGACGGCCATCTGGTGGTCCCACACGTCGAGGCTCGCGAGCGGTCCCGTCAGCGGGATGCCGCTGTCGCGGAAGATGCGCACGCTGCCGCCGGCCTCGTCGACCGACCGCTCGCTCACGTGGATGAGCTGCCGGCCCATCGGCACGGCGCCGAAGGCCGAGAGCTGCACGGGCACGTCGTCGCCTGGCGTCCACGAGGTGGGCAGCCCTCTCGGCACGAGCGGCGCCAGGTCCATCAGCGGGCCGTAGAGCTCGGCCACCGCCCGCGGGGAGTGCAGGGCCCGCCACGCGGCGTCGGCGTCGCAGTCGATCACGAACTTCAGCAGGATCCGCATGCGCTCCAGTGTCGCACTCGCCCTCGCGCGGGATCCGGGGGTTGCGCCGGTGCGGTGCTCCCCGTACGCAGGCTCCGGGCCCCAGGCCCCCAGGCCCCAGGCCCCAGGCCCCAGGCCCCAGGCCCCAGGCCCCAGGCCCCAGGCCCCAGGCCCCAGGCCCCAGGCCCCAGTCGCAGGGTGCCCAGAGCCCGTGCTCTCTCCCAGCGCCCACGATCTGAGCGGTTCCGACCACGGGCGCTCGGTGCGAGCACGGGCTATCGGCAGAGGAGAGGGGTGCGACCGCGTGGACACGAGCACGACGATTCCGGATGCCGCGGCCTACGCTGGACGGATGCCCGAGAGTCCGTTCGACCAGCACCGCTACCAAGTCCGGCACGACTGGGGCATCTACGGGCTGCGGCGCCTCGCCCCCGCCGATGTGGTCGTGGTCGTGGACGTGCTGCGGTTCTCGACGACGGTCACCGACGCGCTCGCGCGCGGCGAGAGCGTGGGGCTGGATGCTGCCGCGCACGCGGTGTCCATCAACGGCGCGGCCCTGGCCGACGCCGCCGGCGACTCGCCCGCCGTCGTGCTGCTGGGGTGCCTCCGCAACGCCGCGGCCGTCGCGCGCGCCGTGCTGGCCATCCAGCATGAGCGCGCCGCGCGGACGAGCATCGCGGTGATCGCCGCCGGGGAGCTCGCCGGTCGCGATCCCGGCGCGCCGCTGCGGTTCGCGATCGAGGACCAGCTCGGCGCCGGGGCGATCATCGACGCGCTCGGCGCCCTCGGCATCGACCACACCTCGCCGGAGGCGGCCGCGGCGTGTGAGTCGTTCCGCGGTCTGCGAGGCGCCCTGCGCCATCTGCTCACGGCCAGCGGCTCGGGGCAGGAGCTTCTGCTCCGTCAGGACCCGCAATCTGGGAGCGGGCGCGACGAGGTGCTCAACGCGGCCGCGGTGGATGCGGCATCCGTCGTCCCGGTCCTGCGAGACGGCGTCTTCGTCGCGTACTGAGCCGGCCCCGGCTCTTCGACCGCGCGGACCTGCCCGCCGCTCCTGAGCCGCGCGGGCTCGTCAGTCGCGCGGGGTCATCGCCGCCAGGCGCGTCGCGCGGCTGATCTCGCGGCGGGTCCACGTGAAGGCGTGGCGCTCGTCGAAGCGAGGAGCGCACTTCGCGCACGAGGTGGGACGGGTCGCCTTGCGGTGCCGGTAGGCGACATGCCCCGCGGGGCACACGCCGATCCATGGCGCGAGCTCGGTGGCCGTCTCGCCGTCATGCGTGGTGCCGCCGACGTAGCCGAGCTCGTGTGCCACCGCCTTCCACCGCGCGCCGTGCCCGGCCCGGGGACCCGCGAGTGCGTGCGCGACCTCGTGCAGCAGCGTCTGATGGTTCGTGTCGTCGTCGTACCGCGCCGCGAGGTACCGCGAGACGCTGATGCGCTTGCGCGTGTAGTCGCACAGCCCCGCGCGGCGCTTGGCGTTGTCGAACGCGAAGCTCCACGAGGGGTCGAGGTGGGCGGCGATCAGGGCTTCGGCCCAGTGCCGCACGCGATGCAGTTCCGACATGGCGTGAGACTAGAACGTATCTCCGACACTCAGTCCATCGAGACGGCTCAGCTCGCGACGGCCGCGGCGCGCCGCCGGTCGGCCGCGTCGATGGCGAGGAGCGTCGACTCGAGCTGGTCCTCGGTGGCGCCGGACTCCTGGCGCAGGAACAGCGCGCGCTTGAAGTCCTTGCGGGCGGACTCGTAGTCGCCCGCGTCGAAGTGGACCTTGCCTCGATGCTGGTACGCGAAGGCGCCGATGCCGGCCCAGCCCTGCCCGTCGGCCTCTTCGGCGCACGTCGTGAGCTCCTGCTCGGCCGCCGCGTAGGCGCCGCGGGCCTGCAGCACGGTGGCGTGGAGGATGCGGGCTCGAAGCAGGTCCTTGCGGGTGCCGGCCATGCGCGCGACGCGCACCGACTGCTCCGAGATCACCAGGGCGTCCTCGGCGCGGTCGAGCACCTTGAGCAGCCACACGCGCTCGAGCAGGGCCGGAAGGCTCCGCTGCTCGCCGATCTCTTCGAGCCGCTCCCTGCACTGGCCGGGATTCACCTGCTCGCGAAGAGTGTCGGGGTCGTACCCGCGGATGTAGCTCACGTCAGCATCTCCCTTCGCCGCGCCGATGGCTCTACCAGTGTGCCGGTCGCTTCGGCGCTCGCCGCCGTGCCACGCCGGGCTGCGGCATCCGTCGCCTGCCCATCTCCGTCGACCAACCGCGTTCTCGCCGAACGACCACGTCCTCGACGCCCAGGACGGGGTCTCTCGACCAGGACGCGGATTCTCGACAGAGCATGCGAATTCGGCGAGGACGCGGGGCGGGATTCTCGGCGGGTACGCGGCGGAGTCAGCGGGTGAAGACGGATGCCGAGGGCTTCGGCGACGGCGTCGCGTCGGCGTCGGTGGCCACCCGCGCGCCGCGCGCGAAGTCGTCGACCTCGCGGCCCTCCGCGACCTTGGCGGGGTGGGGCCCGGCCGCCATGAGCCGCGGCAGCCACTCGGTCGGCAGGGGCGCGCGGGAGGCCGCGATCACGAGGTTGCCGAAGCGGCGTCCCTTCAGCGTCTGCACCTCGGCGAGCACGATGACGTGCTCGAGCACCGCCTGCACCGTCGCGACCTCGCGGCGGGCGAACGCCAGGCCCGACCCGTCGGCGACGTTGACCAGCAGCACGCCGTCGGGCGCGAGGAACCGCGCGGCCTCGGTGAAGAACTCGACGGTGGTCAGATGCGCCGGCGTCTGGGCGCCCGAGTAGACGTCCGACACGACGAGGTCGGCCGCCCCGACCAGTCCGGCGGGGAGGCGGCCCAGGGCCTCGCGCGCATCGCCGAGCCGCACCCGGATCGAGGCGCCGCGGGGGAGCGGCAGGTTCTCGCGCACGAGATCCCACAGCGCCGGCTCGAGCTCGACGACCTGCTGACGCGACCCCGGCCGGGTGGCCTCGATGTAGCGGGGGATCGTCAGGGCGCCCGCGCCGAGGTGGATCGCGGTCAGCGGCTGCCCCGGCATCCGCAGCCGGTCGATCACTGCCCCCATACGCGCGACGTATTCGAAATGCAGGTGCGTCGGATCGTCGAGGTCGACGTGCGACTGCGGAGTGCCGTCGACGTCGAGCTCCCAGCCGCCTCCGAACGCCGAGGACACGACACGGGCGAGCGTTCCGTCGGACAGACGGACGGAGGGGTCGGGTGCTCCCCGACCTTCTCCCCGGTTCGCTGCGCGCCCCGCCGAGCCTCCGGGCCGGGGGCCCGCCTGCCGCGCGCGTGCCATGGTCCCCACGTTAGCCGCCCCACCGCCCTCGACGAGGCCGGTTTGACACTTCTGCCCCGGGAGCGCCGTGACCGCTTCGCAGAACGCTGAGCCCGCGGCATCCGTCGCCTCCGAAACCGAATCGAGACACAGGTGTAACCGACGAGACCCCCGACCGCGGGTAGCGTCGGATCATCACACCCCGCTGAGGGCCCCCGCGCACCTCTGCTCCACGACGATGTGCAGCGGAGCCCCCACGACTTGGAAGGTGCACAGCACATGCTCCACACTGCGAGAAGGCGCTGGCTCACCGGCGCCGCCGCGGTCGCCGTCGGCGCGATCGTCCTCACCGCCTGCGCGAGCCAGCGCGACGACGGCGGCGACGACAACGCGTCCGACGATGTCGACTCGACCTTCATCTTCGGCGCCTCGGCCGAGATCTCCGGCCTCGACCCCGCGATGGCCAACGACGGCGAGACGTTCCGCGTGTCGCGTCAGATCTTCGAGGGTCTCGTCGGCGTCGAGCCCGGCACCGCCGACCCCGCACCCGGACTCGCCGAGAGCTGGGAGCAGTCCGACGACGGTCTCGAGTACACGTTCCAGCTCAAGGAGGGCGTGACCTTCCACGACGGCACGGACTTCAACGCCGACGCGGTCTGCTTCAACTTCGACCGCATGAACAACTTCACCGGCGTCGCCGCCACCGAGAGCCTGTCGTACTACTGGGGCAAGCTCATGCGCGGGTACGCCGAGACCGGCACGTCGATCTACGGCGGCTGCGAGGCGACGAGCGACACCGAGGCGGTCATCACGCTGACGCAGCCGTTCGCCGGCTTCATTCCGGCGCTGTCGCTGCCGTCCTTCGCGATCCAGAGCCCCACCGCGCTCGAGGAGTACAGCGCCGACGAGGTCGGCGGCACCGCGGAGGCCCCCGTCCTCAGCGAGTACGCGCAGGCCCACCCCGTGGGCACGGGCCCGTTCAAGTTCGAGGAGTGGGCGCCCGGCGAGTCGGTGACGCTCAGCGCCTACGAGGACTACTGGGGCGAGCAGGGCCAGGTGCAGGAGGTCATCTTCCAGGTGATCGGCGACACCACCGCCCGCCGTCAGGCGCTCGAGTCGGGCTCGATCGACGGCTACGACCTCGTCGCGCCGGCCGACCTCGGCGCCCTCGAGGACGCCGGGTTCAACCTGGTCAACCGCGAGCCGTTCAACATCCTCTACCTCGCGATGAACCAGGCCGTGCCGGCCCTGGCCGACATCCGGGTGCGCCAGGCGATCGCCCACGCGATCGACAAGGAGCAGCTCGTCACGCAGGTGCTCCCCGAGGGCACCGAGGTGGCGCGGGAGTTCATGCCGCCCGTCGTCATCGGCTGGAACGAGGACGTCACCACGTACGACTACGACCCCGAGGCGGCCAAGGCGCTGCTGGCCGAGGCCGGCTACAGCGAGGCGAACCCGCTGACGCTGCAGTTCAACTACCCCGTCAACGTGTCGCGTCCGTACATGCCCAACCCGGAGCAGATCTACACGAACCTGAGCTCGCAGCTCGAGGCCGTCGGCATCACGCTCACGCCGGTCGGCGAGGACTGGAACCCCACGTACCTCGACCGCATCCAGGGCGGCGCCGACCACGGCATCCACCTGCTGGGCTGGACCGGTGACTACAACGACCCCGACAACTTCGTCGGGACGTTCTTCGCCTCCGCGGGCAACGAGTGGGGCTTCACGAACGAGGAGCTCACCGCCGCGCTGACCGAGGCCCGCGGCCTCGCGTCGGAGGAGGAGCAGGAGTCGGCCTACGCCGCCGTCAACGAGCAGATCATGCAGTTCCTGCCGGGCGTCCCGCTGGCGCACCCGGTCCCGACGCTGGCCTTCGCCGAGCGCGTGACCTCGTACCCCGCGAGCCCCGTGCAGGACGAGGTGTACAACATGGTGGAGCTCAGCGAGTAACACCGAGAGACGGATGCCGCTGCCGGCGCTCGCGCATCGGCAGCGGCATCCGTCACCTCCGTCCGCTCGTTCGCGACCGTCGTCGCCGTCCCCGGAGAACTCCACGTGCTACGCACCATCGGGAGCAGACTGCTCCTGCTGATACCGACCCTGTTCGGACTGTCCATCCTGCTGTTCCTGTGGGTCCGTGCGCTGCCCGGCGGCCCCGCCGTCGCCCTCCTCGGGGAGCGTGCGACGCCGGAGGCGGTCGAGCAGATCAACGAGCAGTACGGCTTCAACGAGCCGCTCATCGTCCAGTACTTCACGTGGCTCGGCCAGCTGCTGCAAGGCGACTTCGGCACGTCGCTGCAGACCCGCCAGCCCGTCCTCCAGGAGTTCGCGCAGCGGCTTCCCGCCACCCTGGAGCTGAGCTTCCTCGCGATCATCATCGCCGTCGGCCTCGGCATCCCGCTCGGCTACCTCGCCGCGCGGCGCCACGGCAAGGCGTCCGACCACTTCCTGGTCGGCGCGAGCCTCCTCGGCATCACGATCCCGGTCTTCTTCCTGGCGTTCATGCTGAAGTGGGTCTTCGCCGTCCAGCTCGGCTGGCTCCCCTCCGAGGGCCGTCAGGATCCGCGCCTGGACGCCACGCACTACACCGGCTTCTACGTCCTGGACGGCATCCTCACCGGGGAATGGGATGCCGCGTGGGACGCCTTCCTGCACCTCATCCTCCCGGCCGTCGCCCTCGCATCGATCCCGCTCGCGATCATCGTCCGCATCACGCGCGCGTCGGTGCTCGAGGTGCAGAACTCGGACTACGTGCGCACCGGCATGGCCAAGGGCATCTCTCGCTCGACCATCCGGTCGCGGTTCATCCTGCGCAACGCCATGCTCCCCGTCATCACCACGATCGGCCTGCAGGTCGGCCTGCTCATCTCGGGCGCGGTCCTCACCGAGACGGTGTTCGCCTTCCCCGGCATCGGCTCGTTCCTGGCGCGCGCCATCTTCACGCGCGACTACCCGGTGCTGCAGGGCTTCATCATCTTCATCGCGATCGGGTACGCCCTGATCAACCTGGCGGTCGACGTGTCGTACAGCTTCATCGACCCGAGAGTGAGGGTCTCATGACATCCGCGATGCTTCCCCCCGCGCCCAGCGGGGGCCCGGTCGACGACACCTCCGTCGACGACAAGGAGCTGCTCGCCGCCAAGACCGGGGGCGGCGGCTTCTGGCGCGACGTGTTCCGGCGCCTGCGCCGCAACCCCAGCGCCTGGGTGGGCGGAACGATCATCGCCCTCCTCGTGCTGGTGGCGATCCTCGCGCCGTGGCTCGCGCCCTACGGCCCGACCGAGCTGCCGGGCCAGCGGTACATCACGCCGACCCACATCCCCGGTCCCGGCGAGATCCCCGAGTTCCCGCTCGGCCTCGACCGCTTCGGCGGCGACGTGCTGTCCAAGCTCATCTGGGGCGCCCGTGCGACCCTGATCATCGGCGTCGTGTCGACCGCCATCGGCCTCATCGGCGGAATGATCCTCGGGTTCCTGTGCGGCATGTTCGGCGGCTGGGTCGACACCCTCATCATGCGCATCGTCGACATCCTGCTGTCGGTGCCGTCGCTGCTGCTCGCGGTGTCGGTGGCCGCCATCCTCGGCCAGACGCAGGCCTCGCTCATGATCGCGATCGGCGTCGCGCAGGTGCCCATCTTCGCGCGCCTCCTGCGGGCGTCGATGCTCCAGCAGCGCAACGCCGACTACGTGCTGTCCGCGCAGACGCTCGGCCTCGGGCGCGGCAAGATCACGATGAGCCACGTGCTGCCCAACGCCGTCGGCCCGGTCATCGTGCAGGCCACGCTGTCGCTGGCGACCGCCGTGATCGAGGCGGCCGCGCTGTCGTACCTCGGGCTCGGCGGCGACGTGCCGCAGACGGCCGAGTGGGGACGCATGCTCACGTACGCGCAGCTCGAGCTCGCCGTCGCGCCGTGGCTGGCGTTCCTGCCCGGCGTCTGCATCACCGTGACGGCGCTCGGCTTCACGCTCTTCGGCGAGGCTCTCCGCGAGGCGATGGACCCCCGCACCCGCGCCCGCTGACCCAGCCGCGCCCTGAGCGCGGGCAGGGGGTGGTGCGCCGAGAGCGCGCCAAGTGTCGTGCGGGGGGCCGTGGGGGCGCGTTCTGTGCGCTCTCGGTGTGGTTTGCCTCCGCGCCCCGAGCGCGGGCAGGCGGTGGTACGCCGAGAGCGCGCGAAGTGTCGTGCGGAGGGCCGTGGGGGCGCGTTCTGTGCGCTCTCGGCGTGATTGCGGGCTGCGTCAGACGGCGATGTCGAGCTCGTTGCCGGGGATCGACGCGAGAAGGTGCCGCGTGTACGGGTCGCGCGGGTTGGTGAAGATCTCTTCGGAGGATGCCGCCTCGACGAGTCGCCCGTCCTTCATGACGCACACGTAGTCGCTGATGAGGCGCACCACGGCGAGGTCGTGCGAGATGAAGAGGTAGCTGAGTCCGTACTCGCGCTGCAGGTCGCGCAGGAGCGTCAGCACCTGGTCCTGAACGAGCACGTCGAGCGCGGAGACCGGCTCGTCGCACACGATGAGGTCGGGGGAGAGGGCGAGGGCTCGCGCGATGGCGACGCGCTGGCGCTGACCGCCCGACAGCTCCGACGGGTAGCGCCGCAGCATCGTCTGCGGAAGGGCGACGTCGTCGAGCAGCTGACGCACGCGCGCGGCCCGCTCCTTGGCGTTGCCGCGCTTGTAGAACTCCAGCGGCTCGGAGATGATCCGCTCGATCGAGAACATCGGGTTCAGCGACGAGTACGGGTCCTGGAAGATCGGCTGCACCCGCTGACGGAAGAGCTTCAGGTCGCGGCCCTTGAGGGCGGCGACGTCCTGCCCGTCGAACCGGATCGAGCCGCTCGTGGGCTCGATGACGCGCAGCATCATGCGGGCGGTCGTCGTCTTGCCCGATCCCGACTCGCCGACGATCGCGACCGTCTCGCCGCGCGGGATCGAGAACGACACGTCCTGCACCGCGGCGAAGTCGTCCTTGCTGCCCCGCACCTTGTAGATCTTCGTGAGCCCCTCGACCTCGACGATGCTGTCGGGAGCGGATGCCTCGGTCCGAGCTTCTTCGACGGCACCCGGCTCGTCGGCACGCGGCGCGGCGACGGCGGCGGGTGCGGCATCCGTCCGCTCCTCCTCCGGCGCGGCGGGCGCGATGTCCGGCGCCGGGGCGGCGACGTCGGGCGCGGACGTGCGGAACACCTCGGGGCGCAGCCGCACGGCCGCCACCGACGGCGCCGCCTTCACGAGGGCCTGCGTGTAAGGGTGCTGCGGGTCTTCGAGGATCTGCCGCGCCGGACCCTGCTCGACGATGCGGCCGCGGTTCATCACCACGACCCGCGACGCGCGCTCTGCCGCGAGGCCGAGGTCGTGGGTGATGAGCATGACCGCGGTGCCGCGCTCGCTCGTCATGCGCTCGAGCTGGTCGAGGATCGTCTTCTGCACCGTGACGTCGAGCGCGCTCGTGGGCTCGTCGGCGATGAGCAGCTTCGGGTCGCACGCCAGGCCTATCGCGATGAGCGCGCGCTGGCGCATGCCGCCCGAGAACTCGTGCGGGTACTGTTTCGCGCGGTCGGCGGCGTTCGGCAGGCCGGCCGCCGCGAGGGTCTCGACGACCTTGCGGTCGACATCCTTGCGGGTGGCGAGGTCGTGGGCGAGCAGCGTCTCGGCGATCTGCGTGCCGATCTTCGCGACCGGGTTGAGGTTCGACATCGGGTCCTGCGGCACCAGCCCGATCGACCGCCCGCGGATGGAGCGCATCCGGCTCTCCGGTGCGCCGACGAGGTCTTCGCCCTCGAAGAGGATGCTGCCCTGGGTCACCTTGCCGTTGCCCGGTAGCAGGCCGATCACCGCCATCGCGGTCGTGGACTTGCCCGAGCCGGACTCGCCGACGATGGCGAGCGTCTCGCCGGCGGCGAGGTCGATGTCGACGCCCTCGACGGCGTGCACCGGTCCGTCGATGGTCTGGAACTCGACGGCGACGTCGCGGACCTGGAGCAGCGGCGATCCGGCCGCGAGACGTTCGGTGGTTCGGGCCATGGGGTCCATCCTGCACGTCGGCGCCCTTTCGCGCACCGGTGCGGGCTCAGCCTTTACGGATCCGTAACGCGCGACGCCGTCGGCTGCGCAATGTGCTTCCGCAGCCGCGTGCGCGGCGAGCAGCCGTCGCCGCATCGGGCCGCCCGAGTGGGTGGGCGTGCAGAACTCCTCCAGATCGGCGGCAGCGCGGCCTGCGGAGGCGGTTGCCGGGCCCGATCCGCGCAGACAGGAGGAGTTCTGCACGCGGCCGCGGCGGACTCTCGGCCGCGCAGTAGCGTGGTCGCATGGCGGTGATCGACCTCAACGCGGACCTCGGCGAGACCGTCGACGGCGTGCCCACGGCCGACGAAGAGGTGATGTTCGCCGTGATCTCCAGCGCCAACGTCGCGTGCGGCGGGCACGCGGGCGACGCGGCCTCCATGCAGGCCGCGGTCGAGCGGGCGACGCGCTTCGGGGTGGCCGTCGGGGCGCACCCCTCCTACCCCGATCGCGAGGGCTTCGGCCGCGTGGCGATGGTGATGGATACGGCCGCCCTCAGCGCCACCGTCGCGGAGCAGCTGGACGCCCTCCTCGCCGCCGGCGCCGACCTCCGCTACGTCAAACCGCACGGCGCGCTGTACCACGCGGTCACCCGCGACCGGACGCAGGCCGACGCCGTCGCACGCGCGGTCGCCGCGCTCTCGGCGCGGCTGGGCCGACCGCTGCCCGTGCTCGGTCTCGACGGCGAGATCGCGGCGGCTGCGGCAACCGTCGGCCTTCCGTTCGTGCAGGAGGCCTTCCTCGACCGCGGCTATCTGCCGGACGGATCGCTCGTCCCACGTGGGCGGGCCGGAGCGCTGCTCGAGGACCCCGACCTCGTGGCGGCGCGCGCAGTGCGCCTCGCGCGAGAGGGCGTGGTGGAGGCGGCCGACGGCACGGTGGTGCGAGCGGATGCCGCATCGCTGTGCGTGCACGGAGACTCGCCCGCCGCGGTGGCCATGGCGCGCGCAGTGCGGGCGGCGCTGGATGCCGCGGGAGTCGAGGTGCGGGCGCCGTGGTGAGGCGGCCGAGCGAGGCGGTGCCGCGGTGGTGACGGCCCGGGTGCGGCCGATGGGGGAGCGTGCGTTCCTCCTCGAGGTCGACGAACTCGATGATGTGCTCGCCCTGCACGCGGCGCTCGCCGCGTCGCGACCCCCCGGGGTGGCCGACATCGTGCCGGCTGCGCGCACCGTGCTGGTGCGGGTGGACACACGAGCGCTCCCGCTCGCGTCCGCGCGGGCCTGGGCGCTCGCCGCGGCGGCCGACGCACGGGCCGGCGCCGAGGCGGACGGACCACTCGTCGAGCTCGACATCGTGTACGACGGCGTGGACCTCGCCGAGACCGCGGAGCTGCTGGGCCTCGCCGCCGACGAGCTCGTCACGCGCCACGCGGCGGCCGAGTGGCGCGTCGCCTTCACCGGCTTCGCACCGGGGTTCGGGTATGTCGTCAGCGACGACTGGGCGTTCGACGTGCCGCGGCTCGCCTCGCCGCGCACCCGCGTGCCCGCCGGCTCCGTCGGTCTCGCCGGTCACTTCACGGGCGCCTACCCCCGCGACACCCCGGGCGGCTGGCGGCTCATCGGCACGACCGATGCCCGGCTCTTCGACCCCGACGCGGAGACGCCGGCACTGCTCGCCCCCGGCTCGCGGCTCCGCTTCCGGCCGACCCCGGAGCGGGCCGTCGCGGCCGCGGGCGCCGCGGCGGCTCCGTCGCCGTCGGCTTCGCCCGAGCCGGCGAAGGCGACCGGATCGGGCCTGCAAGCGTCGGCCCCCGGCATCCGCATCCTCGAACCGGGCCTCCTCGCGACCGTGCAGGATCTCGGACGCGGTGCAGCGGCATCCCTGGGCGTCGCCGTCTCGGGGGCGCTCGACCGGGGCGCCCTGCGCACCGCCAACCGGCTGCTCGGCAATCCGGAGGGCGCCGCCGGCATCGAGGTGACGATGGGCGGACTCCGTGCGGTGGCCGAGGCCGACCTGTGGGTGGCGGTGACGGGCGCGTGGGGCGCGGTCCGTGTCGGCGGGCGAGCGGTCGACCCCTACCAGGCCCACGCGTGGCCGGCCGGGTCCGAGCTCCAGCTCGACTGGTTCGCGCACGGCGCCCGCGCGTACGTGGCGGTGCGCGGCGGTCTCGACGGCCGGGTCGCGCTGGGCTCCCGGGCGACGGATCTGCTGGCGGGACTGGGGCCTGCGGCACTGCGCGCGGGTGACGTCGTGGCGGTGCGCGACGAGGCCGTCCTGCCCATCCCCGTCGCGCCGCCCGGTGCGTGGGGCGCGCCGCACGACGACGAGATCGAGCTCGAACTGGCACCGGGGCCACGGGAGGGCTGGTTCGCACCCGGCGCCCTCCGGACGCTGTTCGACACGGTCTGGACGGTGTCGAACCACGCCGACCGGGTCGGGGCGCGGCTGGAGGGGCCGGAACTCGAGCGGTCCCGGCCGGGCGAGCTCCCGAGCGAGGGCATGGTGCCCGGCGCGCTGCAGGTGCCGCCCAGCGGCCGGCCCACCATCCTGCTCGCGGATGGTCCGGTGACCGGCGGCTACCCGGTCATCGCGGTGGTGACGGATGCCGCGCTGGACCTGGTCGCGCAGGCCCGGCCGGGCACCCGCATCAGGTTCCGCCACGCCCGCCCGCCGGCGTGACGCCGCCGACGCACGGGAGCGGACAGGCGCCGTTTCAGTCCGCGCCCCCGGCCTCGAGGAGGTCCGCCGTCGCCCGCAGGATCGCGACGACCGCGGCCGTGCGCACCCCGGGGTCGGCGACGCGGTCGAGCGCCGCGACGAGCGCGGGCTGAGGCCCCTGCGGCGTCTGCCCCGAATCGCGCGGCGCGAGCAGCGGCACCTCCGCGAGCCCGACACCGGGTTCGAACGACGGCTTCTGCTCCCACAGCTCAGCCATCGCATCGCGCACCGCTGCATAGAACTCGCGGTTGGTGGCAGCCGGGTTGGCGACCAGGATCTTGGTCGCGTTCGTCGTGAACACCCCGTGCCCGCCGGTCTCGAGAGCGACCTGGTCGGGCTGGCAGGCGCTGAACAGCACCTCGCGCACCGCCCGCGGCGCGTCCTCGACGGCGCGACCGGTCTCGGCGCCGACGACCTCTTCCATGGCGGCTCGGCGCACCGGGTCGGCGAGCGAGGCGCTGCGAGCGCTGCGGAAGCGCTCGCGCTCGGAGGGCTCGAGGTCGAGCTTGCGGGCCGCGGTGCCGACGGGGATCTTCATCGCGGCCTTGTCGGCGTCGGTGAGCTTGCGGTTGGCCGTGCCCGAGTGGCAGGAGTCGAAGAACAGCGAGACCGACACCCCGTCGGGGATCGCGTCCCACACCACGGCGAGGTCGTCGTCGAGCACAAGCTGGCCGTCGAACACGTCGATGGGGCAGAGGGCCTCGTCGTTGGTGCCGAACGAGTCCACCTCGTCGCTGTCGAGGTCGGGAACCGACGTCCCGTGACCGGCGAACTGGATGGCGACGACATCGCCCGCGGACGAGCTCGTGACGAGCGTCAGCATCTCGCGGAGGATCGCCTCGCGCGTGGCCTCGGCGTCGCGCAGCCGCGCGACCTCGAAGCCCAGGCCCGTGAAGGTGTCCTCCCAGGTCTGCGCATCGGCGACGCACCCGCTGAGCGGACGCCGCGCGTACTTGTCGATGCCGATGCACAGGGCGCGCTTGCGCGCAGCCGCACCGCGGGGCGCGGTCGGCTCCGGGGGCGGCGTCGGGAACGCGTCGCGGCTCTCAGCTCCGAACACCTGGGCGATGTCGTCGTCATCGCCGGCGGCGCGGGTGCCCACCACTCGTCGGGCGAGGCTCGTCATGGTGTCGGCGTCGTTGTCGAAGTCGCCGTGCGAGGTCGCCTTCGAGCTCGTGCGCTTGCCGTCGGTGACCGGGCCGAGCACGAGCCGTTCGCCCTTCTGCCGGAGGTACGACATCGTCGGCCCAGCCTTGCTCAGGTGCTCCTCCAGCCCGAGGATCTTCGCCTCCTTCTCGACCTCGAACGAGTGCGAGACCAGCCACAGCAGGGACTTGCGGTAGACGCCGCCGGTGTTGTCGCGCTTCTCGTGGTCCTTGTCCATGGTGAAGATCGACAGGTCCTCGATCCCGCCCGAGCGCGCCAGCGGGAGGAGCTTCTGCTCGAACGTGTCGACGCGCACCGCCGGCGCGAGGAAGGTCACCGTCTCGACCTTCGCCACGGCGTCGTCGCCCTCGAAGAGCAGGGGCACGAAGGCGCTGTGGTAGATCGACCCCGCGCTGTGCCCGGCGGCGTGCAGCGAGATCGACTTCGGGTTCTTCTGCAGGTAGTCGCGCAGGGCTGCCGCGAGGACGAAACCGCCGCCCGGGCCGTGACCGTCCAGCGGACCGAGCGACGCCGCCGCGGCGTCGACCTTCATGTCGTCCCAGAACTTACGGCCGCCGAGGAGTCGCGCCGCTGCCTCCACGGCGATGTCGGTCACGTCGGTGAAGCCGCGCTGCCCCGCCTGCTTGCCGCCGATGACGTCCTCGAGGGTGCTCCAGAACCCGCTCTCCCACACCGCGTGGATGGGATAGACGCCGTTGCGCAGCCACCACGCCGCCTGGCGGTGCGCGGTGAGCATGCCCTGGGCCTTGGTGGTCAGGCCGCCGTGCGCCCAGATCAGCACCGGCACCGGCCCCCGCGTCGGGTTCTTCTCCTGCTGCGCCCGCACGAAGGCGTCCAGGTGGGTGTAGACGATCTCCTTCACGTCGTCGGCGGTCATGCGGTAGGCGTCGAGGTCCTGCGGGTCGGGCGTGGACGACTCGGCGAGCTTGCCGTCGGCCGTGTAGACGACGTGCGCCCGCAGCTTCGCGAGCTGGGCGGGAGTGAGCGTGGGGTCGGACATGACGGGCCTTTCGGAGAGAGCGGCCCGTCGCAGACGCCGGGCCCGGTGGGTGACAGGATCAGGTTCGGACGACGCGGGCGCGGGGGTCCGCGAACACGGTGAAGGCCAGCGCCGTCAGATCGTGCGCCTCGCGCGTGGCGATGCGGGCGGCGGCGACGGCTTCGCCGAGGGTGGCGCCGCGGGTGAACAGCTCGGCGTAGAGCGTCGTGGCGAAGGCGGCGGTGACGTCGTCGCGCACGGCCCAGCTGCACCCGATGAACACGCCGGCGCCGCCGCGCAGGAACGCCTCCGCGAAGCCGCCCGGCCCGGTCGTGCCCGGCTGCAGTCGGCCCACGTCGCAGGCGCTGAGGAAGACGAACGGCGGCGATGCTCCCGCAACGAGGTGCTCGGGCACGTCGACGTGGCGGTAGGACGCCGATCCGTCGTCCTGGGCTTCGACGAAGGCGGCGAGGGCGATCTCCTGCGCCCGGGGATCGGCGGTGCGCCAGCGCCCGTGGCCGGCGAAGTGCAGCAGGTCGAAGCCCCCGCGGATGTGATCGCTCACCTCGTCGCGGGTGAGCAGCGGCGGGGGGACGTCGCGCTCGAAGCAGGCGTAGAGCGCACGCACCTCCTCCTCGGTCGCCGTGAGCTTGAGGCCCGGGTCGGCGTAGTCCGGCGCAATGCCGATCACGCGGTCGACCTGCACCGAGAGCTCGGTCGGACGCGGCGTTCCCCACAGCCAGCGGGTGAGGCCCTGATCGCCGAGGAAGTACGAGGCGTCGTCGGGATCGGCGTCGCCGACGCGGACCAGGTGGACGATCTCCCACGGGATGTCGAGCTCGCCCGAGGTCTGCACCATCAGCCCCTGCAGGCGCCGCCGCTTGGACCACAGCAAGGTGTTCACCTCATCGCCGAGCAGCGTGTCCGCGATACCGGCCCCGAGCTCGCGGAGGCCCTCCTCCGCCCGGGCGACCGCGATCCGCTCCTCGACACCGGCCTTGAGCGCGTCCCGGTAGGCGTCGCGGATCCCGCCCAGCTTCTTGTACACGCCGTCGACGAAGCCCTCCTTGTCGAGGAGGCAGACGGTGTTGGTCGCCGAGGCGGCTCCGACCTTGGCGATGGTCGTCAGCACGCTGTGGCCGCGGGACGTCGTCTCCTCGATGACGATGGTGGGCAGCTCCGTCAGCGCCTTCGGCGGCGCCGTCGCCCCGGTCTCCGCGCGATTCGGCGTCGCCGGCAGGATCGGCGCGACGGGCGGAGCCTCGTCGGCGGGGAGGATCATCGTGGACAGCTCGATCGTCGCGAGCGGCGTGACCTC
This sequence comes from Microbacterium ureisolvens, assembly GCF_015278315.1. GTDB lineage: Bacteria > Actinomycetota > Actinomycetes > Actinomycetales > Microbacteriaceae > Microbacterium > Microbacterium ureisolvens. Next base: position 35,742 of record NZ_JADIJE010000001.1, on the reverse strand, counting down.
GGGGTCCTGCGTGATGGTCACCCGGACGCGACCGATGCCGGCGGTGCCGGGCACCAGCTGGAACCGGTGGTCCTCGGGCTCGCCTCGGGCCGGCAGCCGTGCGATCAGCTCGGAGGGCGTCCCCGGCGCGACGTCGAAGCCGGTGCACTGGATCGCGATGCGGATGTCGCGCTTCTTGTGGAACGCGACCACGGTGTCGTCCCCGGCGTGGCCCTTGGCGATCCTTATCTCTTCGCGCGAGAGCGTGACGGTGACGTCGAACGGCACACCCTCGAACAGGTCGGCGGGCATCTGAGCGGCCACGTGGGCATCGACCCGGGCCGCGCCGTCGACATCCGGCTCCGCCGCCTCGCCGTCCGCGCCGCCGTCCGTCGTCGCGTCGCCGCCGTCCGCCACGGCATCGGCGGGGGGTGGCGGGGCGGGTGCGAGCCCGAGGTCGCGGCCGCCGCCACCGTCGACGACCGCGTCCACGACGTCGCCGTGCTCGGAGTCGTCGCCCCAGGACTCGTCGCCGCCGCTGGTCCCGGAGTCGGGAAAGGCATCGGAATCGACCATGTCGGGGAACGCGGGGACCGGCGCGAGATCCGGCGCCATGGGGGCGTCGACCGCGGGCGGCTCTGCCGTCGCCTCGACCGCGGGCGGCTCTGCCGTCGCCTCGTCGCCCCCGCCCATGCCGAAGCCTCCGGCGCCGACCTCGGCCTCGAGCCACCGCAGCGCCGCCTCGGAGTCGCTCGCGACAACCGACAGGTGCAGCTGCTCGCCGGCGCCGACCCCGATCTCGGCCGCGTGTGCGCCGTCGGCGCGGGGCGTCAGATGCACGACCTCGCCGGAGCCGCCGCGCCAGAGCACGAGCGCGTATCGGAGGTCGTCACGCCCGCGGACGACGACGGTGGCGACGCCGCCGGACAATCCGCGCAGCGCGACGTCGCCCAGCGTCGTGATGCCGTGCGCGTCCGGGCCCGTGTCTGCAGGGGCGGGGCTGATGTCCGCGGCGAAGGCGTCGGCGTCCCCTTCGACGTCGACGGTGCCCTGCGGCGCGTCCGGAACCAGAGCCATCTCGACCCCCTAGCACCGGCGCCCGATTCCCCACGGGCGCCGACTCCCTACCGATGCGGGGAGCGCGGTCCGGTGCACAGCATAGGGGCCGCCTCTCCACCGCACCAGAGCACGTGATCCGTGCTGCTGATACGTGCGCAGACGGATGCCGGGGGCCGCGGCATCCGTCCCCCGTCTACCAGGTGCGCAGCTCGTCGGAGATCGAGGCGTACTCGTGCTCGGGGAGGGCCAGCTGCAGCGCCTCGCTGACGGTGAGCTCGGCGCCCACGAGCTCACCGGCTTCGACGCTCTGCGGATCGCGGCCGCGCAGGATCTCGAGGTACGGCGTGTGGACGGTGAAGGCCTCCACATCGAAGATGCCGATGCGCCGGCGGATCTCGCCGGCCGCGACCGCGAGCGCGGCCGCGCGCCACGCCTCGCCGTGCGCGGCTGCGACCGCGCAGACGCCCTCGAGTCCGTACGCGACGCCCTCCTCGTAGTGCAGCCCGACCGACAGCAGGAGCGTGTGGACGAACTCCTTCTCGGCCTCCTCGATGCGGCCGAGCTGGAAGTTCAGCCGCGAGCGCAGGTTGCCCGCCACCGACGTCGTGAAGAGATCGCCGCTGGACTCGGCGACCGAGGTCGCGCGGTCGAAGTGCGAGAGGGCATCGTCGGTCGCGCCGCGCACCCAGGCCAGGCGCCCGAGCGAGACCTCGGTGATCGCCTCCGCCCACGTGTTGCCGCGCTCGCTCAGCGTCACGACGGCCTCGCGCAGCTCGGCGTCGGCCTTGTCGGTGTCGAGGTGCGAGAACTGCACCCGCGCGGTCGCGCGCGCCGCGAGCGCCATCGCCGCGGCGTCCTCGTCGCCGCTCTCACGGAACAGCCGCACGCATTCGCCGAGGCCCGCCACCACCTGCTCGCTCGGCCGCTGCCACATCTCGCCCCACAGCGCGAAGAACCAGGCGATCGCCCGTGTGTGCGGCGTGATCGGCTGGTCGTGCTGCTTCTCGAGCAGCTCGAGCATCCACACCCGCACCTCGGCGAAGAAGCCCGAGATCCACCAGTAGATCAGGAGGCTCCACGCGAAGTCGCCGGCATCGTCGAGCCGGTCGGTGTAGACGAGGTGGCGCACGGCGGCACGGAGGTTCGGCAGCTCCAGTCCCAGCCGCACGACCGCTTCGGCCTGGCCCGGACCGCCGAGGTCAGGCGCGATCCGCCGCACGAACTCGCGGTAGTAGTCGGCGTGCGCCCGGCGCACGCGCACCGCGTCGCCCCGCTCCTTGAGCCGCCCGAGGGCGTATTCGCGCACGATCGCCAGCAGCGAGAACACGCGTCGCCCGCCGACCTCGCTCTGCTTCACGAGCGACGCGTCGATGAGGGCGGCGAGCGCATCGATCGCCTGCCCGTCCCACGGGCGCCCGGCGCCCAGCGCCTCCACGGCGTCCAGCGTGAACCGCGTCGCGAACACCCCGAGGTCCTCCAGGAGGGCGCGCGGCGCGTTGGGCAGCAGGCTCACGCTCCAGTCGATCGTCGCCCGCATCGTGCGGTGCCGCTCCGGCAGGTCGCGCACCGCCGCGGTCAGCAGGGGCAGGCTGCGCTCGAGCCGCGCGGCGATCCCGGCCGGCGGGAGGATCCGCACCTTCGCCGCGGCGAGCTCGATCGCCAGCGGCAGGCCCTCGAGTCGACGGCAGATGTCCGCCAGATCGGCGGCGTTCTCGGGTGTCACATCGAAGCGCCCATCGATCGCGCGGGCCCTGTCGACGAACAGCGACACGGCCGCCGAGCGGGTGGTGCGGTCCAGGCTCGCCGGCCCGTCGCCGGCCGGGGTCGTCAGCGGCGCCACCTCGTACACGCGCTCGCCGCGGATGCGCAGCACGATCCGGCTCGTGACGAGGAACGTCGCGGTCGGGGCCACGGTGTACAGCCGCACCAGCACGGGTGCGGCATCCACGATCTGCTCGAAGTTGTCGAGCACGATCAGCACGCGGCGATCGGCGAGGGCGTGGGCGATGCGCTCTTCGAGGGCGGCTTCGCCGTTGTCGCGGATGCCGAGATAGTAGGCGATGGTCGGCAGCAGCAGCCCCGGCTCGAGGACGCCCTCCAACAGCACGAAGTACACGCCGTCGGGGAACAGGTCGCCGCAGGCGAGCGACGACTCGATCGCGAGGCGGCTCTTGCCGATGCCGCCCGGGCCGATGAGGCTCACCACGCGGTCCGTGCCCCGCGCGAGCAGCGTGCGGACGGCGTCGATATCGGCCTCGCGGCCGATGGTGGTCGTGTAGGGCACCGGCACGCGTCCGACCAGGCTCCCCGGCGGGGTGTCGGGCTTGTCGGGCGTGCGTGATTGGTCGAAGCGTTCGGCGAGGAGCATGGCGAGGTCGCCGGCGATCTGGTCTTCGAGGTCGTGGGCGGTGTGGAAGTGGAGGTAGGCGGCGGTGTCGTCGGCTTGGATGCGGGCGATGAGGTCTTGGAGGCGGGGGTCGCGGGTGTCGGCGTCTTTGACGTAGATGAGTTTGGGCATGCCGGCGGGGGCGAGGTTGTATTCGTCTTCGAGGCCGGAGACGTCTTCGTCGGGGGCGATCCAGCCGTAGCTGGCGCCGTAGATGCCGATGAACACGTCGCTTTGGGCGAGGTAGGAGCGGTAGAGGTCGCGGGGAGGGTGGGGGCGGGCGCCGAGTTCGAACATCACCGGGGCGAGCCGGAGTCGTTCGATGGCCGACCGTGCCGCGTCGCGTTCTTCCGCGAGCTCGCGCAGGGTCGAGCTCACGAACACCCGGATCCGCTGGTCGGGCGTACGGATCACGGCGCTGTGTCCGGGCTGCGTCACCACGAAGGCACCCTCTCGCGGACGTCCGCGCCGGCTTCGGGCAGGGCGATCGCGATCGCCTCCGCGAGCCCCATCTCCCGCCCCGCACGCTCACCCGCCTCGACGCTCTCGGCGTCGACCGCTCGCAGGGCCTCGAGCGGAGCCAGATGCACCGCGAACCCTTCGATGTCGTAGATCCCCGTCGTCTCGCGGATCATCGCCGCCACCGCGGCGAGGGCGCCGGCCCGCCACGCCTCCCCGTGGGAGGCGGCGATCGCGCTCATTCCTTCCAGCCCGTACGTGGCGCCGTCGACGAAGTGCAGTCGCACCGACAGCAGCAGCGTCAGCAGGAACTCCTCCTCCGCGGCGTCGGTCTCACCCAGCACGAAACGCAGACGAGCACGGTTGTTGCCCGCCACCACGCGCGTGAAGGCGTCGTCGGCGTCGTCGGCGATCGACACCGCGCGACCGAGGTGCTCCAGAGCAGCCGGGACGTCGCGCCTCAGCATCCCGAGCTGGCCCAGCACCACCTCGCACAGCGACTCGCCCCAGGCGTCGCCGAACGCGTGGAGCGTCCTGATCGCCTCGCCGATCTCGGCCAGGAACGCCGCCTCGTCGAGGTCGGGGAACTGCAGCCGGGTCGACGCGCGGGCGGCCAGCGCCATGGCCGCCGCGTGCTCGTCCTCGCTCTCGCGGAACAGCCGCACGGCTTCGGCCAGACCCTCGCCCACCTGGTCGCTGGGCCGCTGCCACAGCTCGGCCCACAGCCGGAAGAACGTCGCGATCGCACGCGTGCGCGTCGTGATCGGCATCCGCTTCTCCAGAAGCTCCATCATCCACAGCCGCACGTCGGCGAAGTACCCCGAGATCCACCAGTAGACGAACAGCGTCCACGCGAAGTCCCCCGCGTCGTCGAGGCGGCCCTGCTGCACGAGGTGCCGGGCCGTCGCGCGCAGGTTGGGCACCTCCAGTCCGAGCTCTGCGACGGCGTCGATCTGCTGCGAGCCGCGCAGGCGCGGTGCGATGCGGTGCACGAGCGCGAGGTAGTAGTCGGCGTGCGCGATGCGCATCGCGTCAGCCGCGTCGCGGGCCTCGAGCGTCTCGAGCGCGTACTCGCGGACGATCGCCAGCAGCGAGAAGACCGACCGGCCGCCGGACTCGACGCGCTGCACCAGCGACGCATCGATGAGGGCCGCGAGCGTCTCGATCGCCTGGGATCCCCACGAGCGGCCCTCGCCGACCGACTCCACGGCGTCGAGGCTGAACCGGGCGGCGAACACGCCGAGGTCCTCGAGCATCGCCCGCTGCTCGGCGGAGAGCAGGCTGACGCTCCAGTCGATGGTCGACCGCATCGTGCGGTGCCGCTCGGGCAGGTCGCGCACCGAGGTCGACAGCAGCGGCAGGCTCCGGCCCAGACGCTCGGCGACATCGTGGGGCGTGAGCAGCCGGATCTTGGCCGCGGCGAGCTCGATCGCCAGGGGCAGGCCGTCCAGCCGCTGGCAGATGCCGATGACGTCGGCGGCGTTCTCGGCGGTCAGCCGGAAGCCCGGCAGGGCGGATGCCGCACGCTCGGCGAACAGCACGCACGCCGACGACGACTGCGCCTGGGCGAGCGTCGCCGGCGCATCCGGGGAAGGTGTGGCGAGAGACTCCACGTCGAACACCCGCTCACCGCGGATGCGCAGCACGACGCGACTGGTCACCAGGAAGCAGGCGCGGGGCGCCAGCGTGTACAGACGCACGAGGACGGGCGCCTCGTCGACGATCTGCTCGAAGTTGTCGAGCACGATCAGCACGTGCCGATCGCCGATGGCCTGCGCGATGCGCTCCTCGAGCGCGGCGGCGCCGGTGTCGCGCACCCCGAGGATGTACGCGATCGTCGGCAGCAGCAGGCCGGGCTCCAGCACCCCCTCGAGCGGAACGAAGTAGACGCCGTCGGGGAAGAGTCCCACGTTGGCGTGTGCGGCCTCGATGGCGAGGCGGCTCTTGCCGATGCCGCCCGGGCCGATGAGGCTCACCACCCGATGCATGCCGCCCGCCAGCAGCGCCCTGATCTCGGCCAGCTCGCCCTCCCGGCCGATCGTCTCGGTGTAGGGCTCGGGCACGCGCGCGGCCAGCGAGATCTCGGCGGCGGTCGCCGGTTCCGTGCGCCGTGATTGGTCGAAGCGTTCGGCGAGGAGCATGGCGAGGTCGCCGGCGATCTGGTCTTCGAGGTCGTGGGCGGTGTGGAAGTGGAGGTAGGCAGCGGTGTCGTCGGCTTGGATGCGGGCGATGAGGTCTTGGAGGCGGGGGTCGCGGGTGTCGGCGTCTTTGACGTAGATGAGTTTGGGCATGCCGGCGGGGGCGAGGTTGTATTCGTCTTCGAGGCCGGAGACGTCTTCGTCGGGGGCGATCCAGCCGTAGCTGGCGCCATAGATGCCGATGAACACGTCGCTTTGGGCGAGGTAGGTGCGGTAGAGGTCGCGGGGAGGGTGGGCGCGGGCGCCGAGTTCGAACATCACCGGGGCGAGCCGGAGTCGTTCGATGGCCGACCGTGCCGCGTCGCGTTCTTCCGCGAGCTCGCGCAGGGTCGAGCTCACGAACACCCGGATCCGCTGGTCGGGCGTACGGATCACGGGGTGTCCCACCCCAGTCATGTGCATATATTGGCCCCATCGCGGCCGTTTCGCCATGGGTTCGGTGCATCGATGTATCGGATGCGCGCGCGCCCACCCGCGCGCATCGCGCGGTGCAGGGCGCCTCTACCGCGCCGCCCCGAGCAGGAGTATCTTGCGGCGGTGACGGCGTCAGTGACGACGCGGTCCGTCCGATCCGGGGCCTCGGATGTCATCACTGGGAGGGGAAGAGCGATGAAGAAGGCCTTGGCGTGCGCGGTCGTGACGATCGGGCTGGTGCTCGGCGGCGGGGGAGCCGCGATGGCGGGTGAGGTGAACGGCAACGGGAAAGACATCCCGGCGCCGGAGAACGCGCACTCGGCGTGCGTGTTCTCCGGACAGGACACGGTCGACTCCGTCGAGATGAATCCCCCGGGATTCGACGATGATGCACTTGCCGAGCGGGGCAACCAGAAGAACGGGTACAAGGGCATCCAGAGCTACGGCATGTTCGCGAGCGCCGGACTGAAGGACATGGTCCCGAGCCCCGGGATGGCCTGCAATCCCAACGGCGGCTTCGAGGAGTAAGCGCAGGGCGCACCGGCCCCTTCCCGGTTCGCCGGGGAGGGGCCGTGGCGTGCCGCAGCGGCTTATACCGCAGCATCCGGAACTTTTCAAGAATCCGAGTGGACACGGCGCGTCATCCGACGTATAGTTGGTCTTTGCGCTCTTGGATTCCCCCTGCCCTCATATGGTGGTCGGCTGTGCCTGCGCCCCCTCACGTTCACGTGGGGAGTGCCGCGCGGGCTTCGGGGATGAGGAGCACTCCACCTGACGACAAGGAAACGAGCCCTACGGGCCCACGGAGGTAATCCCCTTGGCTGCTGCGCGCAACGCATCCAACCCCACCACCCCCAAGAACGGACGCGGAGCATCCCGCCTCTCGTTCGCCAAGATCTCCGACACGCTGACGGTCCCCGACCTTCTCGCGCTGCAGACCGAGTCGTTCGACTGGCTCGTCGGCAACGAGGCCTGGAAGGCCCGTGTCGCCGCGGCGAAGGCCGACGGCCGCACCGACGTGCCCGAGGTCAGCGGCCTCGAGGAGATCTTCGAGGAGATCTCCCCGATCGAAGACCTGAGCGAGACGATGCAGCTCTCGTTCACCAACCCGTACCTCGAGCCCGAGAAGTACTCCATCGAGGAGTGCAAGGAGCGCGGCAAGACGTACGCGGCCCCGCTCTACGTCGAGGCCGAGTTCATGAACCACCAGACCGGTGAGATCAAGACCCAGACGGTCTTCATGGGCGACTTCCCGCTCCAGACCGACAAGGGCACGTTCATCATCAACGGCACCGAGCGCGTCGTCGTGTCGCAGCTCGTCCGTTCGCCCGGCGTCTACTTCGACAAGACCCCCGACAAGACCTCCGACAAGGACATCGTGTCGGCGCGCGTCATCCCGTCGCGCGGTGCCTGGCTCGAGTTCGAGATCGACAAGCGCGACCAGGTCGGTGTCCGCATCGACCGCAAGCGCAAGCAGTCGGTCACCGTCTTCCTGAAGGCCCTCGGCCTGACCTCGGAGGACATCCTCGCCGAGTTCGCCGGCTTCGACTCGATCGAGGAGACGCTCTCCAAGGACACGATCCTCAGCAAGGAGGACGCGCTCCGCGACATCTACCGCAAGCTCCGTCCGGGCGAGCAGGTCGCCGCCGAGGCCGCCCGCGCGCTCCTGGACAACTTCTACTTCAACCCGAAGCGCTACGACCTCGCCAAGGTCGGCCGGTACAAGATCAACCACAAGCTCGGTCTCGAGAAGCCGCTCACCGACTCGGTGCTGACGGTCGACGACATCGTCGCGACGATCAAGTACCTCGTGCGCCTGCACCGCGGCGACGTCACCTTCGACGGCGTGCGCGGCGGCAAGCCGGCCGAGATCCGCCTCGACGTCGACGACATCGACAACTTCGGCAACCGCCGCATCCGCGCGGTCGGCGAGCTCATCCAGAACCAGGTCCGCACCGGTCTGTCGCGCATGGAGCGCGTCGTCCGCGAGCGCATGACCACGCAGGACATCGAGGCGATCACGCCGCAGACCCTGATCAACGTCCGCCCCGTCGTGGCCGCGATCAAGGAGTTCTTCGGAACCTCGCAGCTGTCGCAGTTCATGGACCAGAACAACCCGCTCGCGGGTCTGACGCACAAGCGCCGCCTCTCGGCGCTCGGCCCCGGCGGTCTGTCGCGTGAGCGCGCGGGCGTCGAGGTCCGTGACGTCCACCCCTCGCACTACGGCCGCATGTGCCCGATCGAGACGCCGGAAGGCCCGAACATCGGTCTGATCGGCTCGCTCGCGTCGTTCGCCCGCATCAACGCGTTCGGCTTCATCGAGACGCCGTACCGCCGTGTCGTCGAGGGCAAGGTCACCGACCAGATCGACTACCTGACCGCGTCCGAGGAGAGCGACTACATCGTCGCGCAGGCCGGTGTCGAGCTGAAGTCCGACGGCAGCTTCGCGCAGGACCGCGTCCTCGCCCGTCGCGGCCAGGGTGGCGAGGTCGACCTGTTCCACGCCGAGGAGATCGGCTACATGGACGTCTCGCCGCGCCAGATGGTGTCGGTGGCGACCTCGCTCATCCCGTTCCTCGAGCACGACGACGCCAACCGCGCCCTCATGGGTGCGAACATGCAGCGCCAGGCCGTTCCGCTTCTCCGCTCGGAGTCGCCGGTGGTCGGCACGGGCATGGAGGGCTTCGCCGCGATCGACGCCGGTGACGTCGTCACCGCCGACAAGCCCGGCGTGGTCGTCGAGGTCTCGGCCGACGTCGTGACCGTGCAGCTGGACGAGGGCGGCACGCAGGACTACTTCCTGCGCAAGTTCGACCGGTCGAACCAGGGCACGTCGTACAACCAGCGCGTCGTGGTCTCGGCCGGCGAGCGCGTCGAGGCCGGCGAGGTCATCGCCGACGGTCCCGCGACGGAGAACGGCGAGCTCGCGCTCGGCAAGAACCTCCTCGTCGCGTTCATGACCTGGGAGGGCCACAACTTCGAGGACGCCATCATCCTCAGCCAGGACCTCGTGAAGGACGACACCCTCTCCTCGATCCACATCGAGGAGTACGAGGTCGACGCCCGCGACACGAAGCTCGGCAAGGAGGAGATCACGCGTGACCTCCCCAACGTGAGCCCCGACCTGCTGAAGGACCTCGACGAGCGCGGCATCATCCGCATCGGCGCCGAGGTGCGTCCCGGCGACATCCTCGTCGGCAAGGTCACGCCCAAGGGCGAGACCGAGCTCTCGGCCGAGGAGCGCCTGCTCCGCGCGATCTTCAACGAGAAGAGCCGCGAGGTCCGCGACACGTCGCTGAAGGTGCCCCACGGTGAGCAGGGCACGATCATCGCGGTCAAGGAGTTCAACGCCGAGGACGGCGACGACGAGCTCGGCTCGGGCGTCAACCGCCGCGTCGTGGTCTACATCGCCCAGAAGCGCAAGATCACCGAGGGCGACAAGCTCGCCGGCCGTCACGGCAACAAGGGCGTCATCGCGAAGATCCTCCCCGTCGAGGACATGCCGTTCCTCGCGGACGGCACGCCGGTCCAGGTCATCCTGAACCCGCTCGGCATCCCCGGTCGAATGAACTTCGGCCAGGTCCTCGAGCTCCACCTCGGCTGGATCGCCAAGCAGGGCTGGAAGGTCGAGGGCACCCCCGAGTGGGCCGCCCAGCTGCCGGAGCAGGCCTTCGAGGCGCCCGCGGGCACCAAGGTCGCCACGCCGGTGTTCGACGGCGCGTTCGAGGCGGAGATCGCGGGTCTGCTCGACTCGACGAACCCCACCCGCGACGGCGAGCGCCTGATCGACTCGTCCGGCAAGACGCAGCTGTTCGACGGCCGCTCCGGCGAGCCGTTCCCGGCTCCGATCTCGGTCGGCTACATGTACATCCTGAAGCTGCACCACCTCGTGGACGACAAGATCCACGCGCGCTCGACGGGCCCGTACTCGATGATCACCCAGCAGCCGCTCGGTGGTAAGGCGCAGTTCGGCGGTCAGCGCTTCGGTGAGATGGAGGTGTGGGCCCTCGAGGCCTACGGCGCCGCGTACGCGCTCCAGGAGCTCCTCACGATCAAGTCCGACGACATCCTCGGCCGCGTCAAGGTGTACGAGGCGATCGTCAAGGGCGAGAACATCCAGGAGCCCGGCATCCCCGAGTCGTTCAAGGTGCTCATGAAGGAGATGCAGTCGCTCTGCCTGAACGTCGAGGTCCTCTCGGCCGACGGCACGGCGGTCAACCTCCGCGACACCGACGACGAGGCCTTCCGTGCCGCCGAAGAGCTCGGCATCAACATCTCCAGCCGGTTCGAGTCCTCGTCCATCGACGAGATCTGAACCCGGCCAGGCAAACGCAAGATTCCGACACAGGAGAACTAGTGCTCGACGCAACAACTTTCGATGAGCTTCGCATCGGCCTGGCCACCGCCGACGACATCCGTCGTTGGTCCTACGGCGAGGTCAAGAAGCCCGAGACCATCAACTACCGCACGCTCAAGCCCGAGAAGGACGGCCTCTTCGGCGAGCAGATCTTCGGCCCCTCCCGCGACTGGGAGTGCGCCTGCGGCAAGTACAAGCGCGTCCGCTTCAAGGGCATCGTGTGCGAGCGCTGCGGCGTGGAGGTCACCAAGTCCTCCGTCCGCCGTGAGCGCATGGGCCACATCGAGCTCGCCGCGCCCGTCACCCACATCTGGTACTTCAAGGGCGTGCCCTCGCGCCTCGGGTACCTGCTCGACATGGCGCCGAAGGACCTCGAGAAGGTCATCTACTTCGCCGCCTACATGGTGATCTCCGTCGACGAGGAGGCGCGTCACCGCGACCTCTCGACGCAGGAGAACAACATCCGCCTCGAGCTGAAGACGCTCGCCGACCGCCGCGACGCGCGTGTGGCCGCTCGCCTCCAGAAGCTGGAGGAGGAGCTCGCCGCGCTCGAGGAGGAGGGTGCCAAGGCCGACCAGAAGAAGAAGGTCAAGGACGCCGCCGAGAAGGAGATGGCCTCCATCCGCAAGAACGCGGACGACCAGGTCACCCGCCTCGAGAAGGTGTGGGAGGACTTCCGCAACCTCGAGGTCGGCCAGCTCAAGGGCGAGGACGAGATCTTCCACGAGCTGCAGGACCGCTTCGGTCAGTACTTCGAGGCCCACATGGGTGCGGAGTCGATCAAGCGCCGCCTGGAGTCGTTCGACCTGCAGGCCGAGGCCGACAGCCTCCACCTGCAGATCTCGGAGGGCAAGGGCCAGCGCAAGATCCGCGCGATCAAGCGGCTCAAGGTCGTCAACTCGTTCCTCGCGACGGGCATGAGCCCGGCCTCGATGGTGCTCGACGTCGTCCCGGTGATCCCGCCGGAGCTGCGCCCGATGGTGCAGCTGGACGGTGGCCGCTTCGCGACCTCCGACCTGAACGACCTCTACCGTCGTGTGATCAACCGCAACAACCGCCTCCGTCGCCTGATCGACCTCGGTGCCCCCGAGATCATCGTCAACAACGAGAAGCGCATGCTGCAGGAGGCCGTCGACGCGCTGTTCGACAACGGCCGCCGCGGTCGCCCCGTGACGGGCACCGGCAACCGTGCGCTGAAGTCGCTGTCCGACATGCTCAAGGGCAAGCAGGGCCGCTTCCGTCAGAACCTGCTCGGAAAGCGCGTGGACTACTCGGGCCGTTCGGTCATCATCGTCGGCCCGCAGCTCAAGCTCCACCAGTGCGGTCTGCCCAAGCAGATGGCGCTCGAGCTGTTCAAGCCGTTCGTGATCAAGCGCCTGATCGACCTCGGTCACTCGCAGAACATCAAGGCGGCCAAGCGCGCCGTCGAGCGCACGCGTCCCGAGGTGTGGGACGTGCTCGAGGAGATCATCCGCGAGCGCCCCGTGCTGCTCAACCGCGCGCCCACGCTGCACCGTCTCGGCATCCAGGCCTTCGAGCCGCAGCTCGTCGAGGGCAAGGCCATCCAGCTGCACCCGCTCGTCTGCGCCGCCTTCAACGCGGACTTCGACGGCGACCAGATGGCCGTGCACCTGCCGCTGTCGGTGGAGGCCCAGGCCGAGGCCCGCATCCTGATGCTCGCCTCGAACAACATCCTGAAGCCGTCGGACGGCCGTCCGGTCACCCTGCCCTCGCAGGACATGATCATCGGTCTGCACCACCTGACCACGGTCATCGAGGGTGCCGCCGGTGAGGGCCGTGTGTTCGGCTCGGTCGGCGAGGCGATCCTGGCCAAGGACGAGGGCACCCTCGACCTGCAGGCGAAGGTCCGCATCCGCATCCCGGGTCTGACCTTCCTCGAGGGCGAGGCGCCCGAGGGCTACGAGCGCCACGGTCTCGTGGACGCGTCGCTCGGCCAGGCGATCTTCAACGACACGCTTCCCAAGGGCTACCCGTTCGTGCGCGAGCAGGCCGACAAGGGCAAGCTGTCGCAGATCGTGAACAAGCTCGCCGAGGAGTACCCGAAGGTGGAGGTCGCGGCTTCGCTCGACCGCATCAAGGACGCCGGCTTCTACTGGGCCACCCGTTCGGGTGTCACGGTGGCGCTCAGCGACATCCTCACGCCGCCGAACAAGGGCGAGATCGTCGCGGGCTACGAGAAGCAGGCCGCGAAGGTCCAGGGCCAGTTCGAGAAGGGTCTCACCACCGACGCCGAGCGTCGTCAGGAGCTCATCAAGATCTGGACCGAGGCGACCGACGAGGTCCAGAAGGCGATGCGCGACCACTTCCCGGCCGACAACACCATCAACCGCATGGTCTCGTCGGGCGCCCGTGGTAACTGGCTGCAGATCCGCAACATCGCCGGTATGCGTGGCCTCGTGAACAACCCGAAGGGTGAGATCATCCCGCGCCCGATCATCTCCTCGTACCGCGAGGGTCTGTCGGTGGCGGAGTACTTCATCGCGACGCACGGTGCCCGTAAGGGTCTGGCCGACACGGCCCTCCGTACGGCCGACTCGGGCTACCTGACGCGCCGCCTCGTCGACGTCTCGCAGGACGTCATCATCCGCGAGGAGGACTGCGGCACGTCGAAGGGCCTGGAGTTCACCATCGCCGCCCCCGGCGCCGACGGTGTGCTGGTGCGCGACGCGAACGTCGAGAACTCGGTGTTCGCCCGCACGCTCGCCGCCGACGCGGTGAACCCGCAGGGCGAGGTCGTCGCCTCGGCCGGTGAGGACGTCGGCGACGTGCTCATCGACAAGCTCGTCGAGGCGGGCGTGGAGACGATCAAGGTCCGCTCGGTGCTCACCTGCGACTCGGCGGTCGGCGTCTGCGCGAAGTGCTACGGCCGATCGCTGGCCACCGGCAAGATCGTCGACATCGGCGAGGCCGTCGGCATCATCGCGGCCCAGTCGATCGGTGAGCCCGGCACGCAGCTGACGATGCGTACCTTCCACACCGGTGGTTCGGCGTCGGCCGACGACATCACGCAGGGTCTTCCCCGCGTGCAGGAGCTGTTCGAGGCCCGCACCCCCAAGGGTGCGTCGCCGATCGCAGAGTCCGACGGCCGCATCACGATCGACGAGACCGAGAAGTCGAAGAAGGTCATCCTCACGCCCGACAACGGCGACGAGCCGCACGTCTACCCGGTCCTGAAGCGCGCGACGCTCCTGGTCGAGGACGGTCAGCACGTCACGGTCGGTCAGCCTCTCCAGGTCGGCACGCTCGACCCCAAGGAGGTCATGCGCGTGCAGGGTGCCCGCGAGGTGCAGAAGTACCTCGTCAACGGCGTCCAGGGCGTGTACCGCTCGCAGGGTGTGCCGATCCACGACAAGCACATCGAGGTCATCGTCCGTCAGATGCTGCGGAAGGTCACCGTGGTCGACCACGGCGACACCACGCTGCTGCCGGGTGAGCTGGTCGACTTCAAGAAGTACCAGAACATCAACCGCGAGGCGGTCGGCGAGGGCAAGCGCCCCGCGTCGGGTCGTCCCGAGCTGATGGGTATCACGAAGGCGTCGCTCGCGACGGAGTCGTGGCTCTCGGCGGCGTCGTTCCAGGAGACCACCCGCGTGCTCACGCAGGCGGCCATGGAGGGCAAGAGCGACCCGCTCGTCGGCCTCAAGGAGAACGTCATCATCGGAAAGCTCATCCCCGCCGGAACCGGACTTGCGAAGTACCGCAACGTCTCGGTCGAGGCGACGGAGGAGGCGAAGAGCGAGCGGTACCCCAACCGCATCTTCGCCTCGGACGGCGCGTACACCGACGCCGACCTGAGCTACGTCGACTTCGACAGCTTCTCCACGGACGGCTTCACGACCGACTACAACTGAGTTCCGGGTCTTCCCAGACCCTGAGCACACGAACGAAGGGCCCCGGCTGTGCCGGGGCCCTTCGCCGTTGCGGCGGCACGGATGCCGCGTCGCTCAGTACTGCGTCGGCGAGGTGGTGGGTGTGGTGCCGAGGCCGGTCGTGTCCGTCGTGTCGGTGCCGCCCGAGACGTTCTCCTTGACGTTGCCCTTCACCCGGCCGGCCGTGGCCTGCGCCTCGTCCTTGACCGTCTCAGCCGACGAGACGGCCGACTCCTTGACCTGGTCGACGGCCTCCTTGGCGGGCTCCTTGAGGTTGCCGGCCACCTCCTGCGCGGCATCCTTCGCCTTGTCCACGGCCTTGTCGACGAGCGGCTGCGCCTGATCGCGCAGCTGGGTGCTCCACCGCTTCTCGGCGTCGGTCGTGGGGATGAGACTCGCCACGAGGAACCCGACGCCCGCAGCGAGGAGGCCGACCACGAGCGGGGTGCCCTGGGTCTGCTGCCGGGCCTTGTTCGGCAGGTCCTTCACGGCGTCGCCTGCCGCGCCGAGCTTGTCGCCGCCGGCATGACCGGCCGATGACGCCGAGTCGCCGACATCGTCGGCGGCGCCCATCACGCGGCCCTTCACGTCGCCGAGCACCTGACGCACGCGGGTCTTCTGGCGCTCCATGATCTTCGGGGGCGAGACCTTGTCGGCGAGGGCGTCCACGTCCCGCCCGAGCTCGTCGCGCGTCGCCTCGATGTCAGCGCGGATCTGATCGGGGTTGCTCATTATCGGTTCTCCTGATTCCTCTTGAGCGCTTCGGGGATCTCCTTGACGGTCTCGACCGTCTGAGGCGCTCCTTGCACGGACTTGAGCCGGCTCCGCCCGATGGCGAACAGGATGCCGGCGATGATGGCCCAGATGACGGCCACGATGACGGCCGACCAGCCGAGGCTGTCGAGCAGGTCGCCGAGGCCCCACCACAGGGCGATGCTGAGGAACAGCACGGCCATCGAGCCGGCGTATCCCGCTCCACCCAAGAGACCCGCGCCCTTGCCGGCGCGCTTGGCGGACTCGCTCAGCTCCGCCTTGGCCAGCTCGAGCTCTTTGCGCATCAGCTCCGACAGGTCGCGCGAGACTTCGCCGACGAGTTCGCCCAGGGAGGTCTCGGCCGCCTTCTGCTGAGACGGGGTGGGCATGTCGGTCATCGTCGTTCCTCTCCGCCCGTCGTCCACTCGTCAGCGGTGGTGCCGGCCGGGGGCGTCCAGGCGTCGCCGGTCCCGGGCTGCGCGCCCGCGGTCAGCGGGTCACCGGCGAGCGCGTCGCCGATGGGCGTCTCGCCCTCGTAGACGTCGGTGCCGACGCCCGCACCCGCGGCCGCGCCGCCGGCGTAGGCGCCCGTCGTGCCGGTGTAGCCGTCGGTCGTGCCGGTGTAGCCCGCGCCGGAGCCCTGGGTCAGCATCGGGGTGCGGCCGGTCGATCCGGATGTCTTGTTGTCGCGCGCATCCGACACGAGTGCCCGCGTCACGCGCCCCGCGAGGATGCCCACCCCGACCGCGATGGTCAGGAAGGCTCCCGTGTGACGGCGCGCGAAGTTGCGCACCTCGTAGATGACGTCCTCGGGTTCGCGCTGCTCGAGCCAGTCCGCGACGCGGCGCGTCTGCTCGCCCACCGCGCGCACGGCGCTGGTCGCGGCTCCCCCCGAACCGGTGGCGGTGCCGTCGGCGAGCCCCGAGAGTTCGTCGCTGGTGCTCCGCAGGGCATCAGCGGCACGCCGCTGCTGGGTCGACGCCTGGTCCGTCAGCTGCGTCCGCGTCTCGTGAAGGAACCCCTTCGCGGCGTCCTTCGCGTCGTGCGCGACGTCCTTGACCTCTTCGCCGGCGACGCCTGCGACGTGCTTCGCGCCCGCGTTCACCTCGGCGACCGAATCGGCCGCGCGCTCCTTCATGTCGCCGGAGCCCGTGCTCTGGCCCGAACCCGTGCTCTGGGTCGCATACGGATCGGTGTCGTAAGTCGACATGCTCCTCCTCCATCTCACGTGCGGCGTCGGGCCGGCCATGTGCCTGCCCTAGGGGGACCGCCGTGGGAAATACCGTCTGTCACGAGACCTGTTTTCGAGAGGGGGTCGCAGTCGGAGCGACTGCGGAGTATCCTGCACGCCCGTCGCGCGCGCGAGACAAGGGTGTGCCCGTGTGGGCTCGGACCCTGCGCGCCGCGTTCCTGCCGTCGTGCTCCCGGCTTACCGTGGAGGCGGAGGTGGGGGCCCATGGCACGCATCGGCGGTCGCAACCGATGGATCGCCGTGCCCGCCGCACTGCTCTGCGCCGCGGTCGTGGGGTCGCTCGTGTGGCTCTCGCTGCCCATGGTGCCCGTGACGATCGCTTGGGTGGGCGACACGCTCCGCAAGGCCACCGCACCGCAGCCGGAGGCCACCCCCGCCGAGACCCCGGCGCGGATCGCGGCGGACGGCGGCGCGGTCGACTGCCGCACGATCTATGGGGACGACCTCTGGAACGAGCTGCTGTGGCGGCCCGGGTCGCTGCTGAACCAGACGATGGCGCCGCCCCCGACGGCGGCGACGGCGTTCGCCGATGCGGCCACACCGGAGGTGGTGGTGACGTGCGCGTGGCGGTTCGACGCGGGCGGCATCGTCACGACGCTCTCCAAGGTCGACGCCGCGGCCGCTTCTGTGGCCGCGGCAGCGCTCGGCGGCGAGGGCTTCTCCTGCGAGGAGTCCCCGACCGCGACGGTGTGCTCGCGCACCCGCGACGGCGTCCGCGAGGAGCACACCGTACGCGACGGGCTGTGGCTCTCGAGCGTCGAGACCCGCTGGCACCCGGAGGACTACGGCGCGCGGCTCGAACACGAGGTGTGGGGCTGAGGTGTCCGGTGAGGCGGTCGGCCGCCTTCGGCGCCTTCAGCCGGCCTGCGGCGCTCCGCTGGCCTGCGGCGGTCAGCCGAAGATGCCGGCGACCAGCGCGGCGGTGTAGCCGCTCGGGGCCAGGTTCGAGTACCGCGTGTCGATGAGGATGTCGTCGCGCCAGAACAGCGTGCGCCCGTCGGTCACGGGGTACGTCTCGTTCGGCCAGCTCTTCTCGCACCGCGTGCCGCCGTCGGGCGTGTAGCAGGTGTAGCCCTCGTCGGCGACGAGCTTGTTGAGCATGTCGAGCGCGGGTCCTCTCGAGGCGTAGGCGATCGTGGTGACGAGCCCGGTCGTGTCGGCGGCCGGATCCCGCCAGATGCACACCAGGCTGCCGTCCGGCTGCGGCCCCGAGGCGCCGAGAGCCGGGTCGTTGAGCGGCACGCCCTCCAGCTGCGCGAGCACATCGGCGGTGAGGATCGCCCGGCAGTCGTCGGGGATCTCGGCCCTCGCCGTCGGCGACGCGGTCGGCGTCGGGGTGCCCGACGCCGCGCTCGAAGGGGTGGGCGTGAAGGTGAACCCGGAATCGGGGGTCGCGTCGTCGGGAGCGCACGCCGTCAGGGCGGCGATCGCGATGAGGACGGATGCCGCCGCCGCGGCGAGCCGCGTCGCTCGTGGTGCCATGGTGCCCACGGTAGCGCCCAGCCCGCCGCGCGTGCCGTCCGCCCCGCGCGCTGTGGAATCGTGGAGCGGACGGCGACTGCGCCGCGCCCGGCACGCCTCCGTCGGATGCAGGAGGCTGAGGGCTACTCTGCCTCTGCGGGGACTGGCCCTGCGTGAGGAGTGCCTGCGATGAGTGACCCCAAGTCGTCCTACGGCGAACCCGTCGAAGAGCCCGCCGGCGTCGACGACGTCGTCGGTCGTGCGAACGAAGGCCTCGCCGATGCGGAGGCCGCCCGCCGCGACCCCGCGACTCCCACCTCCGAGACCCCCGACGACACCGGCTCCGACGTGCCGGACGACAGGGTGACCCGTTCCGAGGCCGACGCCACCGTCGAGGAGCCGCGGTCCGCCCACGCCGCCGCGACCGACGCAGACGTCGCCGCCACCGACACTCCCGCCGACACTCCCGCGGCCACTCCTGCCGACGAGCCCGACCCGTGGGATTCGCCGGAGGCGGCATCCCTCGACTACTCGACGCCCGCCGCGTCCACCACGGCCGCACCGACGACCGTCGCCGACGACTCCCCGACGGTGGTCGTCCCGCCCGTCGTGACGCCGAGCGAGCCCGTCGAGCCGGCGGTCGCGGCCGCCGCCGCCCCGCAGCCGATCTTCGTGCAGGCGCCCGAGGCGCCGCGCCCCCGCGGCAACCGCGCCGCCGCGGGAGCCATCGGCCTCCTCGCCGCCCTCGCGTTCGCTGTGCTCTACCTCGCGGTGTGGCTCGGCGTCGACGCGATCGAGGGCGAGGTGACCGGCGAGAACATCGGCACCGCCGCGCTGACCGCCCTCGGGACGTGGTCGCTCTGGGTGCCCGTCGTGGTGTTCTTCGTCGCGTTCTGGCTGCTCGGCGCCATCATCAACCGCGGACGCTGGGGCGCGTGGGTGATCCTCGGCATCCTGGTGGGCATCGCCGCATACGGCGGTCACATCCTCGGTGCGCTCTTCCAGGCGCCGTTCTGGGAGCTCACCGCCAGCGAGGGCGGCGACCTCGCCGAAGCGGAGCTGCTCACGCCGCTGGCCATCGCCGCGTTCGTCATCGGCCGCGAGCTCACGATCTGGTTCGGCGCGTGGGCGGCGGCGCGGGCGAAGCGCGTCACCGAGCTGAACGTCGAGGCGCAGCGCGAGTACGAGCGCACGCTCGAGGCGGGTCCCCAGCTCGTCCGCGCCTGAGGCCGACGCACAGGCCGGCGCCGCGGGGTCGAGCCCGTGCCGCGGAAGAGCGGCACGGCACGGTCGTCGCGGCGCGGACGTAGGCTGGCGGCATGGCCGGTGAGGGTGGGGCTGGAGTGCCGCAAGGTCCGGTGCGACCCGTCATCGCGCTCACCTTCGCGACGACAGGGTTCGCCGCGCTCACCATCTTCGGGCTCGGCATGACGAGCCTCGTCACCGGCGAAGACGTCATCGCGACCCCCGGCCTTGGGCAGATCCCGGGCATCGTGGGCGTCGTGTGCGCGCTGCTGGCGTTCGCGGGCGGGCTGTGGGCGGCGATCGGCCGGAAGCCGGGGGGAGCGGATGCCGCGACCCGCGGCGGCGCCACGGCCGAGGCCACGGCGGCCGGCGCTGCGCGGGCGGGCGCCGGAGCCTCCTTCGACGCCGGGGCGCGGCATCCGTCGTACTGGGGTGCCGCGTGGACGACGGCCGCGAGCTTCCTCGCCTACATCGGCGGGGTGTGGTTCGGCGCCGTGTTCACCGGCGCGAGCCTCGGCGTCGCGACGTCGGTCGCGGGGCGGCTCGCGACCTCGTGGTTCGGCTTCGCCGTCGCCGCGGCGGCGTTCGTCTGCGCGTGGGCGGGCATCGCGCTGGTGCGCACGCGCGCCCATCGGCCGCGCTGGCCGTGGGAGGACGAGTTCGACGAATGACGCCGGCTCCCGCGCCGGAAACCGCGGGAATCCGGGCGCGACGGGATGCCGCGTACTAGCGTGGGGCGGGTGGAGCGGTCGCTCGAGACCCAGGTCAGCCAGGCGGTGGACGCCTGGCTCGCGTGGCTGCCGCGCTGGGAGCCCGCCACGCACCGTGGCCGCACCGCCCCCTGCCGGCGGTGCTTCGGGTCGCCGGTGCTGTCGGCGGCGGGCCTCGGAGCAGACGTGCCGCACGGCGTGCAGCACGGGCTCTCGACCCGGATCAAGACGATCGTCGACCGTTCGGTGGCCGAGTACACGGCGCTGAACCTGCCGATGCTGCAGGCCGAGCTCGACCAGCAGGCCGCGCGCAACCGCGCCCGCAGCTATCGGCCGGGCGAGGGACTCGACCCGGAGTTCGAGGGACTGCCGATGGACCCGGATCCGCTCCCTGGCCAGCCCTTCCTCTTCACCATCGCAGGCCTCGCCGAGCAGGCCGACGCCGACGTGCCGGCCCTGCCGCCCCTGACCGACGAGGCGAAGGCGGCGCTGCGGCAGGAGGTCGGCCTCGCCGACGACTACGCGAACATGGTGGGCCGGGAGGTGTGCACGATCCTGCTGCACCATCGCCTCCGCATCCAGGCGGCCGTGACCGAGTTCGTCGAGCCGCAGATCGAAGCCATGCTCGCCGATCTCACGAAGTCCCTCGACGCCCCCTTCGACCCTCACGACCCCGGCGAGGCGCCCCGCCTGGACTGACCCAGGGCGGCCCGCCCCTGACCTGACCCCGCCCGGCCCGCTGTTGACTCCTCCGTGCGGCGCCGGCCACCCACCTGCCATCTCGGTGCCGAAAACCTGGCCGGCCACGTGGACACGCCGATGGCGGATGCCGCGACCCGGCGTGTCCGGTGACGGACCAGGTTTTCGGGCACGACATCTCGGTGGTCGGCGCTTCTCGATCCGGGCGACATTTCCCCTGATACCTGCTCTCTCCCGTGCCGAAAACCTGGCCGGTCATGTGGACACGCCGGTGGCGGATGCCCCGGCCCGGCGTGTCGGGCGACAGACCAGGTCTTCGGCACCGAGCCCAGCGCGGCCGTCGGGTCCTCCACAGCCGCCGCGCGGCGCGGCTTGTCCACATTTCCGCCCCTGCAGGGCCGGCGCGCGGACGGGCGCTGGAAACTCGGGACCATGTCCGTGGACCGCATCGTGGAGCTAGTGCGCCGACGTGGGGGCGTCGCTCGGACGAGCGAACTGAAAAGCGACGGCGCTTCGCGCGCAGACCTCCGGTCATCCGTGCGCGAAAACCGAGTCCTTCGTCCACGCCGTGGCATCTACGCGTTGCCGGGGACGCCGCCCGGAGTGCTGGAGGCGCTGAGCCACTGCGGTGCGGCGGCTTGCATCACAGCTGGACGCGAGTTCGGCCTCTGGATCCTCGATCTCGGTATCGGCGCGGATGCCGACGCTGAGAGCGATGACCGGCGCCAGGCTCACACATGGGTGCATCCGGCGAACAGGCCGACGCGGGTCGCGGTCGATCCGCATCCGGATGCAACCACCTGCTGCGTGTTCCACCGCGACCTTCCCGTCGGCCCGCCCAGCCTGACGCGAGTGGGCATCGTTCACTGCCTCGTCCAGATCCTCGGATGTCGTGGCGAGGAAGTGTTCTTCGCAGCACTGGAGTCCGCGCTTCGCCAGCGACTGCTGTCCCCGGCGGATCGCGAGCAGCTGAGCCGGAGCGTGCCCCGCCGCTATCGGTGGCTCGTGGCTTTCGCGCGCGACGACGCGGACAGTGGCCTGGAGTCCCTCCTGCGCCTACGCCTGCATCGGCACGGCATCTCGCTCGCCGCACAGGTCGCGATCCCCGGCGTCGGCGTCGTCGACTTCGTCATCGGCGACTGCCTGATCATCGAGGCCGATGGCGGCACGCACGAAGGACCGTCCCGCCACCGCGACCGCGTGCGTGACGCGCAGGCCATGGCCCTCGGCTTCATGACGCTTCGCTTCGACTACGCCATGATCGTCCACGACTGGCCGCTCGTCGAGGAAGCGGTGCTCGCCGCTCTCGCCCGGAACCTCCACCGGAGTCCCGCCGGCCTCACGTGGTGATGCTCGGCAATGGGCTGCTCCCGGGGCGCGGGCGGCGGCATCTGTCACCAGTCTCTGCGGTGCCGAAAACCTGGCCGGTCACGAGGACACGCCGGTGACGGATGCCGCGGCCCCGCGTGTCCGGTGACGGACCAGGTTTCGGGCACAGGGGTGGGCCCTTGAGGCAGGAACCCCCGCGGGCCCGCACGTGGTGATGGTCGGACTTCGGTTGGCCGTGCCGGGCCGGGTGGCGGCATCCGTCACCAGTCTCTGCGGTGCCGAAAACCTGGCCGGTCACGAGGACGCGCCGGTGACGGATGCCGCGGCCCCGCGTGTCCGGTGACGGACCAGGTTTTCGGGCACTTTCGTGAGCCCGTGAGGCGAGTAGACCCGCGGGCCTCGCGTGGTGATGCTCGGGCTTCGGCTGCTCCCGGTGCGCCGGGTGGCGGCATCCGTCACCCTCCTCCGCGGTGCCGAAAACCTGGCAGGTCACGAGGACACGCCGGTGACGGATGCCGCGGCCCCGCGTGTCCGGTGACGGACCAGGTTTTCGGGCGCACGAGAGGGGC
Organism: Microbacterium ureisolvens; assembly: GCF_015278315.1. Classification (GTDB taxonomy): domain Bacteria; phylum Actinomycetota; class Actinomycetes; order Actinomycetales; family Microbacteriaceae; genus Microbacterium; species Microbacterium ureisolvens. The sequence continues at coordinate 12,982 of NZ_JADIJE010000001.1, read as the reverse complement.
CGACAGAACGCCGGTTTCCACAGCCGGGGGCACGGCGCATAAAGGGGATTTTGCTAGCATGGCCAGGTTTGTTGGCCGTCTCGACGGCGCACGTCGTAACTCGGTAGCGGACCCTGGGGAGGTGTGGTGGCCACACGGCTTCCGTCGGCGCCGCCGATCCTCCCCGGCCTCGCCTACATCCGCCCGCTCGGCTCCGGCGGCTTCGCCGACGTGTTCCTCTACGAGCAGGACATGCCGCGCCGCAACGTGGCGGTCAAGGTCATGCCCAGCGACGTGCGCGACCCCGAGCTGCGGCGCATGTTCAACGCCGAGGCGGACGTGCTGGCGCACCTCTCGGCGCACCCCTCGATCGTGACGGTCTACCAGGCGAGCATCTCGGCGGACGGCCGCCCGTACATCGTCATGGAGTACTGCCCCGGCTCGCTCGCGCAGCGGTACCGCGTCGAGCGCATCCCGGTCGAGGAAGTCCTTGCGATCGGCGTGCGCATGGCGAGCGCGCTGGAATCGGCGCACCGCGCAGGCCTCATCCACCGCGACGTGAAGCCCAGCAACATCCTGGTCACCACCTTCGGCACGCCGGTGCTCGCCGACTTCGGCATCTCGGCGTCGCTGCAGCGCAAGAGCGGCGGCGAGGTGCTCGCGATGTCGATCCCGTGGAGCGCGCCCGAGGTCGTCGCCGAGCAGACCAGCGGCACCGTCACGAGCGAGGTGTGGAGCCTCGGGGCGACGGTCTACTCGCTCCTGGCCGGCCACAGCCCGTTCGAGCGGCGCGAGCGCGGGCAGAACACCAAGGACCTGCTGCGCCGGCGCATCGCCCGGGCCACGTACGTCGAGATCCCGCGCGCCGACGTGCCCGCGTCGCTGCAGAGCGTCCTCGCGACCGCGATGAGCCGCGACCCCGGCCGCCGGTACGAGTCCGCCCGGGCGCTGGGCGAGGCCCTGCGCGCGGTGCAGTCCGAGCTCGGCCTCTCGCCGACGCCGCTGGAGATCCCCGACGACGAGTGGTCGCCGGCATCCGGTCCGGTCGATTTCTCGGACTCCGCCCTTCGCGGCCCCGCGCGTTCGCACATCGAGCGCGACCTCACCCGCAAGTCCCGCGCCGGCACGGGCGTGGCATCACTGGCGCGCGACGAGGACACCGAGATCTCGTCGCCGTCCCGTCGCCGGGCCGGCAGCGCGCTGCCGTGGGTGATCGGCATCGGCGCCGGAGTGGTCGCGGGCGCCGCAGCCGTCGTGGCGACGCTGTTCGCGGTCGGGGCGCTGTGATGGCCCGCGGCAGCGCGCCGGCGCGGCGAGCCGCCACGCCGATGCGACGCGGCACCATCGCGGGGCTCGTCGCCGCGGGTGCCGTCGTCGCCACGGTGATCGGGATCAGCATCGTGTGGCCGGGGCTCGACGCCCAGGAGACGCCCGATGTCGACGCCGCGGTGTGGGCGCTGCAGACCGGCGAAGGACGCCGCTACGCCCGCGTCAACACGTCCGTGGGCGAGCTCGACACCGTGCGCAGCATCAGCAACCCCGACCAGGTGGTGCAGACCGGCGACGCCGCCTACCTGTTCAGCGACAGCTACAGCACGCTCACCCGCATCGACTCCGCGATGCCCGCCGACCTCGACGAGGAGGCGCTGCAGTCCTCCCAGAAGACTCCGGCCGGCACGACAGAGGCGGTGACCGCCGGCGACTACGTCGCCTACCTGACCGATTCGGGCGCGGTGTTCGCCGGGCGCCTGTCGACCGGCTCGGCGTCGCAGCTCGACCCGTTCCGGTCGGCGGATGACGAGGACGCGCCGCAGTACACCGCCGAAGCGATCGCCGTGGACCGGCGCGGCAGGCTGTTCGCCTACTCCCGCGCGGACGGCTCGGTGCTTCGCTACGACATCGGCGAGGCCGACGTGCGCGGTCGTGACGCCCTCGACGCCGACGGACTCGATGCGCCGGCGATCACCGCCGCAGGCGACACGTGGGCTGTCGTCGACACGGACGACGGCGACGTGTGGCTGCGCGGACAGGATGCCGCGGCCCAGGCGCCGACCACGAGCACCGTGGTGGTGGGCGCGCCCGATCCTGCCGGGTCGGCGGTGTACCTCGCCGACGACACCGGTCTCGTGCGGGTCGCCGCCGACGGCTCGGGGATGGAGACCGTGGTGGGGGAGGGGAACGGTGCCGTGCTCGGCACGCCCGCCCAGCCCGTCGCGCACGACGGCACGACCTACGCGGCGTGGCTCGGGCAGGGTGACGAGGGCGGCCTGCTGTGGCGCTCGAGCGGGGAGCGCATCGCGCTCGACTACGGCGAGGGCACCATGGCCGACGATCGCCGCCCGGTGTTCGTCGCGAGCGCCTCGTCGGTGATCCTCAACGAGACGCGCACGGGGTGGGCGTGGTCGGTGCCCGACGGAGCGCTCATCACGTCCAGCCAGGACTGGAGCCTCGACGACCGCACCGATCCCGATGCCGTGCCCAGCGAGGAGCAGCTGCAGGTCGTGCTCGACCCGAAGCCGCCGATCGCGGAGCCCGACGGGTTCGGCGTGCGCGCCGGCGCCCTCGCGACGCTGCCGGTGCTGCTGAACGACCATGATCCCAACGAGGACGTGCTCACCATCGACCCGGATTCGGTCACCGGCCTCGACCCGGCGTTCGGCGTGGTCTCGGTGACCGACGACGATCAGCGGCTCGCGGTGCGGGTGCAGCCGGGGGCGACAGGCTCGGCGACGTTCTCGTACGCGGTGAGCGACGGCACGAGCGCCGACGGCCTGCTGTCGGAGCCGACGACGGTCACCCTGACGGTCGCGGCCGCGGGTGCGGACTCCGCCCCGGAGTGGTGCGGCGTGGAGCGCTGCCTCGTCGAATGGCCGCAGCCGGAGGTCGCGCGCGGCGGCACCGTCACGGTGCCCGTGCTGCCGGGCTGGGTCGATCCCGAGGGCGACCCGCTGCTCCTGCTCGCGGTCGAGAACGTCACCGGTCAGGGCAGCGTCGCCGCCACGCCCGGCGGCGACGTCGTCTACCAGCACAGCGACACCGGCGATGGCGGGGAGGAGCTCATCGAGCTCGCCGTGACCGTCGCCGACACGCAGGGACAGACGTCGGTCAAGTCGCTCGTGGTCAAGGTGTCGCCGCAGCCGCAGCTGGCCGCGCAGTCGTTCGCGGTCACCGACACCGTCGCCTCGGGCATCACCGTCGACGTCGCCGACCACGTGACCGGCACCGCCGGCACGCTGTCGCTCGACTCGGTGCGGGTGCTCGACGACGCCGCGGCGACGGCCACCGTAGTGGGCGGCTCGACGTCGTTCGACTTCTCGGCGCAGAACCCCGGAACCTACCGCGTGGACTTCACGGTCACCGACGGCACCAGCGACGCCACCGGCACCGCGCGCATCACCCTGCTCCCCGCCGACGCGCCTGCGCAGCTCGCGACGTCGCCGGTCGTGGCCTTCGTGCATCCCCAGCAGGACGCGACGCTCGAGATCTTCGACGCGGTGTCGAACCCGACCCGCCGGGTGCTGCTGCTGAGCGACGTCGTCGCGAGGGCGGATGCCGGTGCCACGCTGTCGGTCGACGCCGTCGGTCAGAACCACCTGCGCGTGTCGGGAACGACCGCCGACGGCGCTGCCGGCCGGCTGGGCATGGTCTCGTACGTCGTGAGCGACGGCACGGAGGACGCCGGAGCCGCCGTAGAGGGCGAGGCGACGGTGTACCTGCTGCCGCCGGCGCCCGAGCTCGCGCCGATCGCCGTCGACGACACCGTCGTGGTGCGCGCGGGCGCCCAGATCGACATCCCGGTGCTCGACAACGACATCTCGCCGTCGGGCGGCCGGCCCACGCTCAACCCCGAGTCGGTGCGGTCGTCGTCCGATGCCGCGCTGGCGTTCGCGTCGGGCGACCTGCTGCGGTACCTCGCGCCCGAGGAGCCCGGCGACTACGGCATCGAGTACTCGGTCTTCACCACCGGCGCACCCGCGCTCGCCGACACGGCGGCGGTGCGCGTGCGCGTCATCGACGATGAGGCGAACCGGGCGCCGGCGGCCGACACGCTCGAGGGCCGGGTGCTGAGTGGCCAGTCCACGCTCATCGAGTTCGACGGGTTCGGCTCCGACCCCGACGGCGACGTGGTCACCCTGGACCGCATCATCGACCAGCCCGAGCGCGGTGCGGCGACGATCACCGCCGACGGCGCCGCGATCATGTACACGAGCGTGCCCGGCGACAGCGGGCAGGAGTCGTTCCGGTACCGCATCGTCGACGCGTTCGGCGAGACCGCCGAGGGCACCGTGCGCGTCGGGGTGCTCGACAGCGAGGCGAACCCGAGCCCGGTCACCTTCACCGACTACGTGCAGGTGCAGGCGGGCGAAGGCAACACGATCCGGGTGAGCCCGCTCTCGAACGACGTCGACCCCACGATGGGCGAGCTCACGGTCACCGACATCCGTCCCGACGTGCCGGCGACCCTCGTCGACGGCAGTGAGAACCCCGAGTACACGCGCCTCGACGGGCACATCGTCGACGTCGACGACGCGACGGTGCGGATCGCGGCGGGCGTCGCGCCGGGGACCATGTCGTTCCTCTACGACGTCGAGTCCTCGTCGGGCAACACGGGCCGAGGCCTCATCGTGGTCCGCGTGGTGCGCGAGAGCGTTCCCGACTACCCGGTGGTCGCCGACACGATCCTCACGGTCGAGACCCGCGACGACTTCCTGCGCGGCGTGGACGTGCTGGCCGGCAAGGTGACGTGGTCGGGCGGCGACGTCGACGACCTCGAGCTGTCGCTGTGGGGCGACCAGTCCGGCGTGACGGTGGACGGCACGCGCCTGAGTGGCACGCTCCCCACGACGACGCGGCTCATCCCGTTCGCCGTGACCGGCGAGAGCACATCCGGAGAGGTCGTCTCGTACGGCTTCCTCCGCGTACCGGGAGACGACGACCTCGCGCTGACGCTCCGCGCGGGCGCGGCATCGCCGGAGGTCACCGAACTCGAGTCCACGACGTTCGACATGGCGTCGCTCGTCGCGCGTCCACGAGGGTCGACCCTCGACGTCGGCGCCGAGGTGCGGGCGTCCGGCGCACGTGGCGAGGCCGCCTGTGCGATCCAGTCGGGCAGCGTGGTGCGCTATGACTCCGGAGCGGGCGCCCCGTGGGTGGATGCGTGCCAGGTGCCGGTGCGCCTGACGGGCACGGACGAGTGGACCTACCTCTCGGTGCCGATCGTCGTGCATCCGCGCGACCCGCAACCCGAGCTGCGGCCGGGCTCCATCACGGTCGGCCCCGGTGAGACGACCACCTACGACCTCAAGAACATGACGACGTGGCAGCTCCGCGAGGACTGGGACGGCATCGTGTACGCCACCGAGCACGCGGGCGGCGCATTCGAGGTGACCCAGGAGGGCACGACCCTCACGGTCACCGGTGCCGACCGTGCCGTCCCCGGGTCGGAGGAGGCCGTGCTCGTGTCGGTCACCAGCCACCCCGCGGTGACGCCCGCCCGTCTCATCCTCCGAGTGGGCGCAGCGCCGTCGACACTGCCGCAGGGCGGGTCGGTCGTGCAGCAGTGCTCGCAGGCGGCGGGCTCGTCGTGCACGATTCCGGTGATCGGCGCCGGCGGCGAGGTCAACCCGCTGCCGCGCACGCCGCTCGAGGTGGTCGAGGTCCGGCCGACCGGCGCGTGCGCGGGTGTCGGCTTCGAGGTCGCCTCGGCGACGACCGTCCGGGCGACGTGGACGACGGATGCCCCGGGCGCGACGTGCACCGCCACGTTCTCGGTGCGTGACGCCCAGGGCCGCATCACCAACTCCGAGCGCGACGGCCGCGTGCTGCTCGATCTGCTGGGCTACCCGAAGACGCCCGCCAGCGTGTCGCAGACCGCGTACGCGAACGGCAGCGCGACGCTGCGCGTCGACCCGGGCGAGGCGCGGCTGGCCTACCCGGCGCTCGGCGGCTTCGTCATCCGCTGGAACGGGCAGGAAGTCGCGCGCTGCTCCGCCGACGGCGTCTGCCCGGCGATCGCGGCGCCCAACGGCGAGCAGCGCACGTATGAGGCGTGGGCGGTCAACGCGGTCGGGGAGTCGAAGTCGAGCGTGCGCACCGTGGCGTGGGCCTACGACGCGCCGCCGGCTCCCCAGAGCGTCACGGCGGAGCCCGTCGTGACCGGGGACGGTCAGGGTGGCGTCGCGGCACTCGTGATCGACGGCATCGACACCGGATCGACGGGAAGCCTCGAGATCACCAGCGACACGGGCGAGACGGTGCGCGTGGCGGTGGACGGCAACCGCCCGACCGTCGACGTGCCGTGGTACCGCGTCGGCAGCAACGACGCGACGGTCGTGACGGTGACGCCGTTCTCTCGCTTCGAGCTTCCGCCGGGGCTTGCGGGCAGCCCCTCCGGACGCAGCATCACTGTCCAGACCAACGGCGTCGGCAGCCCGCAGTCGCCGAACCTCACCCTGAGCTCCTCGTCGAACGGCGACGGCACCTCGACCATCACGGCGACGGCGTCGGCAGTGCCCAACGGGACCGGCTCGACCCTCCGCTACGGCATCGTCCCCGACGGACAGCGCTGCGTGGCCGACGCCGGCTCCTCGGCGACCTTCACCGTCGACGACGGCAACGAGTACACCTACCGCATGTGCGCCGAGTCCTTCTGGGGAGAGAGCGACCGCTCCTACGGCCGTGTCGAGACGACCCAGAGCGTGCGCGCCCGCCAGTCCGGCAAGAATCCGCAGAACTGGACGTTCGTGGTGGATGCCGCGCCGAACGTGGATGCGAACGCCCAGCGCGCGGAGTGGGTCATCCGCGCAGAGCCGACCACGACCGAGCGCATCCCGCGCAACAACCACGTCGAGTGGCGCGGGTGGGGCCCGGGCACCTCGGTGATCGGGCAGGACCCCGGCATCCAGGTGCGCTACGTGCACGACTGGTGGTTCGAGAGCACGGGATGGTCGACGGTCACCCCGCGTGCGGGCAGCGCGCCCTACCAGGTGCAGGCGAACTGGGCGATCACGTCGTGCGTGGGCGGCGGCAGGCTCACCCTGAAGGGGTCGTCGTCCAACGCCCCGAACGGGACGGCGGCGAAGATCACCTTCGACACGTCGGCGACGAGGTACTTCAGCCGGAACGGCCGGGACATCACCGACGTCGCCGATCGCACCCTGGTTCCGGCCGGCACGGTGCGTGTCGAGGGCGTCAGGGTGACCGTCGACTGGAGCGCGCAGGGCTGGGGGCTGTCGCCGGCTCAGGCCACGATCCCCGCCTACACCGGCTGCACGTCCAACGATCCGCTCCCGTCCGGCGTCGTCGCCGGATCTCCGGGCTCGTTCACCCCCGACTTCGCGCGACTGCCCGGCAGCCTCAACGAGCTGCGCTCGCTGGGTGCACTCGGCCAGACGGCGGCGTGGACCGAGGGACAGTACGTCTCCCTCGGCGACGGCAGCCAGGCCTACTGGGACGCCACGACCTGGCAGAGCGGCCGAGCCCCCGCGCCGAACCCATGAACCGGGGCCGCCGCACCGCACAGGGCGACGGCATCCACCCTCCCTCCCCGACCGCAAGGAAACACATGACCATCACGCAGGAGCAGGCCGACTGGTTCGCGCAGACGTTCGGCCAGATCGCCGACAACGTCGAGCGCGCGGTGCTCGGCAAGCGCCGCGTCGTCGAGCTCGTCCTGACCGCGATGCTGAGCGACGGCCACGTGCTCCTGGAGGACGTTCCCGGCACCGGCAAGACCTCGCTCGCCCGCGCGATGGGGCAGTCCGTGCAGGGGACCAACACCCGCATCCAGTTCACGCCCGATCTGCTGCCGAGCGACATCACCGGCCTCAGCGTCTACGACCAGAAGGAGGGCGTCTTCGAGTTCCACGCCGGACCGATCTTCGCGAACATCGTGCTCGCCGACGAGATCAACCGCGCGAGCCCGAAGACGCAGTCCGCGCTCCTCGAGGTCATGGAGGAGGGCCGCGTCACGATCGACGGCGTCTCGCGCGAGGTGGGAGTGCCGTTCCTCGTGCTGGCGACCCAGAACCCCGTCGAGCAGGCGGGCACCTATCGACTGCCCGAGGCGCAGCTCGACCGCTTCATGATGCGGACCTCGCTCGGCTACCCCGACCACGCCGCGACCGTGCGGATCCTCGACGGCGCGGCGGTGGCCACCGCGGACCTCGCCCCGATCATCACGCCGCAGGCCCTCGTCGGCATGGCGGACCTCGCCGCCCAGGTGTACGTCGACGCGCTGGTGCTGGACTACATCGCGCGGCTCGTGGACGGCACGCGCACGGCCGACGAGGTGCGCCTGGGCGTCAGCATCCGCGGGGCCCTCGCTCTCACCAAGGCGGTGCGCACGCGTGCCGCCGCCCACGGCCGCACGTACGCGACGCCCGACGACGTCAAGGCGCTCGCGGTGCCGGTGCTCTCGCACCGGCTGATCCTCCACCCCGAAGCCGAGTTCGACGGCGTCACGCAGGAGACCGTCGTCGGTCAGGTGCTGCTCGACGTGGCACCGCCGTCCAGGCGCGAGGCCGTATGAGCGCAGCCGAGCGCCGGCGCGGGACGACGGACGTCTTCGAATCCCGCCTCACCCGCACCGTCCAGTCCACCGGCACGGCCGGCCGCACGCACCTGACCGCCACGGCGACGAGCGTCGGCCCGTCGCGCCGCGGTCGGGCGTTCGTGCGCGCCGCCGTCTGGTGGACCGGGGTGTGGCGCGCGCTCGGCACGGGCATCACGACAGCGGCGGAGTGGGCCGGGCGCACGATCCGGCCCGCGGGCACGCTGGTCGCGGTCGCCGCGACCGCGGGGCTCGTTCTCGGGATCGTCTTCGGCTGGGTCGAGTTCATGGTCGCGGGCGCGGCATCCCTCGTCCTCCTCCTCGCGGCCGTGCCGTTCCTCTTCGGCGCCCGCGCCTACGACGTCGACCTCACGCTCACGCACGAGCGGATCGTCGCCGGCGACGGCGTGGACGGCCGCATCGTCGTGCGCAACGACGGGCACCGGCTGGCCCTGCCGGGACGCATCGACATCCCCGTGGGCGAGGGCCTCGTCGAGTTCGGCGTGCCGCTGCTGCGCCCGGGGCACGTCGTCGAGCAGCCACTGGACATCCCGGGCCTGCGGCGCGGCATCGTCACGGTGGGCCCCGCCACGACGGTGCGCAGCGACCCGATCGGCCTTCTGCGCCGGGAGCACTCGTTCCCCGACGTGCACGAGCTGTTCGTGCATCCCCGTACGACTTCGCTGCCGACGACCAGCGCCGGCCTCATCCGCGACCTCGAGGGCAGCCCCACCCGGCGCCTGGTCGATGCCGACATGTCGTTCCACGCGATCCGCGAGTACGCGCCCGGCGACTCGCGGCGGCAGATCCACTGGCGATCGACGGCCAAGACCGGCCGGCTCATGGTCCGCCAGTACGAGGAGTCCCGGCGCTCTCGCATGGCGGTCGTGCTCGCGGTGGCCGACGCCGAGTACGCCGACGCCGACGAGTTCGAGCTGGCAGTCTCGTGCGCCGCGTCGCTCGGGCTTCGCGCGGTGCACGACGCGCGCGACGTGCAGATCGTGACCGGCTCCGAGATCCCACGGGTGGTGCGCGGGCGCCTGCGCGCGATCCGTCACATCCCGTCCGCGGCGCCGCGCCCGATGCTCGACGGCTTCAGCGGCGTCGAGCTGCTCGAGAGCACCATGCCGGTGGGCGAGGTGTGCCGTCTGGCGGCCGAGTCGGGCGAGCGGCTCTCGATCGCGTTCGTCGTGGTGGGTTCGCGTGTGCCGCTGACGAGGCTGCAGCAGGCCGCGCTGGCCTTCCCCGCCGACACCACGGTGGTGGGCCTCATCTGCGACGAGCGCGCCCATCCGCGCATGCAGCCGCTGTCGGGCCTGATGGTGCTGACGGTCGGCACCCTCGACGACCTCTCAGGCCTCCTGCTGAGGGGAGCCACGTCGTGAGCGGCGACGTGGCCGAGAAGAGGACGGATGCCGCGCCCCGCGGCGTCGCCGACGCGCCGGTGCGCGCTGCGCGCGTCGCGCCCCGCATCTGGGCGGGCGCCGCGTTCGCCCTCGTGATCGCGGCCGTGGCGGCCGTCGCAGCGTGGCCCATCTACCGCTCCGGGAGCTTCGCGCTGCTGGTCGGTGTCGGAACGCTCGTCGGCGGCGCCGTCGCGGCGGTCGCGTGGTGGCGGCGCTGGAACGGCTGGATCGTCGCGGGTGTGCTCACCGCGACGGTGCTCGTGCTCGGCATCCCGCTCGCCGTCCCCTCCCGGCTCGGTCCTGTGGACGAGCTGCTGCGCGGCCTCGGCGAGCTCGCAAGCGGACTGGTGATCGGGTGGAAGGACCTGATCACCGTCGAACTGCCGGTCGGGTCGTATCGCAACCTCCTGGTGCCGGCACTCGTGGTGTTCCTCATCGGCACCTGCGTCGTGCTGCTGCTGGCGTGGCGCGACGACCGCTCCGCCTACGCGGCGGTCCCGGTGGCCCTCGGCATGGTGACGTTCGGGCTGTTCTTCGGACGCACCACGGTCAGTGCGCCCCTCACGCTCGGACCGGTCGAGCTGTACGCCCCGGTCGAGACGGCGGTGGGCGTCGCAGGCCTCGTGACGTGCCTGATGTGGCTGGCATGGCGCACTCACGACCAGCGCATGCGCGCGCTGCAGCGGGCCGCGGCGGCCAGCGGGGTTCGCATCTCGCGCAAGCCCTCGCGCGCCGACCGCGGCCGCAACGCCCTCGGCACAGCCATGGTGGCAGCCGCTCTGGTGCTCGCGGTGGCGGTCGTGCCGCTGGCCGCGCGCGGCGCCGAGCGCCAGGTGCTCCGCTCCGCCGTCGGGCCCGACATCGACCTCTCGGCAGAGGTCAGCCCGCTGTCCCAGTACCGCGGCCTCTTCGCCGACGACCGCGCGGAGGAGGTGCTGTTCCGCGTCGAGCCGGCCTCCGACGGCGCGTCGGCCGCAGCACTGCCCGAGCGCGTGCGCATCGCGACACTCGACTCCTACGACGGCGAGGTGTACCGCTCCGGCGGCGAGGGCGCGGTCGACGCGGGTCGCTTCGTGCGCGTGCCGGCCGCACTGGACGGCGGCGAAGGCGCACCCGTCGAGGCGCGGATCGAGATCGGCGCGTGGGACGGGATCTGGATGCCGACGGCCGGCCGCCTCGCCACGGTCGAGTTCGGCGGCGACCGGTCGGCCTCGCTCGCGGACCGCTTCTACTACAACGCCGCGGCGGCGGCCGGGGTGCAGACGGCGGGCGGAGGGCTGGAGACCGGCGACAGCTATGTCGTGCGCGGCGTCGAGCCCGAATCGGCGGACCTCGCCGCGCTCGAGCCGCCCGGGAGCCCCGGCGGCGTGGCAGCGCCCGACAGCCTCCGCAGATGGATGGATCAGCACGCCACCGGGTCCGGCGGGGCCGCGCTTGCGGGCATGGTCTCGCTGCTGCGCGAACGCGGCTACCTCAGTCACGGCCTCGACGACGGCGGCGCCGAGCCGGCGTGGGTCGCGGCGCTCACCGACTACGCGTTCCAGCCGAGCGCGTCCGGCCACTCGCTCGCCCGGATCGACACGATGTTCTCGCGTCTGCTCGAGCGCGAGACCGACCCGCGGGCGGCGGCATCCGGCAACTACGTCGCGGCCATCGGCGACGATGAGCAGTTCGCCGTCGCCGTGGCGCTCATGGCGCGGGAGCTCGGCTTCCCGTCGCGCGTGGTGCTCGGAGCGCGGCTGAGCTCGGCCGACCCGGGCCTTTCCGTGTGCGACGACGGCGCCTGCGGCGCGCAGGACCTGACGGCCTGGACCGAGGTGCAGTCGGCGGGCGGCGAGTGGGTCGCCGTCGACGTGACGCCGCAGCACGCCCAGTCGCCGAGCCTCGACGTCACCGAGCAGCGCGACCCCGAGAACGTCACCGAGGTGCGCCCCGAGTCGGTCGAAGAGGTGGTGCCGCCCGATCCCACCCAGGAGGACTCGGCCGAGGATCGCGCCACCGAGGACGACTCCGCCCTCGACCTCGCGTGGCTCTGGCCGATGCTGCGGATCGGCGGCATCGCCCTGCTCGTGCTGGTGCTGGCGCTCGGGCCGTTCCTCATCGTGCTCGGGGCCAAGTCCGCCCGGCGGCGCTCGCGTCGTCGCAGCGGAACACCGGCGACCCGCATCGCAGGCGGGTGGGACGAGTACGTCGACGCGGCGGTCGACGCCGGCCGCACCGCGCCTCGCACGCTCACCCGGAGCGAGCTCGCGGCGAGCTTCGGCACCGCCTCGGGGGCGACGCTCGCGCGGGACGCCGATCGTGCGGTGTTCTCGAGAGGCGACCTGTCGGCCGACGACGCGAAACGCTACTGGACGACCGTCGACGCCGAGCGCCGCGCCCTCCGGCGCGGACGCGGGTTCTGGCGGGGCGCGCTGGCGACCGTATCTTTGAGATCGTTGTTCCGTCCACTGGCGCCTGAACCGGGCGCCCGCACGCGACTCGCCGAGAGGGGGAGACGACGGGCCGAGCCCGCGCGTCCCATGCCATGAACGCCACCGATGCCACCGCGGCTGTCTTCGGCCTGCTGATCAGCCTGCTGCTGTCCGCCGGTCTCTACGTCTGGATCGCGCTCGCGCTGTCGGCGGTCTTCCGCAAGTCGGGCGTCGAGCCGTGGAAGGCCTGGGTGCCGATCCTCAACGCGATCGTGCTGCTGCAGCTCGCCGGGCTCTCCCCGTGGCTGGTGCTGTTGGGCCTGGTGCCCATCGTGAACGTCGTGGTGTTCGCGTTCGCGCTCTACCGGGTGAACCTCGCCTTCGGCCTGGGCGCGGGCATGACCGTGCTCGGCGTCCTGCTGTTCCCGGTGTGGGCGTCCGTCGTGGGCTGGGGGAGCGCGCGCTGGATCGGGCGGGAGCAGGATGCCGGAGCCCGGCGCACATCCGGAGAAGCCGCCGCCGGCATCCCCCCGCTGCCGCCCTTCCCCACCCCGGCCTCGCGCTCGGCTGAGGCCGGCGCCTTCCCGCCCGCCGCGCCCCACACCGGCGCGCACGGCTTCGCGCCGCCGCCC